>PBUB01000001.1 GCA_002729885.1 Spirochaetaceae bacterium
TGCCAGAAGGCCACTTGCTGCTGCTATGATCGCCGCCATAATACCGAGGTAGACCATCCAAACAGAAGCCCTCCGATAGAAATCCTCCTTTTTCCAGATGAAGAGAATCTCAAAAAGTACGGCAAGAAATATCAGAGCAATAGGAAAGTGGTTCAGTTTTGGGTGCAGAGTAATCACATTCATTTATTGTCACCTCGGTCCATTTTAACTTATGTGGGCTTTCGTATTACGAACCCAAGCAGGGACATTCCCGGTATACCGAATCAAGTCTTTTACTGTCCATAATAATCCGGCTTCCGAATTCCAGGGGGCTTTGGATCTACCCCCTGTAATTTTCTATCGTTATCTTACGGCAGCCTGAATAGTCTTTAGGTTCACCCCACGACCAGCGCAACATTCGGCGAGCTTTCCGTCCACAAGTATGGCCGGTACTGACTCGATTCCTAGTGACTTCGCCCTTGATGAAACGGACGGGTCTTTCATATCGAGAACAACAACTTCCTTTGAGCCAGAAATATCGTTAACTTCTGAAATAACGCCTTCGCAGGCAGAACAACCCGCACTGAATACCTCAACTTTTTTCATTTTCTTTTCCTCCTTTTTTACTATTAGCAATGATTGCAGTGAACCTCTCCGGACAGTGCCCTCTTTGGCCACGCATTCCAGCCAGATACCAGGATAAGTCCCGCTATACCAACATAGAGCAAGGGATCAGAATGCAGATAGAACTTACTAAAAATGATCGCCAATGAAACGATTACGCCAACGATCAATGGCATATATCCACGCCTTCTTCGGGCGCGAAACGCGAGCATAAACAGAACGATGGCCAGCGAAGCTATGGTAAGCGGGAGAAGGTATGGAGTATAATTCCAGAGCCCAATACCGAGCGACCCCAGAATCGCGGCATAGGCTGGAAAGCAAGCGGCACAGGTCAGTTTAGGCAGCATTGCGAGTCCCACAGCAGGCAACGTCCCAGCAACACGGCGACCCGCTCCAGAACCACCCGTCCCACCATCAGAAACCGAAGACGAGAGGAGTCTTATTACGGCTTTCGCCGACGGGGCTCTCGCACCTGCTTCATACAGTCGGCAGGAGTTGGTGGCCTCGTCGGGTTGTAATCCTCCAACATCTTTGCCGTTTACCAGAATTGTTGGAGAACCATACGCTTTCGCATGAGGCGGGGACTCTTCGTCTCCTCTGTCCCATTCAATCCATCTGAGTGGTTTTTTTGAAACTGAAAGTGCAGACAGAATTGCCTGCCTTGCCCTCCCAGCATTCGGGCAATCCGCATCGTATATTAATTCAATAAGCTCCATTGGTTATCCTCGCTATTTTTCCTCTAGCGATTCCAGTATTGGGCAATGATCAGTTCGGGCCTCAGTCATACAGGATGTTACCAGACCCGCCAGAACCCGCTCCAACCGCCTGAGGGCCTTAATTTTTTCTTTCACTTCAACCAGTTTGGCTTCGGTTTTCTCGCGGACACTTCTACAATTGCTCGGCCTGCTCAATCGCAAAGAGAGCAATTCCTTAATTTGATTCAAAGTAAATCCGAGAGATTTCGCCTGTTTGATAAATAGAATTGTCCTGACTTCTTCTTCAGAATACTGCCGATAGTTATCGCCGCGGTCTGGCTGGCGGATCAGGCCCTTCCGCTCGTAGAACCGAACGGTTTCCACATTGACCTGAGCCCTGCTGGCCAGTTGCCCAATAGTGAACGTCTGCATTATGGCTATGATAAGCACCGTACATAGATACGGTGTCAAGGGCTGAATGTGATTTTTATTCTTTTATCGAGAATGTCCGGAAATGTGCGATTTTGTCGGACCTGATCATTCATCACAGAAAGGGCCGCCTCATCATCCACTGATCGAGAATCTGTTCTTTACGAAGGACGCACCTGAATGGCCTTATTTTACATAATGACTCTTTTGTAAAATTACCTTGATCTGTGTATTTATCACGACTTACCACAAAAAGTATATTGACCGGGCCGGGGGAGCTGGTAAGGTATTCTTATGGGAGCCATCCAGAGAATCAGCCAGCCCGGAGCCCTACCGGTTCCAGCGGACCACCGGGGAAGAGCCGTGGCCCTGTTCAATGAATACAGCCAGGGTCAGCTCTCCGAAGCCTCTGTCCGGTCCTTCTTCGCCGCTCTGAAAAGTGGATCCATCCGAAAGAAAGACGGCTCCCGGTTCCGGCCAAACACCGTGGCTTCCTACGTCGCGGCACTCAAGAGCGCAATCAAACAGAGCAGCGATTCCATAGAGCTTCATCAAAAGCTGGACGTTCTGTTTCGCAAGGCAACCCCGAAAGTAGAGAAGGCCATAGACAGAGACGAAACCCTGAGCCCTGAAGAACTCCGAAAGCTGGAAGCCTCCGCAAGCCCGAAGCTGAAGGCCACCCTTCGCTTTCTCGGACTTTCTGGCCTGCGAATCTCAGAGGCATTGAGTATTGAGCTTTCCGATTGCGAGATCAAAAAGGATAGAGTCCGCCTGTCCATTCTCGGAAAAGGAAACAAGGCCCGAAAGGTAGACGTTCCCCGAACTGCCTTTGATGCGGTACGCGAAGCCTTCCAGAGCCAGAGAGTCCTTTTCCAGAATCACCACCACCGGGCACGAAACGGTCATTATACCCGCCAACGCTTCTGGCAGCTAATCACAGAGCATTCCGAGGAAGCATTAGGCCGAAGGATCCATCCGCACACCCTGAGACACGCGAACGCCACCGCCCTTCTGGCAGCCGGGGCCACGCTAAAGGAAGTATCCGTCCACCTGGGCCACGCTCAGGTATCGACTACAGCGGCCATCTACGATGAAAACCGCCTGCAATTCCAATCCATCCTTGAACTGGAGCAAGTATTCAATGGTAAAGCCACGAAACCGCGACGAAGAAACACCAAAGCAAGCTAAGAAGAAAGGGCGCAAGAAGGCGACGAATCCGAAAACCGCTTACGTGACAGTCAGACTCACCGAGGACGTTCTGGACTGGCTGGAAAAAGAAGCCGTGGCGGACCGTCGGCCAAAGACTCAGATGGCCGCCATACTGATCGAGGAAGCACTGGAAGCAAGGCAGGCGAAGCAATGAACAGCACTCTTACAGACCTTGACCGGATCCACCGGGACTTAATGGCTCTGGCCCGTGAAGCGAAGGATCGGGCCTTACAGAAGCGCATTCTGGAAATTCTGGTCAGAGTCCGAAGGGCCTACAGGCAGGCAGCGCAATAATTCAGACAAGAGTTTTGACCCTCTATAAAAAGGGAAAGGCGAGCTTCGCCGGTGTAACGGCACCGGCTGGCTCTAATCACCAATCGTTCACGAATAAGGAGGAAACGAAAGATGACTGAGAACAAACGAACAAAACCAAAGGGGACAGGCAAGCGAAAGCAAACCCTGGCACTCAAAGCCACCGGACTTGATCCGGAGGTATTCAATCAAGAATGGGACAGGCTCCCGGACTCGGTAAAGGGCAAGCTGGCATCAAAGGAGCTGGCAGACCTTATCCTGAGATTTGCGGAGCTATCGGAGGCCCTGAAGAACAGCGAAAGAACAGGGAAAAAACAGGGAAATAACCGGGGAAAAACCGACTGGCTCCCTTCCCTATGGAATGCCCGAAATGCCCGACAATATGCCCGGTCAAAGACTGCAAAACATCCCTTTAAAGGGCTCTGGCAGCCTCTCAGAGAGGCCCTTTCCGTTTCCGGAGGGGTCAGGACGGGAATTGAATTTCTGAAAGCTACAGGGGCCTTTCTGATAACCCTGGCACTTTGGAGGAAGCCATAATGTCCCCGGAATCTTACAAGTGGTCCATCCGTATCCTTACCGCCCTGCCAAGGTACTTCGAGGAAGAAGCAGAACGCGAAGGGGGGAAGGAATGAAAATCGCAGTAGTGAATCAGAAAGGAGGATCCGGCAAGAGCACTACAGCCGTCCTTCTGGCTAAAGCCTTCGCCGACGCTGGAAAGACGGTCTGCCTTGTAGACTGCGATCCGCAAGGGGGAGCCTCAACGCTCTTTGAAAGCGAAAGAAAGCCCGGACTGTTCGACGCTCTGACCGGTGGCTGTGAAGTATCGGAAGCCCTGCACAATAGCGGGGCTTTTGAGAACGTAAGGCTTTTGCCAGCAGACTTCCGATTGGATCAGGTCTTTACGTCCGCTGACCCTTTCGCTCTGGAGCGCATCACAGAGGACATAGAGGCGGGGGCCATAGTCTTTGATACGCCACCGACTTTGCAGGGACTCACCCGGGCCGCTATAATGGCCTCTGACAGAATCCTTATTCCTTGCGAAATGAGCGAAACAGCTTTTGCCCCGACTCAATACACCGTGGAGCAAGTCCGGAAGCTGAAAAAGAATCCAGAGGTTTTGATTTCAGGATACAAAGCCCCGGGCTCCCTGAAGGGGACCCCGAAGGATCTTTCGCAGCGGTACACCGACGCTTTCAAGGATTGCTTTTCCGGGACCATCCCCCGGAGCCTCACAGCGGCAAAACTGGCCACGTCCAAAGGCAAATGGACTAAAGCAACCAGAGAGACAATCGAGCAACCGCTATTGAGCCTTTATGGGGGGAATCAATGAACGTCGAGGTATTAGGAAGCCAGCCTGTAAGTCCGAAAGCCTGCGCGCCATCCCCGGAGCTTCTGGAAGTCCAGGGCTTGATGCCTATGGCTCCGGAGGACCGGGAGCGATTGAAAGACAGTATCGAACGCGAAGGGGTCCGGGATCCAATTCGGGCCTACCGGGAAAAGGGTAATACTAAATGGCAGATCCTTTCCGGTTTCAACCGATGGGAGATAGCCTCAGAGTTAGGTCTTGAAACTATCCCTCTGGAAATCGTGGAAGCGGAGGACCGGCAAGCCTACGCTATCGAGGATAATCTGGCCCGGAGGCATCTAACCACGGATCAAAAGCGAAAGCTGGTCGCCTATCTTTTGAAGCAGAACCCCGACCTGTCAGACCGGCAAATATCAAAGCAATCTGGGACCGATCATAAGACCGTTTCAAAGATCAGAAAGAAGGCTGAATCAACTGGGGAAATTCCCCAGTTGGAGGAAAGGACTGGAGCCGATGGGAAACAGAGAAGGAAACCCACTCTAAAACAGGAGCCCCCTTTCCAGCAAACAGCGGGGAAACAGGCGAAACCAGAGCCTTCCACTAAACACCTGATTGCAGACCTGAAAGCAGAACAGAGGGACTTACAGGCGCAAAAGAAAGAGATCGAGAAACGGCTAAGCCAGATCGAAAAGGAAATCCAGAAGCTATCCCCAACAAAAAAGAAAGGGAAGCCCTGAAAGAGACTCTGGAGCAAACCCTGGCAAAGCTCCAGAAATAACCGTGCGAAAACAGTGAAGCCTTGCCCCTCAGGGGGCGGGCCTTCGAGGTTTTGGCACTCTATAAAAAGGACAATCCAACCGTTCCCCTACCAGAGCGTGTACTGGAGTTTCTTTAGTCCCTAAAAAGAGCGCACCAATTCCACTGGATCAGGCTTGACTTGATCCTGAGCCAGACCGCTTCAAAGGTTATGGCACCCTTTCGCTTACCTACCATCCTTTTGCTGGCATCGCTTCTTCCATCCTGTATCCTTTTCCAAAGCAGGGAAAGCCGGGCTATCGAGAGTATTATTTCAGAGGACCGGGAGCTTTACCGGGAAGCTCAGGAAGCGATAGAGGATGGAGCAACCGAAGAAGAGGCCCTTTCCACTCTGGTCCAGAGAATGCGTCAGATAGACTTGCGAGGCGCGCCACCTGATTTCCGACAAGCGTATGTAAACCATATCCACGCCTGGGATGCAGTAGTCAGACAGGTCAGGAAACGAAACGAAGGGAACCTGTCCGCGCTATTCATCGGGTTACTCGGACTCTTTGTGGGACAGCCAGGAATAGCAGTGCAAGCCTTCACTTTCAGACTCTCAGAGCAAGGGATCAATATGGATTCAGTCCAATCTACCTGGCAAAAACTGGAGCTTGTCGCGGCAAAGCACGGGGCCAACATAGGGGATTGAGTTTTCGGACACCCTAAAGAACAGCCCAAATACAGCGGGAACGGTTCCATTTTGCTCCTACTAATCCTGTATGAGCAGAAAAGATCCGTTGACAAGTGTACCGATAAATCAGTACAGTAAACCAGTGCCGGAATACATAGCCTATTCAGGAGAGAAGTTTCAGATTGAATGGTATCTCACTGAGGATGGAGCCAGCGAGCCTCTGGAATACTTCAATGAGCTTTCGGAGGCTTACCAGGTAAAGACGATGGCTCTCTTTAAGAGAATGGCTGAAACCGGAGAGATCCGAGACAAAACAAAATTCCGGAATGAAGGGGACTGGATCTTTGCCTTTAAGCCTCAGCCCTACCGCTTTCTGTGCTTCTTTGTTCGTGGCAGAAAAATCATAATAACCAACGGGTATTACAAGAAAACAGACAAGCTTCCGAAAGCAGAGAAGGCCCGGGCGGACAGGAGGAAAGAGGACTATGAGAGCAGGACGAAAAAAGGAACTTACTACCACTTCGACTTATGACCGACTGATGAAGTCCAAATCCTTCCGCGAAAAGATGGAGGAAGAAGAGGAACGGCTGGCCGTTTCCGAGCTGATTCTGGAGCTGATGGAAGCGGAAGGCCTTTCAGTCAGGGAGCTTGCGAAAAAAGCGAATGTATCAACTTCTGTTATTCAAGGTTTGCGAAGCGGTGAAGGCAGCAACCCGACTCTTGCGGTCCTGAGTCGTATTGTCCATTCCCTGGGAGCCGAGATAGTTTTCCGGAAAGGCAAAAAGACATTGGCCACGGTTTGACTCTATGGCAGCAAACCAACAGGCCAAATTCGCAGACACTGAGAATCGCCCTGAAAACAAATCCAGGGACAGTAAGTCTCGCTTAGAGTCCTTTGACCAATACCTGCTTGCAGCATTTGCAGAAGAAGTCCGCCGCTCTACGGAGTCGGATGGGAATAAACACGAATCGGACGCAACCCCTCCAGAGGCGATCACCGATCTTATTGATGCCCTGCTCCATCCAACGACGCTGGATTTCTCACAGGAAGCCCGCCACTCCGCGCCGGGACCGAGTGCCCACCGGGGGACCGAAAAGACCCCCTCTGGATTCACAGAAAGCTTTTTGCGCCTTGCATTGCCCTTATTCGAGAGGCTTCACCCGGAGAGCCATACAGAAAACGGTGCCCTAATCCTTGCAATGAACGGAGCCTACCTTGCGGACAGGATTTTAGATCCATCCTACGAACTGAGCGAATCCGAAAGGTTAACAGCGTACAAGATACTTCGTTATGCTTCATTCTCAATTCCGAGGGATGTCGGAAATAAGCTGAACGCAGCAGAGCAAAACTCAATCGAAGAGCGATTGCAGAGCTTAGAGCAAAAGCTTAATGAGCGCCTTCAGACCATAGAGCAGAGTGTAGAAAGGAAATCTGAAGAGAACAACGACTACTTTCAAGACCTGAAGCGAACCTACGCAGAGCTGGTATCGCAGCGAGACGAGCTGGAGGCTGAAGCATCCCGGGCGAAAGAAGAAGTAGAAAAATACGCCGGTCTCGCACGGACTTCAATGGTCAGGGATATTCAAACATATCTACAGGCCCACACTGTCCGGGAGGTAGCCCAAAAGGCCAAGGTGAACAAGGACACGGTTACAAAGGTAAAGCTTCGTCCAGAGAAGGTTTCAATAGAGAAGCTGATCGAGATCCACGAGAGCTTATTCCGTACTTGACAGAAATGTAGTGAAGTGTAAATGCTATTCTATCTGTTTGTTTCATTGACGCCGATTGGGTTTGCCCACTAAATCGGATCGAGTCGGACAGAAGGGGTAAAGAAAAACTCCGCCGGAGCGAAGTCTTTCAGGTGTTAAGCGACTTGGAGAATCGTTTCCGTACGGAAACTGTCAACATAAAATTGTCAGCTCTTTGCCTCCGACCGGCGTACCAAACCAATAGGAATGGTCCCGGAATTTTGATTTTCGGCGGAGGATGCAATGCGACATAAGACCGACCTGATTGAGCACGTTTCGCTCCGCCATAAAGGAGCAAGCGACAAATGGAATATACCATTTCGGTGTCTGATGAAGGCACCACAATTCTAACCGGCCAGCCTGAAACAGTAGAGCTGGCCGAAAGGACCATACGAGAGTTTAAGACTTTCTTTAATCATCCGGGCTTACGAAACCCGGAAATCAGATTCTCTTTACCGGACGGAACAGAATATACCGTCCGGCCCCGGCTGGTTAGCAACGGCTGGCAGGCGAAGCAGAAGCGAAAAGAATGGACACTCGGAATCAATCTATTTCGAGTAAAGAATCGTTCCGGACGCTATGCCCTGACTGTCTGGATTGAACCTCTAACGGTGGCGGTCTAATGGCCGCCGCTGTCAAGGTTGCTCTTCTACATTCCACGGTTTCCGACTACGGCAATAATGGATGGCAGATCAGCAACGTCAGGCCCTTTGAGCAAGACGGCGACGAAAGCCTGTATGCCCTTTACTGGCTCCTGGCTTTCTACGACTCAGGGCAGGGTATAGGGATAGTCCCGCTTGAAGAACAGCGCCCCGGGAAGTGGTCCGCTATCGCTCAGGCAGAGACACCGGAGGGGATCGAGGCCCTTGTCAGATTCTCGCTTGAAGAGATCGAAAGGCCAGACCGTCCGGATGATCATTGCTATTCATTCCAGGCCCGGGCTTATCTGGATCTTGAAGCCGTGGATCCGGAGCTGGTAGGATGAAAGCTCAATATTTGCAGATTGAGCCGAACCTTCCGGGACTCGGACCTGAATCAATCGAGTACGCGAACCGCTTACACGGTACAGGGGAAGGCTATGTATTCCTCTGCCATAAGCCAGATCAAGGGCGGCGAAAGTGGGAACAGAACGCGGTCCCTGTCGGTCAGCTTGAAAGCTATCTGCGCGACTACCCGAAGTCCATAGACGTTTATCTTTCGCAAAACCGCTTTGATAGAAAGTGCCGCTTTGAATATGCCCTGAAAGAAGCGGACGCTCTCTGGGCCGATTTGGACTACTACCGCCACCCGGATCTTGCAGACCTTCACCCGGAACTTATCGCAGACGAAGCCAGACTCGCTCTGGACCGACACCGGATCCCGGAACCGACAGCCATAGTCAGCAGCGGAAAGGGACTCTATTTCCTCTGGCTGCACCGCCCTATTCCTATCCGTGAGCTTTACAGGTGGAAGGAATGCCAGTTAGAGATTTACCAGGCCTTGAAGTCAGTAGGAGCTGACAGGGGCGCTATCGACGCTTCCAGAGTCCTTCGCCTACCCGGGACGAAAAATAGCAAGAATGGCCGGACCGTTGAAGTGCTCCACGAATCCTCTACGGTCTGGGACTTCGAGGACATCTTCCGGGAAATAGTGGGGGAATCAGAACGAACTATCGTCCACCCCTTTGAATACGAAGTAGCGAAACGAAGAAACAGCAATGGCTTCTTTTCTCGGAATCGCTGGAACGCTAAGACTCTTTGGGGATCCCGATTCCAGGAGCTTCGAGCCTTGAAAGACTACCGGTGGCCGCACGGTGTCCCCGAAGGATTCCGGGATCTATTTGTCTTTCTCTGCACAGTGGGCCTTAGCTGGATGATCGAGCCCCGAAGGCTGGAGGCAGAGGCTAAACGGTGGGGCCGGGAGTGCGTCGGTAGGTTTGATCGAGAAGCCCTGACCAATACCCGAACCACAATCAAAAGGGCAATGGCCGCGGCCAGAGGGGAACGGATCGAATGGAGGGGAATCGAGGTGGATCCACGCTACCGGTTCCGCACTGAAACAATCGTGGACCGTCTGGAAATAACAGAATCAGAAGCCCGGGAATTGAATTTAAGGTCTCTGGTCCCCAAAAGCCTTTTAAGAGAACGGGACGCACTTAGAAAGCGAGAATGCCGGCGCCCCTCCCCTATACAAACGGACATCCAGTCTCAATATAGGACTAAAGCGGAATACTGGAATCGGGATTCTTTAGAGAAAGAGGCTCCCTGGGAAAATATGGAAATCAGCCGGGCCACCTACTTCCGGCGCAAGAGAAAGGGGGAGCTGGAGTAACCCCTATACAAACAGACATCCAGTGTCACCTTCCCGGTATCGTTGTATCGTCACGGCACGAAGGTCTGAGGGGAACGAAAGATAAACAGGGAGGCCCGGTTTCACGCAACCGGCAACCACCACCGACCATAGGCGCGATAACCGATAGTTCCCCGGGCTCCCATTTGGCCGGTACGTTTGAGGAAGGGCCTATACTGCTTCTCAGTCCAGCAAATTCCCGGGCATAGAGATTACCCAAATTACCCAAAATCATCCCGTTTGCAAATACCAGGTTGTCTTGATTCCCCAAATTCCCCAAAAATGTCCCGGTTGCTCAGGCACCGAAAAGGCCCCTGAAAGTGTCGGGTTTTGTCGGATTCGAGAATGTCCCAAATGTCCCACAAAATGCCCCGCGAACTTCCGACCCCTTCCTTTCAGAGAAGTGCTCTAACCAACTGAACTACTGATCTGATGCTGGTAACCCCTGTAATCCTTCCGCCGCACACCGATCGATTATACACATTTGCGTCTCTAAATAAACAGATTCGTGGTCAGGTGTGATCACGATCCGACCTGGAAGCCCATGAACTCTTACCGTTCTGACTCGTTTTCTTATTTCTCGGTTAAATTATGAAGTCGGAACCGATGGACGGTATTCCTTGTGAGGAAAGGATATGTCCGACCGTTATTGCTATTTATAGAAAATCCCATAAGGCCTCAATGATGATGCTCATGATCGTCGTGGCTGTGCTCGTTTTCTAGTGAATGCCCATCTTGGTGGCCGTCGGTGTGCTCCACGCGAACGCCGGTCCCATGCTCAAAAACCATTTCACCGCCAACCGATGCGCCATAAGTCATTAGGCTGGCGACAACGATGAGGAGCGGCAGAACAACCAGTAGACCTTTGCCAGTCTGAAACTTTGTAAACCGTAAAAGGATAGCGACAATCGCCCAGATTCCCGTTGCGGTAAGCATAATGTTTCGGTGGTCATGCACCATATCGTGTCCGAGTGAATTATGACCGAGAGTATCGGATGCCAGAAGGCCACTTGCTGCTGCTATGATCGCCGCCATAATACCGAGGTAGACCATCCAAACAGAAGCCCTCCGATAGAAATCCTCCTTTTTCCAGATGAAGAGAATCTCAAAAAGTACGGCAAGAAATATCAGAGCAATAGGAAAGTGGTTCAGTTTTGGGTGCAGAGTAATCACATTCATTTATTGTCACCTCGGTCCATTTTAACTTATGTGGGCTTTCGTATTACGAACCCAAGCAGGGACATTCCCGGTATACCGAATCAAGTCTTTTACTGTCCATAATAATCCGGCTTCCGAATTCCAGGGGGCTTTGGATCTACCCCCTGTAATTTTCTATCGTTATCTTACGGCAGCCTGAATAGTCTTTAGGTTCACCCCACGACCAGCGCAACATTCGGCGAGCTTTCCGTCCACAAGTATGGCCGGTACTGACTCGATTCCTAGTGACTTCGCCCTTGATGAAACGGACGGGTCTTTCATATCGAGAACAACAACTTCCTTTGAGCCAGAAATATCGTTAACTTCTGAAATAACGCCTTCGCAGGCAGAACAACCCGCACTGAATACCTCAACTTTTTTCATTTTCTTTTCCTCCTTTTTTACTATTAGCAATGATTGCAGTGAACCTCTCCGGACAGTGCCCTCTTTGGCCACGCATTCCAGCCAGATACCAGGATAAGTCCCGCTATACCAACATAGAGCAAGGGATCAGAATGCAGATAGAACTTACTAAAAATGATCGCCAATGAAACGATTACGCCAACGATCAATGGCATATATCCACGCCTTCTTCGGGCGCGAAACGCGAGCATAAACAGAACGATGGCCAGCGAAGCTATGGTAAGCGGGAGAAGGTATGGAGTATAATTCCAGAGCCCAATACCGAGCGACCCCAGAATCGCGGCATAGGCTGGAAAGCAAGCGGCACAGGTCAGTTTAGGCAGCATTGCGAGTCCCACAGCAGGCAACGTCCCAGCAACACGGCGACCCGCTCCAGAACCACCCGTCCCACCATCAGAAACCGAAGACGAGAGGAGTCTTATTACGGCTTTCGCCGACGGGGCTCTCGCACCTGCTTCATACAGTCGGCAGGAGTTGGTGGCCTCGTCGGGTTGTAATCCTCCAACATCTTTGCCGTTTACCAGAATTGTTGGAGAACCATACGCTTTCGCATGAGGCGGGGACTCTTCGTCTCCTCTGTCCCATTCAATCCATCTGAGTGGTTTTTTTGAAACTGAAAGTGCAGACAGAATTGCCTGCCTTGCCCTCCCAGCATTCGGGCAATCCGCATCGTATATTAATTCAATAAGCTCCATTGGTTATCCTCGCTATTTTTCCTCTAGCGATTCCAGTATTGGGCAATGATCAGTTCGGGCCTCAGTCATACAGGATGTTACCAGACCCGCCAGAACCCGCTCCAACCGCCTGAGGGCCTTAATTTTTTCTTTCACTTCAACCAGTTTGGCTTCGGTTTTCTCGCGGACACTTCTACAATTGCTCGGCCTGCTCAATCGCAAAGAGAGCAATTCCTTAATTTGATTCAAAGTAAATCCGAGAGATTTCGCCTGTTTGATAAATAGAATTGTCCTGACTTCTTCTTCAGAATACTGCCGATAGTTATCGCCGCGGTCTGGCTGGCGGATCAGGCCCTTCCGCTCGTAGAACCGAACGGTTTCCACATTGACCTGAGCCCTGCTGGCCAGTTGCCCAATAGTGAACGTCTGCATTATGGCTATGATAAGCACCGTACATAGATACGGTGTCAAGGGCTGAATGTGATTTTTATTCTTTTATCGAGAATGTCCGGAAATGTGCGATTTTGTCGGACCTGATCATTCATCACAGAAAGGGCCGCCTCATCATCCACTGATCGAGAATCTGTTCTTTACGAAGGACGCACCTGAATGGCCTTATTTTACATAATGACTCTTTTGTAAAATTACCTTGATCTGTGTATTTATCACGACTTACCACAAAAAGTATATTGACCGGGCCGGGGGAGCTGGTAAGGTATTCTTATGGGAGCCATCCAGAGAATCAGCCAGCCCGGAGCCCTACCGGTTCCAGCGGACCACCGGGGAAGAGCCGTGGCCCTGTTCAATGAATACAGCCAGGGTCAGCTCTCCGAAGCCTCTGTCCGGTCCTTCTTCGCCGCTCTGAAAAGTGGATCCATCCGAAAGAAAGACGGCTCCCGGTTCCGGCCAAACACCGTGGCTTCCTACGTCGCGGCACTCAAGAGCGCAATCAAACAGAGCAGCGATTCCATAGAGCTTCATCAAAAGCTGGACGTTCTGTTTCGCAAGGCAACCCCGAAAGTAGAGAAGGCCATAGACAGAGACGAAACCCTGAGCCCTGAAGAACTCCGAAAGCTGGAAGCCTCCGCAAGCCCGAAGCTGAAGGCCACCCTTCGCTTTCTCGGACTTTCTGGCCTGCGAATCTCAGAGGCATTGAGTATTGAGCTTTCCGATTGCGAGATCAAAAAGGATAGAGTCCGCCTGTCCATTCTCGGAAAAGGAAACAAGGCCCGAAAGGTAGACGTTCCCCGAACTGCCTTTGATGCGGTACGCGAAGCCTTCCAGAGCCAGAGAGTCCTTTTCCAGAATCACCACCACCGGGCACGAAACGGTCATTATACCCGCCAACGCTTCTGGCAGCTAATCACAGAGCATTCCGAGGAAGCATTAGGCCGAAGGATCCATCCGCACACCCTGAGACACGCGAACGCCACCGCCCTTCTGGCAGCCGGGGCCACGCTAAAGGAAGTATCCGTCCACCTGGGCCACGCTCAGGTATCGACTACAGCGGCCATCTACGATGAAAACCGCCTGCAATTCCAATCCATCCTTGAACTGGAGCAAGTATTCAATGGTAAAGCCACGAAACCGCGACGAAGAAACACCAAAGCAAGCTAAGAAGAAAGGGCGCAAGAAGGCGACGAATCCGAAAACCGCTTACGTGACAGTCAGACTCACCGAGGACGTTCTGGACTGGCTGGAAAAAGAAGCCGTGGCGGACCGTCGGCCAAAGACTCAGATGGCCGCCATACTGATCGAGGAAGCACTGGAAGCAAGGCAGGCGAAGCAATGAACAGCACTCTTACAGACCTTGACCGGATCCACCGGGACTTAATGGCTCTGGCCCGTGAAGCGAAGGATCGGGCCTTACAGAAGCGCATTCTGGAAATTCTGGTCAGAGTCCGAAGGGCCTACAGGCAGGCAGCGCAATAATTCAGACAAGAGTTTTGACCCTCTATAAAAAGGGAAAGGCGAGCTTCGCCGGTGTAACGGCACCGGCTGGCTCTAATCACCAATCGTTCACGAATAAGGAGGAAACGAAAGATGACTGAGAACAAACGAACAAAACCAAAGGGGACAGGCAAGCGAAAGCAAACCCTGGCACTCAAAGCCACCGGACTTGATCCGGAGGTATTCAATCAAGAATGGGACAGGCTCCCGGACTCGGTAAAGGGCAAGCTGGCATCAAAGGAGCTGGCAGACCTTATCCTGAGATTTGCGGAGCTATCGGAGGCCCTGAAGAACAGCGAAAGAACAGGGAAAAAACAGGGAAATAACCGGGGAAAAACCGACTGGCTCCCTTCCCTATGGAATGCCCGAAATGCCCGACAATATGCCCGGTCAAAGACTGCAAAACATCCCTTTAAAGGGCTCTGGCAGCCTCTCAGAGAGGCCCTTTCCGTTTCCGGAGGGGTCAGGACGGGAATTGAATTTCTGAAAGCTACAGGGGCCTTTCTGATAACCCTGGCACTTTGGAGGAAGCCATAATGTCCCCGGAATCTTACAAGTGGTCCATCCGTATCCTTACCGCCCTGCCAAGGTACTTCGAGGAAGAAGCAGAACGCGAAGGGGGGAAGGAATGAAAATCGCAGTAGTGAATCAGAAAGGAGGATCCGGCAAGAGCACTACAGCCGTCCTTCTGGCTAAAGCCTTCGCCGACGCTGGAAAGACGGTCTGCCTTGTAGACTGCGATCCGCAAGGGGGAGCCTCAACGCTCTTTGAAAGCGAAAGAAAGCCCGGACTGTTCGACGCTCTGACCGGTGGCTGTGAAGTATCGGAAGCCCTGCACAATAGCGGGGCTTTTGAGAACGTAAGGCTTTTGCCAGCAGACTTCCGATTGGATCAGGTCTTTACGTCCGCTGACCCTTTCGCTCTGGAGCGCATCACAGAGGACATAGAGGCGGGGGCCATAGTCTTTGATACGCCACCGACTTTGCAGGGACTCACCCGGGCCGCTATAATGGCCTCTGACAGAATCCTTATTCCTTGCGAAATGAGCGAAACAGCTTTTGCCCCGACTCAATACACCGTGGAGCAAGTCCGGAAGCTGAAAAAGAATCCAGAGGTTTTGATTTCAGGATACAAAGCCCCGGGCTCCCTGAAGGGGACCCCGAAGGATCTTTCGCAGCGGTACACCGACGCTTTCAAGGATTGCTTTTCCGGGACCATCCCCCGGAGCCTCACAGCGGCAAAACTGGCCACGTCCAAAGGCAAATGGACTAAAGCAACCAGAGAGACAATCGAGCAACCGCTATTGAGCCTTTATGGGGGGAATCAATGAACGTCGAGGTATTAGGAAGCCAGCCTGTAAGTCCGAAAGCCTGCGCGCCATCCCCGGAGCTTCTGGAAGTCCAGGGCTTGATGCCTATGGCTCCGGAGGACCGGGAGCGATTGAAAGACAGTATCGAACGCGAAGGGGTCCGGGATCCAATTCGGGCCTACCGGGAAAAGGGTAATACTAAATGGCAGATCCTTTCCGGTTTCAACCGATGGGAGATAGCCTCAGAGTTAGGTCTTGAAACTATCCCTCTGGAAATCGTGGAAGCGGAGGACCGGCAAGCCTACGCTATCGAGGATAATCTGGCCCGGAGGCATCTAACCACGGATCAAAAGCGAAAGCTGGTCGCCTATCTTTTGAAGCAGAACCCCGACCTGTCAGACCGGCAAATATCAAAGCAATCTGGGACCGATCA
>PBUB01000002.1 GCA_002729885.1 Spirochaetaceae bacterium
CGTTGCGGAAAAGAACCAAAACGGCTAACCAAAACGTAAAGATTGTCCAGGAAGGAATCGAAAGAAGGAGTCAACAATGTCTACAGACGCATTGCTAGAGCAAATTGGCCAGCTCACACTTGTAGAAGCCGCTGAGCTGGTAAAGAAAATGGAAGAAAAATTCGGTATCTCTACCGCCGCACCCGTGGCTGTAGCGGCTGGCGGAGCACCTGCTGCAGGTGGCGGAGCTGGCGCTGATGCTGAAGACGCTGAATTTAACGTAGTTCTCAAAAGCTTCGGCGAAAAGAAGATCGATGTGATCAAAGTAGTTCGCGAAGAAACCGGTCTTGGTCTGAAAGAAGCCAAAGATCTGGTAGAGAAAGGCGATCAGGTAGTAAAAGAGAGTCTACCCAAAGCCCAGGCAGAAGAGCTGAAGAAGAAGCTCGAAGGCGCTGGAGCCAAAGTAGAACTTGCTGCCAGCTAATCAGCAATCTATCATTGGGGCCCGGCTCATTTAGCCGGGTCCATTTAAGAATCGGGGCTCTGCGCAAGAGGTCCGATCCATTTGTACCTGCAGGAATAACACTGGCCTATTATGAATAATCGCAAGAATCTTCAGGTTGTAAACCTGGGTAAGATCACCAATCTTAACCGAATCCCGGATCTAATCGAAGTCCAATTCCGGTCTTTCGAATGGTTCCTCCAGAAAGATGCCTCTCCAACCAAGCGAGAGACTCAAGGTCTGGAAGCTGTATTTCAAGAAACGTTCCCCATTCAGAGTCCCAACGAAGACATGGTTCTGGAATACGTTTCTTATAGTTTCGGCGACGCAAGGTGGGATGTTGATGAGTGCAAGAGCAGAGGTTTAACTTTTGCAATTCCTCTAAAAGCGGTTATTCGACTGATCAACGTGCATACCGGCGAGGTTCGTGAGCAATCTGTATATATGGGCGATGTTCCCATGATGACAGATCAGGGGACCTTCATTATCAACGGTGCCGAGCGCGTTGTAGTAAGTCAGCTGCATAGAAGCCCCGGTATTTTCTTCTTCGAAGACACTGCGAAAGGTATCTATAGCGCAAGAGTGATTCCCTACCGAGGTTCCTGGCTGGAACTGGAGATGGATGCCAAAGGCGTTCTGGTAGCCAGGATTGACCGTAAGAAGAAATTTCCTGCAACCCTGCTTCTGAAGGCCATGGGAGCCAACAGTGCAGAAGATGTTCTCAAGCTATTTTACGAAACAGAAGATCAGCGAATTTCCGGAGCTCAAACCAAGGAGCTGAAGAAGATCATTGGTCGTCGACTGGCCGGATCCGTACATAACCCGGAAACCGATGAAGTAATTATGAATCCCGGTGAGGCCATTAACGAGGACAACATCGGTATTCTTAAAGAACTGAAAGTTAAGTCCGTAAGCCTGTTGATCTTCCCTTCCGGTCGAGATGATACTACTGTAATCAACTGCCTGGAAAAAGATGGAGCGGAAAGCTCCGAGCAGGCTCTGCAGAAGTTCCATGCAATCGTTCGCCCCGGTGAACCATTCAATGTGGAAAATGCAAAGAATGAGCTCAACCGTCTGTTTTTCTCAGACAAGTCCTATGATCTGGGCGATGTAGGTCGCTACAAGATTAACAACAAGTTCCGATTCCACAACGAAAAGGAATTCAAGGACTGCAGCGATCGAGCTCTCCGAGAAATCGATATTATCGAAACACTGAAATACTTCGTGAATCTCATCAATGAGGTTCCAGGCTACAACTACGATGACATTGACCACCTGGGTAACCGTCGTGTAAGAAGTGTAGGCGAACTACTTATGAACCAGCTGAAGGTTGGTTTTAGCCGAATGGAGCGAGTGGTTAAAGAGCGTATGACCATCCAGGATGTGGATGTGATTACTCCGCAGGCGCTGATCTCCATCAAGCCCATCATGGCTGTTGTGAACGAATTCTTTGGTTCCAGCCAGCTGTCTCAGTTTATGGATCAGACCAACCCTCTGTCCGAACTAACTCATAAACGTCGTCTCAACGCATTGGGGCCTGGTGGTCTTTCCCGAGAAAGAGCCGGCTTTGAAGTTCGAGACATCCATTACAGTCACTATGGCCGGATGTGTCCCATTGAGACTCCGGAAGGTCCGAACATTGGATTGATCGTTTCCATGAGTTCCCATTGCCGTGTGAATCCATACGGGTTTCTGGAAACTCCTTATAGAAAGGTAAGCAACGGCAAGGTCGGTAACGATTTCGTATATCTGACGGCGGACATTGAAGAGCGCTACAACATCGCTCAGGCCAATGCACCCCTTACCGATCAAAGTACTTTTGTAAACAAGATGATCTCCTGCCGAAAGCGGGAAGATTATCCTTTCTGTTCTCCGGAAGAAGTGGAATACATGGACATCGCACCTCTGCAGGTTGTGTCTGTTTCTACTTCTCTAATTCCATTCCTGGAGCATGACGATGCGAACCGCGCCCTGATGGGCTCTAACATGCAGCGTCAGGCTGTGCCTCTTCTGGTGGATGAAGCTCCTTATGTGGGCACCGGAATGGAAGACAAGGCTGCCTATGACTCCAGAGCCTGTATTGTGGCCAAAGAGGATGGTGTAGTAACCAAGCTGGATGCAACGAGTATTACGGTGCAACCCAGCGGTTCCAAAGAGCCACTGACCTTTAATCTGAAAAAATTCAAAAGATCCAACCAGGGAACCACTGTAAATCAAACTCCTCTGGTGAGTCTGCTGCATGCTCCGGAAGACGGAAAGATTGGAAAGTCCACCAAAGAAAAGGTGGAGTTCACTACTGGAGACGGAGAGACCATCGAGATCCCTCTAAAGCAGTACGATGCTGAATTCGAACTGTTCGCCAAAACTGGAACCGAAGTTTCCCGAGGCGAAGTGATCGGAGGCCAGAAAGTCTACGGCGAAAAGCGAGACAAAGATGGCGCTCTGGCAGTAAAGGGAACGGTTCTTGCGGATGGACCTGGCACTGATCAGGGACGTCTGGCTCTGGGAAAGAATGTGCTCGTAGGATTCATGCCCTGGGAAGGCTACAACTTCGAAGATGCCATTCTAATCAGCGAACGCGTGGTAAAAGACGATGTTTTCACCTCTGTGCACGTGGAAGAGTATGAGATCCAGGCGAGAGAAACCAAGCTTGGCCAGGAAATCATTACTAGAGATATCCCCAACCTCAGCGATAAGGCTTTCCGCGATCTGGATGAAAATGGAATCATTCGCATTGGCGCGGAAGTAAAAGCAGGGGATATCCTGGTAGGTATGGTAACTCCTAAAGGAGAGGCCGACCTTACTCCAGAATACAAGCTGCTACACAGCATCTTCGGTGAGAAGGCTAGAGAGGTTCGTGATACTTCTCTGCGTATGCCCAATGGCACCGAAGGTATCGTAATCGATGTTAAGATGTATACCCGCGAGGAAGGTGATGAGCTTCCGGCCGGTGTAGAAGCCATGGTAAAGGTCTATGTTGCTCGCAAGCGCAAGCTGCAGGTGGGCGATAAGATGGCCGGACGTCATGGAAACAAAGGCGTTGTGGCCCGAATCATGGCCGAAGAAGACATGCCTTTCATGGAAGATGGGACAGCTCTGGATATCGTTCTGAATCCACTGGGTGTTCCTTCCAGGATGAACATCGGGCAGATCTTTGAAACCATGCTGGGATTTGCCGGAAACAAGCTGGGCATTTTATTTGAAACTCCTGTATTTGATGGAGCGAAAGAGGCGGATGTGAAGCAGTATCTGGAGCAGGCGGGCCTGCCAGAGGACTGTAAATTCCAGCTCTACGACGGACGTACCGGGGATCCATTCGAGGGTCGAGTTTTCTGTGGATATATCTATATCCTGAAGCTGGCTCACCTGGTGGATGATAAGATCCATGCACGTTCCACCGGGCCATACTCTCTGGTTACTCAGCAGCCACTGGGCGGAAAGGCTCAATTCGGTGGTCAGCGACTGGGAGAAATGGAGGTCTGGGCTCTGGAAGCCTATGGCGCTTCACACACCCTGCAGGAGCTTCTGACTGTGAAATCCGACGATATGCTCGGACGAGCACGAGTCTACGAAGCTATTGTAAAAGGTGTTCATTCCATCAAGCCGGGTGTGCCCGAGTCCTTCAACGTTCTAATGCAGGAACTTCGGGGACTGGCTCTGGATGTGGCTCTCTATAATGATCAGGATGAGCGCGTGGAAATTACGGACCTGGAAGACGAAGTAAACCGGGGTCAACGTAAGAACAAGATCAAGATCGACTCTATCGAAAGAATGGGTTAATCGGCAGGTAAAAATGGCTACAAGAAATCTAAACGAATTCGATTCCATCCGCATCATGCTGGCCTCCCCGGAGCGTATCCGGGATTGGTCCCACGGTGAGGTCAAGAAGCCGGAGACCATCAACTACCGAACCCTTCGGCCAGAAAGAGAAGGTCTTTTCTGCGAAAGGATCTTCGGAACCACCAAGGACTGGGAATGCTATTGTGGCAAATTCAAGTCCATCCGCTACAAAGGTGTAATTTGCGACCGATGCGGTGTAGAGGTAACTCACTCCAAAGTGCGTCGTGAGCGAATGGGCCACGTGGAACTGGCTACCCCCGTAGCCCATATCTGGTATTACAGAAGTGTTCCCAGCCGAATGGGTCTGCTTCTGAATATGACCATCAATCAGCTCAAGAGTGTTCTATACTATGAGCGTTATGTAATTATCGATCCTTCTGACTCCGGCCGAGAAAGAGGGGAGCTCATCGACGAAGAAGAGCATTACGAATATCTGGACGAATACGGCGATAAGTTCGTAGCCATGATCGGCGGCGATGCAGTGAAAGAACTCCTGTCTCGAATCGACGTGGACGGAGACATTCGCGAAATTCGTCAGAAGATTGCAGAAGGCCTGAAAGCATCGGATCGTCGCTTGCTCAAGCGACTGGAAGTGCTGGAAGCCCTGAGAGAATCCGGTAACCGTCCCGAGTGGATGATGCTGGATGTAACTCCGGTAATCCCTCCGGAACTGCGACCCATGGTTCAGCTGGAAGGTGGCCGATTCGCCACTTCCGACTTGAATGACCTCTACCGTCGAGTTATCAATAGAAACAATCGACTGAAACGACTGCTGGCTCTCAAGGCCCCGGACATCATTGTACGAAACGAGAAGAGAATGCTGCAGGAAGCAGTGGATGCACTTTTCGATAACAGTCGTCGCAAACGATCCGTAAAAGGTAAAGGTAACCGACCTCTGAAATCCCTTTCCGATATGCTGAAAGGTAAGTCCGGTCGTTTCCGTCAAAACCTCCTCGGAAAGCGCGTGGACTATTCCGGTCGATCTGTAATCGTAATCGGACCGGAGCTCAAACTCCATCAAATGGGTCTTCCCAAGAAGATGGCTCTGGAGCTATTCAAGCCATTTATCATGAAGCGTCTGGTGGATCTGGACCTTGCGCCCAACATTAAATCTGCCAAGAAGAAAGTAGAGGCGGAAGAAAAAGAAGTATTCGAAGCACTGGATGAGGTGATCAAAGAGCATCCTGTGATGCTGAACCGTGCACCTACGCTGCACCGACTGGGTATTCAGGCCTTCCTTCCTACACTTGTAGAAGGAAAAGCGATCAAACTTCATCCTCTGGTATGTAAGGCATTCAACGCAGACTTCGACGGGGACCAGATGGCTATCCACGTTCCTCTGTCGCCCAAAGCGCAGCTGGAAGCCTGGATGCTAATGCTTTCCCCTCATAACCTGCTGAACCCCGCCAACGGGGCTCCTGTGGTTTCTCCATCACAGGATATGGTTCTGGGAATTTTCCTTATGACTTCTCAGCTGGAAGGGGATGCCGGCGAAGGTAAGATATTTTCCAATCTGGACGAGATCCATTACGCACTGAGTGTAGGATCCGTTGGTCTTAGAGCCAGAGTTTCTGTAATCCATCAGGATCGATTGCTTCAGACTACTCCAGGTCGAGTTATCTTTAACTCGGTGATGCCAGAAGGGTATCCTTATGTGAACCGCGGGGTATCTGACAAAGAGATTACGAAGATTATTGCTGAAGTATACGATCGATATGGCGCTGGCCATACCGTACAGATGCTGGACCGAGTGAAGGAACTGGGATTCCACTATGCCACGGTTTTCGCTCCTTCCATCGCAATCTCTGACATTCAGGTATCGCCCAAGAAGCAGGATCTGATTGCTGCGGCCAACAAGGAAGTGGCAGATGTTACCAAAGCTTATAAAAGCGGCGTAATTACCAACGATGAACGATCCAAGAAGGTAATCGAGATCTGGACTCGTACCAATGATCTGATTACGGAATCCATGTTCTCAGAACTGGAGCAGGATCAAAAAGGATTCAATCCTATCTATACCATGGCTGCATCGGGTGCCCGGGGATCCCGCGCTCAGATTCGTCAGCTGGCCGGTATGCGTGGATTGATGGCTCGTCCAAACGGCGACATCATTGAACTGGCCATCCGCTCCAACTTCCGGGAAGGACTGGGCGTTCTGGAATTCTTTATCTCCACTCACGGTGCACGAAAGGGGCTGGCAGATACCGCACTCAAGACTGCGGATGCCGGTTATCTTACTCGTCGATTGGTGGACATTGCTCAGGATGTAATCGTAACAGAAGTGGATTGTGAAACCACCGAAGGCGTTATCATGACCCCTGTAAAAGAGGGTGATAAAGTCAAGATGACCCTGGGTGATCGAGCCTTCGGCCGGGTAGTTGCTGAAGACATCAAGGACCCGGTTTCTGGCGACACCGTTATTGCGCGAAATACTCTGATTAACCGGGAAACCGGACGACAGATTGATTCTATGGGTATTGAAGCGATTAATATTCGATCGCCTCTTACCTGCGAAACCCGTCATGGAATCTGTGCTCGATGCTACGGCATGGACCTGGGCCGCCTGAAAGAAGTAGAGATGGGTGAGGCAGTGGGAACCATTGCAGCTCAGTCCATTGGAGAGCCTGGAACCCAGCTTACTATGCGTACCTTCCACGTGGGTGGTGTTGCTACCAACCTGCAGGTTAAAGAGAACGAGCATAAGCTGCCGTTTAGAGCGCTTGTGAACTCAATTTCTGGTCGAGTGGTTGAGCGTTCCGGTGGTGAAAAAGTATTCTCTACTCGGGGCAGTATTAACCTGAGCCGAATCAATCAGGTGCTGGAAACCAGCAAGATGATTGGTCTTAAAGTGGAAGACGAGCAGGTAGTGGTGCCTGGTGAAGTAATCGCTACAGGTTATGACGGTGAAGAAAAGCCAGTAACTGCAGAGGCTGCAGGTACCATTCGAATCTCCGGAGACAGTTTCTTTATTGAAGGTGAAGTAACCTCCATTCCTGTTCGAATTGGAACGGTACTCAATGTTCAGGAAGGCCAGGATGTTGAGGCAAACGCCTCCATCGCTACCTTTGACCCCTACAATGAGGTGGTAGTAGCCGATTCCAAAGGCAAAGTAAAATTCGTAGATATCGAAGAAGATAAGAACCTGAAGAAGGATGAGGAAGGGAACTATCGACTGATCGAGTATCGTCGGGAGCGACTGAACCCTCGTATGCTACTGGGATCCGAAGAATATTCTGTGCCGCCCAATGCTATCGTTATGGCAAGGCATGATCAGGATGTTCAGACCGGGGACGTTCTTTATAAGATCGCTGCCGCAGCAGAGAAAACCCGGGATATTACCGGTGGTCTGCCACGTGTTGAGGAGCTTTTTGAAGCTCGTCGGCCCCGGGAAGCTTCTACTCTGGCCGAAGTGGATGGTCGTATTGAAGACCATAACGAAGTGGCCAAAGAAAAGCGTATCTTCTACATCGTGCCCGATCATGAAGATGGGGACCGTATTAAAGTGGCCATCCCTGTTTCCAACCGTCTTCGCGTAAGAAATGGAGACTATGTAAAAGCAGGGGATATGCTGGACGAAGGTATGCTGGATCCGCATGATATTCTGCGAATTAAAGGCATCAATGCATTGCATAACTTCCTGGTGCATGAAGTTCAGGAAGTATATCGCCTCCAGGGTGTGTTTATTAACGATAAGCACATTGAAATCATCGTTCGCCAGATGCTGCGCAAGCTGGAAGTGGATGATCCGGGAGACACTAGCTTTGTGGCTCATCAGCAGGTGGATCGTTTCTCATTCAAAGATGAAAACGAGCGCGTTGAGTCCGAAGGTGGTGTTCCTGCCACGTCCAGACAGATTCTGCTGGGAATTACCCGGGCATCTCTGAACACCGACTCCTTTATTTCCGCCGCATCGTTCCAGGAAACCACCAGGGTCCTTACCGATGCAGCCATCAAAGGAAAGAAGGATCCTCTCCTGGGTCTAAAAGAGAATGTGATCATTGGCCATCTGATTCCTGCAGGAACCGGCCTGAAGCATTATCGAGATGTGGAAATCTTCTACAAAGAGTACGGAGATATCCAGAAGCTGGAAAAAGAAAAGCGCGAAGCTGAAGAATTGGCGGCCGGACAGGCTCCCCAACCTCAGGAGGGAGTGCAGGGTTAACGACCCGTCAGTCCATTCGGGAAGGAGCAACGGCCGGACTTAGAGTCGGGACCTTCCTTTCCGTAAGCCAGGGCGGCGTCGAAAGGCGCCGCTTTTCTTTTTGTTAACCATAATTTCAGTGGCTTGAATCCCTGCTCTTCTTAAATGTGACATAATATGACGAGCAGGGGCGTTACCATCCCCTGGAGATCAAACCCGCCGAGACCTTCAGGCAAGGTCTCACATTCTGAACTCTGTAAAATACTACAGTAAAAAAACATGCCTCATAAAGGGCCTATGGCCTGAATACCTCTTGTCAGCGAGGGGGCCTCCTTCTTTTGTGGTCTCTCGAGCCTGAAGCCTGAGCTGCTCCAGTGCGAGCTAGCAAAACTGTGTCTCACAGGATGAGGTCACAAGTTGTTAGTTCTAACCGGTTTTGAGAAATTCAAGGATGCCGTAAGGGTCCTGATATTTAGGGATTCCGGGAAACTATATTCTCGAAGGGAGTGTATTAACTGAATGCCAACGATTAATCAGTTAATCCGTCACGGACGAAAACAACAGAAGAAGAAGACCAAGTCTCCTGCCCTTATGGCCTGCCCTCAGCGGCGAGGGGTTTGTACGCGAGTGATGACTTTCACTCCGAAGAAACCTAACTCTGCATTGAGAAAGGTGGCTCGGGTTCGATTGACTACAGGTATCGAAGTAACCGCCTACATTCCTGGCGAAGGTCACAACCTCCAGGAACACAACGTAGTGCTGGTAAGAGGTGGAAGGGTAAAAGACCTTCCTGGTGTTCGCTATCATATTATTCGCGGGGCTCTGGATACACTGGGCGTGGAAAAACGTCGCCAGGGTCGCTCCAAGTATGGAGCCAAGAGGCCCAAGGCGTAAGGATTAGATATGTCACGTAGAAGTCAGGCAGTACAAAAGCGATATGTGGCTCCGGATGCACGATATGGCGATCCGGTAGTTTCCAAATTTATCAATTATCTGATGAATGATGGAAAGAAGTCCACAGCAGAGCGGGTGTTCTATGATGCGATGGATCGCATTAAGGACAAGTCCGGTCAGGAAGGCGTAGAAGTATTCCGGGAAGCCCTGGAAAACGTTAAGCCTACTCTGGAAGTTCGCTCACGTCGTGTGGGTGGGGTTACCTATCAGGTGCCCGTAGAGGTTCGACCGGATCGTATGCAGGCTCTGGCCATTCGCTGGATTGTGGGTTATGCCCGCGGCCGAAAAGGTCATTCCATGGCCGAACGCCTGGCGGATGAGCTGCTGGATGCAAAGAACAATGCAGGCGGCGCAGTCAAGAAACGAGACGATACAAGGAAGATGGCAGAGGCGAACAGGGCGTTCAGTCACTATCGCTGGTAAGCCGAGGTTTTTATGAAAAGACAAATCACACTGGAGAGAACGCGCAATATCGGTATTATGGCGCACATCGATGCCGGTAAGACTACTACTACCGAGCGAATTCTCTTCTACACTGGTAAATCTTATAAAATCGGTGAAGTCCATGAGGGCGGCGCAGCCATGGACTGGATGGAGCAGGAAAAGGAGCGCGGAATTACCATTACATCTGCCGCTACCACTACTTTCTGGGAAGGTTCCGATCATGATAGAGATTCGCATCGAGTCAACATCATCGACACTCCGGGCCACGTAGACTTTACCGTCGAGGTGGAGCGCTCTCTGCGAGTTCTGGATGGTGCTGTTGCTGTTTATGACGGTGTAGCCGGTGTAGAGCCTCAGACTGAAACGGTATGGCGTCAGGCTGACCGATACCGAGTGCCCAGAATGTGCTTTATTAACAAACTGGATCGAATGGGTGCAGATTTCTTCTACTGTGTGGATACCATTCGCGATCGCCTGGGCGCCAACGGCGTTCCTATTCAGCTTCCTATCGGAAAAGAGTCCGATTTCCAGGGTGTGGTGGATCTGGTAGAGAACCGGGCCATCATCTGGTCGGGCGAGGAGCTGGGCGCAAAATTTGACTATGTAGATATCCCGGATGATTTGAAGGATCAAGCCGAAGAGTACCGCACCAAGCTGATGGAAAGCGCTGCTGAATGCGATGATGAGCTTCTGGAAAAGTATCTGGAAGAGGGTGAACTTACCAAGGAAGAGCTAAAGAGAGCTATCCGAAAGGGAACCCTGGAAATGAAGATGTTTCCCATCCTTTGTGGCACAGCCTTCAAGAACAAAGGTGTACAGCCATTGCTGGATGCAGTTCTGGATTATATGCCATCTCCCCTGGATGTTCCCAACATTAAAGGGCATGCAGTGGATGATCCTGAGAAAGAAATTGAGCGACAAACCGGGGACGAGCAGCCTTTCGCAGCTCTGGCATTTAAAATCGTAAGTGATCCCTATGTTGGAAAGCTGACCTACTTCCGAGTTTATTCCGGAACCCTGACCAAGGGTTCCTATGTGATGAATGCCACCAAAGGCAAAAAAGAGCGTATTGGCCGTCTGTTGCAGATGCATGCCAACGATCGTGAAGAGATTGAAATTGTATTCTCCGGAGATATCGGGGCCGCTGTTGGTCTGAAGGATACTTCCACCGGGGATACGCTTTGTGCTGAAGACAGTCCTGTGATTCTGGAATCCATGGAGTTTCCTGATCCGGTAATTGATCTGGCCATCGAGCCTCTGACCAAAGCAGACCAGGAGAAGCTTTCTCAAGCTCTGGTTCGGCTGGCAGAAGAGGATCCCACTTTCAAAGTGAAGACCGACCATGAAACCGGACAGACCATTATCTCTGGAATGGGGGAACTTCACCTTGAGATCATCGTGGATCGTCTGAAGCGAGAGTTCAAGGTCGAAGCGAACGTGGGTAAGCCACAGGTTGCGTACCGAGAAACCATCCGCAAGCAAGTGGAAGTGGAGTCCAAGTACATCAAGCAAACCGGTGGTCGTGGTCAGTATGGTCACTGCTATCTTCGGGTTTCGCCCAATGAGGCTGGAAAAGGTTACGAATTCGTTAACAGTATTGTGGGCGGGGTGATTCCTCGCGAGTATATCCCGGCAATCGATCGCGGTTGTCAGGAGGCCTTGCAGGCCGGTGTTATGGCTGGCTATCCGGTAGTAGACGTGAAAGTGGAAGTCTATGATGGCTCCTATCACGATGTGGACTCCTCGGAGATGGCCTTCAAGATTTGCGCTTCTTTAGGTTTTAAGGATGCCTGTAAAAAGGCAAGTCCCGCACTTCTAGAGCCCATGATGGCTGTAGAAGTTGTTACCCCTGAAGACTACATGGGTGATGTGGTGGGTGACCTGAACCGAAGAAGGGGTCGCATTGGCTCTATGGAGCAGCGAGGTAATGCTCGCGTTGTATCGGCGGAAGTGCCTCTCTCTGAGATGTTTGGGTATGCCACCGATCTTCGAAGCTCCACTCAGGGGCGAGCGGCCTATACAATGCAATTCAAGCACTATGAGGAGGTACCGAGCAGTATCGCTAATGAGCTCGCAGCCAAGGCTGCAGTGTAAATTGGCTGGACACTGTCGGTGCGAACAAAAATAAGGCTATTTCGCCTTTTGAGCAAACGCAAAAATCTGAAAGAAAGGTAAATTCAATGGGTAAGCAAAAATTTGATCGTTCCAAACCTCACGTTAACGTGGGAACAATTGGACACGTAGACCACGGTAAAACAACTCTAACTGCTGCAATTACTACAGTACTGGCGAAAGCAGGCGGTTCCAACAAAGCTGTTGGATATGCGGAAATCGATAACGCTCCGGAAGAGAAAGAGCGCGGTATTACTATCGCTACTTCTCACCAGGAATACGAATCCGAGAATCGTCACTACGCGCACGTAGACTGCCCGGGTCACGCGGACTATGTAAAAAACATGATTACCGGTGCGGCTCAGATGGACGCTGCTATTCTGGTAGTTTCCGCTGTTGACGGTCCTATGCCGCAAACTCGAGAGCACATCCTTCTGGCCAGCCAGGTAGGTGTGAAATACATCGTTGTTTTCTTGAATAAAGTAGATACTATCAAAGAAGATGAGCGAGACGAAATGGTGGAGCTAGTTCAGGAAGAAGTGAAAGATCTTCTGAAGTCCTACGGCTACCCTGAAGACACTCCTTTCGTAATGGGTTCTGCTCTTAAAGCTCTGGAAGGCGACGAGTCCGATATCGGTGCTCCAGCCATCATGAAGCTGATGGAAAATCTCGACACTTATGTGCCCGAACCTCAGCGCGATGTAGACAAAGACTTCCTGATGCCAGTTGAAGACGTATTCTCCATTACTGGTCGAGGAACTGTTGCTACTGGTCGAGTTGAGCAAGGCCAGCTCAAAGTTAACGATGAAGTGGAAATCGTAGGTATTCGAGATACTACTAAGACCATTATCACTGGTATTGAAATGTTCCGTAAGGAACTGGATTTCGCTCAAGCGGGCGACAACATTGGTGCTCTGATGCGAGGAACCAAAAAAGAGGACATCCAGCGCGGTCAGGTTCTGGCCAAGCCAAAGTCCATCACCCCGCACAAGAAGTTCAAGGCTGAGATCTATGTTCTGAAGAAAGAAGAAGGCGGACGCCACACTCCATTCTTCAACGACTATCGTCCTCAGTTTTATTTCAGAACTACTGACGTAACTGGAAGCATCAAGCTGCCTGCGGACAAAGAAATGATTATGCCCGGCGATAACGTAACTATCGAAGTTGAGCTTATCACTCCGATCGCTATGGACAAGGGTCTGAAATTTGCCATCCGTGAAGGTGGTAGAACAGTTGGTTCCGGCGTCGTAGCCGAGATTGCTGAGTAATTGAGAGAAGCAGGGGATTATGGCTCAGAGAATTCGCGTAAAACTAAAAGCCTTTGATCACAAGCTGATCGATCGCTCGGCAGCGGAAATCGTTGCTACGGCGAGGCGGACCGGTGCGGAAATCTCCGGGCCGATCCCCCTGCCAACCAGGGTGGAGAAATTCACCATCCTGCGATCGGTTCACGTGAACAAGAAGTCACGGGATCAATATGAGGTCCGCACTCACAAGCGGATGATAGATATTATGAATACGAATCCTGATACGGTGGATGCGCTGATGAAGCTGCAGCTGCCCGCCGGGGTTAGCGTAGATATAAAGAGCTGAGGCATCGGAAATGGCTAAGGGCTTAATAGGAAGAAAATTGGGCATGACCCAGGTGTTTGACGAGAAAGGTAACGTAGTACCTGTTACAGTTCTCGAAGCAGGCCCCTGTGTTGTCACAGACCTTCGCACAGAAGAGCAGCACGGATACAAAGCTGTGCAGCTCGGTTATGATGAAGTGAAGGAGAAAGCCCTGAGTAAAGCCGAAGTAGGGCACGTGAAGAAGAATGGTATAGCACCGTTCAGAACACTCATGGAATTTCGGGATGCAGATCTGGAAGTGGAGCTGGGTGCAAATGTGGCTGCGAATCTTTTCTCTGCCGGGGACCGAGTAAGGGTAACCTCTATAAGCAAGGGAAAAGGATTCCAGGGTGTCATGAAGCGTCACGGATTCGGTGGTGGTCGCATGACTCACGGTTCCCACTTTCATCGAGCTCCTGGTTCTATCGGGGCGAGCTCCGATCCCAGTCGTGTTTTCAAAGGTAAGAAGATGCCCGGTCATGCCGGTCAGCTGAAAACTACAGTGTCCAATCTGAAGGTAATGCAGGTTGATCTGGATAATAACCGTATCCTGGTTAAAGGCGCTGTGCCCGGACCCAGAACGTCTGTGGTTCGAATCGAGGTGATGGGATGAAAGCGCAGAAGTTCGACGCTACAGGAAAGAAGAGCGGCGATGTGAATCTTCCGGCCAGTGTATTCGGCGCGGAAGTGAACCTCGGGCTTATTCGTGAAATTATAGATGCGGAAAATCGCAATCGTCGTCAGGGAACTCACAAAGTGAAGACTGTCTCTGAAGTTAGCGGAGGCGGCAAGAAGCCCTGGCGTCAGAAAGGAACCGGTAATGCCCGTCAGGGTTCTACGCGGGCCGTTCAATGGAAGGGCGGTGGTATTTCCCACGGTCCAGTGCCCCGAGACTATAGCATTCGTGTTCCAGAGAAGAAGCGACGTGCAGGTATTCGATCTGTGCTGAGTTTTAAAGCTTCCAAAGAAGCTATTTCTGTTCTGGCTGATCCCAAAGTGGATGAGTACAGCACAAAAAAGATGCACGGAATTTTTAAAGAGATGGGAGTCATCCCGGGATCGACAGTAGTATTTCTTACTCTGGGTGCAGATGATAAACTGCGAAGATCTGTTTCTAACATTCCAGTATTGCACCATATGGATGCAGGGCGAATCAACGCTCCGGAACTGTACTACAATTCCAGGGTTGTGATAACCGAGTCTGCGCTGGCCCATCTCGAGAAGGCCTACGCAAATGAGGGGGCCAAATCATGAATTTGAATGATGTTATTATTTCGCCAGTGATCACTGAGAAGTCGGAAGAGGTGAAACACGGCAAGTCTGGGTCCGAGGTGCATACCTTCAAGATTCAGAAGCGAGCGAACAAGGAACTGGTAAAGCAGGCCCTGTACAAGCTCTACGGCGTGAAAGTTGAGAAGGTCCGTGTCCTGAACGTGCCTTCTCGGCTGAAACGATTTAGAATGGATTATGCAAGAACGCCAGGCTGGAAAAAGGCCATCGTAACTCTTGCACCGGGCGAGAACCTGGATCTGGCGAAGGCCGCAGGATAAGAAATTATGCCGATCAAAAGATTTAAACCAACTACCGCTGCTACGCGCTACAAGTCCGTTCTGGTGTTTGAAGGGCTGAGTAAAGAAGGTCCACGCAAAGGACTGCTGGATAGCGTGAACTATAGTGCTGGCCGGAACAATGCAGGTCGAATCTCGGTTCGACGCAAAGGTGGCCGTAATAAGCGCAAATATCGTGTTATCGATTTCAAGAGAAACAAGCTTGAGGTGCCCGGAACGGTTGCAGCTATCGAGTATGATCCGAACCGAACGGCCAACATCGCATTGATCAAGTATGCTGATGGTGAGTATCGCTACATTCTATGTCCCGATGCGCTGAAAGTGGGAGATACGGTAGTGTCTGGCGAAAAAGCAGACATTAGAGCTGGAAACTCCCTGCCTCTGAAAAACATCCCCGCCGGTACTCAGGTTCATAATATTGAACTTCAGCCCCAGCGTGGAGGGCAGATGGCCCGGTCAGCCGGAGCATTCGCCAGTATAGCTGGTCGAGATGGAAGTTATATCTTAATCAAACTACCCAGCGGGGAATTGAGAAAGGTGCATGAGAGTTGCCGTGCCACTGTAGGAGTGATGGGAAACCGGGATCATAGCCTGGTTAGCATCGGCAAAGCCGGTCGGAAGCGATGGATGGGTGTTCGTCCTCACGTTCGAGGCGTGGTAATGAACCCCGTGGATCACCCGCATGGTGGTGGGGAAGGAAAGACTTCTGGAGGTCGTCATCCGGTTTCTCCATGGGGTCAGCCCACCAAAGGATACAAAACGCGTAAGAAGAATCATCCTACAGATCGATTCATCGTACAGCGCAGAATTAATAAGAGGATAGGACGCTAAGCATGGCCAGATCACTAAAGAAAGGGCCTTACGTAGAAGAGTCCCTGATGAACAGGATTAACCAGATGAATGCGGAGGGAAATAAGAAGCCCTTTAAAACCTGGTCAAGACGATCTACAATTTTTCCCGAGATGATCGGGCATACAATGCTGGTTCACAACGGTCAGAAGTTTGTGCCTGTGTATGTAAACGAAAACATGGTAGGTCACAAACTGGGAGAATTTGCTCCGACACGAACTTACAAGGGGCATACCAGCCTGGATAAGAAGGTGAAGAGATAATGGAAGCTAAAGCTGTTGCAAAGTTCCTGCTGGTGAGCCCGCGCAAAGTGCGCCTGGTAGCGAATGAAATCCGCGGCTATCCCTACAGTGAAGCAATTGATTATCTGAGGTTTATTCCTCGCAAAGGGGCCGTTCTGCTGAAGAAGGTTCTGGAATCAGCTCGAGCCAATGCAGCCAACAATAACGAGAATCTGGATGAAAGCCAGCTGTTCGTTAAGAAGGTCTACATCGACGGCGGTCCAACTATGCGAAGGTTTCGACCTCGAGCCCGCGGTCGTGCAATGCAACGACTGAAAAGAATCAGCCACATAACAGTGGTGCTGAGTGATGAGAACTAAGGAATTTTAAGTATGGGTCAGAAAGTAAATCCAATCGGACTGCGGCTGGGAATTACACGTTCCTGGGATTCAGTATGGTACTCTAAAGAAGGCTACCAGGACGCTTTGCACGAAGATCTGATGATTCGTCAGTTTCTGCAAAAGCGCTACAAGCGAGCAGGTTTGTTGCGAATCGTAATCGAGCGATTTCCAGAGAAGATCAACGTTAACCTGCACACCGTTCGTCCGGGGCAGATTATTGGACCCAAAGGTGCTGCCATTGAAGCAGTAAAGGCCGAGCTGAAGAAGCGAGTGTCTCTGCCTCTGAACCTGAGCATTGTTGAGGTGAAAAAGCCAGAGACTGTTGCCAAGGTTATTGGCGAGAACATCGCGCAGCAGCTGGAACAGAGGATGCCTTTTAGACGCGTTATGAAGCAGGCTCTGCGTGGCGCCATGAGAGGCGGAGTAGACGGAATCAAAATCATGGTATCTGGCCGATTGAACGGTGCAGATATGGCTCGAACCGAGCAATACAAGGATGGCCGAGTGCCTCTGCATACATTGCGAGCTCGTATCGAGTATGCAGTGAGCGAAGCCAAGACTACCTACGGAATCCTGGGAGTGAAGGTCTGGACCTATCACGGTGACCTGTTGCCCGGAACCGAGGTGGAAGAAGAAGAGCAGCCCCAGCGCCGAAGAGGGGGCCGTCAGTAAGAGCGAAAGTTATCCGAGGTAAGATATGTTATCACCGAAGCGCGTAAAATATAGAAAGAGGCAACGCGGCCGCCTTAGAGGTCTGGCTCACCGTGGCAACAAGGTATCTTTTGGCGAATTTGGACTGAAAGCTGTAGAGTCAGGACGACTGACAGCACGACAAATTGAAGCTGCTCGACGGGCCATGACCAGGCACGTTAAAAGGGGTGGTAAGATGTGGATTCGCATCTTTCCCGATCAGCCTGTTACCAAGAAGCCCGCTGAAACCCGGATGGGTAGTGGTAAAGGTAGCCCGGAATACTGGGTAGCGGTTGTAAGACCCGGTCGAGTGCTGTTCGAAATGAGTGGCGTACCGGAATCCCTGGCGCGAGAAGCTCTATCCCTGGCGGCGCATAAGCTTCCAATGAAGACCTCTTTCGTTAAAAAGGATCTGATCTAAGAGGAGAACCATGGCATCATCCTATCATGAAATGACTGATGAAAACCTGAAGGAGCAGCTGGATCAGGCGAAAGCCGAACTTCGGGAACTGCGGTTTACCTTCGGGATCGCCAGATCTTTGCAGAAGCCGGCCCGAGTGGGTCAGCTGAAAAAGAATGTAGCTCGAATCAATACAGTGCTTCGGGAAAGAGAACTGGGTCTAGCAACTCAGAAAGAGGCTACTTCCAAAGGGAAAGGGAAGTCTCGTAAGAAATAGATGGCAGTAATAGTATGAAGACGCGATCCAAAAGAATTAGAACGATTGTGGGCCGGGTAGTTTCGGATAAGACGGACAAGACCCGAGTGATCATGGTAGAGACTTTCTTCACTCATCCGAAGTTCAAAAAGACCGTGAAGCGATCTCAAAGGATCAAAATCCACGACGAAAAGAACGAATCCAGAGAGGGAGATATCGTGAGTGCAATTGAAACGCGCCCTCTGTCTCGCTGGAAGCGTCATCGGCTATTCAAAGTTGTTGAGAGGCCACAAGCATGATTCAGATGCAAACAATGCTCGAGGTAGCGGATAATACCGGAGCAAGAAAAGTAATGTGTGTTAAGGTCCTGGGCGGTAGCAAGAAGCGATACGCCAGCGTGGGCGACATTATCGTGGTGGCTGTTAAGGATGCGCTACCGGCCTACGGTCTTAAAGACGGAACCGGTAAAAAAGTACACAACAAAGCTGTTCAGAAGGCTGTTGTAGTTCGCACCAGAAAAGAAATTCGTCGTCCCGATGGATCCTATATCCGTTTCGACGACAACGCATGTGCCATTATCGATGATAAGATGAACCCCAGGGGTACTCGTATATTCGGGCCGGTAGCTCGGGAACTGCGGGATCGCAAGTTCATGAAGATTGTATCGTTGGCGCCGGAGGTGCTGTAAATGAATCGTTTTGCACAGAAAATTCATGACCAGGAGAAGCACCGTCATCGTAAGCTGATTCTAAAAGCGGGCGATGAAGTTGTGGTGATTTCCGGGAAAGAAAAGGGTAAACGAGGCAAGATCCTCCATATTGATCGAAGCAATGACCGTATCTATGTGGAAGGAGTAAACAAGATCAAGCGCTTCATGAGGCCTACTCAGGAGAATCCCCAGGGCGGAGTAATAGAGATCGAGGCGCCCATGCATCTTTCAAACGTTCTTTTCTACGATAGTAAAAAGAAGAAAGGCGTGAAACTGGGAAAGAAAGAGGAAGACGGAAAGCGTGTAAGAATGACGCGCCCGGAAGGGAAGACCGTCTAGCTTTGAGGGAATTATAGATGGATCAGCTACTTGAAAAATATAGATCCGAGGTAATCGGGCAGCTAAGAGAGAAGTTCCAGTACAAGAGCCTGATGCAGGTTCCTGCTCTGGAAAAGATTAGCCTGAACGTAGGGATCGGCGATGCGCCCACAAATCCAAAAGCCCTGGAAGCGGCTGTGGAGGAACTGGGACTTATCACCGGACAGAAAGCAGTGCGCACCAAAGCGAAGAAGTCTATCGCAGGTTTCAAACTGCGAGAAGGTATGGCAATTGGTGCGCGGGTAACTTTGCGCGGAAATCGAATGTATGAGTTTCTTTTCAGACTTATTAACATTGCGATCCCCCGGGTAAGGGATTTCAGGGGATTGAACCCCAATGGATTCGATGGTAGAGGAAACTACAATTTCTCGATCAGGGAACAGATTATCTTTCCCGAGATCGAAGTAGATCAGGTGGATTCCTATCATGGACTGAATGTAACTATTACAACTACGGCTCCTACTGATGAGGAGGGCCGTGAGCTTCTTGCCGGGCTGGGATTTCCGTTCCGCAAGAATTGATTCTGGGAGTATTTTAGAAATGGCTCGAAAGGCAATGATGGAAAAAATGAAGCGCAAGCCGCGCTTCAAAGTGCGAGAGCACAACCGCTGCCCGATTTGTGGTAGGCCCCGGGGCTTTTTGCGAAGATTTCGCATGTGCCGTATTTGTTTCAGGAAGCTGGCCAGTATGGGCCAAATACCCGGAGTAACCAAATCATCCTGGTAAGGAAGGAGTAAGACTGCAATGAGTTTGAGTGATCCTATAGCGGATATGTTGACCCGGATACGAAATGCATCCAGGGCAGGTCATCCTAAAGTGAGTTTTGCAGGCTCCAACCTGAAGGAGAGCATCGTTTCTATTCTCAAGAACGAAGGCTATATTGCAAACTACGAAGTTAAGAAAGAGAATAACAAGAGCAACATCGAGGTGGAGCTCAAGTATATCAACAAGAGCCCGGTGATCAAAGAGATCGAAAGGGTAAGTAAACCCGGACGACGCATCTATAGCAAAAGTCAGGAGATGCGACCGGTGCGAAACAATATGGGGATTGCAATCCTTTCCACTTCTCACGGTGTAATGACCGGGCGAAAAGCCAAGAAGATGAATGTGGGCGGGGAGATCCTTCTAAGGGTCTGGTGATCCTTTTCGGGAGTTATTAAAGATGTCAAGAGTTGGAAAAGCGCCCATAAAGCTTCCTTCTGGAGTAGAAGTGAATGTTCAGGGCCAGTCTATCAACGTGAAAGGCCCCAAGGGTAATTTGACTTCCCCTCTTCCTGAAGGCATTACTTTGAGTCTGGAAGATGGAGTAGTGAGCCTGGCCCGAGCTGATGAATCCAAGAAGCAACGGGAGCGCCATGGACTGGCGCGCGCACTGTTGCAGAACTGTGTTACCGGAGTTAGTACCGGTTGGAGCAGAAACCTGGAGCTGGTCGGGGTTGGATATCGAGTTCAGCTAAAAGGGAAAGAACTTGTACTCTCGCTGGGTTTTTCACACGAAGTGAAATATCCTCTGCCGGAGGGCGTAGAAGCCCAGGTAACGGACCAGACCCGTCTGCAGCTCAGTGGTATTGATCGCCAGAAGCTGGGACAGGTTGCCTCAGAGATCAGATCCTTCCGTCCGCCGGAACCTTACAAAGGTAAAGGGGTTCGATATGCGGGCGAGCAAATCCGCCGAAAAGCTGGTAAAGCCGGTAAGGCAGGCAAGAAATAAGCAAGTCGGGGTTTGAGATTCCAATCATCCCGGCGCATGGAACGGAAAGAATATGAATCGGCTGCAAGAGAAAAGACACAGGCTAGGTAAAAGGGTACAGACCATTCGAAAGGCGATTCGATCCAAGAATCGTAGGCCTCGTCTGGTGCTGAATCGGACCAACAAGTATTTATTCGCTCAGATCGTGGACGATGAAAACGGCAGTGTAGTGTGCTCTGCTTCTACTCTTGAGAAAGGATACAATGGTCCTCGCAAGAACCTGGAAGCGGCCAAGAAGCTGGGCGAAATGCTGGCAGGTCGAGCAAAGGAAAAAGGCGTTACCCGGGTCGTATTCGATCGGCGAGGTCGTTTATATCATGGCCGGATGGCATCTTTCGCTGACGCAGCTCGAGAGGGCGGCTTGGAGTTTTAATTATGGTAGAAGAGCAACAAATCAAAGAGTACGTCGAGAAAGTCGTCAAGATCAACCGTGTATCCAAGGTAGTAAAAGGGGGACGCAGGTTCTCCTTTAATGCTCTTGCGGTAGTGGGTGATCAAACCGGTTCCGTAGGAATTGGCCTGGGTAAAGCGAACGAAGTTCCAGATGCGATTCGAAAAGCCATCGAAGCTGCGCGTCATCATATGGTAGAAGTTCGGCTAACCAGAAAGAAGACGATTCCCCATGAAGTTGTGGGAGCTTACAAAAGTACTCGGGTAATGCTGAGACCGGCCACCGCGGGAACGGGTATTATTGCTGGGGAAGCTGTCCGCTCTGTGCTGGAACAGGCCGGAGTTCATGATGTGCTCTCCAAAGTCCATGGCTCCAAGAATGCAATTAACGTAGTTCGGGCCACTCTGGATGCACTGGTGCAGCTGGAGACTCCCATTGTGTCGGCCCAGAAACGCGGATTGAGTCTGGAGCAGCTTTTCGGTAATCTGGACGACCAGTCCATGAACTGATAATCCACTTCGGATAGATAAAATGAGTGATAAGAAAGTAAAAGTTACACTGGTGAAAAGCGCCATCGGCCGAAAGCCGGAGCACAGAGCTACTTTGCGCGCTCTGGGTTTGCGCAAGACCAACGCAGTACGTATTCATACCCTGAATCCGGCAGTTAAAGGTATGATCCACCAGGTGGGTTATATGCTGAAGGTGGAGGATTATAATGGCTGAAGAAACTCTGAAGTATGCATCATTGCTTCCTGAAAAGAAGCGCAACAAGGTTAGCCGATCCACCGAGCTGGCAGAACTTCCATCCGGAGACGCAGGCCGAAAGCTGAAAATGCGTCTTGGACGAGGCAAAGGAACTGGCAAAGGCAAGACTTCCGGTCGCGGTCAAAAGGGTCAAAAATCCAGAGCCGGTTATTCTATGACTCCGGGTTTTGAAGGTGGTCAGATGCCTCTGCATCGTCGACTGCCCAAGCGCGGTTTTAGTAGTCCGGATCCTAAAAGCTATCAAACCATCAATCTATGGGTGCTGGAAAAATCCGGACTGTCCGGTGAACTGGGCGGGGCGGAACTACAAAAGAAAGGCCTGGTAGCCGATGGTTCTCAGTTAATCAAGATTCTGGGTACTGGAGATATCAAATCTAAAGTTTCACTGAAGGTGGATGCCGTTTCAGCATCTGCGAAGCAAAAGATCGAAGCTGCCGGAGGATCTGTAGAGATTCGTACCGCTGCCGATCGTCGCGAACTGAAAAAGAAAAAAGCGGGCGCTTGAGCGTCCTGGGATAGCATTTCTTTATGAGTGCATTGATTACAATTTTTAGAATTCCGGAACTGCGAAAGAAAATCATGTATACCATCGGGCTTCTGGTGGTATTTCGCATGGGTTCTTTCATCACCATTCCAGGGGTAAACCCGGTGGCTGTGGCTCAGGCCCGACCTCCGGGTCAGTCCTTTCTGGACGTGGTGAACGTTTTCTCCGGTGGTGCACTCTTTAAACTGTCCATTTTCTCACTGGGCATTATGCCCTACATCTCTGCTTCGATTATTATGAGTCTTTTGACGGTTGTAATTCCGGCTCTGGCTCGGCTCCAAAGAGAAGGAGAGGAGGGTCGCAAGACCATCAATCGCTACACTCGCTATGGAACTGTTGTTCTTTGCGCGATTCAGGCAGTATTTATTCTGATCTGGGCTGTAGAGGAAAGAAACACCCTTCAGCAGCCTCTCGTGTCGGATGCAATGAATACCACCTGGTTTTTCATCGTAGGCGTCGTAGCCATTACTACAGGAACCATTCTGTTGATGTGGATGGGTGAGCAGATCACCGAGCGAGGCATTGGAAACGGTGCCTCTCTGATTATCTTCGCCGGTATTATTGCTCAGCTTCCAGGAATGCTTCTGCAGATGTTTCGTGATGCAGACATCCAGATCTTTGATGTAATTATCCTGCTTCTGCTATTTATTATTCTAATTTCACTAACTGTGATCCTTTCGCAGGGAGTACGTAAAGTCCCGTTGCAGTACGGTAAGAAAATGCAGGGACGTCGTATGGTGCAGGCCCAGAGCCAGAGTATTCAGTTCAAGCTGAACTCGGCCAATGTAATGCCCATTATCTTTGCTTCCTCTCTGTTGTTGTTTCCGCAGACTGTGTTCGGAATGCTCGGAGAAAGCTCTTCCAACAGTGTATGGATTAGTTTGCAGCAATGGTTGAACCCTTTTGCTCCGGTTTTCTACCAGCAGATTCCTTACTATCTAATCTACACTCTGCTAATCGTATTTTTCGCATATTTCTATACTGCGATCTACATCAACCCGCAGGAGCTGGCCGAGAACCTGAAAAAGTTTGGCGGCTTTATCCCGGGAATTCGTCCTGGAACCCATACTCGAGAGTATATCGAGGGCACGCTTAACAGAATCATTCTGCCGGGTGCGATTTTCCTGGCCGGGCTGGCGCTGGCACCGTATTTCATTATTAATGCAATGGATCTGAAGGCAAACCAGAACATTCAAGGTCTGGCCTACACCTTCGGTGGAACCTCCCTCTTAATTATCGTGGGCGTAGCCCTGGATACACTAAAACAGATTGAAGCTCAGCTCAAAATGCGCAATTATCAGGGCTTCATGAAGAAAGGTAAAATCCGAGGGAGGTTGAAGTAATGCGAATTGTATTTATGGGTCCTCCGGGTGCCGGAAAAGGTACTCAGGCCAAAATCATATGTTCCGATGTCGGGATTCCCCAGATTTCTACAGGGGAGATCCTGCGTCATGCCATGGAAAGTGGCTCGGACCTGGGCAAAGAAGCCAAGAGCTATGTTGAGTCTGGCGGTCTTGTCCCGGATGCTGTAGTGATCGGTATTGTAAAGGAGCGCATTCAGGAGCCTGATTGCGTGAAAGGCTATCTGCTGGACGGATTTCCCCGGACACTGGATCAGGCGGACGCACTCAAGAGAATGACCGAAGAGCTGGGCAAGCCCCTGGATGTAGCATTGAACCTGGCTGTCCCTCAGGATGAGCTGGTAAAGAGGCTGCTGGATAGGGCTCAAAAAGAAGGTCGGCCGGATGATACAGAGCCGGTGATCAAGAGTAGATTGAAGACTTATGAGGAGCAAACCCTGCCCCTCGTGGACTATTACAAAAAAGAAGGTATCCTGAAGGAAGTGGATGGCCTGGGCAGCATGGAAGACATAACCGCCCGGATCAAATCCGCCCTGGGTATCTAACAGGCCAGATTTTTGGCAGCTCAGGCCTCTGCTACAGGGAAAGTGCCTGACGGCAGAGGGGGGCTTCCAAAATATGGCATCTGGATTCGGAGATTAGAGAGTGGCCAAAGAAGGTGCAATAGAAGTAGAAGGCAAGGTCATTGAGCCATTGCCCAATGCCATGTTCCGTGTAGAACTGGAAAACGGCCATCAGGTGCTTGCGCACATTTCCGGGAAGATGAGAATGCACTACATTCGAATTCTACCCGGAGACAAAGTAACCGTGGAATTATCCCCCTATGATTTGACCAGGGGACGCATTACATACAGGAAGAAATAGATGAAGATTCGAGTCTCTGTAAAGAAAATGTGCAGCGAATGCCGCGTAATCAAGCGTCGCGGTATTGTAAGAGTAATCTGCAGCAACCCGCGTCACAAGCAACGTCAGGGTTAATCAGGAATTAGTATCAGGAAGAATTATGGCAAGGATAGCAGGCGTAGACCTACCAAGAGATAAGCGAGTAGTAATCGGGCTGACCTATATTTTCGGAATCGGTCCCTCTCTCAGCAAGAAGATCCTCAAGAAAGCGGGTATCGATGAGTCCATCCGTGTTCGGGATCTGGATGAGCAACAGGTTGCGAGCATCCGAAATACCATCTCCGAGGAACATCAGGTAGAGGGTGACCTTCGAACTGAGGTAAACCTGAACATCAAGCGATTGATGGACATTGGTTGCTATCGTGGATTGCGCCACAGAATGGGGCTGCCTGCAAGAGGGCAGCGAACAAGAACGAATTCCCGTACCAGAAAGGGACGTCGTAAGACCGTGGCAAACAAGAAGAAGCCAGGTAAATAAGCAATAAGGGTAATACCCGGCAGGGAAAACAATGGCCAAGAGTAATAGAAAGAAGGAAAAGAAGAGCGTCGCAAGAGGCCGCGTTTACATTAACGCTACATTCAATAATACTATCATAACGATCACGGATTTGCAGGGTAATACCCTGGCATGGTCCTCATCAGGACACTTGAACTTCCGCGGTTCTCGTAAATCTACGCCCTATGCGGCGCAGATGGCAGCTCGAAACGCTGCTGAGAAAGCCCGGGAGTACGGTCTACGTGAAGTAGAGGTGCTGGTCAAAGGTCCGGGGATTGGTCGAGAGTCCGCAATTCGCGCACTGGCCAACGAAGGATACCATGTGAGCACGATTCGGGATGTAACGCCACTGCCGCATAACGGTTGTCGGCCCAAGAAGAAACGAAGGGTGTAATCCCCTCCAATCTTTATTCAGGAGATCTACTTTGAGTCCCAAACATCTGCTAAGAGGCTTCAAAAGACCACGCCAGATCGAGTTCACCACCGATGCTGAGCAGCCAGGCTACGGCCGCTTCATTGCCGAGCCGTTCGAGCGTGGCTTTGGAACCACTATTGCCAACTCGCTACGACGTACTCTGATGTCTTCAATTGAAGGCACTGCGATTACTGCTGTACGTATCGAAGGCGTTCCCCATGAGTTTTCTACCATTGAAGGTGTGGTAGAAGATGTTACCCGTATTATTCTGAACCTCAAGCAAGTTCGAGCTACCTATGAAGCAGAGAACCGGGATGAGCCCCGGGTAATCCATATTGAGAAGAGAGGAGCAGGCGTTCTGCGTGCTTCCGATCTGGCTGTGGATTCGTCCATTCAGATCCTCAATCCGGATCTGCATATTGCTACACTGAACGAAGATGCGAATCTTGTGATGGATCTTCAGTTTGAACGAGGAAGAGGATATCTGCCCTCAGAAATTCTGAAGAAGAACATCGATGAGATCGGTACTATTCCTGTAGATGCATTGTTCTCTCCAGTAAAAAGAGTAAACTTTCAGATCACCGAAACTCGTGTAGGCCAGCGAACTGACTATGAGAAGATGATTCTCGAGGTCTGGACCGACGGATCCATCGCCCCCGAGGATGCTGTGGCTCAAGCGGCCAAGATCCTGAAGGAGCATCTTACGGTATTTATCAATTTCGATGAGGAACCGGAAGAAGAAGACGACGAACCGGATGAATTGGAAGAAACGCTTCGCCAGAACCTGGAGAAGCATATCGAGGAACTGGAAGTATCGGTTCGTACGCTGAGCATGCTGAAGAGCCTGGAAATCGAGTATGTGGCGGATGTAGTTCGCCGCACCGAGGAAGAGTTCCAGAAGTCCAGACATTTCTCCACTCAATGTGTTGAGGAAGTGCGCCAGAAACTGGCTGAGATGAATCTGGAATTTGGAATGCGGGATTTCTTCGCAACCAGGGATTAATTTTGGCCGCCCAGCGGGCGGCAATCGATAGAGAAGCGACATTATGAGAAAGAGAAATAGCGTAAAACAGCTGAACAGAGTAACCTCGCATCGTCATGCAATGATGCGTAATATGGTAACCAGTTTGTTCGACCATGAGCGTATCATCACTACTCGAGCTCGTGCGAAGGCTTTGCGTCCTTACACAGAGAAACTGATTACGCGTGCCCGCAAGAATCTTGATCCAGCAACTACGGACCATGCAAAGTTGCATAATAAGCGCGAAATCATGAAAATCGTGCGAGATCGCGATATAGTGAAGAAGTTGTTTGAGGATATTGCCGAGCGATTCAAAGAGCGACCCGGTGGATACACGCGAATTATCCATCTTCCTGAAAGAGCTTCAGACAGCGCCCAAATGAGTATTATTGAACTTGTGGAGCGCAAAGATCGACCTCGCCGCGAGCGTCGCGCCAAGACCGCTGCCGTGGCAGGAGATGCCACTACAACCACTCGCGAATCTTCTACCAAGAAGTCCGGTGTGCCACAGAGAGAGAAAAAGTGGTTCAGCCGATTTCGAAAGGATAAAGAAGAGGGCGGAGAGGAAGAAAGCTCCGAGAGCTAAACTTCCAGAAGCTAGTCTTAGAGCGATAGGTCAGGTCCGCTTGTCGGATCTGACTGAAAAGCTGGCCGTTTGGTCGGCTTTTTTCGTTTTGGAGGATCGCTATAGTGCCAGAGGGCGACTATTCAAGGGCCGGGCAGGTTTCGATCATATAGGCTACGATGTTTCCCATTTCATCTTCTGTGTAGTAAGGCTCACGATCGCGGTCGCCGCGAAAGAAGGGACTGGTATCCTGCATCCAGGGAACGAAAAGATACCAGAGCGAGAAACTATAGTAGGATTCAATGCCCAGGTTTCTTTGACAGATGGTTGCGCCATTTGAGTTGCGAAGACGTACCTGGATATTCATGCGATCTTTTTCGGTGAATCCGGGAACAAGGGTGAGTGTCACCAAAGAAAGAGTGTTAATTAGAACGAGCTTATTATGAACTCCGGGCGCAGACATTCTAACATTGCTGATATCCACTTCCAGTCGATAGTCCGGCTTTTCTTTGTGCGAGACTCGTGGGCCAAAGACTTTTTTCAGACTCCCTTCAAGAGGTTGATCTAATTTCAAAGTTTTCTTCCGATAGGTTACTGAATAATAATTCCCACCGCTGTATCTGCTGGTGATTTCTCCAAGCTGCCAGAGGTGTAAATTGGATCGAACCCATACTGTGCTATTTGCATATTTACCCTCGGAATCGTAATTCGCTAGCTTTTCGACTTCCACAGATTGTAAGTCAGTATCTGAATCCTTCCATCCGGGCGCAGTGTCTGGATGATCTGCAGGTGCCCGGGCATTTTTCACCTCCATTGTGCCATGGTAAGGCTCAGTTACATGGGCGGCGGAGGTTATGCATCCTGCAGCCCCCTGCAGCAGGAGGACAGGAAATATTATTGCGGGCAGGAGCGAGCGGAGGGTGGTTTCAAGGGTCTCTTTCATTAGCGAGGAATATAAAACCTCAACCCCCTAGAGAATGGAAGCTAAAAAAACCTAAATATAATACATCAATCCTTCTTCTGCTTCCTGATTCTTTCTTACGAATTCTGTCAGAGGAATTTCCAGGATATGGCGAATCTTACTATCCAGTTCATTCCAGAATACACCCTGCCGACCCTCTCGCAAATCCGCATCTTTTTCCAGCACGGATAGATCCCCTTCCAGCGCATTCAGAATCTCAAAAACCGTGATGGTTTCCGGCTCTCGGGCCAGGCGGTAGCCGCCTTCGGAGCCACGCACACTGTCCACCAGGCGTCGCTTTTTCAGGGTATTGATTATTTGTTCCAGGTATTTTACCGGGATGCTTTGTTTCTCGGCTATTTCGCGGGTCTTTAGCAGTCGGGCTCTTGCCTCTGGCTCACAGAGGCTCATCATGGCCTTCAGTCCGTATCTACCTTTGCTCGTGATCTTCACTTCGATGGCTCGTTCCGTTTGGTGTTTACATTTTTTTTGCTGTCCCTCTTGCTTTCCAATGTATTTTCGTTAAATTCTGGCGGAAACTCCTGTGAACCATGAATTTGAAATCCATGCCCCGAGAATCTCGGAGGAGGAGCTGGAAGCCATCATTCGGCGCCGCCTGGCCAGTCGAAATCTGGATCCGGCTGAAATCGAGCGTGTAGAGAGCCTGAGTTTTTCCCCCCTTTCTGGCACGGGGATGAAGGGTTTTGACCCCGCGGAAACGGCTGATCTTTTTGAACGCTCTGCTACAGTCCCCAACTTTAGATCCGGAAAATTTAGATGGCTGAAAGGTCCGCTGGCTGGCCTGGCTCGCTGGATCTATCGAATGTCTTCAGCCTTGATGGACAAGCTTTCCGAGCATAAAATCGAGGCGTTTTACAACGTCATCGGGGAATTGATTTTCTTGAGGAGGCAGGTAAGCGATCTACAGGCTCGCCTGGGAAGCGAGGCGGGTGCCTATCAAAGATCAGGGGACATGTATTCCGTGCCCCCAATGCATCAGGGACTGGATCTGGAAAAGGATCCATTGTACCGGGAATGCCGCTCACTGCTTCAGCTACTGGCTCGAAATCAAATCCAGGCTCCCATTTCCATCGTGGATGATGCCGGAGGCTACATGCAGATGGCTGCATCCGGAGTGGGGCTGGAAAATGATTCCATTGCTTCCATGGATCTGATCTTCCAGGATTCCTTTTATCTGCGTCCCGGTAGCGTCGTAGCCATACCTTCTTTCCAGAACCTAAGATGCAGTCCGGCTTATCTGATTTCGGCCCTTCGAAGATTTGCAGGACAAAACTCCTATCTGTTGATCGGGACAGACCTGGCCACGGAAGAATACTCAGAATCCCTGCAATCTATCTGTCTGGGGCGGGGCTATGAGCTGCTGGACCGTAGCCAGGACCCCGAAAGACAGGGATATCTTTTCATTTTGAGATAATGGCACGTTTGCTGCAACTCAGTCCGGGAGTGGCTCCGTTCGACGCCACCCTTTCATTGATGCTTGGAATCGTTCGAATCTTCAGACGCCAGGGACTGTACAGGAATTACGACATAGCAGCCAGACACGTGCCAGCGGGGTTTCGCATAAAGGGCCAGGGGATATCCGGAAACCGAGTCCATCCACTGGAGGACCTGGACCCCAGAAGATATTCGGCTGAAGATCTATTAATCTATCATCATGGCATCGCCTGCGATGCAGAAGGCTTCATACGTCAGTTTCCCGGCAGTAGATTCATTGTGTATCATGGTCTTACCCCGGCCCGTTTTTACCTGCCGTATAATCTCACTGTAGCGGGTCGCCTGGAGCGCGGCCGAAGAGAATTACAGAGGCTGGCTTCTGCTTTTGAACGGGCTTATTGTTTTTCTCGAGTAACCGAGGCCGATTTGAGGGAATCGGGCTATTTGAACATTCGCAAAGTGGATCCTCCTTTGCAGGATGTATGGACCATCCCCGGGCCAGGCCCGAGCTCTCCTGAAGGCTTGCCCCCTCTATATGATCAAAAATTTGATCGAACGATGCAGGTCAGGACCGGGAAAACCATTCCTTCCGAAGAGCAGGCAGAGGAGGCTAGCTCCACAGCCACATCTACAGATACAGCCAGAGATACAGAAACAGTTACAGATACAGCTACCAGCTGCACCGGCTCAAAGAAGGGTCCGATGTTACTTTCAGTGGGACGAATCGTTCCAAATAAAAATCATGAACCTCTGATTCGCATGATGTCCTATTTGATGAGCATCCATCCAGAAGCTCGTCTGGTATTCGCTGGCGAGCTTCGTCCTGGTCTGGATTATTATCACAGGCATTTGAAAGATCTGGTGCGAACCCTGGGTCTCCAGGATAATGTGGAGTTTACGGGACTCATCGACACTCCTGAACTCCAGCGGCTCTGGAATGAAAGCGACATCTATATCTGCAGTTCACTTCATGAAGGCTACTGTCTGCCTCTTGTAGAAGCAATGGTTAGAAACCGGCCGGTGGTTTACTTGAGATATCCCGGGAGTGCAGCTGCCGAAACCATGGACGGAGCCGGTCTTGGTTTCAGTCCCATGAATCCACTCATTCTTTCTGAAATGATTTCAGAATTGCACACCAACGACACATTGTATCAAAATATAGTCCGTACTCAGCAGCAAAGGTTGCAACAGCTGCAGCCGGAAGAGCTGGCGCAGGATATAGTGAATCAATTGGCGCTGGTGGGAGGAGTGGATGATTGAGCAGCAGGTAGAGGAAATGATCGCATATGTGCTCACGCTACCCACCGTGGGCATGTACTGGTTCCTGTTCGTAAGCACCATCATCGAGAACCTTTTTCCTCCCTGGCCAGGGGATACAATGATTGTTCTGGCTGGATTTCTCATGGCTCATGATGCTGTGGATCCTCTGGAGTTATCTCTGGTAACACTTGCAGGAAACATGGTAGGAGCCTACATCATGTATTTTGCTGGAGAAGGACTTCTGGCTCTGGCTCGAAAGTATCATGCGCGAATCAAGTGGGCATGGGCCCGAAATCAGGTGGAAGAGCTGATTTCCGAAGAGTCCATGCAGCGGACGGCGCACTGGTTTCGCAAATGGGGGCTCTGGTTCGTTCTTCTGTCCCGTTTCTCTGCAGGCATTCGATTCTTTGTCAGCATTGTTGCTGGTATTTCGCGTACAAACTTTCTTCTTTTCTCTGTGGCCTTTGCGGTGGGAGTACTGATCTGGAATTCACTCCTGATCTACGGAGGATATGCTCTGGGCGAAAACTGGCGTCAGATTCTGGACTGGCTCAGGGTTTACAATATTGTCGTGATTTCGCTGGTTGTTCTGGCTACTCTGGGCTATCTTTACTATCGTTTCAAAAAGAGTCAGTCTGCAACGCCGGAGCCCTGAAATCGAGCATGAAAGGCAATTAGACCTTCACCGGTCTGCCCCGGCGAAATGCCGGGACTCGGAAAGAAACTTGAATCCTCTGCCCCGAGGCCGATTAAGAAATAAATGAATTCGCAGATAAGCAAACTGGTGGAAGCAGCGCAAAAGGCCAGGAACGTTGCGGTGATTACAGGCGCTGGAATGTCCCGGGAGAGTGGCATCCCAACATTTCGCGGGCCGGATGGACTATGGAAGAACTTTCGACCGGAAGAGCTGGCAACACCTGAAGCGTTTCAGAAGGATCCTGCATTGGTCTGGGAATGGTATGAATGGAGAAGACAGATTGTCCTGAAGGCCGAGCCCCATGAAGGACATCGAGTCATCGCTGCTATGGAGAAATTCTTTCCTGAGTTTCTTCTCATTACGCAAAATGTCGATGGATTGCATCCTCGCGCCGGTAACCGAAAGCTCATCGAGATTCATGGATCCATAAACAGGGCCCGCTGCACAAAATGTGCTACCAGGTTCGAGCTGGGTTCCAGGGTTCTGTCCGAGCTTCCGCTGCGTTGTGACTGTGGTGCTCTGGCTCGACCGGACGTAGTGTGGTTTGGCGAATCCTATGATTCGAACCTACTTTCTGCCAGTCTGGATTTTTTGGGGTCTGCAGATCTGGTATGGGTTGTTGGTAGTTCGGGGATGGTCTCTGTTCCGGTGTACCTGGCCGCCCAGGCCCGTGAAAACGGCGCTTTGCTTGTGGATTTGAATCCGGAAGAAGCGGAATTCTCCAGATACTGTGACATAAAGATCCGCGGCACCGCAGGACAGGTGCTTTCCGAGTTCTGGAAAGCTCTGCAGTAGTTATCCTCCGATTGAGATTGACAGTGAAGGCTCCTGCCGGCCTTTTGCGAAGCACAGAGGGGGGCTTAGCTCAGTTGGTTAGAGCGCTTGCTTGACATGCAAGAGGTCACTGGTTCAACTCCAGTAGCTCCCACATCTCCATGACAGCTTTCTTATGGGTGGCGTGGGACCTATCCTCGCCCAATGCGCGAACTGTCCTTGGTTCGAGCGTTGGGACCGGGACTTCCTGACCCGTTCTCGGACAGGTCCCACGCCACTTCAAGTAAGGCCACGTTCGATGTTGTGAGGTTGCTGAGGGCCGCTGGCTTTTTTCGGTCGGCAAGCAGGGAGCGGGAATCTGGTAGCGGCTGCTCAGGCTCAGAAATTCTAATTTACCTTCCTCTGCACCCCGGGATCATAGGCTCATGACCCAGCGCAGCAAAATCCTTGCTTACTCCGGAGCACTATTCGCTCTGATCGGAGCCATCATTAGCGCCATTCTTGTGGCCAAACATTCCTTTCCGGATCTGATTCAGTCCTCGGTTGGTTGCGAAATCGACGGTACGGACGGCTGCAAGGCTCTGGGCCAGACCGAGTACTCTCATCTATTTGGAATCCCGATCGCAGCGTTCGGATTCTTCTTCTACGCGCTGGTCTTAATCAGTTTTATCCGAATTACATTCATGCATCATCCGGGAAAACTGCTGGGTCTGATTGTATTTCTGGGCGCAGTAGGGATCTTCGTGGATATTGTACTTGGAGTCATCAATCTAGGAATCCTGGAAACTCCCTGTATTCTGTGTATCTATACCTATTTAACCACCGCTGGAGTAATGATTATGGCAGCCATGCTATTTCGAAGCGAAGCTAAGAGTAAAAAAGTGAAACCCAGCGCAGCTATTGACTGGCAAGCCCTTACCATTCATTCCATCATTGCTCTTGCACTTTCGCTGGGTCTTTACGGATGCTACTCTCTTATTTCTCCCACGGGAGGTACCCCAGCCGGTGGCCTTCCTCTGATACCCACTGAACAGGTGGATCAAATCGTTTCTGACTTTGAAACACTGCCGGAAGCGAAGTTACCTACCGAGGCACTTCAAACTGTGGGTGGAGCAGAAAACGGCTACATTGTGATCCAGGAGTTCGCAGACTTTCTCTGTCCGCATTGTCGTCATACTACTGAGATGGTTACCAGGCTTCAGGAAAGATGGCCGGGCCGAATTAAAGTATACTATCGTCAGTTCCCACTGGATGGTACCTGTAATCCCATGATTCAGGGTGTGCGAAAGCCTATTGGAGACTGGCGTTGTAATGCTGCCCAGGCGGCCGTATGTGCCGGTGGTCAGGATAACTTTGGCAAGTTCAATCACGATGTCTTCGCACTGCAGGACAACAATCCGCCGGCCATGACTCCGGAGACAATTCGTCCAATTGCAGAGAAATACGGCATGGACTGGGAGAAGATCTATCAATGTATGGGATCAGCCAGAAGCCAGCAATTGATCAATGCGGATGTTCAGGCCGGTAAATCCATCGAGATCAATTCAACGCCGCTGGTCATCGTAAACGATCGCATACTGAGCCGTGGCTCTCCTCATGAGCAGTTCCTGTTTCATCTGGTGGATGCCCTTGTTTACAAAAAAGAGGGCAAGGCTGCATTTGAAGAGCTGAAACAAAGGTCCCGGAATTAATGGAACTTCTGGAAGGCAAATTGAACGGTGCGGGACAGAGACATGCAATTGTCGTTTCCCGCTGGAATGAGTTCATTACAGATAGACTGAAGGATGGTGCTGTAGCGGCCCTCAGAAAGCATGATGTGGCGGAAGGATCGGTAACTGTTGTTGCTGTTCCCGGTGCCTATGAACTGGGATCCGTGGCCAAAAGGCTGGCTCAGACCGGAAAGTACGATGCGATCACGTGTCTGGGAGCGGTGATTCGCGGGGCCACAGACCATTACGACTATGTCTGTGGCCAGGCAGCCAGGCTGATTGCCCAGGTTTATTACGATACCGGGATTCCCACGGTCTTCGGGGTCATTACCACCGATACCATTGAGCAGGCAATCGAGCGGGCCGGTACTAAAGCGGGAAATAAAGGCTATGAATCTGCGGTGGCTGCTGTAGAGCTGGCCTCCCTGACCAGGCAAATCCAATAATGCAAACAGCAACACCCAGGAGAATGAAACGCAGCTTTCGCCATAAGAATTCCCACGGCCGGGAAGTGGCTCTTCAGGGCCTCTATCAATCCGAAATCGGAGGGCATTCTATATCCCAGATTCTCCGCTTTACCTGGCTCAATGAGCCCCTGGAGGCGGATGTTGCCGAACTTACCGAGCAGTTGATTCAGGGGGTTCTGGAGCATACGGACCGTATTGACCAGGTCATCGATGCTCTGTCCGAAAAGGATGCTACACAGATTTCTACAGTTGTCCGATGTATACTACGTATGGGCATCTATGAGATGCTTCTGGGATCCAATGCGCCCAGAATCATCATCGATGATTTGTGTGAGCTAACACGTCGCTATGATGTAGAAGAATCCGTAGCCTTTGTGAACGGTATTCTCGATGCCTATCGAAAGAGAAGAGAAAGCAGGACGGGCAGCGAGGATAAAGGTGGCCAGGAATCGATTAACGTTTGACGATAGCGCTCCAGAAAACGGCGCCGAAGATTATTCCCGGGAAGGGGAGCCGGTTACTGTTTATCTGGATGAAACCTCCCCCGAAAGAAAGAAGAAGCGTCTGGCCCTGTTTGGCGGAATCGGTCTTCTATTGATAGCCCTGCTGGTAGGCGGATTTGCACTCTATCATTATTACTTCCGTGGCGGAGCAGAATCCGGCACCGAAGAGCTCACCGATTCCATGGATCTGGACTCCGTGCGAGACCGATTCTATCTTCCCACAAGCCCCGATGATCCAGAACTAAAAAAAGCCATTGATCGATACCGCGAAGGCTTCCGGGATGAGGCTCGCCGGGCCTTCGAAGAATATCTTCAGACCGATGCCGAGGACAATGGAAAGGCAATTGCTCTCACATATCTCGGGGTTATGGCCCTGGAATCGGATCAGCTGGGTCTGGCCCGGCATCATCTGCTTCGCGCACTAAAGTACGATCAGAAGTTTGTTCCAGCACTGGTTAACCTGGCGATTGCGGAACGAATGATGGGAAACCTGGAAGGGGCCCGGGAATTCGCCGAGCAGGCAAGAAAGATTGCTCCCAATGATCCAGCAGTATCCCTGTTGCTGGGTAATATTCTGATGCAGGATCAAAAGCTGGATGAAGCTTCGGAAATGTATCGAGAAGCTCTGGAAGATGCACCGGCAGATGCTTACCTGGCCTACAATCTTGGAATCTCACTTGTGCGACAGAACAAACTGGAAGAAGCGATTATGGCTTTTTCCAGGGTCATCGACAAGGAACCCAACAGTAATCTTGCAGTTCGCTCCCATGGCCATCTGGGACAGATTTATTTTTCGAAAGGAAATCTGGAGATGGCTGCGGACCATCTTCGTAAGGCTACCAGTCTGGCTCCGGCCGAGGCCAGGTATCATTACAACCTGGGAATCGTCTATCTTCGCATGAACCGGGAGAAGGAAGCGGTATCATCGTTTCAGACGGCTCTGGATGCTGGAGGCGATGATTCCAGGGTATTCCGTGGTCTTTCGCGAGCCTTTATGCGATTGAATCAACCAGGTATGGCTCGTCGGGCATTGGAAAAGGCTTTGCTTATCAATCCCCAGGATACGGAAAGTATGCTGGAGTTGGGGGATCTTCAATCATCCCAGGGCGATCTCCTATCCGCTGTAGACTCTTATCGCTCGGTGGTTCAAATGAGCCCCGGTAATGCTACCACAGCCGATGCCCTGGATCGTCTGGCCCGGGTTTACGTTAAGCTTGAGAGATATGAAGATGCAGTACAATCCTACTACCAGGCTCTGCGAATCGATCCCAATCGAAGCTCCCTTTATCTTGGTCTGGGTCATGCCCTGCAGAAAGCTGGCAAACCGGAAGAAGCAATCGATATATGGAAGAAAGCCCTGAAGCAGGGAGTGACTCTTTCAAAAGGCGAAGAAAAAGAGATTCGGTTTGCCCTGGCTCGCGTCTATGAGGACAAGGGCGCATTCGAATACGCTGTTCGAGAATACCAGACGCTGAAAGAAAGATTACAGAGACCCGGCCAATCCACGGTAGATCCCGAGGTTCATCTAAGACTGGGGCGCGTACTTTTGAAGTCCGGAAGCAATGCCGCCGCGGCGGAACTGGAAACGGCGGCCACTTCGCCCGAGGCTTCGGCAACCCTGCGAAAGGAGGCTTATCTGCTTCTGGCGAATCTATATGGAAAAAATCGAAATCCGGATTCCCTGGAGAAGGCAAGGAGGGCCATTTATCAGGCTGCGCGCCTGGATCCTCAGGATCCAACTGTAAATCTAAGTCGGGCTCGTATTCTGTTGGCTACCGACTCTCCGGTGGACCGAGAAAAGGCCATTGAGGTGCTTATGGCCCTCACAGCTTCGGATCTGGATTCCAGCACATCGGCTCAGGCCCATAATCTTCTGGGAGTGGCCTACTACAAGAATGCAGAGTATCGTCGGGCCATGAGGGCTTTCGATACAGCCATTGAACTGGACCCCGGACTGAGAGAGGCCTACGATAATCAGCGGGCAGCATCCAATGCCTATGAATCCAGCCTGCGCTAGAAAATCAGGAGTCCGGCCCGGAAGTATTCGGTTCGGCAGGACTCCATTTAGTGCGTTTCCGGTCTATGTATTGGCTTTCCATTCAAGTCCGCTCTGGCATTCTGTCCTAAATCGTTCTGTTTTTCCCCGGATCTGCGATCAGCCTCTATAGGAGGAAAAAGCAGTTCATTGCAAGCCTATGAAAGCTATCAACATCAGCTTACTTTCAATTAGTTTCCTGCTGCTATTCGTTTCTTTTAGTCGCGCAGAAGCTCAGTTCGCAATAGTAGACGGAAAAAAAGAAGTTCTGGAGAAGCTGGAGTCCGGCGGCCCAGCTCGCAGACAGGCTATCTGGTACATCTATCAGAATCGATACGATGAGCTTTTGAGACCGGCCATTCAATATCTCTTTAAGAGCGATGACTTCGAGGATCATCGCGCCATACTTCGAGTATTCGAGGCCTATGGACCTGGATTGGAGCGATATGTTCCGGACTGGTATCGTATTCTGGATCGATACATGAATCGAAATGTTCCGGAGGATTTGCTCCTGCAGTGTATTCAGCTGGCTTCTTCCTGGAAGGAGCACCGACTTATTTTTGCTCTGGGAAGAATGGCAGACCATCCAAGAATGAAGGTCCGACTGGCTGCCTATCGCGCGATGGCGCGGATGGGCAACGATAACTTGATTCCTATCTTGATTCGGCAGATGAAATCGGATCGTCCGGTTCACAAGATCTATGCATTGGAAGGAGCCCGACTCTATCAGGATGAGAGACTGGTCCCATTTATTCGTGATCTATTGAATGATTCCAGCAAAAGTGTGCGAATATTCGCGCTAAAGGCAATCGTAGAACAGAAAACAGATCAGGATGTTTCCTATCTGGTGGCACGAAAATTCAAAGATGATCCCAACGATGAAGTGCGAGCGCGAGCCATCGAAATGATTGGCAGAAGAGGGTGGGGCCGCCAAAACTATCTGGTCCACAGCGCGGTGGGCGATTCGTCGGATGTGGTCCGCTGGGCTGCCGTGCGATCGGCAGTGGCCATGAAGGATCGAGCCAGTGCGGGTCCCATCTCCAGACAGCTAAGAGTAGAAAAGGAAGATGAGCTCAAGCTGGCTATGATTGAAGCGTTATTGGACTTACGTGTGGATGATTCTGCCAACGCTCTGGCTCACCTTCTGCGATCTGACGAAAAGGAAGCCATTCGTCAGAGGGCAGCCATGGCCATTGGAAACCTGCGAATCAAGGATGGAGGATTTGCCCTCATCCAGGCTATCCGCAGCGATGAAAAACTGGAAGTCAGACTGGAGGCTGCTGCCGCTCTGGGAGAACTGGCAGATCCAGCGCTGGCAGAATCAATCATGGATCTTCTGGATAAACCCGGTGAGGATCGAAGGGTTCTTCAACTTGCAGCCATGGCCATTATTCGTTCCGGTTCAGATGAGAAAATTCGCAAACTTCAAAGAGTGGCCAGTACACTGAAAGATCGCGTTCTTGGAGAAGAGATCGAACGAATGGTGCGCAAGTATCAGGCAGATAGATAGCTATGGCTGTAGAGGAAAATGATCAACCGGAACTGGCATCTCCGGGTTCCTTTGACCTGGATGGTACCGGCGCGGAGAAGGCTTCAGAGGAATATAGCTCGGAAGCTGCGAACGTAGATGGAATTTCTGTGCCTCCATTGGATGTAAGTCCTACTGAGGGGTTGAATCAAGAAGCAGGCGAAGACATTCCGGACCAGGGAGCGGATTCACTTCTAGATGCGGATGCGAAGGATGCGCCTGATGACGATTCCGATGATTCCCATTTAAAGCGAAAACGTCGTCGCAAGCGAAAAGTCTTGCTGCCGGAAACCGGTTCCAGCGCAGAAGCAGCCATGCATCGCAAAGAACTGGCCAGTCCCGGTGAGTTAAAGCGACTGCAGCGAGCCGGTGTAAAGATGCATGGCCAGAAGGTTGTTGCAGATGATGTAAACAAGCTCAAGAGTCTCAGTGTAACTCCTCAGCTGGAAGGAGAGTTCAGCGATCATTACATTGAGCCAGTTCGTATTGAATACTATATCCCCAAAGAATCCAGATTCGTTACGGAAACAAGATATCTCTATGTTCCCTTAATTGATCCTGAACCTCGTACCGACCCTGACGATGCCGTACTGAGAGACCACATTGAAGCCGAGAAATTCGTAGACCTTTTGCAGGTGCTGGGGGACTATCCGCAGTTTACCACATTGATTCTGGATTCCTACCATGAGACTTTCCATATGTATGAAAGTCTGTCACGCACCATGAAGGATGCAAGAAGCGATCCAGAGAAATATCGCACGGCTCTTTACATGGTGGAGACTCTGGGGCAGCACGAACCCACACTGGCAGCTCTGGAAGCCCTGGGCGAGTTCCAGAGCTGGAATCTGAACTGGCTTATTCGTACAATGAATGAAAGAGGAATCGAATTTGCCTGCGCGGATTACACGATCTCCTATCTAATCAAACGTAGAAATGAATACTGGGAACAGAGCGCGATGCCTTTCGATGAACGCTTTGAGATTCTGGCCAGTTTGTTCTTTGATCAGGCCTTTCCGAATCGTGGCCTGCATATAGGCGAAGAGGACTACTTCTTCGATATCTTTGATAAAAAGAATTTCATTAGCTGATGAAGCAGCTATTCTTCGTAAAGCCCCCCATCCAGGGGACGGTGAAAACCAGGCTGGCCAGATATACAGGTCCAGCGAAGGCTACTGAAATCTACCGATCCATAATGGAATCCGTTATTGCTAGATTTTCCCCCGGTTCCTGCTGTCTCTATGTATCTGGAGAGGATAGAGAAGGTTACTTTCAGTCACGGTTTCCGGAAATTCCGCGGTTCCAGCAGTCCGGCGAAAACCTGGGCCTTCGCATGGGCCTTGCACTTCTGGAAAGTGCGAATCGCTGGCCCTCTGAAAGTCTACTTCTAACGGGAAGCGACATACCGGCATACCATCCAGATATTGCCGCATTGGCCGCCGACAAGCTGCAATACAGCGATGCAGTCCTGATTCCCTCCACCGATGGAGGCTATACAACAATTGGCATTCGCGGTGGATTGATTGATGCTTCCAGGCTGCCTGCTCAAGACGCTGCTCCGGACCAGCCTGCCATCGGCGCAAGGCCGGAACAGACCGGCGATGCCAGCGGCGCTGCGCAAACATTATCCTCCGACGAGTTCCTGGATCTTTTTCGCCAGATACCATGGTCTACATCTTCCGTACTGAAAATACAGAAACAGAAGCTTGAATTAATTGGATTATCGGTTTCTGTGATGGAGCCTCTGGAAGATCTCGACGATGCCAGGGATCTACATTCTCTGTTTCGCAAGGGGCTTCTACCAGAAAAGGCCGCGACACTGGTCCGTGAGCTTCCGCGAATCGCTCTGTTACTGCCGGTATACAATGAAGTGGAGAATCTCGATTATGTGCTTACGCCTCTTATGCAAGCAGGTTTCTTTCGCTACATAGTTTGTGCAGATAACAATAGCACGGATGGTTCTGCAGATAAAGCCCGCCAACTGGGCGCTCTGGTAAGCCATTGTTCGCGCCGGGGGTATGGATCTACCTGTCTTGCCGGGATGGAACTTCTGAATGGATACGCGGACTGGGATATTCTTCTATATATGGATGCGGATGGATCGGACGATCCGGCGGATCTGGAATCGGTTCTGGGTCCTGTGGTTTCCGGTGAGGCAGATTTCTGCATTGGAGCTCGGACTACGGGAGTATTGCTTCCTCATCAGAAGTTTGGAAACTGGCTGGCAACCTTTTTGATTCGACTGCTCTATGGATATTCCTATAGGGACCTGGGGCCATTTCGGGCTATTCGTCGCGGGCCACTGAACAAACTGAGAATGGATGATCCGGATTTTGGTTGGACTGTGCAGATGCAGATCCGGGCCCTGAAGCATCGACTGAGCATTACAGAAGTCCCGGTTATGTCCAGGAAACGATATGCAGGACGTAGCAAGGTAAGCGCAACTATTCGCGGTTCAGTGCTCGCCGGCTGGATTATTCTTCGTACAGTGTTTCGGGAATTTTTATTGAACAAAAAGGAATCCGGTGTCTAAACTGACGGTATATGGCAAAGTCAGAGAAGCCGGGCGAGTCCGGGAAGTCGGGTAAGACCGGAAAAGACCGTCGCGGGGAAGCAGATCCCAACTACGAAAAACGTAAGGCCGAGGCAGAAGCCGGAGCCATTGAAATTGATGTGCATGAAGAAAAGATTCCGGAAAAATCAGTAAAGATACGCAAGGAGGAATCTTGAGTCAGCCCGCTGAAGATCTGCGCCAGTATTATATTACCCCCACCTACCTGGAGGTGATGCGCCATCGCGCTCGAGCCTGGAGTGATGAATTCATTCAGGCCCAGCTCCAGCAGTTTCGCAATACCATACCTGATTACCCGGAAGTGCATGAGCTTCTGGAAGGCGAAATGCATCGCCGAAAATTAAACGGCCTTAAGCGCAGGATAAAGAAATCCAGAACTGCCGATCTGCAATCATTAAAGGCCACAGAGAAAGATCCGGACGTCATTGAAGTGATAGAAACCGAGCTTTTGATTCGCCAGGGAGTGAAAAGGCTTCCTGACTCAGAAGAGAACGCAAGAATTCAGTAATCCCTTTCCATGTATCAAAACAGAGCCTTTGAACTACATACACATCTCTATGGCTGCCTGCGCGAAGAAGAGCTGAAATGGCTGGCATCCCGAAAGGATCCCAGATGGCACATTTTTTCCAGCACCTATGAATCTACTTACGGACAGAAACCGGACCTGGAAGGAATCTTTCTTCCCGAACGGTCGGACGATCTTCGCAGATACTCAATCTATGAATCAGTGGGAAACTTTCCGGAGTTTCAATGTTGCTTCGACTTCGTAATCAGCGTTGCCCATGCCGATGAAGAAGAAGTGTATGAAGTGGCGCACAGACTTGCATCGCGCCAGAAGGAACCTTATGCAGAGTACCGAATGTTGTTTGGGCCGCAACTGAATCTGAACGATTATCGAAAGCGTGTTGAATCCCTGTGCGAAGGTTTTCGGGATTCCGGCCGGGAAGGATACCTGGTAATGTCTCTGTGGAGAGGCGGGGACCTGGCAGGGCAGCAGTATGAATTGCTTCGGGAGTTGATGCATGCGAATTCTGCAGTGCGGCAGCGTCTGGTAGGTATTGACTTTTGTGCCCAGGAAGAAGGCTTTCCTCCACAGAATAAAGAGGAACTGTTTCGCAAGGTGCTGCAGGACAACGAAGAACATCCAGAATCAGCCCTTTCCATTCTCTATCACGTAGGGGAGTCCTTTCAGGACAAAACCCTGGAAAGTGCGGCCCGATGGGTGTATCAATCAGCCGAGCTGGGGGCCCATCGATTGGGCCACTGTATTGCCCTGGGGCAGGAGCCGGAAGAATTCCTGAACTCTACGCGAAAGGAGCCTGTTTCAGAGCGAATCCGACAACTTCAGTTTGAAAGAGATCTGGATCTGCTGGTCTCCTACGCAAACGACTCAGATTTAAACAGGGAGGTGGAGCGATTAAAGGATTTGCAGAACCATTGGCTTGAGCAGGAAGGCCGCGATAGTTCAGGAAAGGATTCGCAGAGGTCTGAAGGTGAGCCCCTGATTGAAGTGCAGTATTCCAGAGATCATGTGGACCGATTGAGGGATTATCAAAACCAGCTAATGCGAAGACTGGCTACCAGGGCTACCGTGATCGAAGTTTGTCCTACGTCCAATCTGAGAATCGGTGCCGTAAAAAAGCATCCAGTGCATAGGTTCCTGAGCAATGACCTTTCCGTCGTTGTGGGTGCCGATGATCCCGGTATTTTTGATACAGACCTGGAACAGGAATTTCAGATATTGAAACGGGATGGTGTGAGCGAATCGGATCTTGAGAGAATGGTGGAGCTATCCAGGAAAAGCACCAGCCCGGCATTGAGCGGAAGAAGTAACTGAGATTACTCTTCTTCTCTTTCTATATACTTGCCTTTGCCCCTGGCTACGATCTTTCCAATTTCGTTTTCTATTTCAGCCCGGTTTTCAACCACACGACGGTTCTTTTTTACAAACCATCCACGCAAATAAAGGTTTTCTCCAACCCTGGCAGGTTGCAGATAGCGGATAGTCAGTTCACCGGTTACTGTATCGAAGTTCATGGCATCGTTAATACGAGCCATTGTTTCATCTAATATTACAGATAGGATTCCTGGATGCACCTGATCGGGTTCACCCACAAACTTTTCGGGACAACGGTACTCACCGTATACGGTTTTAGTATCCTCGTCGAACGTTAACTTCAGCTGCAGGCCATCAGGGTTGTCGGTTCCAGAACCAAAACTGAGGCTTCCATTTCGACCGGACATGGCACTTAATTAAGTGATACTTCCTTTTTGTCAAGCATCTTTCGTCCATGATGATTGACCGGGTAGATGCCGAAAATATAGATAACCCGAGTTCCTTCCGGATAATGGCGGGTTCCCGAATCGATCCATGAAGCCTATTTCAACTGCATTGCCCTTTGTTGCACTTCTTCTTGGTTCCTGTTATGGAGCCTGTTCATCCGGTCCCCGGTATCCAGGCATGGAGGATTCGGTTCTGGATATTCGACACAGGGATGGGGATCGCATACGGATACTTTCTATCTCAGATTCGCATGTGCCGGACGAAGAAACCGAGGCAGATCTGCTACCCATCCGTCGTCAGGGAAGAGTTCTGTCCGGTCTGGACATTATTGAAATCGATGATTTCCGAATGCTTCGGGGTAAGAGTTTCGCTCTACTTACCAACGCCACAGGTTTGAACAGAAATCTGGTGCCCGGACTTGATCTTCTGGCTCGGGCAGGAGTGAAACCTTCCCTGATTCTTGAGCCTGAACACGGACTCTACAGTCATGAAGACCAGTACCTGCCGGGGGGCTTTCGTCAGGAATCCAGGTATGGGATTCGGCTACTAAGTTTGTACTCCTCGCAAAGAAAACCCATGGATTATCAGCTTCAGGGGTTGGAGGCCATTGTAGTTGATATTCAGAATCTACCGGTGCGCTGCTATACTTATATCTCTACCCTCACTTACCTCATGGAATCGGCAGAGGATAACGGTCTGGAGCTCATTATTCTGGACCGTCCGCATCCATATGGTTTCTGGAAGGCCAGCGGACCCTATCTAAAGAGCGGATACGAGAGTTTCGTAAGTCTGGCGCCGGTGCCGTATCTCTATAGCATGACCATGGGCGAGTATGCTCTCTACATGGCTCAGTCCCGATTCAGAAACCTTAAACTTTCAATAGTAAAGGTCAAGAATTACGAAAGAAATGATTCGGAGATATCGCTGCAAAGAGCCTGGATCAATCCCTCTCCCAACATCCCTGATCTGGAAACGGCTCTGGTCTATGCCGGCGTGGTATTCTTTGAAGGCACAAACGTAAGTCTGGGGCGGGGCACCACCAGGCCGTTCGTCTATTCCGGCGCTCCATGGATGGATGCCGATGCCGTTCTGGCCGAGCTTCGCAGGCTTAAACTTCCTGGTGTTCGATTCGCTCGCACCGTGTTTACGCCCACCGCATCTCTCTACCGTGGCATTACATGCTACGGGATTCAGATCATTCCCGTTTCCTATGAATTTGACCCGATCCAGACCGGGTTCGAGTATATGAAGATCTTGAATCGATTGCATCCGGAGTTTCGGTTTCAGATTCGCGGCTCGGGTCAGTACTTTACCGACCATTTATGGGGTGACTCTACATACAGAGAGGCCGTGCTGGAAGATGCAGAATTCAAGCAATTTCGTAGGACCTACGTACAGGATGGAATTCATTTCGAGCAACTAACAGAAGACATGAGATTGTACTGACAGGCAATCGGTCCGCTCATCAGACCTGCCTGGATTACGTGTTGACCGGAATTCCGCAGTAGATCATAGTCTGATCCATAATGACTGATTCCGGAAGCGCGCGAAAGATCTTTCAAAAGGTATCTTCTTCTCCCACCCGACCCCCAGCAGAAAAGCAGGAAGCGAAATTCGATGTGGCCGATCTATACCAGGGGCCGGTGCCCACAGGCGAAGTTGCAGGCTCTTCGGCGGGACTGGATGAAAAACTGAGACAGGCCTATTTCTGGATCGTGAACCATGCCATCATTTCCCCGTTTTATGATATTGAATACAACGATGATCCTCCCACGACATTTCAGATAGGGGACCGAAAAACTACTCTAAGCCTGCCCACCGCTCAGAGTTACTCCAGCTTTGTGCTCATGCCATTGCTGAACCTTGCAGTGCGAAGAAGGTGTCTGTTTGTAGGTGGTCCAGGTCGGGGAAAAACAGCCAGCGCCATCTTGATGGGAGTGCTGGCCGGATATTCGCTTACCGAGATCCGACGAGCCATTCAACACGGACAGCCAGAAATGACCGTAACGGACCTTCTGGGAAATCCGATACCATCGGATTTGATGAACGCTTCGTCCATGGATGAAGTTCGCATTTCCTGGAGACGATGGCTGGGTATGCGAGTAAAGATAATCGATGAGTATAATCGTATTCCAACCCGAACTCAGTCTGCGTTGCTAACTGTTCTGGCAGACAACTATGCAGAAGTGCTGGACCAAATCTATGAATGTCCGGAAGCCGCGTGGTATCTTACAGCAAACGATGATGCAGGAGGAGGAACCTATCAGGTTATTGAAGCTCTGCAGGATCGCATCGACATAGTAGTACATGCCCTTCATTTTAATACTCGCTTCATCGGAGATTTACTGATGCGTATTGAAGCCGGAATTTCGCCTGAAAAGATGGTTCCGGAAAGTATCATCTTTACAGAAGCAGAGCTGGATCAGATGAATGCTGACATTCTTGCCATTCGAATATCCCCGGAGCTGATGCGAAGAGTTGAATTCTTCGCTTCGCATTTTGAGTTCTTCGAGTCTGCCGGCGAGCAACTGGAATACAAAACCAAAGACAATGTTAAACTTGCGGGGATGGAATTGTCCCAGCTGATGCTGGAAGAGACCGGACGGGATCTGGTTAAGGACCTGGGAAGTCAGACCAGAAACGGTCTATCTGTAAGGGCCATAATGACCTGTCTGGTATTTGCCAAAGCCATCGCCTACTTCAAAGGCGAACCGGAGGTCTCCTTCGAAGACTTTCGTCAGATGTTGCCCTTTGTGTTGCACGATAAGCTAGCCCAGAATGCAGAATCTCCTTTTTTCGATGGATCCAACCATAGCATATACCGAGTGGATCGCGTAGGATGGATTCGCAAACTCTTTGATCTTTCATCGGCGGAGTTCGATCGCATTGGCCTGGGGGCCGATGATCCCGTGGCCCGACTGAGAGAGCAGTTCGACGCGGGTCTGGATGGGCTGAGCGAAAAAGATACCAGGTCAAGATTATCCGAAATTGAAAAAACCATCCAGGATCTGGTAAAGTCAAGAAAGCTCTATGGTCATGTATTCAATGATCTTCTGAAATTGAAATATTTGCATCAGCGCTACACAAATTACCTAAGCTGGTTGCAATGGTCTTCGCGCAAATAATCACTCTGTTTCATGGGAAGCATCGATATGAACACGAAGGCGTTGGCTCCAGAGCTGGAAGAATTCCTGCGTTCAAACAGGGATGAATTGAACCAGCTTTACAGGCTTGAATGGCTCCAGAATCGCAACCTGGACGGTGCCGCCTTTTTGCAGTCCTTTGAATCTCTGGCCACATCCTATTTGAATGCGAACCATATGGCAGGATCTGCGGACCGAAAACCTGGATTGATGGGTCTCTATCGAATGCTACTTCTGGCTCAACCATCCAGAAGCTGGAGCTCCCGAATGGAGAAGCTACTGGAGTCAGCCTTGAAGCTTTATCCTGCTGTTGCATCGGATCAGGGGCAATTATTTCTATCCAGGATATACAATGCAGCCCACAGTTTGAGCCAGCATGGGCTGGATCCCCAGCGATGGTGGCTACTGATGAAAAAACTGGCCGAGGCAAATGTGGACTATACGGGAGAGAATTCGAATCGATTCTACAGACTGGCCGCAGCCCTTTCCTATCTCGCAGGGATGATTCATTTGCGCTCCAGCGCTCTGATTGAACTCCAGAATATGAATGAAGAAGAAGCGAAAGCGATTTTTCCGCGAGTACAGCCGACGGAACTGCGAACCTGGATTTCGCAACTGGAAAGAAATCCCTGGGCCGGGCTTTCCAGTCCCGAACCTTTTATGACCGGCGGTTACCAGGGGTTTTCCTCCTTTGATACACCGGGCGGGGGTATTTTCTTGAGGCCCCCGGAGTTTTTAAGAGTGGAAGAGGAATCCCAGGCTATCTTGCTCACAGATTCGCACAGAAATTATCTCTTATTTGCGGATCGGTTTGGTTCGCAAATCATTCCGCGACCAATTACCGACGAAGAGCAGAAGGAAAGCGAAAGACCGGCCGCTGTGCCAGAGGATCTACTCAAGGTTGCACTCAAGTCCATCAAGAAGTATGCCCTGCCAGAGCCATCTGGCATCAGTGCAATCCTCCATCGAAAGACTGTGATCTGCCTGAGCGAAGACAGCCATTTTGTCTGGGTGGTACCGGTCCATTGAGCTCCTCGGAAACCTGGTTACAGCACTGGCCCAGGGCTCTGGAACTCTGGGGACGCTACATAAAGCTTAAAGATCCCCGCCTAACCAGACAGAAGAAGATTCCAGGAAAGAATTCTGCGACCCCTCTGGCCTACATCGATCTACAGAACAAGCAGGTAGTGGTAGGCCTGGACCAGGTGGAGAAACTGGGGTTGCAGGATTTTCAGCTTGAGATCCTGGCACATGAAATCGGTCATCATGTATTCGCGCCTGGTGATCTTCTGGATGCCGGTCGCTGTATGGCTCGAATACACAGGGCGTTGCGCGAATACTCCGGCGAAAGCGGTTTGATCCTGAATCTGTATACCGACTTATTGATAAACAACAGATTGAAAAGCATGGGGCTGGCCATGGATCAGATCTATATTCAACTGAACAGGCAAACAGAGAAAATGGATCCTCTCTGGAAGCTTTATATGCGAATTTATGAATTGCTCTGGTCTCTGTCTCCAGGAACTTTATGCCCGGATCAGGATCCAGAGATGGAAGGGGATGCTACTGTAGCTGCCCAGGTAATTCGCTCATTTGCAAATGATGTGGTCCGGGGCAGCGGAATGTTTGCGGCGATCTGCTACTATTATCTAAAATCAGATGGAACTGTGGCTACAAGAAAGATTATGAAGCCTCTCCTGGATTCAGAACACATCACAGCGGAGGATTCCATTCCCGATGGTCTGGTTGAAATGCAGGAGGGCGAAGAGGACGAATGTTCCTATCCGGATTTTGACGAAAGCGGCAACTGGACCCCTCCAGGCGAAGCTAAGGGGGACGCCGATGGGACCGGAATACCTTCCGAGTCTTCCAATGAAAGCAGGTCCGGGGGCCAGAGTCGGATTCCCCTGGATTATTTCAATGTTCTCAAAGCCATGGGAGTAAAAGTTAGTGAACAGGAGGCCACGAACCGTTTTTATCGCGAGAAGGCCAGACCATATTTGATCCCTTTCCCTGTAAGCGAAAACGAGCCATCCACGGAACCGTTGCTGGAAGGCTACGAGATCTGGCACCCTGGTCAAATGATCGAGAGAATTAACTGGTTTCAGACCTTGCTACGAAGTCCTGTGGTAATTCCTGGATATACTACCGTCCAGAATCGCTACGGGAATGCGGAGGGCCAGAGCAAAGATGAATCTCCCATTGATCTGGATATCTATGTGGACTGTTCGGGTAGCATGCCCAGACCTTCCATTAGCCTGAGTTATCCTGCTCTGGCAGGAACCATCATTGCTTTATCCGCACTTCGCACCGGATCGGCTGTGCAGGCAACGTTGTGGAGCGGACCTCACCAGGTGCAAAAAACGGAAGGATTTGTTCGTGATGAAGCGCAGATACTTTCTGTGCTAACAGGCTACATTGGTGGCGGCACAGCTTTCCCGTTGCATATACTCAGAAAGACATATCTGGAGGAGCCCAGGCCTAGAAGAAAAGTGCATATTCTGGTAATTAGCGATGATGGTGTGGACACAATCCTTCAAAATGATGAGATTGGAAATGCAGGTCGGGATATTGCTCGAAGATCCCTGGATGTGGCAGGGGCAGGAGGCACTTTCGCACTTCAACTCTACGGGGGCTGGGAAAAAAATCCACGACTTGTGGAAACGAACAAGCTCGGATTCAAGATCCACCCAGTGTCCAGTGCCGTGGAGCTTACGGAATTCGCTCGCCGGTTTGTGCAAGAGAACTATAGAAATGATGGAAAAAGCAAACAGAGACGAAGAATCTGATTCAGCCATGACTGAACCATTGACTGAATCTATTACTGAATCGAACCACCGACTGCAGAGATCTTTGGACAATGAGACAACGGCGGTGATAGAGTCTGAAAAAGGTGCGTCCACTGGCCTTCCCAGAAAAGGGGTGTCCACGGCTCCAGACACGAAAGAATGGTCTACCTCTGGCCTGATCCGTTTCGCCATACTCCTCAGCGTAATTACCATCGTTTACAACGTCATCGAAGGAGTGGCGTCGATTATACTAGGAGGAAAGGATGAGACTCTGGCTCTTATGGGCTTTGGAATCGATAGCTTCGTAGAGGTGCTGTCTGCCATCGGAGTATTACATATGACTCTTCGAATGCGGGCCGATGGCCATGCCGCAGAATCCCGGCAGAGATTTGAACGAAGGGCGCTGAGAATTACTGGCATATCTTTCTATGTCCTGGTGGGAGGAATACTCGCGGCCAGTATTCTTCAGGTAGTAAGACAGATTCCGCCGGAGTCTACATTCTGGGGGATGGTAGTAACCGGAATAAGCATGCTTGGAATGGGACTTTTGATCAAGGGAAAATCGACCGTAGGTCGACGCTTGAACTCTCCAGCCATTCTGGCAGATGCGAATTGCTCAAAGAGCTGTCTTTATCTTTCTGCAGCGGTATTCGCCTCCGGACTGTTGTATGAATGGACGGGGCTTCTGTACGCGGACACACTGGGGGCGCTGGCCGTAGCCTTTTTCGCGTTAAAGGAAGGCCGGGAAGCCATGCAAAAATCCAGAAGCGATGATATATGCGGATGCCATGGCTGTCAGGCCTGAAAGGCATTATCCAGAATCATCATCATTGCAAATCCAATCATAAGTCCCGCCGTGGCCTGGTGTTCGAAACCATTCTTCTGGGTTTCTGGAATCATTTCGCTACTTATGATATAGAGCATTGCGCCGCCGGATGCCGATAAACCCCAGGGTAGCATGGCTGCACTGAACCCTACCGCAGTGGCCCCTATCAAAACACCAATGGACTCAACCAGGCCAGTAGCCAGTGTAACAAAAATCGCCGTGCGCGATGCAAATCCTTCTGCAATGAGTGCCAGGGCCACGATCATTCCTTCTGGAATATTCTGTAACCCAATGCCAGTCATTAGAGGCAGAGAAATACTTTCATCTCCGGTGCCGGTACCCACACCCAGAGCCATTCCTTCGGGCAAGTTATGAATGCCCACTGCGAATACAAATAGCCAGAGCCTGCGTATCGCCTGACTGTTGCTTCCTTCCGGACCGCGAAGAAAGTGTTCATGGGGAACGAATCGATTGGCCAGATGCAGGAAGGATCCTCCGGCCAGAAGCCCTGTTACGGCCATCCCAGCATTCGCAAGCCCAGAGCCTCCTGAAAAGCGATCCATGGCAGGTAAGATCAACGAAAAGAAGGTGGCTCCCAGCATGACTCCAGCACATACCCCTGTGGTAATATCATGCAATTTGGGGCCGAAACGCACTTTGAATAGTACCGGCAACGCCCCCAGACCCGTGGATAGAAAGGCAACAGACGCTCCGATTAAGACCTGGTAATTCCAGATATCAGTCCAGCTCACCAGAGAAAGGAAGCGAAATAGCGGCTGGCGGTCAAGGTTAATCCCGGTTAGAGATACGATTGGAATGGTTTGTACCGGGCTGCATCATACCTGGAGTGCAATCGCAATGGAAATAAAGTTGCTGGTCATTAGATGGGAATGCAAGTTAGGCTGAGTGTAGCAAGATGGCAGGCCCTGATATTGACATTCATCAACTCATGCGAAGGCTGGCTCAGTGCCCTCCGGACATCTATGATTTTTCAAGCCTGGACTCCACGGGGCCTGTGCCACTGGCTCTGGCCCAGGATGTAATCTTTCATCTGGGAGGTGGGGCTCTGGAAAAGAAAGATCGCAATCATTTGATTCAGCTGCAGACCAAACGTCCGACCGAGGCAGCCTTCCTGATGCTGGGCTGCTATGTGTTGTCTCATCCAATTTTTCTTCGAAGATCGGAATTGATTCCCGGCTGCATTTCTCTTTTTCAAACTGGTTTTTCTGAGCTGGCTGACGTTTCCCGTGCCCGAGACTTTGTTTTGAACACGGAGCGCCGTGAAGAGCTGGTCCGGCTATGTCTGAGATCCCTGGCCATTCGTCCATCAGGCGAAAGCAAGGAATCCTTTAAGAACCGCTGGGAATCCCTGGATTCGGTTCGCAGAGTTGAGCTCATGCAAAAAGCTGCTCAGTTGCGAAAAAGACAGGAGGAGCTTCGCAAAGCGATGGAAGAAAAAGCCGCCCGGGAGGCGGCATCGAAATGGTCCCGGGAGTAAGGCAGCATGGACATTCAGAGCGAAATAGTAGATAGAATACCTCGCATTCAGGAAAGGCACCTGGCGATGTATCGCAGCATTCTGGAAAGCAATCATGCCCCCCGGTGGAATGCTCAATGCGGAGATCGGCTCCTTGAGGCAGACATTCCTGTGCTCGATGGATTCTGTGAAACTCTTTCGCAGCCGCCGGGCCCAACCCATGACTGGCTGGAAAGCTATGTGCAAAGTCAGTCGCTCTATTCTCCCTACTTTCAGCGATACCAACAACGGGGCATATCCGGGATCTGGATGAGTAGAGAGGACATTCGCGACCGGTTACATGAAATCGTCCCTTTAAACGCTGATCTTGGCCGTCTGGTGCTCAATCCCACCAGCGGAACTACTGGAATGCCAGTTCAAGTGCCCAATACACCTCTGGGTGTGGGGCATTATCAGCCGTTGATTCTCGAAGCCATTCGGCGGCATGGAATCCATCTAAAACCTGGCCTGAACGATATGGCAGCGGTGCAGATCTGTTCCCAGAGCGAAACCATGACCTATGCCACTGTGCACAGCTACTATGACGGAGCGGGATTCGCCAAAATCAACATCTCCCCGGCAGGCGAAAGGAACCTGTTGAAGGAATGGAACGATTCAGATCATCCAGAAAAGTTCATCCAGGAACTTCGCCCGGCGATCCTCACCGGGGATCCTTTTGCCTTCGAAACCTACATGGATTATCAAATTGACTACAGGCCATCTGCCGTGGTGAGTACCGCTTCAAGTTTGTCGCCGGATCTCAGGTCCAGAATGGAGTCCTTTTTCAGGTGCCCAATAGTAGATTTCTATTCTAGCAACGAAACAGGACCCATTGCCTGTAGCTGCCCGGAGCATCCGGATCGATACCATCAACTGGCCCCTGACATTTTCCTGGAATTGCTTTGCGGCTCGGAAATAGTGGCCAGCGGCGAAGGACGGCTACTGGTGTCCGGAGGTCGTAATCCATTATTACCATTGCTGCGATACAATACTGGCGATTATTGCTCTATCGTTTCAGAACTCTGTAGCTGCGGACAGAAAGGCTACATTCAGGGATTGCAGGGAAGGCCATCGGTATTCTTTCACTCTCTCACTGAAAAGCGAATCAATCCACTTGATTTCGCGCGAGTGCTAAGATTCGTTCCCTCCAGAAGGCATCGCATTCAGCAGAATAAGGACCTGAGCATGGACATCTTTGTGGACCCTGGATCTTTTGCCCTGGAAACCTACGTAGAACAAATTCAAAGCAGGAGCATTGAAATTCTGGAAGGAGCTTCGGTGCGTGTCCACTCCTGGGATCCTGCTCTGGAAGATGCCTATCCATACGAGGTCCTGCGTTGATTCGAGGGCTGGTGCTGGGAAAATTTCTTCCCCCTCACAAAGGTCACCTGCATTTGATAAGCGAAGCACTGAAACAATGCGATGAGCTGACGGTGGTTGTAGGGTCCCTCCAGCGAGAGCCTATTCCTGGAGAGCTTCGCTTCCAGTGGATGAAAGAGCTCTGCAATTGTTCCGTAGTGCATCTCACGGACGAAAATCCGCAATTTCCCGAGGAGCATCCAGATTTCTGGAGGATCTGGAAAGCCAGTTTGCAGCGAGTGCATCCAGAACCCGTTGATGTATTGTTCAGTTCAGAGGACTACGGAGATCGGTTAGCCAGTGAGCTCGGTGCACGGCATATATGCGTGGACCTGGCTAGAAAGGTAGTGCCAGTGTCGGGCACCGCCATCCGAGAAAAACCACTGTCCCATTATCAATTCCTTCCTGATCCTGTGCGACCCTACTTCCACAGGAAAATAGTCATTACAGGTGCGGAATCCACCGGGAAAACCATTACAAGTCGTCATCTGGCAAATCGATTTCATACAACCTGGGCTCATGAGTATGCCCGGGAGTATCTGGATTCCATGGGTCGGTTTGTGCAGGAAGAGGATATTGAACAAATCGGAATGGGTCAAATCGCACTGGAAGACAGAGTGCGAAAGCAGGCAAACAGAGTTTTCTTCTGTGATACAGACCTGATGGCCACAGTGATCTACAGCAATCATTACTTTGGAGATTGCCCATCGTTTATTCCTGAAGCGCTTTCCACCAGGATAGGTGATTTCTATCTTTTTATGGATATCGACATTCCATGGGTGGAGGATCCACAGAGGGATGCACCGCATCTTCGCGAGGAATTTAGATCCAGGTTTCTGGGGGAGCTGGAACGAAGTGGGGCAGAGTACAGAATAATAAAAGGAAATTTCCATCAGCGGCTGGAACGAGCGGTGGATGCAGTAGATAACTATTTGAGCAACTATTGATTTGGCTTGACTTTCTTCTTTCTTCTGGTTGCTGTTAACTGCTGCTGGAGATAAGAAATGTATCGCATAAAATGTAATTCTATTGTAACAGTATTGACTTCTGCATTGCTAACGTTGTTTTTCGCAACTCAATGTACAGACAGACGAAAAGTCGTGATCACGGGTTCCAATACGATGTTGCCCATATTGAAGATCGCGGAAAAAGAGTACGAAAAAGAGAACCCGGAAATAGATCTGATAATCTCGGCCCCCGGATCGGAAGCCGGAATCGATGCGCTAACGGCCGGTGAAGTAGACATTGCTCCCACCTCCCGCGAAGTATACCCAGGGGAGATGGACAAATTAAAGGAGAAAGGCCCTGTAGAAGTGATGGAGGTGGCCTTTGACTGCCTGCTTCTTGTTGTAAATCCGGACAATGAAGTATCGTCTTTGCGTCTCAAAGAAGCGTCAGAAATATTCTCCGGTAAGATCAAAAACTGGAAGGATCTGGGTGGTCCGGATCTTCCTGTTGTGGTTATGGTGCGAGACGAGAAGTCGGGCAGCGCCGACTATTTTAAAGAACATGTATTGCGTTTACTGGATCTGGGCGAAGAGGCTTTTGAGCAATCCCGGGAATTGCAGTATTCAGAGGATGCTATTGTAGTAGAATCCAATGCAGAGATGAGTGAGAAGATCCTCAGGGAAAAAGGAGCCATCGGTTTTATGGGAATGGGTAGCGCAGAAAAGGTACATACCCGGCTGGTGAAAGCATTGAGCTATGCCCGGGTGCCATCTGAGACTCCCGTAGCGCCTACGATAGAGAATGTGTACAATCGTACCTATCGCTTATCCCGGCCACTTTATCTTGTGTTTCGCCCGGGATTGAACCCGGATGTGGATGCTTTTACGCAATGGATGATCTCTGACAAAGGTCAGAGGTTGATCAAGACAGCTGGCTATCTTCGCTACACAATGGAAGAAGTCCAGGTTGTGGAGCAGAAGGACTCAAAGAAGGATTCCGATAATTAAGAACTCCAGTTCTGGATTGCTGGTTACTTTTTCTAATTCGGTAAAGCGACGAGCCCACGTTGGTTAGCTGCCGGAACGGGTTTTTTGCTCATATCGTTTCCACAAGTCTTCCGGACAGACTTCTCCGGTGGCTGCATTCTTGAATTCAGATGCGAAGCAGCCCCGGGAGCCATTGTCCACATTCAGCTTCTCGTCTGCTGCTTCCAGATCTCTGCGTGTGCAGAACCTGAGTTCCAGACTGTAGCGATTCTGCCCGGATGTATTGGGCATGGTTCCATGTAAATGTCGGGAAGCGAAAATCAATCCTTCCCCTGGTCCAATATCCGGTATGAAACCTGAACGAGGATCGGGAGGATCCGTTGCCGAAGGGTAGGTCAGCCCGGTTCCTGAAACCTCTCCATTGGATGATTCTCGATAGGCCTGAAACCCTCCTTGCGAATTCCATTCTTGCAGATCAAATCGATGCGAATCGTTTTGCAGAGGAGTATCTAGAAGGTCGGGAAAGAAGACGATTCCATTCTTTCTATTACACTGACTCAACGGAATCCATAGATTCAACTGGCAGGCTGCATTCGCATAGTAGGTATCCCGATGCCAGCAAAGTAATGCGCGGGCCTGTGGATGATTCTGAAAGCTGGCAGGGATGCAGCGAAATCGGACCCGGTCAGTAAAAACCGAATCCAGTGGCCAGCCCAGGGTGCTCAGCGCTTCCAGTAGAGTATCGTAGATCTCATGCGATCCAGAGACCAGATGTCTCAGGGTATTAAGATGCTGGAGATAGATCTTATTGGAAGCGGAATCAAATATGTCCAGGTCCAGCGGATGTTCCGCTATCCAGGAATTACAGATGGCCGCTACCGTATGCAGGGTAGAACTTTGAAATCGATGGATTCTTCCATCATAAAGCAAAGACCGGGAAAGATCCTCGATATTCTGCTGAGCTGGCTCTCGGGTATTCATTCGCATTTCAAGTTCATCTGGATAGATCTCCGGTTATGGGTACTTTCTTGCTTTCCATTCTTGTTGAATAAGAGCGCAATAACAGATTTTTCGTTTGAAACCAGAATGTCTTTTGAGGACTGTATTCCGAGGCTTTATTTTATGCCACCGGGTATTGTTAAGACCGTCTTCTGGAACCTGGTCCTGGCCGCAGCCTATATCTTAACAGGACTATGGGGGCTGGATCTGGCAATTGTCAATTCCAATGTCACTTTGATATGGCCCCCCACCGGCTTTGCCATGGCCGGACTACTATTTCTCGGTCTAAATGCATCCCCTGGAATTCTTGTGGGAGCAATCGTTACGAATTTGCTAAATGGCGCCGATCCAGTAATTGCAACCTGCATTGGGGCCGGCAACACCGTGGGAATGGTAGTGGGCTATGGACTGGTTCGATCTGCGTACAGAGGTAAGCCCGATTTCTCCCAGGTCCGATTTACCATTTTATTCATCATGAATGCCGCTATTGCGGGCACACTGTTTACGTCGTTCTGGGGCGTTTCAACGCTCTATCTTGCAAACGTTATCAAACTCGGCCAGTATCTGGAAACCGGGCTGGTCTGGTGGATCGGAGATGCCATGGGGGTGCTTCTTATTGGTCCTGCATTGATTTCGCTTGCTACTGTGAATCGGGTCCTGCGAAACCCAGAGCAGATGCTGGAATTCGTAGTACTATTGCTGACCAGTACCGTGGTCTGTTACTGGGTTTTCTTTGCGAATCTAGGACTTGCCTCTCATTATCCATTGATCTATTTGATCTTTCCCTTTCTAGTCTGGGCAGCCATTCGATTCGGTCCTTCCGGAGGCTCATTTCTTGTCCTTCTGGTAGCGCTGTTTTCCATTACCAGTACGGCTTCCGGACTGGGACCCTTCAGTCGAGAGGATGTACATTCCAGTCTGCTATTCTTGCATACATACCTGAGTCTATTTGCCATTACCACTCTGCTTCTGGGAGCCGTCCTGGAGGAAAAAAGAATCTATCTCATGGACATTTCGGAAGCTCGCCAGAGGGCAGATGAATCGAATCGACTAAAGAGCGAATTTCTGGCCAACATGAGTCATGAGATTCGCACACCCGTTAGTGTCATATTGGGATTCCTGGATTTCTTGAAGGACCCTGATTTAAGCGAAGCTGAAAGAGAGCATCATATTGAAACGATTCGGCGAAATGGTCATCATCTACTGGCATTGATCAACGATATTCTGGATCTTTCGCGAATAGAGGCCGGAAGAATGCCTGTGGAAAAGCAACGAATCGCTCCCATGGCCTTCCTGGAAGAACTGGTGGATCCTTTTCGCATTCGGGCGAAACAGAAGGGCCTGGATTTCTCCCTTCGCAGCGAAGGTACAATTCCACGATATATCTACTGCGACCCGCTTCGTTTGAGGCAAATAATATCCAATTTACTGGGAAATGCGATCAAGTTCACAAATCATGGAACGGTGGGGCTACAGGTTACTGGCCAGGGGATTCCTTCCGGTGTGGAGCTGGAGTTTGCAGTAACCGACACCGGTCCTGGAATGGACAAAAACCAGCAGAAAGCGCTTTTTCAGCCTTTCTCCCAGGTGGACAGTTCCTCCAGGCGTCAGTTTGGAGGAGCCGGTCTGGGACTGGCAATTTCCCGAAGGCTTGCAGAGCTTATGGATGGAGAATTGTCCGTGGAATCCGAGCCCGATGCGGGTTCCCGGTTCTTATTGCGGCTTCGGCTTTCCAGGGATGAATGTCTCTGGGATCAGCCAGAGCAAGAATCGAAAGAAGATTCGGTATCGCTGCCTTCTACGCCGGGACGTATTGTCCTGGGTAGAGTACCGGAAAAGAAGCGAGAGATCCTGGTGGTGGAAGATACAGAAGACATTCAGGTTTTGCTCAAACGTCAGCTGGAAGGTATGGGAGCACAAGTCATGCAGGCCAGGAATGGAAAGGAAGCCCTGGACATGGTGGAGTCCCGAATCACCGGCGGGCGGGACGGACGATTCGACGTTGTTTTGATGGATATTCAGATGCCGGTGATGGATGGCTATGAAGCGGTGAAGCGACTGCGTGCTGCGGGGTATTCAGGACGAATTGTTGCCCTTACAGCTCATGCGATGGAAGGAGAGGAACAGAGATGTCTTGCTGCCGGAATGGATGGCTACCTTGCAAAGCCTGTGGACCGTGTCGCTCTGCGAAGCGCTATCGGTCTCTCAGGCGAAAAGAAATCATGAGAAGCGTGGAAACTGTATGGAGCTGAAAACAAAGACTAGCAGCAGTGCAGCAAGAATTTCAATCGGTCTGGATGCACTGGTCTTATTTGCCTCAATTCTGGTTACGATTCTATGGCTGGCCGGATACCCGGCACTTTACTCGGACTCTTCGCCAGTTATGTCTGCCTTTACATCTCTTTCACTGTTGTTAATGGCCGGTAGTCGCCTGGCACGAAAGCTTTTGTTTGGCTGGCCCACAGCTTTGACTCTTGCGGTCATTGGTCTGGTTATGGGCGGTAATGTCTCATCCATGTTGATTCATCTTTCCATGCCTCCGGAGCTACTGGCTTCGTTTGATATCGTACTTACTTCGGTAATGACTTCTGTAGGTTTGACACTTTTCTGTCTTTATGAGTTGCTGGTGGCTCTGCGAGAAACTCCACAAACTGGTTTTATCTTCGACGATATACTCTTGCATCTTGCGCTGGTGCCCGGTGGCCTCAGTCTTCTGGGGGTAATGCTGAACAATCCGACTTACATAAGCGAAGGTAGCGATCCCAGGGTAGGAATCTCTCTGCTGGAAATGGGCTTCATGGGTGTTTACGCAATCTCTGCGGTGCTTTCCAATCCTCATCTATTCCTCTGGCAGTTTCTGTCCGCCTCATGGTCCAATCGATGGATATTTGTGGCATTATTCGCAAATCAGTTCATTGCACCTCTGATTGTGGCCTATCTGTTTCTGGGTGTATCGGCGAATAGTACAGGTCCTGGTCTGGAGCTGTTTGTGCTTCTTGCCGGAGTCATTGCTACCGTGTCTTTTCTGACCATGCAGGCCTATCTGAAACGCCAGCCCCCTGCCGGTTAGTATGGATTCTTAGAATCTAAATCCGGGAAATAATTTCAGATTGGCAGATCTGTAACCGGGCATCCGTAACCCATCCTGGAGCCCGTATTCGGTATCCCGGGTTAATTCAAAGGATCGGCATTGACAGGATACAGGCCTGTTGTGCGATGCAGTATCCCATGTCTTCTTCGCAGGAACAGAGCCGGCCACTGCATGGCATCCTACCGGCTTTCAAGGACCAGAAGATTGAAAGAGATTTCTTGCGTGCAGATGCACGCCGAACTCGCAGATTTATTCGACTTCTTTCGCTACTGGCTCTGGTAATTACAGCTCTGACCTGGCATGGAGCTCTGGAGCCACTGGCACACAGGCCGCAGGCACTGATGGTATCCACTATCCTGAGGGCCGCATATGCATTGCTTTGCATTACTCTGTTCTGGTATAGTCAAAAGGATTCGTCCATCTTTCGAGTTTACCATTTTACCACTGCCATCTATCTGGGTTCGCTTTTAATAATCTCCATGCGGATGTCTGCCATGGAGCAATATGAATCCGGTCTATTCTGGGAAATTATCCTGGTAAGTCGGGATGGCCTGATCTCCTGGATTGTAGTCAGCGCGGCTGTTTTATTGTTTGTGCCTGGGCATTTTCTCTACAACGTAATCATTTCTTTTCTGGGTTTTATCTTTCTATACGTAATGATGCTACGGGCCGGAGCCGAGCACCCCATGCAGGCCATGTATGTTTTTGGCTCCGCTTACTTGATTACCCTGGCCATGAGCGGGCATTTTCAGCGATTACAGAGAAAGCATTTTCAGCTGGTTCTGGATCTGCAGGATGCAAATGGAAGGTTGGAGCACCTGGCCAGCACGGATGCCCTGACTGGCATTATGAATCGGCGGAGCTTCGTAGATGCCCTGGAAAGGGAATACAGACGTTGCATGCGCCATAGAGAGGATCTGGCACTGGTTTTATTCGACCTGGACTATTTCAAAGAGATCAACGATACACATGGGCATCCAGCTGGCGATGCTGTACTGCGATCCATGGCTCAGGCCGTTCTGGAGCAGATTCGAAAGGAAGACTATTTTGCCCGACTCGGCGGTGAAGAATTCGCCTTGCTCCTTCCCGAGACGGATCCTCCACATGCGAATCAATTCTCAGAGCGGATTCGTCAGACCATTGAGAACCTGCGAGTAGCATTTCAGAGTACCCAGATTAAGGTCACTGCCAGTTTTGGCGTCACATATCTCCATTCCAGAGACCAGGATGAGGATTCCATCTTCATTCGAGCCGACCGGGCGCTGTACGAAGCGAAAAAGAAAGGCAGAAACCAGGTGATGGTGGTCCAGTACGACGAAAGTAACGCTGATTAGGGTCATTTTTCTTCTCCTGGCCTGGTTTTTTTGTTGAACTCAACCGATATTATCTGTCTAAACTTGTATGGCCTTTCGCACCTACATGCAGGGCCTGCAGCGCAGCTTTTTGATCCCATTTTTTATTCTGGGTCTGATTATGTCTTCCTGCGTTGTGGATCCCTACAACCCGGCTGATCCGGGATCCGAAGCTTTCGTAGAATACAATCTGCTTCGCTGTCTGGTTTCCGACGATTGTCCGGGCTCAGGTACCGCTCCTCTGCAGATTGTGTTTCAGGAGGACTGGGAAGCGGGAATCGATGCAGGTAAGTGGAAAACGTGGGGCAGTCCTGTTCCTACTTTTGAGGCCGGCCTGGGATATGGTGGATCAGACACGGTGAATCCAAACGGGGACGCCTCTTACGAAAGCGGATTTACCAGCTATCAGAACTTTGACATCACAAAGCCCACTACTATTGAGTTTCGCGCCTTTACCTATTCGAACGCCACTGACTGGGAGACCCTCTGGGTCGGTTTCGGTCAGGATACAGCGGCGGGCTATACCGGAATAGCAGCACAACCAGCGGCCAGTCCCGCCATTCGATTATGGCCGGAAACGGTGAAGCTGGATATTCGTTTCGGCCTGGGATGGAACGGAAACATTCAGCGTCCCTGGCTGGGTGCCTATGATAATACCTGGATACATTTCAAGATGGAAATCCATGAAGATCGCACTATGAGCTTCTACCAGGATGGAGTGCTCATAGGAACTACCACTGCCACCGTGCCCGATACCTTAACCAACCAGCCAGTGAGTATTCATGGTAGGTCCTATAATAACGTGCTCTATGTAGACGATATTATTGTGAAGCAATGAGAATGAGCAATTCCGGCAACGGGAACATAACCGGCAACAGAAACCGGTTAATCCTTATCAGCGTCACAGCATTTCTTCTTTCCCTATTAGTTGCATCAAATCTAGGAGCAGACACAGTACAGCTTCGTAACGGATCTACTGTCTATGGACGTATTCTTCATCAGGATCAGTCATCGCTTAGAATACATACCGGTGACAGGATACTGAATATTTCGAAGAAGAGAATCCTTCGTGTGGAATACAATGCTCTACGGGAACCTCCGGAGAAGGAGCCAGTCGGCCGCGAAGAGGATGTCACCGGGATCAAGAACGAAGAAGAAATTCGCCGGTTGCTGAACAGGAAGAATCAAGATTCCACAGATGATTCCGCCGCAGAAGTGGAATCCGATAGCTCACAAAATCCGAACAATTCGGACAATTCGGATAAAGACCGACAAATGGAGAACTCTGAAACAAATGAAAACGCGAATAGGACAACTGAGAAAAAAGAAGAGGACGATATAGCCTCGGACCAGCATGATTCGTCACAGGAGCCAGGGCAGGAGCGGAAAGAGAAGGAGAAAGAAGACGAAGACGAAATAGAGCGAAATTCCCATATAAAGAACAGCGAAGAGGAGAATAAAGACCCCGGAAATTCGCAGCGTGTGGGAAGGATGGATATTCTATGGCGCTCCGCGCTTATACCCGGATGGGGGCAATGGTATGCCGGCGATACCTGGAAGGGAATGGGATTCACCGTTCTCTTCGCAGGTGCGGCCTACGGGGTTTATGAGACAAATCGATTGTACATTTCGCAGGCTGCAGAGCTGGAGTCCGCAGATAATCCGTTCTCTTTTCAAAATACACTACTGGCTGACCAGGGCTTTATACCCGGCTATCCCTCACTTTCGCAGCTGGCTGACCCCGCCTATTTCTATACATATGATCAGAGCTACTCCGGGCAGAGAGCTACCCTGGAGAATCGCTATGACAGCGTTCGCGCAGCAAGTGCCTTTCTGGTTCTCATCTACATCTGGAATCTGGCGGATGCCTATTTCTTTACTGAATTACCGTCCGAGCGCTCGGCAATGGCAGGAGAAACGGAAAAGGACTCGGCCTTCTTTATCTCCGCAGTAGCGCCAGGGGGCAATCCCAGTAGATATCGCTTGAGACCCAGGAAGCGCATAGCCCCTTCCGCGATGCCAACGGAATGGTCCCTGGGCTGGTCCATGAATACCAACTGGTAATGCAGGCTGCAAACGGCCCATGGAAAAAAGAAAAGGCCGCCCATTGGGCGGCCGATTCACACAGGGTATCCGAGGATCCTGTTAGAATTTGTAGGATGCGGAGATGGAGAAGTCCATACCGCGTTTGTAACTACTAAAAGGTACGTCGGAGCCAAAGAGAGCATTCTCCTGGTATTGTTCAAACGAAGGATCGAAGATATTTTTCCATGCGGCTTTCACACTGAGCTGTTCTGTGGGTTCGTAAGTGAATACGAGGTCCCAGATTCCAGTGCCGCGCTCATAGACATCTCCATTGAAGAATGCTCCAACGTAGGTCAATCGGTCTCCGTAGTAATTGTAGAAAGCTCCGGCACTTATGGTTTGCTCTGAGTCAAAGAAATACTCCAGGCCTATGTTATAGACCAGGTCAGATTGTCCCTGGAGCGGTCTTTCTATATTCGTAGGAGCAAGTGTAGCCAACCTGTCATAGATGCTCAGTTGTCCGGTGGCAATCAAAGTTCTCTGAGCGTAAGACATGACCTCTACTCTCGATTCAATCAGGTAAGCATTAGCTTTTACAAAGAGCTGTTCGATAATCGCCTTTCGTAGATCCAGTTCGATTCCCTGAATATAGGCCCGTTCGCTGTTGATATACGTATAGGTTAAACTACCGTCGCCGGAAGCGGGCTGCCCCACACGCTCTATGGGTTGGGAGATGTTCTTGTAGAAGACTCCTATTCCAGCATATTCTTCCGGGGTCATATAGTATTCCCACCGAAAATCATAATTGTGAATGTATGAACGAGTGAGCGTTGGATTTCCGCCTTCAATGTCGGCAGCAAAATACGGAGAAAAGGCAAAATCGGAAAGTTCTCTGAAATCCGGTCTGGTCAGGGTCTCTCCATAGGCAAATCGGAGGTTTTGCTTTTCTGTGAGTTCATAAACGACATTTAGTGATGGTAGAATATCATGCTTATCATCCTCACCGACCCCGTTGTTATCGGCGGGACACAGTCCGGATTCTACAATGCTTGGGTGAAAGTATTTTCCATCCTTGGGCAGGCAGCTATCGGTTAGGGCCCGGCCGCGAATATCGTCGGATTTGTATGTTTTCACCTTTTGATAGCTGTTCTCCGAACGAAACCCGGTTATGACTCGGAGCTTTGGAATGATCGGCAGATCCGTTTGAACGAAAATGATGTCATTGTTTTGCTCGGCCTCGTACGAGTTTACGACATTTGCCGCTTCGCTGAATGTGTATTCTCCGGCGAAGAGTCTGGCCGGGTTAAACGTAAAATCACCGGGTGTAGGCCATTGCTCTGCAGTGGTATCTGCGCCGGAGACGCGGTTGTATCTAAACGTTCTTGAAGTGAACTCTTTCTCGCGAGTTACTCGTTCGTAGCCCAGTTTCAGTTTGGCTTCCAGTCCTGACCATTGCTGGTAGGGGAGCTCGTAGTCCAGGTGAATCGTATTTGCAACGTCCTCCGAAAGTGAGTAGAATCTCCTACCATCATTTGCGGTCCGAGTAAGCGGATTGCCCGAATTGGGAAATACCTCCCAGTTTCTCGTTCTGAAATCAGGCTCATCCCGAACAGCACGGGTATAGTTTATGAACCATCCCAGTTTATGAGGTCGCATGTCGGAAAGTATTTGGATCGCATGGTCGCCTCCCAGTGTTTCGGCAAAAACTTCACGCGCCACGTAACCTGTAGTCTGAATCACATAGTCCAGGTCATCCGCCCCCCGATACAGGCCATATACATCGTTGACTTTCTTCTCCGAGTTTGTCGAAAGAAAGGTTTTCGAATAGATTTGCTGATTTGGGGCGAACTGGTATGCCAGGTTGAGATTATTACCCCAGAGCACAGACTCCGTATACTCATCGGACTGTCTGGCGTTCAGAATTCCGGATATGTAATTGAAATCCGGATTCCATTCTCCTCCGCCAATTAAGTTCAGAGAGGAGTAGCGAAACTCCTGTTTACGGATGTATTGATAATCCTTTTTCCGGTAGGTTGCATAGAGGTATCCAAAGCGCTTCCCGTCTCCCAGGTCGAATGAATCCCCAATAGAAAAAGAGAGGGTGGTCCCTATGGGAGCTTTGTCAACCTTTGGGTCCCACTCATTATTGAATTGAGCGGCACCCAGGTTGATGATTCCTCGATTATATAATGTTCCCTCTGTGAATGGAAAGTATTCGGAGCCAGAATCTGCGATTCCAGGAACATTCCATCTTTCGGAGCCAAAGCCAGTTATGCTGTTAGGGCCCAGTCCGAGATAATCGTTCCCGCCCCCGTAAGGAACATGCTTGAATGTGCGATACGTGGTATTTGAGTTCCAGTTTAATCCCAGTCCAAGGGAAATTTCCAGTTCATCGGGGTACTCCTTGGTTTCAATTCGAACCAAACCTCCGGAGAATTCAGCTGTTTCTTCGGGCACAAAGCTCTTAATGACGCGAATGTTCTTGATAAGTGAAGCGGGAAATAGATCCAGCGGTACAACTCTCTTGTCTGGTTCGGTCGAGGTAAGCACTGCACCGTTTAGAATTGTGGTACTATACCGCTCTCCGAGTCCGCGGACGAAGACAAACCGCCCGTCAACCACGGAAATGCCAGTCACCCGCTTTACTACATCGCTGGCATTGCTGTCCGGGCTTTTCTTTATCGCCTCCGCAGAGATACCATCTGAGACATTGGTTGCCTTCTTCTGCAAAGCTAGCAGAGAAGCCTCTGTATTATTCAACGCTCGGTCCGTCACCACGACTTCAGCCTGGGTCGCAGCCGGAGTACCCATTGTTACATTGGCATTTATTGCCTGGCCAGGTTGTATTGTAATGGATCTGGTTCTTGATTCAAAACCCACCATCTGATAAACGAGTGTATAGGTTCCAGGCTCCAATTGAATCTGGTATTTTCCATCGAAATCTGTCTGGGCAAATTTATTCTGCCCCTGCACTATGACTGTTACTCCGAAGACGGGTTCTCCTGTTTGAGAGTCGATTACTCGTCCCTGCACCTGACCAAGGGCCTGCGCGAACGCAGCAGGAGGGAACATCAGGCAAAGGGCGAGGATCAGTATGGACCATTTTTTTCGGGTCCGCGTAAGTGTATTCTTTAACATGCTATTGCTCACTGTGTTATTAATGTGAAGTATTAAAAGGGTTACGAGGCTATCGAGGTCGCAGGGATGCGACCTTGAACTTCTTATTGTGTTCTAGAACCACCGCGATCTGAGTGATAGACACTTCGCCGATTGGTTCGCAGAATAGGGTAACAGATTCTATTATATGAAAGATAACTGAGCCTGATGGCTCCTGGCCCGATTTAGCGATGCCTCTTATCGCACAATCCTGAGCTCCTTTCAGTTTTACTCGGAGCGCTTCTCTTGCAAAGCGGCGATCTAAATCCTCTATTTCGAAAGCCTTCAGTGGACTCTTACCGAGATCCATTATGCGTGCGTCAGGTTGATTTGCCCAGAAGGCGGTGAGGAATTCGTCCTGGTTCAGTATAAAGCGCGAAGCCTCGCTGTCCTCTTTTAGGTAAGCTGTAATATAATTCGAAATGGCCCGCTCTGGATCCGCTGCCACATCCGACAGGCTATATTTGCTCAGTCTGTTGAGCTCAATCCAGCGAATACGAGCCTGGCGCACTTCTTCAACACCAGGATCCGCGTCTCTTGAGTCACAGGCACCGTGAATGATCAATACAAATAATGGCAGAATGAGTAATCTGAGGAGTCTCGGGAGTCCCTTGCTTACGAAGTGTTTCATAGTTTCTTTAGTTCGCATTCAAATAAAAGGGGCCCGGAAAATGGGCCCCTCATCAGATCCTTCTATTAATTCCAGCGCCAGTTTGCCCAACCACTGGTCCAATCCGTTCCACCGAGACCGGCTGTAGTGGCGTTCAGTGTGGGAACCTGAGCTTCATTACCCGCGGTGAGAACTTTTTCAGTTGTCACAATCTTTGTCTGGATACTTGCATCATCAGTTGCGCAAGCGCCACCAGTGATGCTGGTTCGCGCTCCATTGGCAGTGAATGATGAACAGGTCATCTCGCTGGCTACAGCACTACAATCGCTGGAACTGGTTACGAAGTTTGCGTTCCCCGAAGTGTTGTAGTTGTAAACCTGTCCGTTGCTGAATGTGATTTTTGCGCAGTCTCGCACCGTTCCGAGTCTCAGACTTCCAGTTGGATCATACATGCTGAAATTCTGAATCGTAGCATCACTTCGGGTACTGGCAGTAGCCGTGGCTTTGCCGCCATCCAATTCGAATGCCCGCGGGTCGCTCGAAAAGGTATTCAGTGCGTTAGTGTATCTATAGGCGAACACATAGCTAATAGTCCCTTTGTAGCCTTCGTCAACATCAACGTCGTCATCGGACGTACCCACTGAAAGCAGGTAACTTGCATTTGCAGCTCCACCAAAGAACTCGAAAGCATCATCGGCGGCCATCAATGATTGAAGGTACTCTAGAGTTGTTCCAGAACCTACCGCGTAGAAACTGTAAGCGTTCCACTCTTTGCCAGTAGAGAACTCATAGGAGCCAAATTCTACGCGCACATACTTCAGAACTCCGGAGCTATCTGCAGAGTTGTTTCCGCCATATGGAGTTTGAACGTTATCTTCTGTCTTCAATGTCTGGGTTTCAGAAATAGGAGCATTCCCAACCAGAACAATGCCTCCCCAATCTTGCGGGGCGCGGCTGCCAACGTCTTTGTTAGAAGTAAAGACGATGGGTTTGGAGGAAGTCCCCTCGGCTATGATCCGTCCGCCCTGTTTAACGTAAAGAGCCGCTCCACTGCTTCCTTTTACGATACTGCCGGGGAGAATTGTAAGCACAGCACCGCTTTCCACGAAGGCAGTTCCGGAAAGAGTAACTGTTACGCCATCTCCGCCGAGAGTACAGAGGCCTCGAATTTCACCCGAAAGTGTTTGTGTATCCTGGTTGCAAGCAGTCAGAGCGAGTGCTGCCAGCAGAGCTGTACTGTCGTCTTCCTCTTCTTCCAGGCCAAGAAAGCTACATTGCGCAGTGAGTGCTGAAACAGCAATCAGCGCTGCAGCGCTTTTAAGCATTTTTATTCCTTTCATTTTGTAAACTCCTCATTCGGTCAATGGACCGTATGGATATTGATAAGTGCATATACCACTCGCACTGTTACGTACTTGTGTCGTGCCAGTGAAGAATCTGTGGTGCGATGCGCAGGCGCGTCGCACCGTCTAGATCCTTACGAATTGGGTAAGATATGCTTACGGATGGGTGTCGCCAGTGTGGCGTATATGTGACGTTTCTGTGTCTGCTGCGAAGTCATCGCGCCGATTCTCTGGTTGGTCCCGGGCGGTGAGGCAGAGCGGGGGAGGTCCGGGTCGAGCATGGAGAGGCCGACCCGGACTTACCTATTGTGCTAATTCTGAACGAATTCGAGCCAGTAACCGCTATGAAGCGGCCGCTGATTGATTACTTCATACGTTGTTCCGGTGAAGAGATTGTTGACGGCAGGGGAAAGGGTATCCTGCAGCTGGCGACAGATCTCGCTATTGAGCCTGGAGTGATGCATGACTCGTGTCAGATCCGTACTGCCAGCCTGACATTGCCATCCAATCCCCTCAAAAATGTTCATTGAGCCTGATCCGCCGCCGCTATCTACCAGATGGCATGTTGTGTAGTTAAACCGGCATGTGACTTCTTTCCACTGATAGGGCCTGTATCCGCCATGCGGTGTTCTTTCGACCTGGTACGTCCAATGCCAGTTTGGGTCTGGGGCAACGGGTGGAGATCCAGGCGGGAAAAGCTGTCCGCCTCGACCCTGGATATAGCCGGCCTTGATCGTTTGGGTTACAGTTGCTGTCTTCGCACCTTCCGTACATATACCCGGATCATCCGTGAAGGAGTATTCCAGGACGTAATCACCTATCTCGTCCGGCCGGATGCTCACGAACTTTCGCTGGTCAGGCCAGATATCTGTAAGTGGATTCACAGTGCTTCCGGCTGGTCTTGAGGCCAGGTCGATGGTTTCGCTGTAATTTGCGGTATTGGCATTGCATGAAGCTCCATCCGGGTCTGTGGCCACCATTTCTGCCCGGAAGTGCCGGTAGTAATTCCAGGAAGGGCTCCAGAAGCTGCTATAAACCGCAGTCATCCATCTGAAGGGGTAGGTGGGATAGCTGCCGGTTGGATACATTGCACGTCCGGGATTTGTAGGAATCAAGCTGGCGAAAGGTGCGAGATTAGTATTCTTTACTCGGACGAATCCGAATTGATTTGCATCTGCGAAAACATCATTGCTGCTACTTCCTGAGTTTGCCAGGGAACCACCGTCCGGCGAATCAAAGGGAAGAGAATATGCCACCGGGTTGGCCGCATGGCTTCCTGTAAGTATTATCCCGAACTCTGGAAATACGTGAATTCGACCAGCTCCCAATGGAGATGGAGACGAGTCTACAACGGTGAGGTGACCACTTGCCTGGTTGACCTCAAGTACGCGGACCGTGCTGCTTCCACCGTCCGCAATATAGATATACTTCCCATTGGGATGCATGGAAGCCTGTCGAACCACTTCGTGTCCAAGGGCAAAAGAATAGCCAGTATTATCGAGGCTCCAGTCGCCAGCTCTATCAATGGTATAAAGCTTGATTTGCTGGTAGCCCATTACATAGACAAAATCGTTGTTCGGATGGACCAATACATGGTAATCCTCTCCGAGCATTCCGAATCCGGCTTTATAGCGCTCGGTTAGATTACCATCGCTGTTTGCAGTAAGAACTGCATGGTATCCGTAATCATCTGCTTTGGCTACGATGATAGACCCGTCTGCTGAAATATCAGCAGGCTGCGGAAAACTTCGGGGGGCCACATTGCTGTAAGCAACAAAAGTCAAAATTCCATCTGTAGGGTCGATGCGATAATGTGCAATACAAGCCGGGAAGGTGCCTCCACAGTATCCGTTCGCATTAAAGAAAACGTAGGCATTTCTGCCGTCGGGAGAAAACCGGATTCGGTCTCCTGCCGGGCCGGCGATGGCCCCCGGCTGATAAAATTGCACAAGGGAGATGCTACCGTCATTCTGATCAATTCTATAGTGCCCAATGAGAGGATCTGCATTTGCCTCGGTTTGCTGAAAAGTGTATAAATAGCGTCCAGACGGATGCACCCCAATTGTATTCACACGATGGGCGGTTTGCAACTGACCAGCCGGGTCAACGGAGAGATCTGCTAGATCGAATCTGGCCCAGTAAATACTTCTCCTATCATCCGCATGGTTAATCCAGTACGCAAACTTCGGATAGTCCCCGGCTACAATCTCCACGTCCAGGTCTCCAGCATCCGACACTGCAAGGTTGCCGGCTGCATCCCGAGCCCAGATTCGATAGCTGTGATTGCCGATGGGCAGGTATTGCAGGTTGTCGGGCATCTGGTTGGACCAGCGAGTATCGGTTAGCTTTGGAGTTTGATTGTCGTTGGACACCAGCCATTGCGTGATTCCCACGTTGTCCGTGGCATCTATGTCAAAGCTCAGTAATGGATATCCAGTGGGGTTGGGACTGGTTCTGCTTACAGAGTTAAAGACAGGAGCCTGAGCATCCGGGTTACGAGGGTCGGTATTCGCAATAATCTCCTCTAGATCGTTAAGGCCGTCCCCGTCGGAGTCGTCTGTAGTGTGCAGAGTTCTCTGACCACTTGCATAGACATGCGATGGATTCAATTCGTAGGCATCCTTGATTCCGTCGCCGTCCGAGTCCAGGTCGGTAGACACTTCGATGACTTTCGCAATGGAGTAATCTCCGTTGGAATCGACGCTGAATATGGAAAAGTAATACGTTTCGTCTTCGTCTAGATTTTCAGCTGTGTATATCTCTGGGGAATGCTCCATTCCCACAGCAGGGCTTCCTTCGGAAGGAGAGAGCGCCGGGGTGTTAAGCTGTCTACGAATGATTACATTCTGGATATCGGCCCCGTCAGGTAGTAGCCAGAACAGCGTTCCCTGATCGCTCCCGGGGATTGCATGGGTATTCTCGACCTGCGGAATCCCTGGACTGCCATCGAAAGTAGAGCAAAGACTGCTGGCAGGCTCCGGAATGGCGGATGGCACGGATTTGATGGCCAGCCAGTAATTTGTATCTATATTTGTTGCACCTACGATTCCGTTGCGGTTCCCGGGAAGCGTAATGGTTTCGTTGAGTGCCATGGTTCTTGCGAATACCTTGTATTGGCCCACGGCATCGGTAGTCTGAATTGTCTTACCTGTGTCAGAAAAACCCAATGAGCTTAGCCAGGGGGCATCTGTTGGTCCTCTGGAATCGTACATTAGATATAGAACCAGGTTATCAGGAGCGGTAAACTCAATGTAGTTGGAAGCAGTGCTTTGCTTATGCTGTGCGAAAGTACCGCAAAAGTCCAGGCCGGCAGCCGGGGTGCCTCCGTTGCAGGTTGCGATGCCCAACGCTCCCTCCAGGCCGAGGTCATCATAATCAGTGCTACCCTGAATTACATAGTCGCGATCATTATAATACCGGAAATTTTCTCCGATCACCATGTATCTGGCATTGCTGCCGTTCAGATTGCTGGCATACTCATCGATTATACATTGCGGCGGCGAAGCCACGGCCTGGCCTGAAGGGACAGGCAGCGCAGTGAGCACAAAAGGTGTGAAATGAGTGGTGAAAACTGTGACAGTGGCGTTTTCTATGTCCACCGTTACGTTTCGGACCGGATTCCACGAATCGGACAGCTCATCATAGTAGAATGCTGTGAACTCCTCCATGAATCCCGCTTCCGCAAGAGCTTCGGCATCATATTCATACACCAGTTTTGCGGGCTGGTCTTCGGGAAAGGTAACGGAACTCCCATCTTCTACCCCGATGGCAGCTTGCACTCTCGGATCCAGCTCCACATCGTGAACCTCACTTACAGGAACAAATCTTCCGGGCAGATTCTTAGGCCATTCAACTTCGGATTCCTCCACAACGAAGGCCTCGGCCGGGATTTCGCCTGAGAGTTCTAGCGCCGGATCAGAAGCCAGGGCCACCGGGGCCGGGTTCGCATTAGGCTCTTGCCCAAAGAAGGCCATCCATGCCGGTAGCCCCCCGTCATCTTTTCCGCCGTTTTCGTTTAGAACGGCAATGCAGCTGGTGCTGGCTATAATGATAGGTATTAGAATTGTAAGGCAGATTCTTCGCTTCATAATATTATCCGATAGTCGTTGCTAATAATGGTAATGTATATTTAGTACAGGAGTCACCGGTCGCGCAAAACCAGAATCGCGTCAAGGTACTTAGGTATTAAGGCAGAAAAACTAACGTTAAAGGACTAAGGTTGGCAGGAGTGTTACGGAATCGCTACGAAACAGTGACGATATTGTTGCGATATGATGGCATATGGGAAATGGAGCCGGTCGAAATGCGAAGCGAAAAAGCACTGCAGTTTGGCAGAAAAACCAGAGGTAAGGCCTTCTGGTCCTGGGGGCGCACGGATTCTGGACCGCCCTGAGCGCCACTTCCAATTCACGGCGCCAGGACCAATGAGGTTGCTTAGACGACGCAGGAAGAAAAGTGTACCCCCTCCGTTGGGGCCCAATGGCAACCTCTAAGTCTTACGGTTTCGAAGTTAAGCTGACCCGGGTAATTCCCTGGAGGGCCGATGGCTCTGCCCTAGATCAGCTGGAAGCGAATAGGAACGTTAATTTTGACGGTGATTGGTTTTCCCTCTTTGTAGGCCGGAGTAAATCGCTTGGAGTAATAGGTCTGAACGGCTGACTGATCCAGCCCATGACCCAGTCCTTTCAAGACTCTGACTCGCAGCACTCGCCCATCTTCTCCTACGACCAACTCCAGAACCAGCATGCCTTCAATTCCGGCGCTTCGCGCTTCCGGTGTGTAGGGAGGCTTTACTCCGGGGCTTAGGTCCACTGGTGGCGTGGCCCCAATGGCAAAAGGATTCTGAGCCCCTACAATGCGCTGGTCTTCAACCTTTTCTTTTTTCAGCTCATCGGTCTTCCGGATTTCGCCTTCTGCTGGTGGAACCTCTACGTCGGGCTGCTTAACTTTGACATTGTCTACAAACTGAATTTCCTCGTAGATGTCATCGTCCGTCTCGAAGGTCTGAGGTGGAAAATACATTAAGTAGAGAAATAGAAATTGAATGCTTCCGGAAAGCAGCGCCAGAACCCAGAACCGGTTCTGGTGGAACCAGATTGCGAATTTCTCTTTTCCGGTTCTTTGAATCACCGGACTACTATTGGTTAACTCTGCGGTCGTCATAATATCTAAAGATAAATCCTGATTTCTGTGTCTCGTAGCCAGCTCGAGGCATCCCCGAGTTCATCCTTATCTCAGCTTTAAGCCTTTTTCAATGCCTAGAGCTGACGATTCTCCTGTTTCGTAACGATAGCAATGTTTGTGGCGCCGATTCGCTTTAGTTTTTCAAACAGGCGGTCCAGCACTTCTACGGGCAGGTTATCATGAGCATTGATTACCACTCTTGCACCTGGATTCAGCTGAATCTGTTCCTGGACCCTGGCAACCGTAGCATCCAGATCCATGGCAATGTTTCCAAAATAGAACTGCTTGTTACGATCTACGCTGATCTGCAGATCCTTTTCCTTGATCTCCTGTCCCCCTGCATCCGGGAGGATGAGAGGAAGATCTGCATCCACCTTTAAGACGGAAGTAACCATAAAAAAGATCAATAGCAGAAAAGCGATGTCCGCCATGGAGCTGATGGGCACGTTCGCGAATATTTTTCGTCTTCTAATAGCCATATTGGGTTCTAATTTCGCCTGGTTTCCTGAAATCTACTCAACAAAGTTCTGCATAGATATCTTCAGGAAGCCTCGCCTCTTTACTTCTGATAAAACGGTCACCAGGTTCTGTACGTTTGTATCTCTGGCAGAGATCACCGCGTACTTCTCTTTGATTTCGGGAATTTCCAGCTTTTCCAGTTCTTCGCCAAATCCTCGAAGGGAAGGGAATCTCTTGGTGCCGAAGGATGTATTATCCATCTCAACGCTGTCTCCGATAATCTTCACCGTTACTACCTTGTCCCGCTCCACCATCTGAGGGCTGGAATCCTTCTTGGGAAGATTGGCCAGAATGCCCTCTTTGACGTAGAAGACGGAAGCTACCATAAAAAAGACAAGGAGCAGAAAGGCCAGATCCGACATGGAAGCAGCCGATATCTCTTCTACGTTTGTCTTTCTTCTTAGCTTAACCATGATTGCTCTCCTGAAAACGGGAGGGTTGCGACCTAGGCCACAACCTTTCCGGCTTTCTTAAGCAACTCTTTATAGATATGATTGGCAGCCTGTTCCACTTCGGTTGCAAAGGCGTTTACACGACTCTGGAAATACTGGAAGAAGGTCATCGCCGGAATGGCCACAATCAGGCCTCCAGCGGTGGTAAGCAGTGCTACCTTAATACCACCGGCCACAACTTTGGCATTCACACTGTCCGCATTGGCAATGGCATCAAAGGCCTCTACCATACCGGCCACTGTTCCCAGAAATCCCACCAGAGGTGCGATAGTGGAAACGGCAGCCAGGATAGGCAGTCCTCGTTCGGCCAGAGCCAGATAGCCACCAGCTTCTCGTTCTACGCCTTTGCTAAAATGTTCCGGATCTCCTTCAGAAACTGCCAGACCTTCGTTCAGGATTTTGGAGATTGTAAGCTTTTCGTTGGCCGCCAGGATATCCTTTGCTCCGTCCATGCCTTTTGTATTTAGAGCATCGATTAAGTCTTGCTCAAACGTGCGATTTGAAAGCTTGCGAGTGGTGAAGAAATAGATTCTTTCGAAAAACACTGCAAGTCCAATAACGCCTGCCACAAACAGAACCCACATGAAGCTTCCACCAGCCTGGAAGTACTTCCATAGCAGGAATCCGCCACTTTCGGAATCGGTTTCGCTATCTGCTGCTTCTTCTGCTGGAGCCGATTCTGCTGGCTTTTCTTCCTGGGCTGCAGGCGCACCTTCTGCTGGTTGCTCTTCGCCCTCGAGCTGCGGGGCCGGTTGAGCCTGGAGGGGGTTACTCTGCTCAAGTTGAACAAATAGCAGGGTTCCCATAGTCAGACCCAGAATTAAAACGATCTTTTTCTCTCTTAGGAGTGATGATAAGTAGTTGCGCATATTCATCTCTGTATTACTGAAAAGTTGCGCTTAACATGCCCAAAGCGTGTTACATGATTGTGACGGAACGAATACAACAGGGTATAACTCTGGTGCGATGCAAAGCAAATCCGGCGGCTGAATGGCCTGGGCGCTATGCGATGCTACTGGAATGTAATATTCTAATGAAGGAGAACTGATCTGCAGATTTCCAGGAGCTTTGAATCAAGTGTTTAAATTTTATCCACGGAGTCTTTTTTCTTGTAGAGCCGACGCTGATCAAACCATGGCCACCGGTTCCAATAGTGCCGGCTTCTGTCGCTCACTGGCCGGCTCTCATCTGTCTGGCCTCTCTCTTAGATAAGCCGTAGAACCACGGTTCAGTTTGTGCCAATCCGGAACCTTCCCTGGTTTACGGAGGCTCTTACCATTACTTTCTCTTGCAGGCATCTGCGAGATTCATGGGATGGGATCATGCGTTCCCTCTCTAAAGTAGAAACTATAATCATTGGAGCGGGCCCCATTGGGCTGGAAATGGGTGTGGCTTTGAAAAATCAAGGCCGTGAATTTGCGATTATCGACGAGCACCAGGTGGGTCATACAATTAGCTGGTATGCTCCTGGAACTCATTTCTTCAGCTCGCCGGAGCGTATTTCCATTGCTGGAGTTCCTCTCATCACCAGAGACCAGGGCAAGGCGACTCGTGAGGAATATCTGGACTACCTGATGGGAGTTGCCTGGCAATTCGACCTTCCCATCTATACGGGCCTTCGCCTGGTAGGTCTGAGCAGGGCAGGGAACTTACCGGATTCTCAGCACGAGCGCGAATCTATTGACGCAGATGACCGGCCGATTCAGGTTTCCGGCCATAAACCGAATTCAGACTTTCAGTGGTGCCTTTCTTTGCGGCCAAACGCGGCATGCACAAAAGAGGGGGAACCGGCTGAAGAGGTTGTCAGGTGTAATTATCTAATCCTGGCTCCGGGAGACATGCATGCACCTCGATTTCTGGGAATCCCTGGAGAGAATCAAAAGAATGTCAGTCACTACTTGAAAGAGCTTCGTAACTATTTTCGTCAGGAAGTGGTCATTGTAGGGGGGCGAAACTCTGCGGTGGAGGCCGCTATTCGAATCTACAGAATGGGTGGAAAGGTTTCGATTCTGTATCGCGGCGAATCTCTGGATGCAACCAGTATAAAGTACTGGCTTTATCCGGAAATCACTTCATTGATCAAGAACGGTCTTATCCGATTTATAAATCAGTCGGAGCCAGTTTCTATTTCCGGTAACAGGCTTTTCTATAGAAGAAAAGGCAAGAATGGACAAGACAGAAAGGGAGACGAAAGTAATTACAAAGAAGGAGATGAGAGGCCAGAATCCCGCAGAAGCAGCCAGGGCGAAAGCAACAATGGAAAAGGAGAAGAAAGGGCAAAAACTACCAGAAGCAGTCCTGAAGAAAATGCTGATGCGCAGTCGCTGGAGGAGTTTCTGGAGGCGGATCAATTCCTGTTGCTTACTGGATACGTTCCGAACAGCTCGCTCTACGAAAACCTGGGGATTAATCTGGTGGGTGATCATCGGAAGCCATGGCATAATGAAGAAACCATGGAAACCAATCTGCGAAACGTCTTTGTTGCAGGTACTGCCACTGCAGGCCGTCAACAGCGCCATACAGTCTTTATAGAGAACTCCCATGAACATGTTCGTCGAATAAGTGAAACCATTGCTCATCGCTCCGCTGGAAAATCGGTGGAGCAGCAGGGGAACTCCGCCGGTTCCGATTTACAGGGACTCTACGAGGAGCATCCAGAAAGCTGATCAGTCGGATTGAATTGTGCGAAGCTGCCGCAGGACGCTATCATTTTCATCGATGATCTTGTTTACGGTGGCCGGATGCGTTTCCATGGGACAATGCCCGGCGTCCTCAATGGTATATAGCAGGGAAATGTTCAAATCTCGATGGAGTGTCTTTCCCACTCCTGGTTCTACCCATTCATCCTTCAGTCCCCAGATCAATAGGGCCGGGATGTGCGATTCGTCGAGTTCAAGGCTTCGCTCATCGCCTGAGTTCTCAATACTTGCGAGGATACTGGAGGCGGTGTCCGGAACCAGAAATGGCTTGAGATATCCCTGGACTTCCTGATCAGTGGGCTTTCGCGCATATGCACTGGATAGTAGATCCTGGAAAGAATCCGCGTTAAAGGAATAGCGTTCCGCATACCAGGCTACAAGGCTCTTCAGTCCTGGAATCCAGGAAATGGCTGCACGGGTAAACCATCCAGGCCCTCCATCTACAGACCCTGCGATGTATACCAGATACTCTACGTTTTCCGGATGCATCTGAGCCATGGATGCGATGACGGATCCTCCCATGGAATGTCCGATCAGTACCCATCGCCTGGAGCCGGGTCTCTGCGTAAGGGTGGTATCGCTGGAGGAGTTCTTTTCGGATTCTACAGATTCCAGTAGAGACACAAGATTCCAGATAATCTGGGCCCGGCGAAATTTGGAATGACTACCTTCCAGTACTCGATCAGAAAATCCGTAACCGGGTAGGTCCACAGCGATGATCTCATGTCCTTGAGCTTTAAGATGCTGTATGGTATGGCGATAGGAATAGGTACTTGCAGCGAATCCATGAATCAGTATATAGCGGCCGGTTCCTCCCCGGCCTGGAATCCAGCGAAAATGAATTCTCGCTCCATCAATGATTGCGAATCGGCTATCCGGATAGGGCCTCTTTCCATCATCCGAATCTGGTAATAAAGTAGCTTTGCCGGGATGGGATTCAGTTAGATCTTCCACCGGAGCAGGCTCCTGAAGTGTCACCGAGGAAACTCCGTACGGATTGTTGTATTCCAGTCCGGATTTACAGGCCGGGATTGCCAGAATGGCCACGAGGACATAAGCCAGTGATGGAACCAGGAATTGCCGGACTTTTCGCATGCTGGATTCTCTTGACCGATCATGGAAAAGTCAATATATTAAGCTTAGGGCTTACATGGCAGTAGGTTCCAGGCAGATCCTGTTTTCTGATAGTGCAGCTCCGGCCCTTTCCGGGCAGAGCCCACGGCAGGTAAGTAATCTGTCCGACAATCCCGACGTATCCGTGGGGGCGGTGTCAGCACGCAATGAGCCTCAATCCGGGCCTACCCCTGGAGTATCCGCGCCGGCCAGTGGTTCTGCGGCTCCAGCCACCTCCAGCGCTCCTCCAGAGAATGCATCGGTGGCAGCTCCTCCCGGACCTTCGGCGCAATCCAGTGCTGTTCAGACAGAACAGCCGGCCCAGGGACAGGCAGGATCGCGAGTGGATGTATTCGCCTGATAGAATCCCAGAACGGAATAGAGCTCAGTTTCCGCGAAGAATAGAGTGAGCTTTCGCTCGCGCTGATTCTGAATATCGGGAAGCAAGTATGTCGGCGACCAGAGCACCCTGTCGAAGATAGAGATAGCGGCTGGCTACAGGAAAGAATGGTTCATCGGAATGTGTGATTACTATAGAAAGCTTGCCCTTTTCATTTCTTTCTTTTAGTAGCTCAATAAGAAGATCCTGACCTGCCAGGTCCAGACCTGTTATGGGTTCATCCAGAAGCCATAGATCCGGATCATGCAATAAGCTTCGCATTAACCCCAGTCTCTGTTTCATTCCTCTAGACAGGGATCTTGCTGGATCATCCTTTCGTGCAAGCAGTCCTGCCCTCTTCAGACGTGCATCGATTTCGCTTTCGCGGAGGGGTGAAACGGAGAAGTGACTGTAAAAGCACTTCAGGTTCTCTGCACAGGTTAAATCCAGATAGAGACCCGGATCATGTCCAATAAATCCGCAGTTTGCATAAAACGATCTCTGTTTCTCATCTGAATCTATGGATGTGCCGTTTAGAAGTATCCTGGATTCCGGGGGAGGAGCAGTGAGCAGCGCATCCAGAAAAGAGGACTTACCAGCGCCATTGGGCCCCAGGACGCATATGGTCTGGCCTGCCTCAAATTCAAGGCTCAACGGAAGTAGAGCCTTTCGAAAGCCGTAGTTTTTATAAAGGCCTTCCAGTTGCAGCATGGATTACCTTGTGCGACGGACCTGTATGCGAAAGGAGGACAGAATGCTGATGGCCAGAAGCAATATTGCTCCGGCGGCCAGAACTGCCAGTATTGTGTGCCAGGGTCGATCGAATACCGGGTTGTAGTCGGACTGCAGAGGATTCGCGTAATGAAAGCTGTCGTCCGGCATCGCATACTCTACCGGATTGCCGGCATAATCTACTTTAAGCGCCGGTCCCAGGCCGCGAATCTTGAGCTCTTCTACGGACTTCTGATTTTCAATGCTCGGCTTTGCTTTTTCCGGTTTCCAGACCACTACCTTGAACGGATAGTTGGTTTCTGGATCCACATAGTTTCGGTCTGACTGCTCCAGCTGAATCGTTAGCTGCGAACTTCCTGGCCGAAAGCCTTTGGGTACGATAATGGCTCCCTCCCTGGTTCCGCAGGAAAACGGAGCTGGCATGCGAGAGCTTTGATGTGCCAGCTGACAGCCGGTAATCTTCGCAGATTCCGGAATTCGAATCTGAAATTGATCCCCTGCATAGGTTCTGGGAGGATTGGAAACGTTTTCAATGGAATATACCAGGTTGATTCGCAATCCATCTTCTTCGTTTAGCAGTTCTACTCCCGGCATTATATTCAGATCCTGCTGACGTGCCCCTGAATCAAAGACCTCTACCTTCTGGGCTGCATCCTGACGTTCAGGCACCGGAGGCACTACGGTCACATAGGTCTCTCCCTGATAGGTAGCTCGAATCAAGAATGGCACGGAAACGCGCTCTGCCGGGGGAAAGCGAAACGTTGCACCCGGATTGTCCATTGTATGCAGCACCGTCATTTGCTGACCGGGTCGAATGAGCTCCAGCTTTTCAGGACTGGCAGGTCTTCCGCCGGTGCCATTGATGACGGCGCCATGAATTTCTACCGTCTGTGAGGCGGGCTGAGTCGGCACTGGCTGTGGTGATGGAGCTGGTTGTGCATTGGCAGATGCGGCAAAAAAAACAAAGGGAAGGAAAGCGAATAGAAACCTGAATTCGACGTTAGCTTTACCGTTCATTATTGGCTTTCCTCAAATGAAATACCGCACTGTATGCAGTGGTCTTCCTTTCCGGAATGGCGAAGATGGCCACAGGCCGGGCAGAATCGTTGATTATTCCCGCGAATCTCTGAGTCAGGATAATCCTTGAGTTGTTTTTCAATCCGATCCAGCTTTCGCAGCAGAGGAGAGCTCAGTCGTTTCAGCTCCTCGTCAGGGATCTTTCCTGTTTCTGCTTCAATGCGCAAATCTTGCAGGTTCGCAATGAGCACGGAGCGTTCATCCAGCAAGTCCTGCTTGCGACTCTTACCGGAGACGAAGTAATGAGCTCCATCCTGGACCGGCTGCATGATGGGCCATAGAAAGAACAGAACGGTAGCGACAACAACAGTCAGTGCCAGTACAGATAAAATCATCGGTCCAGATCCTTGAATCGATCCAGGTCAATATCCTGGCTGTCAGTTTCGTTTGTGCTGTCACTACGGCTGGCCGTGTCCGATGATTCCGGATAGGATAAATCGCCAAAGGGATCCTTCCTGCGAAAATATCGAACGGCAATCAATACACCGGTAATTACAAAGACAAGGATCAGAAGAATCGGAATCCAGTTAGCAGTGGTTCCTCGAATGGAAGGTCCATGACCCTGGATGATTTTCTGTACCAGATCCTGTCTTCCCTGGTTCTGTAGCTCCAGTATGACCGGATCATTCATGTATTCCTGTCCGAATCCATGCTCCAGTTTGTGGATAATGGTTTCTGCATTCATCCCTTCGCGGATGCGATTCTCCATGAAGCGTCGCACCGGGATTCCCCAGGGACATTCTACGTGAGGGCAGCTGGACAGGATAAAATGGCAGCCGCACTGGCAAATAACGGAATCGGATACCTTGTTGAAGGTCTTGATTTGCTCCGGATCTTTCAGGTTTGTGTAAACCTCTTGAGCTGCCAGAGGTCCAGAAAACAGGGCAAGGCTCACGGTAAAGCAGACTGCGAATCCAGCCAGCATTCTGGAAATGAACATGTTAATAACTCCGCTCCCTGTTTTTGACGGTTCCCGAATGTGCAATCCGCTAATATGGGTCGCTTCGATGGGATGATCATTTACCATGCTAGTCATCCTTTCGCTTTTCTCCGAAAGGGAGGATCAAAATCAATCCGCTGAGAAAGAACAGTACAGTTCCCAGCCATATGAACTTCACCAGAGGATTGATCCAGATCTCAAGGTTGGCCACAATGGTGCTGGGAAATAGGCGGCTGTATGCCTGAGGCGCCCTTTGCATATCGAAGAAGTACAACTCATACATTTGAGTCAAATCCGGGTTTCGACCGGTTTGAGCGTCCGAAATTGCCCCAAGCTGAATGTAAAGGTCCTCGGACCAGGTGGATTTGATATCCGGTTCACTGGTGGGGGTTCGCAGCGAAAATCCATCCTGGCTACGGGATATCTCTCCAGTGGGAGGATAGATCCGCGGATGAAAATGCCGTTCCGTGGTCATTCGACCGTCTGGAATGAAACCTATGAGAAATTTGACCATCCGGTCCGGCGCAGAGGGTTTCGTATTCGCAGCTTCGTAAGGATCGCTACCATCCGCCGGTCTCGGTGGCAGATAGTTGGGAGGATTGATTCTGTAATGAGCCTCCTGGGAAACCGCCACATCCAGAGGATTGCTCCGATCGCCATGAGGAGCAATAACAGGTCGCAGGAAAAGATCCCTGGCTTCAATGGTGTAGTTTTCCAGATAAGCCCGGTCTCCGCTGTAGTAGTGGATATAATCCGAGCCCGGTTCCGTCTGCATCTTGTAATAATGAAACTGGAATTTGTCGGTCTTTTTGAATGATCCTCCTGCGTAACCAATGAACAAGAAGACAACAGAAATATGCACCAGGTATCCGGCGTATCGGCGTTTGTTTCGCAGAAGTAATCGGGCGAAGGCCAGCACCGGATTCTCTTCGAAGCGCACCATCCTGGATTTGACTCCACGATAGTATTCTTGAAGCAGTCCAACAATCGTAAATACTGAAATGCCCACGGTGAGTACCGTGAATAACTCCGCTACCCATCCCGGCCCCCAGGTGCTTCGGTCGGTGCCTTCCGGCCGAGTAAATAGCATTCCGTAGGTCAGTCCAAAGGCAACCGAAGCGATGATGCCCGCAATCAAAGGAATGCGCAAGGTTCTGGTGTAGATTGCATCGGCGCTTTTTCTCCAGGCCAGCAGGGGGCTGGCACCCATGAGAAAGAGGGTAATGACACCCACCGGCACCATGATCTTGTTAAACGTGGAAAGCTTCCATTCCACTTTGGCGCAACTCAGTCCAGCATCCCAGCGGCAGTCCAGGGGCATAAGGGGAGAAAAAACTCCAATCAAAATGATAAATACGGAAAACGTCATCAGGAAGTTGTTGAGAAGCATACTCCCTTCTTTGGACGTTACAGCTTCCAGGCGATTCTTCGGTTTGAGCTTTCTGTGTTGAAAATACAGAAAGCGCATGAAATAAAAGTAACTGATCGCAATAAATGTAATCATCGGAGTACCAATACTGGACTCTGCGAATGTATGAGGGCCCTCCAGAACTCCGCTTCTGGTAATCCAGGTTCCCAGCAAACAGAAATGGTACGTGGTAATGATCAGAAACACATTCCAGAATCTGAGCATCTGCCTGCGTTCCTGCACGATCAGAGAATGCAGAAATGCAGTGGCGAAGAGAAAGGGCATGAGACTGGAGTTCTCTACTGGATCCCAGGCCCAGTAGCCTCCCCAGCCCAGCTCTTCGTAGGCCCATTTACTGCCCAGAAGGATTCCGAATCCCAGGAAGAACCAGCTAAACAGGGCCCAGCGTCGCAGCAGCGGTAGCCAGTCTTCTCGTAGATTACCGCTGAGCAGTGCAGCTCCCGTAATGGCAAAGGGGATGGCAAAGGAAACATACCCGACATAGAGAATGGGCGGATGAATGATCATGGCCCAGTGCAGTAGCAGAGGATTGATTCCCTGTCCTGCAGCCATCTCCACAGCAAACGTTCTGAACGGCTGTGCATCGCGAAAGAAAATAGCCAGGAGAATAAACAGTAGCTGCACGGAAGCCAGAATCCAGTACAGAGCTGGTAATCGGTTATAGAGTCGGCGTCGGGTCTGGTAAACGGCAATGGCACTGAAAAGGCAGAGCAGGAAATACCAGAAGAGCAGGCTTCCGCTGGATCCGGCCCAGACTCCGGTAATGCGGTAAAATACCCCGAGCGTGGGCGAGGAGTTATGAACAACGTACCGATTCGTGAGATCTCCACCAATCAGAAGCGCAATCAAGATGGTCATGGCCAGACTGACAAGAGCCAGGTTGGCATAGATGCCCCGGGCGGCCAGGTTGAGAGCCATGGCCCGACTATTGATGCCGGTCCATTTAAGAACCGATGAAGAGATGCCTTCCCAGACTGTAAGAATGGATCTGTAGAAGGGGCGGTAGACTTTCCCTGGAAAAGCTAGTTCCAGGCTCAAAAACCGTACTGCATTTCTACGGCTGCGCAGTGGAAAACCCATCAGCGAAAGAAGAAACACAATCAAGACTGTGGCCGCTGAGAGGATGAGAACAAAGGACCCGATGTAGTTAAGATCCACGATTAACCGTCTTTTTCTGCTGCCTGCAGAGCATCCAGATGCTCGGAGGTCCCATAGCCAGGTTCACCAGCGTGGGGAACATCATACTTACTGGCACATTTGGCTTCTACCTTGTGCGCCATCAATTTGCCATCCTCCAGATGGCCGTCCACTCGTACAGGAGCCGCATCTCCGAAAGTATCCGGTAGCTGACTATTTCCGTTGTAGAGCACCGGAAGATTCTTTCCATCCAGTTCTACAACAAATTCGGCTTTGTCTCCCATCCTGAGGATTGTGCCCGGCTTTACAAAGCCTCGCACTCTCAGTTCGCGATCCAGAAAATCCTGTGGCCGATCGGCAACATCCGAAGCATTCGCCAGCAAGACAGAAGTGCCTCCGGTGCCCGACAGGAAGTAAAGTCCCAGGAGGACTCCGAGGATGAGGACCACAATGGCCAGGAAACGACGATTCACGCGTACAAAAAAATTGACCTGTGCCCGACTGGCAATCGGATTATGGCAATTCTGACTCCCTTTGCCTCTTGATTTCGCAATATGCACCAAATCCTATCGGATTTCAGGATCCTGGACCCGGCGTCGGATTTCCGGTGAATTTCCCCGGATTTTCCTATCTTTTTCCTATGGTAGAGGAAATTCCTGATTGAATTACAGGATTACCCCGTTAAAAGTGCCGCATGGCCACCAAGAAAAGCAGCAAAAAAGCAGCCAAGAAGACTGCGAAGAAGTCCGCAAAGAAAGCGGCAAAAAAAACAGCTAAGAAAACAGCTAAAAAGAGTGCGAAGAAGAGCTCCAAAAAGCGAGCTAGCACAGCCCGTTCTAAAAGCACCGATACTCTGGCCGGCTCTGTATTCGAAGACCGATTTCCTGCTGAACCTTTCGCTTCACAGGATACTGGTTCGGATGTATCCGCTTACGATTCCCCTTCTCCTTTCTCCGTTGAAGAGAAAGAGTCCAGCTCCCGAACCGGACTGGGCATTGCTGCTGTGATTCTGGCTCTGATCGTTGGTATCTTCCTGTTCAAAGATAGCTTCTTTGGCGATGGGGAAAACACAGGTGCTGATCAGCAAAACACTACCATGAATGCTGACCAACAGCCCGGTGACCAGACCCCTGCCGACCAGCAGGAGCAAAATCAAGAAGATCAGGCTGAAAACCAGGACCAGGCTGATCAAGCCGATCAGCAAGACCAGGCGCAAGAAGATCAGCAACAGCAGCCCGCGGATAACCAGGCTGCAGAGACCAGGGAATATTCGATTAAGCCCGGAGATACCTACGGTAAAATCGCTGCGAAAGAACTGGGTAATCAATCTCGCTGGACAGAGATCAAGAAATTGAATCCAGATGTTAACGCATCTGCTCTGAAAGTGGGACAGAAGATTAAACTACCTGCGAAGTAAATTGGTGGAAACGTAAGCGTTCAAGACGAGCGTTTCACTTTTGAAATTCGCAATACAGAGGCCGGCAGCAATGTCGGCCTTTTTCTTTTCCGTCCTTTTCTCCACATTGGAATCCGCGCCCCAGTAGGTTACCGGTTTGGCTGATTTAACGGATTAGATGCGATCCCGAACTCGATCAATGTAACGTTCCAGTTCATCCACTCCTTCCAGAAAGAGGGCCGGTCCTGGCTGCAGGATGATGCTGGAATCAATTTCGAATAAAAGGTCTTTTTTCACTGCCTCGGTCTCTTTCCAGCCATCCTGATGCCGCACCCAGTGGAAATCTACTGGCTTCCCGCACCAGGAACCAATGATTGTATCCGGCTGGCTGTCTGCCACTCGCTCCGTTGTGGTGATTCGCTTTGCGGCCTTATGGGACTCTGGATTTTCCATGTCTTCGGCCAGGCAGTTTATGCCGCCGCAGATTTCGATTAGTTCCGATACCCATTGGATGCCGTGGATCAATGGATCGTCCCATTCCTGAAAGAAAACTCGCACTCTTTTCTTCTCTTTGTTCCTTTCGTAAATCGACGTTAGCTTTTCTCTCCACTCTTTGATGAGGCTCTGGGTATCTTCCTGCCGTCCTATCAGGGCCCCGATCTGTAGCATGGTTTGGAATATCTGGTTCAGGCTCCGCTGGTTGGTTATCCAGACCGGAAGGCCCTCTTTTATAAGTCCGGCGGCCAGTTCAGCCTGAATATCAGAAAATCCCAGCACCAGGTCTGGATCCAATGCTTTGATCTTTTGAATGTCCCCTTTGATGAAGCTGGTCACCATGGGCTTTTCTTTTCTGGCTCTTTCCGGCCTTACAACGTACACAGAGATTCCAACAATTCTATGCTGCTCACCCAGCATGTATAATAGTTCTACCGATTCTTCGGTGAGGCATACGATTCGCTCAGGAAGCTCTGGCAGGGATGGGATTGGGCTTTTGGAAGTCGATTCAGGTGCTGGCATCAGGCTTCCATCCAATTCCAGCGGGAACAATTGGCCATAATAATTTCAAGTTACCTTGCCGAGAAACACAGCCGGCAAACGAGCATTATTCTGAAAACTGCTGCCCCGGGGCTTCCGGCCTTTTGCCGTGGCCGGAAGCCGAGAGTGCTTCCCAATTAAGCTTTGTAGCGGATCAGCTATGAAAGCGCTTCTTGTCTTCTACCAATTTCTGCACCACCGAAGGATCTGCCAGAGTGGAAGTATCGCCAAGATTGTCATAGACTCCTTCCGCAATCTTTCGCAGAAGTCTTCGCATGATCTTTCCGGACCGAGTTTTGGGCAAGGAGGGGGCCCAGTGGATGATGTCCGGTCTTGCGATTTTCCCAATCTTCTCGGACACTATTTCAATGAGCTCCTTCTTCAGTTCATCGTTGGTAGTAAATCCATTCTTAACGGTGACGTAGGCATAGATTCCCTGACCTTTTACATCGTGCGGAAAGGCAACCACGGCAGATTCCGCCACGGCCTTGTGTTCTACCAGAGCGCTTTCGATTTCGGCGGAGCCCAGGCGATGGCCCGATACATTGAGCACATCGTCCACTCGACCGGTGACCCAGTAATATCCATCGGCATCCCTGGTGGCGCCATCTCCAGTGAAGTAATAGCCTTTGAACTGGGAGAAGTATGTATTGAAGAATCGTTCCGGATCTCCATACACGGTTCGCATAATGGATGGCCAGGGAAACTTTATGCAAAGATTTCCCGATGCAGCTCCTTCCAGCTCTTTACCATCTCCGTCCAGAAGCACTGGCTGAACTCCAAAGAAAGGCTTGGTGGCCGATCCTGGTTTGGTGTCTGTTGCTCCGGGCAAAGGAGTAATCATTATTCCGCCGGTTTCGGTTTGCCACCAGGTATCTACGATGGGACATTTTTCCTTTCCAATGTTAGTATGATACCATTGCCATGCTTCCGGATTGATGGGCTCGCCAACGGTTCCCAGCAGTCTCAGGGATTTCAATGAGTATCGCTCGACGGGTCCGGTGCCTTCGCGCATCAAAGCGCGAATAGCGGTGGGGGCCGTATAGAAGACGTTGACCTGATACTTGTCTACAATGTCCCAGAATCTTCCCGCATCCGGATAGGACGGGACTCCTTCGAACATGAGGCTGGTAGCACCGTTGGACAGAGGGCCGTAGAGAATATAGCTATGCCCGGTAATCCAGCCGATGTCAGCGGTGCACCAGTAGGTATCATCTTCTTTATGGTCGAACACATAATGATGCGTAAGGCTGGTGCCCAACAGATAGCCTGCAGTGGTATGTAGAACTCCTTTAGGCTTTCCAGTGGATCCGGATGTGTATAGAATAAAAAGCGGATCCTCCGAATCCATATGCTCTGCTTCGCAAACGTCGGAGAGCTCCGGATCACGTAGCATATCTTCCAGGCGGTGATCCCGGCCTTCTTTGTAGGTTGCGTTGGAATCTCGTCCCACTCGCTCGGCAACCACTACATTATTAACTTCGAAGCTGGATTTCTGTAGAGCCTCATCTACATTCTTCTTCATGTCTATTATCTTGCCGCCGCGAAAGCCAGCGTCGGATGTAACGATTAGACTGGGCTGGCAGTCCTCGATTCTACTGATGAGCGCTGCTGGTGAAAATCCGCCAAAAACCACTGAATGAACAGCTCCAATACGGGTGCATGCCAGAGAAAAGAATGCCAGTTCAGGAATCATGGGCAGATAGATCAAGACCCGATCTCCTTTCTTGACGCCAAGTTTCTTCATCACATTTGCATGGCGGCTTACTTCCCGGTGTAATTGCTGATATGTATAAGTTCTGGATTCCCCGGGATGATCCCCTTCCCAGATAATGGCCGCCTTGTTTTTTCTGGGGCCATCCAGGTGTCGGTCCAGGCAGTTATAGGCCACGTTTAGCTTGCCGCCCTTGAACCATTGAATTTTCGCATCTCCAAAGGAATGATCCAGAACCTTATCCCATTTCTTGAACCAGGTCAGTCGCTCCGCCTGCTCGGCCCAGAAGCCTTCTGGATCCTGGATGGATTTCTGGTAGAGCTTTTCATAGCCGGCGGCATCGATGTTGGCGCTGCCGGCAAACTCTGTAGATGGTGGATAGGATTTTTCATTTATCATAACACTCTTTCCTCTGTCTTCAGGGCCTATCGCGGCGAACCGGGAGAGGCTGCATTCGATACCAGAAATAGAATGTAATGCAGGTGGTGTCAATGATTCTGCCTCAAAGCCCTGGCTTCCGTGATCTACTTCGATTCTCTGAGCAGGATCGGGTAATCGGAGGAGGGATGGGTGAGAAGGGCGGGTCACAAAGGCTGAAGCTGAGAGAAGCAGAGAGGCCGCGGGACTGCCCGGAAAATTCGCTGTGTCCTGGTCAATCAGGTGGGATCCAGTCGAGCCCACTCCGGAATGTAGTATTCCGATTCCTCGGTAAGCTTTTCGAATGCTACAACACTGTGAGGCCAGCGACGCTCTTCGGAAAAGTCGTTCCAGCTCTTTATTGGAGGGTGCACCGAATAGGAGACATCCACGGTATAATCCGGCGAAAGCGTTTCTACAAATTTGTCAAAGTCTGCCTTGTTTACTCGGCGAAAGCCCGTGGCCTGGTCAAAGAACTGCACTGGATTGAACTAAAGAAAAATTTCCAGCGGTCAAGAATTTATTGGAAATTAGAAAAAGGTGAATCACATTAAGTAAATTTCCCTTACAGCATCTCCTGTTCCAGAAAGCTGCGAAAATCGGGAGGAATGTTTTCGCTGCAATCCTTCCGATAATTGTAGAAAACCTGTACCGTCTTTGCCTCTATATAGATTTGCCCATCTTCTGTTCCTTCGATTCTGGCAGAAAAGTCCCAGGAGGATTTACCGATCCTGGATACCCATGTACAAACCCGGGCTGAAGTATTGGGCCGCAGGGATTTTCGCAGATCCATTTCGATTCGCACCAGTACAAAGGGAATATCTTCCAGTTCCGTGATAGAAAGGTATTTATTGCAGAAATCCAGCCGGCCCAGCTCCAGATAGCTTGAGTAAGTGGAATTGTTCACCCGGCGCATGGGATCCATGTCGTTGAATCGTATCTGAAGAGGGGTAACAATCACGGTAACAGAGGGATGGAAAAGACTCTTAGCTTGTGGATCAGCCGCCACCAGGTTTGCAGCTGGATGGTGCCACATTGAACACAGGCTTTTCCAGATATTCGATATAATCCCGGCGTAGTTGATTCATCGCGCCGCGCTCTCCAAACGTCACATGGAAGAGCGGATCGGATTTAGGATTTTCGCGCAATCCCCTCATGATGTCTGTAAGATCTCCCCTGGTCCAGAGGAAATAGACAAAAACACCGCTTAGCACTGTCTTTTGAGCGGTGCCATCCGGATCCAGGAAATCAACACTGGTGGGAAGCTCCATGGATTCCAGTACCAGGGAATCCGGGTTCTTTTCCACCCAGACTCGAAACTCTGGAAGCATCGCCTGTTCGCTGCAGGGATTTTTCTGAGTGTTATAGTTCTGTAAGAATCGGGCCAGCCCTTCCTGAAACCAGAACGGCGCCTTGCTGCTCAGTTCGTCCAGGTACAGATGAGACATCTCATGCCTCCAGACCGGGTCCGGTGCGTCCAGGGATACATGGATTGCTTTTCTGCTGCGATCGTAATGGGCCAGGGCATTGGATGGCAGATGCTCGCTGGATCGCTTGTAACTTTCCTGATCCGGGTAAACAACGATCAGTGGCTTGAAATCCGCCAAAGAAGGAAAGAATCTCTCCTGTAGAGTTTGTATCATGGGCCATTTCCAGCGAATGGCGGCCTCCACTCGGCCGGGATCCATGCCTTCCTGGATCTGAACATAGCAGCAATCCATTTCCAGGCGATCCCAGCCCTGAAGCAATCTCAGATCGTAACCTCTGCAACTGGCAGTGAGCAATAACAGGATCAACAAGATCGGGACAGGCTGGAGGGAAAATCTCAAAAAGACACTCTACTGAATTCTGGTTTCTATGTCAGCGATTCGATGGATATCTACCAGCTCCAGAATTGTTGCGATCTTACGGTCCACATTCTGAAGCTTGAGCCGGAAGCCCCCTGGATTTTTCTCGCTGAACTTTCGATGGATATTGATGATTTCGGTAATTCCCAGAGAGTTGATATACTCGATTTCGGCCATGTCAATAGTGAGACTGTCTACCGGCTCAATAGTAAATTTGCCCGCATCCAATTCTTTCAGGATCAGATTATCTCCATCTACTCTGGGATGGAACAATCGGATAAGAAGATCATTGCCCTGTTTTTCTATCTTTAGATCCATGGATTGAGAACTCTCAATGCAATCAGCAACAACCAGTAGAATTCCGGGACGACTTGCTCGCGCAAGGGAAAAATTCCAGCTATTTCAGGACGGTCGACCTGTGGCCCTGCGCTGGGCAATTCTGATGGGTGTTGTGCTCTCGATCTTTTTTACTTATCGGCTAGCACCCATACCGATCTACATCAGTCTACCGGCAGCACTTATTACAGCCACTATCCTTACCGGACTTCTGCTGATTGTATTTGGCAAGTTAATCCTCAGGTATCAGTCCGGCAAATCCTTAATCCTGGAGATGATACTGGGTTCCATTTTTTGTGGACTCCTGGCTCTGGACGGGGCCGGGCTAACCAACGTTTTCTGGGCCCTGGTGTTCTTGATTCTGCTCGTCTTCTTTATTCTTCGCAGCAGACTTAACTTCTACGTCTTATTCTCCGGGCTTACTCTATTTGCATTAGTATTTCTTGGCTTTCGTGTTGTGGACTGGGAAAAGGCCGGTGTGGTGGCCATTTATCAATCCGTCTGGCAGGCCGCTCTTTCTGCAGAAGAGAGATTCCAGGTCATTGATAGTGAAGGGCAAATCCAGGTGCGTTCCGGAAAAGATAACGTTCTTCTAATCGAGTTACCAGACGGCCTTTATCTCCAGGATTCAGAAAAGCTCAAAGAGGCGAATGGACCTGGAGTGCCAGTGCTGGCAGTCAGCAGTGAAAAAGATCGTATGGATCGAATTCCTGCAGCGATTCTGTATCAGATACCACCAGGAATGAACAGGGAAAATGTGCGAAATCGCACAGAGCTGCTGCTGGGAACGGTGAAGGATGAACAGGTTCAGGATCTAAAAAAAGAGAAAGAGCAATCTCTGTTCCCACCGGACTTTTCAATGACCATGGAAGGATCATTCTGGACTTACTATGACCGCTTCCAGGCCAATACTCTGCGCACCGGGTTTTTCATCTTTGGAGGCATGGTGTCTTCCGGATCGTCCACAGCCATCCAGGTGAACGGTTCCACCAGGCCCAGTTTTCTGCTCTGGATTCGGGAGCCTGTTGAAAAGGGATTCCCGTTTCATCCGCGAACGCTGGAACTGTTGCGAGGCATTACCTGGCCAGAGATTAGTAGCGAACCGGAAGACTCAGCAAACTGAGTGGGTCCACTGGATAACCATTCACCCAGATGGAAAGATGTAGATGGGCTGCCGTAACCATACCTGTGGCTCCGGCCCGGGCGATGAGCTCGCCAGCTTCTACCATCTCTCCTTCTTTCGCATCGATCTTGCTCAAATGCATGTATCCAGATTTGATCCCGTTTCCATGATCGATGAGCACAAAGCCCCCTTCAAAAAATAGAGTCCGTGCAAGAACTACCTTTCCAGGCGCCATGGAATAAACCGGATGGCCTTCCCATCCGCGAAGATCCAATCCCTTGTGCACATATCGTTTGGGCGGATGCTTGATTTTCTTTCCATCCTTTATTTCATATTGATAGGTAACTCGAGTTACATAGAAGGGAGATGTGACTTTATGGAGGTCACGCGGATGGGCCAGTTTGTTCTTAATATGGTTGGATTGCCTGGAGGCGAAGGCCTTGTTCTTTAGCTGTCTTTCGCGCTTGATTCTTTCTGCGACCCCGGGCTTTTCGTAAGTCTGCAGATTGGAATATTTACCCAGCTTCAATTCCGATGTATAGACGGGAAACTTTGTAATGTGAACCTTGAGTCGAATGGATTTGAATTTTGTAACATCGCCGGTGGCGGATTGAACCTTTAGAGGATGGGTCCAGCCCAGCCATCCATTCTCTTTCTGATGCGGGTAGATAGCAAACAGTCCTCTCAGGCCCCATGGACGTTCTGTCAGGGGCACCGTGATTCCATTATATTTGAGCTGGTTCAGTTTGAGCTTTTCGCGTAGATCGGCAGTTATCTTTTCTCCCGGGCCCAATACCGGAAGGACTTCTGCATAAACCATATCGCCGGTGGCAAATTTTCGGCTATATAGCACCAGCTTGAACTGGCCTTCCTGGAAAACCCTCTTCTGCGCTGCCTCGGGTTTGAATTGTGGGGGAACAAGTACCTTGGTCTCCGAGGAGGTATTCACCCAGGTTCTTGGATCCTTCTGACGGGCTTCCCAGCCACTTTGATGCCAGGGGCCCAGCAAAGCTAGCAAGGTCAGGGGGAGAAAAAAACGGAGCATCTTCCTTTGAATGGATTCTGTGTATGGGGAAGATTGGACGCTGGCGGATTCGGGATTTTTTCTTTCGTATTGAGAATGCATGAGAAAGCTCGCAGGGGGATACTTAAGATTTCGACTGGTTTTGAACACCCTTCAAGTGCTTTTTGGTAGTATGCCCAGTATAATCCTCTACGGATTTCAATGGTCCAGTGCCTGGCTATTTCTTATGGGTCCCGTAGCGTTACTATTGCTACTATGGGCTGCCCTGGACAGAAATCCGTCCAGAAAATGGTCCGGTATGGCTGTTGCATTCGCAATGCTTTTGATATTCTCAGGGATGGCTCAACCTGTGCAGTACTCGGACATTCATTTCCATATGCTATCTGAAAAGATGCTGCCTGAAAAGGACCTGGAAGCTGTATATGCAAACAGTATAGAGCAGTCAGTAGCGCAAGAAAGGCCGGTATTGTATTACTTCCATGCAGACTGGTGCACGAATTGTGAGGAGCTCAAACAAAGGCTGGAAAGACAGGATATCCAGGAAAAACTGAATGGCTTTCTGCTGGTATCTCTGGATGTCACCGAAGAAGGAGAATATGCGAAGGCCTCAGAAATATTTGGACTGGATGTGGTGCCATCCCTGGCTTTCGCATCACATGAAGGAAAACTCCTGCCAGTAATTCTGAGAGGCACTTCTTTTCCAGAAAGTGCTTTGTTGGGAGTACTGGACAGTCTTTCGCAGCATAGTTCCATGGATTGATGGCTGGATTCGCACAGTCTTAGGCAATCGTTCCTTTTATGAAGATCTTTTTTATTACTGCCACCGACACAGATGCGGGAAAAACCATTACCTCGGCCGCGCTAATGAAACAGTATAGTTGGGCCCATTACTGGAAGCCGGTACAGACAGGAGCCGATCGAGATGCAGAGATGGTTCGCACTCTTAGCGGAAGGGACGCAAAATTCTTTCATCCAGGCCTCACTTTCAGTCGGCCACTGTCTCCGCACAGAGCTGCAGAACTGGATGGAAAGCAAATCCTGCTGGAAGACCTGGATAACGCTTTTCAGAAGGTAGTGGATTCCGTTAACAGTTTCGACTCCAGGGAATCTACAATTGCTCCAGGTCCGGATGACCAGTCAGCTTCAGGACCAGGATTTGACGGTTCGGGTCCTGCTGTTCAATCGGCCAGAACTCCCGAAGATACTGCAGCCGGGAGAAAAAAAGAAAGCATTCTATTTATTGAAGGTGCCGGTGGACTGCTGGTTCCACTGAATAGATCCTCTTTATGGCCGGACTGGCTGGCAGAAAAACCCCTGTCGCTGATTCTGGTATGTCGCACCGGTCTGGGAACCATCAATCATTCGTTGTTATCGATAGAAGCAATTCGCAAACGGAATCTGGATTTAACGGGGCTGGTATTCTTTGGCCCGGAGAATCCAGATAATCAAAAGACCATCGCAGAATTCTCCGGGGTGCCCGTGCTGGGTCAACTTTCGCTGGAATATTCATTGGAATCGGAATCCGGGTCAGGACCGGACGATCAGCAAGATCCAGTCATACCGGATACTCTGGACTATAAGCAGATAATTCAAGGATAGTATGGGCGAGAGAATTAACGGCTTAGTTCATTGAGCCGCGACAGACTTCCTGTGGTCGAAAGCAGCTACTGGCTACTGGATAATGGATAATGACTAATGAATTCTAACGGTTCAATAAGGCCTCCGGTTCCTTAGTTTTTCTGAATCGTAAGCAAGAAGAAGCGAAACAACCAGATCAGTATGGCCAGGCAGAACAGAAAGGATGCATATCCCAGATGGTTCACATAGCTGGCCGGCATCAGATGCGCTGTAGCCCGTGTGGCGGCTGCCAGCGACAGAAGAATTACAGGAATCCAAACAAGTACGCTGCGATTCTCCAGTTCCAGGTCCCATTTACCATGCGAAAGCACCACTCTGGTCATTACGGAGAAAATCAACAAAGCCAATCCGCCAACCAGGAATAGATGACCCCAGTGCACCGAGGCCGCTCCGGTCAGGACGCGGGAGGCCAGACCGGCCAGAAGCATCCAGAATGCCAGCCACAGTCCGGTTGAAATGGCCCGACGAAAGGAATTTCTGTAGATGCGAAACCTCAAAACCAGCCAGTAAAACATTGCAGCGAATTCCAGCAGGGCGCCCGCCCGCACCAGGGTTCCGGATCGATCTTCATCCAGGGAATATCCAACAATTTCCAGTAGAGTTCCGGCCAGAATTAGCCCAGTAACCAGATAGGGTTCAGTGCGGTTTTCCTCGAGAAATCGCCTCCATGCATGACGATCTTCATGATCGCTGGCCTGAATGGTTACCGCGATACGAGAGCCTGCGCCCAGTACAATTAGAGATATGCTACAGTAGAAGAGAAGAGTTCGGCCAGAAAACAAAAAGGACTCATAGGCAATGCCCGGTACAAAATCCCGAAGGGTGAGCCCGACCAGAATCAGAATCCAGCCCAGAAGAGCGGCGCCCAGGCCTGCCGGCAGGAATGCCTTTAAATAAGTCGGCAATACAGTGTTAGATTGTAGCATCCTGGATCGGACGAAGTGCAGAGTCATGCCCAGGGCCAGCGCTCCGAACAGACATACCAGTATGGTCTGACCGGATACGAAGGCTGCAATAGATGCCAGGGAGAATCCGGCTACCGTACCTACCAGGTACAGGGATGGTAGGGGCGTTCCGGAAAATCGGGGCATGGCTGTGAGCAAGAATCCAGCCACAGCCGGATAAATAAATGTGGCATAGACTCCGTAAGCGTGCAAAGAGGCGGGATAGGCCGAGATACCCCAGCTCAGCTTATGGGACAGGCTCACTACCATCCATAATCCTACGCTTAGAATTGCACCCAGCCAGGCAATGGGAAACAGGATCCGGTACGGTTCGATTGCTGATTTAGATGGGGCGGTCATTTCTTTCCTCGTGCAGGCAGGCCATTCTATGGTCTAAGCATTTTCCATGGATTCTTTTATGGTATTATCCAGATCCCCGGTTTTCCTTGATTTGGATCAAGGAAAACTCCGGTTCGAAAGGATTCTCAGGAGGTGTGCCGGGAAATCATTTGCCAATCCTTGAGCAGAGTTCAAACAGGACTGGATGTCAGAAGTATCATTTGGATTGGAAGGTAAAACTGTTCTTGTAACCGGTGCCAGCCGAGGTATTGGCCGGTCCATCGCAGAGGCATTTCGCGATGCCGGAGCCACCGTATATGGAACCGGCACAAGACCGGAGTCCATACAGTGGATGCAGGATGGTGGCGTTCATGCCCGGGTTTTAGATGTGAAGGAATTTGAAGCGGGAAAGGAACTCATTCAGGAAATTGTAAAGGAACATGGTCGCCTGGATTGCCTGGTGAACAATGCCGGCGTTTCCAGCAATACCCCGGCTTCCGGTTTTAAAGAAGAAGAGTTTAGCCACATTGTAGATACCAATTTTCGCGCACTTTTCTTTCTTTGCCAGGCCTATTACAAAGCCCAGAAGAAGCAGGGAGGAAATATAATCAATGTTGCCTCTGTTCTGGGAATGGTGGCTACCATGCTGGCCTCTGTGTACTGCGGCACCAAGGGGGCTGTTCTCCAATTGACCAGGGCTCTGGCTCTGGAATGGGCCAGTGCCAACTTTCGTGTGAATGCAATCTGTCCCGGTTTTATAGATACAGATATGACAGCAGGCATCAAAGCGAAAGACAACCTGATGGAACAAATGAATGCGCAAATCCCCATGAAAAGAATGGGAAAGCCAGAAGATCTCGCTGGAGCAGCTCTATTTCTGGCCAGCGATCTTTCCGGATATATGACCGGGCAGTCCATGGTAATCGACGGCGGATACACCATACATTAAGCGAAAGCTTCGGAGTCGTTTTATCGCATGTCAGTGGTTCAGGAGTATTAACAATGAACGGTTTTAGATATCAAAATCTGTCCAGAGCTCGGTCCAGTGAAAGAGCCAGGCTTTCAGGGATTCGGCGCTGGCTTGTTACTGTATTGGTTTTGATGTGTGTCTGGTACGCAGGAGGTAGCTGTTCTTTGCTCCAGGCGCTTTTCGATCCCAATGGTCCTCAGTTTCGCATCGCCGGTTTTTCCATTGAAGACATATCTCTTGAAGGCATGACCGTGAAGCTGGATGCAGAACTAAAGAATCCCTATCCAGTGGGTCTTCCTGCAAGCAGTCTGAATCTGGATTTAAACATTAATCAGAATCATCTAACAAAAGTGAATACGGATCCAATAGCGGTTAAAGCAAATTCTGTGGCTCATTTCCCTATTCGCCTGAATCTGGAATTCAAGAAGGTAAAGGCTCTGTTTCAAAATCTTTCTACGGTAGAGCAATATACCATGGGTCTTCGGGGATCTGCGGACTTTGACGTCAAAATGGCTTCGTTGCCATCGAAAGTGAGCGTGCCTCTAAGTATGGAGCAGAAGGTTCCTGCATTCTTTCCGGATGTAACTATCGAAAACTTCGATTTCAGTGGGCCGGATTTTATTTCCGGCGCAGATTCGGCTCTTTCTGCGGCCTTCGATCTAAAAATCAAGAATCAGGCGGCTGCGGATTTTCTGGTTCAGGGTCTGAACTATTCCCTGGAGTTAAGCGGCAATTCCTTTCTGTCCGGTGAATCGGTGGAAACGAAAAAGGATGGGGATGCCTCTGTTGTTCGAGTGGATTCCAGGATTCCACTGATGGGTGCCGGTCGGGCTTTTCTTTCCCTGTTTCAGTCCGGCGGATCCAGCTATCGAGTGAAAGGGAATTCGGACCTGGAGTTCCCGGGATCTGACCTGGCCAGCACTGCCTTTGGTTTTGACAAAGAGGGAAAGCTGGCCTGGTAAGTCCTGGTAAGTCGAATGAGTTGCCCGACGGCACGGCGCTTCAAGACCTAAAGTTGAAAGCGCCGGCCTGGGCCTGGTCCGGCGACATACTTGATTCGCTTCGAGTCGCATAAAAGCGAATCAATTCACCTGAATTCGACTTAATTCGCCGGGTGAAAAGTTACAGAGTATCCTCCATCCCCGGACTCGTCGTTCATGCCAAAGAATATAGTGATGGATTCGGTAGAAGGATTTCGTATTGCTGCTCGGTCGGTGCTGCCATCCAGTTGTTTTGGCTTTTCATAATCTATGTTTAACTCCAGTTTATCGATGGTATCATTGTAGTCCACAGTGGCCATGCCGCTTACGTCAGCCATGCGATTGTGAAAGGAAAACATTGTATCGGACTCTGGAATACGCGCTTTGAAATCAAATGGTACGCGAAGATCCAGATAGGCCTCTTTCTGAATTACTTTCGCAAACTCTGGATCTGCGCCATTCTTGATTTCTACTGAATGAGCTACCCAGCGCTTTTGCAGTTCCGCCGGTTCGGGCTGGCAAAAAGAACACAGCAGAATTGTCATCGGTATCAACAGATAGATTTTTTTCATATAGCCTCCTCTTTCGCTTGAGACTATCAGGAATGAAAAATCATTCAATAAAAATTAAAAGCTATTATGGTTATAGAAATGTAGGTTCGCAGTCCGCCTGCTGCTTTCAATCCAGAGATGCATGGGAGTTGGTGTTCTGACTCTCCGAGTTGCCCTGATCCACGGCCGATTCCGAATCCCTTGAGTAGGGCACATAGAAACCATCTCCGTTGGCCATTCCTTCCAGATGGCCTTCTCGGTCGAAAACGAAATCATGTGTGAGCCAGTTTTCTCCACCGCGAAAAACATGGGTTGTAAACGGATACAAATAGTAGCCCCCACCCCAGGAGTTTCTGTATCTCAGTCCATCCCCGGCTTCTCGAATCTCAATTATTTTTCCGGTTAGAGGATTTCTATAGGTGCCGATCACTCGATCTCGCACCCAGGGCGGCGCAGGTTCGCTCTCCCAGGTGTATAGTGGCTCCCTGGCACCTACGTAAGCGCTGGCCAGGCGTCCCAGTTTTTTTTGCATTTCGGCCAGAAACATCTCCAGCGGCGGCGTGTATTCCGGAGGATTACCCAGATAGCAGATGGCTGTGCCGTAGCGAGGAAACATCTGCACCCAGGCAGCAACATAGTCCGCTCCTCCAATGTGAAAGAATGTGACTACTCCATCTTCGTTGGTCTTTACCCTCCAACCGCGGCCCGTATAGAATTGATTTCGGGAAGAGGGCGCATAGAGAGGATTTCGAAGCATGGTAAGAATACTCTCTGGTTGAACAATCTGCCTTCCGTCAATGTGCCCGCCAGATAGCCACATACTGGCATATCGTGCAAGATCATGGATGCTGGTTTTCAGTCCGCCTGCGCCGGTTTTAGGGCCCGTGGTGTCTGTTAATCCAGCCGGCTCCAGGAAATGGAGCTTCACCGCCTCTTCAATCGTCAGGCCTGTCTTCTTCTCAATGATTTCGCCCAGAAGCATATACCCATGATTGGAATAGCGGTAATGCTTTCCGGGCGGATAGATGGGCTTTACCAGTTTGAAGGATAGTTTATTGTAGCTTACCGGTTCGTAAGTCTTGTAATACCTGAGATCGGGCAGCCCTGCTGTATGAGTGAGCAAATGATCTACTAGAATGGGGCGTGAGCTAAGTCGTTCTAACCTGAGCCCGGGGAAAATCTGCTCCACTGGCTCTTCCGGATTAAGAATTCCCTTATCGATTAGAATTTGCGCCGTGGTGGCTGTAAAGGTCTTGGTAACCGAGGCCACTGGATAGGTTTTATGCTGATCTGAATTGATATAGTTGGAATAGACAATGGAATCATCAACAATGACAGCCACAGCAAAAGAAGTAAAGTATCCGCCCCTGTGGAATCGCTCCATCCACTGAGCTACAGCTTCCTTATGTCGCTCAATCTCAGGACCGTCCGGATGTCGCATGTCCACCGGATCATAGATTTCATTGGCATCATCAATGGCTTCCTGAAAGGAATCGCCGCTGGAGCAATGGGTAGCGTACAATACCAGGCCAGAGCTCAGCAGAATCGCTGCGAAGGTTAGTGTCAGGGGGCGAAACCGAAGCATGGCAGGTTCCATCGGTTCCCTGATGCTGGGACCTGGCCTGCTTTTCGTCCAGAACAAAAGTGGTTTTTACAAATTAATTAATGGTTGTCGGCTCAATTGATGTTTATCCGCTCCATTTGTGTTCGCCCCCTCAATCAGCTTTCGTAAGCGCAAGACGTCCCATCTTCAATATATCCGATCGATATCGAATGGTTTCTTTGTCTTTGAAGTTCGGAGGATTGGCAATATGCACAAAGTAAGAGCTGGTTTGCGGAATAATATAAATCTCCGCAGCCGCATTGTACCAGGTGCCGGAATGGTAGAACAGAGTGGGACCGCTACCCGGTGTATAAACATGCCAGCCCAGACCATATTCATTTACGGATCGCCGATGATCCGGGTTGGCAAAAATTGCGAATACCCTGTAGTAAGGTGAAGACTCTCTGCTATTTTCCGAGAGCAGAAACTCACAGAATCTGGTGAGATCCTCCAGAGTGCTTACCATTCCCGCAGCGCCATTGCTGGCTGCAGCGCTGGTATTTCGCATCTTGGCGGGAGTTAGAATCCAGTCCTGGATCAATTGAGGCAATGGTCGGCCGGTGAGTTCCTTCGCAAGTTCTGCCAGTAAATGATAATTATAGTTGGAATATCTAAATTTACCCTGCATTCCGGGCTCTGGCGCTGGGTACTTCTTTCCCGCGATTTCGAAGGAATCTTTTCCCCCCGGTTCGTAAGGAATCCCGGACGTATGGCTCAATAACATCCTGGCAGTGATGGCAGACATTTCTGGCTTTTTGGCCTGCTTTTCCCATTCCGAAAGGTATTCGCGCACAGGCCGGTCCAGATCCAGCTTTCCGGTTCGGGACAGCCGGAGCAGAATCATGGACGTGAATGGTTTGTTCAGCGAAGCGATGGATACCTTTTGATTCTGGGAAAGTCCCTTGTGAACCCAGAGAACGGGCGTTCCTTCGCGAAACAATGCAGCGGCCGCTCCCGGGAGTTTTTCGCTTCCAGCCAGCTGATCGATATAGAGTTCCATTCTGTCTCGAATCTCCTCTACAGATAGTCGATCCAGGTTTCGTGCCAGTTCCTCCACCGGCAGGGTATTGTGGCAGAGGGAAAGGAACAGGACACTGAGGGAGCACAGGCTGGCCTGAATTCTGGAGGAGCGTTTCATTGTCTCTATCCCGGGCGGATGCTGGCCTGGCTATTACATATAGCAGGTAACAATGCTGTCATCGGAACGGACCGAATGAGCTTTCCAGATCCAGGCTCCGCCTATAACTATAGAGTCGGCAACGCTACATTCCTCAGAACCATTTTTCCCGGGCGATTGCGGGTATCTGAACCCTGTACAACTGTTATTTGTCTTCGGCAGGCGGAGAGGGCTCTGAATCCTTGTTCTGGGCCGCTTCTGTGGCGGCCGCTGCATTTCGAGCCCAGCCAAAGGGATCCGTTATAGTCCTTAGAAGCCCGGGCCCCTTTTTCTTATAGGACTCAATAGCCTGCTTATAGGTGTTTTCCAGTTTTACGGCGCAGTTTCCAATGTCATGCTCCTGAGCGATGGCCAGGCTTTGCTCGGAAAAGCTTCTATACAGATCCCGGTCTTTCAGGATCTTCATGGCTCTTTCTGCCATATCGATATGGTGGCCCGGTTCTACAATGTAGCCGTTTCTTCCGTCCTGAATCAATTCTGGAAGTGCGAAGGAATTGACTCCAACACAGGGAAGTCCGCAGGCCATGGCTTCCAGAACCACCAGTCCCTGGGTCTCCATGGTGGATGCTGTCAGGAATAGATCGTATTTTGGATAGATGCCAGGTAGAGTGTCTCGGGAAACGAAACCCGGAAAGTTAATCTTGTCGTAGACATCATGTTGTCGGGCTTCGATCTTCATGGATTCCAGGGCCGGTCCATCTCCCAGGATATCCAGGGTGGCATTGGGAAAGTGTTCCAGAATTAGAGCGAAAGCCTTGATCACTACTTCGCAGTTCTTTTCGTAAGAAATGCGACCTACGTGCAGGAATCGAGGTCCCTGGCCGGAGAATTCCTTTACCTCTCCTTTGAAAACCTTTAAGTCCATCCCGTTAGAGACCACTTCCACGGGTTTTCGCACACCGTGTTGTATAAGCTCGTCTCGAATAAGGTGGCTGGGGCTGATGATGATTTCGGCCGTTTCGTAGAGGCTGTTGGTTAATTTCCAGATCAGCTGCTTTTTCAGGGATTTGGAATCCTTTCGCTCAATCTTATCCAGGCGTTTCTTGATCTTCTTATTTGCCTGGAAATAGGACATCAATCGGTCCAATCGAAGCAGACGGTACAGAGAAATATAGGTTTCCTGTTCCGATACCAGGGTGTGGTAGGTCCCCACCAGAGGGACGTCGTACATTCGAGAAGCCATTACTCCATACTGGCCCAGCAAGCCTGGAGTCTGAATATGGATAAGGTCTGCTTTGAATTCCTTTACAGCCTTATGAATCTTCTTCTGGGAAGGAAGCACCACTTTAATATCTGGATAGCTGGGAAGAGGAGCATTCTTGAATCGAAGAATTTCAATGTCATCTCCCAGAACCTTTATGTCATCTGAACCATATTTTGGGCAGCAGATGATAAACTTGTGACCTCTTGCCGATAGATATCTGCAAAAATGATCCACCGATATGGCCACGCCATCTATCTTGGGCAAAAAAGTATCTGTAAATATTGCGACGTTCATTACACTCTCCAGCGAAACGGTCCTATCTTTCTATGGGTTCGTAGCTTTCCTTTCTAAGTGGTTCCAGATCCCTGTCCAGCGGGAGAATGAATCCCAGCCATGAAATGGAAAGTAAAATAAAAAGCAATCCCAGGTTAATTAATACCGCAAAGGTAGCTCTTCGTGCAGATCGCAACGCTGCATCTTCTGGGACATCCCCAAAAGAGATTCCATCCTTATTCCTTTTGAACATGTTACGAATTCGTTTCTCGAACAGTCGTCCTTGAAACAGAGAGCTAATGGAAGGCAGTTCGCCGGCCCGTCTTCTGGCCAGCCAGAACCCCCAGGCAGCCAGGGCCACTCCAGCGGGTAGCACAAGGGGCCATAGCACCGGAATGAGCGCCAGAACCAGGAGAAAATAGGACAGGATTCGAAGGATCCAGACAGCAGAGCCAGACTTCATAAAAAGGTTGGATTTTTTCTCAACGATGAGCTAATTGTGACAACAACATTTTTGAAAGAGGTGAATATGGCCACGGTTACACTAAAAGGTAATCCAATCCGTCTCGAGGGAAATCTTCCCGAAGTTGGAGCCCAGGCTCCGGATTTTAAAGTAGTACGAGACGATATGTCCGAGGCTTCCCTGAAGGATTTTTCTGGAAAAGTTAAGGTTCTGGTAGCGGTACCCAGTCTGGACACTCCGGTCTGCGCAACAGAAACCAAGAAATTCAACGAAAAGCTGGCAGGCGATTCTGACGTAGCCACCATTATCGTATCCGGCGATTTGCCATTTGCTATGAAGCGATTCTGCATTTCTGAGCATGTTGATGGAGTGGTGGTTGGATCCCAGTTTCGGGATATGGCTTTCTCTCGCTCCTACGGTACGCACATTGCGGAAGGTGGACTCCAGGGACTATCTGCAAGAGCAGTCTTCGTAGTAGACAAAAACGACAAGGTTGCCTATACAGAACTGGTTCCCGAAATCGGACAGGAACCAGATTACGATAAAGTGCTGGATGCTGTCAAAAAAGCCAAGAGCTAATTTCTGATTGGGAGGGGCCTGCCTGCGGCGGGCCTGTCCGGTTAAATCGACACTGAGGCATTCAACATTTACAGTTTCTACCTGGCCAGGGATTTCGTGTAATTTCCTGCCGGGTGATCCATAAACCCGGGTTTACAGTGCACCTGCGTTTCCGGAATCTGGCCCTGTGTTCGGTAGCATTCCCGGAGATGTAGAAGCCATTCTAATGAGGCCCGCTCAGGCCGTTTCCGATTTTCTGGAAAGGCCCGCAATACGCAGTCTCAGATTCGTCGCATTCTATCATTTGCCATTTCTAATTTTACTGCCGCTTTTTGTCCTCATCAGTCCCTACAGACTGATTCTGGGAGGCAGCTTTTCTAAACGGGATGTGTTTGGTCTGCCCACGGTACTGATTCTTGGATTTCTTTGCCTGGGGGCTGTATTTGATAGAATGCAGAGGTATACCAGGGCCGGAGGAATCGATCCTGAACGACCGGACTATTTTGAGATGAGACCGGATGGAAAGAATCTATCCCTGTATCTTCATATTCCGGTTTCTGCCTCGGTGTTTCTTTTCTTTTTTCATCCAGCTCTGGGCTATCTGGGGCTGATGGCAACGGCGGTGTTCAGCGTGTATCAAAGTATTGTAGCCTGGGCTCGTCTTCGCGAAGAAACCATCCTGCGATCCCTGTCCATTTATGTTCTGAGTGCCGGATTGCTCATGCTTCCTCTGCTGGGCTTGATGGTATTGTATAATCTGCTCAAGACCTTTCGCATATTACGCGAAATCTACGCCTGAAGTTAAACCATGAAAGTGCATTTGATTGGAGTTGGCGGTGCGGCCATGGGAAACCTTGCGGCCATGCTCAAAAAGACAGGTCATAAGGTCAGCGGCTCCGATCAGGATCTATATCCTCCTATGTCGGATCGGCTTCGCGAATGGAAAATCGATGCCAACCCGTTTCGCGCCGCATCGGTCAAGAACAAGGACCTGGTTATTGTTGGAAATGCCATTTCGCGAGGAAACGTTGAGCTGGAAGAAGCTCTGCGATTGGGTTTGCCCATCACCAGCATGGCATCTGCGTTACAGCAATTCTTTTTGAAGGGGCGCAAGGTCATTGTAGTGGCCGGAACCCATGGAAAGACCACCACTTCCTTTCTAACCGATTACCTGCTGAGTCAATCTGCATCCAGTCCCGGAGCCGCCAGAGTCGCAAAGAAATCCACCCGGTCATCGGACCTTCCGGGACTGTTCGTAGGAGGGGTTCGTGCGGATGGCCATCCAGGGTTTCGCATTCCCGGTAAGAATAATCCCTATTTTGTGATAGAAGGCGATGAATATGATACAGCTTTTTTTGACAAAGCCTCCAAGTTTCTTCATTACAGGCCCCATCATCTGATTCTAACTTCGGTGGAATACGATCATGCAGATATTTTCCATGATCTGGATCACTATAAACAGGCCTTTCGTATTTTGCTTCGCTGGATTCCGCCAAATGGAAGTTTAATTCCATGCTTGAAGGATGCAGGTGTCTCCGATGTATGCAAGAATTATGGATTTAGCGATTTGCTGGGATATGGAAAAGCTTCTGTTTCGCATGCCAGCCGGCGCGGTCGAGAAGTACAGTTCATACTCAAAAAATCGAATGGAAAAGATGATCTGAAATTTAGCTGCAGACCTGCTTTGATCGGATCGCACAATACCTTGAATGCCGTGGCAGCAAGCCTGGTGGCGCGCAGGTGTGGCCTATCGCAGAATCAAATCATAAATGGGCTGGAAAGCTTTCCTGGAGTGCTTCGAAGGCAGCAAATTCGCGCCAGAAGCGCCGACGAATCCGTGGTTTTTATGGAAGACTTTGCACATCATCCGACCGCAGTAAAGGAAACCTTACAGGCGGTGCGACAGTCCTATCCCGGGTACCGCGTTATTGCTCTATATGAGCCCAGAAGTGCAACCAGTCATCGAAATGTATTCGCTACCGAATACGTGGATTCTTTGCAATCTGCAGATCTGGTCTTGTTACCGGATGTCTTTAATCGCAAAAAGGTATCCTCAGACCAGCGTCTGGATGTAAAAAAGATTGTCGTGGAATTGAACCGAAAAGGCAAATCAGCGAAATTTTGCAAGGATCCTGCAGGTGTCTTTCAGGCTCTAAAGCAGGATTTAAATTCCCAGGGCAGAGTCTCTAAATCAGGTTCAGTTAAGACAATGATCCTTGCCATGAGCAACGGTGGCTTTGGCGGGATCTATCCACAGATCGATGAGCTGGTTTCCCGAGGCTGAGCCATCCCATCCATTCATTTCCTCTATCCCAATTGACCTCAGTGTAAGGAATGAGCCGATGGCAGGGTGTAGATCCGGCAAATCCGTGAAGTAGGTAAGGTGGGCCATTGCAACGCCCAGGACAGCCTGGCTCCTGTCTGACGTTCTGGAATTGCTTTACACCGAATCCATAAGGTTTTTTCTCACCATGAGAATGAGATTGATTATCAAAAAAGTGGCCCGCATCCGGGTACTGGCTCTGGCCGCAACGCTGGGGACCCTGGTCATCATCCCTCTGGCCGGACGAGTCTATGAAAAGCCGGAGGAAGCTCTCCAGGCAGTATTTCCTGGGTCGCAGACTTCTAGAAAGCCGGTGTATCTTAGCAAAGAAGAGCAGAAGACCCTGAGCCAGCAGTCCGGGAAAGAGCTGAAGGGCCGATTCTATACCTTCTACGAAGCGCGCAAGAATGGCCAGCTTCAAGGCTATGGAACCTTTGTCACTGAAGTTGTGCGCACCAAGGAGCAGACGCTTTTTGTGGCAGTGGATGCCAGCGGAAAGGTGAAAGATGTTCGGCTGATCTCCTTTTACGAGCCCCAGGAATATCGTCCTCCGGATCGCTGGCTGGCACTACTGGTGGGAAAGTCAATGAGTGATTCCGTTCAGCCAGGAAAGGACCTACCGGCCATGAGTGGAGCTTCTTTGACAGCCAGGACCACCTCGGACATTACTCGCATGGTACTGGCCATTGTTAAGATGAAACTCTGATATGCGATTTCTAGTTACTGGCAGTATTCGAAGCGATCATGGGCCACGTCGGATTCTTACCGGCGCACTGATTTTTTTTCTTCTATTCACAGGAGCGCATTTTGCCCGGGAATGGAGCTCTGTTGGCTATACACCTCAACGAATCCAGGAGAACCTGGGCGGCGAATTCTCCACTCAGGCAATTCTGCTTCTGGAAGATTTGCACATCGATTTGGTGCTCTTTGGCATGGCTCTTCTATTTATTGGCTCGGTTCTCTATCAAGTCAGGGGAAGCCGAAATTTTCGAAATGGCATCTTTACTACTTTATCTGGTTTGATTCTGGCCTACGTGGCTGTTCGATTCTTGGTACCTCTGGGAGCCATCTTTTCCTACCTGGTTGCGGCCCTTTATTTTCTGGTGCATGCACTGCTTGCCGGGGTGCTGATCTGGATTCTGACGGATTTGTACAGAGGAAAAGCATGAGCTTTCGGCTGCAGGATCATGCTTTCTTTCGACCGGCGGTTCTGGTGTTTTCAATTTTTACCTTGGCGCAGCTAATCTCAGGCAGCATCCTCTATGTTGAAAAAATCGGCCTTCATCCGGCAGGCGCCCTGGAATATTACAGAGGTTCCGAGACAATGCTGGAGGTCTATCCCGAGCGTCCGGACAGATTTCGCAATCCAGCAACGTTTTATGGACTATTGAAAACGGCGGTCAGTCATAGTCTTGCCTACGGTCTATTTGCCTTCCTGCTGCTCCATCTGCTGAGATCCCTTCTGCCGGACGGTCCTCGTCGAAAGCCGGCTGAATGGCTGGGTATTATGGTCTATTCTACAGCCTTTCTGGATATTTTCAGCGGATTTCTTGTTACCTACGGTCCGGTGGAACTGGCCTATATTCGAACACCCATCTTTTCCGCTTTTGTGGGTAGCACCGCTGCCTGCGCCTTCTGGCTCATTCGAATTTCACTTACGCGATATCCGGAAAAGTATGACTGGGGTACCGACGGCCTGCGCGTGGATGTGGAAGAGCACAGTCGCCTGGCAGAAGCAGCCTCCAAAAAATCCTCTACAAAACAAACACAGGGCGCACCATCGGTCTGAACATGGCGTCCAGAAAGCAGGATAAGAAGAAAAACAAGTCTCCCAGAAAACAGAAAGCTCCCCGGGTGGAAAACGGTGGCCGCGGTCATTATGGTAGCGAGCAACCGCCGGACGGAAAACCTTTCGTAGTTGTAGATACCAACGTATTTCTCATCGATCCATCCGCGTACCTTAAGTTTCCGGACTCGCATCTAATCATTCCTTTGATTGTAATCGAAGAGCTGGACTCATTCAAAAGAGAGCTAACAGCCATAGGTAAGGCGGCCCGGGAAATTATTCGCACTCTGGATGATTTGCGCAGTAAAGGCCCACTTACAGAAGGGGTTTCGCTGGAAAATGGGGCGGATCTGCGAGTGTTTATCCTGGAAGACCCGGACTATGAAATTCCGCCAGGGCTGGATCATATTGCCAAGGATAACTATATCCTGGCATGTGCGCTTTTGATTTCGGAAAGAACAGCCCAGAGCGTTCGCCTGGTAACCAAGGATGCAGATCTTCGCATCAAAGCTGACGTTCTGGGACTGGAAGCCATCGACTACAGTCAGGACCAGCTGGATCGAAATCATCATCTATACAGCGGCCAGCGAGTATTTGCTGTGGAGGATTCCCTTGTAGACGACTTCTTTTCCGGTACTCCATTGATGGCGGATCGCACCGCCGATCCCAGACCAGCCGATGAAAATGGAAACGGCAATGGGAATGGAAATGGGGGTGATAACGGAAAAGCTCCCCGAAGGATAATGCCTCCAGGAAAAGAAGAAGAACCTGAAGAGGAGACTCTGCAAATATTCAAGGAAAAGGATGGAATCCATCTGGAAGCGCCGGCAGAAAATCCATTCCAGATCAATCAGTACATTACTTTGAAGAGCGATTCTAGAAGCGGTCTTGGTCGAATTCGTGATGACCATAAGTTGCATTCCTTAATAGAGAGGGCTGCCCTTAACATCAGCCCCAGAAACCGAGAACAACGTTTCGCCATGGATGCCCTCCTGGATCCGGAAATTGAACTGGTTACCCTGGCAGGTATGGCGGGTACCGGGAAAACATTGCTGGCCATTGCCTGCGGTCTGGAGCAAATCCTGGAAGAGAAGCGATATCGCAGATTGCTTGTGGCCAGGCCGGTCATCCCGATGGGCCGCGACATTGGCTTTCTTCCCGGCGAACTTGGTGAGAAGCTCAGGCCCTGGATGCAGCCCATTTACGATAACCTGGAATTCATTCTGGGAGCTGACGATGATCCAGGCAATCAGGAAGGAGATAAGCGAGCGCCGGCGCAGGGTACCATACAGTATCTTATGCAGAGCGGTCTTCTGGCTGTAGAACCTCTAACTTATATTCGCGGCCGTTCCATTCCAGAGCAATACGTAATTGTGGACGAAGCGCAGAACCTGTCCCCTCATGAAGCGAAAACAATTATTACCAGGGCCGGCGAAGGCACCAAGATCGTGTTCACCGGGGACTTTTTTCAGATCGATCATCCGTACCTGAACCTGTATTCGAACGGGATTACATTCACCGCGCAGAGAATGCGAAATGAAAGTATTTTCGCACACGTAACCCTTACCAAAGGTGAGCGTTCTCGTCTGGCTGAGCTGGCATCGCATTTGATGGAAGGTTAAGGTGGCTCTGGATTCAAATCCGGCGGACATGGACTGGAATAGTCTTAAGGCTGCAGCTCTGGGATGTAAAAAATGCCGTCTTTGCGAAACTCGAAATACCGTAGTGTTTGGTGAAGGCAATCCTTCTGCGCGGGTAATGTTCATAGGCGAAGGGCCTGGCAAGACCGAGGATGAGACCGGCCGTCCGTTTGTGGGCAGGGCCGGCGAGTTGCTAACTAGAATCATTGAAAATGGAATGGGTCTGGCGCGAAAGGATGTTTACATCGCAAATATCGTTAAGTGCAGACCCACCGTGGAGCAAAAAGGATTTAAGGACCGTCCTCCGGATCCAGAGGAAACATCCGCCTGTAGCCCCTATTTGATACGCCAGATCCAGCTTATAGCGCCAGAAGCTATTGTTACCCTGGGCAATCCATCTACTCGCTTCCTGCTTCAGACTTCAACAGGGATTACTAAGATGCGCGGCATCTGGTCACACTACAATGGAATACCGGTGATGCCTACTTACCATCCCAGCTATGTGCTGCGAAACGGAGGCGAAAAAAGCCCTCTGCGCAGGGATGTATGGGACGACATCAAGAAGGTCCTGGAAAAGTTAAATCTGCCAATTCCAGGCTAATCGGTGACCACGTGGATCATACGGAAAATCCAGGATTGAAGCCGTACATTGCGATGTTGAAATTGTCAACGTAGCATATCTGAGTTCCAGGCAGATGCCCTGGAACAGGACCTCGGCCATTCGGAAAGGGTTGCCCCTGAGGCACTGAGCTTCAATTTGTCCCTCTATGATCGAACGCTACAGTCATCCGGAAATTGCAGGAATCTGGACCCTGGAAAACAAATACCGCATCTGGCTGGATGTGGAAATCGCAGTTTGCGATGCCTGGAATAAAAGAGGCATCGTTCCGGACGATGATTTAAAGAACATCAAACATAAAGCAGACTTCAATGTGCAGGAAATTCTGGAAATCGAGTCCAGAGTTCACCATGACGTAATCGCATTTCTTACAAATGTACGTGATCGCATAGGACCGGCCGGTCGCTGGATCCATTATGGTATGACCAGTTCAGACGTGGGAGACACAGCGCTCTGCATGCAACTGGTTCAATCTGCAGATCTATTGATGAAACGGCTGGACGCCCTGATTGAAGTCACTCGAAAGCGGGCTCTGGAGTACAAAGACCAGGCCATGGTGGGAAGAACCCACGGCATCCACGGAGAACCCACTACTCTGGGAATGAAGTTTGCGCACTTCTACGCAGAGTTGCTGCGAAACAGAGAACGTCTGGAAAGCGCTCGAAGCCAGATCGCCGTGGGCAAACTCAGCGGCGCGGTAGGTACATTCAGCAATATTGATCCGGATCTGGAAGAAGAGGTCTGTCTGGCCCTGGGACTGAAGCCTGAGCCTGTGGCTACTCAGGTAGTGAATCGCGATCGCCATGCCTATTTCGCTTCAGTCTGTGGCGTTATAGCCGGTGGTCTGGATCGAATGGCCAACGAAATTCGACTGCTCCAGAAATCGGAAGGTCGTGAAGTGGAGGAGCCATTCGCAAAAGGCCAAAAAGGTTCCAGCGCAATGCCTCATAAAAGAAATCCCGTAGTTTGCGAACGAATCTGCGGATTGGCTAGAGTAGTTCAGTCCAATGTGCAGGTAGCCTATCGAGATATGCCGCTCTGGCATGAAAGGGACATCAGTCATTCTTCTGCAGAAAGAGTGGTGCTTCCTGACATTTGCATTGGTCTGGATTACATTCTTGAACGAATGATCTTTGTTCTTTCCGGACTGCATGTGTATCCGGAAAACATGGAAAGAACTCTAAATGTTACCAGGGGGCTCATTTTTTCTCAGCGCCTTATGCTTACACTGATTGATGCTGGGATGTTGCGCGACGATGCTTACGATGTAGTGCAGTCCATGAGTATGAAGGTCTGGGCCGATACATCCCTGGATCTGAAATCCGCAGCCAGTGAGAATCCGGATGTCACCGACAGGCTAAGCGCGGACCAGATTGAGCAGGTTTTTCAGCTGGGACATTTCCTGAGAAACATAGATGCCATCTATAAGCGGCTGGGCCTCATCTGACCTTCTTGATTCTATCGCTCACTCTACTTTTCGCAGGGCTTCTGGCCTTGATGTATGCTCTGGGCCAACTTGTGACTCGCAAGGTGAGCACTGAAGCCCGTTTGATGGCTGGCATATATTTGGCGCTTGCAATGATGCTGCTTCATGCAGGCGCGCTTGTGTCCGGGTTCATTCTCGAAGCTCCCTATCTTCTGGGCTGGTATCTACCGGGGTTACTGGCCATTGGACCATTGATCTCTCGATTCTTGCAGATGCGCCTGAAGCTTCCAGGTGAATTCAGCGGTTGGTTATGGCATCTGGTCCCGGCCACGGTTGCGATACCGTGCTTACTGGTGTATCAATTTCAGGATTCCACCACCAGGTATGAACTGATCGTCGGCGCCCAATCTGGTAATTTGAATCCAGCCTACTTGATCATTCTGGCTATCACAAGCCTGCATCCGATTACCTATGCACTTCTTGGATTGGTTCAGCTGGTTCGGGCCATTGGCTGGAGATGGCATCGCTCCGAACAATCGGTTAGGCTTCTTGGATTGTTTCTGATTTCCCTGGGCCTGGTCTCGCTCCTTCTTCTGGTGGGATTTGCGTTTTCCAATGGGGCGATTCTATTTACAGGTGCCATGTGCGCTGCGCTGATTCTTCCCGGGCTCTACATTCTGGGTCGTCGATATCCTTACTTCTTTGATGAACTGCAGACCGCCGTTGAACGAAGCAGGTACCGGAACTCTCAACTGAAAGGAAAGGATCTGTCCAGAATAGAACGATCGCTTAAGGAGTGTATGGTTGCGCAGGAAGTCTTTAAAGAGGAGGACCTTTCTCTGCCCGAGCTTGCAGCCTGCGTTCAACTATCTCCCCATCAGTTATCGGAGTATTTCAACGTTCATTTAAACCTCAACTTTTCCCGTTTCATTAACCAGTATCGCATTCGCGAAGCATGTAAAATGCTTGTGGAACATCCGGATATGACGGTGCTCAATATCGCATTTTCCGTTGGCTTTAATTCCAAGAGTGTGTTTAACGCCGCCTTTTTGCGGGAAACCGGCCTTACCCCCACGACCTATCGCTCAAAAAACGTAGTCCGCCAGGGCTGATTTCATCCTTTTTTCGTTCGGATTGATCAATCCGGTCGCAGTGTCCCAGCTACCGGGCTATACTCTGGCTTATTCCAATGGCTCGGAGCCAGGATCTTTGCAAAGTCGGGCAGCTGATGTCACGCTGCAGCAATATCTGTGGAGCCGAAGCCTGGAAAGGAGTGAAAATGAACACTACAACTCTGGATTCAAAAATTGCAGTGATAGCGAGACGTGAGCTGCATTTCTACAAAGGGCTTTTTTTTATAGGGGCTCTGTGGAATCTTCTGGGAGCCGTATTTGGCTACTTTGATACAGCGGAAACCTATCGCAGCTTTTTTGGCGTTGCTCTTTCTGATCCGCTGCAGTTTGCCATCTATCGTGGTTCATGGGGCACAACGTTGCTCTATTTCCTTGGCTACCTTATGGTGGCTTCCAATCCGGAAAAGCATACCGGCATTGTGGCTATAGGAACCCTGGGAAAGGTCTTCTTTGCCTGGAAATTACTGAGTCTCTATTCCGCAGGGCTGGCCCAGCCCATTGTACTGATCGTTGTTATTGGTGACGCGATCTTTGCTGCGTTGTTCGCATTGTATCTTGTGCGAATGGTCATGGCGCACAGGGCATTATGAAGCTTCAAAAAGGAGAAACATTAACATGAAAAAACAGATATTAAACCATTCAACTCGCTGGATGACCTTCGTGGCCATTCTGATTCTGGGCCTCTCTGCGGGCGCCAGTCTGGCCGAAGCAACACTTTTCGTTCCATTCTGGAAGTCCCTGGATGGAAATCAGTTCTTCAGCTGGTATCAGGACAACAAGGCTCGTCTGGTGGCCTTCTACAGTCCCATGCAGATCTGGAGCGCCGTACTGGCTCTTTTCGCTCTGCTACTTCATTTCTTTTCGGGCACCAGACAGAAATGGAAGATGATGATTTCGACCTTGTTTGCGTTTGCAGTGCTGGCTACATTCTTCATCTATTTTAAGGAAGCAAATGCAATGCTGGCAGCCAGACCCATGCCCGATGCAGAACTTCTGGTTGCCCTCAATGAATGGGAAGTCTGGCAATGGATTCGAATCGGTCTGGCTACCCTGGCATTTGCATTCGCAGTGGGGGCCGCTTCTGATAAACCCGGAGAAGATTAATGGGTGCATGAACGGAAAGGATCGTTTCTTCGCACCTTGCTGAATCCAGACTATAAAGGGCTGGCTACTCAATATCAAATCTACCGGGAAGATCAGTGCATCTTCCCGCTGTTTTCGGCTCGAGAATGGTGAGATGTTCCCCTGAATTGATGTAGGCCCATTGCCGGCTCTACTCTCGAAGAATCGAACCACGCTCCCATCTGTGTTCAGAATCCGGTCTGTTCTCCTGCGCTACCCGAGATGAAATCGGCTCAGTTTTCGGGGATTTGTTCAAGCAGGATGCCCACTAATTAAGCACCCATTTTTCCTTGCTCTCGTTATGCGTATAAAATAGGCGTACTGCTTATAGGCTCGAGGTCGGAGAGCCAGGTATTCGGGGTTCGGTTTTTGATTCAGATGCGGAAAGAAGTGAATTTGCCATCTGGAATGATTGGGATTCTTCGGGGGGAGCTGCATCATCATTCCCGATCCGCCTGCTGGACGGGCCCTATTGGCTACAATGGCAGTGCAAAGCCCTTTTTTCGGCCTGTTTCGCTGGATTCAGGCACGTCCATTGCTGTCATCCTGGGGGCAAAATCCGGGATGTCTGCTAACATGGGGCCGCGCTCTGGGCAGTCACACCATGCAAATCGCCAGTTTTTTTGGCAAATTCGACCGCTTGGTACCCTCCTTGCAGAGCTATACCCAAACGGGTCTTGCGGCCCGAGTAACTTCGGGCTGTAGCAAGCTGGAAGAATACGCAAAACACAGGAAATACGAGGAGCTGATTATGACCAGTAAGAAGAAATGGCTACTGCTGGCGTTCGCTGCGATGACTGTGGCTCCGATTACATTCGGATCCTTGAAAGTCTCCAGCCTATCCGCCGAAGAGCCCGCTGCAACTGCACAAGCGCCCGTGTCCGTTACTCTGGACTACGACAAAGAAGCGCTGGCCGAAGCAGTGGACGGCATCAAGAAAGCCAAAGAAGAAGCGGGAGCGGATTTCGAAGGCGATACTGCCACAGTGACCGCTACGATCACACAAAAGATTGGACTGACCACCATTACCTTTGATGGAACTGTATCTCAGGAAGTAGCAGCGGATGGGACCGTAGGCCCCGTTACTGCTGACACCGTAAATACTTACGGCGACTTTACTGCGAACAACATCTGGATGATGGTTGCCACCTTTCTGGTGTTTATTATGCACCTGGGATTTGCCATGATTGAAAGTGGACTGACCCAGGCGAAAAACACTGTTAACATTCTGTTCAAGAATACCATGATTATTGCCATCGGTTTGATTACCTACGCTATCATGGGTTTTAATCTGATGTATCCGGGAGACTCCTGGATTTCTGGCACATGGCTTGGTTTCGCAGGTTTTGGAATCGAATCCATGAGCACCGCCGACGTCAGTATATTGTATGCAGGAACTGGATATACCTACTGGACTGACTTTCTGTTCCAGGGAATGTTTGCTGCAACTGCTGCAACCATCGTATCCGGTGCTGTTGCTGAACGAGTAAGACTGGATTCGTTCATTATCTTCTCCGTAATCTACGTTGCCATCGTTTATCCTATCGTTGGTAGCTGGGAATGGGGCGGAGGCTGGCTGAATGCAGACAGCTATGTTGAATCCTTTGGAAGCGAATTTATCGACTTCGCAGGATCTACCCTGGTTCACTCTGTAGGTGGATGGGCTGCTCTGGCTGGCGTTCTGGTTCTTGGACCTCGCATTGGAAAATATGTAAACGGCGGAATCAACCCGATTATGGGTCATTCCATGCCNCTGGCTACAATCGGTATGTTCCTTCTGTGGCTGGGTTGGTTCGGATTNAACGGCGGTTCCGTNCTNTCNGGNGANCCTGCTGGAGTATCNTANGTTCTGGTNACNACTTCTCTGGCTGCNGCTTGCGGNNTNGTNGGNGCTGTNATNACNGCNCTNATCATNNCCAANNCNCCCGACCTTTCCATGGCNCTTAACGGCGCTCTGGCNGGTCTGGTNGGNATTACNGCTGGNGCNGANNNNGTNNAAATCATGGGATCNGTGTANATNGGNNTGATTTCNGGANNNNTNGTNGTNGNNTCTGTNNTNCTNCTGGACAANNTGAAAATNGANGACCCNGTGGGTGCGATTTCNGTTCACCTGNNNTGNGGTATCTGGGGAACNCTGGCTGTAGGTATCTTNGGNNNNGGCNCNTTCATGGNTCAGCTNATCGGAGTNCTGGCNGCAGGNGCNTTCTCTTTCCCAATCGCTTTGATTCTGTTTCTGGCACTGAAGTTCACTATCGGACTCAGAGTGAGCGAAGAAGAAGAACTGAAAGGTCTGGACCTGGGCGAGCATGGCCAGGAAGCCTACTCTGGATTCCAGATCATTAACGTGAAGTAAGCGAGAGCGAAGGAGATAAGGCCTATGAAAATGATTAAAGCCGTTGTCCAGCCACACAAGCTGAAGGATGTTAAGGATTCTCTCGCTAAGGCTGGTGTAACTAAAATGACCGTTAGTACGGCCGTGGGATGCGGACAGCAAAAAGGTTTCTCAGAAACCTACCGCGGTGTGATCACAGAAGTTAACCTTCTGAATAAGACAATCATTGAGATTGCAGTGAATGAAGACTACGTGGATGCTACAGTGCAGGCCATCATCGATGGAGCCCGCACAGGAAACATCGGAGACGGAAAGATCTTCATCTCTGAACTCAAGGAAGCGATTCGAATCAGAACTGGAGAAAAAGGAAAGGATGCCATTGGCTAATTTCTAAAACTCAGACTGATGCTCCCGGCTCAATCGAGCCGGGGGTTCGCAAAGCAAAGGGCCTCATCCGGATGGATGGGGCCTTTTCTTTATGGAAAGGCCAGAAGCAGACCGGTAAATGCCAGAAGAAAGTCCGTTGCCCTGCGCTTTCTCTACTCTTGTGGTAATGGCTCCCGGTGTATCTTGGGAGTGGATGAAATCGTCCTGAGTGTTTCGCTACTTCGGTGAAATTAGGCCCCGGGTGCTCCGCTGATCGGGCGGAAATCGGCTTCGTTGTTTTGCCGGTCTGGTGGCACTGGCTCCGTAACCTCTAGTGCAATCTTTTCAAAACCAGAGCTGTAATATCATCTGTAATCTTTTGATTACCTCTAAATGCATGCAGTGTATCCAGGACTTCATTCAATTGCTCCTGGGCCGTCAGCTGAGGATCAATGGAGGCAAAAAGCTCTTGAAGTCTCTTTGATCCGTAGGTATGCCCTGACTCGGATCGTAGATCCTCCAGTCCGTCCGTAAACAATAGCAATGTATCTCCGGGTTGGATGGCCTGCCGTATGGTAGTGTGGTTGCGGGCCACTGCATGGATTCCCAGCAGGGCGCCATAATCTTCGATGCCGCTGGACTTGAATGGCTCCAGGGATTGAGATTGCGATCCAGGGATGCGATGAAGGATTTCTGGATGTCCTGCGTTCGCATATTCGTAATCGTTGGTTCCTGGAAAGAAGCGAAGCATTACTCCCGTGACATGATACTCCAGATCCTTTAACTCATACGTCAAACGAGCGTTGAAACGATCCATGGTATGGGATAGTGGCTCTTCCGGATCTTCAAAGAACATGGATCGTGCCAGGGAACGAGTCATTAGAGTTAGAAGACCGCTGGCTACTCCGTGCCCGGAAACGTCGAAGAGCGAGACACCCAGTAGCTGGCCATCGCGAAAATAAAGGTCATACACATCTCCAGATACCATCTGATAGGGCTGATAGGCGATGGCCACTTCCCAGTTTTCCGGGCTTCGGGCATCCTGTGCAAGGAAGGACTCCTGGGTTCTTGCTGCCAGAGCCAGTTCTTCCTGGGCTGTGGCATACATCTCTTCCAGCTCTCTGGTTCTGTGAGTCACCTTCTCTTCCAGACCGGAGGTTAATTCTTCCAGTTCTTTTTCGCGCATAAACAGCTTTTCCAGAGTCCCAGAAAGGCCCGAAAGCAAGGTCCAGGTCATAGTGGCCCCGCCACCACCTGCCAGAATAAAGAATAGAATGGGGGTAATCCAATTCTGAAATTTCGCAGATACAAGTTGCTGCGGCGATGGTCCGCGAATGGGTATCCAGCCTGTGTCATAGCCGTAGGCAGAAAGAAGGGCGATTGTAACAAATACGGCAAGCGAAATGAGGCCAATGCGCAGTCCATGAAATACGGTGGCCATCAAAGTTGCCAGAGAGAAGAACATAAAACCAAGGCTGGCCAATCCAAACAATACCAGCTCACTGGTACTGACGGCGGTTAAAATTACGATAATGGAGCCGGAGCGAACCGCATAGGGAATACGATCCACAAAGACAATGATGCAATAGGCCAGCATCAAAGGGGTGTAGAGAAACAGCAGCCTGTCCAGATCACCGCCCTGGATATTTTGCCAGCCTGAATGTAAGAAAGCTGGCACGGCCGGAATCAAAAGTATTCGGAGGGTGCGCTTAAGTAGCTCGTTCTGGAGTCTCTTCAGCTCTCCGGGCATTTTTCGATGGAGAAGCAGGACAGCCTGGAGCGCCAGCGTTTTTCTCAAACCAAATAGACATCAACGGCTTTCGGACTGCAGGTAGGAGATTATCCTTGATATAAGGGCGACAGGATGTATTGTATTGTTATGAAGGTGCCTTCCCACAAGAAGTCCATTTCCCTGGGAGCCGTAACGTTGGCCTATCGGCACTATCCATCCCCTCTCAATGAGTCCGTGAAAGAATCAGTGGAATCGGAACCCTTCGGGGAGACTTCCCATACGAGCCCCCTGGTGCTTTTGCATGGATGGCCGGAATCCTCGCATAGCTGGAACGGTGTAGTTCAAGAACTGCAGAAAATGAATTATCCCGGGTCGATTCTGGCTATCGATCTTAAAGGACTGGGACACAGTTCACGATCCTTGGAGTGGAAGAGCTACAAGAAACAGACAATGGCTGCGGAAGTGAAGCAGCTCCTGGAGCAACTGGGGGTGGATCAGTTCGACCTGGTGGGCCATGACTGGGGCGGGGTCGTGGCTCAGGAGCTGGCCATTCAATGGCCTGAAAGTATTCAAAAACTGGTAATCAGCAACATTTCATTGATAACTCATCTGGAAGGGCTCCGTAAAGGAAAAGAGACCAAGCGAGGAATCTTTGACGTAGACTGGTATCAGAGCTTTCAGCAGACAGATCTCCCTTCCGTTCTGGTGCCTGGAAATGAGGAAGCTTTCTTGCGCCATTTCTTGCGCTCTCCGGAGAATGTGCCTTCCATTCCGGAGGACTCCATCCAGGAAAGCATAGAATGCTACAGGATTCAGGGAACCCCTGCAGCGGCCTCTTTCTGGTATCGCACTCTACCTTATGATACCAGGCGCTGGCTGGGTCTGCGAAAGCATCAGTTTCAGATGCCGGTGCTGCTGCTTTATGGAAACAAGGATCCCGTAATCAACCTGGGCTATGTGGAAGGCTTTGAATCCAGCTTTCCTGACGGTCGCCTGGTGGAACTGGATGCCGGTCATTTCTGCCACGAAGAAAGGCCGGAGGAGTTTGCCCGGGAACTATTCAAATTTCTGGCGCCCGGGGCATGAGTTCAGAAGCGCCAGCTTTGAAGCTATCTTAAGTCCCTGCGGAAAATCGCATTCGGGAACCAGGAGCAGGACAGTAGCAGCATAGTAGCAGGATTCGGATTTTTTCCAGCAGGCGTTCGAGAGCCCATTCCGATGCTTCAGGAACGGGCTTCACGTCTAAAAGGGAAGCTGCCCCGAATCTATTTCGCCGCCTGCAATGTTTTCAAAAGGTCCTCGTTTTCCTTTCGCACAAATACGGCAGGAGTGCCGATGGGAGCATCTAAGGTTTTCGTCAGCCCTTCCTTTCCTGCCTGGAAGGATTCTCCGGTGAATGCGTGGATCCACTGTCCTTCCGGGAAGTAGACTTCCTTGGTAGTGGCTCCTTCTTCCAGAACGGGAGCTACAAGAATATCTCGTCCCAGCAGGAATTCCTGATGATGTATGTTGTATGTGTTTCGATCTTCCGGATAGTGGAAGAAAAGAGGCCGGACCACCGGCCATCCAAGAGTCTCTGCTTCTATGAATAGTTGCTTTCTGTAATCGAACAGAGCGGAGTAGATCTTCGCGAAGCGGGCGAAATGCTTCAGGGTTTCTTCGTCAGAATGGAATTGGTGATTCTCTTCCGGCCGATTGCCTTCATGCGTTCTAAAGACAGCATTGAAGGCTGCCAGTTCTGTCCATCGCAGGAAAAGCTCTTTTGAGCGATGATAGTCTTTGATGGGATTGTTAATCGTTGTATAGCCGCCAATGTCCGAGTGATTCAAGCTATACCCGGAAAGACCACTGGAGACAAGTCCAGTTACTGCAGTTTTGATTCCATCGTACTGGTCCCAGCTTACCAGTTGATCGCCCAGCCAGAACAGAGTTGTGAATTCTGGACTGCGAGTGAATCCGCTTCTAGTAAAGAATACAATATCTTCTCTCTCTGCTTCCTGTATCGCCTCCCGATTGATGCGAGCCCAGACTTCGGGATAACGATTATGGTAGGTGGCCGGCGATTCGCCGCTATACAGTACAGCATCAAATGGCAGGGCTTCGCCAAAGTCGGCCATCCATCCGGAGGCTCCGGTAGCGATTAATTCATCCTTGATGACCTGCTTGATCCAGCTTACAGCTTCTGGATTGGTCAGATCCAGCAGGCCTGCATGGAAGTCTGTGTTCAAAATGAGATAGGGTTCGCCCTCTGGATTCTTGATCAGATAACCATTGGATTTTGCTTCCTCGAATAGATTTCTTCGGATGTTTTCTTTTAGCTCACCAATATCTGCTACAAACGGATTGATGTAGGTAAGCACACGAATGTCCTTTTCGTTCAGGTCCGCCAGCAGATCTTCCCAGCCAGGGTATCGATCTTTGTCCAGCTCCCAGTTCCACCAGAGCTGCTTTCCAAAGTTGGTCTTACGTTGACCCACCCAGTCCTGGAGCCAGAAAGCGGCCACAGGTGTTTGCTCCTGTTCCAGTTTGGCCAGTTTATCTCGCACGGATTCTGTTCCGCCCTGCATTCCGATTATAGCCCCTTTATGAAACCAGTCGGGCAGCGCTTTCATTCTACCGGTATACTCCGTTGCGGCCGTTACCAGTTCGCCCGGGGTTTTCCCATAGTAGATCTCGCCCATAAGTCTGGGAGAGGCCACTTCCACGACGGTATAATCATCCTCTCGCATATCGAATACAGAGTACTCGTAGTTAATGAGCATTAGAGATCGCATTTCGCTTGTAATGAAATGCGGAACTCCAGCATAACTTGTATGCCAGTCCCCTCCGGCGCCTGCAGTGATATTGGCTCCGGTGGTTATGGGCTCTGCTCCCCTTCCAATTCCCTGTTCCTGAACCAAAATAGGGAGGCGTTTTCCTTTTAGATTAAAGAATGTGAATTGCTCACCGAATCCAAAGTATCCTTCTTTCTCGTTGGATTTCAGAAAAAGAAAGGAACGGTTGGATCGTTCGAAGGTCTGGACTTCTACGAGCATGCGAGTCTCAGATGCAGGAATGAATCGCATCTGGTATGCGATACGGCTTTCATCCGGACATACGAAACTACCGCGAATTAAAATGCTGTCCGGAGCCTTGCGTTCAGATACGGATTCGATAATTTGATCCGTACATACTTCTTCAAAGTCTTCCTCTACAGTAAAGGAACCTCTGGATTCATGGATGGCCATATTGGCTCGGCCGGTGCCCGCCAGGGATTTTCCTGGAATGGATGCCATTACAATGTGATCCGGATCTGCCAGGTTTCGAACGATGAGTTGAGGGCCTTCTTCGCCGGTGGCGATTTCAAGAGTGAATTCGCCTGCAGTATACAGCGCTTTCTCCTTCAGGGAATCACCACTGATATTGCCTGGTTCTACTTGAATGTAAGGATCCCGGAATAGAAAATAAGCGCCTATCAGAATGAGGATGGCCAACAAGCCCAGGCTCATTTCCTTTTTCTTTTCCAGTAGTTTATTCAAGATTCCCATTTTTCCCCCGGTTGCGTTGAATTCGCCAGATAAGATGCCAGAATGAAAGCCAGCGCAGGCATCCTGTCAAACAGGTTTACATCCATTGCAGTGATCTTTCCCTGGTTCTATGCCCGAAAAGATTCATTTCCAGAGCGGAGGACCAATGCATGCCTTTCAAGGCAGGACGGTGCTTCTGGATCGGGATAAGACCTTGAACGCGGATCCTGGATATCTCAGCGATCCGGGGCTTGTAGAGCTCCTTCCGGGAGTGGTGATTGGGTTGCAGAAACTTCAATCGGCCGGGTTCCAATTCATTGTTCTAACCAATCAATCTGGAGTGGGACGAGGTTTGATTACTCCAGAGCAACTCTATGCTGTAAATCTTCGCATCCTGGAGCTGCTCCAGCGAGACCATATACGAATTGAAAGAATCTATTATTGTCCGCATCTGGACGAGGATGCCTGTAGTTGTCGCAAGCCAGCTCCTGGTCTGGTGGATGCGGCGCTCCTGGATTTCCAGCTGGATCCCGGGCGCACCTGGGTTATGGGAGACCGATTCCGGGATCTGGCCTGCGCCGCTCACAGAAAAATCCCCGGAATTCTCATTGGTGACGAGGAAGGAAAGCCTGAAGACTGGGGCAGCAAGGCCCCCGAGAATCTAATACACCAGGCACCGGATCTGAGTTCGGCGGCAGATCTGATTTTGAAGTCCGGTCTCCGATAGTCAGGCTTTCTGGCCAGATCCTGGAAAATGACTTGCCCTCATAACAGCCCTTTGCTTTCCTATAGGAAAGGTAGGGATTCGTCCCGGAGGCGAATATGGAGCAGAATAGTTTAAAACCTCATTTTCCGGAGCAGCTGGATGAGAATGCTGTTCGAGCCACGGCGGTGTTTGTGTTTATTACGGCCCTGGCCGGGCTGATTATCGGACACTGGCTCATACTGGCCTTTCTGGCCTATGAGTTCCTGGCGCGTCTGGTCTATGGCCCCGGAATTTCCTTGCAAGCCTATCTGGCCAGACAACTGATTATAAAGCCCATGCATCGCCCCTTTCGGGCCACTCCCGGGGCTCCCAAGCGATTTGCCCAATTTGTAGGAACCGTTTTTTCTGTTTCTGCTCTGGCAGCCGCGTTGCTTGGACAAACCTTTCTGGCTCAGATTCTGCTGGGTGTGCTGGTATTCTTTTCCTTTCTGGAGTTCAGCGTGGGTTTCTGTGCGGCCTGCTTTATGTTTGCCCAGGCCATTCGGCTGGGCCTGGTAAGCGAGAAGTACTGTGAGGTATGCGTGGTTAAGTACGACATCCCTCGAGGCTTTGATCCTTCTATTTAGTATTCCCCTTCCGATTTCCACATTGGATTACCTCGCATCGCCCTGTTTCGCATCGCAGGAGCGCTGTATTCCGTGGCTTCCGTTGCAGCCCTGTATCGATTGATACAGGGCGCGGCTTCAGAGCCCGAATAGCAAGCCAGGAGCGGGCCGGAGAGGGACCGCGCCACCGCTGCATGGCTGAAATCTGCTTTACCCATAGTCATCTGGAGATTTCGTTGATTTGCCGCTCAAGCCGGCCTGTCTCTTACTGTTATTAAGAAGAAAAAGATTCTGGTCCTGAATACCGAGCTCGCTTCAAGAAAAGAGAGTACCGGGCAGGGGCCGTCGGAGGATTACTATGGCATTGGTGCCAATGAGGCTATTACTGGATCATGCAGCAGAGAATGGATATGGAATTCCTGCATTCAATGTGAATAACCTGGAACAGGTTCTGGCCATTATGAAAGCTGCCGAAAGCACTGACAGTCCCGTCATACTCCAGGTCAGTCGGGGGGCTCGGACCTATGCTGGCGAAAACTTTGTTCGACATCTAATCCTGGCAGCCGAGGAGACATGGCCCAATATTCCGGTTTCCCTGCATCAGGACCATGGAAATAGCCCGGCCACATGTTATTCTGCCATTCGCATCGGATTCACCAGTGTCATGATGGATGGATCTCTCAAGGAAGATGCAAAGACTCCATCCGATTTCGACTACAATGTGGATGTAACCCGTGAAGTGACTCGGGTGGCCCACAGCCTGGGTGTTAGCGTAGAAGGAGAGCTGGGATGCCTGGGGTCTCTGGAAACCCTTACCGGTGATAAAGAGGACGGTCATGGTTTCGAAGGGACCCTTAGCCGGGAGCAGTTGCTTACCGATCCTTCCGAAGCAGAGCAATTTGTAAAAGCCACCGGAGTGGATGCTCTGGCCGTAGCCATCGGAACCAGTCATGGAGCCTACAAATTCCAGCAGAAGCCCACTGGCGAGGTTCTGGTCATTAAACGCATCCAGGAAATCAATTCCAAACTTCCCAATACGCACCTGGTAATGCATGGAAGCTCTTCTGTGCCCGAGGATCTGCTGAAAAAGATCAATGAATTTGGCGGAAAGATTCCAGAAACCTATGGGGTGCCGGTGGAAGAGATTCAAAAAGGAATTAAATCCGGCGTCCGAAAGATTAACATTGATACGGATCTTCGTCTGGCATGGACTGCAGCCGTGCGCGAAGTGATGGCTGCCGAGCCTGCTGAGTTCGATCCGCGTAAGTTTCTCAAGCCTGCCATGAAGGCCATGGAAGATGTTTGCGCAGCCAGGTTCCAGAGCTTCTGGACTGCAGGCAATGCAAGCAAGATTCGGCCCGTTACGCTTACGGATTTCGCAAAGAAATACGCCGCGTGATTCGTTTGTAACAATTGAGCCCTGTCCAGAGTTTAACTGGCCGAGATTTACTACTTTCCTCGTAAATCTCGGTTTTCCCTTCCTGTACTACTTTTAACCTGGCTGCAACCTCGCTTTCGTTTTCATTGAAAGCAAGGGTTTGGCGCTAATCCGATTAGCGCCCGGTTTCATCTTTTCGAACGGAAAAAGAGGAGCCGGAAAACTTTTTCCGGCCATAGCGGGAACCGAATTGCCTCTGTATCCGTCTACAGGGCACCCGTTCTGTACTCAGACTATGAAACTACGCCTCCATATTCTAAGAAGCATTCTCCTGCTTTTTGCCCTCTTTCCTGTATCCCTTCTGGCTGATCGCATCGTTCTACGAAACGGCGCCATTCTAAATGGACAGATCATTAACCAGAATCAGGGAAGCGTCGTGATTCGCACCAGGCAGGGTGTACAAACCATTTCAAAGGCCACCATTGCACGGATTCAGTACGGAGATTTTCCGGATCCGGAAGAGGAGCGTCAAAAGGAAGAAGAAAGACGCAAAGAAGCTGAGCGGAAAAGGCAGGAAGAGCTTCGGCAGCAGGAGATCCGGCGACAGCAAGAACAGCAGCGCAGAGAAGAGGCAGAACGACAGCGGAATGAGAACCAGGAGGAAGAGCCCCAGGATCAGTCCCGACCGGATGCAGGCTTTTTTAGCTGGTTGCCGGAATTCAGTTTTTCCAGAGTCCTGTGGGATCCAGACCTGGGACTGCATCGAATGCGCGCGGGACTATCCGTCGGTACAGTAAACAATGATTGGCTGGGAGTGTCTCCCATTCGAATGTTTCGTCAGGTCGATAGTCTTTTTGGCAACTCACAGGTTTTCAGCCAGGCTAAACTGGAAACTCGCAATGGATGGCATTCTACCGCCGATCTGGAATACGGAATTAATCGCTACTTTGTTGCACTTCAGTTCTCTGTTAGCCGTCAGAATGGAGAGGCAAATGTATTTCGCGCAGGGGCGCAACGGGATCTTTTTATAGATAGCGTTCTCACTACTTTTGGCAATCTCACCGAGCCAGGAGTGCTGTCCAATGATCGCATGCGATGGGAAGAGGGCCGACTTCTTCTGGGCTATCAAATCCTTTATGGAGATGGTCCCGAACTGGATTTCTTTGCAGGGTTCAATCGCAGCCTTTCACTGGCCGACCTGGATTACGCTGGTCTGACTTCCTTTGATCAGAATCCGGACCAGCAATATCGATTGTATATTGTTCGCTCCTTTGCGAATATGAAGGGCTGGGAAGCAGGTCTTCGGGGAACAATTGAACTGCCATCAAAATGGGTACCGGACAATTACCAGACCTATCTACCTGTAGTGGAATGGGAAGGTGCTTACCTGTCCATGAAGGGAACCCATCATTTCTCCTATATCCCAGTGGGTTTTTCTTTGTTATATGGGGCCCGCGGTCGTACCGGAGCATCCACCATTGACTTTGAAGGCACGGGCGGCCGTGGACAGATTGGCTTTAAGTTTGAATTGCCATCGGACTTTTCGCTTCATGTTGGCGGATATGGTTCTACCGTATTGCTAAAGACCCATAAGCTCTATAACGAAAACGATGATGCAGATATTCAGAGTGCTCTTCGCGCGCAGATCTTTCCTATATTTCTGGGCGGATTGTTTACCACTAAAGAAGTGCATCGCGGAACCTATCTGCGAATCCAATGGGAAAGAAGATTCTGATGGCGAAAGGGAATATGAAAAAAATTCAATGCAGGGTACGGGAATGGAGCGGGTAGGGGGAGTAAATATTCTGTATTTCGGAAAGTGGCTCGTATCTATCCTGGGTCTTTACCTGGCCAGTTGCTCTCCTTTTATGACACCGGCCACGGAAGAAACCGAAACTCTCCTGAATCTCGCTCTTCTGGCTGGAGTGGATGGTGATTGTGCGGTCATAACCCAGCAGGCTGTCGATGACTATAAAGCGGAGATCTATCCTGTGGGTTCCGCTGGCTGCAATCGGACTTTTCTCTTTGGCTCCAGTTATAACAATTACGCGAAAAAGGAACTACGTACCATCTACCAGGTAGAATCCTTTTTGCAAAGTGTTAGTCCCAGCAGCTGTTCGGCTACTCTCACTTCATTGCAAGCTGTGAAAGCAGACCCGATGACGAATCCCCTGCTAGTTGCCCAGGCGACCATAGATAGCTACATTGAATATCGGGTAATTGATGGACCTCAACAGGGGAAGAAAGCAACAGAATCCAACCTCATTACCACCGCGAGTCTCTCCGCTCCTCTGGCGAACTCGGAGAGCAAAGAACTTATACGTATGAGTCTTCCTGATTACGAAAACCTTAGGTACCTTGCTCTCGCGTCGGTCCTGTCTGAATCCGAGCCTGGATGCAATTCCCTGGTGCGCGTGGCGGTTAATAGGCTATTACCTGGATGGATGTACAATGAAAAGGTGGATTTGGAGTATCCGAATACTGATCTAAATCAAATAGCTCCTCGATTCCTGCAATTAACCTGCGTATTTGGATCAGCCAATACTGGTGATTCCGTGGAATGCGACAATCTGCAAATCTAATCAATACAGGGCTTCTCGTAATATAGTTACCGCGTCCTTGACTGAAGCGGATATCTGTACTCATGGTGTTATTTCTCTTAATTGCCATTTCTGACTCGATCGAGCCGCAATATGATCTGTCTTTATATCTATTGTAAAAGTAATTAGTATGATTCAATTGACTTAACGAACCGAGCGGATATCCTGGATGCTATGTTGTCTCGATGCTCGATTCTTGCTTTCCTGGTGGCCTTTCTGTTGCCATTCTTTCTTTCCTATTGTACCGGAAAGCCGGCCAAACCGCTGAGCTGGGCGGCTCTAGGTCTAATTGCCAGCAGCGAGGCCGATGGAGCGGGTTCCGGGAGCTCTGGGCCAGGGGAGACAATAGATCCTGAACCCACCGCCAGCAGTGAAGGTATCGCTTCTTGCGTAGAAGAGGATAACGCCATTTTTGTCTCCTTCGACAATGGTTCTAATGCGAATTCTGGAGTCACTGCCTCAATGCCAGTTAAGACGATTAGCTATGCTTTAACACTTGCTGCCTCAGGCGACACCCTCTGTATTCAAAATCGGGATGGCAATGCGACCTACGATGAGTCGGCTGCCACGTTGGTTATTCCCTCGGGTGTAAGTCTCGTTGGTGGCTTTGATTCTTCCTGGAGTCATACAGATACTCGTACTTTAATCCTTGGAAGTCCCATTGCACTCAGGTATACTAATCTAAATGGAGACGCAGAACTGAACACCATTAGTGTAGAAGCCGTGAATCCCAGTCAGTCATCTCAAGATTCCATGGCCCTGCGAATTGTGTATGGCACGGCGACTCTCAGTATCAAGAATGTATCATTGGTATCGGGTGATATCGTAGCAGGCGCACCAGAAGAAGACCAACCTGGCTCCAGCTACGGAATCTATGTTTTCGAGCTGGCGAAACTGGATATCATTGATTCCCAGATAAACGGCGGTCGAGGAGGAGATGGTGGAGCGGGGGCAGATGGCGATGTTGGAGAAGATGGGGCCCCTGGAGATCCCGGAGCCACCACTCCCGATTGTATTACCGATACATATGGAGCCCCGGGCGGAAGCGGTGGATTGCACCCTTCGTTCGAGTCCCTTAATGGTCACAAGGGGGGAGATGGAGGAGATCTTTTAACAAGTGGAAGTCCCGGTGCAGCTTCCTCCGGTGAAGGACCTTGCGGAGGTTCCCCGTCCACACCAGGGGATACACCACCCGATGGATCTAATGCAACCTGCAGCGGCGATGCCGGAGATGCTGGCGAGGATGCAATGGCTTTCGTTAGCGGGCCCGGAGCAATGAATGATTTCTATGTTCCGGTATCTGGATCGCCCGGCGATAGTGGCGAATCAGGTGTTCCGGGGAGCGGTGGTGGTGGCGGTGCAGCACACACCTGCTTCACCTGTAACGATGCGCCCGGTAATGGTGGTGGTGGCGGAGGGGCTGCCGGATCCGGTGGCCAGGGCGGGAGGCCTGGTAATGGCGGAGGGGGTAGTTTTGCAATCTACGCAACCAATGTAGACCTGACCCTGGAAAGTACAGTTCTCCTTTCAAGCCAGGGAGGCAACGGCGGTCCCAGTGGAAATGGTGGTCCAGGCGGCTCTGGTGGCGATGGCGGTCCGGGAAGCGACAACTGCGGTGGATACGGTGCCGGCGGAGGGGATGGCGGTTCCGGCGGAGACGGAGGTCCAGGCGGTGACGGTAGCGGAGGTTCGGGAGGACCTTCCATCGCGCTAGTTCTTGTGGAATCAACTTTAACCCTGGAGGATCTTACGCTGGAATCCGGAAATGGAGGTAGCGGTGGAGAATCCAGAAATGGTCGTTCGGGAGATGGCGGACATTCCTATGCGATTTATGCATCGAATGTCAGTTTGATTCCGGATCTGTCCGAGGTAACCTTGAGTACCGGTAGTCCTGGCGCTCCCGGTTCCAATACCGGAACGGGTCCGTCAGGTAATACCGGGACCGCCGCAACACAGTATTCGCCCTGAATCTCTGTCGAAGATCTGGAAACGATGAATTCTTCATTTTCACTCATGGGCCTGGTTGCTTCTTCCGTTCAGGGGCCGGCAAGGGCAAACCTGTATTTGCTCCTGCAGGCAAGACCTCTTTTACCATCATTTTCGACTGACAACACGGGTCCTGATTTCAGACTTCATTCATGATCGGTCCTGCTGTAAGCGCCGCCAGTTTCTGCAAAAACGAAAGCCTCATTCAAGAGTTGCTTTCCGATTTTCCTGATGCCAGGCTGAATCAGAGCGGGCGCATTCTGCAGAGTGATGAGTTGATCGATTTTCTTTCTGGCTACAAATCGGCCATCGTTGGCACTGAGCGAATTTCAGATGAAATATTGGAGCGCCTGCCGAATCTGAAGTTCATCGCAAAGTATGGCGTGGGACTGGATAACATCGATGAGTTAGCACTGAAAAAGCGAGGCATTGGCCTGGGCTGGACAGGTGGTGTGAATCGAAGAAGCGTAAGCGAAATGGCTCTGGCCTTCATGATAGGACTGTGTCGAAATCTATTTTTCACGTCCGAAAAGCTTCGTCAAGGTCAATGGTATAAGCAAGGGGGCTTTCAGCTAACCGAAAAGACTGTGGGTATCGTCGGATGCGGCTTTGTTGGAACAGATTTAATTTCTCTTCTGCAGCCATTCGAATGCAATGTGCTTTTATACGATATTCTGGACAAAAGCGATGTCTGTAAGCAAACCGGGGCCAGGCAGGTGGAACTTAAGGAGCTTCTGGCCAAATCCGACCTGGTTTCATTGCATGTTCCTTTAACCGAGACGACCCGCGAGATGGTGGACGAATCCTTTCTTTCGCAGATGAAGGAGCATGCTTTTCTTATTAACACCAGTCGTGGTGCCGTCGTAAAGGAATCAGATCTGGAAATGGCTCTTCAGGAAGGGGTTATTGCAGGCGCGGCCCTGGATGTATTTCAGATAGAGCCACCAACTAAAATGTCGTTGCTTTCGTTGCCCAATCTGGTCTGCACTCCCCATATCGGTGGCAACGCAGTGGAAGCGGTCCTGGCAATGGGGCGAAGCGCAATTTCGCACATCAAGGGCTACCTGAAGAGTTAGGAGTTGATTCGCAGAGCAAATCTCAGGGCAGTCTAGCCGCGAAATTTACTCTTCTTGCTAAAGCCAGCTTCGTCGCGAAAGCTAATCCCACCTGTTTGCACCGGCCAGTTTCGCCGCGAATTCTATTCTCCCTGCTTGCTTAAACCGGTTTCAGTAATCACATAGGATTCCTGATATGTTTCGTAATCTGTATTGATTTCCCACAGATTATGATTCCGGTTTTCCACAATGTTTTCAGCTGCCAGCATACCCATCAGAATGCTGTGATCCTGATTGTTGTATTTAAATGCGCCGTAGCGGCCGATGACGTGCAGATTTTTCACCGAACTCAGATAATTCTCTACCGGCTCCAGATTCTCTTTATATCCGGTATCATAGACAGGATAGCAACGAGGGATGCGATAAACATGACCGCCCAGGATTTCCGACTTCCCGATAAGACCGGTGCTTCGAATTTCTCGGGATGCCTTTTCAATCAGTGAATCGTTCGTCTCTTTCCAGACCGGGTCTTCGTCGTAGCACCACAGTTCCAGAGCCAGAATCGTGGTCTTTTCCTGGCCGTAAACCTCGGGAATCCAGTTGCGAAAGTTTGTGATTCTGCCCGTATCCAGTTCCGGGGAGTGTACATACAGCCATTGGTCCGGAAACAGGTCCAGGGCATTGATGTTTAGAAAAACTATTATAGTATTTCTGAACTTGAGTTTGCGGGTCCTTTCCAGAATATCTTCCGGTACTTCGGGAAGCCTCGTAACCATGAGAGTCAGAGGCATGGTGGAGATTATATGATCATACTCTTTCACAGTCCCATCTTCCAGCTGTAGTCCGGTTGCTTTTCCATCTTTCTGGATTACGTTTTGCACTGGAGAATTAAGATGCACCGAGCCACCGCGCTGTTTTACGGATTCAGCCATCCTCTCGTAAATGGCGCCAGTGCCTCCAACAGGGTATGCAAACTGATCTACCAGGGTCTTGTGCTTATTCTTCTTCGACGGAAGAATGGCATTTTTGATGGCTTCATAGAGCGAAAGCTTTTTGATTCTCTGGGCAGCAAAGTCGGAATCCAGCTTTTCGCAGGGGATTCCCCATAGCTTTTCTGTATAAGTCTTAAAGAAAATGCGAAACAGTCTCTTGCCGAATCTACGAGTTACCCATGCCTCGAAACTACCATCTTCTGGAGTAGGGGCAATCCTCTGCTTTCCGTAGCTCAGTACACAGAGAAGGGCCTGGAAAATGCCCAGATTAAAAAGTGCATTGAATGGCTTGAGGGGATAATAATAGAACTTCTTCTTATAATAGATTCTGGTGAGTCGGTTCACCATTTTGTAGTCTTTTTGCGCAACTTCCAGCCAGAGCTCGTTCACTCTTTTATCGCTGGAAAAAAATCGGTGAGGGCCAATATCTACATCCTGGTTCCATAGCTCGATGGTTCTTGCCAGACCGCCCACAGAATCGCTGGCTTCATATACATCTACATCTTTGAGACCGGCTCTAGCCAGACAATAGGCCGCAGACATCCCTGCAGGTCCAGCTCCGATAACCGCTACTTTTTGATTCGTACTCATTTCTCTTCTCTACTTGATCTGGTCAGGATTCCCTTCAATCTATCACCTATCCCGGTGCTGCGGAAGGAAATCAGCTCGTGGCCAACAAAATTGGCTACAAGACCTGCTGCCATACCCGCAAGATGGGCCAATGCGGCAAGGGTTTCCTCATCGGCCTCCAGGGGTAGATCAGGAGCGACTGAGGGGCCGATCCAAGAAAGAAATCGCAGTGCTCCAGCCGAAATCACAACAGTCACTACCAATCCAACGATGGCCACGGCAAAGAATTTGATGGCCTCGCGCTTAAATCTTCCAGAACTTGCGGCCTGGAAGGTGATCCACTTGCTAAAAGCAAAATTCACCATCATACCCGTGACATAGGCAAGGGCCACAGCGATTTCGAAGTTGACCCCGGGAATGGTTTCGTAAAGGAATCGGGAGGCAAAGTTCACGAGGGCTGCAAAGCCCGAGAAGAAGATGTAAAGAAGAAACTTACGAGTGATCTTCTTCTCAGTCATGACGCTTCCTGTGCCAGTTGTAAGCATGCTCCACTATGGTCTGGATATCTGCGAAGCGCGGGTTCCATCCCAATTCCTGTCTGGCGTGATCAGCCATTGCCACCAGTCGAGGTGGGTCTCCCGGGCGTCTGGGTGCTTCCACTGCCTGGATATCTTTGCCAGTCACTTTCCGGCAGGCATCAATAACTTCTTTCACCGAGTAACCACTGCCGTTTCCCAGATTGGCATTAATACTGACATTATCAGTTAGACTCTTTTGTAGCCCCAGAATATGGGCATCGGCCAGATCGCATACATGGATATAATCCCGGATGCAGGTACCATCCGGGGTATCGTAATCCGTTCCAAATATCTTTATATCCGGTCTTTTTCCCATGGCCGCATACAACACCAGAGGGATGAGATGGGTTTCCGGTTCATGATCCTCGCCGATGTGTCCATCTGGATGGGCCCCGGAGGCGTTGAAGTACCGTAGGATGACATGCTTGAGCCCAAAAGCATGTTCGTAATCCTTTAGCACCTGCTCCACCATCCATTTACTGCGGCCGTATGGATTAATAGGGTTCTGGGGATGGCTTTCGGATATAAACTCTTCTGTGGCTTCGCCGTAGGTGGCGCAGGTGGATGAGAATACAAATGTCTTGATTCCGGAATCGACGCACTGGTCCAGCAGTTCTACGGTAGCCATCAGATTATTGCGATAATATATATCTGGTTTCGTTACCGATTCTCCTACGTAAGCGAAAGCAGAAAAATGCATGACCCCGTCAAAACTGTGCTCGCGAAAGATTCTTCGGAGCAGGGCTGCATCGGCTATATCGCCAATGTAGTAGGGGACGCCGGCTGACTCCAGGAAATCTCTATGGCCGTATACCAGGTTGTCCAGAATTACCGGGGAATGTCCCTGTTCTAAAAGCGATTGGACTGTGTGTCGGCCAATATATCCCGCACCGCCGGTAACAAGAATGTTCATGCTGTAGCATTTGTGACTCTGTGGCAATAAGGTCAATCGCCTTATTCCACGGCTAGCCTACTGTATAGATCTAAAGTTAGCCCGGTTCTGCAGATGAGCACGGTACTGTCCTGGAAATGAATATTCGTGGATTCCCATTGGGACGGACAGCCCGACCTTCGCGAAAGAGCAAGCAGAACGATCTTATATGTGCCGGCATCGGGCTTCATGGCAGGCATGTACTGCATGAGCCTTTTCTGAGTGTAGATTTCTCGCCCTGCCAGTGCCAGACCAATAGGTGGGTCCCATCCTCGAGCCTCCAGGGGAATGAACCCTTCTTCTTGCTTTGATTCCAGGGTTACCGGGATTTCGTTCGGCCCCAGGGCATGTTCTCCGATTTCTTTCATTGCCAGATGATCTTGATTGATCCAGGGGCGACCGGCCGTTCTCAAGTGAAGTTCCTTGCCCCCGGCGGCGAAATAGAAAAGAACGGCGCACGTCAGAAGGACCACAGACAGAGACCAGCGGGGCTTTGAGCCTGGACTGGAATCATCCATCCAGCTTGCCCACTTACCTGCTAGAACTGGCAGCACCATTACAAGCACAGGTCCAAATTTTAGAACTGCGAAATCGTGCTCGGCTGAATGCTGGCTGAGTAGTAATAAATGAATGATTCCACTGTAGAACGGAGCCAGCAATAGCCAGCCCCGCCTGCTTTTCTTTTGTAGAATCAAAAGAAGGCTACTTCCAGCCAGAGCTAGCGAGAAAATCACAACTGGCATTAATCCTCTCCCGATAATAGGGCTCACCGGAAACAGGAATATGGTGTTCTGGATCAGAATCTTTAAGCTGTTGAGGTATTCCATCGGATCAAAGCCAGCTCCGGTGCGATGGCCGGCCGTGGCCAGTATCTGACTTAGCTCCGGATCTAGAATCAAAGCCTGGGCGACAAAATGTAACGCAGCTACGGCGGCTGCCGAAATACTAATTACCAGCAGCGAAATCCTGGTCTGGTCTCGAAACAGGAACGGAATTGAGCATATGACAAATCCAAGCCATACCGCCCCGTACCAATCTGTGGCTGCGGAAAGCCAGAGCAACAGCCAGAGTACTGTGCCGCTAGCCGGGCTAAATTTCCTTTTTTTCCAGGCATTGAAAAGAATGACCGTGGACCCATAGACCGGTGCCAGAACGAACATATCTGTAAACAGGGCGTTCTGTGTGTAATGGAGAAACGATGGAGATGAGAACAGGAAGGTTGCGCTGGCAAAGCCAAGCCAGAATGATGCATCGCTCTTGAGCTCCGGGACAGCCCACCGGTAGAGAGCATTCATCCACCAGAGGATGAGAGCGATGAGTGGTAGTCGTATGAGCAATAACCCCAATCCGCGAACAACCAGGTAATCCGGAACTGATTGCGGGATCATCCAGCGTGCCAGGGAATAGGGAGGATAAAGAGCCAGCAACCAGCCTGTGGGATAGCTCAGATAGATTCTTTTTCCCGGCTTCTCCAGGCGAAAGGGGCTCTTACAATCCAATTCATGGACTGGCAAAAACAGAATGCTGGCCCCCAGGGCCCTGGGGCCGCACTTACGCATGTATTCCAGGTTTATGGCAGTGTGGGCAGTTAGCCAATCATGCCTCAAATCCAGGGGTCTCGACAGTGTGTTCCAGGAGGAGGCAGTGGACCAGGTAAATATAAACACGCATGCCAGAATCCACCGAGCCATGGCCCAGAGGAGAGCAGGCCTGGTTCTTTGCCCACCAAAAGCTGCGAAGAACTCCTGGGGCTTCTTCTCACCTCCTTACATCCGCTTGCCAGAGGAGGGAAGAGGAAAAATATCGACCTTCAAAGTCCAGATTCCGGGCGTCACCGGGAGAAACGGAACCCTGAATGAGCAAGAAAGAAATCAAAGAGATCCTCTGTCTGGGAGCAGGCTATGTGGGTGGGCCTACAATGGCCGTAATCGCCGAAAAATGTCATGATATCAATGTTACCGTAGTGGATTTGAATGAAGAACGGATCAAGGCCTGGAATTCAGATTCGTTACCTGTCTATGAACCGGGACTTCAAGAAATCGTAGACGGCCGCCGAGGCAAAAATCTACACTTCAAGCTGGCTTCTGCGCAGCTTCTTGCCCAGGCCGATATGATTTTCGTAAGTGTGAATACCCCTACGAAGATGTATGGTCAGGGAGCAGGTCGTGCCGCGGATCTTCGCTTCTGGGAACTGGCTGCCAGAGACATTCTGAAGCATGCTCGCACGGGCACGATAATTGTGGAAAAGAGTACTGTGCCGGTAAAAACGGCGGAAGCCATCTCTCGCATCCTCCACAGCGGCACCGAAGGAAAAAAGTTCAGCGTATTATCGAATCCCGAGTTTCTGGCGGAAGGGACCGCGATCAAAGACCTGCTGAACCCGGATCGGGTTCTTATTGGAAATGAGCCGGGCCAGGAAGGCCAGGATGCGGGGGAGGCTCTGGCCAATGTGTATCGAAGATGGGTATCATCAGAGAGAGTTCTGCTCACTAACGTCTGGTCCAGCGAATTGTCCAAGCTGGTAGCCAACGCATTTCTCGCACAGCGGGTGTCGTCTATTAATAGCGTTTCTGCACTGTGCGAAGCTACCGGTGCCGATGTTTCGGAAATAAGCCGAGCCATTGGCATGGATTCTCGCATTGGGCCCAAGTTTTTGCAGGCCGGCGTCGGATTTGGCGGCTCCTGTTTTAAGAAAGATATTTTGAACCTTAGCTACATCTGCGAAACGTTTGGACTTACCGAAGTGGCCTCATACTGGCGAAGTGTCGTGGAAATGAATGACTATCAGATGCAGCGATTTGTTCGCCGCATTGTAGAAGCTCAGTTCAATACGGTGGCTGGAAAGAAACAGACCATACTGGGATTTGCCTTCAAGCCGGATACAAACGATACCAGAGAAACCCCTGCTCTTACCGTTACCCAGAAGCTTCTGGAAGAAAAAGCCAAACTTGTGATTCACGATCCAGAAGCTCTAGAAAATGCAAAATGGGACCTAAAAGACCAGGATGGGGATTTAACCTTCGAAGAGGATGTTTACAAAGCCTGCGAAGGTTCCCACAGCATCATCCTGCTGACTCACTGGAAACAATACCAGGATTTGGATTACGAGCGCATCTTTGCCTCTATGGAAAAGCCGGCTTTTCTGTTTGATGGCCGACTCTGGCTGGACCCAGAGAGGATGCACAGGATTGGTTTCAATGTCCTGGGTATTGGCAGTACCGAGCTAATGCATATCTAATCTACTGCGCGGTATTCTGGTCCATCTGCGATCTTTATGCCGCTTGACATAAACTTCGGGAAGGATTAAACATACCCAACCTTCCCCGAGAACCCCCTTATGATGCGAAAACTTGTTTTTCTGGCAATACTTGTTCCCCACCTTCTACTTGCAGACACGGTCATATTAAAATCCGGCCAGGAGGTGGATGGTCAGATCGTAAATCAGTCTGAGACCACAATAACCATCAGGACCCGACAGGGCGTTCAGACCATTGGGAAGGGCAATGTACGTCGTATCTTCTACGGGGATGCCTACCGCAAGCAGCAGGATGAATTGAAGCGAAAGCGCGAAGAGGAGCAGCGCAGAAAGGAAGAGGAAGAAAAGCGCAAGGCTGAAGAAGAGCAAAAACGCCTGGAAGAAGAGAAGCGTCTGGCAGAGGAAGAGGCTAAGAAACAAGCCGAGCAGGAAAGACTGGAGCAGGAGCGTCGAGAAGCAGAAGAAAAGGCCCGTCTGGAACAGGAACGCCTGGATGCCCGAGATGCTCGAAATCCATTTGCAATCTGGATATTTACCGGACCGGCAGGAGCTCAGCTGATGCCGGGAAACTTCAGGGATAACTTTTCGATGCTAAGTCTCTTTGGGCAGGAGCTTGCGTTTTTTCCGAACAAGACGGAAGGCTCCGGTGGAGTTTTTGGATTCGGATTCGCGATTCCTGTCTGGGATATGATATTCTTTGAGGCGGAAGGTATGGCCACCGCGCAATGGCAGGATTTTCTGGCTATTGAAGGTGGAAAGGATACCGTCGATTCCGTCTCCAATGCTACCCGCGTAGGGTTTGGCCTGGGGGAATATGGACGAATTGTACGTTCCACCGGTGATTTTAAAATGGGATACAAGATCAACGTTAGAGAACTGGCAAATCTAGGCGGATGGTCTCTGGAGTCTCCGGTGTATGAACGGATTGAATTGGAACCGGTGCTGGGTTACAGGTTTCGTCAACACGATTCGGTGTTTTCCTACACCAGCACGGGTTATTCTTCCTTTGGACCATCTTTCTATCTAGCCAATACCGCAGGCTCCATCTTTTCTCGAGCAAAAGGACCGTCCTGGGGATTCCGGCTGCGATATAAGCCTTTGCCCGAATATCCCATCAAGCTGGAGCTGGGACTATATGCGTATTCACTCACCGCAGACATAGAAACCAACGTTGATCGAAATGTTCTGTTTAACATAGGTCTGTATCAGCTCAATGAAACCGACGTTTCTTATAAATCGATCATTGAAGGTAGCGTTGTTACGCTTGGGGCATCCTACGTTGTCACAGAAAACATTGATGTATTTGTAAGGATCCGTGGCGAAACGGCAGAGTTTAAGACCGAAAGAGTGTCGGTGGAAAATCGGAACTCAGCCAATCCGTCCTCGGCGCAGACTTCTCTGGGAGTGTTCTTGCTGAATCCCATAGTTGCTCCGATGCTGGATACCACCGAGGAAGTGGGTAGTTTCGAAATTGGTCTGGTGCGTAGATACTGATGGGAAGGAATACTAAGATGATTAAACGCTCGTTCTTTCGGGTTCTCCTGGTTCTGGCTCTGCCTCTCTTATTGCTAAGTAAATGCGAAGGGAATCTCACCGAAGAGGATCAGGGAACCATTCGTCTGTCGTATCTGCTGACGGGCTTTGTGGCTACGGGCTGTGCTGAAGTTCTTTATAATTCCTCATTAAATTACCAGGCCACCGTCAGAAGGGTACCTGCCAGTCAGTGCAGCCGCTCTGCGCTTCTGGGTAATACCTATACAGAATACGTGCTCACGGCCCCATACGTATTTAAAAAGGCCCGAGAGGCGCTAAACCTTTTGGACTCCAGTGGAACTGCCTGTCCCGCTACGCGGACCACCCTCGATAACCTGATTGCGAATCCATCGCAGGCAGTGTCTCTTAGCCTCTGGGACCCTGAAGCCCAGTACAATAATACTCAGGTCTATACTCTTCCCGCCTCTTTTCTTGACTTTGCCCGGGACAGCTCTCTGGCCGGCATAGACAACGGTGGGGTTACCCGTACCAACTGGAACCTTGCTCGGCTGGGGACTTATGATGAGGACAGAATGGTTCGCGGTCTCGATGCCCTGAACGGAGTACTCACAAATCAAGGGGAAGTGGGTTGTGTGCCTGGAGTTCTTGCCAATCTGGCTACACTTTTTCCAGGCTTTGTCAGCGGAGCGAACCAGGATCCGAATCTGAGCCCTCAGCGGCATATATTGAAATATGTGTGTTCCTACGGAGCCAACTCGGCACAGACCTGTGATAGTGAGCTACCGCGCTTTATCGACTAGCGCTGAATTCTTCCATTGATTTTTGCGGTTCCTGCCACAGAAAGGACAAAGTAATATGAGATTTTTGGCTGATTCTCGATTAGGGACGAAAACCAAGGGAGTCGTCAATTCGCTGCCTTCACAGGCGCGCAAAGTTTCTTGTCATGTAGGGCCCCCCAATTCCTCTATCACTTTGGATCGGGGGACTGATCTGCAGAGGGAATTTGCTCCAGGCGTTCTTCTCACCTGAGGGGTAGTCCGATATCTGGGAATTGCGGAGTTTGTCGCCCGAACGAGTGGCTCATTCAATCTTATGTCAAAAATTGCACTAATAACAGGTATTTCAGGCCAGGACGGTTCGTATCTGGCAGAGCTTCTTCTCGAAAAGGGCTATATGGTTCATGGCATCGTTCGCCGGGCCAGCCTATTCAACCGGGAGCGAATCGAGCATCTTCACGGAAATCCAAAGCTGAAATTGCATTATGGAGATCTCACGGACTCCAGCAACCTCAACCGAATTCTGGAAAAAGTGGCTCCGGATGAGATCTATAATCTGGCGGCGCAATCCCATGTACAGGTAAGCTTCGAAGTGCCCGAGTACACCGCCGAGGCCGATGCGGTGGGAACCCTCCGGCTTCTGGATGCCATCAAAGATACCGGTGTCAAAGCCCGGTTCTATCAAGCTTCTACATCGGAGCTCTACGGAAAAGTTCAGGAAGTACCTCAGACAGAAAAGACCCCTTTCTACCCTAGAAGTCCGTATGCGGTGGCCAAGTTATATGCTTTCTGGATGGTTGTAAACTATCGCGAATCCTATGGGCTCCATGCTTCCAATGGAATCCTGTTCAATCATGAGTCCCCTCGCAGAGGCGAGAATTTCGTTACGCGTAAGATTACCCTGGGTGTTGCCAAGATCCGGGCCGGCCTTCAGGAGCACATCACCATGGGAAACATCGATGCCCGTCGTGACTGGGGTTTTGCCGGGGACTATGTTCGAATGATGTGGATGATGCTTCAGCAGCCACAGCCAGACGATTATGTAGTGGCTACAGGGGAGATGCACAGCGTTCGAGAATTCATCGAGAAGTCCTTTGCCCTTACAGGAGTGGATATTGCCTGGGAAGGCAAGGACGAAAACGAAACGGGCATCGACAAGAGTACGGGCAAAGTCGTGGTGAAAATCGATCCAAAGTTCTATCGCCCGGCCGAAGTGGAACAACTCCTGGGCAACCCTGCCAAAGCGAAAGAGAAGCTGAACTGGGAGCCGGAAGTGAAATTCGAGCAATTGGTAGAAATGATGGTCCGTGCTGATTGTGAGAAGTTCGGGGTTCCGCTGTAAGTAAATGATCCGGTATCGGGAGGCCTTTCACGGCCATCGGCTGGACAATTCATTGAGTCCCGAATGCTTGACATCGCATCGTATAATTCTCCCTGTCTGACGGGATTCCGCTAAACTAAACAGGCTGATCATCGGGATGGGGATTACTTTGACATCGCGTCGAAGCCAGGGATTACCGGTAATCTTGGAGTGAAGGTCCTTTCGGTGGACCGGGGCCCTGGAAAAAAAGCCTGCTTATCCACCAATTAATGATGGCCATCTTCGCCGAATAACTGAATGAAAGCTTCCAACCGAGGCTCTAGTTGATCGGTTCTTCCGGGGTATGGCATCAATCGTCCCTCGCCAGATCGCCGGAGGAGCTCCGGTGAGATTGTCGACGTTACATTTTGGAAGAGTTTTGCATTGACTGAGTAAATTTATCCGGTTGGGTGAGACTATGATTCCTGATGATTTAGATGCTCGGATCCGGCAGATTCTTACCTCCACTGGCATGATTCTTGGTGGCATAATTCTGGTAGGTACCTCTTGCGTTGCGGACGTAGATTGTGCCTACGGAGATCCTTCTTGCGACGACGCAGGAGTTATGGCTGTCATTGCGGGCTTGCGCCCTCCCTTGTTTCTGGTAGGAACCGGTAACGGCACCATCTATGCCAGCACAGACAATGGCTCTGAATGGGAGGCAATGCAGCTCAGTGATAGCGGTTTTCTGGTGCAGGGCTTCGGTGAAGCCAATGGAAACATTTTTGCCTTCGGTAGCGACTCCGGCGGAATGCCTGCGTTCTATGTCATGCAACGGACAGGCCAGTGGTCTGGTCCTTACTCCGTTCCGCTCTCCAGCGAACTAACCTACGGTTCCGGAAATGGAAGCTCTGTATATACGATTGGGGCCGACTTCCAGATTGTATCCTTGCTGCCAGATGGGAACTACCAGTTCATTAATACACCTACGATGGTTGGCCCGACAACCATGCTCCAAAATGCTGGAGCCTATTGGTTTCTGGGCGATAACGCGGGCAGCGCAGACCGGGTCCGATATTCCCTGGATGGCGGCAGCTGGACTCAGGCCACACCAGGAATAACCGATGAACCCATTCGCGATGTAGCCCTCCTGGGTACCACGTACATTGTAGTGGGACAGGGGGCGGCCACTACGTTCTATACGATATCCGGAAGCCTTGCCAACTGGACCAACGGAACCGGTATTCCAGCCTCCAGTAATGTTTGTATTTCCGGTGATGTAGCTGTTGCAGGCACGGATGCCGGGGACGTTCATCGAACAGCCGACGGGATAACCTACAATGCCGCCGTAAATATAGGTCTCAGCGGAAATCTGGAGGGCCTGGCCTGTAACGGTACTACAATAGTAGCTATTCCACAAATCGCCGGAAGCTGGTCGATCTCAAGAGATGCGGGTGCTACCTGGACTTCGCTCACCGATCCAACCGGTGCAGGGCACACTCCTCTGAGTATAGAATACTTCCCCTGATTTCTGGATATCAACCTTCCCTGGATCCGAGGCCGTAAGATCCTGCGTGTCTACATTCTGTACTGCATCAGGCATCGTCGGCCTGTGACCGACACTCGGCCGGCGAGTTCGTCCATTTTCAGCCCCGGGTATCCCTAACCCGTCCCTGCTTCCAGGAATGTCCTAACAATTTCCTGTGTTCAGCGCATGAACACAGGCTTGACCTCAGGGGCCGGTCTGTTCACGTGGTGAACACAGGCACCTGAAGGCCCTGGGACTTACCGGGCGGAGCTGTGTACCGCTGCCTGACCACATTCCGGTCCAGAGTTTTCATTTTTACCGGCCAGCAGAGCCAATTCATCGGGTACTTCGGAATCCACCGATTCAAGCGACCTGATGAAGCCCCCTTCGAACCAAATTGGAATTACCTGAAGAAATCAGTCATCGGATACTGGGCATTCTGGAAGCTGAGCCGGAGATCTCCCAGAGAGAACTGGCCGAGCGTCTGGGCATTAGCCTGGGAAGGACCAATTTTGTACTGAAAGGATTGCTCGAAAAGGGGTGGGTTAAGACTCGGAACTTCAAGAATAGCAGAAAGAAGTGGGCTTACGCTTACTTTCTGACCCCGGAAGGAATTGTAGAGAAGGGCCGCGTGACCGCGCGGTATATTAAGAGAAAAGTCGAAGAATATGAATCTCTTAAGAAAGAAGTGGAGCATTTGAGAAAGGAGTACGGAGAGTATTTTGAGGATGATCAACTCTAGGCTTAGTTCATGGCGGTCGCCTACATATTTTTTGAATGCGTGACATTGTACACGGGTTTCGGAATATGGCGGTTGCCACCTAGCTAAGAGGGATTCTAGAATTCCAAAGCTTAGTCAACTGATCCTACCTCTTCCTGCTCAGCACGTCGTGAGGGAAACATTATGGACAAGAAATCAAAAATCTACGTTGCAGGTCACCGGGGGTTGGTCGGATCAGCGATATGGAGAGTCCTGGAATCAGAGAACTATTCAAATCTCGTTGGTCGAACTCACCAGGAGTTAGACCTTGAAGATCAAAGGGCTGTCGACTCCTTTTTTGTTGAAGAAAAGCCGGACTTTGTATTTCTCGCCGCGGCAAGAGTCGGTGGAATCTATGCGAACAATACCTATCCTGCCGAATTCATCTACAACAATATCCAAATCCAAAATAACGTCATCGATGCGAGTTACAGGAACTCTGTCAGGAAGCTAATGTTCTTAGGAAGCTCATGTATCTATCCTAAGTTCGCCAACCAGCCAATGGATGAAGGGCAGCTTTTGAGTGGGAAGCTTGAGCCCACGAATGAACCATACGGAATCGCAAAGATAGCTGGGATCATTACTTGTCAAAGTTATAATCGGCAATATGGAACGAACTTCGTTTCCGTTATGCCAACCAATCTGTACGGACCTGGGGATAACTACCATCCTGATAATAGTCATGTCATACCTGGGTTGATTCGACGAATTCATGAAGCCAAAGAGAAGAGTCTCCCCGAAGTTACCGTTTGGGGTACCGGTCAGCCACTACGCGAATTTCTCTATAGCGATGATCTGGCTCGGGCTTGCGTATTCTTGATGAACAACTACGATGTGCGCGGACAAGCTGACGGTGGCCAAATGGTAAATATCGGTTCAGGCATTGAGGTTTCCATCAAAAAGCTTGCGGAGACTATCCAGAAAGTAGTGGGTTATAACGGTAAGCTTCGATTCGACGTCACGAAACCCGATGGAACCCCCCGCAAACTCCTCGATGTTTCGAAACTCCATTCAATGGGGTGGCACCATGCGGTGGATCTTGAAGCGGGATTGAAGGTAGCCTATCAAGATTTCTTAAATCAGCTTTAGCCAAATATTGAGTCTCAAGGGATGAGCGAGAATTCGGAGAATTCTTTCTACCTGGTATCGTTTCCGGAGCCCGTTAACTGTCCCGGGGTTGAATGATCTTTAGGCAAAATATTGCTGACCAAAATCTAGACTTAACTTGATTTATAGATGACTCGAAGGACATGTTTGCTATGAAGATTCTTGTTACCGGATCAGCCGGCTTTATTGGTTCCGCTTTGACGCTTCGGTTGCTAAACGAAGGTTATGAAGTCATTGGACTGGACAATCATAATGATTACTACGACCCTGCTATCAAAGAAGCGCGTATTCAGAGATTTTTAGATTCCCCTGGTTACCAGCACATCCGGGCCGACCTGGCCAATACAGCAGCGATGGACGAGATTTTTGCCACTCATCAACCTAAGCGCGTTGTAAATCTTGCTGCTCAGGCCGGAGTTCGTTATTCAATTGAACAACCTCTGGCCTACATTAATTCCAATATACTGGGGTTCGCGAATATCCTCGAGGGGTGTCGTCACAACAAAGTGGAACACCTGGTATATGCATCAAGTTCCAGTGTTTATGGAGCGAATACAGCTATGCCCTTTTCTGTTCACCAGAATGTAGATCATCCATTATCGGTCTATGCGGCCAGCAAGAAATCTAATGAATTGATGGCTCATGCCTACAGCCATTTATATGGGCTGCCTACCACAGGCCTGAGGTTTTTTACCGTGTATGGGCCATGGGGGCGACCCGATATGGCCCTGTTTAAATTTACAAAGGCCATAATTTCTGGAGAAAAGTTCCAGGTTTTCAATTATGGAAAGCACCGAAGGGATTTTACATATATCGATGACATTGTGGATGGCATATATCGAGTTCTTGAGCGGCCTGCTACCCCAAATCCGTCCTGGGATGGTGATCGGCCTGACCCTGGAACCAGTAAGGCTCCCTGGAGAGTTTACAACATCGGTAACAGCAAGCCGGTTGAATTAATGGAATACATTGGTGCGATCGAGCGCTTTCTGAAGAAAAAGGCCCGGATCGATTTGCTACCGATGCAGCCCGGCGATGTACCGGATACTTTTGCGGATGTGCAGGACCTGGTGGACGACATCGGTTACAGGCCTTCGACGCCTGTGGAAGAGGGGGTCGCAAAATTTATTACGTGGTATTGTGATTACTTTGGTATAGTACTATGAAAGTTTCCGACAAGACAATTGTTGCAGTGGTTGGCCTGGGATACGTGGGCCTCCCTCTCGCCGCCGAATTAGGAGTAAAATATGAGACTATCGGATATGACCTATCGTCTGAGAAGATAAATCGGTTAAACAATTTTGATGACCCGACAGGCTCCGTTTCTCCCGAAGGCCTGCGTGCCGCCCGGAAGCTAACCGTAAGCGATGACCCAGGCGGTCTGGCGCGCGCGGATATGATAATTATAGCAGTACCGACCCCCGTGAATGAAGCGCGAGTACCCGATTTTGATCCACTAATTAGTGCATCAAAACTGGTTGGCAGGTACATGAAACGCGGATCGATAGTTGTTTACGAATCCACTGTCTACCCGGGAGCGACTGAAGAAGTCTGCATTCCGCTGCTCGAGAAATCGTCCGGCTGGCATTGGAAAGAGGATTTCTTTGTGGGGTATTCACCTGAAAGGGTAAATCCAGGAGATAGCCACCATACAATCACCAAGATTGTAAAAGTTGTTTCTGGAGATATGGAATCCACTCTGGAAAGGGTCAGTCAGCTATACGAATCAATTATCACTGCTGGTGTACACCGAGCTCCATCTATAAAGGTTGCAGAAGCCGCCAAAGTTATCGAGAACACTCAGCGCGACCTAAACATCGCGCTGATGAATGAACTGGCGATCATCTTTGATAAAGTCGAAATCGACACGAATGAAGTGCTGGAAGCAGCCGGAACCAAATGGAATTTCCTCCCGTTTCGGCCCGGACTTGTTGGGGGACATTGTATTGGCGTAGATCCCTATTATTTGACCTACAAGGCAGAGCGTCTTGGATATCATCCGCAGGTTATCCTTGCAGGCCGCAGAATAAACGATGGGATGCCGCAATTCGTGGCTCAACAGACTATAAAGCAGCTGATTCGGGCAAAGGGAAAGATTAGCGGAGCGAAGGTAGGGGTTCTGGGTCTAACCTTCAAGGAGAATTGTTCCGATTTACGAAACTCTAAAGTCGCTGAGCTAGTCACGGAGCTTGAAGAATATGGTTGCCAGCCATTCGTCCACGATCCGCTGGCTAGCCCGGAGGAGGCGAAGTTGGAGTATGGAATAGATCTGAATGGCTGGGAAGATTTGCCGGAGTGCGATGCTTTGATTGCCGCGGTTCCCCATCGCTACTATCTGGATTTGCCGATCTCAGACATACTGAGCCGAATGAAACCGGGTGGAGTGTTTGTTGATATTAAAGGGGCCTATGACACAGCGGCGATAAAGGCTGGCGGGTTCAGGCTGTGGCGGCTTTAAATCGCCGCTCGGATGTTTTATCCGGATTCCGTCGTTGTGATGCAGCTATGGTTCTCTCTCGACATTTGGTGGGTTCCTGGAATCTCTTCTCAGATATCAGGAGCCAGGGTCAATAGTGGTTTGAATCTCTGCAATGCCTTGTTGAATACATCCCTGAAAAACTGGAATTCTGGGATAGAAATATTTGAGAAAGTAATGGTATATGTTAATTCGCAGGAGGATTAATTGTGAATATTCTACCGGTACATGACCTACCAAACGGTCATCTGAACACCTGTCAAATTTGCGGGTCGGGGGAGCTACTTCCGATCATAAACCTGGGGCATCATGCACCCTGTGATTCTCTTTTGTGGCCTCGTCAGCTGAATGAAGCTGAGAGCCGGTATCCTCTGAATTTGGTTCGTTGTAAGGAATGTGGTCTGGTTCAGATCGATTACGTTGTCCCGGCTGAGGAGCTCTTTTTTCCGGACTACCCCTACAGGAGCGGAATTACATCCACTCTCGTGAGCAACTTGAAGTCTACCGGGCCAACTATCATGAATCGCTTTTCTATCTCGAAAGGGAAACTTGCAGTCGATATTGGATCGAATGATGGTACCCTTCTAAGCGGCTTTCAGGAGGCCGGTATGAAGGTTTTGGGAGTGGAGCCGACCAATATTGCAAAGATAGCAAATGATCACGGTATCGAAACTATGCAGGTGTTTTTCGACGAAGATGTAGCCCGTAAGATAGTGGAATCCCACGGAAAGGCCGCTGTGGTTACGGCCGCCAATATGTTTGCCCACGTATCAAAGCTCGGAAGCTTAATTCGCGGGGTCGAGTCATTATTGGTTGATGACGGTATTTTCGTTTCAGAGTCTCATTATCTGATGGATCTCATAGACACCGTCCAATATGATTCTATCTATCATGAACATCTAAAATACTATTCGGTCAAATCTATCGTAAAGCTTTTTAGCTATTATGATTTTACAGTTGTGGACGTTGATCGAATACCCAATTATGGCGGTTCAATTCGTGTCTACGCCCAAAAGGGCAAGGGGCGTCCCGTTGGAAGCGCAGTGACCGAACTAATCAAAGAAGAAGAAAAGGAAGGCCTCTACAATGATTCAGCATACGCAGAATTCGTCTCCAGCGTAGTAAAATCCAAGCGCCAGTTGCTAAAGCTGATTGTAGACGCCCTTAGTAATGGAGACAGGGTGGTGGGCATCGGAAGCCCCGGTCGCGCAGCAACCCTGCTGGGTTATTGCGGCGTTGATTCGGATATGATGACCTATATAGCAGAGCAGTCCTCTTCACTAAAACTGGGGCTATTCATGCCGGGCTGTCATATCCCAATCATCGACGAAAGTACCATGCTGGACCAGCAGCCTGAGTATGCAGTACTGCTCTCCTGGCATTACTGGAAGCCCATTGTGGAGAAGTTGCGACAGAAAGGATTGAAATCCAAGATCGTCCTTCCCCTGCCAGAAGTGCGTATTCTGGATTGATGCTGAAATGAGGCTTGGTATCATTGGATCTGGGTTCGGGGTTCAGGGCCACCTTGCGGCTGCTCTGAGAATGCCCTCGCTTGACTTTGTTGCGGTTGCAGACTCCGGTTCCGGCCGTGCCCGGAAAAAGCTGCCTGAATTGGTTCAGTATGTTGAATCCTGGGAGCAACTTCCGGGACTCAACTTGGACCTGATTTCGGTAGCAACTCCACCAGTGGAGCAACGATCCATAGTACTGGCCCTGATGCAACGGAGCGTCAACGTTCTTTGTGAAAAACCGTTTGGATCCGGTTTTGATGATGCCAGAAGCATGGAACAGGCGGCGGCCTTTGCAAATAAGTTGGGAGTTGTTGCCTTTCAGTATCGCTACGAGAAGGGACTTCAGGAGTTAAGAGACTCCTACCAGAATGGGAAGATAGGAGGAGTCCGGTCCATTAGCTGTTCATGGCTGACCAATGGCCGGCGCGACCCATCCTCCTTATGGTCCTGGCGCAACGACAAGGATCAGGGAGGTGGGGTTATCGGTGCCTTCCTTTCTCATATTGTTGATTTGCTGCAATGGATTACTGGACAGAACGTCTCTTCTGTGGAGTTCGCCAATACGGAAATACTCTATCCCAACCGTCCTCTTTTTGACGGGACATTGGTGCCAGTAACGGCTGAAGATCGGGTTGAAACCAGGTTAATTCTAGGGGCCGGGATCCCTGCCGACTGTGAGGTCAGTAATTGCCATACTCATTCAATTGGTATGCAATTGATTATTCGGGGAGAGAAAGGTAACCTCGTCTACACACACTCACCACCATTTTGCCCGGAAGACCAGTTTGTGCATTTTCAACCGAAGGACGGTGAGGAGCAGACGCTCTTTGATGGGGCAAACGATGGTAGACCACCAGGTGATACGCGAATCGCGTCTTTACAAGAACTGTATGGCGACATACGAACAAGAACGGTCGGTGGCGAAGCTCCGGATTTGCCCACATTCAAAACCGGCCTTGTAGTGCGCGCGGTTCTGGCCGCGATTGCCGAGGCCGCAGTCCAAGAACGGAATGTATCCGTCTAATGCAAGGGAGCCTTTTCTGGGATTGGGCCATTTGGCCGGCTCATTAGGTAAGAATTGATGACCAGGGTTCTCGTCATAACAATAGGCTATCCGCATCCTGAGCGGGGCGCAAGTTCCGTACTGTTCTACTGGTATCTTCATGCCCTGCGAAATACGGATTTTTACATTGAACATCTAATACTTGTATCGCCGGAAAATGAGAGTCCTGAAGCCGAGCGTCAGTATCGAGAGGCCATCGGGCAATCCAGTCGTTTCAATGTCTCAGTCGAAGTCCTAAACGACTTAGGGTACGTCCGCCGCAAGGGACTCCGGCTCACTTCTTGTCCGTTGACCAAAGAAGTAATAGATCGAGTCTGGTCAATAAACCCTCAAATCACTCTTTCTTTTGACATTCTTGCTGCCGAAATCTCCGAACGTATAGGTATAGGGCAGCCAATAATCTGGCTGGGAGATCTGTCATTTCAGACCGGTCTCTATCATGCTTACTATGATTTCAGGGGTGATATTTTGAAGCTCCCCCAGTTGCTTCGTACCTGGTTCGTGGCGTTCCTGTGGAAGAGGATGTACAAGAAGATATTGCGTGATAAGGAACATGTAATTGTTTCTTCGTATTCCTCGGTAAAACAGCTCTCGCGCATTGGTATTCGGAGTAGGTATTTTGCATATCCATGGCCTGCAGAAAGTGTCCGGGTGAACCTTATTAAAAAACATGACAAACCGACATTCATTATGTTTGGCACACTGCAGGCTCTGGGATCTCGGTCCGCATTCGATTTCTTATTGAATTCCGTTTACAGCAAGCTCATTAAATTGTGGGGCAACAAGGGCTTTGAAGTTCGTATAGCGGGCATGCGAGAATTGCCTGACTGGGTGAACGAACGGATTGCAAGTCTGCCGGAATTCAAGTTCTTGGGGTTTGTGGATGATCTAGGTTCCGAAGTTTCCAAGTGCCACGCGGTGCTTGCTCCAATTTCGGTGCCGGTAGGTAATCGGAGCCGGATCGTGACTGCTATGGCTATGGGGGCTCTCGTCATTGCTCATGAGAACACTACGTTGGGGAATCCCGAGTTGATATCCGGTGAGAATTGCCTCCTAGCAAAAACAGCTAGTGAATTCGCAAGAAATATGCAAGTCGCGTACATGGATCCAGAATACTCTAAAGAAATCGGTTCGGCAGCCAGAATCACTTATCTGGAGTCGTTCGAACCGCAGCCTGCGGCCAAACGATTAATTGATTTGCTGGAATCAATTAAGGTCCAGTAATAATGAGAGGGAATAAACATTGAAAACATTCTTAAAAAAGCACCTGCCCACTCCGGCTTTAAACATAGCGCGCAAGATGCGTGACACTCTACCATTGTGGCGATTCACCAAAAAAGGACGGTGGATACGTCGCCAATATTGGCAGTTTGGACAAGACCAGCGAGATTTTGTTTTTATGAGCATCGCGCGATTCCTTCATATCAACCGACCGATCCCTGGATACTATTTTGAGTTTGGTTGTAATGAAGCAAATACTATGCGAAAAGCATGGAATCACTTCAGGTACCTATTCGATTTTCAATATGTGGGCTTTGACTCATTCCAGGGCTTGCCCGCAATCAGTGAAATCGATGAACAGCCGATATGGGAAGAGGGAAAATTGGCTTTCGCAGAGAAAGAATTTATTAGACGGGTAGTGCGCAACGGTATGCCCGCGGATAAACTGCAGACTGTGAGTGGATTTTATGATCAGTCGCTTACAGAGCCAGCGAAGCAGCGACTTCTGCCGACCAAAGCGGCAGTAATCTATATAGATTGTGACCTTTACGTTTCAACTGTGCCGGTCCTGTCATGGATTGTAGATTTCCTTCAGATTGGTACCGTAATAGTCTTTGACGACTGGTATTGCTTTCACGGGGATCCGGAGAGAGGCGAGCAGCGGGCGTGGAATGAATTCCTGTTGGCGAATCCAGATCTCAGATTTGTAGAATTTGTTAGGACTAATGAGGCGGCCAGTTTCATTTTCGTTGGCCGGAAGGAAGCCGCTTGATCGATTATATTGGCCACTGGAGCGGCCTGGTCTGATTAATGAATTTCTACCTTCTAGGGTCTGTTTCCGTAAATCTGCTTTTCAATGTTGCTCGCGCTCTATTGCTCATAGCGCTGGTTCCATTGGCTACTTATATTCTGGGTCCCGAGGATTATGGAGTTTTTGGCATGGCCGTTGCCCTCCTGGGACTTGTTTCGGCGGCATGCGAGGTTGGTTCTGTTTATGTCCTGTATGGTCATTACCCTGTTATTAGCGAGGTGCGGCGCGGCGGACTGCAATTTACGCTTCTTTTTCTTGCACTAGCTTTGGGTACGATCATTGCGGTGTTTACCTGGCTCGCCTGGCCGCTCTTAGCTCAGTTTACTCCATTACTATCCGAGATCACATTATTGGAGCGCATAATCCTGTGCCTTGGGATACCACTTAGAACTCTCTGGGGAGTCCTGAATCCGATTATGATCATTCGGGAGAAAAGTGAGTGGCTGGCTGCCAGCTTAGTAATCCAGTCACTGGTAAATCTCTTGATTATCGCCACATGTCTCTACTACTTCGAAACTGGTCGAGTAGCCCTATTCTGGGGGCAATTGTTTGGGCTGGCCGCATGCCTGGTGGTTCCTTTTGTGATTTTTGGCAGTTCTATTCTGGGTCCGATTCAATTAGAATGGATTCGCCATGTTCGCGGTGTCGCTCTCGGGGCATGGGTGGCTGGTATGGTTGACAACCTGCGCAATACAGTAGAAAGCGCATTCATTGCCAAATACGGTACCAGCACTACGCTGGGTAATTACAACCATGCCAGGGTCTACCAGGGGTTGCTCACGCAAGGTACGAATGCCTTCGCGAACGTACTGTGGCCTATTGCACTTAAGGAGGCGGAGGAACCGCTCGGAACGTTTCCAAGGATTAGGCCTGTCTGGGACCTTGCATATGCAGGTATTACCTGTCTTGGGATAGGTGCTGTATTCCTTGGGCAGGACCTCGTAGATCTGCTTACACACAATAAGTTCGAACAGGCCGGGATCTGGTTGCCGTGGCTTGTTCTCTACGTGCTACTCCAGAATGCCGGGAAGCCGGCCACGGCTATCTTATACAACCGAAAAAAGGGGAACGAATATTCAAGTATTCGTATCACCTCCCAGCTGCTGATGATCGTTGGGTTGATCATCTGGGTGCCCGAATACGGAGTAACAGCGGTACTTTCAATAATGATTGCCGAAATGATCCTGGTTAGGGTCTTAATCGCTCTGCGGGCCAGGCAAGCAAGGCCGACACCATTTCAGGATCACTGGATAGTTGGTGGGTGCCTGCTAATAGTCGGTGTATGGTGGGCCGACGGGCTCTTAAGTTTCAGGCTGGTAACAGAAATCGGACTGGTCCTAGTGGTCTCAATTTTAATAATGGGGCTGTTAGCATATCAGTACCGAAAAAGCCTAATGGAAATGTGGAAGTCGAGATGAAAAACTTTGAGTGTACTGTCTGTCATAATCGTGAAGGCAAAGAGCTACTATTGATCAATAAGCCGGATCGATTCGAAGTTAGCATTGGGGTCTCTGCCCGGGGCTATGAGCGTAGATGGGTAGAATGTCTGGAATGCGGCACCGTAAACAACGTACTTCCGGATGATTCTCTGAACCGAATTGCTGCCCTTCGAAGTGCTTACTATGAGGTGGATTTCCAGGGCTCGGATGTATCTCAAAAATACGAACTAGTAATGTCCTTGCCTCCGGATCAGTCGGATAATGCAGGCCGTGTAAACCGAGTCATTTCCTTTTGCGAAAGATGGTTCGAGAATAGGTCAAATTTCAAAGTTATGGACATCGGCGCTGGAACCGGAGTTTTCCTGTCGCGTCTTGTGGATCAAACCGACGGCAAGTGGGACTGCCTGGGGGTAGAGCCCGATCCTCGCGCTGCTGAGCATCTGAAGCGAATCGATAAATTTCGGGTTCATGAAGGACTGTATTCCGGGGGGGCAGATTTCGTTGGTTTCAATCTCGTAACTCTCAATAAAGTTTTGGAGCATATTGAGCATCCAGAGCCTTTCCTGCGGGATGTAGTCGAGAGCCTGGATAGTGAGAACGGGATTATTTATATCGAGGTTCCGGATACAATGACTATTGATCTGCGTCCCCCAAACGATAACATCCTTGGCGCCCTTCATTGTCATCTCTATGATCCTCGAAGCCTATCAAACCTCCTGCATATGACGGGCCTATCAATCCTGAGCGTAGCTCGAGTCGCGGACCCAAGTGGAAAGCTTACGGTCTATGCATTTGCTGCTCCGACACAAGCTATCATGCGTAAAGAATTTCCCCATGAATGAATCCCTAAAAATCATCGCAGAGATTGGTTCGGTGCACGATGGCTCCCTCGGTAATGCACTGAAAGCGGTTGAAGCCGTGGCAAATTGCGGCGCAAATGTTGCTAAATTCCAGACGCATATTGCAGAAGCCGAAACGCTACCGGATGCTCCGATGCCTTCCTACTTCCGGGGAGAACCGCGGTTGGAATACTTCAAACGCACTGCGTTTACAGAGATGCAGTGGAAGATCATTTCCGATCATTGTCGTGAGTATGGAGTACAATTCTTATCTTCGCCGTTTTCTCTTGAAGCTGTAGATCTTCTGGAGGAGGTTGGAGTGGAAATATATAAAATTCCTTCCGGGGAGGTTAGTAATGTTCCTTTGCTTGAACATATTGTGCGAACAGGGAAACCGGTGTATTTATCATCAGGCATGAGTAATTGGCAGGAACTGGATCAGGCCGTAAAGGTCCTGAGACCTGGAGGTCCGCTAACAATCATGCAATGCTCATCCATTTATCCCTGTCCCCCGGAAAAAGTCGGTCTTAATGTTATGTTGGAGATGAAGCATCGTTACGGGCTACCCGTCGGATTTTCGGACCATACGCTGGGACAGGCGGCCTGTGTTTCGGCTGTTGCTCTGGGAGCGACGGTTATCGAGAAGCACTTTACTTTCTCCCGAATGATGTATGGCAGTGATGCCCGGCACAGCCTGGAACCGGAAGATTTTCGGGAGCTTTGCAGTAATTTACGAGAAGCAGAAACAATACGAAATAATCCTATCAATAAGGATAGTAATACAGAATATTCAGAAATGAAGCGGATCTTCGAAAAAAGCATTGTGACGAGGCGAGATTTGCCTGCGAATCATATCCTCGAGATTTCAGACCTTGCCTTCAAGAAACCTGGCGATGGTATTCCGGCTGCCAGATATTCGGCAGTGCTAGGGAAATCTATCAAGGCGCCTTTGCCATCCAACCGCAAGATCAGCTGGGAAGATTTAAAGTGAAGAAGATTTGCGTAGTAATTGGTTCCCGAGCGAATTACAGTAGTATCAAATCGGCTATGAAGGCGATTCAAGACCATTCCGAGCTGGAATTACAGCTCATTGTCGGAGCCTCGGCTCTTCTGGATCGCTATGGAGCTGTAATTCGTCTGATTGAACAGGATGGGTTTCCTATCGCTGCCCGGGTACATATGTTAATCGAAGGCGAGACGCCAGCCACAATGGCTAAGTCCACAGGCCTTGGTTTGATGGAGTTGCCGACCTTATTTGAGCAATTGGCACCGGACGTGGTGTTAACCGTAGGCGACCGTTTTGAAACCATGGCAACAACCCTAGCTGCCGCATATATGAACATTCCCGTCGCTCATACCATGGGAGGGGAGGTAAGCGGAACTATCGATGAAAGCATACGACATGCCGTGACCAAATTTGCTCACATTCATTTCCCCGCTTCGCAGGGTGCTCGGGACCGCATTGTTAAGCTAGGTGAGTTGCCGGAGCATGTGCACATGGTAGGGTGTCCGCGAATTGACCTGGTGGCAGACATCTTGAATGCGGACCGAGCCTCACTAGAAAATGAGCTCTTTGAACGTGGAGTTGGAGATCATTTGAATATCGATGAGCCCTTTGCCCTGGTTTCTCAACACCCGGTGACCACGGAGTATGGAGCGGGCGAAGCGCAGATCACAGCTACTCTTCAGTCCATCCGGGAATTGAGTCTGCCAGCCATTGTTTTGTGGCCCAATGCAGATGCGGGATCCGATGACATTGCTCGCGGCATTCGCAAATGGCGTGAGCATGAAGGTGGTGATCGGATGCATTTCTTTAAGAACCTTCCTATCGAAACTTACGTCGGCCTGATGAAGAAGACTGCGTGTCTTGTTGGAAACTCCAGTAGCGGTATTCGTGAAGGAGCATTTATTGGAACACCAGTAGTAAACATCGGATCCCGGCAAAACGCTCGAGATCGGGGTAGCAACGTAATTGACGTTTCGTATGGGAAAGACGAAATCAAAGCTGCCATTGCTCAGCAGTTGGACCATGGTCCTTATTCAATGGAGCCTATTTACGGCGATGGTCAGGCCGGAAAGCGCATAGCGGACATACTTGCGACGGAAGAAGTTTCCGTTCAGAAGTGTATTACCTATTAGAGTCCGAGAAGTATTAATGAAGGTAGTCGCTGTAATTCCTGCTAGAGGAGGCTCCAAAGGGATCCCCCGCAAGAATTTGGCCGAGGTGAACGGGCGACCGCTCATCGCTTACAGTGTAGAAGCAGCCCTGTCAGCTCAGGCCATGGACCATGTGATTGTTTCCACGGACGATGAGGAGATTGCAACCGTATCCCGTTCTCTTGGTGCAGAAGTGCCCTTTCTCCGGCCGGCGTCGCTGTCTGACGATGTCGCACCCATGCTGGCAGTGCTCCGTCATACATTGGAGTGGTGCGAATCGAGGATGGATGTTGAAGCGATTGTTTTACTGCAGCCCACTTCACCGCTCAGGACCTGTCGTCACATTGATGAATCAATGGCTCTGTTTCGTTCTCAATCATTGACCAGCGTTGTGAGTGTCGTCGAAGTGCCGCACAATTTTAACCCTGTGTCTGTAATGAAACTTTCGGATGATGGAATGCTACAATCGTTTCTGGAGAGCTCTCAACAAATCGCGCGACGGCAGGACAAACCTGTAGTCTATGCCCGGAATGGCCCCGCAGTCCTTGTATGTAGTCCTGTAACAATCCATCAAGGAGAATTGTACGGGGCGAGGTGTATGCCTTACATCATGACGGCCCAGGACTCACTGGACATTGATACACTTGAGGATTTAAAGCTGGCTGAGGAAATTCTTTCCGGGCGAAGAGTCTAGGTGTTCTCCTTGGAAAACCAACTGAGGAAAATAGTCAATCTCCTTCCGTGGGTTCGTTCGCCGATCATGCTGATGCGAAAGGTGTGGCGAAATCGAAGTTACCTGGGTCAAATTTGGAGGGATTTGCGGGACACCAGGCAAGCGACAAGATTCCTTCGGGAGGATAGCGCTGCTGAAAAGGGGGCAACGTTTAATCTATATCCCCTCGATGATGAATCAATATATAGTCTAAAGCAAATGGGGTTTGTAGCCCAGGCGCTCAGGCTTCGCGGTTGGAAGGTTCAAGTATTATTTCGCAACCGTTCAATGATTCTGGGCCGCCTCTATTTTAAAGCTTTCGGTATAAAGCGTTTTGTCTACCTCGATGATTATCCGCTGAGCCGGAAAGAAAAAATCTATTGTAGAAAAAAAGTAGAAGAATTCCTGGCGATGCCCCTCAGCCTTCAGAACGTCAAATCCTGGAGCTTTGAGAACTGCTGGATTGGGCCTCAGATCGTAGCCACCCTATCAAGAATCAGGTTTGAAGGTACTATTGATTTTCAGCGTCCTGAAGTCCGGCGCGAGCTATCGCGCATGCTAGGTCCTATCCTGGAGCATGTACTGCAGGCTATTAAGTGCCTGAGTTACAATAGAGCGGATCTGGCTCTTACAATTGAAGCGAACTATGCCCAGTTTGGACCTTTGGTGGACGCGGCTATTGCGCAGGGGATTTCCGTTATTCAAATGATCCAACCCTGGAAAGATGATGCCCTCACCTTTCGCCGCATGACCTCTGCAAGTCGCCGAGAACACCCGTCCTCTGTCTCCCAGGAGACTCTGACCGCATTGATGAAACGTCCTTGGACCGATCGGGAGGAGCAGGCCCTAAATAAGATCTTTCAGGATAGATACAATGGTCGCTGGTTCCTTCAGAATCGTAACCAGAGCAGTACAAGACCCTATTCTCGTGATGAATTGATTCGTCGCTTTACCTTGAATCCTGCTAAGCCCATTGCAGTAGTGTTCTCCCAGGTTTTATGGGATGCAAACCTTTTCTACGGAAAGGATCTTTTTGAAGACGCAGGGGAGTGGTTTCTGGAAACCGTTAAGGCAGCCTGCAGAAATTCTGAATTGAATTGGCTTATTAAGCTACATCCAGCTAACGTTTGGAAGAGAAATTATGAAGATGTTACGAATGATTACGCAGAGCTGGTCATGGTTCGGGAAGAGATCGGTGAGCTACCTTCGCATGTGAAAATTATTCCGGCAGATGATGACATCAGTACTCACTCTCTTTTCGAAACCATTGATTACGGCGTTACGGTACGCGGAACTGCTGGTCTTGAACTGGTTTGCTTTGGCAAAAACTGCGTTACAGCGGGTACCGGGCGCTACTCAAACCTGGGATTTACTCTCGATAGCGAAGATCGGGAAGAATACTTGAGTCGACTTGCGAAGCTGCATAACGAGAGCAAAATGAGTGACGACCAGATACTTCGAGCAAAATGGCATGCGTACGCAGCATTTGTGTTGCGAACATGGCCGATGATAAGCGCGCAAGCCGAATTCCGGTACCTGGAGCGAGGCCGTGCCCCGCTGGATCATAATCTAAAACTGACGGTAACATCCCTTGCAGAAATGGACCAAAATGGAGATCTGCGCGACTGGGGAGATTGGGCAGAAAGCGGTACGGTAGACTACCTGCGCAGGGATCTTGCAGGTCAATACACATGAAAGTAGTCCATCTTAGCCATACAGATGGCGGCTCCGGGGCCGGTCGTGCCGCCTACCGATTGCACCAGACTCTGGGTCGCATGGGGGTGGAATCCTCAATGCTGGTTGGTCAAAAGCGGACGGATGACCAGACGGTACAATCGACCCGCGACTCCACGTTTGGCCGTATTAGCATCAAACTTTTCGAATATCTGGAAGCCCGAGCCGGACGATCCATGCGCAAGGACCCTTCCACTTTCTTTTCCCCGGCACGATATGCGCACTTTAATCCGGCGAAGGAAACTGTTGTGAAACGTGCTGACATCGTTTCCACATATTGGATAAACGGCGCATTTATTTCTCCCGAAGGACTTGGCCGTACCAAGAAGCCTGTTGTCTGGAGACTTTCCGACATCTGGCCCTTTTCTGGAGGCTGTCATTACCCGGGTACGTGTACAGGCTTTCAGGAACATTGCGGAAATTGCCCTCAACTTAAAAATCCCGGCGAAGCGGATGCCTCAAAGAAACTCTGGAAAAGGAAATGGAAAGCGTGGCAATCTCTGAACTTGACTGTTGCCGCGCCTAGCAATTGGATCGCAAATCTGGCGAACCGGAGTAGCCTGTTTGGAAGATTTCCGATTCATGTAATCCCCACAGGAATAGACCTGGAGCAGTTTCGTCCGTCGGACATGGCCGCAGCGCGCAATAGGCTAAGTCTCCCACAGGATCGATTGATCATCCTCTTCGGAGCCATGGATCCAGCGGATGACATGCGCAAAGGATACCATGAGCTTTTTGCCGCCCTTCAATACCTGGCCAAAACTCCACTTAAGGAAAAAGTTCTGGCTGTGTTGTTTGGAGGAAACGATGCTCCGAATCTGCCGGTCCCCTCAGTTTCCCTTGGACGTCTGAATTCCGAATCCGCCCTTTGCATAGCTTACAACTCAGCAGACCTGGTGATTGTTCCCTCCTTGGAGGACAACCTACCCAACGTTGCCCTCGAGGCGATTTCCTGCGGGGCCCCGGTAGCTGGATTCGATGTGTGCGGAATGCCAGACATCATTAAGGACGAGTGGAACGGAAAGCTGGCCAATCACAAGGGGGGGAAGGATTTAGGGATGTGTATTGCTGAAGCCCTGAATGACAGGGAACGACTCAAGGCCATGGGAGGGAATGCTCGCAAACATGCAGAGAGCAATTTTTCCCTGGTCGGTCAGGCTCGGCAGTATATAGATCTATATGAGAAGCTCTTAAATGAACGCACAAACTAATCAAAATATACATGGCAAGTTTGATATTACTGTGGTCACAGTAGTGCGAAACGGCGAAAGGGTGATATCAGAGTGCATCGAGAGCGTTCTGTCTCAAGGAATCGATCGACTGGAATACATAATTGTGGATGGGGCTTCCACGGACAATACCCTGGAAATAATCAGGGGATTTGGGGACGCAGTTACCCAATGCATCAGCGAACCGGATACCGGTCTTTATGACGCAATGAACAAAGGGCTTCGACATGCCCGAGGGTACTATGTACATTTCCTTAATTCTGATGACCGGTATTCTTCGGAAGATACTCTAAAGAGAGTGATGCCTCTTCTTGATTCGCAATCCGTTTGCCATGGTCAGATGTATTACGTTAACTCGTCGGGTGACAGAAAATTGCTCGGCGAACCCTTCTCCCGAAAAAGAGAGCTGAAGGCATCGAGGATGCCGCAGCCAGCAATGATCGTGCCCAGATTCATGTACGAGAAGGTAGGCGAATTTGATACAAACTATAGGATAGCTGCTGACTACGATATGGTACTCCGCTTAACAGAGCATTATCCGGCCCATTTTGTCCCGGTGCCCATTACAGTCATGCACACTGGAGGCATCAGTTTTCAGAGGCCGGATCTTGCTTTCGGGGAATCGTTAAAAGTGGCCCGAAAGCATGGCCGTTCCTGGATCGGTAGTCTTACGGATTTTGCCTTAAAGCATTTCAAATGGATCCTGTATAGATTGCTGAACCAGACAAGACAGTGATCAGGTTTGATTGATGGAGCTCCATTTTTCCTGGATTCTGCCCAGCTTCGCGGCGATGGTGTTTGTCTTCGCCATTTATCGTCCAGATGTAATGGGCGGTACTGTAGTCGGGTTGCATAGTATTATATCCAGTCTTGGTGCTTTGACGGGGCTTCAATGGTCGGCCATCCTAATGACAGCAACGCTCGCTGGTCAGATGACGCATCTATTGTGGCACCGGAAATGTCGATTGAATGCAGAGGCGTTTTGGAGCGTTCGGAATGCAATACCGGCCCTTTTGTTCTTGTTAACATTAATCGCCGGAGTTACTGGCGAGATCCGCAGAAACCTGGCCATTGAAACGGGGATTCCCGGAGGCTTTAATTTGGCTGGTATCACTTCCCGGGAGAACGGTTGGCACTCAGTCATCGTCCTGACTCGCTGGATACCTTACTTCTTTGTTTGCTACCTGGGAATACTGTCCGGAAAAATTGAGAGACTGCTCCTGTTCTTTAGTCTTGGAGTAGTTCTGCAGTTATTTGCGCTTCCTTATCCTTTTATAGAGAGGCTCATCGAGCAGTATCTTGATACAGGAATAGTTCCAGGTTTTGATTGGAAGGGAGTAAATAGAGCTTACATTGGGTATGAAAGCTGCATTGCAGCTTCGTTTTGTGGACTGCAGATGCTTGAAACCCGCTGGCGACGTGAGTCGTTGGGACACCTGGGAATACTAATGGGAGCAACATTGGTGGTGGCAGTATCTGCGTCGAAAGGCCCTCTCTTGGCGATTGGAATGGTATACGTCATCCTGATTGGTGCTTCCTTGGTCAGGAGGTTTGCTACTTTAGCAGGACTGTTTGCTGCATTGCTGCTTCTCTTGGTGATTCTTGTCGGATCTATCCACACTGGGTCCCGGGAAAATCCGCAGCATGATGCGCAAATGGATCGGAGCTCGGAACCCATACTGGGAAAGCTCCGGAGCAATATGCGAGTGGCCGAGAGTGCGCAAATTCGTCTACGACTTATAGAACGAGCTGCGTACCCTGGAGTTTCTACTCCCGCAGGACTCCTTATAGGGAGAGGCTTTGGTTGGTCGCGTTACCAGCGAGCAGCAGACGGATCTGCTGAGTTTGCCGATGTTGGCACTCATGTGTTTTGGATAGACCTTTACCTGGATACCGGGCTGCTTGGTTCTATTGCTTTCTTAATGGCATTGGCAATTTTGATTGGAAACCGAGATGCAAGCTCTCCTTTAAAAGGTTCTTGGCTGATTGGGAGTCTTGGACTGATCTGGCTAATCAAATCGATCCTTGCGAGCGACAGCTATTCGGAGCCGATTCCAGCGCTCTGGATTTCTGTATTGTTTGCGCAAAATGGCCCGAAAGGGAGTCTTGCTTGAAAATACTTCACATAATGCGTACCTATGGCGTCCATGGTGGGGAACAACAGTTGTCTCAGCTTTTTGGCGCCAACAAGAATCCCACTTTCAAGGAATGCTTTTGTTTCGTTTTTAAGGACTCTTCTTGCGAGGGTCTATTCTCGCAGCGCGCCCCGGAGCTCGAAACCAGGGTCTTAACGCAGAGGGAGCAGAAAACCGGCACAGCATGGCCGGAACTGTATCAACTTTTGCCCAGATTGCCAATCCTACAGTTCCGATTATGGCGCCTTTTGAGAGGGAGCAATTTTGATGCATGCATAGTTCATGGGTTTCAGGCGGCGCTGGTTGCCTGGCCTCTGGCATTCTTTATGCGAAATCTACCCTTTGTTTATGTTCACCGTGCCACCAAGGAGTCCACAAGATGGGATTCTGTATTCAGAGTTCTTTACCGACCGTTCAAGTTCGTTGCCGGAAACTCGGACGCAGTCATGCAATCTCTGGCAAAGTATACTCAATCAGAAAAACTGCTAACCCTGAACAATGGAATTGATCTGCATCGATTCGATGAGCGATCGAAACAGCGTACGGAGGGCTTAGAAGCGGAAGTTGGTGGAATGACTCTCATTGCAGTGGGCAGGTTGATACCCCATAAAGGTCAATCCTTGCTGATCCAGAGTATGATCAAACTGGCCGCTGAATATCCCCGATTGTCCTTGTGGATTGTGGGAGATGGAGTGGAGCGTCAGAATCTTTCGCGACTCATCAAAGAAGCTCGGCTCCACTCTCGTGTTATTCTTCTCGGGCAAAGATCGGATGTTCCATCGCTCTTGAATTCTGCGCATATATTTGTAAACGCATCTGATAGGGAAGGAATGAGTAATGCTGTGCTTGAAGGTATGGCGGCTTCCCTACCATCTGTAGTGGCTGATGCCCCGGGCGTATCGGAATGCCACATTTCGGGGGTCACCGGATTGGTTGTAGATAGAACCCCTGATGGACTGGTAAAGGGAATTCGAGCGCTCCTTGAAGATAAAAAAATGGCCCGGGAAATGGGCAGGGCTGCGCGTACACGGGTTGAAGAAATGTATTCAATTGAGGCAAATCGAAATGCATTTTACGAACTGTATAAGCGACTGCAGGAGAACTAGGGCGAGATGTGTGGCATTCTTGGATGGGTGGGTAAAGCCAGCACAGAGCCGGACATTGAACTGTTTGCCGATGCCCTGGATTTGATTCGGCATCGCGGACCCGATGGTGGAATGCTCTGGGCTGACCCTGGTGTTCGACTCGGTCATCGTAGGCTGGCCATTATTGACCTGGACCACCGATCGGATCAACCAATGTTTGGTGAGAATTTAGCCCTAATCTTCAACGGAGAGCTCTACAACTTTCGCGAACTGCGATCGCAATTGCAAGGACTTGGTCATACATTCTCTACGACTTCAGATTCTGAAGTGATGCTTCGTGCATGGATCCAATGGGGCATTGAGTGTTTGTCGAGGCTGGAAGGGATGTTTGCTTTTGGGATCTGGGATAAACAAGAGAAATCCTTGACCCTGGCTCGGGATCGGTTTGGTGAAAAGCCCCTTTTCGTTCACGAGGGAGAAGGTCACCTTGCCTTCTCCTCTGAACTCCCGCCGCTAATCCGTTTGAGTAATGGCTCACTCGAGGAGGACCATCGGTCTACGGGTCTATTCTTTCTGTTCTCTTATATCCCGGCACCAAGGAGCATTTTCAAGAAAGTCCGACAGCTTGAGCCTGGTTGCTGGCTAAGGTGGAGCGAACATAGTGGTATCGCGGAAGGCCGGTTTTATCATGTTTCTTCCGATCTAGCTGAAGCCGGTATCTCATCAGCGTCACCACGGTCGTATTCAGAGGCCCAGAAAGAGCTTCGTAATCGATTAAAGAACTCAGTGAAGCTAAGGGTAGAAAGCGCAGATGTTCCGGTTGCTACTCTAATTAGCGGTGGAATCGATAGCTCCATTATCACTACTCTGGCCGCCCAGGTATCCGAGAAAGAAGTCTCTGCATACTCTCTCGGATTCCCCGAAGACCCTGAATTTGATGAGACAGAATATGCCAGAATCGTAACGGACGGCCTTCCGACAGTGGCACATAAAGTCATTAATGCCACAGAGACCGGCATCCTGGAGTTTGCTGATCAAGTGCTGGATCGCCTGGGAGAACCCTATGCCGATGCATCTATTCTACCGACCTCGCTCCTCTGTAAGAATATTGAGGAGAAAGTGGCCCTGGGTGGAGACGGTGCCGATGAGCTATTTGCTGGGTACGGAGTATATCCTGCCATTCTGCGCGGTGCTTCGCTGCCGGGATGGGCGCGTCGTATGCTTCTTGCCTTGCCGCCCCATTCCAACCCTGTGTCGATTTCCAACCGCACGGTCAGAGCCGCCGCGCTTTTTCATTCAAATCTGCGATACGACCTGGTGGATTCCTATGTTAGTTGGCGAACCTATGCCAGTATCGAACAACTGAAACTCTTTGGTCTGAATCTAACAGCATTATCGGAAGTCAGAAATAACATCAGTCATCAACTTAAGGCAACCCTCCGAAACATTCTTATGTTAGATATCGAGTACAACCTTCCCAACGATATGTTGAAGAAAGTGGACTATGCGGGAATGGCCCACGGACTTGAAGTTCGGCTCCCCTTTCTCGATAGTCAATTGGTACATTGGGCACTTGGCCTTCCAGACCGATTCATGGTGAACCGTGGCACTAGAAAGCGAATACTGAAAGATGCTTTTAGGGGAATGCTGCCGAGGCAAATCATTGACCGGGGTAAGAAAGGGTTTCTGCTTCCGATTCGAAAATGGTTTCGGGGAGGGCGTCTGGGCTCAGAATTGAATGCACTGCTTTCGCGAGATGACTTTTTCGATGTTGATGTATCTGCAAGGGTAATCAGGGAGCATATCGAGGGTGTAGCAGACAACTCCGTCTTCCTGTGGTCTCAGTACGTGTATTTGAGATGGCAAGAGAGGAGAGCAGAATGGGCAAGGCACAGAGTATCCGCGATGGCCACTACCTCCAGACTAAGGGATGGTTCGATATTACAGAGGTTTACCTGATTCATTCCAATGAAGCCCCGGGTATGTCGCCGGGTTGGGTGCGCCCACGATAGCCTTTGGATAATGGAGTCCTGTGGAAGGGTGTTGCTGTCCTCCAAAAGGTCTCCATGATGATCCGGGTAATAGAACGGAAAAAGGCCCTACGAGATCGGGAATCAATACGAAATACAAAGGAAAAATCGATGAATAAGAAGAAAAGTAAATGTAGGCATCCTGGGCTGGGACGCCGGCTCATTGCCAGATTTTCGGTATTGGGGACGGGGTTTGCTAGCCGATTGCATAGTTTCGCTATCTTCCTTGAAAAAGTTGCAAATACCTTAAAATTTGAGCACTTCTGGAAGAGAGAGGTGCAGTCCAATCCAGAGGTTGTTATCGTTGATAGTTTCACCCGGTCCCGATCGAAACATGCGATATGGAATATTGCCATTGAGCATGTCAAAGGGTTGGGGGAATCCGGACAGGTGTATGAGTTCGGTACCAATAATGGTGGTTCGCTTTATTATTTCTGGCAAGGTCTCCCGAGGAATATGCAATTTCATGGGTTCGATACCTTTACAGGTATTCCAGAAAATTGGGATTCTTTGCCCCCTGGGTCTATTCGCGGCTATGGGTATCCATATGAACTCTGGCGGGAGCATCCCGAACAGCGAGCGGCGGTGGAAGAGGAGGTGCAAAGAACGGGACGGATCCCCGCTGTGCCCCAGAAAAACATTCATATTCATAAAGGACTTTTCGCTCATACCTTACCTGAACTACTTGCAAATGGACCTGCCGATGATATTCGTCTGATTCATTTCGATGCTGATATCTATATGGGCACCAGACCGGTTCTGGATTCCCTCTGTGGGCAAATTGATTACCGCTACTATATCCTGTTTGATGAACTCTACTCGGTTAATCATGAATTCAAAGCATGGATTGAATTCGTACGATGGTTCGAAGTCGAGCAATGGAAAGTAGTGGCTATATCTGAGGACGGTGTCCAGGCGCTCATCCAGGTAAATTAATGAAAACCGTTGGTTCAGGACCCCTCCGTGTGCTTGTCTGGCATTGGGGCAGAAAGGGCGGGGGCCCTCGCTATACTCTGGAGCTCGCCCGCGCACTGGTATCAAGAAAGGACATTGAGCTTTTCTCGTCGATCTCCCGCCAATCAGACTTCTATGATGACTTTTTGAGCATACCTTTTGTTGATCGTCTGGACGTTGACACGTACTCCTCTCATCTGGAATTTCTAATTCGTAGCTTTATGCTGCCCATTATCCGCCGTCGGTTGTACCAGTTTATTATTCGGAATGAAATTGACATAGTGTTTTGTACCATGGATCACCTCTGGAACTCTTTAGTTCTTGGCGCGATAAAGAAGGCAGGAGCGAAATATCTGCTAACGGTCCATGATGCAAAGAGACATCCCGGGGAAGATCAGGCCTGGAGACGTCTGTTGCTTGAGTACGACATCAGGGCATCCGACGGGGCTCTGGTCTTAACTGAAGCAGTGGGGAATGCATTGCAGAGATTCCATAAGTATCCCCCAGATCGCATTTTTTACTCCCTTCATGGTCATTTTGGTCGTTCAGTCCGTGAAAGACCGAGAACTTTGCCGAGGGATAGGCCACTGAGGATTCTCTTTTTCGGCAGGATACTTCCCTACAAAGGGCTAGATTTCCTTTTGTCAGCGTTACCTTTAATCCGTGAACACTTTCCGGATCTGGAGCTTGAGATTTGGGGAGCAGGGGATGTCTCGGAATACAGGGAGCTCGAGCATCTGTCCAATTGCAGACTCGAGAATCGCTGGATAGAAGAATCGGAGATTCCGGAAATATTCGAGAGGTCCGATGTACTTGCTTTGCCCTACCGCGAGGCGAGCCAATCCGGTGTTGTAGGTCTTGCTTTTTCTTCAGGGATGCCCTGTGTCGCAATGCCCATTCCAGGATTGTGTGAGCAAGTAAGAAATGACCAGGATGGACTGATTGCTGCCCGGGTTGATTCGGCTGCCTTCGCTGCCTGCATGATTCGTCTGTTCAGTTCGGAAGAGCTCTATAGTAGGTTGTCCCGCGGAGGCATTGAAACGGCCAGGGGGGAGCTCTCATGGGATGCGATTGGGAGTTCGGTAGCAATGGCGCTGCAGAACCTTCAGCGAATCGGTGTGCGTGCCGAGAGGGTTCCATAATGTGTGGCATAGTTGGAGCGATAGCTCGGCCGGGTCACTCCATCGACCCTGAACGCCTGGATCGGATGAATCAGTCCTTGGAGCACCGGGGTCCGGATGGTTATGGAACCTGGATAGCCGAGGATCAGGCGGTGGGCCTGGGCCATCGGAGGTTGTCTATCCTGGACCTGTCTCCGCTTGGGGCGCAGCCAATGCATTCCCGCTCCGGACGGTATGTACTGACCTTTAACGGCGAGATCTATAATTTCGCCGAGCTCAGGGATGAGCTCGAGGGTTCCGGCTATTCATTTAAAGGGCATTCAGATACCGAAGTAATCCTTGGGGCTTTTGATGTGTTTGGTGTCGCAGCCACTTTACCGCGGCTCCAGGGTATGTTTGCGCTGGGTATTTGGGACCGGAAGAAAAATAGCCTGACATTGGTCCGTGATCGAATCGGTATCAAACCGCTCTACTATGGCTCCGGGCCGAGAGGCTTTTGCTTTGGTTCTGAATTAAAGCCGTTGATGGTTTGGCAGGGAGAAGTATTGCCAATTTCCAGCCATGGCCTTACGGAGTTTCTCCGCCTGGGCTATGTCCCGGCTCCCTTGAGCATCTTTGAAGGAATCTATAAGCTTATGCCGGGTCATTCTGTGGTTATACAGAATGGGGTATTAGGTTCACCCACGCCTTTTTGGGAGCTCTCAGAAGTCATTGCTGGCTCCAGGGAGAATCAATTTGAAACGGAGAAGGAAACCCTACAGATTCTAGAATCTGCCCTTACGGAATCTGTCGCCAGCCACATGGTGGCCGATGTTCCCCTGGGGGCATTTTTATCCGGCGGGATTGACTCGAGTACGGTTGTTGCCCTGATGCAACGCCAGAGCACTCAGCCAATTAGAACCTTTTCTATTGGTTTCTACGAGGAAGGATACAACGAAGCGGAGCATGCGGCGGCCATTGCGAAGCACCTGGGGACGGCCCATACGGAGCTATACATAACGGACCGGGAGGCGCGTGATGTGATTCCGGACCTACCGGATATGTATGATGAGCCCTTTGCGGATCAATCACAAATCCCAACGTATCTGGTATCCAAGCTTGCCCGGGAAGATGTCACCGTGGCACTGTCCGGTGATGGAGGGGACGAGCTATTTGGAGGCTATAACAGGTATATCTTTGTAGAACAGTTTTGGCGCCGACTTTCCCGACTTCCAGTTTCGCTCCGAAGGATTATCGCGACAGCATTGGACCTGGCAAGTCCTGGCTCATGGGATCAAGTTTTCCGCGTAATTGGCTTACTCTCTAGAGGTCGTATGGTGCCGGCCCTACCCGGCCAGAAAATCCAAAAAATTGCCTCAGTGCTATCCTGTGATTCATTGCTGAGCTTACACAGCCGACTGGTATCCCAGTGGGCAAATCCTGAATTAGTGCTCCAGACAAAATACCAAACGAAGGATGTCCTGTTACAGAAAAGGCTGCGAACTCTTGGGGATCTGGACTCTGCGGAGCAACAGATGTACTGGGATGCATGTACCTACATGGTGGACGACGTACTTACAAAAGTTGATCGGGCAAGCATGCGAGTTGGTCTGGAAGCCCGGGTCCCTTTGTTGGATCATAAGGTTGTGGAACTGGCATGGCGCATCCCTTTGTCGATGAAATTAAGAAACGGACAATCGAAGTGGATATTAAGGCAAATCCTTTATAAGCATGTGCCTCAGCATTTGATAGATCGTCCGAAAATGGGCTTTAGTGTTCCAGTGGACTCCTGGCTGCGAGGAGGGGTAAAGGATTGGGCGGAGTCCTTGATCGCTATGCAGCGGTTAAGTGGCGATGGTTTCTTTGCCGGACCCGAAATTCATCGTACATGGAAGGCGCATCAATCAGGTGCCATTTCGGCCGGCGGACAGCTCTGGACTCTCCTTATGTTTCAGGCTTGGTACGAGAAAACAAAGAAATGGCTATAAAAAGGATACCGTGGTGGCTGCGAATTGCAGCCAAGATAGTATTGTTCAGGCTGCCGGTTCCCTATTCGGTCTGGCAAAAAATTGGACTGTTCAGGCACGGAGAGACCAACCTACCCCGCAGAGCCATTGATACTTTCGATAAATACTACCAGAAGGCGGTGGAAAGAGGAATGTCCACCAAGGGTTTTACCTCCCTTGAGCTCGGTCCCGGTGACTCGGTTCTGACCGGTTTTGTTGCAAGGGCGTATGGGGCTCAAAGGGTGTATCTCTTGGACGCAGGCCGTTTCGCCGCGGCAGATATGAACGGGTACAAAACACTGTACCGGGAGCTTCAAAAGGCACCGATTGCACTTTCATCTCCGGAAAGTACCGAGTCTCTGGAGGACCTTCTTACAGCTAACTCGGTCACTTACCTGACCAACGGAATCCGATCGCTCTCCGAAATTCCTGCTGGATCGGTGGACTTTTTCTGGTCTCAGGTTGTTCTTGAACACATCCCCGAAGCGGAGTTTTTCGATTTCTTCGTTGGCCTGCGACGAGTTCTGAAGGACGGTGCGATAGGAGTTCATAGCATAGACTTTAGAGATCATTTGGGTGGTGGACTGAATAACTTACGTTTCTCCAAAAAGCTGTGGGAAAAAAATTGGTTCTCTCGCTCTGGATTCTATACTAACAGGCTCCGCCCCAGGCAGATGCTGGAACTGCTAGGCCTGGCCGGTTTCCAGGTGGAAGTCTTGAGCGAATTGAGATGGGACCAAATGCCGATCAGGCGAAGGGACTTGGCTTCCGAATTTCGCTCCCTGGAGGATTCTGATTTCTTGATCGCAGAATTGGACATCCTACTCCGTCCCAAAGGGCCCGAACGAGATGGCTGAGCGCCTATTAATCGTGGTTAATGTCGATTGGTTCTTTATTTCCCATCGTTTGCCAATTGCCCTGGAGGCACAGCGTCAGGGATTTGAAGTCCATGTCGCAATGGGACGTAGCAAGGAAGGATTAGCTATGCATGAATATCCTTTCAAAGTGCATAGCTATGACTGGAAAAGGAGCCGGGCCAGCATCCTCGATGAGATCAGGATGTTTATGGATTTGTATCGATTGATGCGAAGAATCCAGCCCAGTATTCTGCACCTGGTCACAATTCGGCCAGTGTTATTTGGAGGTATTGCGGCTAGAATTGCCCGCTTGCCCTCCGTAGTGGTTGCAATTTCCGGCCTCGGGACAACTTTTGTTGCGAAGGGTGTCAGGGGAACACTGCGCAGGCTCGTTGCAGGTATTTTGTACCGCTTTGCACTCAAACAACGAAGCCTCAAGGTTATTTTCCAGAATACTGAGGATCAGAAAATTCTGTCCGGAATCGCCTCCCTTCGTCCAGATCAGTGTGTATTGATCCGTGGTTCGGGAGTGGATTTATTAGCTTACGGGCCCAGGGTCCGAAAATCCGGGCGCTTTACGGTCCTTATGGCCTCTCGGTTGATTAGAGAAAAAGGCGTTCAGGAATTCCTGGAGGCGGCTACCATCCTGAGTCTCCGAAATGTCGATTGTAGATTTTTGCTGGCTGGTGAAATTGATCCAGGGAATCCCAATAGTCTGACAAAAACGGACTTGGAAAAGATTCGGCGGAGCGTGAATGTAGAATATCTCGGTCAGCTCGACAATATCGCAAATACTATACTGGACTCCGACGTCGTTGTTCTTCCATCCTACTACGGTGAGGGATTGCCGAAGATTCTTATTGAGGCAGCAGCTTCCGGGCGCGCAATCATTACCACAGATATGCCTGGTTGCCGGGATGCAATCATTCCCAATGAATCCGGAATACTGGTGCCACCGAGAAACGCAATTGCTCTGGCTGATAGTATCCAAGCATTAATCCATGACCCTGCGCGCGTAAGGCGCTTTGGAAGGGCCGGGCGGAAACTGGCTGAGCGAGATTTCGATATTCGGCAAGTGGTAGCAAGCCATCTGGAAATATACAGGGAATTGTCCTCGGACAGTGCGATGTCAGGCATGGTAGATCCTTAAATGAATCCTTTAACTATTACAGGAGCTTCCGGTTTCGTAGGAACGCGACTGACCCAGGTCCTGGATGAGCGAAAAAGAACGTATATTACTTTGTCGCACAGATTGGGAGCATCGGTTCGGCCGCCGATCCAGCCCGGATCTGCAGTTATTCATCTTGCTGGGTTGGCTCATCGTATGAACAAGCATTCCGAGGGAGATTTGGAAGCGTACCGAGATGCCAATGTCCGCTGGTCCCTTCAGGTTGCAAAGCTCGCCGTGGAGTGTGGTGCCTCTCGTTTTATTTATGTCAGCACAATAAAGGTCAATGGTGAGCGCACTGACAAGACTCCCTTTACCGCCCAGGACAGTCCGAATCCTCGTGGACCGTATGCCCTGTCCAAGTGGGAGGCGGAACAAGGTCTTTCGGAAATCTGTGCAGCAGCAAATTTGGAGTTTATGGTGGTTCGTCCACCACTGATCTACGGACCTGGTGTCAAAGGGAATCTAAATCGATTAATGAGACTCATCGCTTCCGGCTTGCCACTTCCCTTTGGATCCGCCTTCGGAGTGCGCTCCATGATTTCTGCGACTAACCTTTCGGACTTTCTTTTGTATCTGACAGACCTTGAAGAGGGGGCCGTGGTTCCATCAAAACAAAGTTCTATAAGGGAAAAGCTAGAACCCTGGGGTTATCCGATTTTCCTACCTTCGGATATTCATCTTAGCACTGTGAATCTGATCCGGGCCCTCGCGGAGAAAATGGGAAAGCCAGCCAAGCTTATTCCTATTCCGTCCTTTTTCTTTAGGCCCACTCGCCTTTACAACCGCCTGTTTAGCTCACTATCGGTCGATCCCAGGGAGTGTATGGAAATTGGTTGGAAAAACCGTGTGACTGCCGATGAGGCACTAGGAGAAATGGTCCAGAGTTTCCGATTCTCCCATGCTCATGCCTGATTTGCTGCAGCTCTGTATCATTCCCGTTACAGCATTATCCTTCGGGATTTTCTTTCGCTATTTCAAGGATACGCTTCTGGATCATCCGAATTCACGGTCCAGTCACTCCATTTCTAAATCCCGGGCCGGTGGAATCCTTTTCGGGCTCCCCTGGCTTTTGGTAGCTGGTATGGCTGCTATCCTGGGCTTGCCTCTTTTTCAGAGTTCGGCCGGGTTTGATGACCCCACGGGAAAAAGTCACTTATTGTTGGAATCAGGTCCGAGTTCCTGGTGGTTCTTGCTGGGTGCTTTCCTTATTTGGCTAAACGGTCTGTTGGATGATCTTCATCAGCTTCCGGCCAAATACCGCATTGTAATGCAGGCCCTGGGGGTTGCCGCGGGGATCCTGGGGCCTGAGGAATTCCGGGAATCCCTGCATCCTTTGCTGCTACTCCTGGTTCTGGTCGGTCTCGTTTATTTTGTCAACGTATTCAATTTTATGGACGGAACCGATGGGTTGGCGGCTTCACAAGGAATATTTCTATTGGTCGGCGGTTTCCTGCTGGCGTATTCGGGGTTGGCGTTTCAATTATTGGCTATTTCACTTTCAATTTTTTTGTTCTGGAACCTTCCCCGTTCTCGGTTGTTTATGGGGGACAGTGGTAGCAATCTGGTCGGCTACGTGACCGGTTTCTTGCTCCTGAAGATATTTCTTGAAAACCCCGCTCTCGCATTCTTGTTGCCGGTGCTGTTTACTGCGGACACTACGCTGACTCTCCTATTGAGAATTTTTCGCGGACAGATGTTTTATCAGGCTCACCGGGAGCATGGGTATCAGCATCTGGCGGGGAAATTCGGACATGGGGCAGTCCTATTAATTTTTTCAATCTTAAATGCTCTGGTCTTGGCCGCCGCTTTCTGTTTAGAAAGAATTCCGGGTCTATACCAAGATATACTCCTGGTTTCGGTTGTGCACATTCTGGCAGCGGTGTGGTTCTATTTCTGTGGAGCAGGTAGGCCAAGAACTGACTTCTGATTGCAAAAGCATGAATATTGTGAACCCTCGATTGTTAATAACAAGATGAAGCAGAGACTGAACCAAATATTTCAATTACTCCCTCGTTTTAAGGTGCCGGTCGTCATGGGTGTGGATGCCTCCATCGTCGCAATGGCCATTCTCGCCTCCTTTCTTCTGAGGCTGGAAGCCAGTCTGCCCCAGCTTTTCGCAACCCCTTACATTCTTCCGGCCTTAATCATCGGTCTACCTGTGCAGATGACTGTCTTTTGGTTTGCAGGGCTATATCGGGGAATCTGGAGATTCTCCAGTATTCCAGACCTAACGAGAATTCTGGTGGCTACGTTTCTGGGTGTTAGTGCCAGTGCCCTCGGGCTATTCTTCTTCAATCGCCTGGAAAGCATTCCACGAAGTGTCTATGTGATTGACTGGTTAATTCTCGTAGTGGGCCTGGGTGGAGTCCGCTTCAGCTATCGAATCTTTCGAGATTCAATCAGGCCCGGAACTACAACCAAAGCCATAATCGTTGGGGCAGGCCGGGCCGGAGAGCAGCTATTTCGTGAGTTCAAGAACAATCCGGCTCTGAACATGGGAGTTGTCGGCTTTATTGACGACGAGCCCGCGCTGAAAGGAAAATACTTACACGGGGTTCCTGTATTTGGCGGTATCCCCAGGGTGCCCGAAGTGGCCAAAATGACCGGGGCCACCGAAATTCTGATAGCAATACCCAGTATAGACAACAAAAAGATTCGACAGATTGTAGATCTTTGCGCCGATCTCGGGGTGAGCGTTAAGCGATTGCCGGATCTTAGTAGTTTCGTAACGGGCAAAGTGATCGCCACGCAGTTGAAATCGGTTAGTCCGGAGGATCTCCTGGGGCGACCGCCAGTAGAATTGAATCGCCAGGCCATGGCCGAAATGCTGGCTGGCAAGCGAGTTCTGGTTACGGGTGCGGGAGGCTCGATAGGCGGAGAGCTTTGCCGACAAATCATTGCCTTTCAGCCGGCATCCTTGATTCTAGCAGAAGTTACAGAGCTGTTCCTTTATGAGATTGAACGCGAAATGTCTGAGCTTGCCCCCCGTTTACCTGTGACTTACTTAATACAGGATGTGCGCAATAGGAAGGCCGTGGATAGGATGTTTCGAGATCATCGTCCTGAAGTCGTCTTTCATGCGGCGGCGTACAAGCATGTACCCTTAATGGAAGAAAACCCGTGGCAGGCCATAGAGAATAATGTCGGGGGAACCAGAAATGTGGCCTCTGCGGCAGGCTCCTTCGGAGCGGAGAGGTTTGTACTCGTTTCCACCGACAAAGCTGTGAATCCCACAAATGTAATGGGCGCAACTAAAAGGGTTTGCGAAATGGTTTGCACTGATTTGCAGCAAGACTACCCCGAGACTCGTTACATAGCGGTTCGATTCGGTAATGTGCTGGGCAGCACCGGTAGCGTTATTCCACTTTTCCAGAAGCAGATTGAGGCAGGCGGTCCTGTAACCGTAACCCATCCTGATGTCAGGCGCTACTTTATGTCCATTCCAGAGGCGGTGCAGCTGGTAATGCAGGCTGCTGCCATGGGAGCCGGAGGAGAAGTTTTCGTTCTAGAGATGGGCGACCCGGTGCGTATTGTAGACCTGGCCCGCGAGATGATTGCCTTGTCCGGTTTTATTCCGGAGAAAGAAATAAAGATAGTATTTACCGGTCTTCGTCCGGGCGAAAAGCTCTATGAGGAACTTCTGACTGATGCAGAGTCCACGGTGGCCACGTCTCATCCAGGTGTGAGGATCGCCCGTCTATCCAAGAATAGTGAGGATTTTCGAGATCGCTTGGATTCGCTCTTAAAGACCGGTGCTGTCACATCGAGAACGGACCTTATGGAGCAATTGCGTTCTGTAGTCCCGGAATACGGGCCTGCCATAGAAGCGAACCGTAAGAGGTTACGACTTATTCAGTGATGGGGCTTACTGTGCCGGAGGTAGGCGTTCTAGCAGCTCACTTTTTTCGACATACTTGTAGCCACAGATTTTTCTCGGGTCGGGTGGACCGCTGAGGGACGCATTTGAGGTGCAGTTAAACCGCCATTCAATTATCTTACCGTCTTTCATTTGTGGTAGCCTTCCGTCTCCTTCCAGAAGAGGGTATCGCCATTTCGTGCGATCGTCTTGATCTTTTGCACTGACTGGCTCAAGGTGTCCGACGTTTTCGAAGGCAAGGTGTTGGTCCAATCTTCTTATTCCAAAAAGTAGTGAGAGGATGAAGACTGCAGAAAGCAACAATGCGGGCAAAAGGGCTGATCTTGATCCGGGTTTAGATCTCTTTGCCTCCCTGTCATGGTTGCTCCAGAGTAAGATTGGTACAAGTATCATAATCCACCAATTCAGTTGGACAATCCTGATATACCACCATTCTTGAAAGCATCCGTATACTATTACGGCGATAGTGCCGGAAAATAGAATTCTACCGGGGTGATGAATACCTTCCGTTCGGCAAAACTTGCTAATGGTACAATGCAAAGAATAGACAATTAAGGAAAGTAGAGTAGCCAACCCGAACGCTCCCATTCCTGAAGCCACTTGGAGGTAGAAATTATGAGAGCTAGAGTATTGTCGTTGGTACCCCAGGCCTCTTAGTAGGTAGTCATTCCAGAAACCAAACGATTCGATTCCTCCTCCTGTAAACGGGGATTCCCTCCAGAGTAAGACCGCACCACGGAAGAGTTCCGCTCGTAGGCCAAGTATGGATGAGCCATAGGGACTGAGGGCTATGCCAATGAGCAGGAATATCATGGCAAAGGAAATAATGACGGAGACCCACATGATGATTGGTTTTCGCATTTTCTCTATCCTGAGCGAATATGCTGTCATCAGGAATAACGCTATACTAATCAGCCCGGCCCGTGACCCGACGATCATCCCGATATAAAGGATAACCAAAGCAAATAAGGCGAACGCGACTTCAAATCGAATCCCTGTGTAACGTCGATTGACCGGCAAGGCAATCAATGCTAAACCGAATAAGGGCAGACTTGAAACCGTATAGACGGAAAACCAGCTTCGATTCCAGAAGAGAGAATTAACTGAGTAATCTGAGGCGGGTGCCAATGAATTCAAACTGGCGAAATGATTCAATGATCGATCTACGTGTCCACTAATAGCCCAGTGGAACTTATCTAGTGCTGAAGGTATCCCGGGAATAAGCGCTTCGCAGAGGGCCACCAATAATGGTAGCATGAGGGCAAAGGTCAGGCTATAGGTAGGAATGCCCAATTCCTTAACTGAGTAAAGCCACGAAGTAACAAGGTAGATTATTACGAGGTTAATTACTAGAATCTTGACTGAATAATGTGGAAGCCAATCGTGCGCCGCGAGAAAATGGAACGGGAGCAATTTGTATCCCTCGAAGCTTTCGATTAGACCATAGGCACCCATGAAGGAGAAAAGCATAGCGATGATGAATAGTTTTATAATTGAACCCCCGGCGTTACCGTAACTTCTGAGTAATGGTTCATTAGATCGCCAGCAAGTAGCGTAATAGAGAGCGACGGCAATCAATGCCAGATCGTAAAACTCTACCAGTGGAGCCCCTGGCTTGTTGCCGAACAGCGATCCCAAAGCTATCAATAGCGGTACGGCGTAGAGCCGACCTGCGAAGGGAATCAAGAATGCTATCGCCGCTGCCATAGCAATCGAATACTTCCAGGGGTAAAAACTCGCTGTAGTTCCGAGGCAGACAGTGAATACGGCTACTGATACAATAATTTTGTGAATCGGCCACCGGGGCCCCATGCGTTCAGACATTTTTATTCCCATGATGGCCTCTGGGCTGATTTGAACTCCACTACTGGAACTCGGATAAAGGACTTCCGATCAGAGTCCACAAAAAAAGTCGGTGCATGGGCTTGTCCGGCTTTGATTCTCTATCACTCGCCAACGAGGATAAAGCTCTAATGTCGCAGCATATGAAAAGTGCTTAGCTCTTGCGATTTTTAGTAAGCTCATGCCAAAGAAACGGTGCACTTCTCATGCATTCTTTACTCCATTGTCTTCGTAATCCATTAATCAGAAGGAGGAGAAGCAGGGTCACTCCTAGAAAATGAATGAACGGTAGAACAATGGATAATTGATCCAGGGATAGCCCTCTCAAAATGACGCCATTGATGAGCCACCGCGTTGCTTCCGCGTCAGCCCAGAGAGTTATCAGAATAGTTGCTCCAACAATCCCTCGAAAAATAGGTCTACCCCATACAATTCTAATAGAATCCAGAAAAAATGGGAAATAGAGAAGCAAATAGTGATTCCAGAAAATGTTCATATAGACTGGCGGAATCAATAGAACAGCCAGTCTTCTGTATTTACCGACTCTGCAAAGTAATGCAATTGCACCCAGGCTCAGGGTAACCGCAAACCTCAAGATTCCGGAAAGCATTGCTGGATGATTCGGGGCAGGGTTCCAACCGAAATGCTGCATCCAATCCCGGAAGGAGAGCTTGTGTAAAAATGCATCCAGGCTCAAGTTATTGTATGATAGGATTGAAATTTTATTATGATCCGATACGAGCCGAACAAAGTCGCTCATTGCTTCTGGGAGTAGCAACCATTGAGTCGCGATCAATGCCAGCAGAGCACTCGCCTGGATTGATGCCTGTCGAATACGTAGAGAACTCGCCGGATAGAACAATAATACAGCAGCCCAGGGCTTGACGATTACGGACAGCAAGAGAAACAATGAGGCCGATGAGTTCTTATTGTGAGCTGAAGCGTAGAAGTAAGCAGGCACCAGGACTGCCAGGAACTCTACATTCTGGCCTAATCGGAACCCATCGAACACAGAATCACTTAGGCAAAAAATGCCAACTACAATGGCACCTCCTTTTAACGTGCCAGGCCAGCGACAGGCCATGCTTGCGAGAAACCATGCAAGGAAGGGGATTTTGAGTAATAAGAATATTGTTTTGAATTGTGCGAATGTTGTGAGAAGCGCTATGGGCGATACCAGGATTAGATAGGCAGGAAGATAGATATATGTTGTTTCCGCCGCATGACCCATAAGTTGGTCTCTCTCAAATTCCACCCATTCCGGAGATCTCTTATTTCCATAAGCGGAGTTATCGTAGATGGAATTGCCCTTTCCGGCCCATAGGAGATGTGCAGAAACGTAAGTCGGTGCGAGGTCGATATGCTGCTGCAAGTCTGCACCTTTTCTAAAGTTGGAAGTGAAGAGAAATAGGACCGCAAATGAAAATAGCCACATCTTAAGGTGGTGGTTATGAGCACTTCTCTTGATCATATCTTATCTCGGCCTGTAGCAGCAAGAGGGCATAGCTCTAGCTTCTCTCTTAAGTACTTATGAAATGTTTGGAGTTGCTTTACTTCCTTTCTAGCATTTAGTCGAGTGTTAAATCCTGCTGAGATATCAGAGCTCAGCTTTAATTGGAAATCGGTGTCATTATATACATAAGGAACGATGAGCACAGAGTATGAAGAGGAAAGGTGGGAGTTCCAGAAGCGATACCCATTGAACTTCATTGCCTGGTCTATCGGCCGCGGCTCAGCGGTCCATCTTTGTTCTGAAGCGAGGTACTGTAGTTTTTGTGGGCTTTCCCGAATCAAGAGACCTTCTCCCGTTTCTGTGATTGCCTTCTTGGAAGTTGTCTGACCATCGGCCAGAAGAAAAGAGGTTACAATATCTGATCCAGAAAGACAATATTCGCGCCCGGCCGGCAACTTCTCAAGGTAGGTAGAACTATCGAATTGGATGGCAGGTCGAATCAAGTTCTCAAGACACGTAAGGAGGAGGCCTAGAGTCAGGAGTGATCCAATAGTTCTTAGGAAATTTGCTAGTGATTTCATCATTATTTCACCACAGATGTCGAGATTTTGTAAGGATTCATTTCCTCTAACAACCCTATAGAACAATCCTTTGGAATTTCGATTCCCGTATTCCTACGCAGGCATTCAAAGGTCCGCAGAAAAACGCTCCCCATTGGTTGGAGTCTGTAGGCAGTACAGAGATCAAGGCATTTCTGACCTCCGGTCTCAATGGATGCTCGGGCCTGGTAGAATTGGCTGGACCATTGTAGGATTATCGGGTCTCCATGATCCCCGTTAATGAAATTAGACACCTCCTTATGTTTCCGTTGACTAAGAATTGAAACAATCAATACTAATCCGGTCAAGACCAGGACTGGCCCCAGTCGTTTCATTTTTCGCTCTGGCAGACGACGAATGGTGGAGGCCGCAGGGATACCGAAGAATACGGGAATCCAAAATAAAACTCCAGATACAATGGCAACTGAAGTGGGATCGGTCACTCCGATGATTACTTGTGTAAGGAGTAGGCCGACAACGGGTAGGTTGGTCCGATGCTGGCTAAGCCGAAAGATTGCCTTGATACAAATCAGCAAATAAATAAAGAAGCCTAACAACCCATGGCCGTACAGTCTGGATATTAGATCGCTATGTGGGTGAGTGTCGAGTATCCAGGGGTAGCGCCCCACCAGGGTTACCAGTTCGTCCACTTCAACAAAGGGCGAGTGGTGAGAGGTCAAAAAATAAGGACCGAAATGTCCGGACCCAAACAGGGCACGGCCCGGCGATTCAAAGATTCCGGCAATAGAAAGATTCCAGAGTATTCGGCGGATCGAGTTACTTTCGGATGGGTCAACCAAGACAAAACCCGCAATGGAGAAACATCCCAGGGCAAGCGAAAGGAGGAGAATAGCAGACCGGGTCGTCCGTTTCAAGCCAAACTTATGGCCTCCCAGTTCCAACAACAATAAGAGGCCGGTTCCAACAATAGCTATTGTGGCAGCCCTTGTTCCTGCAGCGAAAGTAAGTACGATAAATATTACAGAGAATACCATAGGAATGTAGCCATAAATCCTTGCAGGAAGGATAAAGCAAATGCAAGCTAGCCAGGCCCAAAGTATCGCAATTGTATTTGCGTTTACTCCGGCAGCAAAGGTAAAGGACATTGATTCCTCATTCTTGAAAGCTGCAAATAGAACAAAAAACGCACATACAACCCCCCAGGATATTGCACCAAGCACGAAACGTCGGCGAAGAAATGGATCAGCACCGAGCAGGACCCCAATGAAAAATGCTCCCGGTATGATCAGTAACTGCTTGGTCATATGACTGATGGAAGTTTCTACTCCCTGGATTCCGTGGACGCAGTGGTAAAACTGAAGCAGAATCAACAGGAAAACAATCAGGAATTCGAATCGGAACCATTTTTCGTAGGATACAATCCTTCTCCAGCATACCTGAGCGATTCCGACCATCGCAATGAGGGAACCAAGCCAGCCGCCGTCTCTGGACAGTAGTCCGCCGACCAGCGTTATACTAAACGGGGGTACCAAATTTAAAAAGAGTGCGAGCGTTAGTGCAATGCTGTCTTTTTTGCCGCTTATCCAGGGGAGAGCGGCCATCAGCACAAGAGTCAGCACACGAAATAATACTGAAAGGAACGGATCGTGCGCCACTAATATCCAGGAGTATTCACTGTAGGCGCAATAAATACTCAGGACGGCCAGCAAGAATGCCGAAAACCGGTGCACCCTGAATCTAGTTCGGGCCAAGTGCAGTTGCAAAGAGTACGATATTACGGAAATCAGGAAGAAGAGCGGTAAATTCACAATCTTCCACGCATGCGCTCCTTGAACAAGCGTGGTAGCGATAAGTGCGATCGATACAGTCAATAGCGATATCGGGGCAGATTTGATTGCTGATCTTGAGGAGCCCTGAACCATTAATCTATCACAGAAATCGTTCGCGCACGGCCCCGTCCAGTCTTTCCTGTAAACCAATGATGCTGTTAATGCGGACTCCTGAGGATGCAGCCTGGACTCGACTCCCGGAACCAATTCCCCGTACTGAAGCCTACCTTTCCTGGATGCATCCTCAATAGCCCGGGCAACAGGCATGCTCCGGTCCGATCTGAAGAGACCGACTCCGAGCAACCTCACTGGCGCCCGTTGCCGCGTTTTCCCGCTTCAGGACTGCTTTGGTCCAACTCAAAATGCCCCGGCCGAGGATTTGTCCGCGGCCAGAGCTGAGTCTGAAATCAATAAAATGTAGAAATATTTACATAAATTTTGTTATCAAGTCATGGACAGCGTCGAGTTTGTCCATTTAGCGGGGAAATCCTTCCGGGATGCAGCAAAAACACAAAACGGGAAGACTACCGAGAATGCACAGAATCCAGACGACTATCGCCCCTCTGCTAATCCTCTTTGGACTTTTCTGCAACTGCCAGTATACATCCGGTGATCCGGACCAGTCGCTGGAAATGCTTTCTTTATTATCTCTTACGAGCCGCTGCTCCGCTCCCACCGGTGCGGTTATTCTGGCCAGCGACGAGATCTACGAACTGAATATGGACTCTGAGAGTTATCAGACCAGTTCATTGACTTTCTATGGCTATTACCCAGGTCCTTACATGATCTCCCTGGCTCCAGATGGTAGTGCTGCTGCACTCTCGTATTCCGATGGTTTTTACTCCGGAAATCCCTCCGTTCATTTTTATTTTGCGGAGGGCAATGACTGGCATTTCGCATCCATGCTGGATTCGCCAGACACGGATTTCGGTGCTTTTCGTTTTCATGATAGTTTGAACGGACTCTTGGCTGCCGGTGATGCTTCCGACTATGATCCGCACTTCTCCTCGCTTCTTGGTGATTACGGGCCTCTTTTCTCTGCTTCAGATCCCATATTCGCACCATTGCAGACCGACGGAAACGGAGTCTTTCTGGAAGCCCAGACCGGCGGCGATATAGGTCTATTCCAATGGAAGGATAACGTCTTAAATCCTGTATTCTCGCAAACCGGGCTGGATGTGCAATGGTTCACTGCATCCCGGGATGGTTCCGTGATTGCATTTCTGGTAACCGGCGGATCGGAACCAGTGCTCAAGATTAAGGGGGGGACCAACCGCTCCTATGTAGCTTCGGACCTGGGATTGAGTTACCTGACCGTGGCATTTGATTTAACGGCGGATGGTCGATATCTGGTGTATCAGGCGTCCGACGATTCAATAGTGGCGCGTAACATTGTCACTGGCGAAGTGAGCCAGGTATCGGGCTCTCTACCGGCCGAGGCCGCTTTCCTTGAGATCCCCTGCTACCTCTAGATCACCGGTAGCAATATTCAGCGTGCGCAATGACCATCTAATCAAGATCAAATTGCCCCTTTCGTTCCCAGCATTATCCCCCCCCCCATGCGCTCGCTGGCACTGCAATGGGAATCTCCTCCCTTACCCTCTCCCGCAAGCCTCCAGAACCAGAAATTTTGCAGCCAAAAATAGCCTTAACTTCTTACAGCTTTGGTCGTCCAATAGAGGACCGTTACAGATAAGCTCGGATCGGCCATCATCCGAGTTAGCAAGATCAAGGAAGACTCTATGAAAAGAAACCGAATATTGTTATTTTCTCTTTCTGCGCTGGCCAGTGTGGCCGTGCTACTTTCCCCCAGGCCTTCTGAAGCCCAGGTTACCTGCGTAGGTTCTGCCTGTAATCTGAGTCCCATACCAGCTTCCAGCTTTGACAGCACACTGGCAGCCTTCAAAATTCAGTTTGCTGATCCCCTGGCCAAAGATATGGCCGATGCAAGTGTTCTGGCCGGAATTGGATCTGTGCCCATGGGCGGCATCAACATGGATGGATGGACTATAGGACTGGGAGCTGTGGCAACCAATGAACCGGAATCCTTTACCAATGTTGTGGTTCCCGACGTCGGGGCGTACTACAATGTAAAGACCGTGGGCGTAGGTCTGAGTCCTCGAATCTACGGCGGCGTTAATCTTGGCCTGTTCTTTGAAAGAACTCCCATGCACAAAGTGGCCAGTAGATTCGAGGTGTATCTAAGTCTTTTCGATGCCCGATACACTTACGGCGGAGATACGAAGCTGGAAACGTTGAGTTCCGGCGTTCGTCCTACGGACCAGACAAAGATCAGTGCGTACTATCGGGGGCTGGACATTCGTTATCAACTGGTGAAGCGAGACAGGAATGCAAGTCCTCTGTTTCGCTGGAACGGTCTGAATCTGGGTCTCGGATTCCATCATACAAGACAATCTATATCCTATTATCAGGTGAACTCATCCATTCAGATCGCTCAGTTCAGCGGTGGCCAGATTGTATGGAACGGAAACAACCAGGCAAATATGAGTACAAATATTACTTCCGTGCCTGTTGAGTTCATGACCGGGATTCAGGTGCTGTACTTCATGAACCTGAACATCGGCGGCGGGGTGTCTTTTAATAAGGGTTCCACTAACTTTACAGTGAACCGATTTGGACCTGTATTCCTTGCATCGGAGCTGGAAAAGGTAGTAGGGGTTCAGGCACCGGAAGCGAATCTATTTATGAACGTTCCAGGGGATGGTCCTGTGGATCGCTACACTGGGTTCGGTCGGGTTGGTCTGACCTTCAACATCTGGGTTGTAAAACTGGATATCGAAGCCATGACCGCTGGAAGCACCAGCGGAGTGCAAATCGGGATTCGCGGAGAATTCTAGAACTCTCATTTCGCTAAGAGTGTTGCAGCTCTCCATTTAGCATCTGCCATAGCCGCCTGGAAAACCTGGTGGCTATGGCTGCAAGTGAGAACGAAGGAAAGCGGCACCCCGGGTCCTGCGACTCCGGTAAGGTTCCTCCATCTGCTAATATTCTCCTTACCATTTCTTTTTGCGGTGCTGTGGTCTCTGCCCAATCTTGATACTCCGGTTCTATCGTAGCTGCTCCATGCTCCCTTCGTGTTCCCTCCATCTTCTCTCGCTTGATAAGCTCAGCTGCTGCCGTTTATCCATGGACTGAATCCGGTTTTACAGCACAGGCCAGCCCCGGAATCTGACCCGACATGGCTCTCATCGTACAGAAATTTGGCGGTACTTCGGTGGGTGACACGGACAGGATTCGCTCTGTTGCAAACCGTATCAAGACTTACTACGAACATGGCCATCAGCTTGCTGTAGTAGTCTCCGCCATGGGGAAGACCACCGACAAACTGGTGGATATGGCCCAGGAACTCAATGAAAGCCCTCGGGCCAGGGAGCTGGATATGCTTCTGGCTACTGGCGAGCAGGTTAGTATCGCACTTCTGGCCATGGCTCTGGACGGTCTGGGGGTTCCCGCCATTAGCTTTACCGGCGGTCAGGTAGGTATCATCACCGATACAAAGCATTCATCGGCCAGGATTCAGGAAATCGATACCACCAGAGTTCGACCCTACCTGGAAGAAAGGCAGGTCTGCATTGTTGCCGGGTTTCAGGGAGTGGACAAGGAAGCAAATATCACTACCCTGGGGCGAGGTGGGTCCGACCTTACAGCGGTTGCTCTGGCAGCAGCACTGCAAGCAGATGAATGCGAAATCTTTACAGATGTAGATGGCGTGTACACCACGGACCCAAACAAAGTGCCCACTGCACGCAAGATGAAGGCTATCGCCTATGAAGAGATGCTGGAGCTGGCACGACTGGGAGCTGGAGTTTTACATTCCCGAAGCGTAGAAGTTGCCTCAAAATATGGAATTGTAATTCATGTTCGGTCCAGTTTTAACAATGCGGAAGGGACGCGAGTAGTGCCCGAGGATCAAGTAATGGAAAAAGTAGTTGTACGCGGCGTAACCCTGAAAACAGACGAGGCTCGCATATCTGTCATCGACATTCCGGATCGACCGGGACTGGCAGCCAGTCTATTCAATCGATTAGCTCGCGCCGATGTTAACGTGGATATGATTGTCCAGAGTTCTGGAAAAGAAAATCAAAACACGATTTCGTTTACAGTGCCTCGAAATACCTTGAAAGTAACCAGAGAAGTTGTGGATGCATTTCTGGCAGAACAGCAGGCAGGTAACGTTGAAGTGGATGAAAAGATAGCAACCATTTCTGCTGTGGGAATTGGGATGAAGTCTCATTCCGGAGTGGCCGCATCCATGTTCGATGCTCTGGCAAAAAATGAAATCAACATTGAAATGATTTCTACATCTGAAATCAAGATCACTGTGGCCGTTAAAGAAGAGCAGGGTAGAAAAGCTCTGGAAGTAGTCCACGACGCCTTTGGCCTTGGCAACGAACCACAGGAAAGTTAAGATGACTGGAACATCATTCTGGCTATCGACTCTTCGCGGCGAAAAAAGTTTTCGTATGGGGCCGACCAGAAAGACGCGTAATGCATCCATCGTAACCCTGCATCTTTTGTAAAATGAGCGAACTCAAGCCATCTTCTCCCATCGGGGTATTTGATTCCGGCATGGGCGGACTTACGGTCCTTTCTGAACTGGTATCTGCGCTTCCTGGAGAGGACTTTGTATATCTGGGAGATACGGCCAGAGTGCCCTATGGTTCTCGCTCTCCGGGCACCATTCTGCGATATAGCAGGGAAGTGAGCGAATATCTATTACGGTTCGACATCAAGCTTCTGGTTATCGCCTGCAATACGGTGAGCGCTCATGCAGAAAGTATTTTGCGCGAAGAACTGCCCTGTCCAGTAATAGGAGTAATCCATCCCGGGGCACGAGCTGTGGTGGCACAGTCCCGAACCGGTCGTGTAGGTGTCATAGGAACAAGGTCTACCATCAAATCTGGAGCCTACGAAAGGGAGATTCGCAGGCTGAACAGCGATTTAAGCATCTTTTCTAAAGCCTGCCCGTTGCTGGTTCCGGTAATAGAAGAAGGCTGGATGGATAAGAAGGTTACAGGCCAGATTCTCCAGGAATATCTAAGCGAAATGGTACGCGAAGATGTGGATTCGCTGGTTCTGGGATGTACCCATTATCCTCTTCTGAAAAAGGCCATTAAAGATCAATATCCAGAACTGAAACTCATCGATTCCTCGGTAGAAACAGCTCGAGCGGTGAAGCAACAACTGGAGGAGCGGGAGCTCTTAAGGGAAGCTTCCGAAAGCGGACCAACCTCTGGCCTGAAGACCGATAATGGAAATCGAGGTTCCGTGCGAATCCTGCTCACTGACATTACAGATCACATAGAAAGCCTGGAGAGACTGTTCTTTCGCCATCCATTTCAATCCCTGGAAGAAATCCAGATAGATGACATGACCAGATAGGTTAAATGCCCGGATAGCTAGAGTGAGCCGATTGCGGGTCCTGTGGCCTCAGAGCTCCCGTTTGTAGCGGAATGGTCTTTAACCCAGAGTGCCACAGAGTCACAATGATTTCCGCAGGGCTTCGCTTCCCGTACTGCGAATGCTAAAAATTCATCCGGGCTCCGCCGGTATTGCTTGCCCTGTTTTTCTCAAATGGTAATAAGTGTAAATGTTTCGCTTCCTGCCATTTTCCGTCTCCTGCCTACTTTTGCTGGGCTGTCAATCTATGCCAGGAAGGGAATCCGCTGCGGCCGAGCGATTTATGCAGAATCTGGCCAACGCAATCCATCAGGCCTGCCGCACGGGTCAGAGCACCTCTGTTTCCATGACTGAAGTAGAATCCTTCTATGTCCTGCAGGGATCGACGGTAAATCAATCTGGTTCCCAGCAATTACATTCCCTTTCCGGCCAGGAGCTGAAGAACCTGGGAAACAACCGAATGGAGCTTCATCCGGGAAAAACGGCTCTGGTCTTTCTTCTGGTGAATGGGCAGGAAATTAACGGATCAATGCAGGGGCCGCCCTGTCCGGTGGCCCTTCCTGCAATTTCCTATGGAGGAACGGACATTCGAATCGAAGTGTTGCCTAGCGTATCTGCCCTGGTAATGGCCGCTTACAATGGGGACCTGGATTCTGTGCGAAAGCTTCTGGATCGGAAAGTGGATATAAATGGCCAGAGCAAGGTCACTCCATTGATTGCAGCCGTGGACGGAGATCGCCTGGAGGTGGTCAGCCTGCTTCTTCAGCGAGGTGCGAATCCCAATGTAAGGGCAGAGTTTAACGGTCAGGTGGCTTTGCACTTTGCTGCGAAGAAGGGAAATCTGGCTGTAGTAAGCCTCTTGCTGGAAAAGGGAGCCGAACCAAATGTCCAGGACCCATCCAGGCAAACTCCTCTGTGGAGCGCATCGTTCTTCAATCATCCGGAGGTTATCCGTATTCTGGTGAAGAAGGGAGCAGATTTATATCATAAGGATCCCGCTGGTAACAGCGCTATGTCCATTGCTGCCGCTGGCGGAGCCCAGGATGCAATTGCCCAGCTTGTGGCCCTGGGATTGAAACCCGATGAGCCAAATCGCTTTGGCCGAACTCCTCTCTTCGATGCCGTGGAGCATGGTCAGCCAGGTGCCGTGCAGCAGCTGCTGAAACTTGGTGCCAACCCGAATCAGAAGGCAGACAGTGGAAAAACGCCCCTGCAGGCTGCTCGAGCCAAGGGCCATCCAGATATAATTCGAATGCTCCAGCAGGCGGGCGCCCGATAGGGCTCGCCCATGGTCTGGACCGCGCCAGTCTCCTGGAAGCCATAGAGCAAAGAAAGGGCTTGCACTGATTTCGGGCCTGGATTATGTCTCATAAAGAGAGGCTGGGCCAGCCGTGAAATGACCTGTCCGATTGCGCCACCGTGCGCCACCGTGCGGCACCATGCGCCGGATAATGTCTCATGCGCTTCTGGCCGTGTAGCCTCCGGGAGACAATCTGCAAGAGTGCCCGGATTATGTCACATTCGCCCTCGGACTCGTCTGTGCCGGCCGCCGAAACTGCCTCCATTCACGGCCGCAACCCATCGTAAATTAAGCAAAAAAGTATTGACGTAACTTTTGTTACCCTATCTTTTGTGTGGTTATGAAGGATCTCACCGAAAAGCAGCAGGCTATCTTGAACTTTATAGAGGAGTCCATTCGCTCCCAGGGGTATCCGCCCACCATTCGGGAGATCGGAGATACGTTCAGTATTACGGCCAAGGGTGCCTACGACCATCTTAAGGCCATTGAAAAGAAAGGCTACATTAAGTGTGTTAAGAACCGAAGTCGTGCTATTGAGCTTTTGCGCACTTCCGCCGGTGGGGAGCCCATGACTCTGGAGCAAACTGTGAGCGTTCCTTTGGTGGGTCGGGTTGCCGCCGGGTTGCCCATTCTCGCTCAGGAAAACATCGAAGAGTATCTTGCATTTCCCAAGAATCTGGTGCCCGATGGAGGAGTATTTGCCCTGCGGGTCACCGGAGATTCCATGATCGAAGCCGGAATCCATAACGGAGATATCGCTGTTATTCAAAAGGCAGATACAGCGGAGAACGGAGAGATTGTCGTAGCGCTCATTGAGGATGAAGCCACTTTGAAATACTTCTACAAAGAGAAGAAGAGGGTGCGTTTGGAGCCTGCAAATCAGGCCTATAAGCCAATCTTTGCCACAGAAGTAATGATCATTGGTAAGTTGGTTGGACTTTACAGACAGTTCTAGAACCCTGGGGCGATGCATCCCGCTTTTTTCTACGGAATACTGAAGCCCATTCTCTTCTCACTGGATCCAGAGAAGGCTCATGAGCTGGTAACCGGTCCAGCTCGGACCATGCTTGCTCTTCCAGGGGGGCGAGCCTATTTAAAGGCCACACTGGCCTTCGAAAGCCCGGAGCTTGAAACGGAATGTGCCGGGATTCGATTTCCCGGTCCCGTGGGGATGGCCGCCGGATTCGACAAAACGGGTGAACTCTATCCATTCCTGGCATCGGCCGGCTTCCATTTCATTGAATCAGGAACGTTCACTCCGTTGCCACAGGAAGGCAATCCCAGACCACGGCTGTTCCGATTCCCGGATCAGGGAGTCCTCATCAATCGAATGGGATTTAACAATCCTGGAATGGATAGAGCAGCCACGGAGTTTCGCAAGCAGGACTCTTCGCTTCTGAAGCGTGCTTCATCTCGTCCAAATCCTCGGGGAGTCAACATCGGAAAAAACAAAGTAACTCCCAACGATGAGGCCATTCAGGACTATCTTAAATGTCTTCGCACACTGCATTCCTTCGCGGACTATATAACCATAAACATTAGCTCTCCCAACACACCTGGATTGCGGGATCTTCAGTCCGCAGGATTTCTCAAGGAGTTGCTTCAGGAAATCAGCCAGGCCAGCAGGGAGCTGGAGTCGAAGCTGCCTGTCTTTGTGAAGCTTGCCCCGGATATCGATGATCGGGATCTTCCAGGATTGATTGAGGCCGCCTCCAACGGTTCGGCCTCTGGCATCATTCTTACAAACACAACCATCAGTCGGGACTTTTCCGGCGCTTCTTCAGAAATGAAAGATACGCAGGGAGGCCTTTCTGGATCCCCTCTCTTCGACAGGAGCACGGAACTGCTACAGAAGGCCAGAGACATTGCAGGTGAGGACATGGCACTTATTGGCGTGGGCGGCATTGATTCGCCGGTCCGGGCCCTGGCAAAGATACTGGCAGGCGCCGATCTAGTTCAAATCTACACTGGATATATCTTTCAGGGACCCATGCTGCCTGCGAAAATCGGGCGTTTTCTCCATCGAGTGTGCAAAACCGAAGGATGCCGGATCCAGGATTTGAAAGGCGCTCAGAAAAGATTTTCGCACTGGCTGAAAGCTTGAGTAATAGGACTGTTGGATCAGAACAGCCTTGACAGGGTCGGCTGTAGAACCATAGAAAGATATGGCTACCGATGACAAGTCCGGCAATGAGCGCTCGGTCCGAGTATGGCAGCAGCTGGATCTGGATACGGTGAAAAAGCACCTGCTTCTGATCGATGATCTTTACGGCACCTGCGCTGCATGCAAGCAGATTGGCCTGAACTATCTGAAGGACTCCAGTTGTAGCGGTTGCGGAACTGAATTCAAATACCTGGCTACCAGACTTAAAGATCCAGCAGAGACGGGAAAGATCCTTAAACGAATTGTAAAGGAGAAGCTGGGCCTTACTCTAATTGATCGAGAAGACTACGAAAAGGCGCTGGCAGAGAAAAACATCGGAAACCTTTTCAAGGATTCTGAGTGAGTTATCAGCCTGGCACTTTCTCCGGCTTCTGGGGGCTGGCAATATTCTGCACGGCCGACAGCAGCGGGGAAAGGTCGTAATAGAAGATCGGATAGCTTCGGTCTCCATAGATCTTTCTTGCTCGATCTACGTACCTTGCCCGGGCCCGTTCCTTTCTCAGATCCTTTTTCTGGCCCTTCAAATAGAGACCCGCCTTTTTGCGAAGCTTCAAGAATTGACCATGCAATTCTGAGCGATCCTGGCCCTTTTTCCTGGCCACCTGCCACTGCTGTATTAGATCATCCCTTTCTTTGCGAAGCTTGCATTCAGTACTCAGAAATTGAGCGGGATCGAATTTAATTTCTCGCATTTCCAGTTCTACTTCCGGAACAGTTCTGGATTCCACCGGCAAATCCGCTCGAGGTTGCATGCTCAAGCTCGCAGTGGCCACCAGGAAGGGCGCCGCATCGCATTGAAAGAATTCAGAAATCAAATTCTCGGTAATTCGATCGTATCTGCCTCCGCCGGTGCCATGAATGAATAGATCGCAGAAGAACAGACGAAAGAAAAGACTGGTGGTTATGGCTCTGGGATAGATCTTACCTTTTCCAGCTCGGGCGGACTCAATCGCTTCCTGAAAGCCTTCATCCTGAAGTGGCTCTCGAATGCCATTTTCGATATACCAGAATGGTAGTTCGCCGCTGGCCTCATCCAGGTCCGGCAATGGCTGTGCTAGATTCTTGATTTTTCGCTCCCGGCGATACCTGGCCAGCTCAAGGTTGTAACGGCTTCTGAAATCATCGGACCTTTCTGCGATGAAGGTTGCGAAATAGAGAAATGCCTCCGAGTCAAAAAGATCTGACGCTCGAACATCCCTTATCTGGATACCTAATTTTTCATGGGCCAATCTGCGTAGCTCTGTGGACGGATCCAGAATAGATTCTGCAGTTTCGATGGAACGTTTAAAATCTTGAATCATCCTTCTGGCACTTTCCCTGGAAGCAGGATTCAATACCAGGTGCAGACCGCGGCAAGCATCATCACAGGCCTGAAGCAACCGCATGCGATCGGTTTGCGTAAACTCTACGGAGCCTACGATTCGTCTGGAATTCCCGTATCTTGCTGTGCGCTTTTGAACGGGCCATGCGGCCGTGCCGGTGACGGTACTGGAGTAATCCAGATCCATTAGTGCTGGATACGAAAATTCCAGGTCCACTTCGTCCGTGTCCAGAACGATATTGTAAGCCACTCCATTGTATCGCTTTGCCAGAGCATGAGCCAGCACATCCTTCATCAAGAGACCGGGATGATACAGCACCGGCTGATGTCCTGCTGCGATAAGCAATCCGCAATCATGAGTCCAGCCCATACTTTCGCGCAGCTTAAGTGCCTGCTCTTTTAGAGTGTCCGGACAGAGAATTCCAGCCCGGCATTTTTCCAGGCGACTCTGAATCTTCTGATCCAGATTATCCAGGTTTTCAGGTATAGTAATGCTCAACGATAACCCTCGGGCCAGTTTTTGAACAGGGTGATTTCTCTCTGGTAGAATGGTTCGGCCGCTTCTACTCCGGCCTGAAAGCCCCAGTATTTATTTTCGTTCAATACGCTTTCTATGATATGCTCTTTCTTGCCAGCTTTGAACTGAGACTCATAGCACTGTATGGCCTCTCTTTTCTTTTCCATCTGCGAAGATACATCAAAGACATAGGAAGGCTCCATCCTCAGGCGGATGTGCACCGGAAAATAATAGATTACTCTTCGAGGGAAAAAAGGCTCACCGGGAATATCGGATTTGGTAAGTTTGGAATAGAATCTACCTGACTCAGCCAGCTGCCCGGCAGCAATATGATCTGGATGCGCATCCACTGGATAGGGTGCAAAAATGTAATCCGGCTTGAAGTCACGAAACTCCGCCGCCAGCTTTTTGCGATTCTCGATGGTTTCTTCCAGATACCGATTGGGCATATCCAGTGTTTTTCTGGGTGCTCCCAGAATAGAGGCGGATTTCTGACTTTCCCGGGCTCGAATCTCCGGGGAACCATGGGGCGTAGGTTCTCCATTGGTTAAATCCAGAATCAGTACTTCATGACTTTCTACCAGGCTGGCCACGGTTCCACCCATGCCCAGCTCCACATCATCAGGATGGGCACCCATACAGAGGATTCGCAGCCGCATTTGTACAGTTTCGCAATTTGTGCTCTGAGAGCAAAGAGAAATGTTGCGAATTATGCTCCGGTTCCGGGTCGTTTATCCCTGGCCTGAATGCATATTGATTGCAGGGAGCAGTTCGGGCAGATTTGGGCAAACCAGGTACCCCGGCATTGTCCAAGGATTCCAGGTCGGGTAAGTGCAAAATCGTATCTGAGCGGATCTTCCGGAGCCACACCGGAAAGCCCCACGGAGATCTGGGAGGCCATTTCCCAGTCCTGGGTCTTGCGCTCCGTGAATTGCAGGTTTCGGCCAATTCGTCCCATGTGAACATCCAGAGGAATGATTAGATCGGCGCTGGAAAATGTTCTGTAGATTCCCAGGTCAGGATATTCATTTCTTACCATCCAGCGCAGAAACATGCATAGCCGCTTTCTGGCTCCTCGTCCTTCGGCCTGGCCAATCCAGTGAAGGATACCGGGACTTCGTCTGGCTTCCGGAATTCCTTTCAAGAAACTGCGTTGAAACCGGGCCAGTCGGTGGATGGTGGGCGCTTTCGGATTGCCAAAGTGATACTCCAGAGGCAGGCATGTGGAATCTTTCGCATGCTGCGACTCCCGGACCATGTCAGAAAGACGCATTAGAATAATGTGTACATCCCTGGAGCTTTGAAATCTGTAGTAGGGCATCTCCTGCTCCTGTAGATACAGGTCTTCGCAGGCAAGGAACTTGTGAGGTTCATTGGTTAGAATCGGAAGCAGCTTTCCCAGAAAAGCCTGAATAGAACTCACCCGGCCATAGGCAAAGAGCGCACATAGAAGAGAAACAATCTCCCGATCCTCCGGCTTTTTGCTTCTATGTTCATGGACCAGAGCCAGAGGATCGGATTCCAGATAGCGTTGGGAATTGTACCTGGAATGCAAATCCTCCAGGATATCTTTCATGCTTCTAGTCTTCATCCAGACCGCCCAGATTATCCCGGGTAATGGTCACTGACTTTCGTTTTGGTGGTCTGCCAGGTTCCGATTCAGTAACCTCTTCAGGAGTATTACCGGGTTTTTCGCGATCCAATTTGAGAAATGATAACAACGTGGTCAGCGGGCCCTGTCTTGGTGCGAACTCAAGGGCCAGAAAAGTGGTATCGTCATCCGGGGACCGAGAGCCTCTGAAATGATTTAGCTCTTCGCGAAGCTTCAGATTGATTTCCTCTAAAGGTTTATCTCCTTCATCCAGAAGAAACCGGGCAAACCTGGATTCTCCAAAGGCTTCTTCATTTTTGGCAAAGGTTTCCAGTACCCCATCCGAGCATAAGAACAGTCTCTGTCCCGGACGCAGATTGTACACACTGGTTCTGTAAGGACTGGGAAGCACTCCCAGTAGCCTCTGGGTGTCTTCCAGCTTTATGATCTGATCTTCCTGGGGGCTGCGAATGAGAGGACCCGGATGGGCCGCATTCAGATACTCCATCTCTCCCTTTTCGCGATCCAGCACCAGAGCGAACAGAGTAAAGAATTCGTTTCCTTCGTATCTATCCAGGAGAAATGAATTCAGAGTATTTACTGTCTGGACCAGATTGGAGCCGGCAGCGAGATGCGAGCGAACAATGCTTCGCATGGCATTCACGAGATAGCCGGTGCCCAGACCGTGTCCGCTGACGTCTCCCAGAAAGATGGCGCTTTTGTTTCCTTCCAGTTCAATATGATCCAGGTAGTCCCCGGTTACGCTGATTACCGGAAGATTGAAATAGGACATGCGAATGCCCTGAGGCAGATTTTCAAAGCTGCTGGATACCTGCCTCTGGAATTGCCCGGCAAGATACACCTCCCGCATTTTCTGTCTCTTCTCTACTTCCTGGAAGAGCAGGGCAAAGTTTTCTACCATCATTCCTGCAAGCCTGGAGGCTTCCTGGAGATAGCGGATTTCGCTGAGTAGCAATCCATCTCTATTTCTTGGCTTTCCAATCAGCAATGCAGCCCTGGTAGGGAGTCTCAGTCGATTGGAAAGGGCTCCTCTGTTTAGCTTGAAGTAGGAATTCTTGCTCTCTCTCTGTGTCTTGATTTCCTTTAGATGCTCCTGGAAGCGAAGCCTCAATGAAGGCATTTCCAGACCTTCAATTCCCACGGCTAGGTGAATGCGATTTCTATACAGGAATTTGTAGAGTTCGCCTCGCACTCCCGTTCCGTAAGTAAGATAGGATGTGACCACGATTCTTTCCGGGGCTACGTGTCTCCAGAGAGGGCTTCCATCTGGCAGTCGAAGGATCCCTTCTGTGCGAATGCGTAAATCCGGGAACGTAGAGGTTGAAAAAAGTAGATAAGCCTTTTCAATGTTCAGAGTTCGCTCAATCTCTCCCAGAAAGGCTGCGGCAGTGGATTGAATCTTTAGCGGATAGCTCATTAAACTGGCCAATCGCTTTAGCGATTCTGCCAGTTCACCGCTGGGACGCAGCAATCTCTTGTCCAGAATCCTGGAAGTGAACCTTCGCGCCGGATCCATAAAAAAGGTAATGGAGAAGATGATAACTATATGTAGAATCCACCGGGCATCTGTTAAACTTTCCGGAAGTATTAGACTGATTGTAAGAAGTGCAAGGCCGTATATTCCTATAAAAACCACAGTCAGAATGCCTGCCAGCAACGACCGGGTGAGGATGAGTTGAAATGGCAACAGATGGATTCTGTAGGTGCCGTAGAGCAAAGTACTTGGAAAGATAAAGAACAGAAGCACCGGCACCAGAAAAGGATCCATTCTCCACAGATGCATGGTAGTCAATACAGAGGGCAGGATCAGTCCAAGCAAAGTGCCCATTGCCAGAATCCATTGCTTGATTCTATCAATGCCTTCCGCATCTGTGCGAAGCGCTGCATCGATCTGAATGGCCAGAACCACCAGGGCCACAGCAATGTATAGATATCCCGCCAGGTAGGTCAGATTGTACACGCTTTCTTCGCGATCGGAGCCGCTGTAGGCAAGCAGGGAAAAGAAAAGTACAAAGAGCAATTCGCCCAGCGCCAGTTGTTGTGGAACTGCCTTGCCGGTGGTGCGAAGTCCCAGGTTTAGCAATGCCGGAATTAGCAAGAAGCCTGCTATCTGCCAGAGTATCATTCCATCCTGATAGGCCAGCAGATACATGCCGGAAATAATATAGAATACCGTTGCAAAGCAAAACCCGGACAGATGAAGATCATTACCGTAGCTCAGAAACCAGATGCCGCATAAGAAGGATACCAGGGCATAGAGAATGAGTAATTTGTATATCTCCAGAAAATCCAGTAGGTCAAACCGAACCGTCTGAAAAATCTCTTCTCCTTCCTGAGAGATCACTCTATGAATCTGTGGAAAGTCCGATGTCGTGGCTGTTTTCAAAGCTGGCTTTCCATCGATTAGCATTATGCGATCCGATGGTACCAGATTGGTTTCGGAGCTGTACACCACAGTTCCATCTGGCAGATAGAGAAAGGGCAGGCGATACACTTCCCTGGAAAACATTAGAAGTACGGCCGCTCCCATGAGCAGCGCAGCAAGAGGATACACCCAGCGATTCATCAAAAGACTCACTGTTCCTCGCCTCCCTGAATTACAGCCTCTCGAACAGACCGAATATCCAATAGCACCTGATTGTTATGTTCTACGCGATATAGAATACCGGGACTCAAATCCACGTAGTTTCGCCAGCCAGGAGAGATTAAAATTCGGTCCGGTTGTGTTGTATCCTGAAAGCGAAACTGCTTGCCCTCAACAAAGACAGTCATGGAGCCTCCGTCATGGAACTGCGCAATAAGCATCTCCACTCCGGGTTCTGTGCGAATGAGGGAATTTTCCTTTCGCATATGGCCCAGGATTCTATGGATGCTCAGGTCCGATTCAAGATGAACCAGAGAATACAGATGGCCCAGGAGCCCGGATAATACAAGGCCCGAAACCCCACCGCCTCGCGATGTGGCGAAGATTACCAGAAAGAGAGAATCGTTGACTATGAAGAATTCCTGCACCGAGCTACCGCTATCATCTTCATGGGGCTGAATCTGAAATCCAGGGAAAGAAGGGACCCTGGAGTTCTTCATGAGGCTGTGGACTTTTTCGGCGCTTTGAAGTTCCTTTTCAAATTCACCGGCATCAATTATCTTGCTGCTCAGGATATGATTTTGAATGCTTACGGCTGCCTTGCCTGCAAATAGCTGAAGGGCCCTATCTGCAAATTTATTTCTGGGAGGTTCCATAAGAAAAAGAAATCCCAGAAGTCGAGTACGAAATATAAAAGGAACGATCCAGGCAACCCGGTTCTGTTGCATGATATCCCGGAGAGACTCGGGAACTTCTTCATCGTCAATGCGTGCAATCTTGCGAAAGGCCTTGAACTCTCTTTTTAAGTCTTCTGTCTTCTGATAGTAGATGGCATTCCCTTTAATTATTTTTCCGTTCTTGTAGATATGGAATCTATAGTTCTTGCGATCTTCAGAAAGCAAAGCTATACGCGCAGATGTTACTCTCAGCCAGAAAAGTAGATCTGGAATGATCTGATGCAAGAGGGAATCTACTGAAAACTGTCGGGCCAGGAAATCCAGATGGTGGATATCCTCGTCCACCAGGGTTTCCCAGTCCTGTCTGCGAAACAGATGTCTTAGCAGTGATTCTCGCGCAGGGAAGAGAATCAAAACCGATAGAATAATAAATAGCAGCGTGACCAGGTTTTCCCGCCTGGATGCGTCTACAGGAGAGGCATCCCCGGAAGGAAAAATGGCATGAAGTAGAAAGAATAGACCTGTGATTACCACGGCGGAAACAGCCGTTACCAGCCAGCTTTGCAGTCTGTATCTGCCAGCGGGTGTATTCCAGATCTTTGACATCTCAGGTCGTATAGTCCGCATTGAGCCGGACGTAGTCTGCAGTCAGGTCACTTGCCCAGAATCGCTCGAATTGAGTGCCCATATCCAGATCCACCTTGATTCGAACCTCGGGCTGCTGAAAATGCTGCTTTAGCTTCTTCAGGTCCGGATTGATTTCCTTTCCGGCACCGGCAAAAAGCAGCTGATCTCCAGCATAGATCTTGATTTGGTCCGGCTTAATGGATTCGTCAAATACCTTTCCAATAGCCATTATAAATCGTCCCCAGTTCGGGTCCGCACCGTGAACGGCTGTTTTGATCAATGGGCTATTAATGAGGGAACGTCCAAACTTATAGGCGGATTCCCGGCTTCGCGCCCCCACTATGAGCACTTCAAAAAACCGACTGGCTCCTTCTCCATCACGAACAATTTCGCGAGAGAGATAAATACAGGTTCTGAGCACTGCCCGGATAAATTCCAGTTCATCCTCGCCGATGTGATCGGGCCATGGATTGGATCTCTCTACCCGGTCCACTCCCTCTCCGGGAGCCGGCAGGGGATCCCCCAGAATGGTCTCCAGGCTCTGCTCGGACCAGAGGCTTTCCAGGCTTGATGGGAAGCGAAACGGTGGACGACCGGCTGCTCCATTGGCCAGAAGCACTACTGTATCGCTGGTGGATGTATCGCTATCTACAGAAATACGATTGAAACTTCGATTCACACAGAACCGAAGCAGTCGGCTCAGGTCCGCCGAATCCATGGTAGCATCGGAAACGATGTAAGAAAGCATGGTGGCCATATTGGGCTCTATCATCCCGGCCCCTTTGGCAATACCCAGAACGGTAATACCGCTTTCCAGTTCGTAACCCCTGGCCTTGGGAAATGCATCGGTGGTCATGATCGCCTGGCTAAAGGATGCAAAGTCGGGTGAGGTCAGTTTCTGAGGTAGTTCCTTGCAGGCTGTTTCCAGCCGATCTGCAGGTGGCATTCGTCCGATTACTCCTGTGCTGGAGGGCAGTACCAGACTTTCGTCGATGTTAAGGGCTCCGGCCGTCCAGCGACACATATTCCGGGCCAGTTCCAGACCTGCGGGGCCTGTGGCTACATTGGAGTTTTTTGAGTTAACTACGATGGTCTGAAGACGGCCACCGGATACATGCTCTCTACCAACGATGACAGGGTTTCCGGGAAACTGGTTTCGCGTGAATACAGCGGCTGCATCCGCCGGTCGGCTGCTGTGTATACAGCCAAAATCCAGAGTACTGTCCTTTATACCCGCATTCCAACCGCAGGCTAGATAACCGGAAGGTATGGGAAGCTGAGACATAAGCCTGCAGTATTCAATGCAGGCCCGGGAATGTCAAGCGCGAGCGCGGCCCAGAAAAATGGACATCATGCTCAGGTCGTCTGTTGCACGAGAGTCCTCCCTGAAGCTTTCCCAGTACTGGAGCATCTCACGGTTAATCCTCTCTGGTTCCGGTCTTGTTCCGGAGAGTATTTCTTCTATACGATGCGAGCCAAACATTTCCCCGGACCCATCTCGTTGTTCCATAATTCCGTCGGAGCAGGAGAAGAGCAAATCCCCGTCCTGAAGTTTGTAGTGTACCGGTTGAATCAAAAGATCCGCATGCATTCCCAGAAAGGGGGCCTGGTCAGAATTCCCGATTCCACTTCTTTCCATACGATGAGTCCGGTGGTTTCGCGTAATCCACAGCATTCCGTGACCAAAATCATAAACAGAAGCAATTCTACTCTTTCGATTGATTAGTAGAGCGATGCCCGTGGCATACATCTCGGCCGGACTCAGTTCAAAGGTTATGGAATTCAATCGTTCCAGGAGCTTTCGCACTCTCGTGTTTTCGCTTTCTCCGGTGATGGTATCGTGGCACAGAGATGAATGAAGTGAGGTTCCGATGATGGAAACCATGCTGGACGCTTTCAGTCCTTTGCCGCAAACATCGAATAGCATGAATAGTGTGCTATGAGTGGATAACTCATAAGACTGAGTAAAATCCCCTCCTGGCCCGGACAGAGGAGATACGTATCGACTAAACTCCAGGGTCGCGATATCCCTGGAGTCAGAAGAGCTGGCATACTTTTGAACAGCAGTGGATGGTAGGCCTCCCTGTTCTGGGCGCTCTTCGGGTTTCCACCGAAGCAAAGCATGCTGTGCCTCCAGACAGGCTTCATTGTCTCGACGAAGAAAGGAATTCATTCCCCGCAGCACAAGGTCCACGGTAGAAATCCCGTAGAATCTATCATCCAGGGTAACTACAAAAGGATCAAACCTGCTTTCTTCCGGACGAGCCATCAATGCACTGGAGGCTTCGCTAAGAGTTGCATGAGCATCCAGGATTACAGGCCCAGTTCGCATCATGGATTTCAATTTTACGTCCGGACGAAGCATCAACTCTCGACTGTAATGATTCTTACTCAGAATGGCCAGAAACTGGTTTCGCAGGGTGTAGCCTGAGATATTTCCCCGGGCATCCATAACAGGCAAATACTGCAAATCAGGAAAGCTCCGATATAGTTCGTACACCTGGACGGCAGGATCATCCTCCAGAGGTAGAGCATAGTCGTATCCGGAGAGCTCTTTAAGTCGCTCTACGGTTAGCACCTTTCGTCCCACTTCAAAGGCGGAAAAAATGGGCAACGCCGGGGCGGGTCTTTCCGTGGCTTCCGCCGATTGTGACCTTTCGGCCATGGCAGTATTCTGCATTCTACCAGTGAAGTTTCGCTGTGTTACATGGTAATGACTGTTTGCTTTTCAATTGCTAACACTTTGCTTACAATTAGCCGCCAGGTTTATGCTGCCCGAGAAGCGCTGGATTGGCTCAAACTCTCTATTCTTCCATGGAGTTTAAGGGAACCCAATGTCCCGCCGCTCAAGAAGAGTGAAAGTAAGGCAAACTGAGTCCTGGTGGCGTCGGGGTTTTTACTTGTAGATACCGGGCCCTGGTCGCTTCTGCAACCATGAGCGAAAAACCATTTAAAGGAAAAGTGGCTCTCGTAACCGGTTCTGCCCGAGGCATTGGACGATCTATTGCCGAGGATCTGGCGGAATGGGGAGCCGATCAGGTAATCCTGGACATGAAGCAGGAGGATTGCGACAAAACAGCGCAGGAAATATCTTCTGAATTTGCTGTTAAGGCTGTGGGCGTGGCCTGCAATGTTACCAACAAAGAGCAGGTAGGCCAGGCAGCAGATAAGATCAAAGCCGAGTTTGGCGGATTGAACTTTCTGGTAAACAATGCAGGTATTCTGAGGGATAACCTTCTAATTCGCATGAAAGAGGAAGATTGGGACATTGTCATGGATGTGAACCTGAAAGGTCCCTTCCTGGTAACCCAGGGAATGCTTCGCATGCTGATGAAGGCAGATGGCGGAGGAAGAATTGTTAATATCAGTTCCGTTTCTGGATTGGTAGGTCAGGCCGGTCAGGCAAACTACTCGTCCAGCAAGAGCGGACTTATCGGGTTTACCAAGGTAGTAGCCCGGGAATACGCCTCCAAAGGTCTGCTGTGTAATGCAATCTGTCCAGGCTATGTTCAAACCGATCTTACCGGCGGATTGACAGAAGAAGTACAGCAAATGCTGAAGGAATCCATTCCTCTGGGACGCGCCGGCAAAGTGGAAGACATCTCGCGTGTAGTTCGCTTCCTCTGCTCCGACGACGCTTCCTTCATTACAGGAAACGTGATCCGAGTGGATGGCGGTACAGCTATCGGTATGTAAGTCTGTAGCAGGGCCGGCTCTCCGGCCCTGTTCTTGCTCTGCGGCCAGGAAATTTCAGAACCAGGAGAGCCTCCAGTGATTCGAATCTGGATCGAGACCTGGTTTTACGATCTAAATGGCCTCTTCTCCTCGTTCCCCGGTGCGAATGCGAATGCACTCCTCCATGGGAATGACAAAGATCTTACCATCACCTATTTTTCCACCGCCGGCTGTTCTCGCAGATTCAATAAGTGCTTCAATGGCATTTTCTGCCAGCTCATCGGGAACTGCGATTTCCAGTCTTAGCTTTTTCACCAGCTGGATGAATACTTCCCGACCGCGAAAGACCTCTCTATAGCCTTTTTGCTGACCATACCCCTGAGCATCCGATACGGTTAATCGATAAACCTCATGCCTGTTTAGCGCATTTCGAACCTCTTCCAGGCGATGCGGCTGGATTACTGCTATGATCAATTTCATAGATACCCTCGCTTTTACTTTGTACCTATCTGCCGCAATTCTGTTCCGCTCCTGTCCGCACACCTGGCGACAGGAGTCAGAACCCTTCTCTTTTTCAATGACAGGAGCAAAACACCATCCGTTTCTCCGGCTTCAAGCGGGTTCCGGGTTCGCCTTCGGCCTTTGCTGTATAAACTCGATGACTAGTTCTGGTCCGAAAGCTGTAGCCCCATAGCACGGAGTTCGCGCTTGATTACAGCCAGTCCAATGGCCGGATCCAGCTTCTTGATCTGCTCCTTCTGTCCCTGCCTTACGTTTTCCTGAATCTCTTCTGATTCAAGTACAAAAGAAAGGGTTTCCGCTATGGCCGGGTAGTCTCTTCCGCTTATCAGTATGCCTCCGGAACCCAGGGTTTCCGGCACCGCGGCTGCCGCTCGAGCTACCACCGGGATTTCCATATGCATACATTCTGCCAGAGGGACGCAGAACCCTTCATGATCACTCATGGAAAAGAACAACTGAGCGGATTCGTAGCAGGCCATTACTTCCTGGTCCGAGACCATGCCTGTAAATACCACATCACGATTAAGATTCAGTTCTGTGATTAGATTTCGAATTTCTGCCGTATAAGCGCGAACACCAGGATGGAAGGAGCCCACGCAAATCAGCTTCGCATCTGGCTGAATCTTCTTAAGAAAATAAAAAGATTTTATCAAATCCTGATGCATCTTGTTGGGAAAGATGCGACCTACAAAGACAATGTTCGTATTGCCTGGCTGAAGATAGGGAAGGGCTGCATGCTCTCTATGTTTTTCCGGCCGAGGAAAGAATACCGGTTTTACGGCAATATTGTCATATCCCAATTTACGTAGTTCGCCGGCATTGTAGTTGGAAACGGTAATTACCCGCGAAAAATGTGGTTTCAGTTCTCTCAGGGTTTCCCTGGCCTGATCCAGAGCATCGGCCAGCCGTCTGTTATAGGGCCGTACGTATTTCCCCGGCGTAATATTGTGAAAAATCATTAACTTCTGCCCGGTAAGCCGGGGAAGCCGGTCCAGCATTCTTGTAAAAAAGGAGTAGTGATAGATTAAAATGGAATCTGCAGCTGGACGGTAATTGCTGTAATGTCGCACACGGGATGCATCTTTCTCTGCGAAGTTTTCGCTGTAGATATCGGATTGATAGCCCTGTTTGCGAAGAAAGTCCTGGATGATCAATGCTTCGTTGGATATCGCATCGCCGGCGGCAAAGCCAGCGCAGAATTGATCAACTGAGAATCTGGGCATAGCGTATCAAGGGAATTCGCTGGCCGAGCGAATACTTTTACAGTCCGGGTTCGACTTCAGCTCCTGGATTCGCTGGCTACAATCTTCCTTCGCTTCCAGAGCTTCGCTGCATCTCTGGTACCGGTCCAGGATGGAGTTTTCCTCCATGTGATTTAGTAGACCAGAAATTTTCTGGTACTGACCTTCCAGGCAAAGATCTCTGTCCATTCGACTCAAGAATAGATCCCTTTTCTGAGGTTCTTTGTCCATACGTTCCGCCAGGTCTTCTTTGAGGCATTCCACCACGGCATTACAGAATCGATCCGCAGTCTCCTGGTAGCGGTCCTTTACCGAAGGGTCTGGTTTTTCTACACAGTAACTCAGGGTTGTCAGCGAAGCCGCCAGAGTTAGTATCAAGGGTCTGAAGCCAGATTGGAGCGCGTTCATATATCCGTTGCAGGTTGTTGGGAGGGGCAGTTCATGCAAGTAGATAATATTCCGGTCTGTCCTTCTATCTGATTGGCGACGTAGCATTGACGGGTTGGGAGCACCTTACAGTTTGTCCCTGTGCAGGATATATTTGTTCCTCCCGGTGGTCCTCCTCAGGGTTCACCTCCTCCGCGAGAAATCTACGGCGTTCTGGGCGAGCAGGGTATTCGAGATCTGCTGTTGGCCCATTATAGAAAGCTGGCCCGGTCAACCATCGCTTTTCTGTTTCCGGACGAGCCGGAGGCCCTGGAGGCCGCGGCCAACAAATCGGCGGATTTCTTTATTCAGCTCATGGGCGGGCCGCCGCTCTTTGTGCAGAAGCATGGTCCGCCGCGGATGCGGGCAAGACATATGCCCTTTGAAGTGACAGAATCCGGCCGAAAGGAGTGGCTTAGATGCTTTCAGGAAGCTCTGGATGAGCAGTCCTTTCCTGCTGAATACAGGGCTGCTTTCGATGAATTCCTGGATTCTTTCTCTGCCTGGATGGTAAATTCCAGTTCATCTGACCTGGGACAGGGGTACAGAAGATAGAGACAGCCCCAGAGAATTCCCGAACAGATGTCATCCGATAAGGATCCGATGGTATACCTGGCCGGAATTGTTCTCATGGAGCAACAGGCTCCACAGAAAGCGCCGTAATTCCTTGACCTGCCATAGCCCTTCGGAAGCATTCCTGCATGGAGAAGGATTCTCTCTACTATCTGGTCCGGGATACCGTGGCCACCTATGCAGAACGACCCTGTTACTGGGTGAAGGCCAATGGCCAGGATTTCTCTGCAGTTACCTATTTTAACTGGCGAGCGGACATGAAACGCTTCCAGGCCTATTTGCTGTATGACCTGGAAGTGGCACACGGCGAAAAGATAGGTCTATTATGCGATAATCGATACGAATGGAACCTGATCAGCCTGGGTGTGGACTCCATTGGAGCCATCGACGTACCAAGGGGCTGTGATGCCACGGACCAGGACATTGAATATATTCTGAATCATACAGAGTGTCCGGTGGTGGTGGTGGAGCATGAGAAAATGCTCAAGACCATCCTTAAGCTTTTACCCAGACTGGGATCTCTTAAACATATCATCTCCATCGATCCTCCAGAGAAGCACAAGAAACTGGAAGATCATCAGGCGGTGCTCAAGAATGCCGGTATCAAGCATCATTTCCTGGTAAATATGCTGGACCGGGGCGAGGAGCTTCTACAGGAACACGGAGAAGGCCTGCTGAAGCGAAGAGGGGAGGCCATTGCCCCTAACGATCTGGCTACAATTATTTATACCAGCGGTACAACAGGTACGCCCAAAGGGGTTATGCTGGAGCATCGCAGTTTTTGCTGGGAAGTATCCCAGATGCAACAGGTGCTGCCCATCAGCGAAGATGATCGAGTAGTAATTTTTCTTCCGCCCTGGCATATCGCGGAGAGACTGCTGGAAGTGACGCTCATTGCCTGCGGTTCCAGTATGGCGAATTCCTCCATCATTCAACTGGCGGGTGACCTTTCGGCCGTAAAGCCTACATGTCTGGTTAGTGTTCCGCGAGTATGGGAGCAGCTTCATAAGCGAGTAATGGACAATGTGCGAAAGCAGCCCGAGAAGAAGCAAAAGCTCTTCCAGTTTGCCACAAATGTTGCGCAGACTCGCATGGACATTGTAGATACGCTTTCGGATCGATTCGCAGAAACGGAAGATATTACCTCCCAGGAACGGCTGATTCGCAAGCTCATCGCTGTGGCGCTTTTGATTCCATTTGGTGCGCTCAATATTGTGGCACAGCTAATTCTCAAGAAGGTTAAGAGCATTTTTGGAGGTCGTCTGAAATTTGCCATCTCCGGAGCCGGGGCCCTTCCCGAACATGTGGCCGTGTTTTTTCGATCCATTGGAATCCCCATTCTGGATGGTTATGGGATGACCGAAACCACCGGTGTAGCAGCTATTGGTCGGCTGCCCTGGCCCAGGCGAAACTGTGTGGGCGAACCGCTTCCTGGAGCCCAGATTCAACTCAGGGATGATCAGGGGCGGCCCATCACCGAGCCAGGCAATAAGGGTGTGGCCTGGCATAAAGGTCCTCATGTCATGAGAGGCTATTATAAGAACAAAGAAAAAACCGATGAAATCCTCAAAGATCGCTGGTTGAACTCCGGGGATATTTTCATGTGGACTACAGCCGGGGAAATCAAATTCGCCGGACGAGCCAAAGATACCATCGTGCTGGCTGGCGGCGAAAATGTGGAGCCAGGGCCTATTGAGATCAAGATTGGTGCCAGCGAATTCGTATCTCAGGTAATGGTAGTAGGTCAGGATAAGAAAACCCTGGGCGCATTAATTGTTCCCAACCGGGATCGTGTGAAAGAAGAGATGGGTGAATCCATGGACGTTCCGGAGGATCTGGCAAAATGGAACGAAAGCAAAGAGCTGCATAAATTCTTTGCAGCCATTGTTAAAGAAGCTGTAAGTACGCAGAATGGATTTAAAGCATTCGAAAAGGTCACTACTTTCGCTTTCCTTCCCAAAGAACTGGAAAAAGGAAAAGAAATGACCGAGACCATGAAGATCAAACGTAACATTGTTCTGGATCAGTACGAAAGCCTGATCGAACATATGTACGATCATCATGGAGTCTAGATCTCGCGGTACGGGCCTCCCACCGGGCCCCGGCGCTGCAATACTGCATACCTGATGCGATATCCAGGAATGCGGTCTTTCGACTGACTGTGTTGAATCCCAACAACCTGAAGGCTCTCTGCATCCTGACATTTGCGAAAACGCCCTTCTCGAGCCCTACGCATATCAGATGGCGCTCTGACGAGTCTCTGGCGAAACGACCAATCTGTAATTTTTCTGAAGCCGATACTTCTTCTGGAAAACTCTGGAAAGCAGAGCCTTCGCTCAAATTCTAGTAGTTGTGAGCATCTTTACCATCATCTCTCCGGCCAAGCGTCTTGGTAAAATATCGCGTACGGATAAAATGCCATCCGAGGCTACCCTTCCAGTATTCGAAGATGAGGCGAGACAACTGGCTTCGCTTCTGTCCAGGAAGTCTGTAACTCAGCTAATGGAATTAATGAGTATTAGTAAAGATCTGGCAGAACTAAATAGAGAGAGATACAATACATTCCCCGGCAGTCTGAAAAAATCCCAGGCAACAGCAGCTATACTTCAATTCCAGGGGGATGTGTATCAGGGACTGGAACTGAATAGCTACGGTGCGCGGGAGAACAAATATTTAAGAGATCATTTGAGTATCCTCTCCGGAATGTATGGATTGCTTCGCCCATTTGACCTGATGCATCCATACCGCCTGGAAATGGGATCCAGGCTCAAGGTTAGCACAAATAGCAATTTGTACAGGTTCTGGGGGAATCGAATCACCGATGCACTCAAGAAAAGAATCCAGGAATCGGGTGCAAAGGTTCTGATGAATCTGGCATCGGACGAATACTTTCGCGCAGTCAATCTGAAGGAAATCGTAGTTCCCGTTGCTACCGCGGATTTTCTTGAGTTGCGCAAGGGAAAATGGAAAGTGATTTCTACCAATGCCAAGCGAGCCAGGGGAACCATGTTGAACTGGATTATTCAGAATAGACCGGGCACCATCTCTGCCCTGAAGAAGTTCGACGTGGGCTATGAATTCGCAGAAGAGGTGGCGGATGCTCATGGCATCCATCGAATGGTTTTTCACAGAAAGGAAACCTGATCACTGGTCTCTCAACTTTCAGCTTTCAGCTTTCAGTTCTATTCCTGTGGTACCCGGTCTACGGGGCCTAAACAGCAGCGCTTCGCCTGGTTTCGGCTCGGGCAATGATCTGCTTCTGGATCTCGGAAGTACCTCCGCCGATTTCGGAAATCTTGATGTCTCTGTAGAGCCTGCTTACCCGATATTCTTCCATGTATCCGGCCCCTCCATGGATTTGAACTGCCAGGTTCGTGCACTCCCGAGCGTATTGAGATGTCATTAGCTTTAGCTCCGATGCCCTGGCCGAAAGCTCCAGGATTTCTCCGTTATGCTCCAATTTGCCTGAGCCACCGGCTCTGTCGAATAGCCATGCAGTTTCAAAAAGCATCAGTCTGGAAGCCTCCAGCCTGGTTTTTATATCTGCGAGCATAAAGGCTACGCTTTGATGCCTGGAAATGGCTCTGCCAAAGGACTTTCGCTTCTTTGCGAAGGAGCGGCTTTCGTCCAGGCAGGCTTCCATTACCCCCAGGCAGTAGGCTCCCATGGAGAGCCTTTCCCAGTCAAAGGCCTTCATGGTCTGGCGAAATCCTGCTCCCGGCCGACCAAGAATATTCGCTTCGGGAATTTCCACATTGTCAAAGAAGAGTTCGCCAGTAGGGGAGCCGCGAAGCCCCATCTTCTTTAGCGGCTGCCCTCGACTCACTCCTGCGGAATGTAGATCTACAATACACAAAGTGAGCCCGGATGCACCGGAAGGGATCTGTCCATCCCTGCAATACCGAGCCAGTACCAGTGCGAAATCTGCATTGGGTGCATTCGTTATGTAAGCTTTGTTTCCATTGAGGAGCAACCCGGCGGGCTGTCGCTTCAATGTAGTGGCGATGCTTGCCACATCGCTTCCTGAGCCAGATTCGGTGACGGCCAGACAGCCAACGGACTGCCCGGATATAAGACCGGGCAAGAACCTGGCCTTTTGTTCTTCAGATCCAAAGTGCGAAATGGGTAAACCGGCCAGTCCGGCGGATGCGCCCGAAGAGAAAAATGTAGAACCGCAATGATAGGCCAGCGCGGATTGTGCCAGCACAGCAGTAAGAAAGCTTGCACCCTGTCCGCCATATTGCTCCGGATGCAGTAATCCCAGGTATCCCGCTGATCCCAGCTTCCTGTATACCTCATTCTGAATTCCTTCAGCTTCAATACAGTCTGCCAATGGTGCGATTTCCTGTTCGCAGAATTTACGAAACGTTTGTTGAAATTCAATTTGCTCTTCGTCAAGAATAAGATCCATATCCATTTCCTTTAGTTCTAAATTCGGGCCATTAAATCCGGCCTCAAATTAGTGCGCCCGGAGCAGGTATTTCAGGGTATGGGGGATTCAATCCAACCATGGTCCATGCAACCGATTCGAACGATGCATTGAATCCGCTGGCAGCCCTTTATACCACTATTGAATCATGATGCCAGGTTCGCCGCGATAATGGAACGCATGATTTCAGATGTTCCGCCGCCCAGAGTTCCCAGTCGGGCATCACGATACGCCCTTTCCACGGGGTATTCATGTATGAAACAGTATCCCCCAAATATCTGGCCCATATCATAACCGAGTTCAATGGCCGCCTCCGTTGCATATAGCTTGGCGATGGAACTTTCGATGGGAGCAGGAATGCCCTGATCTTTTTTGGAAGCGCTGCTATATACCAGCAATCGACTGGCATCAATCTTCATTCTTGCTCGTGCGATCTTATCCTGGATGGCCTGGAAGCGTGCAATGGGCTCTCCGAATTGCTTTCGCGCCTTCGCATAGTTTACAGCCTCGGAAAGCATGTATTGCATGAATCCTACACCGCTGGCCACCAGTACCGTTCGCTCCCATTCCAGGGTAGCTTTACCAACTCTCAGGAATCCGGAGTTCTCTTTTGAGATGAGGTTTTCTTCCGGAACTTCCATGTCCTCGAAGATGAGTTCGCTGGTAGTGCTGGTTCGCATTCCCATCTTGTTCAGCTTTTTGCCTGTGCTGAAACCTTTGAAGTCTTTCTCGACAATAAAGACACTGACACCCATGGGCCCTCTGTTCTTGTCTGTGACGGCCATCACAGTAAAGACATCGCCGATGGGTCCGTTCGTAATAAACATCTTGGAACCATTCAGGATGTAGCGATCTCCTTTCTTGACAGCTCTGGTTTCCATGCTACCGGCTGCATCGCTTCCGGATCCCGGTTCGGTGAGACCCAGTCCTGCGATCTTTTCGCCGGTAGCCAGAGAAGGTAGATAGCGCTTCTTCTGATCTTCGTTTCCACAAAGAACGATGGGCATGCTACCAATAATCGTATGTGCGCCCCAGGCCAGAGTCAATCCGCCGTCAGTGGATCCTCTGGAAAAACCTTCCGTGGCAAGAGTGGTGGCCAGACAACTGGCACCCTGACCGCCGTATTCCTCCGGAAAGGGCAGTCCCAGAAGTCCCATATCGCCCATCTTTTTCCAGATTTCGGTATCCCATCGGCCTTCCAGGTCTCTGGATTCTGCGCTGGGGCGAATTTCCTTTTTTGCGAATTCGTAGACGCTCTGGCGAAACTCCAGTAATTCTTCCGGAATAGAAAAGTTCATGCGAAACCCCCTGCGGCTACCGGCCGAAAGATCCCCCGTGAATAATCTTTCTTAGCTTTTTGCGAATCTCCTTTATGTCTGCTGTACTGGGCTTGCTACTGCGATAAATGCCCTGAACCAGAGATGTCAGGGTAAGTTCCACTGCTCCGAAAAAGGCAATGCTCAGAAGCTCCGTATCCGTATCGGAATCGATGTGACCTGCTTTCTTTCCGGCCTCTACGATCCCCTGGATTTGCTGCAGAATCGCTCGAGCGCTGGCCATTTCACTGTCCGGGTCCACATTGCCGGATCGCACCACTTCCTGCACCAGTAGATGAATCATTTCTGGATTCGCCAGGTAGGTATCCAGCATGTAGTCGCTGATTCTGCTTAACTTCTCTGTAAGTGTGCCCTTCTCCTGTCCGATGCGAGCTATTCGGTCGCTGAATCGCGTAGCCACGCTTTCCAGAATGGTATCCAGCACCTTCTCTTTGGACCCGAAATAATGGTACACCAGCCCGTAGGCCACATCGGCCTCTGCCGCGATGTCTGAAATGCGGGTGCCATGATATCCCTTTCGGGCCATCACTTTTACCGCCGCGCGCAGGATCTTATCCTGACTTCCCCTTGCCTGGGATTCTTTTGCCTGTCCTCTTGCCACTATTCGGGACCCTATGATTGATTGACAAATCAGTCAATCAAAAATCTGTACGGGACAGCAAATCCATTCCCTGGACAAGTAAACTGAAATTCGATTATCCTGATGCTTGAGGTTCCGGGCGAAATGCACTATTATTTACCTGAGTACGTGATCTGAATAAAAGCCAGAAGGCGGACCAGAGTTTAATTGGATTTAGATCAAATCGTTGATAATAAGAAGACCAGAAAAATGATAAAAGGAGAAATCGATGCGAAACAGATTTATTGATATTAGATCGGCTCTGATAGCAGGGCTGATGGGAATGTTGTTTCTCTCGGCTGCCTGCAGCCATGAACCCCGGGTAGTAGGAAAGGACCTGGAATATGAGCAAGATGGACAGCCCTATCTGGGCTATGTGGCGGTGGACGAGAATCTAGAAGGAAAGCGACCGGGAATTCTGCTCATCCATGAATGGACCGGCCTGGGGGATTACGTAAAATCCAGAGCCGATCAACTGGCAGCCATGGGATATACCGTTTTTGCCATGGACATGTACGGAAAAGGAATTCGTGCCTCCAATCATGATGAAGCGGCCAAACTAATGACTCAGTATAATGAGGATCGGCCTACCATGCGTGCCCGAATGGATCGCGCCATGGAAGTGCTGAAAGAGCAGGGAACTGTGGACCCTGAGCGAATTGCAGTAATCGGTTATTGCTTTGGCGGTGGCGCAGCCATCGAGTACGCGCTGAGCGGTGCCGATGTGGATGCCATAGTTAGTTTCCATGGCATGCTTGCTTCTCCGAACCTGGAGCAGGATGCAGACAACATCAAAGCTGCTCTGCAGATTCACCATGGCGGAGATGATGGATTTGTTCCGGCCGAAGTAGTGGAAAAGCTACAGAACGCATTGAAAGAAGCAGGCGTAGACTATAACTTCTATAGCTATCCTGGTGCTGTTCATGGTTTTACCCGACCCAGTGCTGGAAGCGACAAGGAATCCGGTATTGCCTATGACAAGAGTGCCGATGTGAAATCCTGGGATAGAATGAAAGAATTCCTGGATGCAAAACTGAATTAAGTGTCTTGACCACGTTTAAGGGGGCCAGTAATACCTGGCCCCTGTCCTTTTCTCGGGTTTTCCCGTGGATCTTTCGCGGTTTGAGAGAATTAATCGTCGCTGCTAAACAAGCCCAGACGAACCAGAAAATAGAGCAAAGTGGCGATGGATGTAGCCGCTGCCGCAACATATGTCCAGGCAGCAGCGTTGAGAACCTGACTCACTGCCTTTTGTTCCTGAGGCGAGTCCATTCCAATTTCCGGAAGCACCTTCTTCGCACGATTGGAAGCGTCCAGCTCCACCGGCACTGTAACCAGTTGAAACAGGACCACTGCACTAAATAGAATTACGCCGGCCCATGTAACATAGTAACCCAGTCCACCCTGCATAAAAATCATCATTCCGCTACCAATCATGATCAATATCCAGCTCAGGTTGGAGCCAAAGCCGGCCAGAGGAACGATGGCAGAACGAAATCCCAGCAGAGGATATTTTACTTTGTGTTGCACAGCATGACCGGCTTCATGCGCCGCCACGCCGGCCGCAGCTATGCTGTTCGACGCATAGGTATCATCGGACAGACGCAAGGTCTTGCTGGTAGGATCGTAATGGTCTGCCAGAGAGCCTCTGACATGTTCTACCTTTACATTGTGCAATCCTTCTCGATCCAGAAGCATGCGAGCCACCTGGGCTCCTGTAAGACCTCCGCTGTTGCGATAGCCTGCCCATTTCTTGAATGAAGATTTAACTTTGAAGCTGGCCCACATACTCAGTAAGAGGCAGGGCCCAATAAAAATAAAATAAAGAGGATCAAAAAATCCGAATCCCATTGAATTCTCCTGTTTGATTAGAACTATAGTGTGCCAGGCGATGCTCGGCAACCAAATTTGCCAGCTTGATTTTGAGTATCGTTGTAGCGCAAATTTCTTTACCCATTTACGCCGCGTCCACAGGAATCAAGACAGATGAAAAAATATGAGGGCAGAATGTAAGACCGGTTCTGTAACCACTTACTTTCTTCTATACTTAATGCGAAATGCGGATAAAAGCTGGATGCACTTTCAGGCCTGAACAGGTGATCAACGGTTCAAGAGATCAAGAGACCAATGGACCAATGGACCAATGGACCAATGGATTATTGTATCAATGCAGCATTCGCGCTCCGATGCTGCTCCGGTAACAGCTTCCGGGCCTCGGGTGCAATTTTCCATTCTGGTGGCAGGTAGGAATCCGAGTCCAGGGGTAGATCTATTCCCGGGACTCGCTGCGGCCTTGGGGCTCCATCTACAGAATCAATGGAATACTTCTGGGTACTACAGAAAACAAAAGCATCCTTGCGGCGGGGGCACCTTCCACTCCCATCATGGGCAGTATCTCTCCGTCCGTTTCTGAATCCATTGTAATTGTAGGAATCAGAAGAATGCGCTTTGCCTGAAACGATTGCACCCCGGGAATTTCATCCACCAGGCCGTCGTAGAAATGTCGGCTGCCCCAGACCATCTTGTAGGCAGGGGCCGGGGTCATGTGGACTCCATGAAAATAGCCATCATCCAGATATGCAGGCGGGGCCCAGAGCATACCTCCTCCGTTGTACCGGCCATTGCATACGAACAGGTTCAGTAGCGGCCCCGAAAGCTCTTCCCAGGGACTTTTTTCATCCCTGCAATACAGAACTCTGGCCGTAGTGCTCTTATGCGAAAGAAACGCTTTGAGGCTGTGATAGTAGTAGGCGAAAGCTCCGGACTGCAGTCTTGAGCGAAACAGACTACGCACAATGTGGCCGCTCAGTCCGCTGGAGGCAATATTGATGAACAGACGTCTTTGAATCTGCATCTCCTTTTTCAGATTTCTGATGGTACGTTCGAATTCCTTTCGCTGCTTCGAATTTGTGGGTAATGGAAGATCCAGGATAGGCAGCAGTTCTACCTGTCCAATGTCAGCCCATATCCAGCGATTCTGCTGCAATGCTACGTCATAGCCATCTGATAATTCAGAAAGAGTGCGAATAAAGTCTGCTTCTGAATTAAGGTCAATGACTCCCAGAGGAACCTTGCGAGACAGCAGTCGATTGCCGTCAAAGTAGCCGTTCAATACTTCATTGATGGTACCGTCTCCGCCGGCTGCTATGATCTGATCATGAGTTCGGCCCAGCAAAGCTTCCCGGGTTCGATGACTGGCATCCTGGGGCCCCCGGGTGATGTAGAGATCAAAATCGGTGAGTTTTTCTCTAAGGGCGGATTTTACCTTTTCGAATTCAAAGAGCCCATCTCCTCTTCTGGCAGCGGGATTCAAGATAATCAATCTTCGGGGTTGAGATGGTTTCTTACGAAAAAAGAACATTCCTGGAATACTCCGTTTCTCTGACAGGCCCACATGATTCGGAAATCTACAAATCCAGCGCGTTTCCCTTTACCGCACATCGGGCTTGATTTTTATGAAGTCTGATGGGAGCCAACGGAATTTGTGGGGCTCCCCTGGTTCTGTCAAGGATTTAGGCTTTCAGTGCTGGAGTAAGTGTCTGGACCTGAGCTCATCCTGCAGCCACACGGAGATCTATTCTTTATTCAGGAGCAGAGAGGTGCTGGATACAATACCCGATGACATTCAATACAATAACACTTCCCTCACCATCCGCTGGAAGGATGGAAAGGAATGTAGCTACGATCTTTTGCAGCTGAGACGAAAATGCCCCTGTGCTCAGTGTCGTGGCGGTCATGGTCCGGTGGCCAACCGCCAAACGGATTCTATTCAACAAATTCGTCTGGTTTCCTGGAAAAAGGTAGGTCGATACGCACTGCAACTCACCTTTTCCGACAATCATGATCTGGGCATTTATACCTACGACCTCTTGCGGAAAGGATGCGAGGAAGGCACTGGCTATATTCCACCGGATGAGCGAAATTGATCTATCGCCGGGCTTTCTTGAAGGCTTTCAGAATGGGACCTTAATGGAAAGCGAGGGCTGATTCAGGACTTGACAATGCGATTTACGACTGGTTATTCGGAGGTTTCTTCAGTGTCAGAACTGGAAAGCCAGGTTTTCAGATCGTCTCCGGTAATGGGTCTGAATTGTTCCAGATAGCCCCCGTTTCGCCATTCCAGGAATGCCAGCAAATAGTTTTCTGTTTCCTGAATGCGATACAGGATTCCTTCCCATCCACGATGCACAACTTCAGTTATCTGGATTTCAGCGTCGTTCCAACGAATGGTTCGCTGCTCTGGAACTCTTTTGTGCTGTTCTTCCACGATACTTGAGCCATTATATCAATCAGTGAGTTTTCGCCCCAGCCAGTTCAATAATCCCTTTAGATCGTTCCGGCCATAGGATTCTCCCATGGGACGCTTCATAGGAGTGCCTGCAAGAGGAAAGAACGATGCAGTACTGATTGCTATCCATCTGGCTTCTTCATCCGGTTTATCAATTCTGGCTCCATGTTCTTTCGCTTCTGTCAATATGGCCTGCAGAGTGCTGAGAAATTCCTTTTCTGCCATGGCCGGAGTTTCCGGTGCCCAGCGAAATACAGCCTCTGCCAGCTCCATGGGGCCTTTGAGGTTTTCACCAAATGGCTGCCACATATCAAAAAAACCCAGCAAATAGGCGTTCAGTTTGGCCAGAGGCTTCTTCCTGGAAGAGAGGATGTCTCTGGCAAATTCATGATGCCGGTCCGCGAAAGCGAAGGCTACCTTGCGGACTATTTCCTTTTTATCCTTAAAGTAAGTATAAACAGTGCCAACACCTATGCCCGCTTTTCCAGCAATATCCTGAATGGTGGTGCCCTTTACCCCTTTACTCAAGAAGAGCGATATTGCTGCATCCACGAGAGCCTGATCTTTGTCGCCGCTACGAGGTCTTACCATTTTGTCTTCCGTACTGAAACCACGCACTCATTGAGCTGATCTTCTGGAAAAGAGTTTTGAATCTTTTCAGCGTTTTCGGCCTGGCTACTTCGATTCGCTGTTTACAAACATAAACAGGGGAAAGCTAAAAGCAAGACTGCCCAGAAAAGCCAGAAACAGATAAAGGACTACCTGCAAAATAGATGAAGTTCTTCGGTAGACATACCACAAAAAGAGAGCCAGAAGCATCATGGCTTCGATCATAAATGCCTGAGCCACAGGATTGGCCAGTGCCTCATTGTTCAATTCTGGTTGGGTGAATAAGGCATATAGATAGAGCGCGTTGGGTCCCAGAGCAGCCACAATGGCTGTGACAAGAAGCAGGATTCTGATGCTACGGCTCAGGGCAATTTTTCCGGATTCTGTTGTGCTGGAATGAAGATTCATAAGCGAATATTCGGTAATGAATCTTCACTTGGCAATGCTTTTTTCGCAGAAATGAGAGACTCTATCAGGCAAGACATATATTTCTGGCCCCGCCATGCCTGCCGATCAGGTGGCTCATGCAAAGATAGGTCCGGGTCTATGGATTGGCTGGAAAATCAGCGAAAAGGGAAATTCGAGGATTTTTGGAAAATGCTGTGCGCCCAGGAGGATTCGAACCTCCGACCTTTTGATTCGTAGTCAAACACTCTATCCAGCTGAGCTATGGGCGCCGCTGATGAATAAAAAAATCTGGTGGCTATACGGTCAACCGGAATGCAATAGAAAGGGCCTCCGGGATGGAAATAGGATTTGATGATTGCCTCCAGGATTCCGGGATTTCATCCATGGCGGCAGGCTGCATATTGATTCAGCCCGGATCAAGAACGGAAGAATTCGCAGGAGCAGGAAATGAAAGAAGAATCAGCGGAAAAGGACCATCGCGGAAGGAATCGTTTCTGGATTGTATCACTAATGTTGCTCTGCGCAATTTTGCTGGGTTACGCCGGTCTGGCCAGTGTGGCTTACTGGAGGCTGGAAAGGGAGACCGGTGTTCGAATTTCCCATCTTGAAAAAGAGGTAGATTCCCGCCAGAAGCAGATGAACCGAATGCTGAAGGATAAGACAGGGCTGGAGGCAAGCCTGGAGGAAATGGAACAGGCTTTGAGCGAATTGCGGGAGAGGCAAAGGGTGGCCGATAGCCGGATGCAGGAGTTTAGATCCCTGCTTCAATCTTTAAAGTCATTGAGAGAGGCCGGAAACCTTACGGTTCGTGTTGTGGATGGACGGGCGGTGCTCACGCTTCCTTTCGATATTCTTTTTGCTTCTGGATCCAGTAAGCTTTCGGATGGAGGACAGAAGGCAATTCGGCAGCTGGCTTCGGTGCTAAAGGATCTGGAGAATCACCAATTCCAGGTAGAAGGGCATACCGATGCCGATCCCATCGGCCGGCCGGGCTATACGAACTGGGAACTTGCCTCGGACCGGGCCCTGGTAGTGCTTCATACAATGGTAGCGGCCGGCATGTCTTCGAACCGCATCAGTGCTGCCAGCTATGGACCTACCAGGCCTGTGGCTGGAAATCGCACCGCTGCAGAGAAAGCGCGAAACAGACGGATTGAGATTGTCCTGGTGCCGGATTTATCGAATCTTCCCGGAGCTTCGGAGATGGAAGAGGCTCTGCAGTCAATGCCTGAATAGTCGGGCTGGAGCAGCGATTTCGTGCGAAGCAGATCCAGGTCGGACCGCGAAGAAATTAGAAGTCGATGGAAAGGCCTGGAAGTAGTCCAACAACAATGAAGCTGATCGCCAGACTGTAGCCGCTCAGGAATGTAAAGAAGCTCCATTTCAACCAGTAGAATTTTCTGCCCAGAATCATGGTGCTCATTCGGTAGAGATCATGCGCTACGTGCTTTCCAATTTCATTGGTATTGGAAAGAGCTTCGGCCATTTCCCGTACGTAGGTATCTTCGTCGTACTCCTGAATAGAGGAGAAATGCAGCAGATAGTGAAAGCTATCGTCCTTCTTTATGTATTTCTTGGGAAGAAGCGAAATGATTGCGAACAGAATACTGAGTAGCGCCGTAATTACAGCTACCAGAATGCTGGGCAGAAAGTCCTGCCGTCCCACACCGCTCAGAGAAATAGGAATCAAAAAGGAATTGATGGTTAGAATCGCATAAGCCCGTCGATCGGCAAAACCAATGTAGCTTAAGTGCTTTGCAATCAATGCGCTGAGGATGGAACCGCGAAATGCCGCCGGCCATTTCCAGTCGTCCGCGCTTTGCTCTGGATGCTCTGACATATACCTGATACCCAAACTGGGAAGTGTCGCTGGCTGTTCCATCAAAAAACCAGGGCAGAGGATTAATCTCCGGGAAGGCCGGAGAATCAGGTCTCCTTTAGAAAAAGGTCAGTGGATCCCGACCTTGCGCAGTCGGAATCCAATCTGCTGACCCTATTTGGGAACGTGGCGAGCCAGGAACTGATCGTTTGTTTGATTCCATAGATCCACCAGAGCTTTTCGCTTCTGGTTCAGCTCATTGTTTACAGCGTTTGCTCGGTTAACCAAGGAATTGTATTCATTCACCAGGCGATTATAGGAATCTACCTGAGCCTGAGTTCTGCGAGAGGCATCTACAGACTCCAGGGATTGTTTGGCCCGCTCCAGTTGATCCTTCTTCAGAGCCAGGTCAACGAAGACAGAAGTCTTCTTCGCTTCCTCGTCGTAAAACTGCATCACTCGATTGGCTACCTGAAGCAATGAATCATCTCCTTTATGAGGCTGTAGATTCCGTAGTTTTTCCTGTCCTTCCCGGGCATATTCCTGTAATGATTCACGATTCTGTTCGATTCCGCTGATGTCTTCTCGGTCCAGCGCTTGAATAAGATAGACTTCCTGTTTGTATGGTTTGAAATAGATCAGGAAGATATCGCTTTGATATCCCATGGCAGCGCTGGCCAGGCTCAGTTTGCGACCTATTTCATCTGTTCTGGACACCAGGTTAATGTTATAGTCTGCAGCGAATTTCTTTTCCACAGCCGCAGCATCATCCGCTGCTTCATCGAGACGCAGGTTGGCCTGGCGCCGGGCTTCCATGTAAGCTTCCATTGCATCGTAGGATTCTTCGGCGATTTTTTTAAGGTCTACCAGCCGACCATAGTCTTCGCTTAGAACGGCATGCATGGTCTCCAGAAGTTCCAGAGTACTTTCGCGATAGCGGTTATCCCCTTTGTAAGGTTGTACATTGCTAACATTTTGAATGGCCAGGCTGACTGAATCGATGAGGTTCCTTCGCTTCTGTTCCAATTCTGCTGGATTCTTGCTATGGGCCACACTCTGCATATACGAAAGCATGTTATTTCGAATTGGGTCTACCGGATTGCCCACCTGCTTCATATGCGCCAGGGCACCGGCCGGAGTGGCATCCGGTGCGGGTATAGTGGCACACTGGGTGATTAGCAGAAATCCGGCGCACAGCATTAGCGCTTTTTTAATTGTCTTCATTTCTTTTCTCCCTGGTTTTTCATCAGCTCGATGTAATCGTTCAAAATGTAGTATGCCTCTTCCAGGTAGGGATCGCCCTGCAATTGCTCCAATCGTTCCCGGTAGAGTTGTTTCGCATAGGGGTCCACGGACTGAGAGGCAAGATCAAAACTCTGAATGTAGGCTTCATAGGCGGAAACCCTGTAGTCCCCGGCCGAATCGCCGGATTCCAGAGCCCTACGAATGGGAAGCATTTCGTCATAAAATTCGGCCGGGTCCAGACTTACTGACTCTGGCATGCTTGTCAGTGGCTCCAGATTCTCCATGAGCTCCTCTACGATGCGAAATCCCGGGGAATTATCCACTCTGTCTTCGCTTCTGGATTGAAGGCTCTCCAGTGGCAGTGCAGGACCTTTTTCGTAGGGCAATCGTTTATCAATACCCGGAGCTTCGATCACCGCCGGTAAATCTGATTCGCGGTAAGCAAAGGGCGAAAATTCCGGGAGCTCAATGTGTGGCTCAACGCCGGTTCCCTGATGACTCTTTCCATGTAGATTATAGAACAGGGCAGTGGTAACATTCAAATACCCGGGAGAGCGGGCCACCGGATCCCGGTAAGGTAGTACCCTCTGGGCTGTGGCCTTCCCGAAGGTTCGGCGGCCAACGATGATGGCCCGGTTATAATCCTTCATGGTTCCCGCGAAGAATTCCGATGCAGATGCGCTCTGCTCATTGACAAGAACCAGTAATGGATCCCTGTAGACTGCACCCCGGTTGGGATCCTTGAATACTTCGACTTCGTTTCCGTGTACACCAAAGAATAAAGGGCCCGAGTCGATGAATAGTCCGCAAAGATCCGCCGCTTCGCGAAGCGAACCGCCACCGTTGTTGCGAAGATCCAGAATCAAACCATCAATGCCTTCCCTTTTCAGTTTAACAATCTCGGCTGCCACATCGCTTGCGCTGGCGGGCATTTCCTCGGATTCCCAGGACTGGTAGAATGATGGAAGATAGATATATCCCAGCTTTCGTTTCCCTTTGAGTACAAATCCAGAAACTATGTTCTCTTCAAGACGGAGTTGTTCTTTATACAGATTTACCTGGATCATTCGCCCGCCTGGTTTGCGAATCTTAAACACTCCCCTGGTGGCAGAACTGGAGGCCAGAATCTCCTGTAGTTCGGAAGCTCCATGATCGGCACCGTAGATGGTTTCATCTGTTTCCGGAAGATGTATTTCAATGATGACATCTCGAGTGTTGACCCGGCCCGATTTCCAGGCCGATCCTCCCGGAACAACGCGGGCCACTTCGATTTCATTCAGCGGGCTGGAGCGAAATACCAGGCCAAAGGAACGACCGGACGAGGAAAGGGTTCGCTGGAAGCGCTCCATGTCATTCTGGCTCAATACAGCCGAGTGAGGATCAAATCTGGAAAGGAGAGACTGGCAGTGAAGAAAGTAGAGAAAGTTTCTCATTCCTTCCGGAGGATTCAGGCTACGTTTCAAGGATTCCATCTGGGCCCGAACAATCTGGCTTCTCAGGTTTTCGGACTCTTTGCGAACCAGAGCGACGTACTGCTCCGGGGAATCGGGCAGGTGTCGTAGATAGAGTCGTTTCAGGATTTCAAATTGAACAAGAAGTTTCCATCTATGACGTAATTCGTTCTCCGCAACAAAATCGGAATCCGCCAGATTAAAATCTTCTACGCTGGAAAATGGTTCGCTTTCAACGCTTTGAAGGAGGCGCATTGCGTTTCGAATCCTTCCTGTGTAGCTTTCTTCTACGATGCGAAGAAAGCGAATGCTGGCCCTGCCTCTATATTTCTCTTCCGCATCCTGAATGGATTCAATGTCTTTCTCAGTAAAAATGATGCGACGAGGATCCAGCTGGTTGATAAATATATGCAGGGCGGATTCGTAATCATCTTCATCCAGATTCGGAGCTTCCAGATGAGCTCTACTGGCCAATTCCAGGGGAGGCAGGAAAAAGCCCTCCGAATCGGCCAGAAGAATGGTTGGGATGATTAGAAGTAATAAATAGACTCGGCGCATGGAAAGTCACGGTTCTCAGATAACCAGGTAGCCTGTATTACACAGTCTAAATGATCAATGATTTTTCAGAATCCGCGGTATCTTATGATAATGGAGAAGGGAGAAACATCCAAAAACATCCAGAATCAACTGAGAATCCTGGAGAATGAAGCGAGTTACGATGCCACGAAAAGGAATCCAGGATCCCGATGCAGGGTGCTGCCTCCGGATCAGAGGCATCAAGATTCAGAGCTTTTCCAGCAATTTCGCTTTTCTTCCATTCGTCTGTCATTCCACAAGGGGGATCTTGACTGTAGCTCTTCGACCGTAATGTTATATCTTTTCTCCAGCATCTCAATAGCGGGGGATCCTTCTTTCTTATAAGCTGCCAGCTCTTTAAGTCTATTCTCTGCATCCGGCAGTGTGGCCAGAAGATCTGGATCCCAGCGAACCACCGTGCCAAAGTCTGTGGACATGATTTCGTCGTATCGCCGGTCCCCTGTTTCGCAGAAAATGACATTTTTAGCCAGCACTTCCAGAGTTCCAATGGAGTGTTCATGACCTGGACGAAAGCGAAGAAGTATGGGCAACCTGGCGACGTAGGAATCGCTAATTCCCTGTTCATCGATAATTTCCACCTCGGGGCCTGCCGAAAGACCTACGTAACCCAGCCCCATACCTTCCATGCAGGTAGCCTCGGCCTGACTGTTGGCGATGCGAAAGGTGCGATAGTTCAGGCAGGATTGCAATCTGGAAAGCTCCAGTCCGCGCTGTCCCCAGGGATGATTTCTAGCATTAAGGAGGCCAGGTCCCTGAGATTCGAACTTGCGCACAAAGTGGAATCTTTCACTGGCAATGTATCCATACGCGGCCGGAACCGGTAGAAACATTCCGATAACGCAAATGATTACGAAAGCAGCCAGAGTACCTGCCGGTCGCGAATCCCACCTGGAAAGCCATCCGTTCCAGCGAGCGGGCAGTGGGATGGTGAAGATTCGCCTGGCCAGCCAGGCAAGCATGATCAATTCTGGAAGCAAAAATCGAAAGGCCATGAAGTCGCCCCCCAGCCGAATCACGTAGGCTGTCATCAGAATGGGCGCGCCAATATCTCGGAGGAGGCGAAACCAGTCTGTAGATTTCTCTGCCGGGTCCTGAATTGTAGGAGAGTTATAATATGTTAAATAAGAGTAAGCTGCGACCAGCAGGATAATGATCCAGGCCGTCGGGCCAAAGGCCACGGCGTGGAACAGGTACTTTGCTCCCTGAAGCCAGTAGCTATCCAATCCGGCCTTCGCATAGTATGTATTGGGAAATAGCTCTCCGTAGTATAGATAGCGAAACAGATGCCAGGAGCCAGCTACAAGTAGAATACTCATTGCTGCTCGAATCGCTCTGACGATTCGCTGCCGCTTCCCCAGGTGCTTCTGTCTGATGAGCTCCCAGAGAAAGAAGAATCCGTACCAGACCGCAAACAGTCCCAGCTCCGGGCGAATCAGATAGAGAAGGCCAAGGTAAAGGCCCAGCAGGCCCGGTCTTTCTGCGGGACGATTTTGTTCCAACATCAAATAGAATAGTCCCAGAACCAGAGTCAGAAGTCCCAGTTCCATGCCCGAGGCGCCGAACTGACGAAAGCCGGGATGGGCGGCCAGCATGAAGGGGATAATCAGGTGAAGATATTTAAAAGGCGTGGGAGTGCTTTCGGGTCTTGATGGTGATTTTACCAGCAGCATCAGCCCCAGAAGTGCCAGAAATGATCCCAGTACCACTGCAGTGATGGACGAATCCAGGCCCATCCCACGGAAGATCACAAGAATAGAAAACCACAGTGGATGGGTGTAGACTTCCGTTTGTTCCCCGGGATTATACACCGGTCCCCTGGTTTCATAAAGGTTTTCTACAGCCCGAAGAGTAATGGCCGCATCCTCGGCCAGCCAGGCCTGACTGGCCAGACCATACAGACTCAGAACCAGAAGAACGGAAATAATGAGGGAACGCACAATTCCCTATGGTTGGAAGTTCTTGAGCTGAAAACCGATTTTTTGTTCTCGGTCCTGGCCTGCTGGGCCCAAATTTGCGCTGGAAACTTGGAGGAGTCCATGCTACATTGTTTACAGAGATGAGGTCAGTCCAAGTTTGGCCTCTACAGGGGACGAAAAGGTTTCGACTGCTGTGATATCGAGATCCAGGTTGCATGCGGAGTTGAGGAGCTTCTCAAAACCTCACTTTATAAGTGCCAACAACGAATACGCACTGGCTGCATAATTAATGCAGCTACGCTCCCTGTAGCTTCCCTTCCGGGGCTGCAGATGAGTGTCAATTTACGGAAGGTCTGCTAATTCGGTTCGGGTAGCGTTTTAGCAGGAACAAACTATCCGAAACGTCAGACTGTGGTATGTTGCTGCACCGATGTCTGCCGTAACGAGCAGCGACTAAGCATGTAGGGGCCTGTTTTTCGCACCGTAGGACGCGGGTTCGACTCCCGCCGTCTCCAATTCGCTACGCTCATCTGTTGGGCCACCGCCAGGCCGTCGACCGCTCCGCGGGCGACTCCCGCCGTCTCCAAACCGCAAGGGAGGGTGGCCGAGCGTCGAAGGCCGTGCTTCCTTGCACGGACTTCGACGCGTTCGCCCCTCCTGGGCTCACCGATCGACCACCCTCCCTTGCGGGGGCCTCTGGCAAGATTGCCTATTACTTCCATTGGTTTTGAGGCAGCTAAAATTGAATCTTGCATTCGAAAGTCCACTCAGACGTTGAACCTGTATCGAGGGCTCGCGGGGGGACATGCGTGTCTCGGGCTGTCCATCCATGTCCAGGACCCTCGACGCTCGCACCTCCTGTGCTCGCCTTCCGTATATCCCTCCGCTCGCTGTTGATTGGCGGGCCAGGGATTTACTTAAAATCTCACCAGGAGTTCCGGATCCACTCTTCATTTCCAGTTTTGAGAAGTCAGAGCGTCCATCGGCCAGCGTGCCCGGGCCCCTCCCGGTTCAACGTCCCAAACCCCCTGTTCAGGGGGCCCCAGCCGACCGTATGGTGGCGAATACTATTTGCGCGGACCCGAAGGGAAATCCATACTACTTTGGATGCAACGTCCTGACCTGAGTGTTCGTTTCTCCGTCTGGAATGGCCGAGTATTTGGACGCGGCGGGTCGCTCCTGGTTGCCGTGATGTCCCTGCTGGCTGCTTTCTTGATCTCGAGTAGCATCGCATGCCTGCAAATCAAGCCCAGTCCCCTAGATTCATCGGAAAATCCGCTGGTGATTCTCGTCGCTGCGGCGGCCAATAATGCCGGAGGCGAAACCTGGGCAGTCGTAAATAACCCTACCTCCGGAGCCGACGAAATCTACGACATCGCATTGGACGGTGACGACCTTTTCATTGCAGGTAGCGACTCCACACCGGGGAATCAGCAATGGCGTATTGAAAAGCGTAGCGCCATTACTGGCGAACTGGACCCAGCATTTGGAAACAATGGGGTGGTGACTTACAATCCATCTGCAGCGGATGAAGCGGCATCCAGCATCTATCTGTCTTCTTCTCACATCTTTGTGGTCGGCAGCGATGAAAGTCCGGGCGACCCTCAACTCCACATTCAAAAGCGCAGCCGCAGTACCGGTGCACTGGATCCCGGCTTTGGCACTGCTGGCATCATCACCTCGAACGTGGGAGGTATCAATGACACCCTGGTAAAGATTACCGGCGACGGGACTTACATCTATGTCGCAGGTATCGATAACGATGGAGGAGGCATGGGCGCGGGCGGGCGCGTGGAAAAACGCCTGATGAGCGACGGATCCCTGGTGGGCGCATTCGATGGGGACGGGGTGGTGCAATCCGATCCGACGGTCAATTTTGATAACTTTACCGACGTTCTATTTGATGGCGGCTTTCTCTACGTATGTGGGGGACGGTTTTCCGGAGGAAGTACCGCCTGGTGGATTGAGAAGCGATCAGCCACGGATGGGAGTCTTGTAGGCGCATTCGATGGGGACGGTGAACTGACTATCAATCCTTCGGCCGCCAGCGGAGAGCGAATCGAACGGAGCGGCTGCTTGATCAACGGAGGTTCTCTTTTTCTTGCAGGCGTTGACGAAGCTCCCGGGAACAGGCAGTGGCACCTGGAAAAGCGCGATAGTACCACGGCTGCCCTGGATGCAGGCTTTGGGACATCCGGCGTAATTCTAGAAAACTATACATCGGGAACGGACAATATTACCTGGTTAGGATTTCAAGGCACCTCGCTATTGGTGGCCGGCGATGTCAGCGATGGCGGCGGCTTCACTCCCTGGCGTCTTGAATCTCGAAGCCTGACCACCGGCGCTCTGGAATGGTCCGTTTCTGGAACCCCTGGCTACGATACAGATCTGCGCACAAATGCTACAAACGGTACCCACATCTTTCTTGGCATAAGCACGGACGAATTCGGCGATAGAGGCTGGCGCATAGAAAGACGACGATTGACCGATGGTAGCCTGTGAGCCTTTCGCTTCTGATAATCCGGGGACTAGCAGACTCCGTATGACATCCGGGAACGGACAAATGCAGGAGAGCGTTCTCAAGTAACTTTGGATTACAAGGCGAAAAGGCGAGCAAATCGATGGAGGGAAAGAAGAAATGATGAGCGGGCGATCTCATAACTCGCATGGAAAAAGCCCGCAAAGGCCAGATTCCCATGAGCAAAGAAAGGAGAATGCAGCGTCGTGGGTAGCCAGCGTTACGAGCATACGATTCTTTCTCATTGGCTGTATATTGTTTCTGGCTACGTCGTCCCTGTCCTCCGAATCCATTCTATTGCGGAATGGGAAGAGCTTAGACGGACGAATCACCAGCCAGACAGTATCGCATATTATTGTGGCTGCATCTACGGGAACCCGGCGAATCCCCAAGAGTCAGATCGTTCGTATTCAATACGTTCCTTTTACGGAAGCCCAGAAGAAGCAGCAAAAGGCAAAATACATTCGCCAGTACCAGGCCTGGAAAAAGAGACAGGACGAGATCCGTCAGAAGAAGATGGAAGAAAAGAAAAAACAGGAGGAGTTGGCAGCCATCGAAGAAAAGATTCACCAGAAGAAGCTTGAAGAAGCCCGGGAGAAAGCGGACCGAGCCGAGGCTTTGAGAGAGATGGTGGAAACAGGAAAAATGGAAAAACCGGATGGGGAGCCTATATCCTACTGGGATTTCGCCTGGCGATCTGCCGTCTTACCTGGGTGGGGTCATTTTTACATTGATCGACCAGTATTTGGAACGATATACAGCGTGGGAACGGTGGCACTACTTGCAGGTGTGTACGAATCACGTCGCATTGCTCTTCGGGCCGTGGATATAAATGAAACAGAAGTCCAGACCAACTTCATCCTATCTGTGACGCCCAACCAGTTCAGTTTTGAACAAAGAGCTTTTTACGCATACTATGCCAACGGCCGCGCCTTTCTGGATTATCAGGCGAAGGTGGACCGTTATCATTACTCTCTGTACGCGCTGGGTTTATTTTATGGAGTACAGTTGCTGCACATCATCTACAATGGTATCGCCTGGGAGAATGGCCTTTTGATAGTTCAGGATTGGCAGGACCAGCCCCGAGTAGGCGAGTGGAGGTCGGAAATCACTTTGCATTCAAATCAAAGCCTCAACACACAGGATGAAATCATAGCGCAGCCATCCGATGTTCAGGTTAGAGCCGGCTTTACCCATTACTTCTAATCTTCAGAAAGATAGGCAGAATTTCTTCGTCGGGGGATTGGATGCGATCCTGGGCAGTTTGAGGTTAAGGACGAAGTCCTGACCTCCTGGACCTAAAGCGAAATTTAGAAGCTATATTCGTCTGTGTTCAAGGAGAATACTCGAGGCAACAAAAATCAGAAATTAGTCAGTTGATAATTTCCAAACTTTTCCTTGAACTTCCCCGAAACATACTTGAATGGCTGCACCATTCGCATTTTCGATTTCAGAATCTCTGCGTCTTCCTGGAAGACCAGCAACTGAGCATCATCTACTTCAAAAGCATATGAGTACGAGCCTGACTTGAATTCATAGGTATGGTATCGCATGGTGCCCTGAACATCAATACTGCCCCCTTCTATGATCAATTCAGGCTTCTGACTCTGCTTGCTCCCTGCTGGCCAGGCAGCATAGCGATAGCCAGATTTATCAAGATCGATTCTAATAATTCTGCGATTGTCACGAGCAATCAAGACAGGCTCTTCATAATCTCTGAGGGACGGATGCAATTTCTGCTTCTCCAGCAGAATAAGATGCTTCTGTAATCTAGATTCCAGCTCGCTCACGTAATTGATTACAAATACATATCCATCATAGTCCGCCCAGACATCTCCCTGGTTTAGCATGATTCCTCGCCAGCCAACCGGATGCCAATTTTCGTAAACGCTGGAGCTGGCTATTTTGCTGATCAATGCCCGGTCAAAAACATGATGAAATCGCTGGACCATTTCGTTTGCATTTCTCACCGGAGGAACGGGATAAGAACGATGCAGCGGATAGCGAATCAGCCCTGCCATCGTGCGCGCATCATCCTTACGAGCAGCCTGAATAAGCTGATCCAGGACTTTCGCATTTTTCTTCGTAATAGTGTATTCAGCCAGCTCCTCGCCTGCCAGACCAATACTGGCCAATGCTATTGCCAGAATTCCGATCCATATTCGCATCTTTCTCATAGGTCATCTGTCCAGCCAGAGATTGCATTGACGATAGCAGAAAGCTAGATAAATTTCGGCAGGTGTACTGTAAAAGGAACAAAATGCTCTCCCTTCTAATGACAGTGCTTCTGGCCACGTTCACCTGCAAGCCCGATCCATGGCGTATCCCAACTAACCTGGAGATAGAAAGCGAACATCTAACTGCGGAGCAGGCATCGGTAGCGCTCTTTGGCACCTATGACAGCGAAAATCTAGAATCAACCTGGAACATGAGAAAAGACAGAGCCTTTTTTGATCTGATTGAGGGGCATGACTTCGTTGTGGCTCCCGATACGGATATAGTTATCACAACTAAGTATCGGTCCGCTGATGTTAGCCAGAAAGACTCGGTTTCTTTACTTTATACCACGACATTTGGGATAATGGATGAGATCGAAAACAGCCAGGCCTATGGAATGATCAGCGTTTTCGAATTCCAGAAATCCCGGTCCTCCTGGAAACTGATGCAGCAGTCGCACTTTGTCATTTCATTGGCTTACGGTCATTACGAGGCCCTGGACGGATACGAAGTTGGTAAGCCAGAAATCGGAAATGGTAACATCGCATTCCATATTCACACACCCGGTGGCGGAATCGCAGGTGTATACCACGGGCACTCGCATTTAATTGCGAAAGTTGGCCAGACCTACAGGAACGTTTTTACTTACGCTACGCACGATTCTTACTGTCCTTACTCGGATGATGCCAGTGATTTCGCTTCCGAGGAATCTTGTGCAGGTATGGATGCTGCTATTGAGATTATGAAATGTGATAAGAAGTTCTGTCCCATCAATCTTACTGTCGAAGGAAGTGTGGCTCCGAACCTGGGAATGGAAGAGTTTGTGCCTGGTATCTATAGATTCAACGGCCAGAAATATGAAAAACAGATAGATGCGCCGTAAACCGTGGTTTCTTCGCTCTGTTTATCTGGAACGTTTGACCATGCCGGATTGTTTCCAGAGTCATTACATTGCTTGGCCCAGAAAACAACCCAGGCCGGTCGACTACCGGACTTGACGGCCTTGCTGCCTCGCTTTGGCTCAAGGATTCTTTTTTCCTGATGGACCAAATTCTCACTATCTACCCATATTGCCCCATGGCCGATGAACAGATCTCTTCTCTTAACCAGATTGTAGCTATGATCGATGAAAAGGCTGCGAAATACAAAGATGAGATTACGAGCATGCCCGAGGTACGGGCCAAAGCAGAAAAGAAGCTGATCCTGGATTTGATAGATGATGGGATGCGCCTTGCAGACTCCGTAAACCCGAAGCCTCTTGATCTAATGAGGGATCTGGAAAAGTTACGGGGCCAGCTAAGCAATATGCGCTAGCAGAGGACATATAGGCGCGAAAAAGCCCCGGTTGTCGGGCGTAACCGCAAGTATAGCGATGGCCAAACTGAGGCAAAGTCTGCCTGGCACCCAAATTGCTTATGCTGAATTTGCAAAGAGAGTCGGTCAATCTCTACTAAGTTTGAACCATCAGTATTAATCTTTCCTTCCGAAGAGATGAATCAGTGGCCCAAAACCAGGGTGCTCCATGAAGCAATGGTGAAGAGGCCATTTTCTATCCTGTCTAATGCAACGCAAGGTTTCCTATAGATTGGCTTGAAGGCTGCGTGCGAAGCAGGGTTGCAGATTATAATTCGAGTCTTTCTCATTGTCCGGTAGAGTGGGTAAAACCCGAATACTCTTGACATATTCCCATGGCCATCGGGACCATATTGGGTTCTATGCAGCGCTACAGATCAACTACTGCGAAACGAATCCGAACTTTGTTGAGGGTGCGAGCGATACCGCTTCTGTTTGCATTCGGTCTCATGGTTGCCTGTGCCGGGTGTACTCTTAAACTGATTCAGAAGGCGAATCGTCCGGAAATAGAGTCTCAGGGTTCATTCCTTTATCACAGGATTATTGACCTGCGAAAAAACAGCCGCGATGAACTCTTCCTGAGGATATTAGCTGAGGATTCCTCCGGGAATAAATCCAAATATGATGTCCAGATTACTGGTATAGTTCCAACAAGAGACAGAGGCGAAGAATTGGTTCCTCTTGCACCCGATCGGGCAAATCCGGCCTGCCGGTGTACATCCGTTCCTGTGTCGGAGATCACTTATCTTCCAATCGGGTTGGTTCCAGTTTCTCGTTCGAATCTAATTATGGATGTCCGCTTTCTTCCGGAAGGGCGGCGATTGACTGGATCAGAAAGATTTCTGTATCTACTTAAAGAAGCGAAATTCTTTCATGCGGATCCGACCGGGACAGCTGTCTTTTTTGAATTCGCTGGCAGGAATGATGTGACTGTGTATAGGCTTTCTGACTCGAAGGATCAGATTGGAAACCGCAAACCTCAATGGAAGAAGAGTAAATCAACTCTCGCGGAGCTATATCGGCTGAATACCGTGAGAATAAAACTCTATCCGATTGAAGCTCAATCCGGTCTCATCATTCATTATCCACAACATCCGCCGCGGGCGGCTATTATCGCGCTTCCGAAGGGAGAGTCTATCGTCGATGGAATACAGGAAATCTGGCTAGAGTCCGAAGCCATGCATTACTCTCCGCACGGTTGGGGCGTCGGCACTATCATGGCTATCCCTTTCACATTGGCATTCGATATTGGAATCCAGCTTCCCCTTGCTATCCTGAAGGAGATTGGGCAGAGGTGCCTGAGGATCTAAGCTTAAATGCGGAATGGGTTACCAGAATTGCCGCTGTTGCTGATGGGCCTCACTGTTTCTCTCCGGTCCTATTTCAATCCATAGTATAGATTCACGATAACATCCTTCACCATCTTTTCCATGGCAATCGCATCGCTTTCTGGGGCCGGAAACTGCCCATCCAGAAGAAGCATGGAAAGTCCGTGTACGATGGACCAGGCCGCCAGGGTTTTCTGTTTCGCATGGCCGTTCTGAATTAACTCACTCTTTTGACATAAACGTACGCTGAGTAGCAACTCGCGATAGGATCTGCGCGATGCCGCCGCCAGATCCGGGTACTCTTTAAAATTCAGACCAGCGCCACCGTACATGATACGGGCATATTCCGGATTCTCCAGGGCGAACTGCACATAGACCCAGCCCAGGTTCAGAAATCGCAGGTTGCGGTCCTGGCCAGATTTCTGGATGGCCTCGGTTTGATACTCGTGCAGCCTGTGAAACCCATCCAGCGCAATGGCAGCCAGAAGGGCATTCTTATCGTCGTAGTGTCGATAGGCCGCCGTATGGCTCACTCCGGCCTTTCGAGCCACCTTGCGCAAGCTCAGCTCGTGCAAACCTTCTGATTTTAGAAGTCTGGTCCCTTCTTCCAGCAGAATGCGATCCAGGTTACCTACATGATAATCCCTGTTCTGGCTCGTCGTCCGTGAATCTCTTTCTCTGGCGGGTCCCTTTCTATCCCGGGAATTTTCTGCAACCGAGGCTCTGCCATTCCGGGAATTGACGTTTGATGCAGAATTTGCTGTCTTCCGGCTGGCTGGCTTACGCGGAGCGGATCCGTTCTGGCGAGATTGAGCCATAAGCGACGATATCAATGAGGGTGGCGAGGGCAAGAAAAAATGTCACCAGTGGAAACTTTTGATTGACGAAAAATCCGGGCGCATGTTACCACTGGTGACATGAAGGGATCCGACGAAAAGAACTACGACATAATCATAATAGGATCGGGAATGGGAGCTCTGGCCACAGCCAGTATCATGGCCCAGTTCCGTAACAAGCGAGTGCTGATGCTGGAGCGCCATTATGTAATGGGCGGCTTTACCCATGAATTTGGCAGAAAGCGAAAATACTCCTGGGATGTGGGAATCCACTACGTGGGCGATATGTATGAAGGGGCTATGCTCAGGCGGTTGTTCGACATTGTCACCAGATCCGGGGTGAAATGGAATCCTATGCCCGAGGTGTTCGAGAAGTTCGTCTATCCGGACTTTACTTTCGAAGTTCCCTTTTCTGAAGAAGAATACATCTCTCGAGTCATCGCTATGTTCCCGGAGGAACAGGAGGCCATCGAAGCTTATTTTTCAGACGTGTATAAAGTCAATCAGTGGTTCGGCCGTCATAACATGAAATCTTCGGAACCCTTTGTCGACAAAGTTCGGGCAGGTATTCAGATCCAGGGCTTCGATACGGCGGATATTACAACCCGCCAGTATATGGAGAAAAACTTCAAAAGCGAAAAGCTCCGAGCGCTCCTTTGTTCGCAATGGGGAGACTACGGCATCCCCCCTGCGAAAAGTTCCTTCGTGATCCATTGTAGCGTTGCCTGCCACTACTTCAAGGGCGGCTACTTCCCGGTGGGCGGGTCCGGCAAGATCGCCGAAAGCGTGAAGCCGATTATAGAACAAAACGGCGGATGCGTTCTTCTTTCGCACGAAGTGGAAGAAATTCTTGTGGAGAATGGCAAAGCCGTGGGAGTCCGGGTTAAGAATCTGGTTCCGCGAAAAGATGACGAGCCAGTAACCGAGTACTATGCGCCCATTGTGATTTCCAATGCCGGGGCTTTGACTACATACAATCGCCTGCTGGCAGATTCGGTTTCCATTCCATTTCGCAAACAGTTGTCTGATTTCTATGCGAATCATCCAGTGGTGGCCAGCGTTACTCTTTATCTGGGTCTGAAGGAGGATCCTCGCGACCTGGGCTTTTATGGCGAAAACCACTGGATCTATTCAAGCTATGATCATGATGCAAATTTTGCTGCAGGGCAGAACTGGGTTGGCGAGAAAAAAGAGATTCTGGGTGCTTATCTTTCCTTCCCTTCACTTAAGAATCCCGAAGCCACTACTCACACGGCCGAAATAATCGGCCTTACGGATTTCTCGTCCTTTGAGAAATGGGATGGAACTTCCTGGAAGAAAAGAGGCGATGACTACGAACAGCTCAAGGAGCAAATCACTCAGCAGCTGCTAAACTTTATAGACTCCCATTATCCTGGATTTTCCGCCACCATCGATTATATGGAGTTGTCCACACCACTCTCTGTGAAGCACTTTACCGGGCATCCGCAGGGCTCTATCTACGGAGTGCCTTCCGTGCGCGAGAGATTCCTATCCTCGGAGGCTCCCTGGTGCCAGGCAAAGACTCCCGTAGAGGGACTTTACCTTACCGGCGCGGATGTTAGCTCCCCGGGTATCGCAGGAGCATTGATGGGTGCTATGGCCACAGTAGGTGTTATTCCCGATGGACTGAGCTTCATTCGATTGTTGAAGGCAGCGAACGACGCGGTGCCGGCAGGAGCCTGAGGCAACCTATTCTGAAAATCGCGCAGTGCATCATGGCAAGTTTGTTCCGTTCCGGCGGATTCCAGGCGCGGAAGAAGGGACAACAATGGCTGTTCTTTCCGTGCCTGTTAGGTATTTTTGGAGCTCACGATAGACTGTGCTCTCAGGCAGTGTTGACTTGTTGCCTATGAATCAAAAAAAAGTTCCTGTTCTTGCCAGTGACTGCGGAACCGCTGAAATAGTGCCATGAGCAATACAAACACACAAATAAAGCTTGCCGCTCGACCCACGGGTATGCCCGGTCCCGAATGCTGGAAAACGGAAGAGTCGCAAATTCCATCCCCCGGCGAAGGAGAGGTTTTGCTTCAGATTCTTCAAATTTCTCTGGATCCGGCTATGCGAGGCTGGATGAATGAAGCCCGTTCCTACGTTCCGCCTGTAAGAATTAACCAGGTGATGCGCGCCCTGACACTGAGCAAGGTGATGGAATCGAACTCTCCGGATTTGAAACCAGGGGACCTTGTTACCGGCACCCAGGGCGTGCAGCAATACGCTGTGGCAAAGCCCGAGGATCTTACGAAAATCGACGCCGGTCTTGCGGAGCCGTCCCGTTTCTTGAGCGTTCTTGGGATGACCGGAATGACCGCCTACTTCGGACTATTTGACGTTGGCCAGCCCAGGCCCGATGATATTGTTGTGGTTTCCGGGGCAGCCGGAGCCGTAGGTCAGATCGTCGGCCAGCTGGCCAAGATCCATGGCTGTAAAACCATCGGCATTGCCGGCGGCGAAGAGAAATGCAAGTTCCTTACAGATGAGATCGGCTATGATCATGCCATAGATTATAAATCGCAGAACGTGGCCAAAGAGATCAAGCGTCATGCGAAAAAGGGTCTGGATGTCTACTTCGATAACGTGGGAGGCGAGATCCTGGAAGCCGCGCTGTTCAATCTAAACCGAGGCGCGCGAATTGTTATATGCGGTGCGATATCTCAGTACAATACCACCGATGTTCAGGGGCCTCGAAACTATCTATCGCTGCTTGTGAACCGAGCCCGTATGGAAGGCATGGTGGTTTTTGACTATGCGGATCGCTTTGGAGTGGCCGTGCAGAAGATGGCCGGCTGGCTCAAAGAGGGGAAGCTCAAGTCAAAAGAAGATATTGTAAAGGGCCAGGTTACGGATTTTTCGGAGACCTTTCTCAAGCTTTTTTCTGGCGAAAATCAGGGGAAGCTAATCCTGGAAATAGAATCTGTTTAGAGGGTAGTCGAACCGCATCCATTTTGGATGCGGTTCGCATTGACAGATTTTAGATCCCGGGCATTCCCGAGCATTGGTCACCAGTCACCAGAATGGCCACAAGTCATCATTCTGGTGGGGGCCCGGGTTGCGAAATTTTCAATTCATCAGCCAATTACCTGGATTCTGACTCCTGAAGCGCTGCTGCGATTTTCCGTATCAATCCTGCTGAGCTAGAGAATTGCGAAATAGTTCCACAGCTTCGTCAAAATAGTCCAGCTTGCCTGTAATCTTCCACATGGTAATGGCACCTTGATGGGCAAGAAGCATGCGACGTGCCAGGGAAGCTGCGGGCAATTTTCGCTCCAGCCTGCCTATGCTCATTTCCTTGCGAATATAGGCGATGAGTCTTGTCTGCCACTTCTGCCCCATTTCATGGATGAAGCTTTGCATGGCCGTTTCCTCGGCCGGGGTCTGCAGTGCGAAATTGGCTACAGGGCAACCATTGTATTCGGCGGGATTCCTGGCAAGATCCCGGGTAAAATGCATCCAGCGAGCAAAGAAATCCGATACCGAGTTCGCCTGGTCGCCTGCCTCAATGATATCGTTGAGCACCTGTTCGTTTCTTCTCTCTAGATACTGGCGGGCCAGTCCTTCCTTGCCTTCAAAGTAGTTATAGAGCCCGGGTTTATTCGTAGCCGCATTCTGAACGATCTGCTGGATGCCGGTATTTACATATCCCTGGCGGTAAAAAAGTGCATCCGCTTCCTTCAGGATTCTTTGATCCAGTCCGGTTTTTTTTCGCCCCACGACTCTAGCCCTCAAAAAAAGTTTGACCTTATTGGTACCGATCGGTACTATTTATGTATCCTACCGGTCGGTACCAATATAGCAATGGATGGCCGGTAGCCAAGTTTTTTCTATAATCAGAGGCCGTTATGGACGGCGAGGAGAGTTCTATGTCACTTTCAAATCTTGAGAAATATCCTGAATCAATGGTGCGCATCCGATTTCCGGACTGCGACCCGTTTGGGCATCTGAACAATGGAAGGTATCTGGATTATTTCATTACAGCCAGAGAAGAGCATGTTCAGGACCATTACGGACTGAACCTTTTTGGTGAGCGATTCAAGAATCAAAACTGGGTGGTGCGTCAGAGTATGGTATCTCATCTACAGCCGGCCAGGATGAACGATCAGGTATGGATTCGAACAAGGCTTATCGACTATTCCAGAAACTCATTGCTTGTGGAAGGCGTGATGCTGGATGCCAGTCAGGAGTCGGTTCTGGCGGTTTCATGGGTGGATCTTCGCTATATCGATCTGGTAAATGGTCGGCCCATGAAGCATGAGGACGATTTAATGGCCATATTTGAATCGGTGCATGTTTCTGCGGATTTTCGCTTTGGGCAGGAGAAAGGCAGAATTCGAGAAATTCGCCGAGCAAAGGCAGCCTAGCTTCGGTGCTCTGCTGTATTCTTGCTTAAGTGCGGTGTTACATATTCGAAGAAGTTACCCAAAGCCAGGATTCGATTGTCGCTTGAAAAAGCGCTGGACCGAAGTAAGTAATGCCATCCCTTATTTCCAATGAGTGCTTGCTTACGCCTCCTGGTATCGTGCTTCGCTCTCCTGCTGGGCTCTGGAATTCTGCAGTGCATGAGCCGAGAGCTTCTGAATAATGTTTACCGAGAGGAAAAGGAATACTTCGACAATGTGAAGGTGACCGGACTCAGGACGGAGGCCGGTCGCTACTTTTTACAGCTGAAGGCGCGAAATCGGGATAAGAAGGAGGTAGAGGCTCAGGTTGAGATTCCTTCGGGAGACTCTTTACCTGTAAGTGCTCCCAATTCCCGTGGAATCCGGACTTCGTATCCGGGGGGAGCCTTTATTTCGGAGCAGCTATGCAAGGATTGTACAGACCTGCCTTTAGAAGAAGTCCTGATTCTCAAAGACGGAGACATTCCTCTGCCCAATTCGAATGCGATACTTGAGCTCGGATCAGTATTTCACAACGGAAGGTTGGAAAGTATCCAACTGAGGAACGTTACTCGTGTGCGATACAATAAATCTGGTGAGCGGCTACTCCTGATTTACGAAAACGGCAGAAAAGAGATCTTTTTCCGGAGCACCCGAGAATATAGTCTATTTGTTTACTATCCCCACCGCCAGCCAAAACGAATTGACGAAAGCGAGTTTGAAACACCAGTTCGAATGCGACCGTTCGAGTTTTCCGGGGGTGTTTTAGTAAACGTTGCCGGACAATCCAATTACTTGTGGATCCCTGTCGCTCCTGGACATTCTTTTCCTGCAGAAACGCAAAGTGTGACAATAATTCCGTTTAAGGCAGAGCCTGTAGCCAGGTATCAGCCCGCGTTGTTGATGCTTCTTCCCATAACTGTTGCCCTGGATGTGGCCATGGTACCTGTCTATGCTATCGGAGTGCTTCTGATGCCGGATATCTTCTAGGTGTTTCCGGCGTTGGTACTTCCTTTAATACCGGCGGTCCTGCGGTCTTATTCAAAGCGGCAATTGACTATGGCCTCCGGGGCCGCCAGGTTCGCAGTCCGCCGAAAGATTTTATTCCGAATGGTCCGATATTCCAGCCTTCCTGTCATCTTTCAAAAATACACCGGATAGTTTTCTTGTTAATGATTGCCGGGCCATATATTGAAACCTTTTCGCGCCCTCTGTAAGAGGGAGGCCCTGCGGTCGAATGTTTGAGATGCAATTCCTTCGCTCATCGGTGGTTCCGATTCTGGGAGAGTAGGTTAGGTAAAGTCCCATGCTGTCCGGAGAACTCAACCCTGGTCTTTCGCCGATGAGCACGGCCACCAGAGATGCGTTCAGGATTTCGCCTATGGGGTCGCCTATAGCCACTCTACCCTGCTCAACAATGCAGACCGGGCCAATGCGATAACTTTCGTCCCTATTTAGAGTCTGAAAAATCTCAATAAACCTGGCTGCATGGTCCTGGACAGCTCTGGCGGAAAGACCATCTGCGATAACAAATACAATGTCATAATTCGATTCTGTACCCGATGCCAGTTTCCTTTTTCCAGCAAGCTTCTTTAATCTAGCTGTGCTGGACTCGCTCAATTTGCGACCCAGATCCGGTCGCTTCAAATACTGGGACCGGTCCGCAGCCTGGCTCTGTAGATGCGTCACAGAAAGTCCCGATTTCTTTAAAGCATCTTCCATGGAACTTGTATCCAGGTCACTGTATATGGCATCGCGTGCCCGGGAATGATCAAGTTGAAAGGAAAGCATGGCCTGCGTTGGCTGCGAGGCGCCGGCTCGCCCCAGGGCAATTCGCGCCGCTGTTAAGCTCTTTAAACGAGACCAGGTGGTATCCGGGCTATCTGCGATACTTGAATCGCGGAATTGCAGAAGATCCTTACCCATTGTATCCCCGGGTTGCGGGGAGTTGGCCCGGCTCTTTGAAGTTCCGGTCTGTGCAGGACTCTTTCGCTGACCGGTAGACTTCTTTTTTTCCGTTTTTTTCTTACCGGCTTTCATCTTTTTAGCTCCTCAATGGCCCCGAAGAATTCCGGCAGGCTTTTTCTCTGGCCCGCGCCTAAATTAGCAGCGTCAGAAGCGATACCGCTCTCCTCCAGCCACTTCTGAAACTCCGGAGCCGCTTTGAGCCCCAGGAGCTGTCGAATGTAGGTCGCGTCGTGGAAAGATGTACTTTGATAATTTAGCATGATATCATCGGCCCCGGGCACGCCCATAATGAAGGTTACTCCAGCATTACCCAGCAAAGTTAGCAGTATGTCCATATCGTCTTGATCTGCTTCTGCATGGTTTGTATAACAAACATCTACTCCCATGGGCAGACCCAGAAGCTTTCCACAGAAATGGTCCTCGATTCCGGCGCGGATGATCTGCTTCGCATCGAACAGGTACTCCGGACCTATGAATCCAACCACGGTATTCACCAGTAAAGGATCAAACTTTCGCGCAAGTCCATATGCTCTAACTTCCAGGGTTTGCTGATCCACTCCATGATGCGCATCCGCAGAAAGAGCACTTCCCTGGCCGGTTTCAAAATACATTACATTGTTTCCCGCAGTGCCTCGTTTTAAATCCCGCGCCATATCGTTCGCATCCGAAAGCATGGAGAGCTCTACGCCAAAGCTTTTGTTTACAGCTTCAGTTCCGCCGATGGATTGAAAGACCAGGTCCACCGGCACACCTCTGGCCATGGCATCCATGGTGGAGGTTACATGAGTCAGTATGCAGCTTTGCACCGGAATGGAGTAGCTCTGTCTTAATTGATCCAGTAGCTCCAGCAATCGGCTCACTGTCGCCAGATTGTCCGTGGCCGGGTTTATGCCGATGACTGCATCGCCGCACCCGTACATCAATCCATCCAGGGTACTGGCCAGAATTCCTTTTTCATCGTCAGTGGGGTGGTTTGGCTGCAATCGGACAGAGAGCGTTCCGGGAGTGCCGATGGTTGTGCGAAAGGCCGTAATCACCGTACACTTCTTGCTTACCAGAATCATATCCTGGATGCGCATGATTTTGCTCACTGCGGCCACCATCTCCGGCATGAGCCCGGCTGACAATTTCGCCAGGACCTCGCCGGTAATCGCTTCGGATAGTAACCATTCTCTAAATTCGCCAACTGTGAGGCTTCGCACAGTCTCGAAGGCCTGGCTATCATGCTGCTGCAGAATTAGCTCGCTGATGTTGTCTTTTTCCGGAGGAATGAGCGGTTCTTCCAGGAATTGCTTTAACGGCAACTCAGAAAGAATTAGCTGGGCCGCCACTCTTTCCTCGGCGCTTTCAGCTGCCACTCCGGCCAGCTCATCACCGGATCTGAGGGGCGTGGCCCGGGCCATCAGTGTCTTCAGATCTCTGAAGGAGTAATTGTTGCGACCCAGTTTGATAGAACGTTGCATAGGGAATCATCAGCAAGATTTATACCTTCTGCCAGTCTTTTTCCTTTTTTCGCTTGTTGTCTGATGCTTTCCATCTAGATTCTGGCGGCCCGGTGCCAATGTGCGAGATTGTTTCCCGGATTCTTTTCCGGTAATATGCGCACAGTGAAACACCACAGGGATTATTCAGATCCGGTCTGGCTCAGGATTTCGATTACAGGAGTGTACCCATGAACTTGCAGATAAAGAACTCAAACTGGTTCCAATTAATGCGAATCTTCTCATCTTCGGGCAATTCCCCGTCTGCCGCAATCCGGACTATAGGAGCTGCAGCTAGCCCGATTCTTAGGATTGAGCGGACCTTTCCGATCAAACTCCTTTGCTTGAGCGTTCTGGGTACAATCTTTCTTTTCGCCGGGTTTTCTCTTCGCGCCGAAGCTCCCTCGGCCGCAAGCACAGATATCAGCTTTCAGAGACTTTCTTTTAGCCTGCCCGGTAAGTGGCAGGCCAGGGAACAGGGAAAGATACTTACTGCTACAAATCCCCAGTTGCCCGGTACTCTGGTTATGGTAACAGGACCTTCCGATCTAAGAACCTGGACGATTCGCGGCTTTCTGGAAAATGGGATGGTTTCCATGGAGCGTCAGGAAGGCAGAAAGCTACTGAAGGCATTCCCGGAACAGGTGGCGGAAGGTTTGACCCAGGCAGGAAACGGATTTGCATTTCAGACCAGAGTGACCCGGGACAGCAAAGGCTCTGTGCGATATGCTGCATACTACGCCTTCGCTGCAGGCGCCAGGTTTCAGACTGTAATATTGTTCGCCGACCAGGCGCAAAAGCTACAGACCCTCATGAAGACAGTGGGGCCGGCATTTGACCGTATTTCCGTTTCTGTACCGGCCGGCACCGTTAAGCCGGTGCAGGGGGTTAATCGCAGCTTTTTTAATTATTCGCTGAAACAGCCATCGCACTGGAAGGATGCCGAATCGCCTTATGCAAACCTGGCTGTAGTGTCTCCTCTTCGATTGCCTGGCAGCCAGTATGTATTTGGAAACACCAACAATTTCGTAGTGGAGTATGAGCTTCAACCAGGTAGACCTGTAAGTCCTGTGGCGGCCCTGGCCTCGTATCTTTCTGATCGATCCAGCACATATTATAAGAGCTGGAATTCACCGGAAGATGCGTTGCGAATTGCAAGGATAGATGAAATGCAGTTACCGGATGGGCGTCAGATTGTAGGATTGTCCCTGGTTCAGACCAACGATGATCGGTTCTACCTGGGAGCCTGGCTGGTTCCTGGACCTGGCTATACGCTTATCATCGCCTCTGGTTTCAAGCTCTTTCGTTACGATTTAATCAAGAGGGGAAGCACTGCAGACATTGAGAACAGAGCCTGGTATTCCTTTTATGATTCTCTGCCTTCCATTGCTGCCACTGTTAGATGGGACAATTCGCGAATACGCCGGGTATCCTCATCCGAGGAATTTCTTATGCGACAGAAGTCTTTTCGTTATCTGCGAGAGGCCAATATTACCGGATCCAGCATTTCTGTGTTCAGCAGTAATAGAGTGGAATGGGACTTTCTTTCCGGAAACAGGGTACGCTATAAGATGGATAAATTCTCTTCGTTCAATAGCTACGAATACAATCCGGCTACGAACAATCAGGATTCCTCCTCTGGATTTTTGACTCAAAAGGATCAGGGCGGGGAAAATGTATTCCAGGTCTGGGAATCCGGCGGTCAGGAGTACATTATAGTACTTCGACCGGCCGGTGTAGCCACCTTTCACCGATTGACCAGGGCCCCTCAATTCACCATCGATGGATTCCGTCATGGCTGCTGCAGATAGCCAACGTGGCGAATCTAAATGACTGAGCGGCGATGTGAAATATCTTGATGCGAATGCCCGGTCGCGGGAAATCGTATTCAGTGAAGTCGATGGAGCGAAACCAGTGGCATACCAGTCCGCTAGATGATTTATTACGGAAATGGCAAACGGATGCAAACGCAGGCCTTTCCGTTGATGAAGCGAAAGCCCGATACCTCCGTTACGGTGCCAATCGTCTGGCCGAGCAGCGTGCGCAGCCGATCTGGAAACGGTTTATACAGCAATTTCGCGGTTTCCTGACAGCCGTACTTATTTCAGCCGGGTTGCTCGCCTGGGCCATAGGCGATATTAAAGATGCCGTCGTCATCTTGATTGTAATCGTATTTAATGCCTGCCTCGGTTTTTATCAGGAATATCGGGCTGAATCTACTCTGGATGCGTTGAAGAAAATGCTGATTCCTTCCGCCAGGCTGCGAAGGGATGGCATCGTCCAGGAAGTGCCCGCCGAAGATATTGTTCCCGGGGACATTGTGCTTCTAGAGGCCGGAGACCAGGTGCCGGCGGACGGCCGCATTCTTCAGGCAGTGAACCTGGAGGTGCAGGAATCTGCTCTTACCGGCGAATCGGCGGCTGTGGCCAAACAGGAAACCACTCTGAACGATCCAGCCCTTCCCGTGGCCGAAAGAAGCAACGTTCTATTTATGAATACCATGGTTGCGAAAGGCCGCGCAGAGATGCTTGTGCTGGGGACCGGCATGGATACGGAAATGGGGCGCATTGCCGGAATGCTTTCTCTGGATAGCGGTACCACTCCGCTTCAACGCCAACTGGACCGACTGGGCAGGCGTCTGGCACTCATCGCTGGCGCTGTGGTTCTGATCATTTTTGGACTGGCTCTCTGGAGAGGGGCCCCCTGGGCGGATGCGGCCATGACCTCTGTAGCTCTGGCTGTGGCTTCTGTGCCGGAAGGTCTTCCAGCGGTGGTAACTGTAACTCTGGCCATCGGAATGTGGAGGATGGCTCGCAAGAAAGCGATACTGAAGAATCTATCATCGGTTGAGACCCTGGGTTCTACATCGGTGATATGCGCGGATAAGACCGGTACTCTTACAATGAATGAAATGACAGCTCGCGCCGGATGGTTCGCAGGAGAGTTCTTTAAGATTTCCGGTGAAGGTTACAGCACTGAAGGAAGCATTTCGCGCAACGGTCTGGACGATCTACTTCTGCCTCTGGCACTCTGCAATGAAGCCCTTGTCCAGGATGGAAAACTGGTGGGGGATCCTACAGAAGGGGCGCTCTATACACTGGCCCAGAAGGGAGGACTGGATCCTCTGAAAATGATAGAGCAGTACCCAAGAATTGCAGAGATCCCCTTTGATGCAGAATACAGATATATGGCCACCTTTCATCGTAGCGGAAATTTCGTAGAGATGTACATCAAAGGTGCACCGGATGCTACTTTGGAGCGCTGTAGTCGGATTCTTTTCCAGAGGTTGTCCAGTGCGAAAGCGGAAAATCCTGATTCGCTTTCGCCAGAGGCAATCACCGAAACTGAATTGAGTTCAGAAATGGTGAGCCGAATTTCCGATGCGAACAATATGATGGCCGGCGATGCTCTGCGGGTTCTGGCTGTGGCCAGAAAAGTCATTCCCGCGGAGGATTTCGATGCAGGAAACCCCGAAGACTGGACCAGGGATTGGACTTTCCTGGGGCTGATTGGACTCATGGATCCGCCAAGGCCCGAGGCAAGAGAAGCGATCAAGCTTTGCAGACGGGCCGGCATTGCTGTAAAGATGATCACGGGAGATCATCAGTCCACCGCTGCGGCGGTGGCCCGGGAACTGGGTCTGGAAGGCAGGACTCTCACCGGAGCAGAGCTGGATTCTCTGGGCGAGGAAGAACTGGAGCAGGCCCTGGCTACTGCATCGGTGTTTGCTCGGGTATCTCCAGAACACAAGGTTCGCATTGTTACCAGCCTGAAAAAGCGAAATCATATTACTGCGATGACCGGCGATGGAGTCAACGATGCACCTGCTTTGAAGGCTGCAGACATCGGTATTGCCATGGGGAATGGTACGGCAGTAACTCAGGAGGCAGCCAGACTTGTCCTGACGGATAATAACTTCGTTACTATCAAAGATGCAGTGGAAGAGGGGCGGATTATCTATGACAACATCGTAAAATTCGTTCGATTTCAGCTATCCACCAATATTGGAGCAATACTGACCGTTCTGGCATCCACTCTTCTGGGTAATCCCATGCCTTTTACCGCGATTCAATTGCTCTGGATCAATATTATAATGGATGGTCCCCCGGCCATGACTCTGGGTCTTGAGCCTGGACGGCCAGATCTAATGAAGCAGCCCCCCAGAAAGCCAGACGAAAGCATTCTGAATTTCAACCGAATAATTCGTGTGATAGTCTATGGAATAATAATGATGGTGGGTACGTTGGGGATACTGAACTTCGAGTTGTCGGAAAGTTCCCCGGAATATGCGGCTACCCTGGCGTTTACTACTTTCGTTTTATTTCAGATCTTTAACGTATTCAATGCAAGGGCGGAATTCGAAAGTGCCTTTGCCACTAACTTCTTTAAGAATGTTCGGCTCTGGTTTTCGCTGGCTCTGGTGCTTATGCTTCAGGCGCTGGCGGTCGAGTGGGAGCCTGCTCAAGAAACGTTCTCTACAACATCGCTTTCTGGCCAGGACTGGCTTCTGGCCGCCGGAGTGGCTTCCAGCGTTTTGATTCTGGATGAGATCTATAAACTGATGGTCCGATTGGTGCGAAAGGATGATTCCTGAAACCGCTGTGTCGTAGAATCAGGCTTTTACATGGCGCTGGATTGGAAGACGTCGGGAGGGCTCCGTGCATTAGATCCCGGCTGCATTGGAAGGCCGGCTGGAGGATGCAGTAGAACTCAGAGATTCAATCCCGGAATTGCCTTGCGCCAGATTCCGGATTTCTCTTAATGCATCATGCAGTCTGCGATAGTCAATTGGAGCGGCGGCAAGGACTCATGCCTTGCTCTTTATGAAGCGCGAAAAGCGGGACTTCAAATCGAATCTCTGATGACTACCCTGCAGGTTCAGCAAGGAGATCTACCAAACCGGGTTTCGCATCATGAGATTCCGGAATCATTGCTGGATGTACAGGCCGCTGCGCTGGGACTGCCCATCCATAAGGTGATTCTTCCGGACCAACCCACGGACGGCGAATATGAATCCATAATGAAGGATGCCATGGAGGTCTGGTCCAGCCGTGGCATTCGTGATTCAATTTTTGGAGATATCTTTCTTGAGGATCTAAAGCAGTTCCGAGAGCAGAAGTTAGCCTCCATTGGCTGGACCGCTCAGTTCCCCCTCTGGAAAAGGGATACTCCGGACATGGCCAGACAGTTTATTGATCTGGGTTTTCGCGCCGTTGTAGTAAGCGTGGACGGTCAAAAGCTGGGGCCTGATTTCTGTGGTCGTCCCTACGATCTGGAATTTTTAAGAGATCTTCCCGACGAAGTGGATCCCTGCGGCGAATACGGGGAGTTTCATACATTCGTATTCGATGGTCCTGGTTTTTATAAATCTGTTCCCTGGAAGCAGGGTGTCACCTACTCTAGAACCTATCAATGGCAGCAAAAGGATTTCATCTACCATTATAGTCCTGCAGTGCTGGATGACGATCCTGCACATCTAAACTGATCAATCCGGAAGTTCTTATGTCGTATCCAGCCTGGATGGCATGCTTTTTTTATAGAAACCTGTGCTTTGTCTGATATCGCATAGTAATTTCATTGCCAGTCCGGGATTGCCTGGATGGAATCTATCTATGAAGCGCACCCTAACTTCGTTTCTATTAATTTGTATAGTTCTCGTTCATAGCCATTGCGCCTTTATGGTAAAAGAGAATCGCAGACTCACCAATTCTCTGGACTCTGTGGTAGCTCCGGAATCTACGATGAGCAAAGTATTGCTTGCTCCTGTATTTCTGCCCGTGGGCGCAGTGAGTCTTGCATCGGATGCAATTTTGATTCATCCTGTGGCGGTGGTGCCGGATGCCCTGGACGATACCTACGAAACAATCTGGCAGGAGCCTGAAGGAAGCATCATCTGGCAGACCTTTCTATTCGTGCCAAAGGTGGCTTTCTCCCCGGTCTTCTTTAGCTTTGACTGGTTGTTTCGATCACTATTTGATGTAGGGTCCTGATTCATGAACACTAACTTGCAGGATAAAGGATTAATGCAATATCGTAAGAACCGGATGCTGGAACTGAGTAGACCCCGCATCGTGCGCCTGACCAGACTGGCTCTGGTTCTGCTTCTCATTTTCCAGTTCAGTGGCTGTGCCGTCTTTGATCGCAGAAACACGATACTTGTAAATGCAGTGGAAGAGCACATGGTTCCAGAAACCCAGCCTTCGCGGCTGCTACTGGCGCCCATCTATATACCTGTAGGGCTTATGGCCGGCGTTCTGGATGCATTTATTATACATCCCATCCGGATGATCCCCAGAGCGGCTCAGGATACGGATGAGGCCCTGTGGGAATTCTCGGACGAAACAGGATATGTTACCCATACCGGCTCAATCATCTACCGGGCCGGATTTTCTCCTATCTTCTTTACTGTGGCCTGGCTGGGCCGGAGCGCATTTGCCAGCGGCGCACCGGACGATGCGGAAGCACCACCCGAGCGGCCTGAGGGCACCTATGAGGACTTTCTGAATAACCGGAATAGAGATGGCATCCTTTTTGATCTTCAGGATTGCTCCAGTAAAGAGCCTTCCACGAAGCTTCTGGTTCGCACCTACGACACGTTTGCTCCAGAAGTTTCCGATCCGGATCTGGGGAATGGGTACGGAAGTCCTGCATACAGAGCCGCCGACTGCATGCAGCAGAGAAAGGATGAGGTGGCATTTCAGTTCTTCCAGGATCGACTGATGGACCCCCGGGACGGAGAGCATCGCTGGATCCATAACTATGCCATCAATTACATGCAGGTCCAGAATTCGGAGAAGGCAGCCAGAGTGATGTTACAGGCACTTAAGGTCCCGGGTCACAGCACCAAATTGAATATGGCCATTGCCCGGGGACTATTGTATATGAGTGATGAGAAGGTTCAGAGCTTCATTCTACGTTCGATTCAGGCCCCGCCGCAGTAGAAGACCGTAGAATGTAGAAGACGGTAGAATATGGAAGGAATCTTCTCCGAAGGCAGGAGGGATGATTTGTTCATCCGTAAAACACATTATACAGGCTCTGAATCCACCATGGAAAGAGGTCGATAATCAACTATGCCTCGGCATCTGTATTTTTTTCTACTTCTTGCGCTGTTTCCGGGACTGCTTCTGGGAAATGATCCAGATTCCAGTCATAAACTGAGCCAGCCCGGTTCAGAAAAGAAGAACAGCTGGAGGAAGCTGGGACAATCCACTCGAATTTTTGCTCCGGACGATTTTTCAATAGAGGAACCGGAGCAACTTACCTTTAAACTGGAAGGTGTTCGCATGGATGCCTATTCCCGGGATTTTGCTCAGGGTGATGTGGTATACATTGAGATCTTGCGTCCTGCGAAAGTGCATGGTTTCTACAGCTATCTCTATGACAAAGACGGAAAGCCACTGCCCTTAACCCGTACCAACTGGGGATATCGCATTCTACTCCCCATAGGAGCTCAAGATGAGCGGGAAAAGATTGAGCTTACATGGAAACAATCTGTCGGAGACCGATTTGGACAGGCCAGGATTGAAATACCCATCAATGAGAAATCCTTTCCTCAGACTAGATGGTACAATCGGGTAAGCTTTTTTCCGGATCTGGCGCCGCGGGAAGTGGGTGGTGAGGAGACTTCTGACTCCGGTGCCGAGTCCGCATCGGAAGATGAGGTTCAGTCTCTAGAACAGAACCCTTCGCCGACAGAAGATCAGATGGCCAGTTCAGGACCGGAAGCGGAGAATACGGAACTGGATGCCCATGGTTCTCCTGCTCAGGAAAAAACCCTGATGGCTCAGAAACAGGAATCGGAGGAGGAAGGGCTGGCGGCAGAAGAGGAGAGCGAGGAGAAGCTCTCCAATTTCATGAAGAAGATTACTCTGGAAAAGAGTCTGCGAAGTCAGGTATTTGAGCGAAAAGGAAATGATTTGATTACCAGTCGGCTTTCGCATCCGAGAAATATGCACTACATTACTAGCCAGTGCTTTACCAGCCGACTCAAGATCTCATACAAATACGTTAACGGGCAAAAGGTAGAAGTAGGGCGCCGCGTTGTTATGCATAATGGAGTGGATCTGCGAGGGCGCCCCGGCACTCCGGTGTATGCCATTGCTGACGGTCAGGTAGTGCTGGCGCGTTCCATGCATTTTGAGGGAAATTTTACCATCATCGACCACGGTCTGGGAATTTTTTCCGGCTACATGCACCAGAGCAATCTAAAGGTGCAGGTTGGACAATATGTACAGGCCGGCGAGCGTATTGGGGATGTGGGCAATACTGGCTATTCCACTGGTCCGCACCTCCATCTTGCACTGTGGATTCGTGGCGTTCCGGTGGATCCTTTGAGTCTGTACTCCCTTCCGATTCGGGAATGAACCTCGAAAATAGAGCCGGTCTGCTTCCGCTCCCGGATGAAAGCCCGGTGAAGTCGGACTGCCGGATTGCCGGATTGCCAGGCACCTGGGCCTGAATTCTGACGGTGTCGTTGCTGGATTTTTCGCCACTCCGGCCTGTGTTCTGATCGGTGTCGTTGCTGGCTCATACGGGAATTTGCGAAAATCCGAAATATTAAAAGAGACATAATTTTATGCTTGTCTGCTGAAAAAATGACCTTTATGTGTGAAATTCATCCGTCTTCTTGATTCGTCCATGAAGGATCCCAATAGATATGAAATGGAAAACCTGCCCTGGCCAGAAGCGTTACTGGTAAGGCCCCGGGGAAATCTGGATATATACACCAGCCCGGAGCTGCGCTCTGTTCTGGACGATTCCCGTAACGAAGGTAAGCGACACTTTGTCCTGGATCTTTCGGGCGTGGAGTATATCGATAGCACCGGACTTGGCTCTCTGGCCTCTTTCATGGATGCAGTAAAGAAGCAACAGGGAAGCTTGAAGCTGTCCGGATTAAAGGGAGTGGTACACAAGGCCTTTGTGTTTACCAATCTACTGGATCTATTCTCTGTTTACGGGACTGTGGAACAGGCCCTGGATTCCCTGGGTCAGGAACTATCCTGATTCGCCAGCCTTTCTCTGATTTTTTCCTGGATCACTCAGGCTTTCTCTGTCCGCCTCTTCTTTGTTCTGCCATGGCCTCAATGCTTTTTGCGAATTCAGGATAGCGTTGCAGTATTTCAGAAAACGTATTTCGATCCAGGCTATAAATATCGCAGTAATCCACCGCTCGCACAGAGGCATTGCGAGGGGCATGGTGTAGCAGGGCCACTTCGCCAAAGTACTGACCATCCGACAATGAGGCTATGGAGTTCTTTTCGCGATCCAGCACCTCGACCGTTCCTTTGCTGATCATAAACATTTCCTGTCCAGGATCTCCATACTGAAAAATCATATCTCCTGGTGTGAACACCTGAGGAGTTAAACTAAGCACGATTTCTCGCACAAGGCTGGCGGGAGCGCCGCGAAGGATGGGCATCTTTTCCAGGATATCCTGGTTTAGAGACAGTGCCACTTCCATTTGAAGGGATCTGGGCAGATCTTTTAAAAAAGAAAACTCATCGTAGCCCAGTCGGCTCTCCCAGAGATAATTATAATAGTTGCGAATCCTTTCCTGTAAAGAGGCAGGCAGATTTCTGTACCGTAGAAAGGCATTCACAGTTTCCATCTTCTGACGAAAATGTGCGCGAGCTACGTCGATGTTCGCCAGAAGATGGGCAACGTTACCAATGATGTAGCCGTACATTCCGGCCCCTACAATCATGATAAGGATGGCATAAACGGTCTGATGGTTATTCTGAGGAACAACATCACCATAGCCCACTGTGGTCAATGTGGTAAAGGCCCAGTAGATTCCCCTTACGTACCTGGTGAGCTGATCCGGGGCCTCGGGAATCCCTCCCATCGCTACCCAGCCGCAGCCTACCCAGTGACCAATTAGAGTTACCCAGAATCCAAAGAACAGAAGCCGCATGATTGCGGGATTCAAGAAGTCCCGGTGTCCCAGGCGATGTAGCAACTGGGCCAATCGCACCAGGCGCAAAAGCCGTATCAGGCGAAGCATTCGGAGAGCGCGAAGGAGCGTAGGAGATATGAGACGAGCCAGATTGGCCTCTGGCTCTCCTATGCTATGTATCAAAATCAGATCAAAGGGAACGGCGGCCAGGAAATCAACAATGAACCAGCTGGACAGGTACTTTCGAGCCACCTGACGAGGATCGCTGATCAGACGTCCTTCCACTACAATGGAAGTGCGAAAATTTATGAAGATATCGGCGATGAAGATGCTGATTACGATTATATCTAGAAACAGAATCCATCCGGTGGCCGGATAGCCCATGACCAGACGAAGTGGGACCTCGATGGATGCATAGGTGGTAACTACTATCAGGATCAGTTCCCATGCCTGTTTAAATGAATGAGCAGGATGTATCATGCAGTCTTCTGGATTCCCGGATGTAGTCAGTACGGTAATTTTCTTGAATAGATTCTTTCCGGGCGAAACCCGGCGCCGTTCTAGATTAATTCATCCAGAGAAACACTCTTACCTGAATCCATGGGATGGCCATGATCCGAGTTGCCCATTTCCATATCGCGCTTCTTGCGATCATAGTGGGCTACAATTCTTTCCTTTAGTGGCAGCCATCTTCGGTTATAGATATTGGCCAGCTTTGAAATTTCATCCTGGGGTCTATCTTTGATTTCTGGAATCGTCAGATTGTAGTTCCATTGTCTTAACCCGCGATCCATCATATAAACAGGCTCGGCTACGCTCTGGACGAATAATCGGCCGTAAAGAAGCACATATCCGACCAGCAAAAAGAGTATTATGGCCAGCAGGCAGAGTATGAGCAGAGCCAGGTTGGCATCTGCCTGAAAATAGGACAGGCTTGCTGTGAATCCTTCGGAAAGAGCAAGGTCCACGGAAGGACTCCAATCCGGCACCGACTCTTTTCTCTGGTAGAGTACCTGCCCGCTGCTATCCTTCAAATATACAATAGCAGGAAAGGCAGTTTCGAATAGCGTTGCGTTGGGTTTCTCGTACTTCTGTCTGGTTTCATCTGCCAGGTAGGATTCCAGGCGATGTTTGACTTCGCTTTTGTAGGCTGCATGGCCGGGTACAGGTGATACTGGCAGAAGCTGCAGTAAAAAAACCGAAAAGATCAAAGTAGTTACAGTAATGGTGGCCACCGTCGCTACATGATGATTGGTCATCTGAGACTCTGTATACTGCACCGGACCCACGATTCGAAGCATGCGAATCAGCCGCAGGGCCCTGGTTACCCTCACTGCCTTGGCAGTCTTCAATAGTACCATGTACTGTGGCAGATGTTCGATCTGACCATCCGGGCTCAGAAAAAGTAGATATATAGCAGGACCGGAAACCAGTACAGCCAGAGGTACAGAAGAGATGAAATCAATCCAACCTCTCTGACGGGTGAAGTAGAGCAGGAAGCGGCCTTCTTTAAGGGACACAATGGTTCGTCCCAGAAATTCCAGAGAAAAGATGAGATCAAAGGCAAAAGCTCCCAGGATGAGATCCCGGTGGGTGCTGGAATCCCAGGCCAGCAAGATGGCCAGCTCTTCAATGCAAAGATGGCAGATGGCCAGGAAGATCATGATCAATATGATGATCTCAAATGTATGGGGAAAGTGGTCTTCTGGATACTTCCTCTGGGCTGCCATGTCCGCTCCTGTCCTTTAACTGAGCCTCCCTGCTCGGAAGGCCCCTGCTATTGGACATCGACCAAATCTGGCTTTCGGTTCTTTCTTTTTCCGCAGTCTGTGACCGGATTAGATATATCCTTTCAGGATATAAGCTGTAGTTCCTATGTATTCCTTGAGCCCAATCCAGGTCTTTTGAATTCCATGGGCCGAAGGAAACAGTGCTTCTGGTCCTGCAAAGAATGTAGAGGATCGATAGTCCGTAGGATAGGGAATAACTTCTAGATCTGTAAGTTTATTGAACACAGCCACGGACCTGGGCATATGAAAAGCCGAGGTAACCAGATAGACCTTTTTCCAGCCCAGCCTCTGAGCGATGTCTGCACTATTGAGTGCATTTTCTGCAGTATTTCTGGATTCAGCTTCTGCAATTATCTGTTCCGGGGAGGCCATTTTTTGTTCCAGTAGCCAATCTCGTAGCAACGTAGCTTCCGCCGGGCCTCCCTGCAGGATCAGTCCGCTCCCTCCAGATAAAATCATGGCCGGAGCTTTTCCGGCATTCAGGATGTGCAGGCCTGCAAATAGTCTATTGGCACCGTCGGTGAATTCAGGTACCGTCCCGCGCTGAGCCACAGGGTCCATCATTCCACCCAGAACAATGATTCCGTCGGCGGGTTGCAAATCCGCGGAGGCCACGTAAGGATTCTGTTCTTCCAGGGATCGTAGAATCCAGTCGGCACAAACGTCTGTGGACATCCATCCAAAGAGCAAAAACCCAAGAATAAAGAGCCTTCTGGACTTCTTACGTCTGGTACCCTTTGTAGCTCTCCATCCCAGAAAAAGAAGCAGGAAGTACGCGGCCGGATACAGACTGAATATCAGTGTGAAGAGCTTGGATAGATAGAAGAACATTACCTAGACTGGAAAGGGCCTGGAGGAGGGCAAACCAACTTGAGGCCCCCACCTCTGTAGCTCTCCATCAAACCAGCAAACCAGATTACAGCGGCCACGAGTGGCTGCCGCGCCCGGGCCCACAGAGTCAGCAACAGGGCATTTTGATCTATTTTCTCGCATCTGGCAAAAACTGGGGATTTTTTGCCCGGTCTGGCATGAAATAAGCTATACTATATACAAAAAGGCATCGATTTGTTTAAATCCTGGGCATTTTGGCCGGGGTCGGGTGTTCGGCCTCGATTATGTTGCCTATATTGTCGGCAGAATGTCTTGAAAGAGGGCACATGACCGTAAAGATAACAGACCTGGCAGCGCACTTTATTGAAGAAATTACCTCTGCCATGAGTCGCATTGAAGATCCAGAAGAGATTCTGGATGGGCTGCTTTCTGACTGTATTGAAGCCACGGAAGCAGACTCAGGAAGTATCATGCTTCTGGATTCATCCCGTGATTATCTGGAAGCCCGGGTAGTCCGGGGCTTGAATCTGGTGGGGGGCAAGCTACGTCTGAAAGTAGGAGAGGGTGTTACCGGCTGGGTCGCCAGAGAAGGTAAATACCGCCTGGTGGGCAACGCCAACCAGGAGCAGGACTATATACGAATCAAGGAAGACCTGCAGTCGGAGCTGGCTGTTCCTATGATGGCCCGGGGGGACTTGATTGGCGTTCTGTCCGTGGATGCTCGAAGGGATGGGGCCTTTACCCAGGAGGATGCGGATTTTCTGCGAATCATGTCCAACCTGGCGGCGCAGATTTTTGTTCGCCTGGAAGACAACCGTCTGCTTAAAATTCGAGATCGATTCCATCAGGTAATGCTGGAGATTTCTCGCGTAGTGTCTCACTCTTTGAAGCTCCAGGAAGTTTTTCGCGAGATTATGACCATTACGGAGAAGGCCTTTCGCCTGAATCGAAGTACTCTCTTTCTCCATAATGCCGAAGAAGGGCTTCTAAAAATCGCCGCCTCCAGTGGCCTGGATGAGCGAGAGTCGCAAACCATTACCTACTCGCCGGGAGAAGGGATTACCGGGGGTGTTTTTCAGAGCAAGAAAGCCATTTTTATTCCCAGCGTTAAAAACGAGCCTGGATTCTTGAATCGAATGAAAACCGTACCGGAAAGCGGCGATATGGGATACTTCTGTTGTCCTATCTTTTCTGGAACCGAAGTGGTGGGGGTATTCAGTACCTTTACTCATCCGCAAACAGGGGTGGATCCCGATTCTGTACTGGAATTTCTGGAAATCCTGGGATCTATTATCTCCCAGGCCATTACCATTCAGCGACTGGTCCAGGAAGAAACCCGGGTAATTACCAGCGAAAACCTGAAGTTAAAGCAGGAGCTTTCCAGTCGCTATCAATTTGGAAGCCTGATCGGGCGATCCTCCTCAATGCTCAGGCTATTCGAAAAGGTTCGGATCATTGCTGACTCCCGGGCTTCGGTGCTTCTTACCGGCGAATCCGGAACCGGTAAAGAACTGATCGCAAGCGCCATCCATTATAATAGCCCGCGAAGAGAGAAACCATTTATCAAGATTAACTGTGCTGCCATACCTGAGAACCTGCTAGAAAGCGAACTGTTTGGTCATCGTAAAGGTGCTTTTACCGGAGCGGTAGGGGATAAGAAGGGGAAGTTCGAAGTGGCAGATGGCGGAACAATCTTTCTGGATGAGATTGGAGAAATGGATTTGAATCTGCAGTCCAAGCTTCTGCGTGTTCTTCAGGAAAGGGAGATTGAACCCGTGGGCGGACGTACCCGTCAGGTGGACATTCGCGTTATTGCTGCTACCAATGCCGACCTTGAAGAGTTGATTTCTCAAAAACAATTTCGCGCAGATCTCTATTACAGACTTAACGTAATCAATCTCAGAATTCCAGCTCTGCGCGATCGTCGTGAAGACATTGTGCTTCTGGTGCATCACTTTATTGAAAAATACAACAAAGAAAACGAAAAGAAGATTACCGGGATTTCCCATGAAGCGATGAGGATGCTGGAAAACCATGACTGGCCTGGTAACGTCAGAGAACTGGAGAACGTTATTGAACGGGCGGTAGTGATGGCTCAGAACTCAATACTGGACGTGGATGACTTTACCGATATAACCCTTCCATTCTCGGTGGAGCAGAGCCCGGTTGCCGAACCGGAGCTTATTTCTACAGAACCAGAACAGTCTGCCGAAGCATCTGCGGAGCCCCGGTCTGCCATGGCAGCGCTGGTCTCCGAAGAAGAGCTGGATACCATGGAAGGGAAAGTTTACGAAACGGTAATTTCGGAAGTGGAGCGTCGTCTGATCATTATGGCGCTAAAGAGATTTCGCTACACCAAGACTCGCGCGGCTCGCTTCCTGGGGATTAATAGAAATACCCTGGATAAAAAGATTAAAGAGCTGGAAATCGATTATTGATTGGGCCAGCAGGAACTGTGGGTTTATCTCAGGCCTGAGGTCTTTTGCGCTGGAACCGCCAGCGCTAATTCTTTCCATACTGAGTCTCCGGTTACTGTGTCGATGGCTGAATCCAGCGCGATGTAACCAGGCGATATCCATAAACCGCCCGGGTATATTGAATGTCACGAATCATCAGCGCGAATGCATGAACATATCTCTGATGCAGGCTGCTCTCTGGCAGTGAGCGATCGTAGAAATGCTTAACAAAGAAGGCATGTCCGGTGCCTGATGGCCGAACAATGCTAATCAAACCTGGAGCATCCGTATTCTCTCCCAGACGGATCATAAAATCGCGAAGCTGCTCTTTATTCAGATCCACCAGGTAGGTATCTGATAAAAAGTAAGGAAGTCCTCGATTGCCAAATAGTGGTAGATGGGGATTTCCGGAGAAGTGATGATACATGGTAGGATTACCGACACTGGTATTTTCCAGGGCATTCATTTCCATGTCTCTTAACCGACCTACAAGATCTGCACTCAACCCGGGATAGGTTCCAGGGCGCCCGCCTACAGTGACTCGGAAATTACCCTGAAGGGACAACGCCCCGGTGTAGGGTGCTGCACCTGCAATTGTAGATGGATCCAGTACCTGAAACAGTTGATCCCCGGTTCTTGGAATGATGGGGGCCAGGGCATGGGCAGCAGGAAACCAGTAATAATGAGGAACATCGGTTCTGCCTGGAAGGATGGAGCGATAAAAATCTGACAGAGTAGTAGCAAGCTGATCGTGCGGCTGGCCATTGCGAATTCTTCTCTTGAATTCTTCCAGGTTGGCTCGCATTTCTCGTGCGTTGGCTCCCAGGTCCTTTTTCTCCAGGCCTCCAGACGAAAGTATTATGGAATAGAATCGATCCCCGGCATCGATTAGCACAGTAAGGGTTTGATTTTTAGGAATGGTGCGAATGATCATGCCTGCAATATCCTGCATGGGAGGCAATTGACCTTTCGCACCCAGGATCGCATCCTGGTAGAATTCCAGATTTGCCAGGGTCTTCCAGTTGCTGTCCTGAATGGCTCTTCGCTTCAAGAGATCCAGGGCGATGCTTCGCTCTCTTTGAACATCAGGAATTCCGGTACCTTTTTCCAGTTCCCGCACGATTTTATCGTAGTCTCTGCGATCCGGAGCTCCTGGCAGACCTACCAGCATATCTGCCATTTTGCGCACCGGAGTAACGGTCATAAATTCTCCGAGCAAAGGATCGGAAATGGGTTTTCCATACAGTCGGTACCAGACGGCCAGACGTCCTCTCTTTACTTCATCGCTTTCCAGGGTTCCATTCCGAAACTCCAGATGCCTGGCATAGAATCTGTAGCCGGTGTCTGCATCCATCTTATTGAGATAGGCTTCCGAAGCTACCAGGGCAAACCAGGAAGCCCTGGCCCTGGAATGAACTGCTTCTGCATTGATCAAATCCATTAGCATGCCAGCGATTTGCAGTCCCGGGTCCACATCCACAGATTCAATCAACAGATGAAACATCAACGCCCGATCTTCGCTGGAAAGGTACAAACAACTGGTTTCGGTTTCTCCAGAAAGCCCTACCAGTCCGGTTATCTGCTCTCCATCCGGTAGCGCTTCCTGGATGGCCGTGAATGCGTTGGCTGCAGACAGATCCTCTTCCTTTACGGGAATGCATCTCAATTGTTCAAATGAGATGGGATTGCCGGTGCGACTGTTCTTCCATTGAAGCAATAGCTGCCTGCGATGCTCTCCTTTTTCTTCGGGCCGCGTGGGCGGCAGATTCGCTACAATGTCATCGAAGAACTTCCATCGGCCGGCCAGGGATTCTACCAGAAGGAAACTTGTATCCGTTCGCACCGATCCAGGAATGCGAAATTCATTCTTGTGCAGGAGCGCTCCCTGAATCAACGCTTCGCCGGAATAGCCCGCACTGGTGGCTCCATAATCATTTCGCAGCATGGTCTGAACCCGGTCAGTGGCACCATGCTGAATCAGATATTCCGAGGCCTGTCTTCTATCCTCTGAACTCTGAAGATAGCTTTCCAGGCCTTCTGGAGAAAGCCGGGCTTCTTTTAGATCTGTGGCCGGGCTCTTGGAACTTTCCAGAATGGCCAGCGCCAGATAATTTCTGAGTCTACCTACCATGGAGCCTGCAAGCTCCGGGTACTTGCTGGAGAACTCCTGGGATAATTTGTTTCCTTCTTCTACCTGACCTGCTTCATAGAGCCCGCGAATGCGCTCGGAGTACAGTATTAATGCTTCCTGGGGATCCTGGACAATTTCCAGGGATTGAGGAAAGAAAAACAATCCATCCTGGGATGCCAGACGGGCCAGGGATCGGTTGAGAATACCTGCTGCTTCCAGGCCATCCGGATTCTCCAGAAGCTGTCTCAGTGAAAAGGCCCGGGAAGCCTGTAGAGAAGCCTCTTCGTTACGATTTTCGGCCAGGGCAACTCTGGCTTTTTCTTCTGATGCCTGCGCATCCTGCAGGATGTAATTGGACATGGACTGAGCGTCGAATCCGGACACTCCAAAGATGGGAGCACCGGTTTTCGCATAGGAGTCCTTACCGGCCAGAGAGAGAATTTCCTGGTACTGATCTCCCTGAACCACGGCAACAGTAGAGCCACCGGATGCGCGAAACACTTCATAAGCATTTCGAATGGAATGGAATCGCAGTACTGGATCATCCTCGTCTGGCTCCAGAAAGAGGATGGAAGCAGTTTGAGGTTCCTGGATGGCTTTTCGCAAATCGTAGCCTGGATCCTTTCTGCCTGCAAAAAGTTCGAAAGCAGGAGTCGATTTGTAGCTTAGATGGTTGCTTTCTGTAACCGGCGCCGACCCCGAGTTCCAGATGTTTCGACCGGGCTTCCTTCCCCGTAGATCTCCGGGTTGAATGAAGCCCGCAAAGTCCTGCAGATCCCGAGCGGTGCTGGTGAATACCGGGGCCGGTAGGTCCGGGCGTAATTCCGGAATTCTCTGGTTCAGGTTCCAGGAGAAAGATGTATGATCCGGAACAATCAAGAGCTTCCTGGCGGATTCTGGAAGACAGGCTTTCAGGAATTCATCTATATCCTGGTCTTTATAGGGCTCAAAGGAAATGCTTCGATCGTAGATCAGGCATCCTCCACCGGGCTGGTTTACGAAGAACTGAATCAGAACGGTTCCCGGGTCCGGCCGAGAGATGGATTCATTCAGCAATAGAAATGGTTCCAGAAGTGGTCTGGACTGTGCAAGACTTCGCTGAACGTATTGAAGTTCGTTCCGCAGCTCCTGGTTGTATCTTGCGACGCTATCGAAATCCTTATGTTCCAGCCTCAGTATGGATTCCTGACGGGAACTTCTGGATAGTGTGCTCAATATATTCAGCATTACGCGATGCTGTTCGTCTTCAATGCTGTTGGCCAGCCTCAGCGGATATCGCAAGAATTGATTCTGTAGATAGGTCTGTCGTTTGAGCTCCAGGATTTCCATGGCTCGTCCATATTTGCCACGGGCAATGTAGAAACGGGCCAGCCGATCAAAATACTCAGGCAGCCTGCTTGATACCCGGTCGCGAAGATCCGGAAACTCTTTGAGGATGCCAAGGGACTTTTCGTAATTTTGCGCTGCTTCTGAGAAATTCTTCTGCGAAGCAAATGCATCTCCCAGTGTGCGATAAGTGGCCCAGTACTCTCTCAACGCATTGTATTCGTAAGTATCATCTGCCAGGTCCCTCAATTCATTGATGGCCTCTCCCGTATCTCCCAGAAGTAATTTAGTTCTTGCCAGGTTCAACCTGGCTCGCATTGCCTGGAAACCGGGTACCTGACCTCTGGCGGCCAGTGCCTTCAATGCATCGGAAAAGAGCTGTCCAGCTTTTGTTGCGGACTGTCGGGCTTCGCTGCTGTCCTCAACGGCGGCCTGCTGGAGCGCGATATAGTAGTAGGTCTGACCTTCCAGAACCAGGAAGTCCACTATACGTTGATTAACTCTCTGCTCTACCACTGGATCATCACGTCTTTCATCGTAGGAGAAATCCGGATCTTCTGTTTCCTTTTCCGCAATGTAGTCCAGTTTTACTTCTTCGCGGTATCGTTCCTGTTGATTTCGGAGCACATCCAGGGAGTCTCGTAGCCTTTCGATGCTTGCATAGGCATCTCCAGCTTCCGCGGCCATAAACAGAACAACATATGAGTTCTTGAAGTTGGTGAAGAAACTATCCAGGAAGTTCCAGTCCAGAGCCTTCTCGGCTGCTTCCTGAAACACTTCATGCGCTTCTTCGAAGCGCTGGAGGTTTACCAGGTTGAGAGCTTTCTGATTTTCAGAAGATAGTATTCCGCGTTTGCCCAGGATCACATCTCCATCCTCGGACTCGAATACATCCCTTCGCTTTTCAATTAGATCCAGTGCCCGGTCCAGGTCCCCCAGGAGCACGGCATTTTCCAATTGAATACCCAGCGAAAGTTCGTACTGCCTTAAACTGGAAAAGCCGTATGGGGTTCGCCCTTCGCCAATTACAGAAAAGTCTTCGCCATAACCCAGAAGACAATCCAGTGCCCGGCCGCCAATGGTCTGTGGCTGGTATCTGCTATCTGCACGGTCCAGGCCGCGATTTAGACTGACTTTCTCTGCCAGTTCCGCAGAAGCATCTGAAGCGGAATACATTCCGGCGGATTGATAGCTCATGGCCATAAAGTTCAGTAGACCCGACCTGGCCACACCATCCGGAACCTGGGGCTTCTGGCGATACAGAATGTACTCTGCTTCGCGGTAAGATGAAATCGCTTCGCGGTATCGTCCGGCTTCGCTCAAGGCAAGGCCTCGAAGAGAAGAGATGAGTGCCAGGCGATAGCGACTGCGAAGTAGTTTTTCCTCTGTTTCTTCCAGGAGTCTATTCAGATACGCCGGATAATCCTGACCGGATGTGCGAAACTTGAGTTCTGTGTAGCGCTGAAATGCAGGGTTGTATTCGTTTGTCTGAAATATTTTACCTGCCTGCTCCAGATCTTCTGCCGCTCGTAAGACATCCCCTTCATAGTAAGCCGATCGCCCCCGGTTAAAATAGTAAAGAGCTTCCTGAAGATAGCCGGAGAATACCCTGTGCGAACTCTTCTCCTTTAGCTCATCCACCAATTTGTAGTGTTCCGATGCCCGTTTGAAATTCAGCAGCTTGAAGTGATTGTTCGCCAGGTTAAGATTGATCAGTGCCCGACTGACGGGATCAGCTTCCGTGCCCAGTCTGGTCAGCGCCTGATTATAGAGTTCAATGTTTTTTTCGTACAGTCGGTCCGGGAAATAGGCTACGTATAGATCTCTATAATGAGCTCCATCCTGATATTCGGCAGGCCTGGCACCTGTGACTGTGCGAAAGGTTTGCTCGATGAGGTCGGGCTCGATGAGCAGTTTGGACTCCCTTCTTTCATCTACATATTGATAGAGCCATCCAAGAAGTAAGTAGGCATCGACATTGTCTGGCTCTACGTAAAGAATATACTGAAGCTGATATTCCGCTTCTTTTAGATCCCGTAGAACCGCTTCCTTCTTCTGTCGCAAAAAGCCATTGCTAAGGCTCTCTCCTTCGCGCAGGAGACTATCGTAGAATTGTTCCCGTTCCACGGTTTTTTGCACCAATGCATAGGCATAGCCGTACAGAAGTGAATGATCAAAGAATTGTCTGGCTTCGGGAGCAGCGTAGCGATATCCATATACTACTTCGTTAAAAATCCGAGCCTCAAATGGATCACCTTCGCTCAGCAGATCTGTAAGTGGTGCCGTCGGATCCAGCTCAATCTTCTGTCTTTCCCAGGAGAGTCGTTTCTGATTCCTTTCAACTGCAAGATCCACCTTCATTCGATGAAAGAATACAGCCTTTCTTTTATACAGCGCTGGAAACAGATCTGCCTTCTTGACGAAAAGAAAGAGTATGTTCATGCTATTTGCGTTGGCATAGCTGGACAGATAGAGCAGGTCTGCCGCGACCTGCGCATCCTGGAAGGGAAGATCCACCGTTTTACCGGAGAAGAAATCCCTGTTGCTGCTGCAAAAATTCTGATACTGCTTCAAATAGTCCGGGATCCCCAGGCTTCGCAGTAAATGCATGGCCGATGATTCGGGAGCACAAAAGTCCCGCAGCACTTCCCGATCGCTCAGTTTCAATGCCAGGCTTTCTCGACTGAGGTCAAAATCCACTACAGCCAGTCCCACACCAAATCGCCTTTCGCTTCTTTCCTCCAGGTCAGAATAGATGGACCGAGCTGTGTCTCTGTAGGTGCGAATCAGCTGTTCTGAATCTTCTACAATACCCTGGAATTCCTGGGCAGAGATCTCCACGCCGGAATCAGGGGTATAGGAGCCCCCGTATTGCAGTTTGGCACTGTAGGCCGCAGTGCTATTCTGCAAAGCCTCTTCTGCGAAAGCGATGGTCTGCCAGCCGCGAAGGAACAGCCCTGTTTTTTCCGGAACTCCTTCCAGTCCCTTTTGACTTACTTTTACCGCTTCTTCGTATTGCCTGTCATTGTGAAGAAGCCGACCCTTAGTAATTAGCAGGGCCGATTGAAGTGATCGCTGCTCCTCTGGCAGCAATCGTTCTACCGCAGCCAGGCCAGCTGCCGGTAACATGCCTTCAAATTCATTAAAAATGGATGCCAGGATCTGCTCGCGAAGATGCGTGGGCAGTTGCTCGTTGTTAAGAAGAGTGCGATAAATTTCCGGTATGGATTTTTGGAGCGAAAGGGCCAGTTGTCCCTGCAGCACAGAGGCCTCGAATGTGCGAAAATAATTCGGGTATTCCTTATTAAGTCTTTGAAGGGTATATAGCGCTCCTTGAGGGTTGCCGGATTCAGACTGGGCCCGGGCCAATTCCTCCAGAATATAGGCGCGGCTGATTCTGCTTTTCTCTTCCTCAAAACGCCGGGGTACAGAATCTACAGCATTCTGAAGAATGGCAGCTCTGGTGCCGGAGCCCTGGGGCACTGAATACAGTCTGCGATCCAGCTCCACCATCGGATTTTCTTTTTCTGCCCGTTCAATCCGTCTTTCGACGGTGAGTACTTCATCCCGGGCTCCGTTCCTTTGCAGAGCGTTTCGCAGACGGAACAGCGATTTGCCTTCATAAAGAAAGAAGTAAGGCGATTCTGAATGATACAGTCGAACCGCCTCCAGTGCCAGGGCATAGCGATCCGGGAAATCTCGAAAGTCATCTACAAGGGCGTACTGTTGATCCACTCTGGGTTGTCCCGGGATCATACCGGAGCGTGGAGTTACATAAATGTTAACGGTATTGTAGAGGTCTGCGGCATAAAGAATGGTGCCCTGTTCGAAACCGGAGAATGCCAGGGAATAGATCGGTACGCTACTTTCAATGAGCCTGTATCGTTCCGGCACGGGACTGTTGTTGATTACATCCTTAACGTTAATACCGGCAACAGAGGCCCGATCCGCCTGATCCAGAATTCCGTTTCTGTTTGTATCCTCTCGAACCACTCCATAGTAAAGTGTCTGTCCATCTCTGGACAGGGAGGGCCTGAAATAAAGATACGGTTGCCGGGTCGGTCCAACTTCCAGCGGTACTCGATTTCTCTGACCATTGCTGCGATCCAGGATTTCGATATGGGGAGAGCCATTGGATGTGCGAATTAAATAAGTTAGATATTTTCCGTCCTCGGAAACACTGGGCTGGAGCGAATTTTCTTCCGTAATGGGTTGAGGCAGGGCTTCGCTTTCCTGCTCTTCCAGTTCCAGAGACCAGATCCTGTACACACCTGGATTGCAGCGATCGCTAACGAAGTAAATTGTATCGCCGTTGGGCGAAAGTACCGGATCTCTTTCAGAGAAGCTACCCTTGCATCCAGGTCCCAGCTTTTCTCCAACACTGTCCAGGTATCTGGAAAGATTGATGGACGAGTTCCATAGATTGGGCGGATCTTCGCCGCGAAGGGCTGCCTCTACTACGAAACCTGGTTCCAGAGCAACTATGCGAAGATCCCCTCCTGCATCCAGTTCAAATGAAACATACGCCAGGATGGCTCCATCGGGAGTAATATAAGGATCTGTTTGCTCCGCCGGATGACGTACCACCGGTACATTGACGGTACTGCTCAGATCCCGCATCCAGATATCAGAAGAGCCATCTACATCCGAAGCGTAGAAGAGAAATCCATTGTTGGAGGCGGAAGGATCTGTGTTATTTCCTCTTTGAACGGTGAGTGGGAAATGACCTTCCGGATTGTTTTCCAGAAATTTGCTGATGAGTCGATTGTAGTCAAACCTTGGAGGCTGAATGGTCTTTACCGAGGCGCATTGAGCCCCCAGGAAAGAAAGTACTACCAGTGTTAGCAGTGCGCGAAGTTGCTTCATTTACGGACCCAGGCTCCTACAGGGTTCCGAATCCATTCTCCACTCCGCGTGCGATAATAAAATGATCTCAGAAATGCTTCTGCTTCCCGGGGCTGAATCCTGGCCAGATAGGCATAGATGGCTCGCCGGGAGCGATTGGTTTGATCCGCGGCAGTCATAGCCTTTTGCAGGCTCTCTGCAGAAAGATCCTGTCGGTAAGCCACCGGTGTTCGCATGACTCTACCATCGTAGGACTCCCCCAGGATACCCAGGTTTCTGTATCTCTGGACTATATCCGAATAGAATTCCAGGACTCTGTACTCATGACGTATCTCCGAGGAATACCCGGCAAGCTCCTCGGTGCCAGCGGGAAGCGCAGAGGAAGAAGCTACCAGCCATCCGTCCTGCACCAGCTCCTTCTCTTCGCCAATGAGTTGCCGCTCGGCTGCTGTCCTTGCCGGAGTTAGAGTGATAGGAGGTAGATCCACACTAACCACCGTGCATTTTCCCAGCTGATCGGTCAGGAAATCCGTGGCCGGAGTGAGAACTCTGGGAGTGGAAGTAGAAGAGCATGCGAGGGAGGCCACCCCCAGTATTAAAACGATCAGCCATGCTGCATGTATCTTTAGAAACCTTTGTATCATATCATCATTCCTGGCTGCCCGCTGCTTCTCTTGTAAATCGACTGGATTCGGTTCGAGCCCTTTCCAGAAACTCTGCCAGAGGGATTCTCTCCTGCCGAATCTCTTCTTCCGATGGGCGAACCAGCACCGAAAGGGAAAGCAACGATGGCCTTTTTACCTTCACCGATGTGTAGATCAAGCCACCTTTCAGCTCTACCTGTATGGCCGGAATCTCCAGTGTATTGTTAACAGCAAAGGCAAGAACGTCGATGGGAATGAGCAGACGCACCGCAAATCCAGTAAATTCTTCACTGATCCGGTACACTGACAATCGCATATTTGTATTTCGAATCGGATCCGACAGATCGCGACCGGAAAATGAAAGATCCCCGCTGATGATTCCGTCAAAAGTGGAATCCGAATCCGGAAAGAAAGGTGCCAGGTTCAGATTATGGATTTGCAGGAATCCAGCATATTCCATCTGAGCTGGCGCGAGGTTGGCTGCATTAAAGAAGATTCTTCGACCCTGGACCGTGCCATCCCGTACCCAGAGCTCTCCCGTATCCTGGTCTCTGGGCTTGAAAATCCTGGCATCGATCCAATCGATCATAAATACATTTCTACGGTAATCCATTCGAGCGGAAATTCCATAGCCTTTGCTGGCATCCAGGGAGCCCAGGTAGAAATAGCTTTCAGGTTTATACGTTCCTCCGGGCGTATGGCTGGAGGCTACGAAGCGAACAGTGAAGTTGGGCTCCTGGCGAAAACCGGTATCTGTGAGAGCCAGTCCACTGGAAGTATCTGATAGTCGCACAGGATCCTTCATGGCCATGTTGTGTCGGATGGGCAGATTCAGATTGAGTTTTTCTACTCGAAGACGCCGACACGCAGGCGAATTGGGATTCTGACAATTGCCTGTATTTACTTGAATATCCAGATCGTTGATGTAGATTCCACCTGTGGCCACCTGCGGATTGATGTCCAGGTTGATCTGCACTCCTCCCTGGATAGAGACGTTTTCATGCACCGGAAGCATCTGCTCTCTTGCCAGACTCAGCCTGAACTGCAGATAGGGCTGAACGTTCGCACCTGTGTTTACCGAACCGGTTAAGGTTGCGTTCAGGGCCCCTCTCAATCCGGCGATTCGCAGCATCGGAATTCCGATGCGACCTTCAGAAAGGTTGGTATTCACTGCAAGATTCAACGAATCATTGCTGATGGCGGGCACGGTCAGGTTTCCATTTCCTTGAATGGAAGTTCCCTCTTTGCTGGACTGGACGTTAGACTGTAGACTGAGAATCAGACCATCCTTTAAATAGGCTCCGTACGGAGCGATGGGATAGCGAATTCTTGCCGGCAACGTCGTCATCATGGGAGCGTAGTTTATGGCCAGGCGATTTATCGTGGAATCGTAGGATTGTAAGCCATCCCCGAAGACTAGTTCTGCGGTGCCTGCAAGTGTCAGAAAGCCCAGGCCTGCATCGTTTGTTCCCTGGAGATTGAGTTGTTCGATGGAGATTCGCGTGGTTTTCTCTTCGAAAAAAAGTTTACCCGTAGTATTTAAGGTCAGATTGTTTATTCCGGAGCGAGATCGGCCAATAGAATAGCGACCGCCATAGACCGTAACTGTGCCAGTTACGTCCAGTTCATCGAATGTCTCGGTGGATTTTGCTTTTACATCGGCACCTGCAATACCGGTTACGTATGGCGCCAGGAATTGCCCCAGATTGAAACCGTTAATGCGAATACTGGCATCGACACCTTCGTCTGGCTGAATACTACCGGATGCTTGCAGGCTGGCTCCGTTGTAGCCACCGGAAAGATTCTTGAGATCCAGTCTGTGCACCAGTCCATACGCCAGGCTTTCCCTGGCATTTTCCGAGTCATAGTCTTCCGGTGGCTGCAAAAAAGACAGGGTTTCGTATAGATTGATAGCGCCGTCTGCCTGTATGTTTAGCTGGGGAACGTTATGATATCCACCGGGCCCCTGGAAAAACAGCCCATTTCCTTCTGCGCTGAGACTGAAATCCAGCTTATCCAGTGGACCGGCCAGCCTTAAAGGATACAGGGATAGGTATCCGCCCAGGCGAATGGAGCCATTGGTCAGCAGGGAGAGAAACTGGCCTGGCTCATCCAGCAGGATTTCAGAGCGAAGCACAGACAGATCCAGTCTGGGCTTACCTTCCGTTAGCTCGGCAACCTTCGCTTCAAAAGAAAGCCACTGTCGTCCATTGTAGCTAATGCTAAAATCGCGATAGAGCAGGGCATCTTCGTCTTCATTATAAGAGGTCTGATATTGTGCGATAAGTCCAGGAGTGACCGGAGCATAGCCGGGTCGGGTCATGGTCAGAGACGTACCATCAACATTCAGCAGGGAAGAAAAGACTCCCTGTCCACCCACTGTCTGCCGAAACACTCTCAAGCTCAGGGTAAGATCCCCTTCCAGATGGTTCCCGTTATCGTATGCGACTTTTACCGGTCCGTAGGGATTGACTGCGATGACCAGGGTTTCGAACAGCTCCAGGATGTCCGTGTTTAGAGGGATTGTGTTGAATGTTTCCGTGATGAAGGCCAGGCGAACGTCCATTCCTGAAAGATCCAGGGTCTGTTTTCTGGTTTCGCTCTGGTAATGAAGCTGCAGATTGCGAATATCGATGTTCGCATAGAGCTTCAAGGGCAAGAAGGTATATATTTCCTCTCGTGGCGGACGTTTTTCCCTGGAAGATGGTTTCTTCTCTTTTGAGCCTTTCGAGAGATAATCCAGGTTCCAGATGCCATCCTTTTCTGTTACAAATATCTTTGCATCGTAGAGTCCAAACTCGCGAATTCCAGCATGTCCGGCCAGCAATCCAGGTAGAAACCAGGTAAGTTTGAGAGTTGGAATTCTGGCGATCGGATCACCGGTTTCTGTCTCGATGAACAGATTCTCGAAATGAAAGCCATGAAGAAGACTGGAACGTTTAACATCCACCGTTACGCGACTGCGCGTAACCAGAGGAAATCCCTCCTGAATGAAATATTGAACAACCGAAGGATGGAGTAGTATCTGATACGTCAGAACAAGGCCGAAAAGCAATCCTGTATATTTTGCGATTCTACGCCAGGCAGGTCTCATTCTTGAAGTTTCTCTCCAGCCAATCCGGGGAAGGACTTCCTTCTTTTTTCCGGGTCCTGCATCAGAAGGAAACTAAAAAAAACCAGAGCATGGATGATTAAAGAGGCCAGAAATACTGGCCCGTACTGTAGATCGGCGGAGCCGGATGGGCCTGACCTGGATGGATCGTGACCCGTGGCTGTGATTTCCAGAAGCAATCCAGCCAGATAGGAACCAATCAGTGCTCCGGAAGCGGTAGCCAGTACCATAAAGAGTCCCTGGCCGGTTCCGTAGAGATGATCTGGGAAGAAATGTCGCAATCGGAAGATGGTACCCATATAATATCCTGTGAAATGGATTCCATGCAGAAGTTGCGTTAAAATGAGGCCCGGTACCGGTTCCAGCGAATCCCAGTAGAACAATCCGAAACGAAGAATCCCTGCTCCTGTGCCCACAAGAAACAGTGGAGTGGAGCCAAACCTGGCATGGATTCGGGCGCAGAGAGGTAGAAAAGGAAGTTCCAGCAATGTGGCCAGGCACCAGCCTCCGTAGACCCCGGCCATGCCATACCTTTGATCCAGATATCCACCCAGATAATAGTCCACCGTCTGGTAACCGGAAAAATAGACGAAGGAGATGGCAAAGAATAGAGCTACCGGCCTGTGTTTTAGAACCTTGAAAGCCTCCATAAAGAAGTACTGATCGCTGGCTCTTCTTTCTTTCTGTACAAATAGGCATGCGAAGGCGAAGACCACCAGGAACATAGAACCCGCTCGACCTCCGGTTCCGCTGGCCGATACCTCTGTAGCCAGTAGCCCCGGAAATTGGGTCTCCAGAGTAAACAGGATAATATGTACCACAAAGAATCCCAGGGTCCCTGCGCTGCGGCTTATGGAGAACCCACGCAATTCCAGAGCTTCCAGCGTTGCAATGGTTAGAAGCTGCATATTCGCAGCGAAAAAGAATCGTGTAATGCCGCCCAGCACGGTGGCGGCCGGAAGATCAAGTTCGGGCCAGTACAGAAAAAACTGGCAGGGAGCATGGAGAAGCACCATGGGAACCAGGAGTCCCCGGATGGTGCGAAATCGATCGGACAGATAGCCTGCGATAAAATAGCCAGCAGGAAAGGCCATCTGCCCGGCCAGAAATACGAATCGGGCGTCGCTTCCGAATCGCTCCAGCATGTAGGGGCTCAATGTGGAGAAATAGGAGCCATGACCCAGAAAATACAGGAAGTACAGCAGGGCGTAGATCAAGTGTCCCTGCCTGGTTCAATGCCTGCCGCTTTCTGGCATCTGTACATATTCTCCATCATACTTTTTTGAATCTTCTCTGCCGCCAGGGCAAAATCCTCATTACTTAGCGATTTTTCAAGATAGATTGGATCTCCATAGCTCAGATAAACCGTACTGAATGGACGGGGAATCCTGTGCTTATCCCAGGCATGTCGGGCCACCCACTGTCGGCTGGCTTCATAGTGAAAAGGAACAATGGGCACTCCGGTAGATTGCGCCAGAGCAAGTACACCGGGCTTCAGTTCGAATGCAGGGCCCAGGGGGCCATCGGGAACAATGCAGGCCGGATGTCCCTGACGAAGAAGTTTCAGTAATCCGCGAAGGGCCCTGGCTCCTCCCTGACGGCTACTGCCCCTTACGCTAAAGTTGCCGGACCACTCTACCACCCGTGCGATAAGCTCACCATCCCTGGAAGGAGATACCATGGCCTGTATACCATGCTTTCTGTGAAAAAAAGGGGCCCAGAGAACGCAGGCATGCCAGACAGAAAGAATATACGGTTGTTTATTTTCTTTGATGCTGAGTAAAGCTTCCCGGTTCAAATACTTTCTTCGAAGGGATAGCGAAAAGAGTCGCTGCATAACTGCGATCATCGCAGGCACGATTGCCGTAAGTACTCTGGAAAGGAATGTGCCTTCTCGAACATGCATAGAGTTGTCCGCATGGAACGTCTTGAATTTAAGTTGCTGTAGAGGCGGAGCCAGGATAGAAAATGAAAAATGCGGCCAGAACCAGAAAAGCAAATCCCAGGGCATGGTTCCATCTGAAAGACTCCCCGAGGTACAATGTGGCAAACAGAGCAAAAACTACCAGTGTAATAATCTCCTGAATGGTTTTTAGCTGTGCTGCCGTAAACATTCCATATCCTATTCGATTGGCCGGAACCTGAAAGCAATATTCAAAGAATGCGATGCCCCAGCTAATCAGGATTACCTGGAAAATGGGAGCTTCTTTGAATTTAAGATGACCATACCAGGCAAAAGTCATAAAGATATTAGAAAGAATCAGTAGAATTACTGTAACCATTCGGCGATGCCGATTACTGGCTACATTGCGTCAGCTTTTTTTCGCTTGCAGCGATCAAGGTCGGTTCGGTATCCCCCTTTCATGCGCATTTCTACTAAGATTTCCGATATGCTGGGCATCGATCTGCCTATTCTGGGCGCTCCCATGTTTCTGGTATCGTATCCGGACCTGGTGGTGGCGGTTTCTGAAGCCGGAGGCATTGGCTGCTTTCCGGCGCTGAACTATCGCTCCACCGAGGAGCTTCGAGATGGTCTTCAGGAGATTCGCTCCAGAACCAAAAAGCCTATTGGTGTGAATCTCATCCTTTATAAGGATCATAATCCTAACTGGCCTCGCCAGTTTGAAGTCTGCCTGGAAGAGAAGGTGGAACTGATAATTACCTCGCTGGGATCTCCTCGAACAGTGGTGCAGGAAGCCAAGTCCGTGGGCGCCAAAGTATTCTGCGATGTTACCACCCTCCGTCATGCAAAGGTGGTGGCCAAAGCCGGGGCTGACGCTCTAATCGCGGTAGCCCAGGGAGCTGGCGGCCATGCAGGCAATATCTCTCCCTATGCACTTATTCCTCAGCTTAAAGCGGAGCTGGATTTACCTGTGATCGCAGCAGGGGCCATTTCTGATGGAAAGCAGATGGCTGCATCCCTGTCCCTGGGCGCCGATGCAGTTTATCTGGGCACAAGGCTCATTGCCACCCCGGAGGCTCAGGCTGCGGAAGGTTACAAAAACATGATTGTGGACTCTACGGCCGATGATATTGTGTATACTGCGGAAATCTCCGGAATTCCTGCAAACTGGCTGAAAAAGAGCGTAGAAAAAGCAGATGCCCCCTCAAGAATTGCAGGCGACGAGGACGAGTACAAAAGGTGGAGAGATATCTGGTCGGCAGGCCATGGTGTTTCTCAGATTGGATCAGTGCAGCCAGCTGGTGAGATTGTTCGTTCCATGGCCGAAGAGTATGATGCCATAAGGCGATCGCTACCTGCATTGGAAGGCGCTGCGGTTCAGTCCAGCTGAAGGAGTTTTTGAAATGCATTCAACCCATCCTGCCTATGGAAATACAGATTACGGCTACAGCGTAAGCCCCATCGCAATGATGATCAAGAACGCAGAAAACGGTGCCAAATGGGCCAAATTCTGCGGAGTCATGACCATTATTGGAGGCTGTCTGTATTGCCTGGGAATCATTACAGCTACGGTTGGCATACCGATGATTTTTATGGGTCTTCGAGCGATGAAAGCTTCCGACCGGGTACTGCATTATCTGCATACCAAAAATCATGAAGATGCTCTGGCAAGCCTGACAGAATATGGTAGCTACTTCAAGATTCAGGGAATTCTCGCGCTGGTGGGTATTGCTCTGACCATCGTAGCCTCCTTTATCTATCTTGTGATTGCCATCGTTCTGATTGTGAATCGATAATTTTGGAGTACCGGGATCTCTCGATACCAGCGGTCCCGGGCTTTTGCATCGAATCATGCAGTTATCACTGAAATTTCTACTGCCAGGACTCTGCCTGCTGTATCTGGCCTGTATAACCGGGCCTCCAGATTTGCCGGAAGAGTCCGGTCAGGGGCCCTGTTCCTATGAGCTCCAGGTAGATGGCCAGAAGCGCCTGCTTAAAGGCGCATGCCCTCCTGTTAAAATCTCTATTCTCTGGAAAAGCTTTCCCTCCTGGTTTCAGGATCGATTTCGCTTTTATCCGGATGAAGTCTTGCGAAATAAGCTGCGACTGTATTCTGGACCGGGAGTTTCCCGTGCTCTGGTAATCGACGAAAAGCGCTATGATCTGGTGGATCCGGACCTGATGGTTCGATCTGAAACTAGAATTATGATTGAATAGATTGTTCAGAGCCAGTAGTATTCCGATGCTTTGCTGTCAGGACCCTCCATGGCAGGGCCAAATCGTTTCGATTTGCTCGGGCGACAGCACCGGAGGCACATTCTATTTTGCCTGTTTCTAAACACTGGCGATCACTTTCATCGCTTCCGGTGCTTCCTTTAGAGTAATTTCCTCTACAATAGATTTTTCGGAAGTCTCGATAATGCGAAAGCAGCGGTTCGATGTTTCGCTTTGATCCTTCTGGCTCTGCACCTGAAAAACCATTATGTACAATGCGTGGGAATCGTCCGGGAGAAGTAATTGAGCACTACTATAAATGCTAATGTCATGGGCGCTATGGTATGGATGAGCGCTGATGATGCCGCTCATCCATTGAACTATGGGCATCTTTGAGCGCCCCTTTCCTCTGTTAAGAAAGAGCCATTGCTCGTATTTTCGTTCTGGATGGCGGTCCACGGTAAGTCTGTATTCCATAAGTATGCGGGCTGGGGCATCCTGAGATCTGTCTATGGGAAACCCTGGAGCACCACTGAAGCAAATGGGGAATCCAGGTATTTCGCTTAACCGGGGTTCCTGCTCAATCTATGCATTTTCGATAAACTGAAGATCCTGCCGAATTTGTGCTTCTGCGGAAGTCCCGATTCAGGCCGCACCTAACAAAGAAAAAGGCCCGTGCTGGTTTTGCTCCAGACGGGCCTTATGCTTGGCTTTCCTGTTGTAGGCTTTGCCCGATGGTTTCACCTTATTCGGTGGCAGGGTCTGTTTTCGCGCCTGTGCGCGAATGACCTTCAGGGTTTCACGCTTCATACTTTAATAGACGGACTTTCTGGAATAAGTTGCAAGGTTTTTTAATCCGGGTTCTGTCGGCAATGTGACGGGCATAAGTAAACGAGGAGATTCGCTCCCGTTTCCAGAGCGTCTGGACGGTCACTGTTTCCATTACAGATCAGATTCTTTTCGCTGGTTCACTTTCAGTCGGTGTTCGGCCTATTTCTTGTCCATGGTTGCTCGGCCGGGTTTTGCTTTGCATTATAGACCGATGATCGGCCTACTGCCCGCATCGGTAAAAAATGCCCAAACTGCCCGTAGATCTGCAATTTATGCGGGCCAGCTGGTTGTAGAGTGGGGGCTATCACTTCGTCCACGTCCTGTTGACCTCTATGGGCTCATAAAGAATGATCACCACTATCTCAAAGCTCATCGCTACATTTCTGGCCGCTCTATTGCTGGGAACTCTATCGTTCTGCATCAAGGATTACCCGGAGGATCCTCTGCTTCTCTTAGCCGGGTCGGCCTCTCTGAAGTTGGGAGGAGAAGTACTGGGATTGAATGGCTCCCTGACCCTTTCCAACGGAGGAGATACGGTAGTCATTACATCAGACGGTGCCTTTCAATTCCCCGGCAGCTACGCTTCCGGAAGCCCTTATAACGTGCAAATAACAGATTCTCCTATCAATCAGGAGTGTACCGTTTCTTCCGGAGCTGGCGTTATGCTGGCCAACATAACCACGGTGTTTGTTGAATGCACAGACACTGCCGTTACCATCGATAGTATCCAGAGACCTTATCTCAGTTCTCAGGGGGGCGCTCATAATATTTCCACGTTTGATTGGACCCCGGAGTACACAGAAAATTTCGAAATCAGGATTGGTGCAGATTGCAGTACGGGAGCCCTGAGTACATGGACCAACAATTCCGGAACCACTACTACCAGTGTCCAGCAGACCAGCGGGATCAATCAGACCGATCTTGTCCCCGGACCGAATACGATCCATGTCTGTATCCTGGATGGAAGTTCCAATGTTATCGATTCCAATAGCTTTACAATAGTTCGCGACGATGTAAGTCCCACGGTAACGCTGTCTGTAACCACGGGTACTTTCGCTTCGGCACAGAGTGTAAGCGTTAGCTGCACGGATCCGGCCAGCGGCTGTAATGCCACGGTCTATACCATTCAGGATGTGGCCCTTCCAGGGGCGGCCAATCCTGCAGACCCGGCGGTAACTACAGATGGAACTCCAACTACCGGTGTTCTCTATGCCGGACCTCTGAATGCAGCGGATCTGCGAAATACTCAAATTGAGGTCCTTGCCATAGATAGGGCAGGGAATCGATCGGCGTTGGCCATTGGAAATTATACGGTGGATGCGACGCTGCCCGTGCTTTCATTATCTGCTCCTACTCGCGAGTTTGTAAGTAATACTGCCGGCGCTCCATACAACAGCTCCGACCTAACCTGGACTTCCAATCGGTCCAACATGGACTATTTCATCTGGTATGGTGCCACGGATTGCCAGGGGACAGCGGGAACCTTGATGACCAGCGGAACCACCACCGGCGCGGGGGACACCGTCACTGTAAATGCTGCCATGATCCCTGTTGGCACACATACCATTACCGTGGCCGAACGAAATCTAGCCGGCTTCTATGGTTGCCAGACCACGACGCTGACGAGAGATGATACCCCGCCCACACTGGTGGCTGGCGGCACTTCTAATGGTGATTCTATCGCTTATAACGGGGCCATTGATATTCGATTGAGCGAACAAATAGATACCGGGTCCATATCCGTTGGCGGAGGGGATCTGGATGCCGAAGCGAGTCTACCTCCAGTAATCTCGACCACCTCGAATACCGACGATACAATTCAGATTTTTCCCATGTCCAACTGGAGTGCCGGATTGGGGCGAGTAGTGGATGTAGATGTTCGGGATCGGGCAGGCAATCTGCTAACTCTGAACTGGAGCCTGGATTTGCCCGATGGCACCGTGGAGCCAATGTATGCAGCTGCGCCGAATTGGAATCAGCATATTCGAAACGATGGAAGCTTCATTTATGATGCGGCAGGTACCCTGTGCGATGGAAGCGAAACCGGTTTTATTACGTCCTGCCTCCATGGGGGAGAGCTACGAAAGGTCCAGGTCCTGAACGAAACCAGTTGCGCAGGCCTGAGTGCCACAGATACGAATGGTTGGTTTGAATGGGCCTGCTATGATCCGCCGGGACCGGGGCCCGTGGAAATGTACACGATTCGTCGCTCCAGCTCTTTGCGTCAGTATATCAATTTTGGCACTCAGACATGGCTAACCAACGATGTAAGTGTTAGTAACGGATTCAGCACTCCGGCTACAGTCTGGTGGGGAAATACCATTCAGTCTGTTCCAGCCGGCGGAGTTAGCATGAATACGGCCGATGCCATTTACGTTACCACCGGTAACCTGACCATGACAGGAGCCATTACAGTACTGAGCGATAATGTATCCTTTGTCACTGCCCCAGGCACTTCCATGGTTACCAATGTGGCGGCCCATCAGATCAGTGTGAATAACCATCGCTTTGTCTGGATTGAAACCAACATGAGCCATATCGACGGAACAGGCTCTTCCTCTGGCATTTTCATTCGGGATTCTGCCTTTATTACAGTGGAGAACTCAAGGTTGGCGAACTACCCGGGGTTTGGAAGTGCCGGACAGGTGAGGCTTATCAATAATAGAGCTCTTCTGTTTCGCAATATGATGATAGCCAATAACCCCAGCAGTTCGGCGATCACGGTGTATGCGGATTCAGCCGACAGTCACCATCTGTGGTTCGATCGGATTCGCGCCTATAACAATATGGCAGGAATTTTCTTCAGGGGCAACAACCCCTCCGTTGTGCGAGACATGCTGGTCACCCGTTCGCTTATCCATAATAACGATGGTTCCGGGATTTATGTGGACCAGGGAATTCAGAACTCATTGTTTATGAATCTCCTGGTGGCAAACAATGGAGGCTCTGGAATCTATCTGCAGGGTTCGGTTCTATCGGGTGGCAACACAGTGGTTAACGTAGTTTCCGTAAATAATCAGAATGGCGGGCTCATTCCCGGCGATAGCAGTCAGTTCATAAACCTTGGACTCTCCGACAATGGAGGTGCCGATGTGCTCGCCCCAGCAGCTGTTGGTAACTTCTATTCCGGCGCGCTTTTCTCTGGAAGAGCTGGAGTGGGCCCGGATGACCAGGATGGACGATGCATTGCTGTGGGTCCAGGCTCCGGAATGCAAAACGATGATGATTGTTCTCCGGAAGGTCCCTCAGATCATACTGTGGTAAGCGCTTTTGATCTGGCTGATCAGTTTGTAGGTCCCAATGGAATCGTTGGACTTTATCTCATCGGAAACAACTGGTTTGCAGTGGCCAATGACTTCTCAGGTATTGGTAATTCTCTAACGGTGCCCCCGGCCTATCCTGCTAACTCTTATCGGGACCGATGCGATGGCACTGTACTCACCGGTTGCCGCGAATTTGACTGGCAGCTTCTGATCACAGCACCCAGTCCCGGTTTTCGCAATGCCCTGGCCTGTCCGGATACGCTACCCACAATGTCGGTGACTCATACTTTCTCTTCCGGCACATATACCTTTCTTCGAAATGCCTACGCCCTGGAAACGGATGCGGACTGGGATCTACCTATGTGTATGGGGGATGAGGCTTGTTTGTACACACCGAATCTGGGCCCTTACCAGGGGCATGCAGGCTTGACCAATTCTGGCTGCACCGATCTCGTCGCGGATCCAACCTTTGGTAACGTTGATTTCCAGGAATTTAATTCGAACGGCGTGCCCTGAACCTTGTCATCAGCTATCTTCATCTGGGTCCTGGTAACGGGAGGGATTCAAGATCCTCCAGCTTAATCTCAGTATCAAGCGAAGTAGCTTAGAGCGCTGTACATTATTTAATTCTTGATACAGATGATGAGCCGGGTGGATTGCGCTATGCAAAGTAAATCGGAGTCACGCTGTACAAATGCTGCTTCCCGTAGGCTGGTAGTTTATTTTGTCAGTATTCTAATTCCCGGACTGTTAATCGTTTTCTGCTCCAGCTGTTCCAATCTAGTATTTGGCGTGGACGGGGAAGATACGGTGGATGCCGCCGATGCCGCAGGTCAGATGAACCAGGCCATAACGGCCAAGCTGGCCCAATGCCTTCGCGATAGCTCCGGAAGTTCCACAACATTTCCGCCTGGAGGTCCCTGCGTGGGAGCTCTGGTAACCGACCGACTACTCAAAAAAGGAGATGTGGAGACCTGCGTTGCCACTTTGCTCAGCTGGCAATGTCCGGCGGCATCAGATAGCACCGGCATGTATTTATTGGTGCAGGGGATGAATCAATACGCAATCAAGTGCCCGGTAAAATCGGTGCCCTTTCTGATCAACGACGTAGGACCATCGTGGCAGGGCAATATCCTTTCGCTCACCATGGATGAGCCAGTATTCTACTATGCCTGCTTCTAAAAGCCCATTCGCTTCCCGGGATTGGAAGCGGCTGATTGCAGCCAGAGGCGTAAAAAAGGGCGATTTGGGCCGGCGGGATACTCGAATGGTGGACCTATTTCAAACCGAAGATCGTTCCATAATTGTCCTTAGCCGGTCCAGTTCCGGGCTCTGATGCTCCCATTCCTCCAGTATCCTGATCAAACGGACACATTGTTCCCATTGTTCTCGCAGCCGGTAGATGTCTGCCAGATTCAGTAGATTTCGAATGTGCCCGGGGTTCCGCAGACGGCATCTTTCCGCCAGGTCTGTGGCATGAATTAACTGACCTGATCGCTTTAGCTTCAGGGCCGCGCGAAAGAGCAGGTTTTCATCCACCGGATTGAACTTGTGGATTTCGGACAGAGAAAAGGAAGAGTGATGGCCGTTTTGATAGTGCCGGGATGCATGGGCTGAAACGGTCCCGTTCGCAGGCCTGGATTCCGCCTGTTCAAGGTTAGCCCTGTGGGCAGAAGGTTGTCTGGACTGCGGGGCGAATCGAATGGAGAGCAGGCTCAGATCATCCGTGATTTCTCCATTATTTCGGATGTTGCTTTCAATGGCTGATAGATCTGCATCACTTTGTTCTACGAATTCCAGAAAATGCAGCTCATCTTCATTCATCCGTGGATCGCTTGCCGCATCCACCTGGTACAGCCAGTCATCCCTCCCATCGGAGCCGGCCACAATTATATCTCCTGGCGCAAGGGGCAAACAGCTGATCTGAATCTCCGGGAAGCCATCCACCATACCTATTTTGGGATGGATAGGCTCTTCGGTAAAAGAGGCCGCTCCCTGGCGTAAGAGTACCGGCCTGGGGTGCTCGAAATTGGCATAGTACATCAGTCCGGATTCGTTATCCACCAGTCCGATCACTGCAGAAATCATCATGCTTCCATCAAAGGATATGAAAACGCTCTGAAGCTCCAGGAAGCATTGTTTTAACCATTGTTCCGGATAATAATTTCGCGCTGTGGCCGCATTCCTTGTTCGCTGCACCAGAGCGCGAAATACTGTACCCATTACCAGGCCACCGCCAGCCCCCTGCATGGATTTTCCCATGGCGTCTCCGTTGGCAAATAGAGTGTAATCTCGGCCCAGCAGTTGAATAGTATGCACGGAACAATAATCGCCACCGATTTCGCCGGTCCATTTCCTGAATTCGAATTTCTTTTTCTGCCGGATGAGCATCTCTGCGGTGACAGAACTTCCCTCCTGAACTTCATTTCTCCATAATGGCCTTAACAGGAGAGATGTAAGGAAGTAATCACCATCCTGACGTTCCTTGATGAGACGTAGTTTGTCGTAGGATTGATTCAGCTGTTCAGTGCGCTCTTCTACCCGGGCCTCCAGGGTTTCATTCAACTGCTCCACGCGATTATGCAGGCCCATGAATCGGCTCCCCAGCATTATGGCTATACCCAGAATGAAACTGGCAAAGGCATAAGGTGCCAGATCCAGTCCAGTCTCTATAAGCCGGACTTCCAGAAGGATATCATGTACGGCACCGCAAGTAAGAAGCAATGTGCCCAGCGTTAAATACCGTGCATCCATGTTACCTTCTCTGGCTGCGCGAATGATGTAGTATCCCAGATAAATTAGAACAGGTATTGCCAGAATCATCCAGAGCTCAAGGCTCACCCTTACCACGGGAAAATGGCCCAGAATCGTGGAAAGCCCCAGGATTGCCCCTGCCACCGCGATTGCTATTCCAGTGCGGCTATATTTTCTGTAGAATAGATGCGATAGAAACAGTAACAGGAGCGGAACCAGGCTGAACAATAGTAGGTGCTCGAACCTGTTTCTCCAAAGGGGAACGACAAAGTTACGAATCGTTCCCGTCTGGCTGAGCCACATTCCGGCGGCGGCAATGGAGAATAAACCAAAGAAGAGATTATGTTTTTCGGATCGGCGGCGAACGAATAACAGCAGATGGTAGAAACCGACAAGAAAGTAGGAGGACAAAAGCAACAGGTGAATAATTTCATTTGTGTAATATCGATTCACAATTTCATCAGCGGGTCCAAGAGCCATATCTGTTTCTCGCACACGGAGAGGATAATCTCCGTTTGAATAAAGTGCGATAGTAATGTATTCAGGCATCGCGCTGTCGGCGCTGGATGGGGCCATCTCTTTGAGGTTCAAAACCTTGAGTAGAGGAATGCGATCTCCCGATGCATAGGGTTCCAGTGATCCAGTCTGTCCGATCATTTCCTTGCCTATGTAATATCGCGCCACATCGGTCACTTCGCCATTGTAGAAGGCCATGGGTGAATGTGTGGACAGAATCGTACGAATTTCCGGCGACAGACGTTTGCGAATTGTGACCCAGCCTTCATAGAACTCCAGAAGGCTCTCCCGCTCTGTTATGTTTCCAGGTAAACGGATACGCTTCCAATTAGCATCGGAATTGAGCCAGGCAGGGTCCCAGCCCCTTCGATATTCCCATACTCCGGTCAGCGAATATGGATCGGAATTCTCATCGGTTTCTTTCCCTTGCTCCGGGCTGAAGGGATCCATTCTGTCATTCTCTGAGCTGGAGCGGGCGAATGGTTCGGAATTGGACGCATCCTCAGTGGGAGTGGGACCTTCGGCTGGAAGTCCTTGTAGGGACAGGATCATCAAACAGAAAAAGACAGCGAAATGCCGTCTTCTTCCATAGGTTGATTCTGATTGTATTGCGGGATTGCTTTTTGGCCCAGAACTACATTTCATGGTTCGTTTCCATTCTCTTGAAATCAACCTGTACAAAATGCTATCCTCCAGCAGGAAATAAGATGCCTCCCCATAGGAACTATGGGGAGGCGAGTGGAGAGTGCCTCAAGGGCTATAGGAGCATCCGGAACAGCTGGAGTGCCGTTCGTAGCCGGTACTGGCCATACACATGGATCGTTCCCACATGCACAGATAGTGATCGGCGGAGTTCCGGAGAGCATCCGTGTAGGGTGTGAAATTTGGAATATTGTTCTCCATGTCCTGGAGGAAGTATCCTACAAGTCCAACGTGAGCGAAGCCATACACATCGAAGTAATGGTTGCCCGAAGATTGCTGTGGTGGAGCGTTCTGACCCATGCATCGATCCTGCTCGAACTCATCCTTGAAGCTCAATCCATAGGTGCCCACCTGGAATCGGGGAGCGGCCTGCTTCGCAGGGGTATTGAAATCTGTGCCAAGGCCCACTGGAATTCCGTGGTCCACGGCATCGGCCAGTCCCTGAGCAAACATGGAGGTGGAGCCTTCGCAGGTTACAGGTCCTGCCGGCGTCTGCCCCTGATCGTTTACATATTGAGTCATTTGATCTGGACCAGTGCGAAGCCCTACCATCCCCTGGATTTCCTTGAGCTTGGCAAGTTGCGTATTCGTAAGTCCTCTTTCATGACCTCTGTTATTGGCTGCATGGGATCCGCTACCCTGCATTCTGCGATGTAACCATCCATGACTTACATGCACCGGGTACTTCTGTTGCGAATTCGCTCGAATCCTACTGGCTCCATCCAGGGGTGCGTTGGAACCTACCAGAGCGTCATTCCAGGCTGCGCGACTGATGTGCGCAAAGTCAATTAGCATGCCTTTTTCCTGCAATGCATGTAGTAGCTCCCGTCCATCGTTTGTCAGACCAATGGGATTGGGACAAACGGTTTCTGTTCCGTCGTTATAGCAGGAATGGGGATCCAGAGCTCCGCCTGATTTGGCCAGTTCAAACCACTTTTGCAATCGAATCAGGCTGATGTCTCCATCTCTCCAGTTCCCATTATTGATTCGCACGTAATCGTTGGAAAACAGGCTATCGCACCATTTTCCGGATTCCACGAGCTTATACTTTTTCGAAATCTTATCGCATCGATTCTTGCGACAAAGGCATAGATCTTTTCCCTTCTCAAAGGCAGTATTCACATTATAGAGAAAATTGTAGGCCGCCTGAAAGTTTGCCTCACCGGAGAAGCGATTGGGTGCATGAGCCACCATTTGAAAGGATCGAACTCCCTCCTGATGTAATTTATTTAATCCCCATCGCCAGTCGTAGCGCGCTTTGAAGGCAGCGCATTCAGAGCGAACATCCGGATCTTCGGTGCAACTGGCCAGTCCTGGATCAATGCCATAGATCGCCTTGATCTGCTTATGATAGTTCACCATATTGGTGTAGGTCGATGGGCCGTTTCCGTTCTGATAATCCAGGTGAGTTCCCAGTGCCTCATTCAGTTCCACGGCAAGAATAATGGCATGTCCTCCATTCTGAATTACCTGACGCGCTTGAGCCGGACTTGTAACTACCTGAATCTTATTGCTCAGTGCAGCCATGGCTTTGATGCCATCCAGCTGTCGGATGAGCGAAAGCCATTCATGTTCCTTTCTGTTACAGGTAAGGTTGGGATCCTTGTTATCTGGATCCAGCACCATACAGAACGGAAAATACTCTACTGCGGAAGCTACCTGAAGATTGTAGCCGTCCTGCATCGCATTTTCCAGCCAGGGTAGATACATTTGCTGATGAGCCATTCCATGCCAGATAGGCCAGTCCTGGCTTCGCACCTGTGGATGATTTCCTGTATCTGTATCTTTAAAGAATAGTGGCCAGTCGCCCTGGAAGATGCCGCTCAGATCATCCGCATTTCCTACCACGTTATCTCCATCCAGGTTTTTGATCGCACCGAACATTCCAGATACAATCGCCTGATGAATGTCGGTGAGATCCAGATATCCATGATTGCCGCCGCAATTGGATTGTCCTGCACCGTAGAAATTAGTGGGATCACCAAAAAGCCAGGCGCCGCCGCCAAGATGATGTCCCATCAAATGGGTATGCAGATCCACCATCCCATAATTCTGGGAACTGGTTACTGAAGAGGTAGTAGGTGCCACTGGTTCAGATGGCGAATCCTCTGATGAAGATTTCTTTTCTTCCGTAACCTCTCCTGCGCCGGGTTCTGAAGCAGACTCTGTGGCAGGCTTCATGCCGTTGCGCTCATTCTCTTCTGCCGCAGGGGCCAGAACGCTGAGCAAGGCTGAGTCGTCCGAAGAGTTAGATTTGTTGCAGGCTGCAAATGTGGCTATGGCCAGAACAGCAGCAACCTTCCATAAGTTTTTCATCGTTTCCCCCTGGAGCCATCTGGCTCCTTATTTTCTCCATGGCCGCGCAGGCCATATTCGCATGATTCCGGCATTACCGGTGTATATTGGGCCGCGTTCACAGCCGTGCCCTGTATAGTGCAACCATCGTGCCTGGTACCCCAGGAAAGGTTTCGAGGGATGGGTTAGACATGAATTGAAGATGAATTAAAGAGAGATGAGCAAGTAAACAGCCCGCTTCGCCGAGTCGAAAGGACCAGAATATGGCTCGGAATCGCCGATTCACGGTATTCTGTGCCCGTCTGGAACTTGTGTCCGGGTTGCTACCCCCAATACAGAAAATGCAAGAAAGTAGTCGATGGATTCAATTTGGCCAGCGTGCAACGGGCTCTGTATTACGTCCCTGTCAGCTTTCCTGGCGTCAGTAAGTTTGACCTGTCAGAAAAACTGACGGTGAAATCGGGATTCAAAACAGGCGACTCCGAGGGAGGTCATGGTCTATCCGGGGGCTCCGTGATGGGCTCAGTTATTATCGGGTAGAATCGATGGAGCGATACATTTGGCTTGTCAGAATCCAGGGTTGAAATACACCAAGGTTAATAGAAAATCATTAATCATTCCAGAATCGGGGGGAAAATGTTCTGGATTCATACCATGGTGGCTGCCCATGCGCTGGCCAGCGCCGTACTCATTCCGGTGGTCGTGCTGCTTGCGCGAAAGTCGAGAAAGAATAAAACCGAATGGGCCTTTATGGCCATGTTGATCTGCCTCATCGTATGGTTGCTTTGCAACTCCATCTCGAAATGGCTGATCTTCATCTATAGAATTGAGATTCCATTGATTCCATCAGTGGGAGGAGTGGCCAGTCTGGGGCTGGGGCTGGCTTTCTATCTGGTTTGCGAGTTTCTTTATGAACCCAGACCGGCCCGGAACCGCATCTATCGGCTTCTAGCTGCCGCTATTGGATCTTTAGCTGTGGCTCCTGCCTTCTTCATGGAACAATGGATCCATCATAGAGAAGTGGTGGATGATCTGATTGTATTCTATTACGGACCACTTTTTCCCGTTACCAGCGCCTGGATCATGATTCTGGTTCTGGGAGGTATTGCACTTTTAATATTTCGATATCGATACATTATTCGAAATGATCGGCAAAGGACTCACATCCGGCTGCTCATCATTGGCACCTTTCTTTCCCTTTTATTCGTCTACGTATGTTCGGTCTTTCTGCCTTTGATGGGTAACTTCTTTCTGGATAACATCGGTCCTCCCACGACCCTGGTGCTACTTTCCCTTCTTATCTATTCAATTCTGTTCCATGGATTATTTGATCTTCGCACGTTCTGGCTGAGGCTTACGCTTTCTGGCTCCGTGGTGGTGGCGGGGGCTGTGTTTCTTGGGCTATCCGTGGGCTATATGCTCAAGAGTCTGGGCCCGGAGATCGCGGAATTTCACACAACCATGCTTATATTGCTCTCTGCTCTTGGCATTGTATACGGTCGCTTTGTAGAACCCGGACTGAGACACAGATTGTTTCCCTCTCCCCCTGGAGTGGAAGATGTTATTTCTTCTCTGTTTCATGCTGAGCGAAAGATTAGCGGAGAGATTCATCCAGCCCTGGAGCGAATACTTCGTGCACTGAATCGCGCCATTGAATTCAGAAATGGCTTTATCCTCTGCGTGGATCGAAATGCATCATTGAGATTATTTCATCGGGGACCGGTCTCTACACAGGCAAGGCGCATCCTGGAGCAGTTGTTTCGCCGGTTCCGCGGCCCGCAGCCCAGCGATGCGGCGGCCATGACCTATCTGGATCGCACTATTGTTCTGGAGAAAGGACTGGATGTACCAGCACTGGCGGATTCCGAGTTTCGCCGGCGATATCCCAGGCTGGCCCAGAGAATGGACCAGGCATTTCAATTCTTGCAGGATGAGCAGTTCAAGCTTCTGGTTCCGCTACTCTATGACGGTCGATGGGTGGGCCTCATTGCTCTGGGAGAAAAAAGGGATCAATCTCCTTATTTTCATCAGGAGATTTCGCTTATCGAGGCTCTAAGACTGTCTCTGGCCTTATTTCTACATAACCAGATATATTATCAAGATCTGGAGCAGCGAAGGAAGCGGGCCGAGTCGGAAGCGGAAAGGCTTTCGGAATATCTTGCCGATAACCGGGTGCATCGAAAGAAGCTGGCGGAGCATACATTGATCTACCGCAGCCCATTGATGCATGCAGCCATTGACAGCGTGCAGAGGGCTTCCGGAAGCAATCGTCCGGTGCTGGTAACCGGGGAAACAGGAACCGGCAAGGAACTCATGGCCAGACTGATTCATGATACCGATCGTCCGGAAAGGCCATTTGTGGTGGTTAACTGCGCTGCCATTCCTTCGCATTTGCTGGAGGATGAGATATTTGGCCATGTTAAAGGAGCATTCACAGATGCTCGTTCGGATCGGGCAGGGAAAGCTCTACAGGCAGGGGATGGAACACTGTTCTTCGATGAGATCGGAGAGATGCCCATGGAGCTTCAGGCCAAGCTGCTACGCTTACTGCAGGATGGAACCTATAGCCGACTCGGGGAAAATCAAACCATTCGTGCCAACTGTCGATTCATCTTTGCAACGAACCGAGATCTGCGCGAAAGCATTCAGGAAGGGATATTTCGCGAAGATCTGTATTACAGGATCAATGCTTTTTCCATAGACCTGCCACCTCTGCGGGATCGCAGAGAGGATATTCCTGTACTCATTGATCATCTGCGCATGGAGATGTCCGCTGAACTGGGAAAGGAAGTTCCCGATATTGATGGTGCTGCCATGCAGGCCATGCGATTGTTCCCCTGGCCTGGAAACATCAGACAGCTGGAAAACGTTCTTCTACGCACTCTGGCTGCCACGGATGGACCATTGATTCAGGTCTCGGACCTGCCATCGGAAATCGTAATTTCTTCTGAATCGGGCACCGCATTGAATGCCGGGCCAGAAGTTACCGCACGAGAGGAATTTGTCTTCGATCGTCCCCTGGGAGAGATGATCGAGGACTTTACCCGAAGGGTGATTCAGTCGGCTCTGGATCAGACCGACGGAAATCGAACCAGGGCGGCGGAAATCCTGGGTATGGGACGAACGGCTCTATTGTACAGAATGAAACAGCTGGGGCTCGGTTAGGGTCGGACCTAGCTTGCCTTTCCAGCGTAGACTCGGCCCCCGGATGCGGGGCCGAGTGGATTGAATTCCCGGGCTCTTTCTGGGCCTATTGGACGAACCGGCCTGGAGAACGGCCTGGAGCACCGATCAATAATCAAAAGTGTACTTCAGTCGGCCGTTCTTGTCATAGAGCTTCGCCTGAAAGTATCGGCCATCTTTGTAATACCGTTCCGTCTTATGAGTGCCCAGTCCGTTTTCAGCTGGATTTCCGTCTTTGTCAAAGAAGGCTTCTTCGCTGGTGGCCCCAAAGGTAGTGTGCTTTAGACGCACCTCATGTATGGATACCTGTCCAATATGGATGGGCTTGTCTTCTTTGTCCAAATACTTGATGGTGGTGAGGTAGCCACGGTCATCCCATTCAATTTTCTGCGAATGGTATTTGGCCGTGGGATGGGCTACCGGCTTCATTTCTCCATCGAAAAAGGAAAACTGGATGGGCCATTTGTGTTCGTTCAGTAGCGCCCGTTCACAACTGTGTCCGCTGCCTTCCTCTTTATATGCTTTCTCTTTTTCGTCAAATAGGCATCTTTCTCTAACCGTGGGCTCCGGGTATTTAAACTTAACTATGGCATAGTCTGTGTCTCTGTCCGGATGAGAAGTGGGCTTCTCCTCCGAATCCAGAAACCGCACTTCCGACAATCGACCTTCGCTATACTTTGTAACATAAACCGGGGCAAACATGTTTGGTTTGCCTGCCAACTTGTCTTCGGCATTATAAGAGCGAATTTCGGTTACAATATTGGCTTCATTTCGCTTCCATGTTCTGCGGGCAAAACCCAGGTCATCCTCTTCGAATAACTTACCTTCTTTATCGTAATAAGCAGATTCTACGATAAATCCGTTTTCGTACTTTCGGGTATGTTTGTGCCATCCTGCTTCGCAACTTGTGGGCTTATCCTTGTTCCAGCAGGAGTACTCCAGCAATTCATTGAACGGACCCATTACAGTTTTTATGCGGTTTACCTCCGGGAGTTTTTCGCCCTTTCGGTTAAGGTATTCGACTGTTACCTCTCCTTGAGCTGGCAGCCCCGTTCTTTTCAGATCCGTATAATCCTGATTATCTGAACCATAGGCCGGGTTTCCCTCTTTGTCCAGATACTGAATCAATTCATGGTCCGGAGCATATGTGTACTGAGCTTGATGATAGGGGTCGGAACTTGAATAAACAATGGCATTCCCTTCTTTATCAAAACAACTTTCGTTGGTTACTCCATTGGGTCCGTTTTTGGATTTAATTTCATGGCAGTCATTAATCTTGAAAGTGGTGGGCTTACCCTCGCTATCGAAGGCTTTTTTGGAGGTGACTTTTCCATTTTCGTAGCTGTACTCAATCTTGCCAGGAAAAATGAAATATGGATCAAACGGCTTTCCGTTTTCATCCAGTCTGATTTCGGTCTTCAACAATCCATTTTCCAGATCACCTCGAACACCATGGGTTCCGTGAAACCGGTCGGAAATAGGGGTGCCTTCCAGGCCCTGGTAGCGCAAGTCTCGGGCCTTTGCAGTGTTGGCATAGAGGATAGCCATTGTGTTGTCCCTCGGACTCTGGCGCAATACTCCGTGTGCCGTTGTATAATATACGAGTACACCAGTGGGTCCCGGCTTACCATGCACCATAGAAGCAGCATTTGGATCGGTTTCAGGGGTTCCGGATGTTGTCAGTAGCTGATAGCTAATCAGGCCTTCTTTAAGTGCATCTGTTGGACGCCATCCCCGGATAGCGAATGCGTCTTCCTGAGGAGTCGGTATGCGAACTTCCTGGATTTCCTCCAATGTTCCAACGAAAGAGCGCTTGAAGAGATAGTAATGGGTTTTTCGGCTGTTATCCAGATCCAGTTCATTGACACCAACAATTCCGTCGGAACTCCAGGTAATGCCTTCGTAAGCGACATCGGAGCAGGCTACAAATAGGAAAGGCAGAATAATTAGAACGCTTTTACGTAGAATGGAACCAAGCATGAGCAGATTTAGAGTCGAATATCTCATATGTAAACTAAATTATAATTTATTCCATTAGAGACAGGGACTTATGGGTAAGCGGCAGCAGGGATTCAAGCATAGAATCCGTTATTCTGCAATGGAGGTACGATGAATTCTATAGTAGAAACAGGAAAAGCTATCAGAATAGGAAGGTCGTGGATGCGGTGTCCGCTCGCTTTTGAGCTGTAATCCTATCAAGTCAGGGCGTCCTGCAACTCAAAAACTGGAGCGACGCATGAAATTCCCGGGGTAACGATGCATCGATGTAAATGAAATCTCAGCAGGATCGGGCAATCAAAGGCCCTCAGGATGGACAGGATTGTCAAAATTGAGCATCAGCCCAGGCGAATTTTGCCGGTTTTCGGGGTCGTGTCCAACGGACGCTCGGGGCATTCCAGGAATGCCCCGAAAGTGTGGTCATCTATTTAGCTTGAGAGATGGCTGGAATCAGGCTACCGTAATGTCTTTGTTTAGATAGACGTCCTGAATTGCATGCAGTAGCTCTACCCCTTCTTTCATGGGTCTCTGGAATGCCTTGCGGCCGGAGATCAATCCAGTGCCGCCGGCTCGTTTATTGATGACCGCCGTGCGAACAGCATCAGCCAGATCGCTGGCACCTTTGGATTCTCCTCCAGAGTTAATAAGACCGGCTCTACCTGCGTAACAGTTCATTACCTGGTAACGGCACAGGTCGATGGGATGGTCCGAGGAAAGCTCGGTATAAACCTTCTCATGAGTCTTTCCAAACTTCACCGCATTATACCCGCCATTGTTGGTGGCCAGCTTCTGCTTGATGATGTCAGCCTGGATGGTAACGCCCAGATGATTCGCCTGACCGGTGAGGTCGGCCGCAGTATGGTAATCCTTGTCTTTCTTGAAATCGTTGTTTCGCAAATAGCACCAGAGAACGGTTGCCATACCCAGTTCATGAGCATGCTGGAAGGCTTCGGCTACTTCGATGATCTGCCGGCTGGATTCCTCTGACCCAAAGTAGATGGTGGCACCCACAGCTGTGGCGCCCAGGTTCCAGGCTTCTTCAACGTTACCAAACATGATCTGATCATAGTGGTTTGGGTATCTTAGCAGGTCATTGTGGTTGATTTTAACCAGAAAGGGGATTTTGTGTGCATACTTTCGCGCAACACTGCCCAGCACTCCGTAGGTGGTGGCTACCGCATTGCAGCCTCCTTCTATGGCCAGTTTGATGATGTTTTCCGGATCAAAGTATTCCGGATTGGGTGCGAAGGAAGCCCCTGCGGAGTGCTCGATGCCCTGGTCAACGGGCAGAATGGAAACGTATCCGCTTCCGGCCAGCCGGCCATTATGAAAGAGCTGTCCCAGTGATCGAATCACCTGGGGATTTCGATCGGAACCTACCCAGACTCGATCCATGAAATCCGGGCCCGGTAAATGAAGGCTTTCCTTTTTGATCTTTGGTGTATGGTTCAGAATACTGTCTGCATCTGCACCGAGCATTTCTTTGATTTTGGCTGTATCCATATTCTTTTTCCTGGCTTCTTGTTGATGTCGAAATTAGTTCCCATGAACCGGGCCCTTCTTTCCGGGCATCCGGCTCCCTCTGGAGCGCTATTTATTTCAGTGCTTCGGCGCTGATCCCCTGATTTTCAGAGCGAGGATATACCTCTATTTCCAGCTGGTCATTCAGGCCGCCTTTCATTTTTTCCTCTGCCGGAATAATGGTGGTGCGAATGAGTTTCAAAACGTACTGGTCGGTTTCGAATATTCGTTCCCCGGTTTTGATTTCATTGCCCGCTTCCGTTGTTTCGCTGTCCGGGCCTTTGCTTATGGCGGCCTCTTTCAGTCCAAAAGCAGAGATGATATCCTTTTCAAAGGAGTCTACGTTTTCGCTGATGTCGCGGCGAATGATCCGTGCTATGGCCAGCTTTTCCTGATTGAAATACAGTCGAATGGTGTACGGCTCTTCAGGCTTTTCAGCGTCTGCAAAGAGATCCGATTCATTGATACCTGCATCCTCTGAAATCGGATAAGAGAGAATCACCAGATCCCCGGAATCTTGAACCAGGGTCCATCCCTGGGAGGAAAGTCCGGAAACGGCCCGGTCGCTGGCTTTCCCCCAGGCAAAGGCGGCGGGCCCTGGAACCGGCGCAGAAACCTTCGTTTCCGAGCAGCTGAAGATGAGAGCGGAAACCAGCAGCAAAGACAGTCCCCGATAATTAAATGAATTCATTGCATCCCAGATCCATGCGAAACCGGGCCTCTTCAAGCCTTTTTCATGGCGGCAGTGCAGGTCCCTGAAGCAAATCGAATTTTGTCACTTTCTGGCAGGATTGTTCAACCAGGAATTGCTCACCGCGTTGCAATATGAAAGACTCAATCTTCCGTGGAGGGTATCCGAAGAGCGGCCGCAATTTCCGCGACTGGCCGGACAGCGGCGGGTGCAAATTCGCGCAAAAATCGGGCAAAATCAGGGCATATATAGTAAAAAAGGAATTGCATCCTCGCAATCTTAATGAGACATAATCCATTTGCAGAGGATTCATCATGCAATATGGAACATTGAGAGGCGAATCGGTACAGAAATGCCTCATGCAGCTGCGCAGTCAGTATGGGTCCGATGTATTTGTCATCGACACCCGGGAAATCTCCGAATCAGGCTTTCTGGGCACCGGTCTTTTTAAAAAGAAGATCTACGAAGTGGATTACATGATCAAGGAGCAGAACGCTCCCTATCATAATCGAAAATCGCCGGAACGTAAATCCAGTACGCGCAAGAAAACCGCCGAGCAGGCCGCACTATCCTTTCTGGCTGGAGGATCCGCTTCTACCGGGGATGATTCCTGGCCTTCCAGGGAGAAAAAATCCCGATCCTCCGAATACCCGACATCGGTCCGAAAGCCCGCACTTCCAGCTACAGAGGCGGCCGAGCAGTGGCCATCCACGGAAAAACGGGCCCCTGCTTCACAGGGCCAGAAGGAGGACTCTCAGGCGGAATCGGGAAAGAGCAGAGAGGAAGTTGATGTTCCCGAACTAGATCAGCTCATTGCCTCGCTGAAAGCTCTAAAGGATGAGACAGGCAAGGATCTGGAGCGGTCCCGCGGCGAAGAGAAAAAGGAAGAAGAGTCGGATGCCCGGATGGAACGACTGCTAAAGAAGATGGATGCAATGGCACGGGCCGAAGGAATGCAGAACTCCTGGTCTGCTCCGGGCTCCTCCCGGAATGCTCCCGGCCTAACTCAAGGAAATGCACGTGCGCCTGCTTCTCAGCAGGTAATCAAGGTAGCAGAGCCTCCCAGCGCCGAAGAGATAGATGCACTGTGGTCCGATAAATACGATCCCACCAGGCCTGCCGCAGAAATGCCCGCCGAGGCCGAATTAAGTGATGAGGAGCTAATGGCTGCCGCAGAGAAGGAAGTGGAGCGTCTGGCCCAGCCCGAACCGTCCATGGCGTCCTCCGCCGGTCGGAAGCTTGAAATCAATACAGGTAGAGGCTGGTCCGGGGCTTCTCTGGCTGGCAGCTCAAATCAGAGCTACAATGATCCGGAGTCGGAACGTGGCACAATGACTGCGGTAGCTCAGGATCCAACTGCACGCAAATTTATGCAAATCCGACAGAGGTTGCTGGATTCTAGTTTGTCCAGCGATCTTGCAGACCGCATAATTCGAAGCGTTGATGACAGTCTTTCTAGAAATGACAGGCAGCAGCCAGGTAGAATCGAAGAGGTTACTCTGAGCAAGCTCAGCAATATGATTCGGATGGTGCCGGATATTGCACCTCCCAGAGGTGAGTGCCGGGCCGTAATGCTGGTAGGGCCTACCGGAAGCGGCAAAACGTCCAGCATTGCCAAGCTTGCTACCCGGTATCTACTGCATGAAAAGAGAGAGGTTTCTATATATAACCTGGATCTGTACAGGCTGGGTGCAACGGAAATGCTCAAAGTGCATGCAGAGATTATTGGCGCACCCTTTTATGCTCCTCTGAGTGTAGAGGAATTCCGCAAGCAGATGGATGAGGATCCGGCAGAAATTATGCTCATCGATACGGCTGGAATCAGCGGTCGGGACGGACGCCTTCAGGATATCCAGGCATTTCGGGATGCCTGTCCTGTGAAGCTTGATGTGCATCTGACGGTGGCTGCAGGCACCGAAAGTCGGATGGTAGATCGGGTTTTTGAGACATTTGACAGCTTTGGATTCGATAAAATTCTTCTCACGAAGCTTGATGAAACAGATTTTTTTGGCGCATTCATCGAGCATGCCGATAAATTTAACAGGCCGTTCTCGTTTTTGATGGATGGTCCAGGCGTGCCCGGCAATATCATGGATGCCAGACCAGATGACCTTGCCCGGATGCTACTGGACTGAATCGGAAAAACGGTCTAAATTATCGTTGAAGAGAGACCGGAACAATGGAACGATTCGAAAAGGTCAGAAATGCTCGAACGCAAATGGCGGAGGTTCTGGCTGGAGTCGGTCCGGCCACCGTGCTGGAGCGTGAGACGTCTATGGAAAGCATCGCTGAGCAAAGCCCGACGGGACCGGGCACAGAAAAGGCAACCCGCATAATCTCTGTCACCTCCGGAAAGGGTGGGGTGGGTAAAACCACCGTATCCGTGAATCTGGCGATCAGCATGGCGCAGCTCGGCAAAAAAGTCCTGCTGTTCGATGGGGATCTTGGTCTGGCGAATATCAACGTACTTCTGGGAATTATTCCCGAACACAATATCTACGAGGTGATGAAAGGTCGCCGCAACCTGAAAGACATCATCATTCCCACAAACTACGGAATAGACATAATCGCCGGCGCCAACGGAATCAGCCAGCTGGCAAACCTGAGCGATGATCAAAGAGAGCATTTTCTCACCGGCCTGGAAGATCTTCCCGGATACGATGTAATGATCATAGATACCGGCGCCGGTGTGGGCTCCAATGTAATCGGCCTGGTAATGCCGGCGGACGATGTTGTGGTTGTTACCACTCCCGAGCCCACTGCCATCACCGATGCCTACGGAATGATCAAGAGCATCGTCGCCAATCGACAGGAAAAGACCATCAAACTGGTGGTGAACCGCGTTCCTACTGCCGTGGAAGCCAAACGAGTGGCAGATCGACTGATTACTATTTCCTCTCAATTCCTGAAAACAAACGTGGAAAACCTGGGCTTCATCTTCGAAGAGAACCTGGTGCAAAAAAGCATCCGGAGCCAGCGTCCCCACGTAGTACTATACCCCGGTGCCAAGAGTTCTGCCTGCATGCAACATGTGGCCGCCCGCCTTCTGAATCGCGAGATTGAAGAGGAGGGAGAAGGTATTTCAGGATTCTTTTCAAAAATATTTCAGATGGTGGGGATCGGAAACGACTGATCCCGGGCATCTGAATGTCCCTGCAGATTAAATTCACCGCCGTATTTGCCCTGCTGGGGCTTGCTGTTTCCCTTGTATTCGGGCTTATGTCTGGAAACAGCTTGACGCACGTAGTGATCACTGCTTTGATCTGCACAGTTCTCTCCGCGGCCCTTGGTGTAGGGGTATATCAGGTACTCAAGAATCGGGTACCCGAGTTTCTTGACCTATTAAGCGGCAGTGGAGAAGCGTCGGATCTGGCAGAAGACGAACTGGGCAGCCTGGATGCCCTGGATGCTTCCGGAGACGAGGATCTGCCGGATGAGGGCGGTGAGTCGCCGTTCGCCGAGGGCACAGAGCCAGAAAGAAAAGAATTCGGGGATCATATCCTGGTAGACAAAGTGAAAGTCAAAAACAACCCGCGCCTCATGGCTTCGGCCATTCGCACCATGTTGTCCCGGGATGAATAGCCTGTCGAATGTCAAAGATCTACGAGAAATATAAAGACGAAGACGAACAATCCCTGTGGCAGCGATATCGCAAAGAGGGCCTGCCAGAGTTACGGGATTTCTTTGCAGAAAAGTACGCTCCGCTGGTGAAGTATGTCGCAGGCAAGGTTGCCATCGGTATGCCTCAAAACGTGGAGTTCGATGATCTCGTAAGCTATGGTTCTTTTGGCCTGTTGGATGCTATCGAAAAGTTCGATCCCAACCGCGACATTAAATTTAAAACTTACGCTATGACTCGTATTCGAGGAGCGATCTTCGACGAGCTTCGTAGTATTGACTGGATTCCTCGCAGCATTCGTCAAAAAGCCCGTCAGGTTGAAGAGATCATCTCTCAGCTGGAAAATAAGCTGGGTCATACTGTTGAAGATGAAGACATCGCCAAAGAGATGGGAATCTCTGTGGATGAACTTCAAAGTCTTCTTACGAAGATTTCCGGTACTTCCATCATATCTCTGAACGACATCTGGTACATGGGCGATGATAACGATGAAGTGTCTTTCATGGAGACCCTGGAAAGTCCTCAGAATCTTAATCCAGATTCTCTTATCGAGAAAGAAGAGATTAAGAGTGTAATCGTTGAAGCCATCAAGACTCTTCCAGACAAAGAGAAAAAGGTTATCGTTCTATATTACTACGAAGATCTTACGTTGAAAGAGATCGGTGAAGTCCTGGAAGTTACTGAATCTCGCATATCTCAGCTGCATACCAAAGCGATTATGCGACTGCGCGGTAAACTTGTTCGCATGAAGAATGCTTTGAAGAAATAATCCTTAACCGGACGCCGGTCGATTTTCCCTATAGCTTCAGTCGCCTTCCTTTTAAAGCCAGGGAAATCTTTTCTCGAAGATCTTTCCTGGTAAATGGCTTTCTGAGATAGGAATGGAACACGCCCCGGTCCAGAGAATCCTTCAAGGACTCATATTCGTGCGCCGTTACTGCGATGACCGGCAAATGAAAATCGTTGAGTTCCTTTTTCCAGCTAGCGATTAAGTCAGCACCGTTCTGGCCTTCCAGTTCAACGTCGGCCAGGATAATATCGTATCGGTTCTCTGTGATCTTTTTTCGCGCCTGCTCGGGATTCGCGGCCCGGTCCAGCAGGAATCTTTTTCCATCCAGGAAGCGATGTACCAGATTTGCAAGAAGATCCGAGTCTTCAATATGCAGTACTCGTATTTCGTCCGGGAGTTCAGCTGGATCCCTCGATGGTTGATAACGACTGCCCTTTTCTGCTCTGGTTTCGCTTTCCCGTAGAGTTTCGCTTCCCGGCATGGCTTTGTTTTTCTGCAAGGGTTCTCCATCTTTTGTGACGGATAGGGGAAGATGGATTTCAAACCTGGTTCCCACCGGGCGATCCGTATCCACGGTAATGAATCCTCCTGTAGCCGTTAATAGCAGTTGAGAAAGATACATTCCAAGGCCGGCTCCTTTCTCTCCTTCAGTACCTGCCAGGGGCTGTAACCGTCTTTCCGGGTCCAGGAGCTGGCGGGCCCGATTGGCACTCATCCCGATTCCCGTGTCATCGATGCGAATGAGCAGCAGGCTTCCGTCCCGCAGTGTGTGGATTCTTACTTCGCCTCCGCTACCCGTGTATTTGATGGCATTCATGACAATGTTTCTCACCACTACTTCCAGTGAATGGGGGTCGATGGCGACTCGAAAGTCTCCGGGCGGCGGCTCCAGCACCAGCTTTACTCCTTTCTGCTCGCTGCGAAACTGAACATCTTTTCTAACCTGCTCCAGACTATTGCTCACATTTGATTCCAGACTCTCAGATTTCTCCGAGGCCGAAGCACGGGCCCATTCCAGCAATCGCTGCAAAAGGTCCATTGCATCCTGTAGCCCGCCGCGCAACAAATCCAGCTCATGCCCTTGTAGCGATTCTTTGCTTCTGGAAAGGTGATCCAGGAGAGTGTAACTTGTAGCCAGGGGCCCCCTCAAATCGTGGCTCAGCACAGAAAGCACAATCCTCTGAAATTCCTGATTACGAAACGACCTTTGATTCGCATCCACCAGATCCGAGACCATATTGGCGCTGCGCAGGGATAGAAGAATGTAGGGTACAATACTGAGCAAGAGTTCTCTTGTATTCTCTGCGAAAGGAAGCTTTGCCTCTCTCTGTAGAAAGATCAGGGCCCTGAGCGAATCTCCTTCGCGCACCGGGATACAAAGCGAAGAGGGAAGATCATACGGATGGGGCCAGGTATTGAGAGCAGGATCCTCATCGTCCGGGCTACAGGTTCTTTGCAGGGAGTGTAATTCTGAGAGATTCAGTTCCAAGTACTCTGCGCCGGTTTCTGTGAACGGAGCGGAATAGATTGCCCTCTGTTCCGGGATGTAAATGGAAAGACGTTCTAGATGGAATGCCTTTTTCAATGACTGAAACAGGTTCAAGGCAATGGTGCCCGGCGAATCGCAACCAATTAAAGAGCGTGCAACATTGCTGAGAATTTCGGCCGCCCTCAGGGATGCGCTCACTCGTGCCTGCTCCTGTCTGGCCCGGGACGCTCCATGTGCCAGGGCAGCCACGTGCCCCATCAAAAAGAAAAGCAGCCCCAGAGAAACAAGGTAGGGACTTTGAATTGCATTTAGCTCTACCAGAATATCATGTATTACGAAGATGGAAAGTGCAAGAAAGCCTGTCCCGATCAACGCCGCCGATACAGGTTCTTCTTTGCGACCAAGAAAAATAGCTCTTCCCGCAACCACGAGCGTCGCGATAAGAAAAAAATGATTGGTTGGGGTAATCCTGGAGAACAATGCCGGCGGCAGTATCAACACCGCCAGCGAGAAGAATAAGAAGACTGCTGTTATTACTCTCAGTGGAAACCTATGAATTTTGCCGGGAAATAGATGATTCATTGAATGCAGAAATGCAGCAGGCGAAAGCAGAACTCCCAGGTATTCGAAGCGGTAATAAAGACCAAACGGCAGGTCCGGAAATATGAGCAGAATCGGATGCGAATTGGTACTCAATTGCCGGAGGAGGGCAAATAGAGCAAAGAATCCAAAGTACAGCGAGGCTCTGTCTGTACGGTTCAAACCAAATAGAAGAAAGGAGAAGCTGGTAGACAGAAGCAGCATTCCGGCCATTAGACTATCCACCAGAAATGTGCGATGAAGATGACTTTCTGCAGCTGTTAGCCTGCCTATTCTGGGAGCATTCCACATTCCTCCGGACTTATCGTGTCCGTTCGAAATCTGAATCAGAAGATGGATTGGAGAATCCGGTAGAGAAACCACCAGAGGACGCATTTCTCCTCTTTGTTTGTCCGGATCCTTGCTCACGGTTCCATTTCGCGCTCTCAATTCGCCATTGATCCAGAGTTCAAATGCAGTGCCCTGGTAAGGCATAAAAAGCCCGAGTTGTGGCGTTTCTTCTGGTAGCCTGATATTCAGTCTATAGGTTCCAACCCCCAGTCCTGGGACCGGACCGGACTCCATCTTGTACGAAGTCCAGGCACCGGGCACTACCTGGACAGAACAGCCTGAAGGGGCCCCGTTTTTGAAATCCGATTCCGTCAAAAGTTGGTCGGGGCAAAAGATCCATTCCCCGGACAGCACCACCGTGGAAACCGATGCCATGGAAAGAGATTCCAGATTGGCCAGGCCTGAATTTATTTCGGGAATCTCTCTGGCACCCGCGCAGGACATAGCAAACGCAAAAATGATGAGGGCAAATCTGTGCATGATCCGGTAGCCCTGATTCCATCGTCGAAGGGAACGAAAGTCAATGGAAAGCTGCATTCGTTCGAATAATTCCGCTGCAGGGATCGATCCCCGGCTTTAAGGCCCATTTTTCGGATTCTAAAGCGATGTGGTCGGATTTGATTTTCCCTTTTTCCTGTCAATATTTGCATCCGAAATATTTGCTCGGGCATTAAGTAGGCCCAACCAATTGCCGAATGCTATTAATGAGGTATAGCCTATGGACACCCTACAGGTAAATGGCATAAATCAGAACAACGGCACCGGCGCCAGGCAGCAGGCTTTTCAAGTCTCCAGGACAGAATTGGCCAGAAAGCTACAGGCCGGCAATCATCAGGACGTTGCAGATACTCCTGAGAATCGGCAAAACGTACAGAAAGCCATCGATGCACTGGATATGTTTTCCAGTGATAAGAACACAAATACTCGCTTTCAATACGCCGTTCACGATGAAACCGGAACGATTCAGGTAAAACTGTATAATTATCTGACCGGAGAAGTTGTTCAGGAGATTCCTTCTTCCAAGCTACTGGAATTTGCATCTCATATGCAGGAAATCTCGGGTTTGCTACTGAACGAGCAGGCCTGATCCCCCTCCCTGCCCGGGAGGGGGCCAGGATTTTTGTTTGCCAGGTTCTGATGGTATTCTCAGAATCCCTGGATGCGTATAAGTGTAATTATTCCTACTCTGAATGAACAGGAGGACCTGCCGGTTCTCCTGGATTCTCTATCCAAACAGACCCTTCAGGACTTTGAAGTCATCGTTGCGGATGCAGGTTCCAAAGACGATACTATAAAGATCGCAAAGAAAAATAAGGCGCGAGTTGTTCCCGGTGGAATGCCCGGAGTGGGGCGAAACCGCGGTGCAGAGGTGGCAAAAGGAGATTTCCTTTTCTTCTTTGATGCCGATGTTTCTCTCCCACCGGATTTTCTGGAGAAAGCCAACAAAGAAATGCAGGAACGTTTCCTGGATCTGGCAACATGCGAATTTCATCCGGATTCGCAACTGAAGCTGGATGAAATAATGTTTCGCTTTGCCAATCTCTCAGTAAAGCTGAATCAGGATATGAATCCTCGCGCAGCGGGATTCTGTATTTTCATTGCTCGAAGGCTTTTTGAGAGAGTAGGTGGTTTCGATGAAAGCCTGAAGCTTGCGGAGGACCATGATCTGGTTCAGAGAGCTTCAAAGTACAGGCCTCTGCGAGTTCTGGAATCTACGCATCTGAATGTGAGTGTTAGAAGACTGGAAAAGGAAGGTCGATTCTCTTTGATTCAAAAGTATTTCAAGGTAGAGATGCATCTACTGTTTAAAGGTAACGTCAAAGACGACATCGTAGATTACGAGTTTGGCAACTTCGCAAAGAAGTCCGAAAACACAAAATGGCTGGATGATCTGGAAAAGAAAATCATTCAGATGGAAAAGGCTTACAATAAGCTGTCCGGGCCAAAAGATCAACCGCAGGATTCCGGTAAGAAGCCCAGCAAGGAAAAGAATGACCTCTTTGAAAAGATGAAAGCCGGACTGGATACTCTGGTGGATGCGTTTACGAAATCTCCAGAGGAAAGCCTGGCTTCAGACAAGAAGTCCAGGGCAGATGCCGGCAAGGCTAAGAAGTCTAAGAAATAGCCTGAAAGCCAGAGGATGGATTGCCAGATGTTGACAGGTAATGCGCCGGTTTGCATCCGACGGGCCAGCTGGACCGGCTTTGATGAGACCCTGTCTCCTCCAACGACGGGTATTCTGAAATCTGGCATTCAACTGTGTCGGCGCCAGACTCTGCCAGGTACTTCGCTTAGCCAGAGCTTAGCCGGAGCATATAGCCGGAGCTTGGCCAGATTGCAGGTCAGGTCATCAGGAAGTCCCGGTACCAGAGTCCGGAATCCTTTATAGTCCTTTTCTGTGTTGAAAAATCCACGTGAACGATTCCGAAGGTCTTATCGTATCCTTCTTTCCATTCCAGGTTATCCAGTAAGCTCCAAACAAAGTAACCCTTGAGGTTCACTCCTTCCTGAACGGCCTTGAGGCATTGTGCCAGGTATTCGTTTATGTACTTTCTCCGTCGTTCATCGTGTATCTGGCCATCTTCGAACTTATCATTGTAGGCGGCCCCATTCTCTGTGATGTAGAGTGCCGGTATCTCAGGATACTCTGCGAATTTCTTCAAGATCTGATAGATACCGGCTGGATGCACCTCCCATCCCATGCTGGTTATTTCCACGTCCTTTAGAGGCTTGTGTTCCCAGAATTTTAGATAGGGCATCCACCAGGCGGATCGTACTGTTTTACGCGAATAGTGATTAATACCCAGAAAATCGAAAGGATACTGTACCATATCCATATCGTCGGGATGTATAATGGATTCCATCTTTCGCAAAAATGGTAACTCTTCTGTTGGGTAGCCTCGCCCTACAATGGGATCCACATACAAGCGATTGAAGAAGGCATCATGTCTTCTGAGCGCAGCAAGATGCCGGGGCGCATTGGAAGCAGCCTCTCCTGCCAGAGTGGATACTGTTGTGCCAATTTGAATGTCCGAGCGAACGGCGGCCATGGCTCGGGCGGCTTTTCCCTGGGCTACCATGGTGAGGTGCGAAGCCCGTGCGAACTTTGCAGGTCCTCGCTTTTGGGGCGGAAAGTAGCCTATGCCGTACCCCAGAAGAAGAAACACAAATGGTTCATTTAGAATGATCCAGTGCTTTACACGATCACCCAGTTCTTCTACCATCAGTCGTGCATATCCTGCGAAATGATCTACAATCTCTCGATTCAGCCATCCACCCTTCCTTTCCAGCGCAAGGGGTAGATCCCAGTGGAACAGAGTAACATAGGGCTGGATATTGTTGGCCAGGAGTTCATCCACCAGGCGGTGATAAAAATCCAGTCCCGCTCGATTGATTCCTCCGGCAAGAGTGCCATCTGGCAGAACCCTGGGCCAGCTCACAGAGAATCTATAGGCCTGCAGTCCCATGGATTTCATTAGAGCTACATCTTCTTTCATGCGATGGTAATGGTCGCATGCAACATTGCCGGTTTGCTTTTTTCGGATTTTTCCTCGAGCTGCAAAATCATCCCAGATAGAGGGGCCTTTACCATCTGCATCGTGGGCTCCTTCGATTTGATATGCCGCGGTGGCTGCGCCCCAGACGAAGTCTCCAAAATCCGATGCTTTAAGTTTTCCGGCTGCGGATGGGTCCATGGGGCCAGTACATCATTTCCTGCGTTGCTGGCAATCGGTTCGACGGGTTCTGCTGGCCCATTCCCGTTTACTGACATCAGGTGTCCCGCAGGCTGAATCCGCAGTCGTGGCCCGGGCACCAGGAAATTGCGTTGAACTTACTTCATACTGTTAATAGATCTGCTGCATGACAGATATAAGCAGACCGGGCTGGAAACGATGGGTCCTGAGGCTTACACTGGCGATTCTTATTCTGATCGTCCCGCCATTTCTGGTCAGCGCAGGGCTGGTTACTCTGGTAGTTATTCAGGACTACAACGGCATCTGTCCCGGGATCATGGATATTCCGGCCTACGAATGTAGCGTCTGGGAGTTTGCCGCCAGAAATAGTATAAGCCCTTTCGCCCTCCCCCTGCATTTGCTCATCTTCATGGCCTATTTTGCCATCGCCTTTCCAGGTATCACCGCGGTGCTTATCTGGAAATGGTTCAATGAAAAACAGCCCTCTGCTTCCTGATTTCTGGCCGGAGCAGAAGCCCCATCGGACAATAAAAAAGGCGACCCTGAGGCCGCCTTTTCGTTCCAGAAAGCAATGCTTTACTGGTAACTATTTCAGTCCTATTACTTGGAGTAGAACTCTATAATCTTCTGGATGTTGATCCTGGTAACAGGCACATCGTCTGGAGACGTGATGCCCATATATTTACCGGAAATTCCATCTTCCTGGAGTTCCAGGTAAGGAGTGGGGTTGTTTCCTGCAGGTCGGGCTTCCAGTGCAAATTTTACACGATCCAGCTCTTTCGATGCAGGATGAACGCCGACTACCTCACCAACTTTTACCTGGTAGCTGGGAATATCTACACTCTGACCATCCACAATAACGTGGCCATGGTTGATGAGCTGTCTGGCATCGAAGATGCTTCGAGCAAGACCCAGTCGATAAACCAGGGTCATGAGTCGAGATTCCAGCATGTAAAGGAAGTTATCTGCTTTGTTTCCTTGCAGTTTGGATGATTTCTCAAACGTCTTGAAGAATTGCTTTTCCATCATTCCGTAAGTCAGACGAAGCTTTTGCTTTTCCAGCAACTGCTCACCATACGGAGATCGCTTTCTTCGGCGAGAGCCGGGGCGGTGTCCAGGTGCATAGGGTCGCTTGATGGACGGACATTTTGGATGGTTGTAAAGGCAATAACCTACCGTACGGCAGATCTTATGCTTGGGTTTTCGAATTGTAGCCATTTTCCTCTAATCCCGTGGCCTGTCCTCGGAAACCTGTAGGTTCGAAGTTAGCTCATCGGGGGCAGCCGCTAATTTTGTCCGCTGGACTCATCCACCGGACGCGGTGTTTCAGCTCATTAAAAAATGAGCCTGCCAGAGGTCAGAGCGCCAGAGAAGCCCTGTCTGTAAACTGAAAAAGGCTTCGCAAGCTCTCTACGGAAGTGTTTTCCCGCGGCCCCGGGTTCGTCTGTCCAGAGGATCGCTGTTCGGTCTGCGGGGGCCTGAATAATACTTCAGCCGGCGGTCTGCAGAATGCGACATAATCTCGGCCTTTGTCGCAAACGGAGCAATGTGACATAATCCAGCCCATTGTCGCTTCCCGGTTAATGCGACATAATCCACCGCGAACCCAGCCGTGGGTTATTCCAATAACAATCCTGCTTGCCCGTGCCGACCGGGCTGTGGACCTGTACGGGATGTCCGATACTCTTCCAGGAAATTCCTCTCAGAGCAGGGAGCCACTTCAGCCCAGATTGCAGGAGGCCACTCGATCCGGGTTACTATTGATCAACATTTCTGGTGTGGATCGTCCGGGCATTACCCGAGCAATTACGGAAGTTCTGGCCCATTACAACGTCCAGATCCTGGATATGGGGCAGTCCGTAATCCACGAAAGCCTTTCCCTGGGAATTCTGATTCGCATACCGCCGGAGCAGCAGGGGGCTCCAGTGCTCAAGGATCTGCTCTTTCGAGCCCATGACTTTGGAATCCCTATCAACTTCACACCTATTGATCAGCAATCCTACGATCGATGGGTGGGGCATGGAGGATTACCCAGATACATCGTAACCCTTCTGGGAAGAGATCTACGGGCCGGTCATGTGCATCAGGTGACCAGGTTGATTGCGGATCAGGGTTTGAACATTAACTCCATTCGCAGACTTTCGCGACGCATTCCAGGTGGCGAACTGGCAGATCTGGATCAGTCTATGGAGCCGGAAAAACCGGTGGAAGGTTCACGGCGAAGACCGCCTGTCTGTCTCGAGTTCCAGGTCAGTGGAGCGGATGTAGATTTCTCCGGATTGAAAGAGACGTTACTTTCGGCAACATCGGAACTGGGAGTGGATATTGCATTCCAGAAGGATGATCTGTATCGAAGAAACCGTAGATTGATTGCATTCGATATGGATTCTACTTTGATTCAGGCGGAGGTCATTGATGAACTGGCCCGAGAAGCAGGTGTAGGCGAAGAGGTGTCACGCATAACCGAAAGTGCGATGCGCGGCGAAATCGATTTTAATGAAAGCTTCAAGCGACGGGTGGGGCTGCTAAAAGGAATGTCCACGGAGTTCCTGGAAGGAATCTATGAAAGACTGCCGGTAACAGAAGGAGCTCCTCATCTAATCAAGGTGCTTAAATCCATAGGCTATAGAACGGTTATCCTTTCCGGTGGATTTACCTTCTTTGGCGAGAGATTACGAAAACGCCTGGGCATGGATTACATTTTCGCAAACGAGCTGGTAATCCGTGATGGCCATGTAACCGGTGAAGTGCAGGAGCCCATAGTAAACGGCCAGAGAAAGGCACAGCTACTGGCAGAGATTGCCGAGAAGGAAGGAGTGCGAAAGGAACAGGTTATTGCAGTGGGCGACGGGGCCAACGATCTTCCTATGCTGGGAATGGCCGGTCTGGGAATTGCCTTTCGTGCCAAGCCGGTTGTGCGAAAGGAAGCCGATCAAGCCATCAGTAACCTGGGTCTGGATGCCATCCTGTATCTACTGGGTTACCGGCATGAAGACTTCCCGGACGAGCTCTAGTCATCCCTTTCCAGGAGCCTTAGAGTCATCAGGCGAATCTTTTCCAGTCTTACCTGACCTTCCAGGGTGTCATAAAACTCGGTGGAGGCCCGGGCCAGCGAATTCATCAGGGGCTTTATAGTCGATTCATCATCTCCTGCCCATCGGTTGCGAATCAGCAATCCGGCGAAGTCTCCCTCCACCAGGAGAATTTGATCCATCCTTTTTTCCGGTGCATCGGGAATACTCTCCGGCTCCGTTTTGTAGCACTTTGCGAGAAAACTGGCTACGTGCTTGATGGGAATCTGTCGCAGGAGTTCTTCCAGTATGGACTCCATATTCAGCCGAACCACGCTTAACGCTACAGCTTTATCTTCCGGACATGTCTTGAGCTCATAAACTTCCCTGGCCATATTAGAAGATTACAATGCAGCTGTGACAGTTAAAGGGGACAGGCTGTGCTAAAATCACCGGAATATCGAACAAAACGGGTCCCCGATCCCGCCGGAAAAGTAGCCGATTTCGTGGTCTGGAATTGCTTTATTGACTCTGTGACCGAATCCGAATCTTCGCAAGAAAACAACTCCCGAACAGATCCCTTAAATGAAGCGCATATCGAAAAAGACTCCAGAAATTGGAAAGACTCGAAGGATTTAAAAGACTTAAAAAACTCGAATGGCCCCACTGAAGAAAAAAAGCCCGAAAACCAGGGTCCCCGGTCCGGGATGGCGCGCAGTCGATCTCTGGGCAGTCTTGTAGGTGGACTGGGTGCATCCCTTCTGGGTGCGATGGTAAGAAAGCCCTTTCAGAGCCAGGAGCAAAGAGCAGGGTTTCTGGAGTCCATGTGGCTGAAGGAAGCTCAGAGAATGGTGGGCAAGCTGGGTGAACTTAAAGGTGCGGCCATGAAATTGGGGCAGATGCTCAGTTTGCATGAGCATATTCTACCGCCTGAAGCTGCGAAGATCATGGGCCAGCTTCAAAAAGCTGCGCCACCCATCCCATTCGAAACGATACAGGAAGTGATGCAAAAGGAGCTCGGCGAGCGCCTGGAACTTGTGGAGAAAATAGATCCTGAGCCATTCGCATCGGCCAGTATTGGTCAGGTACACCGAGGGGTTCTGAAGGATGGCACCGAAGTTGTTTTCAAGGTTCAGTACCCTGGTGTGGATCGTGCGGTTCGTCAGGATATAAAGCAGCTTCGCTGGATGGCCGGACCCATGGTAAACTTCATGACCGGTGGCTCTGCAGGACCTATTTTTGATGAACTTGAAGAAGTGATGATCCAGGAGCTGGATTATGTGCAGGAATTGAAAAACCTGCAGGAAATGCAGAGCATCCTTGAAAATGAGACAATGCGAGTGGTGCCAGCTGGATTTCCGGAACTGAGCAGTACAAGAGTGCTTACAATGGAGCTGGCCCATGGGCTTTCCTTCGAAGAAGCTCTGAATCCACAGGTAGATCAGGATCTAAGAGACCGATGGGCTCAGTCTTTTGCCAGAACCTTTGCCCAGGGAGTATTCGCTCATCGCTTCCTGCATGCAGATCCAAATGCTGGCAATTTCGCATTTCGCAAGGATGGAAGTCTGGTGCTCTTCGATTTTGGATGTATGAAGCGAGTGCCCTTTGCCATCTCTCGCGGCTATGGGAATCTACTTCGAGCCATCTTTTCTGAGGAGGATGAAAGAATCCCGGAGATCTTAAAGGAAGTTGGAATTCACCGCGCGGACGGAAGGCCGGTGGAAGTTTCCCTTCTAAAACCCCATGCAGATTTGATTCGTCAGGTGTTCGGCCAGGATGGATTCGTATTCGGTGAGGATAAAGAGCTCTATGATCGAATATTTGAGCTCAGCCGGCAGCAATGGTTTGATTCCCTGGGAATCAAATTTCCAAGAGAGATTCTTTTCATCCATAGAACTCTGGCGGGGTACTTTGGAAATTTCAGTCGCCTCAAGGCCCGGGGCCCCTGGAGAACAATACTCCTGGAAGCTCTGGCCGATGCTGATGTAGAGGATGGAATACAGAGACAATCCGTAACCGCATTATAGCGAATCCTCCCTGGACAAAGAAAAGGGGCCTTGCGGCCCCCTTACCCTTTCAGATCTCTCGCCCTGTTTTCTTTTTAATATTGGACGAAATTAAGCCAGAAGACTTCGAAGCATCCAGGCTGTTTTTTCATGTACATGCAATCTTTGCGTAAGCATATCTACGGTAGCTTCGTCATTTCCTTCCTCTGCAGCCGGGAAAGCATCTCGTAGAGTCCGGATAGTAGTTTCCTGAGCTTCTACCAGGTTCGCCAGCATTTCTTTGGCCGGGGGCACATCCGAATCTTCCTTGATGCTGGTAAGCGCTCCAAACTCAGCATAACTGCCCGGTGCATAGTGTCCCAGAGCACGAATCCTTTCTGCGATTTCATCCACCGCAGTCCAGAGCTCATTGTACTGTTCCATAAACATTCTGTGCAGTGTATCGAACATCGGCCCGGTGACGTTCCAGTGATAGTTATGCGTCTTCAGATACAGGGTGTAGGTGTCCGCCAGGACTTTTTTCAGCCCGTCCACAATCTGGGCTCTGTCCGCTTCTGGAATTCCTGTGTTCATAGCAGTTGGGTTCATCGAATACCTCCTGTTCCCACCAGTTAGCACTATAGGATTAACTGGATCTAAATTTAGAATAATTCTAAATGCGCTACAGGCAAGTCTTTTTTGTCCAGGGGCTGCTGGTGCGGGTTTTAATTGGAATTTCAAGGCTCGATTGAGGGAGTGAAAAAGTCTCTGGAAAATCCATCCCCGGATGTTGGCCTGTGGATATGCTTGCATACGGTGAAAGGGAAGGGCTACCAGATGAGATTGAAAGGGATGAGACCACCGGTTTTCCCCTTATTTCGCAGGCCGATGGTATACTGCAGCTAATACTTGCCTATCTTGAGCTACCCTACTCCGTCACCGAGCATGGTTGTGGTAAGAAAGCCAGTCTCATCATCGACTATTTGCTGAAACTGGGAATCCCGGCCTATGGTCTTGCACGGGGGATGGCCCTGGAGCCGGACATGTCTCCCCGGGCCATGGTAGAAACGGATTATCGCAATCGCTCACAGGCTCTGGTGGCAGCCAACCCATTGCACTCACTATGTGATCTTAACGATGAGCGGTTGCGCTCAATGCTACTGGAAACCTGCAGCCAGGTGGATGCGACTGAAGGAGTCATTCAGACCGGCCCCTATATATTGCGGCATGATCCAGAGGTGCAATTCGTTCAGGCAAGAAGTCACATCTATCCCATTTTATGGTTCTGGGATCCAGATGAAGTAAAGGCCCACCGGCTGGTCATCGACCCGAGTCTCGATCGGACTCGCCTGTTTCCTCCGGCGGAGGTGCGCCGATTGCTCCATTGTTCGGAAGCTTTGATGTTTCAGGCACCTCTGCTGGGTTACTTTCGGTTGGATGTTTTTTCTCTCACTTCCCGGCAAAGCGAATCCCTGAAATCAATATTCGATGCAGGTGAATTTCATTCCAATCTGGAAGCTCTAAACGATAGAATCGAAGATCTGAGTCAGGATGAACATGCAAGACTGATCCGCAGTATGAATGGAGCACAGGAAGGATCTCTGGGAGATCCCGCCGCCTGGACCTATGCGAATAACCTGCAGGGTTGGGAAAGGTCCCAGGACGAAGAGCAATATAGAAATACCGGTCGCGGAGAACCGCTAAGATTCCAGCGGAGAAGGTTAATTCGGTCCAGAGAAGGCCGGCAGGGGGACGCTCCGGCGCGACGGGCAGAGCTCCGCGATACTGTAGATAATGCAGAAATTCTGCGTATTTGCGCTGATGATGCGGCCTGGTCTGCCAGAGCGCTTGCCCCCCTTGCCGATGTAACCATGACCACCGTCTATTTTAATTCACTACTCAGACTTAACGAAGCATTGGAGAATAATCAGGATCTACAGAGTTTCATTACAGATCCAAAGAAATTGCATGAGATGCGAGGTCTGGGCGTGCGACTGCGAAGAAGAGTGGACTGGCTGGCCGAGGCATCCATGAGCCCCGAAGGGGAGATCGATGCCCGTGCTCTTTCTGCTCCGTACTTTGAGGCCGCGCTGGAAACCATCCGGCAGATGAATGCTGCCGGTCTACATGTCTGTATAGACCGGGTGGGCAATCTACATGGGCTGCTGGTAAAGGATGAAGAGGCCTATGAGATTCGCAATAGTGCCATGAAACCGGAGTTTCTGGCACAGTCTATTCACCATGTATCCCATATTGACTCGGTTAAGAATGCAGGACGCTTTGACGGTCGTCTGGGAGTAACCGGAGGTATTGAAACCGCTCATATCTTTTCTGATCTACATAAATATTTCTCCCGTACCATTCTTTCCACCAATTGTGATGTGCGCACCCATGTAAGCGCTTTTCTAGGCGAAGAGATGACCTTTACCGGCGAAGGGGTTTCCATGCCAGGAAGTTCCGCCGTCGCAGGAAATGCTCGTCCAGAAGCTATTCATAAGATGCGAAATCATGAAGGCCAGGTGTTTCGGGATCGCTTTTTGGAATTCCTCCAGTGGATTTCTAAAAAGCAGATGGATGGGCAGGTAGTTCTCTTAAATCAATTTCCCGAGCAGGGCAGCGACGATGACCTCATCCAGGCCTGCTTTGATCCGGTGCATTTCTTTTCCCGGCATAGTTTTGAACGTCACATCGAGCAGGGCCCTGTGCTGGATCGACTCAAGGTTCCCATGGCTCTGGTTTCCCATATCATGGGAATTCATCAGGAGGATTTTCATTTTACCGGCGAGCAGGCTGAAGCCGCGGCCCTGGATTTTAATCGCAGACTTCGGAACCTGAGTCTTGAAGAATCCTTTCAGGGGCTTCGAATCACAGTGGGGATTACTGGAGGCGAATCGGACTTTGTGTGTCATGAAGATGGAAGGGCGATGCGCTGGACTCTGGATGGCGAACTGAACCATGCCGGGGCCACCGCGGTAGAGGATCGCAAAGATCCAGGAGTGGCGGCGGCCCGATTGGCCGAAGAATTCTACAGGTTGATTCGAGAAGAGGAAAAGGAATTTCCCGGGGTCAAAGGGATTACAGGCAACGTTCGATTCTATCCAGGAATCAATCGAAACGTAATTCCAGGATCTGTGAGCCTTACGCTGGCTGTTAAGGGAGATTTGCCAGACGATGAATATGACAGCCTCGCTCGAGAGCTGCACGGATTCGCCGTAGGAACCCTGGGAAAGAAAGTACCCGCCGGAGGAGAAGGGGTTCGTCTTTCTCGCATGGAGCAGATGAGCTTTGTGAACGTTTATGGACGGGCAGTAGCTTCTATTGATCTTCGCACAGCCGAAAAAGAGATGTCCCATGAGTTTCGCCGTCAAATGGAGTCCATTATAGACGCAGTGGAAAAGCAATTTGATGTAAAGATACAGGCCTCCGTACAACAGCAGGTAGATCCCTATGGCCTGGCCCGTTCCGGGCAGGTACTTTTGATGGAAAGAAGCTATGGCGGAAGTCACAACCCCAACGAAGCCGAGCTACAGACCGACCTGACCAGGGGAACCTTACTGCAATTTCAAACCGTGCATGATCTATTCGCGGAAGGGAAACTTTCCGAGGGATTCAACCTCTACAGGTTTACCGAATCTCGTATACCGGAAACCTACAGAGATAAGCTTTCGCGCTTCATATCTGGAGCCCTGCATGATACCTGCAACATCGCCGCAGCTGCCAGCAGGGCCTCTGATCAATGAGCAGGGGTAGTGTATGGCACGTATCAGGGCGCCCATTTGGGCGCCAGGTTTCAATCTTACATGGATAATTGCGGTGGCTCTATCGCCCTCATGGATTTCTATTCCGGACTGCTATTTGTAAGCATATATTCCATAATATCCAGAAGATGAATGGAACCTACCAGTTTTCCGCTTTTGTCCAGAACTGGCAGGATCTTGATGATATCTCCGTCCAGCATTTGATGGATGGCATGGGATAGTGGATCTTCCGGTGAGCATGAGCGAATGGGAAATTTCATGATCTCTCCGGCAGTCTCTGCTGTTACATGATGCAGAATCTCTCTTCCCGAGTACCTGGAGAATTTTCCGCGATAGGGTCCTCGGGCCTGCGGAGGTTGACTGTGCAGATGAAAATCCGACCTTCGCGTATGCTTGAGGTGGCGTGCCAGGTCTCCCAGACTGATCAATCCCTGGATTCTATGCTGTCTGTCCTCAACCAGGATTATGCGATCTTCGGCCAGGTTGGTCATCTGATCCACCAGGGCCGGAATAGGGAGGCTCTCCGATACTACAAGCAATGGATCCTGTGCAATCCCGGGTCCTTCCAGAAATTGGCCAACGGTCGGTACGCTTTTAGATGTCATTTTCTGTCTGCCCCGGATCAGAAATAAGTTTGCTTCGCACCGAATGGGATTCGCCGGCCAGAACCAGTGCCCTTCGAGTGAAAAGTGGACCCAATAATTCGCTTACTGTAGTAGTAGCGATAACTACGCTCAACAGAATTTCTTCGATATTGCCGGGAAAGTTCAGTCTGGTTCGCGCCTGAAGTGCCAGCCCCAGGGCCACCCCTGCCTGAGGCATCAGCGCCATTCCCGTATATTTTCGAATGGCTGGATCGGCATTCGAAAATCGGGCGGCAAGATAGGCACCGGAAGCTTTTCCGGTCATCCTTGCCACAGAATAGCCAAGAGCCAGAAGCCAGGCTCCTCCCAGAATATCCCATTGAATATGCAGTCCCGATATTATGAAGAATAGAGTGAAAATGATGCTTTCGAAGGAATCGGAGATCACCGAGTAGATGGAATCAAAGTGCTTGTAGCTGTTTACCAGAGCCATGCCCAGCACCATACAGGCTAGCAAACCTCCGGCCTCCAGGTAGTTTGCCAGGCCCGCACAGAGAAGAATGACTGTAAATGTGGGAAGAAGCATACTTTCTCTTTGCTCCACGCGGTCCAGCACCAGCCTCAGTACAAGAGCTCCAGCCAAACCCAGAAGAACCGAAACCCCAATTTCTCGAAGTGCATCCAGAAGAGATAGAAGCAGGGTGCCTTCGTATCCCAGTAGCATTCCGGCCCCGGCCGTGGCCGCTGAAAATGTTATGAGAGCAAGGCCATCGTCTGCAGCGACGATAGAAAGAACGATGGTGGTCAGTGGTCCTCTGGCTCTCTGTTCATGAACCACTGCAAGAGTGGCTGCCGGAGCCGTGGCCGCTGCGATGCTTCCCAGCACCAGAGCCAGTGCCAGGGCAATGTTCCATGGAAGTCCTGCGAATTGCCAGGCGATGGTGAAAGTCGTGAGCCCTACCAGAATGGTAGCTGCATAGAACTCGGAAAATAGAACGCGAAAGACCAGATTACCCAGCTTTCGCAGGCGACTCCACTGCAAGCTCCCTCCAATCAGAAAACCGATGATGGCCAGGGCCAGCTCCACGATAATTTCTGTTTGCTCCAGGAATCCAGCAGGAAGGATGTCCAGAGTTCCCAGCACCGCTCCGGTGAGAATAAACAGGCTTACACCGGGAAGACCCAGGCGTTCAGCCAAAAATTCGCTTCCAAACCCGGCCAGAAGAAGCAAGCCTATCCAGAGTAGAGGAGTTTCCATACGATGCTATGCGTTTGCCTGCTATTTGAACGAACCAACTCTCCAGGAGCCTGCTGACATGTCCGATCTCAAGTTTACACGCATTATCGCAACACTGGGCCCGGCCAGTCAAGAAGAGGATCAGATTAGATCATTGATTCGATCCGGGGCCGATTGCTTTCGGCTGAATTTCTCCCATAGCGATGGGCCGGGCCTGGAACCCTACATTAAAAAGGTTCGTCAGATCAGCGAGTCCGAGGGAAAATATATCCCACTACTGGCCGATATTCAGGGGCCCAAGTTAAGAGTAGGGCACCTTCCCGGGGAAGGTGCGGAGCTCCTGGATGATCAGCTTTTCACTATTACTCATAGAAAAGTTGAGGGCAGTGCTGAGCAGGTGCATTCTCCCTATGAGCTACTATCAAAGGATTTGCAAATCGGACATCGAGTTCTACTTGCGGATGGAAGTATTGAGATGGTGGTAGAGTCCATCGATGGCGAAGATGTGCGCTGTCGAGTTCTTCATGGCGGCCTGCTAACTTCCAACAAAGGTATGAACTTACCCGATACAGAAGTTAGCGCCGCTACCCTCACAGATAAAGATCGCCGGGATCTCCAGTTCATAGGAAAATCAGACATAGACCTGGTGGCCGTTTCCTTTGTGCGCAGGGCCAGTGATATTCGCGATGCACGAGACATTCTGGGAGATTCTCGCATTCCAGTGCTGGCCAAACTGGAAAGACCGGAGGCCCTGAACCAGCTAAACGAAATTCTGGAAGAGGCGGACGGTGTGATGGTGGCCCGGGGAGATCTGGGAGTGGAAATTGAATTCGAAAGGGTTCCTTTTGTCCAGAAGCAGATTCTACAGAGGGCTTCGGTGCGAGGCAAATGGGCCATCGTCGCCACGGAAATGTTACGAAGTATGGTGGATCATAGCAGGCCCACGCGAGCGGAGGTGACCGATGTGGCCAACGCGGTACTGGATGGGGCCGATTGCGTAATGCTTTCGGAAGAAACAGCTATGGGCAAGCATCCGTCGGTGGCCGTGCAGGCCATGATTCGCATACTCAAGGCAGCGGATTCTGCCGATGCAGACCACCGGGATAGATTCGAAGCAGACATTGTTAGTTTTGCCGCCGGTGCCGCCGGTGCCGCAGTAAGCGCGGCGGAGCGATTGGGGGCCCGGGCCATTGTGGTTCTGGCAGGCTCCAATGTAACTGCACTTCTACTGTCAAAATGGAGATCCAGAGTGCCTATCCTGGCTTTGTCCGGCGGCAAGAGCACCCTTCGCAGACTGAATGTTCTGAGAGGAGTGATTCCAGTGGAAATCCAATCTCAGGCTGGCATGGAAGAGCAGATTCGTCTGGCTGATGCAAGGTTGCTCCAGGAAGGCTGGGCCAGTGCTGGAGATACCGTGGTAATTGCCGGGGCCATACCTCTGGGAGAGGGAAAAGAAACAAACTCCATTCGCTTCCATCGTGTTCGAAAACCGAAAGCCTGAAGCTTTCCACGGCAGCCAGTGGCCTTGCGAAGCGTATAAAAAGCAATGCCACTGGCCGGGACGTCCAGAACCCGTAAAAGGAATAAGCCGCCTTATCGTCAGATTGGCAAATGGCGGATCAGGACGGACCGAAGGATTTCGCCGGCCCGTCCAAAGGATCAGCCTCTGGTAGACCGGCCCAGAACCATTCCTATGCCACCAATTACCAGGCCGCCCACAAGAATCAGCGCTGCGATCCAGGGATTATCGGTGAGGTCCATATTGCGATACTGAAGATGCATATCCCAGATGGAGTTTACCATACTGGCGCCTCCCAGAAATATTCCAACACCGCCCAATGCGCGAAAGATCGAGGAAATAAAGTTCATTCAGTTGCTCCGGAAATACTAGAATTGAGGTCCAGAGCTTAGAAAGGTTTAGTTTTCAGGGAAGCCTTTTTCTTTACGGTGGGAAAAATTACTTTGTCAGTATTTATTAGTTCGTACAGGGGATTCTGTAGGCGATACTCTGACTCAACGCCTGGGTAGCGGCATCCGAGGTCGCAAAAACAATCAAATCGCCGTTCGGAAGTTCTACAATGGACTGGGGCTGATTGGTAGTATTATTCGTGAAATGGGCCGGAACATTGAGTCTTCGCACTACGCCATATCGCAGCACATGAACCCTCAATTGCATATCAGACGTAGTGGGACCGGCCCCGATTGCCCAGACGACGGGCCCGGTTCGAGTGGCCAGCAGTCCGGATCCCAGATGAGAATTCTCCACGATGGTATCTTCTGCAGACCAGGCCCCTCCGGCAAAGCGCATGAGCTTCACCGAGGAGGGGCCATAGGCCGGAACAAAGAAATCATTTCCTTTTACTGCGAAAGCTACAGGAGATTTCTTTTGGGGGTTGGAAAAGGCTTGGAAGCTGTATGTGTTTTCGGTTAAGGTGAAAGGTTCTCGTATCTGATTTATTTGAAGCGTTGCCGGATTGGAGCCATCCACACTTTCATATTCCACCGCGAAATCTGCCAGGCCGTTACTCTTGATCGGCGAAAGGAAGGGACCTCCCGGCGATGTGCCGGAGTTATCGAAGTATACGTTGGAGCTGGAACCATCGTACTTTCGCAAGAAGGATAGTAGTTTGGAGTTCGTCCCATCCGATACGTTTCCCGTGATGTAGAGTGCACTTCCGCTACTGGCCACTCCCTGAAAGGATGTAGGTTCGCCGCTATACTGATACTGGTCCAGTGTGCTCCAGTTACTCAGGTCGCTGGAAAAGCGTAGAAATCCATTCAGGCCAGCGCCCGAGTCGCCACTTCCTGCCACCGCCACTCCGTCATTGCTGAACTCAATTTGTCGAGGGCTGGCTCCAGAACCAGGATTGAAGGAGTCCAGAATGCTTATGGTACTCAAGCTGAAATCTGAACGCGCCACTATCCAGGTTCTGGAAGTACCGGAATCCTGATGGCCTGCGATGAGAATGGAATCCTGCGACGGGGAAATACGGGCATCAAAAATCGCTGTAGGGCCAATGCCGCTTTGAAATTCTACAGGGCCAAGACTCTGAATGGGACCTTCATAGGTGCACTGAACGGCCAGGCGCGCAAACAGAAATTCTGGTATTGGGTTACAGCCCGGGTCTCCGGGTAGGCATTGCTCTTGCTTACATCGGATACTCAGAGCGGGGAATAGAAGGATGATTACCAGAATGTGAGTGGCAAGTCTCACCCGGAGATCTAATGCATGGTAATGTTTATTGTCAATAAACTAATATACTAAATTCGCAAAGAAGGGCTCTGGCTGGCCGAATTTTCCAATGTGTTATTCGAAAGCTCCCATTTTTTGGTAAGAATATTGCACTGATTCGCTGGTTGGAATACATTCATGAAGTAATATTCAATATATTCGGCGGCTTGCCTTTAAAGTCCCCCGCCGCATAGCGCTCAAAATCAGATAGAAATGTAGCCAGATCCCACCTATGTTCGTTTAAAGGATTCACATTGTGGACATCATGCAGGGCTCGCATCGCCAGAGCTCTGGCCCCATTGATATTCTCTCTTTTCATATGCTCCAGGGATGCCGCTATCTGAATGAAAGATTGTAGAATTGATGGACGAGGCTGATCATTGAGAATCCAGATTTCTTCCATTACCTCGTGAGCTTCATAGTATTCGCCAGCATTGATACAATGCACGAATTGATTCAGCTTTGATTCGGGTAATTGAATGGGTGGCATGACCCTTTACTGATTTCGACAGGCTCACGGATCAATGGTTTTATTGTTCCGGTTCAGCTACTCTTTCCCTGGCTATTTGAGGAGCCTGTATATCCCGGAGCTCTTTATGCTTTGCGGAGCTCTATATCCGTCCTTGCGATTTTTATTCATCCCGGAGTTCTCGATCCATCCTTGAGTTCGCTATCCATCCTTGAGTTCGCTATCCAGAGATGTGCATAGCTACCGGGAACCCAGGCTTCGCATTAATGGCCGAGTCTTAAAACCAGCTACTCTTTCTACGCCGACTTTTCTTTATTCCGATGGCACCCAGAAGGCCTCTTGTGATTTCCCGCGCCACGGTGCGCCCTACGTCTCGCACAATCTTGCTGTCGAAAACCTTTTCCATGACAGACTCTTCATCCTTTGTTTTGCTGCCTGATTTGCGAGAACTGGATTTCTTTTTTTCTTCCTTCTCTGAATCCTCACTCAATCGATCTTCTGCCTTCTCTGTCAGTATTTCGTAGGCGCTTTTTCGATCGATGGATTCGTTGTATTTCTTCGCCAGGCTGGAGTTTGAAACGATCTCGTCTACTTCGCCAGCCTTCAATACGTCCATGCGGGAGCAGGGAGCGCACATGAGACTGTGAGCCAATGGGGTGGGTTTTCCTTTTTCGGTAAGCCCTGTGACCAGAGCTTCACCGATGCCCAGTTCTGTGAGCAGTCGATCGGTTTTATAGTCATCGCTCAGAGGGAAGTTTTCGGCTGCGGTTTTTATGGCCTTTCTATCTTTGGCGGTAACCGCTCTCAATGCATGCTGCACTCTGGTTCCCAGCTGGGAAAGCACAGCCGCAGGCACATCCTGGGGATTCTGAGTTACGAAGAACAGTCCCACTCCCTTGGAGCGGATGAGTTTGGTCATGGTCTCAATCTGCTCCAGAAGAGTCTTACTTGCGCGATCGAAGATTAGATGCGCTTCATCGAGAAAAATTACAAGTTCAGGCTTCTCTGGATCACCCAGTTCTGGCATTTCCTGATAGATTTCTGCCAGCAATTGAAGCATGAATGTGGAAAACAGAGCGGGCTTACTCTGCATATCCATCAAGCGAACAATAGAGATTACTCCTTTTCCATCTCGCTTTTCCAGGAGATCCTTTACTTCGAAGGACCGCTCGCCAAAGAATTCATCTGCTCCCTGTTGTTCCAGGGCTACTACCTTGCGAAGAATGGTACCGGTGGATGCGCCGGAAACCTTTCCATATTTTTCTTCAAACGCTTCCTTGCCATCTTCCATTACGAAGGACATGGCCTTCTTTAGATCTTTTAGATCCAGCAGTAGCAGTCCCTCATCGTCACAGAACTGCATGATTACAGTTAAAACAGAGGCCTGGGTTTCATTTAGATCCAGGATCCGTGAAAGTAATATTGGACCGAATTCGCTTACAGTGGCTCTCAGCGTTCCGCCCTTTCCCTTTTTAGTCAGCGAATAGAGCTCGCAGGGCAGGGCCTGAGGCTCATACTTCGCGCCAATGGTTTCCATCCTCTTGAGGATGCCATCGCTCTTTTCGCCGGGCGCAGCAAGACCGGAAAGGTCTCCCTTGATGTCCATCACCAGGCTGGGCACTCCTTTGAGCGAAAGTTCCCCGGCCATATGTTGCAGGGACTTCGTTTTTCCGGTACCGGTGGCACCCGCTATCAGTCCGTGACGGTTCAAGGTTTTAAGGGGAATTCTTAGCTGGCAGCCCTTTTCTGGTTTTCCATCTTTCATGGCAAGTCCCAGAAGGATGCTGCTTTTTTCGTCCAGATCGTAGGATGCCTTGATGCGAGAGGCGAAGTCTTTAGCCATAGCCCAGATTGAAAGATTTATCAACCGGGTCAATCCAAACGTCTGTTGGAGGCCAATTTGACCCGGTGCCGCAAGTCGAAGGTTTCGTTCAGTGCGATGAGCCCCAGTGCTTTTCTATGAACGAGTCTCTACCGGAACCCACTCTGTATCTATTGTAGTGTACAGGGTTTTTCTTGTAGTAATCCTGGTGGCACTCTTCCGCAATCCAGAACTGGCCGGAGAAGGGCAGTATCCTTGTTACAATGGGTTTGTCAAAGGGACCGGATTTTTCCAGCTCTGCTTTGCTGGCTTCTGCTGCCTTCTTTTCTTCTTCGTTGCGATAGAAAATTACCGTGCGATACTGCTCACCTATATCGTAGAATTGTCCATTGTCCTGAGTTGGATTGATGTTTCTCCAGAATATTTTCAAAAGCTTTTCGTAGCTGATTTTGCTGGCGTCGTATAGCACCACTACCGATTCGATATGTCTGGTGGAGCCAGAAGCCACTTCTTTGTAAGCTGGATTCTTTTTTTCTCCTCCGGTGTAGCCCGAGATTACCTCTTTAACTCCATCGATCTTTTCGAAGGGGCCTTCCATACACCAGAAGCATCCGCCCGCAAATATGGCCACCGAATACTCCGTGTTGTCAAAATCAAAGGCCCTGGTAGGTCCCGGTTCGGCATTGGCAGTAGACTGTTCGCCACAGGAAAGAAGTACTGTCAGAATAGAAACTACCAGGAACAGGCGGTGTAACTTGATCTGTGGTAGTTTAAGCACATTCCCTGCGCGCATGCCGGATCCCACGCGCATGCCGGATCCCATAAACTCACTCTTTCTCTGTTTCGCAGTATTTGAAGTCATTTCATTTCCCTTCCTGAAGGCCAGATTCAAGTTCAGGGCCATCACCCTCACAGTCGGGATTCGACCCTGGCTTCGTTGAGGTTACTTTTTACTGAAGCTGCCTGGACCCTGCGAGAGCTCGTTAGTTCGTCGAATGCCTGATGAGCTGGGCTCCAGGGCAATCAGCGATTGAACTGATGGACTTTCTTTGCCAGAATTTGCACATGTTCTGAGCCGGAATGTGTATTTCAGCCAGCTCCAGTGAGCGGCCGTTGCCTGAAGAATTCGGGCTAAAATCATTGACCGATGGAGTTAAATGGCGACATAGATGCCTATGGAAATTGTTTTTACGTCCGATGCCCTGATTGCACTACTTACGCTGACTATCCTGGAAATTGTTCTGGGAATCGATAATATCATATTCATTTCGATTCTTGCAGGTAAGTTGCCTGAAGATCAGCAGGGGAAAGCCCGCCAGATTGGTCTGGGTCTTGCCATGCTCATGCGAATACTGCTGCTTCTTTCGCTTAGCTGGATCATGGGTCTTACCAAACCTCTATTCGTAATTACAGATTATCTTACCTTCCTGGATCCTTCGGACTGGGCCGCCATTTCTGGTAGAGATCTGATTCTTCTATTCGGCGGTCTGTTCTTGCTGGGTAAAGCCACTGTAGAAATCCATGGGAAGCTGGAAGGAGAAGAGGGTCATGGCGGAGCGAAAGCAAAGGGTAAGTTAATAGCTACCCTGGTGCAGATCATGCTTCTTGACCTGGTATTCTCTCTGGATTCCGTGATCACTGCTGTGGGAATGGCGGACCAGCTATGGGTAATGATTGCCGCGGTGGTAATCGCTGTAGGAGTAATGATGATATCGGCCACCGCCATTAGCAATTTTGTCAACAAGCATCCTACTGTGAAGATCCTGGCTTTGAGCTTTCTCCTCTTAATTGGTTTCTCTCTGGTAATCGAAAGTATGGAATACCATGTGCCTAAAGGCTACATTTACTTTGCCATGGGATTCTCAGTTTTCGTAGAAATGCTGAACATGAAGTTTCGCAGCAGTCGAGGCAAGCCAGTGCATCTGCACAGTGCTTATACCGAAGAAGACTCTGCCAGATAGAACTATCGCTGGAAATTCTTGATTCTCGCGGTTTACTCCATATGTATAAGAAGGCGCCTCAGGGCGCCTTTCTTTGCGAATGGATGCCATTGCCCCGGGTTTGGATTACGCGTCTGAGTACAGGGGAGATAGTTCTAACCAGGACTATTGAGAGCGAGCAACCCGGGCTCCATAACCTGGATCAAATCCTGAATGCCATCCTCTTCAATAATTAAATCATCCTGAAATAAGACCATCTTTTTGACTTCCCCGTGTGTGCAGTGCAAAAAATGTGGCTCAAATCAAAATGCAAACCTCATTTAAATCCCTGGGTGTGGCAGATGAAATTCTGAATGCCCTGGAAGCAAAGGGCTATACCAGCCCCACCCCTATTCAGGCTGCTGTTATTCCTCAATTGTTAAAGCCAGGCTCCGACGTGATGGGCCAGGCAAGAACCGGAACAGGTAAGACCGCTGCTTTTGGAATCCCACTTTTGCAGCGATGCGATCCATCCATTAAATCTGTACAGGCCCTGGTGCTGGCGCCTACTCGTGAGCTGGCCATGCAGGTCTGCAGCGAAATGCAATCCATGCAGGGAAAAAAGAAACTCAAGCTGGCATTGCTTTATGGCGGAGCGGCTATGTCTTCGCAAATCCAGGCTCTGAAGGCTGGAGCTCATATCGCGGTTGGGACCCCTGGTCGCGTACTGGATCATATTCGTTCCGGCAGACTCAGTCTGGATGATCTGCAATTTCTGGTTCTGGATGAAGCCGACCGCATGCTGGATATGGGATTTCAGGAAGAACTGGAAGCGATTGTGGAAAGCGCGGGCCCAGAACGACAGACCCTGATGTTTTCAGCTACGTTTACGCCTGAAATCCGCAAAGCTGCCTCCACCTACATGAAAGAGTATCAGATGGTAAAGGCGGAGGATACCGGCGTATCCAACTCCAATGCACGCATGGTAGCCTATGAAGTGTATGGCCGCGATAAGCGAGAAGCTCTTCGCAGGATCCTTCACACTTCGGAAGACTTTTACGGCCTGATTTTCTGTGCGCGAAAGTCCGATGTAGATGATCTGGCACAGTTTCTGGCAAAGAAGGGATTTAGCGCAGAAGGGCTGCATGGAGATATGTCTCAACCGGCTCGCGAAAAGGTTCTGGGTCGTCTTAAAAAGAGAAAACTGCATATCCTTGTGGCTACCGACGTGGCAGCTCGAGGAATCGATATTAATGACCTGGGATATGTAATTAATTACGACATGCCCGATAGTGCCGATGCTCTGACGCATCGTACGGGCAGAACAGCCCGGGCCGGCCGAACAGGGACTTCCATCTGTCTCATTACTCCATCCGAAGCGTCCAGGTTTCGCGCTCTGGAAAAGCGCACCGGTCTTATGCATGAAAGACTGCCTCTACCCGACCGAGAAACCGTTAGCAAAGCCCGACTGGAAACGGCCCGTTCTGCAGTAGAACGCGGTGTAGGCAACAATCCTACACCGGAATACGAAGAGTTCGCCCGGGAGCTTCTGCAAAATCACAGTGCAGAGGACCTGGTTTCCAGCCTGCTAAGGGATCGATTCCGGGACATGCTACTGGAAAGCTCTATTCCGGAAATCTCTGTACCTTCTCCTTCCAGTGAAAAATCCGGAAGAGGAAAAAATCGCGGCGAAGGCAAAAGCGGGAAAGGAAACAAGAAGTCAGGTTCCAGGGATGGGTTTCGTGCTTCCAGAAAGTCTGCGAATCGCAAGCGAAAATACTCTGGTTCTTCTGAAAAGAGCGAAGGATCGTCTGGATCCTCCGGACGAAGAGGAAAGCTCAAGAAGTCAGGGGCCGGTCGCCGGTAGAGTTTTTAGCCACCCCTGCCTGGTTCTTTCTAAAGCTTGCCGGTGCCATTCCGAAGGTTCGCTTGAAGCTCCTCGAAAAGGAAAACGGCGAGTCATATCCTACAGATCGGGCCACATGCTCTATGGTGCCTGATTCCTGCTGAATCAGGCGTGCCGCTCGTTGCATGCGAATCTGATTTAGATAATCCATGGGGCCGGTGCCCGTAACTTCCTTGAATCGACGGGCCAGGGTGGCTCTGGATAGGCCCTGGGCTCGCGCCAGACTTTCCACTGTCCACGGTCGGTCCAGAGCGTCCTCCATGGACTCGATAGCTCGAAGTACCGCTTCATCGGAATAAAGGGCGCTCCAGTGAGTTTCGGATTCATTCTCCAGAATCCAGTGCCTTAGAATATAATGAAACAGAGTATCGGTAAGTCTGCTGAGGATAATGTGCGAAGCATCTTTGCGAAGGAATTCCGCAGAAAGCAGTTCCACCAGACGCTTTATGGAATCATGGGGCCCCAGGCTGGAACCCCGAATATGAAAGTACTCCGGCAACGCGCGAAATAATGGATGCATCGGTCCTGAAGGAAACAGGTATCTACCACTAATGAATCGGGTTTCGCTTCCGGCCGGCGGCTCTTTTGCAGAATTCGCCGCCGCTCCTTCGCGATATTGCTCTATATCAATGGAGCTGGCATATAGATCCGATTTTATCTCATGATAGAAGCCCCTAGAAAAAAACACCAGGTCTCCGGGATTCAAGTCCAGTGTTTGATTGGTAGTATTGCACTGAACGGTGCAAGCACCTCCCAGGATTACATGAAAACTGGCTGTAAAATCGCATGCATACCTGAGCCCCCATCGGCCCTCCATTCTGGCCTGGGCTGCCACAGAGCCCTGAATGGACTCGGATATTCGACTCAGCAGATCCACGGATTCAATCTAGGCATCAATCTCATGGCGGTCATCTTTTTTTGACGATAACATGCTGATCGTCTTTCAAAATGAGACGATTCGTTGGGGAAAAGCGACTAACAGGCATTTGCGTCTAATCCTGCTTTGTTATCCTTACCTGGGAGGCATTGAAGAGAAGCCCGACAGGCACTATATATGGCGTTTCGGGTTTCAAGGCAATCGCTGTCTTTGAATTCGGCGAAGTCCGTTTTCGGCCCAATAATCTATGGATAAACAGGAGAAACCAGGATGAAAGTATATGTTTTTGGAGCCACCGGCACAGTAGGCCAGCCATTGGTGGAGGAATTGACGAAGCAGGGACATGAGGTTCTGGCCGTAAGTCGCAAACCAGGCCCGGAAAAAAAAGGAGTGCAATACGTAGATCCGGAACCTGCAAATATGAAAGGAGCCGATGCTGTGTTCTTGCTAAGCCCCGGCGGTCTGGCAGATCAATATTCAGTTCTAAAGCCCTACCTGGACGAAGCCAAAAAGATCAAGCCCGGCAAGATTGTGGCCATGACCGCATTCGGAGTTGAATTTGCGCCGGAGGAAGTGCCCCTGAGAAAGCTGGAGCTGGAAGTTCTGAACAGTGGATTGAACGCCACCATACTGCGTCCTAACTGGTTCATGCAGAATTTTAACAGCTACTGGATTCAGGGAATTCTGGCGGATGGAAAGATTTACTTCCCGGGCGGCGATGCAAAAGCAGGCTTCATCGATGCCCGAGACATTGCAGCCTGTGCAGCCAGCGTACTCACTGGCACCGACTATTCCGGGGAAGGCCTGGGATTAACCGGACCGCAGCCTCTGGACCATAATGAGGTGGCTGCGAAGCTATCTGCGGCCACCGGAAAGGAAATTCAATATGTGGATGTGGATCCCGAGGATTTCAAGGTGTCACTCAAAGAGGCAGGGCTGCCCCAGGATTACATCGAGGTGCTCTCTGGCATCGCGGCCGGACTCAAGGCCGGTCAGGCCTCAGCTGTAACGGATTCGGTCCAAAAGATTCTGGGCCGAGCACCTATTACATTTGATCAATATGCCAGAGACTACGCATCGGCTTACCAGAGCTAAAAGAATGGTCCCGCTCTTCGATTGAGTCTTCAGCGGCGTATTGCAAGCTATAGAATGGTTTTGGTGACAGGGTCTCTTGGGAGGCCCTTCGCCATTCATCGCATACAGTGTATCCATCTGAAATTTTTCGTTGGCGACACTAGTCCTTTGGAAATAATCTGAAAGAAATAGTGCCCGGAATTGTTGGTTACTCTATATGCGTAATATTTCTATAAGAAGAGCCTTTCTGTCTGTATCGCTTTTTGCTCTTTCTTTTGCGGTTCTCCTGCCTCTTGTTGCCTGTGCAACCGGGGAAAGAGGACGTCTGAAAGAAAGCTCACACCCGGCTACCTATTCCTGTGAATCTAGATGTCTCTCTGGAAACTGCAAAGACGGGACCGGGAAATTCGAATTCGCTGATTGCAGCGTTTACCAGGGTGAATTCGAAAGCGGAATGAGAAATGGGACCGGAGAATATCGATTTTCATCCGGCACAATTCTGAAGGGATACTTCAAGGATGGACGCCCGGTGGGTGCATTCGAATACAGATTTCCGGAAGGTGCTGTATTCAAAGGTCGCATTCGTCAGGACATGGTCAGTGGTGATTCAGGCCTTACCATCAATGGAGCGGATGGGTATCTGGAGTTGAATGGAGAGCGACGGCCCTGTCGAATCAGGGATCTAAAGCTTCTATGCGATGCCACTCAGCAAAGAATTGTGCGAAAAGACAACCGGGATCCGGGAGCGCCGGAAGATCTTGAGCCAGGTGAAATAAAGTTCCTTCTGCTCTATGCACCTGGAAGTGCCAGGTTGCTTCGAAACGATGAGGAGTTCTCCGTTAGTTCAGGTTATCCTCTGGCTCCAGGGGATACTATCATTACACGAGAGCATGCGGCTGATATTCAGGGAGAAGGGGGATTCGCAATACGATTAAAACCATTCAGCGAACTCTACATCCCGCCGGATGCAAGAAAGCACCGGGTGTTGCAATTGAATCGTGGATCCATCATTGTAGATTACAGTGGAGAAGGACCTCTTCCTTTTAGAGTTCGCTCCGGCGGCATCAACGTTGATGTTAAAGGCACCACCTTTGTGGTGGAAGCCGGAGATGAAAAGGACCGAGTTAAAGTTCGTGTTCTGGAAGGAGAGGTGAATCTAAGTCGCGATGACTCGGTTCTGGATCGAATTCGCCAGAGCGATGTGGAGAAATACCCTGAACTTTCCGAAGCAATCGATCAGATGGAGATTACGGTTTCTCTCAAGGCAGGGGATGAAGCCACGGCCACCGTTCTGGATTCCACCGAGGATGCGGATTCCCTGGCGAAAAAGGCAGTCAGCGAGCCAGCGCCTGCAGTATCGGAGGCAAGCGAAGAAGAACTGGCCAGGGATGCTCAGGAAGCCTCTTTAATGCCTGTTTTGCCGGATGAAGCTTTTGAAGAAGCCAGAGAGGCAGGTCTCAGTGAGGATTCCGAGGATAGAGAAGAGGCTGCCCGATCCATCGAAGAGAATTACAAAAAGAAAGTGCAAACCAGAGGGGATGACCTGGAAAAGCAATTGAAGCTTTCGAACAAAATCGACTCAGCCGAGGAATTCAAGAAGGCTTACCCTGTTCTGGAGGTCGTGCACTTAAACAAAGGTACCAGACATGCCGGCTCCATTATCGCTCAAGCTGGGGGTTTGCTCTTTCTATTTGCCCCGGATGGACTCTATCGTCTTCCCATCGAAGAAGTGGACTATGTAGATTACTACAATCGCGATGAGATGGATATGGATATTCTTAAAAACCCGTCCTCTGAAGGTGTGCCTGAATCAGAGCAGTAGGCCAGCCTCCGGTGCATTTTCAATTTTTGCGCGTTGATTTATCTATGCGGAACGGATCCGTGGATCTAAAGCTTGATGAGATGCGAATCCACGCAGTGCAGGGTGTTTTCTGCAGGTTTGGTCCTGTATGAATGACTTGACCATCTGAACCTCCCGGTCTGCCATTGAACGCACAGGCCCGTCCTGTCAAAGGAGATATCATGAGCGAAAAACCATTCCTGACCGATGTAAAAACACTGCGAGAACGAGCCCGTAAGGAAATCGAAAAGGGCGCTGTTACTGCAGGGTATCAGGCAGATGTGGAGCAGGTCGTGGAGCTACTGAATACGGCTCTGGCCACCGAGCTTGTCTGCGTTCTTCGTTACAAAAGGCATTTTTACATGGCCGATGGTCTAAATGCTGAGGCAGCGGCTCAGGAATTCCTGCAGCATGCCAATGAAGAGCAGCAGCATGCCGACCAGCTTGCTCAGAGAATTGTGCAACTGGGCGGAGAACCCAATTTCAACCCGGAAGGCCTGGCCACACGCAGCCATGCAGAATATGTAGAAGGGAAAAACCTGATCGAAATGATCAAAGAGGACCTGGTAGCCGAGCGAATCGCTATTGATAGCTATCGCGAAATGATAGACTACATTGGTCCCCGAGATTCTACCACTCGACGCATGCTGGAAGATATTCTGGCAATGGAAGAAGAGCATGCCGATGACCTGGTGGGCATGCTTGAGAAGATGTAGAACCCACCAACCCACCTTTCTTATAGCGCGCCCGAAAACGGGCGTCGCTTTCCATCGAATCCATCGAATCCATCGAATCCATCGAATCCATCGAATCCATCGAATCCATCGAATCCATCGAATCGCAGCAATGGTGTGCAACCAGTGCCTGCGTTTGCCTTTTCGCTGAATTGAGGCTAAGTTCTATCAAGATCCCTCTCGGGACCCGAACCTTTAATCCGTTGCACTTTTGAAGACCTGCATCCTACGTCAGTGCATCAATAACCGCCGGATACGGTGGATCTCAGCGCCGCCGCTTCTTCAAAAACATCTGCGTGGCAGGCCACCGATGCCTGGATAGGATCTGCATAGCCACCACCCATGAAGATGACCACCGGACAATTCCAGTAGGCCACATGCTGAAATACCAGTTGATTCCTTCTATCAAGTCCGTTGCGCGTCAAATCCAGTTTTCCCAGGGTGTCCTCTTTGAGTGGATCGCAGCCAGCCTGGAAAAAAATCAGTTCTGGCTCAAAAGGATAGAGGGCCCGGGGCAGAGCCTGCTTGAGGCTGGCAATATAGGTATCATCATCTGTATTGTTCGGTAACTCTATATCCACATCGCTCTTTTCCTTACGGAAAGGGTAGTTCCTGGCACCATGAATAGAAAAGGTAAGCACGGTGGAGTCGCCGGCGAAGATGGACGCCGTTCCGTTTCCCTGATGAACATCGCAATCTATAATTGCGATTCTTCTGATTCCGTATTCCCGCTGCGCGATGCGAGCACAGATAGCCAGATCATTGAACACACAGAATCCTTCACCGTGATCGGCGAAAGCGTGGTGCGTACCCCCGGCCAGGTTTCCTGCGACTCGGGACTCTTCCAGGGCCGTTCGCATAGCCTGAATACTTCCGCCGGTGATCGTAAGGGTCCTCTCTACGAACTCCGGAGTCCAGGGGCGAAAGCCAATCCGGCGAATCTCTGCATCCGTCATACGGCCATGCAGGAATGCATCCACGTAGGACTCGTCATGAACCAGAAGCAAATCATCCCTGGCCGCCGGATTAGATGGCTGAATTCGAATAGCCAGGTCCGGATTTTCTTTGATTCTGGCCTGGATTTCCTCATGCACCAGGCGATACCGATCCCGCGGAAATCGCGCATGAGGCGAAATGGCCGAGGTATAGATTTCATGATAGGATATGGGAAGCATCGATGAGACCGCGCAGGGGTACGAATGGGGACCGAGGTACATCAAACAACAACAATATGGAGTCAGACCCTGGCCTTTAATTTCTAATTCCGGCGCCCGCGGAACCCAAGAGTCCCATAGGAAGATTGTAGAGCCGGCCCAGCATCCTGCAAAAAAAGATCTTTACAAACCGACGACGGTCTGTATATGGTTCCTCCATGTCTCGAGAACGGATGGAGCCCGAGAAAAGACGTGGGCAAATCCTGGCCACAGCTCGGCTTTTGATGGTCAAATCTGGCTCCGAAGGGGTGCGCGTTGAAGATATACTCACCGAGCTGTCCCTTTCTAAAGGCGGATTCTACCATCATTTCAAGTCAATGAACGAGGTTATCGCTGCTCTGGTTGCCGAGGACTTGAGAGCATTAATAGAAGGGAAGAAGCGGCGCTCCGATGAGTCTAAAAGCGCCACAGAAGGGCTCCTTTCATTTTTCGAATATGGTTCGGACGATAGGCAGGGGAATTCCGGCATTCTAGAATCCATGAGTTCGCGAAGCCACAGGTTGGCCTACCTGGAGATTCTTGAAGAAGAGCTCTATAAGCCTTTCAGAGAGGTGCTGCGAGGAGTGCTGCAGCGAGGTATGACGAATGGAGAGTTTGCCCCGGGAAATGGTGCTGCCCTGGTTCCTATTTTCGAAGCCGTGAACCGGCAGCTCAATCGACAAGCGATTCTGCGGGAGAATGTGGGAGAGATTCCGGAAATTCGGGATTTGGCTCTGAACATGCTTTTTCGGGAACTCGGGATCTCGCAAAAGCGCGCGGTTCAAGAATTTATGGCTACCTGGAAGTCAGAGAGGTAAGAGAAATGAGACGAACGGACACGAAACACGATGACCAGCCATTGTGGAGCATTCATGACATCGCTGCCTTCCTATTCTACACGGGGTTGATTGCAGGAATCTCTTTTTCGATGATGCTGATGGAACCGACGGCACAGTCGCCGGAGGGAATCCCTGGATTCCTGGTGTGGCTTCTTGCAATATGGAGCCCCAACATAGCGGCCGGCATTGTAGCCGCAAAGAAGGGAAGACTAAAGAGCCTCTTGAAAAGAAGCCTGGGAACTCCATCGAGCCTCCCGGTGTTGGTACTGGGTATAGTGCCTCTCATCGGCCTGGCTGCAATGCTCCCATTTCTGGACGCAAGCTGGCCCGATTTTCTCGGCCTCCCCCAACTGGCACTCCTGATCTGTATTCATCTTGTTATGGGGCCTCTGGGTGAGGAGCTCGGATGGCGGGGTTTTCTCTATCCTGCTCTGAGGCAGCGCATAGGTTGGATGGGCGCAGCATTGGTTGTGGGTGTAATATGGGCTGTCTGGCACAGTCCTCTGTGGCTTATCAATTCCCCGCAGTCGCAGATTTCCTTTCCGATTTTTCTGGGCAACGTAGTGGCATTCAGTATTCTCATGGCCATTATTTTTGATCAATCTGGTCCATCTCTGACAGGACCAGTGCTTCTCCATCTTTGTATCAATATCTCTGCCGCTTTGTTTGCCTTATTGGAGTTGGGGAACCAGATGACGTATTGGACCTATTCATTGATGTTCCTCGGTGCGCTTGCCCTTTCCGGTGCAGCTGTCTATCAGTCTAGGTCGGGCCCTGGATGTATAAATCCCGAGGTTTCAGTGCATACCTCCGGAAAGGATTCCCGGAAGGCAGGCATTTCCTGATCTCACTGTTTTTTTTTCTAAAGCAAACGGGCCTTCGGCCGATGAGTCTTCTGTGAGGCATTAAAGCCAAAAGCCCTCCAGAGCCCGAATAAGCCCCTGCAGGCCGTCGTAGGGCTCAAAAATGAAGCGCAATTTTTTTGCAGCCTGAGTCGTTTTTTTTACGGTTCGGGCTAAAGCTCGTTCCTTCCTCCATCGAAAGTAGATACAGATAAAGATAGAACTCCGTTCACAGAGAAAGGGCGCAAGGATGGCCCAAAAAAAGCGGAGTGTACATGAATGCCGGGTGACGCCGGCGCGTTTCAAGGAGGAAACGAATGATAATCAACCATAACCTTTCAGCGATTAATTCCCATCGCACGCTGAAATTTCAGCACTGGGATGTTGATAAGAACATGGAAAAACTGTCCTCCGGGATGCGAATCAATCGCGCCGGAGACGATGCTTCCGGTCTGGCCGTTTCTGAAAAGATGCGAGCTCAGATCAGTGGGCTGAGACAGGCAGAAAGAAATGCCGAAGACGGAATGAGCATGATTCAGACCGCCGAAGGATATCTGGCCGAAGTGGCCGATGTACTCCAGCGAATCCGGGTACTTGCCATTCAATCTTCCAACGGTATTTACACAGCCCAGGATCGACAGATGATCCAGGTTGAAGTTTCTGCTCTCGTGGATGAAGTGGATCGAATCGCTTCTCAGGCACAGTTCAATACTATGAACCTGTTTCTGGGAGAATTCGCACGGAATTCCCGACAGTCTTCCATGTGGTTTCACATCGGACCCAATCAGCACCATAGAGAAAGAGTGTATATTCAGACAATGACAGCGAATGCACTCAATCTCAAGCAGATGGACGGAAACATCATGACGATTTCTACAGCAGAATTCGCCAATGAAGCAATTGGAACCCTGGACGCAGCGCTTGATCGAATCAACAAGCAACGCGCCGATATGGGTGCTTATTACAACCGTCTGGAGCATGCAGCCAAAGGTCTGATGGTGGCTTACGAAAACACCCAGGCATCCGAAAGCCGTATTCGCGACGTGGATATGGCCGAAGAAGCAACTGCTTTTACCAAGAACCAGATTCTGGTTCAAACAGGAACAGCAATGCTGTCGCAGGCGAATATTCGCCCGCAATCAGTATTGCAACTACTGAGGTAAGCGTTTTCAGCGCGAGGAGGAATAGTTAAACCAGCATTCGTGTTTCTCCAGTAGATGACTGCTACCGGCCAGGGATGATGTGAGCTTTCACGAGTTCGCCGGTTCGGGGCCGGTGCAGCCATCGGAAGGAGAGAATTGATAGGAACCTGATCCTGTGTACACTGCAGCCGGCCGGTTTGCCGGTGCCATTCGGACGGAGTGTGCATATGCATTCTCCCACCTGCTTCCTCAGAAATAGGTGAAAAGAGGCAAAGGAGTGCAGGATGATTATCAATCACAACATGAGTGCTATCAACGCTCACAAGGCGTTGAAGTTTAACGTTTGGGAAACAGATAAGTCAATGGAGAAGTTAAGCTCCGGCATGCGTATTAACACAGCCGGTGATGACCCATCCGGACTTGCTGTTTCTGAAAAGATGCGGACACAGATCCAGGGCCTTCGCCAGGCGGAACGTAATACCGAAGACGGTATGAGTTTCATACAGACCACGGAGGGGTATCTGGCTCAGACCTCGGATATTATCCAGCGGATTCGCGTTCTTGCTGTTCAGTCAGCGAACGGAATCTATTCAGCTCAAGATAGAGAGCTGATTCAGGTGGAAATATCCCAGCTAGTCGACGAGGTGGATCGAATCGCATCTCAGGCCGAGTTTAACAGGTTCGACCTGCTTCTGGGGCGTTTTGCGCCAGGTTCCGTTCGGGGATCCATGTGGTTCCAGATGGGGCCAAACCAGGGACAGAGAGAACAGGCTTTCATCAGAACGATGACGGCGCAAGCTCTTGGACTGAGAGAAGCGGACAACCAGATCGTCACGGTTTCGACGCCGGGAGGCGCCAATGAAACTATTGGTCGGGCAGATGCTGCGCTTGAGGTGCTGATGAAACAAAGAGCCGATCTCGGTGCTTATTACAACCGACTGGAGCACACGGCCAAGGGGCTGATGAACGCATACGAGAATGTGCAGGCATCGGAAAGTCGTATTCGCGATGTGGATATGGCTGAAGAGATGGTGAAGCTGACCACGAATCAGATTCTCACTCAATCTTCCATTGCGATGCTTTCGCATGCTGGTGTTAGACCAGAAGGGATCTTGAATTTGCTGCGTTAGACGTAGTTGAATGAAATCCCATCTCCGAGCTTCGGGTGAAGATCTCGGAGCCAGAAGCATCCGGAGATTTCCGGGGTTTCACAGATTGCGTCAAAGGAGCAATTCCACCGGCGCATACACAAACTCAAATGTTCCCATCGGCCCGGGCTCTGCCCGGGTCTTTTTTTCCGCCGATGGAATTGCTCTCTAACTAATCGGTGAAAAAGCCAATCTACGTTAACGAAAAGGAGCAATCTGCGAATAAATTCTGGAATGGAGGCTTCCCCATTCGAAGCAGGCTCACTTCTAGAGCCACTTCTTCACAATCCAGCTCTTCAGGGCAAACAGTCCCGGCAGCAGCAAAATGTAGGACATGGGAGTGATTACCAGGATCATGAAGTTTTCACCCATGATCGAGTCCGGATTGGCCTCGCCTTTTTTAATGGCGGAGATGAATCCAATCTTTTGCCAGGTGGCAATAGTCAGCGCCAATCCCAGGTAAAGAAGAGTATCCCATCGGCCGGCGGGCTGCTCATCCCAGCTGGCCATCAAGAATCCTCCGGCAGATCCCAGAAACAGACCTACAAAGACCAGAACGGCGACAATGCCAAGATCCTTCCAGGCGGAGTTGCCGCTTATACCTGTGCCGAACAAGAAATACAGAGCGAAGCCAATCATCAGGCTGCCGGTTTCCACCAGGGCCTCGTCCAGAAAAAAAGCCCAGAGGGATCCATCGCTCACTCCTTGCTTAAGGATCAAAACAGTAATTCGCACGAAAGGAACCATCATCAACACCCAGTTTCTGCCGAATCCGGAAAGCACCAGAGGGACATAGATATAGACATTCATTGTGGCCAGAAGCCATCCACCGGCAACGATCCAGGGCACGTAGTCCGATTCCAGCTCCATCGCAGCCCAGGCACCCAGAAAAGGCAGCAAGGCAACATATATGGCTTCGGTCCATTGAACGGTGCGAGTCACGCTTTATGCATATGGGTGCGGCAAATTAGGGCAATCGAAAAAGGGGGAGGGCACGGGCTGGGGCAACGCCGCCGGGCGCTCTGTAGGTTGTAGGATCCTCCGTATTACGGTACAGGACGGGTGGTATCTTCCCGGTTTGGTGGCAGATCAATTCTCTTCTGAGCGAAGATGCGCCGACTCGTCGGACACATAAAAGAAGTAAGGACGGGAATAGAGATTCCATTGTCGATACTGAATAAAGTTCCCATCCGAGGTATGGTTCTGCACTTTGCCCTTCATGATTCGATGAGACTGCTTGTTCATCTTCTCGATGGCATCCTTTACCGACTTACGATAGGTATCTGCTTTGCTATGAGCCAGCTGGCTGATCCGGGCTGGCTCTTTTTCTGCAGAATCATCCTGTAGCATTTCAGGATTGGCCTCCAGGTTTCGCAGCTTTGCAAGGGCTTCCTCGTAGTCCTTTCGGGCCTCTCTATACAGAGGATCTTCCAGGCACTCTTTACACAGCGGGGCTACGTAAGGATCAATTAACGTCATTCGAACCTGGAGAGTAACAGGATAGTTGGGGTCCGGTCTTTCTTTCAGTTCGATAGATTGAGGGATTGCATCTCGATCAGTGTAGTTTTTTACATGCGCTACGATTCTGGTTTTGGGTTCATCGTCCCCTTCTACTTCTACGGTAACGGAAGTAGCATTGGGCAATATGAGAAACCTCCGGGCTTTTCGCTGCTCGGTAATTCTTTCAAAGCGAAAGCTGCTGAAGTTCAATGGGGCTCGGCCCAGGATCTCGCCTTTATGATTTCGAAGTAGAACTTCATGTTCCAGGATGCGTCCGTCCCGAATGGCCTGGGGAACGTTCAGTCCTGCCCTGGAGTAATCTACCTCAACCAGAGCCACAGGCTTGCCCTGATCATCCGTATGGATGCGTAGCTTGCCTTCTTTGTCCGGATCCACAGGACCTACAACAATTCGGTTCAGATCAATAACTGGAGAATGGGGTTGGTCTCGTAGAATCAATTCCTGGCTATCTTCGCCCTCGCCATAAATCAACGAGTGGGATCTGGAGAGTTCTTCCTTAGATACACCTTCGGGCAATCGATCCAGGTTTGCAATATAGCGCGAAGATAATGGATCTGCCAGGGGACCGGAGAGTGGTTTACGAATAATTCCTGATTCTTCTTCAGCGGGCTCAATATCCGGTTGAATGGTTGGTTCCGGATCCTGGTTTTCGGTGAAGTCCTTTTCCTTCTCTATGACGATGGGATCTTTCTTTTCTCGGGGCGCTACAGGCTTCTTTTGTTCAGGCTTTCGTTCCGCCGGTCTCCTGGTCTCAGGCTTTTTTTCCGGTTCGTATTCCTCGACACGGTCTCCGTAGATTACCCGGATTACCTGGCTCTTGCGAATCGTCAGAGCGGCTCCACCTTCCTTTTGTACGCGAAGGATGTGTGGGTTCTGGTCATAAACCACACCTTCCAGGATTACTCCATTCTTGAGTATAACGGTATCCGCAAGAATTGGTGCCGCACTCAGGAATAGAATGGCGGCCATGAAAAGCCACCCGGTCTTTAGTCTATAGTTTCCCATTCAGAGAAGGTCAGTTAGATTGCAGAGATTCAGAGCTTCCATCTGCCGATTCGGAACTATCGGCTGAATTTGCCGACTTCTCATCGTCCATAGTATCGGTTCTTGATGGCTGCACCGGTCGTCCAGTTTCATTCTTGATTTGAAAGTAACGAGGAACGGTCAGTAGTTTCCATTCGCGGTAATGCAGATAATCTCCGCTTCTGGCGGTATGGTTCACGTAGGGATCGTTTTCCTGATTCGTGGATGGTCTTTTATTCAGCTTCTTGATTTCTTTCTTGATGCCTTCTTTGTAATCCTCCACAGGCTTCTTCAGGCGAAAAACCAGAGCATCGGACTCCAGGGCTACCACTTCGGCTTCATTTCCTTCGCCGCTTCGTTGCAGGGTTTTGTTGACTTTGTCTTCGATTTCAGACATAGTTTCTTCATTATCGCGGCGAACGTCTTTGAAAGCCACTCGCTCCACGGCAGGGCAATCGGTCTGAGCGGCGTTGCACAGTTCGGAGTAGAATGGCTGAATATATACCAGCTCAAGATAGATGGAGATAGTGCTTCCGTTTTCAGGGGTTCTGTTTAATTCCACGTACTGAGGTACACGGGCCCCGTCCTCGTATACCTTCAATCTTGCTCGTCGCTCCAGTGGCTGTGGTTCCGGTCGGTCAGACTTGTCATATTCTACTTCCGATCCGGAGTCAGTGAAGAGCAGTTTCTGGGATTGAACGGAGGATGTAATTTCCTCTACTTCAAAAGCGATAAAGTTGATGGGAGCTCGGCCGATTTCGCGGCCCTGCGAATCCATGATAACAATATTGTGCTCCAGGATTTTCCCGTTCTTAATTTCCTGAATAACATTCAGTCCGGAATTCTTATAATCCAGCTCCAGAAGAGCAACCGGGTTTCCCTCGCTATTCTTGCGAATTTCAATGATCTGGCTATTGCTGCTGGAAGCCCCCAGAGGCTGCATTCCAATGTTATTTAGGTTAATTTCAGAACTGTAATCCGGGTAGTTCTTGATTACTTCGGGGCCCTTGGTCTGGCACTGAAGCAATGGAACTCCAACGGAGAGTAGCACGATAAGTGCAGAAATCTGCGTATTTTTCATGGGGGTACCTGCTTTCACTCGATAGGCGAGATGGGATTAAGACGAGAAGAAAGTAGCTTCGCTCTGGGGGTCAAGGAAAATCAAAGGAATTTCCCGGGGTAACAGCGCCCCTTCGCGAATCTTATTTCTGGTTCCCGGGTGGTTTCGCCACGGTGGCAACGAAACGATATACCGCCAAACTGGTTTCGCAGGTCCCCGAAATCGAAGACCTCTATGTTTCCAAAGGGTATCTTTCTAGCCGGCGCGATTAACTTTCATTGAAGAATTCTATGAGATGTTTGGCCAGAACCTCCCCCTGATCTTCCTGCAGGAAGTGTCCTGCATTCTCAATGGTAATATGTTTTCGGCCCTTGCAACCGGGAATCTTTCTGCGAAATATAGCATCCGCTCCTTTTGTAATTGGGTCGGAATCGCTAAAAGTGCACAGGAAGGGCTTTTCCCATTTCTGTAGAATTTCCCAGGCCCGTCGATTCGCTGGAGCGGCTGGATCGTCCGGGTCCACCGGCACCAGGGCAGGAAAGATTCGGGCACCGGCTTTATAGCTTTCATCCGGGAAGGGAGCATTGTAGCCCTGGATGACTTCCGGATTCGGTTTGGTAAAGCATCCGTTTCCAATTACACGTCCCACCGGTAATCTCTTAACCTTCTGGGAAAAGTCTCTCCATTGAAAGAACGCCTCTCCGGGCTTCTGATCACCGGTGGGCAGGAAAGTGTTGCCCGCCGCTATTCGCTGAAATCGGCTTTGCATTTCTGCCGCAATGCGAAGCCCCAGTAAGCCACCCCAGTCCTGGCAAAACAGGTTGATGTCTTTTAAGTCCAATGATTGGATCAATCCTTTTAGCCAGTCCACATGGTTTTGATAGCTATAATCATCCTGACTCGTAGGTTTGTCGGAGCGTCCGAATCCGATTAAATCAGGTGCAATGACCCGAAAGCCGGCCTGCGCCATGGGTGGTATCATCTTTCTATACAGATAGGACCAACTGGGTTCTCCATGCAGCAAAAGAACTACCGCACCATTTTCCGGACCTTCCTCAACGTAGTGCATGCGCAATCCGCCCGGATTGACTTCCACGTAATGCGGTGAAAAAGAATAACCTGGCAGTCCATCAAACGCTTCTTCCGGTGTTCGCACAAAATCCATGATTCGATCCTCCATGTTGTGGATCGACTGGCAAGTAAAAGATCCGGCCCCGGGCTTTCCACTCTCCCGATGCAATTCATTCAGATTGTGCGGGGCTCAGAAAACAGCACCTGCACAGCACCGGTCTGGCTCTCTCGGTTCATGGATCAGGGGGCCCGAAACAGACTGAGGAAAATAGAAAGTCAAGGCAGGGTTTCAGTATTCGAACGGCTTCAATGAATTCCATCGGCGTTGACACTGAGTGCTCCTGGAATGGTTTGAGCGGATGAACATTCTTTCGGCCCAGAATCTGGCGAAGAAACATGGGGACCAGTCCCTGTTTGAAGGGCTTACCCTGGGCCTGAACGCCGGGGAAAAACTGGGGGTCATTGGTCGCAATGGCCAGGGAAAATCTACTCTGGTTCGAGTTCTTGCAGGTCTGGAAGAGCCGGATTCCGGTGAGGTGGTTCATAAGCGGGGATTGCGTATCGCCTACATGGAACAGAATCCTCCGGCACTTGATGTAAGCATCGCCGATTACATTCGACCGGAAGGACAGAGCCTACCGGTGGGTCGCATTCGAGAAGTGCTGTCCCTGGTGGGCATTGAATCCGAGGACAAACACTTATCTCAGCTTTCCGGAGGCGGATTGCGAAGAGCCTCCCTGGCAAGAGCCCTGCTCAGCGAAGCAGACCTTCTCATACTGGACGAACCCACGAACCACCTGGATCTGGATGCGATTCTGTCTCTGGAAGAACGTTTGCAGCGATTTTCCGGTGCTCTTGTCTTAATTACTCATGATCGTTACTTTCTGGATCGAATCGTTGGTTCCATCCTGGAAGTAGACCAGGGGAAGGTGCATCGCTTCGAAGGAGGCTATTCCAGCTATCTGGATAAAAAAGAGGCGATGGAAGAGCAGGCAAGGCTGGCAGAACATAAAGCCAGAAGATATCTGTCTACTGAACTGGAATGGCTGCGCAGGCAGCCCAAAGCAAGGGGCACAAAACAACGAGCTCGTATTGATCGCATTGAGGAAGTGCAGCAAAGGGATAAATTCAGAGAGAAGAAAGAAATGAAGCTGGCCGGTAAGAGCGCCAGGCTTGGCAATAAAATCCTGGAGATTCATGATCTCGGTGGAGCTGTACAGGATAAGAATCTCTTTTCGGAGTTCTCTTACAGATTCCAGGACGGCGATCGAGTAGGGATTCTGGGCCCCAACGGATGTGGAAAGTCCACTTTCCTGGACATTGTTGCCAATAGAAAGTCACCTGAGTATGGCCGAGTGGTATATGGAGAAACGCTGCGAATCGGTTACTTCGATCAGATGGGTCGGGACATGGCTCCCGAAATGAGAGTGGAGGATTTCTTTAAGCGAGAGGTGGGTCATCATACCATCGGGTCCGGTCTGTCTCCTAAAGAATTACTGGAAACCTTTCTGTTTCATCCTTCTGTTCTGTATCGCCCTCTGGGTAAGCTTTCCGGAGGCGAAAAGCGTCGTATACTTCTGGTTTCCATCCTTCTGAATTCTCCTAACTTTCTGATCCTGGATGAACCTACCAACGATTTCGACATAGCAACCCTTACTGCGCTGGAAAGCTATCTGGATACATTCCCGGGACCGGTAGTTACTGTATCCCATGATCGTTGGTTTCTGGATCGAGTCGCCAATCATCTTTTTCTGTTCAGACCGGACAGGCGAATACAGGATTACGTGGGCAGTGCTTCCGATTTTCTAAGTGATAGAAAAGATCCTGACTGGCTCAGTGAAAACGAATGGGAAAGCACGGTTGATGCAGAAACGTCTGCCCCGGATCTGAAGAAGCCCGGTAAGTCTGCTCCGGCCAGAGCTCAGAAGATGGGTAACAAAGAAAGAAAAGAGCTGGCGGAGCTACCTGGAAGGATTGAAAAGCTGGAAGGCGAAATCCAGGAGCTGGAAGCGAAGCTTTCATCGGGAGATGCGGATGCGGAAAAATCGGCCCTATGGGGAGAGCGTCATGTGCAGGCGAATCAGGAACTGGAGAGTGCCATGGAGCGCTGGGTGGAGCTCGAAGAGATTCAGAAGCAGCACAAAGGCTAGATTAAAGTTAGCCAGCACCGAAAGCATAGCTGATCAAGCGCGCCTGGGTCAACCAGGCCAGGATCATATAGAGCAAGCATCCTCAAAGAATATCGATAGTTTCTAGCTGGTATTGCCGACCGGAGTTATTTCTGGCCCTCACCACGTAGCTATAGCATCGCAAACGCTGGGCCAGGGATTATCCTATCTAAGATAATTGGAAAGGCTGGACTGTAAATCTTCAAGGTTCAAAGGCTTGGTAAGGTAATCGTCGAAGCCTGCATTGATCGCTTCAGTGATTTCCGTTTCCATGGCATCTGCAGAAACGCAGATGGCAGGCGTGTCTTTGTATTGGGGCCACTTTCTTAGCTCTTGAACAATCTCGAAACCGTTCAGGTCCGGAAGTCTCAGATCCAGTAGAAAGAGATCAATACTGTTTTCTCTGGCAATGGACAGTCCCTGATGGCCGGTGGTGGCGGTAAGTAGTTCGATTCCCGGAAAGCTAAGTATAACATGTTCCATTAAGCGCATGTTCACCGGGTTATCTTCGATATAGAGTATTCTTCCCTGAATGTTTTCCGGGTTTCTGCTTTTCAGTATTTCGCGGTTAAAGTCTCTTTCCTGTTCCGGGGACTGGTTACGTGCCAGGGGAAACTCGAGATAAAAGGTTGTGCCCTTATCCGGCACAGAATTAAAATATAGTTCGCCACCCATAAGTCGCAGCAAGTTTCGCGCCAGAACCAGGCCAATTCCAGTACCTTCTATTCCGGAGGATTCCATACCCAGCCTCTGGAAAGGTTGAAAAAGCTTGTACTGCTTCTCTTCTGGAATTCCGGGGCCCGTATCGGTAACGGAAATCTGCACCCTTTCATCGGTAGTCTTTTTTAGTGCAATGGCCACCGTTCCCTGGTCTCGATTGTATTTGATTGCATTGCTGAGAATGTTGAGCAGGGACTGTTGACTTCGCAGGGTATCTCCAAGAATCCAGACCTCCTCTGTTGGCTCCTGGAATGTAATTTGAATACCTTTTTCGCTTTTCAAAGAAGCGGATAGACGAATGCATTTGCGAATAAGCTCTGCGGCAGGAATGCGGCTTATAGTAAAATCCAGGTCCCTGGATTCTACCCTGGAAAGATCCAGTACATCTTCCAGTAAGCCCTGCATATATTCGCCGGCTTTCAAAATCTCATCCAGGCCATGAATAGTTCCTTCCGGCGGACAGTTTCTGCGGAGCAACTGGGCAAAGCCCAGCACAGCATTCAGGGGAGTGCGTAATTCATGGCTTAAATTGGACAGAAATTCAGTTTTAGCTTTGTTCTGATCCAGTGCCAGTCGATGCTCTCGCAGTCGTTGCTCTTCCAGTTCTTTTCTAGCGGTGATGTCCTGAAACGTGCCAAATACACGTTTGCATTTTCCATCGCTCCACTCTCCTTCGCCTCTGGTTTCTACCCAGATGAATCGACCGGTATAGGTTCGCAGAGGCAGTTCATGCCGAAAGCTTTCCTTTCGTTCAATTACCGCCTCTACCGAGGTTCGAATGAGACTGCGACTTTCTTCGTTGGCATAAAATTCGATGGCATTCTCTATAGTGGGATGGAAATCAACCGGCACTTCGTGGATCCGATGGGTCACCTCTGACCAGAACAGATTATCATTTTCCAGATCCACTTCCCATCCACCAATCCCGGCCACATGACTGGTTCGCTCCAGGAAGGTTTCCATTTTCCGGAGCTGGAGTTCATTGTTCATTTGCTCGGTGATATCCTGGACAATACCGGTGGAGCGCAAGGGCCTGTTGTTTCGATCAAAGGTAGTTCTGCATTTCTCTTTTACCCATTTAACTCTGCCGTCAGAAAACAGAAGCCTGTGTTTAATTTCGTAGGGTTCCAGGTTTTTCAATGAATCCGTATACGCCTTATCCACTCGGTCTCGGTCGTCTGGATGGATGGTTTCCAGGAAGGCTTCATAAGAGGCTGCGAACTTTTCAGGATCGATCTCGAACATCTCGAAGATCCCGGAAGACCAGTGTAGTTGATTGTAGACCAGGTCCAGTTCCCATCGACCAATCTGTGCGATGGTCTGTGCCTCCGCCAGCTCCTGGTTTTCGCGCATCAATTTGTGGATCTGATGTTCACGAAGTGTGATGTCCTGGATAATTCCCTGAACAGTGTCTCCGCTGGCAGCACCGATTTGTTGAATAATTCGCTGGGAGCCATCTGGAAGCAGCACTCGATAATGTACATCCTGGGAGAATGTTTTTAGCACCTGGGACAGTGCGGCCTTGAATCGGGCTCGGTCCTCGGGATGAACAAAGTCCAGAAAATCCAGAACACTGACCTCTCGAACGTCGGGTCTGCCTACGATTCGGGCCGCAGCTTCGGTTAGCAGCAATTTGTCTTCGCTGGCGCAAAGAGTCCAGTTGCCCACTCTTTCACCGGCGCTGATGTTCATTGGAGAATTCATGCCTCAGGCCTGATTACATACCCCTGCCATAAAAATGTCAGCAACAATACCGACTCATTTACCAGAAGCTGTATTAATTCTATCTTTTGAACGTTTGCAGCCCGGAAGTCCGCATCCGGGTACGTTGTGCCGGTAACGGACGATTTTTAGGAGCTTTAACGTTCTGGGGGAGGGCGGCTCAGTGTTACATAGGAGCGGGTTGCATTATGGAGCTAAATACTCCGTTCTGGTGCCAGGATATGAATCATGGGACGAGTTAGATCGTGCGAGAGGGGACGGGTGGAGCTACTTTTGCTTTTCTAGAATCTTTCGGGCTTCTTTGAGAAGTTCTCCTGCTACCGGAACTCGAATCATGCCGTCTTTATCGGGAGTCATTTGCTCGGGAGCATACACCTCTTCCAGGGAGTCATCCTTTAGTTTGTCCGGTCCAATCCATTGAGCAAAGGCTCCTACCATTCGACGGTGTAAGTCATCGATCTTGATTTGAGCGCCGGCCTTCTTGTAGTATCCATAGGCCATCAATGGAAGGCGCTTCTCATACATATAGAAATCACCAATACGGATCAGCCCTTCTTTATGATCAGCCTTAGTGTAGAATTCCCGGGCACGGTGAAAATCTTCGTCTTCAAAGGCCGCATCACCTCGGCGAATCAATTCTTCTTTAATCCGGGCATCCATTGTTACTTATTACGGCACTTTCTCGGGGAAGGGCAAGTGGAAAATCGGCTACTTCCGGGTCAATTATTGTATCTTGCCTATCATTTCAGTGGCCGGATCCTTGAGATGCAGCGATTTTCCGTCCGATTCCGACTACTCCAGAAAAAGGAAGCTTGCTTCGGTTCCGGGACTATCATGGTTCAGTGATATTTGTACCAGTAATCGTAATAAATCCTTTCAGCGAATTCCTCGTCGGTCATACCGCTGCGATCGTCTGCCAGGAAAGCGACAAAGGCGGCGCAGGCTGCGAGTTGATCTGAGTTAAACAATGAGAATTTCTCTTGCTTGTACTGTTCCATCCGTGGCTCTCCAGAGTAAGTTTCCAGAGCATACAGAGCATTATCCAGCTTCACTTTGTTCGAATTCTTATAATGCCTGAGATACCAGACCATGAAGGCAGGAAGATAGAAGCGAAATCCCACCGGATCCAGGTAGGTCAATGCACACTGACAATTTTCAATGTGTTCTTCAGGCACTTCCTGCCATGGTCCCTGGAAATCCTTTTTACGATGCTCGGAATCCTGGCCATAGTCATAGTTATCGTGGGCTTCGGCCACATGCAACGTGATTTCCGAAGGCTGCGGCACCCCCTGGAAAGCCAGCTCGATTTTTGCGATTACCTCGTCTTGATTCACTCTAGATGTCGCATCCTGGATCCAGGCATTTCCACGGCGAGCGGAACTGGAGGATGATGTGTCTTCATATTTTTACTGCCTTTTGGTGGAATTCTCATCTTTTGTGTCCGGCCCAAAGGACAAACGACAATAGCAGGTATTTTCTTTTTCAAAGAAACATCCGCTGGCTACTTCGTGGATTCGGTCCGCCTGGAACTCCTTGTCCATCCGCCCTGCTCGATGTACGGCTGCTTCCCTGTATCTTCTATCGCATTCCTCGGTCATTAAATCCGGATCCTCTGTGAGCAATGGCTCCGGGATGGAACCCATATTAAGAGTAATGTATTCGTATCTGTTTTTGGCCGAGCAACCACTTTGCAGATCGTATCGGTACTGTCCGCTTCCGGGCGCTTCTGGGGAAAATACCCAGGAGGGGCCTGAATCCAGCTCCGGTTGCTCCCAATCGGGTTGTCCTTCCACGAGCACACTGTAGAAAAGCGCCCCTGCGATAAGACCTCCGGATCCTTCGGAAGCACCTACATATAGTGCACCCAGAATGAGTCCAACGTCCAGCACCTGCCCCACTATTGTAAAGGTCTCTCCGACAGAATTAGCTCTCTCTTGCTGCTTCAATCTCCAGTCCTGTGTCTTTCCCGTCTCCAGGCCGGTGGGGTCGTTTATGCAATCTACGTAAGGCGGTCGCATGGGTTCTGTGACGGTGCGTCCAATAGAATAGAAAAGAACGGTTATACAGGAACTGGACACAGGTGGGAGAAGGGCCAGGATTAGCAGGGTCGCCAGGGGAAAACCTCTAAATGGCCTCTTCCCGGTCATGATCAATGAATGGGAACAGCTATGATGCCTCTCAACCAATGCTTTTTCAACTCCTACTGTTGTGTGCGAACTGTGCATATGCATTCTTTGTTGTTTCTATCGAGAACACATTTTTCCGAGGTTTTGATTGTACCTCGCTGCTCCACGGGAATTTCGCGAAGAAAGAGTCTTCTGGCTCTGGGTGCGAACCACTCGGTGCAGTAGAAATTTCTTTGAGAAGCGTACTGGTTCACTGGCATCTCACGCTCCCTGGCAGAAAACCGATACTCTGCTGATTTGCGAGGCCTCTCTGGATCATATTTTGGTCCTTTTAATTCTGGTAGGTTTAGAGTTCCGGAGCCGGACTGAGGTCTTTGCGAGCCTCTTTGCTCACGTTTTTCGCGTTGCTCGTCTTCCCACTGTCGTTCATATTCCTTCAGCAATTCCTGGTCTACGCAATCATTACCCTTTATGCTCCAGGAGTTCGCTCTTTCTTCTGCATTTCTCACAACATCGTTGCCCCAGCCAGCTCCAATATCGCTTACGAAATTCAGGTACAGGCAACTCACGGGAGGGACGATTAGTCCGGCAACAGTATCTATAGCCAGGCCAGTATAGGTCAGGACAACCAGAATGTTTCCCCCCAATGTTGCCCGATCCTCCGGGCTTCCGGTTTCACAGTCCAGGACTCCAGCTTTTTGCATCTTTTGCTCGGTGTAGGCGATGGGGCCACCAATAACTGTGCCGATGCCATTCATGGCGATGGTGACGCAGCCAGAATTCAGCAGAGCAATGATAACCAGAGCTACGGACTTGAGACTTGCAGTTAGTGTGAGAACAAGTTTCACGCGACTACATTTGGAGTTACGATGTGGCTTTGTAATTGGTAACCTCATAAGCAACCCTCGGATTGTTACAGTCCAGATCGACTGGCAGAAGGTACATCCAGACGTTCTTCCGGATGGATTACACAGATGCACTGGCTCTTTTCATGTTTGTAACTGCATTTACTTGTGCTGGCAGCTCTAAAGTTCTCGGGAGCATACTGCTCTTTATAGAGATCCTTCGCTTCTGCCAGGAGTCGGCTGTTACATATGGCATTTGAATTTTCATCCCGGTCAAAAAAATTTCGGCCGTCCACTCGATACTCAATTACCACATCGGATCCTTCTTCCCGGCTACCATCCACGCAATAGTCCACACTGGACCAATACTCGGCGGTTTCCCGGACTCCTCTTGCAGTTTTGAACGGTTCCTCTGATGCCACTTCGATTAAGACAAGCAATCCTGCAAAGGCCACCCAACCGTTTCCTTCAGCCAGGCCCACTCCCGTTATGGCAGGACCTAACAGGTAATCTACAAAGGCACCGGTGTAGGCCAGACCGATCACGATTCGCGCCCCTGCTGTGTATTCGCCCAGGAATTCCGGATCATCGCAATTTCTTCCATCCAGGGCTCGTATGCCCATCTCGGTGTAGTGAATGGGGGAAGTAATTACAAAGCCCACCATTGGGAAGGTGAGGGAGCAGTTGGTTAAATTGGGAAGCAGGAATACAGTTATCAATGCAGATCTAAGGCGGTGGCCGGGCTTCCTGTTACGTTGCGGAGGCACTTCTATGTGTTTATATATATTCTAATTGTGTCAAGCGAACTATTCGACTATATGAACTTCCATGACTTCGATTGAGGCATTGAAACACCCTGCACTGGTAATTGCCAGGGATTCAATAGCGCCGATTGAATCTTCAGGGATTAACTTTTTGGAATGGATTCTAAATCGCTCCCCGGTGAACAACTCCCAGTTGCATGAACAAAGTCCTGGATATAGCGAACCCCTGGAGTGTTCTGGACTCTGTGGAGAGCAGACTATATAGTGGGTTCAGGCTGTGGCAGGAGTGTTGATTGTGCAGCGGCCCTGAAAGACCGTTCCATCTTCAACAATGAGACTGGGAGTTATGATATCGCCAAAGAGACGACCGGTGGAAAGCAATACAACCCTGGTCTTAGCCTGAATTGATCCGCGAATTTCTCCCCCCACCACTACAATACCTGCGCGAATATCGGTATCCACGAGGCCACTCTGTCCTACCAGCACCTTGCCGTCGGTCATGATGAGACCCTTGAAATATCCGTCGATGCGGATCAGGTCCTTTACCTTGAACTCACCGCGAAATTCAGAGCCTTCGCCTATGAGGGAGTTAACGATTAACGATTCGGTGGATTCAGCCATTGTTCTTGCAGATGATTCATGAAGGCATGGGGATTGTAAGCCACCGTTCCTATATGAAGTTCATAGTAAAGCATGTTCGTGGGAGCCTGGCCCGTGCGGCCTGTAATACCAATGGGCTGACCCTTATCTACCTGATCGCCTACGCCCACATCCACCTGATCCAGGTGCGCATAAAAAGTCTTCATACCGAATCTATGCTCTACCCAGACATGCAGTCCGAACACATCGTCGTAGTCGATGCTGATTACTTCGCCCGGTGCCGTACTTACAACCTCGGTGCCAGGAACGGTACCGATTTCAATTCCCTGGCGAAAGACCTGCTTTCCCCGGAGAGTATCTGTTTGCCAGCCATACGGACTCAGGATATAACCCTGGGCTGGCCAGATGCTGGGAGTGTTGGTGAGCAGATTCTGCATCTCTCTGGACTTCAGTTCCGTGAGGATGCGGTCTGAAAGCTCCACCGCTCTTTTAAGATTCTCATTGTCCTGACGCGATAGAAAAAGCACTCTCTGCAATAGCTCTTCGGTTCTTGACTGATCGCAATCGGTTCCCTGAGCCTTACATTCTTCCACTGCTGTGCGAAGTTTTTCCAGCTCATCTTCCATTATGGCCTGACCGGCGCCACCCTGTGCATACGGCTCCGTTCTTTTCCCACCCAGTTTGAGGTACAGCTCTGCGATTGTATTGGAATAACGCGTAATTGTTCCATGCAAAGGTAGGATTTCCTCCGCCATTCGAACGCTCTGCAGATTGAACTGCGAGTTGGAAAGGCCCATATCGTAGAACTGAATATCTTCTCCGGACTTGCCCACCAGGCTGAAAACAGATATGGTCATTACCACCAGAAGGGTGATGAGACCTGCACTTAAGGAATATAACGTAATATGAGCGTTGAAGATTTTTCGCTCATTATGGGGGATTACCATGATGGTAAGTTTTTCGCGCCCTTTTAGATGGACCCATTCCAGGAATTCGCGAATATCCTGCTTCCACTTATCCCATCGAGTGGGCGGTTTCATGGGCTGTCCCGGTTCCCTTAGATAATCCTGGAGCTGGGAATAGGACATTGGGTCCGAATTCTTCTTTCGGCTTTTGCCCGTGGCCTTTCGCTGTTTGTTTGTTTTTTTCTCAGCCATGGTCCGTTTCCCCCGAAGGGCCTCTTCCTCGCCCTTACAGCCTCTGGAAGATCAATGCCTGCACATTCTGTACACAACCGTTTCCTGTCATTTTCATTTTCGGCTGGAAAAAGTCGGTCCTGCACGGTTCTTCCAGCCGGAAATTCAGGTTGCGGTCAAAGGGCGGCACTACCTGTTCTTGTTTCTATTTGCGTACCCCAGTACGACCCCGGGCCGGCAAAATTCCAGTCTTTTTTCCCGGGCCTGGAAACCGGAATTTTCGTTCAGATTCTTACCGGAGGTTTTCCAGAGATTCGAAGAAATCCGGATTTTAAAAAAGGTTTGCCTGTATAGAGAAGTGAATGGAGAATCCGTGGCCTATGGCAGAAAAAGATAGCAACATGGGTCAAGATGCGGAAGGCGGTGGACACACGCATGCGCCGTGGCAGCGCGAATTCTTCAAGAATGTAGAGGGCTTCACCAGATACGGAGTTCCGGAAGAGCGGGCCAAAGAAATACTCACTAAATTCCTCAAGCTATCGGTGAGCACTCCGTTGCCGGATGTTACCAAGACATTTCAAAATCCGGACCTTCTGGATGAAGTGGGTGTGCATACCAAACAGGATCCTCCCCTCCGAGATTTCATGGTCGAGTTTTTGACTCCGCTCATGCGAAACTTCACATTCGAAGGCAGGGAAAACGTACAGTATATTATGCCTTTGCTGGGTAAGTATCCGGTAACTTTGATCTCCAATCATATGAGTCATCTGGATGCTCCTGCAATTTACAACATGCTCTACAATGAAGGCGGGGATGCACGTAAGATCGCAGATCAGCTGGTATTCATTGCCGGTCGTCTGGCCTTCGAACCGGACTTTGCCCGTCTGGCACTGTACATGTTCGATACGCTTCTGGTTTGCTCCAAGCTGGATATGTCAGACAATCCGGGCCTTGCAGATTTGATGACCCGTATCAATATGCGAGCCTTTCGTCAGTCTCAGCAATTGCAAAAAGAAGGGCGCATCATGTCCATCTTTCCGGAAGGCACGCGAAGCCGTACCGGGCGTTTGATATCATTTGTGGATACAGTATATCACTATGTTGCCAATAAGATCATCATTCCGGTGACTCTGGAAGGCACCGACAATATCCTGCCTACTTCTTCTTTTCTCTTTAACGCTGCGAAAGGAAAAATGGTGCTGGGTCGACCCATCCTCGTAGGAAAACTTTCTTCGAAGCAAATGGCCGACCTACCGGATTTCGTGGATCGTCTGGATGTTCCGGAAACTGCAGATAAGAAGCAGTATATCATTGATAATCTGGCCACCATCGTCGGGCAGAATCTACATAAGCATCGCCATGGAACCTATCGAAACCTCTATGTGGCGGACGATCCGCGAAACAAAGAGAATCGATTGATTACCCGGCCTACGAATCCAGTCCATAAAGTGGTAGTTATCGGTCATTCTCCTTATGGTACTGCCATCGCTTCTGTACTTGCCAATAAGAACACAGACATACTGATTTATACAGACGATGCAGAGAAGGCAGCGGAGTATAACCAGCGTCGGGTGGACGGCGGATACTTTCCATTGTTCAAGCTGCCTCCGAATATTAGCTTCACCTCCAATCCTGTAGATGTGGAGCAGGGGACGCTCTTCGTGCAGGCAGCGCGACCCTGGGAACTGGATAAGTATTACAGCCGGTTGAAGCTCTATCTACAAAAGAGCGATGCGCCGGTGGTAAGCGTCGTCAAGGGCTTCACTGGCTCTGAAAAAGGTCTGATTCTGGACGATCTGAGCAATGAGTATAACATCGATCCTGCCAGACATGTAGTGATGTCCGGGGCCAACTATCCAGAGCAGATCATGGAACGAAAGATTTCTGGATATGAAATGGCTGCGAATCGTCCGGAACTGGTGTCTGATCTTGCTCAGCTTTTTAGTTCGGGGTATGTATTTGTACGACCGGCCGTTAATTCTTCAGATGTGCGAGGAGTACAGCTGGGAGGAGCTCTGAAGAATATCTATGCCCTGGCTACAGGACTTCTGGATGGCTATTACGAAAGTAGCCTGGGTGGAAACTGCGACAACTCCCTGTTCCATGTCTCCAACCGCTTCTTTCGCGAAATGACCGCCATCGGCACGGCCATGGGCGGTCAGGCAGAAACCTTCGGTGGACTTTCCGGTCTTACTGATTTGATGCTGGCCTGCTTTGGAGCCGATGCGCGGGACAGACAGTATGCTCATGATTTCGTAAATGGAAAGGCCGAGGCCGATCACAAATCCAACGGTGTGTTCGGAGTTCGCTCTTTGCCGAATCTCATTAACTTGAATCCGGACGATTATCCTGTGGCCTTTGCAGTACATGCTGTAATGGTGAAGGGCATGGAAGGCGAAAAGGTGCTGGAAAGCATCATGTACAGTCTGCGAAAGTTCTAGTCCAATACGTTTTTTAGTATCGCCGGATGAGCCAGTTTGTGCTGGCTCCATCCGCGCTGACAACTTTGCAATCTTATGCACCGGGGGCTGCTCTGCGCGTCGGGCTTTCGAGGAATTTCTGGAATCCGGGTTTCCATTCCTGAGGCTCCCAGAATACAGGAGCTGCCCCCAGGCGGGGACTCCCTTACTGCCTGTAGATAGCAATGTTGCTCCTTTTTCCCTTCATTAATGCTCCCGGTCCGGCAGTGAAAAGGCCATAATCCGTGTCTCCCCTGTTCCTCCGGGGGCTTTGGGCATCAGGGGAAGCGGGCAGCGGGTATTCTTTCATCCGAATAATTACGGTACCATGGTATGGTAAACTACCGGATTTGTGACCTGGTCTCCGAGGTCTCGGAGTGTAAATTAACCTGCGAAAATCTAATTTTGGTTTGAGTATTCAACTTAAATGTTACATTAGGACGTGGGGTAACCATTGTGGCCCCAGAGATGCCTGATGCCGCCCTATACAGAACTACTTAATCAGCTAAGTGCCGGAGTCCAGATCATTGATCCTGAAATGCGATATGTATTTCTGAACAGGGTTTTGCTACAGGAGATTGCTAAGTCCAGTGATGAGATGCTGAGCCGGTTCATGCATGATGTATTTCCTGGAATCGAGACCACCGAAATCTACGAGGTAATCCAGGAGGTCATAAGAACCAAAAAGAACAGGTCGGTAGTGAACGAGTTTACATTTCCTGATGGCAAAGTAAGCTATTACAGACTTGAGGTTCCGTCCATTCCGGAAGGAGCCATAGTGTTTTCCTGGGATGTTACTGATGAAAAAGAGACGGAGCTACTGCTAAGGGAAGCATCCAACCGCTGGCAGGAAGAAGCCAGTCAGCACGAAGAGACTTTACGGAAGGTTCTGGATTCGTCCCTGGATGGAGTTCAGTACTTTAAATCCGTCCGGGATCATGCAGAAAAAATAATCGATTTTGAATACGTTTTTTCCAACAAAGTGGCCTGCGATATTATCGGCAAAACGGAGCACCAGGTTCGGGGAAAGCGATTGCTGACGATTATTCCCGGCCACCTGGATATAGTATCGGAATACGGACGGTCGCTCTTCGATCTTTACAGCGAAGTGGTGGAGACCGGAATCAGCAAAGAGTTACTTTTTCATTTTGAATCCGATGGAATCGTGGGCTGGTTTTCGAATAAATCGGTGAAACTGGGTGACGGCTTTGTAGTAACCTTTTCCGTGGTGACCGAACTTGTAAATAAGAGCAAAGAACTGGAGCGCCTGAATGCCTCCCTGAAGGAAGAAGTTCAGCTCCAAATCGAAAAGAATCGTCAGAAAGATGAGGCCTTGATTCAGCAGTCCAAGCTTGCCGCCATGGGAGACATGCTTTCTGCCATAGCCCACCAGTGGAGACAGCCATTGCATGCTGTGCTTCTGGGCATTGAGCTCTCACGTGAAATAGTGGAAAAAAGCTGGTCCAGCATTCCTGGAGCCGATCAGCAAGAATTGAACGAACTCTACAAAGTGATTGAGGAGAGAATCAAATATCTATCAGATACAATCGAGGACTTCCGGGATTTCTATGGTCCTTCGCAAAAGGTCCAGGACTTTGATCTGGAGGACGCCGTCCAGGCATCGGTGCGATTCTTCGAAGGCCAGTTACACAGTCGAGGTATCGTTCTTACTGTGGACGGTGTAACCAGGACTACTCTTCATGGTAATGCGAATCAGTTTCGCCAGATATTGCTAAGTCTCATTAGCAATTCCATAGAGGCTGTATCTGCGAACGCCAGAAGCGATAAATGGATTAGTTTTCGCAAAGTGGCCGCAGATCCAGGTACAATTTCTCTCATAGTGGAAGATAACGGCGGTGGAATTCGTAGCGACGTGATAGCCCGGATATTTGAGCCTTATTTTACAACGAAAGGGCCATCTGGAGGCACCGGCATGGGCCTCTACATTGCCAAACTAATCTTGGAAAAGAGCTTTCATGGCACGATAGAGGCTGAAAATGGCAATGAAGGGGCCAGGTTCATTTTGAGGATACCCGTTGGAAGCAAGACCTGAAAAAGTAATACTTATTGTGGATGACGAGCGCGATGTTCTGCTCCTTTTTCAGATGTTAATGAAGCGAAAGGTCAGTGTGTGTCACGTGGCCACCAATGGACAGGAAGCCCTGGAAGTTATACGCAAGGTGGGGCATCTGGATTGCGTCATTACCGATATCTCAATGCCAGATATGGATGGATTTGAGCTAAAGGAAAAGATGGATGAGTTAATTCCAGGCGTTCCTGTAATCGGAGTAACTGGCCATTCCGACGAAGACATTATGGACAGAATGCGAAAGGCGGGCTTTGAGCACATTATTGGAAAACCCGTGGATCGAGAGAAGCTACATGAGATCCTGGAAGTGGTATCTGGAGAGAGTTCTGCTCAATAAGGGACGTTAATCGTCATTATCTTCTGTATTCGCCTGTATTTGTTTCAGCCTACTGGTCATGGAAAAACCGCCGGTTTGGCCCCTTTCTCTTTATTTATCAGGTTCGGTCTTCTTATCTCCCATCTTCTTCGCATTGAATTCCGCTGTGCCTCCGGGAGGAATGGTTAGCCATTGCCAGTCTCCCTTCTTAACGAATCGGCAAAGATAGACAATCTGACCAACATGGTAGGAAGTATGGGAGACGGATCTCTGTATCGCAAGCGGCACGGAATGAGGTTCAGAGCGAATGTAAACCGTCCGCTGTATATCCTCATCACTCAGATTTTTCAATGTGTCCTGGAAGCAGCTCCATCCCCGGGCCCAGAGATGCATAATGGAGGCTCTATCTTCGCCGGGCAAAATCACAAATTCATTATCTCGATCTCGATTGTCCTTTTCTCCATCCGACGTTAGAAAATCGGTCCAGCGAGAAATGAGGTTTCCACCCACATGCTTTACTGTGGCAGCGATGGATTGAGATCTGGGTCCTGGAGTATAGAAAAAATCCGTGTCATTGTCGATCTGGGACAGTGCTTTTTCGCACAACAGCCGACCCTGTGCCAGAGATGCAAGAGTGGCCTGAAGAAAGGATTCGTTCATTTTGCTGCCTCCCGAGCATTTCCCTCAGATGAAACATGGAACCGAAATATCCGTATCTGAATTTCGCAAATGCTCATTTTAAAATTCCTATACCCGATGCATTAGATATCTTAGAAATCGATGGCGTAAACTGTTAATTGCCGGGTTAGAATAGGATTCTGACTCTTTTTTGTCCTTTCCTCTTTACAGCGAGTATCCTTCCGATATGCTGCTCGACATCAAAAAATGGAGAAACCGAATGAAAGCGAAAAAGACGATGGCGATTCTGATTGTTGCGCTGATGGCATTCTGGGTGCCGCACTGCGATTTGATCAATGGGGAGGATGACGATGATTCAGCGACTGCCTTGCTGCTACTGGCTCTGGCCAATCAGGCCACGATAAACGTTACAAATAACACCGGAAGTGCCGTGACGTTATCCATATGGTCCACCGATTCAGGGGGAACTTCCTGTGTTTCCCAGGTTGCCGATATGGGCTCACTGACTGCAAGCGGCGGATCGGGCTCTGCGCAGGTAGCACCTGCATCCAATGGCTATCTTGTGAAAGTAAATGGCACATGCCAGTTCCCCACCGATCTAGGTAAGCAAGCTCAGACCTACTCCTGCACTGTAGATGCAGGACCTACTATTGTCTGCCCTTAAATCCCTTACCTGCTGCTCCGGGACAACCCCTGTTCCGGAGTATTCTCTCAGAGAAGTTTCTAATAGTATTCCTTTCGCTTGTCAAATCGGGCTTTAGGTTCGATTCAAGCCTGCAGAAAAAGCCCGGAACTCATCAAAAAATCCACCGGTGGGGAACCTGTTTCGTCTGACGGGGGTTATCTGTAATAGTTCCGGCCGCAAAAAGCCGAGTCGGATAAAGGAGAATTTGATGAACACATCTCTTAAGAAACTGGGCGCGTTTACTGCCCTGCTAATTTTTCTCACTGCAGGGGGACTCTCTGCAAAACCGGACCGTTCCCGTATGGATCCAGAGAAGCGTCTGGAGCATATGAAGAAGAATCTCAATCTGAGCGATGAGCAAACAGAAAAGATTCGAAACATCATGGCCAAATACGATCCTAAACGAGAAGCACTGCGAAGCAAAATAGGACCTCTGTACAAAGAGCTGGTAGAACTGATGAGTCAGGACAATCCCAATAGAAATGCTGTGAAGACAAAGATGGAACAGATCAGCGATATCAAGATTGAACTTCGTCTAATCATGCTGGATGGGCGTACCGAGATGTTTCAGGTGCTCAATGAAGAGCAAAAGGCGAAGTGGAAAGAGCAAATGAAGAAATTCGCAAAGAAGCGCGGGAACTGGAACCAGGATCGTGACTGAGTCCGAATTTCGAGCCGTTATTACCAGCACGAAGAGAGCTGTCCTGGGCGCGATCCGGGCTCATTTGAGTCCGGATCTTGTGCATTCCGTGGATGATATTTCGCAGGAAGCGTATATGCGAATTTACCGGGCTCTCTCCAGCGGAAAAGGGCCCAATACAGTAGATGAAAAGTCTCTTTCGAGCTGGGCCTATGTAATCGCGCGAAATGAATGCTTTCGGATGCAGGGACAGGAGAATCGTCGAAAAAGAAACCACGATGCGGCCAGCGATCTTCTGTTACTGCAGCAATGGACCGAACCAGCTGGTGAGGAAGCACTGGCACTGGAAGAACTGGAAGAATTGATATCGCAACTGGAGGCGCCGTTCTCGGAGACACTGGGTATGCTTCTTCGCGGTTATACTCAGTTAGAAATCTCCCGGGAGCTCGAAATTCCGGCGGGAACGGTGAAGTCCAGAATATCCAGAGGAAGGGAAAAGCTGCGCGTATTGGTGGCAGAAAGATCCCCGAACGTAGAAAGTCCGGGAAGCAAGGAAAGTCCATTCGAGAAGCACCTGAAGAAGGAGGGGAGGTAGGATTTATGAATGAACTGGAAAAAGCAATTGAGCAAAGACTAAACGATGAAACCTGGGATCTTCGCATGGCGGCCACGGTGACAGGCAAATTCCGGATCCGAACAGGGGCCCGGCTGGCAAGTGCAGCAGCGGCATTACTTTTTATTTCTATAACTCTTGGCATCTATTTCTGGCAACAGCCTGAATACACTAATTCCACTAATTCAGAGGAAGCTGTGCCATTTGTTTTTGCAGATGAGATTGTATTGGATGATGGTGATCTTGATCTAATGGCCAGCGGACTCATCTTTGAATAGGTATTGACTTATGAGCTACCGGACCCACCCACTGATCTATGGCCGATCCTACTATCAAGCAGCCCGAAAACGTCGCAGGAAAATGGTATGTGGACCAGACCTGTGTTCCCTGTCATTTATGCATGGATGAAGCGCCGGAGCTAATGAGCTATGCAGATGGAGAAACCCATACATTCTTCTCAAAACAACCTTCCACTGCAGAAGAGGAAAACCATGCCATGGAAGCTATGGAAGCCTGTCCCACCGAGGCCATTGGAAATGATGGCTAATGCCCAGTAATCTTCTCTAATTCTCTCTAACTGTATTTTGAAAACAGAAGCTTGACTGGCCCTCTGTTTAATCACGTTCCAACAGGCTCTTCCCCGGAGTAACCTGGATTCGAATCTTCCAATAAAAAAGGCCGGCAAATGCCGGCCTTTTGCAGGTATAGATCCTGAAAGCTAACTTCTAGTAATCGTCGTTATAGTTACGACGACCACCGCCACGTTGGCCTCCACGACCTCCTCCTCCCGATCTTCCTCCACCGGAACGTTCAAACCTTGGCCTTTCTTCCTTTGGCTTGGCTTCGTTGATACGCAGCGCTCTACCATCAATTTCATGACCATTTAGCGCAGAAATGGCAGCCAGTGCCTGGCCTTCATCTGGCATCACTACAAATCCGAATCCTCTGGATCGGCCCGTTTCACGATCGATTAAAATCGTGGCTTTTTCCACATCTCCGTGCTCTGCGAAGAGAGCTTGAAGATCTTGATCTTTCAAACCGTACGGGAGGTTGCCCGCATAGATATTCATCATACTTAACCCAAACGAAATTTCCAGGACATGATTGGTGGGACAAAGGCGAAGAGCGATCGACCCAGGTCAGCCCGGGATGCAAGCTTTCTAGGCGAAGCTGGAAATCGGTCAACACTTAAATTTGATTTAAGAAAAAATTGGAATGGCCCCCGGAGGGGGGCCAGATCATTTCTTGGGCGAACGTTGCTTCATTATGTCGGAAAACTGGACCATATCTCTCTGGCTTTTTCCTGCAGCGATCATCGGAAATACCTTTTCGTCCGCCGGAATCACTGCTTCCAGCAGGGCCGGTCCATCATCATGGAGCAGGAAATCCAGCCCCTTTTCCACCTCGGAAGGATGGCTAATCTGCATGGCCGGAATATGGTACGCTTCTGCCAATTTTACAAAGTCCGGGTTGTACTGCCATTCTGACTCCGCAAATCGCTCCTCGTAGAAAAGCTCCTGCCATTGGCGCACCATGCCCAGGAAGTTATTGTTCAATAGCAGAATCTTAACTCCCAGGTTGTACTGCCGGATGGTGGCCAGCTCCTGGATGCACATCTGATAGGAGCCATCTCCGGTGACGCAAATTACTGTTTCATCGGGATGCGCAAACTTGGCACCGATGGCTGCGGGCAATCCATAGCCCATGGTGCCAAGGCCACCGGAGGTGAGCCAGCGATTGGGCTTGTCAAAAAGGTAATACTGAGCAGCCCACATCTGATGCTGGCCCACGTCAGTGGATACAATGGCTTTGCCCTGGGATTTCTTGTAGAGCAGGCTCAGCACCCTTTGCGGTTTGATATGCTCCTGGCTCTCTTCATATTCCAGAGGAAACTTCTGTTTGTAGCCATCCAGATGGTTTACCCATTCCGCGCGATCTTTGCTTTCAATAAAAGGAAGCAATGCACGAAGCACCTCTTTCAAATCACCATGGAGCATATGATCCACAGAAACTCGCTTATTGAACTCTGCAGAATCAATATCAACATGAGCTCGAACAGCGTCGGCTGCGAAATCTCCCGGAACTCCGGCCACGCGGTCATCGAACCTGGCACCCAGAGATAGAATATAATCACATTCCAGAATGGCCTTGTTCGCTGCCGCCGTGCCATGCATTCCAGGCATGCCCACCGATAGAATGTGGCTGCCAGGGAATGCACCCAGGCCCATAAGAGTACAGGTAACCGGGCTCATGGCTTTTTCCGCGAGATCCAGAATCTCTTCTGAGGCTCCTGCGTTGATGGCGCCGCCACCTACATACAGAAGTGGTCTTTCGGCTTTGTTCAGCGCCTCTGCGAAAGCTTTGAAATCACCCGAAAGCTCTGGCTGGCTCGAAAATCGAGGGCTGAGTCCGCTTTCTCCCTGAAGGCGATCGGTGAGACCGGTCTGAACATCTTTGGGAAAATCCAGCAGTACAGGCCCAGGGCGGCCTTTCGTCACCATGGTCCATGCCTCTTCGAAAACATCTGCGATTTCATCCGAGGATTTGATCAGTGCATTGTATTTTGTTATAGGAATGGAAATCCCAAACATGTCCGCTTCCTGAAAGGCATCGGAACCAATGGCTGTTGTGGCTACCTGACCGGAGATTACGAATAGAGGGATGGAGTCCAGCTTGGCATCGGTCAGGCCGGTAACTACATTTGTAGCTCCGGGACCGGAGGTAACAATTACTACTCCAGGTCTTCCTGTGGATCGTGCATAGCCTTCGGCCATGTGGATGGCTCCCTGCTCATGTCGCACCAGGATATGTCGAATTTTTGAATGATACAGCTCGTCGTAGAAAGGAAGGATGGCTCCACCAGGATAGCCAAAGACCAGATCCACACCTCTGGACTCCAGAAGCTCTACTAGTAACCTGGCACCTGTCTTGCTCATTATCTTCCTCCGAGGCACGGACTTCTCCTTATGCCTTTCTGGACAAAGAAATGAAAGTCAGGATAGACTGCAAAAAAAAACTCTGTCAGAGGGGCGCTTTTTCGAGGAAACTGAATGGAAATCAAGGATCTAAAGCAATTCTATCAGCAGCTTTCGAAGCTGGATCCACAGAGCCCTCCCATCGTCCTGGTGTCCGGTTCCGACGAATCCATATTCGATACGGTACTGGAGAAGTTGGAAACCAAAATGGCTCCCCTGGAAGCCGTGGTAACTTCATTCAGCGGAGAGCCCGGGGATGGGGAGCGCTTTCTGGAAGAGGTCTTCAATATTCCTTTATTCAGTCCGTATCGAATGATTGTGTTTCGCCATGCAGATCAGGTCCTGCCGGCCCTTTTGAGCAAGGAATCCAAACGAGATGCCTATCAAACGGATTTATCGGCCAGGCCGGATGCTACTCTGGTGGTGCTTCAATACGAAGGTAGCCCGAACAAAGGATTCCTGAAATCCCTGGGTTCGAATGTGGTTCATTATGTCTCTCGGGACATTTTCGCAGAGAAGCTGGAGCAGACCATCGAGCAGATGGCTCATTCTGTGGGGCTAATTCTTTCGGACGAAGCATTACACGAAATCAAGGAAAGAACCCCGCCTCGCACAGGAGCTCTTCAAAGTGCATTGCAGCGATTGAAGGATTTACTGCCTGCAGAAAAGCGAAAATCCGTTTCTCTGGACGATGTAAGAGATGTACTCTTTCCTCGTGTGGGCTGGAATTTATTTCGCCTGGTGGATAGCCTGTTTTCGGGAGATGTGTCTGCCTACCGGGCCGAGCTCCAGAGCTACAACGCCTCTACGGATTCCTTTCTTTCGCTACTTTCCCAGATTCTTCGTCGTGTGAATGAGTTGCGGCATTACAGGCTGGGTGCCTCAATGAGTATGAAGCCTTCGGAGATGGCAGGCTTTCTGGGGATTCAGGGACGACATGAATTCGTCCAAAAGAAAATACTGCAGCAGAGGGATATGGAAAAGAATCGATTCAGTACTGAGAGATTGGAACGAATCTATGATTTCCTGGTAGAGGCAGGGGAAGCATTCCGAACGAATGTAAGACCGGAGCATCATAAATCCTATTTTGACTTTCAGGCCATGGAGATTTTCTTCGGTCAGGAGTCCAGACGTCGATAAACTATGTCCATTCATATACTTTCCACAGGTACCGAGTTAGCGTCCGGTCGTTCACGGGATGGAAACGGTCCATTTCTGTGCGAATTCTTTTCAGACTCCGGCCATGCAGTGAGTAGCATGACCATCCTTCCGGACGATCCAGATGCATTGCTGGCCTTCTTTCAGAGGCTGGAACTTCAGACGCCGGCCGCAACCACCAACCTTGTTGTCATGACCGGTGGCCTTGGACCTACGGAGGACGATCACACTGTAGATATGCTGGCACGATTCAGCGGAGACGCTGTTGTAGAAGATCCTGGCGCGCTGCGCCGATTGCAATGGGTGGCCAGGAAAAGTAGCCGGGTAAAACTGGAATCAGCCAGAAGGCAGGTTCGAGTCCTGGAAGGGCAAAAGGTGGTGGAGAATCGGCGAGGGCTCGCACCGGGGATATTGCTGGAAAAAGCAACTGAATCCGGCGGAACCATGCTGGTGCTTGCACTTCCGGGAGTGCCCTCGGAGATGCATCCCATGTTTGAGTCCGTGAGTTCCAGTCTGCTGGAAAGGCTACCGGCCAGGTCCCTGGAGCGAAGGGTGCTCTATGTGTATGGAGAAGGGGAGTCTTCCTTTCAGGCAAAGGTCATTGAATCCATTCGCGATGATCTGTCCCCGGACTTCCAGTGGGGGATCACCTCCGGTCGCGGTCACATCCGAGTATTCCTGGAATCTCCCCAGAAGCGAGAGATTGCTCTCATCGAGGATTCTATCTCCAGATACTATGCCGGTCGATTCTTCGAAAAGCCTGTAGAGGAAATGCTGCACCATCATTTTCTGGAGAAGAATTACTGGCTGGCCACTGCGGAGTCCTGTACAGGTGGACTGGTTGGTAAATTACTCACCGATCGAGCAGGCAGTTCCGGATTCTACTACGGTGGGGCTGTGGTTTATTCCAACGATGCAAAGGTGAAGGTACTTGGAGTCTCCAGAGAAATCCTGGATAAATCCGGAGCGGTGAGCGAACCATGTGCCAGAGCCATGGCCTCGGAGCTGCGACAAAGATCCGGTGTTGATTATGCACTATCTATAACCGGTATTGCAGGTCCCGGTGGCGGTACCGAAGAAAAACCAGTGGGCACGGTCTTTGTGGGTCTTGCAGGCCCATCCGGTTCGGAAGTACATCCGCTGTTCTTTCCTCTGGATCGTGAGCGAGTCAGGGATTATACAGCCATTATGTCTCTGTATCTTTTATATGATTTTGTCCTTCGAAACGAAGGTTCTGTCCAATCCAGTGCGGATTCCTGAATTTCTCTGGATGTTGCATTTTGCACCAGCTGCTACTTATTAAAAAATACGAAATATTGTGCACTGCCCATTATTGTTCCGTTCCGTCGGACGCTGCAAGAAGGAATATTACTTCTGCGGGAAAGCTGATTTACAAATAGGATGGGCTCAGACAGACTGAGCGTATGGCATTAAAGTGGATTGATCTGTTTGATGGCTTGATGAAGGAAGCGATACCGTTTGAGGAGAACGGCTACATTATTAAAGCAACCTTTGATCAGGAAGCAAGTAACTATGCCGTGATTGAACTTATTGCGTTCAAGAATGTAAAGAACGTAGCTATCAGCGACTCGGGAGTAACGTTTTATTCCGATGGTTATAAGGTGTATGTGGCCTATGAGCCAGTAACCTATCGCTTCCGATATCAGGAACCCTATCTGAGAGATGGTATTTATCATTTTCCGGCGCGATTCAATGAAATCGAAACCATCGAAATGCCCAAGCATGATAAGATCTTTATTTCAAAGAAGCCTTACATGAGTCAGGGATCTTTCAATGTGGATCGACCCGGTGCCGGAGATCTAACCTACTACATCTATAACAATCAACGAGTAGAAGAACACATCTTTCAATTTATCAACTCCATTCTTACCGATGATCTTCGCATCACAAAGTCAGTGATGCCAGAAGTGAATAAGTACATCAAACAGAATCTGGAGTTCTTTTATCAGGCCGAAAGGCCCCACGAAGATTGATTGGTGCATCTTTGTGGCCGGCGACGAGCTGCTTTTTACCGAGCAGCAGTCGCAGGGCATGCCCGTGCCCGATGAGAGATTGCGCGATACTTACTGCGCAATACTGGCCATTCCATTCGCCGGAGGTTGGGTTTTCCACCGCCTGTGTACCCAGAAGTATTGCTCCGGACAGTTTCGAATCTGTTTTTCCAGGGCTTTGACCCAGATCTCGGTATAATGACGGATGGCCGTTTCTCGATCGGAAAAGCCTTTAAAATCCACCACTCCCAGATCTTCAATGGTAACATGCACTTTACCATCCTTTCCATGAACGGCGCTGTACATCAGAATGCTGGAGCCGGTTAGGCCAGCCATCAAGGCAGGGCCGCGGAAGGTGGATGCCGGCCGGCCAAAGAAGTCTACGAAGATGCCGGATTGGCCTGCATTTTGATCGGAAACAAATCCCACTCGACCGCCTTTTCTGAGATATCGAATGGCTTTCTGGCTTTCCTCTACTTCAAACAGCTCGATTCCGCTGGATTCCCGGACTCTCTTGTACCATCGATCTACGAACGGATTGCTTAGCTTCTTATAGATCCCGCCGCCCTTTAGAATCCGACCTGTATACTGTACCAAAAGCTCCCAGGTACCTAAATGACCACAGTTACAGATAATTCCATTTCCTCGATCCAGGGCATTTTGCTCCTGCTGTCTGGAATCGCCCTCGTATACCATATACTTGTCATAGAATGCCCGGGTCATCCGCGGGCCGTAAAAGGAATCTGCGATCAGATGGCCCAGGTGAAACCAGGTCTTTTTGGTGGTTGCAGCTACCCAGTTTTCATCCTTTTCGGGAAAGGATTGGCGAATGTTTTCCGCTGCGATTCTGCGATATTTTCCTGAAATGGGGTACAGGAATCCTGCCAGGAATTTACCGTATGCCAGGCACCATCGATAGGGAAGCACCTTGAATGGAATAGAAAACCAGAGAATCAGCAAATAAACAATGAAGTAGCCGAACATGACAGAGCAGATTCCTGGAAAGGCCTCTGTCTGAAAGCGAAAAACACAGACGATTTACCAGGTCAAAACCCGGACGTAGCTTCATAGACGTTGCATTTTCAGCCCGTTGTGCAATGCCCTTCTATGTGTCCGGGCGCAAATGTTCTATCGATACGCAGTTATTACTGGTCTCCCACTATGGGTTCTTTGCCTTGAATCGTTCTGCGAGATAGTCCAGAGCCTGGATTTCAGCATCTCGGGCCCATTGATTCCTGGAAGCATTGAAGTTATGATCCCCTCGAGGGACCAGGACAAGTTTCGTGAATGGAATTCCATATTGTCTGGCTTTCCAGTAAAAGCTAATGCTCTGGGTGGCCGGTACCAGACGATCCTGCTGTCCATGAATCAGTAGCATCGGTGGGGCATATCTATGCAGCTGTGCGCCAGGGGATATCTCCTGGAACTTTTCATTCATAAAGGCTCTTTTCTTCACCAGATTCGTTTGATGGCTTTCTGGAGCCTCGGGAAGGTATCGTTCGAGAATGGTCTTAATTCCTGGAGAGCCTACCTGATACAGCTCCCCGGGCTCCATGGGCGCATAAAATGAAACCACCGCCACTGGAGGGTAGGCGTCAGCACGAATTCGAGAGCGTTCGAATTCCGGAGAATCTGAATTCCCGGTATCTGTGGAGGAGACTGCCGCGTTGTCCTTTCTGGTAAGTTCCAGGCCGGTCATTACAGCAATGTGCCCGCCGGAGGAAAAACCCATAATGGCAATTTTCTGAGGTGGAATATTGAAGTCGGAGGCATGGGTCTGTAGGTAGCGAAAAGCCTGGATGCTATCTTCAATGGGGGCCATCCCTCTGTAGGCTGGCGAAACCCGGTGCTCTATGGAGAAGGCTTTGATTCCCCGATCGTTTAAAGCATCGATCCAATCTTGAAACAAAGGCATATCCGGGCCCTTGATGGACCAACCGCCACCATGAATGAAAATTATGGCGCCCACCGGCTCTTCACCGCCAGTGGGGTAGGATAGCATGGTAAGCTCTTCCGGATCTTCGGAGTAAACGATCTCTTTCGTGCCGTCCGGTCGGAAATAGAGACTCCTGTGCACCAGATCCTGTCTGAGGTTGGCATTCAACGAGCAGCTGAGTAGGCTGAGCAAAAGGAGCATAATTCCAGGCAGGCTACGCGCCGTCGTTTTGATCATAATTCTACCTTTCCTGGAATCATATTTCATGCCCAACTCCCGGTGCATCTGGCCAGATGGCACAGAGCAAGAATACCAGAGCACCAGATGCCGGACTGGATCAGTAAATACCCAGCATCATCTGCGCCTCTTCTGAGGCCATTTCTCTTGGATTCCACGGAGGTGAAAAGACAATCTCCACTTCTGCATCTTCTATACCTTCCACCCGGAGGCAGGCTCCATGGACCGCGGTTTGAATCTGGGGCCCTACAGGACAGCCCATAGAAGTAAGAGTCATTGTTACCAGGGCTCTATCACCATCCAGCTGCACATCGTACACCAGGCCCAGCTCGGTAATGGCTATTCCAATCTCTGGATCCGCAACTGTGCCAATTTCTTTCCAGATCTGGTCGATAGTCTCCGTCTGACTACCGGGGGCGGAAGGCCCTGAAGCTTCGGTGGAGCCGGATGCAGGCGCGGACTCCGGTGCAGAGGGCTCGGCCGAGGCATCGATTTGTGGATTTTGGGTTTCGTCTGACATTGTATGGTTAGTATAGCGGCTGCTTCTTGCACGGTCAACACCGAGGTAGTTTTCCACGCACCATGATTCTGGTCCGAAATCCATAAGGCCAGAGAGCTGTAGCCTGACGCCTGCGGAGTCCCACTCAGGAAGTTGGACTCAAAGCAATTAACCTGAAATCATTTTTCCGCCCAAAGGGACGGGCGGCCAGGGGGCGGCTACGGTGCTTCGCCCACCAGAATCATCGCCGATTACTGATTAATCTTTGGAAAGCAGGGCTACATGGAACTTTCGATCCACAAGACCATTCATATTGCTTTCCACCGTTTCGCTATGATCCTGAAAATCCACCAGCTTCAGTCCGGTGTTTTCGAGAACTTCCAGCAGATCATTCCGGTTGTAGGTGCGAAATCCATGCTTTACCACCGGCAGATTGGCCATAAATGCCTTTTCTCCCAGGCCAATGGCCACTTTTCCTTCCTGCCGTAAAATTCTGCGAAACTCCTGAAATAATGCTCCGGGATCTTTCCAGAAGTAGATACTGTTAACGGTTAGAATGGCATCGATGGAGTTCGCTTCAAGAGGAATGGAGTTACCGTCATAGAGCATAAAGTTGAGCTTCGTTCCAGGTGTTGTTGCACCGGTGGCACTCTTCGCTTCTTCCTGCATTGTGGCAGAAATTTCCAGACCGGTGTAGCTGGCCGGATTGTAATTCTCAAGTAGTTCCCGAATATGACCGCCATTTCCATGACCTACCTCCGCCAGAGAGGAACCCGGTTTTAAGCCCAACGCCGCCGCGGATTTGCGAATCATATTAATATTTGTGCTGAGCATTCGCTGACCAACAGCAATTCCATCTTCGCCGGTGGGATTTCCTAATTGGGCGGCCAGGTTGCGGGCTTCTTCTTCGCTCATTTCCATAATGAGCCATTTTTAGTGGTCCGGGAGATTTCAGGAAACCAAAGAAATATCATGCGCTGCAGGATTTCTGGAATCGAGACCAGAAAGCGCTACTTCAGGGAAGGGGGTCTCGGGAGCAGGAAGGCGTAGAAATAAATAAAAAAGCCCGCCATAAGGGCGGGCTTTAAAGAAGCTCGAATCATGAGGCGTGGAAACAAAATCGCCATGCCTCATGATATATCAGAGCTTCGCTTCCATGCGATGTGTCTTATACTTTGATCAAAGCGCCTGCCATTTTCAGCATAGGAGCAATAACCAGAGCCACAACACTCATCAGCTTGATCAGAATGTTAATGGAAGGACCGGAAGTATCTTTCAGAGGATCACCTACAGTATCGCCCACAACAGCAGCTTTATGCGGATCGGAGCCTTTTTTGTAAGTGGTTCCATCGATATCCACTCCGCCTTCGAACATCTTCTTGGCGTTGTCCCAGGCACCACCAGCGTTGGACTGGAAGATCGCCATAAGAACACCGGATACAGTAACCCCGGCCAGAAGACCGCCCAGAGCCTGAGCTCCGAACAGAAAGCCAATCACTACTGGAGTGATTACAGCCAGAAGACCTGGAAGAATCATCTCTCGAATTGCAGCTTTGGTAGAGATCTCAACGCATTTCGCGTATTCTGCTTTTCCGTCTGCTGCATCGAAGATTGCTCGGTCTTTTTCAGTAATCTTTTCGAAGTCATTGTCATACTTCTTCATGATACCCAGAGCTTCTTTCAATTCAGGGATATTATGAAACTGACGACGAACTTCAGCAATCATATCCATGGCTGCACGTCCTACAGCTCCCATTGCCAGAGCAGAGAACAGAAAGGGAAGCATACCGCCAATGAATAGACCGGCCATAACCAGTGGATTGGCCACATCGATTACGCTGATGCCAGCCTGGCTCATAAATGCTGAGAACAGTGCCAGAGCCGTTAGAGCAGCTGAGGCGATGGCAAATCCTTTACCAATGGCTGCAGTAGTGTTACCTACAGCATCCAGCTTGTCTGTTCTTTCGCGTACTTCCGGAGGAAGTTCGGACATCTCGGCAATACCACCTGCGTTGTCTGAAATTGGACCGTATGCATCTACGGCCAGCTGAATACCGGTGTTGGCCAGCATTCCCAGAGCTCCAATGGCAATACCATACAGACCTGCGAAGGAATAGGCGAAGAAGATACCGGTAGCGATTACCAGAATTGGTAGCGCAGTGGACTGCATACCAACGCCCAGACCGGCGATGATGTTTGTTGCAGATCCGGTAGTGGATTGCTTAACAATAGATTTCACAGGTCCTGTGCCAGTGCCTGTGTAATGCTCGGTAATAAAACCTACAGCCAGACCGGCAACCAGACCGCCAATGGCAGCCACAAATACGCCGTAGCTATGGAAGGTTCTTTCTTCTCCAGTCAGGATGCCTTTTTCAGTCCACTGATCGGGAAGCATGTAATCAATAGCAAACCATGCGCCTACCAGCATCAATGCTGCTGCAATCAATTCGCCTACGTTCAGAGCTGTTTGAGGATTTCCGCCTTCTTTTACTCTTACGAAGAAAGTTCCAATAATGGAAACTACAATACCGATTCCAGCCAGAACCAGAGGAAGCAGAACTGCGCCCAGAGGTCCAATTCCACCAAACTCTTCCTGGGATGTTCCCAGAGCTCCCATAAAAGTAGCTCCCAGAACCATGGAACCCAGGATGGATCCTACATAGGATTCGAAAAGGTCAGCACCCATACCGGCTACGTCCCCTACGTTATCGCCCACGTTGTCGGCAATGGTTGCAGGGTTCAGAGGATGGTCTTCTGGAATTCCAGCTTCTACTTTACCCACCAGGTCGGCGCCCACGTCAGCCGCTTTGGTGTAGATACCGCCGCCCACACGAGCGAACAGTGCTATGGAAGAAGCGCCCAGGGAGAACCCGGACAGAATGTTCAGTACTTTGTTGGTAGCAGCGCCATCGAATCCGTAGATGTTTTCGTAGATGGCGAATAGACCCGCCAGGCCAATGATTCCCAGACCTACCACGGAAAGACCCATAACAGACCCTCCGGAGAAAGCGATGGAAAGCGCTTTTTCCAGAGAAGTTCGGGCTCCGTTTGTGGTTCGAACATTGGCCTTGGTGGCCACTCGCATTCCGAGGAAACCAGCCAGTCCGGAACACAGAGCCCCTACAAAGAAGCTTACTGCTACCAGCCAGGAGGAGGTTTCTTCGCTAGCTGTAACACCAAGTAGAATGGCTACAGCAAGAACAAAGATAATGAGTACTTTATACTCAGCCCTTAGAAAGGCCATTGCACCATCGGCGATGTGCTTGCCGATGCTTTTCATTTTATCTGTTCCTTCGTCCTGCTTACCGATCCATGCGGTTCGCCAGAAGCTGAACAGAAGGGCAAGAACGCCCGATCCGATCGCAAGATACACGTATTCCATGTAATCTTCTCCTTATATTAATGATTGCGCACGGCATCGCTGCTTTGCGCCCGAAAGCAGTAGCTTGAGGCTTTTTCCTGGGCTTCAAGCTTCTGCATGGCCGGAGAACCGGCCTTTCCCGGCCCGGAACGGTGTCGAATGAATCAAGTTCTGGTGAGATTCATCGAAGATGGAATATAGGACCATTCCCATCTCGCCAGGAAGGCCATCAGCACAATGACTGCCCTACATCTGTCAAGCCGAAAACCCTGCACCCGTTGTGTCTCCCGTGGCAGGCCGGCACTGAGTAAAGCCCCAGTTCAGAAGCGCCCTTTCTGGTGGGGATTCAGACTCTACTTTTTGCCTTTCTGTAATCCTCTGGCGCTACCGGGAGGAGCATGGCCAGGGTTTATGATGGTCCTGCTTCTGGCCCTGGCCCCATCTCTTCTGAAAGCAGAGGCAGGGGAAAATACCGGTGTGGAAGAAGCAGACCAGAGGCGGGATCAAAGAAACCTGGAGTCCGCGGAGCAGGCTTTCCAATCCGGCTTTGCCACCGAGGCCGAGCATTATCTAAGCCGCATTCCCCCGGACTCATCATTACAGGAATCAAGGCAGCTTCTGGAACTGAAAGTAATGCTGGGTTTGCACCGAGGAGATCTCCCTGGTGCCCGGCAGGGGCTCAGACGAATCTTTCGGGGATCCGAGATCCAGGCCCAGTCCGCTTCTCCATTTTCCATTTATCTAGCTGAAGAGCTGATTTTGCTCAGACAGTTTCCCGCTTTGCAGATCTTCGCATCCCGATTTTCCAGCATGCCCTGGTCCAGTTTCAGTTCCACTCTGGAATCCAGTCAGTATCCAATCTTTGTTTGTCAATTCAAGAGAGAGGAGGGTTCCCTGGAGACCCTCAGTGGTAGCCCCCTGGACAAGCATCTACAGTTCGCCAATGCTCTGGCTTTTTCGGAGATTCGCGGCCGGCGGATGAAAGATGGGGACCGCTTGCAGCTGGAAATCCTGGGATCCGTTTACCAGGGATATTCCAGAGTGCGCGCTCAGCTGGACTCAGAGCCGTCCTCCGATACGGAGCAGCTTAGGAATCATCTCCGGCTGTGTCGGGAGCGCCTGGCGCAGGAAAGGTCATCGGAACTCTCTGCAGCTGACTCCCGCTGGCTGGAGGAATATCTATACCGACTGCATTTTGCCGGTTGGGCTCTGGACGGATCGGCAGGAAGTAGTTTTGAGTTCGCAGATTTTCTGCTACGTCAGAGTGATGGTGACCGTGGAAGCCTGGAGGCGTTGTACCTGTTTCGCAGAACGCTGGATCAGTTGCTTCTGGCAGAGAGCTTTCGTTTTAGCTCTCACGACGAGGAGAAAGACGCTCAGAACAGCCGATTGAATCAGATGGCGGACGTATTGCGAAAGATTCAATTCCTCTATGCTAGAATGGAAATGGAATCGGACCGGACCTCTGTCATGGCCCTGGCCGATTCCATAGAGAATTATCTTTTCTCGACTCGCACAGAACAGGACTTCCTGGAAATGCAGCGTTCTTTGCTGGATGCCTGCGGGGAAAACCGAAGAAACCGGGAAGCGCTGGTCCTGCTTATTGAACTCAGTCCGATCGAGAAGCGAAAGGGGCTGGAGGATTTGCTCCTGGACAGAGACCAGGATCGGGATTCCAGAGAGCTTCTGGCATTGATGTCCTATCGCTACGGGGCCCTGGCCCAGTCCATGCCCTGAAGCCTTTCTGTTTCATGGTATTGTTAATCGCACAACGCGGGTAGGTTTGCCCACACCTTTTAACGTAGCTTCTCTTTGCTCTGAACTGAGCCTCTGGCTGGATACGATCTCTTCGATTCCGGGATGGTTCCACACTGTGTCTGTGATCCAGACTTCGCCCGAGCCGGCCAGACCCTGGACTCTGGCTGCAACGTTTACGGATTGGCCAAAGTAATCCAGGCGATCGTCTGTCATAACGGCCAGGGCCGGTCCTTCGTTGATTCCAACTTTCAGGCCCAGTTCATATCCCTGCTGTTTCCATTTCTCGTTTAAAGAGTTCAATCGATTAAGCATTTCCAGCGCTGCCAGCAATCCATCTATGGGTCTTGAAAATGTGGCCATTATTGCATCTCCCATGGTCTTTACAATGGCCCCTTTATGGTGTCGCACAGTGTCTGTCAGTTCTTTGAAGTGATCCTGCACAAGTCTGTAGGCGATGAGATCTCCGGCCTGGTCATACATCTCTGTGCTTCCCCGTAGATCCGTAAATAATATTGTAAGGCTTTTGATGTTCAGATTCAGATTTGGCGAAAGGTGCTGAATTCGAAACAGATCCCGGAAGCTCTGATTGTTAAGTAGCTCCCGAGCGGTAAGGAAGGGCAGCACTTTCGTGGGATGCTCCGTGGCGATTTCTACAATCTTTTCCGGATTGGGTTGCAAATACACTGTGCCGGTTCTTATGCCTGTGCGATTGTGCACATGAACTATGTAATTTCCAGGCGGAACCTTCTTTTCGAAAGGCACAAATCCTGATGGTAGCAGTTCAATATGCAATTCATCGCCCGGATCTTTTGCATTTTTATCTACAACGAAAAACGACCCGGAGTTCGCATCCACGGTGGCCACCTGAAGCATATGGCCCTGACCATTGGGCTGCTGATCGGTTAATCGAATGCCAAACGAATAGCTACTTTCTGGCTCCAGAACTTCAAAGCCGCGAATAGTGGATTCTATCCAGTTCAATAGTTCAGTGGATTTCTGAAAGTTCGGGGAGAAATGATAGCGAAAGTAACTTTCAATGTTTGACAGAGGATCTATAGAAAGCTGATGCACGGATTGATGGATGCGAAAGGCCACCTCAACATGGTCATCGAGCTGCGTAGGAACGAAGAGATTGCAAACGTAGCAATGGAAGGATTCTCCCTCGATTTGGTCCAGTTCCTGATGTGAGTGGACAATGCCTACACATTTAGGGCAGGTCAGATTATACAGAAAATCGAACATGCCCACCTTGGCCGCATGAACAAATGTATCCACTGCTTCCTGCTCTACCAGGTTGAAGTCCCTGGCGAAGGTATATGGATTGATTCGATTCAGTTCCCAGTCATCCATTTCCGGCAATTGATCCTGCAGGGTCTTCAGGACTTTTTGCGGAAGGCTGGCATAGGATTTCAGGGATTCGAATTTCTGGTCCAGAACAGCTCGATTCATGGCTGCAAAGTAAGCCCGGGATAGATTGGGCGGCAATAATTATTTGTATGTGCAAATGATGAAGGGCCGCTTTATTGCCGGGATTACGCTAATGCGTGGATGCCTCTGGCAAGTGAGCCAACTGTCGCCTCTCTCGAGCCCCGGGCATTCGGCATCAGGCAACTATTTGCCCGGCGAAGGCCATCCGGACGGAACCGAGTCATCCACCTGACCCACTCCCACTTCGCTCATATTCATAGTTTGCAGAAAAAGCTTATTAAAAGCGCTGCTGTCTGCCGGATCCTGGAAGCGAATGGTTACCAGGGTAGACTTTCCATTTTCATCATGAAACCCCATGTCCACGAAACGGCCACCTGGCTTCATGGTGATTAGAAGGCCCAGTTTTCCATCGCTCTTTTCATCATAAGCCTTTTCTACAGAAAAACGCATTCCCCTTTCGGTCATGGCATCTATCAAGGCAGGGATGAATTTTCCTACAGGCTGGGATGAGCGATAGATTCGCTTCTGGGCCATGAGGCTGCCGCTGGTAAATAGTAGAATGGCCAGCGCCAGGACAGCTTTGTGGGGCATAGGTGAATGAAAAAGAGAAGATCGTGATTTGCGAAATGGTTTCATATTCGTGCTTCCAGTATTGATATTAGCGTGATTTCCAGGCATTGTCTGCCTCTTAATTCATCGGCCCTGTCCGCTTTTCCTTGACACCAATCCAATCCAAAAACATGCGAAAGGTGCGTGATAGAAAAGGTAAACCAGCTTCTTTTTTTCGATAATCTGGCACTGTACTATGTTCTCCGGGAGATTCCGCCTGTAGTTCTGGCCAGGGCATTTCTGACGGTGGATTCTCGCCTCAGCGGCAGTCTCCTGGGGTTAATGGATCCTGAGCAAAGGACCATGGTTCATGCATTGATGATCAAGGAAAATGACGAAGATACAGAGAAAAACGATCAATCAGCCCACGCTCTCATTGATATGGCCAATGAACTCATAAAAAAAGGAATCATCCGAAAGGAAGGCCCCCATTTTCGCGGAGTGCAGGCAGCCGAGGAATCCCAGGGCTAAAGAAAGCCCCGTTGATTCCGCTGGAATGCCAGACCCGGGGCAGCTCGGACGTCTGGCTCGACTCCAGAAGGATCTTATTCTTTACTCATCCTTGCCCACCAGTCGCTTCAGGCCATTCCAGATCTTTCGCCATTTCCAGATGATTACTGCCAGAATGGCCAGCCAGAGAATGTTTTCCAGCATCCAGTAGCTCAATGCAAGAAGGGAATTCGTAATGTTGATAAATGCATTTCCGTATTTTGGCACTTCGATCTCGGTGGCTGCTTCCGGGCCCTGGACGGAGATATTGACTGTGGCCCACTGCACTCGATCCCGGATTTTCCATTTTTCAAATTTGGCCTGATCCTGCTGATCCTCGGAACTGGAGATCAGGTTTTCTGCCTGAATCTGATTTTGAGCATTGGTTCGATTCTGAAGGGCCTGCCTTCGCAGAGTTCTTAGCTGCTCTCGATCCAGCTTAATGCTCTGCCACACAAGATCCGCTGTATGGTCCGTAACATCCACCGAGGATTCCTTCAGCTTTCCTGCAGCTTCCAATTCTTTTAGCGCCTCATAAAGACGATCCGAAGAGATGCGCAACGTAGCCTGAAACTGCTGCGTTCCATAGGCATAGGTTCTGGAGGAGGACAAGAAGCCGTACTTTCTGGCCACTTCAAAGGCAACCTTTCTGGATTCCAGTATAGAGTCCGAGCTAAAGTTTAACTGTATGGAATACTCCAGCATGCGATCGCTGGCTGCCTCGGAAACATCCATAGGAAGGATACTCAGGGTGGCTTCTTCCGGGCTTGCTTCTAACTTCTTTTCCTGAGCGCCCGTGGCCTCTTCGGACAGACTTCGTTCCCGGGCAGGAGCCTGGGCTACATCTTCCGACTCCATGGCTCCATAGTCTTCGGACTTCATGGCATCTGTGGCGCCAGGTTGTTCTGAAGCCTGGTCACAACCAGATGCCAGGACCAGAGTATAGATGAATAATACCAACCAGAAACGTTTCATAAACCATAGACGGAATTTCATGTCTTTCGGTTCAATTCAGCTTGCAGTTCGGCCCACGAATGGTTATCTTCGACTTCTTATGGAACCTTTCAGGCTGGCAGATTGGGTGTTGCAGGGCACCGGCAAACTAAGTACGGATACCTTAAATGGACTGAAGACCTTTTTGCATCAGTCCATGGACTGGTCCGGAGATCAGCTGGAAAAACTTTCCGATCAACCATTGATTCGGGAGTCGGATGTAGGCCGTGCATTGTACCAGGCTTCCCGGGGAATGAAAGAGGGGGCTGCCTCCACTTCGGAGGCACTTTCCGTGGCATCCAGGGCCACAAGATATGCATTTGATGTAGCTCGCAAGAGCGTGGCCGATTCCGATCGTACAGTAGAAGAGATCCTTTTTGAAAATGTTGCTGTGGCCAGTGTGGCCGGGGCTTCTTTTGCAGGGGTATCCATCAGTAAAATTCAACCATCCTTTCGTCTGAACGGTCAGGATGTAAGCCTGGAAGACATCGCCGAAGACTATCGCAAACAGGATCCTGCTTCAGTTAAGAGGGGTCCTCTTTTGTTGATCCCAGGCCTTTTTTGCGACGAGGGACTCTGGGTGGATTCCGGAAGCCCGGTCTCCTATCTGGATATGGTGCGGGAACTGGGATACTATCCCGTTAATTTTCGCTTCAATCCAGGAAATCCTATCCCGGAAAATGGTCGTGCGCTCTTCAGAATGTTAAACGACTTCTTTGCTCATGGCGATTTTTATGAAGCCAGGCCCAGGGTAGTTTGTTACAGTCAGGGAGGATTGATCCTTAGAAGCGCCATTTATCTTTCCATGCAGCCCGGGGCCCCGGCCGGGGATTTCAGCAAATGGTTGGATCATGTAATATTTATCGCATCTCCGGACGGGGGGTCCTATATCGAAAAACTGGGTTTCTGGATTGGTCTGGGATTGTCCAGAGTGCCTCTTCCTGTAGTATCTATTCTAGGAGCCATCGGAAATGAGAGAAGCGATGCGATGAAGGATCTGTCGCATGGAGTGATTCGGGAAGAAGATCGGGCCGTAAATCATCCGGATCGATACGGACTGAATACCTACCATGGAGAACTGGATAACGTAATGGGCACTCAGATATTCAGTTCCATCTCCAGCAAGTCCGAAATATGGGGCGCCTGGTTTGGAGATGGTGTTGTGGAGGATACCAGCCTCCGTCTACTCAGCGACAAGGTGTTTCGCCAGAAAAAAAATCCAGACGATCGGGTGCACCATCTAGAGGGTCTCAGTCATTTTCAGGTAATGAATGCTCCGGAAACCACAGAAATAGTGCGAAGGATTCTTTCAGAGAATTAAGCTCCTGGCCTGGCTGTTGCCCTTCAACGGTCAGGCAAAAACGTTTGCGAGCCACGGAAATTCGTTTTTGCTTTCCAGGATTTAGTGGCCGTATCTTCATGAGAAATGCCCCGATCATCCGATCCGATCTATCTCATTGATGCCAGCGTGTATATTTTCCGGGCATTCTTCTCTCTGCCCGATTCCATCAAGGACTCCAGCGGTCGAAGTGCCAACGTAATCTATGGATTTACCGATTTTTTAATGCGCTTTCGCAAGGTTAGCGGCGCGAATCGGGCTGCTCTCTGCTTCGACGAGAGTCTAACTACCAGTTTTCGCAATGAAATTGACCCTGCCTACAAGGCCAATCGGCCCGAGGCCCCGGAAGATCTCAAGAGGCAGATTCATGCATGTAAGGAAGTGGGAAAGCTCATGGGATTTCCGGTATATGCCAGCCCACGGTATGAGGCGGACGATTTGATCGGCAGCCTTGCTCAGCAATTACGATCCCGAGAAAAGGGAAGCCGGGTATGCATTGTTTCCACAGATAAGGATCTGCTTCAGGTCTTAAAAACCGGCGATGAGTTCTGGAACTTCAGCAAGGATGAGCGGTTTTCCGGTAAACTGGTTCCGGAAAAGTTTGGAGTGGAAGCGCACCAGGTGGCCGATCTCCTGGCCATAACCGGCGATGCAGTGGATAATATCCAGGGTTTGCCGGGCATCGGAAAGACCACAGCCATAGCCTTGCTCAAAGAGTTCAAGACCCTGGATGGTCTGTTGCAGAATCTGAACAGACTGAAATCTCACAAAATGCGAGGCGCTGCCAGGTTCTACGATATTATCTCGCAAAACCTGGATGTGCTGGAAAAGTCCCGACAGCTAACCTTGATTGAAAGCAGTTTAACGGTAGAGAAGAATCTAAAGCAGCTGACTCTCCGTCCGCCCGATCTGGCCGGTCTAGAAAAATTCTTCCAGGACCTGGGTATTGGTCAGCGATTGCTGGCCCGACTTTCGGAGGATATTTCACCGAAGTCGAGCAAGAAGTCGAGCAAGAAGGCAAGCAAGAAGGCAAGCAAGAAGGCAAGCAAGAAGGCAAGCAAGAAGGCAAGCAAGGCCAGGCGCTAATGCAACGGAGTTCCGATCCATTTGTAACCTTTGTGGAAGACCTGTTTCGGGAGCTTGGTCCGGTGCAATGCAGAGCGATGTTCGGCGGATACGGAGTCTATTTTCGCGGTCGAATGTTTGCACTCATTGCCGAAGATCGACTTTACATGAAGACCGACGCGGACCTGGCCAGGGATTACGAAGACTCCGGAAGCGAGCCCTTCGTCTATCATACAGATCGAAAAGCAATTCAGATGTCCTACTGGTCCATGCCAGAGGATGCACTGGAGCAGCCAGCTCTGGCGAGGCGATGGGCTGATCGATCTCTGGAGGTGGCCGCGAAAGCAGCAAAAAAGAAAGCCGGCCGGACCAGTAAGAAATCGAAAGCGTCAAAGACGGGTCCGAAATCCGCATCCAAAAAGTCCACTGATCAAAGCAAGGCCGGATCCTCGGTAAAGCAGCCGTTAGCGGCCAGGAAGTCTTTATTTAAAGCGAAGAAATCAGGGAAGAAGACCGGCAAACCGAAGAAGTAATAATGCGTTTGTCGCCCGCTTATTGTTCGAATACAGCCACATGGTTCAGGTTTCGATAAAGCCCCGCAGCATCCAGCCCATAACCCACCACATACTCTTCGCCTATGGTAAACCCGTGGTACTTCACCGGCCGTTTTTTCAGGTCCACGGTGCTTCGCACCAGAAGCGCCGCAATTTCCAGGGAAGTAGGCTTTTTCAAACGAATGTGTTCGAATAAAAAATCGAAGGTGAGGCCTGTATCTACAATATCTTCAACAATCAAAACGTGGCTATCCTGCACCGGATGTTTGAAGTCCTTTACGATGCGAACGTTTCCACTGGAAGAAAGTTCATTTCCGTAGGAAGATACTTCTATGAAATCGATGTGCAGTGGCCTGGGGATTGCTCTTACCAGATCGGCCATAAATATAAATGAACCTTTGAGGCATCCAATTATTGTAAGTGGATCGTCTCCATAGTCAGCGGCAATGCGCTCTCCCATAGCATGCACCGATTCCTGGATCTGCTCCTGGCTGATTAGAACTTTCTGATTGTATTTGTTTTGCTGCCGCATGCTGAAAAATGTATTGAGTCAGTTTAGTCTGTATATCTGCAATGGACGAATCTGTAACTTCATATTGGACTGCCGTCGGATCTCTTCCATTTGAATTTCCATTTCCTGGCGAGCTTTAAGGATCAGGTTTTCAGCCCGGGTCAGTCGAGCTTTTCGCTCGGGTACCGGATTCTGACTGTACTTCATCTTTTCGATGTCTTTTTTCTCTTCCAGCATTCGCAGCTTCTTGCCGTAGCTTATTTCCAGTTTGTATTCTTCTTTCTTGAATACAGGATGAAGCTGCTCTTTCAGTTCCCGGGCAATTTGACCCACTTCCTCACGAAGAAGGGAGTCGGATTTTCGTAACAATGCGGCGAGCTCAGGATACATCTGAAGTGCATTCTGGTCCTCCTGGAGGTATTCACTCATGGATGCGGGAAGATCCGAGTTGCTTTCCCCGGCACCGGACGAAGCGGCCATGGCAGGTCCTATCTTCTGTTTCTTGCGTTTCAGGCCTGACTGGAAACCCGGGGGAATGGCGATCTCTCTGTGAAATGTAAGATTGTCATTTTCATCTGAATGGACACCCATCAGCTCGGTGCGTTGAAATCCATTTTCGAATTGAACAAGATAGATTAGATAGTGACCCCGGGGTAGTTCAGTAGTGGCATTCATTTCCACAAAGGTCTCGCGAAACGGATGGTTTAGAAAATGATCCAGGCATTCATCAACCAGAGGATGTCCTACTGCCAGGAAATCCAGGGAATCATTGCTCAGAGCCAGTTCGCTGTCAAAAGTACCTTTTCTGGTTTGTCCGGTCTGGTAGTTCGTTAGCTCGTATACTCTGTCGCCCAGCAAGCGAATCTCGTAGCTGGAAAGATCGGTTTGCTGACAGTAGTACAGGCATAGATTTTCTATTTCGGAATTCTTGATGGCACGTTCTTTTTCTGTTATTCGATAGTAATCATTTAGATTAAAATCTACCATCTGCGGAGCCACAAGTTCATTCAATCGCTCGTAGCTGTTTCGCGCCATGGCCACTCGTTCTTCTACGGTGGATTCGAAGCTATCCTGGTCCAGCTTCCCGGATACAAAATCCATGAGAGTCTTGTTAAACTTCAGATCGTCTTCAATGCTACCCAGAAGCATATCTGAAGGGCCAATGGACTCCTCAAATAGTCGAATCTTGTTTTCCAGAACTTCCAGGATGCGTTCTGCCACAGTATCCCGGGTGGCGAAGTTAAATATGAATACATCCCTGGTCTGGCCAAAGCGATGGATCCGACCAATTCGCTGCTCTATTTTCAGAGGAGACCAGGGCAGATCGTAGTTAATCAAAATACTTGCGAATTGCAGGTTTCGGCCTTCTCCGCCGGCTTCCGTGCATATCAGAATTTCCTGCTCTCCCTTGAAGTTTTCTATGGCCTGCTCTTTTTCTTTCAGGTTCAGGGAGCCATGGAAGAGTTCCACCCTGTACTCCGGAAGGTTTTCCAGAAGATAATCCTGGGTTGTGCGAAACTGCGTAAATATAATGAATTTGGAATGGCCTTCCTTCTTCAATCGCTGTAGGGTGTCTTTGAGCTTGATGAGCTTTTTATCGTGCTTGATGGCTTTTCCCAGATGGATGAGCTTTCCCAGAGTAAGCACTTCTTTTCGAAGGTCTTTATAGCTTTTCTGAAAGCTCCCTTCCTCCGAAGAAAGATCATCTTCTTCCCAGTCATCCGCCAGTTCGGGATCCAGGTCCTCCAGCTTCCAGGAGCTGCAGCTTTCTGCCAGAAAGGAAGTCTGATGCATTCGCATTTCCAGCATGGCTTTGCGCTTTTCCAGAGCCCGAAGAAGGGCCCTGGTGGACGAATCCAGAAGCTTCTGAAATGCGATCATTACGAACCCTACGGCCCGGTTTTTTTCCTGCATGGCCAGGTTATATTCACGACGCACATAATCCGTGGTTTCATCGTAAAAGGCGCGTTCTGGAGTGGTGAGTTCAAAGCGAATTGTGGTAGCGAATCGACGAGTGAATCCGCCTACCTCTACTTTTCTTCTTCGCAGAAGAATGCGATCCAGTCTGGTCTTTAGATCCTTAACGCTTCCGCCGGATCGGGAAGGAAGCACATACTCCATGAAAAATGCATTTCGCGGGCCCAGGATATGCGGATCCACCAGGCGAACCAGATAGAACAATTCCTCCAGCTTGCCGCGAAAGGGAGTGGCTGTGAGAAGAAGTAGGCCGTCCACTCGGGCAGCGAGCTTCTCTGCAAAGCTGTAAGCATGAGTGATTTTTGAGTCATCTCTTCGCAGGCGATGGGCTTCGTCGAATACTGCAATGTCCCAATTTGCTTTCAGTACCTGTTCGCCGTACTTCTCATTCTTGATAAAATCGATGGAAACCAGTATGCGAGGATATTTCGCCCACCTGGTAGAAATTCGCGAAAAGTTGCTTCGATCCATAATCACAAATTCTTCATTGAATTTGGATTTCATTTCCTGCTGCCACTGAACTGTCAGAGTTGCCGGGGCCGCAACTAAGACTCTCTTGTAACCCTTTCGCAGCATTAGCTCTTTGATTACGAGCCCGGCCTCGATGGTCTTTCCCAGTCCTACTTCATCGGCCAGAATAAACCTGGGTCGCAGGGCCTGGACCACTCGATGCGTGGCCTCGATCTGATGGGGCAGCAGCCGTGTTCTGGAATTGGACAGGCTGGAAAGCTTATCGTAAATATGATTTAACTTTACCCTGTGTGCATCCAGCAGGCGAAAGGCAAAATCGGACTGCTCCTGATCCAGCATGCGAAATCGCGAAGGCAGAACGGAACGGTCCTGCTGGGAGGCCACGGATTGATCATAGTCCAGGTGCAAAAGCTGCTGGTGCATGGACAGCCAGTCTGCCGGATTATGTCTCACTGAGTCAAGCAAAAGGGACCCGGCACAGGAAAAGTCCTTTTCAGTCTTCCACCACCGGCCATTGCATACCTGATGAATCTTATCCGGAAAGATTTTGACGGTGTGGGAATTGAGAAAGCCTTTCAACGCCCGGATGTGAGTCGAAATGTTACTGGAATCTCGCATGGTCCAGGAGCCGGTCCAACCCGCCGGGCCCATGGGCGATTTCCGACAACCAAACTGATACAATCCGGGCCACGCATGAGACCGTTGATACGGTTACTGCTGACTGCATTGGTACCCCTGCTACTTGCCGGCTGTTCCACAGTGCATTCCTTTTTTTTCGAGGAGCTGGACCGGCAGGAAATGCGCATCTCGGTGGATGCCGCATTCTTTCACGGCCCCAACCCACCCACCGCAAGCGATCAACAGGAGATGCTGGAGCTCTGCCTGGGGAAGCGAAGACCGGGAAATCTGGATGGATTCAGGATTAGCGAAGCGGCCATAATCTGTGCCTCCCGTGGATCTCTGGAAAGAAGCGATGAGCTATTCTCTCTTGCCGTTCAGCGCTCCAGCGATATGGACCGGCGCCGAATCATGTTGAATCAGATAATTCAATGGCATCGACAGGGAAGTGGAATACGAGACCAGGATCTTTCCCCGGTGCTTACCGACCTTTCGCATACCAGAGCGCTTCAGCTTGTGGAGGAGTTGCAAAACCGAAAACAGGATTACCTGGTGGATCGCATCTATAGTTTCATGATTCCCAGAAGTAGCGGAGTAGCCCTGGCCGATGTCTTACTCCAGAAAGGGCTTTATGAATATTCCATGGGTCGATCTTCGCTGGCTGTGGCTGCACTGCAGAAAACCCTGGAGCTTCGAGAAGATTATGAAGCACATTTAATCCTGGGAAGGATTTACCATGAAGCTCGGGACTATGACCGGGCCTCCCTGCATCTGGAAAAGGCCTATGCCAGCAAGAAGGAGCCGGAAACTGCATTTCTTCTGGCCAGGCTTGAATTCTCGAGAAAGAACAGCGCCGTGGCGCTAGACTGGATCAAAAAGGCAGATGAAAAGAATGCGAGAGTAGTGGAACTGCATGGACTGATCCTGCTTTCCCTGGATGCAGGGGCGAATCCGGAGCCTCTACTTTCAAGCATTGGATACTCCGATTCCAATCCAGTATGCCTGCAGGAAAATCGGCCTTTCCTGGAAAATCTGGAACTCTGCTCTGTCAGTAATGTTTACCGATTGTTGAGTCCTATTCGGGGGCGAGCCAGAATTATGAGATCCTGGTTTGGCACAACCAATCCCTGGAATAGAAAGGCAACGGTTCCCTACGGGAAGCGCCAGTACTGATTGGGCCGCGTCTGATCGGAAAAGCGTAAGAAACCGGGATTGCGGATTCAGCTCTGGTCCCGGCCCAAGGAGAGAATCTATGTGTGGTCGCTTTGCATTGATCAATAATCCACTCTTGCTCATGAGCCTGTTTGATCTTCCTCCGGAAGAAGGCTTTAGACCGGTCTACAATATCGCTCCTTCGTTTCGCGTACTGGCTGCCTATCGAGAAGACCAGGACATTGTTCTGGGGCGAAAGGCCTGGAACTTCAAGCCTCACTGGGCCAAAAAGGATATGAAAGCGGTAATCAATGCAAGAACCGAAACGGCTTTCGAAAAGCCCTATTTTAGAAGTGCCATCAAGAAGCATCGTTGCCTGATTCCTGCCACCGGTTTCTATGAATGGAAATCTCCGGAAGCCGGTCAGAAGGGCAAGACCCCGGTCTTTATTCATCCAGAAAATCTGGAGGAAGGATTCCTTCTGGGTGGAGTTTTCGAAGGCGATGGTCTGGCTATTTGTACCAGAGAAGCGACGGAGCGAATGAAACCCATCCATGACCGTATGCCTGTTATTGTTCCACCTGATGCAACGGAGGCCTGGCTCAGAAGTGAAGACCGATCCGAGATCTCCAGAATCATTGATTCCTCCCTGGATGTTGATCATGCCTATCCGGTATCTACGGATGTGAATTCCCCGGCGCAGGATAGCCCGGAGCTACTGGAGCCATCCGGCAATCCATTCTTCTAGACGGTACCCGCCTATTCTGGAAGCCCCATGAACCGTTTCCTGGAATCCTGAATTCTCACGGCAAAACAATATGAAAATCTGCATCTACCGACCCGGTGCTCTGGGTGATCTGCTGGTCACATTGCCCTGCATTCAGTGCCTTTACGAGCGACCAGGAGTCCAGGTGACCCTAATCGCCTCTCCAGCCTGGGAGGCGGTGGCCAGGGGAATGTGTCATCAGTTCCTGTCCTGCGAAGATCGCTCGCTGCTTCCTCTTTTTGCAGGGGAGAGCCCTTTGTCTTCTGTGCTACAGCCAGATTTTCAGAAGACCTTTCTTTTTCTGGCGCGAAAGGATCTTGTTTTGGAGCAGGGATTCTCCACGCTTTCCGCAGAAGTTACCTGGATTCGTAGCCGACCCGACGTCGCCGGTCGCGGATGGACTTACGGACAATCCTCGCCTGAGAACAGCCAGGAGGCGGCCCAGATGAAAATCTCGCCCGGCCCCCGGCCTGAAGATCTGAATCAACCTTCGGAAATCCAGGGTGCAAATATTCGAGACTTCCTGTTTCAAAAGTTCGCATCATCGACAGAGGATGCAAGGAGAAGGCCTGTACCGTGTTGGCCCATACGAATTAATTCGCAGAAGAGCAAAGTAGATTGCAGCGAACCCTTCCGTGGGATCGCAAACCTGAATACGTCCGCGAACCTATCTGCGGTTTTGATCCATGCTGGTTCCGGCAGCCCCGAAAAAAACTGGCCTCTGGAATCCTATGAGAAGCTGGCTGATCTATGTATCCAGTATGGCCTGTCAGTATTCTGGACTCTGGGCCCGGCGGATGGTTTCATAAAGCAGGCTTTGATTCAAAAGGGAGTACTCCCAGCACCATGGCCCATACAGGACCATAACCAGGCCGCTCAGCACTTCCTGGAATGTTCTCTCTTCGAACTGATTACAGTCATGAGAAGGATTCCCATGATTATGGGAAATGATTCTGGCATCATTCATCTGGGGGCTGCCATGGGATTGGATGTGCTCTCTATTTTCGGAAGAAGTGATCCGAACCTATGGGCACCGGACGGAAGATCTGCAAACATTTACTGTGCTGGAAGCCAGGATTGCTTCCCCTCGGAAAAAGAGGTATTGGAGATTCTGGAAAAACAACTCAAAGCGGTGAGGAGTCGGCCCATAAGCTGAAGAGCGCATACCGATAGATGCCAGCAGCGCTAAAAAGCGGATTCGTCCAGAGAGAAGCAAGGATCTACTTAGAGCGAGACGGTCTTGCAGCAACCAGACTTGTTCGAGACTTGATCCAGATTTAATCGAGAATTGATCAAGACTGTTTGAATCGAGACTGGAAGTTGCTCTGGGTTAAGAAAAATCGGAGTTCCCTGATTCCGGATCACTGCATCATTCGATGGGAACAGAGGGGACGCTGATGGTCCCCTGAAAGAGTATTAGTTGGATTTAACGGAAATCCTCTTTTTCTCCTGAGCTGCGCTCTTTTTCTTTGGCAGCTTGATGTAGAGCACACCTTTTTTGTAGGTTGCCTCGGCTTTTTCATCTTCTACTTCGCAGGGTAGTGCGATGGTTCGCTGGAAGCTACCATAGCTCCTTTCGATTCGATGGTAATTTCCTTCCTTCTGCTCCGATTCCTGCTTCTTTTCGCCTTTGATGGTTAGAGAATCCTTTTCCAGCGTCAAATCCAGATCCTTCTCATCAATTCCTGGTAACTCTACAGTTACCTGAACTTCCTTTTCCGTTTCGTGGACGTCCACTGCCAGGTTGCTGGCCGGTTCCATATCGTAGAAGTCCCGAAAAAAGTCGCTGAACAGATTGTTCATTTCTCGGTGGAAGCCCAAAAAGGAATCATCCAGACGACGGGGAGTGGAATCTCCTTTTTTACTGACTAGATCTCTTAGTCCCATTTTACACCTCCAGAATTCTTGGCATCCCGGCCAAAACCGGCCGGGATCTTCTTCGCCTTATTCAGATTTTACCTGGATCTTTTTTGTGGCCGGTTGGCTTACCGGCACCACCAGCTCCAGGACTCCATTTCTTACTTTCGCCTGGATGTTTTCTACATCGATGTCTTCGCTCAGGCGAAAGCTTCTTTCGTAGTCACCAATTCCATATTCGCTATACACCAGTTTCATACCCTCAAAACCCTTTTCCTCTACAGCGGCCTTGATGGTGAGGATGTTCTTTTCAACGCTCACATCCACGCTATTTTCGCTGGCTCCTGGAATATCCGCATATACATAGAACGTATCGTCCTTTCTGTATAGATCCACAGCGGGAGAGTAGATTCTATGCTGTACTGGCCTCTCCTCTTTTGCTTGCGCGGATGCTTCATTTCTTTTTTCTACTGCTGTTTCCATAATTTCCTCCATTAGCCCGGTGGGCCCATTCTTTGCTTTTTGATTTTTTCTCTCCAATCCTATTCTCTCTAATCCTAATCTGTTCTATTCCATTCTCGATTCGCTCTCTTTCGTCAGCTTCAAGAAGCTGCCACTGCGATCTTTCGGGGGCGGTCTTCTGCCGCTCTTTCCAGGCGAACTGTAAGTATTCCAGATTTAAGCTCGGCATTTACAGATTCCTGGTTGGCTCGGAAAGGCAATCGAACGGCCTTCTCGTATTCGCCCTGAGGTCGTTCCTTTCTTAGTGCCTCGCCTTCAATAGCAGGTCGCTTGATTTTGATATTCAGTACATCGTCCTGCACCTGAAGTTCCAGGTCCTCCGCAGATACACCGGGAACTTCGGCTCTGATAGCCGCTTCATTTTCGTTAGAGTATAGTTTGATTCCGGGATAGCTTCTGCGATACCTTGGGCTGGTCTGAAACCTTGTTTCCAGGTTTGCCAGATCATCCCATAGATTTCGTTGCCATCCATACCAGTCATTCCAGAACATGTCGTGCCTCCTTTTGCTTTTCTGTTCTCACGGTATATATAGCAAGAGGCGTGCCAGCATCCATCCGGCTCAAATTGCAAAATGATTCAAACCCGTAGATTTCCTGCTGACAAACTGACACTCATTGCAGTCGTTTTGTCAGTGCTTCTTCTGGGGCAATGTCAGGACGGAAGATCCATTCCCTATCCAGCCACCATTCGCCCGGTATCTTTTTTGATAGAGCGAATAGCAGGAAGTCGGATGAGCGAGGCCATGGTGCATCCCGGCCGAAATCCGGAAACCTATGATCCTTCGGTGGCGGATCTAATGCTCTACCGAAATTGCAGGGCTCTGTTTTATGTAGCCCCATCCCTGGATGGATGGGCCGCCAACTTTCAAGAATGCCCTTCCCATGCTATTATTCCGGAAGCTATTCGTATGCACGGTCACGGCTCTTCCGAGAAGGAAGGGCACCTCCACGGTTCCCCGGCCAGCCAGGATGATAACTCCGGTGAGTACGTGGATCCGCATTTCTGGACCGATCCTCACCGAATCGAGGCAGTGCTACCCAGACTTCAGGAATTACTCATTGCGGCGGATCCCAGATCTGCAGAGCGGATTCGTTCAGAAGTTCAGATACTGAAAGAGCAAATGCAGGAGCTGGAACAGGAGGCTTCTCTGCGGCTAAAGCACTTACAGGGTAAACGAGCCGTATTGATGCATCCTACCTATGAAAGCTTTTTAAAGGAGCATGGTATTCAGGTGGTGGCTATTGTAGAGCCGGTGCCGGGCCATGAGCTCAGTGTAAAGGACTGGAGGAATCTTCTGGCCCTCAAGCCTGTGGATATTGTTGTGCATGAAAAGCAGCTCCCCATCAGGCAATCCAGGATTCTGGCCAGAGAATTAGAAGCCAGGATTCTGGAGCTGGATCCCATGGGATCCGGAGCTGGAAATCTCACAGAACTGCTGCGCAACCAGCTGGATGCCATCGCTGAATTGAAAGTGGATTAAAAGTCACATGCATAACTGCAGTGGTGGCGTGAACAGGAGTACACTGGATGCAAAATCAGACAGAGAGAAGCAGCGAGAACGCGGAAATAGAACAAGCCCGTGAAACTCCCTATTGCGTTAAGGTTGAGGGGCTTACCGTTCGTTTTGGGCGAAACGTAGCCATTGAAGATCTAAACCTCGAATGCAAGCCAGGAAGCTGGACAGCTATTCTGGGCCCTAACGGTAGCGGCAAATCTACTCTTCTCAAGGCGATCCTGGGACTTGTGGATGTGGATCACGGTACCATCCAGATCGCATGCAACAGCTATGGAATCGGTTATGTTCCTCAGGCGAAGACTCTGGATCGCCGTTTTCCTGCAACGGTCATGGAAATGGTAAGTACCGGACTCAGGTCCCGGTGGCCTTTTTTTGTCCCCGGTGGACTGAGAAAACAGGTGGAGACCTGCCTGGAACGGGTGGGCCTGCGCGGTTACAACGGGCATCTCCTGAGTGATCTAAGCGGAGGGGAATTGCAGAGGGTCTATCTTGCTCGAAGTCTAATTCGAAATCCTGCATTGATTATTCTGGATGAACCTGCCACCGGCCTGGATCGATCCGGCGAAACGGATATGTATGAGTTACTGGATAGACTTCGGCAGGAAAATGGAACGACCATTCTGATGGTGACCCATGATCTGGATGCAGCCTATCATCATGCCACTCATGTGCTGGTTATGAACCGAACCAACATCGCTTCCGGTACTCCGGAATGTTTGACCCAGGACAATCTCAAAGCCGCCTTCGGTCATGGAGGACATGAGCATCCATCCGGTCCCTGGCATTGAGTGTTCACTGGTCTCGGCCGCTCCATCCGGTCGCGGGCCTTGAGTGTCCACTGACTACTGAAGATTTACATCGCCCGTCGATGGATCTGCAAAACTCTCGCAGGCCTATCCAGATTCGTATTGAATCTGGATGGCTTTCTGATGGAAAAGTCTTTCCGTGATTACTGATCGATGTGGACCACGGAGTCTTTGCCAAAGAGCTGGAATATGGTATGCACTCTCTGAATCTGCACAGATTGATCGTTCCAGAAAAACGCAGTACCCAGAGATTTATCGTCATTTACGATGGCCATTCTCTTCTCACCGTAATAGATATATTCCTTGCGACCATCCGCGAAGATGTTGCCCGCATACTGAATTTCAATATGATCTGGCTTTTTGCTGAATCTGGCAAGGCCTCCTACCTGAATGTTACCTTCGGCATCTCGCACAATCTTGATTGGACCGGCCTGAAGCGAATTTGCAGAATTGATGGTTACTTCCGGAGGCTCGCTTCCGATTTCGAAACCAAAAATGGTAGTCTTCTCCACTCCAGTGTAGCGAATTCCAGCGGAATCCTGTACTAGCCTTACACCGTCCTCCAGATCCAGCCCGTCCGGCCGGATTTTGATGATTACTTCGTCATCGGAGAACAAGCCCGGTTCGAAGATAGTGATGGTATTTCCATCCCGGGATACCCTGGATTCTCCGGAGCTAAAGAGTCCAGGTAGCTCCTGCCGCATGGTAAACTTATTGTTGTTTCTCAGGCCGGTTACGGTAACCAGATCCACAGCAATGTTGCCCCGAACATCTACAAAGATTCCATTTCCCAGAAAAACACCCATAGGTGAATAGGGCACCGGTGTACATTCTCTGCTGGTTGTAATGGTTCCGTCCGCATTTGTGGTGGTTCTTGTTGTACAATTCTGCTGACGAAAAATGTCTATGCGCTGGTAATAGGGTTCTATTCCAGCCCGCATCTCCAGGGGACCGGCGTTTTCCAGTTCCTGGCCTGCAGGAATCATTTTTTGATCCAGGGATGTACAGGAGCTGATGGCGACTGAAAAAAGAAGCATCAGAATCCCGGCAGCCCTGAATCGGTTGTCTTTATTTAAATTAAGTGCTTTCACTGTTCGCATTGTTCTATATGCATCTGTTGCCAGGGAGAAGCAAGCAAATTTATGGAAGAAACGACCCCCTGCCAGGAGAAACAGTTTTCAATCGCTATGCGAAAGCCGTTGGAGCCTCACTTACTGCAGCCGAGATTCGCAGAGAGCGCGACATGGCAGGGCGCCTGATACGAGCCGGAACCTGTGCTTTTAGGAGTTGAAAGCCAGTACGGCAGCACCGCCGGCAGGAATGGTAAGTTTGTTTCCTTCCAGGGTTGCATCCTGCAGGGTGAAGAGCAAAGCCGGATCTTTAATGCTCTGCGGAAGTTCAATACTATGATTCTTGCTTCCAAAGTTCATTGCAATAAGGGCTGCGCTGGACTCTGCTTTTCGCTGAAATACTACCAGATCCCGGGGAATTCCTTCCTCCAGCAGGCTCAACGTTCCAATGCGAAGGGCTCGATGTTCTTTACGAATCTTCAGTAGATCCTGATGAGTGCGAAGCAGTGAGCTCTGGTCCTTTTTTTGTTTGTCTACATTGCATTGGGAAAAATCTGCATGGACCGGTAACCAGGGTTTCCCTTCGCTGAAACCCGCATTTTTTGAGGCATCCCATTGCATGGGAGTTCTGCATCCATCGCGATTGATATAGAGCTTGAGCCATCTGGCCACCCGAGCGGGCAACCACCAGTAGGGATGAGCGGCGGCATCCAGCGCGCCGCGATGGGGAAATTCACCGTCTGGAATTCCCAGCTCATCGCCATAATAGGTTATGGGAACTCCTCGGGCTGTATATTGCAACACGGCCAGGAGATGAGCTCGCTTCTGGTCTTTTCCAATTCGGCTCATATATCTTCGCCGATCATGGTTGCCCACAGAAAGCGTTGGAAGATAAGGAGGCGGGTATTCCTTTTCGTAGTAGTTCAGAATGCTTCGAACGTCGCTGGCCTTGAATCTATGAAGATGGATCAAATCAAAGAGCAGGATAAGATTCAGTCCATCCTGGTTTTCTCCAAGATATTTTTTCACCACTCCTTTTCCGAATACTTCGCCTACAACGAATCGCTCCGGACTGTATTCATCTATGAGACTTCGCACCTCTTTTGCCAGCTCAAACGTCTCCGGCCTGTTCAGGTTATACTCCAGCTTTTGAAAATATCCCTCATCAAAGTCTGCGTTGGGAACGTACTTCCAGCTGAAGGGATTATCTCGAAACTGTTCGTCTTTAAAGATGCTGTGAAAGATATCCAGGCGATAGCCATCCACGCCCTGGTCCAGCCAGTACCGGACAGTGTCGAACATAGCCTTTTTTACTTCAGGATTGCGAAAGTTAAGGTCCGGCTGAAAATCCAGAAAGTTGTGATAATACCATTGATCTGTTTTCTTATCGTAAGTCCATCCGGAGCCGCCGGGTAGACAGGCCCAGTTATTGGGCGGCTTCTTACCTTTTCCATCTTTCCAGATATAGAAGTCCCTTCTTGCGTTCCCTTTGCTGGACCGGGACTCTTGAAACCAGGAGTGTTCATCGGAAGTATGATTCAGGATCATATCGAAGATGATTTTCATTCCTCGCTTATGGGTTTCCTGAATGAGCTGCAGGGCATCATCCACGGTACCATACTCGGGCGCGATCTGGTAGTAGTCGCTAATATCGTATCCAAAGTCGCGCTGAGGACTTTGATAGTGCGGAGAAAGCCAGATTGTCTCAAATCCCATTTCCTGGATATAATCCAGCTTTTGTATAATTCCCGGTAAATCTCCGATTCCATCTCCGTTGGAATCAAAAAATGATCTGGGATAGATCTGGTATATAGTGGTTTCCTTCCACCAGGGCATTGGATTCAAATTGAAGCTCTCGTTGCGCGTATTGGATTCAGACCGCTCGCGGCGGTGGCGCTCACTGTCTGGGTTCAAATTTCAGTGACAAGGAATTAATGCAGTATCTCTGTCCTGTTGGCTTTGGCCCATCGGGAAACACATGACCCAGATGCGCATCGCACTTACTGCAAAGGACCTCTGTGCGAAGCATGCCATGGGATGCATCTTCCTTGCTGGCCACAGCATCCGCATCTGATGGCTGCCAGAAACTGGGCCATCCGCTGCCGGATTCGTATTTTTCATCCGAACGAAATAACTCTTCACCGCAGCAAACGCATCGATACACACCTTCCTCTTTGTTGTCCCAGTATCTTCCGGTAAAGGCCCGCTCCGTTCCACCCTGCCTGGCAACCTGGTATTCTTCCGGGCTGAGCTGTTCTTTCCATTCTGCTTCTGATTTTTGAATCTTGCTCATAGATCTAAAAAAGCAATGCATCCGCAGATAGGTCTATCATTTTAGACTCAGGATGATGGCAGATCTGCTTTCCCTGGATTTTTTTGTTCGTTCCTTAATTCTTACTGGAATGGTGGCCTTCTTTGCAGGCTATTACGGCGTTTTTGTTGTTCAGCGGCAGATGAGCTTTCTGGGCTCCGGTCTGGCCCATGCTGCCTTTGGAAGTGTTGCCCTGGCCATCCTGCTGGATACAGAGCCTCTCTATATTGCTGTGCCTTTTACCCTGCTGGGTGCAAGTTTGATCCATTGGCTGGGCAAAAAGGGACTGAGTGCCGATTCTTCCACCGGCATACTCTTTTCCGTAAGCATGGCTCTGGGAATTCTGTTTCTTTCCATGCGAAACAGCTTTGGCCAGGATGCATTCGCCTATCTTTTTGGATCGGTGCTGTATGTAGAAACCATGGATCTGTGGATCGCTGGCGCTTTATTTTGGATTACGGTGGGCAGCTTCGCATTCTGGGGGCACTGGGCTTATGCCGGTCTGGACTCGGAGCTTGCAAGAAGCGATGGACAGAAAGTGGATCTGATGGAGTGGCTTCTGGTCTCTCTTCTGGCGCTGGTCATAGTTCTCTCCATCAAATTGATTGGAGCTGTCTTGATTACCAGTTTTCTGGTTCTGCCTGCATCGGCGGCGCGCATGGTAAGTCGTAGTTTTGCCAGAATGACTGTTCTATCGATTCTTTTTTCTGTAATCGGAGCCTTTGCAGGATTGTTTATTAGCGCCTTCGCCGGGACTCCGGCCAGTGCAGCCATTGTGCTGGTGCATTGCGGTATTCTGGGACTGTGCCTGTTCTTTCAGGCAACGTTCAGCCGGAGCGTATAGCTTCATCGCCGGACTGTAGATACTCCAGAAATGGCATGGGTCTGGAAATGTAGTAGCCCTGACCGTACTCCACGCCCATTTCAGCAAGCTTTTCCATTACATCTCGGGTCTCTACATACTCTCCAATGACTTTGATGTTCAATGCCTGGCCCAGTTCTCGAATTGAGCGGATCATGGCAAGATCCACCGGGTCGTCGCAAATATCTCTTACAAAAATTCCATCGATCTTTAGAATATCTACGGGTAGAGTCTTTAGATATGCGAAAGAGGATAGTCCGGAGCCAAAGTCATCCAGGGCAAAATGAGCTCCCAGGGATTTTACTGCAGAAATAAATTTCATGGCGCTGGCCATGTTCGCAACGGCGGCCGTTTCCGTAATTTCAAAGCAGAGTTTTCCCGGTTCAATATTGCTTTCGCGAATGGCCTGTAGCAGGAATTCCCTGAAATCCTCATCTCCCAGGGTTGCGCCGGACAGATTAATGGTGAAAAAGTTAAAATCCTGGAGACTGTCAGGATTGCCTTCGCTATATCCCTTCAATATTTCAAAGAACCGGCCCACAATGTGGCGATCCAGACGCGACATGAGCCCAAAGCGCTCTACCGCAGGTACAAACATTCCAGGAGCTACCAGGTTGTTTCCGGACTTCATTCGCACCAGTATTTCGCACTGATGTCCGGTTCCCCCCTGGAGATCCGCTATAGGCTGACAGTACAGTTCAAAGTTTCCTGCTTCCAGAGATTCCTGAACCTGGTTTACCCATTCCATTTCTGCCCTTCGCCTGGTGAGGGCTTCGTCATCCGGATGAAAAATATGAATTCTCTGTCGGCCCAGTTCCTTGGCAGCATAGCAGGCTGTGTCTGCATCTCGCAGAATCTGAGTTTCATTTTCTGCGAATTCATCTATGAATACGACACCTATGCTGCATCCTACTGTGAAGATTTTGTCTTCCCAGACAAAGCGAAACTCCTGAACGGCATCTTTTATTCCGTTCAGGCAATTCATGGTATCTTCCAGATTCGAATCATGCAGTAGAATTCCAAACTCATCGCCCCCGAGCCTGGCCAGTACATCTCCGGCGGGCATTAGCTTTCGCATGATCTGCGATAGCTGCCTCAGCAACTGATCTCCGGCCGAATGACCGCTGGTATCGTTTACTACTTTGAACTGATCCAGGTCCACGTAGGCAAAAGCATGAATTCCTTTTCGATTTCTGGCGGATTGAATGGCATCATCTAGAAATACCTTGAAACGGTTTCTATTGATGAGTTCGGTTAATGGATCGTGATTTGCCTGATGCGCAAGGATTCTGGCAATCTCCCGATGCTGGGTAATGTTGCGAAAGATATAGGTAGTGCCTATCCACTGTCCACGGTGGTCTTCCATCTTCGAAGATGTAATCTCGATGATGACTTCGCTGTCATCCTTGCGCAATAGAATGGCTTCCTGTCGCCTGGCGCCTTCTCCGGAAGGCTCAAGCTGTTCCAGATCCAGCCATTCCCTGGTCTCTTCGTCCATCAATCGCAGTACATCCTGCACGGAAATTCCCGATTGTTTCCTGGCTCGCTTTACTGCTTCTTCTGATTCCAGAGGATCCGTAAGAGAAGACAGGGGAGCAAGTTTTTGAACTCCTCCACCGGACCATCCGGTGAGCTTCTGCGCCGCAGGATTCATATATTCGATTTCGCCGGATCGGTCCGCAGAAATAACGCCTTCGGAAATAGAGTTCAAGGTAATGCCCATCCATTCCCGGGCGGCCTGCAGTTCTTCTACAATCCTTTCTCGGTCGCTGATGTCTCGCATGATGGTGCTGAAGACTTCTGGATTGTGCTCTTTATGCGAAATGATGATCTGCGAGCAGGGCACTTCTCGTCCATCCGGCCTTCGCACAGAGGTTCTACCCTTCCAGATTCCTTTTTCTCTGGCCGCCGGGATAGCTTCCTGAAAAATGAAGCGAGCCACTTCTGCGGAGTGGAATTCTGGAATCTTTAGCTCAGCCGGATCCAGATCCAGGCTTGCTCCAATGAATTCGCGTCCGGCGCGATTCATAAAAAGATGCTTTCCTGATTCGTCGGCGATGGCGATGATATCGGTGGTGTTATCCACTACATATCGCAGTCGCTCCATCTGGCGTTCTGCTTCAACGCGGGCGCTAATATCTCTTACACTGACCAGATAAAATCCATGTCCGGCCATTTGCATGGGAACTCCTGAGATATCCCCTTCAAAGCGGCTTCCGTCCACTCGAATACCGGAGCCCTTTCCGGATAGCTTGCGACCCATTCGCACCGCCCGGGCAATCAGCTCCACCGGTCGGTTGGCTTCTGGAATCAAAAGATCACGTATTCCGCGATCAATCAGGTCTTCGCGGCCGCCTCTATGAAATCTACATGCTGTGGGGTTGATGTCAATTAAGACCCCGTCGCGGGTAAACAGGTATAGACCTTCTGCAGAGTTCTGAAAGATTCCCAGGTAGCGATGCTCCGCCTCTTCCAGAGCCCGGACCGCATCCATTTCCTTTGTTAGATCTATGCCCATTCCTACAATGTAAATTGTAGAATCGATCTTTACCGTTCGGCCGGTAAGCAGGAATGGTATCAGTTCACCGGATTTTGTGCGAATAGGGGCCTGCAGGCTTGCTTCGCCGGTGGTAATGGCTTTCTCAATTGCTCTGGCCATTACATCTTTATACGATGAATCAGTGAATTCCAGGGCATGCCGGCTTCGAATCTCTGATGGACTGTATCCCGTTAACTGTGAGAAACGAGAGTTAAAGTCCAGCATATTGGCATCTGCATCCAGAACATAGAAAATCCCGGGCAGAGATTCAATCAATGCTGTGGTAAGTTGCACTTCTCCCGCTCCGGAGAAATGGGAGACGATCCAATCGCCTGCGGCCTGTGAGGTCCTTTCCTGCATATATTTACGGGATCTATTCCTGCCCTTCGTCTATTCTCTCTAGAAGAACTGCCTGCTCCATATGGCCTGTGTAGGGAAAGCAGTCCGCCAGGACTGCATAAACAGGTTTATAGCTCTTCTTCAGTAATTCTAGATCACTTAACTGAGTATCGGGGTTACATGATATATATAGCATATACGGTGCTGGTCTGGCATCGGCAATTAGTTTGCAGAGCCGGTTCGAAATTCCTGCTCTAGGAGGATCGGCAATGATAAGATGGGAATTCAAGTCTACACTGGACTCCGGTTTATTTAAGTCCACCGCCTGAAAGTTTGTCTTAATCCCCGAATCCTGGAATCTTTTCTCAGCCTCTATAACGGCCGATTCAATAAACTCGTAACCAGCTATTTCCTTTATCCCGGGCCATCGGTGCGCCAGTACGGAAGAAAGAACTCCGGCACCGCAGTACAGATCCACAATCTTGATACCAGAAGAATCATTGGCGGATTCCAGCAGGGGATCCAGGATCTCTTTGCTTTTTTCCAGGATGCGTTCGAAAAGACCTGTGAATGCCACCGGATTGGGCTGGAAAAAAGAGTCGTACGGCACGGAAAACTCCAACCCTGCCAGGCTCTCATCGTAACCTGCTTTTCCCAGTAGCGCATGGCCCCCTGGTGTGCAGGAAAGATCCTGCCCTGGCTCTGTCACGGTTTCAACCAGGTGTAGCGGAAAACCGGTGCTTTGATTTCTATTTTCTACCCAGCTTTTTAGTTCGGTGAGAAATTCCGTAGCTACGGGTTCTCCGGAAGTGGTGAGTACTATAACTCCAGATACAGATCCGATTCGCAGGGTTACATACTTGAGCCAGCCAGATTCCGTGGTTCGATCCCAGCCGGTGGATGGAAATCTCTGGAGTAGTTCCTGGCATTTAGCAAGGATTTCCTCTCCTGGAGCCCTCAGAACCGGACACTCATTCAGGGACAATATCGTTTCAAAATCCTGGGGAGGACGGAGGCCTACGTCCGTTCCATTTACAGCAAAGTCCATGCGATTGCGAAAATGTTCCTTTTCCGGGGCCGGCAGTAATTCCGGTGTCAGACCGAAATGCTGCTGCATCTTATGCTCAACGGGGGCCGATTTCCATTTCCACTGGAAATCGTATTCCAGATGTCTGGCCCTGCATCCGCCACAGATTCCTGCATGCTGACATCCTGATTGGGCCGAAAGCTGGATTCCTTCCGGTGGATTTTCTGCTTTTTCAATATGTACTACCTGAAATTTGCTTTTTCTTCCTTTTCTCAGTATTCTAAACTGAACAAGGTCTCCGGGAAGAGCAAATGGGACAGAATACTTCTTCCGCTTGAACTCCATTTCCCCTTCAAGTTTTTCATTTAACCTCTGAACCGGTAGCGCCATGCGTCAAATTCTCACCTCTGTCTGACGATTCTATAGAAAAGAAATTTCATGGAATGGATTCTGCTATTATTACTGGGTGGCCTGGCCGCCGGAACAGCCTTCTGGGCTGCAGGAGGGAAGGAAGATGATTCCCAGGATTTGCCGCGTGGTACTGGACCCAGAAGTAGTCCGGACCTACCAGAGGCAGGTGGCTCGGGTCAGGGCAGGGATCGGGGCCAGCCGGTGGTTATCGGCTCGGGCAGCAAGGAAGAGGCAGCCCAGGCCATTCGCCAGGCGTTTGAAAGTGCGCCCGATTCTGTGCAGGGAAAATTACTCCAGGGAGAACCTCAGAAAGTTCAGGAGACCCTGGATAAACTAAAAGAAGAGAGACGACAGAGAAGGCGAAAGCCTCTAAAAGTGAGCTACGGCACTGACGAAATTGTGCCTCGTTCATCGCCTCATGCACACCATCGTCGGCCATTGCAAAGTGCAGAAGCTCTGGTGGAAAACCAGCAGGCAGATGAAGCGCTTTCCATCTATCAAAGAGTTATGAAGCGCATCCCGGACGAAGCGCCCCGGGAAAAGATCAATGCCAACATAGAAGATATTAAGCGATGGCAGGAAGGCCTGGATCTGGAAGAGGATGAGGGCTTCGAGTTTCCAGAGATCATTATTCCTCTGACTACTCAGGCTCTGGCTCTGGAAAACCTGAGCGAAGGTCTGCGAAACCTTTCCGATACACTTTCCAGACAGATAGGCGAAGCACTGGCTCAGGCTCTGGCAAGACAACCCATCCAGGGGCAATTCTCCGGTGATCTACGTAGCGGTGGAGCTCCGGCTTCTGGCCCTTCGTCGCCACCTCAGGCACCTTCGCAAGGATCTGCCAGTCCGTCCGCTGCACCGGCTGCAGCACCCTCGGCGCCGGCGGCGTCCGGCCCTGTAACCTCTGGCCCTGTAACCTCTGGCCCGGCTGTTGCAACAGGTACTACCTCCTTTGCACCGGTGGGCTATTCAACCGCTGAGGTTCCCCCTGGCATTCCACAAGTTGCTGTTCCCTCTGCTGCTGTGCCTACCGGAGAAATCGTCCAGGGATATGAGCCTACCGAGTATCACGATTACGGATTCCATGGCCTGGATGTGGATGAGATCGGTAACGTTCGCACAGATGGATGGACGGACGCTGACTTTGAAAGGGAATGGGAAAAGTATAAGAATCTTCCTGCGTTTGATAGGCGATCCGGAAAGGAGCGAAGGAGCGGTACCGACCGTAGAGGCAAGCCGGATCCCAAGCGACCGGATCGAAGATCCGGAGAAGATCGCAGAAAGAAGGATCTTTTCAAAGAGCGCGATGAATTCCTGAAGAAACTCGAGAAGCATCGAGAGAATAAAAAGAAACTAGAAGAACTCAAGAAAAAGCCACCGGAGCCTGTAAGATTTCCTGGCGCCCCTGTGGCCGCAGCTCCGGAAACGGAGAAAGATGAAACGGTCATTCGCATTGAGAATGCAAGAATCGAGATTGGGGAATGGCCAGCTCGCGGCGAACCGGAAGAGAAGAGAGAAGAGGAGCCAGAACCGGAGCGTGAACTGAAGGCCGAGCCCGAACCGGAGCCCGAGCCAGAACCAGAGCCCGAACCTGAACCCGAGCCCGAGCCGGAAGATGAATCCGAACCTGAGACTCAAAAAATTGATCATGTGGCCGCCACGGATCTGGAGCCCCTGGGATTTCCTTCGCCTCTGGAGGATGATCATGCGGCAGAGGAGAAGACAGAAGGTCAGGAACCCATGGAAACCAGAAGCTCCATGGGAGAAGGGGACGATGAGCTGGGCGAAGGAGTGGAAGCTGCGGAATTCCCGGATTCTCCTCCGGAAGAGCCGCAGCAGGTGCAGGAAATTCGAGGGGTTCTGGAACTCAAGCCACCGGATGAAGACGATGCTCCTTTCCTTACACTTACATACGATTTTGCCAAGATTCCGGACTCATTCAAGCTCAGTAGAGATTATCATACCATGGAGTATGCTTACTACAAATACAAACCCATGCTGATCAAGGCTCAGGAATTTACGCGTAGAAAGATGCTCAAGAATGCATTGAATTATTATCGAGTGATCAAGTCGCAGAACATTCCTCCAGAGTTTAAAAGGATGATCAATCGAAACATCCGGGATATCACCGATTATCTGGAGAAATTCTTGATGAGTCGAAGCGAATGATCGCGGTATCTTCCACAGGTTTCGCATGCCTGGCGTTGCTGGTGGGCATGCTTCTTTATTATCGCATCTCAGTTCTGCGAAAGTACCTTATCCAGCCGGCTTTGCTGGGAGGGATCTTCCTTCTAGCGCTGGGCTCTCAGGGCACCGCCATGATTGCTCAGGAGAATTATGATACATGGTCCCGCTGGCCTGGATTTCTGATTTCATTTTTGTTTTCTACATTGATCCTGGCTGCACCGGACAACAGATCCAGTAGTCGGTCCATAGGCCCTGTTTTCTTTCAGGGGGGCTATGTCTGGATCCTGGCTCTTGGCCAGATTGCTGCCGGGCTCGCAGTGATTTCCTTTTTTGATTCCCGATGGTGGGTTGCAGGCCATATAATCGAGATTGGCTGGATGGGTGGTCATGGAAGTGCGGCGGCCTTGATTGCCGTTGCTGACGATCTCGGCCACAGAGAAGCGGCGGAGCTGGCTCTATTTTCTGCGACGATAGGTCTTCTGTACGGTTCCATAAGCGGAATGCTCTTTATTAACATTATCAAGCGGAAGTTTGAAAATGACCACGCAGTAGACTCCGGTATACATTATTCGAAGATCAATCCTGGGCGCCTTTCCGGGAACGGAGGCGAAGGTCCGGACCGCAACAATGACGCCGAATCCTCGACGAAACCAGGATTGGACCTGGACGAGAATGCGGGCTGGCTTATCTCTATCATCGCTGCTGTTTTGCCTGTGGCAGTTGCTTATTTTTTTCTAGAGCTACTTTCTCTCGCATTAGCCCGGACCTATCCAGATGCCTCAATGTGGCTTGGCAAACTTCCGCTGTTCTTTATCGCACTGCTCTTTGCATTTCCAGTGCGAAAGATTTTGCAGGCATGGAATATACTGGATACCGGTCATGCTAGAATTCTAAACAGCCTCATACTGGAGTTTCTAATCGTTTCCGCTATCGCCACTCTGAACCTGGGATTGCTTCTGGATAGCTGGGAGATTCTACTATCGCTTACTCTGATTGGAGCTCTCTGGACCGCTTTTTGCTTTTTCTGGATTGCTCCCAGACTACTGGATCATCATCCAGATCTGGCGATTATTAATTACGGAATGTCCACAGGTGTTACGGCCCTGGGCCTGCTCTTGCTTAGATCCTATAGAAATCGCATTCCCAGCGAACCGGCCACGATCTATGGACTTGCGGCCCCTTTTTCGGCCCCTTTTATCGGTGGCGGCATTATCAGTCTGCTACTTCCTATCTGGACTCTGGAATTTGGTCCACTGAGTCTTTCGCTGGTCCTATGCATAATCGTAATATGTCTTTTGCTTTCGCTCCTGTGGTTTAGAAGATCCCTGTCCGGAAAGAACTGATATCCTGTATCCATGTCTACAAACCACAATAAAGTGCCTGCATCGCACGGGCAAAATCCAGGGAAGCCATCCCTGCACGATCCGGATTTTGTAGCCGGGCTCTTTGATCGCATGGCCTCCACCTACGGTGTTCTTAACTACATCACATCCTTCGGTTTCTCCGAGCGATGGAGAAAGCAATGCGTTCATGCAGTGTCCGCGGAGCCGGGGCCGGAATCGCTGGTAGTGTACGATCTGATGAGCGGTATGGGAGAAGCATGGCCGTCGCTTCTGGGACTTCCATTGCACAAACTCAAGGCAGTGGATCTTTCAGAGGGAATGTGTATCAAGGCCCGAGAGCATGCCCGGCGATATGCTGCAAGCATTGAAGTTCTGCAATCGGATGCCCTGGGAGACTCCATCCCTTCCGGACAGGCCGATCTGGTGATTTCCTGCTTTGGTCTAAAGACACTGAGCCAGGGGCAGAGGGATGTCCTGGCCAGAAAGGTTTTTGATTATCTTAAGCCAGGAGGTAAATTCTCCTTTGTGGAGATATCCAGTGCCCGCGGGTGGTGGCTTGGTGGCCTATACCGTTTTTATCTCAAAAGAATTATCCCTGTTCTTGGCCGACTATTCGGTGGAGATACCGGAGCCTATGGAATGCTGGGTGTGTACACCGTATCCTTCGGAAACTGCAAAGATTTCGCCGAGGCACTGCGAAAGCATGGACTGGAAGCTAATTTCGGAGAATTATTCTTTGGATGCGCCAGTCTGGTTTCTGGAAGGAAGCCAGCATCCAGCTCTTGAATCCATAGATCAGGAAGGCAGATAGCTACAATCCTGCCCTCTGTTCTTAATTTCTGCTTGAACCCAATTCTACATGCACCGTCCAATGTTTAAGTCCACAGGGATTCCTATGAGAAAAGAAAAATCGTTTCCAGCAATTCTTGCAATATTGATTCTTCCCGGCTTGCTTCTGGCATCCTGCGCACTTGGTTCAGCGCATCGCGACGCAACTACAGGCTCTTACGAAGAAGCGGAAGAAACCGCTATGATGCCCGAAGAAAGCAAGCGAGCGAGAAGGGACTCCGACGATGCTCCGGTTGCAGATAAGCAGCAGGAGCGGATGGTTATCTACGAAGCCGGACTCAAAAACTCCGTAAATGAAATTGAACCGGCATTGCAAAAAGCTCGAAGCATTGTGGAAGGATACAAAGGATACCTTGAAAAGCAGCAGGTGAACAAAGAAAGCACTTCTGCATTTTTGTTGATTCGAGTACCGGTAACTCATTTTACCGATGCTCTGGCAGATCTGTCCAAAATAGGCACTGTTGTACATAGAAACATCAAAGCCGATGATATTACTCGCGAGTTCGCAGATCTTTCGCAGCGTCTGGAAAACCGGAAGCAGCTTCTGGATCGACTGTATGAAATACTCAAAAAGACCACGGAAACCAAGCAGAAGATTCGCATATTGAATGAAATCGCCCGGCTGAACAAGGAAGTGGAGTCCATGCAGGCCAGACGAGATTATATGGCGAAGAAGGCAGCCTTCTCTACTATTGAGATTACTTTTGTGGCCCAGGCCAAAATGAGCGTTAATCAGGGTTCGGCTATTCCCTGGATTCGATCCCTTCGCCCGGATCGTCGCACCTTGAATGAGGCCCCTGCTTTTGAATTTGCTTTACCAGATGGATTCCTGGACTATTCGGATCAGTACGGCTCCAGCGGAGACTATATCTATGCCAGTCCGGATGGAGTGCAGATCCGGGCCGCAACCATAGATAACAATCCAAAAGCAGATGCCAGCTATTTTGAGCGAGCTCTGCAATATGAGCGAGGGCGATACCCCGAAAAGGTTCTGAGTTCCAGTCGTAGCGGAAACAGGGTTATTCTTACCACTCCTCAGCAAGTAGGATATGACCGGGCATTTTATACCATCGTACTTTTTGTGGATGGCGATGATTTGCATGTAATCGAGGTGTTCTATCCTAACGAGGAAATCTATAATAAGCAGAAGAAGGTGGTGGAACCGGCCATTCAATCTATACAGCCTAAGTCAGCTTTCATTCGCTTTATTGAGGGGATCCTATAATGCAGGTTAACAATATGATTGAGTTCTATTTCAGATTTGCAATTCTGGGACTGCTTCTGGCAGCCCTGTTGCCCGCCGCCGCAGAAGAAGCTAGCGGCAATAAAGAGGTTACCAGTCTGGAGTTTTCCGTTCGCACGGAGTCCTCGGATCGGTTTACCGACGAAATGATGAATTTTGCCAAGAAGTCTGGTGGTTATCTGGTAACCATGCGAAGCGGCTATCTTGAGTTAAGGTTGCCTGCAAGTCTGGGAAGGGAAGGAGTGGAAAGTCGTATTTCTGCTGTTCCTGGCACCAATGTATATCGGGCTTCCCGGGCCACCGAGGACGTATCCGGGGATCTGGTAGATCTGCGAGCTCGACTGAAGGTAGCAGAAAGCAACCTCGGCAAACTTAGAGCGCTTTCGCGCGAAGCAGGTATGGATGATCTTCTGGATCTGGAGCGAGCTTTGAATCGATCACTGGAAGAGGTGGAAGAGCTCAAAGGAGAGATTCGTTACCTGGAGGAGTCGGCCACTCTGTTCTCTGTAAAGATTCAGATTAATTCTACTAGAGGCACATCGGATCCGGAGACTGTGCGTATCCCCTGGGTTCGCGGGCTTACATTGAATCAGGTTCTGGGAGGACTGGAATGAAATATTTAGCAATCGTACTGGGTATCTTTGTATTGAGCTGCCAGGGACCGATGATCCAGGCCCCATCCGGCTTTGCCGTCTATGAGAACAATTCCAGCGCCTATCATCTGGTGTCCCCGGATGCTGTTCGAGTCCGGGTTTACAAAACGGAAAACCAGCCCAGAGGAAATCTTAGCACCCTTACCAGCGCGGTGGAGCTGCATTTCAAATCTCTGGGATACGAGGTCCTGCGAAATGAAGCGATAGAAACCAACAATGGACTTCAGGGCAGATTGTTCATCACTTCTGTCATGACTATGAACGGCGAATATAGATATCTCGCTTCCTTCTTTCCTGTAGAAGACGATGTACTGATCGTGGAAGCCGGCGGAAGAAAGGATGACTTTGCTGCCTACGAAAAGGACCTGATCAGCCAGATTCGAACACTACAATAATGCTCCGGGGCATGGCAGGCTAGATCGTGATGTAGCGAAATTTTCCGGCCGGAAGCAAGGCCTGCAAAAATTATTGCACACCGAATTTGTATCCTTTTTCTGGAAAGTTGTGATCATCATTCGTAAGTTGCCCATTCTTCTTCCGTTGCTGGTTTTAACTTTCTGCACTCTACAGGACGATTCATCTCTGGTGCCACCGGCCGGTAAAAAGCTCGTGCACGATTCTGGTAGGAACACAGAGGTTTATATATTCTGTCCGGATTGGGTCACTGTAGAATACAAAAATAGTAGGTTTCGCCCCCATATGCGCAGAGGCATCTGGAAGCGAAATGCCGACAAAATTGAAATACTCTGGCAATCGGAGTATGGAGGCGAAGGGGTAGGAGAACCGCTGGGCGATTGTGCCACCGACTGTCGCTACCATTCTTACGAGAAGTTCCACCGATCTATCGATTTCACCATTGAGCTGGACTGGAACCATATAGAGGAGCATCCTTTCGGGGACTGGTCCGTTTCGGATCATCCGCTGGATTGCGACTCCGGTCATTAGCCAGATCCGCTATCAAGTAGGCGTGGGTTCCTGTACCCTGGTATGGTTTTAGCCGTGCCTCAGTTCAATCCATGATGCGGATAGTTTTTTGGTACCGGACTCTATGGGTGATCTTGGATGTAACGCTCGGATGCAGCGCAGGGCTGACGCGAAACTACCAGGTATAACGTCGATCCGTCTATAGGCCAGCTGTTTCACAGCGGTTTGACAGTTTACTCTGATCTTTTGTCCAGGGATGCGCATTTCTTTACGCGAAAAGTTGCTCGGAGATAAAAATGGGCTGGTTCGAAATGCGAAAATTCTGTCTATTGATGTGTGGACAGCACCGTAGATACAGTGTCGCAGACGGAGCAAGAAATCCTGGATGCCATGCCGGTAATGGCTCTACTTACGGATGCCGATGCCACTATAATCTATGTTAATCCGCATTTTCTAAAGGTTACAGGCTACTCCCTGGAGCAGGCTCTGGGGCAGAATTTTTTCGAACTTCTGGTGATTCCCTCGGACCACGCGGAATCAAAGAAAATCTTTGGCGAAATAGTCCGGCAAGATCTACCGGATAGAAAAACAGGTCCCATTGTAACTGCGGATGGTCGAGTCATTGTGGCTGAGTGGTGCGGAAACCCTACGGCTTCCGGCAACGTTATTCTTCTGGGCTATGAACTGAGCACGGCTCGTGCGAATCCATCCAGGTTTAAAGAAATCCTGGATGGATTGCCGGCGAATATAGTGCTTCTTGATCGAGATGCCCGAATCATTGAAATCAATTCCACACCTTTGAAGGCCGCCGGACTTGTGCATGATGAAGTAATCGGACGACCTTTTATCGATCAGCCCTGGTTCCACGGTGAGGAGCAAAAAGCGCATTTTCGTAATGCATTCCAGAAAGCACTGAATGGAGAAATCGCCACCGCTGATTTTAATGCACGATTTCGGGATGAGGATCGAATCCTGGCCGGCGCCTTCGCGCCCATCCTTAGAAACGGAAAAGTGGAGGCCGTGGTAGGCTTTGGAAGCGATATTACCGAGCGACGGCTGGCCGAGGAATCCGCCAGAAAAGCAGAGACTTTACTGCGAAACGTTGTATCCGGAGCTCCCATTGTAATGTTTGTAGTGAATTCCGGTGGCATCATCACGGATTGTCAGGGGGAAGCCTGGGAGTACCTGTCCGGTAGCGGCAATCTTTCTGGATTCTACTTTCATGAGGCGTTCTCCCGGGTGCCCGAGTGGAAGGACGCTGTGGCCATTGCTCTATCAGGACAGAGGATAACAGTGGAGGCCGGCATTGGAGGCAGGATCTTCGAGCTCACCGTTCTTCCCTCTCAAAATGGCGATGGCGATGAGTTCGGGGTTACTGGAGTAGGATTCGATATCACGCATCGTAAGGCATCGGAACACAGAGTCCAGCAGCTGAATCATGAACTGGAAAGCAAGGTACTCCTCCGGACAAAAGCTCTCCAGGAAAGCGAAGAACGATTCAGACAGATCGCAGAAAATGTGCGAGATGTTTTCTTTCTGGCCAGTCCGGGGCTGGTAAAGGTAAGGTATTTGAGTCCGGCCTTCCAGGATCTCTGGGGGGAGTCACCGGATCGCTACATTAAATCAGGTATCAGTTTGCTGGATAGAGTTCATCCGGCAGACAAAGAGCGCGTTCTGGAACAAATGAATAAGGCTGGAACGGAAGTGGGTATCTTTCATTCAGAGTTTCGGATTCGGCGTCCGGATCGTGAGGATCGCTGGATTCGATTGCGCACCTTTCGCCTGCCATTTTCCGAAGCGCGAGAAGTTGCAGGAGTAGCGGAAGATATTACCGGCTCAATTCGGGATCGTATGAAGCTAATCGCTTCGCGGGAATCTGCAGACAGAGCCAACCGCGCAAAATCGGAGTTTATGGCTCGAATGTCCCATGAACTCCGCACACCGCTAAATGCCATTCTTGGATTCGTTCAAGTCCTGAGTCGAAAGCTTCCGGATGCCCATCAGAATGATCTGAAGGAAGTGAGGGATGCAGGGCATCATCTATTATCTTTGATCGATGATCTTCTGGATCTTTCCAGGGTGGAAAACGACCAGCTGGAATTTGCCAGAGACAATTTGCCTGTATCGCTGGTACTTGATCAGGCCAGACGTTATCTATCCAACAGGGCCCTGCGAAGAGGACAGGAGATGTATGTAGATCTGGACCCGGATGTCTGGGTCATGGGAGACCGAACCAGAATTATTCAGATTTTGATCAACCTTCTGAGTAATGCCAGCAAATACACTCCTTATGGCGGTAAGATTTCACTTTTTGCTACGCGGCTACCGGATTGCGTTCGCATTCATGTTCAGGACACAGGCCCCGGGATTTCAAAAGAAAACCTGGCCAGGATGTTTATTCCTTTTGAAAGACTGGGCGAAAGCAACCGGCCAGGAGTGGGGCTGGGGCTGTATCTATCCCGGGAGCTGGCCGATCGAATGGGAGGCACGCTTGGCGTAAATTCCGAGGAAGGATCTGGTGCCGATTTCTGGCTGGAGCTACCCATTGGAGAGCCAGTCCCTGAAAGAGAAGCGAAAGAAATCTCGACGGCTACTTTAAACAGGAATCTGGATATCCTCTATATCGAGGATAATCCAGTAAATCTCAGGGTGATGGAATCATTGCTGGAAACAGTGGATGGAATCAAATTTCGCGGAGTAGACAATGCTGAAGATGGCATACTGGAAGCCCAAAGGCATGCGCCAGATATTGTTCTGGTAGATATGCACCTGGGAGACTCCACGGGCTATTACGTGCTGGATAGACTACGCGAAACATCCAGCTTGATTACAGTGCCCTTGATTGCAGTTTCTGCCGATGCCATGGAAACCAGCGTTCAAAATGCACTCTCTGCCGGGTTTTCAGCCTATATACGAAAGCCGGTGCAACTGGAGGAATTGCTGGGCTGCATTCATCGCTTGCTCTGACATCCGGCGAAAGCGCCTCAATGAGGTGCGAATTGTGGAAATGAACAGAAAGGGCTCTGATAGTTCAGAGCCCAGAACAAGAAAGGTGCGGACAGGTCCGAGCCTCGCAAGAATTTTATAGAAATCCTTTGAGTACACTCATACCGGTGTTTAGCAGACTATCGCCGGAATCCTTACCATCCGGAGTCAGTTGATTTATGATTACGGGGAGGAGCATAGCCAGAATAGGAGCCACTTTAGAGGTGTCTATTCCCAGTTCATTGGAGAGATCAGAAAGAGTGCCTTTATCCAGGGCTCCTTCGATTTCGGAAGCGTCAACGTTAGCATTCGCTCCATTTCCCATCCAGGATGCCACTTTATCTTCCATTCCATTCTGCTTTAGAACAGAAACAATGGTGTCTATGCGAGCATTCCCGCCACCAGAAGAAAGAAGAGATTTTGCAACGGATCCTACATCCAGACCACCCAGGTCTGCACCGCTACCAGAAAGTTCACCGATTACGTTGTCTAGAAAAGCCATGCACTTATAATAAGAAGAATCGCAATCTTACAAGCAAATTCCCATACAGTGCGAAGAAAAGTAACCTGTTTCGCAGTACATCCAGAAGAACGTAGATTCTGTCCAGGCCTTTCAGTCCTTCCAGCGATACTGTTCGTAAGGGGGATCCATTTCTTTGATTTCGATGGAGCCCTCCCGATTGAACTTATCTATGAACGAATGCATTACAGCCAGTGCAGTGGCGTAGTGTCCTCGGCCTTCGATCTTTTCTCCCATGGCCTGGATGGTAAGTTCCCGTAGATCGATGAAGCCTTCTTTAAGTCGGTTCTTCACGCCTCTTTCCAGGATTCCAATGGTGCGAACCAGAAGCTTGATGGCCCGCTGCGGACTCTTCGGTTCATCAAAATGAGCTGGCATCAATCTTCGAATGGGAAGCTGGAGCAGTCGATCCAGAGATTCCTGATAATGACTCAGGTTTCCATCCAGTTCTGCATAAACCGCAGATACATTCTGTAGCACCAGGTCACCAGTGAAATAGATCCCTTCGCCTACCAGATAGGGAGTGAGATGCCACTGATTATGCCCCGGAGTGTAAAGGAAGCCCAGTTCACGGTCACCAATCGGAATTACATCGCCTTCCTGGAGTTCTACATCCATCTTAAGTACCGGGTCCACCTTGTGGTCCATTTCTACAGCATCCAGAAAGCGAATGAAATTATCCTCGGACCTGCGGGCCAGGGCTCTTCTTTGCTCCTGATCCGCCTGGGATTTATAGATCAGTCGGTTGTTGGCTCGCTGGAATCTTCGCATATGGTCGCGATAATCTCCAACATGTCCGGCCATCCCCACCATCCCGTAGAGTCTGGCATTGGAATAGCTGCGCATTACCAGGGCTGCGCTGATGTGGTCTATATGGTCATGGGTATAGAAAACTTTCTTTATGTCGTGTAGGCTGTATCCGAGTTTTCGCAAGGCCCTTTGAAGCAGGCCCAGGTTCTGGACATAGCCGCTATCTATGATGACTGGCTCCCCGGAATCGATCAAATATACGTTGTTATCTTCGTAGAATGGCTGGGGGATTTTTACCCTGTAGATTCCTTCGCCCAGATCCTCAAACTGAGGCACGGAATCGTAGGAATGAACTCGCATACTATCCAATCACTGATAACAGGACTGCCAGGAAAGGAAAAAACCATAGTAATAACCACAGCCCATTTACGGGGCCAGTGCCTCTTCCTCGATGCTCTCTGGTTTACTGTCAATTGCGCTTTGTTCACAGGTTCATTATTGGCCTGTTCGCAGGACGGTAGGGTTCAGGGGTACGGTATTGGAGAGAAGTCTTTCTGGATGGGCGGGCTGGCTGGCATAACGAAAAGAAACAGGGAGAAAATTAATAAGGTCCCGCTGCCGCCGGCAGAGAAAAAGTTAACTCTGGCCAGGAAAAATTAGTATCCCGCTACCACAGGCATACGTCCATTATATCAGGTCGCGCGCCCGGGCGGCCCACCATAACGCAAACCGGGCAGGAGATACAGGATGAATCGTATCCTACTGGGAGCTCTTACGGCTCTGATTATTACCAGCGGAATCTACGCCGAAGCGGACGGAGAAAAGATACTGGAAGAGTGTCTGATCGAAGCCAACGGACGTGGCTATGATATCGAAAGCGATGCATTTGCAGAGCGAGTAGCCAATGCCATTCTGGAAGAGGACGAAGATACCATGCTGGAAATCTGTCCTTCGACCTTCAATAAGTACGACGATTGATTTTAGTATTCAAGGCCGCTCAATCCTGAGCGGCCAACCCATCTTCTTACGCAACTCTATTCATTCGCAGCACAGGTATTCCATCCAGAAAACCCTTTCCGATCGGAATCCCGATAAAATTGGCCTTAAAAAGGCCCCGGTATTTTCGAGGCAATCCCAGGTCCTCCAGACCCATTCTCGATCACTATAAGGGCCTCCGAAGTAATCGCTGGTAGGTTTCCTGGTACCTTGGAAAGACCCGGACGCTTAGTAAGTAAAAGTTAATATTTGTCGTTGCTGGATACGGCAGGAATCTACAAAATGCCTTATGAATCGAATATTAACATTAATTGTATTGTTAGGAATCTTTACCCAATGTGCCTCTGTTCCGGAAACCGTTCAAACGTCGACGGAAGGTGATTCCCTGGTGCTTAGCATTGCTTCGGTGGAAGACGAGGGGCAATCCCTGAGAAAAGGAAATTACGAATACAGCACAACGGATCCCTCCATTCGCTATATCAATTATACAGTAGTGGTGGAGAACAAAACTGCATCACCTGTTGCCATTTCTGTAATGTCTTTTGTCGCTTCGCCTGTTCTGGAAGCCAGCATGGATGGAGAAAAAGCAAAGCTGGCGCCCATTTCCAAACATCAACTGGCTTGCTGCGGATTCGCCGGCTGGTGGTTTGACGTGGCCGAGGGTACTCGTATTTCATTTGGTTCTGGTTCCGCAGCTCACTTCAGAGAAATTGAACCCGGTGGAAAGGTGGCCATTTCGCTGGTTTTTCTGGCCCCTGTAGGACAGCGTCATAAAACTCTCAAATACGAAATGGATGCAAAGCTGCTGAAGGGAGTAAAGGAACTGGAAGAAAAGGATCTATTCGCCTCTCCAGAGGCTCCCTACGTCCTGGCAGACGTAGAAGTGGAAATACCTCAGTAGACGTTGGTTTTCTCATGCGAGGGAGTCCGGTGCCTCGTCCGTTCGAGGTGCCGGGTTCCTTGATTGATTTTCTAGTAGTATGCTTATCGGGGAAATACTGTATTCGCTCGATAGCCAGACCGAAAGGCACCCAACACTACTTATGTCTCATTACGGATGGCGGGAACACTTCCTGTGGGTGACACGGGATTCACCTATTTTGCCAGGTGAATCAGGCCGTAGCTCAGGACGGTGTGAGCGAGAAAAACCGCGGATGCAAAATCCGAAGACCCGCTCACAGCCCATTCAGAGCCTAATTCAGGCACTTTTCGGTAATTCTGGTTGACCCGGTACAGCCCACTGGGAGCTTGCACTTTGCGAGGTAGTCCTAATGTATGCAATTATTGAACTGGCAGGAAAGCAGCACCGAGTAAGCAAAGATCAGATCTTTGTTTCCGAGCGCACAGGCGTGGAGCCCGGAAAAGATCTGTCCTGCGAGTCCATTCTGGCTGTAGGGGAAGGCTCGGATCTTAAAGTAGGTCAGCCTTTCGTTTCTGGAGCCTCTGTAAAACTCAAGGTGCTGGAAGACATTCGTGGACCCAAAATCAAAGGGTTCAAATATAAAGCCAAGACTACCTACAGAAAATCCTGGGGACATCGTCAGGATCTTCAAAAGCTGCAGGTGGTAGAGATCAAGAATTGATTGAAGTCCATTTCTGGACTGATGATAATCGAAGGGTTCGAGCAATTCACATATCCGGCCATGCAGGCCTGAGCAGCAAAGGAAGCGATGTGCTCTGCGCTGCAGTAAGTGCTCTGACCTATACCTTGCGAGACGGCATTCAAGAGATTTTGAATAAGCAGACTCGCTCAAGCCAGGAAGAGGGAGACTTTTTCCTGGAACTCAAGTCCGAAGGGGACGCAGGAACGGAACTGATTTTTTCAACGGTACTGCATACACTGAACAAGCTGTCCCGGCAATACCCGGACAGGCTTCAGATCAGGAGAAAAGAAGATGGCGCATAAGAAAGGTGGCGGCTCCACAAAGAACGGTAGAGATAGTAATTCCCAGAGACTGGGTACAAAGATTTTTGGCGGACAGGTAGTTCGCGCCGGGAACATTATTGTTCGTCAGCGTGGCACTCGCATCCATCCCGGCGAAGGCGTAGGCCTGGGTCGAGATCATACACTGTTTGCTCTGGTTGACGGAAGAGTAGAATTCTCTCACATCAATCGTTCCAGAAAGAAAGTATCCATTATATCCGCTTCCTGAGTGAAGCGGCCCTAGCTGGCTCCGTGACCCTTGAAGTTCATCGACTCGATAGAGATCCTCGTTCGAGGGGGCCATGGCGGAGCCGGCGCTGTAAGTTTCCACAGAGCTAAATACGTCCCCAAAGGCGGTCCCGATGGCGGCGACGGCGGGCACGGGGGCTCTGTTCAATTCCTTGCCACAAATCGAGTTTCTACACTCGGAAAATTCAGAAGCAAAAAAGTCTACGGAGCAAGGCCTGGAGAGGCCGGCCAGAAGCGAAATCGTAGCGGCGCCGATGGTGAGCATCTGGTTCTGCAGGTTCCGGTTGGTACGGTAATTACCGACGCAGATACGGAAGAGATCATCGCAGATTTAAATCTTCCAGAATCCACTGTAATTGCGGCCCAGGGTGGTCGAGGTGGCCAGGGAAATGCCAGGTTTGCGAACTCCATCAACCAGGCTCCGGAGTATGCACAGCCAGGAATGCCTGGAGAAGAGAAGCGAATTCTGCTAAACCTGAAGCTTATCGCTGATGCAGGGCTGGTAGGACTTCCCAATGCAGGAAAATCCACCCTGCTTTCGAAGGTGACCGCCAATCAGGCAAAGATCGGTGCATACGCATTTACAACTCTGAATCCCAATCTGGGAGTGCTGGAAAACGAAGACCGTCGAATCCTGATGGCAGACATTCCTGGAATTATCGAAGGCGCTTCAAAAGGAGCTGGTCTTGGCCTTTCCTTTCTAAGACATATCGAACGGGTTCGGGTAATCATCTACATTCTGGATCTTACCTCGGTGGATCCGGCTGCGGATTTGCGCATGCTTCGAATGGAGCTCAAGCATTATAATCCGGAGCTCACGGAGCGGCCGGGATTTATTATCTTGAACAAGCTGGACGAAATCGATTATGATGAGCAGTTCGCATCCGAGCTTGCCCAGGCTCTTAAAGAGGAAATGAAGGGGCTGGCAGAGGACATTGTATTTATCTCTGCGAAAGAAGAAGCCGGACTGAACGAATTCAAGCAAAAGCTATTTGCCTGCTTTCCGGAAACTACTCAGGCAGAAAGGATGATTTCTCTGAATGCGCCAGAATCAGTTGAAAGCCCTGAATGATTGCCGCAGAATTGTGGTGAAGGTCGGAACCGGTCTTCTTGCGGATGAGAATGGCTTTCGTCCGGAGATGATCCAGAAACTGGCCCGGGAGATTCATTTCCTAAAAAAAGCGAATCGCCAGGTAATTCTGGTTAGTTCCGGCGCCGTGGGTGCAGGCCGGGAAGTTCTAAAAAGGCGAAGCGACTACGAGCCTCTGGCAGAACCCGGCCTATCGCGCAAGCAGGCACTGGCTGCCATAGGTCAGGTGCATCTCATTTCCGAGTATTCCAGACTATTTTCGGACGTGGGCATCCACTCGGCCCAGCTTTTGTTTTCGGCCAGGGATTTCCGGGATCGCAGGGCGTATTTGAACATCGGCCATACGTTGAACGAACTTCTGGATCTGGATGTTGTTCCCATCATCAATGAAAACGATACGGTGTCTACCGAGGAACTGAAGTTCGGCGACAACGATATGCTCAGCGCAGCATGTGCCGGCCTTTTTCATGCAGATTGTTTGATTATTCTCACAACTGTAGATGGTTTTCTCCGGGACGGAAAACGAATACCTTTCATTGAATTGGTAGATGATGAAGTGCTTTCTTTCGCTGGCGGGCCTACAGGACCCGGAAGCGGCGGGATGCGAACCAAAATGGAAGCAGCTCGTCTGGGGCAGAGAGTAGGACATTTCACGGCCATCCTTCCAGGAAAACAGGAGAGTCCTATTCGCGCACTGCTTGAGGGAAAGGATCTGGGAACGCTTGTTCCTCCCTTTCCCGAGAGTTCAGCGCGAAAGCTGGCTGCCAGGAAGAAGTGGATTCTTTATGTTCCTGGCGAAGGAAGGCTTATAGTGGATGACGGAGCGCGAAAGGCTCTTCTTGAAAAGGGAGCTTCGCTGCTGTCTGCTGGAGTCCAGCAATGCGAAGGCACTTTCAGGCAGGGAGATGTTGTGGAGATTCTGGACAATAGAGACACCGTCATTGCCCGCGGGCTCAGTTCCGTGCCCTCTGAGTCTTTGCAGGGGCTGATTGGTGGTCACTCCAACGCTAACTCCAGCGTTGAAGTGGTTCATAGAGACAATCTAATCCTGGATCCGCACCCCAGAATTCGAAAATAAATTATCTTTGCTCGCCTGCCGGGGCAGTAGTATCTCTGGAGAAATCGTATGAAAGCACTGTATCTCGAAAGTGTAGGTGGCATTGCCGGAGATATGTTTACGGCGGCCTTTCTCAACGCAGGCATTGTGGATCTGCGAGAGATGAACAATGTGCTGGAGATTCTAAATCTTCCAGACGTATCCATCTCACTGGAAGATACCAGGCGAAGAGGCATTCCCTGCAGCTACCTGGAAGTGAGAATCGACTCCGATTCCTGGAAGCAAAGGTTTCATTTCAGGGCTGACGGCCGATTGAGAATGTATGAAATGGTGGAGTATCTGGCCGGGCTTACTCTGGAAAGCCAGACCATGCGATTGGCCCGGGAAATACTGATGATTCATGCATCCGCTCGCATGGGTAGACCCTATTCCGGAAGCGAAGTTGTGGCCAGTATGATCCAGGAGCATTCCGGTAGTTCAAATTCCGATGCGGCGCCGGTATCACAGCCCGCAGGTTACAAGCAGCCAGAATCTCTGCAGGATACGTTTGATCCTCAGGATCCGGCTCTCCAATCTCTGTATGATCCCGAAGAAGTGGTGGATCTATTGATTGATGCGACGTTCGCATCGCATTGTATTCGCAGAAGCGAAGCCACTTCCTTTTTCGCATCCCCAGTGCGTTCCGGCGGCGGAGCCCGGGGAGCAGAAAGGCATCCAGTTCATCCCACATCCGAGCTATTTCGTGGACTTCCGGTGCTGAACTTGAAAGCAGAGCTCACCGATGCATTGCGGGAGCTGTCCACTCCCACAGGGTTATCCATCTTGCGAGCCACAGATCCAGTATTTCTTCCTACATGGCCGGAAGGCAGAGTTAGATACATGGGCGTGGGCGGCGGAAAGTTCAATTCCGAAGAATTTGCCAATCTATTTCGCGTGGTACTCCTGGATAAGACCACCGATCCTGGCCTCTATGCTCCTTCCAGAAGAGAGCCAGAGGGCTATGTTTCCATTCAATATGATGTGCGCTGCGGACTGAGTCCTTCCAGTCCGGAAAAGATGGCGGGCATCCTGGACGAACTGGAGAAAAAGGGAGCTTCCGAGGTGCGATTGTATCAGAGAAAGGATAATAGTGGCAAGCCCGCACTTGGACTGGCCTTTGTATGCAACGATGATGATTTGACGGCTCTATCGGACTACTTGCTCACCAGTACTCCGGCCTTTGGAATTCGCTACGAGAAGATTCGAAATGCTCCTCAAGGAACCAGCCGCACCGGTGGAAACACTGCTACCCCTGCTGGTGAGCTTGCAAGTGGCTCTGGGGTATCGGATCCAGACGGTCTTTTGCGGAAGCCTACATCTCCAGATTCGCCGGGTACATCTGAAGAAAACCCCTACCGTTAGTTCAAGATAGCTCTTTTGCTGGTTACACAACGTCCTAAGAACGATTCTTATGATGCGCTGCGTCATTGGACATCGAGGGGCAAAGTGCTACAAAAAGAGGCAATCTATAAGTAGTTATATAATAATTATTCTGCGGATGCTCGTAAAAACCGCAGTTTCCGGCGATTCTTAATCCCTATCCCTGGCACAGCTTTTGCATATATTCGCATGCGGATTCAAAGGCATGGTCCAATGAATCCAGCTATAACAGATGTTAGGAATATGGAAGGAAGTCGTAGTGTCATGGAATCCTCAGAGAGAGCCATTTTCTCCCGGGTGGCCGGTCGGTCCGGCCACCGGCTGGATGTGGGAGTTCTCAAGGAACCCGCCGGGTACAGGTTAAAAATTGAATCCGATGGAAACGAAGTAGGAGTTCTATTTCGCCTGGCGGCAGTGCTTTACTGCCACAATTGGAGCGTGATGGAAGCCAAAATCAGCACGCCAGAGAGAACTCTAATAAGCGATGAGTTCTTGATTCGGGCCGGTGCAGCCGGTCAGGAACTGGATGAAGGTGCCCTGAAGATGATGATCGATGATCTTGAGCGCCTGCTTTTTGATGGAGTATCGGTGCTGGGTTATCTTACAGAGCATGCTAGAGAAGCGCCCAGGCCAGAAATCGGATATGGAGAAGGCCAGGTTTTTATTCGAGACCTGGATGAAGAAGTGGTGATTGAAGTTCGCGGACAGGACAAGTCAGGTTTGCTTCTGGCTCTGTCTCAGGCGTTCTACTTGATGGATATAAGTATCATGGAAGCCTCTATCTTTACCGATGAAAAGGCCCAGGTCCATAACCTGTTTCTGATCGATCGGTCGGATATTCGCTTTCGCAACCGAGAATTTCGCACCAGGCTGACTGAAGAATTGAGATACCTGATCTAGAGCTCTCTTTGAGGGGTTCCGAGCCAACTCTGGCTCAGTGATTACCCGATGGGATGACTGCATATGCGGCTAAGTGAGTTTTGGGAGCGATGGCTGCCATTCAGTCATCGCTCTTTTTGTTTCGAGCCCGAACGGCTATAAGCTCTATAAAATTCGATCCGAGCATTTCCTGCTGGAATTTGCTGCGCTATTCGTTGAATTCGAAGGGAAGGAAGAAAACCCTGTATTTGATCTTTCCTTCGTGTTTGGTGCGAGAGAATATGAATTTTAAGATAGAGAATTTCTCATATCCGGAGGATGGCTCCACTTCGTAGTCCCAGAGGAATCCATAAAGACTGCCCCATTCGCGAAAACCATTCTGGGCCCCCTTGTAGCGGTCGTAATATAGCAGTCCGCCCATGAGAACGCTGCGAAAATGCTCCTGCATAGCGTCATCGCGACTTCTGTACCACAGTAATCCCAGGCCCAGTCCTTCCGAAACTTTCGCTGGAGTGGAATGGGACCAGCCCAGCAGAGGAGGAATCCATACATCCAGAGAATCTTTCTCTTGATCCATGTAATATAGAGGAAGAAAGCTATGATGCCAGCCGTCCGAGCTATTTGCCATGACGAAGGTCACGAAGTTCGCATTCCAGTAATCTGAGTTTCTATCGTTTCGATATCCACCCAGGCCTCGCCATAGCAGGCCGGTCTGGGAATAGTCCCTGCGATTTTCGTAGTACATGGAATTCAGCAAGAAACTGGTTTCGCCAAAATCCTGGCCGGAGGATTCGCTCTGCCATTCGGATTCAAATAGCAACGGAGAAATTGCGAAGTATCTGCGATAGCCGTGGTTGTCTTTCTCTACGTAGACGGGGCCATGGAGTCCGGTGTAGCCATCGCTGTCCCAGTGGTTGAAGGTCAATAAAGGGATGAAATGGGAAGAAGTAGAATAGGGGTTCTTCTCATACCAGTAGATAGGTAGAAAACTGTTATGAAAGCTATCTGAATCGCTGGCCAGTACAAAGGATAGCAGATTGAAATTCCAGTCGGATTGCGAGGAGCTATTGTCCGATTCATAGCCCATAAGGATGCGATACAGTAGTCCAAAGCTGGACTGCCTGGAATCGCTTTCGTAATACATACTCTGCAGTAAAAAGGATACCGAACGACGCTGTCCTGAACTGGACTGGCTCCATTCGTTTTCGTAGATCAATGGAATGTACTGTCTGCTGTAGGCAGGGGAGCTTGTGTAATACAGAATCCCATAAAAGCCGGTGTAGGTGTCTCCTTCCCACCAATTGAATATCAGAGGTAACACATGAAAGCTGGAGTCCTCCTGCCCCGAATATTCATAGTTGGAATAGTAGAAAAGCCCGGCCAGAAGATCCAGAGAAGTTTCTGTGCTATCGTAATAATAAAGCGGGCCCCAGTGCGTTCGACTGTCGGTGGGGCCGAATCCAAAGTATAACGGAAAAAGGACCAGGTGATCATTCTCTTCGTAGAAAAAGATCGGAATGAAATTCGCATCTGCGGACGTGCTCTCACCGCTCTCCCAGCTAATCAGCCAGAGCAGCCTGTGATCCGTGGTCCCACCATCGGAATCATTCCAGTAAACCGGTGAAACAAAGCTACTGCTTCCGCCTCCATGATCTGAATAATAATACAGCGGGAATACAGCGTGGTAATCCTGTCCGTAGAAGACGATGGGAAAGAATCGAGCACTCTGAGTGACTGTGGATTCGTCTTCTTGAACTGTGCTGTTTCTGTGCATCAAAAGCAGAAGGTTCTGGGTCTTTTGATTTCCTTCTACGCCAGAGTAATACAGCGGAATGGGAAGAAAGCTCCAGCTCTCATTGTACTTTCTGTATTTTAGACTGGAGGAGAGATACAGCGGCGAATAGAAGGCATCGGTTTCCCGTTCCAGCTTACCAGTGTCCTCTGCATAGCTGCGGGATTCGCTGGAGTAGGAGAGTGGAGTAATACTGAACTCAGAATAGCTTTTGCCATCTTCGTATTTCTCTCTCTTGCTGTAATATACCGGTAATAATCTGCTGCCAGCTTCATCCGGCGAATCGTAGGAGTTGTAAAAGGGCCATACGATGCTGGTTTCCGTTCGTTTCGCCAACCGATCTTCTTCTTCAAGGTAAAGAAAGAGACCGTAGGAATGAAGACTGTAATCTGGAGTTTCCTGTGTGGCATATACGGGAACAAAAAGAGGGAATAGAACGAAATAGTGTTCCGGCTCCTCATCGTAGCTCATGTAGGCCCCGGGAATCACCGTGACCTGGTCTGCCGAGGCATCGTCCCAGCTAAGCCAGAATAAAGGAAGGGCTCTGGCATGGTGCCGGGTATCGGCTGTTTCCCGTGCGAACAATCCAAATAATACACTCCAGCCAGAGAATCGAATGGAGTTTTCACGGTTGATGGATGTATCTTTCTTTATCGCCACTCCGGTTTCCTCCGGGGTTAGCTCTGGTTGCTCGTCTCCTATCTCATCTGGATCGAATGTATCTACAGAAAGAATCTGGGAACCTTCAGGAATATCCTGCACCGTTTCCGGAGTTCGCACTCGGGTGTCCTGGGTTTCCTGGAGCGGGATTCGAGCAGAATAGCTGAACAGATTGTAGAACCAGCCAACGTCTGTATCCAGTACAGACACTGCCTTTGTTTCACCGGTGACTGTATTTACGCGAACATCCAGGCTTTCTTCCGAAAGAGAGATACCGCCCAGGTTTACATGATAATTCTTAACAGGATCCTCATAGTTGAAGTAAAGAGGGATCATCACGTTTCCGCTGGATGCAGATTCTGACTCGTTTAACCAGGAATAGTATATGAGAAACCAGAGATACTCGGTGTCCTGGTCCTTGCGAAAGTAATGGATGGGGCCAAAGTTTAATTCTCGTTCCGGGCTGCGATCTTCAAAGTAGAAAGGCACAATATGTGTGTAGCCCTGTTCACCTTTCTTCCAGAAGTAAAGCGGAGCGAAAAAGAAATCCTGCATCTCATCGTTTCGTTCGTTCCAGTTCGTCAGAAGAGCAATATTGTAATGATCCTCTCTTACGATACCCGTAGATTCAGAGACTATGTCATGGGAATGGTAGTACGGAGGAAGAAACCTTAGATACCCATCTTCGCTGTCTCGGGTATAAAAGAATGTTAGATAATTTCTCTTTGTGGTGGAGCCGTCCGTGCGATATGCATAGAGCACCGGCAGTAGCGGGAAGAAGATGCTCTTTTCTGACTTAGTTGAATCGTAATAGTGTAATGGTCCCCAGCTATTGAAGGAATCAGGACTACTGTTCTGGAAGTAGAGAGGAACCAGATAAGCATAGGATTCGTTACCGGTGGTTGGATTGGCGAATCCCTGGTAATAGAGAGGCAGAAAGAAAAACCGATCCATGGAATCGCCGGTTTCCTTCCAGTCTATGAGAAAGGCCAGGTTATAGTGATCCACATAGTCCGCTTCCTGCGATGTGTCCCCGCCGGAAACAGGACTTCCGGTGGGGCGATTTACAGAGCGAAATGGCGGAAGCTCGGTCTTTTTCGCTATGGCAGAACCGGTTTCCAGTCCCGATGACTCCCGGCGTTCCCTGGAATGATAGTAAGGCGGAATAAAAGTCGTGGAGCTATCGGGGCTACTGTCCCAGTAAAAGATGGTCAGCAAATTATGCCTGCTGTAGTTCGGCTCGGATCGAGAAGCATAAATAATGGGTATAAGCGGAAAACCGAAAATAGAGCTGTCCCCATCTTTGCTGTAGTAGTGAAGAACGCTGAAATTCGTATCTCCTTCTGGCTCCTGGTCGCTGAACCAGAGAGGAGGAATATGAAAATATCCGTCTTCCCGGGTATCCTGGAAATACAGGGGAAGCCAGCGAACACTGTAGTCTGGATGATTCTCCCAGAGAAAAAGTGGAGATACATAGGATGAGCTCTGTTCATCCCTGGTAACGTTAAAGACTGTAAGATAGTTTGTGTCTGATGTAGTCTCTGTTTCCTTCGTGGCATAAAGGAAAGGAAGCACAGGAAATCCGGTCTTAACCAGATAGTCTTCCTTACCATCCGCTCCCGAAGACCTGGTTTCGCTGTGGTAATGTAAAGGGCTGAAATGGGCCCGGTTCGAACCGCTGGCGCTATCTGTGCCCTCGTAGAAAAAAAGTGGCAGAATCAATGCCAGATGATCTCGGTCCCGGCTGGTCTGAGATTCGTAGTAATACAACGGCAGAAAAGTACTGTAGCGTTTACCCCGTGCAGGGTTGGACCCACCAAAGTAGAGAGGAAAGAATGCATGATCGAAGTCTCGATCCGAATCCGGACCTTCCTGGGATCTGTAGACTAGAAAGAAGTATAGATCCCATTCTTTGTTGGTAAGACGATTGTCTCTGGAGAACCAGAAGGTTGAATTGATCCTGGTTTCATCCGAATCGTAACGTCTGTGATAGAACAGGCCGGGAAAAGGCATGAGGAAGACACTTTCTCGTTCATCGATTTTACTATCGAGACTGTAGTAAAAAGGGAAAAATCGAGTGGATACAAACCTGGGGTAATCAGTGTATTTGTAGATCCAGAATAATTGATTGGAGTAATGGTCGGCCCAGTCTTCCTGCACCCAGAATATGGCATCCACCGGCACCTTTTTGGCCTTTTCGGAACCGTAGTAGGTCTGAGGTTCCGGATGTAAATCTGACCAGTCCTCCCTTGCATTCAGGGGAGAAACGATTGCGGCTGAGGCGGCCACAAATAGAATGTAGTAAACAATTCTCATGGATTCGATGGAGCCAACACAAGGTCAGCAGGAGCTCGACAAACCTATAGACGTAACATCCAATCGGCTGGTTTTCTTGATTTCTCTAGATCAAGAACTTAGAAACGATCTTTCCGACCAGCTGGGCAACTACGGGTTCGATATACTGCCTTTTCCCGACCTGGAAGCTGCAAGGGTTGCCATGCAGGCCAAGGTGCCGCTGGCCATGATTGCAGATCTATCCGAGGCTCACGATGAAAATCCGATGACCCTTGCAGAGCTCAAGCTCTTTCGGCACCAGGCCGTGCCGGTTCTCATTGTTTCGAATGAGGATGGTTTTCTTTCCAGGTTGCAGGCTGTTCGCTTTGGTGGAGATTTCTATTTCCAGAAACCAGTAGATTTGTTTAGTATTGTAGAAGTTTTGGATCGCCTGACGGACTCCCTGATGCCGGATCCGTACAGGGTGCTGGTGGTTACAGGGCCAGCCACCAACAATCCCTCGGTGCAGGCTCTGGATGATTCCCCGGACGTGAGCATCTTCAGGCTCAAAGGGCCGGACCATATTTTTGATGCTCTTCTGGAATTCGATCCGGAGCTGGTGCTTCTGGATCTATACTATCCCGAATGCCTGGGGATGGAGCTAAGCGCAGTAATTCGTCAGCAAGATGGTTATGGCGGACTTCCCATTCTGTTTCAATCCACCGAGACGGATCCAATAAAGAAAGGGGCGGCCTTGAAGCGAGGAGGGGATGAGATTCTGTCATCTTCCATTGAGCCCGGGGATCTGTATCAGTCCATAGCCCTGCGCGTAGAAAGATACAGAACGGTAATCTCTCAAACCGTTCGAGACAGCCTCACTGGATTGTTCAATCATACCACCACTCGAAAGAAGCTGGAAACAGAGGTCATGCGCTGTCAGAAGCAAAATGAGATGATGGGCTTTGCCATGATTGACATCGACAAGTTCAAGCATGTAAACGATACCTATGGTCATTCCGCCGGGGATCGAGTGATTCAGAACCTGGCCAGACTATTGAAGCAAAGGGTGCGCAGAAACGATATCGTTGGCAGGTACGGCGGAGAAGAGTTCGCAGTGATCGTAACCGGAATGGACCGAGATTCTATCAAAGACCGGCTGGAAGAGATCCGGGAGGATTTTTCCAACGTTGTGCATAGTTATTTGAACTATCAATTCCAGTGTACCTTTAGCTGCGGACTCACATTCTATCCGGATCATCCCGGAGCTCAGGAGCTAAACGATGCTGCGGACGAGGCGATGTACAGAGCCAAGTCCCATGGCGGCAATCAGGTTCAATTTCGCTTGCCTTCAACGGCCGGCCAGTGAATTCGCTATATTGGGCAAAAAGCAGGGGCGCCCTTTTCGTTCCCTGAAATTCCCGGAACCAGAAGCTTAACGGATCCCTTTTTCCAGAGGTCCTATCGCAAGAGCTGGAATCTATTAATCAGGTGGCTGCCGTGGATCAGTTCCTATTGATGCTCGTAATTATCAACCCATTCGCTCAGGTGCTCTATCTGGCCGAGTTGATGAATGAGCTTAGCTTCAAAGATTTCTTTCGTGTACATATGCGGGCCACTGTGATCAGCCTGGTTATTTTCTTGATATTCACGCTGTTTGGCCGAGGGCTTCTGCAGCATGTGTTTCAGGTTCAGCTGGCATCTCTGCAGGTGTTTGGCGGAATCATCATGCTCTACATTGCATTTCGCTATATCTCCCAGGGGCCGGGATCCAACCTACTGTTTAGAGGTGATATCTCGGAACTGGCGCCACAGATCTCGCTGCCTTACATGGTAGGACCAGGCACTATCTGGGTGGCCATACTGCTGGGTGAGCTCTATTCTCCAGTGGTATCCAGCGCAATCATTGCCGGCGTGCTTGGAGTGAACTTTCTGTTTGTTGTGCTTATCTGTCTGATTTTTGAACGGGTTTCGGGAATGCGCGAAACCCGTCTGGGTAAATACTTCGCCATATTGATGAGAACCAACGCTCTCTTCATTGGCGCTATTGCCATGGAGATGGTGGTGACTGGTCTGAAGGCCTCATTCCCGCTTCTGGGCGGTGACCAGGCGTTCCTGTAGAAACATGGTCAATAAGTCCGTTGATCAGATCCTGATGGATGGCGCTGGAAACAATTCCCGTAAAGTAGCCGGTAACATAGCCGGCTACGTCCAGAACTACCGCTACCATCGAGGTATCCTGGGCAAATAATCCCTGCTTCTTCTGATACTCGTAGATGCAGAGTGAGATCTTGTAGTCTACATAGACTCCCCAGATCCCGCAGGTAATAATAACCAGAAGTAAATCCAGGCCATAGTCATTGTCTGTGGGGGACTTCCCTGTAATGAAAGTCAATTCCTGATAGGCTTTATAATACCAGTAGAGCAAATAGAAACCGCAGGTAACCAGGCTCCAGAGGATCACTGCAGCCACACTTCGCTTTTCCAGAATCATGCTCCCAGGATGGATGCCCGCTGGACCTCGTAAAGCGATTTACAGCTCAGAAAGGATTGACGGACGGCTTTGGGCTTACTTATTCGTAAGGGTGGGAACCGTCGCTGAATTGAACAAAGAAATGAGTGCCAGTCAGTTTGGCATGAGAGCCCGTCTGGCCTTTCGTGAAATTCGAAAGACTCCTACGGCTCTGCGAAATCAAATCCTGTTAGATGCCGCTGCTGAACTGGAGCAACCGAGGGTGCAACAGGAATTGCTGGAAGCCAATGAAAAGGATCTGAAACAGGCTGATGAGCTGGGAATCAGCGAGGCTCTGAAGGAGCGCCTGACCCTTACCACATCACGTATTCAATCCATGGCAGATTCGCTCAGGGAAATAGCTGCTTTTCCTGATCCAGTGGGTGAGGTGATTCTGGGCCGAACACTTCCCAATGGAGTGAAAATGGTACAGAAGCGTGTACCTCTGGGAGTGGTATTCACCGTATACGAATCCAGGCCCAATGTTACTATCGATGTTGGCGCTCTTTGTATCAAGAGCGGCAACGCAGCCATTCTTCGCGGCGGTAAAGAAGCCATCCATTCCAATATTGCATTGCATACAATTCTGGCGGCCGCAGTTGAGCGTCATGGACTATCCAGAGATTGTCTGCAGTTCGTAAACGAAACCGATCGTCAGTTTATGTTCGACCTGCTGAAGCAAAGCGATACAATCGATCTGGTGGTGCCTCGTGGAGGAGCAGGTCTCATCCAGGCGGTTAGCGAAAATACATCCATTCCTGTTGTAAAGCATGACAAGGGAGTGTGTAATCTATTCATAGATTCCAGTGCGCCTCTGAATCGAGCATCGGACATAGCCATCAATGCCAAACTTCAGCGTCCTTCGGTTTGTAATGCTATTGAGAATCTTCTAATTCACAGCGATTTCCCGCATGCAGCTGCATTGCTGGATCGACTGAAATCCGCAGGCGCAATCCTGCTAGGCTGCGAACGTACCAGAAAGTTGTTTTCTGAGGCCGCTCCCATCGAGGATCCGGAAACCGAGTATTCCACTGAATATCTAGATCAGCGGCTGGCGGTAAAGATTGTGGACTCAGTGGATGAAGCCATTCAGTTCATAGATCAGTATGGTAGCGGCCATTCCGAGGCCATTATCTCTGATAGCCATGAAGCTATCGTTCAGTTCAGGGATTCCGTAGACACGGCGGCTGTGCTGGTTAATTGCTCCACAAGGTTCCATGATGGAGGCCAGATGGGAATGGGCGCCGAAGTGGGGATTTCCACCGGCCGAATGCATGTTCGCGGGCCCATGGGAGTCCGCGACCTCACCACCACTACCTATGTGCTGGAAGGCGAAGGGCAGGTTCGCGGCTAGCCCGGGGTTGAGGACCTGAACCTTTGAAGGATAGATGCTATCTATTTGGTGGATCCTTTGATCCTCCGCACAGAGGTCATCAGGAGCTCATCCGGGGCCTCCTCCAACGGGCCACGGACGACAGAATAAGCGAAATTCGCATTGTTCCGGCTGCGGTCTCACCGTTTAAGCAGGAAGGCAGTCATGCCGGCGATGAACATCGCCTGGCCATGCTGGAGTTAATGCTGAATGAACTTTCTGTTTCGGTGAATTTAGTTTCTCATACCAGCACTGACAGCGGTGAGGTTCATTTGCCAGGCACTGTTTCCCATGATGTCCGGGCCTCCCATACCGCCCGGACCTCTCCTGCATTGGATACTTCACATACCTCGGATATTTCACATTTTCGGGATGGATCCCGGACAGCTTCGGGCGCGATTCCGGTGTATCTGGACACATTCGAAATGAAACAGGGTGGCGTGAGCTACACGGTGCTTACAGTTAAATACCTGCAATCTCTGCAGCGCGAACCGGTGCTTGTAATAGGTGCAGACAATCTCTACTCCCTGGAAAAGTGGAAGGAGCATGAGTATTTACTGGAGGAGGTGCCCATTCTGGTATTTCGCCGAGAGGGTCAGGATGCGGGCATTCAGGAATCCAGAGAAAAGCTAATGCAGAAATACTCGGTACGTTCCCTGGAAATCCTGGATCTATGTCCTCCGGGATGTTCCAGTACATCCATCCGGGAGAGGCTCAGTGCTCAGTCGCTTGAAGTGGAACCAGCCCGGAATGAAGCAGCAGAGTTGAAGAAGTGCATTCCGGAGTCAGTGCTGCAATACATTCAGAATCATGGGCTTTATCGCGGTGCCCGGGCTGCTAACTGAAGTGGCCAGATGCATTCAGTTTCGATCACAGTTCAGTAAGAAGGGCTTGAAATACCCCACCAGATGTAGTACCCGAATGAATAGATGCTGGCTCAAGACTGATAGGTGGGCGATAGCCCAAAGGCTTTCTTGATAAAGCCAATGCCTGCATAGATGAGAGGAGTATCCAGCAGCGCCAGGGCAAGCTTTACCAGGTATGTGGTAAAGATTACCTGCACTACGGTTACTGGCTGATCCTCAGTAGGCGCGAAGTACGGCATCTTCCAGTAGAAAGTTAGAAATATGCTGTTTACGATTATTGTATCCAGTAGCTGAGATACGGCCGTGGATCCATTGTTTCGCAGCCACAGATGCTTTCCCCGGGTCAGGCGCCTCCAGAAATGAAACATAAAGTTGTCTGTAAGCTGGGCTGCCAGATAGGCCAGCATCGAGGCGAACAACAGTAGTCCAGGAGCATCAAACGTAAATGTGAAAGCCGTCTGGGCTGCAGTGGAACTGGCTCCCAGTATTCTTCCGTCTTTCCCTACAATTTGTAGTTCATTGGCAAAGGAGCCTGCGTATTCGGCCGGGATTCTCCAGATTTCTGCAGGTGGTAGTGCCTGAACGATTTGCAGAATAAGAAGCATTAGCATACTGGCCACGAAGCCATAGACTACCATAAGATCCGCTTTTCGCTTTCCAAAGGTTTCAGATACGATGTCGGTTAGCCAGAATGTAAATGGATAGGTAACTATACCGGAAGTAAGAACTACAGATAGAGGCTCATAGTGCGGAAACAGAATGAACAGCTTGGTTCCCACCATATTCGTTAAAACCAGCATTGTAACAAACATGCTGGAGAGAAATACATACAGGTTTCTCTGGGTTTCAGTAGGATGTGGTAGTAGAGGAGGTAAATCCGGGTTCACTCAGAGTTTCCCTGGGATGATTTTTTTACAATAATCTTTCGCTGAGTCAGGATACTTACCGTTCTTCCATCAATCCGGATCCCTTCTCCCCATTCTTCCAGAAAATCATTCAGTTTCTTTTTTAATTCTTCATTCTCTGCGCGAAGGGAATGAAGTTCTTGCTGATCGGAAGAGCTGCTTTCGCCAGATGCCGTACCTTCTGCCGATTCTGCTACTACAGTGGTCATGGAATGTGCGTCATGAGCATCCGGCATTTCCTGGTCCGGCTGGCCTTCGGATTCTTCCTTGCCGGTGATGGTGTCACCGGGCAACTGGTAGGCATCCTGTCGGTAATCGGTTTCCACTACCAGGAGCGGCCCATCCGGGTTCAATTCATGTTTTTCTATGGAAGCAAGACCAGGGATTAGATTGGACAGACTGGATCGGTAAGCCTCGAGAATCTCGGCTGAATCGTTATCCTCTAGAATGACATTCTGAATGGCCGATTGCAGTGCAATGAGCAGATCGCCCTGCAGTCTTTGTTTCTGAGCTCTGTCCGGTTCTCTCTGCGCAAGAAGCTGGAACAGACTGGAACGCAACTGATACTCTCCCATGCGAGTGATCAACGCAGAATAATCCTGGGACTTGCGCAATGCTCCAGAGCATTCATCTCGAACCGCTCGAATCCAGGAAAGCACCGAACTACGGTCCTTCTCTTCCAGAGGACTGGCCGCTACCAGTTCCTGGAACTGACTGTCCAGCTCCGGGGACTTCAGTCCTTCTCTAATGCTCTGGTTGGCGCTCCGCATCTTCAATCCAATCTACTAATTCATCGTATATTTCATCATCTGCACTCGGATGCAAGAAAAGATCAAAGTGGTCATAATCATGAATTCTGTTGGCTTCGCTACCTTCCAGCCAGAATACAGGGTTCTCTGTATCATAGGGTGCATACTCTCTACGACTTTTCTGTAGCCCTGAATCTTCGCCCCAGAACTTATACACCGGATAGAGTGACTCCTCCGGGCTGAAGCCATCGATCTTTCCATATATAAAGGCTACTGGAATGGTCATGGTTCGAACGGCAGGAAACATTCGAACGGCGCTTAAATCGCCAGGTACCAGAGCAGATGGGATGCTCCGTAGTTTCAGTCCGGCCTTAAAATGAGAGGTGGGAATAAAGCTAAGACAGGGGCCCCCGGGATTGGAACAGTTACTGCTTAGATCCTGGCCCACAGGAAATCGATCACCTGTATAGAGAGAGCCTGGATAGGCATAATCCAGTCCGGCTCCTATAAAGAAAATGGATCGAATGCGATTTCCTCGGCTATCAACCATTGCATCCCCGGATGCTTCCAGTCGACTTAGATAGGGAAGCCAGCGCTGTCCTCCCAGGGATAGACCTCCGGCCACAAAGTCGGTGCACTCGCAATCTGTGCGGGCCATGGAAATGGCCTTTTCTATTTCCGTTCCAATCAAGGCCGATTGAATAACTGCATCCGGCGATTTCCACATCAAAAGATAGACGTTATGATCATCCAGTAGAGCCTCCAGAAGACCATCCGGCCGGGCCAGGATTCCCGGTTCAAAGAACATGGGATCCAGCAGGGCTATGGAATGCTTTCCCTTTCTAAGATCACCTATGCGAAGAACAGTCAGTCGATCTGTTTCTGCCACGGTAGTGGCCGGGATGCGACTCTCCGAAAACCCAGAATCCAGGGATCGTGCCTTTAGAGGATAGGTCATGGTAACAAGTAGCGCTAATGAAACAAACTGACAGGCGATCTGTGACCTGGAGAAAAAAGCGCACCAACTACGAAGGGATGCCTGGTTTCGCTTGGAATTAGTTTCCCGGGACTTTGCCAGGGGCCGCTTTAGGGTCTGAAATGAAATTCTACAGGTCTTCGAAAAACCATTCCAGTAACGTCTAATTGAAGACTGTCTAAATACAGCGTTTCTGCAATTAGCAAGAAGTGCCTTAATTCCTTTCATTGAGCCACTCCATTACTGCGGGGATTACATCTTCATCTGCATGCACTCCAACAAAAAGGTCTGTATGTCCGTAGTCTTCCTGTTGTCCGTTGGACCTGGATGCAATAAACAGTGTTTTATCCTCACTGCCCAGAGATTCGTAAATGGTCCGTAGCATATAGGGAGACCCCAGGTGATCCCTGCGCCCTCCTACAATCATAACAGGTATGCGAATTCGCTTCAGATTCTGAGTATAATTGAATTTTCCATCGTCGCTTCGCACATCGCCGCTTTCCACCGCATCTGCAAACTGGTCGGCTACTCCAATGGCAATGTTATTGGCTACATGAGCTTTCATATCATCCAGCATGCCTTCCGGCAGATTGTCCGGATACCAGAACATATTCATTAGATATCGATCCGGGGTCAGAGAGATACAACTATGCCTTTCCATTCGGGCCATGGTGCCCATAGGAAGCACCGGTAAAAGAAAGGAGCAAGTGCCCAGGGCATTCCAGGTGTTCAGGTTTCTTGTGGGGTTTTCGAATACAAACGGAGAGCCCAGTGTGACCAGGTTTTTGATTCTATCTTCTTTAAAAGTTCCAATTCGCGCATAGGCAATCATTCCACCCATACTATGCCCAATCCAGTTAACTCCAGGCTTTCCGGTCTTTTCCAGAACAAAGGAAATGGCCGTATCCATATCCCGGCGGATATAATCGTCCATATTGTAATCGTAGGTATAGTCTCCAAAAAAGAGCGACGGGGAGCCTGCATCCGGTCGGCCTCTCAGATCCAGCAGCCACACATCGTAGCCCTGCTTCTGAAGTTGCATGGCCAGGGATCTGCTGCCATTCATCTTGAAGTATTTGCGACTGGCCATGAATCCATGACACAGAATGATAGGATACTTTCGGGGGGCAGCACTTGAATCCGCTGGAAAATGTTCCAGGCTCAAAGGAAACCCATCCTCGGTTACCGGATGATATAAATCGCCTTCAGGTAGCGTACTGGCCGTAGCACAATGAACCAAGAAGGGAGCCAGCGTCAGAGCCAGCGTCAGACCTGCCCGTCTCAACATCCTGCGAGCTTCCAGGAATGCCTCTGTAATTGCAAGTGTAAAGCCCGCTGCAGAGGCCGGGGTCAGTGCTGAAAGTTCTCCCCCGGAGAAAGGCTAAATAAAGGCTGCACAGGGAAAGTAGTGGGCTAGTAGCAGGTAAGGATTAAAGCTTACCTGCGGTGCGCAGAGCCTGTTCCAGAGCATTCCAGGCAAGGGTGGCGCACTTTACGCGTATGGGATACTGCTGCACTCCCTGGAGAGCCTCCAGGTCTTCCAGGCCTTCCGGAAAATCCACCTGGTGTTTTTCCACGATCATAGACTTGAATCTTTCGATCAAATCCTCTGCCTGTTCCACAGTCATTCCATCCACGGCATCGGCCATCATGGAGCCAGATGCAGTGGAGATACTACAACCATGACCGCCCATTCCAATGGCCTTGATCACGCCATCTTCTACTTTGAGATAGACCTCTACCTCATCTCCGCAGCTTCGATTCACTCCGGATTCATGAACATTGTGATCTGCAGGAATCTCCCTGTGGGAAGGTTCCTGACTGTGGTCAATAATCAGTTCTTTGTATAGATCTTCGCTAAGAGACATTTATTTTACCTCGGAGCCGGCCCCGGAGCCCTGGCCGGCATCTTGAAAATGCTGCGAACCTTGAGCAGAGCATTCACCAGAGCATCAATGTCTTCCGGGCCATTGTAGAGATAGAAGCTGGCTCTTACAGTGCCGGTGATCCCTTCTTTCTTCATAAAGGGTTCGCAGCAATGATGCCCGGCGCGTACAGCCACTCCCTCTTCGTCCAGGATACTACCAATATCATGCGGATGCACACCTTCTAAAAGAAAGCTGATTACTCCTCCGCGATTCTCCAGGTCATTACTTCCAAACAAACGAATACCAGGAACCTTCTGCATTTCTTCCAGTCCATAATTCAGCAGTGCCAGTTCGTGGCTGTGTACATTTTCCAGGCCCACCTGACTGAGATAGTCCAGGGCTACAGAGAAAGCCACTACTCCTGCGATGTTCGGAGTACCTGCTTCAAACTTCATAGGAAGTGGAGCAGGCTTAAATGAATCTCTGGATACAGTCAGGATCATATCGCCGCCGCCCAGGAATGGCTCCATGTTTTCCAGTATTTCCCGTTTTCCGTAGAGGGCACCTACTCCCGTAGGTCCCAGCATTTTATGTGCACTCAATGCATAGAAATCGCAGTCCAGCTCCTCAACATTAACGTTCAGATGACAGGCACCCTGGGCTCCATCCACCACGAAGAGAGCTCCTGCCTTTCGCGCCGCCTGGCCAATGGTTTTTAAATCATGGATTGTGCCCACAGCGTTGGACATATGAGCTACCGATACGATTCGAGTGCGATCGGTGATGACTTCCGACAGACGACCGAGGTCGTAGCGAGCATCCTCTGTGAGGGGGATATGACGGAGGACAGCGCCGGTCTTCTTCGCGGCCATCATCCACGGAACCAGATTGGAATGGTGCTCCAGTTCGCTTACCAGGATTTCATCCCCGGGCTTCAATTCATTCATGGCCCAGCTGTAAGCCACGATGTTCAAGCTTTCTGTAGTATTTCGAGTGAAAATGACTGTGTCCGGGTCCGATGCCCCAAGGAATTTGGCCAGCCTGGCTCGGGTTCTATCGTAGAGGTCGGTGGCCTCATAACTCAGTCTGTAAGCACCTCGATGGATGTTGGCATTGCGGCATCGGTAATAGTCCTCAAACGCTTCAATGACTCGCCGGGGTTTCTGAGAGCTGGCTGCGCTGTCCAGAAATACCAGCGGCTTTCCATTCATCCGGGTGGAAAGAATAGGAAAGTCTTCTTTAATCTTTTGATAATCCAGTAGTTTACCTGACATGGAAAGCCAATCTCCCGGTTAGAAACCTTACTCCGGTAAAAAAATAGTCCGCGGTCTGCATTGCCAGTGTTTTTGCCTCGGAACAGTGGTATCCAGGGCCCCCGTCCCAGATTCGAAAATGGGCTTTGAACCGGGGCCCAAGGGCGCCCTATCCTGCGGGACCGCCAGCGGGCCAGACCGGGTGTAACGGTCAAGCGTCCAGATCCACCAGCACATCCCCATCCTTGAGTTCTACAGGATAGATCTCGATGCTTTCTGTGGCTGGCATCCTGGTGGCTTCTCCCGATTCGATGTCGAAGCGGGCCCCATGTCTTGGACAGATGATTTCTTTTCCGTCCAGTTTGCCGCCATTCAGAGAGCCACCATCATGGGTGCATGTGTTTTCGAAGGCACAGATTTTTCCGTTCAGTCTGGTAAGGGCCACTCTGCCAATCCTTGTGTTGCAGGTGAATATTTCCCCTTCCTTTATTTCTGATTCCGAGGCCAGTTTATCTGCCATATTCGCTCCTGAGGTCTATCCGACTGTTTGTATACCGGTTAAGAAACCACTCATGGAATTCCATGGCGGTTTGTTACGGTTAACTTTCAAGGATGGGAAACATCTCATCTCGCAGGCTGGCAAGATCTTCTTCAGTCAATCTAAGCTCGGAAAGAATTTCTTCCATGAACCCTTCAATCAGCATTCGCCTGGCTGCTTCCAGAGGAATACCCCTGCATTGCAGAAAGAAAAGGGCCTGTTCGTCCAGATCGCCTACAGTGGCGCCGTGCTCACAGGACACATCTTCGGACTGGATAATCAGTTTTGGCATGGATTCCGCGCGAGCCTTCTTGCTCAAAACAATGTTGTTGTTGGTCTGATGCGAATCTACCTGCTTAATATGGGGAGGAGCTACCAGGGAACCATTAAATACGCTATGAGCTCTGTCGCGTAGAACTGTCTTGTAGAGCAGCGTACTTACGCAATGATCTGCTTCGTGGCTCACTTCCATTTCCATATCATGAAATTGGGCAGCCCGGCCGGTATACAGACCAATGCCTCGAAACGCGGCCCCCTGTTGCATGGCCCGGGTGCGAACGAACCCTTTGCCGGTTAATCCGCCGCGATGAATGGCACAATAGTGAACATTGCTGTCTCTACCTTCCAGAAAATCTACGCGATGGAAATGAAAGCTCAGGTCATCGTGTTTGCGACTGTCGATCATTCGAACATAGGAATTGTTTCCGGATTCAATGAATGTTGTGCTGCTCCACATGCGGCCCAGTTCATCTGAATTCTGTCCCGGATCGATGTATTCGATAAACAGATCCAGTTCTCGGTTTGGATCCACCTTGATAAAGAGGGAGGGCAGATGCAGATTTCCATTGCCCGCATGCATGCGAATGCGAAGCGCAATGTTCTGCTTAATGTGTAGCGCAATGGGTTTGCCGTAGGCCAGAGTGGTAAGTTCGAAAGGATCGGCTGCGTCTCTGGCCCTGTTTAGAAGCCAGGTCCATTCACTGGAATCCTGACCAGGGTCCAGAATGCTAATTCCCTGCTCGCTGTAGGCAGATTTGTTCTCTGCGGAGGGCCAAGGAAGAGATTGATACTCCTGAAAAGACTTACCTGACTCTTTGCAATACTGGAATTCAATATTCAGCTCACCGGGACTGCGGCCCAGTACATCCACCCCATCCAGGCGAACCTTTCTCCACGCTTCGCTGGATTTATCAGGGTAGGTATCTGCAGTGGCTTGCTTGAGCGCTGAAATTGCTTCGTTCTGGATCTGGGCAATCCCGCTCATGCATTCTCTCCTGCAGCGGCTTTGCCAACCCAGTCATAGCCTTCCTGTTCCAGGCGTTCTGCCAGTTCCGGTCCGCCGGTGGTTTGCACCCGGCCATCCATGAAAATATGGACTTTGTCCAGCGAAAGATAGTTCAAAATACGCTGATAGTGAGTAATTACCAGCATGGACCGGTCAGCATTATTTTGCTTTTCGATATTTTCTGCGATGATTCTTAGAGCATCGATGTCCAGACCGGAATCCACTTCATCCAGTATAGCCAGTCCCGGTTTCATCAGGCTCATCTGAAGGATTTCATTTCGCTTCTTCTCTCCTCCGGAAAAGCCATCGTTTACATAGCGACCCATGAAATTGGAATCCATCTGTAGTTCTTCCATTGCCTGCTTTACTTCTGTGCGAAATTCTCGTACAGGCACATCCTTTCCTCTAACGTTCTTTAAGACATTGCGCAGAAAGTTGGTCACCGTAACGCCTGGAATGGCGGTGGGATACTGGAAGCAAAGAAATAGCCCTTTTCTGGCTCTTTCATCCGTGGATAAACCCAGCACCGATTCACCCTTGAACAGGATATCTCCCTTCGTAATTTTGTAATTTGGATGACCCATGATGGCGTTGGAAAGCGTGCTCTTTCCTGAACCGTTGGGCCCCATAATGGCATGAATTTCCCCGGCCGGGATTGTAAGATCTACGCCTTTTAGAATCTCTGTGTCTTCTACCTCTACGTGCAGATCTTTGATCTCAAGAATTGCGCTCATTGAATGTTCCTCTAGTTAATAAAATGCATCTCGGGGAAGGAATCTTCCCCGAAAGTATAATCCAGCATTTAGTATGTGGATTTTGTGTAGTTAGCAGGCCTGCCCGGACGCTGTGGTCTGAGGTATCTCCTGCTTCTTCTGATCCTTTCGCTCAATGGCCTTGCCATCTTCCAGAATCATTCGGATCAATCGGCTCATTTCCACCGAGTACTCTACATTGAGATCCCGGACCACTCCGTCGCAGAAGCCGTTTACAATGAGAAGCTTGGCTTCGTCTTCGTTAAGGCCGCGACATTGCAGATAGAAAAGCATATCCTCATCGATTTTAGATACGGTAGCCTCGTAGTTCAGGGAACCATCGGCTCCGGCCACATCATTGTATGGATAAGCATGGGATTGGCTGCGGTCATCCATCATCAGTCCATCGCATTTGATATGGCTGAAGGCTCCGGTGGCCGACTTATCGAATTTCACCAGTCCGCGATAGGAGTTAATTCCTCCGTCCAGGGAAACCCCTTTGGCCAGAACGTTGGAACGAGTGTCTTTTCCAACATGAATGACTCTGGCTCCGGTGTCCTGTATCTGATTCGATCCTGCGAACGCCAGAGAAAGAATGTCTCCTGTGGATCGATCCCCTTTCAGAATAATGCCTGGATACTTCATGGTCTGAGCACCAATGTTGACGTCCGTCCAGGTAATATGCGCTTCCTTTTCCGCCATTCCGCGCTTAACCGTCCAGTTATACATATTCTTTTTCCAGTTCTGGATGGTAGTATAATGGATCCTGGATTTCTCCAGGGCTACAAGCTCCACCACGGCGGTGTGAAAGTTTGTTCCTGCATCCTGCAAAGATGTGCAACCTTCACTGTAGACGATTTCTGCACCTTCGTCTGCGATAAGCAGGGTTCGTTCGTACTGACCTGAGCTGGCCGCCGTTACTTTGAAGTAAGCCTGCAGAGGCATGGGAGTTTTCACTCCTTTAGGACAGTAGGCGAATGAGCCACCGCTGAATACGGCGCTATTCAATGCTGCAAACTTATTGTCATCGGGGGTTACTACCGAGCCAATATAGCGCTTCACCAGTTCCGGATACTCCTGAATGGCGGTGTCTATATCGCAAAAGATGATTCCCAGTTCTTCCAGCTCTTTCTTAACGTTAGCATAAACGGTTTCTGAGTCGCTCATCGCTTCCAGACCGGCCAGGTATCGCCGCTCATGTTCCGGAATTCCCAGCCTTTCGAAGCTTTCCAGTACGTCGGGATCCACTTCATCCCAGGATTTCTTCTTCTTCTTGTTGGATCCTACATAATGAACATAATTATCCAGATTGATGTTGAACTGAGGAATGAATCCCCAGGTTGGCATGGGCTTGGCCAGAAAGGTATCCAGAGCCTGCAGACGGAACTCGGTGAGCCATCCCGGTTCATTCTTGATATGAGAGATAGATTCTACTACTTTTCGGTTCAATCCCCGGGGGAAGCCATCCGGCTCGTAGAAAGCAGGTTCGTTTTGTTCGGTTCTATTTATTGTTTCTGTGGACATATCCGCTCCCTATCCTGAAAGAACGAATTGGGGCGGGGCTCGGGCAAGTACTATTTAAATTGAAGACATTGATACGGACCGTGCCCCGAAAAAACAGGAAAAATGGCCAGATTTTGGCCTGAGAGGCCCTTCAGGCTGTTTCTTTAGCGCTCAACAATCGGCTCCGCACAACCTGCAGATGGAACACTGTATGCTTCAGAACAAAGTGAGCAAAGAGCCTTAAATTCATGCCGCCAAACGGCCCCTTTCTCTCATCCATTTCTTGCTCGGTTCTCTTCTGCACAGCAGCCTTCAGTCGATCTATTCCCGAATTCAGCCGCTTGATGAGAGCTTCTCTTTTCTTCTCCGAGCCAGGTCGGCCAGCCTTGTAGGTGCCATAATCATATCTAGGAGGTCGATTCGTGGGCCGCACTGCCTCAATGCCTGGCATGGAGCGCTTCACCTTTCCCTGGATCTTCAGAACGAATGCCGGTGCTCCCAGAAGTCGGGAAAACAGAAACAGGCTGTTGGTCACATGCTTAACGTTCTTGGCCGGGCTCCAGCCTTCCGGATATCCGCTGACTTCAAGATACTCCAGCGGGATCTCACGAACAAAAGCTTCCAGTTCCTTTTGAATGGATTCGCATTGTTCCAGAAATTCAGGGATAGATTCAGTGGTATGCACTTCAGGTAGGGGGCGCACAACGAGACAATTCAGACAATCACCGGGCATGGGAAGTCTTTTTTAGAGTTGGTCGCTCGGGATTCCTCGTGAATCCCTCACTCCCGAGGAATGTGCGGCCCTTCGGGCCTTGCAAACATCGTGTTTGCGCGTTTCTCGAAACGCGGTTGGTCGNTCGGGATTCCTNGTGAATCNNTCACNNCCGAGGAATNTGCGGCCCTTCGGGCCTTGCAAACATCGTGTTTGCGCGTTTCTCGAAACGCGGTTGGTCGTTCGGGATTCCTCGTGAATCCCTCACTGCCGAGGAATGTGCGGCCCTTCGGGCCGGATGATTCTGGAGATTTCTGTGGCATTTTCATGAACTCACGACAAAATGGTTGCGCCGTAGTCCGGGTTTTTTGACTATCTGTGTCTATGCTTCAGCTGATCTGGAATACCATCGCCTACAGTGGGATGGCGAAGGTGATGGATGAAGCAGAGCAGAAGAATGTACTTCTGATTAATACTCTGGCTGTAATTATCATCCTGTTTACTCTGGCGTTCACCGGCATCTCGGTGCTGATCCTACCGGAAGAACTCCAGCTACTACCAAAAATTCCTCTCCTCTACAGTGTGCTTCTTCTGGGCGTCCTCTGGCTCAACGGAAAAGGACTCAGGTTGCTGGCCCGGCTTTATTTTGCCATGGTCGGAATGCTGTTTATGGGAGTAATGACCTATCTCATGGGAGCAGGCACCTCGTTTCATTTCTTTCTATTCACTGTAATTCTGGCTCAGTTTTTCCTGTTTCCGGTTCATCAGCGTGGCTGGATGTATCTTGTGGGTGTGGCTGCTCTGGTAGAGCTGGCCGCGCTACATATCATGGTTCCGCTGAAGAGTCCCTATCTATCTCTGGATGCGGCGGATGTGCAATCCATCTCAAGAGCGAACATCATAGGCTCGGCCGCCCTTACCCTGGGGTTTGCAGCATACATCAGTCGGATTTATGAAGTAGCGGAAACGTATCTGCATCTGGAAAGGTCCAAGTCGGAAAAGCTGCTTCTGAATATTCTGCCTGCAACCATTGTGGATAAGCTAAGGGAAAGTCCGGATACCATCGCCGAACGATTCGAGGAATGCACCATTCTGTTTTCCGATATTGTAGGGTTCACCGAGATGTCCCATCGCATGAGCGCCGTGGATGTTGTGGATTTACTGAATCGAATCTTTTCTGAGTTCGATGACCTGGCCGAGAAGCACGGTCTGGAAAAGATCAAGACCATTGGCGATGCCTACATGGTGGTGGGCGGTCTTCCTGAACCGGACCATGAGCATGCAGAGAGAGTAGCCCGATTTGCTCTGGATATGCTGGATGTCATTCAGGGGTACAGGGAGAAAGAGGATCTTCCTCTGGAGATTCGCATCGGCATGGCTTCTGGCGATGCAGTGGCTGGCGTTATTGGCAAAAAGAAATTTGTGTACGATCTCTGGGGCAAAAGCGTGAATACCGCTTCGCGGATGGAGTCCAGTGGTTTGCCTGGTAGAGTTCAGGTTACGGAATCTACATACTCCCTTTTGAAAGGAAAGTTTCAATTTGAAGAAAGGGGATTTGTGGAGTTGAAGGGCATGGGCCAGGTGGCCAGCTATCTTCTGCTGGAAGAAGCTACCACTCTGGATTCGTCGCTCAAGGTCTGAGACGAATTCGGTTTCAGTTTCCCCTATCGTTGTTTTTCCATTGCCATCCGCATAGCGGACTTATCAGTCGCGATACATCGCTTCCAGGATTACTCGGCCCATTAATTCATAGCCGCTTCTATTCGGATGGATGGCGTCGTCATCTGGATAGAGTGGAACGCCGCCGCCGTTAAGGTGGGCTTCGAACACGGAATCCAGGTCTATTAACCGGGATCCTGCCGGTAGATTATTTCTGAGCAACTGATTGTTGGCCAGAATACCGTTCTGTATGGGAAGATATCTGGTTCTGGGCACCAGGGTATGAAATACCGGAGCACTGCTGCGATTGGCCAGGGCCTCCTGATAGCTATAAACATTGTCCAGGAAATCCTGGCCGCTGAATCGAGCCGCGTCGTTGGAGCCCAGCACTGTAATGATTCGGTCCGGTGGTTGGATGCCGGCAAACGCCTGGTCCATCCTCAAATACCAGTCCCGATAATCGTAGCCATCCACTCCGCGAACATAGATAGTTATGGGATCGGGACTCAATGTTTCCAGATAGAATCCATCCGAGCGCTCTGTGAGCGAATCGCCTATGATCAAATAGGTTCTGGATTCCGGGAGTAGAAAGGAATAATCACTGCCTGGCTGACTGCAGGCAGCGCAGACCGCACAGAGCAAGAACACCGCCAGGCGCAGAAGCGACCCGGTCCGGGAAATGCTCAGGGAGTAAAGGGCCACGCCTGGATTTGCCACCATCGGCCTTCATTCTCCTGATAGGGCAATGGGCTGGGTTCTGTCTTGAACGAAAGTAGAAGCTGCCGCATATCCTCCTGGGACGATATGGAACGAATCCGATTGAAGTCTTCGTTACTCCAGGCCCTCCATCCTTGCTTGAAAGCTCTATCCGTGCGCACTCCCAGATGCATGGTAAAATGAGATTTCCTGGCCCCCGGTCCGGCAGGATCGGTGAGCATGATGTATCGGGCTTCTTTGTAGTAATTTCGGGCCCAGGTCATGATTTCTTTGAAATGCTCGTACGGGAAATTGTAACCCACCTGAATGCCAGCAAATGCCTGGTCAGAGTAAGGAATGTCAGCCGGTGGCAGAATGGTTACAGGAACCTTCATATCCTGCACCAGAATGCTACACCGATAGGCTGCTCTGTGATAGGTGAGATTTACCGAGGGCTCCGGATTCACGCCGTAGAGCTCTTCAATAAACGCCGGAGTGCTGCATCCACCCAGCAGGGCCAATAGTAGAATCAGCGGAATGGTTCTACCGGCTCTTTTGCGTATTTTCTCTGACAGCAGTCTCACTTAAGTCGATTTCCCAGCTCCAGTATACTCCGCAAGAAGGAAAAGGCTTTCCATTCAGGCCAAAATTGTTTTTTTCCACTGAGGGATGGACCTCTGATCCTCCGGATCTTCTATGGTCATCCTGGAGCCCCCGGGCTTTTAAAATTCCTTTGGAGAGGACTCGATGCTTACAAAAGACATTACACCAGAAATGTCCATGATGGAAATTATGGATATCTATCCTGGAGCCAAAAGAGCATTATTTCAAAAATTCCATATTGGTGGCTGTTCCAGTTGTGGATTCGCACCCAGCGATACCCTGGAAGAGGTGTTTATCAAGCATAACCGTCCAGACTCAGTGGGTGAAGCCATTGATTATATCTATGAAAGCGCACGAGTGGATGAAGAGATGCAGATAGATCCTGCAGAGCTAAAGCAGAAGCTGGATGCAGGCGAAACCTGGAGAATCATCGATGTGCGTGAGCCATTTGAAGCGCAACTGGCAGAGCTTCCTGGCTCGGAAATGCTAACCCGCGAAATGGCCTACGAAATCCTGCATAAGTGGGAAAAAGATACAAACATTGCGTTTTATTGCCACGTAGGTCAGCGATCTCTGGAAGCAGCCAGCTACTTTAAAGGCCATGGCCTGCCCAATGTAAAGAGTCTTCGTGGCGGTATTGATCGCTGGGCCGAAGAAATCGACGATAGCATTCCTCGCTATTGATCCACTCAAAGAATCTCATTTAATTCGCTACTGAATTCTACCGGTCGGGTATTCTAGACCCGGCCGGAGTGTTTACGTGGCCCCCCGAGTGGTGGCCTTCTCATCCGAATGAGGTAGCGTGAGGTTCTGGTCCAGCGCAAGATCCATAGCGGCAAGCTCTCTGGCAGTATTCAGGGAGCTAAACGGGCCTTCCGGTCGCAACACCCAGCCATCGTTGAAATCCAGATACTTCTGCCATTCCAGTAGAAGCTCGGGCGAAATACGTCCAAGCAAAAAGGGTGCCGGATGATAGAGCTGGCCATCGGAGCCAATGACCAATTTCTCTGGCTGCCATGGAAATGTCAGCGATCCGCCAAAGATAAGAACATTTTGCCTCTCATCCATCTTTCTGAAGACAATCGGCGCTCCGGAGCTGCGTACAAAATTCATTTCTCGGCCGCAGGGTGATACATAGGGATATTCATCATGCATTCCTGTATCGTTGGGCTTGAGCCTTTCGAAAAAGAAATCCAGAAAGTCTATGTCATCCTGTAGAGTGCCATCATGGTACAGTCGGCCTTTACCATCGATATCATAGAAATAGATTCTCTCAATTTTACGTGCAGGCATAGTTCTTCTGACCTCGGGAGCCCTTCTCTTAAGATAAGCTTTACAACGTTACAGGCAATGTAAGAATCAACTGTATTCTGATTGCACGTATTGTATTTCCTGAAGGGTAAGGGCCCTTTCCACAGCGAAAGTATTAATTTGAAATCCAGGGATTCTTAAGCTTTCAGTATTAGTTTCCTGGGGCGAATCAAAGAAGGATTACACCGCGTAATATTGATGCAGAAAACCGAAAATCCTTGAAAAAATTTGCTATAGATTTATAAAATACTTGCCCTGGGGTATAACGTACACTATACATGCGACAGAACGGCCATCTCGATTCAGGCGAATTTTTCATTAAGTTAGCTTGCAAATCGAAACTCGCTGCATGGCTTTTGTGCGAAGCTGCTCAGCGTTCCCAGGTCACAAATCATACTCGCGGCCAAACGGCATCAGGTTGCCGCGTGCAACGGGGAGAAGAAAATCATGGCAAAGCTAAATCGTATTGAAGGGATAGATGACAAGGCGGCGCAGAAATTAAAGTCGGTTGGTATTACAACCATTGAAAAGCTTCTGGAACAGGCAAGCAAGCCACAGGATCGCAAGCAGATCTCAAAAGAAGCCCGGGTCAGTGAAAAGCAACTGCTGAAGTGGGTGAATCATGCGGATCTGTTTCGCATTAAAGGTATTGCAGGTCTGAAAGCCGAGCTACTGGAAGCAACCGGTGTAGATACCATTAAAGAACTGGCCAAGCGCAAGCCAGAGAATCTTTACGAATCCCTTCTGGAAATGAACAAGAAAAAGAACTTCGTAGAGCGCGTACCGGGCATGGTACAGGTAAAACGATGGGTCACCACTGCCAAGCGCATGAAGCCCATGGTAAAATACTAGAGCTGCGCCGGACGGCCCCGTTTCAAAAAGTTTTCTGTTTTGGTGAACCGGGGGCCGCCGCTGCTGCGAATCAGGATTCTGTAGCTAAATACTCACTGGACCGGATGGATTGTCGCTCAAACCTGGCTTATGATCGACAATCAGACCGCTGTGATCCTGGGGCTGGTTCAGGGCCTTGCAGAGTTCATTCCCATCTCCAGTACAGCTCATCTGAGAATTATTCCTGCATTTATGCAGCTCAAAGACCCGGGGGCCGCCTACTCGGCGGTACTGCAGCTGGGAACTCTTCTTTCACTGATTGTCTATTTCCGCAAAGACCTGGGCGAATTTATCGTTGCGACCTATCGTTCCCTGTTTCCGGGGGAAGGCAAGCGACTGGATTTTGCGCAGTTTAGAGATTGGGACCTGGATGCCCGGATGCCCTATTACCTGATCATTGGTACCATTCCGGTATCTGTTTTCGGTCTGGTCTTGAAGGATTTTATCGTAGGACCCTTTCGATCTCTTTATGTAATCTCAGGCAGTCTTATCGTTCTGGCGCTATTTCTCTGGTGGGCGGATCGAATTGGAAAAAAGGAACGGACCGTAAGCAGCATTACTATGCTGGATGCATTCTGGATTGGAATGGCTCAGGCTCTGGCCCTGGTGCCCGGCGCTTCCCGGTCCGGTACCACTTTGATGATGGGTCTATTTCTGGGGCTTACCCGTCAGGGTTCCATGAGGTTTTCCTTTTTGCTCTCTATTCCTGCCATCGGGCTTTCCGGGGTCTATGAGCTCATCAAGGACTTCGATGAGCTTCAGAGTCTGGGACTGGAAGGATTGCTCCTGGGAACCATTGTAGCCGGCCTTTCCGGATACATAGCTGTGGCCGGATTATTGCGTTATCTTCGGACTCATAGCACATTCATTTTTGTTGCCTACCGAATCCTGCTGGGTATTCTGATACTGGTGCTTCTGGGCGCGGGATGGATCATGGATAATCCAGCCTGATCCGGGACACAGGCCTGCTGCGGTAGAATTTCCTGTAGGTTCCCTGGATCTGGATTTTCGGTGATCATGGCAATTACAGGTATAAAGCCCGATTGCCATACCGCCGATAGGCAAAGCACGGGAGTGAATCAATGGCCCTAGCCAGAAAAAGCCAGTACGACGCCTACAAAGATACCGAGATCCAGACTGCCAACCAGGGTAAGCTGATTGTGATGCTCTATGATGGAGCCATCCGCTTTCTCCGGATTGCGCAGGACAATTTGAATCCTCGGACCTACGATGTTGCCAACACCAATATCATCAAGGCCCAGGATATTATCACCGAGCTCATGCTCTCTCTAAACATGGAGGGAGGAGAAGTTGCTCAGAACCTGTTCAATCTATATGCCTACATGAAAAAGAGGCTTCTGGAAGCGAACATGGCCAAAGACAGCGCAGTTATCGATGAGGTTATCAAGTTAATTGAACCTTTAAAGAGCGCCTGGGAAGAGGTGCTCAATCGAGAAGGCACCGGTGCTTCGGCTCCGCGTCCGACCTCCGGACGACCGGAAGGCGCCGGACTGAATATCCAGGGTTGAGTCAGTACTCAAGATTTCTGCTAAAAAGGTACAGGGCACTTCTATGGAAGGCCCATACCTTGATGCAGGATTCCTTGAAATCGGAGAATCCAGATCTTCAGGCGGATTTCCTGTTCGAGCATTACAGGGATCTGTTCGATGAGCTGGAATCGGTGAGTACCCAGGTCCAACAAACACTTCAAAAGGAATATCCTTCCTCCGTTGCCATTTCTGACATAAGCGAGAAAACCTATCTAAGGCATAGCCTGGTTCTACTGGATGCAGTTGACAGAAATCTAATCCAGCTAAAAGATCGGGCCCTTGAGGATGTATTTCAGAATCATGTGGGTGGTCATATTCGCGCATTTCTGAAAGAGAAGGATGGCTGAACGCCGGGCCGGCCCAAAAAGGCCGAACCAGAAGCACTCCTCCTCGTCCAAACAACAGAACCTGGTAGATCTACAATTCGGTAGCAATAGCTCTGGTTTTGCAGACTGCCAAAACGGATGGATTCTATGTTAACTAAGTTGCGATGGCTGGTAATGGTTGTGGGCCTGTTTGCCGCTCTGGGCTCAGTGCAGGCGAAAAGAGTGGCTGTGCTTTTTGGCAGTAACTACACAGGCAATTCTGCGGGTATTCCACCCCTGGAACTCTGTGAGAAGGATGCCGCCCTCATGGAAAAGACCCTGAAATCCCATGGGCGCTTCGATGATGTCAAGGTGTACCTGGGTCGCATGGTTACGGCCAACAATGTGGAGAAGGCCATCGAAGAAGTGGCGAATGAAACCGATGAAGACGATACCGTAGTCTTCTATTTTTCCGGTCATGGCACCTACCAGAGGAATAAGGATGCTCCGGATGGACTGGACAATGTTATTGTAATGTTCAACCGCCCGCATATTAGCGAGCTGCAGCTAAACGAATGGTTGGAAGAGGTAGAATCTACAAAAACCGTATTTGTTTTCGATTGTTGCCATGCCGGTGGCATAGGACGACAGAATAAGAAGCAGCGCGGTACCGGTGATGTGCCGGTAGGCGATGGCAGCTCCGGAATCGTACTTCAGAACCGAAATGCCTCTCGATACTTTGATAACAAAGTTGTAGTGGCCTCCAGCGATGCAAATGAGACTTCTATTGAAATCCGAGGAGGCATAAATCAGGGCATCTTTACCTACTATTTTGCCCAGTCTTTGAATCCGGCCAATGGAGACTTAAACAAAGACCGGACGGTTACCATATTCGAAGCTTTTGAATGGACCAGTAAGAGAGTTACCAGCAGCGCGAAGCAATACAATCATAAGCAGACTCCGCAATTGATTGGCGATGGGTCCGGAATCCAGATCGCAGGGGAATTCAAGCCTTCTCCTCCGGCACCGCAACCTGGACCAGAAGTGGTGGATCCTCAGCCAAACCCGAACCCTTCTCCTGTAGGACCTCCTCCCAATCCTGTGGACCCGGTAGATCCTGTTGGACCCACGGAACCAGAAGTGGTGAATCATGGGGAACAGGGACAGATCGTTCTGGCTACTACCATTCTCAAAAGCAAGTACGCCGTCTCTTCCATGAATCCAAACGATATCATTGGTGAAAACGATCCGCATAAAATCATTGGAGAAACCAGCCCCTACAAGCGTAAGCCCGGGGAAGGCCAGAACCGTGAAAAACGCAAAGATGAGGATCGTCTGGTAAAAGCCACTGTATCTGGCGAAGAATTCCCGGTAAAACTGCAGTGGGTGAACGAATATCAGCTACGCCAGATCACCGGTGAGCAGATTCCTCTGGGAGTGTATTCTTTTCAGGGAGTGGTGAAGCGCAACCAGGTGGCTATTATTACGATCTCCAAAGTACCTGCCGGCGTCCATGAGGTGATCATCGAGGCCGATGGATACCCGGTACTGAAGCGTCGTGTGGGCGTGGAGAAAAATCAGGTCTCCAAAGAGCTGGTTGTGGCCAGTATTACAGGTCGTGGCTCCATAGAAGGAAAGGTGTTCTACAAGAATTTTGAGCAACCTATGGCCGGCCATGAGATCTGGATGCCTACGGTGACCGGGGTAAATCAGATCCATAAGTTCAAAACCCTGTCGGACGGTTCTTTCTGGTTTCTGAATCTTCCGGCCAGTGCAAACTATCAGCTCATGGTATCCTTTCTGGAGAACTCCCCCATCGAGAATAATCGCTTTGAGGTAAGACCCGGAGGCATAACCAAGCTTGACGTGGTACTGAACCGAAAAAGCGTTAGGGATAGATGAGGTTAATAATCTACGGGATTCTTCTTTATCTAGCCTATCGACTGATCAAATCCTGGCTCCTGAAAACAGGAGCCTCCAGGGCCCGGCCCAGCTTTTCCGCAGAGGAAAGCAGCCGGGGCTCTTTCTCCAGCCAGCGTGAAAAGGATGTTACCGAGCGGTCGAGAGTGCTGGACGACTGAACATCTTCCATCCTCGGTAATTCACCGATTCAGTGCATTGTAGTTTCGGATCCGCTTGGGGGCCCGGCCGATTGCATCCTTGATTTTTTCCATGAATTCCAGCTTCGGAACCGATAATTCTAATGGGATGAACTATAATCGTGCAAACTGGGCTATTTACGGGGTAGCCGTGCTCTCTCTTATTCTGGTACAATGTTCCGGTCCTTCTGTGAAAGAACCGGAATTCTATGATCGTGCAGAAGAGATGATCCAGGAAGGCGCCGGCGATGAGGTGGCCAACCAGATTCTCGAAAACACGGCTCAGATTCCAGACAGCCAGAAGGATCGAGCTATTTCTCTACTGGATTCGCTGGGAAATGAATCCGGAAGAGACGCTCTGATGAAGCTTTACGGCTCGGAAGGCTTCACTGAAAAGGCGCAAAAGGAAGCCATCATTGCACGATTGCTCAAAAGAAAGGATACCATCACAGCTGATTTTATTCGCAGCCGAGTAAAACAGAGCCCGGACCTATATAATTCTGTAGTGGCTCGCTACATGATCGAGCAGGGGGACAAAGCGTCCGCTGAATTCTTTCTGGAAATGGCCAGCAAGGATCGTTCTATTCTCAATGGAGAAATGGCTCGCCTCTTCGCAGAGAACGCCCTGGTGGATTCCGTGCCACTCCTGAAATACATGGCCGAGAACAGCGTGGATCCTGCCGCTGCTTTCGATGCAATGTCCAGGATCAAAGAAGGGGGCGCTGCCGAATACCTCGTTCAATCGGCGGCAGATGCGAACCACCCTTCGAGATTGTTTGCCATTCGTTATCTGCCACAGCTAAACGATAATGAGCTGGTAGTTCCGGTGCTTCGTTCCATAGTATTGAATTATCGAAATGAAAACACTGAGATCCTTCTACAGGCCATGGAGTCTCTTGGTGAAACCGAATATTCGGATGAAAGCTATAATGCACTGAAAAAGGTCTTTCTGAACATGGACAGCACTGAAGTCCAGGCAGCCGCTATAGTTGCTATGGCTCGAATGCGAGATATGGAACCTCAGGCCTTGCTCGAGGAATTGAAAGACGAAGCGTCAAAGGAAAATCAGAAGCGTCAGGAGAAGGAACCGGAAGTGGCCGTAGTCACCGAACCCAGAGTTCGACCGGAGCCCCGCCCGCAAAGACCCACTGTAACAAGGATTCGACCAGGGACATACGGTAAGCTTCCATACACCGAGGCTCAGTCCAAGCGATACATGAGGCTGGTAAGCCAGGTAATGAGTGAAAATCTGGGATCAGACTCGGCCCGCGGATTGATGGGCCAGATGCACAATGCTTTTCGCTCTTATGCAGAATCAGAAACCGAATCTTCACAATTCTTTCGCAGATCTTATATGCGATACTTCGGCGTGGATGAGCAAAAGGCCCTGGAGCTCATGGGAAAAGGAATTAACGTTCCGGGTTCGCTGAACGCTATTTTAAAGAATGTTAAGAAGGAATACGGCAGCGAAAGCATGCAGGTATATGCTCTATCTCGTTTCTTTGCTATTCCCAGATGGCAGGCCCAGGTATTGATTCAAGTGTATTCGCAGGGAGATCTGGGACGGTAGGCCCGGGCTTATGAGCCGCAGTACCCGATCGCATGTAATTCTTACTTCACCCGGCCAACAGTAATATGTGGACTGCCAGACCGAAAATAAACAGAACCCGGCGCAAATTTTTCAGGGCAAACAGCTTTCTAATTGCGCTGTCGCTTTTGCTTCCAGCTCTACATTGCGGAAAGCCAGAGCCAGGAGACTTTGGCTGGGCAGCTCTCAATAAAGAGGGAATGGGCGAAATTGAAGAAATGCTTCTTCAGCCCAGGGATTATCGCATTCGCAGGGATCGATTATTCTTTTCCGAGTCTCAGACCATCTACTGGATTTATCGCATTGAATCCGGCTCCTTCGACAACAGCAAATTCCTGGCTGCACTCTATACCACCGGCGAAAGTCCCGAGCCGGTGGAGATTGATCTGCGTCGTCTGGAGCTGGAATCCGGTGCCGGTGGATATGTATTTCGACAGTACTATGAGCCTCTGGATCCTGGGTCCTATATACTGAAAATTGCCTATGAATCCATTCCATTCGATCAGGTGGAATTCCAGGTAATCCCGGAACCGGATCCCTGGCAATATGCAGATAATGTAACCGCTGAAGAGGAAGGCTTCGATCCATTGCTACATTATAGCACCGGCGATTCTGCCTACGAAAATCGCAAGCGAACCCCTATCGAAAACGAAGAAGGTTGGGATACCGAACGCTGGATTTACGAGCCCGCGGACAATGCGGCGGCATCGGAAGGTTTATAAAAAAAGCGGTTATTGGACAGCCGTTGCCAATCTTCTGCCACGGGCTTACTGTAGTGGACACGGGGTAGCAGCCGGGATTCTTTTGCATCAGCAATCAGTGGCCGGCAAGGCTTGTCAGCTTTACAGGTGGCCAATCGATACTTTCTAATCCCTGTGGGCCCGAACCGTATCAATCATTGTCTGCACATTTTCCAGCGGTGTGGACGGATGGATTCCATGTCCCAGATTGAAAATGTATTTCTTTCCTGCGAATCGAGCGATGGTTTTTCTGGTAGCATCCACAACTCGCTCTTTCTTTCCATAGAGGATAAGCGGATCCAGGTTCCCCTGTAGAAGCAGTTCCTCCGGCAGATTGCGAATCACCGAGTCCGGGGTTCGCCAGTCCAGGCTCATTCCATCCGGTTCCATCTCTGCAATCTGTTCTGCCAGATGCGCCGAGTTGCCGGTAAACATAATAAAGCGAAATGGCTTTTTGGCCTTTTGACGTACCTGGCTCAAAATCTTTCGGTTGAATTGGCCGGAAAACTCTTCATAGTCCTGGGCCTGCAGAATGCCGCCCCAGGAATCGAAAAGCTGAACTATCTGTGCACCACTTTCGATTTGATAGCAAAGATAGTCTGAGGTTATATCTGCCAGTCTATCCAGAAGCTTGAGAAAGAACTCAGTGTCCCTGAAAGCAGTAGTCTTGGTTCTTTCGAATTTTCTGGTAGTGGAACCTTCTACGATATAACTGGCCAGCGTAAATGGCGCTCCAGCGAAGCCAATCAAGGCAGGCCGGATTTCGCTGCTCAGACCTTGAATATACTCCTGAATTCCCTGCAGGGTCCGGGCAACGTAAGGATTATCTCTTTCCGGATTATAGTCATCTATGAGGGATAGTTCCCTTTCTTCGCGAATGGTTTTCTCCAGAACCGGGCCTCTACCTTCTTCGAAATGCAGTGGAATCCCGGCAGCATGTACCGGAGTCAGAATATCCGAAAACATGATGATTCCATCCATGCCATAGCGACGATGGGGCTGAAGGCTTACTTCAATGGAAAGCTCTGGAGTCATGCTCAGATCCAGAAACGTTTTCCCTTTCCGAATTTCATTGTATTCCGGCAAATAGCGACCTGCCTGACGCATGTACCAAAGAGGCAAATACTGCGGATTTCTGGTCTGAAACGCTTCGATCAGTGGATAGTCAGGCATGAGGGAAGAAAGTCTGGCTCCAGGCCTGCAGTCGATTCAATTTTGATTCTATGCCATTCAGCATGTTCCATAGAAATGTTCTACGAAATGTTGCCCGTGCAAGTTGGCAATACAGAGTCTTTCGGAGATCTTAGCGGCGGATATCTGAGTCCGGGCCTGCTCGTAGAGCTTAGAGCCCGGACTTCTGAGGACGGGCCGATCCTGGAACTTAGTGCCCGAACTCTAAGGATGGGCCGGTCGTAGTGTTTGGACTCGGGATTTTATGGACGGGCCAGTTCATATCCCTGGCCGTGGCGCGTGATGAACCATCTGGGATGGGCCGGGTCTTCCTCAAAGATCTTTCTGAACTTTACAATATAGTTGTCTACCGTGCGATTTGTAGGACTTTCTGCGCTGGACCAGGCATGATCCAGTATATCACTGCGATGCACCGGCCGACCTCTATTGAGTACCAGCAGAGCCAGGATTCTCTGTTCCCGGTCATTGAATCTCACTACGTCTCCGCTGCTTGAAGTGGCGACGCCGGATTCCATATCCAGTTTGAAATCTCCGATGGTTTCGGACACCGGGGATGTTGTGCGATTCCTCAGTCGAGCCTGTACTCGCACAAGCAGCTCTTCCAGTTCAAAGGGCTTGGTCAGATAGTCATCTGCCCCGGCCTGAAAGGCTTCCAGTTTATCGTCCAGGCCTGCTCTGGCTGTGAGAAAAATTACAGGAAAGTCAGATCTTGAGCGAATCTGTCTGCATAGCTCCAGACCATTTAGCTGCCCGGGAAGCATTATATCAAAAATACCCAGGGATATCTCTGCGAAGGAACTCTGTCTTTCCAGTACATCATCGGCCTTTTCATAGTCGATGACGCGATATCCCTCCGCTTCCAGGTTCAGCCGGATGCCTTTACGAAGGAACGGCTCGTCCTCGACGAGCAATATTGTAGTTATTCCGCTTTCGGCCATGGGCTTCGCGTAAACTCAGGAATGGGCTCGAGGCAGTTCAAGATTCATTCTCAGTCCTCCGCCTTCTCTCACTTCTGCCTGGATGCCGGCAGACCATTGGTGCAATATTTCCTGCACAATATATAGACCCATACCAGTTCCTTTTATATACCCTTTATGGTTGTCCAGGCGAACCAGAGGATCAAAAATGTGGCTTAGATCTGACGGTGGCACTCCAGGTCCATCGTCTTCGATTACCAGATGGCAGTGTTCCGGATGATCCATTATTCGAATCCATATCTGCACACCCTGAGCCCCGTACATCAAACTGTTTTCAACGATATGCCCCAGTGCACGACCCAGAAGCACCTCCGGAATGGCCAGATGGGCATCGTCAACGTTCATATGGACTCTGGCTTTCTTGCTCTCCACAAGTTCTCTGTGATTTTCGATAGCCATGTTTAGTGCCGATTTCAAATCAGCGGTTCTCTTGCCTCCTGCATCTGAGGTAAGTTCTCCCGGTAGCAACTGAGCCACCGTGGAATTCAGATTGCGAAGCTGAGACACCGTATCTTTCAGGATTTCTTCTTTCTGGGTATCGGGCAGGGAGCGTTTCTGCAGAGTCTGCAGATTAAGCTGAAGGCCGGCAATAGGAGTTTTTAACTCATGACTTACCGAATTAAGGAATAGCTCTTTTTCCTTGAGCAACTCCTTCTCCTTGCGAAATGCATTAATTACGTAGTAAGAGCCAATGCCCATCACCGCGAATGCGAATATACTCTCAGAAAGAAGCATCCACTGTTTTCGCTGGCTTTCGCTCTCCCTGTTCTCGATTACCTCTTCTTTGATTTTCCAGCCAGTATCTGTTTGAATGGCCAGTTCCGTTTCCTGAAGATCCGGCTGTTCCGGAGAAATTCTTTCCAATTTCTCCAGCTGTAATGCATCCAGCTCTTCTTGCATCCGGGCCATCTTATGATCCTGCATGCGAAAGAACACCATCCACCAGATCAACTGTCCGATGATTACCAGAAATAGAAGTGGTATAAGGAACGTAGGTATTGAACTTCGAGTGCGAGTGGGCATGCGGATCTCCAGTTATTACTTCCCATCAAAGAATTCGAATACAGTTTCCAGAAATCGATCCAGGTCGCTGTCTTCCATGGCTGAGCTGAGAAACCCTACTTCATAGCCAGAGGGGGCCATGTAGATTCCTCGATCCAGACAATGATGAAACAGAGCAGCATAGGTTTTCATGGAGTCCCGGTCAATGGCGCCGGAAGTGCGAGGCGCTTCACCGTGATGAAACCAGAATATCGAAGCTATGCCTGTCATCTGGAAATCATAGCTTCGATCGTTAAACGCATCCTGTATGCGCTTTCGCTTGAGTTCCAGGTTTGCATATAATTCAGGTGTGAGTAGCTTCATCTGCGCCAGGCCGGCTTCCATGGCCACCGGATTGCCGCTCAAGGTGCCGGCCTGATATACCGGTCCGTCCGGTGCCAGCAATTTGAAAATGTCATCTCGCCCGGCGAAAGCACCTACAGGCATTCCGCCTCCAATGATTTTACCATAGGTGATCAGGTCCGGCTCAATTCCCAGATACTCCGCCGCTCCGCCAAAGGCCAGGCGAAAGCCATTGATTACCTCATCGAAAATGAGAAGAGAATCATGCTTTCGGGTGATGTCCCGAAGAAACTGCAAAAATTCCTGTCTCTGAAGTAGCAGACCGTTATTGGCCGGCACCGGCTCCAGAATAATTGCTGCGATTTCGTTTCCGTACGCCTTGAAAGCTTCGCTTACTGCCTGCTCATCGTCCAGAGGAATTACAATGATATCGCTGGTCATGGCTTCCGGTACTCCGCTGGAATCTGGAATGCCGGCCGTGGCCAGCCCGGAGCCCGCCTTAACCAGTAGTGCATCGGAATGTCCATGGTAGCAGCCATCGAACTTAATGATTTTATTTCTTCCGGTGAATCCTCGAGCCAGTCGAACAGCACTCATCACCGCCTCTGTACCGGAGCTAACGAAGCGGATTTTCCTGATGGATGGCAGCGACTCCTTGAACCCTTCTAGAATAAACTCCGCCAGCTTCACTTCGCTTTCCGTAGGAATTCCCAGTGTGAGCGAACGATCTAATTGCTTTTGAATAGCAGAAACAATGTCCGGATGTCTGTGACCGCAGATCAACGGTCCCCAGGAGTTGCAGAAATCCAGATACTGGTTTCCATCCACATCCCTAACCGTACAGCCCTGGCCGGACTCCATAAAAACCGGAGTGCCCCCTACGGATCGAAAGGCTCGCACCGGACTGTTTACTCCTCCAGGAAGCACCTTCAGGGCTCTTTCATAAAGCTTCTGCGATCTTTCGCGGTTCATTCTGTCCTCCAGATGGCCGACCATTGGACCGATCAGACCTGGTTCCAAAGTTGTTTTGCCGGGCAGGATTTCCACAAAAAAGATGTGGCCTGGTCCGCTTCCCTGGAAAACGCTGAACATCACTGGAGCACCATTCGTGTCAGATAAGAAAGACAGAGGCGGTCAAAAGAGGGTATTGAAGTTTCGAATACCCGGAGACCAGGTTATCTATACTGGCTTCATGCTTGTGGACCTGGATCGTTCCACGGTCAACGAATGGGGGGGCAATGCGGGCAGTGGGTCCGAGTATTACAGCATACCTATGGATGGGCCCTGGAAAGAGTTCGGTAGCTGGCTGCGGACCAGAGAGTTTCAAGGGCAGGTGGATCCGGGTGCTACCCAGGATATTCAAAGGTTCATTCAATCCAGAAGCGAAAATATCGTAAAGGCAGATCGGATGGTGGAGCTTCTTACCAGCGGCGACCTGGCCACCCTGGAATACGAATGGGCTCAGGATCTGGAAGTTTCTCTGGGACTGCATAGTCCTGAAATGGAGCTACTGATTAGCGACCTGGAAGAAGAGCAGAAAAAAAGCGAAGAAGCTGCTCTGGAGGCCGCGGGGATGCCGCTGAGTTTTATCATCTCTCCATTTCAGGGCATCCCGCTATTCAGGCTTCAAATCGATCAAAGAGTACATGTGCGCTTTAAAGATGTAAAGAGCCCACAGACAGAGAAGTATCTCAAGACCCAGGGTATCGAAGTCAAGGACGGTCGAGCCGAAGCTGTAGGTCGAATAACATCCATGAAACGAATGCCGGATAGTAAAGAGACCATGGTCCGCATTCAGCTGCCGGGTAAAGCAGAAGGCTACGTGCTTGAAGAGAATACGAATATCAAGGTCCGGACCTTTACACCTTCCTCTAAGAAGCAGGATGCCTCTGCCATGGGGGGGCATCATGCAGGAATCACAGGAGACATCTCCGTTCTACAGTTTGCCATATTTGGTGGCCTTTTGCTTGGCTTGATCGTTCTGGGCGCCATTGTCTGGTCCTTGCTCTAGAAAACCTGCATCGTTGCATTCAAGAATTATTTCCATACTCGCCAGGTAACTCTGCGGCCTACGCCACGAAGAACTATGTATGCGGATTCTCGTCTTACTAACTCTTTCTCTTTATTCCATTCTACAATGTAGCGGTCTTCCCGAAAGGTCCTATGTGCCGCCCGCGGACGGCGAGCTGCTCGTCGCATCGGACCTGGAACCCCTTTATCGCAGCTACAGCGCACTCTTACAGAACTATGTTTCCCGGGGGAATGTGGATTACGCAGCCATGTGCCAGGATCCTTCGCTGGAAAGAGTAATGCAGGGATTTCGCTCGGTGGATACTCAAACGATTCAAACCCGGGAGCAAGGCCTTGCATTCTGGATCAATGCTTACAATGCCTTTACCCTGGACGTTATCTGTCTTGGATATCCCGTGAAATCCATAAATGAGTTGCATGGTGCTGGAGGTTTGTTCACTTCCACGGCCCTGGGTCGCACTGTATGGAAAGTACATACATTTCCCATTGGTAAAAAAGAATTCACGCTGGATGAAATTGAACACGAAATTCTGCGGCCGGAGTTTAAAGATTATCGAATTCATGCTGGCATAGTCTGCGCCAGCGTTAGCTGCCCTCTCTTGCGCAGCGAAGCCTATGTCCCGGAGCGAATCGATGATCAGTTGAATGATCAAATGAAGGAATTTATGGCATCTGAACTGCGAAACCGAATCGATCCGGAAACCAGGACCATTTATCTTTCAAAAATCTTCAAGTGGTTTAGAGATGATTTCGTGGATTCGAATACTCCACTTCTGGAAGTGTTATGGCCCTATATCCCGGATGCCTGGAAAACGGAACTGGTGGATCTGGAAACCGTCCGGAAAAAATGGAAGGTAGAGTATCTCCCCTATGATTGGTCCTTGAACGGGACATAGAGCGAGATTAACATCATTTGCAGTGGAAACTTTTTACTGATCCTATTTTTGAACGTCGCACATCGCAAGACGAGAGACGAAAGACGAGAGACGAACCGGCATTCTTTTTCTGCAACTGAAGGCAGTCGGCGACGAGCGGGATTCGCTATCCCGGAGGTGGCCCTACCCACATCATGGGATTATAGGCCAATTCCCAGAGATATCCGTCTGGATCAGCAAAGTATCCGCCCCAGAATACTTTCTCTGGTTTTTTTACAAGCCTCGCGCCAGCCGCGATGGCAGATTGCATAACTGCATCTACTTCCTTTTCGCTTTCTAGATTATGAGCAAGGGAGAATCCAGGAAAGGTGGATTCTGAAAAACTAACACCTGCATCCTGGGCCAGGTCTTCCTTTCCAAAAATCCCCAGCCACGTGCCCTGTAGCGTAAAGAAGGCAACCTCATCCGATTCAAAATCAAGCCTGGGAAAACCCAGTCCGTCTTCGTAAAAGCGTACCGCTCGGGAGACATCGGACACGCCCAGTGTGATCATGCTAATTCTTGGCTGCATAATAACAGGTGCGGCCTCAGGAGTAAAAAGTCAACAGAGCTTTTCAGGCTCCGTTTCTAGTCGAAATTGGAAGCTACGGGATAACGGAAGCTTCTACATCACTAACAAAGAACACATCATATAACATGGGATCCAGATAGAGAGAATCAGACGAGAACGCCTGGCTTGATAGCACATAGTTCACAAGTGGAACAACCAGGATCCAGTCATGGTTGTCAAACCCTGGAAGTGGTATTTTCTGCCCTGCAAATCGAGCTGTGTTGCTTCGAACCACCATCGCACGATATTCAATTCCCAGTTTCCTGGCCAGATGATTGAACGTTGTACCAAATAGGTGCGAATACTCCAGGCAATGAGCCGGACGCGGTGTTTTGAATTCCAGAGAGTAAGTATGGTTGAAATCCGGATGCAGAATCCCTGCTGTTCGGCGCAATACGAATTCCACCAGTTCATCTCTGTCTCCTATTCCTGAATCCTTTGCTTCTTTCTGCCAGGAGGCCAGAAGGTCGGGGCTCAATTGGGCCGCAGGGTGGGAGAATGTATGTGGTGGGCCGAGGGTGAGAAGCGCGGGAACAATCATGCGATAGGCAACGATGCCCATAATAAGAAGGATTGTCAGCGCGCTGATCCAGAGAAGCCAGCGCCGAATTCCAGCTCCAGTCTGAGATTTCTTAGGCTCCATTTAGCCCGTAATCTTCCTGGCTAACCTGTAATAGCAATCATTTCTTTTTCGAAAGAAACTCCAGAATGGCGTCGGCTATCTCTTGCGGCGAATCTTCCCATATGAAATGACCTGCACCGGAAAGAACCCTGGTCTTATGGTTGGTAAAATACTTCTCGAACTTCTGGCGTTCAAGCGTGCGAAAAGCGATATCCCGGTCTCCCCAGAGTATTAGACTTTCTTTCTCATGCAGGCTTTCAAGGTCGCCTTCCAGCTTTTGCAAATAATCCCTGCTCTTTAGTATGGCCCGGGAAAAAATATAAGTGGGCATTCTTTTGCTGGCATTGTTCATCGGCAACAGGTATGCCTGCATCTCCTCGGAAGAGAGTTTAGCTTTCTTGGTGCCGGCTGGTATGAGCAATCGCACAAATGCATGAAAGCGGCGAATCAAGAATCTTCCGAGGAAGCCACCAAAGAATCGAGAAAAGGCTTCAAAGTGAAAATCTCCATTCACCGGCCATGCGAAGGTATTTCCAATAATAAGGGCAGATACCTTCGTCCGCTGCTCTACTGCTACACGGAGTCCAATCGGCCCACCCCAGTCCGACATTACTGGAATCCATTTTTTTAGATTTAGCTTTCGAAGGAATTCGTGGCCAATTTCAGCATGCTCTGCCGGCAAAAAGGAGTAATCAGCACTTGCCTGGCTCAGCCCGAATCCTGGATAGTCAAAAGCAATGCAGCGAAAACGATGCCTCAGTAATGGGATGACCTTACGAAAAAGGAGGCCTCTGTCTCTCTCAAAAAGAGGAAGGGCAGATGACAGTGGCTGTATCTCTGGTTCATCCATTCAACTATTCACTCTAGGAAGTTTTCCGGCATTTCGTAGATCCGGAACTTCTTATTCGCTGGTTCTATCCAGAATGAAGTTGGCCGGAGTATACCATTCTGGAACCTCGAGTCGGAGGGCTTTTTGCTGTGGATATGCGAACTGTAGACGGTTTGATGTTATCTGTACGGAGCGAGGTTTCTTTTCCAGCAAAGATCGGATGCGGTAGCATGCAGCTGGATGGGAGATGGCATTGACCCGATTGGATTTCTTATAGACTGAATTTTGACCATTCTTCACCGTACCTGGAGGCGAACGTGAACATCATTAGTATACGAGGCGGTGGTTTGTTCACCTGCCTGATTCTTATTCTGGTTGCCAGTCTCTGCAGTAGCTGTCAGACATTTCGCGAGAATCCAGATCTGGGCCCCTGTAAAGTTGACTGCGTTGAGAAGCAAAACGAATGCATGCTTCAGGCTACTTCCTCGCCCGAAATAGATCATTGTAAAGAGGCTCTGGCAAAGTGTATTCTGCGCTGCGAAAGAGAATATCCTTGATGATATGCAGATCAGGATGCAGGTGCTTTATGAGGGAGCAGAGGAAGCGATCCGGAATCTATGCAACATCGCTGATTGTCTTCCTGTTTGTTTCGCTATTTCTTTTATTTTCCGGTGCCTGTTTCCAGAGGCACAGCTATCGTCCACCCGCGTCCGGGGAGCCCTCTGCAATTCTGAAGCTTAAATTTCATGACTTGAATTCCCTTCCAGGAGCCGCAATCCATACGGCCGTATTTCTAGAAGGGAGTCAGGCCGGAGTTTTCCATGAAGCAATCCATGAGCAAATTCTTGAGGATGGGGTGAATTTGGCTGTGGCCAGCGATGAACGAGGCCTGAGCGGTGATAGCGGTGTAGTCGAAGAAAAGCCAGTAGTCCATCTTGCAATGGATGCCGGCAGGATCGGCACAGGGCCGGTGCTGCTTACGATCCATATGGAAGCACGCTGGGAAGAAGAAAGACTGGAGCATCTTACCTATTTTGATGGGAACAATTGGAGACAGAGGCTTACCCGGGTTTCCGTTCAGAGAAAAGCAGGATGTCGGACCGAATTGAAAATGAACATTGCGGACGGTACCATATATCTGCTGGATTATACCTGGTATTCCCTGGAAGAGTGTCAGGCTATTGCGTACAGGCAGACGTTTAGCTCTGGCGGGTTCGCGTTGCAGGAAGTGGCCCGGTCTTCGCATTTTGAGCCCATTCTGGATTGGCCCGGCAGCTTTCGCTTTGGACCAGAGCCATGGATCTGGTATCCTTACAGACCTGCATTCGATAGGTCTCCACCCTGATTCTTACTGGCGAATGCAATTGTCTGGATGAGTGTTTCTCCAACGACCCTGGATGGTTTCGCGGTGGATGCGTGCATCTTTCGAAAACCATGCGCCAATATTTCGAAATCCACGTGCGATGCTCTCTAATGTAAGGACGAGCGTGATGGAAATTTCGATGGAACGCGTGTAAAAACCAGAGAGATGGAAATTCCGATGGAACGCGTGTAAAAACCAGAGAGATGGAAATTCCGATGGAACGCGATTCCAAATAGTGTCTGCGATTGGATATGAATTTCAGTGTTAAGGATGGTTCGGATGGGCGGTGGATACGAAACTTTGCAGCCAGAGAAAGACGCTTTTTACTGACTCATCGATCAGAGTCGACGCTGGTTTCCAGGGTAACTCGGGAAGCACAATTAGAGAAAAGGAAATCCCCAGCATCTTAATTATGATATATTGCCTGGCAAGCTCAAGATCCTGATTCGCCATTTCAGGATTCCAGTCCAGAAGCAGTTCATCGATGATTTCGCTCTGTTCGTAGCCCTCCGGCTCATTTGCGAAGTAGGAGTCTTCATCGGATTCCAGTCGATCTTGATTCAGATAAAGAATACGAAAGTCGTCCGGGCGCTCCAGCCAGAAATGGATGGCAGCTCTTAAGAATGCCTCCAGGCGAAGTTCCGGGCTCTGAATTACAGCGATGGACTTTTTACAATGTTCAAAAAAGGCTGTGAGAATATCGGCCCAGATGTAGCGAATAACAGCTCGTTTGTTGGGAAAATACCGGTAGAACATCATGGGAGACCGGGATGTGTGTTCCATGATCTTTCGGATGGTTACAGCATCGTAGCCATCCTTCTGGAAAAGAGACCGGGCCACGGCCAGGATATGCTGCCTGCCGTCTTCCAGCTCCTGGGCCGTTAATGCCGGGCGACCACGGCCCCGGCTATCGGCTGCCTCGTTCAAATTTAAGTCAGGCATGGGAAATTCTCTCAGAGCTCGTGTCCACTTTACGAGGGGTTATCCAGGGTTTGCCTGAATACTCGCCGCCGAGCAGGACCATCACCAGGGAGCAAGCCAGCGGATGCAAAGCCAGTAGAAAAATCACTTCCCAGGAAAAAATACTATACGCGTATAATTTAATGATTCAGGAATGACCGGGGGGAGAAAATGGAAGAACAGAAGGATGTCATCATCATTGGAGCCGGGCTGGCAGGGCTAACCGCCGCGTACGAGCTCAAAAAGGCGGGACGCTCAGTTCAGGTCCTGGAGGCCCGGGACCGAGTAGGCGGACGGACCATGGAAGGAAAGCTTCTGGATCGATCTTTTGATCTGGGAGGTCAATGGGTAGGTCCTACACAGACCCGGATCATGGGAATGATCAAAGAGCTGGATCTGACCACTTTTCCGCAGCACAGCGAGGGGTACCAGCTGGTGGAAATGCATGGAAAACTGAGTAAATACAAGGGCGTGATTCCCAAACTGCCTATTCTGGCTCTACTTTCGGCGGATCGGGCCATCAAGAAAATCAATCGTCTGGCTCAGTCCCTGGCCAGCGAGCCCTGGAAGGACAAACGGGCCGAAGCTCTGGATACCATCACGGCTGAGCACTGGATTCAGGGAGTGCCCACGAAGATCGCCAGGGAGATGATCCGAATTGCAATTAGAGCCATTTTTTCGGGTGAGTCTTCGGAGATCTCATTTCTCTATTTTCTGAATTACATTCAGGGTGCCGGCAGCTTTGAGCTTCTGGCTGACGTCGAAGGGGCGGCCCAACAAGATCGAGTACTCGGCGGGGCCTTCCAGATAGCCCGGAGAATGGCAGACCGGGTAGGGGACGAAAACATTTCCCTTTCCAGTCCGGTTCGTTCCATTGAACAGAATGAATCCGAGGTTCTGGTTCGCACGGATGGCGGCGAATACCGGGGCAAATACTGTATTGTTGCTCTTTCTCCGAATCTTACGACCAGCATTCATTTTTCGCCAGCTCCCCTGGAGAGATTGAGTCTGGCCCGAAGGATGCCCATGGGTTCCGTTACAAAAGCCATCGTTGCTTACGATACTCCTTTCTGGCGAAGAAGCGACATGGCCGGCATGGCCATTAGCGATGCAGGTCCATTTGGACCGGTCTTCGATGCCTGTTTACCGGATGATTCGCGTGGATATCTGGTGGGATTTCTGGAAGGAGAAGAAGGCCGGCGTTATGCAATGGCTACGGAACAAGAGCGAAAGCAAGCGATCGTACAGACTCTGGTTCGATTTTTCGGACCGCAGGCGGCCAACCCCATTGGATATGTGGAGAAAAACTGGACTATGGATGAATGGAGTGCCGGATGTTATACGGGGCTTATGATTCCCGGAACCATGCTACATTACGGAAAGTATCTACGCGAACCTGCCGGTCGTATACACTGGGCGGGAACGGAAACGGCGGAGCGATGGATGGGATACTTCGATGGGGCTGTTGAATCAGGGCAACGGACTCGCGACGAGATCCAGAGCCGATTCCAGTAGGATGGACTGCGTCGAAGGTGCCATAAAACTCTGGAAGAGGATTCGCAATTAGAGTAAAGCCCATTCCATAATATGTAATTCTCGTTATGAAATTCTCGCTGGCTTCTGTCGGGCTAATCAGGCGAAGCCGGCGCCTTCCTTCGCAGGAAAAAAGCGATTTACTGGAACAGGCATTTACTTCAAAACCGATCATATGTCTGGATTATCCAACCTGAAAAAAATCCTGGTGATTGGCTCGGCCGTGCTCGCACTTATCATCATTATTACGGCTCTATGGACCGCATCCCCGCTGGAAATGGCCGAGGAGGGGGAGTATACAAAGCTGGATCCTCAAAAGGCTCAGAATATTCAATGGCAAGCAGTGACGGATGAGGCCACGGGATATCTTCAGGACTTGCTTCGAATGAAGACCATTCGCGGCAATGAGCACCAGGTCAGTCTGTACATTAAAAAGATCCTGGAAAAGGAAGGAATACCGGTCAGGATCTATCAACATCCAGAGGATCCTTCGCGTTCCAACCTGGTAGCTGAGCTGGAGCCATCCACTCCGGATCCGGCCTTGAAGGACGAAGGCATCATTCTGACCGGGCATTCGGATGTCGTGGAAGTAAACGAGGAGAACTGGAAGCATCCTGCTTTCTCAGGAGCTCTTATAGATGGAAAAATCTGGGGGCGCGGAGCTATCGACATGAAGGGACACGTAGTAATGGGACTCATGTCCATGCTACTGGCCAAGCGTCTGGATATACCTCTGAAGCGAAAGCTGATGCTTCTTGTCCTTGCTGATGAAGAAAGTGATGGAAAGTACGGTGTAAAATACATGGTGAACGAGCATCGCGATGTATTCGAAGGATACAAATATGTATTCAACGAAGGTGGTCTGGGCACCAGCGGTGTGGCCGTAGAAGGAAGTAAAATATTCAATATACAGTGGGCCGAAAAAGGAAAGATCTGGGCGGAGCTTTCAGTAGAGGGTGATTCCAGTCATGGAGCACGACCGCCCGCTGAATATGCTCTTCTGAACATGGTGCAATTTTTAAACGAAGTCCAGGAAATGGAAACGGACCTGACCATTGTTCCAGAGATGGAAACGTTTCTCTATCAGATGGGGGAAGCCTACAGTTTTCCCAACTCCTTTTTTATGAAGCGAAACAACAACCCCTTGCTGAGGCCTCTCATTCTGCCTGCACTGAAAGCCAATCGCTACCTGGTGGCCATGACCACAAATACGCGGGCCTTTACAGGTTTGCATACAAATGAAGAGGATGGAATCAACGTAGTGGCGGATAAAGCGTTTGCAAAAATAGACATTCGCCTTCTGCCCAATACAACACCGGAAAAGTACCTGGACAAGCTGCAGAGAATCGCAGATAAGTATAAGGTAAAGATCAAGCCGGTCGGGGAAATTGTGCCGAATTCATCCCCTATGGACTCCGAGTTTTTCAAGGTTATGGCACGTGTGAGCGTGGAGAATGTTCCGGGATCTGTGGTAACTCCATTGATCACACCGGGAAATACAGACAATACCTACCTCCGTGAGATCGGACTGCTTTGCTACGGGTTAACCCCGGTGATACTGAACAGCGAAGAGCTGGGCAGTACCCATTCTGATAACGAATACATCAGTCAGGAAAATCTAAAGCTGGGAACAAAGATCATGTTTGAGACTGTGGTGGGTATGAACTAAAGAGTGGAATCTGAATTCGCAGATGCCCAGATTCCATCGGCCCTCTGAATTCGTAGCGCAGATGCGTAGATTCAAACGGCCCTCTGATTCACATCGATTGCCTCTAGCCCCCGGTGCTAACTGCGAAGGGACCGTATTATGGTCCTTCCACAAGTTGGTCTGGAACATCGGGTAAACGGCTGGTTTCTTGCTTTCGCGGCCGGAGCATATGAAGCCTGGCTTCGCTACCATCCAGCATCCACCTTTGGCTGCATAGCCCCAATGACCTGGTCTATTCTACTACAGCGCCACCACAGCTGGATCCTGCACCGGCGGTGCAACCGTAGCAATGCTGATGGGTGCGAATGGTTCTGCCTTCCAGGCCTGCCTGATCAAAATCGCGCACATGATTGGCATTCTCAGTCTGGATTTTCATATCCAGCATTTGATTGAAATCGCAATCGTATAGAAAACCATCCCAGGAAACGGAAATTGTATCTCTGCACATGACGCCTGCAGCAGCGGATGGATTGAACGATTCCACCAGTTTCGTCATATACTCATCGTAATTGCCTGATCGAATCAAATACTCCAGATAGCGACTGATGGGCATATTCGTAATCGTATACAGATCGTTGAACTGGATTCCATGCTGTTCGTTGAGCTCTCGCTTGAATTCGCTTTGCAGATCCACCTGGCTTCCGGGCAGGAAAGCCCCGGCTGGATTGTAAACCAGATGTAATTTGAGATCCGACCCCTCCCGGGCATAACCTACTTTGTTCAGTTCTTTTAGCGCATCCAGGGACTTTTGAAAAACACCGGCGCCTCTCTGGCGGTCTGTGCGACTCTCCGTATAGAAAGGCAGGGAGGAAATGACCTCCACTCCATGGTCCGCGAAAAACTGAGGCAGATCGCGGTACTTGAGGCCAGACATGATCACAGTCAGATTGCATCGCACAAGAATCTGCTTATTGCGTTTGTGTAATTCCTGGACGAGCCAGCGAAAGTCCGGATTGATTTCCGGAGCTCCCCCTGTGATATCCACCGTAGGTATATCGCTTCGGTCCAGAGCGTCCAGGCAGTCCTGCATGGTCTGGCGATCCATTACCTCTGTGCGATCCGGTCCTGCATCTACATGGCAGTGTTTGCAGGTCTGGTTGCAGAGCTTGCCCAGATTCATCTGAAAGATCCCAATTTTTGTTGGTTTGAAAGGACTGAGTCCGATTTCTGCAAGCTTTTGATCGAACTCCGGAAGGACTACTCCATTGGACAGAGGTTGTTCCAGAATCCGTAGCTGCTGCTCCGGACTTGCCAGTTCATTTCCGGCTTTAAGCAATGTGGTCATCGTCCTTCCTTCGATCTAATTTATTGGTTATTACTGGATCCCGGTTCATTCCAGGGTAGTTACATGGAGAGTTCGCCTGCTCGGTTCATCATTTGCACTCCATGCACCAGCGAAGCGCCGCCTCGAATTGCAGCAGCCACATGCACAGCTTCCATCATCTGCGCTTCCGAAGCTCCTTTCTCCATGGTCTCTACTGTATATGCATCTATGCAATAGGGGCATTGTATTGCATGGGAAACGGCCAGCGCGATGAGTGCTTTTTCCCTGGCTGTGAGAGCACCTTCCTGAAATACGGTGCCATAATAATCAAAGAATTTCTTGGCCAGCTCTGGCTGGAAATCTCCAATGTTTCCGAATTTCTTTAGATCTGCAGGGTTGTAGTAAGTTTTTCCGTTTTCCATCAATTTTCCTCGTTTGTGTGATTATTCGGTTTGGATTGTTACGGGTTACAATCGGACCAGACAAAGTCCACCACTCAACCAGAGGCTATTTGCCCTGGCCACATTCTTTTTCTACTCTAGATAGCTTCAACGAGGGATAGGCCGGCAAAAGAAGAGTCTGGCAGCTACTCGAAGCTAGGCGGGGCCCAGACCTGAGCTCTTGTTGATACTGGCCAGAGCATTGTTAATAAACAGTTCTGCCTCTTCGGCATCTCGTTCGGAACTGGATGAGCTTATATGAAAATCACCGATCAGAACATCTCCCTCTTCCGAAAACCATTCATCCGGACGGGCCCCGGGCTTAAATCTTACGTAGACCCGAATTCGGTGCTGACGATAATACTGGTGTGTATGGGATTCATGGTTCCATAGATACTGTCCGGGTTGTTCATGGGCAACGCGAAAACCTTCCACTTGAGAAAGCGAAATAGATTCTCCTGGATACATGTCAGTCATAAAAGCCAGTTCATCTATTGAGAGCTTACTGGCCCGCAATCCGACTCTTCCCTGCCATACATCCACGTAGTATGTAAATGCAACCAGAAGCGGGATTCCAGCCATGACCCAACCCATTGATGGGCTTTGCGAAGCATAAGCCGCCAAACCAATCAGTATCGAAAGAAATATCCAGGAGAAAAAACCAAGTATCCTGTTCCACTGACTCTTCCCCTGAAGAATGAGGGATTGCCCTTCTCTGTATTTCTCCACAAGAAGCCCATTGTTGATAGCCACCGCCGGCGGAAGAAACTCGCCATAGAGCGCATTGTGTCTTACCTGATGATTCGCCTGAATGTACTCCTCTAGATACCAGTTCAAAAGAAATAGAGCCAGAAATGCATTCAGTACTCCACTTACACCGAGAAGAGACATGTTCTGATTGGATGCCAGGAGAAGCGATAATCCGGAAAAAGCAGGAAAGGCAGCGAAGAACACCAGGTTCGCCAGAGCTTTCTTTCGCGCCACGAGCCAGTCCAGCCCTCCCCGTGGACCAGTTATGCCAGCGAGAATCAAAGCAAAGCAATGAATTCCCAGGGCGATGTAACCGGATGTTTCCCGAACGTAATACTCAGCGGAATCCTGGGTTACAATCATTCGATATAGAATCGTCACAGCAATTCCCTCAAGGGCAAGAAGCATGATCATGCGAACCATAGGCCTGAACGTTGCAAGCTTTCCTGAGGTCTGTCAAGCAAAGCATTGTTATTATGCGATTGAGGGCATTAATGAGCCCTGATACGCTTGCGCATAAGATGCATCGGCTCGCGGGCAATCCTTTGCATGGTTCAATGCGGCTGGAAATTTAATCTTCGCAGCTCCGAGGACATCGAGTGACTGGAGTCACAGGGGAGTCTGGACTATTTTCTTCTTAGATGTGCATCGATTCCGGAAGTTTCTTGCACAGCTGTAACCAGGCCGGAGACAGGAATGCTCGAGCCGGATTGCCCTGATGATAGTGCATGCACAACTTCCCCTACGACAATAATGGATGGCGAAGCCAGCCCATCCAGATGCGGGGCCGTGGCCAGATCGGTAATGCGTACCTCCTGATTGGAGCGTGTGCCGTTTCGAATAATGGCCACCGGGGTTTCCGGAGCTCGTCCATGAGCGATTAGCTGCCGAGAGATTTCCGGTAATTTCTTAATGCCCATCAGAAACACTGCTGTGGGTATTCGCGCGGCTGCATCGTATGCGATGCCGGATGTGCGATCAGCTTCATGACCGGTGAAGACCCCAAAGGCCGTGGAGATGCCCCGAAAGGTAAGAGGGATGCCCACACTCTCTGGAACGGAATAGAAAGAGCTGATTCCTGGTATCACTTCGCAAGGAATACCGGCATCTTCGAGAACCTGGAGCTCTTCGCCGCCGCGGCCAAAAATAAAAGGATCTCCGCCTTTAAGTCGAACAATATTGTATCCCTTTCGCGCATAATATACCATCAATTGATGGATCCTTCTCTGTCGCGTTTCCTGGCAGCGTCCTGGCTTTTTGCCTACAGGAATCTTGATCGCATTTCTGGCATACTTCAAGACAGCCGGATCGATTAATCGATCATAAAGTATCGCATCTGCCTTTCGCAGAGCTTTAATGGCTTTTCGAGTGAGTAAATCGGGATCCCCTGGACCTGCTCCAACCAGAACAACTTTTCCTGAGCGGATTTCTGTTTCATCGGCTGTAGCATTGCTGGCATAGATACCGGATGAATCCGAATCTCCGTTTAGCCATTCCTTTCGCGCATCCATTACCGGGCACCTCCTGCATGGAGTCCACATTCCTTGTGTTCCGGATTCTCCCACCACCAGCGCCCGGCACGAATATCCTCACCCTCTTGAATGGCTCGAGTGCAGGGGGCACAGCCGATGCTGGGAAAGCCCTGGCGATGTAGAGCATTCAACGGTACATCGTTTTCTTCTATAAAAGAATATACATCTGACTCTTCCCAGGAGGTCAGCGGATTCAGTTTAAGTATGCCACCGTGATCGGTATCAAGTTGAAAAGCTGGCAGGTTGGCCCGGGTCACAGACTGGGATTGACGCAATCCAGTAATCCATCCATCCAGCTCGTTCAAAGCCCGGTTCAGAGGCTCTACCTTTCTTACAAAACAGCATTCCTTGCGGTTATCAATCGAATCGTAAAAGGAAAAGAGGCCTTTATTTCGGATCAATGCTTCCACACGCTCTCGGTCCGGGAAAAAGCCTCGAAACTCTACACCGGGGTAACGCTTTCTGCATTCCTCCAGGGTTTGCAGAGTTTCCTCATGCAGGCGGCCCGTTTCCAGGTAAAATACATGGAGACGGCCAGCGGCTTCCGGATTCTTCTCGATGGCGGAATGCAATAGATGGATAAGAGAGGTGTCCTCGGCGCTAAAGCTGCTGGCCAACCCCAGCTTCAGTCCGGAACGGGAAGCCCAATCCATGATGGCCTGGGCGTCATTTAACCCAGGATCTTTGTTCAAGTCGGCAATTTCTTTCCAGTCCATATCTAAAGCCATTCTGCTACTCTTGTTGGCAACAATCCCTATCTGAATACTATGAATTGTCAGGGTACCAACAATCCATCATTCGACAAGTATTTTTGCTGAATTGACCCACGTTCGCTCTGCCTTCCGATCAAGCCGGTTCGGCCTTTCTCAAAACTTGCTAGGCCGGCCAGGGGCACTTATCAGAAGGACGCATGCAGTCTTACCATTTAAATGATGTAGCCGGCCTGATTAGATCCAGTTCAGGCCAGACGGAGCGGACCGAGGAGGCTGTATTGATCCATCCAGGCAATGGTGCCCTGCGGCAAGGTTCCGCCTCGCTACTTTCTAGAGTGTCCTCTGGCCCGAAATTCCAGCTCAATCTGCATCAGCCTGCCGGTATTATCGTAGGAATCCTGATTCTGCTAGCTCTGGGTATGTCTCTGGCCTGCGAACCTGGCTCAGGCCAGAAGAACTCGGATGGACCCAATCCATCCCCGGAGGGCTCCAGAAAGGAATCAAAAGGCGATCCCTCCCTTTCCGGGCTGCCTCAGGCCCATTCCCTGCGGGTGGCCGATGGGGACACGCTGGTAGCCGATATATCCGGCCAGGAGGTGAGGATTCGGCTGCACGGAGTGGATGCTCCGGAGCTGGATCAGAAATACGGTCTTGCTGCCCGAAAATGCCTCAAGAGTCTTCTAAAGAATAGCACGTTTTATGTGAAAACCGAGTATGAGGATCCCTACGGTCGGAGCGTGGCGACGCTGATTTCTCCATCGAACGAAGATCTAAACGCCGTGCTGGTTCGCCGTGGTTGTGCCTGGGCCTTTCTTCGCTACTCGCAGAAATATGTCTCCGCTGAAAAGGTGGCACGCGAGCAGCGAAAGGGTCTATGGGCCGGCGAAGATCCGGTTCCGCCCTGGACTTGGCGACGTCGATCACCTGTAAAAACAGACAGGTAGTCAGCCTTTTTTTACATTGCGCGCTACTATTCTACCGTCCGTTGCTTAGTATAGGCCGTAAATCGGCGGGGGAATGCAATGCGTTACAAATATTACATCGCACTATTAACTTTCAGTATATTCAGTCTGGGATGTCTGGGTAGTACCGGGGCCGGCGATAGCCTGTTGTTTGGTACAGCTTTTCAGTCTACAGACAACTCCTGTACTTCGGACGTTACCGTAACTTACAGGGAAATATCCCTATTAGAAGACGGAGATGTTACCGCAACGTTTGATCAGGCCCAGGACAAGGGAATCGCGGAGACAGACGTAAATGGGGGCACCTCCTGGGGATATCGTTCATTCGAAACGTGTATTTATCCCAATGTAGCCTTTTCAGGATCCATTGAGTTTTCTCTGACATCGAATGACACTTATTCTGGCCGAATCAATTCTACCAGATCCTTTCCCGTTGCCGTAAACGGAGAACCGCTTCCGACGAAACTAACTTTTACCGATAGCGGCGTAGCTGAGCGGCAATGCTTTACTTTTACGCGTGTTGATGATGGAATTCGCAATACTCCGGAAAGTCCGCTTCAGATTACCATGGGGCGCATCACCGAGCTGGATTCGGAAGGAGATACGAATACATCCGGTTCCTATCATAACAGAACTCCGTGTAGCATCTCGGTAACAATGGATGACGATGAGGGCCCGGGTATTAGAGTATCTAACATTTCGAATGTAATGGAAGAACCTGGTGTTGCCACGCCCAACAGCGGCACCTTCTCAGTGGTACTGAGAACAGCTCCTCTGGCTGACGTTGTCATTCCCATAAACGACACCGCTGATTCTGTAAATGCAGGGAACCGTGAGGGCACTACCAGTCCTACCAGTCTGACGTTTACCACAGGAAACTGGAACGTTCCTCAAAACGTAACAGTTACTTCTGTGGATGACCTGGAAGTGGATGGAATCAAGATCTATACCATTGCCGTACAGAATACCAGCAGCTCCGATAGCGATTACAATGGAATTGATCCTCGGGACGTTGTGGTCTATAACCGGGATCAAAGTGTTCCTGGTTACACCTATGAAAGATTCGACGCATCCGGTGGTTCCACGGATTCAAGCGGTGGAACCATTAATGGCTTTGCTACAGATGAAGCGAATCAAATGGGCAGCAACTATGCGAACTGGAAGATTCGTCTTCGTTCGAAGCCATCCGCCAACGTAACTCTGAACTTTTCTACTACCTGTGGTTCTAAGTGTAATCTGCTGACTACCAGTCTTACATTTACACCGAGTAACTGGAATAGCTATCAAACGGTTCAAGTAGAAGGAGCATCAGATGCAGGTAACTCCGGAAATGCAGATTACAATGTAACCTTCAACGCTGTTTCGTCTGATTCGACCTACAATACGTCGGTGACGGAACCTACATTCAGAGTAAGATCCTGTGATAACGATGCATCGAACCTGATCCATCCATGCAATCTTTCCGGTAATCCACTGGGAACCTCCGGAAGCCGATTTTCCCGGTCCGAGGGCGGAACCAGCGAGATATGGCTCATTGCCCAGAGCGCGCCCGGTTCGGATGTTACCGTTAACCTGTCCAGTAGTGATGCTGCCCTGGGGGGAACTCCCAATGCTTCGGCAACCATAACCAGCGCTAACTACAATACCTTGCTGGCCGGCGGAAGTAATCGGGTGATCATGAGTCATGCAAATGATGATACAGTGAATTCTCCCACATCCAGAAACTGGAATGTTATTACTGCCACTTCTTCCGGCGGTATCACTCATAATCCGGTGGAAGTCTATGCCACTACTACAGATGATGAACAATGGTTCTATGTGAATGTATCTGGAAGCACAAGCGAAGATACAGTTACAACAGCAACTATCTCGGTCTGTCTGGGGGCCAACAACCCGACGCAGCCTGTGACGGTTAACATTGCCTGTAACGGGGATGAGTGCGGATCACCTTCTGCGCCTTCCATCACCTTCCCTGTGGGTAGCCAGGTGTCTACGGCCAATGCAAGCAATAGTGGATGTCCTAACGATGCGAAAAAACAGACGTTCACCGTAACAGGTGCGGATGATGCATTTGCGGACGGCACTCAGTCCTTTTCACTGACGCTGACGAAAGCGGCCACTACCGATACGAACTATTCCGGTGCGCCCAACCCGTCCAACCCCAATGTAAACAACGCGGATAATGAACCGGCAGGTAAGGCCATCTTTGTCACAAGCATGGGTACCAGCGGCGAGATGACAGCCCAGGGTGTTCAGGGTGCAGACAACCTGTGTAACACAAACAAGCCTGGATATGCGCCCAGCGGTACATACAAGGCGTTGATTGTAAGTAATAGTAGCGGTGAGGTCAATGACCGAACCACTCTTGCGGACTGGCCCATTAACTCCAGTTACTACTACTATCTCTGCACAGGTAGCGGAAGCAATTGTAGAGATGAGAACAAGCATATGTTCCAGGGAAGCTCTTTTGATCCCATGAACATGCTGGACCACAGCTCCAGTGCTATCTACTTCCCTTCCGGAGAGTACTGGACTGGCATGGATACAGGACTGCTCCCTGCAACCCAGGCAAGCACCCCTGGTTCCGGAACATGTAACGATCCAGCCACCGTCTACCGGCACAACTGCCATGGATTTACCTACGAAACCTGCCCCACAGCGGGAGCTGTAGATTTCTATGGACAAACCTGGAGTGTGAGTGGCAGTAGCGACCCGGTAAGCCAGGAAAGAGCCTGCACCAGCTCCTACAATCTCATCTGCGTGCAGCAGTAAGCCATAGCTCCAACTGGAGCTATGGAACGGAAGGCCGGGCAAGTTGCTCGGCCTTTTCTTTTGTCTCGAAGAAGCTGCGGAATTGCGTAGACCGAGCAGGATTGTGCTGGCAGGCTGCCTTTGATGTTTCAGCCATTTCGGAAGACTCAGAATACCCGAGCAGACTACGAGCAATTGCTCAAGTCTCTGGATTCTTTGCTGGAAAAGCCGGAAGAATCCGCACAGCCGCATTTCTTCGCATCTCGCAGTCTATACGGTCCCGGGGCTTTGAGCACTCTGGCCAATGCCATTGCACTTCTTCACTGGTTTCTGGATGATGTGAACTGGTGCGGCTTCTATTTATGGGATGGGCAAAAACTGGTTCTGGGCCCATTTCAGGGGATGCCGGCCTGCACCGTTATAGATTCCGGAAAGGGTGTTTGCGGTTCTTGCTTTGAAAGACGCAAGCCGGTGATTGTAGACGATGTGAATCGGTTCCCGGGCCACATTGCCTGCGATCCGGCCAGTCGGTCCGAAATCGTGGTACCTCTGTTTGCTCCCGGTACTCCTCCTCCATCGCCAGATTCAACGCATGTCACTGCACAGCCCATCGGAGTTCTGGATGTGGATAGTCCGGAAGAAGGAAGATTCGATACTACTGACTCATACTATCTGGAAAGATTTACTCGCATTGTAGCGGATCGTCTTGGCTGACCTGCATCCCACCGAAGCAATCCTCTCCTGCTTTACCAAACCGCATTGCCGGATTTACGAGAAGCAGCATGCATTTCAGAAGCCCCGGACTAGATTTCTCATCTGTCAAAAGGTCCGGAATCCTCGGATCGTAGCCTATTTCTTATAAGTCAGGTCGCAGATCCGGCTTCGATGGGGCATACTCAGAGCAAATACTAACCATCCGGACTGTTTCCGGAAGGGGGAAATCATGAAGTTTTTCAATAAATCCAGCGGAAAATCCAGCAGAGAGCAATCCCAGAAGGTAGAGCTCACGGAAAGACGGGTGCCCTATGGCGGAGGAGCCATGGAAAAGCACTGGTTTGCGGGTAATCGCGCAGCCACCCACGTTGTAAATAGTCTGCATTTGATCTTTCCGGACGGTGAGCGATTCTTTATTCGAAGCGTGAACCATTACAGAAAGCAGATCCAGGATCCAGTGCTCAAAAAGCAGGTTCGGCTGTTTATGGCTCAGGAAGTGCAGCATGGAGTGGCCCATGAGCGAGCCTGGGATACTCTCAGGAATCAAGGATTTCCAATAGATAAATTCCTGGAATCCTACCGCAAGAATGCCTTTGATCGTCTGGAGGGATTTGTAAACCGGCGAATCGGGCACTGGCTATCTCTGTCAACAACCGTGGCTTTGGAGCACTACACAGCTACCCTGGCCCAGGCAGTATTCGACACAAAGGTGCTGGAATACGATATGCCCCAGGATATGCGAGATCTGCTCTACTGGCATGCCTGCGAAGAAATCGAACATAAATCGGTGGCTTTCGATGTAATGCAGGACGTTAAGCCTGGATACTTCAAGAGAATCGCCGGCTTTATCATGGCGACCTTTCAGCTCCTGGGATTCACAGTTCAGGGAGTACGTTTCATGGTAAAACAGGATCCGGATGCTGGCTTCTGGAGCTTTCAAAAGGATTACGTCCGATTCCTGCGAAAGGGCGGTTATCGTTTCTTCCTTGCACTGCCTCTGAGATTACTGGATTATCTACGACCAGGCTTCCATCCCGATGATCACAAAAATCGAATGATTGCTGCAGAGAGGCTACGAGCCCAGGGGCTGCCTGTATCGGAAGAATTCGCCACCTGATCCAGGGCTGCCTGTCTGGCTGCCGGGGGCCCATCCCTTTGTATGATGGGCCTTTCTTTGAGCGAAGGTGGGCCTCATTCATCGATAGCGGATGGCATTGTCGGATTGCAGCGCTCTTCCAAACAGGAGGCGCTGCAATGCCTGTACAGCACTCGGCCGAAGTATCGTAGGAGCTGCATTGAGTGTGAGACTCGTTGAAACGGATCCGGCCATGCCTATTTCCCGGATTCGGACTTTCGAAATCGGGCCGGGGTTATTCCTGTAATTCTTGAGAACTGATCGTTAAAGGCTGATTTGGTATTAAACCCTACATCGAAAGCAATGGAAATGATGGTCTTTTCCGGCTCATTGATAAGCTGTTGTTTCGCCTCTGCGATGCGATATGAATTCAGGAAAGCATTGAAGTTCTGGCTAAAGTTCTCATTTAAGATGCGCGAAAGCTGATGGGAGGATACTTCCAGTTCCTGGGCCAGGTCTGAAAGCCTTAAGTCTGGATCCAGAAACAGCTTTTGCTCATCCATCAAAGTCTTGAGCTGACCGAGCAACTCGGGCACATCCAGGCCTGTGAGCTGGGTTCTTGCATATCTCTCTTTCTGAATTTCTCGCTTCATGGACTGAAAGAAATGAGGATAGCGAAGCATATAAAGAAAGGCCAGGACCATAGTCACAGAAATGCACCATCCACCCAGGTGTACGGCCCACATTATTTTAAATGAGTAACCCAGAAGCAGGGAGATGGAAGCAAAAAGAGGGAAGACAAATATGCTCAAAGCCCGGCCGGTATCGCTCAAGTTGTATTCCTTTCCTGTGCGATACACAAACACTACAAGGAGTAGCAGGCAGATGGAAGTCTGTAAAATTCCCAGTATTAGGCCTACATCGACGCTGTTAAAGCTTACCTCTGTATAGATTTTGCTCAATATTTCATTCTTTTCGGTTCTGTTCTGGAGCTGAAACTGTAGCTCTACAGCCAGCACCGGTAGCAAGGGAGCAAAGTACCATTTGCTGCGAAAAAGGGGATTCCTGGCCCTTTCCGGAGGTTCTCCATCAAAGGCGGCGTCAATCATTCGCCGGGCCATTTGCATGAGTAATGGCCCGCTGGCAAATACGCAGGCAAACAGAGTAAAATACCACCAGCTGTTAATCTGCAATTGTTCCAGATAGATTCCAATTCGCAACAGAATGGAGAAGGATGAGATCCCTATCAATGCAAGATAAGGATTGGCCGGCGTCGCTGCTTCCTGGCGGCTATAATACATTTGCCCCAGAACCATGAGCAAAGAAAGTCCGGCCCCGAAGTAAATGAACTGCAGGCTGATGATACTCAGCAATTCCATGGGCCTCGATAACGAATTACTCTTGCTCAGCCTACAAGCTTTTTTCGGTCCATCTTATAAGATGAAGGGAAGGGATTATAAGACCGGTTGTTTCATTCCCATTGATCGCCTATACTTCCTGCAACAGACGGCGTATTTACAGACGGGACGGCCGAGCGAGTGGGCAAACCCCGGAGTAACTCTTCGGACTATTCCAGGGTTCTATGCCAGAGATCTTCTCTCAAAGGACTGGCTGGGATTTTTCAGAATTTATAGACGAGGATGCATAAATGGAATCAAAGATGAAACTAGAAGTGGCCATCGTGGGTGCGGGATTTTCCGGGATGGCGGCTGCAGCCAGATTAAAAAAAGAGGGATGCGAATCCTTTGTAATCCTGGAAAAGGCCGACGAAGTAGGGGGAACCTGGAGGGATAATACCTATCCTGGATGCGCCTGCGATGTAAAGTCCAACCTGTATTCCTATTCCTTTGCACCCAGAAGTGATTGGTCCAGGCTATATGCTTCGCAGCCGGAGATTCTTCAGTATCTAAAGGATTGTTCTTCCGATCTGAATCTGCGGCAGCACATTCGCTTTAACAGCGCTGTGAACCGTGCTGAATTCGATGCGGATTCCGGTTACTGGAGTATTCATATTAAGAGTGGTGGTATGATTGAAGCCAGAGTTCTTGTGATGGCGGTGGGGCCTCTTAACCGCCCATCGATTCCTGAAATCCCCGGGCTGGAGAATTTTTCCGGGCCAGTATTTCACTCTGCTCAGTGGGATCATTCGGTGGATCTAAAAAATAAGCGAGTGGCGGTGGTGGGCACCGGCGCCAGTGCCATCCAGGTGGTGCCTGGCATTATCGATGATGTAAAGGAACTATATCTATTTCAGCGTTCTGCCGCCTATGTCACACCTCGCAGAGACAGACCAGTTTCCGAAAGGATGCAGAGGTTCTTTGCACGTTTTCCGTGGCTGCAAAAACTGCACCGCTTCAAGGTCTATGCCTATAACGAATTGATCGCAGGTCCGGTTATCTATGGAAGCGAGGTATTGAATCGCCTGGCGACCAGAGTGGCACGAAAGCATTTGAGGTCTGCGGTGAAGGATCCGGAGCTCATTCATAAGCTGACTCCGAATTATCGCATCGGCTGTAAGAGAGTGCTTCTTTCCGATGACTATTATCCCGCTCTGGCCCGGTCCCATGCCCATGTCATCGATTCTGGCGTTAGTCGGATTGAGGGTAATACTGTCATCTCTGCAAGCGGCGAAAAAGCAACTGTAGATGTGATTGTTTTCTGTACGGGCTTCCATGTTTCGGATATGCATCGAAATCTGGATATGGCTATCCAGGGCCGGGACAAAGTCTCCCTGAAAGACTACTGGTCCGAGAAAGGGATGGAGGCCTACATGGGCACCACAGTTACAGGCTTTCCCAACATGCTATTCTTTCTGGGGCCCAATACGGGTCTGGGACACAACTCCATGGTTCACATTATGGAATCCCAGTCCAACTATCTGGCAGAGTATCTAAATACCCTCCGAAAGAATCCTGAGCATTCTTTGAATGTTAAAAGTGCGCGGCAGCGCTCATTCAATGAAGAGATCCAGAAGAAAATGAAAGGTACCCAGTGGCTAAGCGGCGGTTGTATAAGCTGGTATCTAAACGAGCAGGGGGAAAACCGGGTTCTATGGCCTGGCTCTACTCTTTCGTTCCGCAGGGCCACGAAGAGAATCGATCTCAAGGACTACGATCTTATTAGAAAACAGGACGAGCAGCCGGAAATCCCGGCGCGAACCGGGGCCGTTCTGGCCGGCATGCGCTGATTGCATCGGAGTGCACGGTTGCTGACCTGTTTTTGCAGGGCTCTGTTTGATTGTGGTGGAAAAATTGGATGGGCACCACTAATTTGACCCTGGAGTTTCTGTTCCGTCAGAAGACCATATCCAGGAGGAAAATATGGCATTTATTATTACCGAGCCCTGCGAGGGAGTATGTGACACTTCCTGCGTGAACGTATGCCCGGTGGATTGCATTCATCCCACCAAAGAAGAATGGCCAGCCAAGGGATACGAAGAGGGCAAACTGGAAGGCAAGATGCTCTACATCAATCCAGAAGAGTGCATTGACTGCGGAGCCTGCGAACCTGCCTGTCCGGTTCAGGCCATTTTTCCGGAAGACGAAGTGCCGGAGAAATGGGAGTCATACATCAAGAAGAACTACGAATATTACGGTCTATAATCATAAAGACTTTCCAATGTTCTGGACAAAAGGGGGCCTCGGGTCCCCTTTTTTTCGCCAGGGCCCTGTACCCATGCTTCCATTCCGTTTGAGGCTTTGAGGGCCATGCCGGATCTGCGATTCGCTTGAAGAATTCACTACTCGGTTTTCAAGCTTACAGATCATCCAATCTGACATGAGGTGCAAATGAAGCGAATTCGACCTATCCTGTGGCGTTCTCTCCGCGGAATGGCCATTATTGCCGTTTTCAGCCTCGCTGCTACATGCCATCCCAAAGCCGAGGTCCTATTGCCCACTGGCCGGATTTACCTTCCTGAGGACGAAATATGGAGCGGCAACCAGATGAAGGCCAGACTCTTTGGAGCCGAAGAAGTGCATCATCGAGACTTGCATTACCTCGCAGAGCATATCCTTTATCTGCGTCTTGAACTGGACTATTCCGGTCAGGATCTGGGCTATCTGAATTGCTACTCCAGGGACGAGCAGGTGCGGTCCGAATTCGATAAATCTCTGGAGGAAACAGGCCTCAGTCGCGCCAGGCCCGAGGAAAAGCGTCAAATGACCTATGACAGATTTCAGAATTCCAGAGGCCTGCTGCATCTGGAACTTCAGGCCCGGGACCTGGCCCTGAGAGACAGGGTCTATGAATCCTATCAGCAGAACGGCCGCTGGTGGGCCAACTGCACAGGTTGCTACTCGCCCGCAACGGCGGGCACGCTCCCCCAGGAGGGTCCGGGAATCTGGTTATGGCCAGGCCGCAGAGCTCTGGTCCGTATTTCATGCAGGGTTCCAGATGGGACGTATCCTGTGCGCCTTACATATTTGAGCCAGTGGAGCTTTGCATTTAATCCGATCCCGAGATATACAAATCAAAGCAGCGAATACCTGGATGGACTGGAATTCCAGCAATCCATCATCCAGGATTTTTCTCGGAGAACTCCATGAAGCCTCGCCACCTGGTTTTTATTTTCATTGCACTGCTTTCGCATTGTCTCGCCGCCAGCTACAACAACCGGGTTGAGGATGGTGACGGTCAATTGCTCATGCCGCCGAATGCTCGAGCATCTGCTTTGAACGTTTGTACAATCAATATGATCTACCACCACGAAGTTTTGACCTTGCTGGAAGCCAGGGGCCACACTGTGATTCCACTGTGGCCCGGAAGTTTGAAGTACCAACGAAAGGATCAGAAGGGGCTTTCCTGCGACGTAGTCCTGGTTCTCGAAAAACTGAATAAGTTGGACCAGCCAGAGGATGAATTGCCCTGGAGAGTTGCCTGGATTACCGTATCCATTATTTCTTTTTCGCTGATTCCTTACTGGGAGCCTTCTGTAAAACGTAGCATTATACAGATTGTGAATCCACAGTTGCGAAAATCCGTGAGAATCCTGACAGACATGGAGCGAGTTTCGTGGAACAGCTCTCTGGCATTTCCTTTTTTCCACAATGCAGAAAAGTCGGGCCAGTACGGTCGCACCAGACTGGAAATGAGCCTGGCCATTGTATCTGCTGCAGAAAGCATGGGACAAACCGGCGAACTGAGGGTCATTCCTTCCCCGGATTGATGCCCTGGTCCGGTGCCAGGGTATGCCTCCAACAACGAATTATTAGATTAACGCTCAAGATTTGTTTGGACACGTCACCATCTTGATTTCGATCTTGACAGGAAGCGATTTCAGGGATCAGTTCAGATAATGTATATTCTGCGATTAAGAAGATCGCTCATCTCAGTACTCTTGATGGCGGTACCAATCCTTTTCGGATGCGCGGAGGTTTATCAGATACCTACCGGTCGAGTATTTATACCGGAGGACAACTTTGCAGGTCGGACTCTCAAGCTAAAACTAGGAATTATCAAGGAGCTTCATACAAGAAATATTGGCTACGAATACGAAATCGTTCATCATCAGGTTATATTCACAGCAAAGAATGATTCCACCACAGGACATTTCCTGCCCTGCGATCCCAATCAGGCCCCGGATCGTCTTGCTCGAACAACGCCACCCGGGGATGGAAACAGCTACAGCTCCGCCGTGCAGCGAAAACCCTTTCGCATCGCTCTGAAAAGACTGGACCCTACGCTTGGGCCCGGCAGCGAACTGGTGGGTCCCATATTCTTTAAATCAGGTTCTGGACAGGATCCAGAAGCCAGATGCAATGATTGCAAACCCATTGTAGACAGAGAGCCAAATCTGGTTCGTCCACTGGGTATCTGGATTCCGCCAGAGTCATCCCTGGAAATTTCTATGGAGTGCGAATTCTACAGAGGAGCCGTCCCTTACGCGCTGGAATACGAAGGGCAACGACAGACCATCGATCCCAGGCCTTACTATGAAGCCGGCAGCATGGATATCCTGGAGAACTATCGATTTCAAAGAAAAATGGCGGCTGAATAGGATGAATAGATTGAAGCGAAGATTGGTTTCACTTCTCATGCTCGGTCTGTTCGCAGCTCTACCAGCATGCTATGCGAATTACTATGTGGAAAGATCGGAAACTGCTTCCGGTGAAGAGCTACTTTTGCCTCAGGAAAGCGCCCGTCCACTGAATGTATGTCTTGTAAACACATACAGGCAGGATGAGATTCGCGATCTTCTTCTTTCCCGAGGGCATTTGGTTACAGTCCTGGATCCGGAAACCCTGGAGCCGCTGGAGTCTGACAGGCAAAAGAAATGCGATGTCGTAGCTCTGATGGAGAGATTCAGCTACGAAGCCCGTGAAAAGACAACCTGGGTAGGAGAAATCGCTGCCGGTTTTACCTTCTTTTCACTGGGAATCATTCCATCCCGGTCCAGAGGCTACGTTCGCTATACGTATCAGATTATCGATACAAGAAACAGATCCAACGAAAGAATCCAAACAGAGCTTGCCGGCTACATCTGGTGGAGCAGTTTGCTTTATCTGATGTTCAATGCATTTCAGCAGGCCGGTCAGTATGGATCCACCAGACTGGAGATGAATCTGAAAGTGGTATCTGCCATTGAATCCATGGGTCAAGAGGGTAAGCTCCGTGTGGACTGAGGTAAATGCAGGTAAATCTATGAGGAGTATTCTTTTTCCATGTGTTTTTGTTTCCTTCTATTTGTTTGCAGGAAGCGGGCTGGTAGCTCAGGCATTTGATCCCACACTAATTGAGGATCCAGAGAAGACAGAACGAGAAAAGAGAGAGGATGCGGAACGCCGCCAGCGAGAAAAGGAAGAACGTGAGGCGCGAAGAAAGGAAGCCATGGATGATTACTGGATTCGCCTGAATCCAGGCTTCTTATTGTCCAGTACCAGTTTGACTATTTCCGGTCAGGGCTTTCGTTCCGGCACCGATGCTACTATGGTAAACAGAAGAAGCTTTGGCAAGCCAGACTGGATGCTGGATATGAAAACTAAAGATTTTCCTCTGACGCAGCACTGGGGCGTCCATGTACTGGCGCATACCAGAACATTCGATCTAAAGTATCAAAGCTATAAAGAAACGGTGACCGCCGATGATGGCAGCGAATCCTCCGAGACTGTGGTGGAAGACCTGGGTACAAGAATGCGAGGGTATTATGCACTTACCGTTCCAGTAGTCTATTATAATGTTAATGGCAAGGAAGAGGGATTCCGATTTGGAGTCGGTTATGGTCCATCCGTGGTGCGACTTCAGGGATCTGCTGCCCTGGACAGTGGTCTAACTCTGGCCCCGTTATTTCTCGCGCAGGACCGCGACACAATGGTTCGCGATCTGCAGCTGAATACACTGGTCCAGGGAAGCATCAATTTCAGAGAAGGAGATCCCGTGTACGGCTCCTTGTTACTGGGATTGAGGGACGCCGGCGGTCTGGAACGCATGGGCGTGTATTTGATGGCTAGAGGAGATATCAAGACCGATATCACTACCCTTTTTCTCATTCATTATCTTACCTCCGGTCAGGCGCCGGGGAACCTGCTCCTGACTCCGCTGGAAGCGGTGGGAGCCGTAGGCCTGGCCAATCTAAATCTGGATTTTCGAGAGGATTTTGCGCCCTCCTATTTCATTCACGGTGAGTATGTCTGGAAGCGCGCCGTAATACGTCTGGCTCTGGGCGGGCCCATATTCAGTCGGGGTGGTTTCCGGTATTCTCTGACCGGCGTAATCCTATCCTTTTCTGTTCCCGTGCGCTTCTAAAGATACTGGTGAAACGGCTTAGGCCAGGGAATCGGATGAGCGGGAGAGAGTCGCAGAGGGCCGTTTAGTGGTAAATCTGGGGGGAGGAGCGGGCCCAGGGCCTCCTTTTTGACTAATCCCTACTTTTTTGATAGGAATACTGCCTTTTTTTCTTGATCTTGCCCATAGGGTTACTTCTTTGTCCAGAAAGGCTTAGAATCCAAGGCAGGCAAGAATGTCCGACAAACCACAGGTATCAAAAGTAGAGAAAATCAAAGAAAGCTCCCGGGGGCTGCGTGGAACCCTGGCCGAAGAACTGGTAAACGGGGCGCCAAACTTTGAAGCGGACTCATTACAACTTCTGAAGTTCCATGGAATCTATCAACAGGATGATCGGGATGCTCGTAACAGAAGCGGTTCCGGTATGGAAAAGGCCTATTCCATGATGATTCGCGGTCGTATCCCCGGTGGTCGAATGTCCGCGAAGCAGTATCTGGAATTCGACAAGCTGGCGGATCTATACGGTAACGGAGGCCTCAGGCTTACCACTCGTCAGAGTATTCAATATCATGGCGTTTTAAAAGAGAAGATGAAGGATCTCATTAAAGGGATCCATGAGTCCATGCTCAGCACCATCTGTGCATGCGGCGATGTAGTTCGCAATGTAACCCAGGCTCCCAATCCGCTGGGAGATGCAGAGCTGGCAAAACTGGATGAGCCCTCCAATCTAATCTCCGATCATTTCGCAGCCCGTTCCAATGCATACGTAGAGATCTGGCTGGATGGAGAGAGAGTGGATCCGCAGAGCGAACAGGAAGATCCAATCTACGGAACAAACTATCTTCCGCGAAAGTTCAAGATAGCTGTCACCAGGGCAGGGGACAACTCCGTAGACCTGTTTACAAATGACCTGGCTCTGGCTGCTACCTTCGAGAAAGGCGAAATCACAGGATATCATTATTACGTCGGTGGTGGACTCGGTAAAAATCACCGAAATGCAAAAACCTATCCAAGGCTTGCTTCGCATCTGGGCTGGGCTGCTGCAGATAAGATGATTCAGGTATGCGAATCTGTGATTGCGGTGCAAAAGGATTTTGGAGACCGAAAAGACAGAAAACATGCCAGGTTGAAATATCTTCTAGAGGATCGAGGACTGGACTGGTTTCGCACAGAAGTGGAAAAGCGAACCGGTTTTTCTCTGGAGCAAAAGCCAGAACCAGACTGGAGCTTTGTAGATTATCTGGGCTGGCATGAGCGAAGCGATGGCACCCTTAGTTTTGGTCTGCACATTCTTTCCGGTCGAATCATCGATAAAGAGAACGAACCTGTGAAGACTGCTATTCGCGAAGCTGTGGAGACTTTCCAGCCAGAGGTTCAGATTACTCCAGATCAGGATCTGGTATTTATGGGGCTTCCTGCAGATTCCAGAGAAAAATTCGAAGCCATCTTCGAAGATAAGCAACTGGCGATTTCACCTAAAGGATCTGTATACAGCCGAGCCCTGGCATGTCCGGCGCTGCCCACCTGTGGCCTGGCTCTGGCAGAAGCAGAACGATTCCTGCCGGATTTGCTGGCAGACATTCAGAGCAGTCTGGATCGACATGGACTGAGCGAAAAGCCTCCGGTGATTCGCATGACAGGCTGCCCCAATGGATGCGCGCGTCCGTATTCTGCAGAGCTGGCCTTCGTCGGTAGAAGCGCAGGGATCTATGCTGTTTACGTTGGAGGGAATCCGGAAGGAACCCGTCTGGTTCAGGAAATATCGGATACGGTTCCGGTGGATCGGCTGCCCGGTCTCGTGGATGAAATGTTCACACTCTGGAAGAAGGAAGGCAAAGAAGGCGAAAGCTTTGGTGATTACAGCAATCGAGTAGGACTGGAGCCCTTTCAGGCTCTCATCGCAGACTGAGGTCTTGCAGGAGAATTATATGACAACAACACAGACTCAACCATGGGGGCTGGACGAAGCCACATTGACTCATCTCGAAGAACTGGAAGCAGAAGCCATATATATAATGCGAGAAGTGGCGGCCCAGTTTGATCGTCCTGCATTACTTTTTAGCGGGGGAAAGGATTCCATTACGCTGGTAAGGCTTGCGGAAAAGGCATTTCGTCCCGGCAAATTCCCGTTTCCTCTGGTGCATATTGATACCGGTCATAACTTCCAGGAAGCTCTGGATTTCAGGGATGATCTTGTAGGTCGACTGGGTGAGAGACTGATCGTAGGTCTGGTGCAGGACTCAATCGATAAAGGCCGGGTTAAAGAAGAAACCGGAAAATACGCCAGCAGAAACAGTCTTCAGACAGTGACGTTGCTGGATACAATTGAAGAGCATGGGTTCGATGCCTGTATCGGAGGAGCCCGCCGAGACGAAGAGAAAGCGCGAGCCAAAGAAAGGGTATTCTCTGTAAGGGATGAGTTCGGTCAGTGGGATCCCAGGTTGCAGCGACCGGAGCTCTGGAATCTATACAACGGGAAAATTCATCCCGGCGAAAATGTCAGAGTTTTTCCCATCAGTAACTGGACCGAGCTGGATGTATGGAATTACATTCTAAAAGAAGGTATGGCTCTACCTTCGCTCTATTTTTCACATAGGAGAAAACTGGTGAGGAGAATGGGGCACCTTTTTCCGGTCTCCGATTTTATTCAGGTGGATCCCGATGAGCAGGTCCACGAATTGAATGTAAGATTTCGCACAGTCGGCGACATGACCTGTACTGCAGCCGTGGAAAGCGATGCCGTTGAGATTCAGCATATAATTCATGAAATCAAATCGGCAGATATTACCGAGCGAGGAGCTCGCATCGACGATCGTCGCAGCGAAGCTGCCATGGAAGAAAGAAAAAGGGCGGGCTACTTCTAGGATCAGATTCCTCTAGAAGGTCATAGTGCTTAAGACAACTCAGAGATTGCGGCTCAAGCATCCTGCTCTGATAAGGTTTTCAGGGTAATGAGCCAGAGTCTGGATATAGAATCTGAAACGTAGAATGTGGTAGCATCCGGGAGATGAACATGGACTTATTGAGATTTATTACAGCGGGCTCCGTAGATGACGGAAAATCTACTCTAATTGGACGTCTGCTTTTTGATAGCGGAGCAGTAGCCAGGGATCTGGTGGAGGCCATTGAGCGATCCAGCGAAAAGAGCGGATCGGATACAGTGAATCTGGCTTTGCTTACGGATGGTCTTAAAGCCGAGCGAGAGCAGGGAATTACCATCGATGTGGCCTATAAATACTTCAGTACCGATAAGCGAAAGTTCATTATCGCGGATGCTCCAGGGCACGTACAGTATACCAGAAACATGGTGACTGGCGCTTCCAATGTGGATGCCGCGGTGATTCTCATCGATGCAAGGCATGGTATCCAGGAACAAACTCGCAGGCACAGTTTCCTGGCTTCATTGCTGGGTATTCCGCATGTAATTCTGGCCATCAACAAAATGGATCTGGTAGATTACAGCGAAGATAGATTCAACGAAATAGTCCGGGAATATGAAGCCATTAAATCCAGAATGCAGCTGGAGGATGTAATCTATATCCCTGTGGCTGCACTTTCTGGCGAGAATGTAGCGCGAAAATCGGAGCATATGCCCTGGTTTCAGGGACAGCCATTACTTCAGGTTCTGGAAAGCCTTCCTCATAGAAAGGATGTGGGTCCTGCCAGATTTCCCATTCAATGGGTCATACGTCCCCATTCGGATGAGCACCATGACTATCGCGGGTACGCGGGTCAGCTACAATCAGGGGTTCTGGAACAGGGCCAGGAAGTAACTCTGTTGCCTTCCGGCAAAAGGAGCAAAATCAAATCTATCGAGATTGGCGGCGAGCCTCTGGATCGGGCATCGGCTCCAATGAGTATTACTTTGCAACTGGAAGATGATATAGATATATCTCGCGGCGATATGATTGTTTCGAATGACGATCCCGCTCTTACTGGAAGGGAATTCGTAGCGCATCTGTGCTGGATGGATCAGTCCAAGCTGCAATCCAGGAATCGATTCATTCTACAGCAAACCACCAGGAGATCCGTGGCCATGGTGCAATCCATTGAAGCGATCTACGATATTCATACCCTGGAAAGACAGCCAGGGGAATCCATGGGATTGAACGATATAGGTCTGGTAAGAATCAAGACCGCAGAGCAGCTCAGTTTCGACGATTATCAAAAGAATCGTCGCACAGGAAGCTTCATCCTTATCGATGAATCGAGCAATTCTACCGTGGCCGCGGGAATGATCGCGGCCGGCTAATTTCCTGGCGCCGCTGGTATGGTCGCGGCCCGTTGTTGAGAGGCGTTTCCGAAATCGATGACCACTGATTGGTGTCCCGGCTCCCTGCTATCCCCGGGCATAATGTAACCAGGTAATCTGTGCTGCCCAACCCTGGGACTGATTAGTGGCGCAGAACCTGCATGTGGTCAGAGTTTCTTCTGGCCGGTCTTGCAATGCTTCTGAATGGGGCATTCAATACAGCGAGGTGCAGATGGTTTGCATACCAGGGCAGCCAGATCCAGCAAGGCCAGGTTGATTTCAAAGGGATCGTTATTCGAACTCGACGCTGTGGCTGTCTGCATGAAATCCGCTGCCAGTTGCCTCAGCCAGGCTTTCCTTCGCATTTCCGGATGAAACTTCACATCGGTAAGTCGGCAGTAAATTCGTGCAATGTTGGAATCGATTGCAGGGAGAGTGTCCTGGAACAATTTGCTTCGCACCATGGCATTGCAGTAGTCGCCTATGCCCGGCGTTTCGGTAAGATCCACTGTGGCTTGAAGACGCCGTCTTGAGCCAAATGTATGGCTCAAGAACTGAATGGTTTGCAGAATCTGTTCATTTCGCCAGTTCAGTCCCAGGGACCGAAGCTCTTCCTGGACGCCATCTGGATCCAGATTGGCCTGACTGGCATTTCTGTATTTTTTTGTGAAGCTTTCGTAGACGCTGGCAACCTGATCGGATCTGGTCCGGCGAAGCATTAGCTCCGCCATAATCAAATGAAACCAGTTCTGAGTGGTACGCCAGGGATAGTTTCGCCGCGAAGTGGCAAACCAGCCCATCAGTTTTCTATGAATGGCCTTCTGAGTGCTGCGATTCAGGAGGCTGGTGCCAGTTTTGCTCCGTCTTTCCATTTTCTTTTCAGGCTTCCCGCTGACTGAAGAGCGTCCGCCATCCCGCATGCTATTGCAGATACCACCGGCACGGCCACAGAATTTCCAAACTGTTTATAGGCCTGGGTATCGGATACCACGATCTTAAAATCTTCGGGAAAGCCCATCAATCGCCTGCATTCGTTGGGAGTCAGTCGTCTGGGATTGGCGCCAGGATTTCTACGAGATGGTCTTTGCTTGATTAAGATCTCAGAGCCATCTTTGTAATACCTGGCAGATAAGGTTCTTGCGATGTCTGCCGGCCCGCAGAGACCGAAGCCGAATCCATGTCCTGCCTTTCTGTGCTTTTCTCGATAGGCCTGGAGATAATTCCATAGATGATCGGACAGGGTATATCGCGGATCCACGGCCTTCTCCAGAATATCTCCCAGCCTGGGCAGGAAGCCTGCTCGATTCTTTTGCGCTTCTTCCCAGCGAGTAGGGCGAAGCTTCAAATAGTCCGGTAGAGGGAATCCCGAGGCTTCTGGAAACTGAAATAGCTCTGCAGCTCTGGGGTCCAGGAATCCAGCGATGAAGATACGTGCCCGGTTCTGGGGAAGAACAGCCGATGCATTCACAACTTCAATCTTCAGATGATAACCCAGCTTCTCCAGGTTTTCAACAATGACTGCGAAGGTCTTGCCTGAATCGTGGCTTCGCAGGTTCTTTACATTCTCCAGGAGAATCGCTGAAGGCTGCTTTACGGAAAGGATTCTGAGTATATCAAAAAATAGAGTGCCCTGGGTTTCATCCCCGAAGCCATGTCTTTTGCCCAGGGAATTCTTCTTCGAAACTCCGGCGATACTGAATGGCTGACAGGGGAATCCGCCTACAAGAATGTCTGCATCCGGAATATCGTCAGCGCCGATGGCTGTAATATCGCCTTCAGGTAGATGACCAAAATTGGCTTCATAGGTTTTCTGAGCGGATTTGTCCCATTCGGAGCTGAATACGCATTCTCCGCCGGCTGCGCTGAATGCCAGACGCATACCACCAATGCCTGCAAATAGATCCAGAAAACGAAACTGCATATCCTGATAATTATCGGTCAGATGGCCCATTCGGCCTTTCAATTTGCTATGGGCAGGTCCTGCCAGTCCAGTGTGAATCCGGGTCATAGGTAGCTTTTTCATGCTAACACTATAGCCGGCCTCTGTGACATAAGTGAAAGCTTGCTGCTTTTTTCTGGGCTGAATCGGCAGAAAATCTGGCACCTGAATTCGGCTTCCAGGCGGGATCCGGGATCGTGCTTTGATCTTTTTGAATCCTCGCCTGCTTCCAGGACTTTCACAGGAAGCAGGCGAATCAGGATTCATTTATGCGGCAGCAGGCATTCTCTGCGAGGAAATCTCTCGCATCAGCTCCACGGCCTTTTGCTCATGTAATCTGTAGGTTCGAATAAGTTGCTTGCGAAGATCCTTCATCTCCGTTCGAGATTTCTTCTCGCGTCGCATCTCTTTCATATTTGTGGCCAGCTCATCGAATCTTTCCTGAATTCGAATGAGAGTTTTCTCGCCGCTTTCTCGGAGTGCTGCGATTCCTTCTGCGAATCCGCCGGTTTGAGCTTTCTTCTCGGACAGGGCTGCCAGTCTTTTTTCCTGCATTTCCATCTTAGCTGCCAGAATTTTCTCATCCGGAATTCGCTTCAGGTTCCATACCAGCCCCACTTTGCTCAGAGCAAAGATCAGCCATTTTGTAGGGTCATACTGATATTTGCGGATGCCATTTCTGTAATCCACTGGAAATTCATGGTGATAGTTATGGTATCCTTCGCCATAGGTTACCAGAGCTGTGAACCAGGAATCCCTGGCCGTATGGCGATCCGAATAGGGCTGAGTTCCCAGGTAGTGACATACGGAGTTGATGCAGAAAGTAGCCTGGTGCACCCATACAGTGCGAGCCAATCCTGCGATTAGCAGACCACCGGTGAAATCCCCCCACAGAGCTGCAATAGCGGCCGGGAAGAGGAAAGAAGTGAGAAGTGCGATGGGAATGTAGAATCTGTGCTGAAAACGCAGAACCGGATCCTTCCAGAGATCCTGAACCAGGTTCAGATCCACTTCTTCGCGATTGCCGGTGCCTCTTTTTCGAAAAAGCCAGAGAATATGAGCAAACCAGAATCCCTTGTTGATGGAGTAGGGATCCTTATCATTGTCCACATAACGATGGTGATTTCTGTGATCATAGGCCCATTCAATAACGCTCATTTCCAGAGCTGCAGAACCAAAGAACACATATAACCATCGAACCAGCTTCGATGCTTCGTAGCTTTTATGAGAGAAAAGCCTGTGATAACCGCCGGTAATACCAATTCCGGTGGCAAAAATCATAAATACGGTAAGCGCAATGGTTGCTGGATGAAATCCAACATTCAATGCCACATAAACCACACCTGCAATAGCGCCGATCGGGCTAAAGATAAAGAAAAGAAAGGTGGGCCAATTTATTTCGTTCCACTTAATCATTTTTGTCGCTCCTGCTAGCCATTCTATTGGCTCAATTGATGGGACCGGCTGGCGGGAATCGGGGTGCACATTTTTGAATTTTTTTGCTGAACAATCTACGTTGACCGCCAGGGGCAGAGGGCCCACGTTCTGCCATGGTCTTCTGGAATAAATCTGCTCCGGCCCTGTCCGCTGCCGAAGAGGCATTTGAAACCGAGATTCTGCGTTCAGAGATCAAACGAGTGAAGATTCTGGCCGGGCTACTTCTGGTTCTGGTCTTTGTAGTTCTGACCCTGGCTCTGATTACTCGTTCTGTGATTGGCGTGGAAATTCTAAGGTTCTGGCAGCTAAGGCATGCTCTTATCACACTGACGGTGGCTCTGGGCTATGAACTGGCGGCTTTCCTGGCCTTTCGCTACTTCCTCAAGCGGGGACGACCGGTGCCCATGACCAGCCGGTTTGCCAATGCACTTATCGAAACAAGCATCCCTACGTTTATGGTGCTGGCATTCACGGACATTGTGCATCCGCTGGAAGCCCTGTACAGTCCGCCTACCTATGCCTATTTCTTCTTTATAATGCTTTCGACTTTGCGCTTGGACTACAGACTCAGTGTCTTCACGGGCGTTGTGGCAGCGCTGGAATACGCAGGTCTCGTTTTCTACTTTCAGCCAGAAATGGCGGACTTTCGTCTTCCTGTGGATGGTCCTATTGGTCCCGGGGTGGTGCTGGCGCTGCCGGCCTTTCATATTGGGAAGATATTTATGTTTCTGGTGGCCGGTGGCGTGGCAGGATATGTGGCCCGGGAACTCAGAAAGGGGTTTCTGGAATCTTTGAAATCTGTGGAAGAGCGAAATCGAGTGGTAGAAATGTTTGGTGCCCACGTTTCGCCCGAAGTCGTAGATAAGCTACTGGATCAGCAAACAGAACTCGAAAGTGAGACTCGACATGTATGCGTCATGTTTCTGGACATCAGAAACTTTACTTCGTTTTCGGAGAATCGCTCCCCGGCGGAGGTAGTACAGTTCTTGAACCAGCTTTTTGATTTCATGATCGATTGCGTAAATAATAACAGGGGAATCATAAATAAATTCCTGGGCGATGGCTTTATGGCTGTGTTTGGGGCTCCCATATCCGATGGAAGGGATTCCCGAAATGCTATCCAGGCATCCCTGGAGATACTGGAAGCGCTGGATCGATGGAACGAGAGCAGCAATTTCCCACATACTCGAGTAGGCATTGGCCTCCATGCAGGGGATGCAGTTACAGGGAACGTAGGATCTTCGCGGAGAAAGGAATACACGATTATCGGTGATACCGTAAATGTTGCCTCGAGGCTGGAGCAGATGAATAAGAGGTTTCAGTCCCATCTGCTTATTTCGGAAACTGTGCGAAGGGATGCAGAGAATGCAGGCCTGGAAATCCAGGCTACGGAGATAGAGCCCATCCAGGTCCGTGGCCGCCAGGAAGCTGTACCTGTTTTTCAGATTCGCTGAGGGCCCCGGTCTGAATTCGATACCCGAAGCGAAAGTCTCGAAATGCCCTGTGATTCCCAAACACAGGATTGACACATTACGTTCATAGAATCGTTTTCACTGGTTGGCATATATGGGGCATGTCTGCGGCCAATCGTCTTCGCATATCGGTTGTAACCGAAACCCATTTACCGGAGCTGAACGGAGTGTCCAGAAGCCTGGATCGAATGATCACGGGCATACGTGATAAAGGACATGAAATCAATGTCTTTCGACCGGCCCAGAAAAGCGATTCAGTTTCAAAAATGAATCTGGCCCTGGATTCGATTACAGGCCTCTCCTTAACAGACCTATCGGGCCTCTCTAAAGACCAGGACTCTCGCGAAGTGAAAGGCCCGGAATATGCGAGAGCCGAGTCAAACCGGGCGCAACCTGAACCAGAAACCCTGACAGCATTTGATTCCACTTTGACCGGGACAGGTAGCGATGGCCAGCATCTAAGCCTGGCCTTGCGAATGCCATTCTATCGAGAGGTGCAGGTTGGACTGGCCAGCCCCCATTTTTTTCGCTCCAGATTTCGCCGTCAGAGACCGGATCTAGTTCACATTGTAACGGAGGGACCGCTGGGCTTTAATGCACTGCTGGCCGCCAGAAGCTGTGGAATCCCTGTGATCAGTGACTATCGCACACATTTCGATCAGTATTTCGAATACTATGGAATGCCTCGACTGGGTCGGCGAGTGGCATGGTATCTCAGACTGTTTCACAACCTCACCAGGCGAACTCTTGTGCCAACAGAGGCCATGCGTTCGGAGTTGATGGCAGCAGGATATAAACGAGTGTCGGTAATCGGTAGAGGAGTGGACCTGGATTCCTACAGTCCGGCCCATCGAAGCCATGAACTACGAAAATCTCTGGGAGTGCGAAACCATGGATTACTGGTTCTATACGCAGGTAGGCTGGCTCCGGAAAAAAACATTGATCTGGCCATAGAATCATTTAGAGAAATACAAAAAACCCGACCCGATGCGCGAATGCTCCTGGTTGGCGATGGGCCGGAGCGAAGTCGACTGCAGCAGGAGAATCCGGACCTTCATTTTACTGGTTTTCTATCTGGAGAGTCTCTGTCCCGTCACTACGCCAGCTCCGATGTATTCTTGTTTCCCAGTCTTACAGACACGTTTGGAAATGTAGTGACTGAAGCGGCTGCCAGCGGACTGGCCATTCTGGCCTATGATCGCGGGGCAGCACGCCAGCTTCTGGAAAACGATCATAGTGCTTTGATCGCACCTGGCATGAATCGGGAGGGCTTTCTACTGACTGCGCGCAAACTGGCATCCCTGGCAGAGAATAGCTCCAACCACCAGGCTTTCGAAGCTGCCTTTCTGCGGAATCCGAGCCGTGCGCCGGGAAACATTCCTGACGAGGTACAATCCCCTGGCTTGCAGTCCCTGAAGCTACGTGCCCGGGAAGCGGCCTGCTGCGCCGGCTGGGACTCGGTAGTGGATAAGCTCGAAGAAGTATATTTCGATGCTCTGGTGAAGAAAGTTCGATTTCGCAACCTGGTTCAGAGTCGAATGCGAAAGCCGCAGTTTCAGTAATCCTTTAAATGCACAGCTAAATGCGGCCTTTTGCCACCGCAGGGTTTCATTTTGATTCCTTCGTTGGATGGCTTTCTGCCGGCGATGGTGAAAGCTTCAAGAGTGCTCGAATATTTCTATCGCCTTCAAGAACAGCCGGAGAGTCATACCAGACCCTTTCCGGAGCATCGTTAATGTCCGGCGGACCTAAATTCCAATAGGCCACGGCCGGTACGAACACAGCCCGGGTATGCATCATGAATCCCAGGGCAAGTGCGAAAACGATGGCAGACGCTCTGATGGGAGTTGCTGTGAATGAAATCTTTCTGATTACTGGAATGGATGCATACAACATCACAGGGATGATCTCAGCCAGCAATCGAGGCCCCAGACTGTGCCCGCCCCAGTAGATCATGAATCGGGATAACACTGCGATTTGCAGGGACACAAATAGGGCAAGGTAGGGATATATTCCCTCTCTCTGATTCCAGGCGAGAAAAAGCAGTGCCGCGCTACTGACCAGAAAAATGGGATGCCAGAAGAACAATCCTCGGGAGGGCGAAAAGAACAGGGCCATCAGTCCGGAAAGAGGTTCATGGCTGGCTGGCATTTTTGCCAGATAGTAGGGGGGAAGCCAGGACTGAAATAAAACCAGACTCTGAATCACAAACATTGCAAGGATCATGAGCCCGGGTAATGCTAAATAGAGTATTCTCCATCCAATTCTGCGTTCTGAAATCAAGAAATACAGTCCAAAGCAAAGAGCGAATAGAAGCATCGTCGGACGAACAAGAAAGCCGAATCCAAGCAGTGCACCCAGAGGTATGAGCCAGGCGGATCGTCTGGAGGCTTTCCATTTCTCAAAGAGCCAGAGGCACAGAAATGCAACAAAGAGACAACCGGTTTGCTGCCACAGAGCTCGGGTTCCGGTGGATAGAATGGACGTACCAAGACCAGCGTACAGTGCAAGCAGTGTAGCCCCGCTCCGGTTCAATGCATTCAACCTTCCAATGCGATAAATGAAGGCGCATGCGATGGCCATGAGGATGCTAGCCAGGATTATTGAGAATTCGAAGCGGTGCAGACTAATATAGTTTGAGTCGTAAATTAACGTTAGAATGGAGGCCGGTACCAGAGCCAGATACACTGTCCCAAACGGAAAGTAGTCGTAGATATGCCCGTCAATTTTCTGGAGCTGATACTGCTTTCCCAGCAGGTGAGAGTATTCATCCAGGTTCTGATTCCCATCCTGTAAAATTGTAACTATCTGCGGCACCGCGTAATCGGCATCCGACCCATAATATAGCGGGGCACTTACGTAGATTAAAAAGAGTCCGATGGCAATGCTCGATGCCAGAATCCACTCATTTCTTGCCCTCATTTTTACATCCTTGTGGCCCTGCCTGCTGCATCAACCTTTTGCCGTTGATATGACAGGCGTTATGCATAAGATATTGCCGATGCAGTGCGGCGAAGCGAGCTGCTGGAGACTTGTGGTGGTGCTGGTTGCGAAATCATCCCGGGTGTACTGCTACGAAGAGATGGTCTTTGCAGATGGCCTCTGCAAACCCAGCAGGAGCACTGTCTTTCTATACCTGCTCGGTGATATGATAGGGAACTGCGTTGGGGCTTTTCCACTTGTATGCTGCCTGGGCTTTCATGGACTGGCAGCGTGTACACTGGATTTTACATCCGCCTGGCTGCTACAGCCTTCTTCTGGTCCATAGCCTTTTACTCGGTTACCGCTGTGGTGCAGGTATTTCCTGTCTATCTTGGAGCATTCTTTCGATTTCTTTTCGCAAGTATCTTTCTTTCCCTGTTGACCGCTTTTTATGGCGGATGGCCTTCTTTACGTACAACCAGGGAGCGTCTGGATCTACTCTTTCTGGGCATTGTAGGAGTTCTGTTTTATAACCTGTGTTTCTTCCTTGGGATCAAATTGAGCGATCCTGTGACCGGTTCCTTGATCGTTGCCGCGAATCCGGCCGTAACAGCTCTCGTAAGTAGCGTATGGAAAAAAGAGCATTCCAGTCTCTCTCGCTGGCTTGGTATCGCACTTTCCTTTCTGGGCCTTTTGCTGGTGTTCAGTCAGGGATCCTGGAAAGTCTTAACCGGTCTGGAATTTCGCCCGGGGGATCTCTTTATCTTTGGAGCCAGTATCTGCTGGGCCTTTTACTCTGTAAAGGGGAGGGAGGTTCTAACGACCCAGCCAGTGCTTGGTACAACTACTGTGGCCTGCATCATTGGAGCAGTTCTGCTTCTGGGGCCCGGACTTCTGGAATACGCTGGACTGCTTCCTGGTTTTGATGCGGTGGACCGGGACTATCCATCCCTGACGGAATTAATGAATCCGGTTCAGTACTGGTTCGAATGGCTGAACCTCATATATCTGGGCTTTTTCGCCTCTGGCGTTGCCTTTCTTTTCTGGTATCAGGGTGTGCGAGCCCTGGGTGCTCCAAGAGCATCCGTCTTTATTAACCTTGTGCCTGTTTTTACGATGATGCTCTCCATTGGTATGGGAACCTGGCCGCATCTTTATCAATGGATTGGCGCCTCGGTAGTCTTGCTCGGGGTATACATTACTTCTCGTTCTGCCACGCCGGCGACGACATACAATAAAGACTGATTCATTTGCGATGTGGGATCTGACTGGGGGCGATTTGGAGGGCCATCTACGTTCATAGTCTCCTATTCCAGAGATTTTCTTTCGCGTATGGAACGTGCCAGAGTTCCCTTATCTGCGTATTCAATACTTGCTCCGGTGGCAATGCCATGCGAAATCCGTGTAAATCTAAAGCCTCTATGTGCAAAGAGCTCGGAGATGTAATGAGCTGTGGCATCCCCTTCCAGCGTGGGATTCGTAGCAATGAAGATCTCATCAAATGGATGAGTTTCAATCCTCTGGCTCAGCTCTTCGATTCTAAGATCTTCCGGAGAAATGCCATCCAGCGGAGACAGGGCTCCCATAAGCACATGATAGAGTCCGTTGAATTCGCCGGTATCTTCGATGGAAAAGATGTCAGATGGATCTTCCACCACGCATAGAAGTCTTTGATTGCGATGCGAATCGGAACAAATATGACAGAGATTTTCCTGAGAAAGTCCACCGCATTGCTCGCAGAAGCGAACTTCCCTTCGCAGGTTCGCAATAGAATCGCTGAGGCGTTTGCTAATTTCCAGGTCTGATTTAAGAATGTGAAATGCTATTCTTCGAGCGGATTTTTTTCCTACTCCCGGAAGAGAACCCAGCACATCTACCAGCTGTTCAAGAGCAGGAAATTGCATTATCCAAACATTCCGCCCAGATCCGGAATATCCATTCCTGTTGCAGAACGGATTTCATGAGCCACTGCTTCTTTCATTTTGGTCTGGGCGTCGTTCACTGCTCCAGTAATCAATTCTTCCATCAGGTCTTTTTCTTTGGGATCCAGCAGTCGTTCGTCTACGGATACGGAAAGCAATTTGCCGGAGCCATCCATCTTTGCGCTTACCATTCCTGCTCCCGCTTCACCTGTTACGGTAATTCTCTCTATCTTACGTTTGGCCTCTTCCATTTTGGATTTCATGCCGCCTAGATTTTTGAACAAATCCGAAAAATTCATGTTTTCCATATTAAATCTCCTTTTTCCGGATCATTCCTCTGGCTCGTTTGGCACGCTATCCGGATCTACCATGGTTCCAAGAAACTGTTTCTGGAGCTCATCTTCAATCGGAATCGAATCGTTGCCTGCACTCCCGGATAGGCCACCGGTTCCCGTCTGCGCTGGATTTTCAGGTTTGCCTGCGGCGGATGACGATTCTTTCCGGGCCTGTCCGGTGCTTTCCGGCTTCGACCCGGGGCCACTTTGAGAAGGACCGGGCGGATCTTCCTGTAGATCTGCCATCAAGTCTTCGCTTCGCCTGGCATCCTGTCCTGCAAGACTAACACTCAATTTCTGGATCTTACTTAGCAAGCCGCTTACCGATGGTTTTTTAAGCCGATCATGGATCTTTAACAGTTCCATCTCTATAAGAATTCTGGATTCGTAGGAATTTCGCAGCTTGAGAAAAAAGGCGGTGGTGAGCAATCCATGGATTTCATCAAAGATCAATGAAATTCTGGAAGGATCGAATTCCAGAGCCGTGGATTTGATGTTTTGAATCTGGCTTCCTGGTATTCCTAAGAAATCTGAATCCTCCACTCCGGATCGAATATAGCGCAGGATGCGAAGGTGATCGAGATAGTCCCAGATAAATCGATTCAAATCGCCGCCCTGGTCGAAAATTTCCATAACCGGTGTTGCCAGTTCCTGAGCGGGTGTGGCAGGATCCAGAAGCAGACCCGTGAGCTGTAAGAACAGTTCCAGGGGATAGACACCGGCAAGTTCCCTTACTTTTTCCGCTGTAACCTTGTTTCCACAAAAGCTTATGGCCTGTTCGAGAAAACTCAAACTATCGCGAACAGATCCATCGCCTTTTCGCGCAATCCAGAAAAGAGCATCATTCTCGGCTTCAATGTTTTCATTTCTGCAAATCTCTGCCAGATACTCCTGCACCCGATGAAGAGGCACTTTGCGAAAGGTAAATACCTGGCATCGGCTGAGGATGGTTTCGGGAACCTTGTTAAGTTCAGTGGTGGCCAGTACAAATGCAGCATGCTCCGGTGGCTCTTCCAGAGTTTTAAGCAATGCATTGAATGATTCAGTGGTCAGCATGTGCACCTCATCGATGATGTACACTTTTCTCTTGCTGTTCATCGGCTGAAACTTAACGTTTTCGCGTAGTTCCCTTACATCCTCAATCCTTCGATTGGAGGCGGCGTCGATTTCAATAACATCCAGGGATCGGCCATCGATAATGGATCGGCAGGATTCGCATTCGTTGCAGGGTTCTCCCTGCTGTGGATTTGTGCAGTTTACGCGTCGGGCCAGTATCCGGGCAATAGTGGTTTTGCCCACTCCTCGGGGACCAAAGAATAAATAGGCCGATCCGATTCTATCCTCCAGAGCCGCATTTTGCAATGCGCGCACAGCAGTGGTCTGTTCTACCACTTCGGCAAACTTAAGAGGTCTGTATTTACGGGCCAGCACCAGATGAGCAGGGCGGGTCATATTGTAGACTCGCCGTTTTTTCCTTTTCGGGTCAAGTGCAACCTGGCCTCTGGCTTCATGTCTGGTTCGCGATTAATGATTGTTGGCCTGGGAAATCCCGGAAATCAGTACAGCAAGACCCGCCACAATGCCGGTTTCCTGGCGTTGGATCGGTTCGCAGATGAGCTGCCACTTCCCGTGAGCTGGCGCACAAAGTACGATGGAGATTTCGCGGAATCCGAGCTATTTTCCATGAAGTTAAGCCTGTTCAAACCCATGACATTCATGAATCGATCCGGCGGACCGCTGCAGAAGGCCATGGCATCCGGGGGCATCAAACAGGAAGATATTATAGTCCTGCACGATGAGGTGGAACTTCCCTTTGGTGAAGTAAGACTGAAAAAGGATGGCGGCCACAAAGGACACAATGGTCTGCGAGATATAATGGCCCGCCTGGGCAATGGGAACTTTTTTCGCGTGCGAATTGGTGTTGGGCGCCCGGAGCGAGGGGAGATTGCTTCCTATCTTCTGAGCAATTTTCGCCCGGAAGAGCTGGAGGCTTACTCCGAGATTTCGGAGAAAGTGGTGCGAGAAGTGGAAAATTGGATCCGTGAGCGCAAATCCAGCGATTAGAGCGCCGCGGCGCAGCCCATCCCATAAATGCATGCCCCCCGGGGATCATTGAGAGACGATAATTCTGGATTCTGTCTTATTTTTTCTGGCTCTACCCGTCCGTGATCCGGACTTCGTAATGTGACATAATATAGTGACTTGTAGAATGTGACATAAGCGAAATTGCGATGAGACATAAGATCCGTTGGCTCCGCAGCGATGAGACATAAGATCGCAGCGTTGATTCGCAATGTGACATAATATGATACGAGACACCCGGAATGCGACATAATCTGGCAACCTTGTCCTGCCGGGCACTTCCGCGGGGGGACCCGTAGGCCCCGACAATTGTCTGGGATGGCTCCCTTGCAGGGCGCTTGGCTGTAGACAGACCCACCGATTCCGGAGTTGTAGAATTAGGTCGTGGTCCGCAATGGATAGAGACATAATTCATCCAGCACTACCACAAAGCGACCGATCCAGGTCGTAATGTGACATAATCCAGATGCGCGTGGGATCGAATGCGACATAATCGCCCCGATCCGCCTCAATGCGACATAATCGGCTAAATCGCCCTCAATGCGACATAATCTAAAGCCAGTACATATGTGACATAATCCCCCACCACGGAAAGCGCTAGAGTAATCACCTATCCTTCCGCCAGAACCCTCGCGCAGGGATCCAACGATTATGGATTCAGCTAGATTTGAATTATGGGTTTCCGGCAGGCCCACAAAGAAGGGCAGAGATGGCCTGAGTCAGGCAACTTTCAGTGCAGTGCAAAAAAGAATTGAATCTGATCCTTAGACGAATCATTTGGCCAAATCTATAAGCTTTTTTAGAAAAAATGTCAGCTTATGGCCGATTTATAGAGGGATATGCCATTGATGATGGATGCAAAGGGAAATCGGGTGGCTCGCCAGTCTCCGTACGAGAGCGCACCCCCCAGAAAGCCTCTGCTCAATCCCGAGCAGAAGAAAAAAATCGCCCACCGGGTGGCTCTGGCACTGTTGCTGATTGTTCCCCTGCCCATGGCATCGGTCTTCTCTTATAAAGAGGCATCTGATTCTTTACAGTTTCCTGAAGATAACCTTTTTCCCGATGTTGGACTGGAAGTAGCTCCTCCGGCAAGAACTGATCGGGCCATTAGCTATGAACCTCCTCGTGTCCGCTTAACTCAAGGGCAGCGAGAAGCGCGAATTCAGCGATCCACTGCAGCATTGAGGGCCGAGCAGGATCTGATGGGATATGTAAAGTCCGCCGTTTCAGATCAGATTGTGCCCAGTGCGGCCGTAGAAATCTACCTGGAGCAGCAGCCTGCTGTAAAGATCTACCAGGGGCTGGAATCCCATAGAAGTCAGCCCATTGCATCTCTTACCAAATCGTTTACAGCTGTGGCAGTGATGACACTGGTGGAAGACGGGCTCATCAATCTTGACGCGCCCATTTCTCGTTATGGTGTTCACGTTAGTCGACCGGAATTCGGTCAGATTACAGTGCGCGATCTAATGCTGCATACCTCTGGAATCTCCTATGGTTCCACTCTGCCATCTTATGCGCCGGGCATCCGCCATCAGTATTCCAACGGCAACTACGCCCATCTTGCCACTATTATAGAGAATGCAAGTAGAATGACCTACCAGGATTATCTGGAGCAGGCCATCTTTGAGCCTCTGGCCATGCGAGATAGTTCGGCCAGCCCCGGAATTAAAGGCTCTTCTGGTATTGCCTCCAGCATTCATGACCTGGGTCGATTTGGCCGGATGCTACTCAATGGTGGCCACCTGGATGGAGCGCAGATTCTGCGACCAGAGTCTATTCAGGAAATGATGCAGCCTCCAGCCTTTATGCCAGTTACGGAGCATATGGAATACTATGCCCATGGATTTAGAGTAGAGGCTCATCATGGACGTGTGAAGACTTTCTTCCATAGTGGACTATGGAATGGCACCTTCTCAGAAATCTGTGTTTATCCTGAAGATCGTTCTGTAGTGATTCAGCTGGCCAATCCGGTATCCTACCATTCCGAAGCGCTGGGAGGGTATCGCTATAGAGTGACTGTATTGTCTGCTCGGTATGTGGATTTGCTGGCGCGAAATTCCCTGGCTCCCAGCGCGATGCAGCCGGTTACAGCCAGGTTCAAAAACAATTCCGATCAGCCCTGATTCAAAGTGTCGTCAGGAGCGGTCCTTCCGCACTTTTCTTTGCTCTTCCTTCCTGGATTTCAAACAGATCCTGGCGGATGCCCGAATGCCACCGAGGCAAACCATGGAGTGCTTTCATCCCTGCTGGATTTGAAGGGCACCATCCGATCATTTAGACTTCCATTGGTTCTTCTTTAGCCAATCCAGCTTTGCTTTCTCTTGTGAAGTGGTTCACTGCCGTTGCATCGAATTCGTAGTAGTTGCAGGTCAGCTCCTCGCCTTTTTCAATATCTCTAAGAGCCAGGGTTACATCCTGGCTGATGGAAACCGTGTTTGGATATTCGCTGTGATTAAAGAATCTGGCATCGTCCGCGCAAATCACATAGCCCTGACTGGTTTCGCTGAAATAGCCGTACCGATCCACATAATCCTTGATTACGGGAGGCTGCCTTTCCAGTTCCAGCTCCCCTACCACAAAATCAAATCCCAGCATCAATTGCCAGATTACGGCACCTTCTGGAATAAATTGATCTGCATAAAGCCCCAGTCCGTGAATGGAGCTTCGCTCCACGTAAGTGCGAACAAGTAACATCCGATTCCTCCCTCGCAGAATCAGGTATCCCGCACAGGGCTATCCGGCGGTCAAGATTTTCTGCCTGGTATTAAGTACAGATCCCGAATTTCCGATCACTGAATCGAAGCCCCGGAAAGGGAAGCTCTATGTCACCGGCAGTATCCAGAATCATTGCAGACCCGAATCGGGATCTAATCGGCATCATGGCCAACGGAATGGTTGTGACCAGGAATGTATCGGAGGGCCCCAGAGCAGGCCAGACTTCGGCTTCCCGGCGCGAGGAGCCGGAAAATAACAGATCCGGGGCGAATCCGGGTGGTTTGAGGCCTACCAGCGAAGCCAATCTTTCGGATGCAGAAAAGGCAGTTCTGGAAGAACTCAAGCATCGGGATCGTGAAGTGCGATTGCATGAGCAAAAGCATATGTCGGCCGCGGGCCCACTGGCAAAGGGGGGGCCAACCTACGAATATGCGATTGGTCCGGATGGCAAGCCCTATGCCATTGGCGGAAAGGTCCGAATCGACACCAGTGCCGTGGCAGGAAACCCGGAAGCTACGGAAGCCCGTGCCAATCAGATTCAGAGGGCAGCCACAGCACCGGGGGATCCATCCGGCCCGGATTTATCTGTGGCCAGGGATGCGGCCAATCTTAGAAGCCAGGCTTCCCGGGAGTATCGCATGAATGCTCCAGATGCAAAGGATGATATTTCGCATAACTCCTACGCTCTTCGTATGTGGGGTTGAACTTGATGCGAATCATGACCTTCCAGGTCAAGAGCGATGCAGCTTCAGTTACTCGAAATGGCCTGATCCGCATTCCTTTGTCTTTGACCAACCTGTCATCACCGGGCATCCTTTGTATTAATAACGGCATGCCGCGATTCGAATAACCCGGAAGCGCCGCTTCCAATGCGATAGTAGTTCGAAGCCTTTTTCGTTCAGGCCTGACCCGGTAATGCCTGGGATGGGCCCGGTAACGTAGTGTGAGTTCCTGTAAATCGGTCCAGACGAAACCGGGCCGTGAGCTTCTGTAATCCCAGAGCATTGTCGTGAAGACTGGTTCCTGTGTCAGAAAGCTTCTCCGTTCGTTTATTCATGGCAGTGAGGGATTCATTCAGTTCAGAAATGGATTCATAGATCTCGCCTATCTCTTTTGAACGGGACTTTACATTGACTTCTATGGAGCCTGCCATCTCATCCAGTTCCGACATCAGTTCTGGAATTCGTTTTCCCTGCTCATTTTGCTCTTCGCTGATTCTTCGAATCTGTTTTAGCTCTTCGTCGATGTTGGCTACTTCCTGGGATATTGTTTCGAATGCCCCCCTGGTCTTTACCAATCCACCGCTACCGGCGCGGACCCACTGTTGCATCTCTGAAATATGTGTCTGAGCCTCTTTCGTTCTGGCAGCCGTGAACTCCGCCAGATTGTTGATTTCGCCGGCCACCACTGCAAATCCCTGTCCATCATGTCCGGACCTGGCAGCCTCAATACTTGCATTGATAGAAAGAAAGGACAATTGCTCCGAGATCTTCTGAAGTGTCTGCACTATGTTCAAGACCTTACCTGCTCCGAACTCAATTCCCTGCATACCTTGCGCCAGTTCACCCACCACCGTCTGTCCTTCGGCAGCCAGCTTTCGTCCGCTACCTGCTCGGTCAGTGGCCTGGTCTATGCGATCGTGTAGAATAGATGCAGAATCCACGGTCCGACCAATCATGGCTTCTACCTGGGTAGACAGATGGTTCTGTTTTTCCGTGAAGGCAGCCACGTCCTGCACAGCTTTACTAATCAGTTCCATCAAAGCATGAATCTCTTCCAGCTGTGCCGACTGTTCTTCTACTGTAGAGTTGATGTCCACGGATACATCATTCATGTCTGCCGCTGCAAGTTCCATCTGGTCGACGCTGGTATGAATCTGGGAGATAAGGCCATACATCCTTTCCTGAATGCGATTGAATACCTCGGCGATGGCTCCTTCTGCGGTGGCCGGTTCTACTTCAAGTTTTGTACTCAGATCTCCTTCGCCTCTGGCCATAGAGTCCATGGACCGCATTAGCTCAAACCAGTTCGTTCTAGCATTATGCTCGGAAAAGTTCAGTCCGTTGCTTTCTTCCTCTGCAGTAACTCGAAGAGGAGTTATTCTTTTAATGATCCAGAAAAAAATTAGGGCCAGGCCAAAGGCCCAGAGGATGTTGCTGCCAACACCCAGAAATTGAATGCCAAGTTGCTGTAGCCGGCTGATGGGCTCTCCGCTGGCTGAAGTTGCAAAGCTACTGACATTTCCTACCAGAGCCAGTGCGATGGTGCCCCAGACGCCGCAGACGCTATGCACTGTAAACGCCCCTACAACATCATCCAGGCGAAAAAAGGATTCGAGAAGGCTCACAAACAATGCCGCGATAATACCAGCGATGATACCCACAAAGAGTGCCATAGCCGGGCTGAGCATATGGCATCCCGCTGTAACAGCAACAAGTCCTCCCAGGATACCATTGATTCCATCTTCCACGGCAGGAGCCCGAAAGCGAATCCAGCTCACCACCATGGCAGATAGGGCGCCGCCAGCTGCCGCCACAGTGGTATTTACCAGAATCAGAGGGATGCTATCGGTGTAAGCGAGGGTGCTTCCTCCATTGAATCCCAGCCATCCAAACATCAGGATAAAGGTTCCAAGAGCCGCCGCCGGCAGGTTGTGACCGGTAATCTTTCTTGGTTTGCCGTTCTCGTCGAATTTATCCTGACGTGGACCCAGCATGATAATGGCTGCAAGAGCGATCCATCCGCCAGTGGAATGCACAACGGTACTTCCTGCAAAGTCGATGAAACCTATTTCACTGAGCCAGCCACCTCCCCAGGCCCAGTGACCGAACACCGGGTAGATCCACACCGAGGCGAAAATGGAAATGAAGATATAGGCTGTGAATCGCATCCTTTCTGCAACAGCGCCGGATGCGATGGTAGCCGCCGTGCCAAGAAAGGTAGCCTGGAAAAGGAAAAATGCGAATTTGGAAGGCTCCTTCATACCTTCCAGAAAGAAGTAGTCCGTTCCAATCCATCCCATGTAGGACGTGCCAAACATGATGCCATAGCCCAGTGCGAAGAACGCTACCACACCAATGAAAAAGTCGAATAGATTCTTGAAAGCTACGTTGATAGTATTTTTTGCGCGCACCATCCCGGTTTCCAGCATTAGAAAGCCGGCCTGCATAAACAGTACAAGAGCAGAAGCGATGATGACCCACAGTATATCTGCTTCTGCATGAGAAAAAGCGGCCACTCCATCGCTGGCCCATGTACTTCTCGGAAGACAAAGCAGCAGCAGGATTCCGGAACCGAAAGTTAGTATCCGGGGAATACGCATGGCTCGAAAGAAAGGTCTATGCATGAAAGTCCAATGCAAGAAGCAAACCAGCACTGCCGTATAAGGGTCGGATCCTCGAGGGCAAAACCGATGCACGTAAAGTTCGGATCTCTTCCCGTGAGACATCCCGACCCATGCGTAAAATTGCGAGGAAATATCCCCGGGAAGTTATGGCGGACTGATTTCAAGTGGGGATCCGAGCATTATCCGTGGCCGGAGCTCTCTGAATGTAATCATTCAATAAAAATGCAATTACCGTATAAGGAGTCAGAGATTCCGGTGCACGAACCGTGATTACAGTCTATATATCTTGAGCTGCCCGCTTTCCAGGCAACTTGCTTGCTTACACGGATAATCGAATCTTTATTCAGCCTTACCCAATGTATGATTCAAAGCTATGGACCCCCTGGCAAAGGGAACCTTTTTGGGTTCGCCGGCTTGCCAGGAGCGTAAATGAAGGATCGACTCAATGGACCTTGAGGCAGGTTATCCGCCCAGGTTTTCATACATCCGCTTTAAATCAGCAGAGATATTTTTTTGCATGGCTTCGTTGGTTCCGCCACCAATGCTAAGAAGTATTGCATCTCTCAGCATTCGTTCCACAGGATACTCGCGAATATAACCGTAACCGCCCAGCACCTGGATGGCATTCCGGGCCACTTCTTCGGCCATTCCTGTGGCCACCAGCTTGGCGCTGGCTGCTCCCAGGGAGTTTCGCTTAGTAGGATCCATATTCGCTGCTACGTTATAAACCAGGGCCCTGGCAGCTTCCCATTTGGCATAACTTTCGGCAACAAGCCTCTGGATCTGACCCAGCTCAATCAGTGGTTTACCAAACGCTTTTCTGTCGCGGATGGAATACTGACACATCATATCGATGCATCTTCGAGCAATTCCCAGAGACTGAGCCGCCAGGGTGACACGTTCGATCTCCAGGTTTCTCATCATGGAAGAAGTGCCTTTATCTTCTGTGCCAATGAGATTCTCTGCGGGTATCTCCACATCATCAAAATGAAGGACTGCTGTACTGGAAGCCTTCATGCCCATCTTTTCTTCTTTCTTACCCACTCGAAAGCCCGGATAGGAGGATTCTACCAGGAAAGAGGTAATGGTTCTTTTGCTGCGATCGTCGATCTTTGCATAGATGATAAAAACGTCTCCTTCGTATCCGTTAGTAATGAATTGCTTGGAGCCGTTCAGTATGTAGCGATCCGATTTCTTCTCGGCCATGGTCTGTAATCCGAGCACATCGGTGCCGGCACCGGGCTCTGTCATTCCCATGCCTCCGATTTTCTCACCGTTGATGACGCCGGGCAGATACTTCTTTTTCTGAGCTTCGTTACCACTTACGAATAGATTGTTTACGAACAGGACTTCATGCGCCAGGTAACTCAATGTAAAGGCCGGATCGGCCATACTCATAGTTTCGTGGACGATAACTTCGGCCACAGGGTCCATTCCGGCGCCGCCGTATTCTGGAGATACAGTGAGACCGAAGATTCCCAGCTCGCTGCCCAGGGTGTGAAAAAGCTCTTTATTGAAGGTTTCCTTTTCATCGTGCTCGGTGGCCTGGCCTTCCAGGGTTTGCCAGGTGAATTTTTCCACCATTTCCCGTAGCTGGGCATGTTCTTCGGTGGGATTGAACAGGTCGTTGGGTGCGGATTGGCTGTTGAGGGTCTGCATTTTTTCAGATTGTTCTTTTCAGCAAATACTCGCAATCAGAATTGTTACCTTCCGGCGTTTTTGGCACAAGGGCTATGTGTAATCTCTGTCTAATCATATCTGCAGTCGTACTTTCGCTTCTGGCCTATCTATCCTATCAGATTCGAACCCATTACAGATGGTCTCTGACCAGCGTGCAGGAGAAAAGTGCCGGGCTAATCCATTTCTATAGAATTCATATCAATCGGGTATTCAAAGAAGGAGACCTTGGACGGATTCCTCTGGAATGCTCCATTCACTATGCGCTCATGCATCTGGTGGTTCCCCTGGTGTTTTTTGGATTCTTTCTTCGGTCTGACATTAACTTTCTGGGCGTGGTGGCCGGAATCGTAACCAGTCTGCAATTGCTGAAGCATATCTATCCAGGTCAGATCTAAAATCGTTTCTCTGCGTCCGAATGGGGCGCGACATAAGCCGGATCGGCCATACTTTTCGATTGCTCGCAGCCTCCTTTGGCTGTGACGAAGGACGTCTTTGGCTCTGCGCTTTATTTCATTGACCCGAGTCCAATGACCCAAAAATTGTCCTTCGGTTCGACTGCTTCGGCTTGTCCGAACGATGCAAAATTCAAGGAGCCCTTGCTTTATGAAAATATTCGTACTGGTAAAACAAGTGCCCGATACCGAAACATCTATTAAGGTATCCGGTGCCTCAATTGTAGAAGGCGGAGTAAAATGGATCGTGTCTCCGTTCGACGAGCATGCTCTGGAAGAGTCTCTTCGTCTGCGTGAAAAGACTGGTGGTGAAATTACCGCCGTATCCCTGGGACCGGATCGTTGCGTAGAAGCGCTTCGTACCGCCTATGCCCTGGGTGTTGACAAAGCCGTACATATCAAAGATGAATCCTACAACGTTCTGGATACCGGCTATGCAGCTCGACTGCTGGCGGCTTACCTGAAAGATCAGGGTCCCGATGTTGTGCTTACCGGCCATGTGGCCATCGACTCTTCTTCCTCTCTGGTACCTACCATGGTAGCCCAATTGATGGGAGCAGCCAGCGTTAACAATGCAGTGGAACTTTCCGTAGAAAATGGAACCGTAAAGGCGAAGCGTGAAATTGAAGGCGGAACAGCCAATATGGAAGTGCCTTCTCCTGCGGTAGTGACTGCAGCGAAGAATCTAAACGATCCTCGCTATCCTTCTCTGAAAGGAATTATGGCTGCGAAGAAAAAGCAGATCGAATCTGTAGAAGCTTCTTCTCTGGGCGTTGAGCCTCCCAAGATCGAAGTGACTTCTCTGGAAATGCCACCTGCGCGTCCTGAAGGTCGAATCATCGAGGGCGAAGAGCCTGAAGCTAAAGCCGCTGAGCTTGTGAAATTACTCCGTGACGAGGCCAAAGTCGTCTAAGGCACGATTAAAGGGAGAATAGAATGTCAGTATTAGCAGTAGCAGAAATCAAGGGCGATGCCCTGAAGAAAATCTCCAAAGAGCTGGTAAGCGCCGGTCAAAAGATTGGCGGACCTGTAACAGCTCTACTCATCAATGGAACCGATGATCATGCCAAGGAGCTGTTCAGCGCCGGTGCAGATACAGTAGTAAAAGCAACCGTATCTGATTACTCACCTCAGGCATGGACCAATATCGCAGCAGAGGTTGCCAAAGAGAAAGGCGCGAAATTTGTTCTTCTGCCTCATTCCGTGCAGGGAAGAGATTTCGCCGGTCGACTGTCCATCGCTCTGGACGGAACGGCTGTAGCCGACGTTGTTGAAGTTAAAGGCGGCGGCGATGAAATTGAAGTTCGCAAGCCAATTTATTCCGGTAAGGCTTTTGCAAACATTAAACTGAAGTCTCCGGCTGTAATTACCATTCGACCCAACTCTCAGGAAGTAATTGACCATAAAGGTCCTGAGACCATCGAAGCCACGGAAAGCAATGGCGGGGATGTAAAAGACGTACTCAAAGACGTGGATGCTTCCGCCGGTAGCACAGTAACTCTGGCCGACGCTTCCATTATTGTATCTGGCGGTCGCGGAATCAAAGGTCCTGAAAACTGGCCTATTCTGCAGGCTCTTTGCGACACCATCGGTGCAGCTCTGGGTGCTTCCCGGGCGGCTGTGGACGCAGGATGGATTCCTCACTCCCACCAGGTAGGGCAAACAGGTAAAACTGTTTCTCCCAACTGCTACATTGCCTGCGGAATCTCCGGAGCAATTCAGCACCTGGCCGGTATGGGTTCATCCAAGTACATCGTTGCAATCAACAAAGATCCAGATGCTCCTATCTTCAAGGTAGCTACATACGGTGTAGTGGACGATCTGTTCAAGGTTGTTCCTGCACTGACGGACGAATTCAAGAAAGTTCTGGGTTAATTCCTGGTTCTTCCGCCCGAGTGCGGTGAAAGCCCCCTGTAACAGGGGGCTTTTTTATTGCCTGGAGCGACTGCAGGGATTTGCAGTTGAACGATCAGGAATTGGCGTGACAGTTAGGCGGAAGGTGTCGATTCTTGAACAGGTCCGTCTTTGCCACCGGGCATTCGGATCAGAACTGGAAGCCCTTATTTGTAATGGATCCTACGCTAACACGGTCCCAGGCACATCGATATTTTGGCGAGCTGTATCAAAAGCAGCGATCCCCTGAAGCCCAGAAGCTGGTGGATGATGTTGTTAAGAACGTAAGCGACATCTTTGTCCGCATCAAGCGCATCGAAGAAATCGACAACAATGAAGGCGGAGGCTCCCGCGGTGTAGAAACCAGGGGCGATTCCTCCCGCCGGAGGGGAGGCGGACCAGCCGGTAAGAAGGCAGGGGCCAAAAAGGCACCGGCGAAAAAGACCGCTGCAGCCGCGAAACCAGGTTTTTTGACATCCCTCTTTGGCGGCGATTTGGCCAAATGGGGGGAGCGCACAGGAACCCTGGATTCTGGCTTCCTTGCTCTCAATCTCAAGCTTTCCAAATCCGTCCCAAGGGTCTTTGACCAATTCGACGAGGACAGTATAGTCTCTGCCATTCGAGCGTTTCGCTTTGCTGTGGTTAATGCCTGGGAGAATTTTCCGCCGGAGAAATATAACGTTCTGGTTTGCGCCTATCAATTCTTTCAGGAGTTGATAAAGGTGCCGGTCTTATTCAAGAAGCAGGACACCCCTGCTACCATCATTCAAGAGACTCTAAAAGCTCAGGTCCTGTATGCTCAGCTTCTGAAGATGAGCGGCTGGGAAAAATTACTGGTGGAGGAGTTTCCCGCCTGGGTGGGCTCAATGGAAGATATTTCTAAGCTGGCGAACCCCACCGAGAAGGTAATGCGCCAGATCGTTGCCCTGGAGAAAACCCGCCCCAAGCTTTCCGACTGCTTTCTTGCTATCTATGCTCTGGAACGAAAAAAGATCATGGGATGGCCGGAGCTTCTGGATGAATTGAAAGTTAAAGAGCCTGTGATGGACGAATACCGGGCTCCGGATTCCGTAATGCAGCGGATTCATAAGAGAATCTCCAAACTGAAAGAAGAGATTCGCACCAGACGAGAATCCATTCAGGAAATCCAGGAGGTTCGCAAAAACTACTTTCAGACCGATTCCAACGGACGAGTGACTGTCGATTTCCTGGACAACATCCTGGGTTTCGTAATTCGCAAAACTCAGCCGGACAAGGGAATGAACGAGGACTACGTCCGGGCTCAGAAGTCCGAGCCTCATCGATTGCTACATCTACTTCTCGCCGACTACGAAATGACTGTGCTCAGCTTGCTCACTGGCACGGTGCAGGTAGATCATGAAGCCGGCGGGGTGGGGGATGGAATTCTTTTTAAGTCAGGTCTCTTCAAATTGGAAGCGGATGAAAGCCTGGGTGTGCACCGGGAAATGGAAGAGTTCCTGCGAAAGTACAAAAATACCACATTTACTTTTCAAGCCTATGTGGCCGGTCTTAAATCCGGCAGCAAAGATGCCATGATCGGTGGATTCGCCCACGTTGTGGCCCGTGCCAACAAATTGTTTCGAAGAACCGTTGCCAGTCTGCGACTTGTGCTACATAATCATGAGCAGGCTCTAGAGAAAGAGAAGGCAAACAAAGCCAGTGAGAATTTGCTGAGAACCAAGACCTATCCCATCGAAATCCTGGAACCTTCGATTCGATTTATTCCCATGCATGATCGGGTTCTTGCCGGTAGCACCAGGCTGAACGGCAAGCGGATAGATGAGGCAATTGAAACCATTGTAATGAACCTCTACAACTATCTCTATATTTTTAGAGACGATGAACTGGTTCGTACCCTTGCCTCCATCCCCAGACTCAAATCCGAAATCCAGGGAATCGAAAAACGTCTTGTGAAATACGGCGTCGACCTGCCCGAATAATGGTTGAATCCAGGACTACTCTGTCCACGTTACCTCCATGCTGAAGAAAATCGCTGTGCTTACCTCCGGCGGAGATTGCGGAGGATTGAACGGAGTAATTCGTGGTGTGGCCCTGACTGCCCTTCACCGTGGAACGAAAACCTTTGTTATTCCCAATGGATATGCCGGTCTGTACAATCTGGTAGACCTGCCCGAGCTAACGGAACTTACCGACGATCGGCTGGCAAATATTGCTGTCTACCTGGCAGGAAGCGAAGCCGGTAACTCCAGAGTGAAAATTGCAAAAATCAAGGACGAAAATAAATACGAGCGAATCAAGCAGGGTTTGCAGAAGTTCGGTATCGATGCGGTAATCATTGCCGGTGGTGACGATACCGGTTCCGTGGTGGCCGACCTGGCGGACAAAGGGATCCCATGTCTTCATGTGCCCAAGACCATGGACCTGGATTTAATGACCTATTCAGTGGGTGGAGATTCTACTATCAATAGAATCGCAGAGTTCGCGCGAGATCTTCGCACCACAGGTCAGACTCATAATCGAATCATTGTAATGGAAGTATTTGGCCGTTATGCAGGTCATACCGCTTTTCGTGGTGGTGTAGCGGCCCAGGCAGATGCCGTGCTCATACCGGAAATCCCGGTAAACTTTGACTATCTCTACGATTTTCTGAAGAAGCGATTCATGCATCGTGTGGAGCTCAGCGATGTTCGGGCAGGCAGTGCAATGGTGCTTGTGGCAGAAGGATTGAGAGATGCATCCGGAAAGGAGCTGGTGGATGAGAACTCTCCAGTGGATTCCTTTGGTCACAGGAAGCTCATGGGTGCTGGAAAATATGTAGTCAAGGAGCTGGAAGAGAGAATCAAAAAGGATTCCGATATCAAGGATTTCATGGTTCGCACCGGCCAGTTCGTAGAAGGCGTATATGAGATTCCGGAGGTCCGCGAGGTCCGTCCCGGGCATCTCGTTCGATGCGGATTTACCACACCTATCGATGCAGCCTTTGGCTTGGAAGCCGGCGCAGGCGCCTACTATCTGGCCAGCAAAGGCATTTTTGGTGTCACCGTAGCCGGTTACAATGACGGAAAAATCAATTACATGGATACCAAAGAAGCGATCGTTCAGCGTCTCGTAGATGAAAAAGAAGTTCGCATATATGAAACCATGGGAATGAGCTTTGGCCGCAATCCAGAAGTATTGTCGGATCCGGAACTGGAAAAGATTTCTGGAAGGCCCGTTCGCCCTTACTGATATCGATCTCCGGGGCGCCTGTTGCATCGGCGCCCCATAGACCCCGTTTCTTGCCAGCGTCCCTCATTCGTCACGAAGAGCCATATACTACCTTGTTCCATTCATGGAATCATCGCTGTCGGTCATAGCCTGGAATGGCCGTGATCTTTCTATCTTCCTTTTTGTCCTGGGTTCTCTCTCAAAAACGATTCAGGAAACTTGAAATCGAAGCCTGGCTTCGAATAAATCGGGACAGCGATGACTGTATAGAATCGTTTTCGCTTTTCGTACAATGGGTTTATCTGCTTACTGCAGGATGCCTTTACAACCGGCTCCGGAGAATCGAATCTTTCAGCGGGTTCAGGCGAAGCCTGCTGAGCGTGGAAAGTATGTGCTTTATTGGATGCAAATGCATCGCCGTCTGGAGTGTAACTTTGGCCTGCAACATGCTGCTTATCTTGCCGATGAGCTGAACTGTCCTCTACTGATCTACGAAGGCCTGAGGCCAGACTATCCATTCGCCAGTCCCAGATTTCACGGATTCATTCTGGATGGTATGGCAGACCATCATCAGTATTTTGAGAACATCGGTTCGCTGCTTCGGCCCACTGAAAAAAATACGGCACGGTCCGGTGGGGATGCGAAAGACGAAGGCGGAACGGAAACCGAAACCAAAAGTTACAGCGCTCATTATCTGCCTTTTGTACCTCAGAGTCCGGAGGATGCCAGGGGATTTCTCCGGCAGCTCTGCAGCGATGCACGAATCGTTATAAGCGATGAGTTCCCTGTATTCATTATACCCGAGCAGAATCGATCCCTGGAACAAAAACTGAAAGAGGACTCCATCCCATTTTTGACTGTGGATTCCAACGGCATTATTCCACTTCAAGAAAGCAAATCCGATCCTTATTCAGCCTATCTGTTTCGCAAAATCTTACAAAAGAAATTCAGCGCCAGCTTTAGAGAGTTTCCTGTAAAGAATTCCCTGGGACGATGCCAGAAGCACTCTCTTTCCTTTGATACATTGCCCATTCAACCCTTCAAGGGGCCATTGAAGGCTACGTCCAGATTGCTGGCGGATTGGAATGCCAGACGGGCATCCGCACTGCTTTCGGATTTTGGTCTGGATCAAAGCGTAACTCTTCTGGACTCAGGCACTCGAAAATCAGGTCTGAATCGCATGAAATCATTCGTAAAGGAGATGAGTAAATATACAGAAATGCGAAATGATCCGGATGCAGAGGCCACCAGCGGACTTTCTCCGTATCTACACTTTGGCCGAGTCAGTATTCATGAGCTTGTGCAGCATATCTTTGCTGCTTATGATCTGAACGATTCATGGAAAGGACTGATCTACAACAACGGATCCCGTGGCTTTTTTCCCGGGCCTCCTGAGGTGGATGCTTTCCTGGATGAAGCACTAACCTGGCGTGAAACCGGTTATCATTTCTGCTTTCATCGCAAGGATTATTCCGAGTTTGATTCCCTGCCGGATTGGGCTCGAAAGACCCTTCTGGAGCACAGGAGCGATAAGCGAGAGCATGTCTATTCTCTGAAGCAACTGGAAAATTCTCAGACTTACGATGAGATCTGGAATGCAGCGCAAGGGCAGCTGAAGCAACAGGGAGTGATTCATAACTATCTTCGCATGCTATGGGGAAAAAAGATCCTGGAATGGACTGCGGATCCGCAAAAGGCACTGGAAATAGCTCTGCATCTTAACAATAAATACAGTATCGATGGTCGTAATCCAAATAGCTACAGTGGTGTATTCTGGATCTTTGGAAGGTTTGATAGGCCCTGGCAGGAAAGACCAATCTTTGGAAAGATTCGATATATGAGCTCGGAGCAAACCAGAAAGAAGGTAAAACTCAAGAACTACCTGGAGCGATTCGGATCGGACTCGCAGGGCAGATTGCTTTAGCCTGAGGATTTCCTTATGCGAAGATTCTGGATTATGCTGGCAACCAGGGCCAGCCCAAAGAATAGGCCGGTGCAAATGTCGGTAATCGAAGCGTCAGGACGCCATCCGCTTACGGATTCCACCAGATAGGCGATGTAGGAACGCGGCAAATCGGTGTACCCCAGCTGCCAGAGTATCTGATAATGCCAGTCAGTGAGAGGGCAGTATCCCAGGCCATAAAACGGCGCAAGAAGTATCCAGCTGGCTCCAGTAAGAAGCAGCGTACCCAGGTTCCAGATGGCGGTCTTTTTGCCAATCCATCCAAATAGATTGAATAGAATCAACGAGATATGAAATACCTGAAAGAAATAGTGCTGTAGCAAAAGAGATTCCATAAAGCCTCAGGTTGCTCATCGTCCGGAATTCCATGGTGAATGCAGGCGACAGCCGGGGTCAAGTTGAGTCAGAAATAGCCCAACCAGTGTCCAACCAGGCTCGCCTGTGAGAGCATAAATGGAGAGAGAAGCGCTAGCAGAGAAGCGTCCAGGGCCGGAAGACAGGAAGATAACCAGCTACGAATAGCTACGAATCCCCCGGCCGTTTACCCCTTACAGATGTCTGTCGCTTCCAGACCAGAAGAGATGCCGTCTATCCGAGTAACACGAAAAGACGGCCAATTCAGAAAGATAAATATTTTCCAGGATCGAATCTATTTGCGATTATCTACAATCTCAATGCTTTCGATCTTTGACTCACCGTTTCCGGCAGCGATGATTTCGTTCAGGACGGGAAAGCTTTTGTCTTCCAGCTGGCCAAAAAACGTATGCAGCCCGTTCAGGTGAGGTGTGTCCACCTGATTGATAAAGAACTGGGAGCCGTTGGTATTGGGACCTGAATTTGCCATGCCCAGAGCCCCTTTCTTTCCGGGCACCGATGGCAGTTCATTGTTGTAGGAGTATCCGCTCATTGTTAGAATCTCTTCTGCGGATTTGTCCATGAGCTTGTCGGCTTCCCTCTGGACTTCATTCTGTCTCTGATTGAACTCCTGCTGACTGGTAATGTCCAGCTTCTCCACTACGATCTGACTTATCTGTCGATTGTAGTACCCTTTTTCGCTGGCTTTCATTTCATCCAGACCCAGAGCTTTCGCGCTGATCTCATCCTCAAATTTATATCCGGGACCGCCGCGACCGGTTCCTTCTGGATCACCGGTTTGCGCCATAAATTGCGGGATCACCCGGTGAAAGATGATTCCATCATAGAAGCCATCATTCGAGAGTTTTACAAAGTTCTCCACTGTCTTCGGAGCGGCTTCAGGAAAGAGCTCTACCACCAGGTCTCCCTTATCTGTATGAATAACTGCGAACATTCCTTTTCTATCGGGAACATCGGCTCCGCATTGGAGGAAAAAAGCCAGGGAGAGCAGGGAAATTGAAAGTGTCTTCAGTAGAATTTTCATTTGGTACCTGTGATTGGATAAATTCGGACGGCGACGATGCGCTATCTGGTTTCGACCATTACACATGCATCCATCAGATACTCAAACCCATTTTCATCCAGGTAGGATCGGACATCTTGATTACCGGCACCGGGCTGGACCCAGACCTTCTGCAGACCCAGTTGCCGAGCTTCTTTCAAACTTTCCAGGGTATGTTTGGGTGGGACTACGTACACCACCAGCCCAATATCGTGGTCCCTGGTGGCCGCGCTGAGATCTGGATAGGCCTGAACATCGTTTACTGTGGTGGCTCTGGGATTCACCGGTATTACCTGATACCCTTTCGACACCATGTCCCGGAATATGATATTTCCGAATTTCGTAGAATTGTTCGTGGCACCCACCAGCGCCATGCGAGGGCCTTCTTTTAGATAGCTTACAAGATCCAGTTCCATACCTACAGCAAAGGGCCTCTTCGCCCACTGTTCCAGCATTTTTCCCGGGCTTTTTTCTTGGCTGTCAGAGGGCTTTGTTAAGCCTATCCCCATGGAAGATCGATTCGAACAGATTCATAAAAAGCATGCCTGGCAGCCCTTCACCCAGATGAAGCTGGCCCATATGCCTTATAAAATCGATCGAGCAAAGGGAGTCTATCTATACGAAGGGGAACGAGCTATTATCGATGCCGTGGGATCCTGGTGGGTAAACCTTTTTGGCCACTGCAATCCCAGAATTAATGAGGCAGTCATCCAGCAGCTGAACACTCTGGAACATGCCATGTATGCGGGCATGACCCATGAACCAGCCCTGAAGCTCAGCGAAGCACTTTCCCGACAGTCCAACGATATGCTACCTCGAGTATTCTTTTCGGACAATGGTTCCACTGCAGTGGAGATCGCGCTGAAGATGGCCTTTCAATACTATCAAAACGCAGGTCGCCCGGAAAAGTCTGAATTCATCTCTCTCAAGGACGGATACCACGGAGACACCATCGGCACTATGTCTGTGGGAACCAGAAGTGTATTCCATAAAATGTATGAGCCGCTTCTGTTCGACGTCCATCATGTGGCTTCACCGGCCGATGAATTCGATTTCGCATCTGGTAAGGTAAAGACCGATGCCTGCGATGCGGCTCTGGAGGATCTGGAATCTTTGCTGAAAGCCAATTCGGACAGAATCTGCGGATTTATTCTTGAACCACTGATTCAGGGGGCAGGGGGAATGAAGTTCTATTCTCCGGAGTATCTAAAGGGGGCTCGCAAACTCTGCGACCAGTACGAAGTATTCTTGATTGCGGATGAAGTCTTTGTAGGCACCGGACGACTGGGTTCCTATTTCGCTTTTCAGCAGTCCGAAGTCTGGCCCGATGTTATCGCTCTGAGCAAAGGGCTGTCTGGCGGTTACTTTCCTTTCGCGGCCACTCTGGCGAGCGAAAAGGTCTACCAGGGGTTTTATAGCGATGATAGAATTCATACCCTGTTTCATGGGCATTCCATGACCGGAAATCCCCCGGGCTGTGTGGCTTCTCTGGTAAGTCTGGAGATATTCGAAGAAATGCAGCAAAACGGCATCGTGTCCGAGCTGGAACAATGGCATCGCAAGCTTCTTATCAATCTAATGGAAGGACCGGCGGGCAAGCATGTTAAAAACTGTAGATACTTTGGTTCTGTAGCGGCCCTGGATGTAAACCTGGACAGCGGGTACACGGGAAGCTTCGCGCCGCAGATGCTTGCGAAATCCATCGAAAAGGGGGCTTTGATTCGTCCTCTTGCAAACACGGTCTATCTAACTCCGCCGCTTATTATCGAGGAAGAGCAACTGGATACGGTATATGAAGTGCTGGAATCCTCTCTGGAAGAAATCGTAGGCGGCTCATAGGTAGGGTCGCTTAGGTCGCCCTGGGTCTTGAAATGCCGGTCTTTTCTGCCCCGGAAGGTTCGGCTTATGATGTGCGGGGAGCGTTTATGCGAACCGGCCGGTGGAGAGTTCGCCTTAAAACGGGCTCGGAGTGTTTATGCGAAACGGCTTTGGGCCGTGCGGCTTATGACGTGCGGGGAGCGTTTATGCGAACCGGCCGGTGGAGAGTTCGCCTTAAAACGGGCTCGGAGTGTTTATGCGAATCGGGCCGGCGGAAGTTCGCCTTAAAACGGGCTCGGAGTGTTTATGCGAAACGGGCTGGCGGAAGTTCGGCTTATAACGCGCTCGGTGCTTTTATGCGAATCGGGCCGGCGAAAGTTCGGCTTATAACGCGCTCGCCGCTTTTAAGCGAACCGGGCTGCGGAAAGTTCGGCTTACAACCGGCTCGCTGCTTTTACGCGAACTGGACTGCGGAAAGTTAGGCTTATGACGCGCTCGCTGTGTTGATGCGAATCGGACCGGAGGAGGTTAAATCTCTACACCGCTTCGAAGCAGTGCCACAAACATCCGGATCCCTTCTTCAATCGGATGGTTCCCCGGGCGAGCATGCACCAGATCCGTCATTTCCAGAGTAATTACTCCGAACATCCAGGCCCACATGGTCCTGGCGATTGCACGGTATTCATCCCGTCCATGAGGAATGGCTCCGGACTGGCTGCCGTATCTCAGGGCCTCCAGATACACTCGATAACTGGTGGGCAGCGAAGGAAACACCCTTCTGTAGGTCGCCTCTCCCTTGCTGGTTCCGAACATCACTCGATGCAGTTCTCGGTGTTCCGTGGCAAAGTCCCAGTAAGTGTAGGCAATGGCAGTAAGTTGCTCAAAGACATCTTCCGAGCTTCGTCGGGCTTTTTGGAGACGTTCCGTGAGATCGGATTCCCCCTGGATAATAAGGGTGCGAACTATATCTTCCTGGTTTTTGAAATAGGCATAAGGACTGGCCACGCTGCAGCCCAGCTTGCGAGCAATGTTGCGCATGCTCAACTTTTCCAGCCCTTCCCGGTGCAGGATTTCCAGGGAAGCCCCCAGAATCTCCTCCCGACTCAGGCTTCCCCGAACCCGGCGTGATTTTTCCATACCTTTCGCCGCCAACATCCCTGAAGCATTGAAGGAGCCAGGAGCCTGGCAAGTGATTTCCAGATTTTTTTGTGCACTGCGTAATTGAACGGTTGACAGTATCTAACAAGGTTAAATATGTGTCGAACACTGTTAGATTGGAGAGGCCAGACATGCAGCAGACGCTTCAAAATGATATTACGGCAGCCCGGTTCTCGGAAAGAAGGCTAACCTGGAAATCCATCAAGGATAGCATTCCGGCCAGCGCTTACGAGAATCCCACCCTTCCGGGATTGCTCTATTTCGTGAGGGATTTGATCGTTTTCGGGGGAATTCTTGGACTACTGTTCTTTGTCGAGAGCTGGTATTTCATTGTTCCTCTCTGGTTTCTGGCGGCCCTGAGCATTAGCTCATTGTTTATCATTGGTCACGATGCGGCCCATGGCGCTCTGTTTCCCTCAAAGCGGTTGTCATGGTGGGTCGGGCAAATCGCTATGTTGCCTTCGCTGCATGCTTATAACCAGTGGTGCTATGGCCATAACCGTGTGCACCATGGTCATACAGTAAAACTGGGCGCAGACTTTGTGTGGCATCCAGTTTCGCCTTCAGAGTTTCAAAAAATGAATCTGCTTCAGCGGATGCTTCATCGCCTCTACTGGTCGCCAGTTGGAGCAGGTCCCTATTATCTGATGGAAATCTGGCTAAAGGGTATGGTTCTTTATACGGCTCCGCAAAAAGGAGCATTGAGGGACAAACTACTGGTAACCGGATTTGCGCTTTCGGTAAGTGCTTTACTTTTTGCGCTCGGCGGCTCTGGTGGGGCGGGCTTTGACTGGCTTTCCGGTCTCTGGCTCTGGACCAAGATGTTTCTGGTGCCCTTTATTCTCTGGAACTATGTCATCGGCTTTGCTGTCTATGTTCATCACATTAATGATCAGATTCCCTGGAAGGATCGGAGCGATTGGTCTCCTGCTTACGGGCAACTATTTGGAACGGTAAACTACCACATTCCGGCAGTATTTAACTTCTTCTTTCACAACATCTTTATTCACATGCCTCATCATGTTCAGGTGCGAATTCCATTCTATAACCTGGGCCATGCCCTGGAAGGAATCAAATCTGTCTACGGTGAATACGTGATCGAGCGTCGAACCATTTTTCGCGATTACTTTCGCGCAACCATGCGCTGCAAGTTGTTTGATCCCGAAAAAGGGCACTGGCTGAGCTACAGAGAAGGAAGACAGGCAAGATTACAGACCGCCACAACCATGTCGTGAGCGGTGGCAATGCCCCTAGTTTCGCATTCGCTTTTCCAGCCAGAAATCGGCGCCCTTCTGTCGAGCCACCAGGAGATCTTCCTGCGTGGCCGGCAATGCGAATAACGGCGAAAGGCTGAATCCTTCTACCGAATAATGCTGCATAAGACCTGACATGATCTCTTCCGGAAGCCTCGTTGGTAACGGGCTTTCTGAAAAGATAAAGTCGCAGTAATTGGCTTCCATGCCGCTTTCAAACAGATGGCCGTGATCCAGAGCTGCAGACACAATCCAGGGATATCGGGCCAACCTTCCCAGTAGCCCGGGGTATTTGGAGCGAAGTTCATCCAGAGCACCTCCCAGGCTTGCATAATCATCGCTGACGCCGGTTGCATCTATTTTCGGACTGAACAGAAAGATCTCTCTTCGCACAAAATGCTCTGGTTCCTGTTTGATCAATTCGATGCCCGGCATGGGTTGTCGGGACATTCCCAGGGTAGCATACAGTATTCCTTCTGGAAGCGAAAACTCCACTATACCCAGCACCGGAAACTTGACATCAGTAAGTGCATAGTACTGACGGTGAGGGCCCAGAATGGATTCATAATGCTGCAGCAGTCCATTTCGAAAGGACTCCCAGTCATCCGCCTTTGTACGGCGATCCCAGAATTCCAGATTATCCTGAAGCCTCTGATAGATGGCTGAGTCTTTTTTTGGTAACGGAAGAGTGTTGCTCTGATATCCCAGAGCTTCTCTGCTATAACCGGATACATGCTCTCTGCCAGACCAGGTAGGTAGAATAGCTTCTAGCTCGCCCCTGTGATAAAGCGAAACTCCGTTCCCTTCCGGAAACCAGACAAAGTCCAGATCTTCCGACTCGTATCTGATGGCGCCCTCCGGATGATTGCACCCCTGCACATGCATCAAGGGTGGCCTGCCTTCCTGAATGGATTTTTGATCCGGCTCATCCGGTGCCTCTATCAGGTTTCGCAGCCATACAGCATGGGCCGGCAGATTTTCGTTCTGCGTAGGAAGCAAATACAGATAGATGGTTCGATCATCGGATTCCACCACTGCTGCATAATTTTCGAATGGATTTTCTTCTTCTTTGAGTATTTCGGATTCTGGATCTGTCATGGCAAAAATGGGCCTCACCGAGCGTCGGTAAGGTTCCCGCTATTTCTGAGTCCAGGCCCCATACAGCAACTAAAATCACTTCAGGCCATAAAAACGATTGAGATGAGCCAGGAGATAGAGTTTCCTTTCCGTATGCAGGGAGTTCAGTGGATAACGGATGGTCTTTTTCAACAGGTTCTGGAAGAAGCAAGGTCCAGCCCCAGGAAGCGAAAGAATTTCAATTTTCATTCCAGCATGGATGAAAATCCTCATCGGTTTTTGAATGTAATGCTGAGAGGTACCTACATTCAACCTCACAGACATCTGTTCCCGCCCAAACCAGAATCCTTCCTTATTATTAGTGGTTCCGTTGCATTTATCATTTTCGATCCAGAGGGACAGATTCTGGAATGCAAATTACTGGGGGATGATCTACCGGAATCCGCAGCATACGGACGCGGAGTAGATATCGAACCCGGTCTATGGCATACACTTGTGGTTCTTTCCGGGGAAGCGATCTGCTACGAGGTCAAGCCTGGTCCATACAGGCCGGCGGATGACAAGGAATTCGCTACCTGGGCCCCCACTGAAAAGGATGCAGATGCACCGGCATTTCTGAAAGATCTGGAAAGCCGCATCCGCGAAAAGCTAAAAAAGGATTACTCCTGAAGGAAGCAGAATCATTGGGGGGGGCGAATTCATGTACAAGAATTGAGCGATGGCTCAGGGAAGTCGGCCGGACTCAATTTTCCATCCAGCATCGTCGTTTCAGCATCGTCGTTTCAGCATCGTCAATTCAGCGTCTTCAATTCAGCGTCTTCAATTCAGCGTCTTCAATTCAGCGTCTTCAATCAGGCATTTGCGAACCATTTTTGCCCCGGCCAGCTTTCCATTTATGATTCAAGGTCCGGTAGCGAGAGATGAATCCAGATTCGAATTCGCAGGCAATGCAAGTCTGGTGTAATAAAGCTTGCAGGCTCCTGCCACGCAGGCGATGGGGGCCAGCAGTGCTCCCAGAAGGGGAACAGCCAGTAGCATCACAAAAAATAGCCCCAGACCCAGAATCTCAGCTCGATACCTGGAAAACTCTCCTTTGCGAATACGGTTTTCTGGATAATCCCTTTCCAGGATTACAGAAAAAGTTCCGTAGCCGTAAAAGTATCCATCTGCCAGACCAACAAGAAATGGCTGCAGGGGCCCGGTAAAAAAGGAAACCATTAATACCAGTAATCCGGCCAGAGCCTGCACAAGTCCCACCCATCCACCGTAGATGGCTGCCCCCACGTCCTGCTTGAATGTAGTTTCAGTTTTCTTGCCGCGAAATTCAAGTTCCAGTCGATCCACCATGGGACCAAGCAAAGGAAAGATAACGATGGAGATGATAAAACGGTATAAAACAACGTAGACGAAGAACGATGCGATTACGCTGAGTATCATCGCCAGAGAACCCAGCCAGGAGAACCAGCTGGAATCCAGCGCTCCAGTGGCTTCCAGACCTTCTATCATCCAGTACTGAAGCAAACTGTAGGTGCCGTAAGCCAGGGCGGCTCCGGTAATCAGTCCAACGATGGCCGGAAGGATTGCATAAATGATAAGGCCCTCCTGGAACAAATCCTTGAGCCCTTCCACGCCAGCATTGAAACCTCGGCCGAGCCTGGTAAAGAATCCATTTCTGGGATTCATATCCGGTTTAAGTCCCACCTGCATAAGTATTCTTTGATAGGTCCCTGGAGGCGTTCAAGCATTTCCCTTACGGGGATTGCGCGATTTGACCGCAAACGGTGCAGGCGAAATACCTGTTGAACCCGAATCACGGGCCGCATGGAGAATCTGAGCGGAGAAGCAGGGCAGAGATGATAGGCTGCGCGTAACCGAAAGCTGGAGGGACGTAAAGTCGGTTGAATGGATTAAGGGGAATTTGACGTCCGGGCAGGGTGCCGAAGAGAAAAGAATTAAAGAACGGCGGCTTCCAGGATTCGATTGGATTCGTCTACATGCACTACTTGAGGTTCAAAATCCATGGGCACTTCTTCCGGATTGAAAAATCCGTAGCTGATAATGATAATCTTATCGCCAACCTGCCCGAGTCTGGCTGCTGCACCGTTCAGACAGATGACACCACTTCCACGTTCTCCGCGGATGGTATATGTCTCCAATCGTGCACCGTTGTTTACATTCACAACGGACACCTGCTCGTAGGGGCGCATTCCAGCCCTTTCCAGCAGTTCTTCATCCACAGTCAGTGAGCCCATATAATGCAGTTCAGCCTGGGTCACTGTTGCCCTGTGGATCTTGGATTTGCACAGAGATATAAACATGGCCACTCTCAAAAAAGTCAACCGCCCAAAGTGGGTCAAGTATTTCTATTGACGAAGTCCCGATCCCGGGCCTTCTCTATAGAAAAAGAAGGAATGGCATTTTTCGAAAGAATCCGTCTAATCAGGGAATTCGCCACCGATATCTAGATTTACGGTTGAAAGATCCTTTTTTGTTTTGCGCGGTCGAAAGCGGCGAATGCCCAGGCCCCGAAAAACCGAAGAAGCGGAATTCCGATCCTTACACATGATATATATAGATTCGAAGAGAGTATGAATGTGCGAAATAATCATGAAATGCCCTCAAACATAGAGCCTCTGAAGGAAGATCCGGGAGAGACTGAAATCAGTCTGCAATCCATCTGCATTCTGGACGCATCTCTTTCCAGGTTCGCAGCCGCTTTGCCAGATTTTCTGGAAGTACATGTATTACCTGAGAACGATTATCTCCCGCAGTTGAAGGAGCATACGGGAGAAACTCGGACCATGGAGCTGGTATCCTTCATTGTTTCCCGGGACTTTCTGGAGAAATTCAGACTGGATCTCTGGAACTGGATCAAGGACAGTCCTCTGCGAGAAGTCCGATTCGTTGTTCTGAGCAATACGGATCTGGATTTGAAATCTCTACAACCTCTTCCAGAAGAATTGGTTCATCTTGTTTTACCGGAGCAGGTCTCTCCTTCTATTCTTGTGGATGTGGTGCGAAATGCACTCTATCAACTTGAACTGCGATACGAAAGACTGTCTCTGCAGTCTCGCCTGGCGTTGAGCACTCAGGAGATGCGGCGTATTATTCGAGTGGGCCAGGCCATGTCCACGGAGCGAAACTTTGACAGACTCATAGATTTGATTCTGCAGCAGGCCAGAGAACTGGTAGGTGCAGATGCAGGTTCGATCTACGTTACTGAGTCTCCCAGAGGAAATGAGAAACCGCAGTATATCCGATTCAAGAAATCCGCCCTGGAATTAAATGCAAATGAATTCCTGCTGCCTATAGACAGTTCATCCATTGCTGGCTATGTGGCTTTGCGCGGAGAGCCATTGATTATAGATGATGTCTACGCATTAAGCGGCGATGAACCGTATCGATTCAATTTTGAATTCGATCGGCTACATAACTATTACACTCGCTCCATGCTGGTGATTCCCATGAAGAATCATTCCGGGGAAGTGATTGGAGTGATTCAGCTCATCAATAAGCGAACGAACTTCAACAAGCCACTGAAGCTGGATGAAATGCGTTCCGGTCATGTTCGTCCGTTTACTCAGAAATGTAATGAGATGGTAAGCGCGCTTGCTGGACAGGCTGCGGTGGCCATTCAGAACAACAAACTATTACAGAACATTCATAACCTTTTCGAAGGCTTTGTAAAGGCCTCTGTAACGGCCATTGAACAGCGAGATCCTACTACATCCGGTCATTCCTTTCGCGTGGCTGAATATACAACTCATCTGGCGATGGCTCTGGATCGCGTCCGAGATGGAATCTTTGCGCCATTAAGTTTTTCTTCGGAGCAGATTCGAGAGATTCGGTATGCAAGCCTGTTGCATGACTTCGGAAAAGTAGGCGTTCGAGAACAGGTTCTGGTTAAAGCGAAGAAGCTCTACGAGCACCAGCTGGAGCTAATTCAGTGGAGATTTCGTTATATCAAGAAAGCTCTGGAAAAGGAATACCTGGATAAGAAGCTATCCTTCTTGAAGGATTCCGGACATACAGGATTCGATTACTACGAGAAGTATCTGGATCTGGAACTGCGAGATCGAGTGCGAGAAGTAGAGCATATGATGCAGACCATCGAGGCTTCCAATGAGCCATCGGTACTGGAGTCTGCCACGTTCGCACAGCTGGAACAAATTGCCCAGAATCGAATTCGTCTGGAAAGCGGCAAAGAAGTGCCTTTCTTAAAGCAAAATGAGCTGGTCAGCCTTCAGGTTCGTAGAGGAACGTTGGATCAAACAGAAAGGCTGGAAATTGAAAGCCATGTGACTCATACCTATCGATTCCTGATTCAAATCCCATGGACATCCGATCTTCGAAATGTTCCAGATATTGCCCACGGTCACCATGAAAAAATCGATGGTTCCGGTTATCCTCTTCGTCTTCGCGGAGAAGAGATTTTGCCTCAGTCCAAAATGATGACCATCGCCGATATTTTCGATGCTCTTACCGCTCCGGATCGCCCTTATAAAAGATCCCTTTCTGCGGAGCAAGCTCTGGATATTCTAAAGATTGAAGCCAGAGAAAAGCGAGTGGATGAGAAGATGCTGGATGTATTTATAGAAGCAGGCATCTATAAGACTGTGGAACCCCAGTCATTTCAGGCCGAAACTCAGAATGTGATTCGAGTAACAGGTTAGGCCATATCCCGGAAGCGTTGCCTGGATTTGAGTCATTTATGCGGTTCTACGGTCAATACCACCAGGGTAACATCGTCTTCGAATCCACGACCGGCAGTGAAACGCTCCAGTTCGGCCACAATTCTATCGGCAATATTCTCGGTTACGGGTAGTGCGGCCAGACCGGTGAGCAGACTTTCCAGTTGTTCGCCAGACAATTCCTCCCCGGCCTGGTTTCTACATTCGTTGATGCCATCGGTGAACATTACGATTCGATCTCCCACTTCCAGTTTGGCCCGGTATTTCTGTAATACAGGCTGACCATGAATTCCCAGTACGCTGCCCTGGCCTTCCAGTGCCAGGGCTTCCTGGCCAGGGCGAAGAAGATATGGGGCAGGATTACCAGCTACAGAGTATTTCAGTAGTCTTCGCCGGGGATGGTAGAAGGCATAACAGGCAGCTACAAAATGCAGGTTTACCCGATCCAGGATCGCACCGTTCAATGAATGCAGAAAATCCTTTGGACTTCGCATCTGATGGCGAAATCGGTCTGCAGCCATTTTCGTCATGCTGGCTACAAGAGCGGCCGGTACCCCATGGCCTGCAGCATCTGCCACCAGGATTCCAGGATACCCTTCGCGGGTAGAAAAGAAATCAAGATAATCTCCTCCAACCTCATGGAGAGCAAGGTATCTACTCTCCACGCGAAATCCTTTTCCTTCGGGCATATCGGCAGGAATAAGGGTTTCCTGGATTTTCCTGGCTACCTCAAGTTCATCTTTAATCATTCGACTCTTCGCGGCCAGATCTCGATTCAACTCCTGAAATTCCTGGGCCTGTTTACCCAGACTGCTGTTCTTTTGCTCCAGAGAGTCTACAAGGCTGCGAATCATGAAGTAAACTCCTCCACAGATAACAGTGACAAGAGTAAGACTCTGGATCAATTCCAGGTATGTGGGCTCGCGGATTGGACCAACGATGTTTTTGGCCGGTAGCCAGTGCAACGCCAGAGCCAGGGTGACTGCTGCATGCAAAAGGGTGGTATAGATGGCGGCGAAAAGTCCCTGAGGCGCCCTGGAGTTCATGGAAGATACCGCCACAACATATACATAGATTAGAAGGGCTGTGGACAGACTACCGCCAGTGTAATAGATGTAAGCGGTGAGTAGAGTAATATCCGAGAAAGTGGGTAAGAATGAAAGATACCCACTTTGCGTCTCTGCATCAATCCAGGCGATACTCAGTACCAGCCAGATCAGAGACAGAACCAGCAGAGTGGCCAGGATCCAGCCGGGTGTGTATTGTTCGGCCTGAAAGGTCAGGTAGCAGGCCAGTCCGGTGAAAATGCTTCGCAGAGCATTAATTGTGGTGTATCTGGCTGTGGGCTCCCTGTCGGCAAAGTCGCTCATCTGGACTACAGAACGTCCCGGTCATTACGCTGGCAATTCATCTATTTAGAATCAAGCCGGCAAACACCGCAGTCCAGGAAAGAGTGCGCAACCAGTTGGAATAGATTAGCAGCTGAATGGAATCATTAAGCTTGCCCTTTTTCTGAAGCTTTCCGTGCAGAGGCATCTGAACTAGAAACGTAGAAAGCCAGATGCCAACAATGAGAGCCGGGCTGAAATAGGTTAACCACACGGACGGATGGAGATAGGCCAGGGTCACACAGGAGGTCAGTTCCAGAAGCATGGTTGGGGCAACAATCCAGCCGGTACGTCGAACATGCTCACGTTCGTATTCAGGGAAATCCTGAGAACCAATGCGTAAAAACAGCGGATAATGATTTATTTGAACGAACCAGACCAAACCGGTCATGATTCCACTGGCGAAAGTATGAATGTCCAGTATCCAGTGGATCATGTTACCGCATCGTTCAGTCCAGGCGGTCCCGAATATAGTTTACCATCTGATCCAGCGAAACTCTTTCCTGGGATTTACTATCCCTTTCGCGTACCGTGGCTTTTTGATCATCCTTTGAATCGTAATCCACAGTAATACAGAAAGGAGTGCCCAGTTCATCCTGACGATAGTAGCGCTTGCCGATGTTTCCAGATGTATCGTAGTCCACCGGCCAGTGTTTGGCCAGATCCTGATACAGTTTCTCTGCGATCTCCGGCAGACCGTCCTTTTTGACCAGAGGAAAGATTCCTGCTTTTACCGGAGCAAGGGAAGGGTGCAATCTGAGTAGCACTCGCTGCTCCTTGGTGCCTGGATCTTCTACTGCGTACGCATCGCACAATACAGCCAGAAACAGTCGATTCAAGCCCAGGGCAGGCTCTACGACGAAAGGTACATATTTTTCCTTGGTTTCTGGATCCTGGTATTCAAGCTTCTTGCCCGAGAATTCCATGTGTTTGCCCAGATCGTAGCTGGTTCTGGATGCGATTCCCCAGAGCTCTCCCCATCCAAAGGGAAAGTTATATTCCAGATCCACAGTGCCTTCCGAATAGAAAGCCAGCTCTTCTGCATCGTGGGATCGCACTCGCAGATTCTGAGACTGCAGTCCCAGACCTTCCAGCCAGGATTTACAGAATTCTACCCAGTGTTCGAACCAGTCTTTCTGTGTTCCAGGAGCACAGAAGTATTCCATTTCCATTTGTTCGAACTCTCTTGTTCTAAAAACAAACTGACGTGCAATGATTTCGTTTCTGAAACTCTTACCAATTTGCGCGATTCCAAAGGGCACTCGAACGCGGCATGTATCCACCACGTTTCTGAAGTTGATAAAGATTCCCTGGGCTGTTTCCGGCCGCAGATATACCGTCATATCCGAGCCCGCAGTAGCACCCATTTTGGTTTCGAACATCAAATTGAATTGCCTGGGCTCGGTGAAGTCTCTGGCACCACAGCTGGGACATTTCAGTTCTGGATTTTCCAGAAAGACCTTCTTGATTCCATCGAGATCAAGGTTGGAAGTCTCAATACCCAGTTGATCTTCCAGATACTGGTCCGCTCGGTAGCGAGCCCGGCATTTCTTGCAGTCAATGAGAGGATCATTGAAGCTGGAAACATGGCCGGATGCTTCCCAGACTCGGGGATGTAGCAATATTCCGCTGTCCAGGCCCACAACATCGGCTCTTTCGCTTACAAAAGACTTCCACCATCGATTCTTGAGGTTTCGTAGTAGCTCGGATCCGTAGGGACCGTAGTCAAAAGTATTGGAAAGTCCTCCATATATCTCTGAACCGGGGAAAACAAACCCTCTTCTCTTACATAGAGCTACAATATCTTTCAATGGATCTTCGATGGCCATGCGTACAGGTCTTTTTGGATGGATCATGAAGCAACATTTATTCCTGCAAAAAATGCCCAACCACGGCACTTCGGCCAAAAATGTTTCAAAAAAAGAGACATAGCGAACCGATTATGTAGTTGTAGGGAGCGGAACTTTGACCAGGCCTAACATACTTAAAGAATTCCAGGATTTTCTGTTGGTGGAGCGAGGATTGAGTGAAAACTCCATCCATGCCTACTCTTATGACTTGAAGAAATTCGAAGACTTCGTGGCAGCTCGTCGCAAAGACCTGCTTACCGTGAACACCGAAGACGTGGTAGGATTTCTCCAGGATCAAAAAGAGAAGCAAATCTCCAGTCGATCCAGAGCCAGGGCTCTGGCTGCACTTCGGCAGTTTTATCGATATCTAAAAGATGAGCATCGACTTGAAGAGAATCCCACCGAAAATGTAGATACACCGGAAGTTAAGAAAACTCTTCCTGATTATCTTACTGTAGAAGAAATTAAAGAGCTGTTTGATTGCTTCAACGAAAAGGATCCGTATGAAATGCGGGACAAAGCGATTTTCGAATTGCTCTACTCCAGCGGATTGCGGATCTCTGAAGCCTGCAATCTTCGATTGGAAGATCTGGATCTGGAAAATTTGTTTTTGACCGTGCGAGGAAAAGGCGGACGAGAACGACTGGTTCCTTTTGGGCAGAAGTCTCTGGAAGTGATTCAGGATTATATGGACAATGCCAGGGAAAAAATCTTGAAATCCAGGTACAGCCAGTACCTGTTCATCAGCAAGAAAGGGGACCTTCTGAATCGAAAGTCTGTCTGGCGCTTGCTCAAGAAATACATTTCTCGCACTGGTATCAAGAAACCGGTTACTCCTCATACCTTTCGCCACAGCTTTGCAACACATCTCATCGAGAACAATGCGGATCTGCGAAGCGTTCAAGAGCTCCTGGGACACCTGGATATTTCCACCACTCAGATCTATACTCACATGGCCAGTCGCACCCTGAAAGAAGTGCACAAGAAATTCCATCCCCGGGGCTGAAGCCCCGGTCTTTCGCAGCGGTTCAGATCCAGAATCGCTGTAATCTAACTGTAACGAATTCGCAAGACTCACTCAGGGCTAAAACCAGGTGGAAACCCGGCTGCCCGGGTTTACGCTAAATTGCATCTCGTTTCTCCTGTTCAGCGGAAATCCCCCATCTACGTTACCTGGTCGACCAGGCCTGAATCAGCCCAAAGCCGACTGAACCGCCCCGAAGTCCTAATTCTCGCGGATTAAACCCTGGGCGGGAGCTCTCTTCGAATCAGGCTTAGACTGCCACATCCGCAAATTAAGGGATGATTTTTTTGTGGAAATCTATAGAGAGAAAATGTAGTACGTACGTCAGGCAAGTATGCCGGCCGAAGCGGTAATGGCTCCGGTTTCAGGAGGACTTATGAAAAAGTTACTGGTTATAGCATCCATTTGCGCTCTGTCCACATCCTGCAGTCTGCTGGGTCTGGAAGAGGAGGACGATAACAGTCAGCTTCAGGCGCTGGCCCTGTGGGCACTGCTGCAGCCCAGAACTAGCTGCACCAACAATTCCGGTATGGTGGTATGTATTCCGCCAGGATTTGTTACGAATTAGGGGGCATTATGAAAAAGAAATTGATTTTTGGGATGTTGGCTCTGCTTGCCTTTCTGGGTGCATCCATCACAATTTACGAAGTTAAGACTTATCGAATTGACCGGCCCCTGGAACTAAGGCTGGATGTCTCTGGCATCAAGGAAGCCCAGGCCGCCGAGAATGCCTGGGGTGGCGTTCGCCAGTCTGTGACCTGGGCGAATGCGAATTCCAGTTTGATTGATTCCGTGCTCACAGGCTTAAATAATGCCGGGTTCTTTCAATGGCCGAATGGAATTACTGTTACTCGAGTCAACGTTTCTCTAGGAACCTTTACTGGCAAGATTCAGCTCAATAAGAATGCAAGCGCGACATACAATATTACCTGCTCCGCCTGTGGTTCAGCCCAGGGATTCAAGCATCGATTGATCATATGGCGGCAGTCTGATGATGCCCAGGCCCTGGAACTGTACTTTAATGACTATGGCGACACGACCGGGTCCGGTGCACTGGTGATCTACCGAACTCAAATCTTGAATCCGACGCAGTTCAATGGAAGCGATACTTATGTTGAAAGCTGGGTGGTTGGTTCAGCAGGCTCCAGAAGGCAAACCTATTCATGGCGAGATGGTCCTCTGGCAAGCGGCGGAGCCACCGACAGAGCGCGCATATTCCTGGAAGAGATGGATGGTGGCGCACTCTTATGCGTTAAAGCAGTTATTCGGCTGAATTCCAGTACTGCCTCTCAGATTTCATCGAGCATTCCACAATGCAACACCACTCCTCTATATTACACGGTTGCTTACGGTCAGAAAACAGCATCGCCATTTCAAACCACAGCAAAAGTGGCAATCTGGCGCAGCGCCGACTATGGCACGGCAAGCACTCTTTGTGGTACTGCGCATAACCTTGATTTTGGGCTTTTTAATGGCAACGGATTCATTGAAGACGGAGTTGCCCTGGGCAATGTTCCATCGGATTTTCGATCCGGGTCCGCGATCAATACATTATTTAGCCAGATCATTACTGATACTGGTAACGCGTACGAGAATCTGCGCGAATCCGATATTACTGCTCTCGATGCTACCACCGTGAGATTCTTTTCCGGTGCCACTGCTCCCACTGGAAATTCACCCTGATTCATCCATCCCAGGATAGGAAAGAAGCGACAGAGAGGCCGGGTTTTCCGGCCTGTTTTTTATACTAATGGCCGGGGTGCTTTTCCGGGTCCCCCAGGGCAACTCGGAGTTTCTTCAGTGAGTTTATGAGTTCCTGGCTTTCTGTTCTAGAAAGGGATCGAAGAATCTCCTGGAAATGACTCTGTAGTTGGTCCGGCACATCCTTTTCCAGTTTCTTACCCCGAGCAGTTAGTTTAACTCGAAATGATCTACGATCTTCCGGATCTGCCTCTCGAATCACCCATCCATGGTCCTCCATTCGTTTTACCATCCTTGAAATGGATGGCATATCCTGCAGTGTAAGGTCGCTGATCGCACTTGGTGATAAGCCCTCCGGGCTTTCCCAGAGGGTATTCAGGGTTTGCCATTGTTCCGGCGTCATGGCACCAAAAGGGCGCAATGATCGACCCAGTTCTCTTCGAAATAGCATAGCGGTTCGGTTCAGATTGTAACCCAGTTGATCTTCCAGTTTAAGAGCCATGGGCCCATTGAAAGAGAAGTAGTTGTCCTGACAACTTTTTTGGGGCGCAGGATAAAATATGGTTGTGCGGACAAGTATGGCGGCTATGCAAGTTGTCCAGACAACTAAAGGCTCTCCGGGCAGATGCTCGAAGAAGCAGGAGGATTAAGATGAATAATATTCAAAATACAGGGCGGGAGGCTTCCAGAAGTAGAAACGTTCGATGGTTTCAAAACAGCCTGATTGGCCTGATGAGTGTGCTTTTCATACTCTTTGGAAGCTCCAAATTCTATCCATTCATGCCAACCCCGCCGGTGGCCCCGGAAGCAGGTCGCTTTATGGGGGCCCTGCTGGCCACTGGCTATGTATGGCAATTTGTAGGGCTTGTGGAGATCATGGGCGGCCTGCTGTTGCTCTATCGTCCTACCCGGCTCATTGGCGCCCTGCTACTATTGCCGGTGATCGCACACATTGTTCCCTATTTGTGGATTCTGGCCCGCACCATACCGGGCATACCTATGGGACTGTTCCTGATCGGAATGGAAGCATGGATTCTCTTTGGCTATCGCCATCGCCTGGAATGGTTATACATCTCCAGAAATGAAGGAACGCAGGGCATTTCCAGAGCTGCATAGAATTCCCGTCTACAGAATGAAGATGCAAGCGCAGAAGCGAAGGCAAAGGGAATTGCCTTCGCCTGCCAGTCCGATTGCGAATAGCTGCCAAATGTATGGGTGCCCGCAATTATACTCTGGCACGCTGGATTTCGAATTCTTTCGGCCTGGTCTTATCTGGTGCTGGATGGCCTAGAATACCATCATCATTCCAAAGTGAACGCTGTCTTTGCCGGACGGCACCACATACCCATAAACTCGACCGGGAGTGGGTCCTTCAGATTCCCGGGAAAGCCAGGAGCCACCTTCATAGGAGCTTACGTGCCAGTAGGTTAGCCCTGCATGGATTAGAGATGTGATCAAGTAACCCCGAAGGTTGTTGCGAAAGTTGGAATCGGAGTCCTTCTTTGAGCGAACCTTTTGCGTAAGCACAGTTTTCACTGGATAATAGCTGTCATTGTATTTCGTTAGATACTCCAGAGTAAAATAGTTATCCACCACGTTTCCGTTAAAGAAGGCCGACAGGTTCAGTCCCTGCAGAAATTCGTTGGCGGATTGTCCATGATCCAGAGGGCCCTTCCAGTATTGTGGATTGTCCCATCCGATGTCTCTTCGTAGCCCTGGCATATTATCCAGGGTGCCCAGTGCATAAATCCCCTGGAGTGTCGCAAACAAAAGTCCAAATTCTTCATCTTCCGTTTCATAGAATCCGCTATAGAAAGGTATGAAGCTTCGCCCCGCTGTACCCAGAGGAGTCACGCCCTCCCGATTCAGGCGAACGATCTTCTTTCCGCCTGGAATCTCTCTTTCCAGTATGTCTTCTTTGCGAATTGTAAATGTTCCGGTGCCTGTTTCAATAACCAGAAGCTTGTCAGACTCATCTATGATCTTGCCTTCCAGAATCTGTCCACCATTCAGTCGGATTACATCTGCGGCCAGGCTACCTGAAGAAATAAGAATACTGACCAGAATCAATCTAATTGCTAACTTCATTTCCATTTCCATCGTCCGCTCGGGAGTTATTCTATTTTCGTGATTCGGATTCCAATAAAAAAGTCTGTAAAGCAAAAGAATTGATTTTGCTTCCTGAAGTCTCAGAAGTCGGTTCGCTGCATATCCGGATAAAGATCTGAAGGAACTGTTATTAAGAGACAAAATCGTCGTACCCATGTACAGATTAATAATTGACTAACTACTAAATTTAATGATGGCCTTTGAATCCAGGATCATTTAGAACCGATCTTGAAAAGCAGACCAGGAGGAATTCGATGAATACAGCGCAACTGGGTCGGGCATTTCGCCTGACGTTTATGGCCGGAGTTCTGGCCTGCTTGATTGGCTGCTCGGCTTTTCAGGTAAGGCACATTGATGAAACCGGAAAGACCCGTACGTACGTTACAGATACCGTGTTTACCGGCACAGGAACGGTGGTTGATTGTGTAATATCCCCTTTTCACTGGGCTGTGGGCTTATTCTATTTGCAGCCTTACATTAAATCGAATGGAATCAATTATCCTAACTTTGGTGCCTCTGGATGCTTTGGAAAAGCCTATGGCGATGGGGTGACAGATTTTATGGGCCTGGCGCCGGGAATGTTGAACCCAAAAGGTGGTCCTGCCAGGGCTCAATTTGTGGATCTAAACGGTAAAGAAATCTTGATCTCCGGCGGGGCCATCGAGGTAGTGCGAGTTACCCGACGCCTGCATTTTGGCTTCAACTGATCGGCGAGTGGCCCGTCCACATGGAAGTAAGGTGACATAATGCAAATCGAAGTGCCGGCTTTCATCGTGAACAGATTTTGAAATTCTTTCGTCAGATTGTAGTGCGGTAAATGGAAATGCGAGCAACGGAAAAAAAAGCACTGGCACTGGCACTGGGAGTAGGGTACGGAATTTCTGCTCCGGCTTTCGCAGATCTGGTGGTGCTTCGATCCGGCGAAAAGCTGGAGGGCTCCGTTACCGGACAGACCATTTCCAGCGTAAATTTTGTGGGTGATGAAGGCCAGGTCAGAGTCATCCCAAAATCCACCATAGCATCCATATTCTATTTCTCCCGCCAGGAAACCAACAAGCAAGATATCAAGCTCGTCGCCCTGAAAAAAGAGGAAGCGAAGAAAGAGCGAGAAGAGAAGCTCAAGAAAAAGAGAGAAGAAGATCGTAAGCGCAGGGAAAAGGAACTTCGGGAAAAGCAGGAACAGGAGAGAAGAGCTGAACTGGATCGGGAGCTGGAGAATCGCACGGATCTAACCGAAGAGGAGCGACGCTCTCTAGAAGAACAAAAACGAAGAAATGCCGAAAACCAGGCCAACGACCAGGAGCGTCGACGACTGGAAGCGCTGCGTATTGAAAAGACAAAAGGCACCATCCGCCTGTGGAGTGGCCAGGAAATTAACGCTCAAATTGTGGAAAAGCATGGAGATCGATACGTGCTGGAGACCTCCGCCGGGTTCATGGAATTTCATGCTTCAGAAATTGAACAAATGGAGATCGCTGCGGCATCCGACGGTAGTCGTCCGGCCAGAACCATCGGTCCTGCGGACCTGGAAGCAGTTAAAACTGTAGCAACCTCCGAGGACGCACTTGATCTATCCAGCGGCGCTACAGTATCGTATCGTAATGTCTCCTTCGATGGCTATAATACAGAGGTAGATTCCGATGTGGGCCATATCAAGCTAAGGCCGGAGGACGGGCACTCCATGAAGAAGCCCTCCGGGGGTATGGATCTTCTGGTAGGCCAATACGGCTACGTAATGTTACGAAGTGGTCTTCAGGTCTATGGAGACCTGATCCTGCGGTCGAACTATGAATGGGTACTTCAAACGGAAAAAGGGGAAGTGCACTTTAATCCCGACGATATAGTATTTGCAAGAACCGAAGCAAAAAAAGAAGAAAGCTTCAGTCTTCTCTTCTGGCGCTAACTTCTCGCCTGCCCGGGCGTCCTCTCTATTCGTCTTACGAATCGTTCTTTTGATGTAACTGCATCGCTACACTCCACAGTTACAGGATTAACAGTTCACATGGATAATCCGTAAATGCTTCCTTACAGGACTCGCCGGTGGATAATCCTTCTGATCTTCCCTGGGCCGCCGGTGCGCCACAATAAATGTTTCGCCAAATCCTATACAGCGGCCAGATCATGGGCCCTGGCTATGTAATAAACAAGTATGGCATTTCTACCATCTTCCAGCAATGAATGGTTCTTTTGTACGTAACCACTTACCAGTTCGGCAGCTACACGATCCGTTGTATGGTAGAAGATTCGCTCATAAGGGCCGGGAGCCGCTGTGGCTCTACCATCATTGTAACTCAGCAGAGAAAGCATGCGTCGCATCCTTGCCAGAGGTAGATCCTGAGCTCTCTTTATTTCATCCAGATCTTCTGTACGTAATTCCAGGACTTCGCAGGTTTCAAAAGGATTCGGGAAGGGAATGGGGCCCTTTTCCGGAGGAATGAGATCGCAGAGAAAGTCCAGAATGCCAGTCCTACGAGTCATACTTAGCACAAATACATCTCTTCTCTTTTGAGCATGAGTGCGAGCTGTGGTTCTAACCAGATCTGGAGTTAAGATATTAAAGCCAGATGAATCCTCCAGCTGATCATAAGGAAACTCATCCAGGGAGTAATAGTCTGGCAGATGTTTGCCTTCCCTTTTTAAGATGCCGTTCTGGAAGTGCTTCAATACATCGTTTGTACTGGCGGCCATGCCCAGAATGCCCACTGCTGGATGCTTGACCTTCCAGATGTTTCTTTCATGGAATAGGACGCTATCGAAATCAAAAATGGCCGCCTGATTTGCCACAGCGCCAGTGAATGCAAATCCAATACAAGATCAAGCCTATAAAGAACATTAGACTTCGGGAGCCGCGGCTCAATGAAAAAGAATTGCCCGTTGTCGGTACCATTTCACAGCGTAGGCATGTCCTTGTTTCAAGACTATTCCTGCCACATTATATACAAAAAGTCCGGAAAGATTGAGGAATCCTTCGAATCCAGCGGTATTGTCCGAAATAGTTCCAGAAATACGTTCCAGATCAAAGACCAGAGCCAGGAAGATACAATCAGGATCCGCCTGAAGCAACTGGCAGATCAGGAGCTGAGCCTTGAAAGGTTTGAGATTCGATTCAAGGATCCTCAGGGGCGATTCTTTCCCGGTCAGCATGGTATTCGTCTTTTTCAGCATGGCTATCATTCCTGGTCTCAATGTCAGGTGGTAGGTGCCAGGGATCGGGATCTTCAATCCAGGTTTCAGTGGAAACATGATATGGATGAAAACCCGGAGACGCCGTTTCCTTCACGTATTCCCGGCCGAATGCACTCCACTGCCACCAGAGGACTGTTCCATTCAGAAGGTGTCGTTTCTTTGATTTCCGACTCCGGTAAGATGATATTTCTGGGTCAGGCGGAAGTGGGCTCTCAGCATGTGCGTTATCGCATTCATTTGCATCCTTCTGATGGATCCCTGAAGGAGCTTCGCATCATCTGGGATTTTAACGGCGAAAGATCTGTATCCCATTCCATCATTCCACTGGCTACCGTGCGAGGGTTTCGCTCTCAGGAGGCAAGGCAGGACCTCTTTGGATTCATAGATAAGTCCTTTCAGGAAATTAGCAGGGATTTGCCGGACCCACCGAATCGCTCTGCGAACTTCACGGGATGGTGCTCCTGGTATCATTATTACACAGGAATCAACGAAGAAAACCTATCGCATAATCTAATGCTTCTAAAAGCCAGAGAGGTAAAGCTGGACGTATTTCAGATTGACGACGGTTATCAAAAAAACATTGGCGATTGGTTGGAAACCAATAAGAAATTCTCACGCGGTCTGGGGCCTCTGGTGAAAGAGATCAAGAAGGCAGGGTATCGTGCGGGGGTCTGGTTTGCTCCGTTTCTGGCGCGGCCAGATGCCGATTTAATCAAGAAGCATCCGGAGCTCTTGCTGCGAAGTCCATCCGGTCGACCCGTACGGGCATTGATCAATCCTAACTGGGGCGGAAAGACCTATGCTCTGGATGTCACCCATCCTCAATTCCTGGATTATATAGCTGAAGTAACCCGGCATTTTGTGAATCTTGGCTTCACCTACCTGAAGTTAGACTTCCTTTTCACGCCCTATTTTCGGGGCCGTTATCATTCTATGGATACCAGCGGCTCCATGCGACTCAGAAAGGCCCTGGAGACCATTCGAAAGGCGGCCGGCAAGAAGACCTTCCTGCTTGGATGTGGTTGTCCATTGTATCCCAGCATTGGTATTGTGGATGGCCAGAGAGTGAGTATGGATGTAAACCATATGTGGGAGAAGCCTTTCCTGGGTAAACTTCTGGGGGATCGGAATTTTCCTGCCCTCAGGCCAGCATTGCAGAACAATCTGCTTCGATCGTTCATGCATCAGAGACTCTGGCTTAATGATCCGGATTGCTTGATGCTGCGAAATCGCGAAACCGAGCTTTCCGACGCACAGATTCGACTCTCCGCTGTAATTATGACTCTGGTAGGGGGAATGATCCTTATCAGCGATGATCTACAGCTACTGGACGGTCCTAGATTCGAATGGCTGGAAAAGATCCTGGAGATTAATAAGAAGTGTTCTGCAAAAACATCCATCCCTCTGGCGGCTCTGCACAATCCCTTTCCTCTGGGGGCCTATAACCCGGCTGGATATCTGGGAATCTGGAACCCCACCGATAAACCCGCCCGCATCGAAGTTCCGTTGCCAGAGGGCCTTTCCACCGGGGATCTTAAGCGCCGGGTGGATCTGTTCGATGGACAGCTCATTCCCTGGACCGTCACCAAAGAAGGTATTTCTATCAGCATGGCTCCTTACGAAAGCTTCTTCACGAAGCTTTCGTAGTAAATAGGAGATTTACACCGGGCGCAGCCCGGAATGGGCCCCACCGAAAGAATGCAGGGATGTCTTTTTCGGTGGGGCACTCTAACAAAGCTTCTTCACGAAGCTTTCGTAGTAAATAGGGATCCGGCGGATCCGGACTCGTCCGGCAAGCGATCCCTCCCTGTCTCGATTTCCGGACGGCGCCCTCCTGGCGCCTGCTCGTCCGGACCCGCCGGATTAAAGTGGGCTGGCTCATAAACACTGGTCGTGGCTAGCAAGTGAGCAAGCGTTTCTGGTACTACCCGCCTTTGAGGCTGTGGCAGTCCAGGCCGCACCTCGGTGTGGACTGCAGAGGCAGAACACACCAGACACGATGTCTGTAAGCTCCGTCAGGAGCGCAGAATATGCACCATTAAAGTGCACGGAGGCGTTTTTCCAAGCGGGCACTCTAAACTTTCTGATGGCTCTATTTGACAATATGTCCGATAATACCCACAGGTAGCATTATGGCGGACGGATCATTAACGCAGGAAGAAATCGATCTTTTATTGCAGGGGGCGGATGACTTATCCGGCCAGGCCTCGGAGTCAGGACCTGCCCAGAATCAGGGCGGAGGAGAGGATCTATCTCCTCTGGAAAAGGAAAGCCTGGCAGATATTGCCTTTCAGGGCCTCCGATCCGGCACTCAGTCTCTATCTATGATTCTATCCAGGTCCGTGAACCTGGGGAATCCTTACGCAGAGGTCCGTTCCACAGAGGAGGCCGAAAAGGAATTCTCCTCGGGCTATGTATATTTCTCTCAGAATCTTACCGGGGCCCTTTCCGGGTCGGTAGCCCTCTTTCTGTCCACCTCTGATGCCAGTAAGATCAGCTCTTTGCTTATGGGCGGGGATGCCTCGGAGGAAGGCGGCGAGACCCTGGATAGTGCTCAGATTGCCACCATCAAGGATGCCATGGGCCCGCTACTGTTTTCCATGGTGAATCAATTCTCCGTCAAAGCAGGAGAAGCAGTAACCCCGCTGGGGCTGGATGTAAAGAATGTTGCGGATGAGCCTACATTTCCCGTCGGGGGAGGGCGACTGCTTCGCGTACAGATTCCCCTTAAAGTAGAAAATACCATTGATTCCAGGGTGACTCTTCTTCTGCCTCTGGAGATGGCTCGCTCGCTGCATGAGCGCTCGCGAAGAGCAGCAGCCGGCGGTCAGATGATGAATCCGGAAATGGGAAATCAACCCCAGGGGCCTCAGCCAGGACAGAATCCCCTTAAGAACGTGGGATTTCCACAGTTATCCAATGCAGGGATGGGACCACTCACTCCTAACATGGACCTGCTCATGGATGTGGAGATGACTCTCACTGTGGAGCTGGGTCGAACCAAGAAATACATCAAGGAAATCCTCAGTCTGGGTGAAGGATCCATTATCGAGCTGGATAAACTTGCCGGTGAGCCGGTGGATCTTCTGGTAAACGGAAAGCTTATTGCAAAGGGGGAGGTAGTTGTAATTGACGAGAACTTCGGTGTTCGGGTAACGGATATTGTCAGTCAGGCTGAACGATTGAAGGCCAGAAAACAAAACTGAAGTAACGAATGAAAAAGAAAACTCCCTCGAAGAAAAGCAATACCAGACCCGCGGCCGGCAAGAAGAAGCCCGTAAGCAAGAAGAAGCCTGCAAGCAAGAAGAAGCCTGCAAGCAAGAAGAAGCCTGCCGCAAAACGAGCCTCAGGTAAGGGCGCCAGAAAAACCAGTTCGGAAACCTCTGGCAGCAGGAAGAAAGGATCGGCCCATCGAGCGGTGGAAAAGAAGCATTCCAATTCTGCGGGCGAGCGCCCCCGTATACTGCCCAAAGACACTCCATTTCCTCTGGAGTTTACTCCAAAGTCCAACAAGGCTATCGCCAAATTTGTCTACAATAAGCGGAGCTCCATTCATGGAATGGGAGCTTTTGCCCGAGCCCGCATCCCTAAAGGGGCCTATGTTGGCTCCTACGAAGGAATTCCTTCTCTGGATGACGATATTTACGTGCTCTGGGTCGAGCGAGATAACGGAACCTGGAGAGGCATAGACGGAAAAAATGAGCTTCGGTATTTGAATCATAGTTCCCGTCCCAACGTAGAATGGGACGAGAATCATCTATACAGCATTCGAGTTATCGAACCCCATGAAGAGCTCACTTTCCATTACGGCGACGAGTGGGACGACGTGGAGTAGACTTCTTTCGGGGCATCTGCACCTTCGCAGAGCCAGTTTCCACGTTCGCGCCCGGGGATGCAGGTCGGGGATTTCTGCCGGTAATGCTTTGATTTCTACGTCGAATTAGCCAGAAACCACCCAGGGCCAGAAAAGGCAAAAAGAACCAGCTGTCCCCATACGTTACATAGACCGTGGGTTCTGCACGATTCACCGGCACGCGAAATATCTGAAAGTCCTCTACTTCCTGACCGGTGAGCTCTGGGCCTACTTCCGGTGTGGCATAATTGCCTGCAAGGTCGATCATGCCGGAAGTGCCGCTGTTGGTGGATCGTAGCAGGGCTCGTCTGGTTTCGATGGCCCGAATTCGTCCCAGCTCAAAGTGCTGGAAGCTTTCTACGGTTTTGCCGTACCATTTATCCTGAGTGATGTTAACCATGAAATCCGGGTTCGCATCGTTCTCATTGAAGTAATCGCGAATATAGTCCGGGCTCAGTACTTCATAGCAAATCAGAGGCATGAACTGTCCGGTGGGAAAGAACTGTCTATCCTCCAGGGTTTCCTGTAGATTCTGAATTTCCTCTGTCTTGATTGCCTGGGGATCAGAAAGAGCGTTGTATCTTACTTCGATGGGTTTTTCCGGCTCCAGATCTGGAGAATGGTAGGGAAGCAATGTGAATAATTCCCCCGGGCGAAATCTGCTGTATCGTACACTTTCCGGTACAAGCATGATGAGCCCTGTATCTTCCAGGAATTGAGCGTAAGGTATTTGTTCTCCAAACGCGATCAATATTTGCTTATGATAGTAGCCGGCTCGTTTGCCATTTCGCGCGAACAGGGCCGATGAGTTAAATACATCTCTTCGAGGCATACCTGTGTTGGGATCCCGGCTAATGCCAAATGCGTTCTGGTTAAAGAAAACCTCTGCATCGAACTGCTTTGCAAGTTCCAGAACCATCTGCTCATATTCCGGCCGATAGCCATAGGGCAACTTTCTTGTTAAAAAATTATCCTGTGTTGTGAAATAGGGCACTGCGGACTCGGGAAGTACCACCAGTCCAATATCCAGATCTTTTTTGGCCGCCTCTTCTTTTGCACGATCGGCCAGCGAAGGAATGGTTTTTACCATTACATCTCGAATTACAGGCCAGGTAACCTCTCGCTCCCCGTACTTTTCCAATGGTGAATTGGGCTGGATGGTAAGAGCGGTGACGTGTGGCAGATCTGACTGCATCGCTTCGATGCTGGATTTCTTGTAGGCTCCAAGAGCCAGCCCGAGAACCGCTACTACTACGATGGGGCTGGCAACTTTCCAACGATAAGCGCTTTTAAACCGATGCCAGTAGATAGAAGTCCAGGGCTTTCCCTGAAGCAGCTTGTAGGATCCATAGGACAGAAACACCAGCAGGAAGCTCAGTCCATGAATACCCACATACTCTGCCAGCTGAGCGAAATAAGGATTACCTGCGATCAGGTTCCCCCAGTACCAGTTGAAGACCTGAGGTAGTAGAAAATCCAGAGAAACGGCAACTGTAGGGATGAGTATCAATGAAGGAAGGCGGAGCTTTCTATATTTATTGCGATTTAAGATTCCCAGGGCCAGCATTAGAAATGGGATCTTGAGGTTTAGCAAGAATGTGTAAGGAATAAAGGTGAAGACGGAAAGATACAGAGGTAATCCGCCATAAACCGTAAAAAGATAGATGGTCCAGTAAAAGCCAAATACGCATAGCCAGAAGGCTGCCATGAAGCCGAACCACAGCAGGCGCTTAACGGAGAGGCTCTGCAATTGTGCCTGGTAGAACAGGATCCAGAGAGCCGGGTAGGTGGTGAGTGGAAAATTGAATGGCTCCAGGGATAATGCGGAGAGAATGCCAAATGCGATGGCAGAAAAAACCATTGATTGAAAGGGGGCTTTCCAGAGCTTATTCATCTATGACTCCCGGTTCTGTGTCCGATGCGAATTCTTTATTTAATCTGATCAAGGAACATGCCTATGGTTACAGGCAGGATCCTATTACACTTGCTTCAGGCAAAACGTCTCATCACTACTTCAATTGCAAGAAGATTACGTTACATCCATCCAGGCTTGCAATGCTATGCGAAAAGATCTATGTAGACTTCTTTGAAAATGGTGGCCTTTCTATACCCCGTGCCATTGGAGGGCTGACTCTTGGAGCAGATCCAATCTCCTATGCTCTCAGTCTGGAGATATTGAAGCGTGGAAATCTTTGCTACCCACTGATTATTCGCAAGGAAGCAAAAGGTCATGGGACCGGAAAGCAGATTGAAGGCGAAGTGGATGCAGTGTCTGGTGCAGAGGTCCTGGCTCTGGATGATGTGATTACCACCGGAGGCAGTACATTGAAAGCGGTGAGGGCCCTGAAAGAGGCAGGGTTTCAGGTAAACAAAGCGCTGTGTATTGTGGACCGCCAGGAAGGAGGCGAAGAGGCCTTGAAAGCAGAAGGCGTTGATTTGCTGAGTTTATTCAAGAAATCAGACTTTATAGAAGAAGGCATGAACCTGGATTGATTTTAGCATCCGGGCCTTTTCGGGAACCTCGTTCGGGAAAAGCGTTCGAGGTGGGGCCTTTTCCATTTCTTTTTCTTTTCCGGTCATAGAACTGTAATTCTGGATGAAAGGATTGGGATTTCCCTGGATCTTGCGAATCATTTCGTTACGTGCGATTTCAGGACCTTTCGGAGGAAAAGCACGGTTCCACTGCCAGTATTGAGCGCTTTCCTCTGGAGTGAGTTCAATACCATAGGCCGCATCCATATAAAGATAGCTTCGTGCGATAACCCCTTTTGCCGAGTCCGGAGGCTCCGCCACATCATTCGCTGACGAAATCTCCATATCGCAAGTGCCATACTTCCTTTCTTCCCCTTCAATCTCTCCAAAGTTGTAATCCTGTCTATGCCGATTGATTTCCCCTATGGCCGGTCTCAGATTATGCAGGTCCGCTTCCATCGCGCGAAAAAGGCGGTCCGTTTTTCTGCAGCAGCTACGGCCTCCGTAAGGTTTTCCGTTTTCTCTTTGGCAGTAGTTCGATTGCCAGCATGCACGGGAACTACCCAGCCTTGCAGCGGGTACCACATGCTCCCAGTGCACCTTGTACTCGTCTGTCCGTTTCCCGGGGTCTGCCGGCGAAAATGAGCAATCCCCCGCGGCCGATGCGTACTTTCTATTCGGATCAAATTTGCAGCCGCAGTACAGCGTAGGTTCCGGGAGCTGGCGATACACCTCTCTCAAGGTGGAGTTCGCATGGCGGTAATCCCGTATTCTCAGGGGGCGATTGCCGGCGAGCTCTTCATGGCCGATGGATGTTTCCGGCTTCTTTAAAGGATGAGAGCCGCAACCGGACAAAATGAAAGCCAGAAAAGAGCCGAATACAAATACAGTCCATTTCAGTGAAAACGAAGCGATGGCGCCGTGAATGGGATCTCGCGACTTCAAGGAGGGAAGTTGTATTTTGCTATGTTTCATTCTGGTTTTCTATATCGCCTGTGCCGGTGCATTTTTCAATACGAATGAACGTCGATCTGGACAGAAGCGTGGTCGCGTGCCCCCAGGAGAGCGAATGGTATGCGAAAGCAGGATTGCTACGGAAGCACCTGCACTATCGAGATGATTTGCAGAGATGCAATTGCTGAACTCGAACAAAGCCGGATTAACGGCTCTGGCTCTTGCGAGCCTGCTGCTTTTTTGCTTCCAGCCGCGCTTTCGTCTCTTGTTCCAATTTATCAACGTTTCCCAGGAATCGCTTGTAGCTGGATTCATCGGAATTCCCCGCAATCTGGACTCCCAGAAGCAGTTCTCCTGAGGCCATTCTCTTCTGGGACCGGATTTGCCCAAACAATGTTATGGGTGCCTGCATGCGAAAAACTAGATCAAAAGTGAAACCATTCTGACGTGCAAGATAGGTGCGAAGCTCATCATGTGTGATTCTTACCCGAAAGCCTCCCCGGGAGACATTTAAAACCTGCTGCTTTTCTTTGATCATTACTGTATTGGAGCCGCGAATCTTCTCCACCATATCTGCAGAGGCATTGTACAGTCTTTCCAGGGTACCGGCAGAGAACGGCGCTTTTTTGCTCTGTACATGTATATATCCTATGGGAATGGCACTTCGATCGTGGGTCATATAGATTACCGGAACAATTGCCTCGGCTCGAACCTTGTGGTTACGGTACTCGATAATCTTCTGCTGCAGCTTCTGGCCCAGTAACGCCGATGCATCCAGACATCGATCATCTGATGGTCTGTAAGTATGAGGATCCTCGGTATCCGGTATATAGATCGCTTTGCTATGCTTTTTTACCTGGTCCAGCCAGGTGCCTCTCTTTCCAAAGGTGTCGATTCTGACGTTTTCGAAATCCCTCTTCAGAATCTGTTCATATTCACCAAAGCCCACTTTCACCGAAGTGGGAATGGTTAACGTATCTGTATCGATGGTATGTCGGCTTGCCAGGATATTGGTGATATATGCTTGATCGGCGGGCAGGGGAACCCGTAGATTTGAACGCTCTTTTTTTGCGATGGCAGCGCTTACCACCTGAATGCTATATTTATGATCGCCAGAAACCTTCAGTACTTCGCAATGAAGCTCAATGTATCTTCCCAGGATTCGAAATAGCTGGAGTTTCATCTCCGCTTCCAGGGTTACTTTGCGACTTTCCAGAAGGATTCGATTGTTTAAGTCAAACTCATGGACCAGCGCTTCTGCAGGTGGGTCCTGCCCTTTCAGGAACATGGTCCGACCTTTCAGGTGTCGGGCCAGGAGATGTTGTATTTTATCTGCACTGTAGAGGTATTCCAGCTCTCTTTCTTGAACGGACTCAGACATCTATCTCAAGAATTGGATGTATCCCGGTGCCGAGGCAATTCCTTTTTTAGAGAGAGAATGAGCTACTGTATAACATTACAGGTTATTTCTCTTTTCTCATGGGCTGATCTAAAGGCTATTCGGAGGAACACAGATGAGCTTATTCAGTTTTCAGGAATGATAAGCTTCCATTCAGGTCGATCCTCAAACGTTAGTTATAGCCAGCCCTGGACAAAAAGAGAATGATATAGCGCTTCCGCGCTGACATTGAATGCCGGGCTGCTCAAGGAGCAGACATTTCTATCGTTAATTCATTTTTTTGGGCCCCTCAGGACGTTTTTCGCCAGATTTCCGGGGAAACGGGGCCGGATCTGGTCGCACAGACTACAACCGAAGGACATTTGCTGAGTAAAAGCGGGCGGTATGCTTAAAGAGTGAGCATAAATCCCTGATTGAGGCATGTTGCGGGGCTCAATTCCCGGAAAAACCGGAATGGGGGCCAATCTGGCTGGCACGGTTCCTGCACAACAAGGGCAAAACACAGGAGGATAACACCTTGGAAACCAGAAGAAGTGCAATCAAGAAAACCTGGTCCTCTATCCTGATTGGTTCAGTAATGCTTAGCACAGCTACGCTTCAAGCGGAACCCGGCATCGATGTTGATGCTACTGTAGTATCTAGCTACATTTTCCGCGGATCTGATATACATCAGGGTAAGTTTACCCAGGACGGAGAAAAAATCTCCGGCTTTAACATGGCGCCGGCTTTCCAGCCGAGCATCAACTTTAATCTGGACAATGGAATGTTCTTTAACGTATGGACTTCCTTTGCCCTGACCGGACGCGAAGACGTAGATACCGATGGTCTGTATCAAACAGGACCTGGAGCATCTGGCCCTGGCGCAGGAGTTAACGTACTCAGCGCTACTCCGGCCGAGATTGCTGCAGTGACTGGTACCGGTCCTACTGCAGCTCAAATTGCAGCGGGAACCTATCAGATTCCTGGTCTCTACAATGAAGCGAATGGTCTGCGTCGTTTTGACGAAGTAGACTTAACTCTGGGTTACGAAGTTGAAAGCAAGCTGGGAACCATGAGCGGTGGTATTATTGCCTACGTTCTTCCTAACACCACAACCGGTGTTACGGGTGCTGACCAGTTCACTGAATTCTTTGTTGGCTTCTCTCCTGCTATTCTACCTGAAGAGGCTGGAACTATTAGTCTGACCTACTACGCTGAAGTAAACGGCGATGGTAGCGAAGGAACTACTTACAGCTACCTCGGGTATGATTGGGGAACAGATCTCTCCGATAGCATGAGCGTAGGATTCAACTTGGGTGCTGGTTATCAAACTTCAAGCGGTTATCAGAACTGGAGAAACGTGGATGCAGGAATCTCTCTTGGATTCGGCGATTTCTCAATTGGACTGAACGCAGTTTACCGTCCGGACCTGTCCTGGTTCGACAGCGACACAGCAGGTAAAAATGCTCTGGCGTGGGTAAACGGTGGTTCTACCAAATTTGATGGCGCAGTGGCCGATCCTAGCAAAACTGTAGGACTGGCAAACAGCTACTTCAACAGTCTGGTATCAAGCAGCGTGGATCCGTCCGGTAACTGGACTTACACTCCACGTCAAAAGCTTCCGCGAGTTGTATATTACATCTCTGCGGGTTATAGCACGAGCTTCTAATTTAATTTAGAATCTTCCGATCTGTCGCTCTGGCCGCCTTGCAAAAGGCGGCTCTTTTTTTATCATTTTACAGCGCGAAATTTCCACTTTCTGAATAGCTGCGTGGATGAGCGGCTTCGCGGAGGACTCTTTCATCGCCTCCAATTCTATTGAAAAAGAGTCAATCCTGGAGTACCGTCTGCGCCATGCAGCTACGGTTTTTCAGTGACTACCGTACGTCCGTTCCGGGGTAAAGGCTATGGATGCACATCTCAGCCGTTTATGCGAATGGCTTTCTGATTTACGAACTCCAGGATTCCCTCTGAGCCCATTTCGCGACCAAAGCCAGAATCTTTGATACCGCCAAATGGCATTCTAACATCGGAGCGAAGCAAATCGTTCACCGTAATGCTTCCGGTCTCAATCTGCGAAACAAGGGATTCCGCTTTTTCCAGATCCCTGGTCCACAGGCTTCCGCCCAGGCCAAATCGACTTTGATTGGCCAGTTCAATGGCCTCTCTTTCATTTCCTGCCAGGATAACTGCAGCCAGGGGGCCAAAGGTTTCATCCTGCAACGCATTGTTATAGATGGAATCCGAGCGAATCAGAGTGGTCTTGTAGAAGTATCCGGGCCCTTCTTCAGGCTCTCCACCCAATAACAGAGTGGCGCCTTCCTGAATGCTTCTTTGCAGCTGATCATGTAGATCGTCTCGAAGATCTTTCCGGGCCAGAGGACCGATGTCAGTATTCTTATCTGTAGGGGCTCCAACCCTTAGATTCTCCAGGGCTTTCTGAAATGCAGCCAGAAATTCCTCGCCAATGGATTCTTCTACGATGAACCGTTTGGCCGCGATGCAGCTCTGACCCGAGTTTATGCACCTGGCCTGAGCTGCGGTGGATGCCGCCTTTTCCAGGTCTGCATCTTTCAAAACAATGAATGGATCGCTGCCGCCCAGTTCCAGAACGCATTTTTTCAAATGCTGTCCGGCCACAGAGGCTACGGATCGGCCGGCCTCCTCGCTACCGGTAAGGGTCACTCCTCGAATATCCGGATGAGCTACAACCTCTGCCATTCGGGAACCGGAAATCAAGAGCACCTGAAATAGGCCATCTGGAAGACCTGCCTCTTGAAAGATCTCCGCTACTTTTAGCGCAGATCCGGTGACATTGGAGGCATGCTTGAGAATTACAGGATTACCGGCACAGAGAGCGGGTACCGCTGCCCGAAATACCTGCCAGAAAGGAAAGTTCCAGGGCATAATAGCCAGAAGTGGACCCAGAGGATCGTAGCGAACAAAGCTCTTCTTGCTCTCTGTCGGAACTTTTCTAGGAGTCAGAAATGTTGCTGCATTCTCTGCATAGTATCTACACAGGCCGGCGCATTTATTTACCTCGGCCACAGCCTGACTGATGGGCTTTCCCATCTCCGCAGTAATTAGCTGGCCATAAATTTCCGCATTCTTCTCGAGAATGTCCGCCGCCTTCTGGATAGATTGCAGCACCGCTTCATCCGGAGCAGGCCTGGACTTTCGATCCATAAAGCATTGCATGGCCCGGTTCAGAATCGTTTCGATCTGATCGTCGGAATGCGCCTGGTATTCCTGGATCAGTACTTCGGTGGCTGGATTTATGGATTTCAGTGACATTTCTACTCTCAGATTACCGGATTGGTAGCACTGCGACCAGTGTAAAGGGAACCCTGCATCATAGCTCCTGGTTTATATCATTTGTTAAAGATCCACGCAACGAATGCTTAAGATTGGGCTGCGCAAGAAGCCAGTACCAATGTCTCGAACACTGTTAGAAATGCAATCACCCCCCCGGATAATAGACTTTCGGTTAAAACAGTTTACAATGAAGTCTATGGAGGCAGGATTTTGTTACCTGGCTTGCCGATAGGTAGAAACAGGGCATAGCCCCCTTTGCAAGCTCATGGTGTACTCCACAGAGGATGGATTTATGCTTCACACCTATTATTCCGTAGCCGCACTCAATCTTGTTGCCTTCGCAGCATTCTTTAGCGCATTTCTATTCACAATTAAGGGTAAGTCCAGGTTTACCTGGAATCTGGCTATCGCCTTTACCTTTTACACCTGTATGGGAGTGGCCTATTTTCTCTCGGCCGCCTATGACGATCCTATCCTGTCCTTTCATCGCTGGATGACGGTGCTGGGAACTTTCTTTGGCTGTCTGTTTCTGGGACTGTTCTTTCTTTCATTTCCCAGGCCGGTTACCGGCTGGCTGTACTGGCTCTACTTTGGAATCATCGCAGTTCTAAGTGTTCTTCTAACTGCAAACTTCGCCTGGGAAACCCTGGATGCGCCCAGGGTATTCCATTTCGAAGGTCATTACTGGGATTTCGCAGCGGATAAAGCTTCTCTCTTTGTAGCTATCTGGATTCTGGGCTACATCGTTCTGTATACGATTCCATCTATATACAGAATGGTTCGCGAGAAAGGATTGTCCAGGCTGGGAGCCATCGGGATCTACGTTGGTTTCGTATTCGCAGTCATCATTCCCGCCATGGCCAATGCATTGAGTCGTGATGGGGCCATTGATCGAGGACTATTCCAGACTCTATGGGTTACCCTGGGAGTCCTGGGGATGTTCTGGATTCTAATTTTCATTGTTTCCACATCTGGCGAAAAGAGTAATCTTCTTTCGCGAATTTTTGCCATTAGCCTGGCAACTACGCTTCTGGCCATCCAGGCCATTAGCTACCCTGTGTTTGTAGAGAAAGAAAAGGATTTCGATCGCATCTTCTACGAAAGAGCCCAGAGAATCCTTCTGGAAGAAGAGCAGCGTCCCGATGATTTGCTCTATATTAGTCACTATGATTCTGATTCCCGTGCAATCACGGTGGACTACAACCGGATGTCTGAATCACCGGTGCAGGATGCCTGGGATCGGGAATATCTGAATGCTGCATTGAGGCGTCAGGTGGTGGAGTCAAAGGATCCGGAAAGCTTTCTACGAAGAGCCTACCTGGAGAACTATCAGCAGGGTTATATGGCACTGATGATGCGCGATGCGGATCGTCCTCTTCCTGATCTCTGGAGTTCTACCTTAACGGATCGAGCCTATTTCAAGTCCAAGATACGTAAACTACCGGACGATGATTTCCGTACCGGTGTGCTGGCTCTTCTGGCAAAAGACCAGGGAGCCATTGAACCTCTGGCCAGCGTTATGGAGCAGTTCGTAAACGGATCCAAACTTCAGGGTCCGGAATTGAAAGCAGCTGTGCTGGAGTATCTCACTCCCATGTACGGAAAAGGAGAAAGAATCTACAGGACTCTGGAAAATGGTCAGCGAGTGATTTCTTTTCTGGTGTATCGTAAGGGCGGTATTCATGAGGTAGCTTTCGAATACCTCAGTTACAGGCATTTTATCCATCCCCAGGCGGAAAGTTTTATTATCGTGATTCTGGCCATTACAGCCGTGGTGGTTATTGGATATCCGCTCTTTTTCTATACGGCTCTGCTCAAGCCTCTGCACTCGCTTCTTAGCGGTGTCCGCAGAGTGAACGATGGAGATCTGGATGTAGAACTCAAGGTAGGAGTGGAAGATGAGCTGGGCTTTCTATCTCGCAGTTTTAACGACATGGTGACCTCTATTCGAGGGGCGCGAAAAGAGCTTCGGGATTATGCAGATAAGCTAGAAGAGAAGGTCCAGGAGAGAACCAGGGAACTGGAAGAGACGCTAAAGTCTGTGCGCGAACTGAAGCATCAGCAGGATGGGGATTATTTTCTTACTTCTCTTCTCATTAAGCCTCTGGGAACCAATACAGTGCCGGAAGGACCGGTGTCTGTAGACTTTATCCTGAAGCAAAAGAAGTCCTTCGAGTTCAAGCACTGGAAGGAGCGCATTGGTGGGGATCTCTGTGGAGCTCATAGAATCTATTTACATAGCAGGCCGTTCACCTTCTTCTTTAACGTAGATGCTATGGGAAAATCCATGCAGGGTGCCAGTGGCGCTCTGGTGCTGGGATCTGTTATGGAATCCATTATCGAGCGAACCAGGATGTCTCCTGTGGAACGGGATCGCTTCCCTGAAAAATGGCTGAAGAATACATTCATTGAGCTTCATACAGTGTTTGAAAGTTTCGAAGGATCCATGTTGATTTCCGGTATCTTTGGTCTTGTGGATGAGGCTACAGGTCTGGTCTATTTCATCAATGCGGAGCATCCCACAGCAGTGCTTTACCGAAACAAAGGCGCCAGCTTTGTAGAAGAAAAAAACTACTATCGCAAGCTGGGAACCACCGGAGTGGAAGGGGGAATCCACCTGGAAACCCTGCAGATGAAACCGGGGGATGTACTTTTCGTCGGTTCCGATGGAAAGGACGACCTGGTAATGGGCGAAAAAGATGGTCAGCGCATAATTAACGAAGATGAAACAATCTTTCTCAAGCATGTGGAAAAAGCGGAAGGGGATCTGGAAGCTATTTTTCATCTCATTCAAAATACTGGCGAGCTCATGGATGATTTTTCTCTGCTTCGTCTGGGATATCGCGAAGAGGATTGGCCGGCCAAAGCAGCAGTGCTTTCCGGAGAGAACAAAGAAAAATATCTTCAGGCCAAAGAGCTGGAAGCCAATGGGGATCTTCGCGGAGCCCTGGATCTTCTGGAAGCGGTGGCATCGGATGCTCCGGAACTGGACCCGTTGTACCGGAAAATGGCATCTCTGTCGACGAAGCTGGGCGAATACTGGAAGGCCGCAATCTATTCAGAGCGCTACAGTATTCTGAGACCGGAAGATGAAGAAATGATCTTTGCCTCGGCCAGTTTCTATCGCAAAGTAGGGCAGTTTGATAAGGCGGCAGATTTCGCTGAACGACTGAGACTGCGAAAGCCGGAGGATCCGCATGTGCATCTATTTCTGGCAGATATATATATGAGATTGAACAATCTTAAGAGAGCCGAGCGAATGCTGGAAGTAGCCGAGCGACTGGATGAATCGGAAGAAAGAAATGCAAAGATTCGCGCTAAACTCGAGGAGCTGAAATCTACGGCCGGGAAGGCATAATAACTTCTGGAGACAATGAACTCCGGGTTCGAACCCGGAGTTCATTGTCTGGTTGCATTGATTTTTCCCGATCCATGGATTATCTCCACCGCTGGCTATGAAGAGCATCGACTTGTCTACAATTCTAGATTCGTCGCGCTTTCCACAGATGATGTGTGAAATACGCTGCCGGTGCAGCCACAAGTAAGCAGATTCCTGCTTCCCAATAGCTATCCAGTAAGATGTAACCGGGCACCAGCATACCGGATAGAATGGCTATGTTTCCTGACAGCCACAGTGAAGCATCCTGCATGAATTCGCGTCTGGCCCGTGCTGGATGATTTGAATTGGGCCAGAATCCTGTGGGATCTACCTTCTTTTGAAATTGATCCAGCACGGAAGCCGGAGTGGGGGATGTTTTTAGAGTGACAATTATACAGACGATGGCAGACCCCAGAGCAGTAAATGCCAGGCCATGCTCTGCCTGCAATTCTCCCCATCCAAAGCTGGATTGTAACCAGGGATAGATGGAATAGAGAAGAACCGTAAGTAGCAACGATGCCAGCATCCCGGAGATTTCTGTGTAGGCATTGGCTCTCCACCAGATCCATCGTAAAAGCTGAGGCAGTCCCATACCGGCGGCCAGAGCGATGAGGAATTTCCAGGCCTCTTCAATACTTCCAATTCGAGAAGCTACTATTACCGAAATAGCCGCTACGACAAATACTGCCCATCGGCTGGCTCGAACCTGCTTCTTTTGTGAGGCTTCGGGCTTGATAAACCTTAGATAGATATCGTTTACCAGATAGGAGCCGGCCCAGTTAATATGTGTGTCCACAGTGCTCATAAAGGCGGCCATCAGCCCCGCGAAAACGAATCCCAGAAGTCCTGCCGGAAGCACATACTTCATAAGCACCGGATAGCCCATCTCCGGATCCACACAGACCAGGCGAACATCCGAGGCATGGATACTGGCCGCAGATGGTACAGAGTTGGTAATGGGCTGTGCTGAAGCGCAATGAGCGGCCAGAGCATCGCTGGACAGTCCTGAATCGAGAATCGCCAGCGGAAATAGAGCCAGGGTTGCCAGTCCTATGATCACCCAGGGCCAGGTGCGAAGCAGAAAGTTCGCAAATACAAACCACATCGAGCCCTTTGTTGCATCCTCCGGTGTACGAGCAGTATTCATCCTCTGGGCCAGGTAACCGGATCCATCGGAAAAATACTGACTCCACCATTGTATCAGGAAGTATACGGCGAAAAGGCTGATGGTCATGGATGAAAGATCCGGCATTAGCGACAGTTTGGATTCGCCGCCCGCTTCATACTGGGTCTGAATGGAAGCAACTATCTGATCCATGCCGCCTGCATAGTCTACTGCCAGGTAGGCGAAAACGAAGGACCCTACCATGGCCATGGCAAACTGGATCAGATCAGTGAGGATTACGCCTCGAATGCCGCCCAGCATCGAGTATAGAACTACGCCTGCGAATAGAAGTAGTAAAGTGATGGTATGATTTAGATTGGCTACATCGGTATAGCCATCCACGCCAAACATCAGTATAGAGGGCCAGTACTGCAGAAGCGAATCAAACAGGCTGGCAGGCAGGATCTGTTCCCAGTGGATAAAGGGAGTGGTGATCTTGGCCATGGCGCGAAACACCCATCCCAGAATAATGCTGTTCATGATGAGGCTCATGTAGCCTGCCTTGAACAACCTCAGCCAGGAACCGGCTTTGTTTCCGTATCTCAATTCGATGAATTCAATGTCTGTAAGAACTTCCGATCGCCTCCACTTGCGAGCAAAGAAGATTGCGCCTGCCATGTAGGTAAGAGCCCAGCTCCACCAGAACCAGTTACCGGATATCCCGCTCTTTACCGTGATACCGGTGATTGCCAGAGGAGTGTCGGCAGCAAACGTTGTGGCAACCATGGAGGTTCCCAGCCACCACCAGGGAAGGTTACGACCGGCCAGAAAGTAGGACTCCATACTGGAGGATGCCTTCTTGCTAAGTGCAAGACCGGCCAGAATAGCTATAGATACATAGATGGCCAGGATTATCCAGTCCAGAGGAGCAAACATTTTTTCAGATGACGATTGAGCCTGCATCCTGCAATTGATTTTCGTGTCTCGATTCAGGGCAGATCTGATGTTGCTACTGTGCGCTCTATTCTGGGGTGGCACCTTTGTAGCCATTGAACTTGCGGTAGATGAAATGCCTCCCTATCTTATGGTGGCTATTCGATTCGGTGTGGCCTCCATTTGCTTCTTTCCTGCTTTTCTATTTCTGAGGCGCAGATCCGCAAAGGAAGATAGACCAATCCCGGTTCTCGGCTCTGCTGCACGGCCATCGGAACAGGCAAAACTCAGGAACCGCTGGATGGGCCCTCTTGCCGGGCTGACCCTGGGCCTGATCTCTTTCGCCGGCTATGGTTTGCAGACTCAGGGGCTCGTGTATACAACACCGGCCCGCTCAGCCTTTATTACTCAACTGCTGGTGCTTTTCACCTTCCCAATGCAGATTATTTTTCTTCGCAGAAGGGTAACACCCAGCGCCTATGCTGGTCTCATTCTTGTTCTGGCCGGAGCCTTCTTTCTTCTGGGTTCCCCATCCGGAGGACAATGGAACAAAGGGGACTGGCTTACCATTGCCTGCGCCTTCAGTTTCGCATTGTTGATCCTTCTTCTGGATGTGTTTTCCCGTAAATACAGCACCGAGGATTTAACCTTTTATCAGATTCTGGGAACGTCTCTTTTCGCAATTGCTGCTTCTATTTCTGGGCTGGATGAGCCCTATCTGGCCGGGCAAACCAGTGTTCAGTATCTGGGAAGTCATGATTGGAGTATTGGATTACTTACCAGTCTTCTGTATTTGAGCTTACCGGCTACAATCGGAACGGTTCTTCTTCAGGTTCGATTTCAAAAAGAAACATCACCGGCCAGGGCCTCTCTTCTTTATGCCATGGAACCGGTATTTGCAGGACTGTTCGCATTCTTAATCCTGGGGCAGTTCCTGGGCTGGCGCGAAAGCATGGGTGCAGCCCTGATTATTACCGGAGTTATTGTCTCAGAGGTATTTTCTTCGAAAAAGAAAAATGATCAGAAAGCCGCAACTCAGTTCCAGGGCACCCAGAAAGGACAGAGATAGTGTGGTCAGACCATGTTCCATCCATCGTCCCTCTGCTGTGAGCAATACGATCCGCGAAAGCTCCCAGATTCCATCCTGAAGTTGTTCGATCCAGCCGCCCAGGACAGGCGAGCCCAGCAGGAATAGAATAAGAAGTAGATGTAGAAAGTAGGCGCTAACAATCAGTATTTGACGGCCGGGTCTGCGAAATAGTATTAATGCTGAAGCAAGATAGAATACTGATGATATCACAATGATCTGCAGCAAAGCATGGAAGGTCCGGTAGGAAGTGGATTGGGCCAGGCGTGCTATGCTGCGGTTGATGGTGTTTTCCCAGAACGGAATTCGATTGCGAAGATGGGACTGAAATGCTCCGAAGCTGCTATTATTGTCCGGAAAGAATCGATTATTCCAGCCCATCAGGATAGCAGAACCGGACAGTATCCATCCCAGAGACAGATCCGAGGAACTCATGGCAGCCTGTAAACCGGACAGAGTGCGATCCAGCACGGGAAATGCAGATAAAGCCAGCGCAGAAAGAAAAAGGTAGCCCAGGATTTTTCCGGTACGCATGCGAAGGTAAGAAAAAATCATTCCAGGAACACTTAGCTTGAGAGCATTCTTGATATGCGAAACATTGAGCTTCTCGTTTAGAAATCTACCCCCGTTTCGCTTCACAGTCATAGAAAATAGAAGAGGGTTTCGCTTGATTTCCTCCGGATGCAGATCTGCCAGCAGGGATGCGGTCCAGGCCGGATAGATTCTGAGAGGGCAGTCCGGATATACCGTACCTGCAATGAATCGTAGAAAAAATCCTTTGAGCCAGCCATAAGGGTTTCGCATGCGATAATCCACAGCCTGCACTGCGAAATGCTTCTTTCCCATATTCTTTTCTTCCTGGATGAAGCGATCCAGGAGCGGCATGCAAAGCGAAGGGTCTACCGTGCCCCGGGAAAAATCCACAATGACCTTTCTTCCCCTGCTGAATGCCAGACCGGATCTTAGAGCACCATAGGGCCCTGTGGGACGATAATGATCCACCTTGCGAATAGCATCTGCCTGAAGATTCAATGGCGGTGGATCCAGGTGCGAATCTTCCACGTAAACCAGTTGAGCGTCGTCGAATTTTTTTTCTTTTAGAAACGAATCCCAGGAAATGAGCATTCTGGCTGCATCGTTGCGATCCTCCGGCATGAGCATGACCACGCTTATGCCTGTACGACTGGAAAGGGATTGAGAGAATTTCTTCTGTAATACTACGAACAGCCCTTTTCCACGAGGAAAGGATAGAGCAGGAAAGGTGGCGAGTCTGCCGGCACGGAAAATTCGCTGAAACCAGGAGGCGGGAACAGGCAACCCTTCCGAGGTGGGTAGAATCTTCTGACCGGATTTGATAGAGCTGGAAAAAAGGATTCGAAAGCCGGTTCCTTCGCAGGCCTGGCGCAATCCCTTTGCAGTCCAGTGTTCTCTGGAAAGAATCATCACTGCGATTCCGCCGGGAGCCAGAGTTTCCAGCTGCCCGGTAAGCTGCCTGGAATCTCGGGCTGCATCGTCACCATCCAGATAGATGCCATCCAGGCTGGAGGAGGGGGCAAAATCCATGGGGATGGGACTGGTCCGATCAGGAAAAAGTGCAGCCAGTTCCGGTCTGGACGGAGGATAGCCCACCCTTTCGGTCCAGGGTGGCAGAAAGGATTCAATGATTCTTCGGGTGAGCGTTTTTTCCAGACTCATGGTGCTTGTAAGTAGTGTATATATTCGGCTATGGTATTCAAATGCTCGGGCGGGATGTTTTGATAGGCCTGCATACCTGTTCGGCCACCTTCTACTCCAAATTCAATGGAGTTTCGAATTTCTGAAACGGTGGCTCCGTGTCGGTAGCTTGCCGGATTACGAAAGTCCGGTATGTCAAATCGACCGGAGGAGTTAAGAGGTCCATTGCCATCGCCTTTCAATCCATGACAGGCATGACAGTTGTTTTCTATGAACCGGTCAAAGCCTGGTTGATGCTCTTGTGGAATCTGACTGCGCTGTCTCTGCACTTCCGGGTCGGCCAGAGGATCTCCGCAATAGAGAGTAGAAAGAAGCAGAGCCACAGGCCAGGTAGAAGATTTCATGAACCCACAATTAAATTGTATGGGTTTTCGATAAAGCCTTTAAGCGTTTGTAAGAACCTGGCCCCTTCTGCTCCGTCAATCACTCGGTGATCGCAACTGAGTGTCATGGTGATGGTCTTCTCTATAATAATGCTTCCGTCTTTCACCACCGGCTTATCCACAATGCCACCTACAGCCAGAAGCGCTGCCTCCGGTTCATTGATAATGGCGGAGAATTCCTTAATTCCAAACATTCCCAGATTCGAAATCGTGAACGTTCCGTTGGTAAATTCATCCGGTTTCAATTTTCTGGACCGGGCCCGGTTCACCAGGTCAACGGCGCTTCGGGACAGCTGCATGAGGCTTATTTGATCTGCATTTCGCACATAGGGAGTGATGAGTCCTCCATCAATCGCCACTGCGATGCCGATGTCGATGTTACCATGTTCGAGAACATGATCTTCTCGCCATGAGCTGTTCACTACAGGGTGTCTTTGCAGACTCAGAGCCACTGCACGAGTAATTAGATCGTTCAGAGAGAACTTATGGATTTCCTGACCTTCAGATGCCATCGCCGCCAGATCATCGTTCAGGGATTTGCGCAACTTTAGAATGGACTCTGCATTGAATTCTACAGTTAGATAGAAATGAGGAATATTGTTTTTGGCATCGTGAAGCCTGGAAGCGATTACTTTTCGCATATTGGAAAGCTCAACTTTGCGATCAGGCTTGATTTGAAGATTTCCTCCCCCGGTGGGGCGAGTCTTTTGAAACTCGTTTACATCATCTTCGGTGATAGTTCCTCCCCGACCGGTGGGTTCTATTAAGGAAAGATCGAGGTTCTTTTCCTTTGCTATGCGTCTTGCCAGTGGTGTGGCGCGAACGTTTGCCTTGCTTTTCTTAAACAGTATGCGATGAGCGGGTAGTGCAATCAGTCCATTCTGGGCAGGGGCATCCAGGATGGGCTTCTCTGGACTGCTGATGCGAACATCGGCGGAAGGTTTCAGCTTGCTCCTGGGCTGGCTTTCTTTCTTTGCCGCGGATGTCTTTGCTGCATCCGAGTCTGAGGGGCTGGATCCGGAAGACTGGGAATGCCCGGAGGCTTCTGAGTCAGAGGATTCGGAAGAGCCGGAGTCCCCTGAGGATGCTGATTTCGATGCAGAGCTCTCTGTTTCCGATGGTTTCTGGGACTGCCCGGCACTGTCCTCTTCGGCAGGAGCATTCTTTGCCTGCTCCAGGTCTTTCTTCGCTTTTTCCAGGATATCGGAGATTTCTTCACCCATTTCGCCCAGGACTCCCATGGGAGCTCCCACCGGCAGTCGATCTCCTTCTTCTGCCAGAGTAGCCAGCAGGATTCCTGAATCCAGGGCTTCCATCTCCATCACCGCTTTATCTGTTTCTACTTCTGCGATGACATCCCCGGGATCCACCGAATCTCCTTTGCTGATGGTCCAGCGAACGAAGTTCCCTTCGCTCATAGTAGGGCTTAGCTGTGTCAGTTCGATTAGTTTTGCCATTTTAATTCCTCTGGATGAGCTTTGCGAAGACTCAATTCATTAGCTCCTCGACAGCGGCCAGGATTCTGGATGGATTGGGCAGACTGGCTGCTTCCAGGTTTTTCGCATAAGGCATGGGAACGTCTTCCTGGGTGACACGAAGCACCGGAGCCTGCAGATCATAGAAACAGTTCCTTTGAATGATGTCCGAGACATGGGAACCCACAGATGCCCTGGGCCAGGATTCCTCGATGATCAATGCGCGACCGGTCTTTCGCACGGTTTCGTAGATTGCACTTTCATCCATGGGCCGCAGGCTGCGAAGATCCAGAATCTCAGGATCGTAACCGGCTTTCTGAATGTCTTCCAGAGCTTCGAGAGCAAAATGATATCCCCTGGACCAGCAAATGATGCTGAAGTCTTTACCTTCTTTCTTTAGTTCTGCCTGACCAAGCGGAATCAGGAATTCCTCTTCTGGCACTTCGCCGGTGACGTTGTAAAGAACTTCGCCTTCAATAAATACCACGGGATTGTTGTCGCGTATCGAAGTCTTTAATAAACCCAGCGCATCATAAGGTGTGGAAGGAGTCACCACTTTCAGTCCTGGACAATGCAGATACAGCGACTCCAGTGCCTGGGAATGTTGAGCGGCCAGCATGCCGCCTGCTCCTCCTGGCCCCCGAAAGGTTACCGGAATCGGGAACTGTCCGCCGCTCATATAGAACATCTTCGCCGCGTTGTTATAGAGCTGGTCGAACGCTACCAGGGAAAAGTTCCATGTCATGAATTCTATAATCGGCCTCAGGCCGCACATGGCAGCGCCAATGCCAACTCCGGCGAATCCCTGCTCGGAAATGGGAGTATCTACCACTCTCTCCTCGCCAAATTCCTTGAGCAGTCCCTGGGTGGCTTTATAGGCTCCTTCATAATAACCTACCTCTTCGCCCATCAAAAATACATCTTTGTCGCGCTGCATTTCCTCAAAGATTGCCCGGCGAATGGCTTCCCTGTAGCTGATTTTGGTTTTTCCCATGATAACTGCCTTTTGTGAATAGCTGCTCTTTTACTCTAGGTTATTGTTCTTGATCGAAAATGTCTGTTTATGCGTCTGCCTATGCGGTCCGTGTCTTCTCCGCGTAATCAGGGCGCATAAATGTCTGTATAAAGATCGGAAGGCGGTGGTACTTCGGATTTCTCGGCAAATTCCAGCGCCTGTTCCAGGGTATGACTTACTTCGGATTCCATTCTGGCCAGATCCTTTTCCGGCACTCCACTTTCCATAAGGGTATCGTAGGCGCGACGCAGAGGATCCATCTTTTTGTAGGTCTCTACTTCATCTTTGGTTCTGTATTTCGCAGGATCCGACATGCTATGCCCGCGAAAACGATAGGTGCTGATTTCCAGAAGAGCAGGGCCTTCGCCGGCTCGGGCCGCATCCACATATTTCTTTACCTTTTGTTCTACATCCAGGACATCGCCGCCGCTGAAGTGATCTCGAGGCATATCGTAGGCTACAGCTCGAATACTGACATCGGCCACCGACAGTGAGCGATACTCCGGAGTGCCCATAGAGTAGTGGTTGTTTTCGCATATGAAAATTACCGGAAGATTCCAGAGGCTGGCCAGATTCAATCCTTCATGAAAAGCGCCAATGTTAGCGGCTCCTTCACCAAAGAAACAGATGCATACATTATCTTTTTTACGATAACGTATGGACCAGCCAATTCCGGAAGCCAGAGCCACATGCCCGCCTACAATTCCGTGGCCTCCCATAAAATTCTTCTCTTTGCTGAAAAAGTGCATGGATCCGCCTTTACCCTGGACAATGCCGGTTTTCTTTCCCAGCAATTCTGCCAGCAATGCAGCGGGATCCAGTCCTCTCTGCAATGCATGTCCATGATCCCTGTACGTGCTCACAACATAGTCATCTTCCCTCAGTGCATTCAGGGCACCCACACCCACAGCTTCCTGACCAATGTAAAGATGGCAGAAGCCGCCGAACTTTCCCTGGGCATAAGCTTTGGCCGCAGTTTCCTCAAAACGACGGATCATTAACATTTCTCCGTACATCTTGAGCAGTAGATCCCGGTCATTGCCCTGGACTTTCTTGATGGGTATTTCTTCTGGTAGGGGGATGGAGTGGCTGCGCTCTTTCACGTTTCTGAGTAGAACACCCTGGCCTGTCGTGGGCAAGCGGATTTTTCTGCATTCCCGGGAAGTCATCCATGATTGTCTTTACATGAGCAATCACCGATGGAATTGGATAAGATTGGGTGCACTGCACATCGGAACGAAGTTATGATGCCAAAGAATAGAAGAAATCAGTGGAAACAATTGCTCCAGACCAGCGAAACGATGGGTTATGAATCCTCGGTAGCGTTCTCAAGAAAGGATGCATTGCCAGGTATGCAGAAGAGAATCCTTACATTGCTTTTCATCGTCTCTGTCGGCGTTGCCTGTAGCCCTGCAGGTTCGGATCCGACGAATGGAGCCTCCGAAGCGGAGCTTTATGGAAATACCCAGCCTCATCTATATCTTTCCGGGCAGTTTGATCCTTACTCACATGTAGGCTTTACAACTCTGGAAAAGGCGGGCATACCTGCTTCCAGGAAAGGGATGGTCTTAAGAAAGGAGACCACCGAGGCCCTCAAGAAGATGCTTTTTCGCTTCAAGAAGGATCATCCCAATATTCGATTCTGGGTTCAGAGTGCTACAAGACCATTCAACTCGCAAAAAGGAATCTGGGAAGCGAAGTGGAACGGTCAGCGCAAAGTATCGGGGATGGACCTGCGAACCATTAAGGACCCATTGAAGCGAGCCCGAATGATCCTGGAATACTCCAGTATGCCCGGAACATCTCGTCATCACTGGGGCACTGACTTTGACATTAACAGTTTGAATCCTGCGTACTATCGCAGCGGCACAGGAAAGATCATCTACGAATGGATGCTGGCCAATGCACCTGACTTTGGTTTCTGCCTGGTTTACACCGAAGGAAGGGATGGCGGATATCAATGGGAGCCCTGGCACTGGTCCTACAGACCGCTTTCTGCTCCCATGCTTCGAGACTGGAATCGGCTTTATGATGCGAACAAGATTCGTACAAACTTTTCCGGTTCGGATGCAGCTTTTCATCTGGCTCCGGAATATGTAAATACCATTGGCGCTGCCTGTAAGTAATCAATAACGTCGCGGTCGGGCTACTCCTGCAGTGCCAGAGATCCGTAGTTCCAGAGTTCCGTAGTCCTGAAGTCCTATTCCATTTCAAGTTTTCGCTTGATGGATGCCGCTACATCAGCCCGGACTTTGGACATATCCAGATGTTTGCCCGGGCACTGAGTATTCTGGAGCTCTCCATGTCCTACGATGCGTTCCGGTGGAATGTTGTATCGCATGGAAAGATTGGTTAAAAGTTGAATCAAAGCTTCGTACTGAAGTGGATGTACATCGTGGTTTTCGAAGTTACCTACCAGGGCTACAGCAATTCCAAGATAATTTACATAAGAAATTCGCGTACTGTAATTCAGGGTGCGCTTCTCCCATAGTCCGCTCACTTCAATCTGGCCGATGGAGGTATTCATACTTCCATTGTTTATCAAGAAATGGTATGCGATATCCGGCCAGCCATGCTTCTTCTTATGGAGTGCCCGATAATACTCCAGGTTTCCGGAATCGCCAGCGGTATGATGAACGACTATAAATCGCCATCGCATTTCCCTCCACATGTAGTCCCCCAGTAAGTACAGAAAGAATACAGCACTGGCAATCAATAGGAACTTGAGCCAGGGGCGACGCTTCTGTGGAATAGGCTCCGGGGGCTGAGGATTGAACCCACGAGTTTTCTGAAATATCCTGGAACTCATGTATCGGTGATATGTTGGAAATGTAATTCTCTCAGAAAAGTGTTTTCTCCTGGAGAATCAGAAAATCCTTCAAGGTTATAGCGTCTATTCTGGATCCGCCAGACGAAACGATAGAATTTTGCCGTACTGGATTTGCAAGTTGAAGCTCTTTTCCAGAGGGCTACTCAGTAGTAGTTCCAGAAAGCAGCGAACCACTCCTCCATGGGTGACTACAATTACATGAGGATTGGTCTGTGAATTCCGGTCAGGCTGAGTTTTCTCAGGCTTCTGGTGAAGCATATTCCAGTAGAAGTGCTTCACTCGCGAATGGAGTTGAAGGTAGCTCTCACCTCCGGGAGGGGCTACATGGGCCAGATCTGCCATCCAGTGCGAAAGCTCTGCTTGCGGGATTTCGTTGTAGTTTCTGCATTCCCACTCTCCAAAGTTAAGCTCCATAAGATTCGAATCCAGCTGCAACTGCAGATCCGACCTTGCATATCGCCCCACCAGGAAGTCTCCCAGGATCCGGCAACGTTTGAGAGGACTGGACCAGATGGCTGCGGGTGATGGACAGATCTTCTGAAGTTCAATGAATATCTGATCGAATTGATCTTCAAAACCGGCTTCAAGATCCAGATCGCTCTGACCGTAACACATTCCGGTAGGTGCCACGGTCTTTGTGTGACGAATCAGATGTAGTTCCATGACATGGCCGCCGTCAGATAGATGCTAACCTCTGTTAGTTGCTGCAACGCTCCCAGAGTGTCGCCTGTATAGCCTCCCAGCCATTTCTGGATGAGGCGAATCCAGTAGAAAGTCATGACCAGAGCAGGAAAGAATCCCAGGATCAGAAGCGGGCGATCATAAAGTATCAGCGCAGAAAATACGAGCGCTGCCAGACCGATGATCCTATATCCCCGGGGAAGGCGAGTGCTTGCCATGGGTTTGGATTTGCTCATGGCGGATGAGCTTGCATTTCGCATGAAATCTACCAGCGAAGAGGCCAGGTAGCGACTGGCCGTATGGGCGAATATTAAGATAAGTGCGAAATCTACGCTACTTTGAGAGGCAATGGAATAACTGGCTGCAAATTTAAAAGCCAGTATGAAGATCAACGCCACAGTTCCAAAGGTGCCAATCCGGCTATCTTTCATTATTTCCAGAATTCGATCCCGACTCCAACCGCCGCCCAGAGCATCCGTGGAATCCGCCAGCCCGTCTTCATGAAATGCTCCTGTGATCCAGATGGATGCTAGCATTGAAAACAGAACAGCAATAGAAGGATGCCAGAAGATCGCACTAGCTAGAAAGATAAGAGCGCAGAACGATCCTACCAGAACACCAATCCAGGGAAAATAGGCTCTGGATAGCTGCAGTTTTTCCGGGTTATGGTCTACTTGAAAGGGAAGAGGAATCCTGGTATAGAAAGTCCAGGCGATGCATAGCAGATTCAAATGATGCTTGAGCCAGTTTAGCACGATACTTATCTCTTATCTTCAATGAAGGGCTACGATTCGTCGGAAGCCTACTTTCGCGGGAATAAACCCTGGATCCTGAGCCAAAGATCTTCGAAGGGCTTTAGCTGTATCTCCTCCGGAAACCCCGGTGCATGGAATGCTGGTGCCCTTGACCTGTAACCCTGAAATCTATCCCTGGCTGGAGCTCGAGACGCCTGCACTTTCAAAACTGGCCATTTCATTCAGAAAGGCCACAGCGCTTCGCACAATCGGATAGGCCAGCGCACATCCAGTGGCTTCACCCAATCTCATTTCCAAATCCAGCAGTGGTTCGGCTCCCAGTATTTTCAGCAAATGTGCATGTCCCTTTTCCCGGGACTTATGGCAGAACACAGCAGAAGAGAGAATTTCTGGATTTCGCCGGTACGCAATGAGAAAGGCTGCACCAGATATGAAACCATCGATCAAAAGAAGCATCCCCTGTTCGTAGGCTTCGGTCATGGCTGCACTCATCTGTGCGATTTCAAAACCTCCGAAGGCAAGGAGCACTTCCAGAGGATCGGATACGTCCGGCCTTCGAGCTCTGGCTTTCTGCAGAATCTTGAGTTTTTCCAGCTGACCGTCTTCTTCCAGGCCGGTGCCAGCACCCACGCAGTCCTTCAGTGTCAGATCGCTCAGACAATGTAGTATGAGGCTGGCGCTGGAAGTGTTTCCAATGCCCATTTCCCCAAAACCAATGACGTTGCTTCCTCGCATGCGCAGCCGATGGATCAATGCAATGGCCTGCTCTTCGCAGAACTTCCATTGATCGGAACTGATGGCATCTTCCACGGTGTAGTCGGCGGTGCCTTCGCCTGCACGCATAGAAAGTAAATTTGGATGATTGATGGCCGGACCCGCAATTCCGCAATCAGCGACAAGGAGTTCCATCCCTGCGTGACGTGCGAATACGTTGATGGCCGCACCTCCATTCAGGAAGTTTTGCACCATCTGGGCGGTGACTTCTCTGGGAAAGGCGCTGATGCTATGAACGGAAGCACCGTGGTCTGCCGCGAACACTACGATGGTGGGTCGATTCAAAAAAGGCGTAGTAGTTCTTTGAAGCTTTGCGATCTGGAAGGCCAGTTTTTCCAGTTGTCCCAGGGAACCCGGAGGCTTGGTTTTTCCATCAATGCAGGCCTGAATTTGCAGGCAGAGCTCATCCTCAGAAACGGAGGAAAGGGAATCCAGTTCTTTTCCTTCCGGTTGATTCAAGATCTCTCCGGTGGCATCGCTGCGAGAGTTCATACAGTATCTCTCTGCATCATTGCGCGCACCGGTAAAACTGTAAACAGGCACCGGACCATGGGCCCGGCCACCTGTAGTTGGTCAAACTCAACAATGAAATCAAGCAGCCGAAACCACTGTTTCCCGGTTACTATAGATCTGAACCATGCGAACGGCTCCCAGAAGAACACCTGAATAGATCAGATCTCCGGCCAGGGTATTCCAGAAGAATGGAATGGCATTGATGTAGCACAGTGCCAGGCCAGAAAAGCTATGAGCATACATTCCGCTAAATGCGAAAACTGCAAGGTTGGAAATAGCAAAAAATGCAATGGAAGATCCAAGGCTGGCTACAGGCACTCCTGTAAAAAAGCTTTTGTTATCTCGATTTCGCAGCATTCCGCCTGCAAATACTGACATCATCAATCCGCCATATACGGCCAGGCGAAGCTCCATGCTTTCAATTCCAATCAGTAGATCGCTGATCAGCATGGCTACCATGACGATGGAAAGTCCCCATTTACGGCTGGCGAAGATGTATCCACCCATCATGCCCAGGGCTGCGATGGGAGCGAAGTTTGCAGGATGGGGTGCAATTCTGGCTACTACTGCAAAGCCAATCATTCCTGCGATAAGCAGTGCATTTAATGCAATTTGTTTCTTATTTGTTTCCATGTTTTTCTCCTCAATTATTTCTGAATCGAAGCTGATTATTCCGCAGCTTCTTCCGGATTGGCTGCAGATTCACCGCAGCTTTTTCTGTTTTCGTATGTAAGATAGCACCAGCGAACACTGTCTCCGTTCTTAACTTTCATGGAGCCCACACCCAGGTTGGCCATTTTTCCATTAACTGCATAGATCCAGTATTTGCCTTTCGCGTCATCACTGGAGGGGGCAACGCCCTGGATGGTGGTGATCAGCGCTTTCTCTCCATCTCCTTCTTTCTTGAACGTAAGTAGATTTTCGTCACTGGCTTTCTGCATTAGATCCAGTACAGTGCCTTCAATCTTAACGCTTGCTTCGATGGGAGCAGCATCCGGAAGTTCCACCCGAAGGCTCACTCCGTCGGCTCCAGTAATTTCCGATTTCTGGGGCTCCTGGCCACAGGCTACTATGGCAGTAGCCAGAATGATAGTTAGTGCAATTTGTTTCATCATGTTCACTCTCCGTGCAATGGTTTTTCTATTCGCTGTCATTTCAATCTATTCCTGTGCCTATTTCCCGGGATTCATGCTCCTGACGCTTTCTATCGATTGGTGACGCTCCTGGCCACCACTCCATCTATGTCTGCTTTCTGATCAAAGGAATCCGAAGCCAGAGGATAGGAGCTATTGTTTCGAGAATAAGCAGTGGTAAGTCGGATGTAAACAAAACCAGAGCTGCGAATACTGTCCCTTAAGGTAGTGTTACAGCCACTACCGGAATTTCCAAAGCTGGAGGAATCCAGATCAAATCCATCGCCACCGCCTTTTAGATGGGTGCCGTAGCCATCTGTGGTTTCCGTAAACAGGTCTGCAGCCGTCAGGGAATTTGCATCGCTCTGTTTAAAAACTACCGGTGTGATGCCAGCCAGATCCGAGTAGTTCGCCGGGTTCCTGAGATCTGTTGCGCTAGAACTTCCGCTGTAGGTTGGATTCCAGCCGCACCAGTTATTACCATCGATGGATACCTCTACTATCACTGGCTCCAGGAATCGGCTGTTGGGATTCGTTCCATGCAGAAATGCATTCTCGTATACCACAAAGTCGATGCCAGTTGCATTCGTTACCCTTTTGCCCGTCCATTCCAGCACAATGCAGGTTTCTCCGCTTTCGCATTCGCTGGAGCTGCCCGTAGAATAGACGTCGGTAGAACCGGTGGTCCATCCGCCACCACAGATCTTGTTTGTAGCTTTCGTGGGATCTCCAAACACCCCTGCATCCAATGCAGCATTCACCGAATTATCCGCAAGATAGGCACCGGAAGCAAAAGGCCATTGCTCCAGGCAGGCCTGAGCACCGGAGCCTCCCGACGGTATGGCAGCCGCCAGAAGAGCGGAGTTGTCACCGCCCCCTGTAGGGGTACAGGAGGTGGTAACTCCGATGAGAATTCCTATACACAGAAGGAATCGTGTGAATGTTGCAAATGAGATTCTCATTCTTTGCGGTCCATTCTGGTCCGGAAACAGACAAAATCTCCTTCCATTGGAGTTTTGCCTATTCATATCTCTTTGAGCGAAATTGCGTAACATGGTGCTTACAAGGATCTATTGATTTGACACTTGCTCCAGGCGACTCCAGGAAGATCCACCGCACCCGCTCGATTCAGGTGTACTACGATCAGTATTATCTGCAACTTCCTTGGCGGCAGCGATTGAATCTTTCGCATCAAAAATTGTACATGTCCAGTAAACTTCCTTTCCGTTGAATGTGCTCTTAAAGAATAGGCCCTTAAAATACTTTCCCTTAAAACTATCGCCTGAATAGCATGCACCGTTATTCGGAGGATTTTGGCTGATGAAGGTACCTTCTGTATTGTTGAAGCTAACTAGCCGCACACATGTACTATATCCCGAACCATCCGTGAGCCATATTCCAGTGGCATCGCTTTCAGCAGAAATGGTCTCCACGGAATTGGCCGAAGCCCCACTTCCGGTAAAGCCATTCCAAACTCCGTTCAGTGCGAATTCACCGGCATTCTCGAGTATGACACCTGTCAGCAACCCTTGTAGCAAAGCGTCCTGCTCGGCTTCGGAGGAATCTTCCTGAAGGCCAATCAGATTGCAGTTAGTAATTAAAGTGGCAGCCATAATCAGGGCCACCGGTGTTGAAAAACGTTTCATTGTTTTCTCCCGTTTTAGTTTAGTCCCGGGAGATTCAAGGATCGGCGCCTGATCAGAGAATGCCCCGGTACTTTCCTCCGGGGCCCCTCAAGCGCGAATGCGTTTTGAGATGCAGTAGCCGTATTTCGCGCCGGCCTGGCTGCAGGGAAGATCTGGCTAAGGTCCGGTATACGTTGGACCATCACAGTTGCGCGTCAGCAGGGGATTTGCACCCCTTTCCTCCCAGAAGAAAGACAATGTCAGTATTTTTGTGCGGGACGAAATGTCAAGGCTTCTAGAGAGCCCAATCAAGCCTGTGCAGGCTCAGCGCTACGTAGAGTATTTTCTGAAGGCGATTAGATCGAATGTACTGAGAGTAGTGCAGGCTACGGGTCAAATCGCCTTGAAAGATAAACATCACAAGAGTAACTGTACCATTACTTCGGAAGTGGAGCCCTCACCATCTGTCCGTCGGTGAGCGAGCCACTAGCTATCCGGCCAATCTCTGAGGGGCAATTGTTCCATGATTTCCATGCGTTCGGAATCGGACAGGGAGATCCATCCAACGATCTCCTCCACGCTTCTCTTGCAGGCTATGCAATGGCTGCGATCCTGGGACAGTTCGCATTGGTGTTTGCAAGGAGACAATGGCCGCCCGGATTGCATAGTGCATGATGATACCCCGGCGACTTTGTGGCGAACAAAAAAGGACGATTCGTATTAAAAAATATTAAGTATTCTGTCCCTGGACAAAAGCGGAAGCGGCCGCCGAAAGCTTTTAAAAAGCGAAGTAGATAAACGTGGTCTGATCCAGCACAGCCAGTTGCGTAAGAATGACCAGAACTATGGGCAATGCCAGATTCTCGGCCCACCGCGGCAACGGTATACGTAACTGGTTTCCGGAGAAGTAGCGCTTGCCCAGCCAATGACCTGCAATCATGGCAAGTAAAACCAGAAAGACCGTGCGATAATGCGTGGGCCGGATGTCCATGGCCATACTTCCTTCCAGGGCCATCAATCGCTTAAAGATAGGCCATGCATTTCCAATGTCCTCTACGCGAAACAGAACTGTGTTGAAGATGGTCACAAACAGAATCTGATATAGCCACCCTGCAAGCTTCCATGCATTGCGCGGGATGGAGCCCAGGTTTTCTAATTTTTCTGCCAGAGGATCAATCCATGGCTTCAGGAATGCTTCTGCAACCATAGCCAGTCCATGAGTCACCCCCCAGAGAACATAGGTCCATGCAGCCCCATGCCAGAGCCCGGATGTTGCCATAACTGCGAATATGTTGACTTTGTGGCGAGCAGGTCCCACGCGATTGCCACCTAGAGGGATATAGAGGTAATCGCGAAACCAGCGGGAAAGCGAAATGTGCCATCTTTGCCAGTGTTCGGAAATGGATTTACTGAGATAGGGCAGGCGAAAGTTTTCCGGTAGCTGGAAGCCCAGCAGCCGGGCCGAGCCGATGGCCATATCGGAATAACCGGAAAAGTCCAGATAAAGCTGCATGGTAAAGGCGATGGCTCCCAGCCAGTGTGCAAAGAATCCGTAGGAAAGCGGATCGCTGTGGATCATATCTGCGTAGGGAGCCGCACTATCTGCCAGAACACTTTTTTTGATAAATCCAAGTAGAAAAATTCTACAGCCTTCGCGCAGGTCCTGGCTATTGATGCGAGGAAAGGAAGAAAGCTGCGGTAAAAATTCTCGGGCGGTTACAATGGGACCTGCTACAAGCTGCGGAAAAAAGGAAACGAACAATGCGAATCGCAAAAAAGATCTTTCTACCGGTATGACCTTGCGAAACACATCGATGGTATAGCTCATAGACTGAAAAGTGAAAAAGCTAATTCCCACCGGAAGAATGATGCGAAACAGAAGCTGATGTTGCTCGGGCGGTCCAAAGTTCGGGTCCACCGCAGACATGAGCGCATGAAAGGAATCGACGAAGAAATGAAAGTATTTAAATGTTGCCAGAGAGCCCAGGTTAACCAGCAGACTCAGGGTTAAACCCAATCGAGCTTTTCGCAAGAAAGGAGCGGCCTCCTCTTCGCCCAGTGCATCCGCGAAGCGTTGTTGTCTTGCAATGTAGATTCCGGCCCAGTAATCTACAAATGTAGAAAATAGAATAAGCAGCCCAAAGCGCCAGTCCCAGGACATGTAAAACATGTAGGATGCCAGCAGCAGAAAAGAAAATAGCACCAGCTTGCGTCTGGATTCCCCGGGAATGCGAGCGATGACGTACCACTGGATGAGAAATACCAGAGCAAAGAAAAATACGAATATTCCACTGGAGAATATCAATCTGGCTGACTCCTGTGGGAATCTTCCCCTGGATTGCGCCGGGAATCAGAGCGATCCCCAGCATTAAAATCGCTGGCATCCTGAATTCGATTCTGAGGACCCGAATCCAGATTTTCGGGCCCGGAGTGGGTGCTTTCTTCGACTGCGGTTGATTCGCTGGAAACAGGATTCTCTTGCGAAATTGAAATTCCGCTATTCAATTGGGGCGAAAGATCCTGGGCCGTATGATCTTCCGTATAATCCCCGGTGATTGCGCCGCTGAGGGCAGCAGAAATCTTTTCTGTTGCTAAATGCATGGAAGGCATGTTGCGAAAGTAGAGATAGATTCCACCTGCAAGCATGGCACATCCGCCCAGGATAAACCATGCCGGCAGAAATTCTCCTGGTTCGACGGCCTCCGGCAATCCAGGAACGTAGCCGTACATGGAGGCTACTGCGAACAGGTTCGTGACGCTATGGACCCATATTGTCATCCATCCGAATCGGCAATACACCGCCATATATCCCAGAAGGATGCCCAATGGCCATGCATAGCTAAACTGGTAGGGATTTCCATGGACCAGGCCAAATAGAAATCCCTGAAGCACCACAGCAATATGCAGGTTCATTCCATTCTTGAGCATCCCTCGGAGCATGAAGCCCCGAAATACCGTTTCCTCACAGAAAGGGCCAATAAGTCCTACGGTAATGATGGCTCCGGCAATATCCAGCCAGTGGCCAGTGGGGGAGAACATACTCATCAGTGCATCATAGAGCTCATAGTTGGGATACAGCCGAAAGGATAAGGCTTCCAGAATGGCCGCGGCTCCCTGGGATCCCACGGGAATCAAAAAAAAGACCGCTGCAAGAATGAGGATTCTGGAATCTGAATCTGCTTTCTCTAGATCGGTGCCGGCCTTCCAGGAAAGTCCACCATTCTGGCGCCCTGGATAGATAAATACGGCCACTGTGGCCACAATGAAGGGAACGGCCAACAGCAACTTGAAGCCGGACCCTGGAGGAATTTCCAGCGCTTTCAGAGGTGGAATGGAGATCAAAAATTCCCAGAGCTGATTCAGCAGCCCGGTGGCCACTCCTGCCAGCAGCATGACCAGCAGAAAGATAAGAACGATGTAAAGGGGCTGGCCGTAGCGCTTCAGGGCGGAAGAAACCATTGGCATCAGAGATCCGGCCGTGCTTTTCTCTGTCGAGTGTTTCCCGGTGCCTTGAAAAGGATGTTGCCAATTCAGCGTACGCGATGCTTCTCGGACCTATCTATGATATGTGTTCACCGGTTGAATAAGACCGAACTCTACATAAATCACCGAATTATCGAGACCGTGGAATCCCATCCGGATACTGTAATTACTCTTACAAATGAGAGAAAATATATTGTACGCGAGAGCCCGGAAGAAATCGCGGAGAAAATTGCGGACTTTGAGAGAAAAATTTTTGAAAAAGCGCTGTACGGGAGGGCCGATACAGGTTCATAAGCAGGGTAGCAGATGGATTTAGCAACGATTGGTGGTCTAGTTATTGGTTTCGGTCTGGTTCTATTTGGAACTCTGGTGGCCGGACTTTCTCCTCTGGACATTTTTGACCTTCCTTCTGTCTTTATTACTATTGGTGGTGGTCTTTCGGCCTCAGTTGTAGCCAGTCCGCTGTCCCGTTTGCTCAACTTCACCAAGTTTACTCGATTTGCTATTTTTCCCCGTCAGACCGATGTAGGTCAGCTTATCCTTACTCTGGTAAGCTTTTCGGAACGGGCACGTCGGGAAGGTCTGCTTTCCCTGGAAGATGACCTGGTTAGTCTGGAAGAGCCCTTTCTGCGAAAAGGGATTCAGCTGGTGGTGGATGGAACGGATCCGGAACTGGTGCGCAATATTCTGGATACCGATATGCAGAATATCCATAATCGCCACCAGGAAGGGATTAAACTCTGGAATGACCTGGGATTCTTTCTTCCTGCCTTTGGTATGATTGGAACCCTGATTGGTCTGGTGCAAATGCTGAAAAACCTGGGGGCCGGGGATCCATCCGCCATTGGTGCTGGTATGGCGGCGGCCTTGATTACTACCCTGTACGGATCCCTGGCTGCGAACCTGGTGGCCATTCCCATGAGTAGAAAACTGGCTCTGCGAGATGCAGACGAAATGATGATCAAAGCAATTATGATTGAAGGTATTTTGAGCATCCAGTCCGGAGATAACCCCAGGATTGTAAAAGACAAGCTCAGCTCCTTCCTTCCACCCGCTGAGCGTGCGGCCCTGGATGAAAGCACCGCTGGAGCATAATGGTCGGAGTGCAGCATGGGTGCTGGCATTGGACCGGGATCGATCTAAAAGGACCCGGATGGACCTGCTTTCGCTCTGCAATAGCCGGTCCATTTGATTCGGGCTGCTGGCCTGCGATAGCCCAAAAATAAGGCAAAACTATGGCGAAGAAAGATAACTGTCCTCCCTGCGAAGAAGGCTCCCCGGCATGGATGACTACCTACGGGGATATGGTGACTCTGCTCCTGTGCTTCTTCGTAATGCTTTTTGCCACGGGTAAGGCCACGCCCCAGGAAATTCAGCTAATCCTTTCTGCCTTTTCCAACAGTATGGGTTTCTTTGAAGGCGGTCAGACCCTTTCCAAAGGTCGACTGGAAGAGATGGGCATGAATCTGGAAAGCCTGCCGTCCCAGACTAAAGGAAAGTCCCTGGCTCGAAGTAGAACCCAGGCACAGACTATATTCAAACCAGAGATTCAGGCCAAAAAGGTTCGCATTACCGAAGATGAACGAGGACTGGTCATTTCTCTGCTGGGCGCTGACTATTTCGAAGAAGGAAGCGCACAGAGAACGCCGGAACTGGAAAAAGCCCTTATTAAAGCTGCTTCTCTTCTCAAGACAGTGGATCGATTCGCACGCATTGAAGGACATGCAGCGGCCGGCGAAGAAGCGCGACTCAGTCCTGACGAAGACAGCCCCAGAAGAGAAAGAACCTACGCAAACGCCTGGGATCTTGCCGGGGCCCGCTCCATCAATTCAGCTACCTTTCTCCAGGCCCAGGGTGTGCCTCCGGCCTTGATGCAGGTGATCAGCTACGGATCCTACCGACCGCTGGCTCTGGAAGGGGATCAGGGCACTCCGGAAGCAGCGGCCCATAACCGCAGGATCGATATTGTAATTCTACCATATGAAAGTGCCAATAGAGAGTCCGGAGAATCCAATTACCGCATGCCCGAAACCCGCCTTCCCGATGAGGAATACACAGGACCGGAGCAGTAGTGCCGGAAGGGATCGGAAAAGCTCGGCCGTAACGGCCGTAAGCTGATTCAATCGGAATCCGCCGGGGCTACTGTTGCCACCGGGACATAAAAAAAATGGCAACAATTCTAAGGATTGTTCCGATCTGAATTAGTAGGAGTTTTTCATGGCAGATGATGAGCTGTTAGAAGAAGGCGAAGAGGAAGGTGGTGAGTATCAGCCACAGGCAGCCTCTGGCTTAAACAGGATCGTAAAGATACTGATCTATGTTGCTATTGCAGTGGCAGGGATGCTTCTTATGGCTTTTATCGCCTATTTCGTGGGAAAGGAAGCTGCCTCCGAGCAATTCAAGGAAGTATCTTCTATCGCTGTGGTTAAACCACCTCCTCCTCTGGAAAACTTCAACTTTACCGAAGAATTTCGCGTAAACACTGCCGACCAGGGAGAAGCTCACTTTATCAAAATGAAGATGAGTCTTGGCTTCGAGCAGGGAAACAAGGCACTGTCCGCCGAACTGGCTCAGCGTACTCCTCAGCTTCGAGATACCATAATCCTGATTCTTTCCGGCAAGACCAAAGCGGATCTATCCACCGCACGAGACAAAGTGGAACTGCGCGAAGAACTTAAAGCATCCATCAATCATTTACTTTCCGAAGGCAAAGTGAAGGATGTTTATTTCACAGAATTCATTGTGAACTGATCTTCAAAGCCCTGGTGCGATACATCTGGCTTTGTAGCATTGAGCCGGGATGCGCGGACACTTGCGAATACAGCAAAAAGCAATCAGGCGATGTTAAACTGATCGCAGAATACCTGCGATGCCCCTTTGCGACTGCTCAGAAGCTTCTTTCCTATCTTTCCCTGTCTTTTGCGAAACATGGATTCATCCGTAAGGCGAAACATGATTTCCTTGAGTAGCCGGGTGCTGGGGGCTACAAACAGAGCCCCTGCCTGACGAAGATCCACTGCTATGGGACTGGATTCAATCCTGGGTCCGGTAACAATGGGAATTCCCAGAGCGGCGGCTTCAGCTGTGTTATGCACTCGATTATGGTATGCTCCGCCAATATAGCAGAATTGAGCCAGCGCATAGGCATGGGCCAAAAGACCCAGACAATTCATAATTAAGATCCGATTTTCGCTTTTACCTGGCTCATGCACCGGCAGATGCTGATTTTCCGAATCCGGCACAAATAGATCTGCCTGTAATTCTTCTTTTGCCAGGTTATGCGAAAGCTCCGCCACTCGATGGGAATCTATATGATGGGGAAATATCCAGACCTTCCATCCATGGAATCGATCCAGCCATTCAGAAAGCACAGGAAATACCATTTCATCGCAGGCTTTATAGGTAGAGGCCAGGATCAAAATCTGTTCTTTCTTTCTCTTCTTGCCGGCTTTCGTTTTCGCTGGCGGCCTGAGCAGCGACTGGAATCTTTTTTTGTGCTCCTCCGGTAATCGGGCCTGCTCCAGTTTATGGAATATGGTATCAAAGCGAGTGTCGCCGGTAACATGAACCGGGCCCTTATAAAGCTGCTGAAAGCGCTTCTGGTTGGCTTCATCCACAGCGCCGATGCCAGTAAGATGGCTGTAATGAGGAGCGAAGAACCATTTCCATTTGAGTCTGGAGGAGTCCCGGGGCAGGGCAGCGGAGGCCAGAAAGCATCGGGTACCTCTGGAGGAAAGATATCGCAGCAGATTGGGAAATACATCCCAGGTGCTGGTGATAAATGTATGTATGGGTAATTTGCCTATAAGCGAAGCCCATCGAAAGGGAAGATCCAGCGGCAGATAGAAAGCAAAATCCACTGTATCGGTGGGCAGTCGCTTTACGCTTCTGGAGAACACAGAAAGTACAATCGTGGATTTGCCGCGACTGCGAATCTCTCTGGCCAGGGCCAGGGATTGATCCAGTTCTCCGGCGCTGGCTGCATGTAACCAGATAATGGGAGCATTATGGCCGGGCAAGTTTCGCATCTTCGCTTCTGTGCTTGCGAATCTGCGAAATTGTCGCCATCCATCCTTGCGGCTCTTGCGAAAATCGCGCAGCCCTGGATGAAAGAGAGCCAGGATCCGGTAAAGAGGATACAGCGCCAGAAGGCTCAGATTATATAGAAGAATTCCCATGATAAGGGCCGAACTCGGCCACCCATCAGGTGGAGTGACGGATGTCCTGGGCTTTTACAGAGAAAATAACGTTTTCCGCAATGTTGGTGGAGAGGTCGCCGATGCGCTCCATGGCTCGGACAATGAGTGCCAGAGAGATATCTGTGGAGACCTCCAGGATCTTTTCCTCGATGGCATCCACTTCCAGTTCCAGTTGCAGCACCTTGTTGGCCGCATCCAGATCTGAATTCACCAGAGCCTGCGCCGCTTCCTTCAGGGCTTCTCTGGCCTTTGAGGCGAGCTCCCGTAGATCTTCGGAAACCTGACCGCCGGGCAGTCTGAGACTCCACCGAGCAATGGTCTTGGATTCATCTCCAATACGTTCCAGATCCCTGGTTGTCTTGATGGCGCTGAAAATATAGCGAAAATCCAGGGCAAAGGGTTCCTGCAGGGCCAGAAGACGCATGCATTTCTCATCCATCTGGATTTCCATGGCATTCAGCTCCCTGTCCATGGATACAGTCTTCTGAAACAGGGTTTCTTCTCTTTTTTCCAGGGTTTCCAGTGCCATATCCAGAATGGCCTCCGCCCTGCGGGCCATCAGGCTGACATGCTCTTTCAGTTCATCTAGTTGCTTTTGGATCATGGCTTTCTACTGGACATCGAGGTGGCAAAAATCCAGTAGGTCAAGCGAGAATTGTCTGGGCATTATTTCCCCTGGATTTGAGGCTGCTAATGCAGGATTGTGACGGTAGCCACAGAAATGTAACATAGTTGTAATAATATTGGTCCATTCTCAGGAGTTACTATGCAAATGAATCGAAATATTTGGAAGGCAGGGCTGGGACTAGCCCTGATATCATCCTTCTCTCTGGCATCCTGCAAAGAGAGAATCATGGTGCAGATCGATGGATCCAGTACCGTATACCCCATTACAGAAGCCGTTGCAGCTGCATTCCAGGAAAAATCTGGCGATGTGAATGTAACTGTAGGTGTAAGTGGAACCGGCGGTGGATTTAAGAAGTTCTGCAGCGGAAAAACCGACATCTCAGATGCATCCAGAGTGATCAAATCTGATGAACTGGAAAAATGCGAAGCAGCCGGAATCAACTTCATTGAGATTCCTGTGGCCTATGACGGATTGGCTGTTCTTGTAAATCCTGAAAATGACTTTGTAGACAAGCTCACAGTAGATGAGCTCAAGAAAATCTTCAACTCAGAAAGCCCTGCAAAGACCTGGGCAGAAGTTCGAGAAGGCTGGCCGGAAGAAGAAATCAAGGCTTACTCCCCTGGTAAGGATTCCGGAACTTTCGACTATTTCATTGAAGCAATTATCGGAAAAGGCGGTCAGGTTCGATCTGACGCTCTATTCAGCGAAGATGACAATACTCTGGTTCGAGGCATTGCCGGAGACAAAAATGGAGTTGGATTCTTTGGCTTCGCATACTACGAGGAAAATAAGGATTCCCTGAAGCTTGTTCCTATCGTAAACCCTCGAAGTGGTGAGGCAGTTCAGCCCAGCCTGGAAACCGTAAAGAAAGGAACTTACTCTCCTCTTTCACGTCCGCTTCTGATCTATGTTTCTGAAGCAGGTGCGAAAAAAGACCATGTGAAGAAATTCGTCGATTTCTATCTGGCAAACGTTGCCGAGCTGTCCAAGCAGGTAGGTTACATCCCTCTGTCTGCAGAAGCTTACGAAAACATCAAGGCTCATTTTGAAAACCTTGAGACCGGAAGCGTTCTAAAAGATGTGGATCTGATGGGCAAACCCGTGGAGAGTTTGTACGCCAACTAATGGCTGAGCTCCAGATCTAAATGAAAGACAACCTGGAAATCCTTGTAGAGGCAGTCCAGGGTGACCGAAAGAGGGTTTTTGCTCGATACGGGCAGAAACCCTCCAAGGCCCTGGGGGAAAGAACCATTCGATGGGTCTTACGCATCCTTGGGGCCACCACGGTCACTATTACGGCTCTCATTGTTTTTATCCTGGTTTCCGATGCCATCGGATTCTTTCAGGAAGTGAACTTCATTGACTTCATCGCAGGCACCCACTGGGAGCCTTTTGGTCATGAAAAAAAGTTTGGTGTGCTGCCTCTGCTAAGTGGCACACTGATGATTGCGCTGGGAGCAAGCGCTGTTGCCATTCCCTTTGGCCTGGGCACAGCTATCTATTTAACCCAGTACTCCCCAATCTGGTTTCGTGAAGTGGCCACTCCTGTAGTTGAAATCCTGGGTGGTATCCCTACTGTAGTTTATGGGTATTTCGCGCTGGTTACGGTGACTCCAATTCTTAAAGTTCTGTTCGGAGACGATACGGTGCAGGTATTCAATGCCATGTCTGCATCCATTGTGGTGGGAATCAGTATTTTACCCATGGTATCCTCTCTATCGGCAGATTCGCTTCGAGTAGTTCCTGTAAGCATCAAGAATGCAGGATATGCTCTGGGAATGAGTCGATTTCATGTTGTTACCAAGATTATTATTCCTGCGGCCATTAGCGGAATTATTGCATCCTTTATTCTGGCATTTGCCCGGGCTGTGGGCGAAACCATGGCCGTTACCCTGGCAGCAGGAGCTACACCTACTACTGCCTGGAATTACTTCGAAGGCATACAGACCATGACGGCTTTCATCGTGCAGATTTCTCTGGGAGATGCATCTGCAGGAAGTATTGAATACTTCACGCGATATGCTATCGGTCTCACCCTGTTCGTTCTTACTTTTAGCTTTAATTTTATAGCCACTCGCATTGTGCGAAGATTCCGGGAGGTGTATCAATGAATCAATTTGATCCCTCTCGTTACCGGCGATATCAGATGTATGGTCTGATATTTCAGTTCACCTGCTTTGTGGCGAATTTCGTAGCCCTATTTTTCCTGGGCTACCTTCTAATCGACTTGCTGATTACAGGATTCGATGGACTGAGTCTGGACTTTATTACAAATACCGCTCATCCCAATCCCAAACGGGCCGGCATTCTTTCTGGAATTGTAGGGACCCTGTGGCTCATGGGACTCACTGCAGCCTTTGCCATACCTATCGGTGTTGGTGCCGGAATCTTTCTGGAAGAGTATGCCAGAAACAACCGCATTGTACGATTTGTTAAACTGAACATCCAGAATCTGGCCGGGGTGCCTTCCATTATCTATGGAATTCTGGGCTATACCTTGTTTGGAATCTGGCTGCCCAGAGCTCTGCAAATCCTCATCGACGGATTCAATACAGTGCTGGGGCCCATGGGCCTGGCCATCACCTTCGATCCATCCGTTCTGGGTCAGAGCGTGCTGGCTGGATCCCTTACCATGGCTTTGCTGGTGCTCCCTGTGATTACAATCGCAGCTCAGGAAGCGCTGAGGGCTGTGCCAGATTCCTTTCGCCTGGCCGGATATGGAATCGGAATGACCAGGTGGCAGGTGGTGCGCTATCAGGTGCTGCCCGTGGCCACCCCTGGAATTCTTACAGGCGTCATTCTGGCTCTTTCCAGGGCCATTGGCGAGGCGGCTCCTTTGCTTCTTGTCGGGGCTGCAGGCTACATCGCCTTCGTAACCGGCCATCCATTGGATGGATATACGGTCCTGCCCATTCAAATTTACAACTGGACCGGGCGTCCTCAGGAGGAGTTTCATGCTCTGGCAGGCTCCGCTATTATTGTGCTTCTTGTGGTGCTACTGTTAATGAATGCGGTGGCCATTTATTTGAGGCTTTTCTTTCGAAAGAAACTGAGCTATCTACATTCATAAACCGGCAATTATCATGGCAGAGAACGACATCAATTTTCAGGTAAGTACAAACAGTTCGCAGGACGACGGTCCCCGGGAGCCTATATTCAGGACCAAAAAGCTAAGCGTATTCTATGATACGTTTCAGGCCATTACCGACCTGGATCTGGATATTTACAAGCAGCGAGTGACGGCTCTGATTGGCCCATCGGGCTGCGGAAAATCTACATTCCTTCGCACATTGAATCGTATGAATGACTTTGTGGAAGGAGCCCGCGCAGAAGGAGATGTTCTCCTGGATGGACTCAACATCTTTGCGCCGGACGTGGATCCAGTGGAGATTAGACTGCGAGTTGGGATGGTGTTTCAAAGCCCCAATCCATTTCCTAAAACCATCTACGAAAACATTGCTCTGGGTCCGCGAATCAATGGATATACCGGAGATCTGGAAGAGCTGGTTCAGGAAGCGCTAAAGAAATCCTATCTATGGGATGAAGTGAAAGATAAGCTTCAGGAATCAGCCTACAGCCTTTCTGGAGGCCAGCAGCAGCGTCTCTGTATTGCGCGAGCTATTGCGATGCAGCCAGAGGTGCTTCTCATGGATGAGCCCACAGCCTCCCTGGATCCCATCTCCACCAATAAGATTGAAGAACTCATTCTTGAGCTAAAGAAGAATTACACAATCGTAATCGTAACGCACAATATGCAGCAGGCTGCGCGAATAGGGGATTTTACTGCTCTATTCTATCAGGGCAAGCTTATCGAATACGATTCTACTTTTAAAATATTCACCAATCCTGCCGAGAAGCTAACCGAGGATTACATCACCGGTCGATTCGGATAAAGGCGAGCCTCGCTTCTGCTCCCGATCGCCTCGCTTCGGTAGTGAAACGGATAATGGCCTGCTTCGCAAGCCAGGAAACACTCCGTTTCTGCTCCACACCACAGGTATTCCCTTCGCATTTTTTGAGAAGAATCCGGGCCCAGGATTCCGGGCCCTTTTCGCATGATACCCGGCGCGATCCGGGTGATTGCATTAACATTAGCAGGAGCGCTTTTTCTCGTAGCGACAATCGGTTTATTCTGATTCAGAGGCCGTAGTCAGAAATCCAGGTAAATCGTTTCGAACCTGGGTTCGCAATCCTTCTGGTACAGGCTTCAATCCATAGAACTCCAGTTTGCTCTGAAACTCATCGCTCCAGAGGGTATCCAGGAAATCCAGGGTTCTGGTCCGGGCCTCTTCTCCTCTGAGCGCAGCCGGGTTAACATACATTCTGAAGACCACCGAGTCCGGGTACCCATAGAGTAACTGAGCGGATTTCAGTCCCTGGAGTTCTTTTTGTTCGGATGCAAAGGACTCCTCGAAAATGGAAAAAGCGCATCGACCCCGGGTCACGGCCTGAACTGCCATGGGATCTTCTCTAACTTCCAGCGGAGGAATTTGTCTCAGGGATCGACCCTGGTCTTCGCGCAGGAACTCCTGGTCCGGCATGCTTCCTAGATAAAGGGAAGTGCCGTAGCTCATGGCTGCTTCCAATCTTTTGGGAATGATTCCGCAAAACCCCTGGTTGGCCGGTTCCGTTTTACACGCAGAAAGCAGGAACAGTGCCGCAAGTAACATGCTCAGGAAAGTTCGAGGGCTTTTAGACCAGAACAGTGTTCTCATAGACATCCGCCCGCCGTCGTTCGCTTGAGTATGTGCAGCGGTAATTTGATACCGGGTGAACTTCTCCTGAGGAATACACTCAGGACCTAACCTATCTGCATGAAAAGCCATGATCCAAGCATGGCGGGGCCGTAAAATCTGGCTATGTAAATCCAGCCGAGCATGAATCACTTTCCAGATTCATAAGCGCTTCAAATGGACCTGTTGGTCCAATGAATTCCCGTCACCGTGCAATTGAGATTTCGATTGGGGAAGGGCCCTTACGCTGCAAAGAATGAATGCTTGTGGTTTCCGGGTATTGGCTGGTGACCCGGCAAAACCTATTCAGAGGTAGCAGGGCTTTTTGAATGGACTCGAATAGGAAGCCGAATCCGGAAAGCGGCGCCCCCGGCAGGTCGATTCTCGGCCCACGCTTTGCCTCCATGGATTCGTGTAATCTGACGCACAATGGAAAGTCCCAGGCCCGTTCCTCCCTCGGTTCGGGAGCGATTTCGATCAGCGCGAAAGAATCGCTCAAAGATCTTTTCTACCAGATCCGATGGGATGCCCGGACCGCGATCTGCTACAGTGATTAAAACATGAGTTTCGCTTTCTGCTTCTGCCCATACTTCAATTGCGGTGCCTTCGGGACTATGTCGGCTGGCATTTGCAATTAAGTTCACAAACAGATGCTCCAGAAGCAAAGGATCTGCATGGACGGTGCAATCATCCAGCTTGATGCGAATATCCAGGGATTGGGACTTCTGTTCCAGATTTCCCAGCACCAGTGGCCGAAGCTGCTCGAGATACTCGGTTAAATCCATGGTAATGGGCTGAAAGGGAAAGGCTCGGCTTTCTATGGAGGAAATAATGACCATATCTTCGATGATTCTTTCCATACGTTCCGTGTTTCGCAGTATGGCCTGAAGAAATCGAACTTCATGATCCGCTGAAGCTCGGTGGCTAAGAGTCTCCGCATAGCCGCGAATGCTGGTGATAGGCGTTTTCAGTTCATGGGATGCGTTTTGTAAAAAATCCTCTCTAAGACGCATGGTATTGGTTTCGCTGGTAATATCGATGACCAGCACCAGATACATCACTGGCTCATTTTCCATCTCCACTGGCTGAAATGCCAGGCGGTAATGCTTTTTCTGGGCCTGAAAGTCGGATGGATCCGGAATTCCCTTATTTCCGGAGATGATTCCATGAATCTGTTCCAGCAGATAATGATTTTTGATTACTTTGAAGTAGGCCTTTCCGGTGGCCGCCGGCTCCATTAGATGTTCCGACAGGTTATGGTTCTGGAATACAACAATGCCTTTTCGATTGATGCAAATAACTCCTTCCTGTAAGCCATTGAGCAAGGTTTGCAGAAGTTCTTTTTCCAGGTTTAGATCGCCGATGTATTTCTTCAGCCGATTTAGATGGTCCTCGGATTTTTGACGAATCCCTTCTATTTCCGGAATGCGGGAACGAACATAGGGGCCCAGGCCGTTTTTGGGAAATCTTTGAAGCTTTTCCAGAAGGAAGCGTAAAGGATCAATGATTTGCCGTGTGATCTGATACGCCACGTAGGCACTGACAGCCAGAACGGCCACACCGGTGAGGGCAAAGATTTCCAGAAACTCCAGGGCTTCCCAGTAACCGGGCTTCACCATGGAATAATAGAATACAGCTCCTACCACCAGGTAAACGGATACTGGCAGGAGTACAATGCGTACATAGATGCTTCTCATGCAAAGCGAACAGAGAAATAGCGCAGATCAAGAATCGCCGCGGAAGCGGTATCCCACTCCACGCACTGTTTCCAGCCGTTGTTTCTCATCCAGGAGCTTTTCTCGCAATCGTTTTATATTCACATCCACAGCCCGGTCAGAAACGTAAACGTCCCTTCCCCAGACCCGGTCCAGAAGTCGGTCACGAGAAAAAGCAATATCAGGGTTCTCCATAAAGAGTTTGAGCAGCTTGTACTCAATGAGGGTGAGATCCACAGGTTTGCCACCAATGGATACTCGGTGGGCCGCAGTATTCATCTGAATTCCGCCGATGGCCATGCTGCCGCCCTGACCATCTTCGGCGGCCACACCTCTTCGGCGCAGCACGGCCTTCAGTCTTGCGGTGAGTTCTCTGGGACTGAACGGCTTTCGGATGTAATCATCTGCGCCCATTTCCAGGCCCAGAACGGCATCGGTTTCACCGGCACGGGCTGTTACCATCAGAATGGGAACGTCGAACTTGCTTTTGATCTTCTTGCAGAGCTCCATTCCGCTGATTCCTGGAATCATCAGATCCAGGATGATGGCATCGGGCAGATTGCGATCCACCTTGTTCAGAGCATCCATACCGTTGTTGGATACGCTTACCACATATCCTTCTTCTTCCAGATTAAATCGGATTAGATCACAAATATCTTCTTCATCGTCTACGACCAGAATTCTCAGGCCTCTTACATCATTGTCTTTCATTGCAGATGTCCGGTTTACGGATCCGGGCTGTCGAGCCGGTGCTTGCTCCATAGTAACGAAGAAACACCGGAATTGTTACAATTGTGAGACGAGCCTGTGAAATATGAAACCAGAAAAGGAAGGCTGGAGCGGGTGAGGGGACTCGAACCCCCTCTAAGAGCTTGGAAGGCTATTGTGCTACCGTTACACCACACCCGCGCTGAATATCCAATGCCTGCTCTGAGCACCCTGAGTCAATCCCTTTCCTTTTCCCGGGCCAGTAGGAAGAAAGCAACTTCCCATGTCCGCGGCTTACGGACCATCTCCCTGGTTCCGCCAGCCCGGGTTTGCAGCTTGAATCGGCAGCTCGACCATGGAAAACTACAGGCAGGTATGGAGGCGGGCAGCCAGACACACAGAGACACCTGCAAACCTGCAAACCTGCACACCGAGAGGTGCTTCAACTTTTTCAGAATTTGGTTTTTCCGACGCACCCCCAGATTCCTGCATGGGCCATGGATTCTGAATCGTTTCCCCAAAAGCCGGTGCTGGGCCCGGAAGGAGCTGTGGCCATTATCTTTTCCAATCAGCGTAGCGATGCGGATCCGGAAGGCTACCAGGCCATGGCTCAGCGAATGGTGGATCTGGCACGGAAGCAGCCTGGCTATCTGGGAATAGAAAGTGTTCGAGATGATGCAGGCAGAGGAATTACGGTTTCCTACTGGAAGGACAGGGCCAGCGCGCTGGCATGGAAGGCAGTGGATGAGCATCTGACAGCGCAAAGCCAGGGGCAAAAAGAGTGGTACAGATCCTATGTCGTGCGAGTTTCTCGCATCGATGCAGAGTATGGCCCGGTAGATGGACAGTGGCTTCAGGCAGCGGATGCCGTGGGACCCGCCTTATGGGCTCGCTACAATGCCTGGGCCAACCATCGAATGCTTGAGGCAACCGCACGTCTTCATGAGAATCATTACGATGTAGAGATCGGAAGAAAAACAGTACGTGGTCTGTGGAATCATTTAATTCAGACTGACAGAGCCTGGTTGCAAAGACTCGGAGCGGCTCATTCGGACGCTGCTGCATCGCAGAGTCAGGAGTGGACTGAAACTGAGTTTCATAGCCTGGAAGATATTCGAAGAGAAAGAACGAAGCTGGATCAAGATATTATCGAATATTTCAGCGGCATGGAGTTTCAAAAGCTCTCATCCCCGGTTAATTATACCAGCGTCATAGATGCAAAATCCAGATCCCTGGATGCGAGGATTGCGTTGTTTCATTTTTTCAATCATCAGACGTTTCACCGAGGCCAGCTAACGATTGTTCTTCGTCAGCTGGGAGTTAGCTCGGAAATGACAGACATTGTATGGATGCTGGATTGATCGATTAATCCCCGGCCAGGTCTGCTGGCTTATCGTAGTTTATTTCGAAAATATCGATGTCCGATTCCCGCAGACCAGATACTACAGCAGTGGAAAGGCCGATGTAGTATTCCTGGCTGGAATTCATGGCCTCCTTGACGTAGGCTGCCATGGCTTCATTGGTAATGGAAACCGGAAGAATTTTATCCTTCTGACGATTATAAACCAGGGCTTCGTAGGTGCCTACCATGGTACCTCGATACTCCAGTTTCAGAACCTTGCCGTAAATCGAGACGTTTCCTGCTCCACCGGTTTTGGACACATTCTTTCGGCGAACAAAATTCTCGGGTTGTTTGTTCAGTAACGGTTTGGCGCCCAGAACTTCAAAAGATGTCTTTAGAGAAACCGGCTCAATTCTGTGAATCTTGTAATCGATGAGCATCACTCGATTCATGTTTTCGATGAGAAACTGAGCTACTTCTTTGTTGTCGTTGTCGATGCTGAATTTTACGGTCTTTTTCTGCGGAGTATAGCACGTGCCATCCTCCATATCGCATTGTTCGGACTTGTCGTAGCTGGCCACTTCAAACTCTCCTTCAAAGGAGTTAATGAAGATTCCCTGGCTTTCCATCTTGATCACTTTTACTATGGCACGGCCTTCAGAATATGTACCCAGTGCCAGCAAAGACTGAAAAGAAAATAGCATGACCGCCAGGGTCAGGATGGAATTTCGCAGTTTCATGATTCTACCTCTGAGGAACGGTTGACGCCTCCTCACTATTTTCGAACAGAATACGTAAAACATCAACCTATTCCCGGAGTTCACCATGCAAATCGATCTGCAAAATAGCACACTTTCCAGCGCCTCGGTTCAGAAAAGCCGTGATGCGCGCAAAATACTGGAAAGCCATTCCGGCTCCGGGCACGACTTTCTGGGGTGGCTTCAGCTTCCGGAAGAGCAATCTGCACATGTTCAGGATTATCTGAAAATTGCCTCGGATCTACAGAAGATGGATGCTGTTGTTATGGTGGGCATCGGAGGCTCGTACCTGGGGTTCAAATGTCTCTATGAATCGTTAAAGCCTCCTGTGGGTGCTTCGGTCGGTCCGGAAATACTCTTTGCAGGTCATAGTCTGGATGGCCATTATCATCATCAACTCCTGGAGTATCTGGAAGACCGGGATTTCGGTGTTGTTGTGATTTCGAAAAGTGGAACCACCACTGAGCCAGCGATTGCCTTTCGATTGCTATGGTCTCTACTCGTAAAGAAGCATGGCGCTTCCGGGGCTGCAAGCCGGGTTTGTGCAATCACAGATGCAAATAAAGGTACACTTCGCAAATCCGCCGATGAACTAGGTTTTCATTCTGCCATCATTGCCGATGACGTAGGCGGAAGATTCAGTGTTTTAAGCCCTGTTGGATTGATTCCTGCTGCAATCGCAGGAATTGATATCTATTCTCTTTTGCAGGGATCCATGGAGATGTGCGATCATTTACGAAACGATGAAAGCGAAAACAATCCAGCTGTGCAATACTCCGCTTATCGTAACAGTCTTTATGAAGAAGGAAAAAAGATAGAGATCCTGGTCTACTATCAACATGCTCTTCAATACTTCGCAGAATGGTGGAAGCAACTATTTGGCGAATCGGAAGGGAAGCAGGGGAAGGGTATATTTCCAGCATCTGCGGGCTTTACAACGGACCTACATTCTCTGGGGCAATGGATTCAAGAATCGGAACGAAGCATTTTTCAAACCATCCTGGATGTAGAAGAAGCGCGAAGCCCTGTTTTGAGCAAGCAGGATAACGATGGCGATGGGTTGAACTACCTGGCAGGCAAGACTGTGCATGAGGTCAACCGTGTGGCGCTGCAGGCTACCCGCCAGGCTCATGGCGAAGGTGGCGTACCCTCCCTGCGAATCAAAATTCCATCCATCCAGGAGTTTCAAATGGGAAGGCTATTCTATTTCTTCGAGTACGCTTGCGGAATCTCCGCCTATGCTCTGGGAGTGAATCCATTCGATCAACCTGGAGTGGAAGCCTACAAGAATTCAATGTTCAAGATGCTGGGTAAACCAGGCCATTAGGATGTTTCGATGCACGGGCCGGCGCTGTTTCGCCGGGCCATTTGAGCATCCGACAACGCAGGATCATGAAAGATTCAGGTCCTTTGGCCCATTCCGGATGCCATTTTAATCTGCGCGAAGAGTGCATCCGGAAAAGAAATCGGAAATAGCTGCCCCTGGCGGCCAGCTTCCATCCCCGGCCTTCAATTCATGGATTTTTAGCTCGCTTGCCAGAACATACTGATACGAGTGCAGGTAGCAGCTGGCCGGGGCAAATTTCTCGGGCACACCGGCATCCACGATATCTTTGACGCTGGAATTGCAGATTTGAGTGCCCTGCTTTCGCAGATCTTCCCGACTTATTTCTGAGTCTCCAGCAAGGGCAAATATGGATTTCCAGGATGATCCCAGAGCATACACCGATTCGGCTTCTTCATTTCGAAAGAAAGCGCTAAACCAGGGCTGAGCGCGAAGGACCTTTCTTAGAGCTTCCTGGCATTCCTGGAATCGCTGCGGGGAGGGATTCGTATCCTCGGCGCAGGAAGTGGGAGGGCCGGACAATTCTCGCATGGCGTTTAGTCCGGCCGGGGCGCTGGCCGGCTCCCATTCCCATCCGGCTATTTGAATCGTCGCTCCACCGGTTTCCAGGATTTTATGATCTGTTTTTCCGTTTCGAAAGGCTACCATGGCCAGATAGGCCAGCTGAGCTTCCTGCTTTCCCGTAAGTACGCGAACTTCCGTATCCGGGAATCTGGAGATTGCCGAGGATCGAATCAGATCGATTTGCTGTTTCTGTTTATAGTCAGGTAATCTTCGAAATCCGCCGGTTCCCAGGATTATGGCTTTTTCAATTTTGATGCCTTCCAGCTTCTGGAATCCCTGGTTCATCACCTGATTTATCTCTTCTAACTTTAGATCTGCCAATCCACCGGAAGCCGGCACAGAAAAGCAATTCTGCGATACATCCAGGTGATTACATTGTTCGTCCACTTCATAGGGGCAAAATCTGGTTCCCGAGGATCCAGCATCGATTACCAGGTGAACGTTGGTGGTTCGCTGAGAAAAGAAGGGAAGCTGACAACTGACAAATAGTAAAAAAACAAGAAGCGAAATCCGGCGCTGCATAACCGATAGGAATTGAACTTCTTTGTAGGGTCGACATTTTTTTCGTGCAGATTCTCTGGCCTTGATTCAGATTGGACGAATGCATCGCTATGTGGTCCTGGGCGCCCTGTGCATTCTCTGCGGACTTTTTGTCTATGCTCTGGGCAATGAGCTCAGATACTATCAGCATCCGGATCGCGTTGTCTGGATGTTAAGAGCCCGGGCTCTACAGCAGCATGAACTGCCGGACACAATGATTCTGGGAGATAGTCAGGCCATGAGCGGTCTTCGACCTCATCTCTTTGGTAAGGAATATGGAAAGGTATACAATCTAGGGCTTCCCAGTGCCCAGCCAGAGGCGCTTCTTTCAGTTGTTCCCTATCTCGAAGATCGCCAGGTACAGACTCTCATAGTAAATATCAGTCCCTATTCAATGTATGAAACCGAAGTGTACGATGCATTCTTGAATTACTATCGAAGTGAGTTTATTGCGCTTAACTGGCCAGGGCTGCAGCGGGCCTATCTATACGGGGATTCCGGCGGGGAGGTACTGGAATCCACCTTATCCGGTATGGGGCTGTACCGGTTGAATGCAGCTATTCGCAATCTGTCTACAGACGAGGAGCTTTCGCTTATGGTTCAGCCCGGTCCTTTCCCGGGCATTGGCTATTCTACCAGGCCGGCGGCTCAGGCAGTGGTGAATGCTCCTTCGCTGGCATCCAGAATGCGAAAACTGAGGGAAGTGAATGCAAAGATAGAGAGCATTCTGGATTCTACGAATGGATTCTGGACATGGCGGAACTTTGAGACACCTTCCAGGGATGAGTGCGATGCAGGAGAGCTGAAACCCTTGCCCGCTGCCATTCGTTTCAAGCCCAGGCCCGAAGCCATCAGGGCATGGGTGGATTTTCTCAACCAGGCCTCCAGGTACGTAGAGCGCATAATATTGATCCGCATTCCATTTTCTGATTCCTGGCATGACACCGTTGACAGAATACTGCCATACGGAAAGGTATCATCGGATGTCCACGGAATCCTGACGGAGCTGGACCTACCGCAGAAAGTAACTTACCTGGATGGGGCATCGGATTTTTCTGATGCAGATTTTTACGACTGGAATCATCTGGATTATTGCGGAGCCGAGCGCTATACGATGTTTTTGTTGGAACAGATAGAGGCCCAAAAAAAATGACTGTTTTTGGATTCCTTTGCGCATTTCGTGGCCCTACGCATCGCAAATAGCAGGGCCGCCATAGAACTTCGCCTGAATTGGGAGACATGAGTTGAGCTGGAATTTTCTAACACCTGAAATACCGGAGGATTCGCTAATCCTGGATTGCCGTTCCGACAATCAATACCGGGAATCCACGATTAAGGGAGCCATAGGTGCCTCCTTCGCAAAGAAACCATTTGGTTCCGGACCGCAGTCCATGGCCAAGCTTTCCGGTTTTATCGAGGATGTTCGCAACCGAATGCAAAAGCACCGGGGCATTCTAATATTCGATGAAGGTCAGGGAATGTACGCATCCCGTCTGGGCTGGCTACTTCACAGTGCTGGAATCAAGGATTTTCTAATTCTCTCTCGGAAGTTCGGAGAGCTTGAGTCTGGAATGCTGGCTCCGGGCACGGAAACTCTGGACAGCGCTCCAGCAGACAAACCCAGTACATTCCAGGGGATTTGCTCTATCAGTCATGTTCAGGTTAACTTAACCAAGGTTCAGTTAGTAGATGTAAGAACACCGGAGGAACATGAAGGAAAGCTACCTCGAATGGTTTCTCCTGAACCAGGATCTATCTGTGGAAAGATTCCCGGCTCCATGAATTTTGACTGGAGACGTCTATACGATGCAAAAGGCAATCTGAAGCCCCGGCCAGATGTTCTGGCTGCCATTCGTTCCATGGGTCTTATTCCGGAACGTCCCACCATCCTGTATGATTTCAACGGTGCTCGCTCCAGTACCATGGCTCTGGTGCTTACTCGTTGTGGTTACAAGCATGTAAGCGTTTACCTGGGTTCATGGATGGAGTGGAGGAAATCCTCTCTGCCCAAGCAGAACTATAAGGTCTGGAAGCCTTGATGAATCGCAAAATCCTGGTGACATCGGCTCTTCCCTATGCCAATGGCCCCATTCACCTGGGTCACCTGGTGGAATATGTCCAGACAGATATCTGGGTTCGCTTTCAAAAACTCCAGGGCAATCAGGTATTCTACTTCTGTGCGGACGATACACATGGTACCCCTATCATGATCGCTGCAAGGAACCGGGGCATTACTCCGGAGCAGCTGGTAAATCAAATTCGCAAAGAGCATTTTGAAGATCTAACGGCATTCCAGGTAGAATTCGACAATTTCTATTCCACAAACACTCCAGAGAACCGGGCCCTATCGGAGGAAATCTATCTAAAGGCCAAAGAGAAAGGGCATATTCATAAGAAATCTTTGAATCAGTTATTCTGCACACATGACGATATGTTTCTACCGGACCGATTCGTCCGTGGCACATGCCCGAAGTGCGGCGCCCTGGACCAGTACGGAGATAGTTGCGAGGTCTGCAGCTCAACCTACAGACCAGAAGAGCTCAAGGATTCCAGATGCTCTATCTGCGGTAATCCTCCGGTGGAAAAGGAAAGCGAACATATCTTCTTTCAGCTCGCCGATTTCCAGAAATTTCTGGAGGACTGGCTTAAAACCCCTAACCGGGTGGACGAAGGCGTTCGAAAGAAGATGCATGAATGGATCGACCAGGGCCTGAGACACTGGGACATCAGTCGGGATGGTCCGTACTTTGGATTTGCCATACCAGGAGAGACCAACAAATTCTTCTACGTCTGGCTGGATGCTCCCATTGGTTACATGGCATCTTCCCTGAACTTCTTTCGCAAAACAGGCCAGGATGAGCTTTTCGATGCATTCTGGAGAAGCGAAGAAAACGAAGTCTATCATTTCATAGGCAAGGATATAGTCTACTTTCATACCCTGTTCTGGCCGGCTCTGTTAAATGCCGGGGATTTTCGCACACCAACCTCGGTTTTTGTACATGGATTTCTAACAGTGAACGGCGAGAAGATGTCCAAAAGCCGCGGCACCTTCGTTCGAGCATCCACCTATCTCAAGCATATGGACCCGGAATGCCTGAGATATTTTTATGCCACAAGATTGGGCGCAGCCCTGGATGACCTGGACCTGAACACAGAAGACTTTGTTCAGCGCTACAACAGCGATGTGGTGGGCAACATTGCGAATCTATTCTCCCGACTGGTTTCTGGCATCGCATCCAAACTGGATTTTCGCCTTTCGTCGGAGCTATCTACAGAAGGGAAAAAGCTTTTTGATCGAGTGGCTGGAAAAAAGCAGTCCATCATAGATTTTTACGAGAACAGGCAGTATGCACGGGCCATTCGAGAAATCCAGTCTTTGAGCGATGAAGTAAATCGATTCATTACGGAAAAGGAGCCCTGGAAGCAGATCAAAGGCGATGCGGAAGCGGCCAGACAGACTGTAACAGATGCCATTAATGCAGGTATGGCGCTGGCCCTCTATCTAAAGCCGGTGCTACCGGTGCTGGCAGGTGGTGTAGAGGAATTGCTGGCTCTGGAAAACCCATTGCGATTTGACAGTGACCTGGAACCTCTCCCTGCACAACATGTGATTCGGGCCTATCGACATCTGGCCGGTCGAATTGAAACCAGCGCGTTCGATGCGATGTTCGATGAAGAGCGAATTGCCGCTGACGGAGCCGGCCAAACCGGCGCTTCAAAGAAAGCCGGTGGCGGTAAACAAGCACAGAAGTCCGGGGCAGGCGAAAAGTCTGATGGGCCGGGCAGGAAAGGAAAAGAAAACAAAGAGGCATCCGCCAAATCTACGGCTGCAGGTAAGGGCATGGAAGATCAAAGTCCGGATGGAATTATTACCATCGATGAATTGAATCGAGTGGAATTGCGAGTGGGTCAGATTAATTCGGCTGAATTCATCGAAGGGGCCGATCGATTGCTTCGCATTCAGTTGGATGTGGGTGAAGAAAAGCCCCGAAACGTTATTGCAGGTATTCGCTCTGCCTATGCTCCGGAGGATCTAAAAGATCTGAAGGTGGTCTGCGTAAGCAATCTAAAGCCCAGAAAGATGAAATTTGGAACTTCGGAAGCCATGCTTCTGGCCACGGGAAAGGACGATACGCTTACACTCTTTACTCCTCATAGATCCGCATTGCCCGGGGATCGGCTGGGCTGAAATTATGAAAGGGCTGCCACTGCCCGATGGCTGGTTCCGCTACTGGATCCTGTTATTTTTGATCGGGCTCATTCCTGGTGGCCTGGTGTCCCAGCCGCTGGTAGATCCCTCTCTGGATTATCGCACCTATCGCACCATACATTTTGCCATTCATTACCCGGCCGGGTACAGGGAAAACGCTCTTCGCCTGGGCGAGCTGGCGGAGAAGCGCTACCGGGTACTGGAATATCGTTATCGCTCCGGAGTGGATGTTACCAATATCATTCTAATCCCGGAAACCGATACAGTGAATGCTTTCGCATCCACCTATGTGGTAAATCGAGTAGCTCTATATGTTCAGTCGCCTACCCCCGGGGAATTTTCCAGGTATGATCTCTGGCAGGATCATCTGTTTACCCATGAATACACCCATATTCTGAACCTCTATCCATACGAAGGTCTGGCCAATGTCATACTTCGCATTTTTGCCGGACTGCCTCCGAACTTTCTAACTCCCACAGGTCTGGTTGAGGGCTTCCCGGTATACGAAGAGAGTCAGAGCGGAAAAGGGCGACTGGAAGATCCGCTTACAAATATGGTGATTCGCGCTGCCATTCTGGAGAATCGATTTCCCAGCCTGGAAGAGATAATGGCAGGCACGCACAGGTGGCCTCTGGGTAGCACCTCCTATTTATTTGGAGGTAGATTCGTGCAGTTTCTCAGGGAGTATCCGGCCTTCCAGCAGAGCGGAGCAAGTGCCCGTCTGGATGAATACTTTCTTTCTGAAGAACTGCCGGTGCTTTCTGCAGAACGCCTGGAACGCCTGGGATATCCTGACATTCAGGAGATCTATAATCTATTCAAGGAGTTCGAAACTCTAAGGCTGGAAGGGCGCTACAGTTCCGAGACTCCCTTCAAGCGCCTCACCGATACAGGCTTTAGCAAGAAGTTCCTGCAGATCCATAACGGCCGATTGTATTACTTTGGCTCTCTATCCAGCGATTACGGAATCTTCAGTATGCCATTATTGTCATCTTCGAAGAACGAAAACGGCTCCTCCAAAAATCCACCGGCCGATTCCGTGGAAGAGCCTGAAGCCCTGCCGAAAGTGGAATCGCACAGTCTTTCCCTGTTTCGCAGAAGTCGTTCTTCTGCCGGCTTCACTTTTACTGGCGAATTCGAAAGGGAATCCGATGTTGTAAATCCAGAGGACCAGCTGCTGGCCTCTCAAGAGAGCTTTCCAGACTATTCGGGCATTCGATATCAACTCTATCGCTCAGGCGGTCTCAGCCTCCAGGAGGTCTCGCCGGATTCCAGAATCCTGTTTCCCAGTGCCCGGGGGGACAAGCTTGCCTACATCAAGAGAGAAGATCCGTACAGGTATTTAATGGTGGCCCGAATTCGAGCCGATGGTCAGTTGCAGGATGAAAGAGTGATTCTTTCGGCAGATTTGCACGGAATACTCACAAACAGCGTTCTCTCTCCGGATGCCTCTCTGGTAATAGGTATTTATAGACAGAACGGTACCGGTCATCCGGTGCTCATGGGCTGTAGCACTCCCTGGAACAGTGGCATCAATACTGGAACAAATGTGCGAAATACAAAAGTAGAAGGCACGAAGTCTCAGATAGGGGACTGTAGAGTACTGGTCTCGGCTCCCGGGCAGATTGTGCAACCCTCCTTCAGTGACGATGGAGTGCTCTTTTCATCAGATCGCACCGGTCGCTATGAGCTGTATCGATTGAATCGAACATCGCCTGGGCCCTGGTCCTCACTATTGCTCCAGGAGGAAGTCTCTGTAGAACAGCTCAGCGAAAGTGCTACAGGGCTATTCTACCCAGTTTCGGAAGGTACTCAAATCTTTGCGCTGAGATACTTTGCAGACGGTTACGATGTGGTGTCTCTGGACAGACAGGATTTATTGAACCGGGACGTAAGCGTGAGTTTTGATAATACGGACACCAGCCGGCCCATGTCCGATTTCCAGTTGCCTTCGCGCCTTTCCGGTTCGGAAGATTACAACGGCCCTCTGGAAATCCGGCCGTATTTCGCAGGGTTCCTGTTTGGAATTTCTGCAGCAGAAAGCGGTGTTCTGGCCTATGATCCGCTGCAGAGACACCAGATTGGCCTGGGAATTGGTATTCTGGATGAGACGCCTTATTTTTCCGCTACCTATTCCTATAACCGCTTCTCTCATTCACTGAATCTAAGTTATGCTCGTAGCAGTCTGACCAAAAGAAAGTTCTACTGCGATGTGCCGCGCGGATTGCTGGTGTTTCTCTGTCTGGCTGATACCTATCAGTTTGAATATGCAGAAGCCTCCATTGATCGGCAGAATGCAGGGCGGGAAGTGGATCAGGAGTATTCTGTAGGTTTGCGTCATGAAAAGCATCGCAACTCCGACAGTCTTGCTTCTCTGGTATTTCCGGAGCGAGATGTGAACCTGAGCTCCCTGTTTGCTGGATACGGAATAAGCAATGCCATTAGCTTTCCTGAATCCATCAGTCTGGAGCGAGGATTTTCCCTGTACGGAGAGGCCGGTTTTTACCCGCAATCCTGGGTGATTCTTTACGACGATTACAGCAAGAGAAAGGAAACAGCAGAGTTCTATAGTGTTGAGGCCCAGGCGGAATTATTCCTTCCTTTCTTTTTCGATCACCATGTTCCCTATCTGGCTGCCAATGCTCGCTGGACAAGCGGTAAGAATCCGGAAGTGTATCGGGTTCGTTTGAGTTCCTACATGCGTGGCCTGATTCCCGAAGCGTCGCCCTATGGCCGGGGGGCTCTGGTATTAACAGCGGAATACCGTTTTCCCCTTTTCTGGCTCTCCAGACGATTGATCTCCTGGTGGCCTTCTCTTGGACTTCGATACATCTCTCTGGCTCCCTTCTATGATTACGGCCAGTCCTTTGAAAGAAAGGTCTATCGCGATACCTGGAATCGTTCCTATGGATTCTACACCGACATAGGCCTGAATATCTTTTACTTTCCGCTTGCGATTCGTCTGATCTATGCCAGAGGCGAAGGGCCGGCCGGAGAGACCAGCTACGGCTTTGGGTTGCTTCTGGGTGCGGAGGCGAGCTCGCAGGGAATGAGCCGGGATCCATTTGCCCGTTCCCTGCAAAGAGATTACCGGGCATTGAATCGGCATTCGCAATCAAACGGTCATCATAGTTTCTGACAATCCTGAACTGCATGGATTACATCATCGCAGTCCTCATCGCTCATTGCACTGTAGATCGGAAGAGAAACAATTCGTGCGAAGATCTCCTCGCATGCTGGAAAATCCGCCGGCTGCAAGCCGTAGCGCTCGCGATAATAAGTCATTCGATACAGCGGTATAAAGTGTAATCCGGTTCCAATATATCTTTCTTCCAGCGCAGCAATGAATTCATCTCGGTTTAGTCTGGCTTCTGGTGAAATTTCCAGTGTATACAGGTGATAGGCTGAAGCATCCTGCTCAGGACACGTTCGAATACCAGGAATCTGCCCAAAGGCCTTTTGATATCTGTCATGGATGGCCTTTCGCCTGTTCCACATCTCTGTGGCCCTCTGAAGCTGCACCCGGCCTATGGCGGATGCAATGTCAGAAAGGTTGTATTTGTATCCCTGTTCCACCACATCGTAATGCCAGCCGGCACGCCGATGGGCCGGGGTGGCGATTCCATGAAGTCGCATTCTTCGGACCCTTTCGATTAGCTCCGGGCGGTCCCCGGTAAGCATTCCACCTTCTCCAGTGGTCATATTCTTGGTGGCGTAAAAACTGAATGCTGTTACTGGACCTCTTCTACCTACATAGCCATTACCATCTCTGGAAGGAAAGCTATGGGCTGCATCCTGGAGAAGTTCCAGTCCAGCGCGATCGCACAGTTCAAAAAGCCCATCCAGATCGCAGACCCGACCTCCATAATGAACACAGATTACAGCGCGAACTCTGCCTTCTGCGCACACCGGACCATCCGGACTCTGACTACATCCGTCCAGGAATTTCTGAACGATTTCAGGACTGAGTAAATAATCCTGCCGGTTTACATCCAGAAGGACAGGCCTCGCTCCGGTACGACTCACCACTTCGGCAGTGGCCGTGAAGGTCAATGCAGGCACCAGAACAACATCGCCTGGTCCGATTCCCAGTGCTACAAGACCCAGATGCAGTGCAGCCGTTGCCGAGTTGACTGCAGCCGCTCCAGGAGCGCCAATCATTTCAGCAAACTCCGATTCGAAGGCATCGGTTTCGGGACCGGAAGTAATCCATCCGGACTCCATTACCCGCCTTACTGCTTCAAACTCCAGTTCGCTAAGGTCTGGTCTGGCAAAGGGAAGTTTAGTAGTTCTTTGCATTCCTGCTTTAATCTGCCCGGAATTGAACCTGGATGTTGCGGTAGAATACTGCATTGTCATGTTTCATCTTCGGATTTTCCGGGAGTGGCTCAATCAGAATCGTTCCGTTTGATTGGCCCTCACAGAGCGCTTCCGGACCAAAAAGAATTTGATACGGAGGCTCGATACAGGCCTTCAGACCTCTTCGCTCCATTTGAAGCATGAGACCTGCAGCCCCGGGCCAGTGAGCCAGGTGTTTTTTCTCCAGAGCAATCCTGTAAATGCTATCAGGGTTGGGAGAAAAATCCGTTTTCTCTTCCAGAAGCTTTAACAGTCCGGAAGGGCGAAACCCGCTATCCGGAGGGGATGTCTCCCTTGCTGTTCCTGCCAGAAGCGAGAACAATAATAGTAGAGCAGCTATCCAGCCCTGGCCCAGCAGTCCAGAGGTTTTGAATGGTCCCGGGCCCTTATTAGTCGAAAGGCCACCATTGTGGTCGCTGAGACGATTGGCTGGTAGAAGCGAAAGCAGGCGCGGTTGAATTTTGTCCCGTACAGGCCTGAGATTAATGGCCAGCATCAATGCATTGATGGTCAGCAAATGATCGAATAGATGAGGGACCAGAACTCCAGGTGTCCTGAGAGCTCCATAGAAACTGCCAGCCAGCAGTATTAGCGAAATGGCCAGAAGCTGCTTTTCGATGGGCCCCAGATTCTTGCGACCTGTCCAGACATAGAGTCCCAGGGATATAATACTGAACAGAGGAAAGCCCATGCGAAATGGTCCGTCCATAGCCGACAGCATAAATACCAGTGCCTTGCCTGGCTTTCTCCAGGTGGAGTTCTGGGACAGATAATCCATTATGGCTTTCAAGTTGCCGCCGTCGTTCTGGTAGGCCTCAATAATGGGCAGCGATAAACCGGCCAGAAGTATGACTATTCCCACAATCAAAGGAATCGTTAGTCCCGGAGTCAGTAGCTTCTCTTGACGGTACAGTTTATATCCCAGGTAAATTAAAAAGATCAATGAAGGTCCCAGAAAGATCAGGCTGCCTGCATGGCTGTGCAAAATCCAGATAGCGGCAAATGCCAGACCTGGTAGCGCCCGGAAGTCGCCGTTTCCAGATCTCACCAGATTCATACTGAACCACAGTACCGGCATGATGGTCAGATGCGGTCCCCATGGACTGAATAATACATGACCACCCAGATGCCACGTAAATGCTATAGTGAGTAGAAGAATTAGAATTCGAGTTAATAAGCTAAGTTCAAGCTTCCTGGCAGAATGAAAAGCGGCCAGGCCCATTCCCAGGTTTGCTATCCAGATAGCGATGGAGAATTGATAGTAATGCGAATACTCTGCGAACCAGGCGGACGGCAGAATGTAATCCACCAGAGCCATCCAGTAAAAAGAGACGGGTCCAATGTGAAAAAAACCGAGCCTGGAGTAGGCGCCCCTGAGTACATCCCATTCGGCCGCCATATGAACCTGTCTCGCGATCAAGGCGATATCGCCCATTTCTTCAAAGGAACCTCCCAGAAATGGAATCAGAGCCAGAAGCAGGCCGAGCATATAGCCAGCCCAGCCCAACTCCGGTAGTCGATTTTGCCAATCAGGCTTCAAGGTTCCGCTGCTTCTCCTTTTTTATTACCAGAAAGAGCAACAGGGCCAGAATGATATTGGCCAGCAGTTTTACATAATAGAACGCCGAGAATCCTCGGTACAGGAAATCATTCCATTGCTTGAGTAGATCAGTGTAAATGTAGAAGGGCGGAAAGTAGAACAGCCAGATTGCAAGAAGCACTCCCGCCAGGATTAAAAAAGAGTCCCGAACATGAAGGATTCCATAGAACAGGAGAACCAGAAGTGGAAGGATAAGAACTACCTGATGATGATACCAGGTTAGCGGTGAGATCATGGTCATCACGGCCACGTAGTAGGAGAAATGCAGGCTGCTTTTCCAGCGATTTTCGGGCATGTTGCGAACGTATCTGGTAAGAGCGATACAGGAGATAACCCAGCCTGCATTGGTAAGAAACGTAAGCGCTTTGCCCAGGGCAGGGTTGTAATAGAGTACTTCGGTGCCTGCCGGATCCACTGCAAAGTTGGAGATAAACAATCGAGAGTACAGACTTTTGAAAGACTGGTTAAGTGGATGGCTTACCGGCCATTCCAGTATTGGAATTCGGTCTGTTAGAAGGAAGCCAAAGAGCACTTCCCTGATATAAAACCAGATGGCTTCCCAGGAGAAATAAGCAATGCTGGCCAGCCCTAGAATAAGCAGGGTTGCGAACACAGATCCTATTAACTTCCATCGCTTCTCCACTATAAGCTTGAGTCCTAGATAAAGGGGAGAGAGCTTAATCACAGCACCCATGGAAAGCGCTATGCCAGAAGCCACAGGATACTTTCGTTCTGTAACCAGCGCAACAACCAGAGTGGCCAGGGTTAGCACATTGATCTGCCCATCTTTGAAATCAGATTCCAGCGGATTCAGCACAGGAAGCACAGCCAGTCCGACGCCGGTGAGTAGCAGGATCCAGTATCTTCGGTTTGGTAGCTTGCGGTAACGATCCATGCCCAGCAAATACATGGCCATACCAACAACGATGGCAGTCATCAGGAATGCCTTGATGGATACAAAGAGACTCTGGGCCCTTTGCATGGAAACTTCGGGCAGGGGAATCATAAAGAGATAAAATGGCGGACTGTAAAGGTTCGCGCGAAAGATCTTGAATTCGATGTCATGATCTTTCGCTGCCTGTTGAATAACCGGCAGTGAGTATACGTTTTGCCGGTCCAGGGTCATTTTGTGGGCCAGATAGTAGGCCGGAAAATCCAGCTGTTCTGAGCTCTGGGCATATCTTCGATGGCCCTTCTGGAAGTCGTAGAAATGGCCCATCCCAAGAATGAGAATAATGATGGAAAGAATCTTAAAAAATAGGCTGCTTTTTTGAAACCTGGGAGGTAAGTGGAGGTTTTTTGAACTCATTCCGGGGCTCAGAACAACACTCTTTAGTCCTTATCTACAATCAATCCGGTTTTTATGGAACTACTTTACCTCCCACTCATTCTATACCTGATCATCGTCTTTGCCGTACCTTTCTTCTTGAAAAGGGAAAAGACCACCGATGAATCCTACTTCCTGGCTGGCCGCAGCCTTGGATTCCGGGCATCGTTTCTGTCCGTAGTTGCCACAGAAACCTCGGTGGCAACCGTGTTGATTTTTCCCGCTGCAGGGTATGCTGGCCGTTGGAATCTAATCGCCCTCTGCCTGGGATATATCGCAGGCAGACTATTTGTAGCCCGATTCTACTTAAAGTCCATCTACGAGATGACGGATACATCTATCTATAAGGCCGTCGGTTCCGATAACGGATCCCGAGTTTTTCTGGAGATTGCCTATCTGGCTGCCAAATACATATCCAGCGGTGTAAGATTCTTTATGGGCGGACTGGCTCTGGCCGAACTGTTTGGGGGCCCGGTAGCTTTCTGGATCCTTCTTACTGCCCTGGTGGCCGGGATATACAGCCTTTCTGGAGGCTTGAAGGCGGTGGTGGTTACCGACCAACTGCAGGGCCTGATATTGTTTTTTACCGGCCTCGTTCTGATGGGGCTGCTCTGGCCCCCCCCGGACTATCTGGCGGAAACCGTGTTTCCTGCTCTATTTACCTGGAAGCTGGACTGGATGGATGGGGCTCATACATTACCTCTCTTTATAGGCGGCGCCATAGTGTCCATCGGCAGCCATGGGGCCGATCAGGATCTGCTTCAGCGAATTCTCGCGGTAAAGAATTTGAAGCTGGCCCGGAGGTCTCTCGCCTGGAGCGGGGTTGGCGCCACGGTGGTTATTATGACCTTTATCGCCGTGGGCTCATTTCTCTATGCTACGGATCCAGGCCTGGGCGAAAAAGGGCAACTGCTGGCCTATGTTAAACTGAGCGCCAACCCTATCCTTTCCGGGCTCTTCGCAGTTCTAGTGGCTGCGGCTTCAATGTCTACTCTGGACAGCGCCATTCATTCTACCGGTGCCGTATGGAAATCCATGCTACGTTCTAAGAAATCCGGCCGATGGTTCTCCCTGTTGTCCCTGGTTGTGCTTTCCTGTTCTGCTCTAGCCTTCATTTACTTCGAAAAGAGGGCGGATAATCTTCTGGCACTTGCCCTGGGATCCATGAACTATATCAATGGAGGGCTCATCGGAATATTTACCTATTTCGTATTCTGGAAGCGTGCTCTTTCTCTGTTTCCTATGTTTCTGGCTATTATGGCAGGCTTCCTGGTAACCCTGGCATTGAATCTACTCGGGGTTCATTGGACCTTCATTGCGCTAGCTTCCAGTTTGAGCGCTCTTCTGGCAGCCCTATTGGGGCAGAGGTGTATGGATTTCCTGGCAGAAAAAGAAAACGGCGCATAGACCATATCCCGGAAAGCGGAGGCCAGAACTCGGGGGCCATATCCCGGAGGCGCAAAACCAGATCCTGAAGAGCATAGCCCGGAGGCGCGAAACCGTATCACAAGAGAGCGGAGAAGGGGAATGTTCGTGTGATCCAGGATTGGTCAGGCGCTACAGCATATTGCGAAACTGGTCTTCGGTGACTATTTCGATTCCCAGCTTTCTGGCTTTTTCCAGCTTGGAGCCTGCCTCTTCGCCGGCAAGCAGATGCGTGGTCTTACTGCTTACCGATCCAGTAGTTCTGCCTCCGCGCTTGCGAATCTCATCCATGGCCAGGTCTCTGGGGCGAAAATGGGCAAAACTGCCGGTAACACACCAGGTTTGGCCGGTCATGGTCTGCTCGAGATCCGAAACCTCTCGTTCCTGTTTCATCTGGAGTCCGGCTGCGGCCAGGGCCTTCAGACGTTTAATGTTCTCTGGATCTTTTAGCTGCTCTATGATTACGCTGGCTGTATCGGGCCCGATTCCATCCATATCGTCCAGGGTCTCATGGGCTTTTTCGCTTCTGGCTAGCTCAAGCCATGCATCCACAGAATCGAAACCATTTTGCAACAGTACATCGGTTATGAACGGTCCTATTTCTTTCATACCCAGGGAGGCCATAACTGTGCGAAAAGGTTTCTGCCTGGATTTTTCGACGCCGTCCAGAATGATCTGAACACTTTTCTTTCCCAGGCCTTCCAGATCCCCGAGAGCTTCCTGTTTTCCTTTCAACTGATAGATGTCTTCGATCTTTTTTAGAAAGCCATTCTCATACAGCAGCCGGATGGTCTTCTCACCCAGACCGGCAATATCCATTTGCTTTCGCTGACAGAAGAAAATAAGTGCGTTGATTTCCTTTTCCTGACAACCAGGGTTCGTACAGAGCCAGTCCACCATGTCATCCGGACGCTCCAGTCTGGAGTTGCAGGAAGGACAATGGGACGGAAAGACATATGGTTTGCCTTTTCCCGGATCCACTACTTCTTCCACGGCAGGGATGATTTCTCCTCGCTTACTCACCTTTACAGTGGAGCCCACACGAACTCCCAATCGCTCTATGAAGTCTGCGTTATGCAAGGTTGCATAGGTTACTGTGGTGCCTGCAAGTTGCACTGGCTGCAATCGGGCTCGCGGAGTGATTCTGCCGGTGCGTCCTACGAATACTTCAATTTCTTCTACCTTTGTCTCTGCCAGGTCCGGTTCGAATTTCAGGGAAGTGGCCCAGCGGGGAACAGCGGCCGTAAAGCCCAGATCCAGTCTGCGAAATCTGTCATCCAGTTTAAGAACCAGACCATCTACAGGAAAAGCAACGTTCGGGCGTTTGCTCTCGAATTTCTGGATAGCGGAGGATAGATCCTCTTTTGAGTGAAAGTCAACCAGCATATTATCTTCGAATATGGGCAGGCCCAGGGAATTCGCATACGCAAGTAGATCCGAATCGGATCCAAATCTCTCCGGATCTGATTGTAGATGTAGATCAAAAGCTACCCATCGAAGAGGCCTTCGTGCGGTTTCTCTGGACTTTTTATGCTTTAGCGAGCCTGCAGCAAGGTTTCTGGGATTCGCATAGATACCTTCCACTTCCTCATTGAATTTCTCGAACTCCGCAAACGTCATGTAGACTTCGCCGCGAGCCACCAGGTCCACCGGTTCTTTCAATGTTCCTGGAATACTTCGTATGGTTCTGGCATTGTTTGTGACAATATCGCCCAGCTGTCCTGTTCCGCGAGTCACTGCCCGGATGAGCTTTCCCTTCTCATAATAGAGCACCAGAGTTGCCCCATCTACTTTCCACTGGAGATTGATCTTTTCGCCGGTTCTGGCTGTCTTTGTTGCCCAGGCCAGGGCTTCTTCGGTACTGTAGGTATTGGAAAGCGAAAGTATAGGAACGGTATGCTCGAATTTCTCGAAGCCGGATTCCAGATCCGAACCGACCAGTTCTGTAGGTGAGTCCGATTCCTTGAGCAGTGGATACTCCTGCTCCAATACCTGAAGCTCTTTAAGCATCTCATCGAACTTCTTATCGCTAATCTCGGGTTGGTTTTCTACATAGTATTTGTGCTGATGATATCTGAGCTCGGAGGTTAGCTCCTGCATTCGCTTCTGTACGTCTGGATGCTGAGCAGGCAATTCGGCTTTCCTTCTGGATGCGGACTTTTTGCCGGTAAGCTGCTTCTTTGATGATTTCTGGATACCCGATTTTCGGGAAGCTGGAGATGGTGCAACCCTGTCAGTTTTTGCTTTCTTACCGCCAGAGGTGGAAGATGCCCTTTTCGTGGCTCTGGCTTCCGGGGCCTCTGTACTGGCCCGGGTCTTCTTTTTGGTAGCCACCTTCTTACTTGAGGCTGTCTGCTTCTTCTTCTTTGCGCCTTTCGCAGTGCCCTTCTTTTTTGAGGAATTTGCATTTGCCATATAGGTTTAGTGAGTGATCTTCCAGCTCGAAGTTGTTCTTATTTGCTATTTCCAGCTGAATCTTTTCGATTTCCGGCACAACAAATTCTTCGATTCGGCCGCAATCCACGCAGACCAGGTGGTCATGGTGCTCTCTGGGAGGGATGTATTCATAGTACTTCACGGACTGACCAAAGTTGTGCTCGGTTAGCTGGCCGGACTCAACCATCAGCGAAACAATCCTGTAAATGGTAGCTCGGGAAATTTCCCCCTTTCGATCCTTCAAGGCATCTGCCAGAGAATCCACAGTGAAATGGGTACCCAGTTCGAAAACCTTCTCTGCCACAAGAAGGCGCTGATTGGTAATCTTCAGATTTCGCTTCTTCAGAAAGTTGGAAAAATTGGTGAGTTCACGGTGTATATCTGCAGTTGCCGCCACGGGGAGAAATTAATCATTCATACCTGTGCTTGCAATCAAAACTCTTGCCGAATCCGGGCCAGGAAGCCTAAATGGACCATGGAAGAAAAGCGCAAGTTCCCCAGGGCGGACCTGGTCTTCCGAATCGAATACCGCACCCTGAAAGAAGAGCAACCCAGGGCAGGTATGACCAGGGATCTAAGTCTGGGTGGGGTCAGTCTTGAAACCGATGGCCCTCTGGATAAAGGGACTCCGCTTTCGCTTACCTTTTCCTTTCCGGAGCTGGAGGGGACCATCCATGCCACCGGTCGCGTAGTCCGTTCCTGGGAAGATCAGGGAAAACACTATACTGCCCTGCGCTTTACAGCCGTTCATCAGGACGACCTGGCAATATTAAGATCCCATCTGGAACAATACTACGAAGACTGACCCGGCCGTCTAGTTTTCGCATCCTGGTTAACTGCCTGTATTTTTTAGCAGAGCCTGGATTTGTCCCGGCAGGCAGAGTTTGCTGTCTGGCGCGATAACTTCAGTTCCCGGGCGGGCTTGGAAAACCACTGCTGTCTTATCAATCCCTGGAGGCTCGAAAATGCTCGAATCCCGGGTCCGAAACTACCTCTTTTCCGTTCAGAAAAAACCGCGCCCGGGGGGCATCCGCAGATTCACCAAACTCCCCGATTCGAGCGAAGTCATCGGGTAAATCTGATGGGCTGGAAACCAGTAGTTCCAGTTCTTCACCGGACGAAGCAGCATAATGGGCTCCTCTGGAGCTTACCGGCGGGAGCACAGGAAGACTTTCCAGGTTTACATCGAGATTGTGGCCCGAGCTTTCTGCAAATCGCTGGCAATCGATGAAGATTCCATCGCTCAGATCCATGGCCCCGGAGATGGGAAATGCCTGGCTCTGCAAAGCATTTAGCTGCCTGGCTGCCTGGAGATTTGCCTCTGGACGGAGATGCCTGCGAATCGCTGCCACCTCCAGGCGCTTTTCTTCTGGCATCTCGTTTTTTCTTTCATTCATCTCCGCCAATTGCATCGGGCTGGCAGCCATCCGCTCTGGATTGCGCCATTCAGGATTCTTTTCCAGATCAGCAGGTCTTCCGCTTTTTTCCAGGAGATCGTACCCCAGCCGGCTCATGCCCACATGCCCTGAGAGAAATAATCCATCGTTTTGACTGGCTCTTCGGAACCTGGGATAAAGCGCCGGGCCACTGAGCGTTAGAGAGAATAGATAGCCCCGGGAGCGAAAGGTATCTCCTCCTACCAGGCTGCACGGGAACTCCGAAAGCAATGCTCTAAAACTGGAGGCAAATTCTGTGATGAACTCTTCATCGGCCGGCTCCGGTAATCCCAGATTGAGCAGGCAGAACTCCGGTTCGCCACCAGCTGCGGTGAGATCCGAAAGATTCACATGCAACAGTTTGAATGCAATGTCCGCGGGCGTGGACCAGTCCAATCTAAAGTGGGTGCTCTCGGCAAGGCTGTCGGTGGTATAGAGATAGGGCTGACCACCATGCTCTATCAAAGCGCAGTCATCGGCGCTTAAATCAGGGTTCAGGCTCTGAATGATTCTGCTTTCCAGGTTGGTCATACACTGTCAGAAAAAGGCTGTACTGCTTTTCCGTCAGGTATTTCTATGGGGTGGTGGAACCGGCAGAGGCACGGAGAATTCTGGGGCTTGAGTCCATGGATGAGGCCCTGGACCGCACCCGGTTGCAGAGGGCCTTCCATCGCAGACTCTTTGAGATTCATCCGGATACTCGTCCTCAGCAGACAGGCAGTGAATCCCCGCGAAGCTCACCTGACCTGGATGATTTATCTCATCAGATTTCTGCCAGCCATCCCTCTAATTCTCAATACCAGACTCAGGACGGCGGCTCAGTAATCCTCCCGGATGCAGCGACATCGCTGTCAGTAGACACACTGATTGAAGCGCGCAGGACGTTGTTGATTCGCCTGGAAAGAGGCAACGAAAATTCAGACCTGAATCTATCGCCGCCGGATGGCGGATTCGAATCTGAAAACTCTGTGGGTAACTCAAGAGCTGGAGCCGATGGCAAAGGAAAGCAGACATCTACCGCGGCCTCCGGTTCCGACGGCTACAATCTATATCGCAAAGCTCTGTTTCTGTATTCAGAGGCTGTTCTGGAATATTTCGAAAAAAGAAAACATGTAAACGGCGGCACTGTGAGTGAGCCCGCGGCAGAACCGGACGGATTTCGCTCTCGACTGGAGGAAGCCCGAAGTCTATTTGTTCAGGTTCTGGAACGATTCCCCGGAGGAACCTGGACTCCGGATTCCATAGAGCAGATTGCCAGAATTAACGTCTGGCTGAAGCGTGATGGCGCCGGTGGAAGCCAGGTCTCGAAATAAATCGTAAAGCCAGAGGAAAGGTAAAGCTCTGGAAAAGGAGCGAAGCCTGGTTGCAGCATTTCTATAAATTCTGTCAGGGTCGGATCTAAGCGATTGGATTCGGTTCGCGTACAGAAATGTATCCAGATTGCGAAACCTGGCCGATGCGATATCATCTGGCATGCCAAAAAGGAGCAGGGATTCTACCAGGACCAGAGCACCCTCGATAGGATGAAAGATCCTCCTGGCAATTCGCTGCACTGTGGATCGCATGGAGCCAGGATCTAAACCAGGTCGATGAAAGTCTTTTAAGAGCAGAATTCTCAACCGGGATGCCATAGAGGGATTTTTCTTTAAATAGGAGTCCAGCTCGTGGCAAAGAAGTAGAGTATCTACTCTCTTGCAATCCAGGTCGGCTACCACGATTATTGAGGATTCCTCTCGCATTCCGTCCAGCAGTAAGGTGATATCGCTAGCATTTCGCAGATCGGTTCTGGGCGTATAACCAGAAAACAGGAAAGTCTGGCGATAGATTCTGCGAAACGGATCGTCCATTATCAAAAGAGCAGAACCCTGGTGCTCTGAACTGACAGCTGGAAATAGAAAGGAGCTTTCCCAACCGGGAAAGAACACTGCTCCGGCTCCTGAATCGTAGAGCTTTCGCATTCCCTCCTGATTTTGATGCTCTATGCCTGCGCAAAGCATCACTGGCAGGCTCCAGTCCAGCAAATCTTGCAGCCTGCTGTGTTCCAGTTCCGGAATCCAGATTGATCCAGAAGCTGCGTGGGCCGGTTCAAAACTGGACACCGTGCGATAGGTCAGCGAGCCCCGGGCTTCCTGGGCTTCCAGGTAAGCATCCATCAAATGGATTTGATGGGTGGCCAGGTCCAGCCCTGCGAAAACTACATCCATTAAAGCTCCTGACCAGGATGATAGCTTCGCAGAGTGCGAAATTCAATTTCATCTTCATCCAGGTAGGTTCGTCGGAGCAGCCTTTTCTGGAAAATAGGAGACTGATCGTCAAAGTGAGGGGAATCCGGTCTCATGCTACTACCGTAGGGCTGGGCTGCAAAAGAGAGTATTCCTTTCTCGGTGAACTCCACCAGCATGATGAATGAATCCCCGGCATAGATCTTTTGCCATTCTGGATGCATCCATCCCTGAAAGCCTTCCAGATCCTTCATATGCATGGCATTGAGCACATCCGGGCCTCCGCCCATGCCCAGGTTTGTATCTCCGCGAATGAGCCGCTGTCTGCTCTGCAAAGGGTCAGTCAGGGTGCCGGTATCCAGCAAATAATCCACTGCCTGGCGAAAGGTATCTACCGGATCCGGGGCCTGATCAATACCTTTGCGATCCACTACCAGCGTCTTCCAGATAGGTCTCCATGTTAAGAATGCAAGCATGGCTCCTTCGCTTTCTGGATGCGCGGTGCCATCCCAATTTCGAAGTACCTCCAGAGCCTCCCGCTCCAGGGAATTGGATGGTCGAAATCGCTCCAGTACAGGATAAACAGCCTCTTGATAGATGGGCGCAGAAGGATGATACCTTCGATCGAATTTATACCTTAAGAATTCCTCTCTGGTTATGGATGGATCCCCCCCAAAAAGCTCCAGTGATCGCAAAGCGCGATTCGTAAGCCTGTTTTCAATGTAATTGTATTGAGGATTGGCATTGGGTTCTGGATTATAGGGAGTGCTGGTTGTATAAAATGGAGTGGAGTTTCCGTTTTGAACGAAGCCGGAGGGCGGGTTCACAACCGCCGGTAGATCTTTGTAGTCCAGATACTCGGTCCAGAGATATTCCCTGGTATTGCCGGGCACGATGCCGGAATAATCGGGTCCGGCCTTTCGCAGTGGCAACTTCGCATTGTAGACGTATGCAATGTTTCTGGCATCAGCATAAATAGTATGAAACATTGGCATGGATTGCATCTCCATGGCTTTGCTCCACTCCTGGAAGTTCTGAGCCTTCGCCATTCGATACCATTGCTCTGCAGAGCCCGCATGCTCATCCAGCCCGGCCACTCGAATGGCAACAATGCCTGAATCTGTTTCCAGGGCCGGTCCAAAAATTGTATCGTAGGCGGTCTTGCTTACGGTTATTTCAAAAAAGAACAGATCCAGTGTAAGCTCAACATCCCTGGCCTTTAGCTCAAGGGTGTTTCCATCAACTGTGTAGTTTCCCTGGTCTTCGTCTGTCTCCAGTCTATACGCATCTACGAGATCGGGAGTGTTCACTGTATGTGTCCAGCCCAGACTGCGATTATGCCCGACGAAAATAAGCGGACTTCCCGGAAATGTGGCGCCGTACATTTCAAAGCCATCCTTGCTTCGTAGGTGCGCCTCATACCAGGCCACTGGCCCATCCCAGGGCTGATGCGAGTTTACATTCAATCTGTGAATTCCATCCGCCGAACGTGTTCTGGAGACTGCATGTGCATTACTGGCCACCATGGCGTAAGCTTCATACCACGCAGAGGCTTCATGTGCGGAAGAAGCCTGGCTTTCAGATTGGATTGCTGCCTGGTTTTCTTTTCTATCTTCAGGCCTTGAGGCCAGAGCCTTTCCCAGCTCCTGGCCTGTTCCCACAAATAGTGGAATCTTGTGTACAAATCCACGGGACAGGTCTTTTGCCTGCACCGGAAAGAACCGGCCATCCACTTCCTCTCTGTGCTTTGCTGCGTAATAGTTGATTCCATCCGCATATCCCTGAAACACTTCTTGAAGCTCCGGAGAAATCTGCGAATCGTAGGTGGCATCCGTTCTTTCGTTGATGCGAAACATTCCCGTATAGAAATCATTTTGCAGAGATGTACTGGATAAATGTAAACGGGAGAGCTGGCCGCGGGAAGCGGCCACCACTGCCTGAATGGTGCTGAAATCGTCCTGTGCATGGGCGTAGGCCAGTCCAAAGGCCACATCTTTTTCTGTTTCGCCCAGGATATGCGGGACCCCAAAGTCGTCTCTTCGAATGGTAACTCGTTGTGCCTGCCTTTCCAGCCGGGCCACTGATTCCGAATCGGGGCTGTATCGAATTCGATGTGTTCGAACAATGAGTCCAATAAATACCATCGAACCGAGCCATATAACGATTAGTGCAGGGATGCGAATCCATTTCGATTGCTTTGAAGACTTTGAAGACATGGATTTCTGTGTGGTTCGGGCCCGGGTAGGTGTCAAATGCAATCAAAGCGAAGAAATTTTCGGAATTTTTATTTGTGATTGGCGATATCCTGGGTTTTCTGGAAGCAATGAGTGTTTTTCGAGCACCGGTAACCAGAACTCTAGTGGCCATCAATGTGGCCATTCATGCAGGACTCATGCTTCTGTCGGGCAGCTTTGCGGACCAGATTTTTCAGGTCTTCGGGCTGGTTCCGGTAGACTTCTGGACTGGCTCGGTATGGCAGCCGTTGACCAGTATGTTTCTTCACGGAAACATCATCCATATTGCCTTTAACATGCTGGCACTGTGGTCCCTGGGGGCGCCTATTGAGCACAAAGTGGGCTCCTCGCGATTTGCCGTTCTCTATTTTGTATCCGGGTTGGTGGGTGCGCTCTTCGTAGTGGCCTTCCAGAGCGGGCTGGGACATCCAACCATTGGAGCTTCCGGAGCTGTTGTGGGACTTCTGGGAGCGCTTGCCGTATTCTTCCCGCGGGCGCAACTGCTGTTGTTTTTCTTTCCTGTTAAAGCCAGAACGGCGGCGATTATCTTTGGTGTCGGTTCGCTCCTGCTGGCTCTAACAGGACAGGCGCAGGGGCTATCGCATCTTGGTCACCTTGGCGGCCTTATTGGTGGTGTACTGTTTACCTGGCTTGCCCTGGCCCCTTCAAAGGAAGAACGCATGGATCCGGGCCCCTCCATGGGTGGAGGATTTCGAATGGGCACCAGAAGAACTGGTCCCTCGCACACGACAGGGGCAGAAGAGCAGGTACTCAGAATGATGCAGGAGCTCATGCGACAAAGGCAATCTGGCGCTGGTCCAGCCCCGGGAGAACGTCGGACCATGAAGGAAATCAATCCAATCCAGGATTCGGATCGATTCGAGGAGCCTCCTTCTTCGAAGCCGGAGTCTTCTTCAGAACCAGGTCCATCCGGTACCGGCAAGCTCTATTATGATCCGGCCAGTGGCCGATTTTTCTTCAAATAGTGTGTAAATCACGGAGGGCTGGGGGGCCGCAGAGGTCAGACCTTCGATTGTGAAAGTGCACTTACGTTGCAGGCGGCAGGATTCGGGCCATCTATTTAGAAGGCCCAGTCATTCGGAAAGAAGGATTCAGGATTTGATCTAGAAGTCGTAACTTTCCAGGGCTTCATCCACAGATTTGAATATCTCAAAAACGGAGGTAAGCTTGGTTATCTCCATGAGGTTTTCCACATCGGAATTCAGGCCGGCAAAAACCATTCTGCCTTTCAGGTAGTCTACGTGCTTGAAGATGTTCAAGAACAGTCCCAGGGCAGCCGAGTTTATGAACGGAACCTTTTTCATGTCGATGATGAACTTGGGAGCAGCATTGGGCTTTATATACTTTTCCATCTTTTCTGCCAGGTTGTATTCATCCCCGGACTTGATGGCTCCCTCGATTTTAACAATGTTAACTTCGCCCCTGGTGGTAACCTTTACTTTCATATGGATAATTTGAACCTTAGCATTTGCCCGGTTGTCTGGAGCAAATATTTCCCGGGCGCAAACAGATGCAATGGAAATGCAAGAGCACCTGAAAGACCAAGTTTATAACACAACTCAGATTGACTGTAAAGCGAAATCCCCACAGGTTCAAGATTTTTTATGGGTTCAAGTATGAGAAATTGGCGATCTCCCACTGTGCTGAATTGATATATCAGGCATGGATCTGGTTGCCCCAGAAATCCGGCCTCCAGAGCGCCTGGAATTTCCGGGATTTGCTCCGGCATTTGATCCAGTGCTGATCGCAGGGCCCTTCGTCCCATGGCCACTCGCCTGTGCAAGGCCGCTTTGCTAATGCGCAGATGGCCGGAAATTTCTCTGAGGCTCATGACGGTGTTGGTATTTTTGGTTCTTTCCCTTTCCAGCTTTCTCCTGATATAACGATAGTCCCGTCCTCGATTCCCTCGATGAAGCCGATCAAAGTACAGACTCATCTTATGCTTATGCTGTCGTCGCCAGTGTTCCTGGTCCTGGATTCTGCGTAAAAACCCCTGATGAAGTCCCCGGGCCTGCTCGGGGCTATGGCGGTGGCAGAGATCCCTTAATTCCGGAAGATCCAGGGGCCATCCACACTGGATTTTCATGGGAATCCTGTGCACAGGCTCTATCTGCTGAAGCGCATAGCTTAATGCGCCATTCCAGGCCGTGGTGCGTTCTGTTTTGTATCCAAAGTTTTCTACAGGTAGATCACACCGGGCGGGCTCGTACTTCTTAACCTTTCGAATGTAGTTCATGAAATCGAATCGCATGCAGCGGGCCAGGTATCCGGTGAACCTGGATCCTGGTCTGGTAGAGAAGGAATCCAGAAAGCGAGGTAGCTTATCCAGGAATTGAAGCAAGAAGTCCTGGCACAGATCTGGATCGTTGTTTAGCTTTCTGGAATAGTTCATCATCCAGAGAAAGGATTCTGAAACAAAGGAGTCTGTGTGCCCATGGCTGACGTACCGTAGGTAGGCCTCTTCCAGGTCGGGCTTTCTGGTGTAGAACGATGTTGACTCCATACTCGGTTAATGTTTTTGCCGGGCAGGTCGTTCCAGTAAATCACAGGGCCAGGCCGTAATCTCTGTCCAAAAAAGTCTTTCTTTTTCGGATTTTGTTGTTCACTTGACAGCATGCGAATTCAGCAGGAGCCAACTCGCTTTCGCAAGATGGAAGCCACCGGAAATGACTATGTCTATTTCGGTCCGTACCTGGGTTCCACCGGGAACTTCGATATAGCGCGAACGGATGCCATTCTGCAGTGGTTAACGGAAAGCACCATTCGTAGAATCAGCGATCGGCACTTTGGCGTGGGAGGCGATGGAGTGGTGCTGGTGGCGCCCCCCAGGGATCCGGATGCTGCTGCAGCCAGAATGTACATGTGGAATGCAGATGGAAGTCCGTCGGCCATGTGTGGAAATGCGCTGCGCAGCGTTGCACTGTTGATTCATCTGGAAACCAGAAGATTCCATTTCTCAGTTGAGATGGGAGAGAGCATCTATGATTGTAAGCTGGAGGAGTCCGGAGAAGGTGCTTTCAAGATTTCTGTAGATATGGGGCCTCCCATTCTGCCGCTGGATCTGGTGCCTTTCGCAGAGGTGCAGGGACGAGTTATTGAAAAGCCAGATCAAGCAAGGATTCTACCGGCCAGAGTTGAACTGGATGCAGGCGGCATCAGCTGGTCTGGATACACCCTGTCCATGGGAAATCCGCATTTTGTAGTCGATCTGGGAGAGCATACGGCGGGGGGACTGGACGGTCTGGATTTGCGAACCATGGGTCCTGTACTGGAGCATCACTCAGCCTTTCCCGAGCGAGTCAACACCGAGTTCATAGAATGGAAGGATTCCGGTAGAATCAGGCAGCGAACCTTTGAGCGAGGGTCCGGCGAAACTCTCAGTTGCGGCAGTGGTGCCTGTGCAGCTTTCATCGCTGCAAGAGCTTCAGTAGAAAAGCAGGGGCGAACGTTGAATGAACTGGAAGTTGAGCTTCGCGGAGGGGTTCTGGAGCTATCCCTTCACGAAGACAGGATTCAGATGACCGGTCCGGCTCACATTGTCTTCGAAGGTTGGATCTAAAACCGGAGAGTAGATTTGTAGAGAAGCAAACCATGGGCAGGACTCTGTGCCCTGCCCACGTCAAGAGTTAGCGTCCTTTGCGAACGGCTCTTACCTGAGTCTTGGGAACAGTAAGGCTGGTTCCGTCGGACTTGATAATGTTAACCAGGTTACCCTGAATAATGGTCTTTACGTTTCTGTGAACGGTGCCATCTCGCATGATAACGGTATCGCTAAACCCGGGTCCAGGTTGGGATGTGCTCCCAGGTTTAACTGGTTTATTATCTCCTCGAACTACAGTACATTGTCTCGAATAGATAGAGAGAATGTTTAACTGCTCTGTATCCACAGTGCTGATTCGGGTCACTCCCCCATTCTCAGCTGCGTTCTCAATGGTGCCTTCCCCCCAGCTGGATCCAATATAGAGCCAGAATCTATTGGTGCAGGCCCGGCCTTCATGAGTCTGAGGAATGGTAAGATCATTACCACTGCCGGCCATTGTGGTTTCCTGGTAAAGGGCGCCCATGGGGCCCTGACCCGCAGGATGTCCCATGAAAAGGCACTGAGCCATTAGAGTGGAGAACAGAACCACGATAGACACTTTTAATATATTCTTCATAGGTTTCATTTCCACCCCCTTACGATTGTGCAGTAGGTCGCGGTAATGCCCAGGGCACCCTCGGTGGTGTGGCTGACGCTGGCTATCTTTGTGATCCCTTCATCCCGGGATGCCGCTCTAATAGAAGCATCGCCGAATGCAAAGAAGCCCAGGTAGCTGGTGGCACATGCCTTTCCGTTTAGCATTTCCGGAGATTGAGCAGTTCCTGAGCGCCCAACTCCACCTTCGTTAATCAGGTTAACAATGGCTGGTGAGCCGTACTGCGTGGCGAAACATGCTGGCATTAGAAATGCAACAAATGTCAGCAGGATTATTTGGTGAATTCGCATTAGTTCCCCCTGACGACTGTACAGGCCTCAGCATAAACAAGGAGACTGAATACCTCTATGTCAATAGATTGAACGGAAGTGATACCCCCCTGTTGGGCGGCCGCAGCTACAGATGCATCACCGAGTGCAACCAGGGCAAGGTAGCTCTTGGCACAGGCTTCGCCTTTCTTGGCTCCGTTTGGTGAGGTGCCGTGAATTCCAATCTTCGTGCTGGTGAATATTGCTCCACTTGGGCCAAATCCGCCGCTGGCGCAGCTTCCAAGCAGAAAAAGGGATGCTACAATTATTAGAATCGATTTTTTCAATTGTTTCCTCCTCTCAGGCAACTGGACTTAAGCATAGTTTATTGCTTACCTTGTCTGAGCGATCGTGACTGCTTAGCGTAATTGGCCCAAAACGAACAAGTGTTTTTCTTCTTGATTTCACCAGGGGCTGGACTGTATTCGTGGCGAAGCGTATCCCGAATCGCTTTAATGGAGTCTATTATGAATTCGCGTATACTGGCAGCGCTAATAGCTGCATCTTTTTTTTGCACCACTGGCTGTGGGCTATTTGATTCCGCGGCCAGCCTTCCTGAACCAGGAAAGGATCTGGAAGTGTCGGCCGTGGTCCTGCTGGCTACCGGCCAGGTCACGGCAGACGGAAACCCATTGAAAGCCGGGACGATTATCAAGGCAGGTCAATTGCTAAAAACCGGGGCCAACAGCTTCTGTGACCTGCAGGTTCGAGGGGGGGATGGTGCTGCCATGATTCGTCTACGGGCCAATACAGAACTGGTGCTCACTGGCCGGCAGTTTAAAGATAAGAAGAAGATTCTGGCGGAGCTCAGAAAAGGAAACGGAATGTTTGATCTGGATAAGATCACCAGTAGCGAGAATTTCGAGACTGCCAGTCCCACCGCAGTGGCTTCGGTGCGTGGAACCAAATATGAAGTATCGGTTAAGGGGGATTCTACTTCTATAGAGGTTCTGGAAGGGAAAGTATCCAGTCGGCCAAGGGTTCCGGCTCTGGAGGATCTGCCGCCGGATGTGCAGGAGCGGTCCAGGGTTGTCCATGAAACGGTGGAGAATCTAAAGAAGAAGGAAGTGATCCTGGAGCCTGGAAAAAAGGTAGAGATCCAGGCTGTAAAGGTCTCTCCGGAAGTGGAAGAGGCTGCTCGAAAAGCCATGGAAGCGGAAACTGCTTCTGACCCGGCCAAAGCGGAAGAGGCTGCAAAAGCACTGGATGAATCTGTAGCTCAGAAGGAAGAGGGCTTGAAAAAGGCGGTGCAGGAGGCCCCGGCCGCGCAACCAGAAGAGATTCCGGAGCCTGAAATGAAACAGAAACTGGATGAATACAATGAATTAATTCGCATTGAATCTGAAAAGATCCAGGGAGATGATGTTTCCAGTGCGGTAAGCGAAAGAAACAATCGAAACCAGGCCAAACTGATTCAGAGAATCGAGAAGGTATTTAACAAGCCTTCCGAAACCCTGGTGCTTATGAACGGCGCTCGCATTTCAGGTGTAGTAATTCAAATAGGATCCACCTACTATGTGCATACCGTGAATGGTCAGGTAGCCTATCCCGAAAGTCAGGTTTCGGGTATTGAATTCTAGGGATTCGATGTATGACCTGGTAGTCCTGGGTAGCGGTCCTGGAGGAGAAGGGGCCGCTATGAAAGGGACCAAAAGTGGTCTCAAGGTTGCGCTGGTAGATTCCAGAAAGGAGCCCGGCGGCAACTGTACCCATCAAGGAACCATACCTTCCAAAGCATTACGTCAATCCATGCATAATTATGTGGAGTTCAGGCGTAATCCGTTGTTTCGCAGCCATCTGGACCAGTTTACCCTGGAACTACCGGATCTTTTATCCAGTGCCCGAAACGTAATTCGTTCTCAATCCGAGATTCGCAAAGATTTCTATGATAGAAACGATGTGGACCGACTTACGGGAAGGGCCCGTTTTCTGGACGATAATACGGTGCAGGTGGAGTCAGATGATCGCACGCCGCGAAGGATCCAGGGGAAGAATTTTGTAATCGCTACCGGTTCCAGGCCGTACAGGCCATCCAATCTGGATTTTTCGCATCCTTTAATCCGCGATAGCGATACCATACTTGAACTGGAGCGAACGCCCCGAACCATTACAATATACGGTGCCGGAGTGATTGGCTGCGAATACGGTTCGATTTTTCGCAATATGGGAATGAAGGTTAATCTGGTAAATACCAGGGATAAGCTACTTTCCTTTCTGGACGATGAAATCATTGATGCTTTGAGTTACCATCTAAGACAGCAAGGAGTTTTGATTCGTCACAACGAGGAGTTCGATAGTCTGCAGGCGGATCAGGACTCTGTAAATTTGAAGCTTAAATCCGGAAAGGAAATCCGTTCCGATTTATTATTCTGGGCCAATGGAAGGAGTGGAAACACCGGTGATATGGGCCTGGAAGATCTGGGAATCCAAATCGACCATCGCGGATATATCAAAACCAATGAGTATTATTTAACGGCGAAGCCAAACATCTATGCAGTGGGGGACGTAGTGGGCTTTCCCAGCCTTGCCAGCGCTTCCTACGATCAGGGTAGAGCTGCGGTTTCCCATCTTCTGGGAGAAGATTTACCTCCATTGCTTCCAGAAAAGATTCCTACAGGAATCTATACCAGTCCTGAGATCAGCTCCCTGGGAAAAACGGAAAGAGAACTTACAGAAGAGAAAATTCCTTACGAGGTTGGACATGCATTCTTCAAAAGCCTGGCTCGTGCGCAGATCACTGGATATGATGTAGGCATGCTAAAGCTTCTTTTTCACAGAGAGTCCATGGAGATCCTGGGCATTCATTGTTTTGGCTACCAGGCTGCCGAGATATTGCATATTGGCCAGGCGATTATGGAACAACCTGGCAAGGGTAACGACGTTCGTTACTTTGTCCACACTACGTTTAACTATCCAACCATGGCAGAAGCCTATCGCGTGGCCGCCCTGAACGGACTCAATCGGATTCAGGACTGAGACCATGCCTTTATGGCTATCGTTACTCCCAGTAATATTTCTTATTTCAGGTTTACTCTCTGTTGTATGGCTTACCGGTGAGGATGCAACAGCCGGACCATCGCAGGTCGTACTCATACTCTCCGGATTCTTTGCCGCGTTGCTTTCGCTCCTTTACTCCTGGCACAGAAATCGTTCGCAGCCATCCGAGCCACATTCGCATCCTGTCTCTCTATCCGAAAGTTGGAGAAAGCTGGAAAACAGTATTCTTAGCACCATCACAGAGGTATTGCCTGCAATTTTGATTCTTCTACTGATTGGAGCATTGATCGGTGTCTGGATTCTTTCCGGAATCGTTCCTGCTCTCATCGTCTGGGGCATCGCACTTCTGAATCCTTCTGTTTTCTTTTTTACTGCCTGTATACTGGCTGCTCTGGTCTCTCTCGTTACCGGAAGCTCCTGGTCCACAGCCGGCACAGTAGGCGTGGCGCTGATCGGAGTGGGTCAGGCTCTTGGTATGGATCCTGCGATAACCGCCGGTGCTGTGGTATCCGGTGCTTATTTCGGTGATAAGATGTCTCCGTTTTCAGAAACGACGAATCTGGCTGCTTCCATGGCCGGCGTGGATCTATTCGCACATATTCGCCATATGATGTTTACTACGGCGCCTGCACTCTTGATCAGCCTGGTGGTTTTCCTTTTTCTGGGTCATTCGGATGAGGGAGTCAACGCGGAGAATCTGCAGAAGACCGTAGATTCGCTGAATGGTGTATTCTGGATTCATCCCACATTGCTTTTGGTCCCTGCCATTACTTTCTTTATGATCTATAAGAAGGTACCGGCTATTCCAGCTATACTGACAGGCTCTATATTGGGCTCGATTATCGCAGCCCTGTTTCAGAGACCAGCCCTGGGCTGGATGGAACAGGAAGGGATGGTTTCTGCAATTCTAGCAGCTGCAAGCAATGGACCTGGTTTTCGCACGGGCAATGAGGTAGTGGATCAGCTGATCAATCGTGGCGGTATGAGTTCCATGCTGGGAACTATCTGGTTGATTCTTTCTGCAATGTTTTTCGCCGGTGTAATGGAAGGGGCCGGTATGATTCAATCCATTGCCAGCGCAGTACTAAGCCGAATAAAATCCGTGGGTGGCCTTGTAACGGGAACCATCCTGGGCGGAATTTTTGCCAATGTTGTTACGTCAGAACAGTATCTCTCTATAGTAGTGAATGGTCGATTCTTTCGCGAAGCGTACCAGAGTCGTAACGTTTCTGCCCTCACTCTTTCAAGGAGCCTGGAGGATAGCGGAACCCTTACATCCGCCCTGGTACCATGGAATACCTGCGGAGCATTTATGGCTGCTACCTTGCAGACCCCGGTTCTACTGTACGCTCCCTTTGCACTTCTAAACTGGATTACTCCCATCATTGCACTTATCTATGCCTGGACCGGCCGATTTCTGGGACCGACACCGGAAAAGAAACAAACAGAAGCTCCTTCGCAATAGAAAAACCTGCATCCCTGGAGTTTTTCAGTTGCATGGTTTCCCAATAACGTTATTCTTCTGAACGCGAAAGGGGGAAGCTATGTTCTTTTTGATATCTGGAAAAAAGGCGACCAGAGGTTTGCGAAATCTCTGTGGCCTGGCTGCCGCAACTCTGATGCTGATCGCCACCGGTCCAATCCAGGCCGATGGCTTTCAGGTGGGAACTCCGGTAAAATGTAAATGGCAGAAGGTGGGCAACTATTATACAGGCAAGATCGCACGAAGGAATGGGAACTCGGTCTTTATTCAGTATGATGATGGAGATACAGAAACCACCGAGATTCAGTACTGTAAACTGATCGATCCCAATCAGGCTAATAAGAAGCCCGCCCCTGTCACGAATCAGACGGGCCCCGGTAGCATTCAAAAGCTGGAAGCTCGCTCCAGCGGCTCGGATAACTGGAAAGACTGGTCGATCCGCCTATCCGGCGGCAGTGGCCGACTTACTGCAAATGGAACAGGCCAGCATATGACCTGGAACATTGAGCTGCCCGGCCAGGATGTGAAGGTTCTGACCTGTATCCAGGGATCCCAGTGGTGGACTAAATGGCAGTATCGATACGGTGGTAACCAGCTAATCGCGGAGGCATCTTCGCTTACGGAATGGAAGATAGATTCCACATACAATCGACTTAAAGTGCGCACTCGCTGGAGCGGCGATACCGACGAATGGATTATTTCCGGAAAGAAAGGTGAGATAAAAGTAAATCGCAGAGGTGGTTCATGGCCCAGCTGGGAGATCCAGGATAACATGCCCGGTGAAGATTTCCATATGAAAATGGCGGCCATCTTCGCTATTATCGTGGCTACAGAAATGCCTCATTAGAAATGGGAATGTCTCTGGAAATGAACTGACTGTATAGCCCGGTGTGATGGCCTGGGTAATGCATCCATTTTGTTATTCCATTACCAATCCGAAGACCCGGATTTTCTTGCCGGGTCTTCGAAGAATCCTATCCATTGTTGGCTTTTCAATCGCCTGTTTGTCCATGTTTATGCTTTCCTTTTGCTCCGGCCCGGAGGCCAGGGAGGATGGATTTTCAGAATGTCCGGAGGATATTCCTGCGGACATGGCCTGCATTCCTGGAGGCTCATTTATTTACGGCAGCGATAATCCAGAATGGAAAGATGAGCATCCGAAAGCTAAAGTAGAGGTGTCAACATTTCTGATAGATCGCCGGGAAGTGACCACGGCCGAGTATCAGAAATGCACGAAAGCCGGGGCCTGCAAAAAGGTTATCTCCAACTATCTTCATATGCGGGATGCGGAGATGCCTCAGGTGAAGGTGAGCTGGTATGATGCCCGAAAGTACTGCCAGTGGAAGAATAAGAGATTACCTACAGAAGCGGAATTTGAAAAGGCCAGTCGCGGACCGGATGGAAATATCTATCCCTGGGGTGATGCGAAGGCAACCTGTGAGCTTGCAGTTATCAAAGAGAATGGCATTCGTGGCTGCTCGCCGGACCATCAGCCCACCGGTGGACCTGAGAAACCCGGAACTCGTCCCGCAGGCATTTATGGACTCTATGACATGGCCGGCAATGTGCACGAATGGGTTTCGGACTGGTATGAGCCCGTGCGACAAAAATGTGGCCAGAACTGCCTGGGAAAGGATCCGCAGGGACCCTGTTCTGGTAAGGATCAATGTAGCGGTTACTCGGAAAAGGTGGTAAAAGGCGGCTCCTGGTACTGGGACTGGGATTGGGCCCGAGCGGCCAAACGTAGAGCCTACAGGCCGGATAATAGCCCTCCTCACCATTTTGGCTTTCGATGCGCCAGAAGCGTTTCCAGTGAGCCCTGACGTTGTTGAGATTTTAAATCATTCTAAATGATTTGTGTTCATTGAAAATCTCGACTGAAAAAGTCGAGGTTTTCAAAATCGCTTGCCCACCTGATGCCGGTTTTGCGGATTGGAAGAAGATGGAACAGAACCTGGATACCCTTGTAAACCGAATCTATGAGGACGGGCTCCAGAAAGCCAGAAAGGAAGCTCAGGAGATTACTTCTGAGGCGAACAAGAAAGCCGAAGAAATTCTGAGCGAAGCCAGACGAGAAGCAGAATCCATTCGTCAGAAGGCACAGTCAGATGCCGATTATCTCAAGCAGTCCACGGAATCTGAACTGAAACTGGCCTCCACTCAGGCTTTTAGCCGACTTAGAAATCAAATCATATCTATTCTCTCGGAAAAGGTGCTTTCCGAGCCAGTTAAAGAAGCGGCACTGAAGCCAGAGTTTATACAGGAAATGGTGCTGGAATTGGGCCGGAACTGGAAAGAAGACGGATCTGTTTCGTTGGAACTCACGTTGCCTGAATCCATGCGAACCCGTGTCGATGAGCAATTCCAGGCTTCGATCAAGAAAGAACTGGATGGATTGAGTCTGGAGTTCTCGGACATAGGCGCGGGTTTTCAGGTTCAGAAGAAAGGAAGCAGCTTCCAGCTCGATTTCACTGAGGAAGCTCTCAAAGCATTGTTAAAGCCCTATCTGCGAAGAATCACTTTCGAGCGATTCCTTTCCGATAGCGGAAGCGAGGCATGAGCGAACGTTATCATTACTTAATCAGCGGCCTTCCGGATCTTTACACAGCGGATCAGGGAGCCGAAAGGGAACTGGATCGTATTCAGAGCGAAATCCTTGAGTTGTTGGAAGGCGATGATGCCCGTCAGTTTCAGTATTTGCTGTATCGAAATGATAACAAGAATCTACTTCGTCTGATTCGAGATCGACAGGGAATTCAGGATGATTCCCAGATCACCTTCCACCGACCTGCTGCTTTTTCGCATCAGGATCTTGAAGAGGGCATCCTGGGGCTTCTGGAATTACCCGAATACATGCAGCTCTATCTGGAAGAGATGGATCTGCAAAAGCATCTAACGCTTTTCAGCGAAAACAGATTAATTGAGCTCTACTATGAGGAAGCTATCTCGAATACCGGACCCTTCCTGTCTGGATACTTTTCTCACAAGCGCGATGTGAAAAACATAATCAGTGCAATCAATGCCAGAAGAGATGGAATGGAACTGGCAAATGTTGTTGTAGGGGATACAGATCTAAATCGCCAGCTGATTCAAAGCAATCTACCGGATTTTGGACTTTCGCAGCTCTATCCCTTTATTACGGAAGTGCGAGAACTCATAGAGCAAAGACAGCTAAATGATCTGGAGAGAAGAATTGATTCCCTTATTCTGGATTACATTCAGGAAAACTCAATGGGTCACGAATTCGATGAAGTGGCTGTATTCGCATATTTTCTGGAGCTGAGCCTGGCAAGTCGCTGGCTGGATCGCTCCGTAGACCTGGGTAGAGATCGACTGAGAGAGATTGTTAAGAAGGTTCTATCCAACTCTGCATTACCTGAACAGGTGCGTGCCGATGAGCTGGCGCTCTGATGTATCTGATGTATAGGGTGAATCGCAGAAAACAAATGTAACTCCATAGGGAGATAGAAATGACCAGTGGTAAAGTAACAGGCATTATTGCAAATCTGGTGACCATCGAATGCGATGGCCCCGTAGGGCAGAACGAAATCTGCTACATCCAGCACGGAAATAGCCGCCTTATGGCGGAGGTAATTCGAGTGAATGGTAATGTGGCTCAAGCTCAGGTGTTCGAGTCTACTCGAGGCGTTCGTCCTGGAATTGATGTAGAGTTCACCGGTCACATGCTGGAAATCGATCTGGGGCCTGGAATCCTTTCGCGTAAATACGATGGTTTGCAGATGGACCTGGAAAAGGTGGATGGAGTTTTCCTCAAGAGAGGATTCGTGGCCGATTCTCTGGATCCAGAATCCAGCTGGGATTTTAAACCCATTGCGAAAGCCGGGGATACTGTTAAGGCAGCGGACTGGCTGGGACGAGTCACCGAGAACTGGATTGACCATAAAATTATGGTGCCTTTCTCTTTCAAAGGGCAATGGAAGATCAAGTCAATCGTAAGCAGCGGTTCTTACAAAATTGATGATACCATCGCGGAGCTGGAAAATGAATCCGGCCAGATCCGTAAAGTATCAATGCGCCAGAAATGGCCAGTAAAAGTGCCCATTACCCATTTCAATCGAAAACCTCGCCCGTTTCGCCTGATGGAAATGGGAATTCGTTCTATCGATACACTGAATCCCATGCCAGAGGGTGGTACTGGATTTGTTCCAGGACCCTTCGGATGCGGCAAAACGGTTCTGCAGCATGCCATGAGTAAGAATGCGGCAGCAGATATGATTATCATTACTGCCTGCGGCGAGCGTGCGAATGAGGTAGTAGAGATCTTTACTGAGTTTCCGGAGCTGGACGATCCTCGCACAGGACGGAAGCTCATGGAACGAACTACCATTATCTGTAATACTTCCAACATGCCGGTAGCTGCCAGGGAGGCATCTGTATATACAGGTATGACCATTGCTGAATACTACAGAAGTATGGGACTGCGAGTGCTGTTGCTGGCGGATTCTACATCAAGATGGGCCCAGGCTTTGCGCGAAATGTCCAATCGCCTGGAAGAATTGCCTGGTCCGGATGCATTTCCAATGGACCTTTCAGCAATTATTTCCAACTTCTATGCCCGGGCCGGGTACGTTGAATTAAATAATGGAGAGACAGGATCCATCACTTTCGTAGGGACCGTATCTCCTGCCGGTGGTAACCTGAAGGAGCCAGTGACCGAGAGTACCCGTAAAGCGGCTCGCTGCTTTTATGCCCTGGCACAGAAACGAGCGGATTCCAAAAGATATCCGGCCATCGACCCACTGGATTCCTACTCGAAGTATCTGGAGTATCCGGAGTTTAGAGAATACCTGGATACCAATGTTCAGAAAGGCTGGTCAGAAATCGTAGATGAGGCCAGGGATATACTTCGTCGCGGTATGGAAGCGGCAGACCAGATCAGCATTCTGGGAGATGATTCGGTTCCCATCGAATACCATGAGATTTACTGGAAAGGCGAACTAATCGACTTTGTAATTCTACAGCAGGATGCCTTCGACGATATAGATGCGAACACTCCTCTGGAGCGACAGAAGTACATGCTGAATCTGGTAATGGATATCTGCAAGAAGCACTTCTCTTTTGGTCACTATGAAGAGGTTGGAGGATTCTTTAAACAGCTCATCAACGTAATGAAACAGATGAACTACAGCGAATACGAATCCGACGGATTTAATCGCTATAGAAAGGAGCTGGACGGTCTCATTCAGAAGTCCGCGGCGAAGGCGGCAGCCTCCTGATCGCCATAGAATAGAGACCGGACTATAGAACAGCCGCAATCGCATAGCCAGAACAAACCAGGACAGATTATGGAAACCACTGCATTTCAAAAGGTATATAAACAATTGAGCGCCATTACGAAGGCCACCGTAACCCTGGAAGCGACAGGAGTGGGAAACGAAGAAATGGCTTTCGTGGATGACCGGCCAGCGCAGGTGGTGAAGGTGCAGGGAAACCGGGTTACGTTGCAAGTGTTCTCGGGTACAGAAGGCATTGCTACCGATGCGAAAGTAATCTTCACCGGAAAGTCGCCCACCCTCAAGGTTGGTCCTCACCTGGCCGGACGGTATTTTAATGCTTACGGGGCGCCCATCGATGGGGGACCGGACATTGAAGGCAAAGAAGTGGAAATCGGCGGACCCACTGTAAATCCTGTGCGAAGAGAGCAGCCATCCGAGTTAATTGCCACAGGGATAGCCGGTATCGACCTGAACAATACCCTGGTAACCGGTCAAAAGATTCCTTTCTTTGCGGATCCGGATCAACCCTATAACCAGGTCATGGCCGATGTGGCACTGAGAGCCCAGGCAGACAAGATTATTCTGGGTGGTATGGGCCTTTCCAACGATGACTTCCTGTACTATAGAAGCGTTTTTGACAATGCAGGTGTGCAGCATAAGATTATCTCGTTTATCAATACAACGGATAATCCTCCTGTAGAGCGATTGCTGGTGCCGGATATGTGTCTGAGTGCAGCGGAATATTTCGCCACCAAGCATAATGAAAAGGTTCTGGTTCTTTTAACAGACATGACACTTTTCGCGGATGCTCTGGCCATTGTATCCAACAAGATGGATCAGATACCTTCCAAAGATTCCATGCCAGGTTCTCTGTACAGTGACCTGGCGCGAATCTACGAAAAAGCGGCTCAGTTTCCGGACGGTGGCTCCATCACCATTATTGCTGTTACCACGCTAAATGAAGGGGATATAACCCATGCGATTCCTGATAACACAGGCTATATTACAGAAGGACAACTTTTTCTTCGCCGGGATACCACAGTAGGAAAAGTGATTGTTGACCCATTTCGCTCCCTGTCGCGACTGAAGCAGATCGTAATTGGAAAGAAAACCAGAGAAGATCATCCCCAGGTTATGAACAGTCTTGTGCGCCTGTTTTCGGATGCAGCCAGCGCAAGAACCAAAAAGGAAAACGGATTTGATCTAACCAACTACGATACCAGGGCGCTGAAATTCGCAGAGGATTATTCCCGTTCTCTGCTGGCTGTAGATATCAATATTGATACCAATGCAATGCTGGACCGTGGCTGGGAACTCATGGGCAAACACTTCAAGAAATCCGAGATCGGTATCAAAGACGAACTTGTGGAGAAATACTGGGTAGAACGGTGAAGTACCAGTTTAACAAAACAGCCATGCAGCGCCTGAAGCGCGAACTGAATGTTCGCATCAAGGCTCTGCCCACTTTGAAGGCGAAGGAAACAGCTCTGCGCCTGGAAGTAAAGAAGGCCCAGGAAAAGCTGGAAGCCCTGAAGGACGAACTGCAGCATTTCCTGTCCGAAACAGAGGGTGCATCCCTGGTATGGCCTGAGTTTCCGGATCTGGTTCGAATCTCGAATGTAGAAATTCAGAACCGAAACATCGCAGGGGTTTCGCTGCCGGAGCTGGATTCTATTGAGTTCCATGTGCGTGATTATTCCTACTTTGCCGGCCGGGCCTGGGTATCAGAAGGGGTTCGCATAGTTAAGAAGCTGAACGAGATGAATGTTCGTATTCAGCTAACGGAGCGAACCGTAGAAATTCTGCATTATGCGCGTAAGAAGACCACGCAGAAAGTGAACCTGTATGAAAAGGTGCAGATTCCGGAGTACCGGGATGCATTGCGAAAGATCAAGGGATTCCTGGAAGACCAGGAGAACCTTAGCCGGGCCGCGCAAAAGATTGTGAAGTCCAGACACGAAGCTCGTCAGCGCGAAGAGGACGAAGAAGCGGCACTGCGGCAGCCCCGGGAGGAAGCTTCATGATTCAAAAAATGAAGAAAGTCAATCTGTTCCTCCACTACTCGGAGAAGAAGAAGGTGTTGGGGCAATTGCAGCGTCTGGGGGTGATCCACCTTAATACCGTGGCTCAGGTAGATACTCAGAAGTACAGTCACTTCAAGAAGGTGCAGGGACGTTATAAAGACATGGTTTCTGCCCTGGAAGCTCTGGAAAAAAAAGCAGGATCCAGCCGTTCCGCCTCCCCGGAGCGACCTTCGGATAGTCCCGGTGAGCGCGCATCTGCAAGACAGAAGCTGAACTATCTGGAAGAGAGATTTGATGAGCGGCAGGCGCTGTTATCCGCTCTTGAAGAGATCAAGCAGACCCACAGGGAATTGTCGCTCTGGGGAGATTTCCCTCTGGACCGTCTGCAGGAAATCCAGAAGCAGGGGCTGCGAATTCGTCTATTCATTGGATCGGATAAAGCATTTGATCAGTATGACTTTACCGGTCTGGACTCGGATGACCGGGCCACATACTATGTTTCTGTCCTGAATCGAAGCGATGGAAAGGTCTACTTTGCACTTTTGGACTTTTCCGATGAAAAACTGGTGATTCCCTTCGAAGAGGTTTCCATCCCGGCTCGCGGACTGAATGAACTGAATCGAGAAATTCAACAGGTGCAACGCCGCCTGGACCGGGTGGAAACAGAAATCCTGAGTTGTGGTAGCTGGAAACAGGCACTGCACCGCGCCATGAACGTTCTGGAATCCAGAATGTCCTTTGAGGCAGCCAAGCATAGCCTGGAGCGAGACTCCAGGGACACTATCTTCTATATCACTGGTTTCTATCCAGAGTCCAGAGCTCATGAGGTGGAAGGCTTTTTAAAGGATCAGGAAATCGCATGTAGCCTGTCAGATCCTCAGCCAGGAGACCCGGTACCTGTAGCCCTGAGAAATGGCTTCTTCGCACGAATGTTTGAGCCTATTACAAAGCTATTTTCGCTTCCTGACTATATGGAGCTTGATCCCACTCCTTTTTTCGCTCCCTTCTTCGTAATCTTTTTTGGCATGTGCCTGGGGGACATAGGCTACGGTCTGGTAGTGGCTCTTCTGTCTGCAATACTGCTTTTTGTGGTTCCCCGTCCATGGCGATTGCTGGTGGGCCTGGGGCTTGTTCTGGGTCTATCCACCACAGCCGCCGGCTTTCTGCTGAATACATTCTTTGGCGAAAACATGTTTCAGGTACCCGGCTCCTCTGCCAGTATCGTAGGGGCCCCATCGGATCTTACTCTGTTTGCCAGTTACAGTTCGCAGGGTGCCCAGGTTTTTCCTGCCATGACTCTTTCGCTCCTTCTTGGAGTGGTGCAGCTACTTCTGGGCATGGTGCTTCAATCGGTGAATTCATTTCGCATGAATGGACCAATGTTTGCAATCAAGCCTGCAGGAATGATTCTGGCTACAGCAGGTTCGCTGGTATTGGCCTGTCATACGAACTTTCTCAATCTGGGATTCAACAGTGAGTTTTCCATCGGTCCTCTTACCATAGGGGCCTGGTTGAATGCCATTCCATTTCTTGCCGGTCAGGTTCTGGCCATTGGAGGACTGGCTCTGTTCTTCCTGTTTAATAATCCAGATCGTAGCGTCTTTCTTCGACCTCTAACTGGACTCTGGGAATTCTATCAATTTGTAACTGGCTTTCTGGGGGATTTCCTGTCCTACATTCGTCTGTTCGCTCTTGGGCTGGCCAGTGGATTGCTGGGAAATGCATTCAATCAAATCGCTTTTATGATTCTACCTGGATATCCGGAAAGCACGAACTTCCTGAGTCCGCTTCTGGCTGTTTCCATAGTTATTCTTATTGTAGGGCATACTTTGAATCTGGGACTTTCGCTTCTGGGCTCCTTTGTTCATCCACTGCGTCTTACGTTTGTGGAATTCTACAAGAACCTGGATTTCAAAGGAGGCGGTGTTGCCTATGAACCATTCTTGCTCCGTCAGAGGGTAAAGGAGGATTGATGGTTCGCTCATCACTAAGGATTAATGGACGATGGGAAAGTGTTCAGGATCCGGGATTTCGCGAACGGAATCAGCGGCAAATACGGGACCTGAGCGTTCACAAGGACTGAATATGGCAAGGCTTGCATGAGGTGAGCCCGCCTGAAGGCGAATAGCTGAAGGGCATATAATGGAGTTTTCGGACACGGAGGTCAGGGAACCCATGAGAAAATCGAGGATTGGTTAATATGGAACAAATACTGGCAAGTATTGGATTGGCATTGATGATCGGACTTTCTGGCTCCGGGTCGGCCATTGGATTATCCATTGGCGGAACTTCCGTGATCGGTATGATCAAGAAGAAGCCCGATGCTTTTGGAAACGGATTGGTACTCTCCGGTCTTCCCGCTACGCAGGGATTATATGGCTTTGTGGCCTTTATTCTTTATTCTGCAGACGTTAAGCCGGATATGACCATGCTTCAGGCGGCTGTTATCCTGGGGGCAGGCCTGGCTGTGGGATTGGCTGCACTGGTAAGTGCCATCCAGCAGGGCAGGGTATGCGCCAGCGGTATTCATGCCATTGGAGCCGGTCATAATGCATTTCCCAACACCATGATCCTGGCTGCATTTCCGGAGTTCTACGCTATTCTGGCGCTAGTAGCCGCCATTCTGATGCGTGGTCTTCTATAATATCTCGCGGCATTGCTACAGATTACTGGTAGGATCTCCTGGATGATCTGATTTCTTCCAGCTCCATCATCTGAGGCAGCAATTCGTTAGCTGCCTTAGATTTAGGGAGCCGCATTACATTCGGGACACTACCCCTTCTTTTGGGCCAACCTGAAGCCGAAAATGAAATGGGGTGTATCATGTCCCTGGAAGAGTTTTGTTTACATGCGGCCAATGCTATCGTGCTTCTGGCCTTCCTGTTTAAGGATATCCTCTGGCTGAGGTTGATCATGGTGCTTTCCAGCCTGTTCATGATTGGCTATGGTCGGATTAGCGGACAACCTTTACTGGCCGGATGGGAATTGCTCTTTCTTGCCATCAACGGTTATCACATCGTCCTTCTTTTTCGAGAAAGGCAACCATTGAAGCTTCAGGGGAAGCTCGCCGAAATCCACAAACTGGTATTCAACGAGTTTTCGGAGCGGGATTTTCTCAAGCTCTGGAACTCCGGTATGGATCGGGAATACGACGGAACAGTAATTGTTCGTCAAAGGGAAACTCCCGATGATCTACTTTTTATCGTGGATGGAGAAGCGGTGGTCAAGCGAGGCCGTAAGACTCTGGTTCGGCTGGACTCCTTCAACTTTATTGCAGAAATGAGCTTTCTAACCGGAGAGCCTGCCACAGCAACAGTGAAAGCCAGTGGCCGGGTTCGGGTTCATTGCTGGTCTCAGACCGCGCTGCATGATCTGGAGGCAGTGGACCCATCGCTTATGGCTCGAATTCGAAGTATTCTGGGTAAAGACCTGACCAAGAAGCTTGCAGAGCGTCTGGCTTAGTCTGGGTTTTCCCCTTTCGGGGATCTGATTGTTCTCTTTCGCTAACGAAACTTAGCTTCCGCTATACCACAAATACCATCGGTATTACGATGTTACGATACCACTATATTGCAGTAATCGTCGATATCACGATACTACTATGCTGCGATACTTATCGGTATTACGATTCTATGAAAGGCATAAATACATGCGGGTTCGCCAGCGCCGGAAATTCCCGGGAGTTAAGAGCTGGCGAATTCAATGGTCTCGAAAGATTTGCCGCAGGTTGGCTAGATTCTAGAGCTCGGGATCCTGGATATTGGCTTCCATTTTATTGATACGACCATCTTCTACGTTTTCGATCCCTTTCTTTCGCATGTACTCATCCAGGATGGTACTGTAAGCAACAAAAGTTCGAAAGATGCTGAAAATCAGATTCGCATCGGACTGGATTACTCGAGAAAACAAATTCTTATCAAATGCACAAATGGCCGTATGCTCTCCTGCAACCACGGCGGCATACGGTCGGCGAGACATACCTGTAAGGGTGGACATGCCAAAGAAATCTCCTGCATACAGGGGATAGAAGCTCGTCTCCTGGCTTCGAAAAGCATGCATTAGTTGCACTTCGCCTTTCAGTACCATGAACATTTCGCCCGTATCCCGATCTCCTTCTCCATAGATCTTTTTTCCTTTGTAGTGAACCGTACTGCGCAGACTATGAAGCATCTCTGCGATTTGCATGTTTTTCTGTCGATTTTCTATGACGATGGGTTTCAGTGGATGGCTTTCCAGATCGACTGTAAAGGGTTCCTGAACCATCTGCAACTTCAGTTCGATTCGTGCAAGACGCTGAATGGTGATGCCGATCATCTTCAGGGCGAATTTCATATTCTGCCCTGCTTCCTGAAGAAAGCTCTCCGCTGTGATTCGGGCCATCCGCACGGTTCCGGAAGCAGCGAGCACGGTGGCTGTTCTGGGATAATCCATCAGAATTCCCACTTCTCCAAAAAACTGTCCTTCGCCCAGGCTGTCGATCTGCCTGGGTTTTCCATCCGTAGTTTTGAATACGTTCACCCGGCCGGCCAGAATGAAGTAAAGCGATCCATCGGCTTTGTCTCCTTCTTCGTAGATGACCGAGCCCTGCTTGAATTCCATGACCCGAATGTTTTTTAAGATATGAAGCATTCTTGTTTCCGAGCCCGATGTAAACGAATCACAAGAATATGTCAACTTGCTTCTTTATGGAATATGGCTTCTATGAAGCCAGACAGAAAGCACAGCGCTACACAGAGTCCCATGAGCTCATTTACAACAGAGCGATGAAACATTCCTATAACCAGAAAGACCAGAGCGAATAAGGCAAAAGCTATAGAAGCCTGCCTTGCAATATAAGAAACCTTGCTAACCGGTTTTTCTCCTCGAATCCCCCACAGGAAGGCCAGAGGAATTGCGGCCCATTTAATATGAGTGAATGGTATGAGCAAATGTAGCCAGTTTTCAATGATTGCAGGACCATTCTTCTCTGTGGACCAGGCCAGACAATAGCGCAGAGCCTCGGTGATCCCCAGAAGTGCAATGTTTTCCAGCAAGTCGAATACCATGGCGATTAGGGCAAATACCCAGACCACCGCCAGTTTCTTGCGATCTCGTCCAAAACGCAGACTGCCCAGAAAAACAATAAATGCGGTATAGGCAAGGATGTAGCCGGAGTCCAGGTGATTGATGGTATCCAGTCCGCTTATAATGTAGGAGGCTTCTGAGGTGAAAGCTTCGCAGCTGGCTACAGCAGAAGAGGCGGACCGCTCAATCTGGATAGCAAACATGGAATACACTTCTTCCGGAGTTCGCAGAAATTCAAATGCCATGATCGGAGTGGAAAAACCATCCGGCATTCCGGTGACATTTTGAGGCCCTACAAGAGCCATCATTATGGTAATTGCAAGTAGAGCAATGCCAGCCAGTATCGTAAGCTTTTTTGACATGATTTTGCCTCCCCTGGAGTCCATGGCTGCATTTCAAATAACGGGAATTTTGAAATGCAGCTATGCCTTATTCGATTGAAGTTATCCGTTCCCTGGATTCAGGAACAATCTGTGTCGGGGCTGCCCGCAGGCAATGATTTCTATCGTCCGAATTCGGTTTCGCAGAAAGTAGAACCGGAGTCGCGTGTCTTCATAATTGAAGGTACGCAGAATCGTAGGTTTGCATCAGTTTCATCAAGCCACGGAAGAAGGCTTTATCGGTTCCATCCAGGCTACGACGTATCCAGAAGTATGCTGCGGTCTTAACTACGTTGCCATCATATCCACCAGCAAAGCCGCGATCCACGAAATATTCGAAACCGCCATCCGGATTCTCTGCAAAGCCCGGGTTCATAAAATAGAAATACTTCTCATAGTATAGGCGTTCCACTTTCCCCTGGCTTTTGATTTTGTAGGCCAGGATATTACCTTCCTGACGTAGAAGTTCCGGATTCTTTTGAAATTTTCGGTAGGTAACGTACATGATTCTTGCCAGGGAAGCTACATACTGGTCATAAATGATCTGTGTTGCCTTTCTGAAATCTTCGCTTTCGGAACCTGGAACTCCATATTCTACCAGCATTTCCACGAATTCAGGATTGTAATGACCAAAAGAGCCAGTGTTATCTAGATCCAGATTCTCTGCATGGGGGCCATCCAAAAAGATCGCCACGGGAACAATGGAGCGCGCCTTTTCGTAGCTTATTACTTCATTGATGTGACAGTAAAACGAGCGCATACCACCGTCAGGAAAATAAACAGAACCTTCAGGACAGCCATTAACTGACTCCGGCAACTGTAACATTGCTTTGCGCGAAAGAGCTGCGACCTGCGAACCTGTTACATCTGCAATGGAGCTTATGAGCTGACAATGTCCGGCAAGAAGGGTTGCCAGAAAAGCAAAGCTGGTAAGAATTGAGCGAATTACTTTCTTCGTATCCATAATTGGCCTTAGAGTTGCGGAAGCGGAGAATGCGTCGAGCAACTTACGAATTGAGATTCCAGGGGGAAATGCGGAGTAATGAATCAGGGGCCTTTTAATCTGTATACCTGTACAGGATCCCGGCGCCCCTTGACCTGCATGGGATCCAGAGCCTGGAAATCCAGACGTTCTCTGCTGGCCGCATGGATGGCCCGATCCTGGCTTTCCGGGGCTGGCTTGAAGCCCAGATCCTGCATTAAATAGTAGGAAGCGGCATCGCAGTAGACTCCGTCGGAAGCCTGCATCAGACGGGCCGCAAGATTCACAACGTTACCATGCATGGTATACTCGCTCCGAATGTCATTGCCCATGGGGCCGCAGAAAACTAGTCCTGTGGCCACTCCCGTTGTGGCCCTGTGTCCCAGCTCGCTCAGTTCTCGAACAATGTCTCTGGCTGCATACATGGCGCGCAACGGATCATCCCCATGAAACAGAGGAGGCAGGCCAAAGGCCGCCAGAATTACCGATCCTTTATCTTCGATTCCAAATCGGTTAATGCTTCCTTCGTATCTGTAGAGACATCCCTGCACAATTTGCAAAATCCTGTGAAGTCTCTCCAGGGGAAAGCTCAGTGACCAGTCCTCAATGTTTATGAATAGAACAGAGACAATTCTTTCTGCGAACTGTTCTTCCAGGGAGGTGGGCTTTTCATCTGTGCCCACAATGGTTACGATGGATCTGGGAATATAGCAACGAAGGGCTTCTTCCGCTCTTTCTTCAATGGCATGGATACGGCTGGTTTCTCGAACACTGCCCAGACTGGGACTGGCATGTTTGAGCTTGAAGACTTTAGAGCTGATCTTTTCTCCAAAGCCTCCCTTTTCCAGTAGCTGCCAGGCTCTGGGGTGAATCACCACGGTTCCCGGTTCTGCTTCCTTTTCGGCCAGGGCTGTCTGGCGAACAGTATCACCGGCCACGAGAATTTCCCATCGATCGAACAATCCGCCCAGACTCAAAGCCGTCATGGGGCCGGCCCCGATTCCGATTCTCAGAGAAACTTCAATATCCCGGGCAATGGGAAAGTTGCTAAGCTCCTTCTGGATGGCCAGGGCGCATTGCACAGTTTTTCTGGTCTTTTCTTTGAGGTCCTCTGGATTGTCCGCTTTCCAGACCGCAAATACAGCATCCCCGGCAAACTTGAAGATATCTCCTCCAAACTCATCGATCATTTCGATCTGACGGCCCAGGTACTTGTTGATGACTCCAGCAAGTTCCAGCAAACCGGTGCTGGACTGGCTCATAATCTTTTCGGTAACGATGGTAAACTGAGCAATATCAGCAAACAGCGCAGCGGCCTGAAAATTCTCGGAATAGGGCTTCTGTGGAGGGGCCGGATTGGTGGCTAGCCTGTTTAAAACAAAGGCCGGCACATACTTTTTATAGAGAGCAAGCATTCCCCTTTAGCGATGATCACACATTCTCAATACGCTGGCGTCCAGTTTTTTTGAGGAGTCAGCCTTAAAAATGCTTCTCCGATCTTTTCCGGATCATCCCTCCTCGAGTCTCATCCACCACGCTTTGAATGATAAATGCGGATGGATCTATTTCTTCAATATCGGCTCGAACGGAGGCAACCTCCAATCGGGTGAGAACGGTATACACAATATTTATGTCCCTGTCCTCTGCATTGTGCTTCACCGGAGCATCCCCCGGTTTGCTCTCTTCTGTCTTTACATAACCCTTGTGGCCACGAAATAAGGTCACTCCCAGCCCCAGTTTTTCTGTAAGCAGATACCGAACTTCATCACTATTTTCTGAAATTATTGTCAAAGCTGTGTATTCTTCCAGTCCGTGGATAATAAAGTCAATAGTCTTGGATGCTGCGAAATAGGTCAGTATTGCATAAAGTGCTGTTTCAATATCTACAACTGCCGCTGCCACGCCGAATATCAGGATATTCAGAATCAACACAATGTCGCCCACGGCCAGACTGGTCTTTTTCCCCAGATAGATGGCCATAATCTCGGTGCCATCCAGTACACATCCGCCCCGAATAGAAAGTCCTATACCGGCGCCCAGGAAGAATCCACCAAAACCGGAGATTAGCAATTTATCGTCGGTAATGATGGGCATTTCCAGAAAGCGAAGAGAAAGTGCCAGGCCCAGTATGGCCAGAAGAGTCTGGACTGCGAAGCGAACATTGATATGGCGAATGCCCAGCATGATGAAGGGAAGATTGAAGACGATGAGTAGAATGGAAATGTCTATTCCTGAAAGCAGATTGGTGAGCAGGCTAACTCCGGTAACTCCTCCGTCCAGAAATCCGTTAGGCAGTAGAAAGGATTTCAAGCCTACCGAGGCGCTAAGTATCCCCAGAACCGTTAGAATGAATCTGCGTATTAATCCTTTCACAGGCTTGCCTCAATTAAACCTCTTAGCGAATTTACCAGAACAATTCGCTGCACTGTTTCCAGTTCGCTTTTTTTCAATGGACGAAAGCTGATTCGATGCCCCCATTTGCTCAAGAGTCTGGATCTCTGTACTCCGGCCAATAAGCCGCATCGAATAGGGGGAGTATACCATCGCTGATCCATCATGTAGAATACGTTGGTTATGGATCCTTCGGTGATCTCATTTCGTTCATTAAAAAACAGGACCTCATCATAACCCGAATCCCGGGCTATTGCAAGTCCTTCATTGTAGCATTTTCTTCTGTCCACTTTATGCAAGAGCCAGGGATCCCTGCTGCTCATGGAACTCTCTGCGATTTTGATTTTCCATAAAGAGTTTCGCGCATGTTTCCTCCGTGGTTCCTGTCGGGATATTGAATAGCTGAAGGTTCCGTTACTTTGCCAGTGCAGTCTCAAGCGAAATCTTCCTATGGCATTTTCGTTCTGTATTTGATCCAGGTATTGAGTGAGTCGCTGGATTTGAATGGTCAAATTGGCTCGGTTGATTTCGGGACTGCTATCTCTATCCGGGGAGGCGCTGGAGTCTTTCCGGGCTTCAAAAACCGGGCATGGCAATCGCAATACTCGCCCTGATCGTAGCATTCGTTGAATATGAAGCTTTCGATTTTTGATGCGACCATGAACCAGTGCCATGGTTTCAATCAGACCTGGCTTCTCTGGCTTCACAGGTCTGACCTTCCAGTGCAGTTCCTTCCATTCCTGACCGGCTTCGGAGCCCAGGGTGATTCCACCTCCGGCCCCATATCTCAGCATTCCTCGGGAAATCTCGGCCGTGCGAATAGCAACATTAAAGCTTACTTCATTGGAGCGAATGAGGCCGATGGATCCTGTATAGATTCCTCGGTATTCGGATTCTTCTTCGGCTATGATCTTCATGGTTTCTATTCTGGGAGCACCGGTTATGGAGCCAGAAGGAAACAGAGAAGGGATCATTTCCGAAAGCCTACCGGTAGGATGAAAAGCGGAGATTACAGACGTGAGCTGATGAACATAAGTGTAGGACTCCGGCTGGATGGCTTTTTCCAGACTGACACCTCCGGCCGGGCTGATCCTGCCCAGATCATTTCTAAGAAGATCTGTAATCATGGCCAGCTCTGCCCGATCCTTTTCGCTTTCCAGCAGTCTTCGCTTCAGACTTTCATTTTCTGTGTTATCCTTTGTAGCGCGTACCGTTCCCTTCATGGGGCGCACTTCCAGGCGAAATCCATCTGCGAACCTCCGGTCCCTGGAGTTGTGATGTTTACGAAACAACTCTTCGCCATGCAGAGGGGCATAGTCGACTACCGGTCGGCAGGAAAAGAAAAGCTCCGGCGAAATGCTCACAATCTGTCTGTCACCAAGATTGGCAAATACGCTATACGGGGATGGATATCTCTTTCGCAACCAGTGAAAGAATGCCTCCGGATCTCCGGAAAAGGCAGTTCGAAGCGGCGCTGTAAAATTCACCTGGTAACTGAGTCCGCCTCGAATTTTCTCCTGGATAGACTGAATGTGACGATTGTAATCTGTCTGGTTCAAGCAGGAGTGCATGGGGCCCAGGTCAAAGCCGCCTGAAAGCTGCGCATCGTCATCCCTGACCGAACCCTGTGTATAGAATTCACTGGCTAAAGCTTCATTGTCCAGGCCTGGCAGATTTTGCCGAACTCCTGTTTTCGCCGATTCGGCGAAGGCATAGGCTGCCGTTACTGGATACCCATCCGGTAGATCCCCGGGCATAGCTACGTTCTGTAGAATGCAACCCATCTCGTAGCTGAAAAGACAGATTACATCATACGATTCTTTCCATTGATCTATAGTAGATAGAGCTTCCAGGATTTCCTTTCTGGATGGATAGAGGGCTCTGGAGCCCTGCCTTTTCGCATTCAGTCTCAGAGACTGAATGGGATTGCTATAGCTGGCCTGGGCAACCGAGTGCTGGCCTTCCTGTCCGTAGAACAGGAAGCGAATCATCCGCTACTTGCCCTGCTGACCCTGTCTGTACTTTCGTCGGTTGCCTGGTTATCTGCAGTTGCAGATTTCAAGGTCTTCAATGCCAGCATTCCGCAGGCTCCATCCACATCCTTACCCGGGCTTCCTCGATTAAATGCCAGAATGCCCTGCTGGCGCAGTGAGTTCTGAAAGCGTGCCATTTCTGCTCCCGTAGGTGCTCTCCATCCCTGTAAAGTGGTATTCAGGGGAATCAGATTGATCTTGCAACGAATCTTGCGGGCCAGGGCGATGAGCTTGTTCAGGTCCTCTCCAGACATATTCTGTCCGGGAATCATAATGTATTCGAAAGTAATCCGGCGGCGTAATTCCCTGGTATAGCGGTGGGCTGCTTCCATCAATTCCTGCAAGGAATGTTTGATGGTAACATCCATTAAATCCTTTCGCTTTTCTTGATCGGGATGATTGAGCGAGATAGCCAGATTGAACGGTTGTTTCTCATCTATAAATCGATGGATGGCAGGCACAACTCCGGCTGTGGAAATTGTAATGTGCCTGGCTGCCAGATGCAGTCCGTCCGGATGATTCAGAATCCTGGCTGCGCGTATTACATTTTCATAGTTATGAAATGGCTCTCCCATACCCATGAATACAACGTTGGTTATGCGCTCTCCGCGCAAATGCATGATTTGATAGATCTGATCCAGGATTTCGTAAGTGCGAAGATTTCCGATGAAGGGCAATGTTCCGGTGGCGCAGAAAGTGCAGTTCAAGGTACAACCTGCCTGGCTGGAAATACACAGTGTCTTTCTGGTTCTTTCTTTTTGTGCGCCGGACTGACCTTCCGATACGATCCACACAGCTTCAAAGATTCTCTTTCGCACTCCGTCGCGACCGGGCACTTCTTCAGGAGATTCAAAGATGTATTTTTCTGTACCGTTGGAAGATACACTGCTTTCCGTGCAGTTCAACAAAGGTAATGCGCCGGACTCTTTTAATTTCTGTCGAAGGGGCAGGGAAAACTCGGTAAAGTCATCCAGGTTTCTGGATCCATGATGATGAATTCTGCGAAAGGCCTGCTTTGCACGAAATCGCTTTTCTCCCAGATCCGCAAAAGCCTGTTCCAGCTCTTCCAGTGAAAGGTCGTTTAATGCGGTGTTCGAATCTTTATTCATCCAGAAAAATTACACTCTTATCTCCCTGGCGCTGCACGATTTTTCCCAGGGCTGCAGGTTTCTCGTCGGTCATGGGATCAAAGGGAAGGGACTGCCAGAGTTTCTGCAACTCTGCAAGCAAGGCCTCGGATTGATTTCCAGGAACAACAATCAAATACCCATACCCACAATTAAACGTGGAATGCATTTCTTTCAAGGGTAATCCTGAATCCTGCTGAATTCGATTGAATGGAGATGGTAGCTTCCAGGGCTTCAGCTGGGCTGCCAGATCCGGGGAAAGGATACGAGGGACATTCTCATAGAATCCGCCCCCGGTTACATGAACCATACCATGGATAGGATAGGAAAGGATGGGGCGAATCAGAGGTTCATATATGATGGTAGGCTTCAGTAAAATCTGATCTCTCAGAAAGGACTGCACTTCTTCATCGCCAGGTAGTTTGCCATCGGGCATGTAGAGCCTGCGAATCAGGGATAGGCCGTTGCTATGGATTCCGCTGGAAGGCAGGCCAAGAATAACGTCCCCAGGCTGGATCTTACTTCCATCTACAATCCTGGACTTTTCTACGGCACCTACTACAAATCCTGCCAGGTCATACTCTTCTGGCTTCATGACCCCTGGATGCTCTGCTGTTTCTCCGCCAACCAGCGCGCAATTCGCCCGGCGACATCCTTCTGCGATAGATTCTACAATGGCCGCCATTCTCTGCTGGTTCAGTTTTCCAGTAGCAATGTAATCCAGGAAGAAGTGAGCCGTGGCTCCCCCTACCAGCAGATCATTGGCACACATGGCCACCAGATCAATACCTACGGATTCGTGTCGGTCAAAGAGCTGGGCCAGTACCAGCTTGGTGCCCACTCCATCTGTAGCCGAGACCAGAACTGGCTCTTCATAATCTTTTAGAAAGGAAGCATCGTAGAGTGCGCTGAACCCGGCCGAAGGGCCCAGAACCCGATTATTGTGCGTAGATTTTACGGATTGGGAAATGGCCTGAACAAATCGCTGACCGGCTTCTGTATCGACACCGGCATCCTTGTAGCTCACAGTCTTACGGTCCATACGACCGATTTCTTATACTGCGCGCGCAGGTCTTTTCCGTTTTTCCCCGGATTTTCCTTTTGGAGCGGGTTTCTGATCCAGTAATCGAACGGCAGGTGCCAGAGGGGCATTGGGCAGAGCTTCTTCTTCTGCCGCTTCCACCAGGCCGGCTTCCAAATTCTCCATGCGCTTCTGGCATTTTCGGCATCGAGACATATGTTCTCTTATACCTGGATCGCCGCTACGACCCAGGCTGTAGTTCATGATGTCTGAATCCTGTAAGCAGGCCACGCTAATTCATCGGCCGGATTTTCGAGCCTGGGCAATCATTTTTTTATAGGCCGATCCAGATTTACGGATGGTTCTTGCCTGACTCTGGAAGTCCACATCCACCAGGCCGAATCGAGCCGTGTAGCCCTCGGCCCATTCAAAGTTATCCAGAAAGGACCAGTGATAGTAGCCTTCCACCGGAATTCCTTCCTCCAGGCATCTGGCGATTTGCTGAACATGGGAAATCAAAAAATGCTCCCGTTTACTGTCCTGGGCATCTGCGATTCCGTTTTCCGTAATGCGCACCGGCAGTCGATAGCGTTCATAGAATTCATGAATCACTCTGTACAGCCCTTCCGGATAGATCTCCCATCCCAGATCGTTGGTGGGCGCATCTCCAACCGGATCCTGCCCGATAAACAATCTGGCAAACTGAGCCGGAGAGAATCGAATCTTATCTCTGGTGTAGTAGTTCAGTCCGACGAAGTCCCAGCAGGGGCCATCATGAAACTTTTCATTCTTACCCAGGGATCCCTGCAGTCTTCCATCATGAATACTATCGGTCCACATGAGATTGAAGCGATATTCAGCCTCTGCTGCGCGATCCCTATCCATACGATTGTCCGGTCTGGCAGGATCAAAGATGCGAACATGCTTGGCCATACCTACAGTAGGACGGGCGAATCCTTTGCGGGCATGGGTTTCATGAATCATATCGTAGAGTTTACCCTGGGCCAGCGCCATATTTCGGAGCACCTTCATGGCTTTAAAGTAACCGGAAATCCCGCTGCTTCCCGGTGGCCAGATGCCTTCCATGTACGAAAACATGGAGTACACGTTTGGCTCGTTGATAGTTGTATATTCAGATACAAGATCGCCGGTGTTCTCTACAATGTAGGATGCGAAATCCAGAAAGGCCTGCAGGTTCTTCTCCTGTACCCATCCTCCTCGCTCCAGCCACCATTGAGGTAATGCAAAGTGATTCAGGGTAAGCAACGGGCGAATCCCTTTTTTGTTCAGGGACTCAAGCATGGAACGAAAGTGATTCAACGCTGCATGATCGTTTTCACCGGGACGGGGCTCCATACGTGACCAGTCCACACCCAGTCTGTAGGCATTCAGTCCCATGGACTTCATTAACTTGAAGTCATCTTCGAATCGATTCCAGTGATCGCAGGTTGTAAGACAGTCTTTGCCGTCGGCAATATTTCCCGACTTCTGTGAGAAATGAGCCCAGTCCGAATGCACATCTCCGCCGTCTACCTGAGTGGCAGACGTGGCAGTACCCCAGAGAAAGCTTTTGGGAAATACCTTTAGATAGGATGGTGCCTTTGTATTCGGTGAGCTCGAGGTCGATTTGTTTACCGATGAACTGGCAGCAGTTCTTTTTCTGGAGGGACCGCTTCCGGGGGCACTAACTTTCTTTTTCGCAGTCTTTTTCGCCGCTGATTTCTTTGCTGAAGATTTCTTTTTTGTTACAGTTTTCGGAGCTTTTTTCTTTCCGGTGGATGCCATATGCTCCAGTCCTACGGGCACGGGCCGAGTCAACCTTTTCCAGTCTTTCAGCTTTACAGTAACCTGACTGCAACAAAAATGGAAGTATGCGTTCCGGGTCTGCAATCCTGGCTTTCTTATGTACATTGCTGCTCTTGCCAGGTCTATTGCCTGCAGACAGCGGGCTTTCGGTAGAAGAATGTCAGAAGTTGTATGCGAAACAGCTACTTCTGGCTACAAAAGCAGGTCCCTTAAAACAGGCCCTGGAGCTGAACCAGTCCGGTCTGGTGGCGCGATCGACCATCCTGGCAGAAGTTAACACCTGCAGAAATCAGGTCAGTCGCAAGATGTATCAATGCCAGATGGCTGCCGAATCCTTTCTGGAAATTCTCCTTTGCGAAGAGTCCCTGGGGAAAGGCCGCTCCCTGCAAACGATTGTGGATCAATTTCAGAAAAGACAAGCGGCCAGCTCGAGCAACACGGACGGTTCCACCGACGCTAACACGGGGGATCCTTCTGATTCCGTGGACGGACAACCGGCGAATCCAGGAAAAGAGAAGGCCAGCGCAGAGCAATGCGAAAAAGCGTATCAGAATATGCTTGGGATCTATTCCGATAGTAAATATCTGAAGGAGGACCCGGACCGAAAACAGTTGCTGGAATCCTGGAAATCCGAGTCTGCAAGGGTATCCTTTCAGAGTAGATGTGTGCAAAGGTTTTCTTCCTCGGATGCAACCTGTCTGGTGGAGGCACGGGATCCCGCCGGTGTGCAGCAATGTCTCTCTGTTATCCCTGCCGGCTAAAAAAGTGCATGACAGAGCGGAAGGGATCGCCCATTCCTTGGACATGATCGCTTAGTGCGAGCATGCTACAAACCATCTATCGCCATGCGATGGAGGGAGGATTCATTAAAATGAAGAATAGTTATTTGATGGGAATGGTTCTCTTTCTTGGGGCTCTGGCTTTCGCAATGCCAGTTTCCAGTAAGCCCGGGCAGGGGCCAGGTAAAGGGCAGGGTCCCTGCATGAAGGAAATGCAGACTGTATGCCCCAACGCCACTACAATGATGGAAAGACATCAATGTATGATGGAAAACAAAGACAAGTTCTCCCAGGCCTGTCAGGACAGGATGAATGCGATGCATTCTAAAATGCAGGAAATGCATGAAGCATGTACTCCAGATCGCGAAAAGTTCTGTGAAGGAGTGAAGCCAGGTCAGGGTCGAATGATGCAATGCCTGCGAACTCATAAAGATGAGCTCTCACAGGCCTGCAAGGACGCTCTGCCTCCGGGTTTCTTTGATCGAAACGGCCCTCCGGTGGAGGAAGAGGAGTAAGACGATTCGCGGAGAAATCTTCCGTGAATCAGGATTTCTTCTTACAAGCTTAAGTTTCATCCAGGACCCGCTGTTTGGTCCTGGATGAAATTTCCAGGCATTCAATAGGTTCGTCCTGGATGGTCTATTTTAAGGAAAGCTGACCAGCCGCATATAAATCTGGCGAGTCTGTTTACGTTTTGCAATCAGCAATCAGCAATCAGCAATCTACGTTCTACTGTGCAATCAATGCTGGAAAATACTTTCGTAACCCAGCCGATCCAGTTCCACGCGATAGGGAAGATAATCCAGAGAAGCCTGTAGAAGGTCGGCTCTGCCTTCCCGGTTAATGATTTCCAGAAGGCCCCGCTTAACGGCAAATAGATAGATCACATCGCTGGCAGCGTAGTTTAACTGGTCATCGGTTAATCGATTGCTACCCCAGTCCGATGACGTAATCTGCTTATCCAGGGTCTCTCCGGTGAATTCACGAACTACTTCCTTGAGTCCGTGCCGGTCTGTGTAGGTGCGCCCCAGGCGACTGGCAATCTTGGTGCAGAATACATTCTTAATCTGGATGTTAGTTCGCATGCGCAAAAACAGACAATCCAGCCTGGCAAAATGAAAAATCTTTTGAATGGATGGATTCTCGAAAAGCTCGCGAATGCGATCCGGTGGAGAGGATTCATCTACCTGCACCAGTGCGCAGGTCCCATCCTCGGAAGCCACTTGAATGAGGCAGAGTCGATCCCTCCACGGATTCAGGCCCATCATTTCGCAGTCTACGCCCAGTTCGGTCTGCTTCTTTAGCGCTTCATAGAGATCGTCCGGAAGATCCTTTTGTACCAGGCGAGCACGGCTCATACTCCATAATGAGTACTACCTGGTGGGGGTCAATTGGAATCGTTGGACACAGACTTTGTTGCATTGCATCCGAAAGCTACGACTGCGGTAGCCCGGGGCCTGGATTTCTGCGTAAAGAGTCTCATCCGGGACTAAAAAGACATGGATCTTTCCGTTTTGGTCAGCGCGAGGCCAGTTTTCCTGCTCAAACCAGGTTCTGGAGTTCAACACCAATCGGGCTTCTGGCAAGGGACGGCCGGATGGGTCCGTAATCTCCAGTTCCAGTCTGGGCCCGGACTTCAGGTTTTCAAGGGAGGCCAGAGAAACAGGCCGCATTCCGGCGATGGATTTCAGGGCATTTTCCCAGGAGGGAGTGGACATAGATCCCTCTACAATCAAAGCCATGGTGCCCAGTTCATGGTACAACCAGTCCTGATCTGTTCCATCCACGGAATACAATTTCCTGGCAGCTTCGTACTGTCTTGTAGTACGGTAGCTGATTCCGTGGCGTGCGATAGTTGAAGCAAAGTATTTCGCCGGATCCGGATACGGGTTGGATGCTCCATCCGCTGTGTAGGGGAAGAGCACCCTGGTTGCGTAGGTATGAAAGGAAAAGGACATGAGAAACCGGTGCTTCCTGGCCAGGTCCATCATGGCTCTGGTTTCCGGCTCCGATCCAGGTTCTGGACCCCGATACTTATAGGACGCGGCCGATCCGCTGGATGCCAGGTTGTTCCAGGATTTCCAGTAGAACGGATAGTTGCGATTTAGATCCACTCCGTTGGCATTCTTTCGTCCCATGTATCCACTGTGGTTCCAGAATCGATGAAGACCATCCGGGTTGACCATAGGAATAATCCAGACCACGAAATTGTTCAGTATGTAGTCCCTTAGATCCGTTGGCATGTAGATGGAATGAGGATAGCAGGATTCATTCAACAATAGGCAGGCTACATCCAGGGAGTAATCGATGCTCAGAACTTCCATCCCATGATGCCCTGAATTGAACATAAGAGATTTCTTCGCAGGACTGTAATTTCGACTGATCCTCAAAGCATATATGGGGCGGTCCTGCACCGATGTGCCGATGCGAACTCGCTGAGCCAGAGTGGGATGCTGCCGCGCAAGATGGTTCAGGATTCGCTCCAGGATTTCATTATCCTTGTAGCCGTTCATCCAGTCCCGGAATTGCCTGGAGCGTTTCCTGGCTTTCAGTCCTGGATCTACCCATAGAAAAGGGCCTCCGCTGAGAATGGCAAAACCGTTCTTGCGAAAGAATTGCTGATCTTCTTTGCGAACTTTGTAAATCTTTTCTGCACCATTGTCCTGTGCCAGCATCATGGGAGGTGCATCCCCCATCCGTTGCAGGCGCAGCACCTGACCCCGGGAGCCGCGAACAAATACAAAATGATCAAACCAGTGAACGTAGTCTGGCTCGTAACCCATGCTGTATCGAGGATCATCGCTGGAACCGTTAAACCAGGATTGTGCAGTCCAGTCCGGGATCCAATCGCTGAAATGAAAATCCCAACCGCTGCTTTCTGTCAGGCTTCTACATCCGCCAGCCAGCAGAAATACCAATAGAGTCATCAAAAAGAAAAACCCGGCAGAGCCGGGAAGCTGGGGAGTAGTGTTTGAAATGGATCGCCCGGGGGAGGGCGATCCAGGGAGAGAGTTTTGCGGCATTAATCCACCGACTTTTCAGATGCGGGCCCTTTCTGCAAGTAGGCAAGCCTCTGCTCTTCAGAAATCTGAGAGAAGGCAATCTCTTGCTCGGTGCGAGCCTTTCTATAGTGGCGACGGATTTTGATCCAGTATCGCTCGATGTAATACCCTCTGGAAACGTTTCCTGGACCGGCATTGTAGGAGAGAGCAACCAGTCTTGGATCCTTCATTTCCTCAAAGAGGAAGTTCAGATAGGTAACGCCCAGACGAACATTCAGATCGGTGTCATGAAGTTGATTTAGATCGGCGCCGGTGTTGTATTTTACATTCATCCAGCGCACGGTATCATACATAAGCTGCATATATCCGCGAGCATTGGCGCTGGATACAGCATACTTCTTAAAAGTGGATTCAGTTTCGATGAAGGCTGTTACCAGCAATTCAGGCTCTACAGGCTCTCCATCGATTTTTGCGCTTTCCGGTATACGGAGGTTGCGAGAATGCTTCATTATGGCCCGTGCCAGAGCATCGCTTTCGGCGGGTTCTACGGCCGGGTTGTATTTTTGAATGTAATCCGCAAGAAACGCATAATGGGGATCTTCTACAGAAATGGCATCCGCTTCGGATCCTCTGGTATCCAGGTGGCGTCCCACAACAAAGGCTACAATGAGCAGGGGAGCTGTAATCATAAGTCTAATCTTCGGGCTTTTCATATTGGCCTCCTGACCTGGTATGGTGCGTTGCACCACTGTCTGGTCAGATTTTTTTGCGGCGCACTACGGTCCAGTACTTTTTGTATCGGTTTATTGGCCTGCATGTTGAGCCTTTCCGGGCCCCTGTTTTCCGAAAATGAGCCGGATTGGCGGCCAAAACCCGGTTTGAAGGAAGAATTTGGCATCTCAGCCAGGAATTCCGGGCCCCATCTCGGAACTGGCGAAACGGAAAAAAAAATCCAGGATTCCGAAAAATCGGGAATTTCACGGATAAATCCGGGGATCTGGCCGGTGGATTCCGAGGAATCGGCCTCAGTTGAGGCGGAGCAGCGCAAAAATCCATCCCGGGAATATGCCTGGACCGGATTGCCCTACTGGGATCCCGGTCAAGGAAGTGGGTTTCAGCCTCTGTATTCCTTTCAGGCACTGGGAGCGTCCGATGCCGGGGGAACGGAAAAGCCGTTTCACAGAGCCTCCGGCAGCCGGGGGGAGCTAATTCTGGGAGGGGATTATGCTTCCCGGGAATTTGGCGTTCTGATTCTGGGAGCGGCCCTGGGGCAGGACAGTCTGGTATCCAGACAATCCCAGGGGGGCCTTTATACAGGGATGTTCTGGATGGGCTCTCCCTCCATTTCCTGGCCTCGGCCTGGTGAGGATTCGTTCTGGCTAAGGGCCGGCTATCAGCCCATGGAGTCCGATTCTCTGGGTTTGCTCTATAGTGTGCGTGCCCCGGCTGTGAGCGCCGGGCAGCAATTTCGACTGGGGTCCGGGCCCCTTATGGGCTTTCAGCTACATGCACTGGATCTGTCCGATTCCCATCCGTATTATTCTACCTCACAGAGAACCGGCGAGGCACGTTACTATGGAGGAGAGTTATCTTTTTTTTATGCAGGATGGCTTCTGGAGTTCAGCTACGGAAATTACAGGCTGAATGGGCGCAGTGCTCGGGCCGAAGGCCGATGGCAGGATCTGATTCTCTGGGAGGGTCAAAGTGCATTGCCAGCCCAGTACGTGCATTACTCGGGGCTGGCCCTGGGCTATTCAGGAGATACCTGGAACCTGGATCTGCAATTCTACAGATCCCACGGTCAGCAATCCGCCAGAACTGCCTACGGAGGAGAGGAGTTCCTGTCTCGCAAAACCATTCGAGGATGGATGGCTGCAGGACAGCTTATCTGGAATTTTATTCCGGAGCACAATCTGGGGCTATCCGGGCTGGGTAGTTCCAGGCAGAGAAAGGATGCCGAGGATTTTCATGGCTTTGCTCCTTTGAGCCCGGTGCCACGGCTCCTGGGAGGCATTGGCTCCATTCTGATTTCTGCTCGTCCTCCTTTTGATCAAAGTCATCCGCTTTCGAATAGAAGGTTCTACGATTCCTTTCCCTCTTCGCACAGAAGCGAAAATGGACGAAATGTAAACGAAGGAGTTGTGGAGCATGATTTGCTGGTTCCGGATCATGCCAATCGAGGGATTCGCATGGGTGGACTTTCCTGGGAACACCTGGTCTTTTCCAGATGGTCCGTTGAAGGATATCTGTCTGTTTATTTGAATCGGGCTGAATTCAAGGAAGCCCAGGGGACGGAAGGTGTTCTGGTGCTGGATCTGCATCTGGATAACATGAACCTTACATTTAGTGCAGCAGGTGCTTACATCAGTCCCTCTGCCGAGACGCCGGACCCTTATACCGGGTTCATACCTTCTGCAAAAAGAAGATATTTTTCCAGGTACGCATTCTACTTTATACTACCGCTTTCGTAAGAAAAACAAGAACGAAGCCCATCCGGCCTATGTCTAAAAACGGTCTGGAAGCAACCGGGCCACAACAGGAGTCTAGAATGAGAAATCGAAACTACTTATCTATGAAACTGGTTCCGGCACTCTGCCTGGCGCTGGTCTTTTCTATCGCTTCCGCGCATGCAGAATCTGTTCAGGAGCGTTTTACCCTGGACCGGGCCCGCAGCTCTATCGAATTTTTCGTAGATGCAAAGCTTGTGGATGTAAAAGGTTCCTTTCGCAGTTTTCGTCTGGATCAGTTTTCTTTCGACGGAAGCAATCCCGAGTCCCTGAAAGGTGGCCTGGTTATCTGGCCTGCTTCCGTTTTTACCAGGGATAAGGACAGGGATGAGCATCTAAGGCAGGATGATTTTTTCTGGGTGGAGAAATATCCTACTTCAAAAATCACGCTTCAAAAGGTTCAGAAGAGATCTGATGGTCTATATGACTTTGTGTTTAACATGCAAATTCGCGACAAAGTCAAGCAGTACACAGTTCCAACGAAGGTGGCCAATGTCAATGACCATGTATACGTAGAAGGTAGCTTCTTTGTGGATCGTAGCGATTTTGATCTAAACGGTGAACATATTGCCAATCTGGTAATGAATAACCAGGTAGAATTGAAATACATCATCGCTTTAAAAGATAATTCAAAATAAGATCAGACGGCAGGGTCTTCGGGATACGCCAAGCCCCTGCCGGCGTCGATTTATCGGGACGGACCTCTATCTGGCTCTCGCTGAAGGCAACAGCCCCTTTAATTCTCGTTAGTCCGGCGCAATCTCTTGCATGACAAACAGGATACAGCCATGTCTAGAAAAACAGAATCATATACCCCGCGCTCGTTTTCAGGAGCTCAATCATTCGGTGTTAGAGCTCGTTTCCGCTTCTGGCCAGGCAGGATCCTCGCATCTGTAATCATTATTTCACTTTTTTCCCTGAAGGTAGATGGTGCGCCGGTAGGGGAAAAATCTTCTATCGCAGTCCATTCACTTACCGTGGAGGGCGGCGCGGACCTCGCCTACCTGGGTCTGGATGCATCCGGACAGCCAATCTATGCCACCGTCAGCTATGCCGATGGAAACCTTCAATATTACACTGTGGCCTCCGATGGACTCCAGGGCGAAGGAATGCGCATCGACTATTATCAGGGCAAGGATCTGGGAAAGCGCATCGTAAGCGAAACCAGATCCTCAATCAATATGCCCATAGGAAATGGCAGTCCCCATGAGCAGGTGCCCCGGGATGACTTCAGCTTGCGGGCCTACGGTGTTCTAAAGGTAAATCGTAGCGGAACCTATACATTTATTACCAGAAGTGATGATGGAGTGCGATTGTACATAAATGGTCGCCGAATCATCGACGAATGGAGAGGGATGGGAACTACAGAGTTTCGCTCATCGGTGAATCTGGTGGCCGGGCAGAGTTACAAAATTCAGCTGGATTATTTTGAGCAGGGCGGCCCCGGGCATCTGGAATTGCTCTGGCAACGACCCGGAAGTGAAACACCTTCGCATTTAAGCAAAACAGGCACACTGAGCTCTACAGCACTCCTGGTGCGAGAGGAAGAAGGTATACAGGAATCCTGGCAGGCAGAGTACTTCAAAGGGCGAAACTTTGAACAGAGCAAGCTCAAAAGATCCGAAGCCTTTATAGATCATGACTTTAATAAGTCTTCGGCTGCGCCCTCGGTACCGCGAGAAAACTTCTCTGCTCGGTGGACTGGCCGGCTGAAGATAAAAACTCCAGGGGAATACACATTCTATACTACAAGCGATGACGGAGTTCGACTCTATATAAACGGACAGCTAATAATTGATGAGTGGAGGGGCATGGCTCCCACAGAACACTCCGGAACCGTACAGCTACAGTCCGATGCCGATGTTCTACTGGAATATTTTCAGGGAGGAGGCGGAGCCAGTATTCAGCTGGAATGGCAGGGGCCTGATTCATCGCGGAGAATGCTGGGGCCGGCCGGTGGGTTTCGCGCCATCAATCTGGAAGCACCGCCCTTTTCTCGCAGAGTATTCAGCGTTAAACCATCCAACGGCGATTTAAGTCGCAATCGTCCACTTTCTCTGGCTGTTCTGGCCGGCGGGATTCAATCAGATATTACAATGCTTGAAATTGCTCCGGACGGTTCTGTGCGAAGAACCGGGCCCATTAGTGGGCCATCCGAAATGCAGGCTTCTCTGCATACTTCTGGTTTGATTTTTTTCGATGGAGAAGATATTCGTATACAGCCCCTATCCGGCGCTCAAGCGGGCCAGTCTGTGCCGGATCGAGTCATTCTATCGGAGATACCTGTGAGTATCTGTTCTTCCGGCTCCATCATAACGCACCAGGACATCGTTACTGCGGATGCAAACCTGAATTCTGTGAAAAGGCACTCCCTGGAAGATATCCTAAGATCAGGGGATTCCGATGAGCAGAGTGGGCCGGTGGCCGCTGCATGCTCGGTAAATAAATTCTGGGTAATGACCGGCGATAGTTTCTATAGTCTTACTTTTTCGGGACAGAAGTGGAGTAGCCAGGTAGTGGAATTGCCCCCGGAGATTTTACAGGCTCAGTTCGGTAATCTTCGTGGACTGCAGATTCTTTCGGATGGGCCTCCGATGTTCGCATATGGAAAGTATGTGTTTCGATGGAAGGGCAAGCTGGAAATACTCTTTGAAGGTCAGGGAGAGCTATCCTGCGTCTCTGGACCGCAAATGGTATGTCTGGATAGTGATGCTGGCCGTATCTGGCAGCTGCGACTATAGCGTCTCTGTCATCCAGCGGGCAATCCGGGAATGGGCGAAAACGATTTCGACCAGAAAATGATCTACTGGCAAGGGTTACCAGCTACCCGAAGCTCCTCCGCCTCCGAAACTTCCTCCTCCGCCGGAGAAGCTACTGGATGAGCTAAACCCTGAACTGAAGCTGGAACTGGAGCTGGAATAGGAACTGCCGGAGGAGCTGAAGGAACCTGAACTTGAACCGGAGCCACCCCCGGCCTGGGCCGCGGTCATTACGGTTCCAAAAATACCGATGAAGAATGAAATTATGCCGGAAGCGAACAGGCCAAAGGCCCAGTTGTCGCTGGCCAAATAGACAAAGTACGCCACCAGCGCAGCTATAATGAAGTTGGTAATGGCCAGCCATCGACCAACAAGCAACGGCACCAGAACACCCACCAGGGTGAATATTCCGCCTATCAGAGAGAATACCGAAAACAGGATGAGCTCGTCTTCTGATTTCTGCACTGGTTCAGGCAACTCTTCGCCTCGGATAATCTTATCCAGTGTGGTTACGGCATCCTCGATACCTGCGGCAAAATTCCCGGCTCGAAAGGCCGGAACGATTCTGTCCTGGATAATGCGATTGGCCACTGCGTCTGGAATGGCTCCTTCCAGGCCATAGCCTACTTCGATGCGCACCTTTCTGTCGTCTCTGGCAACAATGAGCACAACACCATCATCCACGTCTTTGCGGCCCACTGCAAGAGTTTCGGCGACACGAATTCCATATTCTTCGATGGACTCTGCGCCTGTAGTGGGAATAATGATTACAACTACCTGGGCCCCTTTCTCCTCTTCCAGCTTCTTGAGTGTCTGATTCAGTTGGGCCCGGGTATCTGCTTCCAGCATGTTCACCGAATCGTAAACATGCTCTGTTACCTCCGGCACAGGCAGGGGCTCGGCCATAAGCGTAGATGATGCGGCCCAGCTCAATGCTATCAGAAGTAGCAGTCCGGCGAAAAATCGCCCTATGCCGCTTCCAATACAACCCGCTCGGCTCCGTCTTTGCTCACCTGGATCTATTCTGGTTTCTATTGCGGGCCGAATCATCATATCTGAATGCTAGTTCTTTCGGTGGAATTGCAATTAATTTTCGGCTTCATTCTGGCCTCCATTGTTCCGGTGTCTTCTCTTCTATTATAGAGGCCATTTCCAGGGCTCCGTTCAAGAGCCCCTCAAAGTAGCGACCACGAATAAAGCTGGGCATCATGAAGCTATCGATGACTGTCTGAGCCATATCGTTGGTGAAAAATGTATTGGTTCCGTATCCCAGCTCGATTCGAACTCTTCTGTCCTGTATGGCCAGAACAATGGCCGATCCATCGTCATAGCCAGCCCGGCCAATTTTCCATGCCTGCATAACAGCCAGGGAATAATCCTCAATGGACCTCTCCCCCGTAGTAGGCACGATCAATATTACCAGTTGTGCGCCAGTCCTTTCCTCCAGTATTCTGGAGATTTCGCTGAGCTCTTCGATTTCATCCGAGGAAAGCAATCCTGCATAATCGTTTATCCGTCCCTTTAGCTCCGGAATTTCTGAAGATATCCAGACTTCCGTCTGAACAGACTGCATTGACCTATTGCAGGACGATAGGCCAGGCAGAAGCAGGACGGATACGATGATAAGCGAAGTAAGACGCAGCCAATGAGAAGGGGCAGGGTTCAGATTAATAGGAGAGCGCACCGGGTTATCTTTACTATCGATCGAGCAATTGGATAGAAGATTTTTTGCATATCAGGAATCCCCCATAAAGGGTGATGCAAAATGAGCCGGATCTGGATTCGAATCCAGGTCTGATACCCACAGAGCAATCGCAAGGATTAGCAGGCAATATCTGGAGATAGCAAGCATACGATGGACGGAGTCAGTCCACGTTTCATCCTCTGAGCATGGATTCAATGATCTTCGCACTTCTGGGCACCAGAGGGAAGGGACGGCCACTACCTGTTGTAAGGGTTTGCTCTGGATCCAGTCCGGCGGCCCGGTATAACGTGGCGGTCACGTCCCGCACATGATAGGCCTGGTCTTCTCTGGCCGGTCTTTGTGCTTTCTTATCGCTTTCTCCAAATACAGCTCCGCGGGGCACCGGTCCTCCTCCCATCAAGCTGGTCCATACTCTGGGAAAATGATCCCTGCCATCTCGTTCACCTACCACAGGAGTTCTTCCAAACTCGCTGGAAAGATAGAACATGGTTTGATCCAGAAGTCCACTACCCGCCAGATCTTCGATCAGAGCCGCGATGGCCGGATCCGCTTCCTTCATGATGTCTGCGATCTTGGCACGGTTATTGTTATGTGTATCCCAGCCACCAATGGTAATCTGAATAAAGGGCACCTCGGCCTGGGCCAATCGTCGGGCCATGAGCATGGATTTTCCTGCCCAGGTCTCTCCGTATCTCCGCCGATTTACTGCACTTTCTTTACTCAAGTCAAAGGTCACCAGTTGATCGCTGTTCATGAATTCCAGAGCGGAATCGAACATACCGCGCCAGACCTGAACCTGCGATGCCTGCGAGCGGCTTTCAAAACCATCATTTAATAGATTCAAAAACTGCTCTCTTCGCTTCAGTCTTTCTTCAGTGATTCGCCCGGCCGCCGGAGTCAAATTGTTGATAGGCCGATCTACGTTTCCAATGTGAAACGAAGAAAATCGTATGGGAAGGAAGCCATGACGTCCAATGACACCGCCTCTCTGGCCCAGGGTTACAACGGATGGAAAGTATGGACCCTTGTAGTCCTTTTTCTTCGCATAGGCTACGGTACATCCCCAGGACGGGATATCGGGAAATCCTGCCGATTCCGTCATTCGATAGCCAGTATTCAAAAGCTTTTGTGCGAATCCATGGTCTCCATCTTCAGACCAGGTAGAACGAATCATACTCAGATGCTTGAGCTGAGCTGCGGTCTTGCGAAAGGGCTCTCCAATCTGTATCCCTTTAATAGATGAATTTACAGTTCCAAAAGCACTCTGATTGCTTCTGGGATCCAGGGTATCCACATGGCTCATTCCGCCAGCCATGTTAATGAAAATGACGCTCTTTACTTTGCTCGGAAGAACAATGTCATAGGGATCATCATCCCATTCTGGCATTTCTTCTGCGCCCAGCCGCCCGGTAAGTCCCAGACTTTTCGCCAGGGCATCTGCTGCTCCGTTGGCCAGACCCAGTCCGGCCAGAAAGCCTGCGGTCTTTCGTAAAAAATTCTTTCGACTCAGGCCAGGGGAGTGGCCCTCCGGAAGGCCTTCTGGAATTGCCAATGGAGATTCCTGTTCGCTGGAAGTATTGGATCGATGCTTTCCCATAATAATGCTCCCCTGAGACGATGCGGTCTCAGTTAATATGAATAAACTCCTGGCTGTTAAATATACTCCAGATTAGATCCTGAAGCGCTTCCTGGTTGAATCTATCCTTTCTATTGCCTGCCAGATCGGTAGTAGTGAGTGTCTGGATTCTCTGCCATTCTGCATCGCTCATCCTTCTTGAAAGAAGACTTCTAAAAATGGCATTGGCTGCATCCTGGATGTTTCCTTCTTTCTGATAATACTGATGAATGTAGGATCCTTTTCGCGCAAAATTCTGAGCCAGTCGGTTGGTAAGCCTTCCATTCAATAACGTAAGCACCTGCTCAATAGTGGGGGCCATTTCGTCATCTGCGATATCGATTCTCGGTCCGGCACCAAATACAGCCAGAAATGAGTTATATCGCACCGGACGTTCCACTTCTGCTGCGCTGGAAAAATCCCTTTGATTTGGCGAAGGAGACTTCAGGGCACCCAGACCCTTCAGGTTGATTTTAGAAAGATCTGGAATGCTGGAAGCCAGCGCAATCCTTCGTTCCCGAATATCGGAAATGGTCATGGCAAAGGAACCTTTGATCAGCGAATTCATAAGCTGATCCGCATCCATTCTCTGCGCCTGGAAGTAGCGAATGGTGGAAGATGCATCCCTGGAGTCTTTAACGGGCATGGATCTGGCGTAGGCTCGGGAGCTAACTATGTACAGAATGAGGTCTTTGATTCTGTAGTCTTGCTGCACAAACACCTGGTCCAGATGATTTAAAATCTCTTCGCCCTGGATTTCTGTACTATCGTTCCAGTCATCCATGGGAGTAAAGAAGCTCCAGCCCATGAGTCGAGTCCAGATTCGATTGATCAAAACCTTGCGGAATCTGTCATTTCTGCGGTCTGTAAACCACTGAGCCAGAATGGTCCGGCGATCCACTCCTTCTTTAAGAGTGGCCGTTTTTCCATCGGGATAAACCGGTTGGACCAGATCTCCACCGGGCTCATCGTCACTTATGGGAAATCGCAGGCCCAGTTCCGGTACTCGAAAAACAGCGTCATACTTGAGTTCGGTGCCCTGACGATGGGCTTTCTTCTGCTGCTGATTCAGCTTATTCCAGTAATCTCTGTAGAACTTCTGCCAGGCGTTTTGATACTGCTTCTGGGATTCCGTGGGGAGATTCTCTACTTCATTTCTGGGCACATACTTTAGACCGGTGATGCCTTCGAACTTCTTGTCATACTGGTCCGTGGTATACTGCTGGGAAAAGAAAGCTGCAAGTCCGTAATAATCTCTTTTGGTGTAGCCTTTGTAGAACGGATGATCATGACATCTAGCGCATTCCAGTCTTTTACCGTGGAACAATCGTCCGGTATATTCTGCCAGTTGTAAAGGATCGCCTCCATCGCGGACTATGAAATTCACTGCTGGATTCTCCTCCGGCGATCCCGATGCCGTTAACATTTCCGTAACCAGAACATCATAAGGTTTGTTCTGATGCATGGATTGACTTAAGTAGTTATAGAAGCTGGCATATTTCAGATCTCTTCCTTCTGTTTGCTCTCGAAAGAGGGAGCCGAAATAGGTGCCCCAGTATTGTGCGAATTCAGGGCTTCGCAGAAAGGCCACAGCATAGTTGATGCGAGCCATCTGCTCATCCCCCTGATAGGAGTCAAAGTGCTCCAGCTCTTGAATTGAAGGAATGGTTCCTCGTAGATGCAGCGAAAGTCTTCGAAGCGCAACACCTGGATCAGAAGGCTGGAGCTTTACATCTGCCAGATCTTCGTAGAGTTCATCCAGTTTATCCGGCTGGAGAGGAGCTGATGCGGCCGGAGAGGCCGGGATGATCAGAGCCAAGGAGTAGAGCAGCAATGCTGCCGTTGCAGGTAATATTGTTCTTTTCATAGGACATCCGTACATTTCATTTCGGATTCGCACCATTGTTGGACGACCCTGGATTGAAGGCGGGTTCGAAAAATGCATCGCTCTATTCATGTCTCAGGTTTTCCGGGTTCATCTTTTTTTGAATAAAGACTAAAAAAGCCCTGTTCGCATCTTCTCTGGCATGTCACTTCATGTAAAGTCAGGCCATGGCCAGAAGATACCTCTCGTATCAATAGCATTGCCTGGACTGACAGGCCTCGATGCAGCTTTGTTTGTTCCATTGCGGAGACGGTTCCTGGAAAGGCTGATTCCTGTTCAAATCTGAATTGATACCCTGACCGGAAAGAGAGCTGCAGTTTCGCATACACCGGTTACGTTCCGCCATGCATTCGGATGCACTCATACTTGATCCAGAGCTGGAGCACTGAACGAGGAGGGCCAAGAGAGGGACCAGAATTATATATCGCATTTACCGAGGAGGCATAAGATGCGAAGGCAGGTCAACCTGAAAGCATACTGAATTAGATGCATCCATCTGCAATATTTACCTTCAGTCGCCAGAGCATACGGAGAAATCGGGGGAACCTGTGAAATCGGGGGAACCTGTGAAATCGGGGGAACCTGTGAAATCGGGGCAACTTGTGAAACCGAACTGGGCTTTACATTAGCGATGCCGGTGCACTGTTCAGACTCAGGTCGGCCAGACTGGAATGAGTCGGTAGAATTCATGGGAAAGTTGAATGTTTCCTTCATGTATGCAATTTAGATGTGCGGAGCTATCCATCTGAAGAAGCTCAATTCGACTGCTGGATTTCTGGATCCTGGTATCCATGACAAATCGCTTCTGTAGCAAATCCACCAGAGGCTCTTTTCTAAATCCCCAGCGAGCGATTACAAAGTGCAGATCTTCGAATCTTCGCAGGATAGATTCTATCTTCTGAGGTTTTACCTGGCCGGCCTCTGCCCAGAAAACAGGGCGCAGGTTGCTTTCATCCAGGGCCACCACATCCGGTTTGTAGCGGTCTCCAATGGACCTTTCTACCATGAGATTCGGGTATTGGTCCAGATACAGAGACCATACAAATGCCTTCAGAAAGACATGCTCGGAGGATTCCAGGGGTTTCTTGATGAGATGGAGTTTCCGGGATCTGCACCGAAAAACCCATTTTCGTCGCAATTCCAGGCTTTCCTTTTCCATGCTTCTTTTGTTGACTCCGATGTCAAAGTTACCAGTTTTGCTAACTATGGCAGTAAGCAAAGACCTTGTAGGTAAGAAATTAAATCCCTATACATTCACAGTGGAGCGGGGCAAGGTAAAGGAATTTTGTAGAGCGATCGGCGAGACCAATCCTGTATTTCTGGATCCGGCCAAAGCAAAAGAGGCTGGCTTCGAGGATACTCCCATTCCTCCTACCTTCCAGACCGCATTTCAATTCTGGGGCTATCCAGAAATCTTCGACGATATGGGCAATATGGGCATCGACGTTCAGCGACTGCTTCATATGAAAGAAGAATACAAATATCTGAAACCCATTTATCCAGGCACCGAGATACATGCCCAGGGTGAGGTCATCGATGTAAAGACCGGAAAAATGGATATGGTCACTTTTAAAACAACTTATGCCAACAAATCCGGCGAAGCTTTGCTGGAAGCGGAAATGGCCATTGTAATCCGACCGGAGGATAGCTGATCCGAAATTCGCATTGCTTCTATGGACAATCCATCCAGGGCTGGATCAGGCATCGAGATCTGATGCAAGCACCAGTTCTTACGCAAGCGCCGACTCTGACGCAGGCGGTGGCTGACCTGGATACAGGATCATTCAAAGAGAAAGCAATCGACAGGGAAGCGAAAGGAGTAATAATATGAAGCGAATTAAATTAAGCGACTACAAGCAGGGAGATGAAATCCCGGAGCTGAAAACCAACCCCATTCATCATATGGATCTGGTGCGATATGCTGGCGCCAGCGGAGACTTCAATCCCATTCATACAGATCCAGTATTTGCCGAAAAGGTAGGCCTGGGTGGAACCATTGCCCATGGAATGTATGTTATGGCACTGATTGGTCGATGCGTTACGAACTGGGTAACTCCGGCGCAATTGAACGCATTTGGTGTAAAATTCAAAGCGATGACCAAGCCAGGTCAGGCCATTACCTGTTCCGGCAAAGTGAAAAAGATCAAAGAAGACGAAAAGCTGATGACTGTATCTGTGCAGGCCTCTGACGAGAATGGTGAAGTCAAAGCCGCAGGAGATATAGTTATCGCCTGCGATTGATTTTTTCCGGGGGCGCCATGCACAGACATTCGCGCAACCCATGGCTATCGCATAAACAGCAAGCCCGCTTTCTGGAAATGTCCCGGGAAGCGGGTTTTGATTTATACGGGTTTACCTCTGCCAATATCTCTGAAGCAGACAGACAGAATCTTACTGAATTCGCACAGAAGAATCAATCCAACGATTTGCACTGGTTTAACCGGTATCTGAATCTAAGAACTCATCCTTCTGATATCCTGCCAGGCGCTTTGTCAGTGCTCATGTTGGGCACCATCTACAGGCATCCGGATATGGATGCAGCGCTTGAAAATGCGAAAGCCAGGATTTCCAGGTATGCGGCGGGCAAGGACTATCATCTGGTTCTTAGAAAGAAAGCTGCGAAACTTGCAGATGCTTTCTTTCTCGAGCATTCATCGCAACTGCCAGATCTAAAATACAGAGTAACCACTGATTCCGCTCCAGTGCCAGAAAAGATCCTGGCCCGAAATGCCGGTCTGGGCTGGCAGGGAAAAAACACAAACTTGATCCATCCGGAGAAAGGATCTTATTTCTTTCTTACAGCCGTTTTCTTTAATGCAGACCTGGAAATTCCGGCCCTGCATGAACCAGTGGAAGAAAAACAGCAAAATGAATATGGAGTACATAGAACGCATAGAGCAAATAGAGCGAAAGGTGCTCACGGGCCCAATAAATCGTATGGAGAGTATAGACCATCGGTAGAAGGGTCATCGGATGAATCGAATACAGGTGCTTCAGAAACGGATTCGCTATTCAGACCTGCGAATGTGGATCGTTGCGGCAGTTGTCGTCAATGCCTGGATGCCTGTCCCACCGGAGCTCTGGAGCCGTATCGCATTGAGGCAAACCGATGTCTATCTTACTGGACCATAGAAGCCAGGGAGGATATGCCTCCCGAAATAGCGCAGAATACGAAGCACTGGGTCTTTGGCTGCGATATTTGCCAGGAAGTATGTCCATATAATCGCGGACCAAAGGGCCGGCGGCAGGTTACTTCAGAACCTGACTTCTTTCCCAGAGCAGCGATAAAAAACTGGATACAGAATCCGGAAGATCCGGCGCATAGCACTGTCTGGGAGGCTCTGAGCATTTCTTCCGCTGTCAAAAGGCCAGGACAGGAGCGATTTCGCAGGAACTGGCAATCCGGTTCGAAACCCGACTAAGGCCTGCTGCCCAAACGGTAGCATCAAGAATGCCTGCGCTGGAGCAGCCGATCAATGGCTGGACATTTGTGTGAATCCAGACTACACTGGTATCATGGAGATGAAAAAAATCGGCAAATCCAATGTGCATGTAAGTCCTCTAACTTTTGGCGCATGGGCCATAGGTGGCTGGATGTGGGGAGGGGCCGAGGAAAAAGATGCTATTGATGCTATCCGGAAATCCCTGGATCTGGGAATCTCCACCATCGATACGGCTCCGGTCTATGGCTTTGGAAGGAGCGAAGAGATTGTAGGCAAGGCCCTGGATAAAACCCCCAGAGATAGCTATCAGCTGCTTACGAAATGTGGAATGAACTGGGAAACGGAAGAAGGGGAATACTTCTTTGATACCAACGACGAATCTGGCCGACCCATACGAATGCATAAGTTTGCAGGGAAAAACAGGGTGATTCAGGAATGCGAAGATAGTCTTCGCAGACTTAGAACGGATTACCTGGATCTATTTCAGCTTCACTGGCCGGATGCTACAACCGAAATAGGCGAAACCATGGAGGCCTTCGAAAAGCTGAGAGAGCAGGGAAAGATCCGGGCAGCCGGTGTCTGCAACTACTCGGCATCCCAGATGAAAGAAGCTTTGAAGAGCATTGATCTGGCCAGCAATCAAGTTCGCTACAGCATGGTATCCCAGGAAATTGAGGAAGATGTAGTACCCACAGCGGTAGAAGCAGGGATGAGTATTCTGCCTTACAGTCCCATGGAACGTGGTTTTCTCACCGGTAAGTTTCACTCTGGCTCCAGGTTTAATGCCGGAGATACAAGGGCCACCTCCAGATGGATGCAGTCAGAGAATATGCACAAGCTGGAAACTCTCCTGGAAAAGCTACGAGCTATAGCCGCAGAAAAGAATGCCACGGTTGCGCAGCTGGTACTGGCCTGGACTATGGGACGTCCTCAGGTCGCTACGGTTCTGGCCGGGGCCAGAAATCCGGCACAGATAGAAGAAAATGCATCTGCCCTATCATTGAAACTAGGTAGCGAAGAGCTGGAACAGATCGAAAACACTGTGTCCGAGCTGGGTCTTATCTAGATCGATAACTCGCCATCCACTGAGTAATCTATTGACCTGTCTGACGAAAGAACCTTTCAGCGGTACCTGTCCTGGGACAGGGTTAGTCTATCATTCTTATAGGATTTGTTCAGTTATAGAAATACAGGGATAATTCTTTTTCCTGGTCAAAACGGCCCGGGTTTTCTAATTGTATAGGAACCCCCTCTTTCGATTTTCGACATACAGGTCAGGTACAGTTATGAACATGATGGAAATCGCATTCCCCATTATCGTGGGACTGATTTTCCTGGAGATGATTCTGGGTTGGATCCAGCATCGTCCGTACTACAGGGTAAATGATACGGTGGCAGGCATCAGTACCGGTATCATGTTCATGCTGGTAGGTGTGCCCACCTTATTTGGAGCACTTATCGTTTATGACTGGATTGAACGAAACCTATCCTTGTTCTCACTTTTTGGCTGGCAGCCCATCCCTTTCGACGATCCGCTGATCTTTCAGTCTTCATTTCCGTTTGTTCAGATCAATGCAGTGCCTTTCATTTACTGGGTGGCTGTGTTTTTCGCAGTGGATTGTCTCTACTACTGGTTCCATCGTCTCTCTCATGAAATCAATTTCCTCTGGGGATCCCATGTAACCCATCATTCCAGCGAGCAATTTAATCTGGCTGTGTCCTTTCGAGGGGGGAGCTTCCAGAGGGTTTTCGAATACGCTTTCTTCTTACCTCTGGCCTTCCTGGGCGTGAACTGGTTCATGTTTCTGTTTGCGCACCGAGTATTGAAGCTCTATCAATTCTGGGTACACACAGCAGCGGTTCCTGAGCTCGGCTTTCTGGAGTACTTTATGGTCACTCCTTCCAATCACAGGGTTCACCACGGAAGGAATCCTCAGTACATAGACAAAAACCACGGTGGAATCTTTATCATCTGGGATCGAATGTTTGGCACCTATGAACCAGAAAGAGAAAAGATCAACTACGGAATTACGAATCAGCTCACGAGTTTCAATCCTCTGTGGATGACCTTCCATTATTATTCAGAGCTATGGCAAATGACCCTGGCCGCTAGATCCTGGAAGGATAAGATTAAAGTATGGTTTGCCAAACCTGGCTGGAAACCGGCTGACCTGGGCAGCAGCGAAATCGTCTATTCTGATCCGGATCGTCCCGATTATGATCCCCCTCTGCCGCGAAGGGTAAAGGTTTATGGAATCTTCCAATTTATGGCGCTGTCCGCGTTCGGTCTTCTGGCCTATAGCCTGGCTCACGATTCCGCTTTCGGAATCTTCCGGCTGATGATCCTCATTGGCTTTACTGTATACGGACTCACAAATGTAGGTGGTATTCTCGATAGCAAGGGCTGGGTATTTCCATCGGAGATGCTTCGTCTGGTGTTACTTCCCATGGCAGCCTTTCTGATTCATCTCAACGGATACCTGGAAGTTAATCTGCTGCTTTATCTCGTAGGATACAGTGCTGCCTCCCTTATCTGGCTAACCTTGCTTCGTCGCGCATTTACCGGCGAAGACGGTCCGGAAGCCACGGCCATGGCAGCCTGATCCTTCATTAGTCTGGCTGCGCTGCGATTCAAAAGATATCCAGAAAGCATTCAGAAAGAAATCCGCTACAGGACATCCGAATACCGGGATTTCGTTCAGGGCGCCTGGCTACGATGTAGCATTGATAATCAATTGTCGTCGGTTGAAGATTATCTTCGAAGCATGACCGGCGTCCTGGTTTTGGGCTGGCTACATAATGATGATTTTTTGATCCCTATTTTCAAAAACTGAGAAATAAAAAAATCCCGGCTTGTTATCCATACGGTCGTCTAAGCCCGTATGAAGCCACCGATCTGTACATTGTGCGGTTATGATTTCCGCCATGAGTGGGATGGAAATGAGGCCGGTGGTGGTCTGGTTCAATTCATGGACTACAGGCCCCTAACTGGAAATAAAGTGGGTCATCCCTCGGGACTGGGCTTCTTTTGTTCCAGACATCTTTCTCAGGCAAGAAGTCTACACCATTTATCTATGCAGGAAGCACTGAAGTTGATGCGTGAAGACACCACTCTTACCAGTCTTCGTTAGAGGCTCCGCTACCGAGTTCAGAAGGTAGTTTACCCTGCATGGAATCCGGGATTCTGGCCTATTTATTCAGAACTGCCCGGGTCTGCCAGAGCCCGCTCCCCGGGCTAGTTCCCTGCCTTGATCTTTTCCAGCTCCGCAGGCGAAGGAAAGATGCGATTCTGGTCCAGCAGGTAGTAGCTTAGATTCAGAAAGGCGCGGCTCTTGAGATAGTGCGCCGGACAGTGATTTGCCAGTTCTGGATCCGCTACATCGCATGGACCTGGACTCTCATGAGGCGGGTGGATGGTGTATGTCGTTCCCGGTCCTCCTTCCACGGATTGCACGTAAAACAGCGGCTCCTGGATCCATCCGAACAGGTTTCCATAGGCGAAATATGCGGAGCCTCCGTCAGACTTCATTAAATCTCGTCCGAATGATGTGAAATAGGTCTCCTTGCCGATGAATCCCAGGATAGTAGGAAATACATCCAGCTGTGATACAATCTCGTCTCGAATTCCTGGCTGAATCCTTCCAGGTGCATAGAGCAATAGAGGAACGTTTCTATCCTCGTAATAACTCAGATACCGATGGTGACTGTGATCGGATACGAATACGAAGATGGTGTTATTGAAGTAGGGAGCCTTTTTCGCTTCTTCCAGGAAATCGTGAATGGCCCAGTCTGCGTAATGATATACATTGAGATACTCATGGTCCTGCACCGTTTCATCGAATATGTTAAATCTCTCTTCCGGGGTATGATACGGATAGTGCGTTGTAACTGTGTGAACAGTGGCCAGAAAAGGCTGATCTGCGGGTAGCTTCTGCACTTCTTCATGTATGATTTGCAGAATCCTGCGATCGCTGAATCCCCAGCCTCCGGTGCCCTGCTTGAGGCCACGCTTTTCGATTTCCTCTTTGCCAATAAGATTGGTAAAACCCCAGTGGCTCATGATTGTTCTTTTGTTGTTAAAATCTAAATCGTTACCGGAAACGAAATAGGTTTTATATCCCAGACTTTGAGCAACCGTTCCCAGGCCAGAAAATCGATTTGTAATCTGCGGAGTTCTTACCGCGGTCAATCCAGGTCTATCCGGTACTCCGCCGGCCAGAGCCATCAATCCGTTGGTGGTTCGCCCTCCGGGCGCATAAAAATGGGTGAAGAATAATCCCTGTTTGAGCAACTCATTGAAATAGGGCGCTACTGTTTTTCCTTCTACTTTTCCATCTGTAATGGGTGAAATAAATTTTCCGGTCCATCCTTCCAGGATCACCACCATTATGTTCGGTGGTTGGCCTTCGCGACTACCTTCGAGCTTTCGTAGCAATGGATATTCATCGCTTACAAACCTGGCTCCGGGAAAATCGATGGCCTGACGCACTACATCTATGGCTGTATCCACTTCCATTTTATGTCTTTCCGGAATGGAAGTGCTTTTGAGGTCTACTATGGCCGTATAAACCCCATTCACTGCCAGGAGATTGATGAAATGATTCCGGGTAAATACGGCATCTGTGACTCGTAGCGGATTGGTCTGCACACCGCCGCGAATTCCCACAACTATAAGAACTATGGTGGCAAGGATAGCGATGAGCGGTTGCTTCCAGCTTCTGGCATCATGTTCATATGGAATCTTTTGAAGTAACCAGATCACCAGAGCTACAAAGCCAGTGGTAAGTGCCAGTCCGCCAATAACTGTAAATGGAGCGTTTTGCAATGCGGCGCCCAGAATGACAAATAACTCGGTGCCCAGAAATGCATACGCTTCATAACCAATATGTTTGTTCGCATTCTCGAAGTATATTACATCCGCGACCAGAATAATGACCTGAAAGAAGAGCACAAAGGGAGGAAGATAAACCCATAGAATGCGATAGAGAGAGTAGCGATTCAAATAATGTATCATGGCCAGAAGCATAAAAGGGCCCATGATAATGCAAACAGTGGAAATATCAAAACGAAGGCCAAGAAGAAAGGCCCAGAGAATATCGGTCCAGGGACTATCCCCGGAGCGATATGAGTATATGGCAAAAAAAAGGATTCGATAGGCCAGAAATAGACCCAGGCTAATCCCGATGTAAGTTAATATCAGTTTATAATTATAGGGGAGCCTCTTCCACATGGAATGAAGCTCCCATCGTCCTTCCAAGGGTCAAACGATTTGTGCATCAAGCGGACTTGAGTTTCTCGATGACCTTTTTCAGGCGGTCCGTGACTTCCTGGGCCAGAGCCAGAAGATCCGGATTGTTCACAGCCTTCATGGATTCCAGAGGGTTGATGGCGGCCACTTCTGTACCCCCTCCATCCTTCTCCTGAACGATCACGTTGCAGGGAAGCATCGTTCCAATCTTATCTTCTATGGTAAGCGCCTTATGGGCATAGGGTGGATTGCAGGCGCCCAGGATCCGGTACCGTCGAAAGTCCACATCCAGCTTTTCTTTTAGTTTATCTTTGATATCGATCTCGGAGATTATACCAAAACCCTCATCCTTCAGCGCTGCAGTTACGGTTTCAATAGCGCTGTCAAAATCTTGATTCAGATCTGCGGCAAAATAATAGCTCATTTTTAACTCCCTGGCACGTTTGCATCTACAGTAAAATACCGGGCAGGGGTATCGTCAATCCTTTCGGTCCTCAGCTGGAGATGGCCGGTCTGCGCTCTCTTTTATGGCCGGCTCTTCCTTTCTTGCATCTTCCGTAGACACCTCCGGTGCGTCATCACTTGCACTATCCTCTTCTTTCGCCAGATAGTACCAGGGAATGGTAATGGGTAGCAGCACCGTATCTGCAACAAAGCTGAAAGGAAGATCCACAATGCCTGCCATAAAAGCAATGAGTGCGATGCCACCACAATCCATGGGTGTGCCCATTATCTGAATCCCACCATAGATCAATACTATGTCGATTTCAGTGCCCCCGTAGATTGTGGGGTCATTGTCCGAAACATCGGTTATCAGTCGAAGTGTTGTGGCACAATGTAGATGGAGAACCAGGAAGATGGCCAGGGCAAGACTGGCCACAGTCCGTCGCAAGCGAGGTGCAGGCGAGAAACCTGCTTCTGCATTCTTTACAAATTTGGATTCAAATGATTTCATACCTGGTCCTATCGAGCTGTTTTTTATAGGTCTTAAAGTAGCTTCTGTCAAAGAGACTACGATTCAGGATTTTCCCTTTAAGAGAGACCATTTCTCCATGTCTCCACTTATACAATTCGCCGGTTTTCCTTTCGCGCATACGATTGTTGTGAATGGCGGAGCTTACCGTGCGAATGTTACCCAGTCGACGAAGATTTTCAAAGTCTGCAGCCTTCTCGGGATTCACGAACTTACACTCCATGAACCTTGTGAACAATATGGCATCATGAAAATACTCCGGAACGGTAATGGTGCCGCTTGCATGGCTGCGATCTACCAGTTCTCGAACGATATCTTTAAAAATAAAGAGCACTCTGGATCCAAGGCCGGGAAACTTCTGTCCCGGGTAGAGATTATCGCTACGTGCTCGAATGTTCTGTGTCAAAAACCAGTCAATGGATACCAGTCTCAGTGGTTCGGGTCCGATTACCGGATAGCCTCCCAGTTTTAGACGCAGAAAGAATAAGTCCTGATGATCGGCAGAATAAATATGAATCCTGTTATCTGCCAGTGATTCGGTTTCTATCGAAAGAGTCCACTTCCTGTATCCACGGTTTTCGATTTCTCGAATCAGTCCCAGTCTATGAATTAATTCCTGAACCTCTGATTCTTTAAGATGGCCCAGAAAAAGTTCCGGCCTATCCACCGATGCACTGAGGCCAAGTTCAGAAACATCGATGTCTTCCATAGGAATGGACTTTTCATCATCTGTGGGATTCATGCTTTAAGTTTTTGGCCAATTTCCTGGTTGACGATCCATGAAATTCCTTTGTATTTTTATCGGGTAAAATCTGTTTCATTTTGGTAGCTGTGTCCAGGATTGCCTATTTAACCTACGATCGAATTCATTATCCATTCCTGGGATACGCTGTGCTGTATCCGCTGGGGTACTATTTCCATAGATACTTTGAACCTTTCCAGATTGCAGACAACCTGATTTTTCGCATCGGAATAGGTGCCTATTGTGCGCTGTTGTTTTTCGCCTCCATGGTCCGGCCCGGCCGGAGAATTCTTCCTTTTGCAGTGGGTTTGCTGCATGTAGTCACTCTTCTATATTCTTTTATTCTTTGCCATTATAATGAACTTGGACTGAGTTATACTATCGGACTGACCTTGATTATTGCATCTACTATCTCAGCGAGCATGAACATTGGGTTTATTCGCGGCTATCTGGGTCTGGCTATTACAGCATCTCTAATGGTAACTCTCCTGGCGGCGGATGGTGCCCATTTAAATCCATATCTGTTCTTTCTGGCCACGGGAGCCATAGGGGTTTTTGCATACCAGTCCAGAAGAAGCGAACTGGATCTTCTGGACGAGCTGGAAGCCTCGAACCTGGAAAAGGCCGAGTTTCTGGCAACCATGAGTCATGAAGTCCGCAACTCACTGAATGGTATTATCCCTGTGCTGGATTTGCTGCAAAACGAGAAGGATGCGAAGCGAAGGGATGAGTTCGTTTCGCTCGCCAGGCGTTCCGGCCGGTTCCTGCTGGATTTGATCTCGGAAGTTCTTGACCTTTCCAAGATGGAGGCCGGGCGACTGGATTTGCAGAGCCAGCGATTCAGACCTTCGCATGTAGTGGAACTGGCCGTTCAGACATTTCTGGTGCAGGCCCAGGCCGCTGGCACTCAACTGACTCTGGAGCAAAATGGCAAAGATGCCTACTGTCTGGGAGATCCTACCAGAATCGGGCAGGTTCTGAACAATCTAATCAGTAACGCTGTTAAGTTCACCGACAGGGGAAAGGTTCATGTCATCGCCTCCTACGAAGTACAGGAAGATGAGCTCGAAATCTCTTTTGTTGTTCAAGACAGCGGATCCGGAATTCCCGAAGCGGAAAGGGAACTGGTGTTCGATCAATATAGCCAGGTGCACTCTGCCGGCTGGCGCCAGAAGGGTACCGGCCTTGGTCTGGCTTTGAGTCGCAAGCTGGCCAGGCGAATGGGAGGCGACATTACCGTAAACAGTGTATCCGGCGATTTCGCACGATCGGGTAGCAGGTTCGAATTTCGCTTCAACCTGCCTCTGGATCGAACGGGATCATCGGTAAGTCATCCTGGAGGCGATCTAGACCAGGGAAGAGCTCTGGTGGTAGATGATGATGCAGTGAGTAGAATCGTAATGCAGAATCTACTGGAAACCCTGGGGCTATCAGTGGAAGTCCTGGGCGATATAAAGGAGGTGAGAAATAGACTTGCTACAGAAAAATATGACTATGTATTTCTGGACCTGGAGATTGAGCAAGAATCTGGTATTGAGCTAAGACGTTCTCTTGGCACTGGCCACAGAGATGAGGCATTCTTTCTGGTTACGGCCCATTCTGGCGGTGAGATTCATGAAAGAGCCAGAGCAGCGGGATTCGATGCGGTCCTGAATAAGCCTCTGGATATGGAAATGCTACGTAGCTTTCTGGTCAGTGAGCAGGATGACGTTACCATTTCTGAGTCATAGGATAATCAGTCTTTGCCATCGTCGAAATAGCGGAACAGCAACAACAAAATAAAGCGAATCGAGCGAAATGTAATCACTCGCACTACTCCATTGGTCGTTCATTCTGGCCTGGCGCCATCGGCAGTACTTCCTGGCTGAAATTTCAGCGAATTTCCTGCGATTTAAAGATCAAGCAATCTGGCATGCAATCCGGCTTCCTGAAGCGCTTGCATGATTTGATCTCTGTGTTGTGAGTCCCGGGTTTCAATAGTCAAATCCAGATCTGCACTTTTGATCGAAAGTGCTGAAAACACTCGATGATGGGCCACATCTACAATATTGCCTTCGCAGTTGGCAATAAGAGCGCTAATACGAGCCAGCTCCCCCGGAACATCCGCAATCTCCAGGCGAATCCGAATCAATCGTCCATCTCGAGCCAGGCTTCGAAGCATTACAAAGGCCAGGATTCGCTCATCGATATTGCCTCCGCATAAAATTAGACCCACTCTCTTGCCCTTGAATCTCTTTGAGTTTGCCGGTGAAAGTAGCGCTGCCAGGGCTGCGGCCCCGGCTCCTTCCACTACAGTTTTTTCAATACTTGCCAGAAGCGCTACAGCCCGTTCGATCTCTCTTTCCGGAGCCAGCAAAACATCTGAAACATGCTCTCGGATAATCTGCATGGTCAATGTTCCCGGCGATTTGACTGCAATGCCTTCGGCGATGGTGGCCGCACCGGTGGGCTCTAGATTCTTGCTGTAATACTGATTGTATGCATGGGGGTAGGCATCGCTTTGAACGCCCAATATCTCAAGCTCTGGCTTAACTGCATGCGCAGCAATGGAGATGCCGGATATCAACCCACCCCCTCCAATGGGAACAACCAGCGCATCCAGATCCCGATTCGCTTCCAACATTTCCAGAGCAACAGTGCCCTGACCGGCGATGACCTTCGCATCGTCATAGGGATGGATGAGAACCAGGTTTTGCTCCTGAATTCTTTGCTGAGCCACCGCAAAGGACTCGTCCACGTTATCGCCGGACAGCTCCACTGTGGCGCCAAAGTTTCTGGTATGCTTTACCTTGTTCAAAGGAGTGTATCGCGGCATGATAATTGTTGCCGGGATGCCCAGTCGCTGGCAGTGGTAGGCAACTCCCTGGGCATGATTACCGGCAGACATTGCAACAACTCCCCGCCTTCGCTCTTCTGCCGTAAGGCTCAGCAGCTTATTTAAAGCTCCTCTTTCTTTGAAAGAAGCTGTAAACTGATGGTTCTCAAACTTAAGCCATACCTCGGCTCCACATAGCTCGGAAAGAGTACGTGAAATTTGAAACGGGGTATTAATGATGGCCCCCTTTAGATCGCGGGCGGCCTTCTGGATATCTTCAAAGGTAACCGTAGCTGAAGGATGATTCCTGGAATCCCTGTTCTTCATGGTTGGGCCATAAGCATGATTCTGTTCTGGAGCGTTAGAGGTAGCGATCCAGATCTGAATCGATCAAATCCATTTTAGCTTCTATTTCGGGAGGCCATTCTGGTAATTCATCGTCTTCCCAGTACCAGTCTCCCACCACGTTCAGGATGGGGTCTGTCTCCGAAAAAAGGGCCTTCTTCACGCCGATCTGCAGATCTTCCGTTTCCAGAGAGCGATACGCAACACTGGATCTGGCCAGAGGCGCAAGCACCGCTTCCTCTTCGGCAGCATTGACGGATGCGAAATAATCTTTGAATTTCTTTCCTGAAGCTTTCCATCCCTTTTTGTAATCTTCCTGCTCGGGGTACTTTCCTGAGCTTATAGCCTTTTGCGAAAGAATGGAAATTCCTCGAGCTGAATTGCTAACGAACATCCCATAACGCACACACTTGAAGCGATCGGGATGCTTGAGCGTAATCTGCTCCATTGTAATCTTCGTATAGATCATGGGGCCATAGAGCATCATCAACGGCTCCAGCCACATGAAGCCAGAAAACCAGAGCGCAATTTCCGGTGAAAGGGCTCCGGTGAGGCGAAGCATGGGAATTACGGAGAAATTAACGCTTTCTTGATACTCCTCCCTGTTTGCGTATTGTACGGGCTTGCCCACCGGGCCCCGGGCCGGTACATATACAATGGCACGAAGAGGACGCGTGATTTTTTGAATCACTGTATCGATGGATTTGGAATCGGTAAGATTTACATTGCCAATTGTCTCATCGGCTCCCTGCACAATTCCTTCCGAAGAGGTAGTGCTGATGATGTATGCCTCGGGATCCTCTTTTCGAATCGCCAGAATGGATTGCTGCCCCAGTACTGCATTTCCGCCAACAATTAGATAGTTCATGAATGTTCCTTGATGGATGCTGGTTTGCACTTTATGTTGGCGGGTTCTGCAAAGCAACCAATTGATGAAGTTCCGATTATAAACTCGACAGATAAAAGAACGAGTCCCATTGATGCACAAAGAAATTGATCCTGTGGGAGAGTGTATGAAAAACTGGAAGATCCTGACATCCATTGGAGCGACCCTGGTGGTCATCGTTTTGCTAACTGTAATCTCGATGCTGGCCCCCATAGGAAGTGGCTATTATGCAAAGTATCTTTGTTCGCAGCTATTTGTATCTGGGCGCGATGATGTTGAGCAGATTGTAGAAGAGGAAATAAGACCCACGAATCCTCTGTTTGGAATGGTAAGTCATGAGCTGGACTCGGAGAAAAAGACCGTCCGAGCGGTGACTCTGGGTGTATTCAGTCCCACACTTGCAGTGTACCGGCCAGAGGTGGGATGCACGCTTGCTGTAAAGATTACCCCCGATGAGCTAATGGAGCAGGTTCAAGGTCTTTCCTTTGATCGCTCCTCAGAAAACAAAGAATGGCCTCTGGGTAACCAGGCTTCCATTGCCGATGAAACATCCCTTGCTCTGGAATCGCTAGATCTCGCAAAAGATTTGAATCCACCAGTGATTTCTACTGATGGGATGAATCTAAATACAAGAAGACTGAACCAGGTCCTGGAGTGGGCCTTCAGCGAACCGGAAGAGGGCAGAAGGCAAACCCAGGCTGTGGTAATTGTCTATCGGGGTCGCCTTATCGCCGAGAAATACGCAGAGGGTTTCAATAAAGATACTCCGGTGCTGGGATGGTCCATGTCCAAGACGGCAACTGCCACACTTGCTGGAATGATGGTTCTGGATGGCAAACTGGACATTTCGCTGCCAGCGGATGTCCCCGAATGGGAGGATGATCCAGAGCGAAGCGCCATCACTACGAATGATTTGCTACATATGTCCTCGGGCCTGGACTTCTCAGAGGTTTATCAACCGTTTAACGATGCTCCCGAGATGCTCTATAACAGTGCCGATATGGCTGGATATGCTGCCAGTCAACCGCTGGCCTACGAGCCTGGTAGCCGATGGTACTATTCCAGTGGCGATACAAATCTTGTGGCGCGCATCTTGAGGGACCTTTCTGGAGGAAGCCTGGCTGATGTTCAGAGATATGCGCGAAATCGACTGTTCCATGAGCTGGAAATGAACACGGTGTATTTTGAGCCGGATCCCTCCGGAACTTTCGTAGGTTCCAGCTATATGTATGCATCGGCCCGGGATTGGGCACGCCTGGGCTTGCTTTTGCAGCAGGATGGAGTGTGGAACGGTAAACGCCTGCTTCCTGAAGGTTGGGTGGAATATTTGCGAACTCCGGCCGCAGATTCCGGCGGACAGTACGGTGCTCAGCTCTGGCTGAATGCAGGACGAGACAACGAAGAGCTAATTCCGGAAAGAAGGTTCAAGTCCCTTCCCAAAAACATGTTCTATATGTCCGGTTACAATGGACAGAACGTCATAATTTTACCGGATGAAGAGCTTATTGTAGTTCGTCTGGGCGTTACTCATAATCGCGAGAATTGGAACATTGAACGGCTGGTGGTAGGAACTCTGGAAGCTCTGGGTTTGCGAGAATACGCTCAGCCTGTGAACTGATTTAGAAACTCCAGGGTCTGCGAAGCGGCAGGCCCTGATGGAAGGAATGCTGGACAGCCTGATAGTGCTAAACACAGTGTGTCATGCATTTGTCTCATCTTTATAAAACAGTAAAAAGTCAATTCTTACAATCTGTTATAGATGCCCTGGAGAAAGGCATCATTAACAGCGAAACAGTGCGCATGTTGGTCGTTTCGCCTTCAGAAGACAGAAGTGCACTTGTTGTTCAGTTTAATGATGAGTTCGAGGACTATCTTTATTTAGAATATCTGGAGACAGATGCAATAGGCTATATCGATATCTCTGTATGGCTGGATGCATGCGATGCTCTGGAATCAGAGGAGCTGTCTCCTTTGAGTGCGTCCGAGTCCAAACAGCTGACACAAATCCGTCAGCGTCATCAAAAGGTGGATCCTGCCATTTCCATGGAAACCGTTCCGGAAGGATTATGGAGGCAGCGTCTGGAGCTGATTCGCGAATCCATGCTTGAGGAGGTTCGGGCAGGACTTCGCGCCGCGGCTATCGAACTGGCCGATCGGTTCGCACATGTAGTGCCGGTAGTCACCAAAAAGCTGCTCTTTGAAAACGAAGACCATAACGATACAGTGGCTTTCTGTCATGAGCTGGGGCAGGGGCCATTCTATAATGCCCTGGTGCATCTGCCTGATGTAACTCTGACCTACCCTTTCTTAAAATTCACCGATGATGGCTTTGTTCTGTTCTATCCTGAAGGAAGTATTCAGGAGGAGGATGATTCCGAAATTTCCAGCGCCACCAGCATTCAGGCCTCAGAGATGCGATTCGCACGTATGAGCGGGGATGGATCTGAATTCGTATTTAGGATGAAAGATCAATTTCAGGACTGGAGAATCGACGGAGGGCATATACATGAGGAATGGGGAGATTTCTCAGAGCAAGAGCTACTTAATGGTTTTCGAGCATTCCTGGATGATCATCCTGATCTGGAGCTGGATCTCCAGACTGTTCCCGATCCGGTAAACAACCGAAGAGAGTTTGAGCAATGGATGGATCGGTTGGTGGAGTTCAATCTAAAACTGGACTACGATCAATTTAGCACCATCCTGGATATGGGAGAAGAAGCGGTAGAGGCTGCACTTTCCATCATGCCAGACACATATTCCCAGAAAGACCGACTGAAGATTCGTCGTGCTCAAAGGGCTCTGGAAAGCGGAAACTTCCCCCGGGCTCTGGAATTGTTCCGTGGCATTCAGAACCTATCTTCGCATTATGATCCCGAAATGCTATACCTCTTTTCGGTGACAGGGGATGAAAAGTCCTACGAAGCCAAGTTAGCAGTCCTGGAAAATGAAGGAGCAATAAAAGGTGAAGTCAAACTGCCGGTCTGGCTGCACCGGGTGCGCAATAGTCTATCGGATGCGAAAGAGCTGGAGGCGCTGGAGAGTGAGCTAGCGGACTTCGTGGCAGAAAGGGATGGTTATAGAGATCAAAGCTATGGTCTGTTCAATCTGGCTCTGATCCTTGGTACTCAGGGTAAAACCGGTGAAGCCGTTGCCACTTTACGACGTGTAGACTTTACAGAGAGCTTTCTTGCTTCAATAGCAGATTCAGAATTATCTCGAATGTCGGATTTGCATGCTGCCTGGACACAGATGACATCCGAAAGAAAAGAAGCAGAATCCATCACTGAGGAACTGAATAAAGCTCCCAGACAGGTGGAGCTAGATGACAGGCGTAAGCCCACGGAAAGCGATTCAGATCTGGAATATGTATGTCAGTCCGAACTGGAAAACGAATCTAGAATGGACTGGGCCGATTTTCTGGCTCCCAATCGCTTGCTACGTGCCGGGGACCAGATTCTGGAGCTTCTGAACGTTGATCTGGAATCCCGCTCCGTGGAAACCATAGATTCTATAGCACTGGATGCAGATGCGGGAGATTATACCTTCCAGCTTTCGGGGACGCATCTGTTTCTACTGAGATATAACTCTGAAAAAATCATTCAATATGATCTGGGGAACGATCGCTTTGAGCTGGTTGCATCTTATTCGCATGCTGCCAGAAATTCCAGATATCGGTTATTGGGTGTGCACGATGGTCATCTGTATGCATCTGCCGGCCCCGGGCTGGAAGTATTCCCTATAGGAGGTTCGGCAGAGGTTCCGCTCTCCCGGGTAATCTTCAAGCTTCCGGATGAATCGGTGTACTTCATTGCCGGTTACAAGAACATCCTCTACGCGGGCAGCAATGATGTTACCATGATCGATGTGAAGGATCCTGCCAACCCTCGAGTACTGTCGCGTTTATTGCCCTTTTCCAGTTCTGTACCCCATGAAGTTCAGTTCTGGGATCATTTCATGCTGGCGGACTACCTCTACGATATCACTGATCCGGCGTCGCCGAAGCAAATTGACTATATTTGTCGCGATCATGCTCCACTTCGTATATTTTCTTCCCAAAAGACCGGCGCTGACCTGGAGCAAATTCCAGGGTTGTTTACCTGTGGCGACGACGAGGGTATGCTAAGGCAGATTGTTCAAAAGAACGGTGAATTCTCTGATGTACAGGTCTGGCGAAATGTCATGGATGAGCAGAGGGAATTTCCCAAACGAAGCGTTTATCCCATGTGCAGCATGATTTGCGAAGATCACCTGGTGGCGGTGAACCGCGATGAGATCTTCTTCTTTAAGAGCCTTCCCGTGGAAACCAGCAGGGTCATAGATGCTCAAAGTAATCTGGAAACCGCCGTCAAGGAACTGATCCATGAATTCGAATCTTCCGAAGTAAATTCGAAAACAAAGCCAGGGGGCATACGTATTATTCTGGAATCCTACGGAGCGGAGTTACGACTATTGCCGGAGGTAAGCATCCCTTCTGCACCGAACATCACTCCATTAATCAAAAAGCATTTGTTCTACTCCAGAGACTTTCCGGATTTTGAAGACGGTAACGTTCAGGTGGACGATGAGAAGCTGGTAGATTTCTGTCTTTCCCTGCCCGAACTGCAGCAATGGACTGCGGCCAGGTTCTTTATCAGTGTGAGCCGTCGACCGTACGGTCAGGTTAAGCTCAATGATCCTTGCTACCGGGAAGCGAAAGGTAGTGGAAATTCATGGAATCCTGCCAGAACCAGGCCTTCCGAGGTAGAGTTACCAGAAAGCCCGGAAGATATTCTCAAAACAAAGAATGCTAACCTGTGGAAAACCCTGCGCGAAAGTGCCGCTTCAGATGATTCTGTGCTTAAGGAATTGCTGCACATTTCTCTTCAGGAGTCTCCGGAGCAGGATGAGGAAGTGAACATCGCCTTTGCTGCTGTCCGAGCTATCTCTCGCATTCCGGATCCAGTGCTTGTTAGAAACATTTTTCTGGCCGGGATAACCGGAAATTTAGAAGATCTAAAGGCCTCAGAACTCAGAGTAGCAGCCCCGGACGCTTTCCGGGACGTGAGGAAGGAGAGTATCAGCGCAGACTATCTGTACATTCTTCTCACGCGTCTGTGGGATTCTCCGGATATCCATTTTGATCCTGGGATTCTAAAGTCCGTGCTTGCAAACATTGGCGGTGAAATGGCGGCGGTTCTGGCGTTTCGTCTGGAGCAATGGGAAAATGAGGATTTGCGCGAAACTGTAAAGGAAGTTCTGGAGAATCCTGACTTTCATTACTATTCTTTTCGCGGAGAAGATGGTGCCGGAGGCTGGAAAGGCCCGGATCTCGCATTACTGCCGGCATCGGTGCTGGAACCCCATCGAGAGTTGCTCCGCAAGCGCTTGCAGGAGGTGCAGGATTCCGGGGCCGACATAGATACTCTGATTCCTTTCTGGCACATGCTTACAGTTCTCGGCGAGCCTCCCGGGCTTGAGGAGCTAGCCAAAAAGAATCTCCGCGCCAAGGACTACCTGGAAGGCTCATCGTTTTCGTTCGATGACAAAAATGAGGATCCAGAAAGTCCGGATGCATTCTCTGTAAACCTGGAGAGCAGATTACGCGTCCAGGAGATGCATAATCGCCTGCAGAGAATTCAGGGAGGCGAAAATATACCTCTATACAGCGAAGATTGGGAGGCTGAGCCCTTTCGCCGATCATGGACCAGACTCTGGTCTGCACTTCTGGATTACGGTGAGAAGGTAACCGGAGATAGGGCAGAATATCAAGAAAAGATCCTGAACGTTCTGGAAAAGAATCTTGCACGCGAAGAGAAGCAATTCGCCGGAGACCTGACCATGTCACTGAGGTTTCTGGATTATGTGTTAACCCGAATTATGGAAGATCCCTCTATTGCCGAGGCATCCAGCAGACTTTTTAACGCACTGGATGAACAGAAACACAGACTTCCGGAAAATGAGAACTTTCGATCTTTGAAGCAAAAGGGACTACTTTCAATATTGCAGTCTGCATGGAACGATGTAAAAGAAAAGAACTTCATTGAAGCACACAGGAAATGCGATGCAATACTCTCCATGGATTCGTCCATGGGCCAGGCCTATTTCTTGAAGGGAAGGCTGATCTGGCTGGAGCAGGGCATTCCAGCATACCTGGTGCAGGCTGAAGATTTCTACAGGAAAGCCACAGGGGATCGAGCCGGTCTCGCCCGCCTCTATAATATGACCGGCTGTGCCTACGATGAACTAAAGGATCGCAGGAAAGCAATTAGCTATTTTGAAAAGGCTGCGGCGGAGGTCCCGGAGGAAGCCATGTATATTGCCAATATCGCAGAGTGTTATTACAAACTCAAGGACTCGGAAAAAGCTCTGCAGTATGCCAGGCAGGCTCAGAAAAAAGGTGCGAATTCTGAAATCGTTCAGGAGATCCTCGCCAATTCAGGCGTAAACAGCGGTACCGCAAAATAGAAAGTCTGAGAGGACGGGGGCCAGTTAAGAGGTTTGCGCTTTCTACAGAATATCTACATCCGGTCGAATCTTTCTAAACTCTGAAGCCTCATCATCGGCAAGTGCGCCATGGGCTCGAATCTTATAAATAAAGGGCAGGTCCTTTAAAGCCATAAGGCCGGTAATGGGAGGATTGCCAAATATTACCAGTTCTTCCAGATTCAGACAGCCGGCCAGGGGTGCAATGTCCGTAATCTCATTCTGTTGAATGAAGAGTTCCTGTAGTTCGGTGAGTGCTTCCAGGGGTTTGATGTCCCTGATTTCATTTTCGATGAGCTCCAGGCGGCGAAGGCCTTTCAGCGAAGATATGCATTGAATTCCCGTTAACTGATTGTGACTCAAGTCCAGGTTTCGTAGAGTCGGAATCTCTGGTAGTTCTAGTTCTCCCTTGATACCATTTTGGGACAAATCCAGCTTTGCCAGGCAGGGTATATCCTGAAGCGGAGAAAAGTCCTGAATCTCATTTTCCTCAAGATTAAGGCTGCGAAGAGCCTTCAGTCCACTCAGGTCTGGAAGCGTCTTTATTCCGTTCTTCCGTAAGGAAACCCAGTCTGCTCGGACAAGCTTCTGCAAGGGTTCCAGCGTCTGGAGGTTATTGTCCGAAAGCGAAAAGTGATCCTCCTTTCGCAACTCAAAGAAACCTTCCTCTGTAGGAAGGTCATCCTCCATCTCATCTACTTCGCTTTCCAGGGCTTCCTTCCAGGCATCGGGCAGTGCCTTCCACCAGGCGCTCCAGTCCTGCAGTTCCTCCTCGGTCATGGGTTTTTCCCATGGCCGGGCGGCCTGCCATTGCTCCAGGGCTTTTCCGGAAGGATCTTCATCCCAGTGTGGCTCCAATTCCTGCAGCAGCGGAAGGTTTCGCAACTCCAGTGCCGACGAAAGTCCTATCTCTTCCAGAGGGTTGGAGAAGCAGGAGATTTCCTTGAGCAGGGTATTGTTCTTTAAAACATTTAGATCACGAATCTGATTATCATAGACGGTGATCTCTTTAAGTTCTGGCAATCCGGCCAGAGGCTCCAGGGATTCTATGTTGTTATCGTTGGCCCTCAATTCGCGAAGGTTCAGCAAATCTGAAAGCGGCCCAAGATCCGAAATCCCTGTTTTTGCGATGTCCAGCTTTTCCAGTCTCTTTAGCGAGGAGAGGGCAGAGATGTCTTTTAATGGATTCCCGCCCAGATCCAGTGTTTTTAGCGCTGCCCAGTCCAGTCCGTCCAGGTACGTCAGATTACATCCTTCCAGGGAAAGGCTACGTAGCCTGCGAAACAGCCGGAGTTGGCTCAGATCATCCAGTCCAGAATGATCCAGCTTAAGCTCTGTTCTGCGAACCAATTGAGCAATATCCTGCGCAGTGACTTTGGAAGGTGTTTTATCCATCAATTCAGCCAGCTGCGATTTCAATTCCTTGTTCGAAAGAGACTTCCACCAGGCTAACAGTTCCTTGCTTCGTTCGGCAGATAGCTTTTCTGGCGTTCGATCCAACCAGGATAATACCGAATCAAAAATCCCATCCGGGTTGCCATTCTCCTTTTCCTCTTTGATTCGCTCAATGGTCTGCTTTATGCGATCAGACTTTTCCTGAAATCGAGTGGCTATAAAACCAAAGAATTTGATGGAATCTCTTCTTTGACCCAAATGGGCATAGCCTATGGCGCGATATAGGAATGAATAGAATGCTGAATAATCATCCCATAACATGTACATTGAGGCGCTGACCTCGTTGGCATATTCGATAAGCTTCTGGTATTCCTTTTGTTCCAGGTAGATGCTCATTACGTTCAGTGCGGCAGACTTCTCTCCGGAAGAAGCTGCAGCTTCGAAGAGTTCCAGGGCTCTGTCATAGCTTCCCGTATTCTTATGACAGAGAGCGAGAAGGTTCTTTAGCGCACCCGGGATTTGTTTGTACTGATCAAATGCATCGAAGGTGACATCGCCCAGTTCTTTCAGACCTTCCTCAATGAGCCGGGCACAGGATTCATACTTTTCGTCGTCATAAAGAGATCGGGCGCTACTATGTAATTCCTGAAGTCGCTCGGCCGGGGTTTTTTCATCCGGCGATATCAGATTCTCCAGAAAAGAATCCAGGGAATCGGAATGCTTCTGAAATCCGCTTTCATAGTCGAAGAAATATACAGGCAACTTTTTGGATTTGAGATCCGTCGCCATAAAAAAAGTGCCATCCAGGTTTACAATATCGCACAGAGGCCACAGCCCCTTCCTGGCTTGAAAATCCTCGCTGTATTCGAATTTATCTGGAAGGTCCGCCCGGTCCTTGAATGATAGCTGAGCTCGAACATCGCTGGAAAAGCCGTACAGGTTGATTGCGCTCATCTTTTCATATTGCTTCCAGTCCCCGGAAGAAAAGAATTCACGGAGCCTTTCGGGCAAAATTACGTCCCAATCCTTTTCAAGTTGAGCTACTGTTAGTGTCTTCGATGCCATAGTAATTCCCTGGATGTCCCATTTGAAAAGGTAAATCTCCATATCATGGGGCGGCCATGTCCGAGCAACAAGAAAGGGCTAAATTCGTATGAATATCAATGATTCATGAAATAAAAAAGAACAGGTGAACATCCTTTCAAGAGCCGAATGCCGAAGGAGCGTCATAGAGTTGGGCTAGCGGCAGGCCAGCGTTCAATCCGCGCCCTGAAACCCCGGCATAGAATTCTTGCACAGAGCTTGCTGCTAAAGGAATACCTGCGAATCGAATTGCGGAAGTATTGAATTATTGAAGCAATAAATTATTAGGCTACCATTGCTACTATTTCTGCTGGTATTCCATGCGAATATGGTCCGGAATAATTGCTGTGGAATTCCTCAGCGTCGAGGCGTTATGGCGAACTCGATTAAATCCAAGAGACTCATAGAGTGCCAGTGCTCCGGGATTTTCCGCCGAAACATCCAGAATCAGTTTCTGGTATCCGGCCTTTTGGCCTTCCTGAACCATATTTTTCATAATTTGCCGGCCAATCCCCTTTCGACGAAAATCCGGATGAACTCCTACATGTGCAATACAGTATTCATCCTTTTCTGGAGGTGAGATTATGGACTCGATCTGCAAACCTCTACGCATAATTCCTGGACTCTTTATAGGTCCGTAATTCTTCAGGATCTGCCATATCGCGGCGAGAAGGAAAGAAAAGCTCTCTCTTCCGGTGAATGAGGTGGCCACGCCAACTATTTCTCCATCAATTTGGGCGATTCGGTGGTTCCTGTATCCAAATTCTCCAGATGGTTGTTCAAGGGTTCTGGTCAAAAACTCAATAGCGTTTAAGGCCGTGCCATGAGAAAAAATATAATCGAATGCTGCGGGCCCGGAACTATAGATCAGGGGTGCAATCAACTTCGCATCCCGGGAAGTGGCTGCTCGAAATTGTAGATTGGCAAGCATAACATCAGAAGCGGAGAGCGCGAGCCGCTGTCAATATATACTGAGTCTAACTTTTGTTTATGTCTGCAACGATCTAATACATCGGGAGGAAATGAAATCAGATGTAAATCAGCCTATTGCTGAACGCATATCAGATGCAGGTTTGAGTTGTTCCAGCCTGCAGTGGTGCCTGTGTCGATGGCCTGAACGGATGTGGCGTCAGAGTAAGCGAGCCATCCATTGCTCATGGCAGTCCAGGCGTTCGCATCATTCTGTGGATACCCGGCTCCTCCCGGGCCACTCATACGTCTCCAGGTGCCATGCACTCCCGCCCAGTGCCAGGGCGATCCCGTGGCAGAGCTGAATGGATTGAGCAATGGGAATTCGAAAATTCGCAGGGCCGTGGTTGTTCCTATTGGGGCCATATCCTCGGCGCGCAAATACGTTCGATTTGCTCCAAGCACCCAGTTCGCATAGTCCGATGGATCCGACGGAGTGCAGTTTGCATTACGGCAGGCATACCGCGGATTGGGAGCATCGGACTGAGTGCCGAGTAAGGCCTTATATGTACCAGGATAGGCAGCGGCGATGGCCTCTGTCTGGCAGATCGCATCGGCGTCGTTTACGCCGCCTCCACCACCTTGCATGTTTGCAAAATAGTTCGAGGCAGTGCGAAAAATAAGCAAGGGCCCGAGATTCGCTGCCAGCTCCGGATTCGTTTGAAGCAGAGCCATCATCAGTTCAGAGTCATCGTTTTCGGAGGTATTACTCTGAAAGGCAGGATGGGCCCAGCAAGAAATGTAGAGCGAGCAAAGTAAGATGATCAGCAGCGAAATTCGCACGACGTGTTAATAGACCGTTAGATATACAATTCTGTCAACCGGATTGAGTATTTTTGGGCTAGCTGAATTCGTTTGCAAGGGGCAGCCCAAGAGTGCTTGATCGGCAGGCGTTCGGGTGCGTGGGTCCTTTCCGAATACCAGCATTATCCGGGCATATCGGGCATCCTTATGATTCCCATAGGCTTGGTTCAAGCCCGGGTTAACAGTGAGGCCCGGCCCAGGAGCCTGGCTCAGGTTTACCTGCGAATAGCGAATCGGAGGGAACAACTATAGTGTAATCGCCTATGGCCAGGCTGCGACGGAGATGCGCAAAATCGTTGCAAATGAAAATTCGGATTCGCACGACCCGGCCCTGGCTTTTTCTGCGAGGGCCGGGATGTATGAAAGATCAGGCTCTAACCTGCCAGTGAAGGGGTACTGGCAGATCCCTGATCACTCGAGAATCGTTGCAATCTTAGAGCGTTCAAGGTTACAGATACAGAACTCAATGCCATTGCAGCGCCGGCCAGCCAGGGAGCCAGAAAACCCAGGGCAGCTACCGGAATGCCCAGAGTATTGTAAGCCAGGGCCCAGAAAAGATTCTGACGAACATTTTTCATGGTGGATCGCGCAAGTCTTACCAGGCGAGTGAGACCATGTAAATCGGAGCTCATGAGTGCGATATCGGCGCTCTCGATAGCGATGTCGGATCCGCTTCCCATTGCGATTCCAATGTCGGCCGCAGCCAGAGCCGGAGCATCGTTAATCCCGTCTCCAACCATAGCTACTGTCTTGCCCCGGGCTTTTAATTCTTGAATTGCCTGTGCCTTTTCCTCTGGCTTTACCTCGGCAATATAATCGATGCCAATCTGTTCTGCGATAACGGCTGCCGTGCGACGATTGTCACCGGTGATCATTGCCAGCTCAAGCCCCAGTTTTCGGAGTTCTTGCATGACAGGAATTGCTTCGGGACGAATTTCATCGGCGATGCCAAAGATTCCTTCCACTTGCTGTTCCACAGAAAGCAAGACAACGGTCATACCCCGAGCTTCTAGATCTTCCACTCGTTCAGACACCGCTGCAATGTCGATATTTCTGGATTCAGTGAAGAGAGGAGATCCCACCAGGATCGTCTTTCCGGATAACGTGGCTTCAACGCCTCCACCGGGAAATACTTTGAAGTCTTCTACTGCCATCAGGTCAACATTTTCCGCTTTACCTGCCAGCAGAATGGACTGTGCCAGGGGATGTTCGCTATTTCTTTCAATCGATGCTGCCAGTGCCAGGATTTCTGGAACAGATCTAAGTCCCGTGCTTTCGCTTATTTGTAGCTTTGGTTCACCCCGAGTTAATGTACCGGTCTTATCCAGAGCAATCACTTGCACCGACCCGGCTCGCTCGATATGCTCCCCTCCACGAAATAAAACTCCCAGTTCTGCACCGCGGCCCGATCCTGCCATGATCGATGTAGGAGTGGCCAGACCCAGAGCACAGGGACAGGCGATGACCAGAACGGCAATGGCCTTTTCCAGTGCACCGGAAAGACTCTGTGGCTCCAGAAAGAAATACCACACCAGGAATGTGACAGCAGATGCCAGAAGAATTGTGGGTGTAAAGATTGCCGAGACTCGATCGGCGAATCTTTGAATCGGTGCTCGAACAGATTGGGCTTCGCGGACCGCCCGTACAATGCGAGCCAGGGTTGCATTGCTTCCCACTTTTTCTGTGCGAATTCGCAAAAATCCAAACTGATTGAGCGTGGAGCCGATCACAGAATCTCCAGGTTTCTTTTCTACAGGCAAGCTCTCCCCGGTAATCATGGATTCATTTACAGCGGACTCCCCCTCCAGAATGGTTCCGTCCGCTGGAATGATTTCTCCTGCTCGAACTCTCAGTATGTCCCCTGCATGAACTTCCTCCAGCGGCAATACCATTTCACGGCCATCCCTCTCCACCAGAGCAGTGCTGGCCTGTAACTGAAGTAGCTTTCGAATGGCCGAGGATGTCCTTCCCCTGGCTCGTGCTTCCATAAGTTTGCCCAGAAGAATCAATGTGATCAGGACCGCGCTGGTTTCATAGTAGAGGCCATGGTGAGCATTCCCTTCCAGAGTCTGATAGAGACTATAGAAGAAGGCAGCGGATGTGCCCACGGACACCAGAGTATCCATATTTGCACTTCCATCCATAATTGCGCGAAAAGCGCCTGCATAGAATCTCCATCCAATTATAAACTGAACCGGAGCTGCCAGAGTCAGCTGAAGCCAGGGATTCATGAGCCACTCTGGAACAGGAAGAAACTCCAGTCCGAGATGAGCCCCCATTGTATAGGCAAGGGGTGCCGACAGCAGGACCGAAGCCAGCCAGGTCCATAGCATTCGTCTGTAGCTCCTGAGTCGTTCCTGTTCGCCGGCTTCATGGTTCGAGTCGGTTTGTTCGCGTGCGCCATATCCCAGGGAGCGAATCCTGTCGATTAGTTGAGATGTGCTGGTTCCATCCTGGAACTTCAGGGATGCGGTTTCCATGGCAAAATTTACAGTGGCGCTTTGCACCCCTGGAAATCTGGCCAATCCTTTCTCAATACGAAGTGCGCAGTTTGCGCATGTCATGCCCGTAATTTCTAGCGTCGTGTTTTTCATTGAATTTTCCTGAAAGGTGTGCAGCGATCTGCCAGAATCCATACGGAAACCCTGGATCGCTGCGACCTGATAAATCTATTTAACTTCGTACCCCTCTCTATTGAGAGCCTCACGGATTTCCGCAATACCGACAGAATCATCGGAAAGAACAGCTCTTGCCTTTCCCGTCTTTAGATCTGCTTTCGCTTCCACACCCAGTTCTGCCAGTGTTTGCTCTGCGGTGTGGACACAGTGGCTGCAGCTCATTCCTTCAATCTCGAACTCTATGGTTTTCATTTTTCCTCCTGCAGGCAGGCCTGATTTCTGGCCGCCTATCGCGTGGGAAAACGTCCGGGGGCCGCCCCGGTTACAGTTTTTTTCTGGATGAGCGAGGTTAATTCCGGTGTAACCCGGCCCGGCGGCTTACGTTTGAAATTCAGGGGTTCGCCCTCAAAATGGAGGAAAAAAAATGAAACGATTAACGATATTGATTCTGCTTGCTCTGGGAATTGTAACCTGTAGGGAGTCAGGCGAGCAAAGGTCAGACGAAAACGGACCTCAGCTGGTTTCGTCTGCAAACGATGTGCATCGGATTTCTATTGTAGCTTCGGAAATGAATTTCAGCCCCGCTCGAGCGGAGGTTATGGCCGGAAGCGATGTGATTGTGGAATTAAAGAATGAAGGAACGGTGTTGCATGACTGGAATATGAAGAGACCGGAAAACGAAGTTGATGACCATGACTTCCCGAACAGCCAAACCGCCAGTAATGCTTCAAAGCATATTTCACTGGACCCGGCAAACCATGAAAACCACGGAAACCCCGCGGATCAATCCGACCATAACCATGAAATGCGATCAGGTGAAGTTCATTTAATGGCAAAGTCAGGTGAGATAAGTAATATTAAGTTTCGCGCAGAGAAACCCGGGATTTATGAATTCTATTGCTCGGTTCCCGGACATAGAGAAGCGGGAATGGTAGGTGTTCTCTATGTAAAATAGACCGACGGACCATCCTCGATTACGAATTTCTGGAAGCGAGAGGACAGGCTTGGTTATTACCCTTTCTTGCAGGTGCAATCCAGGCAACCGTGGTCTGCGCAGGTTCTGCAGGTCTGCTCCAGCCTTTCTTTAAGCTGCTGCCTCGCTCGATGTCGACGAACCTTCAAATTGTTTCGCTCGATGCCCAGTCGAGCGGCAGCGCTTTCCGGATCTTCATGCCCAAGTTCCAGCTTTTCGATCATTTCACGGTACTCGGGCTTAAGTGCCGGCAGCAGTTCCATAAAGCATTCGCAAAGTTCCTTTTCTACTTCCTCAAAGTCTCCTTCAGACAATGTGGCAGCCACAGAATCAATGCGACGGTCTTCTGCGGCGTTTCGTCGGTATTGATCAATGATTGCATTTCTGAGCACGCGGTAGAACCACGAAAGCATTTGTTCTTCCTCTTGAATGTCCGGAGCCTTTCGAATGGCTCGAAGCAAAGCTTCCTGGAAGAGGTCTTCTGCAAGATCCGGATCACCCAGCCGACTCCGCACAAATGCCAGCAATTTTCCTCTATGTCGTAGCAGTACGTCCACGAGCTCTTTTTCCATATTTTATAGCAGCCGGGCGCATCGGCCGGGGCGTCCAGCAAAAGTTCGGGACTTCTTTTCGAAAACTGAATTGATTCTGATTACCTGGTGTTATTAATTCGCCGCAGCGCCGCTTCTCGTAAATATTGATTCCGATTGATTCCGATTGATTTTCGAAGACGTTTTTGATATGGTCTCTTCGGGGGAAGAAATGAATAGATGGGAAGAACATTATACAGCCGGTGAAATGCCCTGGGATACCGGTGTTCCGGATCATAACCTGGTTTCGGTTGTTGCAGACGGGCGGATTCTGCCCGGAAAAACTCTGGAAATTGGATGCGGGACCGGCACAAACTCTCTCTGGTTGAGCAACGGTGGTTTTCAGGTTCTGGGTATTGATATTGCTCCTACAGCCATTGAAATGGCGCGAAGTAAAGCGGAAGGAAGAACAAATCCGGATTTTCGCTGCATGGACTTTCTGGAAGAGGATTTTTCTTCCGACCAATTTGACTTTGTCTTGGATCGAGGGACCTTTCATACATTCGATGCGCCGGAGATCCGAATGGACTTCGCCCACCGTGTGGCCGATCTGTTGACTCCTGGCGGTTTGTGGTTGAGTCTAATTGGAAGCACGGAAGGACCTGCTCGGGAGCACGGCCCTCCCAGACGAAACGCCCGGAACATAGTTGATGCGCTGGAACCGGTGCTTGAGATCGCTGAGCTACGTAGCTCAGCGTTTGGTGCAGACAATCCAGCAGAGGACCCGGCATGGATGGCATGGGTTTGTATTGCCAGAAAGAGAACTGAACCTGCTCAACCGCCCAGCTCCCATGGTTGATGCCACGTGCGAATTCCACAGGGCAAAAGCTCCGGTCCCGGCGACTCCAATTAAACTCATTCCCGGGAGCAAAGTCTTGCCCTGAAACAGAGCAGATGCAAAACTATGCCATGGCATGGGAAAACGAAGTTGATGGACTGAAGAAAAGGGTAGGGAAACTGGAAAGGACCGTGGAGTTCCTGCTGCGCGAACTAAAGTTGGAATACGTCGATGATCCTGCGGCCGGCGCTCATCCGGAAGTTCTGCGGCTGCTTAACGAAGGGAAGGAAACGGAAGCAGTCATGAAATACAGAGAAATAACAGGCGCTTCACTGGCGGATGCGAAGAGAGCAGTGCAAAGAATGTAGGGTAGCTGGTGGAAAATTACATTAATGAATGCAAGATTCTGATTCTCGAGAGAAGAGGTCAAGAATACTGGAGGATCGCATTGGCCGCTTCCACAAGGGGGATCCCGCATATTCCGCGTTCGGGCGCTCGCTTTGGGCGCGCAGTCGATCCATTTTTTTTAGGGAAACTCAACATTGGCCTGGCTGAGGCCGTGCTCTAACAAGTAGAGGAGGAATGACAATGCAGCTAAACATGCCCGAAGCAACCGACAATGCGCTGGCTATTCTGCGAAGTGGTGCAAATTTTCAATGGTACGTCATCGCACTTCTGGCGTTGACGGTTTACGTTTATACGAACGAGTACTCGAAGGGTAACTGGAAGGGGATTGCTGCTGGGCTCTCGCTCTACATGGTGCACTGGCTGTCTGAGATCGCCAATGCTTTGATCCAGCATTTTAGCGGTCATGCCCTCTGGACGGTGCCCACTGGAACGGCTTTCCTGATTCTTGTGGGGGTGGGTATTGAACTCAGTTTCATGTTTTCGATTGCAGGCGTGGTGCTTTCAAAGCTCCTCCCCGAGGATCCGGGGGTGCGTATCCTTGGAATCCCCAATCGCATCGCGCTAGCCCTGGGAAACGCTGCCTTCTTTTCTATTATAGAGATCTTCCTCGCGAAGACTCCGACTTTTGTCTGGGTCTACCCCTGGTGGGGATCGCTCCCCGTATTTGTAACCGTTTACATTCCCTTCTTTGTGGTCTCCTTTCTGTGCCACGACTGGCCGCCCCGTCGCCAGGTAATTCTCATCGGCTCGTTGTTCGGGCTAAACGTGGTGCTCATGGTGGTCTTTGCTGGCATACTGGGCTGGATCTGAGACGGTCGTAAACGTTCTGTAGATACCATTCTACCTGCCTTTCTGAAGAAGGGCAGGCAGCGAAAGCTCCTATATTCGGGCGGAAACCGAAGTGCGGTATGCTTCCCTGCAGACAGGTGAAAGTGGAGAGATCTGGGATGAGCGCTACGAAAGATCAAGGGATACCGGTTGATCTATTACAGAGCTTGATCGGCAGAATGGTCTGAATTATCCTAACTACGGTCGATTTTTTAATTTCGTCAGCTCGCGCGCTCCGCCTACGGCTTCGCGAACGAACCCAAAGAACCGGTGAAGATTGCTACGCAATCTTTTATAGGCTCCTGCCGCCTTGCAGTTGCCGGGTTCTCACCCCCCGGTCTCCTCATCAGAGACCGTTCGGCCGCTTGCCGGGGGGCCACCGATTGAATGTCGTATCGATCGTGAGGCCAAGGATGGCCGAACGTCTGGCAGTCGAGCCAGGAAGGCTCGCCTGCCAGACTCGATGCGATATTCAATCGGAGAGGGGGGGATTACTCGCGGCTCCCCGCCGCTCGTGTTCCGAAATGTGCGCGAAACTCGCCGTGATCTGCTCGTTTCGCGAATTCTAGTGTGTGTCTATGACACACGGCGGAATCGAACCTTCGGGGGTTCCTCATCTCCCCCCTCACCTGACTAAAATTCGTTCGGCCACATTGCTGGGGGGGGTACTCGATTGAATATGGTATCGAAAAGTGAGGCCAGGACGGCCGAACGTCAGGAAGTCGAGCCAGGAGGGCTCGCCTTCCTGACTCGATGCGATATTCAATCGGAGAGGGGGGGATTCGAACCCCCGGTGGGTGTTACCCCACACTTGCTTTCCAAGCAAGCACCTTAAACCGCTCGGACACCTCTCCTTTCACTAAACCCGGGCGGGAAGCCCTGAGATCTAGAGAACCTGTCCATGCTCGGATTAAAGGGAAGGCAGTCAAGAGAAAAGGCTGATCATTAGAGTAGGTGGTCGATCTAAAGAAGTAGGCCCGTGGGGAGAGACCTCCGATCTCGGAAGGCTTGGGTCCGGAAGAACCTGGATTCTCTGGCTATGTTCGGCGCTCTTCGAAGAATTGTGTGAGGAGCTCTGCGGCGGAGCTTTCGTGCTCCTCCAGCAATCGCCAGGAAGGTCGGTGATTGATTTCCGATGACATCTTGTCCAGAAGGCTACGGAGTCCGGGCCAGGAGGTGGAGAATGTCATAAAGGCCACTTCTGGTATTCGGGCATGAATGATCAGTCCGCTACACATCAGGCAGGGTTCCAGAGTCGTGATCAAGATCGTGCGCGGCAGTCGCTCGGATCTCAGTGCTTTGCTGGCATATCGAATGGCCAGCAACTCAGCATGGGCGGAAGGATCTGCCAGTTCTATAATCTGATTACGGGCCTCCGATACAATAGTGCCGTGTTCATCGCACAGGACAGCACCAACCGGAGTTTCACCTTGTTCATACGCTTCGCGGGCTAGATCCAGCGCTCGCTGGCAGGCAGTATCCGGAGGATATAGCATGAAGTGTCAGGGTTTAACAGGCCGCGAAAGAAGTTCTAGCAGAAAAAAGAAAGGCAGCCCCTGAAGGCTGCCCTCGATTGAAGCTGAGAATTTCGCTAAATTTACAGCCCCAGACCTTTACCTGCGATGATTTCACGCATGATCTCGGAAGTTCCGGCATAGATGGACTGCACCCTTGCGTCCAGGAATGCCCGCGCGATGGGGTACTCGGTCATGTAGCCGTAGCCGCCGAAGAACTGGAGACACTCATCTACATGGCGCTTCAGTAATTCTGAGCAGAGTAATTTCGCCTGGGATGCCTGAACGGTCACTTTCTCGCCTTTCATAAACTGGATAATCACCTGGTCCAGCATGGCTCGGGCGGCCATCTGCTCGGTGTACATGTCAGCCAGTTTGAACTGAGTATTCTGAAATTTGCTGATTGATTTACCAAAAGCCTTTCTGGTCTTAACGTAGTCGACAGTCATTTCCAGAGTAGCCTCGGCGGATCGCATATTGCTGATGGCCAGCACCAATCGCTCGGTGGCCAGTTCGCTCATCAGATAGCGAAATCCGTACCCTTCTTTGCCGATGAGGTTCTCTTTGGGAACTTTGACATCGTTAAAAAACAGCTCGGAAGTATCCTGCGCATGGAGTCCAATTTTCTCCAGCTTGCGGCCTCGTTCGAAGCCTTCCATCCCGCGTTCAATTGCTAGCAGGGAGACCCCGTTCTGCCCGCGGGATGCATTGGTCTTCACAACAGTGATTACCAGATCCGATAGATAACCGTTGGAGATAAAGGTCTTGGAACCGTTCACCAGGTAATGATCACCTTTATCCACGGCAGTGGTCTGGATTCCCGCCAGGTCGGAACCTGCATTGGGCTCGGTCATGGCCACGGCCAGGATTTTAGTTCCGTCCACTACACCTGGTAGCCATCGCTTCTTTTGCTCTTCGTTTGCATGGTGCAGGATGTAGGGAGCGATTACGTCTGCATGCAGACTCACGAAGAAGCCGCTGGCGCCCACACGGGCCAATTCTTCGATAACAATTACGTTATAAAGAAAGTCCGCTTCGGCGGCTCCGTATTCCGCAGGAAAGTTAGGACAAATCATGCCGAGCTGACCGGCTTCTGCCCAGATTTCTCGGGGTACAATTTTATCTTTTTCCCATTGCTCGTGGTTGGGAGCAACCTTCTCGTTTACAAAATCCCGGACCATGTCCCGGAAAGTATTATGATCGTCTGTGTATGGTAGTTGACTGGGTAGTCCTTTCATATGCCGCCTCTTTTCTGGCTTTGTCCTCCAGGACGCGCCAGGTTGTATTGACTCAAAAGTCAACTTTTGGCCGGCCGCACTTTCTGCCAAGAAATATAAAAACCTGACACCCGGTCAGAACTCGAACATGGTACCGCTGAGGAATCGGCGAAAGACTTCATATTTGCGCAGGCCAAAAATACGATTTCGATTCTTGCGAATCCATTCATCCTGTTGCAGATATCCGCCTCCGGGCTGCTCCTTCTTGCGCATCTCGACACCCCGGGCATAGAGGGCACGAAATTCCTTACGAATCATCTCCAGTGTGCGAGAGTACGTCAGGTAAGAATCCACCTGCTCTCCATTGATATCGCGAAATCGTTCGGTCCACCATTCAATGAGTATTTTTCGAATGAGCGTTTCCGGATACTCTCGACGAATCTGACTCTGTTCATCGATTCGAAATACGTCTCCGATATTTCGCTGTCGCAGGGTGGCGATGAGGATACGAAAGACTACATTGGGGCCGCTGTGGTACAGAAAAACATCCGGGTGCAAAAGACCTGGAAAATCTGCTGTAATCATTGCCCTGGTTTCTTCGTTCAGGATCTTTTCGATGAGGTCTATGTAGGCTTCCAGATGGGATGCCCCGGATCCCTTTTTCACCATAGCGCCGGAGGGAGTGAGGCTGGATGGCTGATCCTCCGGTCGAAGCACAACCAGGAATGCATCTTTGAACTCCTCCAGACCGTTGCGATAATCCTGCACGGCGATTTCCATGCTGTAATCCCTGGACCTGTTCCAGTCCCGGCTACCCAGAATGGGAACTGCATACAGACTGGCCCTGTGGATTCTACGCTCCCTGGTTTCCAGGATGATACTGCGAGCGATTGATACAGATGGTGGTCCGGATTCGTCCTCTTCCTCCTGGACGGTGGTCTCAGTCTTTTTTTCTTCCTGGGCCCCTTCGGGTCGGGCCAGAGCTTCCAGGGTATATTCAACGTTCGCATCGTAGCTCAGGTCGATTCTGTATCCACCGGTGACTGAATCTCGTTGCTCTCGATTGACCTGGATGTAGCGATAAAGAGCTCCCAGGAAACTTTCGGTGCTTCGAATTAGCTTTTGCACTGGTTCCAGGTAATCTGTTTCCAGCCCGCGAACCAGGCGACGAGTTTCATGAATGACCGAGAAGGTATCGATTAGCTTATTGATGTTTCTCCATATCTCTCTGGATTTCTCGTTAAAGGTCTTGATCTTCTCATAGAATCTCTTCAGTTTTACGAAGTTTATTTCATTCTGACCGGTCTGTTCCTGAAAGTACTTTCTTACCTGGCGTGTGGCTTCACGGGTAAGTGTTTCATCCGCTGCGGTTTCAACATATACTCGGTAAGCTTTTCTTAATGCATCGATGTCCTTTTTTAGATCTTCGCTATATTGCTCGATGACCGATCTGGTCCCATCTTCCAGGCCGGGGGCAAAGAGCCGTTCCAGAATTAGATTGGCCGTGGAAATATGAGGGCGAAGTACCATTTCCACAGGTCGCAGAAAAAGCTGAACATCTTCATCTGTTTTGTTTTCCGGGGGTCTTTCTACGGTCCGAGTGGCACTGGAAAGAAAGGCTGCTTCCTCGGCCCGAGCCAGAGTATCCATCTGAAAGGGTTGCGAAAGAACCTTTTCCAGATCTTCATCGGTTTGCTCCCTGGATTTTTCTTCCTGATCGGCCACTGGCTTTATTTTCGATGGTTAGTGCTGCCAGGGCAAGGAAAAAGCGGAACTTCAATTCAAGACGGATTGGGACCCAGTATGCACATTGAAGGGTTGCCTGCCTTCCCGGGCAAATCCAGGCGCGGGTCTGGAAAAGTTATCGAAGCCAGCGCCGGGTAGATAGCATGGAGAAACATTGGCCGGGAACAAGAAACCCGGAATGAATTCCGGGTTTCTTGAGAGACAAAGGTTGGCGTTTGGCGCAGATGCAGGTCCGGGGCATCAGAAGCCAGGTTTCGCTATGTGCGCGCCGAGAGGCCTCAGGTGGCCGGCGCCGGGGAGTGACCGCCGCCCAGTCCTGGAAGATCCTGTCCACCTTCATGATGATCTGGATGGCTCAGTCTTCGCTGATTTTCCGAGGCCAGGTCGCCTACAATTGTGTTCAGTTCTTCGCCGGTAACGGTCTCTTTATCCAGGAGCTCTTTTGCGATTCGTTCCAGCTTGTCCTTGTGCTCTTTTAGAAGCTTTCTACCTTTCTGAAGCTGATCATCTACGATTCGACGAATTTCCGAATCAATGGTGGCTGCGGTTTCATCGCTGAAGCTTTTTCCGGAAGATACATCCCTTCCAACAAATACGCTGTCATTGTTGGTGGAGTAGTTTATCGTTCCCAGCTTCTCGGACATTCCCCATTCGCATACCATACGCCTGGCAATATTCGTAGCTCCGCGAATATCGTCGGATGCACCGGTGGACGTATCGTCGTAGATGAGTTCTTCAGCCAGATAACCGCCCATGGCAACACAGATTCGGTCATGCCAGTAGCGACTGGGTTCGGAATGCTTGTCTTTCTCGGGCAGCATCATGGTGACACCCAGAGCGCGCCCCCGAGGAACAATCGTTACCTTGTACACCGGGTCGGCGTAGGGGAGCAGGGTGCCCAGAAGAGCGTGGCCCGCTTCATGATAGGCTGTGGCTTCTTTTTCCTGAGGAGTCATGAAGAAGCTTCGTCGCTCGGGTCCCATAAGAACCTTATCCTTGGCCTCTTCCATTTCATCCTGGGTTACTCGTTTCTTGCCTTTTCTGGCAGCCAGCAAAGCTGCTTCGTTAATCAGATTGGCAAGATCCGCACCGGTAAACCCGGGGGTTCCTCGAGCGATTTTGGAGAGAGATACATCCGAAGTAAGAGGGATTTTCTTGGCATGGATTCTTAGAATCGCCTCTCGACCCTTAACATCCGGAGCGTCTACCACTACCTGACGGTCAAAGCGACCGGGTCGGAGCAGGGCAGGGTCCAATACGTCCGCACGGTTGGTGGCCGCCATTACGATCACACCTTCGTTCTCTTCGAAGCCATCCATCTCTACCAGCATCTGGTTCAGGGTCTGTTCACGTTCATCGTGACCACCGCCCAGACCGGCGCCTCGAAGTCTACCTACGGCATCGATCTCATCAATAAATACAATACAGGGAGCATTCTTTTTTGCCTGATCGAACAGATCTCGAACTCGGCTGGCTCCCACGCCAACGAACATTTCCACAAAGTCGGATCCTGAAATACTGTAGAAGGGAACTCCTGCCTCACCAGCTACGGCTCGTGCGATGAGAGTCTTACCGGTTCCGGGAGGGCCTACCAGTAGAACGCCTTTGGGAATCTTGGCACCAATGGTTTGAAACTTCTTGGGATCTTTGAGGAAGTCTACAACCTCAACCAGCTCTTCCTTGGCTTCGTCGCAGCCTGCAACGTCCAGGAAGGTTACTCTGGTTTTTCCTTCTGCATGCAGCTTGGCTTTGTTTTTGCCAAAGGACATGGCACGGTTTCCCGTACTCTGGATCTGCCTCATCATAAAGATCCAGAGAAGGGCAATGATGATGACCACCGGGATCATCTGGGCCATGGTAATTAGAAAACTGGATTCTTCCGGGTTTACCAGCTTGTAGTTTATGTTATTCTTATCCAGTTGCTCCAGAAGTCCGTTGTCCAGGAGGCCGGGCACCGATTCCACTTCGAAAGGAACGGTCTTTTCTTTCATTCGTTCCGGATCTTCGTTGGTGATTTCTACACCATCCTTTAGATAACGTCCCTGAATCTTGCGAGGACCGATTTTGAGAACAAAGCTATCATCGGTGGGATTGGGATTGTCCTTCTGATACTTGATCCCTCCGGTATAGATGCGACCATAGCGCTCCTGGCCGTCCGGGGTGAGCATCTTTTTGAATTGGGAATAGGTGATTTTTTCCGGCGTTTCTTGCCCCGGAAAGATCCCGTTTTGACCCTGAAAGAAAAAGAGAATGATGATAATTCCCAGAAACAGGAACAGGAAGTACTTAAAGTTTTTGTTCATAGGGAAGCCTGTAGACTTAGATCAGTATAGACAGCACCGGAAGGAGCGTCAATTTCTAAAGGCGGAATTTTTCCACCACTTCGTCGATGTCACCCTGGGTGATGGATCGAATGGCGGCCTCTGCATCGTTGATGATATTGATGAGCTGCACGTTTTCCAGAGGATCGAATTCCTGGTTCACGTACTGCTCTCGCTTCTTTTTGGCCGCACTTTTTCCTACAATGCCCACACGAACCCGGATGAAGTTCGGGGATTTTAGAGCAATGGCAAGATTGTCAATGCCAGGGTGGCCGTGGTTCACACCACCCTGTTCTACAACGATTTTGCCCAGATCCAGGGCGAAATCGTCCATAATAACTATGATATCCTCTGGCTTGATTCGCAGGAAGGAAGCTATATACAACGCTGCCTCCCCGGCGAGCTCGGCATAGGTCTGGGGCTTCAGAAGTACAACCTCTTCGCCCTCAAACTCTCCGCGCCCGATCAGGGATTTCTTTTTCTTGGTGCGAATATCTATGTTATTGTTATTGGCGATTACATCAAGGATCTTGAAGCCAATGTTTGACCTCCGATTGATGTACTTTTCCCCGGGATTTCCCAGGCCAATAATCAGCTTCATAGACTACCCTCGAATCAGGCTTCAGCTGTTGCTTCAGCTTCGCCCGGTTCCTTGTCCGCCATTACAGTCATTCTGGATTGTGCGATCTTGCAGATGATAGGATTACCTTTCATCATAACATCCCAATCGCCAGGAATATCCAGATCTTTCAGGTGGATTTGCCCGCCTACCTGCAGATTTGTAATGTCCACTTCGATTCTCTCTTTCAGAGATCCCGGTGGAGTGCGCACTCGCAGCTGACGAATGTAATGCTCCAGTGCACCGCCGGCCTTAACTCCGCGAGCGAAGCCTTTAGTTTCTACAGGAACATTCACTCGTAGCTTCTGAGAAGGGTTGATTCTATACAGATCTACGTGCAGAACATCGCCGGAAACTGGATGGCGCTGGATTTCTTTTGCCAGTACCTTTACGGCGCCTTCGCCTTCTACTTCCAGCGCAATCTCGGAGCTCTGACGCAGGCCGGATTGAATCAAGCGATCAAAGTCTTTTGCATCCAGTTCCAGAGCTTCTGACTTTCCGCTTCCAATTAGATTGGCAGGTACTTTACCTGCAACACGGCTTCGACGAGCGACGTTCTTTCCTCTTCCATCGCGCTTGGTTGCTGCAATTTTTCTTTCCATTTTTTTACCTCGAATGATTTCCTGAGTGCTATTCTATTCGCTGCAGAGCCCCTTCTCTTAAAGAAAGAGGGAACTAACAGACTCCTCGTTGTGTATTCTGCGAATCGCTTCGCCTACCAGTCCGGCCACCGAAAGTTGAGTGATCTTATCGATCCTTTTGGATTCCGGAAGCTGGATACTATTCGTAAATATTACTTCATCTATTGAGCTATCTTTCAGACGTTCTACCGCCGGTCCGGACAGCACAGCATGCGTGGCCGCTGCCATGACCGATGTAGCTCCATTTTCTTTCAATGCGGAGGCGGCCTTGGTAATGGTTCCGCCGGTATCGATCATATCATCAAATAGGATACAGTTTCGGTCTTTGACCTCTCCAATTACATGCATCACCTCGGAAACATTGGCCCGGGGACGTCTTTTATCAATAATGGCCAGGCCTGCTCCGATCTGACGCGCCAGGAATCGGGCACGTTCTACCCCGCCTGAATCTGGAGAAACCACCACCGGATCCTGAAGCTTCTTTTCGTTAAGATACTTCACAAATACCGGCGCTGCATACAGATGATCCACAGGCACTTTGAAAAATCCCTGGATTTGATCCGCATGCAGATCCATAGTCAGCAATCGATTGGGCCCCATGGATTCGATGAGGTCTGCAGCCACTCGTGCTGAGATGGGTACCCGGGGCTCGCTCTTGCGATCCTGGCGACCATAGCCGTAGTAAGGAATCACTGCTGTAATTCGCTTGGCACTGGCCCGACGAATGGCATCCAGCATCAGAAAGAGTTCCATTAAATGATCGTTGGCCGGCTCTGAAGTGGGCTGAACAATAAATACATCCCGACCGCGAATATTCTCTTCGATCTTAACAGAAATCTCTCCATCGGAGAACTTCTTGATTGTGGCTACGCTCAGACGAGTACCCAGATACTGCGCAATTTCCCCTGCCAGTTCCTGGTTGGCGCTTCCTGAAAAAATTAGTAGTTCGTAGCTCATATCTCCCGCCCGATTTTCCGCTGAATCCAGCATGGTTCAGGATCCGCTTACGGCTCTTTGCCCTGCATGAAATCGATTGTATTTTTCTTCCAGGATGGCCAGTTCATCCACTGTATTGGCACCCAGAGTCTGGTCTGTATCGTTTAGAATGAGGGTGCCTATTTTACGATCCTGGCCCCGGTACACCTGAACGGCATCCGGTAGATAGTATTCATTTTGCTTATTGCTGGAATCTATGCGAGTGAGGATCTCAAAGATTCCAGGGGATTCAAAAATATAGGTACCTGCATTGGATTCTTTGATCTTTCGAATTTCATCGTCCGCATCCTTTTCTTCCACAATACGTTCCAGAAATCCATCTGCATCGCGAACCAGGCGACCATAACCAGTGGGATCCGGCTGAACGGAGGAGAGCACACAGGCGGCCACATCCTGGGATTCCTGAGCATGAAAAAGCTGCTCGAATGTTTCTGGCTGAATCAAAGGCATATCGCCGGAGGTTACCAGCAGAGTTCCGGATTCATTGCCGATGGCTTCTCTTGCGGCCAGAAGGGCATGGGCTGTTCCCTTTTGCTCCTTTTGTTCAGCGAAAACTACCTGAGGATATTCCTTCAGATCGATGCGGCTTTTCACTTCTTCCTGGCGATAGCCTACCACGACTGCAATCTTACTTAGATTCAATGATTTCAGGTTTTCCAGCACATGCTGGATCATCGGCTTGCCCGCAACAGACAGAGCTACCTTGGGCAGTTCGGATTTCATCCGGGTGCCTTTGCCGGCGGCCAGAATAACGGCCATTCGATTTGAGGAGGTAGATGCCATGCGCTAACCAGTCGAGCGGGAAGATGCTGGGCCGGGAGGATTCGAACCTCCGTATGTCGATACCAAAAACCGATGCCTTACCGCTTGGCGACGGCCCAATATGTTTTAATCCCAGAGTGCAAACGTTTCAAATGGCAGCTCTGGATATTGGCTTTTCAGGCTGTCCAGAGCTTCAATTGCTCTCTGACCACTGCTATAAAGCCCATACAGAGCTGAACCACTGCCCGATAGAGAGGAGTAGTCAGCACCAGTCTGAACCATCGATTCCTTGATTCCTGCCAGTTCCGGATGCATTTCAAACACCGGTAGCTCAAAATCGTTGGTCCAGTGTGCCAGGCGACTCCACTCTCCAGCGGCTATGGCATGCCAGTCTGAATCGCTTAGCAGAGACCCAAGTTTTGCATCCTCGCTTTGCTGTAAAGGTCTTTTCAATCTACTGTACGCCTCCGCAGTGGATACAAACAGCCCTGGAAAGCATAGAACACCGTACACAGGTCCGGCCTTCACGGGACTGATTCTTTCGCCGGTGCCTTCCACCAGAGCAGGTGTATTATCCAGAAAAAATGTAACATCAGCACCCAGTTCCGGGGCCAGTGCTCTGGCCTGGCTCATAGAAATCCAGTTCTGGTTCACACCGTACAATAATATCAAAGCAGCATTGGCCGAACCGGCACCAACTCCAGTGCCTGGAGGGATGCGCTTTTGCAGCTGGATGCTCAGTCGCGGTAAGGAGTCCTGGTCTGCATCTTCTGAGCGATGCTGTTGCAGCAGCTTTACTGCTCGCATCATTAAATTCTTATCCAGGTGGGGGCCTCGCTCGCTTACATCGTCAAAGGCCTGTCGAATGGAATCCGGCCCTACAATCAAATTCTCCGAGCTAAAGATAAACTGGTCCGCTGTCTCAAAGTGGATAGAGTCTCCGCGAAAGAGCGGAGTTGGTTTTACAGAGGGGTATTCCGCGGTTGGATCAGAAGGGGCATTGGTTGATGGGGCAGCGGCTTCCGAGTTTCGTTCCGGGGGGCCTTCAGCGCCAGCTTCTCCAGGGCCAGGATCCGGAGAGCCCAGTCGAATGGGTAGAAATAGACTGTAGATTTGATGAAGTCCGTCTTTGCTGGCCAGCCGCGGGCCCACGGTGAGGCCCAGGTTGATCTTACACGGACAATACACAGCTGGTGGAGGGCATTCCCTGGGCGCCTGGAATGCCAGAAGGCATTATTTGCTGATCTTTTTCTCTACGAACTTCACATACTTGCGAGCTTTTGGATCGAACTTATTCACTTCCAGCTTCTCAGTATGGAGCTTCTTATTTTTGGTCGTAGTATAGAAATAACCCGTTCCAGCAGTGGACTCAAGCTTGATAATTTCTCTCATGATTCCTTTTTTCTCAGACCCGTCTGGCGTCAATTCACTAAACTATACGGGGCCAATCCCTGGATGAGCAAGGCCTTTCCTCGGCGGAGCCACTGGGCGGATTTTTTATATCTGCCCCTCAATTCAGGACTTTTCTGTCCGATGCCGAAATAGCGGCCTCATAGAATACATTGCCGGAGGGAGCCTTTGGACATCAACATTCCCCGCAAACTGAATCGAGTTCTGAGTTCGGCAGCCGTTGCCCTGGCTTTGCTTGCCATTGGTTTCCCTTTTGCAAAACCTTCCCTGGCCAGTGAACCCGGTGCTACAGATATCCTGCTGCGAGATGCTGAGTACTGTAATTTAAGGGGAGTGGAATTGGCCTTGCAGCACGGCGCGGATCCCAATGCCAGATCAAGGGATGGAAAGACTGCTGCGATGTATATTCTGGAGTGCAAAGCCAGGTTTATGCAATGGCAGTGGGCCGGTGATGTTCGGTTGGAGGCCACCATTCTTTCAAGCCTCGCGCGGCTTCTGGAAGCGGGCGCGGATCTCGCTCAGAAGGACTCACAAAATCGAAGCCTGTTAGAGTATGCCTTTACGGCCCGTCATTTACCGGCTGTTCAACTTCTTCTAGAGGCCGGTGCTGAATTTGGCGCCGGAGATTGTTCTGGTAAAGGTGCCGTGAAGGCATTTCTCACGAACTATGTGCATGCTTTTGAATACATCCGATTTCCGGTGCAGGAGGAGCAAAAGCTGTATCAAAGGGTAGTTCTACAAATTATAAAAAGGTGCGAATCGAACCAGCGTCAGGAATTACTTTCGCAACTACTGGAGGGTGCGCTTCGAACTGCTCACTTTGAGGCTATTCCGTTCCTGATGGAACTGGAAGCCGGGCCTCCATCTCGCTGGCAAGACGACGGACCGCTTCTAACGCTGCTTCAATACTCAGAGGATGCGGCCTATGTTGCCCTGGAGTCTCTTCTGAGCAGCGATTTCGCCCATGAGATTGCTAAGTGGAAAACCGTGCCGGCACTACATCAGGCGGCTTTGCTGGGAAATACGCAAGCTCTCAAGTTGATGATTGAGTCTGGCATCCCGGCCGATATCCGGGCCGAATCACACGAAACGGCTCTGCACGTTGCTGCGCTATTCGGGCATACCGGTTCCATGCAGTATCTGGTTTCGCAGGGGCTATCTATAGAGAGTAAGGCCAGAGCAGGTCGAACTCCTTTGATGTTTGCCGTGCAGAGCGGTGAATTGGAGGCTGTGGCTTACCTGCTCCAGAAAGGGGCCTCTATTCATGCGAAAGACCAGGATGGAATCACCGCGCTCCATCTTGCTGTCAAATTCGCCGACAAATTTCCCTTCCGGCGGACGATGATGGGGAGCCGAGAACGCAGCGAATTTTCCCTCCACCGGGTATGGTCATTGGAAGGGCGCAAGATTGATCTGGTGGATCTGCAACGGATTCAGCCGGACGGTTCTCTGACTGAAGCGATAGATCCGCAAAAAGACTATAGAGAGGATTCGAGACGGCTGGAGGAACTGCGGCCTGCTCAGCCTTCGAAGGAAGAGATTGTGGGGACACCACCACAGAAGGAAGAGGTGAATGGACCGGAAGTCAGGACGAAAATCCTGGAGCTATTGCTGGACAGTGGAGCCAGGCCCAATGCAAGGGATTCCGCTGGAAGAGTCCCACTGGATTTCGCCTCCGAAGCAGCGAGACCGGTGATCGCTCCAATACTGAGCAAATACAATTAAAAGATTAGAATTGAGTTTTCCGCCACAGCGCTGCTATTGTGGGGCTGGCCGCGGAGCCACGGCCACTGTGCCGTCAATACACAAGGGGCATCAATTTACGATGAGCTTGCGTAGCAGCTCCCTTTCTTCAGCATCAAAGTACTTTTCGTTTTCAGCCATGATGGTTTTGATCATATCCACACTCATATAGTCAATGGTGCGGCTGTAGGCGATGTCGTTGTAGGGCTCAAACCACTGGAAAATGAAGCCACCAGGTTTTTCCCAGATATCGGCCCCTCGCATGGTTTCCTCATCTACCGTGGACCGGGTTTTCTGACCGTAGGTCTTTTCCAGTTTTTCCCCAATCCATTTGGACTGTATGAAGGGCAGAATGACCCGCACATGGAAAAGCCGACCTTCCATGGTGTCGTACTCTTCTTCCGTGAGCTGATGGTTGTTCAGCTTGGCTACATTCAGGGGGCTCTTGTAGAAGTTGTATCTATAGAGAATATCGTTTCTTTTGACCAGGATGTAACGGTCTTCCACCGCCATTACAATTTCGATCCGTTCCGGAGTATTGGCAGCAGTAGCCAGGTCCTGGAAGCGCTTCTTTACCGCGGAGTAATTGGTCATCCAGGGGGTGTCTGCAAAACCGTTCAGTTCAGCATTTCCTGCATCTACGGCGGGTTGTTCGAACTCACCCGGGGCCTCTGCCAGGATTATTTCTCCGTCGTCGCGCAGGGGAGCCTCCGCCAGTTCCATGGAGTCCGTGGGCCCGGTTTCATAGAGGTTCAGATCACGGTTTGCCTCATTGTCCCTGGCCGTGACCAGACTGGGCAAGATTACCATGGCTGGAATGGCTAAATAGAGAGCCATTAATGTCAGGCCCCAGAATGTATGCTTACTACCCCGCATAGTTCCACTATCGGAGATTTTTTATTTTTCTCCAAGGAATATTATGCTTCAGGGACGACGCTGGAAGGCTTTGCGCTGGAATTATCTCAGACTGGATGGGTGCCGCTGCCGGCGATTCGAGTCTCGAATTCCGCTCCCGTCGGAGCCTGGTGCGAAAAAAAATGTCGCTGAGAACTAGTTACCGCAGTAGCCGGTCCAGAGATAGCCGGCCGGAGTGGACGTTCCGTGGATGCACATGGAGTTTTCGAATACACAGACGGGTCCTGAGGGATTCTCCTGACCCTGCTTCAACGTGGCCTCCGGAATTCGGGCGGCCAGCTTCAGGATGTAGTCCAGGGATTCGGAACGGGTCATGTCGTATGGCTCGGTGCCGCAACGCCAGACGTTCAAGGAGCAGGCACCGTATTTCTCCAGGGCAGACCGGTTACGCTGAATAAGCGCGCTCAGGACTGCGTAGCGCAGGTCGTCGTAGCTGGCAAAAAGTTGGCCCGGACCTCTGTTCTCCAGGCAGAGCCGATGCTTTCGAGCCACAACGCCTGCATCGTTCCACTGAACTTGAGCAAAGTCCTTAGCATGATCCTTTTCAATGGTGCGGTAGATCTGTATAGCACGGTCTGGATCTGTGGCTTCCAGGACCTTTGCCTCCTGTAGTAAATCGTTTACGTCCGGGCGCTTTTCTGGTCTGGTTTCAGAGACCAGAGGTAGGGTCGCGGCCGTCGCCAGGACAAGCAAGAGGAACACCACCCGGGCTTTCGCCCATGCTCTTCGGGAAGCTCTCGCGCAAAATTTCCTCCAGGCATTCATTCAGTTGCCTGCCATAGATAGGTTTGCATGATTCCCTTTCCTTTGATGTCCACAGTTCGAGGCATTAGAGAGTGGGGTTGGCCCAGAAGTTCAAAGGTTCTTTCGCTTACCTGGATGCAATCGGGCTCTCCATGAGATTCCATTCTTTGAGCCATGTTTACTGTATCGCCCCAGAGATCGTAGCTGAACTTGTGCGTGCCGATGACGCCTGCTGCCACAGGACCGGAATGGATGCCAGCCCTTAGCTTCAATGTGAGATCGTGCCTGTCATTAATCTGCTTCATATGATCCATCATGGCACCTGCAGCAGCCATGCAACGTCGGGCATGATCGGGAACCGGTTCCGGCACACCGGCGGCCGCCATGTAAGCATCTCCGATTGTCTTGATCTTTTCAATTCCCAGTTCCTGGCTGATTCGATCGAACTCGGTGAAGATGTCGTTTAACAGCTCTACCAGGGCAGCCGGTTCTACCGTAGCGGAAAGCCGGGTGAAGCCTACAAGATCTGCAAAGAGTACCGAAGCTTCCTCCACGCGATCGGAGATATTGGTGGCTCCGGACTTCAATCGTTCTGCAATAGAGGCTGGTAGAATATTCAATAGAAGTTCATCGCTTTTCTGTTGTTCTCGCTCCAGATCTCCTGCAGTTAATCTCAGAAAATGCCCCAGGATTCTTTTTTCCCTTCGAAGCTGATTTACTTCTGCCTTTAAGTGCTCTACGGATTCTGTGCTAGGCGAAGAGCTTTCTACCAGATCCCTCAATTCATCGGCACTGAATCTGGCCGGTCTTTCGCCGGAACCGCTGAATGCTCCTGGTCTGGACTCCCTGTTTCCGGAAGTTAAACCTGGAGCAGCAGACCGGCCGGAGCCTATTTCTGAATTCTCCAGGTTCGCTTTTGACTCCAGAAGCCTGAGTGCCACCACGGAAATTACAGTATTATGAAGACCACAGCTCTGACCTGTGGTTGTTCCGATTTCTCCCCAGGAACTGAATCCAGCGAGAGGCAGATTCCAGAGCCTATGGATGGCCTGCAGTTCCTTCTGCATGTACTGCCCGAAGCTGCGGGAGCGAAGAGCGCAGTTGAACATCAAGACTGCATCGCTACCATCTACAGAAAGGCTGTCCCTGAAGTTCTGCATCTCGCCGACGCTGTGCTCGATGGTCTCCAGGGCATTGGGAGAACAGAAACGAACCAGGGAACCTTCAGGAATATCGCCACCATAGGTGACCGATTTCTTGCTTCCATCCATCTGGATGACAGCTCGCATAACTTCATTTCCAGAAGCGTTGCGAAGTAGAATAGGATACTCTCCGGCCGCCATCAAATCTGGATCGATATGATTCATTACCGGACTGGCAGCAGCAGGCTTTAAATCGAAGTAATGGCTATAGAAATCTGTGGCCGGAATTCCTTCGATTTCCAGAACTTCACGTCCGCTGGAGCGCGTAATTCTCTTGGGCGTTCCCAGTTCTTTCCATCCGCTTACTGCCAGTCCTTTTACCTCTACGAAATCGGAGTCCAGAACCAGAGCATAAAGACCGGCATCGAAAATCTTTTCGCCGGTAAAGAATGGAGGTTTCTCAAGTAGACCAAAGCTGCTGGGCACGGCTCCAAACACTGAGGCTTTGGGAATCTCATGAAAGATGCCTTCCAGGACGGGCTCCGGCGCTACCTGTAGAGATCCAGGGGCAACAAGAAGTAGTAGAGAAGGGCGACTGAAAGCAGAAGCCATAAAGAGCCCCAGCTTTCGCCCCAGTTCCCGGTGATCGGAATGAGGTTCAAAAACTTTCAGACAGTAGGCTTCCTGTGGCAAATCCAGGATTAATGCAACAATGCCATCCGAGAAAACGTGATCCTGAGCGATGGGTTCTGCGGCGCAGCTACCAAAAACAGAAAAGCCATGCCTTGCAAATGGTTCCAGCACATCCGGAGAAAGGATGCGATCCTGGACAAATACTATGGCCAGGCCCGGACCATGGTCAAGGGGAGGCAGGGTTCGCAATGCCTGTTCCAGCTCCCCGGGGTTGCCGGCCTGAATCAAATAGGGCTTCAAAGTGATATCAATTTATGGCCTTGAGCACAGGAGGCAAGTAGTTCCGGAGCAGTAATTCGAAGACCCTGATGCCGTGAAAGTCCGAGGAATCCTAAATTCCTTGAAGCAATCCTGGGATTTTTCAACCTGGTCTGGCTTTGTTCTGGGTCCGTAAAATAGTCTGGGATTTATCAATTCCCGAATCAGGAAAGGTCTGCCGGGCAGGCACGGATTGTATTGGCCAGCCAGGATGGAAAAACTAATAGCATTGCTGCTATACCTGACGTTTGAATCCAGAAATAGAAGCGAAAAAATAAGTTTACGTAGTATTATCAAAAATTAAGTTTACAAAGTTCGTTTCTCCAGAGTGTTCCAGTCCCGAGAAACTCGAAATTCTTATGAAAAACCGTCTTCTTTACCTGGTAATGGCCACGCTCTTTCTATGTGGTTGCCAGCCCTCTGTTGGTGGCGATTCCATGGCTTTTCTAGCGCTTCTCTCTTCCGGTGGTGAAGCGAATGTAAACAGTCAACCTTTTCGCTCCGGGCAACCTATTGATTTGGACAACAATGGCATCGACGACGGCGGCAACCTGGATCTGGACGGCGATGGCCAATCGGACGGAATCGATACTTCCGGCAACGGTGCCCCCAATGTGAATTACGTAGACGGCAATAGCGACGGAATCCCGGAAGGTATCGACACGGACGGGGATGGAACCATCGATTACAATGTGTCTGTTGGGGTTGATGGCACAGTTACGATTACCGATCCCATTACAGATGCTGTGGTTACTGTGATCGATGTTGATGCTGATGGTACTCCGGATGGCTTTGATCTGGACGGGGACGGAAACATAGATGACAACATTTTGCAGAATCAATCCAGCGATTCCACCAGTCCGGTTACCACATCGGACAAGCCTGCGGGTACCTATGCCACCGAACAAAGCGTCACGCTAACCTGTAGCGACAACCTGGCCCCCGGGGCCATCGCCTATTCTACATCTGGCGTAGATCCCGATTTTTCGGGTACCGGCTCTGTGAGCCTGGCTCCCTCGGTCACCACTACGGTTGGAGCGGGCGGAGATGGCGTATATCAGCTGAAGTTTCGTTGCCGGGATATGGCCGGTAATCTGGAGTCGGTGAAGACTGTAAGCTATACCATCGACTCGACGGTGCCCGATGTTTCGGTAACTTCCATTGACTCAGAATATATCAGTGCCTCGGGTGGCACCTCCAGCACATCATTTGACTGGACTGCAAATCGAAATGGGACCTATACCGTTCGATTGGGCGGAAGCGATTGCTCGTCTGGGTCAGTTCTATCTGGACCTGCTCCGGTTTCGGCAAGCGCCAACAATACCGGTTCAACCATAACAGCATCCAGCCTGAGTTCCGGAGCAAACACTATACGGGTGTGCGTCATGGATGGTGCGAACGGATTAACGGGTTTTACGACTTTCACTTTGTATCGCGACGACGGGGCACCTGCGCTGGTTTCTACTTCACCAACAGACAATGCAACGGAGGTGGATCCTCGGGCCGGAGCAATTACACTGGTATTTTCCGAGCCTATGGATACTTCGCTCGGTCAGAGCCTGATCACCGAGGCGAACTACAGCTCGCCTTCGTGGCAGACAGTGCCAAACACTGGAACTACCTACGAATGGATCAACAGCACGACTCTGAGAATTAATCTGAGCTGGATCTATTTCCCGGAGAACTCCTATATTCGCTGGACTCTGAATTCTACCGGCCTGAAAGATCTGGCCGGAAATTCTCTGTCGAGTAGTATTCAGAGGAGCTTCCTTACCACCACGAGTAAGCTCAAATATCCTGTATTCAAGACCGGCCAAACCCAATGCTGGGATCAGGACGGAGATTCTGTAAGTTGCTCCGGCACCGGTCAGGACGGCGATTACCAGAAAGGTGTGGATCAAGACTATACCGGACCGGAAGCGCATGCGACCTACTCCAGTGACTATACAACGTCAGATAATGTTACCGGGCTCACATGGACGAGCTGTCCTCTTGGAAAATCCGGGGCAACCTGTGGTTCAGGCTCGGCTACAACCTACAACTATTTCGCAGCACTCAATGCATGCGCTTCGCTGAATACTGAAAATTCTGGGGCCGGTTATGCCAGCCGTACAAACTGGCGATTGCCAACCTACGCCGAAATTGGCACACTTGTGCAGTGGAGCCTCAGAGACCCATCGGTAGATTCCTCCGCCTTCCCCGGCATTCCTTATAGTCCAGGCGAGTATCAGATGCACAGTACAGCGATCAATCCCGCGGGTAGCCAGAGTTCTATGTTTAGCGCAAACCTCGGCTACGGGTACAATAATAACTGGGGGCAGGGCAAACTCGAAACAGGCATCGTTCACTGCGTATCTGGCATTGCCGGGCAGGCAGAAAGCTATACCGATCATGGTGACGGCACAGTTACGGACAATGTTACACAGCTGATGTGGCAAAAATGTCCCAGGGGCTATTCTGGATCGGACTGCGATACGGGTGACGAAGATCTAATGGATTGGCAGGGAGATCTGGATTACTGTAATTCTCTCAGTCTGAAATCCAGGACATGGCGATTACCCAATGCCAGCGAATTGGCCAGTCTTGGAGATATGTCTTCGTATAGTCCGGCGATAAACCAGACATACTTTCCTCATCCTGTAACCAACCCACTTACCTGGCGAGCATTCAATAGTTCCACTACTGTGACGGACGCCACGAATACCGCTTACAACGTGGAGTCTCCTACCTGGTCCAATCAGTTTGCCAATATTGCCACTCTTTATGGGAAGGATGCGGCCTTTAGCGAAGTTCGATGCGTCACGGATGCGCCCTGATCCAGCCGGGAATCCTCATCGATAGCGACGCTGTGGAATAAGCGTTGTGACCTTTTGCGATGAATTGTGGACGCCGATGGTCCCGCTCCTCCCTGTAACGGTTGAAACTACTTGAACCGGAGCGCAGCCATCACAAGCTTGCCGCGTTTTGTCTGGATTCAGTAAAATGGGTGGTCCACTCATATGCCGATTCCCGTGGGGGAGACCCATTTTTCTGCTGGCTACCCTTGTCGCTATTTCATGTTCGTCAGGCTCCATCGGAACATCCAATTCCGAAAGCTTCGAATTTTTGATAGATGAGTCCTCGGCAGAGACCTGTGATACTATACAGATGCGCAAAGATTGGACGTCGTCCGGTAATCTTCTAAATCTGGGGTTTACGAATTCTGCTATCTGGATTCGTCTGAAGGATATAGAGCCTGGCGCGAGATTTTTGATGCTTCAACAGCCCATGATTGGCGAAGTCCTCCAATGTGACCCCGCCCGGAGCAGGGCAGGAGTGGAAGTGCCGGTGTACCTGTGGCCTTACAAGGTTCGCTATCCTACGTTTCGTTTGAGTGAGGGGGCAGGCGCTCAGTATTTTCGTATTCGCTCTCGCAAGGTGATCAATTTCCCTGTGAAGCTTCTGGGGCTTTCGGATTTACTCCGCCATATCCAGATTCGGCAATTCATTCAGTTCAGTCTATTCGCCGGTGCTATCATTGCGGCACTTTTCTTCTTCGCCGTGTATCTATATTCCCATCGCAGACTCTATCTTCTCTTTTCGCTCGCGCTGATATCTACCTGTTTCAGTCTGTTCGTGGTCTATGGAGACGGATATCTCTATTTCTGGCCAGATTTTCCCGCTGTTCAAAGTGCTATGTTCAAAAGCACCTCCATGCTGGCCGCTTTGTTTGCCAGTCTATTTGTGCGATCGCTTCTGCAAACCTGGCAATGGCTCTGGCTGGATCGGATAATCCTGGTGGTCATCGGGTTTCAAGGAGTGGCCGCCATGAGCTCTCTGTGGCCCCGTCTGGATCCCTTTTTCTTTGTGGTTCTTGTATCCGGGCCATTCGTAGGTGTACTGATTACTGTACCGGTGGCCTTCATTCGCCTCAGGGAAGGGGACTTGCCGGCCAGGTTCTACTTCCTGGGGTGGGTGGTTCTTCTGGTTGCATTCTTTTTTAACATATTGGTATTTCGCGGCGCTCTGGACTACCAATCCTGGATGGCTCATGCGCCGATCTTTGCCGCACCCATCACTTTCTTTTTACTCGCCCTGGGAAGCTACAGTCGATTGCAGGTTGAAAAAAGACAGCGTCTGTTGATGCAGGAAAAAAATCGCAGACTGCTCGAAGAACTGGAAGAAGCGCAAAGAAGCATGCTGAATCGCAAGGATTCCGGTACCAAAGAATCCCTGAACCAGGATTCAGGGTCTCCAGCGATCGACTCGCCGGTGCGCTCGCAACTGGTGGGTGTGGATGTGGAGGCCCGGAAGGCCATGCTCTTACAGGCCATGAAAGAGGACAGACTCTATGAAGTAGAAGATCTAAGGCTGGAAGCTCTTGCCAGGCACGTGGATCTTCGTCCGCATCAGCTTTCTGAACTGTTGAACCAGGTACTGAATACATCATTCGCCGACTTTTTGCGAAAGTTTCGCATTGATGCGGCCATGCGAAAACTATCCGATCCACAAAACCAGGACTCGATTCTGGACATTGGGCTTGCTGTAGGATTTGGCTCCAAGACAGCCTTCAATCGAAGCTTTATGGCCATTACTGGAATGACACCCGGGCAGTTTCGCAGCCAGGCCAGAAAAGATAGGCTCATGGAAAAGGCCAGGGCTTGAATTCATTTTCAAAGGCTACTTTCCCGGAGGAATCTGGCACAATAATGAGTTTATGATGCAAACTGACTCAGGTCCCGAGAACGGGCTGAAAGAGCCCGGATCCATATGTAGATTGAATCCAGGCCCTTCCTTTTTGAGGCGATCAATAAGTCTCAGAGTGTAATAGAGCCCTGGTTACTGGACTACATCTACATCTCGAATATGTCCGTCCCCCGTAGAGTTTTTTATCAGAGATGTTCCGGTATTACTCTCCCAGATGGTCGGATCTGAAGATCCTCCTGCATTGTCTGAATAACCGCCCACCAGAACGCTGGTTCCGGAAAGTGCGATGTCAAAGCTCTTGGAATGTTCCCCTGCATCCACCGGACTCAGATCTACCCGGTTGCCATCCACCCAGTACACTGCCTGGTCAATGCCGGCGCCGGTTTGACTGAATCCGCTAATATACAGAGTAGTTCCAACGATATCGATGGCATTTGCCTGGGACGATCTGGATGGATCTATGACGGATAGGGAAGTGCGAATTCCATCCCTCCAGAAAACGGGTACCGGAATGCTGGATGAGTTATAGCTATTTCCTACGGCATACACAACACCATTCAATACTTCCAGATCGGCAACGAAACCATTCTTGCTGTTGTCGATGCGCGAAAGCGTCTCTCTGGTTCCATTGGTCCAGATGCATGGCAATATGATAGATCCATCTCCGCAGGAGCCACCTATGTAGATGTTTCCTCCATCTAAGGCAATGGAGGCTGCCTGGGATGATCGGCCGGCATCCGGAACGCTGAGAGCGTTCCACTGGTTGTTTTTCCAGTAGCCCGGAACACTGGTACCTGTGCCATCCGCGCTGAAGCCGACTATATAAAGATCCGCTCCAACAAAAATCGCATCGTTGGCTATTCCGTCTTCGGTATTGTCCAGGCGCGGTAGCGAATTCCAGGATCCATTTCTCCAGTAACCTGGAACATGATATCCGGAAGCATCCGAGGAGTATCCCGTAACAATGATATCAGATGCAGTCACCAGAATTGATGTGGCTTCTGATTCACCGTTTGCTTCCAGATCCGGCAGGGTGGTCTTTACACCATCCTTAAAATACAGAGCACGTCGACCGCTGCCGTCGAACTCCCAGCCAGCATAATAGGTGCCGCTGTTTGGATTAATGGCCAGGGCAGCCAGTAAAAGCATATCGTTGTTATCTTCCTCATTCTGTCCTGGTAACAGAAAGCACTGAGTTGTTAATGCCAGGGTTGCACCCAGCGCAAAAAGCATGGCCGTATTTGCCATGCAGCGTTTCCATTTTTCCAATCTTTGCATAATCTGCTCCTGCACTCCAATGGAGTGGTTAATATGGGCAGACCATACCACGGTATTCTGTGACTGTCGGTGCAGCTTATAAGCTGCACCTGCCAAAAATGATTGGACAGGCAAACAGGGGAAACATTTGTTTAGGTTGTGGCAAATCCGGTTAAAACCGAACCAGCGCTACCATTCCATCCGCTGATCGCAAAATGGTTCCAGCAGCGCTACGGATCGCCCACTGAGATTCAGTCACTGAGCTGGCCTCAAATCATGGCCGGCAGTCATGTTCTTATTTCTGCACCCACGGGCAGTGGAAAGACCCTTACAGCATTTCTATCTGCACTCAATGCACTGGCTTCTGGCGAAGTCAGTACAGGGGGCCTGAGGATTCTTTACATTTCTCCTCTCAAGGCTCTTAACAATGACATTCGAAGAAATCTAATAACTCCGCTGGAGGAATTGAAAAGCCATTTTGAAAGCGCAGGAGAAACATTTCCGGATGTCAGAGTGAGCGTCCGCAGCGGAGATACACCGGACGATGAAAGACGTTCCATGATGCGTCATCCGCCGGAGATTCTGATTACCACTCCTGAAAGCCTTAACATTCTCCTGACCTCCAGCAATGGCAGGCGAATCTTTGAAGGACTGAACACAGTGATACTCGATGAGATTCATTCCGTGGCGCCTACGAAACGGGGAGTGCATCTCATGACTGCCGTAGAACGACTGGAACTTTTATGCCCTGGTTTCCAGAGAATCGCACTTTCTGCTACAGTGCGTCCCATGGAACGAGTGGCCCGGTTTGTGGGCGGCTACGAGAGACTGGTTTCCGGATCGGAAGTAATCTACAGGCCCAGACCGGTGGAGGTTCTGGAAACATCTGTGCGAAAGGAATATGCTCTGGAAGTTGATTTTCCGGTGGTGGAGCATGGATCCCGGGAACTGGAAACAGCATCTAAAAGCGAATGGCCGGAAGATGTATTGTTTGGATCCATCGTCCAGCGATTGAAGGAAATCATTAAATCCAATCGCAGTACTCTTATTTTTACAAACAGCCGACGTATGGCTGAAAAGATCAGCATGCTCATCAATGAAGGAGAGGATCAGATTCTTTCCTACTGTCATCATGGGGCCCTTTCCAGAGAAATTCGCTCCGTAGTAGAACAGGATCTGAAAGAGGGCCGATTGCCTGCCGTTGTAGCCACTGCCTCTCTGGAACTGGGAATCGACATCGGGGATCTGGATCAGGTTGTTTTGATTCAAAGTCCAGGATTTCTTTCTACCACTCTGCAAAGGCTGGGAAGAGCCGGGCATTCCGTAGGTGCCATTAGCCGTGGTTTATTCTTACCACTGCATGGAAGGGATTTGCTCCAGTCTGCCATACTTGCCGGCTCCGTAGAAGCACGAGAAATCGAAGAAGTGCAGCCCATTCGAGGAGCTCTGGATATTCTTTCGCAGATCATACTTTCCATGCTCTGCAGCGAAGAATGGAATCCGGATGAATTGCTTTCTTTTCTTCGCAGCAGCTACAGTTACCACGAGCTTCCGGAAAATCAATTTCGCACGGTTCTGGAAATGCTCAGCGGTCGATTTGCCACTTCCCGCATTCGAGAGCTGCGACCCCGGATTCATCGGGATCCCATCAAGAACACTCTCAAGGCTGCAAAAGGGGCTCCCTTTCTACTCTACATGAACGGCGGAACAATACCGGATCGTGGCTACTATGGACTCAGACATCTGGATACTAAATCTCGCATTGGCGAACTGGATGAAGAGTTTGTATGGGAAAGATCCATAGGAGATACATTTACTCTGGGAAATCAATCCTGGCGCATCATGGAGATTAACCATAACGATGTCCTGGTGCGACCGGCCCCGGCGGATGCAGCCTCCATGGCCCCTTTCTGGAGGGCCGATGCCCAGGATCGGGATGCCTTTGTTTCTGAGAAGCTGGCCCTGTTCCTGGAAGAGAAATCCCGGGAGCTGGAATCCGATTTTAGTGAAGAGCTGGTAAACAAGTATCACCTGAGCCCGGGTGCGGCTGGCTATCTTCAGGAATTCCTGAGGCTTCAAAAGGAACGCACGGGACAGCTTCCTCACAGACATCATCTATTGATTGAGCACTATGAAGATCCCATGAATCGTTCGGATCGAAAGATGGTGATTTTGCATACATTATGGGGTGGTCAGGTGAATCGTCCATTTGCTCTGGCCATTCGCGGTGCTTTCCTCAAGGAATCCGGCCTCAAGATTCAAACCATGAGCGATGATGATTGCGTAATGGTCATGTTGCCCACAGAGTTCGATCAGGCTCAGCTACTGGATATAGTCCGGGCCGATAACCTGGAGTCCCTACTCAAAGAGGTGCTTTCTTCCACTGGATTCTTTGGGGCTCTTTTTCGCCAGAGTGCCGGTATTGCGATGCTTCTGCCCGGAAAGATACGGAATCGCACTCCACTGTGGCTCAATCGATTGAGATCTAAAAAGCTTCTGGAAGCCACATCCTCCTTTCAAGATTTTCCGGTAACTCTGGAAACCTGGAGAGCTTCGCTAACCGATACCTTCGATCTAAAGACATTGCATCAACGCTTGAGCGAAATCCACCAGGGCCAGATTCGTATTTCAGAAGCCTTCACTCGCAGTCCATCCCCCTTTGCCAGAAATCTGATCTGGCAGCAAACCAATACATTTATGTATCAGGATGATCGATCTGATGCATCTGGTAGGCGGCCGGCCGAAGATTTTTTCAAGGAGCTGGCGCGAACATCCGGCCTCCGCCCGTCTATACCGGATGCGGTGCTGGAGCTTTACCGTAGCAGAATGCAGCGAACGGCCCCTGGATATCCACCGGAAGGTGCATCGGAACTACTTGCATTGATTCGAGATCGCATCTTAATTTCACAGGACGAATACCGATTCTATATTTCCCATCGGAGTCTCAGTCAAGGTGAGAATCCGCGGACTGATAATAATACCGGGACGAATCCGGAACCACTGCAGGATACTGCTCTGTATCTGGTATCCGTGCTAAACGGTGAGCACTCCTGGATCTGCGCTCTAGAAAATGTTCCGCTGCTGGAATCGATTCATCCTTCTGAAGAAACGGAGATTCTTTCCGTTGAAGGAGGCGCGCCTTCCCGAGCCACAGAAAGCGCACTGGAAAGAATCAGACAGGAAAATGCCAGACAGGCGGCCCGCGATGGGGCACCGGAACCGGAAGATATTCTTCAAGAGCTTATTCAAAGCTATCTTCCTTTTACTGGTCCTATTTCGCGCAGTGAATTGTATACAGCGTTCTATGATTTTAATGCAGTGGACCGGGTTCTGGAAAGACTTCTGGAAGATGGTCGCATTGTAGAAGGCCCGTTGCTGGAATCTTCGGCTCAAAAAGGAAGTCTGGAAATTTGCGATACAGAAACCCTGGAGATCCTGCTGAGGCTTACCAGGCAGCATTTCCGGCCGGACTTTAAACCTCATACAGCTGATGAGCTACCGCTTTTTCTGGCTGAATTTCAAGGACTTGTAAGGCCGGGGTCTGATCTGGATGAACTGCAGCTTCGCATGGATCAGCTCATCGGTTATCCTCTGAAGGCAGGACTCTGGGAAACAGAGATTCTGCCTGCCAGGATGAATCCTTATTTTCCGGCATGGATGGATTCACTGTTCGAGCTAGGATTATTATGGATGGGCACGGCAAGACAATCCATAGCCTTCCTTACAGAACGGGATCTGCCTCTATTTCTGGATTCTAGAACCATACCGGACGGTAAGATAGAAGCCGGGCTGGACTCCATTGCGAACCGGGGAGAGGCTGAAGCGTGGTTGGAATCGGATTCGCAACAAAAAGAGGCCAGTGGAACGCTGGAATCAGAATCGATGCTGGATACCCTGTTTCCTCATAGAAAGGGTAGATTCAATTTCTACGATCTTCTTTCTGAATCAGGCCAGACGGCCCAGGAACTCACTACCAACCTATGGGAACTGTCCTGGCAGGGATTTCTTACCAACGATTCCATGACCAGCCTGCGAAAAGGAATCGATAATAATTTTCAGGCTCCGGCGGCGCAGTCCAGCTCGGGAGGACGAACCGGTAGAGCTCGCTGGAGCGGAGCCCTAAGTTCTGCAGGCAACTGGAGATTGATTCCCTGGAAGGATTATCAAAATGCCGAGATCTCCATTCTGGAACAGGAAGAGATAAATCGCGAAAAGATACAGCTACTTCTGGGACGATACGGAATTCTGTTTCGGGATCTTCTGCAGCGGGAGTTTCCTGGATTTCGATGGAAGTCACTGGTATCTACACTTCGGCGAATGGAACTTTCCGGAGAAGTGATGGGCGGCTTTTTCTTTCAGGGCATTCAGTCCCTGCAGTTCATGAGTCCGCAGGCCTTTCGCAAGTTGAGCGAAGGACTATCGGAGGATTCATTATACTGGATGAACGCTCTGGATCCGGTTTCCCTTTGCGGTGTGGATGTGGAAGGATTAAACCTGCCCAGGCGAATTGCAGGAAACCATCTGGTTTTTCATGGAAAGAAGCTGGTGCTACTCTCCCGCAGGAGAGGTAAGGATATTGATATACTTGTTCCGGCCGGTTCAGCTGACCTGAAAAGATACCTGGAATTCTTTTCTCAATGGCTGGCAAGGCCGCGAAATGCTCCTTCCAGAATCGATGTAGAAACCATCAATGGACTTTCTGCCCTGCATTCCGAGTATCGCAAGGAACTGGAGGCATTCGGCTTTATATCCGGACATCGCACATTAACGCTGCATCGAAAATATTGAAAAACCCGCCTGGCCAGGCATTGGATCCAGGGAAGGCACGAGGCCAGGAAAACTGTGGAATCCAGAAAGTAAGGAGCCCAGAGTCGAGAACCTCAGGCAGAAAGCCATGAGCCAAGAGTCGAAAATTCCAGGCGGAAATCCAGAAGCAGCAAGCAAGAGCCGAAAGCTGGAAGCCGTAAACTTCAGGGAGGAAGCAATGGACGGGAAGCTTAAAAAGCCAATAAACGGGTAGAGTGCTAGAAATCGGTATTATCGTCCGGAAGTTCCAGGTCTGCGATTCGATCTTCTACCGAAGGATTGGCCTTGCCAGATTTTCCCGACTTTCCGCCGGATTTACGGGACTGAATATCCTCTGGTTCCTGGAAATCGTCAGGAAGATCATCCTGGTATTGAGGCACAATAGAGTCCGATTGGAAATCATCGGATGCGAAGTCCGATTCAAATTCAGATCCGCCCGGCATTTCATCCGATTCGTAGTCATCATAGTCATCGTATGTGGAATCCAGGCCTTCATCTTCCAGAGCCTGTTGCTTCTGGTCCAGACGATAACCGGCATAGAGCATACAGATTACTGCATTGATAAGCGAGAAAAGAAAGCTGGTTTGATGATGAACGCCCCAGGAGGTGAGGTTGATGGCTGCCAGGGTAGTAGTAAGTCCAAAAAACAGGCCGATTTCGGTATTCAACAATCGCATCAATACCCCGGAAGAACCTCCGGAGTCCCGGGCCAGATCGCGAAAAGAAGGATAGGCCAGATGAAGAATCAGCACAAATAGAGCAGATTGAAAGAAGTAGTTGGGCATTTGAGCGCTGGCCCAGTCCGGTTCAGGACCGACATCAGGAGAAAAGAATCCCCCTACCCAGGTAAGACACCAACCCAGGGCGATGCCCACTCCAATGCCAGCAAATTGAAGCAGTCTATCTCTTCCATCCGTGAGATGCATTAACTGATCCTGAATAATCTGAGGAATGTTCAGGATCTCTTCTCGCCCATAACGATCCTTGCGGCGAAAAAGCTCATACCAGTAATGCACCACCAGTACAATGCCGGCAAAGATGGAAAATAGTATGACCCAGACCAGAATATCCAGCATACTTAATCCTCGACCTACCGGGCCTCTTCCTTTGCAATTCTTTCCAGCAGGGGAGCAAACGGATCTGGCCTCTGACCTGGAAAATCCGGGTAGATCTCAATTTCATCCAGTTCTACGTTTCGAAGGAAGCTGGCTCGCTTCTGGCTGATTCTCAGTCCATTTTCGAATTCCTTCCAGTCTTCAAATGTAAATTCGATTCCCCGTGCAGGGATGGCCTGAGTCCACAGCAGCCATCTCTGAGGCTTTCCCCGGGCATCGGCATAGATTAAATAGGAGTCTCCTGGAGTGACTCCTCCGGTTTCGTAAGTAATCAAAAGTCCCTGATCATCGGTCAGTCGCCTTACAGCACCCGGCGCCCTTAGAGCAGAGAATGGATTTAACCAGAACAGATCGTTGATATGGGCTTCGTAGGCTTTTTGCAGCCAGGCACCTTTATCAGAGCCGGAGAGCTCTTTTCCGTTTTCGAATACCAGGCCCTTTTTTGAATCCAGCTGCAGCAGTACAGTCACTTCGCCGTTGGACTGCAGTGTTCCAGATTCGGAAGCCTTGCCTTCATTGCCGTCCGGATTGGGACTGGCAGACTTATCATCCGATGATTCGTTGTTCAGAAATTGAACTCGCACCAGGCGTCGGTTACGGTCGAATAGATGCTTGCGATGAGCCGGGTTAAAACGAAAGGAAATGGCATCTGTCTCTTTCCAGGCTTTCAAGCCAGTGAAGTCCTCCACCAGAGCGGTCTTGCGTTCTGCAGCCGGGCCGGGAGTGGCCGAGGGTAGATCCCGGGTTATGGAGATACCAATCCAGATTCCGGCGGTGACCAGCAGAGAAACCAGGATTGTTATATAGGTCAGGGTTTTCTTTTTCAGTGCAAGCTTCAAGGGAGGCCCCCGTTTTTGACCGGATTACAGTCTACTGTAATCTCTCCAGAGCACCATCAGGGAGTCAATGGCATCCCTCATGGAAAAGGGAATTTCTTTCTGGTCCGGATCCTGGTCAAAGCGTAGATGAACAATGTCTGCATCGGCTTCAGCCGAATCGATATCCAAGCCAGGAACCAGGGAGAGTCCTTTGAAAATCAAGGTTCGCGCGGAAGACTCATCCAGATCCTCCAGCTGGGAAAGCTGCAAGGAAAGATACTGAAATAGAATAAGAGAGATGGCCCGCTGGTCGGGAATAGTCATCGCACACAGCGTACGTATTTTACGGAACTTTTGCTACTGCTTTGCAGATAGCCAAAGGTGTTTTTTGCGAAGCTAACGGTGTATGCGGTTCCGGTGTCGTCTTCTACCTGCGTTCCGGACCAGAAATATTTATCATCCGGAGTCTGAGGGAAAACATAGAGGAAGGTTTCACGATCGAATCCTTCTGCTACCAGATCCAGTTCATATTTAGTAGGTAATCTCCAATCGGAAAAGCCTGCGAAAGTGAGGTTATTGCAGGAGGAGTAGGCAGGTCCGGAATCGGATTCAAGAGTGGCCGCGTTGGTGCATGTGCCACCTGCATCCAGGGTGGCGGTTTCGCAATAGCTCAAACTTACAGCTCCGTAGGTAGTTCCGGAGCCGGTACCACTGCAGGCATTGACGGCAGAATCCCATACCTGGCCCTGAGCACATTTCATCCAAATCAGGTTACCCTGGGTTACTGTACCATTGCCGTTATCTGTGAAATTGCCAAGAGTTGTAATAGTGGTGGCCCAGTCCGTGTCGCCTTCGTCGGAATCGGAGCAGGCAACACCTGTAAAAAGAGCCATGATCAGGCTAACGAGTATGACGGCGGAAATTCTCATGATTCTGTCTCCTGTCCTGCATCGGCCACTATACCTGACATAGGACGATCCCTTCTATAGAATAACAATTCAGCTACAGGATTTTTTCAATGCTTTTCTGGAATTCAGGCTTAGCCGGAAACGGGTGACCGGCCATGCTGCTTCAGAATAGCTTCCAGGGCATCTCCTGCATGATATGAAGATCGGACCAGGGGCCCGGATTCCACATAAAGAAAGCCCAGTTCATAGGCGTAATCCTTTAGTTCCTGGAATCTGGATACAGGCGCATACTCTACAAGAGGAGCATGCTCCCTGGTTGGCTGCATATATTGCCCGATGGTCACCAGGTGGGTCTGATTCTCTCGCAGATCTCTGAGAACCTGTTTTACTTCTTCCACCGTTTCTCCCAGTCCCAGAATGATTCCGCTTTTGGTCAGAAATCCTTTCTCTGCACTTTCTCTCAGGACATCCAGAGATACCTGGTAATTGGACTGAGGACAGATTGTCGCAAAAAGAGAAGGAACCGTTTCTACATTATGATTGATAATATCTGGCCGGGCATCCCAGATTCTTTCCAGGTTTTCCGTCTTCCCTTTGAAATCTGGAATCAGGACTTCAATGGAGGTATTCGGATTCTTTTCTCTGGTTGCAGTAATACACCGTGCGAAATGGTAGCTGCCGCAATCCTTTAAATCGTCTCGATCCACCGAGGTGATTACAGCGTGTTTGAGCTGCATTTCCTGGATGGTGTTGGCCAGCCGATCTGGTTCTGTGGGATCCAGAGCAAAAGGTCTGGCCGTGCTAATATCGCAGAATCCGCAGCGCCGGGTGCATACTTCTCCCATTACCAGAAACGTAGCGGTGCCCAGGCTCCAGCAATGGCCCAGATTGGGGCAGGAAGCTTCTTCGCAAACCGTCTTCAGTTTGCTGCCTTCGATCAGGTTTTTTACTTCTCTTGACTTACTTTGTTCCGGCGTATCGAATTTGAGCCGCACTTTCATCCATTCCGGGGGCTCGGGAGGCGTGGTTACAGGATAGCGCACACTTCCAGTAAGTGGCCTTTTTACATGACATCAACCGTTTTTTGTTTGCCCAGGCCTGCCTATTGCCCGCCTTCTGGCTTATGTCCAGGGAACGCTTTTCCATCCTTAGAATGATTGGTCTGGGGGATTTGAAGGGGCAGCCCGCCTCCATGCAATTCACCTTCTGGATCATGCTTGTAAGTGCTTTCTTCCTTTTTGCAGATCAGAATCTGCCTGCGGCCAATCTTTCGCGCATCGCAGCAGCCTTTGGTCTGACGGATGAAAAGGAATATCGGTTCTTGCTGGGTGGACTGGTGAACCTTCCATTCTTCATTTTAGGCGGCGTGGTTTCGGTGCTCTATGGTCGTCTTTCTGACCGGATTGACCGGAGGAAGCTTCTGGTTACGGCCGTAGTTCTGGGTGAGTTGCCCTGTTTTCTCACAGCATTCGCGCAGGATTACTGGACCTACTTTGTGCTGCGAATGCTTACCGGATTTGGAATTGGAGGACTGTTTCCCATTCTGTTTTCCATTACAGGAGATCTCTTTCGTGTGGAAAATCGACCCACTGCCAGTGCCTGGGTAGGACTGGCCATGGCTCTGGGGATGGGCGTGGGACAGCTTTTCGCGGGATTTGTTGCTCATGATGTAATATTCGGGATGGAAGGATGGAGATTCAGTTTTACTGCAGTAGCTTTGCCGGCCTTTCCTGTGGCCGCTCTGTTCTATTTCTTTGCACGATTACCACAGCAGGGGCAGGCGGATTCTGCGGCCAATCGCTACTCCGAGCAGGCTGACAGTTCTGAATCTGTTAACCGGGGTTCTGGTGACGATGCGGCGATTCAAAGCAGCCCTACAGAGCTGAAGCAGGAGGACTTCTCGCAGCCCTATCGCGTATCGGAAGCGGCAAAGGGAATCAGTCCAGAAGAAGCAGCAGATACTCGAGCCGCGGCTCTGGGCGTGGAAGAAGCACCGGTTACAGCTGAGGCGTTCAAGCGAGTATTCTCCAATCGCACAAATATCCTGGCTTTTCTTCAAGGTATTCCAGGCACGGTTCCCTGGGGTTTTCTTTTTGTTTATGCCGCCGACTTCTTTGAGAAGAGCAAGGGCTGGCATATTGAGCAGGCCAACACACTGGTTCTATTGTTTGCAGGAACCACCATCCTTGGCGGATTTCTGGGAGGCTTTATAGGAAAGAAGCTATACTCCATTAATCGACGACTCTTTCCAACTTTCTGTGCTATCACTGTCATGGTAGGCGCTGTGCCTGTACTGTTTATGATTAACTATGAGGGAGCTACATTAATGCCAGCCTTCATTGCCGCTTTGATTGGCGGATTGATCGTTCCCATGACCGGTGCGAATGTTCGGGCTATTCTAATCAATACCAACCTGCCGGAAAACCGCGGTGCAGCCTTTGGAGTCTTTAATCTCTTCGATGATCTGGGCAAAGGCCTGGGCCCTTTCATTGTAGGGTTGTTCATCCTGGCCATGCCGGCAATCATCGCCTATAACGTGGCCATCAGCATGTGGATTGTATGCGGCCTGGTATGGGTAGGAATTGTCTTTACTATGAATGCCGATGAAGACAGAGTAACGGAGGTACTGCGCAAAAGGGGGAAAGTTTGAGAACCGCTGTATATCCGGGATCCTTTGATCCCATGACCTTTGGGCATCTGGACATTGTAGATCGGGCCCGCTGCATGTTTGACAAGATCTTTGTGGCCATTGCTATCAATTCGGCCAAGAGTACTCTGTTTTCTCTGGAAGAGCGCAGATCCTTAACTCAGGAAGTATTGAAAGATCGCAAAGATGTGGAGGTAGTTACCTTTGAAGGACTGCTTACCGATTTCGCCCGGAACGTAAATGCCACAGCCATTGTTCGGGGAATCCGTGCCGTAACCGACTTTGACTATGAATATGCGATCTACCAGGTAAACCGACAGTTAAATCCCAATGTAGATACAGTGTTTCTGCTTGCATCGCAAAAGTACTCCTTCATCTCCAGCACCATCATTAAAGAGGTGGCGCGCTATGGAAAAAGTCTTTCTGAATATGCTCCCCCGGAAGTAAGTCAGGCTTTGCTCAAGAAATTTGGCCATATGGCGTAACGGATCTTCTTGAATGCTGCCACTGGTGGTCTTGCAGCATGCTACTGATGCGAAGCCAATCGCCCAGGATAGCAGTACCTTCAATGGCAGATCCTACGATTGCAGTAGGTGCAATGCTAATCCAGGTGGCTTCCCGGATTTCCAATTAATTTAAAGCGGCGGATTGTTGAAACACCGGGCATTTCTTTTCCAGATATACTGGCTCGAAGTAGGGACCACGAAAGAAAGGCATGAAGCCTATTAAGATCTTACCTCGCCACGGAACTTTCTGAGGAGAGACATCCTTGCCGGTGGCATCCAGCACGGCCCTCCATACCAGTTCTGTGCAGAATAGTTCATCTTCAGATTCCAGAGTCATATCATAATCGAAACCCCGCTTTTGCTCAAAGTAGGACAGGGCTGCCCTGGCAATGGAGTTTCTGGCCTGCGAATCTGTATATCGAGTAACACAGAAATGATCTGGCAATGAATTCTCTGCGAAGCTCTTCAAGCTGTCTTTGCGAACATAGTTCTTGAAATGATCTCCGATGATATGAACAACATAGAGTCGATCATTCTCTCGAATTATAATACCTGCATGGCTCAGTTCCACTTCTTCCGGCGATAGCGCTACAATTCGATCGCTCATGAAGCTATCTCCGTTTCTAAACACCAGGTCTCCGCTCTTGAGGGACTGTGGATTGAACTTTACGTTCTTAAGTTTGGAGATCTGCGCCTCCTCCGGTGCTGCACTCACCGGAGGCTCGGGAACAAGGAAATAGACCACCAGAGCAAGACCTGTGGCAATCAGAGAAATGATTATGGTAGTCCTAGTCTTCATGAATTTCAAGGCGACGAGGCCCGGCTATGTAAATTTACATTTCGTCGCTGGATTCGCTGGAATCCATCTCTTCGCTTTCTTCGCTACCGCCCTTGCGAAAATCAACTTTCCAGACACCATTGTCGCGAACCAGACTCATGCTCTTTTCTTTACCTTCCGGAGCACATTTTGCCCGGTCTCCATTGACCTCGCAGGCCATGCTGGCCAGTTCCTTTCTGGCTTCTTCCATCTTGGTTTTCTGTTCTTCAGTCTGATCCTGCTGGGCGGCAGACATCATACCTACAATTAAAGGAAGCATAAGATGCGTCTGGTCGGTGCTGTACTCTTTTGCCTGTTCAAGATTCCCTTCAAGCAATGCCAGAGTAAACTGAATGGTAACGTACTCTGGACTCTGCTCAGCGCGAAACAGGCCCTGCATCTCTTTTTCATAAACCTGGCTAAAAGAAGAATCTTCAAGATCCACCTTCCATGAGAATCCATCTCGCTTCAGGACCAGCTCGGATTCATTGCTTAGCTTACACAGGCTACGATCGGAGCCCATATAGCAATCTTCAACTTCTAGCTTCCCCAGCATTTCTCTGGCGGATTTCGAAGCGGCAGTATCGGAGCCCTTGATCTTTTCCAGGCTTTTGATAAGGGATTCCTTTGCGGTGGTGTCGGCAGTCACTGTATTGTTTAGTGCGGCCACATCCTGATTCTTGATGGCATCCAGAAATGCATTCGCATCTGGAGCAGGATTCATCCCGATTGTGATGGTCTGGCAGGATGCTACCAGAAATACAAGTAGGGCGGGGGTTAATTTTTTCATTGATTCCTTTGCGGCTCTCGCCAGGCTCCAATCTGACTTCAAGCACCTCGGTGACAATAAAAAAAGCCAGATCAGAAGGGCGAATAATACCATGAATACTATGGACACTCTATAGACGCTGCGTGCCTGAGCGCAGGTTCATCTGATTTCTTGTTGATTCGGGCCCTTTCTGAGCTCCACTCGCCAGACTCCATCTATCTGAACCAGGGGCAGGAATTTACTGCTTTTTTCCGGGGCGCAACTCGCCTGCTGCAAATAGATTTCGCATTTCATGGTTTGTAGTTCGGCCTCGACCTCCGCCATCTCTTCATCGGAGGGGTCCGGAAATTTTTCGGCGATTCGCTCCACCAGAAGAGGAACGATTTTGGCGGTATCTTCGGTAGAAAGACTCTGGGCTTCCTTTACATCTTTTTGCAGTAAAGCCCTGGAGAAGCGAATGGTCACTTCCCTGGGAGTCCAGGTGGATTGTTCCAGGATCTGCGAAATTCGGCTATGATCTTGCAGCAGGGCGGATTTATCGAGATCGATTTGCCAGCCCAGGCCATCCCGAACCAGAATTACCTGAGACCCATCGTTAAGGTAGCAGATGCCAGTTTCCGGGCCTGCGAAACATTCATCAATCTTCAGACTGTTAAGCTTTCGAACGATGGCCCGGGCTGCGGGGGAGTCGGACTGCCGGAGATTCTCCAGTGTCATTACAAATGTCTGTAACTTCCTGGAACGGGTACGCACCAGTTCTTTCAGGGATTGTGTATCCTGATTCTGTATGGACTCCAAAAAGCCCCGGGTTTCGGCCGCTGGATTGGAAGCGAAAATAATGGTCTGGCAACTGGCAAGGGAGAATCCCAGAGCCATAGTCAGTAATATCCTCAGCCCGCTTTGAATCCTCTGCCGTTGTTTTGAGGGATGGAAACAGGTGCTGAATTTTCTAGAGTAGATAAACCTCATATGTCTGCGAGTGGCCAGTCCTGCCTGAAATACCATTCCGTTAATGTTTGTCGTGAAAAATGAAAAGCGATACGACTCGGCGGGGCATCGAACATGCGCATTATCTCACTGCTCCTCTTCGACTTCGTCCTCTTCTTCTGCTTTTTTCTTGAAGGTTACCTTCCATTTTCCGTCAACCCGGACCAGTTCCAGGTTCTTGCCTTTTCCCGTAGGACCGCACTTTGCCTCTTCGCCTTCCACTTCACATTCCATGGTTTCCAATTCTGCTTTGGCTTCGTTCATTTCAGCAGCGCTCATTTCGGTTACCTTGCTGGACATCATGCCTATGATCAGAGGCATAAGTTTGGCTGCCTGTCCGGTGCTAACTTCCTGAGCTGCATCCACATCGGCGTTCAGTAGCGCATGTCCAAAAGCTATGGCTACATCTCGGGGAACCAGGCCCGAAGTCAGTTGCCTGGATTCGCGCGTGTAATCAGCAATAAAGGAGGATTCCGATAGATCCACCTTCCAGGAGAGACCATCCTTCTGTAGCCTTAATTGAGTTCCATTATTGAGGGAGCAGATCCCGGTACTGGAGCCCAGGAAGCACTCAGTAATATTCAGTTCGTCGATAGATTTCTGCAATGAGCTGGCAGCGCTGGAATCCGATTCTTTAATCAGTTCAAGACTCTTGACTATGGATTCCAGCTCTTTCGTATCTCCTGGAACAACCAGACGTTTCAGACCTTCAACGTCCTGAGTCTTCATAGATTCTAGAAAGGCTTCCGAGTCATTCTGGGGACTGAGCCCAATGATAAAGCTCTGGCAGCTCATTGCTATCAGTGCAACGAGTAAGGGTAGTATTCGTATCATAAGTATTTTCTTTGGTTGGCAGATTGCCGGTGTCCCATTCGGGGCGGGATTGTTCTGGAAACAACAAAGCCTGCCGCGATTCGCAGCAGGCTCTGCATAACGAGGCCTGGACTAGCCTTGACCTTTTTTGTTAATGTGTACTTTCCAGTCTCCATCAACCTTTTGTAGTTCTACGGTCTTGCGTTGACCTTTGGGGCCACACATCGCTTTTTCGCCTTCGACGTCACATTCCATTGTTTCCATTGCTTCCAACCGCTTCTTCTTATCTTCATCAGACATGTTTTTAGTCTGGCTGGAGGCAAAACCTATAATCAAAGGCATGAGCTTAGCCGTCTCTTCGGTGCTCAGATCCTGTGCAGCTTCTACATCACCATCAAGCAGTGCTTCATTAAATTGAATGGCCACTTCTTCTGGAGTTCCACCACCACAGCTGGCGAGAACGGAAATGCTCATTATGGCAATCGCAACAGCGAATTTTTTCATGGGATTCCTCATCGGCTTATTTTTGCCCTTTCGGGGTGGGTGCGATTGGAATAGCTTATTCTGATCTGTAAAGAGAAAAAAAGGATTTCTAATTGCCCACTGGCAGGGACGCACTAACTGTAGGTCGTGTCTCTGGACAACTCAAGAAGCGTTTCCATTCCAGAATTCTGGGAGATTAAATATCGAACAGCAGGTCCGGTATCCAGGTTTCTGGCACTGATCCTGGATATGATAATTCTTTACATTTTGCTTTTGATTATCCTTGTTATTCTCACGTTTACTCTAATCGGTTTCTCCAGCGTTTCTGAGTGGGATAAGGTCTCAATCTTTCTGCAGTTTATGTTGTTCTTTATTCTATTCTGGGGATACTTCCTCATGTGGGAATATTTTTCCCGTGGTCGCACTCCGGGGAAAATGATGCTAGGACTTCGTGTCATCTCTCTTCGCGGTACCGGACTGAATGCCAGTCATTCCATTATTCGGAACATGGTTCGCATCGGGGATATGTACCCATTTATTGCTCAGCTCGGGTTTTTCTTTATTCCATCCTACTTTGTGGCTGCCTTTTTCCTTTTTCTTACCGGTCGTTCCTTTCGCAGGCTGGGCGATATTGCCGGTGGGACTCTGGTGATTCGAGAACAGAACAGTACCCGTTCCACTCGAAGGATGCTGGAGGCCGCAAGGACGGATGCATCCGGAATTCGACCTATGGCCTCCCTTTCGCCCAATCTTATGCGTGCCATTCATGAATACGCAGTACGTAGAAACACGATGAACCCTATCATTCGAAAGGATCTGGCTGATCGTTTTGCGCCTCGAATTGCGGAGTACTTTCAGATCAAGCGAGAGTTCGAGAGTAACGAGGATATGATGCTGGCATTCTATACCTATCTATTCGAGTCCAATACTCCGCTAAGCGTGGATCGAACCATTTCCATCTGAGCCCAGGCATTGCGAAGGACAGCCTCAGTCAAAAGCTAACCCCGCTACAACGGAGCTTTCGGAAGGCCGGTCAGATTCGCCTCTCCGAGGGGCCCATTAGCTGTCTGTAAGTAGCTTGCCGGATTTGGCCCAGTTATCTCGGCTTACTTCTTCGATAACGATGTAGGTAGCCGCTGGAGGCTTTCCGGCAACTTCTTCCAGAGTCTTTGTGAATTGAGCTACAATCTGTTGTTTTTGCTCCCGGCTCAGTTCTCCGGCTACGCGAACCTGTACATATGGCATGGGCCAGTGGGTTTCAGCCAGGCGCGGCTGTCTGTAAAAAATTGATGGGCGAGGGACCTGGGACTGGACTGCAGGGAAACCTGTCTGCGACCGAGCTAACAAATTCTGCGAACGATGGATTCCGGAGTTGACGGTGCAAGGGCCAGGCCACGGATTCAGCCAAAAGATATGATAAGCTCCCGTTTTCGCAGGTACTTATCCTGCCATGCCGTCTCACTGGTCTGGATATCCTTACTTGCTTTTCCCCTTCAGAGTTGCATTATTGCCCGGCTGGATGAGAGCCCGGCGGTTCGAATGAACTATTTGTATTTGCTCGGACGACTGCTTGGAATCTGTGCCAATCCAGACCGCATTGTATTCAATAGCTTACTGGACGGCGATTATGAGATCTATACCATTTCCTCGGACGGCACCGATCTAATTCAGCTCACTTTCGATCCCCAGGTAGACTCCGCACCATCCTGGAGTCCAGATGGTCGACAGGTTGTGTTTCAGTCCAATCGGGCCGGGACCTTTGGGCTCTACGTCATAGATTCCACCGGGCAGAACGAAAAGCCACTTCTGGTTGATGGGTTTATCAACCAGCACCCGGTATATTCCACGGACGGACAGGGCATCTTTTTTGATTCGAACCGGGGCGGGTCCTCTCAGGATATTTACTACCTTGACTTGAACACAGGCTTCATTGCTCAGATCACCACCAGCGGGGGAGCCTATGACAATGTAGCTCCTGCAGTTTCCGCGGGGACCGAATTCATCTTTTTTAACACTACTTCTGGAGGCACAGACGATATAGCGCGAATTCGAAAGGATGGGTCGGGCCTGGCGATCATCGTAGTTGACCCCAATTCGGACACTGAGCCAGCGGTGGCTCCCGACGGAAGCTTCATTCTGTTTACCTCGGACCGGGATGGTGACCAGGAAATCTATCGTGCCAACATTGACGGCACTTCACAAACCAATCTTACAAACGATCCCGGCAACGACTCCAGCGCATACTTGCAGCCGGATGGAACCGGCATGGTATTCGCCTCGGACCGACCTCTCAGTGATATGGAAATATACACTGGAAACCTGGATGGAAGCGGGCTCAGTCAGCTCACCAGTAATTCTACCCTGGATACAGGTCCGCGGTGGTCCTGTAGATAGATAGAATTCGGATTTCTGATCTCCTGACGCCACTGTCCAGGGCTCATCGCCAACCAAACCGGCTCCTGGTATGAGAAAATCCGCTTTTCCTGAGACGAGGACTTAAATTCGTGGCCATAGCGGGCCACCACGGTGGCAATCCGCATGGCATTCACGGGATGCCCGCAGATTCGGCCAGAAAGGCACGAACTGTAGACTGCAAGAGACCCTTTAAATGGAAATTAGAAATATCGCAATTATTGCGCACGTAGACCACGGAAAGACCACACTGGTAGATGGAATGCTTCATCTGGACAGCCAGATGAGCACAAAAGCCGGCACAGAACGCATCATGGACTCCATGGATCTGGAGCGAGAGCGGGGCATTACCATTCGAGCCAAGAATGCCAGTGTTTACTATAAAGATACGAAAATCAACATCATCGACACTCCGGGCCATGCGGACTTCGGAGGCGAGGTAGAGCGAGTTCTGGGCATGGCGGATTGTAGCCTGCTCCTAGTAGATGCGGTGGATGGCCCTATGCCTCAAACCAGGTTCGTTCTGGATAAGAGTCTTAAGATGGGTCACAAACCCATTCTGGTAATCAACAAAATTGATCGTGAATTCGCCAATCCAGATGCAGTGATCGACAAGGTATTCGATCTATTCGATGAGCTGGGAGCGGATGCAGATCAAATGGATTTCCCCATTGTATATGCCAGCGCCAAAAACGGATTCGCATCTCTGGAGCTGGAAAAGGCCGGCACAGAAGATAAAGACCTGGCGCCCCTGCTGGATCTTATTCTTAAGCATGTACCTGCTGCAGCCGGAAACCCGGAAGACCCGCTTCAATTCCAGATCATGAACCTGGACTATGACGATTATATGGGCCGGATGGGTATTGGACGAGTCTTCAAAGGAAGAATCTCCAAAGGTCAGTCTGTAAACTTCGTTGGAAAAGAAGGCACCAGCACCGGAAAGATTACCAAGATGTATGGCTTTGCCGGGCTTGCCCGTGTGGAAGTAACCGAGGCAGAAGCCGGAGATATCGTAGCCATTACAGGAATCGAGGATGCTGGCATTGGAGATACCATCTGCCAGGAAGGCGTAAAAGATGCCCGACCACCCATTACCGTAGATGATCCTACAGTAAGTATGTTCTTTCTGGTGAATGACTCACCTCTGGCGGGTAGAGACGGTAAATATGTTACCACCAGACAGATCTCTGAAAGACTTTTTAAAGAGATCCAGACCAACGTAGCCATGCGAGTATTTGAGGACCCGGATCGAAAGGATCGATTCCAGGTTCAGGGCCGCGGTGACCTGCACCTGTCTGTGCTGGTGGAAACCATGCGAAGAGAAGGGTATGAGCTGCAGGTATCTCGTCCGGAAGTAATCATCAAGAAAGGCGAAAGCGGCGAAAAGCTGGAGCCCTACGAAACTGTAATAATTGACCTTCCCGAGGAATACAGCGGTACCATTATTCAAGAGCTGAACCGAAGAAAAGGGGATATGAAGTCCATGGAGACTTCTTCCCATGGTACCACTCGGATCGAGTATTCCATCCCCACCCGAGGGCTGATTGGCTTTCGCAGTTTCCTGATTTCCGAGTCCCGGGGCTCTGCGGCCATGACTTCCCGGTATTCGCACTATGACAATTTCGCCGGTCCCATTCCCGGTCGCAAGAACGGTGCACTTGTTTCTACGGAGCAGGGATCTGCAATTCCATTCGCACTGTGGGGAATTCAGGAACGAGGAACTCTATTCATTGAGCCGGGCACCGGAGTATATCAGGGAATGGTAATCGGTCAGTGTAGCCGGGAAAGCGATCTGGAAGTTAATCCCTGCAAAGAAAAGAAGCTTACCAACGTTCGAGCCAGCGGTTCGGATGAAGCTGTGCGATTGACTCCTCCCAGGCTTATGACTCTGGAACAATGTCTGGAATTTATAGATGATGATGAACTGCTGGAGGTAACTCCTAACGCTCTGCGGATTCGTAAGAAATATCTGGATCCCAACGAGCGTAAGAAAATGGCAAAGCAGGCAGTTGCCACCAGCTAATCGCTGGAAAAGCTGGATAGAGAGCCCGAGACTATACGGGCCAGCTGCAGGCGCTCGAAAGCCCGGACCGCGAAAGCGCCAGAAAGCAGGGCATCTTGAGCAATGGGGCGGCGCTGAAGGGGCTCCGGAGTCTCTGCAGGTGAGAAAAAACTGGCGAATCGTGTATGGCGGATGAACTGGAAAATGAGCAGCAAAAGCCAAAGGAAGTGCTGCGTATGCAGTTTCCTTCCCATCCCCGGTTTGTGGGACAGATTCGGCACTTCGTTTACGACACATGCATCAGTTCCGGCTTCAGTAAGCCAGCAGCATTCGATCTGAAAGTGATTACCGGAGAGGCTCTAACGAACATCATCAAGTATGCATACGATAATCGCACAGATAAGCCAGTATTTCTGGAAATGCTATTCTACAGGACCTATCTGGAAATGCGCATAAAGGATCTGGGTAAGCGGTCCCCTGTGGGACAGAACCTGGCCCGGGATCTAAGCGATTACCGGGAAGCAGGCCTGGGAATATATCTAATATCGCACCTGTCCGATTACCATTATTTCGATCAATCCGCAGAAGTGGGCACAATGCTTGTAATAAAGAAAAGGATTCGCTGATGTTTTTAGAGTTGCCCGATCTGAAACCGCGAAACCCTTACATGTCCCTGGCTCTGGACGAAGCTGTGGCGCTGTATTACGGAAAAGGTAGCAGAAGCAAGGGCGCCAGTGCCGTTGTTCGATTCTGGACCAATCCCTATTCCATTATCCTGGGTAGAACCTGTCAGGTAGATAAGAATCTAATACCGGAATACATTGAGCGATTTCAGGTAAGCCAGAAAAAGGAAGTCTGGAGTGCCAGGCCATTGCTATGTCGTCGTTCGTCAGGCGGTGGTACAGTTTTGCATGGGCCAGGAAATCTGAACTACACAATTACCATTTCCGTAGAGGATTTTCCGGAGCTATTTTCTCTAAAGCGATCCTACGAAGTCTTTCTGGGCTTTGTAATTCGGGGGCTGGAAGCCCAGGGTATTGTGGCCAGGCAGATGGGGCTTTCGGATCTGGTTATCGACGAAACCGATGGAATACCCCGAAAGATATCCGGGAATGCACAATTCCGAAAATCCGGCATGATTTCGCATCATGGAACTTTGTTGACGCGCTCGGACCTCATTCCATTTATAAGTAGATATCTGACTCATCCTCCGGAAGAGCCGGACTATCGCCAGGGTCGGACCCATGAGTCCTTCCTGGGATCATTGCCAGAGCATTTTGATTTATCGTCATTCTACAACTTCCTGGTATCTGAAGTCTCCAATCTGGTGGGACAGGGATCGGCAGGCATCATTCCTGCCGACGACAGAAAGCAAATCTTCGCTCTTGCCAGAAACCTGGTCCGCTCCCGCTACGGACGATCGGATTGGATTATCAAAGGAAAACTGGAAGGTACCGTGCAGGGAAGCAGGCGAGCCTCTGGCTGATTCAGGATGGGTAGTCTGAATTGGAATTGCTGAATGAGCAAAGTTTCCATACAGGCGCTGTCTCTGGAAATCAATACATGGGATCATCTATTACGCAACAAGGAGTAGCAAATGCTAAAGAACCATCTTAAATCTCAAGATGCAGAGGTTTATAATGCGCTGGTAAAAGAAGACGAAAGACAACAGGACAACCTGGAAATGATCGCCTCTGAAAACTTTGTAAGCCAGGCGGTGCTGGAAACCTACAGTTCCACTCTCACAAACAAATACGCAGAAGGTTATCCCGGAAAACGTTATTATAACGGCTGCGAAAATGCAGACGTAATCGAAGATATTGCAATCGATCGTGCGAAAAAACTATTTAATGCGAATTATGCGAATGTGCAGCCGCATTCCGGCGCTCAGGCCAATATGGCCGTGTTTCTGGCCACCATGGAACCCGGGGACAAATTCCTGGGAATGGATCTGGCCCATGGCGGTCACCTCACTCATGGTTCAAAAGTGAACTTCTCCGGTAGGGTGTATGAGCCTGTGGCCTATGGAGTAAGGAAGGACGATCATAGAATTGACTTTGACCACGTACGAAGCCTGGCAAAAGAGCATAAGCCCAAAATGATTATTGCTGGCTTTAGCGCTTATCCCAGAGAACTGGATTTTGCCAAATTTCGCGAAATCGCAGATGAGGTGGGAGCCGTGCTCATGGCAGACATCGCTCATATTGCAGGTCTGGTAGCTGCCGGCGAGCATCCCAATCCTGTGGGACTGGCCCACATTGTCACCACCACTACCCATAAGACACTTCGAGGACCCAGAGGCGGCCTGATTGTATCTAACGAAGAAGATTATTTCAAAAAGCTGAATTCACGTGTATTTCCGGGAGTGCAGGGCGGACCGCTGATGCATGTAATTGCAGCCAAGGCTGTAGCATTTGGTGAAGCCCTGCAGCCTTCTTTCAAGGACTATGCAAAGAAGGTCAAAGAGAATGCAAAGATCCTGGCCGAGACTTTAATGGGCCGGAACTTTCCCATCATCAGCGGCGGAACAGACAACCATATGGTACTGCTCAACGTAGGAGATCGGGGCCTTACCGGTGCCGCTGCTGCCGATGCACTCCATGAAGCAGGAATTACTGCCAACAAAAATGGAATCCCATTCGATCCCCATCCGCCGGCGGTAACCAGTGGTGTAAGACTGGGAACTCCAGCACTCACTACTCGAGGCTTTGGCCCGGATGAAATGAAAAAAGTGGGAAATCTTATTTGCGATCTCCTGGAAAATATTGAGGATGAAGGTAAGCGCAAGGCCGTCCGTGACGGAGTGGCCGAGCTCACCAGAGCATTTCCTATGGATCGCTTCAGACTGGATTGATGGAAGCGGCGGTGGAGCCGCGGCTGCGGAGCATTCCGGGCCAGCTTTCCGGTTAAAGAAGGCGGTTGACGCTGATACGCCTTATGCAAAAATCCCGGAAATTGCTTGCATACAATGCAATTCCGGGTCTGATACGGACGCACGCGAAACTATGGAAGCCATTGCTTCCCTTGCGTGCTCGCCCATACGGGCTCAGGTGCACGGACGGGTGCACATACCGGGAAAGTAGGGCAGTAGCTCTGTAGATCCCCGGTCCATATTAATTGGAGGTTGAATGGCAAGAAGGAAATCCCATAAGGCGCCACCTCGCGCCAAGGAGCCACGCACAAATCGCCAGATTCGGGCAGACAAAGTGCGACTGGTAACAGAAGGAAAAGGTATCGAGGTAATAGATATCCGCGTCGCTCTGGAACGAGCGGAGCAAGCAGGACTGGATCTGGTAGAGGTTTCTCCGGACCAGGATCCCCCGGTATGCAAGATCATCGACTACGGAAAGTGGAAGTTCGAGCAACAGAAGAAGAAGAAAGAGCAGGCCAAAAACCAGCATACTGTAAGCATCAAAGAAATCAAGATGCGGCCCAAAATCGGGGATCATGACTACGATATCAAGAAGCGCAATGCTATTGGGTTTCTGGAGAAGGGAGACAAGGTAAAGGTGAGCCTGCGATTCCGCGGTCGAGAGATTACCCACCCCGAGCTAGGAATGAAGTTAATGGACCGTCTGGCGCAGGATGCCTCGGAGATTTCCCAGGTGGAAAGCCCTGCAAAAATGGAAGGTCGACAGATTGTAATGGTACTGGCCCCAAAAGCTGGTGTAAAAAAGAAACTAGGTAAGCCCGAGGAGGGAGGCAAGGAAAAAGAGGTTGCTTCCAGGGCCACGGGCGAAAAATCTGGCCCTTCGTCGGAGTAATACTTCTATGCCAAAGATGAAGACAAATAGAGCGGCCGCCAAGAGGTTCAAATTTACCGCCAGCGGTAAGGTGAAGCGATCCAGTGGGTTCGCCAATCATATCCTCACCAAGAAATCACAGAAGCGCAAGCGCAAGCTTCGTAAAGGTGGTTACGTGGCAGATGCGGACATTCGAGAAATTCGTAACTTGCTTCCGAACGGAAATTGAACTGGTAATTAGTAATGAGAGCTACAAACGGTACACTTCATAAAAATCGAAGAAAACGGCTGATGAAAAAGGCCGAGGGTTATCGAGGCGGGCGTCATCGTCTTTATCGATTTGCCCGAATCGCTGTAATGAAGGCCGGCTTCCATGCCTTCAACGACCGTAGAAGAAAGAAAAGGGATATGCGTGCACTCTGGATTCAGAGAATCAACGCAGCGGTTCGAGAAAGAGGATTGTCCTATTCTCGCTTTATTGACCTGGCCAACAAAGCCGGCATTCAAATGAATCGAAAAACCCTGGCTGAACTTGCCTTCAGCGATCCACGCGCATTCGATGTAGTAGTGGAAACAGCTCGCAAAGCAGCCTGATAGCTCCAGCTACAACGGATGAACGAAAAAAGGTCGGCCCAGCCGGCCTTTTTTTATGCCCATAGACCTGGCTCTCATTTGAGGATTTTCCTTTCTCTTCGTCCGGCCCCTTCTTCGGAGCTCCGGCCCATGGTTACTACATCTGGAATACAAGACCTGGATTGCACCGTTCCGCCTCTATGGGAATCCGGGAATCCAGTTCGGCCGGGGCCCATCCAGAGGCCAAATCTGTCCCATGGGTACGAATCCGGGGCCGATGAGCGGATCTAATCTTTCCGAGAGGGCCGGGGAAAAAAAACTTCTTGTTTCTTCTGTGTTATGCCGTCATTAGAAGCAGAGCACCGCTCAGTTATAATGGATTATCAGGATAGGCTGATCACAAGGAGACGTAATGATTACACTGGAGCAACTTGACGAACTCGAAGGTAGAATTGTTAGGGCCCTGGATCTAATCGGGGATCTACGTTCCGAGAACTCCCGACTGGAGTCGGAAAATGATAAGCTCCGCTCCGAGCATGATGAGATGAAACTGGCTCTGGATAAGAAAGAGCAGGAAATGGTTTCGCTGAAAGATCAGCTGGAAAAGACCGGAGCCGAACTCAAAGATCTCAAGGAAAAAGAAGGAGTTCTGGAAAAACGCATCAACGAGATGCTGGGACGCCTGGCGGATATGGAATCCGGCGGAGGAGCCCCGTCCCGCCCATCGGCTTCACCGGCAGCATCCGTGGCGCCGGCCGCTTCTGTTGCCTCTGAGCCTGCAGTAGCCAGTATGGATGCTCCCGCCTCGGCAGTGGAAACTCCGCTACCGGACCTGGAAGAAGAAACCATCGTAATCGAAGATGACGATGCTGATTTTGATACTTCCAGCTCTCTGACTTCTGAAGATGAAAGTGTAGTGATCCTGGACGAAGAGGATCTGCCTGCTACCACTCCGGCCAGCGCGCCCATGGATGAGAGTCCTGCACCGGCTTCTGACATGGAGCCTCAGACCGATTCAGCAGCGACCACGGAAAGCGCTGATGTTGTATCTGAAGACGATGAGGAAATCATCGTTCTAGATGATGAAGAAGAGGATGACATTATTTTTGCTCAGGACGATGAGCTGGAAATCATCGACGAAAGCGAATCTCCATCCGCTCCTGCCGGCCAGTCCTCTCAGAGTGGCTCCGGTGACACTACAACTGTAGAAATCTCCGGTGGCTCAGGCGAAGATGAAGAAATCATTCTGGATGACGATGATTCTCTGGGGGTCTTCGATGTAGAAGACGATGATGACTTTCTAATCGTAGAGGAAGAAGTGAAGTAATGACCACTGCAGCTGCTCAGAAAGTTGCCAGAACTACGGTTGATATCTTTGGCGAGAAGTACGTTGTTCGCGGAGATGAAAGCGTAGATTACATCGCAGATGTGGCCCGGCTGGTGGACGACAGAATGCGAGAACTTGCCCGAAACTCCAGGGGCATGTCTCGCAGTCGTCTTGCGATTCTGGCAGCACTCAACCTGGCAGATGAGCTAATGCAGGAAAGAACAGGTCCGGGTCGCAAAGCCCCGGAAGACGAATTGCTGGCCCAGAAAACCAGATACATGATTACGCTTCTGGACGAAGGACTGGCAGGAGACAGCATCTACTGATTCTGGTAGATGCGAATAGGGGCGGGGGTACCGCCTGTGGCGTTCTTTAACTTTTCCGGCCTTGTTAAAACAAGTGGGAACCCTATCACAGGTTTCTATCTTCCCCGCATTTAAGGGGCTTGATATCCGCCCATAAACCCGGGTCCCCTTCCAGAAAATATTTGAGACCAGGAAAAATTGAACTCGCACACTGCAGAGCCCCGCATCTCCATTATGACACATTCGTACCGCGTGTCAAGTGCAGTGAGCGAAAGCCCTGCACGTTTCCGGATAGAGCCCAGAAGATTGTCGGGCCTGGACTCTGGAATTAGGTTCGGTAAAGCTGGCTTCGACGCCGGACCAATGCAGGCCGAAGAAATGCAAAGTCCTTCGCATCCTCTCGGGCGGACGCCTGCCGCTGAATCCGGACTATCTCCATACAAACCACGGTAGAGCATGCAAACCAAGGTAGACATACGGCAAGCTGCTCGCTCCTACTGGAAGGAATTCATGACCGGAGCAGGAGAGGAAGAGCTTCAGAACGCCTTTCAGCATTTCCTGGCGACGGAATCTACCGGGAAAAAGGGACGGCTCTGCCTTGCTTATTATCCCATTCATTCCGAATTTAATGTACTCACTGCTCTGCGAAATTCCGGTTGGAAAGTAGCACTGCCCCTGGTGGGAGAAGGCTTCTCTCTTTCGTTTCATCTATATCTGAAAGAGGGAAAAGAGCAGTTACCGCTACGGCCCGGAGCATACGGTATTATGGAACCAGAAAAGAATGCCCCGGTAATCCATCCTGAACCCCAGGATATCTTGATTGTACCTACAATGGCTGCCAATGCAGAAGGGTACAGGCTTGGTAAGGGTGGGGGATTTTATGACCGTCTTATGGACCGAAAGCCATTTGATGTACTGGAGAAGTGGGCTGTTTTGCCAGAAAAACTCCTGGACTCTCCTTTCCCTGCAGAGCCCCATGATTTACGGTTGAACAAAATAATCACGGAAGAAAGGATCGTTACGTACCCATGACCGAAAACACCGCATTAACCGAACGCAGCTACTATGACGGGGAGGGAGATGAAGAATCCCAGGTGGAGAAGCTTCAGTTCCTGGTCTTTCAATCCGGGAACGGAATGTACGGCGTTAACATCCTGGAAACTCATGAGATCCTCAAGCCGGTAAATGTAACCAGGCTACCGAATGTGGAATCAGAGGTCCTGGGAGTCATCAACCTGAGAGGTAACATCATTCCTGTTATCGATATTCTCAAGAAATTCTCCGGCGACTATTCGGAGATTAGCGATACTACCCGCATCGTTGTCTGTACCTGGGAAAATAAGAACCTGGGCTTGCTGGTGGATCGAGTGGTGGAAGTAGCTTCCGTGGCAGAGGAAGATATTGAAAGTCCGGAGGTGAAGGGTCTTTCCAATCACTATCTCAAAGGTGTAGGGCGAAGCACCGAACGCATTTTTTTGATCTTTAACCTTGCCATCCTTTTCTCGCAGCAAACGGCAGATCAGGATGAAGATATTCTGGAAGTCTAAACATGGCCGATCGTTATACCGAGTTATTTCTGGACGAAGCGTCCGAGCATATTGAGGATTTAAATCAGAATCTCCTCCGACTGGAACGAGATGGTTTTGATCCAGAGACGATAAACGAGATATTTCGCTCGGCACATACACTAAAATCCAGTGCAGCCTTCGTTGGTCTGGATAGCCTTTCTTCACTTGCGCATCATATGGAAGATCTCTTCCAGAATGTTAAGGATGGCACTTTGCAGGTTACCACAGATGTGGTGAATCTGTTCTTCAGGTGTCTGGATCGCATAAAGGCTGCTGTGGCTGTAGTAGCCGATGGCGGAAAGCCAGATGATAATTTTCAGGATCTAATTGAAGAGCTATCGTCGCATGTAAGCAGCGCACCTGCTGTTGAAAAAAAAACTACTGTGGCAGCATCGGAAGCCACTTCTGAAAGTTCGCAGCCACCACAGGTGGAAGCTCAGACTTCCAGCGTGCAGGCATCTACCGCAGAAGCGTCTGCCAGAGATCATTTTATTCAGCTATCTGACGATGACCTTTCGGATCTTGCAGAGAAAGCAGGTAAGCAAACTGTATTTGACGGGCATGTGGTTCTGGATCCAGAAGCGCCCATGCGAAACATGCGACTTCTTCTGTTGCTTATCAACCTCAGAAAGATCGGTACCGTTTATCGCACAAATCCCGTAGAAAACGAACTTGAAACCGGCGCTTACGAAGGCCATACCATGGACTTCATTTTCTTTGGCGACGTAAAGAGAGATGCAGTTCTGAAAGTCAGTCAGGTGGACATGGTTGAGGAGGTATATCTCAACGAACGTTCCCTGCCAAGAAAAGGAGAGACAAAGGAAATTCATGAAGCCAGGACCGCAGCCGCACCGGTATCTGATGAAACCATAATCAAGACCAGAAACATCAAAGTCTCTTCTGAAAAAATTGATTATCTGCTCAACAGTGTAGGCGAACTGGTGATTACCAATTCCGGCCTTCAAAAGATCTATGAGGATTTGAGCGCGGAAATCGGGGAGTCCCATGCCCTGGGGGAGCTAAAGAGCAAGATCGATCAGGCTGCACGAATTGCACGTGATCTTCAGAGCGGCATCATGAAGACCAGGATGATCCCCGTGGGACTGGTATTTCACAGATTCCCCAGACCGGTGCGCGATCTTGCATTGAATCTGGGCAAAGAAGTGGACCTGGTATTCCAGGGAGAAGATACGGAACTGGATAAGAATATCATCGATGCGTTGAATGATCCTTTGCTGCATTTATTACGAAATGCTCTGGACCATGGCATTGAAACTCCGGCTGAACGCGAAGAAAAAGGCAAGGATCGAACAGCGACGCTGCTTCTAAATGCCTTTCAAAGCGGAAACAACATCTATGTAGAAATTAAGGACGATGGTCGAGGACTGAATCGCAAAGCCATCGCAGAAAAGGCAGTGTCTCTGGGACTCGTGGACGGAACAGAGACTATGAGCGATGAAGAGGTGTACAATCTAATCTTCCATCCCGGGTTTTCCACAGCCAGACAGGTTACCGATGTGTCCGGTCGTGGCGTAGGCATGAATGTGGTTCGCAAGATGGTCCAGGAGTTCAAGGGAAGCATTCAGGTGCAGAATAATCCAGGGGCCGGTTGTAGCTTCGTATTGTCCTTTCCTCTCACTCTTGCAATCATCAGCGCAATTCTAATTCGCATTCGAGGTGAAGAGTTCGCCTTCCCGCTTTCCGATGTTGTAGAAACTATTCGGCTGACCCAGGCAGATATAACCACGCTTCAGGGTAAGGATATTATTAATCTACGAGGCGAAATTCTACCTGTTTTTCGTCTTCGAGAGTTGATGGGGCTCCCGCTGGATGGAGCAGAAGAAGAGGAGTTTCCGGTGGTGATTGCTAACGTGGCCGGCCGAAAGGTTGGCTATGTCGTGGATGCAATGGCCGGGAAAAAGGAAATTGTAATCAAGAGTCTGGAGCAGAATTACAGAAGCATTCGCGGTCTCATCGGTGCCTGTCTTATGGGTGATGGTTCCATTGTCATGGTTCTGGACGTTCATGGTCTTCTGGATCTGGCCACACGTTTGCAGGCCAGAAGGAGAAGCCTGGAGGAACAGAAGGAGCTGGCTTTCGAAGGAGTGCATGCTACGGACTCCTATAATCAAAAGGTGCAGGCCATCACCTGGTCCGGTCGGCGTCGGCGAGGAGCCAGCAGGAAATCCCGGGAAGATGTTAGAGAGCCTGCCATGGTGGGCGCATCGGAAAATGGCAAAGGCCAGGAGAAATCTGGAGGCGAAGATATTCCAACCGGCACATCGCATCTGAAAACCGCAGGTCCAGGAGATGGATCCTCTACAAAAGTTCAGGCAGTAACCTTTTTCGATGAGCCAGGCTCTGGAGATAATAAATTCTCCGAAAGCGTTACCCAGGAACTTGCGGCCGACATTTCCGAGCACGATAGGGCAAAGAGCGAATCCATTACAGATTCCACCTCTTCCGGAGATGACTCCCGCACAGGTGCAGGCGCAGACAGCGTGAGTAAAGCTCACTCCGCAGATGAAGATTCTGCCGGTGTATCTCGCGCCATTCAGGAATTCGAAAAAGAGAAGGCGGATCGGGTTCGAACAGCCAAAGAGATTTATGGCGGTAAGGATTCCCATGGACGCGATCTTTCCGAAGACGAATACAACAAGCTCTATTCCGTCATTAATACAGGTATGATCAATGCCGGTCTGGTGCTTTCGCAATTACTGGGTGTTACTGTAGAAGTGGCGGTGCCTGAATTTACCACCGTAGATTATTCCGAGCTCACCAGATATGTTCCAGGCGAACGATTGATCTCTGTCGCGCTGGGTACGGAAGGGGATTTCTTCGCTGTTCTTCTTCTGGTTTTTGATGAGGCCACAGGTTTTGAAGCCGCCGGCGAACTGATGGGTCTTCCCGAGGGATCCAGGACTCCGGATTCCATGTCCATGGAAGATGTGCAATCCGTGCTCAATGAGCTTACGAATATCGTTGGCTCAAGCATTCTAAATGAGCTGGCCAACAAGACAAATATGGCCATTACTCCAACTGTGCCGGAGTTTATGGCGGGCTCTGTTCAGGATCTTCTTGATCTTGTTCAGAAGAGAAGTCATCCGGACCTGGATTCCAAATTGATTTACATCTCTACAGATTTCTTCAGGGAAGATACGGAGCTACTGGGTCGATTGTTTATGCTGCCTTCCAGACCAAATCTGGTGGAGCTGGTATCCAGGCTTCCTGGTTGATTCTAAATGAGTTTTCGCGTACTGATAGTGGATGATTCCATGCTGGTTCGCCAGATTGTGGGTGATGTTCTTCGTCGCATCCCGGATGTGGAGATTGCCGGTGAGGCCAGAAATGGTAAGATGGGTCTGGAGATGATGCAGGAGCTCAAGCCGGATCTGGTCATTCTGGACATTGAAATGCCCGTAATGGATGGTCTGACGTTACTGGATGAAAAGAAGAAGCTGGGAAACGTTACTCCGGTGATGATGCTTTCTTCTCTGACACAAGCAGGTGCAGATATTACCATGAAAGCCCTGGAAGCCGGAGCCATGGAATTCGTGCCCAAGCCTGCCGGCGATACCGGTATTCGATTGCAGGATCTGGAACATCAGATCGAAATGAAAGTGGCCGGTCTTATTCACTCCCTGCGGGACAGTCGCTCCAGCTCCGGTCAAAAGGTAGGCCCCATTCTAAAGGCCGGACAGCATCAGTTTCGCCTGGCTTTTATTGGTGCATCCACCGGGGGGCCTCAATCGTTGCAGACTGTTTTCTCCCAGCTAACCTCCAGTTTTCCGCTGCCCTTGATTGTAGTACAGCATATGCCGCCGATTTTTACCGCCGCTTTCGCCCAGAGGCTGGATCGCGTAAGTGGAATGCAGGTGTTCGAGGCTGAAGAGGGTATGGTGCTCCAGCCTGGCCAGGCATATGTGGCTCCGGGGGGGAAACATCTGGATTTCAGGCGCAAAGGAGCTGGAATCAGTCTGCATATCGACTCCGAAACGCCGCCTCACAATGCGCACAGACCCTCTGTCGACTTCACGTTACACCGTGCCATTGAGCTTCTGGATGGGGAAATCCTGGCGGTCATTATGACCGGAATGGGAAAGGATGGTGTGGAAGCCCTGAACCGACTGCACGAAAAAGGTGGAGTGGTTCTGGCCCAGGATGAGCTTTCCAGCATTGTCTTTGGCATGAATCGCAGGGCCATCGAGGCCGGAGCCGTGGATGAAGTCCTGGAACTGGAGAAACTGGGGGGCCGGATGTCGGAATTGGCCGGTCGATTGGAGGGGCAAAGAGCCTGATCCATATTTCTCTTTACAGAGAAGGGGAATTAAAGCGAGACTACAAAATCATTGCAGCAGTGGGTAAAAAATGGCGAGGATATTGATCGTTGATGATGCTAAATTCATGAGAACTCTGGTGAAGGATGCCCTCACGGCTTCCGGACATGAGATCGTCGGGGAAGCAGAGAACGGAAATCAGGCTGTACAGATGTACGGAGAAATGAAACCGGATCTGGTTACTATGGACATTACCATGCGTGAAAAGGACGGTCTGGAAGCGGCTTCGGAAATCCTGAAAGCGGACCCGGCTGCTCGCATTATTATGGTAACAGCTCTGGGTCAGGAAGACCTACTGGCTCGTGCCATTAAGATGGGCGTAAAGGACTTTGTAGTAAAACCATTCCCGCCGGAAAGACTGCAGCAAGCAGCTCAAAAGGCACTTTCCTGATTTTCCCTTATTGGGAGCTGTTGCCGTGAACCAGGAGGAGGAACCACGTACTTCCCAGAAACATCCTGAAAACGAAGAACCAGATCACAGATCCACTGGTTCTTCTGCGGATGTAGACACCCCTGTCGTTCCATCCCCATCCTCCAGCAATACCACCAATTCCGGCCATACTACGGAGCCAGACCCGGCTTCTGACGAGGCAACCCCGGCCAATGAACAGCAGGCACCATCCAGGAATCCCTCCGAGCATTTAGAATCTGAAAAAGCCGAATCCGACCAACCGGGTTCCGAGACCACGGAAGGTGAGGAAAGCGATGAGGATTCCGATAAAGAAGAACTGGGTGAATTCATTGTTCATTGGACCGGTCCCGATGGAGATGAAGAAGGTCCCCTGTCTGTACTCTGGAAGCTTATCGAGAGCTACCGGGTGGATATCTTCGAAATATCCATTCATCGAATAACAGAAGATTTTCTGTCTTTTATGCACGGCGCTCGAGATCTGCGCATCTCCCTGGCCTCCTCCTTTACTGTAATGGCTGCTCGGCTCATCTATTACAAGAGCAAGGCACTTCTACCGGATCCAGGTTTCGAAGATACGGAAGCCGACTCCAGGCTACCGCCAGAACTTATTCAGCAACTGCTGGAATATCGCAGATTTCAAATCGCTTCGGAAACCCTTCGTGAGATGGATGAGATCTCCGGTGGCATTTTTGGGCGGCCAGAAACTCCCGTGATTGAAAGCGATGAAACCGAGCGCATGCTGGAAGTGAGCCTGGTGGATTTGATTCGCGCCTATCAGAAGGTGCTGAAAAGAATGGAGCCGGAGCCGGAAGAAGAGGGCTATGAAATCTCCGGTGAAGAATGGTCCGTAGAAGCCAAGATGGATGAAATCCGTGGTCTTCTGGAAAATGCCATCTCCTTTGCCTTCGAAGATCTTTTCGAAAACATCGAATCCATGCGCAAGGGTGAAGTAATTGCCACTTTTCTGGCACTTCTCGAGCTCACTCGACTGGCAGAGATCGTTCTTCAGCAGGATGGCATATTTGGTCCCATCATGATCTATAAACGTGCCGCCACCGTTTCCTGAAAACACTCCGTTGGAAATATGTCGCTAAAAAACCGCTTGCTGTACAGACCCCGGGCGCGACATAATCCCTCTGGCTATGGGAAAGAAAAAGAAAGATACGCTGGAAATTGAGGGCTCCCGGGACGATCTTGATACCATGGATGGGGCTCTTCCCTCAGAGCAGCACGAAATCGACGAGTCGGTGGATGTGCCTGTAAAGGCTTCCAATGAAGCCGGCCTTCCCGAATACCGGGAACTCAGCCGTGAGGAAATGGATGAATTCCGTGGCCTAATGGAGGCCGTGCTATTTGTATCCGCCGAGCCTCAGTCACTGTCCGTTCTTGCAAGGCTCTGTAATCTGGATCGAGTGAATACCCGCATTCTGGTGGATTCCCTCATGGATGATTATGCCGAGCGAGATGGTGGAATCCTGCTTCGAGAGATCAGCGGAGGGTATCAATTCGTAACCTCCGATCGCTACGGTGATCAGATCAAAGGTATTCTGGGAGGACCCAGAACAGAAAAGCTTTCCCGTTCAGTAATGGAAACTCTGTCCATTATCTGCTATCGTCAGCCCATTACGCTGCCGGAAGTGGAAGAAGTGCGCGGAGTGAATAGCAGACAGATGATTGCTACCTTGCTTCAAAAGAAGTTAATCAAGCCTCAGGGGTACAGACCGGTGCCCGGACGGCCTACCCTGTATGTAACCACCAGGCAGTTCCTTTCCCATTTTGCATTGAATTCTCTTTCGGATCTCCCTCCGCTCCAGGATGTAAAAGAGCTTCCGTTTGACGAAATCGAATAACCAGGAAACCCTGCCCGGGTCTATGGATGATCTCGCTCCCTACAGAAAGCAGATCGATGAGCTGGACCGGCAAATCGTAGAACTGCTGCTTCGTCGTGCCCGTGCGGCCTCTCACATCGGCGAAGTAAAGCGTCGAAAGAATGAGCCCGTGTACAGGCCCGATCGGGAGCAGGGTGTTTACGAAAATATCGTTCGGTATGCGAAAGAAGCCCGGGACAAAAGCGCAGAGGCTTTGCCCGAACTTCCAGATTCCACCTTTAGAAATATTTATCGAGAAATCATGTCCGGTTCCATTGCTCTGGAAGGTGGACCATCGGTGGGTTATCTCGGGCCACCCGGTAGTTTTTCGCATATGGCTACCAGGTATCGTTTTGGAAATTCCGTTCGTGGAATGCCCATGGATACCATTCCGGAAATTTTTCGCAGTGTGGCCAATGTAAAAGAAGCCAGCTATGGAGTAGTGCCCGCGGATAATACAGCAGCCGGCTCTGTGGGAATTACCATGGATTGCTTTCTGGATTCCAGTCTGCAGATCTATGCAGAACAGTTCGTCCGGGTGCGACATCATTTGATGGCCACAGATTCCATTCCGCTGTCTTCCATTCGAAGGATTTATACGATTCCCATTGGGCTGGAGCAGTGCAAACAATGGGCGCAGAAAAATCTTCCCATGCATGAGATTCAGATCGTGGAGACTTCATCCACAGCGCGGGCCGCACAGCTGGTGGCAGAAAAGAAAGATGGAGTGGCTATTGCCTCCGAACTGGCCAGCGAAATCTACGGACTGAAGATTTTGAGCCGAGATATCCAGGATAGCTCGGATAACATCACAAGATTCTGGATCATTGGCCATGAGCAATGTCCTCCAGGAAAGAGAGACCGCACCAGCATTGTATTGAGTTTTCATGATGAGCCGGGCGGTCTTTTTCGCGTACTCAAGCCTTTCTACGATGCCAACATCAATTTAACCAGAATTGAATCCAGAGCGACGCGAAAGAACTATGGCGAATATAACTTCTTCATAGACCTGGAAGGACATCGGGACGCAGATCCAGTAAAAAGCATTATTTCAGACCTGGAAAAAAGTACTTCTTTTCTAAAAGTTCTGGGCTCCTACCCCATGGGACAGGTGGATTAATCTGCAGCCCTTTCGTTCCATACTTATTTATGGCATGGGCATGATGGGGGCTTCGCTGGCAGCGGGGTTGCGAAATCAGTCCAGTCCTCCTTCAATTACCGGTGTGGTGCGAAGCGATCGAAGCAAGCAATGGATTGTAGACCATAACCTGGCAGATGAATCCATCGCATCCAGTGCTCTGGATGTGTCCGGTCTGGATCTGACGAAATACGATCTAATTGTTCTGGGGATGCCTATTGCTGCCAACGGTGATTTGCTGGAGAAGCTTGCTCCAATGTATCCCACGGACTTCCAGCGGTCTAAATCCGGATCCCTGCCTCTGATTACAGACATGAGTTCTACAAGAACATTCCTTGAGGAAGTGGCTACCAGGCATCCTCATCTTCCATTCGTTGGTTCGCATCCAATGTGCGGCTCGGAAGATGCCGGACCCGCCGCTTTCAGGGACAACCTGTTTAAAGACCGACTTGTAATTCTTATTCGCTCAACCATGCGAAACCTTCCCGGGGAAGCGTTCGAACATCTACATCAATTCTGGTCATCTCTGGGGTCCAGGGTTTCGGAACTAAATGAAAGGGATCACGATCTGGTGCTGGCCTATCTCAGTCATGCACCACATCTGGTATCCAGTCTTCTGGCTACGGTGACTGCGAATCGCCAGGAGGTTCGGCGGATCAATTCTCAATCTCCCATCCCAATTACAGGTGGCGGACTGCGCGATATGCTCAGAATTGCTGGCTCCAATCCAGAAATGTGGAAAGATATTCTTCATACAAATCGGAAATACATTCTTGAATCTCTAAGGGATTTTAGAACCGGCCTGGATGAACTGATCGATACCGTGGAATCGGACAGCATGGAATGGTGGTCCGACTGGCAGACAAGATCCCGTGGTTTTAGAAATGAAATTTGTGGTTACGAAAAGGACCGCTGATCTCTAAATCCACAAATCTTCCAGGACATGATTGTTTGAGTCTGAGTGGGACCAGAGTTTCATTACCTCCTTGAGTAGCGTTTGTTGAATTATTCTTTCATGATGGTCGAGACTCCCTTAATCATGTTTCGACTATGGTTCGAAAATCCTGGCTTGTCAAAATGGATGGAGAGAGGCCACTGACATTATGAGTGTGATTGCGCTGGATGGACCTGCGGGTTCCGGTAAAAGTACAATAGCAGGAATGCTTGCAGAGAAGATTGGATTTCTGCATGCCGATTCCGGCGCCATCTATCGTACCATAACCCTGGCTTCCGTGCAGAAACTGGGATCCGGAGCCGATCCCGAGCAGTTCGGCGCAATGTTTCAGAAGAGTGACCTGGATCCGGATGGGCTGGGGATTCGGGTGGTGGTTTCCGATGGCCGCCAGTCGAACTGCATAGGCAATGTAGATGTGGGCCGAGAAATTCGGACCCCCGAAGTCACAGCTCGCATCCGTTACATTGCAGACAGTGTGAACTGCAGAAATACAGTGAATCGATTGCTCCGTGAGTTTGCGGATGAGACCGGCCTGGTGGCGGATGGCAGAGACATGGGCACCATTGTATTTCCGGACACCCCCAACAAGTTCTTCCTGGAGGCGTCGGTGCAGGTTCGTGCGAAAAGAAGGTACGAAGAAATGCTTGGCCAGGGTAATAGCTCTCAGAGTCTTGCGGAAATCGAGCGGGATATCGCCAGGCGGGATGAAGAGGACCGGAATCGGGCTGTGGGAGCTCTGCGAAAGGCCGATGATGCTATTCTTATTGACACTTCCGATCTTTCTCGGGAGGATGTCTTATCGAGAATCCTGGCACACATCCAGTTCAGATTCTAAATTCAAGATTGTGGCCCATCTTCTCCCCAGATAGAACTGCTACATTACGGAACATTTATGGTGGCTTCTACTCCCTTTGACTTGCTACAGGAGCAAAAAGACCTTGCGGACTTCTTAAAAGAAGAAGAAGAATCCGTGAACATGGCTCAATGGAGCCGTGGCGACATCGTGGACGCAACGGTCCTGGAGGTCTCCGACCGGGATGTACTTTTTGACATCGGTCAGAAGCAGGATGGACGGTGCCCGGTAAATGAATTCGATGAGCCACCCGCTCCAGGAACTACGTTTCAGGTAGTGGTTAAGTCCGATGCTGGCTCCGAAGGCAATACCCTGGTTTCCAAGCTGGAAGCTGATCGTCGGGTTGCCTGGAATAGTGTAGTGGAGGCCCATGAATCCGGGGCCAAAATCTCAGGTATTGTTGAAAAAGAAATTCCCTCCGGTCATGGTTATATCGTCCGGATGGGTGGATTGGGTCTGTTCATGCCTCGTAGCCAGGCGGACCTCAAGGCCCGAACCAAAGGAAAGATAAAACAGGGTACTGTAGTTGATTTCAAGGTTATTGAAGTTAACGATAAGAAGCGCAGCGCAGTAGTGAGCCGTCGGGCCATACTGGAAGAAGTAAACCATGAACTCTGGAATGAATTCCAGCAGAAGCACAAAGAAGGAGACATGGTTAAAGGTGCTGTAACTCGCAAGGTATCCTTTGGCGTATTTGTAAATGTAGATGGCATCGAAGGCCTGCTCCATCAGTCAGACATTTCCTGGAAGAAATTCGCGCCCTTTAAAGATCGATTCCAGATAGGTCAGGAAGTAGAGCTCAAAATACTGCAGATTGATCAGGAAAACCATCGACTTTCCCTTGGTCTGAAGCAGACTACAGAAGATCCCTGGCAGTGGGCCCAGAGAGAACTTACCCGGGGCACCGTAATCAAAGGTACAGTCACCAGTCTTACAGACTATGGCGCATTTGTTGAAATTCGCGAAGGACTGGAAGGTCTGATTCATGTTAGCGAGCTTTCCTGGTCCAAGAAGTTAAGACATCCCAAAAGATACCTGGACGTAGGTCAGGAAGTCGAAGCTCAGGTCCTATCAGTAGACCTGGAAAAACAGAGAATCGGACTGGGCCTCAAGCAGCTACAGAAAGATCCCTGGGAGTCCCTGGGAGCGGATGTTAGAGAAGGGGACGTGCGAGAAGGGGAAGTGACTTCCGTTACAAAGTTCGGCGCCTTCGTAAAGATCCTGGACGATGTAGAAGGTCTAATCCATTTCAATGACTACTCCTGGGCGGATCATCCGGATCGAAAGATGCTCAAGAAGGGCGATTCAGTTCAGTATAAAATTCTGAACATCAACAAGGATGAAAGGAGAGTGTCCTGCGGAATCAAGCAACTAACTCCCAGTCCTTACGAAGTGCTCAAAGAGCGCTACAAGAAGAATGCAATCATTGAAGGCAAGGTTACCAGTATCACAGATTTTGGTATCTTCGTAGATATTGGCGATGGCTTCGAGGGGTTGGTTCACATTAGCCGTATTCCTCTAAAGCCAGACCAGAAACTGAGTGACCTTTATAAGCCGGGCGACCAGGTCAATACCGTGCTGCTTCGTATCGATTCCGACGAAAAGAGAATCTCTCTGTCTATCAAGGACTACGAAAGAAAGCAGCAGAGAGAAATTATAGATCAGTATCTCAAAAAAGACGATGCTCCTTCTACAAGTTCCCTGGGTTCGCTCATCAAGAAACTTCCGGAGAACTAATATGGCAGGCGGAGCCACACGCAAGAGTAATCGAAGAGTAAAAGCCCCTCAACAATCCACCAGTAATGCCTACGATCCATTTCGTGATTTCGACGGTGGACCTGTGGAATTGTTTCTGCACAAAGTTTTCTATCACGTCCGCACCAACCTGAAGCTGGTGCTGGCGGCCGTGAGCCTGGCGGTGATTGCTCTAATTGGTGCAGTCAGTTATCGATTCTATACCGAAAGTCAGGAAAGAAAAGCCAGAGAAGCTTTCGATGAACTGGTGGGAGATCCCCGACTGGGCGAAAACGTAGAAAGCACAGCCCCGGGTGCTCGGTTACTCCAGGAATATCGAAAGAATCATACCACCGAAGGTGCTCAAAGAAGAGCTTTGATCTACGAACTGGATTTGTTTCGCCAGGCGGGTGAATATGAAAAAGCCGGCGATGTGGCCAATGAGCTGGCGGAAAGTCTGGAAATGCCAGAGCTTCGTGCATTCTATTACTATCAGTCTGCTGTGTATTACGAGAAGGCAGAATCCTACGAGAAGTCGGCTGCTGGCTTTGAGCAGATGCTTACCTACGCCGGCGACGATCCCTTTATGAAAGCATTGGGCCTGTTTGGCAAGGGCCGCGCACTTACCCTGAAAGGCGATCAGCAGCAAGCAGATCAGGCATTTGGAGATCTATGGGCCATTGAGCAGCAGGATCAAATTCAGGACATTCGCGCTGCCGCAGCTGCATTCTTGATTGCTCGATGAGCAACCTGTTTACAATCGCACTTCCCTCCGGACGAATGTCCGAAGAAAGCCTGGATTTCTTTCGCCGATCCGGCTTTGCAGATTTTCAGATTCCGGACACCAGAGAGTTGAGTTTCGTGGATCCCACCGGTCGTTACCGAATACTTCTGGTTCGAAACCAGGATGTTCCGGTTTGCGTCCTCCATGGCGGCGCCGATGCCGGAGTAACCGGTCGGGATGTAATGGAAGAAAAACAGTATGACCTGGCCATTCCGCTGGAGCTGGAATTCGGTTACTGCAGGTTATCTCTGGCTGCAAAGACCGGTGATGTAGAGAGAATCCAGCAAGCTTCCCATCTACGGGTTGCCACAAAGTACCCTTCACTGACCCAGGACTGGTTCTTTAAGCGCGGAAAGAGCTGCGAAATTATTCATCTAAATGGCTCTGTGGAGATAGCACCTATTGTAGGTCTGTCCGATTGTATAGTGGACCTGGTAAGTACCGGTACTACCCTTCGTGCGAATGGATTGACAGAGATTCAGCAGATTATGGAATCAAGGGCCATGCTGGTGGTGAATCGTTCCGTATTTGCTTTGCATACGGAAGAAATTCGCCGGCTAATATTGACCTTTAGAAAGGCAATGGAAGATGGCCGCCAAGCTCACACATCTTGAAGTATTTCGTCAGTCTCTGGCGTTGATGGAGCACGGGGATGAATACGATCGTTCCATTGCCAGAATGCTACATCAAGAGCATCTGTTTCGCTACGGCTGCTTTGGTTCGGTGGCGCCGGACATTTTCTACTTCTACCATCTGCTTAGCAAAAAGAACGTAAAGGGAATCACCTGGGGCAACATCACGCATCATCGTCGCGTCTTCGAGCTGGTCCTGGCATTTCTGGATCGTATTAAACAGGATTCCACTGCCAGAGAAAAGCGAAAGGCCTTTGCTCTGGGATACGTTTCCCACTGTGCTACAGACATCGTTACGCATCCCTATATTTTTTATATTACCGGTGATTTGTATTCTACCGATGAAGTTCGTTCCAGAAAAGCCCAGGAAAACCATCTAAGGGTGGAGTATGCCCTGGATTCGTATTTGATCGCCGAGCGGCTGGGAATGAGCCCGAACAAATATCACTTTCTGCAATTTGTAGACATTCGTGATAAGCGAAACCTGGACTTTGACATCTGGCAGATGTGGGTGCATGCACTTTCCCGGGTGCATGAAGAGGACTTTAAAGAGCATTATGTAGGAACTCTGGAGTCCATCAAAAGAGGCGATGTACTGAACGAAGCCTATCAGGGCTTTCTAAAGTTTAATCGATTGCTGGATACCAGATCCTGGGTGGTTCGAGGATTCCTGCGCGCCGTGGATAATATCACACTCCATAAATGGAAGGCCCGTCATCTGATCCTGCCTCCCAGAAATCGTATACCGGAGCGGCTCTACAATCCTCATAATCGTCCCTGGAGATATCCGGCGGAGCCGGGAAGGGAATCCAGAGAGAGCTTTATGGAGCTGGTTCATCGGGCCGCAAATTTCTCCCGAGAATTAATTCGCCTCTGTGATGACTATATTGAGGGCCGCAAAAAAAGAAAAGACTTTGAAGATCTTCTTGGGTACAATCTGGATACAGGGGTTCGCTCGGAGTCGTTGCAGATGCATGCCTTTGAGCCCCTGGAAGACTGACGTAAACAGTCCTGTTGCAGGGACCAGCCGGTGCGGTTCGTGGTCGAGATTCTTGACGCATCTGCGAAATTTCCTCTGAATAGAAAAAGCATGTCGGGAAAATTAGATTCAAAGTCAACCCGGTCAAATGGACCGTCCCGGCGGAAGGATTTGCACCGGACGGATGCAGCGGCTGATACTATGAAGTCCGGTCAGTTGAATACTGACGCTGGCGCAAAAACGGCAAGCCATCCATTGCATGCAGGCCCCATTGTATTCTTTGATGGAGTCTGTAATATCTGCAATCAGTCGGTGAATACACTTCTTAAGCTGGATCGGAAGGGTCGATTGAGATACGCTTCCTTGCAGGGGCCTCTGGCGTCGCATTTATTTGGACCTCTGGAAGGGGATCCGGACAGCATGAAAATAAGCATTCCGGCTAAAGGGCTGAATCATGGATCCGCGAAGATCCAAACTGAAAATTCCGAATTTTCGTCCGGCAATGGGGCGAAATCGAGTTCCGGGGCCCATAGAAAAGAGGAACTCGGCGTTTCGGTCTTTGAAGGATATTTTGCCTTTCTGAAAGTAGGGGGCATTATCTATCCCTTGCTTCGGCCTCTGGCTTTCCTGCTTTCTTTGCCGCCATTTTCCTGGGCCGGAAAAGCGATTTACTCATGGATTGCAGCGAATCGCTATCGATGGTTCGGGAAGCGGGACTTCTGCGATATATCCAATCTACGATTCAAAGAGCGTTTCCTGGACTGAGTTATTATTCTGGCTTTTTGCCAGTATTGCCCTGGACGAACCCGGCTTTGTTCAAAAAGCCAGGAGACATGATTCTTTCAGACCTGGAAGAACTCTCCTCTGCATCAGATCAAAACGTGAATGAATCCGAATCCAGGGCCACGGGAATCCAGAATGCAAATTCGCTTCCCTGGCCTTCTTTACTTTTCAGGCTGATTTGCCCTCCCATGGACTGGACTAAATCCCTGACAATACTGAGTCCCAGGCCAGAGCCCGCAATACCGGAGTCCTCCACATTCGGTACGCGGTAGAAACGACGGAACACAAGGCTCTGGCTCTCTTCCGGAATACCGGAGCCAGTATCTATTATCTCAAAGGACAGGGCAAATCCAGCATCTGCATCCCCATTGAGTGTAACCCGGCATTGAACCATACCTTTCTCTGTATATTTTATTGCGTTGGAGATTAGATTGAGAAGCACCTGCCGCAGCGCGGCATAGCGCAGAACGGCCCGTTCCGGTAGTGCGGGATCCAACCATAAATCGAAGTGAATGTCTTTGGTCCGTGCTTCTCTGCGAAGGGGTTCTGCAATTTCGATCAGGAAGGCTCTAAGCAATCCTGGCTCTGCGTTGGAAACGTAGCCAGCCTCTATCCGGGCAAGATTCAGAATACTACTGAGTAGATGATTCAGCTGCATTCCGGAGTTGAGCGCCAGCTGCAGTAGCTCATCCCGGTCCTTGCTTTCCTCTTTGGCAAGTTCCAGCATCCCCAGAAGACTGTTCAGACCGTTTCGAATCTCATGGCTTGCCAGTGAGAGCAGTCCCTGCTGCTCAGCGGTGGGCTCAGAGGGATCCGGTGTAGCAGAAAGGAAGAGTCGCTTTCGGTTTCGAATATAGATGCAGCGACCATGGAATTGCCAGATATTCTTTTTGGATCCGACGGGCAGGTGAATGCTTGGAGCGGACTGTCCCCGGGCAATGGCGTTTAACCAATCCGATGCCTCCTGTCTATACTCCAGGGGAATAAAACTCTCCAACGGCTGCCTGCAAAAAGGAACCCGCTGAATTCCCAGAAGACGGGCCCCCGCTTCATTTAGATAGTATATGATTCCCGGTGGGCGCAGAATCATTCCGGGTGAAGCATTCTTTTCGAACGCATTCCACAGCATCTCTGTGCTGGAACGGGAGCCGATTCGCACGGATCGATTGGAAGGAATGCGGCTCACTCCATGTATTTTCCCTGGGTTTGACAAAAGTAAAGAAAAATTTATAAAAGTTAGAAGCAGGATTCGATGTTGGTCTCAATTGTTATAAACGATTATTATGCTTATCTAATAGTCAAAGATATCTGAATTGGCGTTACTATCGCATTAACTTGATGCGAAGAAAGCGCAATGCAAAGTTGTATGCATGCGAATGAATGCGATTGCGTGCATTGATGCTAAAGTAAACATGATGCGGGAGATATCGTGAGTTGCCGGCCTCAGCCCCCCTGATCCAGGTGCTATCTGCCTGCCCGGTATTGAGGATCAGTTTTTTGCTCGAATTTGTTGCTCAGCGCTTCGAGATAAAGCCGTGCCCGGGGTATCGCTTAAAGCGAAAATTGCAATACATTTCGCCTTGATGTTATTCGAACGCTCATTACATCAGGGTGTAGCCCATACCAGGCCAATGACTCCTGCCACAGCGATGACGCCTCCTCCCCAGGCCTGCAATCCTACGGAGTCCTTTTCAAGCCAGCGAGTAAACGGTATGGCGACGAGAGGAGTTGTGGCAACGATGGGCAGTACCACACCTCCTGGTTGCTCGGACAGAGCCCATTGATAACAGGCAACACCCAGCACAGGTCCACATAGAGTATTACCCAGGATATATAGATATTCTTTCCATCCAGCCTTTCGCTGATGGATTCCAGTCTTCCCGTCATTGGCTACAGGAATGGTTTGCTCAAGCGTTTGCTCTGGTTGACTATTCGGAAAATCTCTTGAATCGGCCGCGGTATGGGCCCAACTTTCGCCCGTATGCACGGCCGGAGTCCTGTTTGAGAAGGATTTGCTCATCTTTCTTGTATCGAATTGGATTCGTGCCTTTTGCTTTTTGTACCAGTATTCAAAGCTTATATATATTCCGGAAATTAGAAAGCCACCCAGCATCCGTTGATAGGCTGCGGCGCCTCCATCCACCGAAATGCCTGCAATTTCCATATAGTCGTAGGCTCTGCGACTGATAATAGCGCCAGCACCCTGGCCAATGGCTGCCAGAAGGCCCATGGAAATACCCAGGGCATCGGGCTTAACTTCGCCGGACGGCCGAAAGGCAATGGCGATTCCGATGAGAACTACGACTCCGGAAAGAATCTGAAGTCCTGAAAGGGCGGTACCCAGCCAGGCCCATTCGATCAGCGCCGCAATGGGAGCGGCCAGACATTGCACCATTAAGAGCGATAGTCGCGATCCCAGCCGGGGCAGGGCTACAAACAAAGCCAGATCTCCCAGACCAAGACCGATGAAGCCACTCCAGAATAACACCTGGAAGGAATGCCATTCCAGTGCAGGAGCGAATAGATGAGTATATGCACCCAGAAGTATGCAGGCCAGAAAAAGCCGGGAGAAGTTGGCAAAGCTCGGACCAAATACATTTGTGGATCTTCGTGCGAAGATCGCAGAAAAGGACCAGAGGATGGTGGTGAGAAAGGCCCCTACCATAGGCTATTGTTGATTCATTCGTTCCAGCAGCATCCTTCTTTCTTCGGGGCTCAGATTGAGGAATTGCTTTCGCTGCTCGGGTCCCAGACTGCGAAATAGTTCCTTCTCCGCCTCTGTCAGACCTTCAAGTTCCGCATTCGATAAGCCCATTTCAAATGGGCCGTCATCCTTCATGGGATCCAGGCCCACGAAACCCGCAAAAAGATCAATGAACTCTCCCAGATGAATGGCTACATAGACGCCCACATAGGCGCCCGCTTTGATTTCAATGGAACTTAAATAGCTTCCGGGAGCAAATCCCTGGGATACAGGCTTTCGGTCCTTAGATTTTAACAGTGGATTCTTTTCTTTAAATGGGACGCTGGTTCCCAGGGGACTTCTTGCGTGGTAGGTTTTCTTGCGGATTTCCATTTCTGATGGCGGACCCTTTGTCATCGGTGAGACGGCGGATTCATCGGGTCTCAACTCGGAATTCTCCTTCATCTTCTGGAACTGCTTTATAAATTTTGCCTGCTGCTCCGGATTCAACTTCTGAAAGGCAGGAAGCTTCTTTATATCTTCCAGGCTCATGTTCTTCAGTTTTTCCAGGTCCGCTTGAGTCTGTTCGTTGTTTAAATTCGCATTGCCGGATTCAGTTTCTTTTCCTGTCCCGGGTCCGGATGCTTCTCTGGACTCCGTGCCATTTTCAGTCTCCGCCTGGGATGACTCCCGGGAATTTCTGTCAGAAAGTGGGCTATTGTTTGCATCGTCCTGACCTGGCAGTGGTCCCTGTAATATATCGCTACCGAGAACCAGGGCTACAAAGGACTGAGACTGAAACCGATCCACGTAACCCTGACGATATCCCAGGTCCGATCCTTCTTCTGATTTATAGTGCAGTCCCAGTTTGGCAGGGCCCGCGCGAAGGGACAATCCATAAGATTCATCCTGATAGCCGGCACTTACCAGATCGCCGGAGTCTTTGAGCCGGTTCTGCCAGTAGGTGGCACAGCTTGCCAGAGGTACAAACATGATCAAGAGCATGCAGACCGTGCATCGTCTTACAACTGCAAGGGATTCGTATGCTTTGATTCGTTCCTTCATTTGAAATTCCTGTAGTGGGCTCCTGAAAGCTCTTTTTGAGCAATCGCCGGAAAATGTTCTGCGAGCCCGAGCCTTTTTCGAAAGCATCCGCGGAGGCAAGGTTGATGTCAAAGAATGGATTGCCCGGGGTATCTACAATCAATCGAATCCCTGAGAAAAACATTTCTTACAACCCATAACCTTCAGCTTTTTCTTATCTTCTTCCGGATTGGAAAAAGCCACCACCATATCCTCTTTGCCCAGCTTTTCCTTGCAGACCGGGCACTTCCTGGGAGTCTTCCCGCCCAGACAGAAGGGACAGCCTTTAATATAGGTGCGAAGGTTACTTTTTCCCAGCTCCAGCTGATTGGAGCGGATTCTTTCTCCGGATCTCAGCGCATGACCGCAGACAGGACAATAGCCTCGAATTCGATCTTCCTGCGCTTTCTTTCTTCTCTGCCGAATGGGCACCAGAAGATAGAGTAAAAAAGTAAGCAGGCCAAGAATAAGACCTATCAGAATAAAGTATGTATCGCTCATCTTTTTGTGTGGACTGACTCTAACCTTTCTGAAGCTCTATCTTGCCTGAAGCTGGAATGCTGCGTCCGGCTGGGATTTTCGCATTTGCCCCCTGCCTTCTACAGTGGCAAGCGCCAGCGTCTTTTCTCCGTGCCTGTTCTGGATCGCATGGGAGTTCAGTATTCTTTCAATTACAGTGCGCATGGGTTTTCCCAGGGCTCCCAGCCCCAGTAGCAAAGCCAGAATGATGATCCACAGACCCACGCTGCTTCTTTTTCGTTGCTCGGGAGTTTTCTTGATGTACAGAAATAACATCCACAGAGCCCAGCCGGTCATCAGAGCTCCAATCAATAGTCCAAAGTAGAGCAATGCTTCGTCCAGGATAGCCACAGATCCAGCTTCGGTGGAGGGCAAAAGCAGGCACAGAAAAAAAATGACACAGGATTGCGCTGTCGATTCAGTGCTATTGATGAGAGTTCTATCCGGCATCCAGCCCAGCGGCCAGCTACACCTGGGAAACTATTTCTCCATGATGCGGACTATGATCCATTATCAGGATCGAGAAGAGCTGTTTTGCTTTGTAGCCAGCTACCATGCACTGACCACTGTGTTCGAAAAGGAAAAGCTGGAAGAGGGGATTCGAAACGCCGTTCTGGACTTTCTGGCTCTGGGAATGGACCCGGACCGATCTACCTTCTGGGTTCAAAGCGATGTTCCCGAGGTGGTGGAGCTTTCCTGGCTACTGTCCACATCCATTACTGTTCCTCAACTGGAACTGGCCCATTCCTACAAAGACAAAATCGCCCAGGGAATCAGTCCATCCGGAGGTCTGTTCTTTTATCCCATTTTGATGGCTGCAGATATTCTGGCCTTTGGAGGGCAGAAGGTTCCGGTAGGAAAGGATCAGAAACAGCATCTGGAATTTACCCGGGACATTGCTGGACGATTCAACAATCGCTACGGAGAAATCTTTGTAGTGCCGGAGCCAGAGATTGGCGAAGAAGTGGCTGTTGTTCCAGGAGTGGACGGTCGCAAGATGAGCAAAAGCTATGGAAATGCAATCTACTTCTTTGCTCCAGAAAAGAAGCTGCGAAAGACCGTCATGGGAATTGTAACAGACTCAACCGGAGTGGATGAGCCCAAGGATCCGGATAACTCCGTGCTTTATCAGATTTACTGCCTTTTTCTAAATGAAGCAGAACGACAGGAACTGGCGGATCGATTTCGCAGACCCGGCACCGGCTACGGCCACTTCAAGCAGGAACTCTTTGAACGTATCATGGATACCTTTGCCGCAGCAAGGACGAAAAGGGAGAAGATGGCAGCAGACCCGGGCTTCCTTAAAGAGGTGATGCAGAAAGGAGCTGAAAAAGCCAGAGCCGTAGCCAGCGATTACCTGGATCGGGCCAGAGAAGCTGTGGGCCTCAAATATCTGTAACTCGCAGCATCGGAAACCTCCAGACCGTCCGAAACGTCCGAAACAATTTAGGCGCATAATACATTTCAAATTATGCGCACGCTTCTGTGGAAAGTAGCTGCTGTATTGATTGCAGGTATCTTCATCGAAAGCCTGGGTTTTTATGCAACGCCCAATCTGGTTCAATTTGCCTGTGCATCTCTTCCCGTTCTGGCAGTGCTGTACTGGATTTCATCCTACTGGTCTCCATTGCAGCGATTGATGCCTGCCAGAAGATCCATTATATTTCTGCTCCCTGCCTTTCTTTTGACAGTGGCTTTCTTGCTTCCCGGTCCACCCGGACCTCCGCCAGACTCCTGGTTTCAGTTCGATTCCGATGAACCGGATTATGAGCATCGATTTCTTGCAGAGGCAACCATAGAAGAATCCATCAATCCAGGTCTGTATCTGGCGAACGTTCGAATCCTGGATTTTCAGAAAGATATGGATCCTTCTTATTATGGCGAAGACTGGACATCGTCTGAAATGATTCATTCTTCCGACGAATGGCAGGCGGGCTGGAGCAAGTCTTCTGTCCCGTTTCGTACGGCATTATCTGTGGACAATCCAGATCTGTATCCCGGATGCAAGCTGAGTCTCCAGGTATATGGAAGGGGAGTGCCAGAAAAGCCCGGCGGAGGTTTCGGGAAATATCTGGCGGATCGCGGGGCAAATAGCTATCTGAGGGTTTACGAAAAATGGCATGTCCTGGAGCAGGAATGTACGGAGGATTTACGATCCAGCATTCGTAATCGTTTATTTACTCTGCTTTCTGGGCTGAAGGGGGAGTCCGCGCAAGTGGCCCGTGCCATTCTACTGGGAGAATCTGGCTGGCTTGGCAGGGATCTGAAGAACAGGGTTCGTCGGCTGGGGGTGATGCATTTGTTTGCAGCCAGTGGTCTGCACCTGGGTATTTTCTACGGTGTACTGTATTTGCCACTTTCCTGGAAACTGGGCAGGAAGCATCCGCTGGCTCTATTTCTACCACTGCTTCCCTGCGCCTTCTATACCTGGATTTTGCATTTTCCTGTGTCTCTGTGCCGTGCATTCATCTTTATTTTGCTTCTGGCGCTTCGCTCTTTGATTCACAGAAAGATCGTCGCTTCGCACCATCTCACAAATACATTCCTTATACTGATTCTCTGGGATCCCATGGGTTTCTTCTCCATTTCCGGGTATCTATCCTGCGGTGCGGTCAGTGGAATCTTGCTTTTCTATCGAAGGATTGAGCAGTCCCTTTTTTCTGCCCGATCCTTTTTCATGCGAGCAATCCGGGCTCAGCTGGCTTTAAGCCTTTCAGCCACTATGTTTATAGCTCCTCTGTTGATATTCACCTTTCAGGAATTTCCCTTTAGCTCGCATCTCAGTAACATGATTCTGGTGCCCTTTGTGGCATTTATGTTGCCACCATTGTATTTCATTCTAATGCTTCGAATGCTTCCCTTTCTGGAAGGACCTTTCCTGGAATCCATTTATCCCTGGATAGCTCTTCCACTGGACGGATTCGTATGGTTGGCCCGGAAAATGTCCGATTACTCAGTATTCTTTGAATACCGTTCATGGTTGAATCTAGCCTTCTTTTTGTCTTTGTTGACCATGATACTGTTGATGGGCAGTGTGTCGGAAAGTCGCAAGTCCGGTAAACGAAATGTGCGATTGGCCCTTTCATTGCTGGTTCTTGCTCCTGTGTTTTCCATATTTCTGGAAGGATCGTTCTGGGGCAGTCCTGCAGGAAGGCTTCATCAAATTCAGCTGGAGTTAGATCTGGTCCGGGAAATGGCAGGCCAGATTCTGTAAGCCGTCTGGCAAACAATGAAATCTACTTATCCATTCTTCAGTGCCTCGCGCTTGTATCAATCCCTGGAAAGCAGGGGTGGAGCCATTCTAAAAAGCAAAGGGCAGAACTTCCTTATAGATCCCAATGCGGTGAGACTTATCGCACAGGGTGTACTGTCTATGCTTCCTTCAGCTCTGGTGGATGTCCTGGACGAAGCTTTAAGTTCAGATATAAATCAGACCACCGGGAACAGGAAAAAACCATCGTCGCAAAGGTTTCCCGGTACAGAAATACCCGGATCCAGTCCTGGAAATTTTGATTCGGCGCAACTTACTGGCGAAGGCTCCGCAGAGGAGCCCGGGCCAAAAACAGTAGAGCTTCTGGAAATAGGACCCGGAACCGGCGCACTCAGTTTCTATCTATGGGAGGCGTTGCGAACTCTGGCCAGCCGCTTTCCAGAAGTTCAATTTCGCTGGAAAGGCCTGGAACTGGATCCTGTGCTTTGTGCTATCCTGTGGGAGGAGACTATGCCAGCATTTGTCAGTTCCGGCGGGCTCACTTCTGACAAATCCACCACTGTCTCCGTGGACTGGCGAAGCGAAAATGACCGGACCTGGTTGTTTTCTTCTCCGGCCAACCTGGAACTGAAATTGATGCGAACCGATGCAAGAGACTGGCTGAAATCGCATATAGAGGAGTATTCAAAGCAAGATGGTTCGGACTTTCGCATTGTCTGCGGTAACCTTCCCTATTACATAAGTACCGAGCTATTGCTGGGTGCTATTCAGTTGCGACCCAGGGGTTGCGCCTTTCTTGTGCAGAGGGAGTATGCTCTTAGAATCCTGGAGACCCGGAAATCCAGCTCCATATCTGTCTTTGTGCGAAACCTCATGGAGCCCAGGAAAGGTGCTTCCATTGCGAAGGGGTGCTTTCTTCCTCCTCCTTCTGTGGAATCTTCTGTACTGCTTCTAGAGAGGGGTCCCATACATTGTGACCCTGATCTTCTGGAGTCCGTGCTGCGAAGTAGTTTCAGCGGCAAAAGAAAGACCCTGCGAAACTCCTGGAAAAACAGTGTTTCGGATGAATCCTTACTTCAGGATTGGGAGCAGAGCGCCGGAGGGATTGGACTGGATCTTTCCAGCAGGGCGGAAGACCTGAAACCCGAGACATTCTATTCACTGGTTCAGAAGCTGGAGGAGCTGCGAAAGGACTGATCTTTCGCAGCGACTACGGAATCCTGGATTGGCTATGCCGTGCGAGGATTCCGTCCGGGTCTTCCGGTGGAACGCTTCGATTTAGGTTTGCCACCGGAGCTCTTTGAAGAAGATGCGGAGGCATTTCTGTTTGCGGTGCCTTTCCTGGAGTCCTTGCTGCTTTCGGATTTCCTGCTATTCGGGCTTTTTTTTCCGCCGGATTTCTTTGCAGAAGATTTGCTTCGTGCACTTTTCTTGGCGGCCTTTTTCCTGGCAAAGGCTAGATACTCCTCAGGATGCCTTGCAGCCTCCATGCTGTGCTTTTCTACCTGGTGTTCTTCCTTTTCAATTTTGAGTATATCGCGGAAGCTGTGGATGTGCTTCGCTTCCCAGTCTTCCAGGGATAGGCCTTCCTTCCTGGCCAGGTTGCTTCTGTGTTTATTTACCAGACGTTTGGTTACTGGATAGCTTGCAATGGCACTGGGAATGGCCATCAGAAGACCGCCTACCATTGTAGGCCATCCCAGGTCATTCAGCAGAAACTCGCCCCAGGTTTTAAGGCTTGCGATAAGGCTTTCCTGGGCCAGGGCAGTTTTTAGTACACCTTCAAAATTTTCGAAGGTGATTACCATGGGATTCAAACCGAGCAAATCAAATGTAATGTAGCCGGCCTTGTAGAATGCATAGTAGAGAGGTCCCATGGTGATGGGATTGCTGATCCAGACCATGGCAAGCCCCACAGCCAGGTTCATCTTCCAGCGAAGCAATTTAAAACCCAGCCAGCTCATGGTAACCAGATACATCTGAATACCCACAAGAGGGGTCATGGCCCAGAACATTCCCACGGCACTTCCCAGTGCCAGTTCCTGTACCGGAGCATGGGATTCGCGAAACGGTCGGATCAGTTTTTCGTCCAGGTAGCCCCGGATCTTCTGCCACATACTCCCAGAAAAAAATGGACGCTGTAGCGCACAAATTCAAATTACAGTATGCGAACCGTGTATCTCATTCGACACGGAATTGCCATGGACCGGGAAGAGTTCAGAGGAAACGATCTGGATCGTCCACTTACCGGGAGCGGGGAAGAAAAGACTCTCCAGGCCATGAAAGGCCTGGTCCGGTATCTGGAAATGCGGGCCGAAGCGCCGCGAATTCTCACTTCTCCTGCTGTTCGGGCCCTCCAGACGGCAGAAATATTTGCCCGGGCAAGGGGCAAAACTGCTAAGCCGCAGGTCATAGATCGTCTTAAGCCTGGGGCAAACTGTCTCGACTATCTGGAAACGATGATCTATTCGCAGATCTCTGACAGTTCGGACGAAGTGCTGCTAATCTTTGGACATGAGCCGGAGATTTCGGAAACCTGCTCATTGTTGTCCAATCTACACAGGATTCAGGCTTTTTATTCCACGCTGTGGTCCAGTCCAGAGCCTCATTCAGAAACCCTGGCTGAACTGCAGCACTGGCTTCCTTCCGACGAAGGGGAGATCACTGTCGTAGAGGGGTCCATGGCTTTTCGCATAAAAAAGGCAGGAGCAGTGCGAATTGTTCTGGATGAATCAGGAGCGGAGTTTCAGGCATTGCTGCCGCCACAGATTTTAAGGGCCATGGCCTGAACGATTGAGGGGCCGGCCAAACGGACCTAACAGCAAGCGGCCCGGCAGTCAGTTGGCCAGAGGAACATCTCACCAGGCGGCCCCGCACGGAAGGGAAGCCGCCGGCAGATGAATTGAATCTAATTCTGAGCGCTCAGATCCTTTTCTATGCTGAAAGGAACGGGTAGCTCTCCAAAGAAGGTTTTCAAATAGGCAGTGCCTTCCATACGATATTTTGCCTGTCCACTACGGAGATTCTGTAGCAAGCCCATTCCAACTTCTGAAAGCGAAGTGGAAAAATCGATGGTTACTACCTTTCTCTCTGAAGGAGGGATAACAGCCGTTTCGTTATGCTTTCCGGAGCCCAGTTTTCGATCGCTTCCATAGAGATCGAATACCAGCTTATCCAGGATTACCTGCTCTGCGTTTGGGTTCTTGATTCCCACGTCCAGGGCTAACTCGATTTTGGTAAAGCTCAGACTCTTTACAGATACAGAGTCCAGATCAAATTCGCAGTTCTTTAGATTCTCGCGCATTCTTTGAAATGCACAATCAGTGGTAACAGATACCATTCCCACAGCCAGGAGAATGGACAATAATATCTTGGCCTTTCTGGATTTCATGTTCACCTCGTCAGGAATTCTGCATTGAATGGAATATCATTCGCAGGGTATTGTCTCGCCAGACTCTTTCGCAGATTACCGATCCATTGTGTTTTTCGGTACATCCACGTCAAAAAAAGCGGATCGGCGAACAATGGCTGCCCGAGTAGAAATGGCAAGCGAAAAGAATCATTTCCGTTCCTGCATTAACTTCATGGCGAACTCCGCAAAGTCATAGGCTTGATTGGCCGGAGGTAGATGATCCTCCAGTGCGGCGGTCCAGTGAGTACAGGACGTGACCAGTGCCATATGGGTAAACGCCTGGGGAAAATTACCCAGCGCCTCTCCTGTGTCCGGTATGGCTTCCTCGGCATAGAGCCCGCAGTCATTTTCCAGATGAATGAGACGTTCCAGAAGATTTCTGGACTCTTTTAACTTCCTGGCATGGATCAATGCATCCAACAGCCAGAAGGAGCACAGAAGAAACCCTCCCTCTTCGCCCTTCAGGCCATCGGGACTTCGGTAGCGATATACCAGTCCTTTGTTTTCAAGGGTGGCCCGAATCTTTTCAATGGTGCCCAGAACCAGTGGATCGGTGGGCGGTAAAAAACCCATGGCCGGAACCAGAAGGGACGAGGCATCGGCTTCATTTCCTTCTGTATGTTGTGCGAACCAGCCTTTGCGATTCGCATCCTCCATAAGATAGTTTCTAATGTTATCCCTGTGGGTTTTCCAGTTATCCAGAGGTGCTTCGAACCCGTGGGATTCCGCTATTTTTATGGCCCGATCCATGGCCACCCAGCAAAGCAATTTGGAATGAATAAAATGCCTGGGTTGATCTCGAATCTCCCAGATACCTTGATCCGGAAGTTCCCATCGTTTGGTAACGATTTCTGCCAGCCCCGACAGATAATGCCAGTTGCTGGGACTTACTTCTCCTCCCAGTCTTGCATATAGATGTACTGCCTGGAGCAACGAACCGTAGGCATCCAGCTGAAGTTGTTTTACTGCACCATTTCCAATTCGCACAGGTCGCGATGATCTGTGCCCCGCCAGATGACTCAGCTCCTGCTCTGGCAGGGATCTTCTTCCATCGATTCCGTACATGATCTGCAAATCCTGAGGTCGACCGGCAGATGTGCGCCGCAGCCAGTGGCGAAATGCATCCGCCTCGGATTTAAATCCGAGGATCATCAGTGAAATCAAAGTCAATGTACTGTCTCGAATCCAGGTGTATCGGTAATCCCAGTTGCGTTCCCCACCGATCTGCTCCGGAAGGGAAGTGGTGGGTGCAGCCACAACGGCACCGGATGGCGCATAGGTCATAGCTTTCAGTGCCAGAGCGCTTCTTTTGATAGGCTCTTCGTATGGGCCGGAGTACTTACATTTGCTCAACCAGGTTTTCCAGAAGGTCCTGGTCTGCTTGAGCCTGGTTTCCAGATCTTCCAGCGTGGGATGTTGCTCCGGAGGCCTTTCTTCAATAGAAGGTAGCCATTGCATATCAATGATCAAGCTTTCGCCTTCCTGCAGCTCCACGGTGGCGGAAATGCATTCATGGTTGCTGTTGATGGGAAAATTACAGGTAACCCATAGAGCATCGGCACCGCCGGTAATCTCTGCTGTGGTTTCCGATGTGTTTCGAAACCTGGGAACAAAGCTTCCGTATTCAAAGGCAGCCTGGATCATCACTTCTACCGTGACCGAACCTTCTGTACATGTTGCCTTGCGAAGTATGGAATTATATGCCTCTACCCTGGCCGGTCTGCCAGGATCCAGAGGATGGACCGGCATGCAGTCCTGAAGGTGAAGTATTCCGTCCTCTGTGTGAAAATCCGTTTCCAGAATATTGGTATCGGTGCTGTAGGCGCGCATTACCCGGGAATATCCCTTTGCATGAATGCGATAGAATCCTCCTTTTTTTTCATCCAGTATTTTACTGAATACAGAGGGGGAATCAAATCTGGGAAAGGCACACCAATCAATGGAGCCATCCCGTCCTACCAGAGCGCTGGAGTGACAATCGCCAATTAATGCATAGTCCTGAATGCGGTTCACGTTTAGAATTTAGGATGGGTCCATGCAGGGAAAAGGAAAAAACCAGAGCATAAGACAAAGAACTAAAAAAACGGCGCCTCTTTCACGAGCAATTCGTCCAGGGCTGTGATTGAACAACCAGGATGCCGGGCCTTCAGGGATCGAATATCTTTCCTGGATTTAGAATCCCATCTGGATCGAAGGCAGTTTTGATTTCCTGCATTGTGCGAATTTCGGACTCTGTTCGAACACTTTTCAGGGATTCTTTCTTTAATGTTCCAATTCCGTGCTCTGCGCTTATAGATCCATGGAACCTCCCAATCAACTCTGTGTTGAGCCCATCAAATCTAATGCATTGATTCTTAAAATCGGCGGGGTCCATTGAATGTTCTGGCTTGAGGTTAATGTGAATATTTCCATCGCCTATATGGCCAAAGAAGTAGCTGTGTAGTTCCGGGAACTCAGTTTTCAGAATATCTCGCAATGTATCCAGATAATCGGGAATTCTGCGCAGTGGAATGCTTATATCGTTTTTATGCACCAGGCCAGAAGATAGACTTTCGCTTATGCCTTCCCGGTAGGACCAGAATCTCTTCTTGCCTGATTCGCTATCTGCAGGCAGTGCTTCAGAGGTTAACTCAAATAGCTCATTGGATTCCAGAAAGTCATGGGACTCTCGATTCACGCTAAATTCCAGAAGCGAAAAATAGGGCCATGTCTTGGTGAATGGTAGATCCAGTTTTAAATGCTGCCTCACCTGCTGCATACATCCCAGGTCAAAAAATTCAAATGCATGCAAATCCAATCCCGATTTTCTGCAGTGAGCCAGCAATTCCAGGACATCGCCAAAACGGGGATGAGCGCTGAGAAGCACCAGGGATTCCGGTGGAGGGGATGTCAGGGAAAGAGTAAGCTCTGTGATTATAGCCAGCGTTCCCTCGGAACCTATAATAAGCTCTTTCAGGTTATAGCCAGTATTGTCTTTGAGTATCTCCCCGTTTATTTCCAGGAGTTCCCCTTTTCCGGTAACAGCCTTCAGGCCCAGGATATGGTTTCGCATGCCTCCGTATCGAATGAAGCGAATACCACCTGCATTGGTGGCTGCATTTCCGCCTATCTGGGAAGAACCAGAAGATGCAAAGTCCACCGGGAAGTAATAGCCATGTTGCGTCGCATACTGCTGTACAGATCGAGTAATACAGCCTGCCTCCGCTCGTATCGCAGGTAAATAGGGATCCAGATCCAGGATTCGATTCATTCGAGCCATGGAAATGAGCAGATCATTACCGCTGGAAGTGGCCGCGCCAGCATAGCCGGTCCTGCCTCCCTGGGGAACCATAGGAACTTTGAATTTTCTGCATATCTGGACTACGGATTGTACCTGTTCTGCAGTGTGTGGCTCTACCATGGCCCGGGCGGTCTTGCCAGTTCCGGTGCGGTCCCGGCCCAGGTATTCCAGATCGAATGCATCGGTTACCGGGGTAAGGCCTGTGCTATCCTGCAGCTCTTGAAGAAAATCGGAGCTGTTTTCGAGTAAGGTACTATCTGAAGACATGGTTGGACTCTTCCCGTGAGGCCTCGCTTCGCGAGTACCATTGCAGCCCTGGTGTTACCATCTGGATCCGATACCGCAGGCCAGGATCTCAGGCCCCCGTCTCGATCCAACTAAGCTGGCCTGGATAGCCGGGCTATCCAGACGGTTCCTGACCGGGTTCAGGAATCTGTAGGAGGTTCTGGATCCTGCAGGCGATTGGATAGCTGCTCAAGTATAAAAAGCAAAAGTGCGCCCGCTATGGCCAGTCCTGCACCGGTGAGAATGGCTGATGTATCCGGGACTCCGGAAATATAATGCCCGGGCCAGATCTTTCGTAAGCTACCTATCATAATGCCAGTCAGGGCAGCCATGGTCAAAGAATGATGCTTCTCCAGCATATACTTCAGCAGTCGAACAATAGATAGAATTCCCACCAGCAATCCGCCGGCGAAGCTTCCCAGTACCACCAGATCTCGGCTTTCTATGGATTCCAGGATAAACTTATATTCGCCCATCAGAACAAGGATATAGGCTCCGGATATGCCCGGAAGGATCATGGCAGAAATAGCCAGAGCGCCGCAAAGGAAGATATAGATCAGAGAGGTGGAGGCCTGTTCCGAGAAGGTGGCCTTGATGGTATCTTCCTTCAATCGAAACAAAACTTCCAGGTCGCCCACAGCTTTAACTTCGGAATGGACTCTCCATTTATCAGTTACCAGTGCGGAAGACTCCTGCTTTTCTGGCACATTCTTATTCGCTTCTTTAATGGATAAGGGAAAGGACTTCCTGTTTCCATCCTCATCGAATACATAGATTTCAAAGTTTCCCGGTCGGGCTGGAATCTCGATGGAGCCTTTTGCATCGGTTCGCATTTCCAGAATAGTGGAAACCTTTTCGTTCTGGATCTCTACCACTTCGGTTTTCAGGTTCTCTACAGTGCTCAATCCCACTATAAGAAAGGTGAGAAGACCAAAGAGTACAGCCGTAATAATCTCTCGCATGCCCTTTTCCATCTTCTTGTAGGGAACAGTAATGGAAAACAGGATCAGACCAAAGAATACGCTGTAGGTTTCGAACGTATAATGCTCCAGCACATAAGGAATGATCTGGATCATGATGGCCAGGCCCGATAGAATGCCCAGAGCCAGTGGAATGATGAATCGCCACTGAATTCGCATCAGGCTTTCCCAGGCTTCCGATCTGCGGGAAGGAATGAGAAGTCTGAAGATGTCCAGAGCATGAGAAGGCTTTACATAACTGATGGCCCCGATCAAATGTTCATAGATGCCGCTGATCAGTGCAATGGTTCCGCCGGAAACTCCGGGAATAATATCTGCAGAACCCATGGCCATGCCCTTGCAATAAAGAATTGCTTTGTTCTTCCAGCTCCGGTATTGGTCCATTGTGCCAGAGGCTCCCTACTATGAAGCGTGTAAATGACAAAACAGACTACCTGACCGCCTTCCGATACCCTGTTCGCACGGAAAAACAGGGTCCTTCCAGCGGTTCGGCAACCGGCGGATGTAGATTGGCCCTTACAATGCTACTCATGCTTGTTTGTTCCGGTCTGAGCCTGTCGCCAGCTACGGCGGCTCCCCTGGGTGCGGAATTGAAGTTTGCTGTTGTGGGCGATCTCATGGGGCACGATGAACAGATCAAAAGTGCTTATGATCCGGAGTGCAAGTGCTATGATTATGCATCTGTGTTCGAGGACACAGCTCCTATCTTCAAGGAAGCGGACCTGGCAATTGGAAACCTGGAGGTTACACTGCCCGGCAAACCGGAAAAGTATAACGGATACCCACTCTTTGGAAGTCCCGACGCGTATGCAGAGGCAATGTGCAATGCAGGTTTTGATATATTGACTCTGGCCAACAACCATACCATGGATACTGGCAAAGAGGGAGTGATGCGAACCCACAGGGTTGTCCAAAAACTTGGCATGATTGGTCTGGGTGTTTATCCGGACAAAAAGTCCAGAGAAGAGAATTCGGTGCCTGTAATTGAAAAGAATGGCTTTCGCATAGCGATGCTGAACTATACCTACGGCACCAATGGAATTCCGGTTCCTCCCGGCGTTCAGATCAATCATATTCATCCTGCCAGAATTCGCCAGGATTTAAAGAAAGCCTCCACCATGAATGTGGATCTAAAGATGGTATTTTTTCATTTTGGAGCTGAATATACTCGAGAGCCCAATAACTATCAAAAGCAAATGGTGGAGGTGGCCGTGCAGGCAGGCGCTGACATTGTAATTGGAGGTCATCCCCACGTACTGCAGCCATTCGAAAAGCGATTCGTAAAGGGAGCCAATGGCATTCTCCGGCCGGTACTGATTGCCTATTCCCTCGGAAATTTCGTTTCGCATCAGATTCGCAGATATACCGACGGTGGAATGATCTTCCGTTTCACCGTTGTGCAGGGAGAGGATGGACTGGTTATCAAGGATGTGGACTATGTTCCCGTGCTGGTCTATATCGATCACAGTGGTAAACGTCCTCTGTACAGAGTTCTACCTGTGGAACAGTATCTATATTTCCAGGATGGAAAGCTAATGCGAAATCCCGATGCTCCCAGAAAACTGAGTAAAGCTGGATGGTCCCGGATGATCACTTTCTTCCAGGACACTACGGAGCATTTAAGAAAAAGCAGGGAGAATGCGGCACCCTGATCAAAACCGCTCTGGCATCCAGACTCCGGTTGCCACCTCGCAGAGAGTGAAGCTCTACTGGGAAGGAGATGAATTCTTTCAGGATTTGATTCGCGATATAGGTCGCGCCCGTATTTCCATCTGTCTGGAATCCTACATTTTTCATTCAGATCAAACCGGAGAAAGAGTTATTCAGGCTCTGCTTCAGGCTGCCAGAAGAGGGGTTCGCATCCGAGTTCTGGTGGACGGAGTGGGTTCGTTTCCTCCCTGGAATCTTCGCCGTCATTTCAAAAGTACTACTGCTGCCTTTAGAATATTTAAGCCAGTGGGTCTGCTCACTGCATTTAAATCTGGTTTTCATCGCAGGAATCATCGTAAGCTCATATTGATCGATGATTCAGTAGCGTACACAGGGGGCATGAATATAGGCGATGAATTATCGCAAGCGGTGCGGGGAGACCGCCGATGGCGGGATAACATGATGCGAGTGGAGGATGGAGACTTCTATCTGTTGAAGCAGAGCTTTGATGAGATATGGACTTATGCCGGCAAAAAGAGTTTTGGCTTGATGCCCCGCTCTAGAATCTCCAGAAAATATCTAAGGAAGCTGAGTCCTTTTTCTCCTCATTGCCCGGATATTTTCTTTTTGAGCAATCATAGCAGGGCACTCAGGCGGGCCCAGAGGCATCTACTGATCCAATTGATCAAAAGGGCCAGGGATAGAATCTATATTGGATCGGCTTACTTTATTCCCGCACGCAGCATTCTATGGCTTCTGAGGCGAAAGGCTGCACAGGGGGTAGATGTTCGAATCATTACAGCGGGAAGAAGCGATGTATGGCTGGCTCGCCAGGCCGGTCGCTCTACCTACGGTCGATTATTAAAGCACGGAATTCGAATCTTCGAATTTAAAGATCGAATGTTCCATGCGAAAATGACCATTATTGATGACCGCTTTATGGTGGGCTCAACCAATATGGATTACCGAAGCTTCCTGCATAACCTGGAAGTGGATGCATGGGTTTGTAGAAAGGACAGTGTGCAGGCGGCCGTGGAGCAATGGCACATAGACGAATCGGAAAGCGAACGAGTGCATCGCATGCGCTGGAAGAAACGCAGTATTCTCGAGAAGCTACTGGAAAAGATTGCATTCCTGCTTCGATTTTATCTCTAACTTCCCATTTTCCGGGCCACAGGCCGTCTCCAGTAAGACGGATTCGTTTGCTCCGCTCTCTGGCAGAGGTGTTTGTGCGATGGGGAAATGATTTTCAGGCTCTAAATGGTGCAACACTGAAGCCTCACCGCACTTTCAGGGGCATGGCTATAAATTGTCGATGGAAGCGAAGTTATCTGCCCTGGTAGGCATTTCCCCGCTTCTGTCGCAGGGAAGGGGGTATGTAATGCGTTTTAAGGGCCGGTAGTTGAACCAGTTCCCTGGATTCTAGAATGTAAGCCGAGAGAGCTCGTCCATAGACGCAGCCTGAATCCAGACCGATGGTGTTGTCGCGAATGTTCAATCCTCTCCTGGCCCAGTGTCCATAGAAAACCGGTCGCGAGCCATGATAGAATTCATACCAGGCCGGATTGTCCGGATTCTTCAAGTCAATACCCTGTCCGTCCCAGGTGCGAATCGTAAGAAGAACCCTCCTGCTGGACTCCGATGGATGTTTGCCAGGTTCCAGCCCTGCATGGACTGCGATAAAATCATCGGATTCGATCCAGAGAGGACGGGCCTCCAACCATGTATGCTTTTCCGGACCCAGCCTTGCATGCAGACTCTTATAGGGCTCCATGCCATGATAATGTCTTAGATACTCATCTTCATGATTTCCCATCAAAGATTCGTAGCCCTGTTCGAATACGAAATCCACAACGCCGGCCGGATCCGGGCCTCGGTTGATTAGATCTCCGAGCATAATAACCCGATCGTCGGACTGCACTTCCAGCTTCTGTATTAGCAGGCGGAGTTCCTGTGCACAACCATGAACATCTCCAATAAAGATGGTCCGGCTTGCTTTCTTCTTTTCACCGTTCAATTTCATGCAATCCAATCCACAGGATTTCTTAATACTTCAATGAGTTCGGCTTCCGGACTGTTTTCTGGAGGAGTATAATCGTATTTCCACATTACATGCATGGGAAGGCTCATTAATATCGATTCTATCCTGCCTCCTGTTTTCAGTCCGAACAATGTCCCTCTATCATAAATTAAGTTAAACTCCACATACCGCCCACGACGCCAGAGCTGGAACTCCTTCTGAGCATCGGTGTAGCTCTCTTTCATTCGACGACGTACAATGGGAACATAGCTGGTTAAAAAGGAATTTCCTGCTTCTCTGGTAAACTCCAGCATTCGATCCGGATTCTCTTGTTGGTAATCATAGAAGATCCCGCCAATTCCTCTGCTTTCCCCTCTGTGTTTTAGATAGAAATACTCATCGCAATGTTTCTTGAATTTTTCATAACTTACTATGTCTCCATGCTTCTTGCAGGCTTCATTATAGGTTGAATGAAAATGAACGGCATCTTCTCGAAAGAGATAGTAGGGCGTCAGGTCGGCGCCTCCGCCAAGCCACATGCTTTCTACACTGGCCCCGGATTCAGGGGCACTCAACCGCGCAATGTAGCGAAAATTTGCATGCACCGTGGGAACCAGGGGATGATCCGGATGAATTACCAGGGAAATTCCACTGGCTCTAAAATGAGGGGAGCTTCCGGGCATGCTGGCAGCAAAGTCGCTGGGAAATGTGCCCAGAACATCCGAAACGTTGACTCCACCTTTTTCCAGAAGAGCCCCATTCTGAATCACTCTTGTACGGCCACCGCCTCCGGTGATGATGCCGCTGGAATGCCGATGGTCCCATAGATCTTCATGAAAACTAGCCGGGCCTGGCGCAGAATCTAGTGCCGTATTTGAACCCGGGCTTCTGGCGAAATCTGACTCCACCTCTTCCAGCCCGGCGCAGATTCGATCCTGTAGTTCATGAAAGTAAGCGGATGCCTGGTCCAGGAAGGCAAAGTCAGGCTGAAAAGGCATGGTAGAACACAACCGGATTATGTCGTATTGTCAAATCAAATTGGCAATGATAGCGCCGCTACTTCTCGAGTAACCCTGGTATGCCTACCCATCCGGCTTTCGAGAGCAACGCCAACCGGGTAGCCGAGGCCCCGGGTAGGCTCCCGAATAGTTTTTTACCTGGCTGGTCTAGAGCTCCTGTTATCCGGGAAGTAATCGGTCATTCGAGATTTGAGCCAGCCTGGCTTCTTCTGAACTGCCACTTGCCGTTTTGATAGGTGCCCGTGGCTGCTCGCTGGAGACGATCCATTACAGCTTTGCTACAGGCCGGACCTGCAATTACCACCAGTGCATCCGAGTGTCGACTGAGCTGATACAGATCCAGGTATAGATTCCTGGTGGCTTCTACTGAATCGCTGCGATGACGCAGGATGGCATTTTCGCACAGTCGGCGAGGGAACAGATCAATCAGAGCTACCGGTTCTGGATTCAGATTTAATACCGCTATAGTTTCATAGGAGGCATGGGGAAATCCAGGATTTAGCTGACCGGTAACAGGCTCCTGAATCAGAAACATATCTACGTCTGGCTGATAATGCACCGGCAGGAGCCCCGGGGAAAGCAGTGCTTCCTTCTCCGGACTCAGAACAGCCGCTGTACCGGTACCCTGGCTGGCATCGGAATCCCGGGAGCCTGCTTTGCCAGCAAGCTTCGCCGACCTGCGTCCTGCATTACCATTTCTTGTCTCGCCTTCGCTTTCTACAGTAAAGCCATCTTCCGTGAGTCGCTCTTCATCGATGGTGCCAGGGCGAAGTATAATTACCTTTTCGCCCTCAAGACGAAGCACGGTGGATTCCAGACCAACGGCACACTGACCGCCATCCACCACTCCCGGTATCTCTCCTTCCAGCTGGGCCAGTGCCATGGCCGCCGTTGTAGGACTTGTTTTTCCGGATTTGTTGGCAGATGGAATTGCAAGAGGTGTGTTACATTTCTCTATGATTCGCAACGTTATCTCATGATCTGGCATGCGAAATCCACAAAGAGCGGAACCTGCCGTCACTGCCGTCGGGATCTTTCCATCGTGTTCCAGAAGGATGGTTAAAGGACCTGGCCAGTACTGATTCATGAGCTTTCTGGCCAGAGGAGTTTCCTTTCCGTATCTAAACGCCATTTCCGGCGAAGATACATGGCAGATCACCGGATTTTCTGCCGGACGGCCTTTGATGGTGTACAGATTTCTGAGGGCCACCTCATCCAGAGCGTCGCAGGCCAGTCCGTACACAGTTTCTGTGGGCAGGGCAACACATTGCCCTTTTTGAATTAACTCTACAGCACTTTGTTCGTCCAGGTACTTGCCCATGGTGTCCTCCGTTCTGTCAGGAAGCCTTCTCTGGCAAAAGAATGGCTTTAAATTTTGGTCCTGAAAAAGTTCTGGCTGCCATCTCCCGAATGTCTTCCAGGGAAACCTTCTCCATTTCCGTCAGCGCTTTTTGAACCGGGTCTTCCGTCTCTCCTCGCAAAATAGGCACGGACATCATTGTGTTCAAACCGGTACTTGTTTCCGATCGGGCTGCAATGGAAGTTCTAATACTTGCTCGAGCGCGATTGACTCGATCTTCTTCCACCAGTTCTGTGCAGATCTTTTCTACAATATCGTTTACTTCCTTTTCCAGTTGTGGTAATTCATCCGGCGCGATGCCACAGGAAATGCCCAGGACCGAATGAGGCTCGTTTCTCATGGCAAAAGAATAAATCCCGTAGCAGGACATTCCCAGTTCCTCGCGAATCCTTTCAAAAAGCAGACCGGAGTCATTGCCTCCCAGAACATAGTTCATAAAATCCTGCTTGAATCGATCCGGGTGATGAGGCGGCAGAGCAGGGTAGAACAGAGTAAAATAGGCTTCCGAGATACCTGGCTTGGTCAGAGTGAGTTCTCCGGCTGTGTAGTTAGCCTCTTTGATTTCCGGGTCCTGGGTATCGTCACTGGTAGGAAAAGCCGACTCAAGAGCTGATTCGATGCGGTCCAGCTTCACTCCACCGGCCACGGAGATTAGAGTATTGTTACCTCCGTAGAATCGATTCTTAAAATCGTGCATCTTCTCTACAGTAGCTCCGCGAATGGTTTCTTCGGTTCCGATGATGGGATGATAGGCATCACCCAGAAACATCTGCAGTGCTCTCTCTACCAGGAAACTATCCGGATCATCCTCCCTTTCTCTGTATTCGCTCAGGATAGGATTCAGTTCCTTTTTAAATTCCTCTGCCGGGAAGAGAGGATTCCTGTACATATCCGCCAGGATATCGAAGCCTTCTTCGAATCGATCATTCAATACAGTGATGTAATATGCAGTATGATCATAGGTGGTATAGGCATTCATTTTGCCGCCTATGTCGTTGGCAGCCCGGGAAATGGAGGTGCCCCCCGGACGTTTCCTGGAGCCCTTGAAAAACATATGCTCCAGAATGTGTGCCAACCCCCATTGCGCCGGATGCTCTGCGCAAGAACCTACCCTGGTTAGAATCTGAATGTTTGTAAGAAAGCTAGTATTTTCGATATGGAGTAGCTTCAGTCCATTAATCTTTTGAATATCGAAGGGGGTTACGCTCTGTATCATATTAATTCGGGATCTCCTCTCTAAAGCCTCTGTTTTGCGTGGAACATCAATTTGCACTCCACGCTATTTATTCAGCCGAACGCATTTTGACTCATTGAAAAAGCGGTCATCATATTGCTCCTCATCCGCCATCGCATGAAAATGAGAATCAGTCAGCTCTTTAATAATGTAAGGAATTCGATCTTCTTCTGACGTCCACTTTCCGTCCAAAACGAAAAGATCTACTGTTAGAATTAGATCCCCCTTCATGTTCTTTTCCAGGTTGTACCGAGCTTTTTCCACTCCTTCACCCAGAATGCTTTCACCTGTGTTTGCAGCGAATACCTGATACTGACCGTCCTCACTGTACACCTCTCGAAAAGCATCTTCCGGAGGATTGGCAGGATCAGGGTACTGCAATTTTCCTTCTTCCCCGGGTTCGACGGTATCCACACATAACCATTCGGTGCCCCTTAGCTTTTCAGGATCGGGACCCGAGCAGGCCACTCCGGTTACTGCGGTGGCTATCAAAAGAAAAAATGCCGTGGGAAACTTCATGATTGCAGGGTGCAAATCCTACCTTTTGGGGCCAAGCAGATATTGCTTCCCCTTTGAAATGCCAGGATCTGCAGGGCCGCGAAGGCCGGCCCTGAAAAGAGCGAACGGAATATTTACACAGGCTCGGTGCCGGGCCTGCAGCATTTTTGATTTGGAGGAGGGTTTGTTCTAGTCCGCATCACCCAGTCGAATGCATTTGGACTCAAACAGCTCAGGGACCCCGGGAACGGCTTCGGCCAGGCTATGGTATTTTTCAGCCGTTAGCTCCAGAACCTTATAGGGCTCCTTTTCAACTATCTCTTCCCCGTTCTCATCCGCCTGGCGAAAGGTGAATAATAGCTTTGTTTCACTTCCCTCGCGGCTCAACTCGAAGCTTCCTTTCACTCCTTCTTCCAGAAGGTTTTCGCCGGTTACCGGATCCAGAGCTTCAAACCCACCATCTTTGTGGTAAACTTCCACATATCCCGAGGTGTTGGTTCCAGCCGGATCCTGGGCTTCTTTCGGAGAAGGGAATTTGAGGCCTGCTCGCTCCTCTTCGTCGGCAGAGCCGTTGCACAGCCATTTGCTGCCCTTTAATTCACCGGCTCCAGCTCCACAATGCAGAAGCAACAGGGAAAGGAAGACAGAAATCAGAATCTTATGCATGCACAGTTGTAATGAATCGCCAGCAAGATCGCAAGCAGGAATCCAATCCCTGAAGTTTATTTTTGGTTAAACATGGCCGGATCCTCTGTTTTCAGAGTGCTTCGAATCAATTCAAATCCTGGATTCGCTGTTTGATAATCCTTTCTGGGAATATGATGGGTTACATATACCCAGCGGTTTCCGGACCAGATTCGAAAGAAGTCCCGAACAATGCCCAGGGTTTGTCCGCCTTCGGCCAGGGTATGGGTTTCTCTCAGTCCGTTTTCTCCCAGTTCTTTGTATGTTAGATCCTGGATGGCTCCAGGACGAAATTCCTCGGAGTAGAGTTTTGTCATGAAACTGGCGAATTCTTTTAGCGATGCGAATTGTGGCTGGCGGAAATACTGAAACATGGTGAGTCCATCGCCGGTGGTTCGAATCATGATGTAGCGGCCCACCTCTGTTTCCTCATCTTCCATGACGGTCCAATTCCCGGGATACTGGAATCGAATACCATCCCTGTGAAACTCTTTAGTAGTTTCCAGATCCGGAGACTTCTCGCACGCCAGGGCTGAAAGCAACAGAATCATGGCTGCCAGACCGCTTGAAAGTCGCTTCAAGTGACGTTTGCCCGGAGGATCATTTTTCCTTTCCATGTTGGGAGCAAATCCGCCAGCCTATACAGGGCAATGAAAAACCAGTCAAGTTAGTGAATCATTTCCGGGAAAGTCCGGTAATTCTAACTCTAAAAACTCTTGCCACCACCCAGGATGAATGCAGAATACGAACTGTCGTTCAGAAGTTGGAGGAGAGTCATGAATCAGAATTCACCGGAGCAGATTCCAGCCGGTTTTGATGCAGAAACCTGGAATAAGTTAACCCCCGAGCAAAAGCAGACCTTTCTTGCCGGTCAGCAGGGACAGCAGCCAAATGCGCAGCAAGCCCAGCCTCAACAACAGGCCTACGGAAATCCTCAGTCCATGCAGGATGATATGATGAAGGATATCAAGAAGCAAACCATGTTTGCCATGATCTTTGGCATGGTGGGCTCACTGATTACCTCTATCGTCAGTATGTTTATTCGTAGAAACTGAAGCGTTGCCTGGCCTTCCGGGCCAGGTTTCCCAGGGCATCACATAGAATGACTCGCTCCACTGCGGTCAAATTTCCAGTGTCGATCCTTACTGATTCATGGAATAGTCTGAGTGCCGCCCCGCCGGTGCGAAAGCCCACTCCCGCAAGTTTCAGTGGATGCATATTTTTGTCGGGCTCCAGAGGGCCCGGTGGATATAGATTGGCAATTTCCGACCAGGCAATGGCCTCCGGATCTTCCTTATAAATGGCGATTCCTGTGCCGGGGGTTTTGCATTCTACATATCGTACATCTGCAAGATCAAGTATTCGTGCTTTCGTTCCTTTTATGTATCTTAGTTTCTGCGAGTCCAATTTTAGCTCGATTTCGCTGGAATGAAAGGTAGGAAATAAGTACCAGAGTAGAGGAGTTATCCCCAAAGCGAGCCACATTGTTGGATCCAGGCGCATTCCTCTGCTGGAAATGGCCCTTAGAGCAAATACAGAAAAAGTTATAAACAAGCATACCAGCAACCAGTAGAAGGATAGATCGCTCCAATACAGATCTACAGATTCATAAAGTATACGTAGATCCGTTCCGATCATTTCCTGCTGCGATGCGGATGGAAATGATAGTCCTTTTAAGTCAATTGATTCCAATGGCCTGGCTTCTCGGGCCGCATGAAACGGGTTGTACCTGGTCCGGATCAATTGGCCGCTTTGCGCGTTCAGTACCAGCCCCTGGTAGATTATGGGCAGATCCAGTAGCAGTTTTTTCTGAATCTTTTCGAATGCATCCTGTTCTGGATTGATCTGCGCGATGCGAAAGCTGGGGCCATTTGCAAGATGCAAGACAACATTAGCAGAGTTCGTTTCATTGTCTGTTATATCCAGGGAGTAGTGGCTGGAAGCGCTGCTGCGGTAGCTCAGGTTCTGATATTTCAAAGCGAAATGCAGCATTCCATCTTGAATGGAAAGAGTGCTGATTTCCTGATGAGAGAATTCACGGGCTGTCCAGGCATCCAGGGCGGATGTCATGGCTAGCGGAATCAGGGAAACGACAGATAGAATGAAGAGCAGGTGAAAATTCTGGCCTCGAAACTTCCAGAGCCACAGAGACCCCAGGATTGCGAGCACACATAGGAAGCAAAGAATCAGGAAAGCAGGGGCCGGACTGGCACTGGAATATTGAGCCCAGAGCTGAAATTCAGACATTAAATGGATTTCTTTCAGCTACATCTGGCGTCCAGGCAATTCGGTTGCCGTGGCATGCCTGAGCTGGACCCTGGGTTAATGGACTCCATCACTCAGCTTACCCTCGGCGCAGCCATCGGCGAAGCGACCCTGGGGCGATCCGTAGGTCGAAAGGCAGCCGCCTGGGGTGCAGCTCTGGGTACATTACCCGATCTGGACGTTTTAAGTAGTCCTTTCGTAAGCGATTATACACAGCTAGCTTTACATCGCGGTTTTTCTCATTCAGTCTTTTTCGCCCTGGCAGGAGGCGCAGCTATCGCTTATGGTCTGAGGCGATTGCACCATCGTTACGAGGTATCCTTTCGCAAGTGGTTCCTGTTTACCTTCCTGACTTTATTTACCCATGCATTGCTGGACGGATTCACGGTATATGGAACCCAGCTTTTAAACCCTGTGTCCAGCTATCCATTCGCATGGAATTCGGTGTTTATCATTGATCCTCTCTATACAATTCCGCTCCTACTCGGGCTTGTAGTAGCTCTTATTCTTTCCAGGGCCTCCACATGGAGGCAGCGCTTTGTTATGGGGGGACTCATATTTTCCACGGCATATCTGGGATGGGGGCAAATTGCCAAGTCCGTGGTGGATTCCGATTTTCAGGCATCCCTGAACGAACAGGGCATTAGATATGAATCGTTTATTTCCAATCCCACGGCACTGAACTCTATTCTATGGATGGGTATGGCCAGGACAGAAGACTGGGTTTATGTAAGTCTTCATGGGCTGCTGGATGCTCCCGATGCAAAGATTCGGTGGATGAAGATTCCCAGAAATCCTGAGTTGATTGCTCGCGCCCGGAAAACCGAAAATCCCTATGTAGAAAGATTGCTATGGTTTTCCCGGGGGTTCTACAGGCTGGAACGAGATCCCGATGGAAGGTTGTTCTTTCATGATCTTCGCTTTGGTCGAAGCGATGGTTATCTTACAGATAAAGGCAACTATATCTTTCGCTTTCATCTGCTCGAAGATGAAAGCGGCGCAATCACTGGATTTAAACAGTTTCGCCCTGTTGTGGAAGGACGATCCGCTACCATCGATCTATTATGGAAGAGAATGAACGGAGATACCTCCATTCAGGGAGAGGTGCAGCAGGAACTCTACCCGGCGCACTGAGGATTGCAGGATTGCATGATGGCAAGAAATTTGCTTCAGGACCTTGACTGGTTGCACCTCTTCTGGAATTCGATTGATGTATCCCTCACGTGCGAAGGTTCCTGCAAAGCTTTATGCGAAGCTTCCCTGTAGTTAACTGTAATTGGTGAAACCTTCCTTCACTGAGTATTTTATGATGATTCTTGAAGACCAACATTACCAGGAGAACCTATGGCACCGCTCTGGATAATCGGCGTTTGTCTTATGGCCGGACTCCTGTTTCGGCGTTTTTCAATCATACCTGAAAACGGAGCAAAAGTACTTAGCGGCTACATTATCTATGTCGCGCTTCCTGCTCTGGTTCTACTGCATGTGCATGAACTGAAATGGGATCATTCATTGATCTTCGCTGCTCTCATGCCTCACTGGATCTTTGGTCTTTCCTGGATTGTTTTTCGCGTTCTGGGAAAGCGTACTGGCTTGAAGAAAAGCACCATCGTTTGCCTGACTCTTACCGCGGGGCTGGGAAACACTTCCTTCGTAGGTCTTCCCATGATCCAGGCATTCTTCGGCGCCGAACACCTGGGAACCGGTATATTGATTGATCAGGCAGGAAGCTTTCTCTGTCTGTCCACGTTCGGCATGTTGTATTTGCTGGTTTCGTCTGAAAAAATAGAAAGTGAAAAGAAGCTATTTATAGAAGACGGGCAGAAAGTGAAGGCCGCGAAAAGCAATATCAATCCAAAAAAGGAGATAGGCGCGAACAGCGCAACCTCGGGAATCAAAGTAGCAGAGGTATCAGCAGGCAATCGTGCAATCTTGAAAAGAGTCCTTACTTTTCCGCCCTTTATTGCACTGGCCGTTGCTCTGGCTCTTTATCCTTTCGAATACAGCGAAACATTGCAACAGGTGCTTTCCAGTATCGGATCCACCCTGACTCCGGTGGCAATGGTGGCGGTGGGATTTCAGATTCGCTTTCGATCCCTGGCGGGTCGTATCTTTTCTCTTTCGACCGGACTACTATTTCGCTTGATACTAACCCCTGCACTGGTAACGTTCATGGCACTGATTGTAGGACCTTACGGAGCCGGTCTGTGGAGCTGGGATGCGACCGCGACCGCGGCCGGTGCCGGATGGCCCCCTGCAATTCAAATAACGATCTTTGAAGCCGCCATGCCTCCCATGATTACGGCAGGTATTCTATGTGTGGAATATGATATGGATCCAGAACTGGCCGGCTTGATGCTGGGTCTGGGTATTCCTCTTTCATTTCTTACTTTGCCTCTGGTGCATTTATTCTTAACCAGCGGCTTCTAGATCTACATCCGCTACATCGCATCCTGGCGAACGGATAGCGATATCTTTGCTAGATTTGCCATTAATTTCTGGAATCTACAGTTACCAACCTCCGCTGGCACCTCCACCACCGAAAGTACCTCCGGAGCCTTTAAAGCTATCGCCGGATCCTTTACCAGATCCTCCGGAGCCGCCTCCGGATGCTGCACTACCGATTGCTCCTTTCGCTGCTCCCGCTGCCAGAACTGCCAGAGGTGCCAGAAGATAGATCAGGAATATGGCCCAGTAGGGTGGCCATTCGGCTACACCGGTGAGTCGCTGTCCCAGCAGGAATGTTGCTACAAATGCGCAGAAGGCATAGCCCAGACCCAGTATGGGAAGCATTGGATAGGCATTACTCTTCATGGGCTCATGAAAGCTATTCAGTACTGGCAGATAGATGAATAGTAGGATCAAAGGAAGCAAGACCGCTACAAGAAAATGCCACTTCCATCCAACGCCGAGGTTTCTGGTAAACCATCTGTAAAGGAGATAAAGACCCACCGGCACCAGACCTAACGTCATAGCAATGCAGTAGTTGATGATGATTTGCAGTACGTACTCTTCCGTAGCCTCTTCGTAGATCTCGCTGATCCAGTAGATGGCCGGATGATTGGTCTTTTGAATTAGTCTTTCTGCGAAGGCCTCGATTCTTCTGGACTGAAGATTTTCCGGACGAGGCCCCGGTACAAAATCCAGTTCCGATAGTTCATAGTGCGATGGCCAGGCGTCCTCGCTGGCATCGTAGCCCATGCTAATGTGTTCATAGTCCAGGTCTCTGGATTGATACTCCATTCGATCCTGGAGCATAAACAGAAATCCATCGCATCGGCCGTCGTCCAGCGCCTGGTATTTATCCTTGTTTTGATAGTTGTACAGGCCCAGAATGAAACAGACGTTCAGGCCGGTTTGCTTTTGAATCCGGGAGTGAGACCTTTCCAGGGTTTCTGTGGTAGCGGTGTCCGGTTCCCAGGATTCCACTTCTTCGAAATAGATCGGAGCAGAGAACGCAGGCGTTCCGGAGATCAAAAGCAGTGAAATTGCAATGCAGGAATACAAGAATGCTCTGAGGCGATGTTTTTTCCCAGCTCCCTTTCTATCTAATGCAAACCCCTGAATAATAATGCCATCCATGGGTGCAGATTTATATCACCGCTTAGCTATATCCATAAAATTCTTCTGTAAATATGTTTCCAGGCAGTACCCCCATGGAAGCCACTGTGTCTCGCAGATCCTGAACCCCCTGCGGAGGACCGGAGATGAAGTACTGAGCTTTCTCTGGCTCCACAAGATGACGACGGATCATTTCCGGGGTAATCCGTCCCACTTCTTCGTTCCATTCACCTGGAAGATCTCCGGTAAGAGTAGGCACATAGAAAAAACCGGGCTCCTGGGAAAGATGCAGGAGCTCTCTGTGAAATAGAAATGAATCGTAGTTTCTGTTGCTGGAGATCATCAGCATTCCTGGAATCTTTTCTCCATGGGCCTGCCTTCCCAGCAATGTTCGAACCATGCTGTAAAGCGGGGTGATGCCAATGCCTGCGGCGAGAAAGACCAGGGATGCGCCCGGCTCATCCGGAAGTTTCAGAAGTCCGCCTGCATCGGTGGCGATTACCTGGTCTCCTGGCTTCATTTCCAGCATCCTTTTCTTGAAGTCCGAACCTGTATCACGGGTAACGATTTCGATAAAGGGATCTTGCTCCGCAGAGGCGATGGAAAAGGTTCTGCTTTCTGTTCTGGAGTCCCGGGGAAAGCGAATCTCGAAAGACTGTCCGGCCCGGAACTGAAAGTTATCTGGTCGATCAAAGCGAAATAGGAAGCTACCGCGGGCTTTGACTTCCGTGGATTCCAGGGTAAGCATAAATACCTTGTCCACAAGATCGCAGGCCAGGTTGCGATCCAGGCCCTGAATCTCATACATCAAAAAGTCTCCTGTCTTTCCTTTCAGGGGAGCACGGAAGGTTTTTCCTCGTCTTACATAGGGCTTAATATTTTTAAAGACTTCTTCGCTTACCAGAAGAGGAGCTTTCGCTTTCTTTGTTTTAGATTCCAGGCGAGCGGCCATGTTGACCGAATCTCCAATTAGAGTAAATGCTGCATTGCTATGGTGGCCCAGTTCGCCCACCACCACGGGGCCGTAGTGGATGCCCACTCCAATCTTCATTTCGTAATCCAGGTGCTTTCGCGCGTACTGATTCACCTCTTCCAGCTTTTCCAGCATTTGAAGTCCTGCATTCACGGCTCGAACGCAAATTGAAACAGGATCCGCTTCTTTGAGACCAAAGCTGGCCATCAATCCATCTCCAATGTATTTATCTATGATTCCACCGTTGGCCAGCACCACTTCGCCCATGGTTTCAAAGTATCGATTGAGTAAATGGATGATATCGTAGGGAAGGTTGCTTTCGGAGAAATTGGTAAAATTGCGTACATCGCTAAATAGTATGGCCACATTCTCTTCTCTACCGGTGGTTCGCACAGACCTGGACCGAACGGCATCATAATCCTGATCATCCAGAACCAGTCTGCGAATATGGATGGGACCTTTGATTCTGGTCTGACAGGCCAGCCGTACATTGTTTTCCAGGCCTCGTCGTCTCGAAAGGGCTCTTTCTGCTTCGTTTCGGGGCTCCAGGTTTTCCTCGCCGGACAGGATGAGCACCCGGCAGGTGGAGCATCGTGCTTTGCCACCACAGGCATGCATGTGCTCCAATCCATTCTTCAGTGAGGTTTCCAGAATGGTGTCTTCGGCGTTGGCCTCTATGCTCTGGGAATTTTCGTACCGGATTTGCGCCATAGTCCAAGATCGGTTGATTCTGTGAATCTGTCCTTCCTTTGTCTGCTGGATCTTTCTGTTCGATTGTTTTCTTTTAAAGTAGATTCGTAAATGGCCGAACCGAAATCAGGGACCTGGGATGCCTCTAGAGTGTCATATAAAGGAAGATTACTGCCGTCCGAGCACAGGCAATGAAAAGCTAGCCGTGGAATCAGCCATGAGCCGTGATTCTATGTGCAAAGCCGGTCCCGGAATTCCGGTGGGAACGGAATCCACCGGAAACATAATTTCTGCGTCGACAATGGGGCCAGAGCCGGGGGCGGAAAGCCCTGAATCCACCGGATTTGGACGGCTAAATAGATTACAGAGCTTCCATCCATCTCCTTCTCGAGCACTACTCCGGCCTTTCTTGAAATTCTCCCTTTTTCTGATCATCCTTTCGGTAAGCTTGCTACCTCATTTGGCCCAGGCGGAAGAACCGCCTTCTCTCTATAAGAAACCCCAGCAGATTTTTGATCTGGCCACCATCCAGGCTCTGGAAAATCGACTGGAAGGGGGCGAGCCTCTGGATGCATTGGCCGGAGAAATTGAACGGCAGATCGCCCGGTACACCTCCCAGTTTTCTGCAGAGAAAAGGATCCAGGTAGAAAGGAGTCAGATTCCAGAAGGAAGGGAACACTGGGATGTGAACCTGGTTCGATTGATCCAGCTGGCTCGAAACAAGGAACCGGGCTCTCGCTATTTTCTTGGATATTCGCCGTATATGTACAGGCTGCATGTACTTCTGGGTCAGTGCTACGAACGTCAGGGAGATATGCGCCGGGCGCTGGCAGAATACAATCAGGCGTTTCGCTATAACCCGGTGGAGATTCCCTACAATGCGCTTCTGCCGGTTAAGACCAATGCCAACCAGCCTTTGACGGACGCAGAAAGAGAGCGAATCTATCTATCCATGCTGGATGGATTTGCAGATCCGGATCGCATCGCCCAGGAATCCAACAATCAATGGGCCAATGAGGCTCGTAGATTTCGCAATCTGATGGAGGAATACACCGAGCTGAAGAAGGATCTGGAACAACAGAGAAAACAGCCGGCCGTAGCCCGATCTGTACTTCTTCGAGGAGGCCAGGCCGACCCTGCGGCGGAAGAGCAGCAGTTGCAGCAAATGGAAAATCAGATGCAGACCATTGTAGATCAGATGGAAAGTATCCGCACCGGTGCCTATCTGGACTACAAGAGAGATAAAGAACAAAAGAGTGGGGACCTGGTGTTTCGCATGGCCGAACTGACCAGGGAGATCGAAAAGGATAATAAGCAACATCAGAGACTGACGCAGAAATCCCAGTTCTATGGCGATTCCCCCACCGTTCCAGAAAGGACAGAGTTCTCCAACTTTGTGGGTTACGGAATACTTCTGGAGCTGGCTCATCGCATTGATCCGGATCGCCTGAAATTTCTTGAAGCACTTTCGGAAGAATATTCCAGAAGCAGAAAAACAGGCTACGCAATAGAATTCGAAATACGTTTTCTGGAACTGGCAAAAGAGCGCAATGCAGCGAATCCAGGAACTATAGACGAAACAAGAATCAACAATCGGATGAGCAATCTTGCAGGCCTGTATACAGATGAGCGCCGGTACTTAAAAGCAATTGAAATCTATGAAGAATTGCTGTCCAGAGCTGCGGTAGATGAACCCGGTCAGGGATTACTTACTCGAAATCAGCAGGCTCGCTATCATCTGGCGGAGCTCTATTTTCAGCATACCGGTCAGCGCAGAAGGAGCATGGAGCTCTACGAGCAGGTACTTCAGGAATTACCGGGGGCTCGACAGGATGATTTTGGACTGGAACTGGAGCGTCAAAGAATACGTTTTCGCATCCAGAATCACATGGCTGAATTAAATCGAAAGATTCGCAGAACGGATCAGGAAAAAAGTCGATTGGATCAGGCCAGAGAAATTTATTTCGAACTTGAAGGAGAAAGGGATCGTATTGTTCAGGAGCAAAACGATCTCAAAGAACGTATTCTGACTCTAAAACAGCAGCTTCGCACATCAGACGATCCAGAAACCAGGCGACAGTATTACAGGTTGCTATACATTGAACAGCCAGACGTAGATGAACGCCTGGGGGATGTTCGCACCGGTCTTGCAGCCATGGATATTGGCACAGTTCTGGAGCGTAGAGCTTTTCTGCATATTCAGGATCATGAATTTGATGATGCTATTTCCCTCTACAATGAGATGCTCAGTCGTGCAGAAAGCCGGGCTGCATCCCGGGCCAGAAAGAATATCATTATTGTAAACCGTACTCTGGAAGACGGAATTTTACGAAGACCGGAATTGCCGGCTCAATGGTAGAACGAGCCGATTCTTCTGGCAGTCCAAAGATAAAGCTCTACCGATCTACAAAAATACTAAAAATCAATTTATAAAGGATTGACCATTTTAGCATCCGCATTAGAAAGATTGGATGAAGTTACTGAACGGTTTTGCTGCGTTGCTTATGCTATTTGTAATCACCGGTTGTGGCCCTACGTTGCAGCAGCGAAAAGCGATGATTAACAATCGACAGATGGTAATTACTCGTTGCTCCGGACCGAAGATAGATTCTCGCTGCATCCAGGAAGCAACCAAATTCAGCTGTGGCGGCCGACCGGTGATAGTTTCCATGGATCCAGATCTGCAAGAGCAAGCAGCCCGAGCTTTTGGAGAGTCAGGGAATCACTATTACATCATAGGCGAATGCCTCTAGCGGCCCATGCTCATCCGATGAGAGCTGGAGGACGGCGAAGACTCCGGGCCCGAAGCGCACCTGGGGCTCTAACATCAATCCGGTTTTTTCTTTGCTTCCATAGGAAACATTCGCATCCTGTCCGGTAAGCGGGCCAGATAGAGCCCGCATAAACACAGGAAATCCAGCTGGAACCAGAAAAACAAATCGAACCTCCCGATCAGGGTAGCATGCTTCGCATGGCTGTCTTTGTGGAAGGTGGCATGGGACTTCTGGCCATCGGCCTGGGCTATCTCTTCGGTTATCAGCCGCTGGCCATGATTCATGTGGAGCTGGAGCGGTGGCCGGACGCCCTGGGCCTGGCAGCTATTGTTCCTATGTTTCTGGGATTTCTCTTAATTGGAAAGCTAAACCTGGAACCCCTTCGCCTGCTGCGAAGCAAGCTGGACCAGGTAATACTGCCCCTCTTTCGCGGACTCTATCTTTCGGATCTGTTCTGGCTTTCAATACTGGCCGGTGTAGGGGAGGAGCTGTTGTTTCGAGGCTTCTTTCATCTCTGGATATCTGACTGGCTGGGCCTTCCGGCAGCAGTGATTCTTACCGCAGTTCTGTTTGGACTGGTCCACTGGGTGACTCCCATATATGCTCTCATCGCTGGCTTGATGGGACTTCTTTTGAGTGCCAGCCTGGTGTACACGGATAATTTGCTGGTGGCCATACTAGTCCACGGACTATACGATTTTCTGGCTCTGTGGTATTACTTACGCTATGTGCATAAGGCCGGACCGGCCCATGGCTGATGCTGGTGGCGTAGGGTGCCAGAAAAGGGATTAGTGGACGGAAAAAAATCCAGAACCGTTCAATTAAAAGCGACCAAAATGGCCTAAAAATGGAAATCTGATTGCGAAAAATGGCCGCCCTCGGGACTCTGAGCCAGTATGGCCACCAGAAATGATCAGCTGAACAGTGTAATTGGCCCCGGTTCCATATTCGAGGGCAAATTTTATATATCCGGTTCCCTGCGGATTGACGGAAAATTCGAAGGGGAAATCAAAACCGAGGATGAACTCCATGTCGGTGAAACCGGAAAAGTGAAAACCAACATCAATGCTCGGAATGTAACTATGTCCGGCACCATGATAGGCAATATTAAAGCAGAAGAAGAAGTTCGGCTGGAGAAATCCGGTAAGCTGATGGGAGACATCGATTCTCCTATTCTGCACATTGCTCCGGGCACCATTGCTCAGGGCCGAGTGAATATTACCGGCGGCCAGAAGAAAGATGTGAAGAAAATTGTAGAGGAGGCTTACGGATCCGTCAAAACTCCGGAAAAATAATGCCCGGATTATGTTGATTGGCCGATTGATCCTATAGCATGCACCACCGCCGATTCAAAAATAGGCATAGCAAGCACCGATTTGAGCTTCAGGGGCGATTTTCCCTGATCCATCTTGGCGGCGGTAGCTTTCTCTACTCATTCCCCGGCAAAACCAGGCCCATTATTGGCCGGGTGGATCTGGCTCTGGGAAAAATCCGAAACCAGGCCCTGGGTGTAATGGCTCTTTCTGTCCTATTCTTTGGCGTATTCAGCCTGCTGTCCAATTCCGGCACTGCGACCACCACTCAGGAGCTCACCGAAGTAGAAGAGCTCAAGAAAATGGAAGGTAAGCTTTCTCCTATAGAGTTGGAGAAAAAGTCGGATGCTCTAAAAGAAAAACTCCTGACGGAAGACCAGCCGGAGGGAGGAGAAGACGGCAAGGTAATTAAATACACCGTACGCAACGGTGATACCCTCAGTCAGATTTCTGCCAAGTTCAAGGTGCCCATGAAGCTTATAGCTCGCTCCAATGAAATGGGTGTGCATTCTGTGCTTCGGCCCGGTCAGAAATTGACCATACCGAACCGACCCGGACTTACATATAAGATCAAAAAGAACGATCGTATCGCCAAGGTGGCGGAGTACTACAGTGTCAAACTGGAAGATATCCGAAAGGATAATCCGGATGTGGCCAATCTGGATCTCTTGAAGCCCGGTGAGACAATCTTCCTACCCAATGCCAAGGTACCCGAGCCTCCACCAACCTGGTTCCGACCGGTCTGGGGCCGCACCACCAGCGGATATGGCTGGAGAGTACATCCCATATACCGCTATCGCCAGTTTCATGGCGGCCTTGACATTGCCGCTCGCTACACCTACATTCGATCCGCGCGAAATGGAGTTGTTACCTACGCAGGATGGATGGGATCCTATGGTAGAGCCATTATCATCAAACACGACAATGGCCTGAAAACACTGTATGCCCACCTCAGCCGCATCAATGTGCGAGTGGGGCAAACCGTGAAAGGCGGTCAGAACATCGGGGTTTCCGGAAGCACCGGAATGAGCACCGGTCCTCATTTACATTTCGAAGTAATCCGAAACGGTAAAACGGTGGATCCAAGGCTATATATCAAGTTTTGATGGGCCGTAGTGTCACCTGCCGTTTTTATCATAGTTTTATTTAATTCTTGACCCGGAAAGGGGCCTTTGTAATATATAGGCACCGCTGGCGTAAGCTTCGCGGAAAAGCCCAACGTCCAATCGAATTTATCCCCGAGATCGGACGGAATCCATAGGATTGATCTAACCACGCCAGAAGGCGAGTTTTCGGATGCTTTCCGTTCTATTCCAGCGCTATACCTAAACCTACCATCGATTATGTCCCTGACACAATCCCACAGGAGTTCATATGCCTGCCGTGAGAAAAACATCACGCAAAAAATCTTCCCGTTCATCTGATAACGGGCGAAAGAAATCTTCCCCATCGGACACAGAGGAGCTTCTGGAACAGGAAGCCCTGATGGAAGCGGACAACAACGCTTCCGACGATGAGGAAAACCGAAACGGTCGTAAAGGGCCTAAAAAGAAATCCAATGAACCGCCCCCTCCACCCATCGATCTAAGCGAAATCAAGGCCATGCCTATTGAGGACCTTTCCCGTATCGCAGAAGACATGGGAGTGGAGACTACAGCCGGCCTCAAGAAACAGAACCTGATTTTTGGAATTTTACAGAAGCAGGCGGAGAGAAACGGGGTAGTTTATGCCTCGGGAACTCTGGAAAGGATGCAGGAAGGTGGCTACGGCTTCCTGCGTAGTCCGGACTACAACTATCTGTCCGGTCCTGATGATATCTACGTAAGTCCATCGCAAATCCGACATCTGGGCCTTCGCACCGGGGATACGATTACAGGTCAAATCCGACCACCCAAAGACAGCGAACGCTTCTTTGCCATGCTGCGGGTAGACACAGTAAACGGCGAAACACCGGATCAGGTGGGTCGCAGAATTCTTTTTGATAACCTGACTCCGCTGTATCCCAACGAACGTCTGGTGATGGAGTGGAATCCGGGGCAGCTTGATACCCGGATCATCGACCTCTTTACCCCCATTGGAAAAGGTCAGAGAGGTCTGATTGTTGCACCTCCCAGGGTAGGTAAAACCATTCTGATGCAGAATGTTGCCAATGCCATAACCTCGAACAATCCCGAAGTAGTGCTTATCGTTCTATTGATCGATGAACGGCCGGAAGAGGTGACGGATATGGCTCGAAACGTGGATGGAGAGGTTGTAAGCTCTACATTCGATGAGCCGGCCAGCAGACACGTGCAGGTTGCTGAAATGGTCATCGAAAAGGCCAAAAGACAGGTTGAACATGGCAGAGATGTGGTAATTCTTCTGGATTCCATTACTCGTCTTGCTCGCGCCTACAACCAGGTCATTCCTACATCTGGTAAGATTCTGTCCGGTGGTGTGGATTCCAACGCCTTGCATAAGCCCAAGCGCTTCTTTGGCGCCGCTCGAAACATCGAGCATGGTGGCTCCCTTACCATTATTGCAACAGCTCTGATTGAAACAGGCTCCAAAATGGATGAGGTGATCTTTGAAGAATTCAAGGGAACCGGCAACATGGAGATTCACCTGGATCGTCGTCTTGCAGATAAGCGAATCTTTCCTGCCATCGATATCAACAAGTCAGGCACAAGAAAGGAAGAGTTGCTTCTGGAGCCAGAAACCCTGAACAAGGTTTTCGTTCTCAGGAAGGCTTTGAGTCCCATGTCCACCACCGAGGCCATGGAACTTCTTCTGGATAAAATGCGTTCGGCCAAGACAAATGAAGACTTCCTGGCCAGCATGAATACTCCCTGATCCGACTGATCGGGCAGTCCCGTGGATGGGAGGTGCGAAACCGGTCCGGAATCGCGCCTCCTGCCTGTGTCAGTCCTACCGAATTTCTTTCCCTATTAGTAATCGAAGCGTTCCTCTCATTTCCCGGTCGCCCGGGTTTCTACTGAATTGAGGATAAACGCCAGTCTGGCTGCCTGGCTGGCGATCTGGCTCTCTGAGATTTATAATCATTATGGAAACAATCTGCCTCTGGAAAAGAGAAAAGGTTGATTCTATAATAGTTGTTATAATGTGAGGGTATGGCTGGCTTTGCTCCATTACCAGAGCTGGATCCCGATCTACTGAAAAAGTATGATCGAGCAGGGCCAAGGTATACCAGTTATCCCACTGCTCCGGCTTTTCATGAAGGCTTCGGAGTTGCAGACTATTCAGACGCTCTGGCAGGGAAGAAGCCGGTCCCTTTTACGGAATCCAGATCCAACGTTTCTCTGTACTTTCATATTCCTTTCTGCGATACACTGTGCTACTTCTGCGGCTGTAATATGATTGTCTCGAACAATCGCGAGAGAATAGCCAGGTATCTGGACTATTTGATTCGAGAAGTGCATTTAAACCGATCTTACCTCGATGATGCCAGAGCTCTGGAACAATTACACTGGGGAGGCGGGACTCCCACGCACCTCAGCCCTGAAGAGATTCGAACACTGGGTGAGGCCATTCATAAATCCTATTCCATTGATTCTGATTTTGAAGCCAGCTGCGAAGTGGATCCCAGGGAGCTTACAGAAGATCATCTTCGTGCACTTTTTGATGTAGGCTTTCGCCGCATCAGTCTGGGATTGCAGGATCTCAATCCCTCGGTGCAGAAGGCCGTAAATAGAATTCAGAGTCTGGAGTTAACAAAGGGTGTCGTGGACCAGGCAAGATCCATTGGTTTCGAAAGCGTAAACATCGATTTAATCTATGGACTTCCGCGGCAAACCATCAATAGCTTTGCGGCAACCCTGGAACAGGTTCTGGAAATGGAGCCGGATCGCATAGCGCTGTTCAATTTCGCCTATCTTCCGGAGATGTTCAAACATCACAGTGTAATCCATCCAGAGGAAATGCCTTCTGCATCGGATAAACTGCAGATTCTGATTCGTTCGGTCCAGCGAATCGGATACAGAGGATACAGGTTCATTGGTATGGATCATTTTGCCAGAGAAAGCGATGAGCTTGCGAAAGCCCAGGATCATGGAGATCTGTATAGAAATTTCCAGGGTTACAGTACCAAAAAAGGGCTGGATGTTATCGCTCACGGAATTACCGGCATTAGCCAGGTAGGCCGCACCTACAGTCAAAATGCAAAGAATGAAAAGGACTATTTCGCAGCTCTGGATGCAGGCAAGCTCACCGTCTTTCGCGGGTATGAGTTATCCGAAGATGATGTAATTAGACGGTACGTGATCACCGAGTTGATGTGTCACTTTTTTCTATCATTCAATGCTTTCCGGGAAGTGACGGGCCGGGAATTCCGCGAGTATTTTGCTGCTGAGCTTTCAGAATCCGGTCCTTCCAGCCTGCAGAGCATGCAGGAGGATGGATTGCTCAAGATTCGAGACACTGGCATCGAGGTGATGCCGGTAGGTAGATTCTTGATTCGAAACATCGCTATGTGTTTCGATGCGTATCTCAAACGCCCCGACGCAAAGAAAGGTTATTCACGCACCATCTAGTGACTCCGCAAATCTCTGTGGCGGCCCTCGCAATGGGCAGAAGATCTCTAAATACATGCTCTCCTTGTGCCAGGGGATCCGGAGCCATGGACTTTAAGAATTCCCGGGACCGATCAGCCGTTATCGGGTTTCTAAATCTTGAGAAAAACGCCTATGGTCAGGGAATGAGTTTCGATGGCCATGGATCCTTTGCCGGAACGATAACGCATGGGAAACCCCGCCTTGTATTTGATTAGATAATTACTGCCCATGTAGCCCAGTTCCACGGTTGGAGCGGCCCCATAGAATACATCGCTTTTTTCTGTGGCTTCATTATCCAGCATGTAATACTTATGGATGTTATTCAAATCGTTGCCCAGGAGTGCCAGAAGTGCCAGCGATTTGAAATCCACCTTGCGATTGAATGCGATATCGGCCACAATGTAGTTTTCCCGGGAGATGGCACCGGACTTTAATAGCAGGTAACGAGTCTTTCTTGCATCGCTCAGATTTCCCGACTGATCTCTGGAGTAGTTCAATATATCTATATGATCCAAACCACCCGGCTCTCCCAGATTGAGATACGTTTCGTAAAGAGTACTCCGGCCAAAGTTAAACTCTCCTTCCAGGCTGGAAATTCGGCCAGCAGCAATAATACCCAGAAAGAAACCCACGTTCCCGCGGTAGAGATTGCCCGTAGCAAAGTACAGGCCCACGCCTGCCTCGCCGGTGGTGGACTGTAGATAGGCTTCGGAAGTATTTACCTGAAGGGTAGAAACATCAAAGTAGGGGGCCCAGTAAATGTGGGGAATAAGCGGCTCCGGCGCAGACTGCAAGAACAGGGAGCCAGAACCAGAGTGTACGGTCTGGGAATCTTCGAATGTATTAAGGCTTTTTGTGGGACCCCCATAGTCCTGGCTTGCAGTGAGTGCATTATAGGATCCCGTAGCTCCAATCAAGATATCGGCGGACAGCGGAGCTGCGGAGAACACCAGGCTGACTGCAACACCCAGCACCATCGGTGCATCTTTCAGGTAGGTCTTCCATTGTTTCATTCAATTACGGTTCCATGATTCCAGGTAATTGCAAGCGTAAATCTGTCCAGGGAAGCTCTATTGAGGGAAGTCCTATGAAATACCGTCCTATATGTCGATACTAAGGACATAGACAGTACCGAAACGTCGGTAGCCGGTTTTTTCATGCTTAACAGGTCAGGAACTCATCCATCGGCTCTGCCACAACTATTGCAGAGAGATCCCAGCGGTCGAATGACTATTCGATCGTCAGTACTTCAGCAACTGGTTTCTGAAAGTTCCAATCTCTCACGTCTGGTGGGCGCCACGCAGAGCATCATGGCCGAACTGGATCTGGATGCATTGCTGGGTGTTATTATGAACACCGTTACAGAGGTAATGCATGCCGACCGATCCACTCTTTTTCTCATCGACCGAAATCGTCAGGAGCTATGGTCCAGGGTGGCGCAGGGCAGCGATGAAATTCGGATCAAGCTGTCCGAAGGAATCTCTGGCTTTGTGGCCACCACCGGAGAGACAGTAAACATTGTCGATGCCTACCAGGATGATCGTTTCAGCCGCGATTATGATCTAAGAACCGGATACAGAACCAGATCCATTCTCTGTATGCCGATTCATGATCAATCCGGCGCCATCATCGGAACCATCCAGGTTCTGAACAAGCTGGATGGTGACCGTTTTACAGAAACCGACGTTCAATTGCTGGCTGCATTTGCATCCCTGGCCGGCATCTCCCTGGTAAACGCAAGGGCCTTTGACGAACTGCGAAAAGCCAGAGACTTTCTGGAAATTCGAGTAGAAGAAAGGACCAGAGATCTGGAGGAGTCCAGACAGGAGATCCAGAAACTCAACGAATTTACTCTAAAGATCAATGCTCTCTCGGAACTGGATGAGATCGTAAGCGAAGTATTTGGATTCATTGACGAGAACTTTGATATAGATGGAACCATGCTCATTCTCGCTAACTTTGATAATGGTGAGTTTGTAGTATCGCATCTTTCCGAGAGCTTGCAGCAGGTAATGGGAGAGCATCTAGATAGATTAAAATCTTTGCGAACTCCACTATCTCCGGATGCAGGAACACTGTGGAAAGTATACGCTTCCAAGAAAAGACTTTATCTGTCGCGCATTCCTGAAGTAGAAATCCACTCAGAAGTGGACCGGCTGTTTTACGAAGCCCTGGATCTAAAAGCATTTCTCATGGTCCCGCTGATCATTCGTGGCGAAACCATTGGAATCGCCTGTTTTACAAGCGTGCGAAAAAGGATGAAGCTTTCCCTGGATGAGCTGGATTCCATAGGTCGTTTCTGCAACCAGATCGCAGGAGCTGTTTACAACTCCTCTCTCTATGAGCAGGTGAAGCAGGAACGAGCTCGGGCCGAAAGCCTGCTTCTGAGCATTCTTCCGGAGCAGGTAGCCACCGAGCTCAAGCAAAAGGGTTCCGTTACTCCAGCCAGCATCGGTTCTGTATCGGTGCTGTTTACTGATTTCGTTGGCTTCACAGGTATCGCGGAGCGAATGTCACCCTGGGAGTTGATTCGGGAGCTGGATGGCTGTTTTTCTCAGTTTGATGAGATCTGCCGAAGAAATGGTCTGGAAAAGCTAAAAACTATTGGTGATGCTTATATGGCTGCCGGTGGTCTTCCCATTCTGAATCATACCCATCCCGTGGATGCCTGTCTTACAGCCCTGGAGCTCTTAACGTTCATGGAAGGGCTCCAGGAGATCAAAGATCAGATGGGTCACAACTTCTGGAGACTTCGCATAGGTGTGCATACCGGGCCGGTAACTGCTGGAGTGATTGGAAAAGCAAAATTCGCATACGACATCTGGGGCGATGCTGTAAACATTGCCAGCCGGATGGAATCCAGTAGCGATCCCAATCGGATCAATATCTCGGGGGCAACCCATGAGCTGGTAAAGGAATTCTTTGTTTGTGAATACCGTGGAAAGGTTGCGGCCAAGAATAAAGGGGAACTGGATATGTATTTCCTGAATCGAATCCGACCCGAACTCTGCGAAGATGAAAATGGAAGAGTCCCCGGCGAAGAGTTTCGTAAGCTATACCGAAAACTGCAGATCGCCGTCTAATCATAGAACGGAAGTAGAAGCTAACGTGCAGATGATTCAACCGAGGATTCCGGGCTAAAGCACTGCAGGATTTCCTCTACGGATTCACCCAGCTGCCAGAGTTCTATAGCCCGACTCAGGCGAACGGCCAGATCCTGTTCCCATTGATGGGGCAGAGTTTCTTTTAGATACCGGCCCACAACACTTGGATGATTCCCGTCTGCAGCCAGAGTCAGCCCCTGCTTTAGATGACTCTCAGCCACCTGCCCGCGAATTACCTCATGGGCTGCTTGCATTCCTCGTTTCCTGGAATGGGTTACCAGCTCTTCAAAGAAATGTTCGATGGTGGAGATTTCAGCCAATGGATGAATCATTCTTACTCCCTGTGCAATTGGACGAGCGTTTCATTGTAGGCACCAACGTAGAACCAGCGATACAGAGAATTCTTGCATTTTATTTCGAAATGCTTTCATCCTATGATGCCCCGGCCTTAGTTTTTTCATTCGGTTTCTAGAACGCTAACGCAAGGGCATTAATCCTGTGGTAGTGTAAAACCATTGATTGCAGGATAAATGTTTATATTTTGGGATTGTGTTTCTATGTCGCATGCGTCTTTCGCTTATAAGAGTATTGCTCTGTACTCTGGTGCCGATATCCGGGAATTGCTTTTCTGGTGGAGGCCCTGTTTTCCGGGGACAGGAGTTTCCCTTAACAGTATGTCTGGCTGAGTCTCAAAAGGCATACTGGTATCAATATGCACTTTTTGATTCCAGGCCCATCCCCGATTTCAGCAGCGATAGCCTTCTGAATAGGTTCGCAGTCTTTATTCCCGGAACAGGATTGGATTTTGGAAAGGTGGCATCGTATCAATCTCCAGTGTATTCTGGGCTGGCGGCCATAGAAAAGGATAGTGGCTTTGAAATTCCAGCGCGAAGCGGACAATTTCTATATATTGTAATCGGACGCGAACTGCAGGAGCCAGTCTGGAATCACACGGAAGCCGAACTGGCACTTCTTGTGACTCTGAGCACGGAATCCGGGCCAGGACCTGGCGAATCCGTGCGCGCAATGCCGCATCGCCTTCTGTATGAAACCACGTTGGATCCCGATTATTATAAGTCCTTGCAAATCGAGCTTCGCTCCAGAAACAGTAGCGAACAGAATCTGGTGACAGAAAAATCTGGATGGATTCCATTATGGAACTATGATGTCCCGGGTAATTCTGGACTGGACTGGAATGCTGGCGGATGTAATACCAGAGAAGCCCCGGATGTTCAGTATGATTTCTGATTCACCTACGAAGCCAGATTACCGGAATTCGCTGCACTTCCTGATTGGGTGGAACCTGCTTAGAATCGCCGGCCTGCTAATTCTGGTTATGAACCAGGGCCACTGTAGCACTCGAAGTGCATCCTTTTCTCCCCTGGGACGCCATCCCGCTCTGAGCCAGGTCCCCTCCACAGAACTGGAGCTGGTCTTTGAATCAGGATCGCAACGTCCATCCAACTTTCTGTCCTGGAGGGCCAGGGTAATCGGCTACGACCGATCCGACCTGGTTGCAGCCTCAATTCTGGGGCCCTATTTCGATGCAGAAAAGAATCCGGCTGGCCTGCGGCCTCTTTATTTCTCCGACGGATACTTTCACAATGAATCCAGAAACAGAATCACGCTGCCAGCAGATCGCGGTGCTCTGTATATTCGACTGTTCCAGAGAATTCGCTCGGATAGCTGGTGGGGCCAGGAAATCCTGGATGATGAATTCCTGGCACTTCATATACAAATGAAGGCTGGCTCAAACGGGACAGGAAAGCAGCAGTCATGCGAAGCTTCATTCTGGAAGATTCATAATCCAGTTCGAGAGATAATGCATTGCTATGTTGATAGCCCCTCAAAACAGAAAAGACTTCGAATCAAATTGGATTCCAGGGAAGGCGTTCCGATCGCAGAATTCAAGTTTCAGTCTCTTATAACAGAATAAATAGCTTCTGAACGGATCCATGGCAGGGATTCGTTGCGGGAAGAAATCACTGTATATCGTTAAATAGTTTGCATCCATTGCAGGTTTATGCATCTAGGTACAGGAATCCTGTATTTTGGATAGGAGACAGAGATGGGAAAGAAATCAAAGATCTGGGGCCGGCTGGCTATCGCTCTTCTGGCCATCGTAATGATTTTTCTGGGACTTTTTGCTTACATGGGCGGCTTTAGCTCCGTTCAGGTAAGCGAGGTAACCTTTGGGCCCCACACTATTATCTATGCAACACATCGCGGGCCATACGAAGAGATCGGATCCAGCTGGGAGAAGTTCCAGAGCCGGTGGGAAAAAGCGGGGCTCAAGGAATGCAAGAGCCTGGCCATATATCTGGATCCCCCGGATACTCCTCCGGAAAAGCTTCGTTCCATACTTGGCTGCAACGTGGAACATCTGGATGCCAGCGAACAGGAAAAGCTGGCCCAGGAGTTCCCGGTTTTTGAGATCCCGGCCATGCAATCCATGCGAAGCGAATTTCCCTATAGAAACATGCTGTCCTTTATGCTTGGACCCATTAAGGTTTATCCAGAGTTTCAGAAAGTAATGGAAGAAAAGAAGCTTCAACCACCGGTAGCATTTGAAATTTACGGGGATCCAGATCACATAGAGCATATTGAGTTTATTATGCCCATGGAGGAGCCTCGCACTACTTTCGCTCCTCTCGAGGATGCTTTTGAGTCTTCGCTGTAACCGGTAGCATCGACCTTGCGAACCTGAGGATTCGAATAATGCGGAGTGCAGGCATTCGTCCTTTCAGGCCGAGCACATCAGTCAGCGATAGAAAAGAACTGGAATATTCATGAAGGCAATCGAAACAGAAGGAATAAAGAAGCGATACGGATCAAACTGGGCTCTCAATGGCATTGATTTAAGCATCGATGCGGGCACAGTCTATGGATTGCTGGGACCCAACGGCGCGGGGAAAACCACAACAGTGGGCATTCTCACCACTTTGCTGAAGCCGGATGGAGGCCAGGGCCGGGTCATGGGCTTTGATGTTCAGCGACAATCCGATGAAGTGAGGCGAAGGATTTCCCTTACAGGACAGTATGCATCCGTGGATGAGGACCTCACCGGATTGGAAAATCTGATTCTAATTGGTCGACTGTTCGGATTTGGATGGAAAGGAGCCCGGGCCCGGGCGGAGGAGCTTCTGGAGGCATTCGGACTTGCTTCTTCCGGCAAAAAGCTGGTGCGAACCTATTCCGGCGGTATGCGAAGAAGACTGGATGTGGCAGCTGGCCTGGTAGTCCATTCAGATGTGGTTTTTCTGGATGAACCCACCACCGGTCTGGATCCCAGAAGCCGTAATCAGGTCTGGGACATTGTGCGCGCCATCGCAGCGCAGGGCGCCACTGTACTTCTTACTACTCAGTACATGGAGGAAGCAGATCGATTGGCTCAACGACTGGCAGTTATAGATCATGGTAGAGTCATCGCAGAAGGAACTGGCCGAGAATTAAAAAGCCAGGTGGGGGCGAATCTCCTTCATATAAGACTGTATAGCGCTGCGGATGCGAAAAAGACAGCCACGGAACTGAAGCGCCAGAAACTCTCAGTGCATCCCGGCGCGGATGCATTCAGTTTAACTGCCTCTATCGATAAGGATGATCAGATTTCCAGGGTATTTCATTCCCTGACAGCGAAAGGATTGAAGATGGCCGAATTCTCCGTTGCCCAGCCAAGTATGGATGAGGTATTTTTTGCGCTTACAGGGCATGCCCCTGTGAGCGAAGAGAAAGAAGGAGCCCAGGCATGAAAAAAACGGCAGCAAAAAAGACCGGAAAAAGAACCTCTGCCTCGAGAAATACCGGAGCCTCTGCTTCGAGAAATGCAGGGGCCAGGGGAAGCTCCGGGAAGCGTACCCGGAGCGCGGGACCTAGCATGCCTTCCGTGAATGGTTCCAACGGGCAGAAGGGCCTCCAGAAGCAGTCTGCCGGGGCCGGTCTGCTCAGTCATCAGGCCACGGATCTGCGAGGCGTCTTCAGTCAAAGCGCAAGACCGAATGAGGTGTCGGCCGGAGGAGCGACTCTTACTCTGGCCTGGCGGGCATTATTGAAGATCAAACATGTTCCGTTTCAGATGTTTGATGTGACCATCATGCCCGTGATGTTCACTCTGCTTTTTACATTTATTTTCGGTGGAGCCCTGGCCGGCACGCCCGAACAGTATATTCAGTTTTTGATTCCAGGAATCCTGGTTCAGACGGTAGTATTTATTACGGTGTACACCGGCGTAGGGCTGAACACAGACATTCAGAAAGGCCTTTTTGATCGCTTCCGATCACTGCCCATGTGGCAACCTTCGCCCATTGTAGGGGCCCTGGCAGGGGATCTGGTGCGCTACACCGTGGCTTCGCTGGTTATACTCATAATCGGTCTGATTCTGGGATTTCGACCGGAAGGTGGCATTCCCGGAGTTGTTCTGGCTCTTTTGCTGGTATTGCTTTTTGCCTCTTCTCTATCCTGGATCTGGATGATCTTTGGTATGAAGGTTCAAACCCCGGAATCGGTAATGACTACAAGCTTCATATTTCTCATGCCATTGACCTTTGCCAGCAACATCTTTGTGGAGCTGGGAACAATGCCCGACTGGCTGCAGGCTGTGGTGCAGCATAGCCCTGTGACCTACCTGGCTACCGCGTCCAGAAGCCTGATGCATGGCGAGGCTGCAGGTCCGGCCATCCTGGGCGTGGTCGTCTACAGCGCTGTATTGACTCTCATCTTTGCGCCTATCGCACTGCGAATGTATCATCGGGAGCGCTAGACATAGATTCAGCAAGGATTGTGGAATAATGATCGTCATGCATGCATTGTGATCTTAATTTGAAGCGCATTGGGTAAAATATGGACCAACTGAGCAAACCGATTAAGATTACTGTCATTATCCTGCGAACCTTGATGGGGCTTGTATTTATTGCCTCTGCCATTGCAGTTCTGGGAGGTTTTGCCAAGGCGCCTCCGGATTTGCCCGAGAAAGTGCAGACCTTTCAGAAGGGTATGGAGGCTACGGGATATCTACTATATCTAATCAAGATTACCGAGCTAATATGCGGTTTGCTTCTTGTTTCCGGTCGTTTTGTACCTCTGGCTTCGGTCATTTTTTTCCCCATTACCCTCAATATCTTTCTATATCATATTTTCGTCTTTCCCCAGGGATTGCCTCTGGCCATATTCTTGCTGGTCGTAAACCTGGTGCTTGCCTATGTCCATCGAGAAAAATACAGACCACTGTTCCAGGCGAAATAGCAGAACCGGAAATTAATCCAGGAGATTAATCCAGGAAATCCAGACTTGAATTATCGATCAGGGTATACGGCGGCTCTCCGCCACGATCCAGAAGCTCCAGGTTATGATGAAACCCTCGGATAGAAACATAACCTACCACTTCATATTTTGTGCTTCCGGCTTTCTTGAGCAGTATGCTTCGATTGAAGCATAGCAGGATTGGACTTTCTTTTAAATCCTCGGCCAGCTGCTGTAAAACATCCTCCATTTCATACCAGTTCAGATATATGTCGATGGAGTTTGCCATCCGAATTACCACAGGACGTCCGTTCAGCTCCACCGGTCCGCGATTTGCAACGGGCCATCGCTGAGCCTCGGAAAACACTGTGCGAAGTGATTCCCTTCCATCGGCGCCAACAATTCGCAGATTGGTATGAGCCAGAAGTTCCCTTTTTTTGTGAGCAGGCACCTGATATTGAAATAGTTCTACCTGGGCTGGTAGATCCAGAGCCACCACATCCATGCGTCGGAAATCCCTGGCAATGGAACGTGTAGTAACGGCAGGGTAGTGCACATTGGCCAATCCCGGACCCACATCAATAAACAGAATTCCCTCGCCTTCTGGATCGGCCCTGCCCTGGAGCCAGTGCTGTCGTAAATACTCCAATCCGGGATCTCTTTTTCGCGGATACAGTATGTCTCTCAAAAGGATGTTTGTATCGTCCTGTCTTCCAGGATAGGTTCTGGATCGCACACTCTGACGATGGTGCTGCATGTTGAAAGCACCGGTATAGGACGCTACCTGACGCTCTTCCGATGATGTATAGAAGAGCGCGGATCCTTCCGGTATCTCATGGATGGAAAGAAAGGTTTCATAAAGCGGACGACCCGGTCCATAGCCCTGAAAACTGGACAGCCTTCGTGCCCGGGCTGCCTCCAGAGTTCTTCCCAGGTTCTGCAATGCAAAGGCGCTATTGTGGAGTGCATATCGATAGGGAGGATACCCGGTTTCGTCGATGGACCTTGCTCTTACTGCGATGGCATCTGAAATCTGTAGCGCTTCGTCATAGCGATGTTGATGCAGCAAAGAAGCGTTTATATTCAGTAGCACAGCCAGATGAAGAGCACTGTTGGCCATATTCGCTTCGATCAGCTTCTGTCTGGCCTTTCGCGAACTTTCAATGGCCCTGGGATAGATGCCTCGAATGTAATACACCACTCCTTCGTTGTAGCTGAGGATGGCCTGCACAGCCGGTCCCGGTTTGAGGTCATCGCTCAGTCGCTGGGCCGCCGCCAGGTGCTGCAGTCCCTTTGCATGGTTGTTTCGCGCGGCGTAGACGCAGGCCAGGTTCATATGACTTTCCAGAGCGGATAAAGAATGCTCCATCCCCATTTCGCGCTGAAGCTGATAGGCGCTTTGAAACCTGGTATAGGCTTCGTTTACTCGCGTCTGATACAGATAAACGCTTCCAATGGAATTTTGATTATCCGCATAATAGGAGGATTTGTATCTTCCTTCGAGATAAAGCCATCGATTGGACTCTTCCAGCCATCGACTTGCAAGAGTGCGATCCCGGCCCATGGATTTGCGACCAAAGTCCTGATACGTCAGTGCCACTACCATCGGATCCAACTGGTTTCTTCGCATCAACACCAGAGCCTGACCTGTTGCATGGCGAAAGCCGCCAGCTGTATGGGCCAGTGCCAGATTCTGAAGTCGGAAAACGCGATCCCGGGCTTCCTGGAAGTAAGGCTCTATAGAAAGGGCCCGGTTATAGTAATGGATCGCCTGGCCGGCGCTGAATTGCTCTCTGTAGGCCCCCTGGGAAAAATCCCTGAAGGCATCGATGGAAGGTTTGAATCTTCGATCCGCCAGATCCTTCTCTCTTCTGGAAACCCAGGGCTGGTTTTCGCTTCTAAGATCCAGTTCCAGGGCCAGCTCATCCATTCGTACAACAATATCAAAAGGAAGCGTTCCCAGAACACTGGCAGGAGCCACGATTTCATCGGATCGGGCGGAACGATTCTGTGTCAGATCCTTTAGCTCCACGGTAATCTCATACCGTCCATCTTCCTGGACTATTTCTCCGGTAAGAGCAAAATGGGCCCCCAGATGGCGAACCCTCTGTAGATAATGCTCTCGATCCAGATTTAAATGAATGCCCAGAGGATCCACTACCTGAATCCGGCCAAAGCCCAGCAGATAAGATCGGGTGAGGGAGGTAAGTCCCAGGGAAAATCTGCGAAGTTCTCCGGAGTTGCTATCTGTATCAAATGGCAGAACCGCCAATACAACAGGTCCTTCCTGGCGGGTTTCTGAATCGGCGGCCATTTCGTGGCTTACACCGTCTACCAGCTTTCTCTGGCAACCAGGCAGAATGGTAAGGACGGATATTGCCACCGCCAGGGCCCGAAATCTAATAAAACTGCTTAACGGACGCATGATCATAATCGGGAAACCGGAGTTACCCTTCCTGTATTTCTATTTCGACGTCCCGTTCCGCCTGAATCCTGGCTGGATTTACAATCTGGATCCGGCCCCCCGGGCATCGGCTGACCTTTGCACGCATTCTGCCCATGTCATTTCGGTTTGCCAGCAATATTGACTCGAGAATAATCCTGTAGCCGACCCGATCCATGGTTGCTTTACTTGACGCTTACGGTCCCCCTCCAGAATCTGGCGGGATCGGGAGGCAAGGATGAAAACCGGAATCCATCCAGAATATAAAGAAGCAACCATCAAATGTGCCTGTGGCACAACATATAAGACTCGTTCCACTCGGGGCGACATGTCTGTAGAGATCTGTTCCAACTGCCACCCGTTCTATACCGGGCAGCAAAGGGTAGTGGACTCTGCCGGCCGAGTAGATCGATTCAAGAAAAAATATAAACTCAAGTAAGCTCTATCAGCCCTCTAGATAACATGAGCCAGCTCCATTTGGAATCCTCCCGAAAGGAAGGGATTCCTGTACTCAAAATCAAAGGTCGCTTTGCCCTGGAAGATGCGGTCCATTTTGGGGAAGAACTGGAAAGCCTGGTAGAATCCCTGGAAGATCCGTATTTCATTATGGATTTTACGAAGTTGGAGCATATTTCCAGCGCGGCTATTGGCATACTGGTGAACTTGAAGCTCCGTCTGAATAGTTCCCGGGGCAGTTTCTGGATATTTGGGGCCAATCAGCGCATTCTGGAAGTTTTTGAACTCACCGGGGTAGATCAGCTGCTGGAAATAGAATCTTCGCTCAAGGAATGTATCGAAGAAGCCAAAAATCAATAAAGGATGGCTGGTTTCTTTCAGAAGATCTTTGCAAAGGTTCGTAGAAAAAGAAAGCCTGCTCCGCCTCCCAGCCAGGCCCAGATCCACCAGAAAATAGAAGAAACCGTTGAGGCCATTCGCGGCAAACTGGATCGATTCCTGATCACCAGAAAGGTGGAATCTGGTCCGGTACTTAAAACCCAGAAATGGTCGCTGCATAAGAACCATACCGGCCTCTTTCGTCTGGATGCCGATGGAATGAGCATCCTCCTTTTTACCGAGCCCTTCCTGGTGAAGCGTCAGGAGAAAGTCCAGGGCCTGCTTCCTATATCCGAGGTGGCTCTTTGCCGCGCGGCCCGGGAAAAGGATCCCTCGGCTTTTCTAAGGGCTGCCGCGCCGCCTTCCGGAAAAGGATATATTCTATATCAAAGCATGCTTGGGCAGCGCTCCACGGAGGATGTTTTGCCGGCCATCGAAGATTTGCTTTCCTGGCCCAATGCCGACCTTCACCGACTTATTGCACGCACGAGAATGAATGTAGTCGCTCATTTGCTGGTGCACTCCACAGAATCCATTCGAAAGCTATTTCTGGCCAACACTTCCCGTCGCTACAAAGAAATGATGATTACCGAACTGGAAAGCCTGCTCAGTCCAGGTTCCGATCCTGACCTGAATCCGGGCAGTCGTAACCTGGGGCTTCTGGAATTCGAAACCGCCATCAATGAATTTCAACAGGAGATGCAGCGTTTCCTGAGAGATAATGAACTCAGAGAAAATCGTCGGCGTCGAATGGAACAGGCAAGGTTATAAGAGCTTTTTTTCAGCTAACGCAGCCTTTCACCGGAGCCACTGTCCAGGAGGGGCAACTGTAAGGCGGCAGTAGGGCCTGGAATCTGCGGAGCAGATTCTACGTGTTGTAGTGGCGAGCGTGCCTCCAAAAGCGGAGCTTTTGGCCGGACACGAGGTCCGGAAGCTACGAAGTAGCGCCGCCGCCGGACGGGAGAAGCTGTCCAGGAGGGACAGCTTCGAGCGTACCTCTAAAGCACCATTATATCCTTGCCCTCACAACCGGATACTCGCTAAATAGGCCCATACATGCAAAAGGAAAGCGTCCCCTCATCCTACTTCGGAGCTGCCAAAGAAGGCATCCTCCGACTGATGGCAAATATCAAAACCGTAATCTATATCGATACTCGCAAGCTGGAGTATCTAATCGCTTCCAAGATAGCCGGCGGTCATGTAATGCTGGCGGATTCGCACGGCGTTGGTAAAACCTCACTGGCTCGTGCCCTGGCCGGCTCTATCCAGTGGGGCGGTGCGGACCAGAACAAGCAGGGAGTGGATATCGAACACTTTAGCCGTATTCAATGTACGGTGGACTTGTTACCTCAGGATATTCTGGGCTACAATCGCTTCGATATGAAGACGTCCCAGAATCAATTTAATCGAGGGCCGATATTTGCTCACTTTATCCTTTGCGACGAAATCAATCTATTAACTCCCAAGACTCAGGGAAGCTTCTTCCAGGCAATGGAAGAACAATCGGTATCCATCGAAGGTAGAACCTATGACCTTCCGGATCCTTTCTTTATTATCTCAACCATGAACCTCAAGGGTTCCCATCTCTTTCCGCTGCCGGCCCCTCAGCTGGACCGATTCATGCTTCAGATTTCCCTGGGCTATCCAGATGAACAGAGCGAAGGAGATATAATTGAACAACACGGTAAGGATGATTCCTGGAAGGGCTTTGGTCCGGTCATCGACGTTGGTGAGCTTTTGGCCTGGCAAAGACTGGTGGATGAAGTAACTATCCATCGAGAGGTGGTGGACTACATAGTGGCCCTGGTTCGAAAAACCCGGACTTTCCCGGGAGTGGTGACCGGATGTAGCCCCCGAGCCGGTATCAAGCTTTCCAGAATTGCTCGTGCGCTTTCCATAATGCGAGGAAATGATTACGTTTCCATCGACACCGTAAAGGAACTGGCCGTGCCCGTGCTTTCTCATCGCCTGGAACTGGAAGATCCTCGTGTGGCTCCGGGGGATGTCATCAAACAGATCCTGAACGAAGTCAAAACCAGCCGCTAACAGGCGAAAGGCGCAAGGTTTCTCCGAACCCGGGTTCGGCAATGGGAATCGAATTGAAAGAACTAGCGAAATCCATATACAGGGGCTATCCGCTCACGGCCACAGGAACCCTGCTGTTCGCGGCAGCTATATATTTACTGGGACTCTGGAAGGGATCCGGCAATGCCTACGCATTTATTTTTGGGGCCAGCGCACTTGCCGTATTGATTCTTCTGGTATCCGACGGATACATTCAGAAGTTTCGCTTTCGTCATGCCACACCTGTGCTGGATTCCAGCCATTCCGTATTCGCTCGTCTCAAAGGGCAGGTGCAGGCGGTGCATCTGGGAGATCAGAAGTGCCATTATTTCTATAGATTTCATTTTGTAATTCGCGGGCCTTTTTCCGTGGGCCGCGATTCATCCTTTTCCTTTCGCGCAGAAGGGGCCAGCCCCGATGGATCTCTAATTCTGGTTCCTCTGAACTTTCCATACAGCGGCCGTGGAATCTTTAAAGGTTCTCTGCTTTTGCGTGATGTATTTGGTCTGGTGCGTTTTTTTCTGGGCGAAGATGAGCGGGTTGAAATTACCGTGGAGGCTCCTCTGTTTCCCGAGAAAGCTCCCGTGCATTTCCAGCCTGCTTCCAGCATGGAAAGCAGTCGAAAGATGCAAACATCCGAAGAAGAAAAGTACTACATGCGAGAGTACATCCCCGGGGATCGACTGAAGGATATTAACTGGAAGTCTTCTATTCGAATTCAGGAACTCATTACCAGGATTTCGCCCATCAGTCCCGAACAGTCCCATCTGCTGCATCTGGATTTTCGCGCATTTAATGATCAGGGCATGGACAGCCCGGAAGCCATCCTTCATCTTAACTATTTAAAAAGCTGGTTTATCTCCTTTGTTCGAGTAGTTCACAGGGATCATCCGGAATATCGCTTTCGTGTGCGCACCCCGGCCGGCAGTGCTCTGCTTGAGTCAGACGAAGATCTGGATCGATTCTCTCGTGAGCTGGCGGCGCTCCAGTATTTCCTGCCCGGTCAGGAAGCAGGGGATGTGGATGCTCCCAGAACAGGAGAGCGATTCATTTTTACCACAGGCTTTGATAACAGATTGAATTCCTTTCTTCAGGAACATTCGGCGGAGCGATTGAACATTTTTGGTACGGTGCGGGGGCCTGGTCGGGAAGTGCGATTCCTGCCGGACTGGGATCTGAGCTGTTTTCCAGGTTTCTGGATTTTTAGGCGGCATAAAGCAGCCCAGTCACTGTCTGCTCCCAGTGGCGGAAATCTGGTGGAAGAAAAGCTTCGCCTGAGGTTGGTTTAACTATGCAGATCCTGTTTTACACAAGGATGGCGCTCTATCTTACCGCCTTCAGTATACCTTTCTTTCATCCGGGCGTAGTAGTGCCTTACGATGCCGTAACTCGCTGGATTGCCTTTGTGGTGATTCCGGGCGAGATGCTCATCGCCTTTTACATGCGCCCTCCCAGGCTGGCCTTGAAATGGGGACTGCTTTCAGCCATTGGTCTAATTGCCTTTTCTGTGCTGGTCATCTCTGGACTGGAGGAGGGAGCCTACTGGATTCTGTTTGGTGGGTTGCTGGCCTACGTCTGGACCTTTCTGGTATTTCATGGGCAGGGACGATTTCCCGTGTTTGCAGCCCTGGAAACATTCTTACTGGCTGCGCTCTATTACCGAATTCTCACTTTTGCCCGGTCCTCGGAAGAGATCGCCCAGGAAGCTGGCAAACTCACTCCATTCCTGCTGGGGCTTACCGCTGCTCTGTTTTTGATTCATGTGCTGGTGTTATATTTCGCCGCCTTTTCACGGTCCACGCCGGATCGTGCTTCGGATGAGCAGAAGTCCAGCCAGGATAAAATCAAGAAGCGAAAAGAGGTGCTGGTGTTCTCTGTGGCTGCTCTGGCCATAGTGGTAGTCTTTACCGTGCTGGTTCCTAAAGACTTCGTAGTTCACGACATTAGCTTCAAATTGCTGGAAGATAATCCACCTCAGCCCCGGGAAGGTCAGGGCAACCTGGATGATGGCGGCCAGGGCGATGGGCCCGGCGGAAGGCCCCAGGGCGGAGGTAATCAGAACGGTAAACCTCTGGGCAACCGAAACGAAAAGTTTCCTTCTGAACTGCAGCAGAAGGGAGAAGGTAAAGGTCAGGGTCAGGACCAGGGCGAAGGAAACGGTGGCGGTCAGGGCCAGGGACAACCGGACGGTGAAGGCGGTCAGGGCGAAGGCGAAGGCGGCCAGGGCCAGGGACGCCCGGATGGCGGAGGCCAGGGGCAGAACCAGGGCGAAGGCGGTCGGCAATACGACAACAAGCTCTACAAGGTTCCTTCAGATAAATGGGATCAATTCCAGGAATCCGGACAGGGCAAAGGCAAGCAGAGCGCTGTAATGATAATTGCCAGCGACAGCCAGCCCATCTATGCCGCCGGCGAATACCTCAGCGAATTCGATCCGCAAAAAGGCTTTGTATATGATCCTGACGAAGCTTTGAATCGCCTTCGCGATCGGCGATTGCTGGAGACCTGGCAGGACCCGGATCCAGAAAGGCATCCCCGCAGATTGCCGGTGGATGTATTCTATCTTTCCAGTATTCCTCAGCGAGTGCTGGCCTATCGACCTTTTTCGGTGGAGCCCACTGTACTACAGAAGAAATATCATCCATTCGATTTGTCTTATACGGCTACCAGCGCTATCAGTATGTCAGGACCGGAGCAATGGATTGACATTCCAGAGCCTACTCCGGCGGAGCTATCCGACTATTCTAAATATTTAGAACTGAATATTCCAGAAGCAGAGAAGAAACGACTGGAACAATGGGTGAATTCAAGGCTAGGTCAGGATGCAACCTACTTTGCTCGACTGAATGCAATACTGCAGGGCTATAAGGACTATCGCTATAAGATGGGCTTTACCGAAGACACCTCCGTGGCCGCGGTAAAGAAATTCCTTTTTCAAACCAGAGAAGGGGATTGCACGGAATTCGCACATGCCACGGCGATGCTGGCCCGCGTTTCCGGTCTGCCGGCCCGGGTAGTCACCGGCTATCTGGCAAGCCAGGATCTGCAGACTCCTGCTCATAGAGGAGGTTTGAAGGAGCTTCGAAGCAAGATTCCTGTTCTGGAGAAGTGGCCTCTGGAGCAACTGTACTTGATTACTACATCTCATAGGCATGCATGGGTGCAGATCTATATGCCTGGATACGGCTGGGTGGATATTGAAACCACATCCTTTGCCATTCCTCCTACACCGGAAAATGATCCCAATGCCATGGATGTGATTATTCCAGAGATTGAAGAAGAAGAGAATGTGCAGGATAAAAAGGGATTTGAGATTCCCTGGGTATTTCTGGGCCAGATCACAGGAATCCTGGCGGTTCTGGCAATTCTAGTGCTCTATTCCTTTCGATTTCTGAGGCTGGCCTATCATGGTTATCTGGCACGGAAGAACAATCGAAAGGGACTGGACCACATTCTTACTCTATTCTATCTGCGCCTGGCAGAGCATGCGCAGCCACTTCGAAGACTCAGCGAAACGCCTCTGGAATACGCTTCGCACAATCGCTTTACGGCCCCGTTCGCAGGTACCTATACAATGCTGAGATTCAAAGAAACACTCAGCGATGAGGAGAGGGATGCAGCCTTTGCTCGTCTTCGCACAGAATATCGGGATGCCCTGCGTGCAGCCAAAAAGCCTGGATTCTGGAATCTGATGAAACGTGTATTCACATTGAGAGGCTTTAAATATTGATGCGCTTTCATTTCTTCCATCGCATTCGCCCTCGAATCAACGGCTCTCTGCTCTATGAAAGGAACGGATACAGAACGATTCGTTCGCGGACAGTTGCGGCTATTCTGGGTTTGTGGATAATTCTTCTTTCAGCCAGTTGTTCCGAGCAAATAAACTGGATAGAATACCGGGGAGAACATGGTCAGGGACATACCAGCAATGCTCTATATCCTCCTCTGGGGTTGCGATGGAAGCTAAAGCTTCAGGAAAATGCTGAAAAGGCCAAGGCCTTCAATCCTCCTCTTTTTATAGATGAAGTACTGTACTTTGGATCTACAGATGGTAACTTCTATGCTCTGGATGTAACCACGGGCTATATGAAGTGGATTTTCAAAGAACCCCGGGATTCCATAAACTCGGTGCCTTTCGCCGATGAAGATACCATCTATTTTGGCTCCAATGATTACAATGTATATGCTGTAGATAAAGAAACCGGCGAACAGAAATGGAGCTTCAATACCGGTAAGACCGTGCAATCTCTAGTTCTGCGATACGAAGATCATGTAATCTTTACCAGCGATACCGGAGCCACCTATTTCTTGAATCCGGAAGGACAACAGGAGTTTTCCCTTCCGAATCCAGTGTGGTCCCACCATACATTCCAGGTTTACGATGGAGTGGTATACTGGGCTCCTAAAGGTCGTCAGTTTGGCGCCTACGATATAGAGAAGAGGGAATTTCTGTGGCTGGTCCCGGTGGATGTGCCGTATGCTCTGTGGTATTCCTTTCCCGCTGTGGATGAAGAAGCGGTGTATTTCGCATCAAACTTCTTCAAAGGCATGGATTCCGAGCTGAATTTCTATGCCATGGATCGAAAAACCGGACGAAAGCTCTGGCAGGTAAGCGATCAGATGGACATAGGTCAAAAGGTTCCTGCCAATCGCTATACCAGATTTCTGGATCATGTGGATCTATTGGACTATATGGCTCCAGCCCTTTACAAGGATCTGGTAATCTTCACCGCCGGGGACACCAAAGTTAGAGCCTTCAATAAGGACGATGGAGACGAAGTCTGGGAAACCGAATTCGATTATCCGACGTCATCCGCCCCGACAATAGCCGGTAACCGAGTTTATATTGGAGTCCAGGGTTCTAGAGTGCTTACGGAATCCGGAGAATTCAGTGAACCGGCTCGTCTTGTCTGTCTTTCTGCTGTAGATGGTTCCATTCTCTGGAAGATGGATGTGGACGGGGCGATTCTGTCTGCGCCCATCATTTCTGGAAACCAGATGATGTTTGGTACAGATCAAAACTACTTCTATGTTCTGGAAGAAGTGCTCTAGATTGCCATTAATTGTTGCAGCAGCGAACAAGAGTTAGAATCTAAGGACCTACAAAGCCGGGTTGACCTCCATCTCCCGTTGCTTAAGCTGCAGCAATGAAGGATCCGGAAGTCGGGCGAAAGCAGGCCATCGCAGCCAGCACTTTCTTAAAAGAACTATCAAGCGAATCGTTGAATGCATTGCTGAGTTCAGCGATGTATATAAACTTCCCGGAGGGAACCGTAATCTACAGACCCGGGGAGGAGTCCCAGACTCTGCTCATCGAATCAGGAGAGGGCCGGATGTGGATTGGAGCAGCGGATGGCCGAAGAATGGTGGTTCGCCACTTTGGGCCCGGAGAGATAATTGGCCTTGTGGCTAGCCTGGGTGGTCCTGCAGAGCTGACCGTGGAGACCATACTTCCTACCACTGCGCTTGCCATTCCCGGAGAAAAGATTCGCAGCGTCGCAGCCAGTCATTCGGATGTGGGCTTTTTATTTGCCACGCAATGTGCTCTTCGAGTTTACGGACTGATGGATGAGCTTCATAGCATGACCTTTGATCCAGTTTCCAGAAGGCTGGCGCGATGTTTGATTCGCCTATCCAGGGGGGCCAGTAGCCCTGTGAATATTCGCATTACTCAGCAGGAGCTGGCAGATACCATTGCTACTTCCCGAGAGGTAGTGACCCGAACCCTGAAGGATTTCAAGGATTCCGGGCTGGTTTCTACCCAGTCGGATTCTCCGGGGCTACTCTTTATCAAGAATCCAGACGGTCTCAAACACTACTACAGGGAGGCCAGTCAGTAGATGTGTGACCCAGGTCACAGAGCGGTGTGCTCCAGGTTCTGGAGTTTCATTGGCCAATGGACTACAATTCAATTATCCAATGGGAGGTAACCAATGAAACATTTATCCAAACTTACTATTCTCACTTTGCTGTCGCTTCTGGCACCGCTACTTCAGTGCATTACTGCGGGCGATCCAGAACGAAAACTGGCAGATATTCCAGAATCATCCGGGTTTTCGGACTGGGCTGAAGTATTTCGCAGTCCGGCTCGAATTCGAGACTTTCGGGTCTTTCATACGGGTGAAGTAGAAGTACCGGTGCAGGGCATGCTCAATAGAGAGCTGAATGAGGATGAAAGTTCCACAATGTTTGTGGATGTATACGCATTCTGGTTTTGCCACGATGAACACGGATGCTTTATGATTGATTCAGGATTGGATACTAGCTTCGGAGAAGGAAAGCCAGGAAATGTCCACGGACTCATGGCCGATAGCTACATTATTTCCAGTCGTCAAAAGCCGGGAACAGACATTCTTTCGTATTTAAGTCAAAAGGATCGCAAGTCCAGACTGCAGGGCATCTTCTTTACACATCTACATGGAGATCATTCTTCCGGCATCCCGGCCATTTCTTCGACGTCGGGGCTCGAGGATCTGAATTACTATGTAGCAGAAGACGAGCCGTATGTAAATTACTGGCTGCTGTATCAAGGGGATCACCTGGAAAACGTAAGTGAGCTGAACGAGCTCTCCATGACCAATGCAATGGATATGCCAATTCTGGGACCATGCCTGGATGTATTCGGAGATGGAAGCTTATGGGCCATTCAAACTTCCGGTCATTCGCCCCGGCACCTGTCCTATCTTTTAATGACAAGCGAGGGTCCGGTATTATTAACCGGCGATGCATCCCACACCAGGGAAGGATTTGAGCAAGGCATCGAACCCGGATGGGTAAGTGACAGGGATGAAGCAAAGAACAGTCTGGAAAAGCTAAAGGCCTTCTCCAATAAGTATCCGAATGTTCGAGTGATTTTCGGACATCAGAGATAGACTGATTTGAATAGCCTGGTTTTCGCGTAGCGGAGCCTGGCTATTCAGGCATGCTTCCTTTTGGGAGTTCCACCTTTACGGGGCGCTTCGGTTTTCAATTGTGTTGCCGTCGCGGGAGCGATTCGGTATTCAATGTTGCGCGCCTGGGCAAAGTTAGCGAAAGAAATCCAGTGTAGGTCCCTGTGGAAGTGCAGCCGGGTATCTGGAACTATGCTGAAGCCCGGTAGATAGACTATTATCTATCGCATTGGTGGTTCATCGATACCACCGGAGAATAGTTCCAACAATCTGTGCTGCGCTATCTCATCCTCGCGGGCCTGGTCCAGAAACCAGGATGCATCAAAGTAGCAGACTCCAGCCGCGGCAATAGCTCTGGCGCTACGAAGCTGATGTCTGGTAATGGCCGGAGACGGGCTTCGAAAGACTCCAATTCCAATCACCAGCTTTTCGTTAATTGCTGGATCGAAGAATTCCTCCATTCGGCTATCGTGCAGATCGATCTGATTGTAGTAGGCCATCAGATATGCCAGATCGATCCAGTCCTCCTTGAGCCAGCGTGGAAAATCCTGAAAAATATGGTTTCTGATTTTCGATTGGCTGGGCCATACCGCAGCACTTAAGATTCGTTCTGGATAACGAGTCTTCATTAGATCATGGATTTGCATCACCATGGTCGTAACGTTCTGGCGCCTGAGCTCATCTACTTGTCGGCGTCTGGATTCTTCTGCCTCTTTGCCAGCCACATCCGAGTACAGATCCTTTTGTCCGGAAAAATGAAGAGCGGTCCTGGCTCCAAAGTCGTAGACTGTTCCAGGCCTTGACCAGGGATAGCGAATGTAATCCAGATGCAGTCCGTCCACATCATAGTTATCCAGAATCTCCTGGATGACCTCCAGATTGTAGGCACGAACCTCTGGATTGGCCGGGTCCAGAAAGGCACCTTCTACATTGGCAAGACGGTAGTCTTTCTGGCTGTAGTCCAGCATGGATCGGTTCTCTCCATCCTTTAAAAACCAGTCCTTTCTTTCGTTTATCAGATGCCCGGGTTGATTCTCCAAAAACGTAGTGGCATCCGCCGCAAGAAAAACATTGACCCAGGCATGTACCTGGATGCCTGCCGGCCGGGCCTGTTGAATAAACTCTGCCAGAGGATCCAGGTTGTCTTCCAGGCCAGATGCTCGACTGACCAGCCTCGAATTGTAGAAAGAATCACCCCGGCCTCGGACCTGCACAATGGCCACGTTCAATCCGTTTCTACGCATGGCATCAATTACCGAATGTATGGATTCCCTTGATTTTAGTTCGCTTCGCACAACCCAGAGTGCTCGTATTTCATTATCCGGTATGGAATCATCATAGTCTTGCAGGGCTTTTCTGTAGCTCCCGCACTGAAGCGATAGAGCACAGGCCAGGCCAATCAGGAAGAAGGCCATGATTCCGGTATGAGTTTTTTCCATGGTGTGCACCATGAGACGTCTAGATCGGAGCTATTCCTGGCTGGATAATAGGATAAGCCGGGTCGATTTGAGGGGCACATTTTTTTATCTGTGGATACCCCCAGGGGGTATATTGTGCTTTACTTCTGGTAAGTAGTTGTCTTACTGGTTCAATGGAACGCAACTGGACCGGAAAGCTGGCCTCAATCTTCGTAAACAATGGCAGATTGTCGCTTCTGATTCTATTCACACTATTTATCTGGGGAGGAATTTCCTATTTTTCTACGCCGCGGCAATACAATCCGCGCATTGTAGCACCGGCCTTTCAAATTGTTGTAGATTTTCCCGGGGCCGATCGCGCGGAAGTGGTGGAGCAGGTTACCAGACCTCTGGAGAATACAGTGCTGGATATTCCCGGAGTGGAGGATGTATATTCCGTATCCATGCCCGGTGGAAGGTCCATTGTTAACGTAAACTTCTACGTAGGGGAAGATGCCAATGCGGCGAAGATTACTTTGAACGATAGAATTCAAAGTAATATGGACTTGAGCCCTCTGGGTGTAAACGGCCCCTTTATTCGTTCCATTGATCCAGATGATGTTCCTGTAATTCAAATAGCACTCAAGTCCACGGAAGTGGGGCCTGTGGAGATGCGAAAATTCGCCTACCGACTGGCGGAGCGTCTGACCACAGTGGAGGGGGCTCGGAACATTGAAGTCGTGGGCGGCCGCAAAAGAGAGCTGTCCATTCGCTTTGACCCGGTTCGACTCAGAAAGGAAAACGTTGGTATTGATCAGATCAAGCAGGCGCTGCAGAGGTCCAATGTCTATTTGCCTTCAGGCGATATCAAGAGGGACGACCGTTATGTGCCTCTGGAAGTTACCAGTATAGTGAGCAAACCGGAAGACCTGGAAAACATCGTAGTGGTTACAGGAGATTTCGGTCAAACTCGTCTGAAGGATGTAGCTTCTGTGGTGGAGACAGTGGAAGAAGTGGACTCCCATGTTCGTCTACTGCGTAAAGGTGCGGACGGAAAGCTCCTTACTGAAGATGCAGGTGTAATAATCAGTATCGCCAAGCTGGAAGATGCAAACATTACAGATGTTACTATGGCGATTCGCACCAGTCTTCAGAGTCTACACAGCAATTTTATCCCGGACAACATAAAATCCAGCGTAATTGTGAACGAAGGAAAGACGGCTCATAAGGAAATCCAGGGGCTGGTCTCCAATCTGATCACAGCGGTGGTCATCGTGGTAGTGGTATTGCTGCTATTCCTGGATGTAAGAGCGGCCCTGCTCGTAGCTATTTCCATACCGCTTACACTGGCTTCGGTATTCGGAGTGGCACAGTTCTCTGGACTTACCATTAACCGAATTACATTATTTGCTTTGATTCTTTCTCTGGGATTGCTGGTGGACAATGCTACAGTGGTAATTGAAAACATTGTGAGAAGGCTTCGCGCCGCCGGTATGGAAGAAGGGAAATCCGACGGGCTTGCTCTTCAGGAGCGCAGGGAAATCATAATCGACTCTGTGGCCGAAGTGGGTCCCGGTCTGTTTATGGCCACCGTGACAACGGTGCTGGCTTTCATTCCCATGGCATTTGTTACCGGCATGATGGGACCGTATATGGGACCCATTCCATTCTTCGTTCCTGCGGCCATTATCATCGCTTTGATGCTGGCCTATTCCTTGAACCCGTGGATGGCCAGTTTGATTCTCAGAGGCCCCTCTGCCAGTTCCGGTCCTTCGCTTATTGAGCGATTGCCGGGCAAATTGTCGGATTACATCCTGGCCGGAATTGATCTGGGAAAAAGCCTCTTTCGAGGCTACCAGAACTATCTGCACAAATTGCTAATCGATCGCAAGGCCAGGCGATTGAGCCTCACAGTAATAGGAGTTGCGCTGCTTGCATCTCTGGCGTTACCAGGAGTCGCTCTAGTGAAATTTCGCATGCTTCCCAAGGCAGACCGTGAGCAGTTTTTTCTCTATGTTGATCTGCCGGCTGGCACTTCTCTGGAAAAGACCAATGAAGTAACTCAGATCCTGGAGAAGCGATTAATGCAGCATCCAGAGATTATTGAACTGCAGAGTTATGTGGGTCGGCCGCCTATCCTGGATTTTAATGGATTGTTTCGTGGCGTTGAAGCCAGAAATCGTGCGTGGCAGAGTACCATTCGCGTGGGTCTCACCGAACCGGAATCTCGAAGTATGAAGTCCGAGGAAATCGTGCTCAAGCTGCGTCCGGAAGTGCTGGCAGATGTGCCTTCGCTTGTAGATGTTCCCGTGAAGTTGAAGTTTGTGGAAGATCCTCCCGGGCCTCCTGTTAGATCAACCCTGCTGGTAAGAGTGCAGGGCTACGACGAGGCATTACTTGAGCAGGTTACGAAGAGACTGTACCCGGAAATCAAGAAGATCGACCAGGTGGTGGACACTGATATCTCCATACCCGAAAGTCAGACCACTGTTTCTCTCAAGGTGGATCATGCGGCAGCTACCAGGCGACGAATCGGACCGGCTCAGATTGTTCAGGCCCTTAATACTGCCTACTCGGGTGCTGTTCTGGGTATATATCACAATTCCAGCAACATCGAGCAGGAATACATTGTGCTCCGTATGGATCGTTCCTATCGTGATTCCATACCGGATATAATGAGCATATCGCTGTTCAACGATCTGGGGATTCGCGTCCCGCTGGGCGATATGGTGCGAGTGGTGGAGGAGCCGACGGTGAATCCGCTGGAGCGAGAGAATCGTCTGGATTCCTATTACATTCTGGGAGATATGGGAGATAGATCCATTACCTATGCAGCCATCGACATTCTGTTTCTCCTGGCAGACCTTGAGCCTGTGCCCGGTGCAAAGATGGAATCATTCAATTTATTTGGCGCCGACTATCGTATGCCGGATGGGCGTTTGATCAAGATCAACATGGGCGGCGAATGGGAGCTAACCCTGGAAGTATTTCGAGACCTTGGAATTGCCATGGGTGTGGCCATATTTCTTGTATATGTTGTTCTGGTGGCTCAGTTCGGAAGTTACCGGGAGCCCATGATTATCATGTCCACCATTCCACTTTCCCTTATTGGAGTCCTACCAGGATTTATGATCCTGGACTGGACGGCCGGAATCTATTTCACAGCTACATCCATGATCGGGGTTATCGCACTGGCTGGGATTGCAGTGAATAACTCCATCATTCTGCTGGAGTATCTCAATGATTTAAAACGATCCGGGATGGGCCTCGAAGAAGCTCTCGTGGAAGCTGGGTCTACCAGGTTTAGACCCATCATGCTCACGACAGTTACTACTATGCTAGGTTCCCTGACGATTGCATCCGATCCAGTGTGGGCCGGTCTTGCATTCGCAATATTCTTTGGGCTTGCACTGTCCTCCATTCTAACGTTGATCGTCTTCCCAGTACTCTATTACATTCTGAAGGGCCGGTCCTGGAAGGACCGGATATGATTGAGACTTCCGCAGGAAGGGGAAGTCTCATATTAGTGCCTTTTCATCCTGGAAGGACCGGACTTATGAGCTCTGCGAACTTTTATGGGATTTTGCGTGTATGAGTCCGGACAAGTATTCGGTTACGACGGCGGGTAACCATATCAAACGGCCAGGAATGGGTAAGTTTTTTTTGTCTGAATGCGTTGACTATTCTGAACCGACGTCCAGGTTTTTTGCATGGATCGCAGGATGACAATAGCGGTACTTTATTTTGTGGTGCTGGCGTCTTTGTCTGCGGATCTATTTAGCTGTAAAGCGAACCCTCCCTGTCGATACGATGACCCATCCTGTAGATCAGAAGCCCTGACCCAGTGGCTGGGAATTCTGCTGGCCCCTGTGAACTGCACCGATGATACGCTAACCTGGACGTCCGTTCCGGCATCCGAAGCCAGCGGCTGGTGGACTGTGACTTATGGCGATCGGGGTTTTGTAGCTCTGGCCATTAACGGAACGAATTTTGTGATGCATTCGCCAACCGGCATTACGTGGACTTCTCATTCAGCTGCAGAGAATAATCTCTGGCGAGGTGTGACCTTTGGAGAGGGCATCTACGTAGGGGTTGCCAATAGCGGTACGAACCGGATCATGAATTCCTCGGACGGGAAGAACTGGAGTCCAATTGCCTCACCCGAAGCCAATTCATGGCAATCTGTAACCTACGGAAATGGCCGATTCGTGGCCGTTTCCTCGGATGGCACGAATCGGGTGATGTGGTCAGAGGACGGAGTAAACTGGAACACTGCCATGGCCGTGGAGGCTAATAGCTGGCGAGCCATACATTTTGGTTCTGGTCGTTTTGTGGCTGTGTCTACGAATGGTACGAATCAAGTGATGGTTTCCACGGACGGTGCTAACTGGACTCCTGCAAGCCCCGCATCCGGAGATCAGTGGTTGGCCGTCGGGTCGGATTCTGGTCGATACATTAGTCTTGCTAATTCCGGAACGAATCGAGTGATGCGATCCGTGGACGGTACCAATTGGACCGGGCATCCCGCTACCGGGGCGCATCAGTGGAGCTCTGTTGCTGGTGGCGGAGGTGTCTTTGTGGGCGTAGCCGATAATGGATTCGCAATGACATCTGTGGATGGAATGACCTGGACAGATATGCCACCCCCTGAGGCCGTTCAATGGAAGTCCGTGGCTTTCGGAGATGGAAAGTTCGTAGCGGTCTCAGCTACCGGGACAAATCGAGTGATGTACGCCAGTTGCGACTGAGTGCTCTGCACGTAGCTGAGCATTTTATTCCAACCTTCTTATCGTTTATCAAGAAGCTGAAAAGGAGGGGAGCGCCGGACCTAAAGAAAAAGAATCCGGCGGGCAAGTATCGGAATTAATCTGTAGTCTTGGTGCTGGCTAGATTCGAGAATTATTCTGTACGAATGGACTCCACCTGATTTGTAGCCTCTCCAGTCTCCGCAAGCTTTTTAAGATTGGACAATCCTCGTTCGAAATCAGGTCCGATAAAAGAATCCATGAAAAGGCCAAAGAATCGGCCCATCAAGTTCCAGCCTGAATCGCCACTGAAAGCCCATGTAACTTTCACCGAGTTCTCGCCGGTGGGCTCGAAAGTCCAGGTGGCCATAGCCTGCCCCTGTTCCTGGAAGTCCAGGGCGGTATCGATGCTCTGATTTTCTACGCTTTTCACGATTTCCATGGAACCAGTGCCCGATTTGGGACCGGTCCAGCTGTATTTGGCTCCAACGCCAGCAACCTGATCTGTCCAGGTAATCTCCATTTTCGGATCTGCTTCGCGCCAGGGAGACCATTTCTGCTGCTCTTCCAGACTGTTTACCAGCGGAAAAACCTGGTCTGCAGACTTCTGAATCTCAATGCTTCGGGATGCCGAATACTCAGCCGGCAGAAACAAACCTACGAGCACGAACAGTGCGATCAGGGAGCCCAGCACGATGCCGCTCCATTTCAAGAATGCTTTCATGATGCAGATGGGCATCTGGTTCGTAAAGATTGTCAAAGTTTATTTTGCGAAATTAGAGAATTTTCCATTTTGAGTTCGCTCTCGTTGCGAAATGGAATAAAAAATCGTCCAATCTGCGAAAGCTGTTTGAGTTTTTACCAAACATAATGTCTATGACACAAAATTTGACTTCCCGAGGTTTGAAAAGATGGCAAAACTAGAAGAAATCGAGGGCATCGGCCCGAAGTATGCCAGCACTTTGCGTAAAGCCGGTGTAAAATCGATTGGTGATCTTCTGCAAAAAGGCTCCACTCCAGAAGGTCGCAAGACAATTGCAAAGGATTCCGGTCTTTCTCCGAAACTGATTCTTGAATGGGTGAATCATTCCGATCTTATGCGAATTAAAGGAGTAGGCGAGGAATACTCTGATCTGCTCGAAGAAGCAGGTGTAGATACCGTTGTTGAGCTTGCTCAGCGAAAAGCCGCTAATCTGCACGAAGCAATGGCCAAAACCAATGAAAAGAAGAAACTGGTTCGCCAGATGCCCAGCGAATCCAAGATCCAGGATTGGATCAGTCAGGCTAAAAAGCTGCCCAGAGTAGTAAAATACTGAATCCTCGGCCCTGATTTCAGGGCCTTCTCTCTACCCGGCGCCAATCCCTGGATTCGGTCGAATGATCGAAGAATTCAGGTAACGCCGGGCTCTACTTTATGGTACAGGCCGCCCCTGGATGAGGCAAAATAGGGTTTGTTATCTAGAATGAATCCCAGTGGATCGCCGGCCGGCGGATCCGAAACCTCTTTCCAGAGTATTTGTTCGATGGCCTCTATGCACATAGCATCCAGACTCAGTTCCGCCAGCAGGTAGGTCCGATCACATTTGCGGCATCGGCAAAATTCGACCTGTGATTCCAGTTTTTGTAGAACCTCGTACTCTCCGGCAACAGTACAGGAATGACATGGTCCTTCCATTGGTAGAAGATTACGGAGTGGGTGTACGTACGTCCAACCAAATTGGATTTCCCTTTTCTGCAGTTTTATATCCGACCAGGCATCGATTGTGCAGTTTTCCCGGTAAGCAGGCATCGATTTTCCTTGATTTCCGAGCCTAAAGGACGATGGTATTGTCAGGGAGTTGCATTCCTTGAATGCCGCTTCTTAGCCGCAGGATCGGCGTATCGGTAAGGCACTGCGGTGCATCCGGTAGACCGCAGGGCCCGAGGAGGTTTTATGGAATCCAATTCGGCCTGGAAATCTGTTTATCGCGTTCATTTGATGTTGCTGGAGCGATTTCTGCTTCAGAAAAAGTCATCACTGGAATCCGAGCATACTGTATATTTGTCTGGAATGCTGGCCAGACATCTGGATCGGGAATATCAACAACAGATCGAAGACCTGCTCTTTGAAGATGTGGATGAGCTGGATTCTACAATTCGAAAGCACGATCCCTACCTGGGACAAAACGCACCCATTGTTACACTTTCTCGTATTAATGGCGAGCATCTAACCGTGGCCATTGCCTTTGAAAGGCTGAAGGGCCATAGCGAAACGTTGAATCTGCAATCCGCCATTCCTTCTCGTTGCTTTGGTGTAGCGGCCTTTTACAGCAGGGAAGCGGGCAACAGGCAGCTTTCGCGAATCTTTGGCTATTTCCATCACCATCATAAGCTGATCCTGGATCTACTCACAGATTATTTAAGCTTTCTGGATCGGGATGCCGATTTGCTGCCGGACAACATTCCAGAGGAACTCTGGCAAAAGTTTGGCAGAGAAAAGAACCTGCGAAACGAAAAGAAGGAATGGTGGGAAGCGCGAGGGATAGACCTCAAGAGCAAAGAAGGTATCAGCAAGGAAGAGGTTATGCGCATCCTTGACCTGGGCGGCATGAATTGAGCGGTTGAGGAGTGCTAGTTCCATCGCATGCTTTCTTTTTTGACGAGATCCAACCAGCGCTTTCGCTTTTCCGGGTTGCTGGATCTAACCTGATCAAAGACCCGCACTCGCACCGGCTTGATGCCGCAGAATTCAAGCACCGTTCTCTTGAGCATATTGATGGCTGGATTTCCATAGACGAAGCGAAACCACCAGTAGGGAGAATCCATGGTTACATACAGCTGGGCGCTACGGCCAGCAAGCAGCTTGTCCCACAGTGGAGAGCCTTTTCTATACTTGAACCCAAAGCCAGGAAGCAGGGTTCGATCCAGAAAACCCTTGAGCAGTGCCGGAACGCTACCCCACCAGACCGGTGTCGCGATAATGATGTGATCTGCCTCCGTAATTAGCCGCTGGGCTTTCCTTAGATCTTCTTCCATTTCGGTGGGCTTTCGGTAGCCATTCTTCAGGCTCAATTCGAATTGCAGTTTTCGAAGCTCCAGCAGCTCGCTTTTCTCACCCAGGGCTTCCCATGAGGCCCGAGCTATGGAGCTACTCAGGCTTTCCGGGTCCGGATGCGCATCTATGATCAGGATTCTTTTTCCGGTTTTCCGGCTACCTTGCGAGTGCATAAATGCACATAAATGCATATATGCACGAGCGTCAAGAAGGAAAGTATTGATTTTCCCCTGAAACAGGGCTGGATGGTAACTATGGCCCGAAAGATTGATCCCCGAATGGAGGTGCTTAAGAGGATGGATGAGGTTTTTTCCTCGCCTGTACTTGGAGTTCTGGCGGAGCCGGTCAGGATCGAATTGATCAAGCAACTGGCCCTGTTGGGGCGCTCGGATGTGAAAACCCTGGCAGGTCATTTACCTCAACATTCTACGGTAGTTTCCCGGCACTTGAAGGTTCTATATGATGCCGGTCTTCTGGTCCGCACAAAAAAGGAGCGATGGGTCTACTATGAACTGAACGGCGCGGCTTTTATAGAAAATTTTCGCAGAATGCTGGAGACGGTAGAAGAGGTGGTAGAGGTTTGTGAGTGCGAAGCCTGATCCGTCTTCCTGCGTTATGAAGCGGTGCTGCTATGGCGCAGAGCGGACCAGTCTGACATAGTTGTTGATTCGAATAACGTCGCCCTGGGGGCCGCGACCTCGGGGATAATCGGCTGGATCTCCGATTTTGGGATCGCTGCGCTGGGCACCGGCTCCATGGACGTCCATCAGTTGTGGGGCGCGACCGGAGTGGGGCGGAGAAAAATACCCCAGAGCTTCCCCAAAAGCGAAATAGACTGCTGATTGGCCTCCGCGAATGCTTCTGTGTGTGGTTGATGTCCAGAAGTAAGGCCAGCGCTCTTTGCCGTCCTCCCCGATGATCTTATTGATCTTGAAGATCGGATTCAGGGCAGGTGAATTATCCTTTTGAGGCGACCGGGAGTAATCAACGATACTATGCAGCTCCTTGGCATCAGGCACTCTCCAATCAGTATAGCCCAGGTATTTTTGCTTGTTCATCTTTTTTGCATAGTCAAGCGCATTGGGCCAGTTCATGCCCTTGCCGCTATCTGCCTGGGCCCACATCAGGCCGGTGGCTGAATCTGTAATGGTTCCATCGCCGTTGTCGTTAAATATATTTTTTCCATAGGCTGGATTTCCTCGGACGAATCGGACCATGAATCGCATTTCACCCCTGGGATGCTTTATGGGATAGCCCTTGATACGCCCGTCTGCGAAGTTCACCCCGAATACAGTATCATTGTGTCCCATGGTGCGTCCGCGATAAATAGTAGAAGTAAGCATCTGTGCATCAATGGGCCGGGGACCGTTGGCGCTATACTGAAAATCAAAAACCCCATCGTCTATAAATGGATGTGCGTCTGCCATGCGAAATGGCGGAGGGCCACTGGGGTCCACTCCGCTAAAATCTATGAGCGAGTAAGCCTCCTTGATAGAAGGGATTCTCCATCCTGGATCACTCTTGTTCAAACGTTCTAACTCCTTCTGAGCCTCCTTCAAGGTCATGACTCTATATCCTTTTTGCCAGATCAGACCAGTGACCTTGTCCTGAATTCGTTCGTCGGATAAACTGCGGTAGTCCGGTCTGTTCCCTGGAAAATGTGCATCCTGGCCGTAGAAAGGCTCCTCCAGTTCTGGACGTTGGATTTCGCCAGAATTGTTGAAGAAAGCTGTTTGATTCGTGTCTGCAATTCTATAAGGAAGACGGCTCGCTTCACTCCCGGATTCTCCCGGAATGTCCGGGCTTTCGCCAAAAAGCAGGATTACGGGAACCTGGAGGGCCGCAAAAAGTAGCCAGACTTTCATGGGTGGAAGGTTATGAATCATATCTTAGCCCTGGTCCTTTTCTGCGGCTCTGGATAGGCCACACCATCATCGAATCACCTTCAAAGGGCGATACAACTGATTTTTAGTGGGTTTCTTTTCTGAGCGGAGGCCTGCTCAGTTCTCCGCCGAAATGATGTCGGGTTCTCGAGGACGCGTTGATTCTCACCATGGGCTCGCAGAAATACGACATAATCCGCGCACTCGTCGGTTGAGGAGTGGACATCGGATCGCCAGACAGAACAGAATGTGACATAATCCAGCCCGCCGCGAGCGCCCGGATGTGACATAATCCATCCAAATGTCACATCCCACTGGAACCTGCCATTTCTGGCAGTCGGAGGGGTGTTCTGCTAAAATTTTGCGAAAAATGCTTGTCAGCCTGCTTAGTTGCCTTTATTTAGCGAATCGATTAGCAGACTATTTTATCAACTGCTAATGGTTTTTCAGGAGGAAAACGACTATGGCAATCAAACCACTGGGAGATCGCGTTCTGATCAAACCCCAAGATGCAACGGAAGAAAAAGTCGGATCTCTCTATGTGCCGGATACGGCCAAAGAAAAACCTCAAGAGGGCACAGTGGAAGCTGTAGGAGCTGGCAAGACGGAAGATGGCAAGCTCATCGCCCCCGAGGTGAAAGTAGGGGATCGAGTGCTGTACGGAAAGTATTCCGGCACAGAAATTAAACAAGACGGTAAAGAGTACCTGATCGTTCGAGAAAGCGACATTCTCGCGGTCATCTCCTGATCCGGAGGATTAAAATGGCAAAGCAACTAGAATTCAATGAAGAAGCCCGCAGGAATC
>PBUB01000003.1 GCA_002729885.1 Spirochaetaceae bacterium
GAGCCGGAGACCCTGTGGCGAAGTAGCTCAGGTGGTTAGAGCAGTGGAATCATAATCCACGTGTCCGGGGTTCGAGTCCCTGCTTCGCTACCATTACCCATGAGCCTGTGCTGACTGCATCAATTATAACCTTTGCACTGCTCATTCTAATTCAGTTAACTTGCACCCGGACCTTCATACGCTGGGGATTTCGAACTCTGTTCAACGTCCACCTGCACTATGAAGGGCCCGGGATGATTCTGGGACTCTGGTTTCAGGCCCGCAATCTTAAAGTTGTCTTCGCCCCGGACCATTCCACAGATCGTTTCTACCTGGAATCAGATCGAGCTCATTTTGCCATTTCCCCGCTGCATTTGCTCTTTGGTCGAATCCTGCTCATCAAGACATTTCTGGGCAAGGCCTACTTCGAATATGTAAATCGCATCGATTCGCACAAGAAGAATCAGTTTCTACCCCGAAGACACCGTTTTGAGCTCAAAGACCTGGATGTGCAGGATGGAACCGTAGTTGTGGTGGATGAAACTCTGCCTGGCCCGTATCGGCTTACGATATCGGAAATCCATCTGGAAGGAGCAGATATGGATGTCTCTACTCCGGTGGATCTATTTTTTCGCATGCAACGCGGGCGCGCTCTGATTGGATCTGGAAGCATTGAAGCAGGGAAAAGCAGGGAAACTGGATTTATCAAGATTCGCGGAATTACCTACGGTGAGATCACCAGCATGGAACGCGTGCCTCTCATGGGCTATGGCTTTTCACTTACAGCCTATCATCGAGGCGGATCCGATAGTCGTGAAGTGGAAGGAAGACTGCGCATACTGGACTCCACCGGTAAGGGAAGCGAAGACCAGGGGATACCTTACGGATTTCTCATTAAGTGGGAGGATTATAACCTCACCATGGATCTGGGCATTCAAAAACTCATTGAAAATGTATTAAAAAGTGCAAGGCCGGGCCTGATGGAACGAGGATTGATCCTGGGATCTCGCGGAGTCTTTGATCTGGTAAAAAAGCCCCAGGGAGATCAGGAAAGCATCTCAGATAAACTGGACCTCAATCTGGACAGCGATAAGGGCGGAAGCTCCAACCCGGATTGACTGGCTGAGGACCCATGCAAAGGCCGTGAGCACGAGGAGTTCCGATTCCAGGAATGGATCAATAATTCGCCGGGATTACACTACCTGAACCATCTGTAATTCTCTACAGGTAAGGCCTGCCATTTTAATATTGCTCTATCTTCCGTGGCAGCCGAAAATGGTCTTGTGGAACCTCCTTCAGATGCGAAGATGATCCGCTGGCACGGCGCTTTCTTTCTTTCTCTGCTCCTGGTCATTTCGGGATCCGCATGCACTCCTGAAATCGACTGTCGCTACGAGGATCCGGACTGCAGTGCAGTGAGTCTCGCTCTCCTGGTTGATTCCTTACCAACTCCATTTCAAGATATTGTTATCGCTGTTCGTGGTACAGAAAATCGGGTTCTCATTAATAACGGGAATCGCACATTCACGGAGGGTCAGATCATTGAACCGGGTCGCGCTGAGCCTACACTGGACGTAGCGCTGGCAGACATCAACAAGGATGGGATCCTGGACCTCTACGTGGCCAACGATGGGGTGCAGAACAATGTCCACCAGGGCAATGGTGATGGAACATTTCAGCCAGCCGCCAGTAATGCTGGCACTCCCAGTAATAACAGCACAACTGTAGAGCTGGCCGACTTCAACGGCGATGGTTTTCTCGATGCTGTACTGGCTAATAATAACGCCATTGCCGAATACTATTACCCCGGCAATGGAACCCTGGTCTTCGATGCCAGTTATACCGTTGATGCCGGAACAACCACTGCGGGCGAAGATCTGCTCATCGCAGATTTCGATAGAAATGGCACTCTGGACATTTATTCGCCCCATAATGGAAACGATGTCTTCTACCGCGGAAATGGAGATGGAACCTTTCAGGCCGGAGTGCCGCTGGATGTTTCCAACGCAGGCTACGGAGGAGCCGCCGGGGATTTTAACGGAGATGGAATCCTTGATGTGGTGATTGCCCTGGACGATAATTCTCCATTTCGCATCGGTCTGGGTGATGGATCCGGAGGTTTTATCTATTCGGACGGCCCCGTGGCCGGCATTTCGCAGCATGATATGGTAGCTGGCGACTTCAACCGCGACGGGCGGCTGGATGTGTTCGCAGTAGGCACAGGAGCCAATCCTGAGATGGTATTTCTGGGTAATGGAAATGGTACGTTTCAAACCCCCATCATTGCCGACTCCAGCATAACGCAGGATTGCAGAGAAGCGGCCGTAGGATTTCTGGACATGGACAACCACCTGGATGTTGCTGTATCCTGCGAAGGCGGCGTGCCCGATCTAATCTACTTTGGAAAGGGCGATGGCACCTTCCAACCTCCTGTTCTTAGCTCATTTGGAGAGAACTCTGCCGGACTGGCCATCGGCGATTTAAATGGCTGGTAGCTATTGGCCTTTGGGGACTCGCTGAGAGATCCTTTACCAGACTCTCCTCCTGGGATGGGAGCGCCTGGATGCAGATCAAATTCGTAATGCATCGTCCGAGAGAGCGCCGGTGCATTCTCTGAGACGGAAATTTAATGCGGTATACGTTGTTTCTCGAACGATAAAGACCGATCTATAGCTCCATCGACGGCACCGCACAGCCCAAACGTTTTAGATCGGCCACGGTCACGAATCGGTCCTTCTCCTCCATATATTGATATACCCGGCATCGCCAATCATCCTTTGCAAGGACCGGATCACTGGCAATATTCTCAAGAACCTTTCGCGCATCCAGTGGCTGAGTCTCCATACGAACACCACCATCCGATTCAGTGTCGAAGACCATCATTCTTCCATCGTTTCCGTAGGCTTGCCAGGCCGGATGCTTCTTTAGAAGCCCCTGGCCCGGTTTTTTGCTATGCGCGAAATTCGCCCAGTAGGACATCATGGCATTCGAAACCTGCAATCGGCCTTCCAGATTTTCGTCGGAAAACATATATCGGTCCGCAGGTCCCAGGCGAAAATGACCGAATACAAAGGGAATCTCGAACGCATGGGCCGCTCCCAGAAATTGTCCCAGATCATTTCCCGGAACCGTGGGCTCTTCGTCCCATTCGAATCGATAGGCATACACATTTCTGTTCATGGACTGGATTGCACGAAGAGGTTCATGCACTCCAATCACCCTCCAGGCAGCACTGGAATGCCTGGCAGTAGCATCGTAAAGATCGGGTTCGAAAATATTGATGCTCAGGTTAAAGAAACTGCGACTGGTAAATCGATCGTCCAGGGCCAGATAAAGCTTTTGCTCATCTCGATTCCCTCCTGCCATCACCGGAACCGAGGCTGCCGGACCGCCGGCGCGAACCATGGCCTTCCAGTCTCCCCGGGGAAGCACCACTCCATCCTGAATGAGAGTAGGAAATGAATAACCGGAGCCCTCTGGATTCTCACCGTTCAGATTCTGTCGGTAAGAATCTATGATGCGCGTGGCTTTCAGAGATCGCAAGAAAGAAGCGATTTCCTCTCCGGACATGGATGATGCAAGTTTCCTGGCTGCCTGCTGGTTGGATGCCCGGCCCTCAGCTACAAGTAGCTTCAAGAGGTTTTCGCCTGTGCTATTTTCATAGCCTCCTTCGCCGGAGGGAAGTGAGGCTTCTTCTGTGGTCTTTGGCCGCGGATAGGCGCTTTGCATTATTGCACCCTGAAAAAGTCCGTTGGCTTTGCGCGAAAGTAGAAGCGCCAGGACATTGTTTCCACCGGCAGACTCTCCAAAGATTGTAATTCGGTCTGGATCCCCCCCAAATGCAGAGATATTCCTTCGCACCCATTTCAAAGCAGCGATTAGATCCAGAACAGCGAAGTCTCCGGAGGCTTCTTCTGGATTCCCGGATTCTTTAAAAGCCGGATGATAGAACCAGCCCATGGGGCCCAGGCGATAGTTCAATGTTACAACAATCACATTATGGGTGCTGGCAAGATTGCCTCCATGGTAGTCTGCGCCACTCCCCTGGTAGTTGGAACCACCATGAATCCATACCATTACCGGAAGCCGATCTTTTCCGGTGGGTACAGCGTCTGGAGAAAAGCGAGGGGCATGAACATTCAGGTACAGACAGTCTTCGCTGCCGAAATACTCACCCGCATCCTTATCCGAAGTAGAATAGGAACCGGCCAATTGCAGACATTCAGAAGGCTTTTCTATGGCCTTCCTTTCCCCTGTCCAGGGTTTCGCCGGTGCAGGAGCCTTCCAGCGAAGCGGCCCCACAGGAGGTGCTGCATAGGGAATTCCATACCATACATGGCTATTATATAGATGATCGCCACCCACCAGATCGCCCTGCTCCACAGTGCGCAACGCTTCGCGATTTAGCTCAGCAGGTGGATCGTATTTGCCGCAGGTCCCAAGGAAAAAGGAAAGAATGATAACAGTAATAAGTGGTTTTCGAGAAGCGAATTCGACTGTGAGCATAGCTCGATCCTGAATTACGCCGGTCGCTGTGACAAGTGTTTTCCCCCAATGGCGCATCACAAGGACACAGGGGCTTGCCATTATGAGAGGATGGAAAAATAGGTGCTTATGCAGGAATTATTCGTCCTGGAATCGGACCAATCGGTGCGCAAGATCAGGCACCTGACTCAACCGTCCGGCATGAAATGGGGCAATGAGTTTCTTAAAGCTGAATCCACAATGGATCGGGAGCCTGGTCAACTTTACGTTTCTTTCGAGAGCGATCAAATTGATCTACCGGATTTCTTTGAAGTTAACGGAACACCAGTCGTAAAGGAAAAGATGCTTCAGAAGTTACTTTCCCTGGCTTCCAGCGATGTGGAACCCATTGCCACACAGATTCGCTTTCGAAATGGAGAACTTTCCGGCTACTGGTTAATAAATGTCTCCAGCCAGTGCAATGCCATTGACAGAGAAACCAGTGAATTCAGCAAATTTGGTCCTGTAATTGCTCGAATCTTTGATCTGCATCTGATCCGGAATGCAGGGGTATTTCCTCATTTGTTTCGGGATCCAGCCTATCTGGATATCCTGTTTGCCTCAGGCGAAATGGTTGCGAAACTGAATGCGGGGCGCTTTTCCGGCCTGGAAATCAGAAAAGCCCAGGGCTGGAACGATGGACACCGCTTTTGAAAGGAACCCGGGGCCCATGCCGCAGCAATGAGATTCAAACACAGGCTCCGATGCCAGGGGGCGCTAACAGGTGGTCCTGTGAATGCGAAACTCAGTTAGATAGTAAGCAGAATGTAGGAGGCGGACTTTCCTGTGAATCCGGAGCCGAACGCACTGCTACGCCACCGGCTCCGCATGTTTGCCTTCTTTGTAGCCAATTTCGTGCACATCCAGCTGATGCACCACCCACTGGAAGAGCTCCTGGCCGGTAATCTGGCCCGGAATTAAAACATGCGCTGCGCCCAGACCTTTCAGGTTCTGAAAATCATCGGGTTCATCCGCAACCAGCACATGGTTGGCCCCTGGATTGATTTCGCGCAGACGAGAAAGCAATCTGCGAGTGGTGGTTCCTTTCAAAAATACATCGGATACAGTTACCAGCATCAGCCTGGCTTCGTGGATGCCCAGGTGAGTCAGACTATCCGGGTTGGCCAGATCCCCATACACCCATTGAAATCCCCGATTTTCCAGATCTTTGCGAAAGGCCGGATTGAAGTCCACTACCATCACTCTGGAAATCAGTTCCGGACAGTAGCTTTCCAGACGTTCCAGAAAGGCCCGGCCAATGCGATAATAACCCAGAACTACAATATCGCGACCGGAACCATGTCCATGTCCTCCGGCTGATTCGCCTCCCTGGGATTTCTCTTTCATCCCCAGAACGCCAAACGCTTTGCTCAATGCCCGAGCCAGAGTGTCATTGTAGCGGATTGCATAGGTAGATATCAAAGAGGCAAGAAGCATGGCCGTAAGTACAAAGGCCTGCACATCGTCGCTAATGTGGGCAAAACCCATTCCCAGTGCAAAAATCACCAGCGAGAATTCGCTTACCTGCGAGAGATTGATAGCCGTTACGAGTCCGTTTCGAATACCCAGACCGGTAAAGAATGCAGTGGGCGCGATGGTAAGGATACGACTCAGAAAAACGATTCCAATAAAGGCCAGGGCCATTCCCACAGTGGAAAGCTCCGGAACCGGCACCTTCATGCCCAGGGCCACAAAGAACAGAGTAACAAAGAAATCTCGAATACCGGCCAGCTTGGTTATTACATCGTTTGCGTAGGGATAGGCAGCAATGGTAACACCGGCAATTAGAGATCCCATCTCTATAGAAAGACCGGCAAAACTGGCCAGAGCACACACAGAAAAACACCATGCCATGGCAGTAATCAATACAAGCTCGGGATTGCGACTGGCCAGATGAAATACATGCTTTAGAACGAAGCGAGATAGAAGTGCAGCCACCACTACCAGAAGCACGGCACCGCCAAGACTCTTGAGTATCACGGTGGCTTCCGGGTTGCTAAGGGAAGGCTGCAGACCCATAAACAGAATGGCCCAAAGATCCTGAAGAATTAGGACCCCGATGGTAAGCTTTCCAGCCGCCGTTTCAATTTCCAGTTTATCGTATAAGAGCTTTACTACGATCAATGTAGAAGAAAGTGATCCGGCGATAGCAAGATAGAGCAAATCAAAGGAACCATCACCGGCCAGACCAAGATAATGGAACGCAGCCATTCCAATTCCAATACATCCCCCGAACTGAATAATACCCAGGATAAACAGTTTGGGGCCCAGACCGGCCAGTTCCGGCAGACGAATCTCCAGACCAATAATGAACAGTAGCATCACCAGACCCATCTCAGAAATGATCTCGATGCTCTCTTCGCTATGCACCAGACCAAAGCCAATGTTTGGGCCCAGCAGAATGCCACCGGCAATATAGCCAAGAAGCAGTGGTTGTCGCACCACTCTGGCCACGTGTGCCAGCACTGCTGCGAAGATTATAGCAAGTCCGATTTCAGGGATTAGATGATGCACGGTTCCTTCCTTTTGTTCGTTAAGTTAACAATGCGCATAAAATATAATATTCCAGTCCGATTTAGCAAGCCCTGTATTTCTCTGCTTCTCTGTATATGCGCTTCTCTGGTAATCGAGCGAAACGAATCCAGCGGAGGCCATAGAAATCAAAGTAAACTCATTTGGGCTAAGAACTGCGCGAATTCCTGCACCAGTAAGCTCCCAGAACTTCGCTAATTTCCTTACCTGTTCGCTCAATCCTCTTTTGCCAGGGTTGGCTCGCCCATACTTTCATTTTAAAAATGTATTCTTATATAGCTCAATGGACTCAAAGATAATTCGTTCGGCATCCTGCCTGCCAGAGAACTTCTCCACTGTTACCTTTCGATTTTCCTTTTCCAGTTTCTTGTAATCCAGAAAGAAACGCTCCAGTTCCTTCAGTCGATGCGGAGGCAATTCTTCCAGTTCGCTGTAATGATTGTATTCTGGATCGTTCAGGTGTACAGCAATGATCTTATCATCCCTTTCCTGATTATCCACCATTGTCATCACGCCAATGGCTCTACACTTCATAATAGTCCTGGGAAATACGCTTTCCTGTCCAAGGATCAATACATCCAGCGGGTCATTATCATCGCAGTATGTGCGGGGAATAAAGCCATAGTTTGCAGGATAATGCACAGCAGAATGAAGCACGCGGTCTACCATAATGAATCCGCTTTCCTTGTGCATTTCATACTTATATTTAGAGCCTTTGGGAATCTCAACGAAGCTCCAGAAGCCTTCCAGAGGACCAATATCTATTAGATGCCATGCCGTTCTTTCCAGATGCTCGGGGAAGGGCCATTTCGTAATGCTTTCGGATTGAGACATGTGCGGATCTTATTGGACCCTGCCCGGGGGTCATTCGATTTTTTTTAACAGCAGAGATCTGGAGTTAACAGGGAGCCTCTGCATCACGATGAATCTCCGACAGAGACGTTTCCTCCATCGCTCCATTCCGGAACCTTAACTTCTGGTATAGATTTTCCTTACCCAGGTAAAAGCTCCCGGCCCTACATACCTTTATACAGGTTCAGCGTTTCGTATTGCTTCTTCGATTTCCTTGAGCTGCGTTGAAATTCGTGCATCGATAGAACCAACATCGGTTTCGATGATACATCCACCACGATCCACTCTCGAGTCTTCGTAAATGTTTACCTTTCTCAAGGATTCCATCATCTTGATAAGTTCATCTTTATGGGCTGTAGTGAGCTCCAGGTCCGAAAAGTTCACTCGAATGTTTACCCGATCCCGGTCCTTGATTCTTCGAAGGGCTTCACGAATATTGTTTAGAACTACCTCTTTACGTTCTACCACTTCATCTTTGATTACTTTGCGAGCAATCATCAGAATCATATCCACCATCTGCTTTTCTGATGCAGCAATGATATCTTCTCGAACGTCAATGGCCTGACCTACAATCGTTCCCAGTCGGTCGATCAGCCTGCGAACCTCGCTCTGACCTTTCTTGAATCCCACTTCCCGGCCCGCATCGTACCCTTTCTGATACGCTTCGTGCTCAATCTCGGCCACACGCATCTCGGCCTCTTTGATCATCCGCTCTACTTCGATCTTGGCCCGTTCAACAATCTGCTCAGCATTTACGCGAGCTGCCTCTTCTTCGCGCTTGGCTTTTTCCTTGGATTCCTGGATCAAGTTAAAGGCAACGGCCTTGCCCTCTTCCTCGATATTCTTGGCCTTCTCATGAGCATCCTCCAGACTCTGGCGGATTTCCTCTTCAGTCTCCTTCCGGTACCTCTCGAGCTCGGCCTCAATCTCTTCGATGGTAGGGCCGTGGTACTGCTCAATTACATTTCCCTCTGCATCTACTTCATATTCATCAACATCCTCAATGCCCTGGTATTTCTTATACCGGTCCGGCAATTCAATGGATACGGATTCCTGGAGTAGAGCGATTTGCTCGGGTTTGAATACTAGCTTGTTTGAGGCCATGGTCGTCTGCTTTCTATATCGGCAAGTTCTGAAGTACAGAAAAAAACGGAATTTTCCCTTTTATAGCACTGATTTTCCATCAATTCCGCCCGATGCCAGAATCCGGCGGATTCCAGGTCCAAACCGGGTCCCGGTCCCAATGTTGATTGGCACTGAAAGGCCTCTGAGCGAAATGTCACTATGCCATCGGAGCTCCTTCAGGAAGATCAGCCCCTGCCCCAGGGAGGCACAATCCGCATCTGGACTCTCAATCGTCCGGATCAAAGAAATGCTATAAGCCAGAATTTACTGGCAGAAATGGAAGGGGCCCTGGGCGGCCTGAATCCGGAAAATGGCATTCGGGGATTGATCATCCAGGGATCCGGTCCGGCTTTCTGTGCCGGTGCCGATCTGAAAGAGCGGGCCTCTATGAGCCGAGAGGATGTGGATTCCTTTCTAAATCGGATGGGGCGGCTTTTCCGGCAGATCGAAACTGTCAGTGTTCCCACGCTGGCCGCCATAAATGGATTCTGCTTTGGAGGCGGTCTGGAAATGGCTCTTTGCGCCGATTTCCGCATGGCCGCAAAAGAGGCCCAGATGGGGCTTACAGAAACCTCCCTGGGAATTATTCCAGGAGCCGGTGGGACCCAGAGACTGCCCCGGATTGTGGGCCGCGCCATAGCCACAGAGATGATCCTTTCGGCGGAAAGAATCTCCGCTGAAGCGGCTTTGCAGCGTGGTTTGATCCGAGAGGTGGCAGAGGATGCTGAAGAATTGAAGCTGGCAGCCTCCCGATGGATGCAGAAGGTATGCGAAAATGCTCCATTGAGCATTGTTCTGGCAAGACAGGCCATTGAAAAGGGAATGGAAATGTCTATGGAAGATGGACTGAAGCTGGAACGAGAACTTTATGAACAAACGCTGAATACAGAGGATAGACTGGAAGCTCTAAAAGCCTTCAAAGAGAAGCGAAAGCCTGTATTCAAAGGTAGATGAAATGATCTTAACTGGACCTGAAATCAAAAAGCGACTGGGAAGTGATATCAAGATCGACCCGTATGAAGAAAGTCGATTAAATCCCAACTCCTACAATCTTCGTCTGCACGATGAGCTTATGGTATATACCGAGCCTCCGCTGGATATGAAGAAGCCCAATCCTACCGAAAAGATAATCATGCCGGAAGATGGCTATCTGCTTCAGCCCGGTCGATTGTATCTGGGGCGGACCCTGGAATATACAGAGACCCATAACCTGGTGCCCATGCTGGAAGGACGATCCAGTATTGGAAGACTGGGAATGTTTGTGCATGTTACGGCCGGATTCGGCGATGTTGGCTTCTGTGGATTCTGGACTCTGGAAATCAGCACCATCCATCCAATTCGCATATATCCTGGAATTGGAATCTGCCAGATCTTCTATCATACCATCGAAGGAGATATCAAGGAGTACGATTCCGGTAAGTATCAGAAGAACAAAGGGATTCAACCCAGCTTGCTTTATCGCGAGTTTGAAAAATAGGTCTCTTGACATCTATAAGCCCGATACACGAGTATTACCATGCCCCGCAGGATCTTTCGCCGATCATTTAACATATACATCTTCTGGATTGCTCTGCCCTTCTTGCTGGCAGGTGGTCTTCTGGCTGCCTATCCCAACCCGGTAATGCCCTTTATTCTGGATGTTCCGGTGGAAGAACTTACTCCTGTGTTTTATCTTGCAGTAAGGATCCTGGGAGCCACCTTGCTTTATTATGGTATTACTCTGTTTGTAATGCGTCGGGAGCCCACCAGACTGATCGACCTGGCTTTCTGGCAGGGTATATTATGTCTGGCGCTGGCCGGATTTTCCGGAGTCTCTCCGTTCTGGTTCCGCACCAGCTACTGGGTCTGGGTGGGTACCGGATATCTTCTTGTGGCCGGTTTTTTTCTACTTACCTTTTCTACGAGAAACCTTCTGGTTAGAGAATAGGAATCTATTTCATGAAGTTGCGGATCATCGAAGACGTACGGGCCATTGTTCGGAATGATCCGGCCTGCAGAGGTCTACAGTTCTTGCTGTATCCCTGCTTCCATTCCATGCTCTTCCATCGATTTCTTTGCCATCCGCTATACAGGATGCATTTATTCTTTATGGCCAGGTTCTTTTCCCAGGTGTCCCGCATAATGACCGGCATGGAAGTGCACCCGGGAGCCCAGATTCAGGGCGGATTCTTCTGTGATCATGGTATGGCTGTGGTAATCGGGGAAACCGCAGTGATCGGCAAGAACTGTGTAATGTATCATGGGGTAACCCTGGGCGGAACCGGTAAGCATCAGAAAAAGAGGCATCCTACCATTGGAGACGATGTCTTTATTGGAACCCACAGCACTCTGCTGGGTCCCATATACGTGGGAGATCGGGCCAAAATCGGCGCAGAAAGCGTAATCATCAATCGGGATGTGCCTGCGGATTGTACTGTTGTGGGAACCCCGGGAAAAATCGTAAAACGGGGCAACCGTCGGGTGGACCCTGCAGAGCCCCTTCCTCTATCTGAGTACAGGGTTCGAGAGGTAGAAGAGGAAAACCGAGAGATCGAGCAGGAAGATCGAACCGACAGCGTCTCCCGTCCGTCTAGAGATGTACCCTCCTCGGGCGTGCTGAAGAAAACTTGACCCTTCCCGGGTAGGCCTTATCCTGTAACTATGCTGGACTTCGTAAAAGGAGATTCCCAGGCCCCTACGGGCAATTTGATCGCTTTCTGTCAGGTAATTGGCAAGAATCCCTTTGAAACCGACGGCGCAATCATCGCCATTCATGTAGTAGTAAGCAATATTTCTGCCCGGGAAAACAGCTTTCCGGTGGTAGTATTCCCTCCCGTATCCTTGAAAAATGAACAGGAACTATCCAGGGTCATATCTTTTCAGGGCAAATGCGACGTGATTCGCCTGGAGGATTTTAAGATACCATCCGAGCAACAGGAGCAGGAGTACATGAATGATCGACTGGAGCAGTTCAATGATCTGGTTCGTGACTATGTAGATCTATATCAGCGCTACCATGAAAAGATTGCTCCCAAACTCAGTGAAGAGATCAAGCTGCTCACCGGGCCTACTTCCACCAGAACCGAAGAGGCGCAGCCCACAGAAGGGGAGCAGGCCACTCTGGAAAAGCTGCAGGAACTTCTAAAGACCGGCGCCGGTCCGGTAGATTTTACTCCGGTCATCCGCCACATAGAAAAGAATTTTCCTCAGTACGATATCCAGAATTTCGAAAAGACCATTCATCAGGATCAGACCGAAATCGCCTCTCTCTATATTAAAAAGTTCTTCGCAATTCATGAAGAACGCTATGAAGCTGCGGCCCTGTTCCAAGCCCGCATAATGCAGATGGAATCCGCCCGCTCATGAGCGAACCGGATCATATTCGAGCCGGCAAAAGAATCTTTGGTAGTTTGATCCAGCCAGACAAACTGCCAGGACAATATGAGTCCGGCAGCTATTTTTCTCATTTAAAGGCCACTTATCCAGGCTACGATGAAAAGGCCTGGCAGACCAATGCCGGAAATACCGGCTGGACTGTGTCTCGTCTGGGTATGGGCACCTATCGCATGCAGCGTGACAACAGGGAGAATTACGATGCACTGCGGGAAGCTCTGATCTCCGGCACCAACGTCATCGACACATCTGCAAATTATATGGATGGTTCTGCTGAATCTCTCATAGGAGATGTGATTCGAGATTTGAAATCTGCCGGGCGAATTCAACGAGAGAACATTGCCATCGTTACCAAAGCAGGTTATATTCAGGGCAAGAATTCTCTACTCTGCGCTGAAGTAGATTTTCCTGAACAGACCAGGTTTGATCGATCCCTGGCTCATTGCATTCATCCGGAGTTTCTGGAAAATCAAATTGAATTGAGTCGACTTCGCATGGGTCTGGAAACCCTGGATGTAATCCTGCTCCATAACCCGGAATACTATCTCAAAAAAGCCCGCCAGGACGAAGTACCTGCGGATGAAGCCCAGAAGGAATATTACAGAAGAATTCATCAGGCCTTCGATTATCTGGAAGAAGTGCGCAAGGAAGGTAGGATTCAATACTATGGAATCTCTTCCAATACGTTTCCCGTATATGGGCAATACGAATCCACCGACTTGAACAAAATCGATATGGATCGTTATCCTGGGTTCAAGGTGATTCAGTTTCCGGCCAATTTGATCGAGCGGGGATTTCGAGAAGGTAGTCTTTGCAGAAGTGCCCGGGAGAGAGGTCTGTGGACCCTGGCCAATCGCCCGCTGAATGCATTTCAAAACAAGATTGGCCTGCTTCGCCTGGCAGGAAATGCAGGAACCGATGATTCGGAAGAGGCCATCCAGAGCTTGATCAATCTGGAAGAGGAAATGCAGGATCTGGAGTTTCGCATCCAGGGAGAGCTATCCGATGAAAAGTTTCATTTCGACTCCAGGTTTCCCGCGGCCGGAAGCGTAATCCGGTATTACCTGGACAGATTGCGAAATCCGGAGCAGGCCCATGCAGCCACATCCGCCCTGTCTCCGGTTCTCCAGAAGACAATCAATCATCTCTATGGCAGGGCCGAAATACAGCCGGATGCCAAAAAGGAAAGTCTGCATCGGCTACTGGAAAGCTATGTCCGCAGAATCAATACAGCACTGGCTTCTCTGGAAAAGAATGTAAGAGCCAGGCATCACAGATTCACACGCTCTCTGGCCGGAGCCATAGCGGAGAGGATTCCGGACCTGGGCAGCCTGGATCTGTCCAGGATCGCTATCAAGTATCTGCTGGCCGGCTCCTGTCCGGCAACAGTACTCTGTGGCATGCGCCGACTTCCCTACGTCCGGCAGCTCCACACCCTCTACAACGAGGCAGCCCCCTCCCGCCTCAAGGATGGCATTCCGGGGCTGGAACAGAGGGCTGTGGAGCTCTGGAGCAAGGAGTTCGGTTTTTAGTTGCCTCCTTTCGGCTTCCAGGATTCCCTGATGGTATGACAGAGCAGCAAATGGAACTACTGAAGCGCTACAACGAGGCTCTGCAGCTGTACAAGAATAGACAGTGGCAGGATGCCATCAACGGCTTCAAGAAGGCCCTGGAAATCGACCCCGAAGACGGTCCTTCCAAGCTCTACATTCAACGCTCCGAAGAATACATGGCCAATCCTCCCGGTGATGACTGGGACGGAGTCTTTGTAATGAAAACCAAGTAAATTCGAGCAAACCCAGGTACTAATTACATCACTCAATCCGGGAACTTCTCCACCATCGGAAGCGCTCCGGAAAACACAGAAATATGGCAAGAAAACCTCAGACCCAAACCATCAGTCCAGATATTGGAAACATAGCTACAGTATTTGGCCGCACCACCAGCTTTCATGGAATTCTGGAATTTGAAAAACCGCTACAGATCAACGGACGCTTCGAAGGTGAAATCATCACCGATGGAATCCTGGTTGTAGGGGAAGGCGCTGTGGTTCGAGCCAATATTAAGGCCGGCACCCTTATCGTAGGCGGCGAAATCACGGGAAACATCGAAGCTCGTACCCGACTGGAAATGCTTACGACAGGCAAAGTTTACGGAAACATTCGCACAGCCAAGCTTCAGATTGCAGACGGAGTTGTATTCGATGGCAACTGCGAGATGATCGAAGAAAGCTGAAATCCCTGTAGTTAAGAATTACAAACGCCTGGCCGCTACTCACTGGTCAGGTACTTCGCCTGTTCCTTATTCTGGCCCGGGTCGCCCATGTGCGAAATACGATGGACCCTGTATTCAGTTTTTTCCGACGTCAGGCTTTCTCTTTTTCGCGGATCTCTCAAATGCCTCAGCATGCATGTCTGCAGTATTTTTCCAGTTCCAGTTTCTATCCGGTTTAAACGCAGAAAGCCTCTGTTTACTTCTGCGGACCTGCATCTCCAGCATTCCGTAGGCCCATCCACTCACATCCAGGGGATCCAGATACTCGGCCCGGTTATCTGCGATTTCATGAAAGCAGGAGAGATTGGAAACAAGAGCATGTTTTCCATGCCCCATGGCCTCAAGCAAAGGAATTCCAAAGCCTTCGTATAGAGAGGGCATTACAAAGAATTCACAGTTTCGATAAAGCCAGTCCAGTTCCTCATCGCTTACTCCCTCTCCCTGATAGGGCCAGTGCAATCCCGGAAGCCTTCTTTCCATTTCAGTGAGACGTTCAAATAGCTCCGGGCTCTCCCATCCTTTTCTTCCAGCGATCACCAGTCCCAGAGGTATACGACCTTCCTGGGCCCCCAGTTCGCAGTATTTCTCATAGGCAGAAAGAAGCGTTCCATAGTTCTTTCGAGGCTCAATGGTGGAACATGCAAGCATGTAAGGAGGCACTACCTGGGATCGGGCATTTTTCTTTCTTCGATGCGAAGCAACCAGGCGCGCATCCGGCTCCGAAATCTGGGCCATAAACTCTTCGCTTACCTCGGGCAGTTTTCGCGCCGGTTTCTCCAGACCTGGATAGGCAACCAGGATCTGCTCCTGCGGATATTTGTATCTTTCCAGGATTTCCCGGCGCGTCTGCTGTGAATTGGCAAGAATGATATCTGCTCTATTTACGCTGTATCTCTGCACCGACTTTTGCTGCCAGCGAGCCAATCTTCGCATGGAATCCGGGAAGCGATAGGCCACAAAGTCATGGAAGGTGATCACCGCTCCCGTGGAAGATGGTAGCGCCGGAGGAAGTACCTGCTGAGTTCCCCAGAAAACATCCGGAGGACTTTTCCTTAATTCCGCCGGAAGACGGACATTAAAATCCGTGGCACCTGTGCGACTCAGTGCGCCCTGCCCCTGAATCCATTCTACATCGGAGCGCATCAATAGATCATCATAGTCCGAATGAGGTGGATTCTGAGCATGCAATTCAAACCAGAATCGATCCTGATCTACATTCTGGATAACTTTCTGAATGATTCGCGCAACGCCGGAAACAGGTAAACATAGAGGCCTGGCATCAACTCCTATTCTGAATCGATTGGCCTGCTGCACTCCTGCTATCCAAAAGAGAATTGGTACGAATTACTTACCGGGTACCGGATGTCGTACGGGGAAAACAGATGAAATGGAATGCTTGAATACCAGGGTGGGACTTTTGTCGGTAATTACGTAGACTGTGTGGCTATCATGAGCCATCACTTTTCCGCGCACAGGCACACCATTCTTCAGATACAGAGTAAGACGGGAGGCCTTCTTCTTGGCCTTCTCAATGATCTGATCCTGGTCGGATCGATGTTGCCTGGTGGACATGGCACGTAGGATGTAGAGCACTGTTCAGACTGCAATCAGTTTTTGAGCCAGAGTTTCCACTGCCCGAGCGCCACGCTGGCGCGGAGCCACTGCATCGAGTGTCCTCCTGCTGGGCAGCGCCGCAACTCCCAAAAACAGGATGCCGTTTCTGACCGGAGTTTACCGTTGCTGGACGGCACTCTGGCCTCCGAAAAAAGGATGCCCTATTTGCTTTGAGGTTACGATTATTGGACGCCCCTCTGGATCCGGATAGCTCCAGGCCCTGAGATGCAGCAAATTGCATGCATTGCTACCCCCCTCAGCTGGATCCGTATTTATCACGAAGCTTCAATCCTCGATGCTGAAAGAATTGATGATACTGCATCACCGGATCCCGTCTGCCACAGCACAGCCCTGGTCTGCGAGCACCGGGCGGACTGAGCACTATACCTGTTCCGGTATCCGGTCGAATAATCAATCCGCCGGAGGCCTCAATTAATGCCAGGCCACCTGCAATGTCCCAGTCATTCTTTGGATAAAGACTTACAGTTAAATCATAGTCCGCCACAGAAACCAGGGCCAGCTTTCGGGCCACCGAGCCCTGGGGATGAATCTGTAGCTCATCCAACTGGTCCCGATAAAGCCCCCGGTCCCATTCCGTTCTGCTTACACAGATACGAGACTGGCGTAGATCTACAGCGCTTTTATCCAGGAATCGTTTCTCCGATTGCAGCTGCGAATCCATATCATACACGGATACACCGGAACTTCCGCTCATCATTATGCGAGGCTCGGCAGGCAGAGACACCGCGCCCCATACAGCCCGGCCATTCTGAACAAGACCAACAGATATGGAAAACTCACCGTTCTTATCTATGAATTCCCTGGTTCCATCGATGGGATCTACTACCCAGAGCAATTCCTTGCTGGCCAGGGCATGTAGATCTTTTTCAGATTCTTCGGAAAGCCATCCTGCTTCCGGGAGTAACTCGCCCAGTCTGTGTTCCAGTATTTGATTGGCCTGGATATCTGCCCGGGTTACAGGCTCTTTCTCATCTTTGTAGCGAATCTGCGGATCGTTAGAAGCGTAGATTTCCAGCACCGCTCGAGTTGCTTCTCGCATGGCCTCAAGAGCGGCGGACTGAAAATCAGGGGTGGGTAGAAAGCTCAAGTCAGCAATGGCACTGCATCAAGGATTCGCAGGTTGATCTTGATGGTCTGCGTCGAAGTTCTCATCCATAATCAGAAATTTCTCATAGGCAGGGGCCAGAACAAATCTCTCCGGATCGCGCACAAAATCATATCTCACAATGAAGGATTTGTACTTCACATAGTAGGTATTGGTGGATTCGAATTTCTCGTAGGACAGGTTTTCGATCTTCAGATCGTTCAGATATTTATCTCTGGTGTGAAAGAACCTTCGAGTAATGGAGACCCTCATGGCGCGAAGCAGATTATCCTGCAATTGCGCTTCCAGCACCTTGGGATCTGCCTGTCTGGTGCGGATGGCTTCTTCCACCGCGCGAAATTCGTTTACAATGCCCTGCTGCTGCTCGGCCACCAGAGGCCCTCCCACAAACATGGCAGCTAAAAATAGAACTATTAGGCGACGCATTTTTCTCTCCGTTGACCAGCTACTGTCCCAAATCGGCCTCCAGGGCCAGATTTGCCTGTTTTCACAGGAAGCTGAACTGGGCTGGTAAGTACATCGGGTTTCAGCACCCCCATATTAATGGAATGGCTGGCTTTTTTCCAGTGAAATATAGAAGGAAAATGCCCGGGAACCCGAATTCAGCCCCTACCCCGGGTGGGTTTTCGCCGCCATCCGGCCAACACGGAATTAGTCCGGGAGGGAGTACCAAGCCTCAAAGGTGGCTTCTGTTTAATCTTCGAGGATTTCCAGAGGTGTGTAGTTAGAAAGGAAGAGCTTGGTACTTCCATCCGAGAAACGAATCTGGATCTTCTGGCCGGCCACGGTACTTTCGGTAACGACGATCTCCCCGGTACCATACTTGCTGTGCTTTACCCTCTGGCCCTGCTCGTAGCTGGCATTTCGCAGACCGCGCTCCGGAGGACGCACCCTGGCTCCGCCGGCCCGGGCCGAACCAGGTCCCAACGAGGCAGAAACCCTGCCAGAAGATTCCAGTCCAATCTCCTCTATGAATCTAGAAGGCATCCTGGGTTGCATGGAACCGCCCATGCGACGAAAACGGCTATGACTTACATACAGTTCTTCCCTGGCCCTGGTAATCCCTACGTAAACCAGACGTCTTTCTTCTTCAATATTCCCTTCGTCCAGGGAGAGCTGATGTGGCAGCAATCCTTCTTCCATACCGGTTAGAAAGACTACAGGAAATTCCAGGCCCTTGGCATTGTGAAGAGTCATCAAATGGATGCACTGGCTACGATCCTCTGGAGTATTCGGATTGGTTTCGGAAGTCAGCAGGGTCACATTCTGCAAGAATCCAGACAGATCCGGGTTCTCCTCTCTCTGTTCATAGTCCTGCACAGATGAAATTAGTTCTGAAACGTTCTCCAGCCGCGACACTGCCTCCGGATCCGAATCCTGGGAAAAGAATTCCTTTAATCCGGAAGCTTCATACACAGACTGCGCCACCAGCGAAGGAAGCTGGCTTTGAGCCATAGCCCTCCACTGTTCAAACTGATGGAATAGCTCTTCCAGAGTGCTGGCAGGTCGAAATCGAGGAAGCTCGCTTGCCCGGCCCATAGCTTCATATAAACTCAGTCCGTTCTGATAGGCAAATGCCTGGAGCTTCTCCACACTTCGATCACCCACAGAGCGGGCCGGAACATTGATGATTCTCTCCAGAGAAATGGCATCCTCCGGATTTACGATTACGTTCAAATAGGCCAGAATGTCTTTAACTTCCTTTCGATCAAAGAAGCGAAACCCTCCATAGAGCACATACGGCAAGCTTTGTTGGTTCAATACCTGCTCAAACACACGGGACTGTGCATTGGTTCGGTAAAAGATGGCAAAATCAGAAAGCTTTCTTCCCTGGCTTCGAAGTGTCTGAATTCGGCTGATTACAGCTTCTGCCTCTTCGAATTCAGAATCATAGATATGATAACGCAAATCTTCGCCGGAGTCCCGGGAAGTAAACAGAGTCTTCTCTCTTCTTTGCTTGTTGTTGGCAATTACCCGGGAGGCAGCCTTGAGGATGATTGGCGTACTTCTGTAATTCTCTTCTAGCTTCAGAATCTTCGCTTCCGGATAATCGGATTCAAAGCTAAGAATGTTTGTAATATCTGCTCCTCTCCAGGAATAGATGGCCTGATCATCGTCGCCAACCACTACTATATTTCTGTGTTTTTCTGCTATGATCTTTCCCAGGATGTACTGGCCATGATTGGTATCCTGATACTCATCGATTAGAAAGTGCTGCCAGAAATCCTGATAATGATTGCGAATCTCTTCATTTGTCTGCAGCAGCCTTACCGATTCGTATAGAAGATCCGAAAAGTCCACAGCATGGTTTTGACGCATGCGAAGTTTGTATTCTCTATATACCTGCTGAGCTGCTTCTTCGTAAGGATCTGTAGCTCTGGGAAGCTCATCCGGCGAAAGCAATCGGTCCCGGTAACCTTCCATCCGCGAAAGCACTGCTTCAGGGCGCATAAAGTCTTTGGCGATCTTCTTTTCTTTGAGAATTGTCTTTACCAGACTCTTCTGGGCCGCCGAATCGTAGATGGAAAATCCGCTCTTTAGATCCAGAAGACTGTAATGATTTCGGATGATATATAGACCCAGGGAATGGAATGTGCGAATGTGCACCCTGTCAGCCATAGGACCAATGAGTGCTTCCAGTCTGGTTCGCATTTCCTGGGCTGCCTTGTTGGTAAACGTAACTGCAGCTATTCTATAGGGATTCACTCCCTTTACCCGGCATAAATAGGCAATTCTATGAGTGATAACTCGAGTCTTTCCAGAACCAGCACCGGCCAGAATCAATAGTGGTCCGTCGCCATGACGTACCGCTTCTGTCTGAACCTGGTTCAGTCCATCCAGAAACTCCCGTTCCAGTGTATTTTGAAAATCCGACAAACTATTACTCCTGGTCTTTCAGGCCATGGCCAGACTGGCAGCTCCCGTGGCTCAGTAAAGACTTCCGGGCCCAAAATGCAATATGTCATGCCCGGCCCGCGAAGGCAACCAACTCATCCGGACCCAGATCCATGGATTGTAGCTGCGGTAGCTCGGTTAAAAAATGGGGTAGCTTCACCGGTTTCTCGAAATCAACGGAAATGAGATTTTCCTTTCTGCGCAGCCAGTAAAACCGGTCATCCGGCTGTAGTATGGTTTCCAGTGACCTGTGCAATCCAGCCCCACCTTCAATCAGTACGGTGTTCAGACCCAGCTCCGCCAGATTCTGCATCAGTGCAGATCCAAAGAAAGGATCCTTCAGAGCGGGTAAATCCCCTGGATGATGCTTTTTGCTGAGTGTCCAGAAGACAGGCTCTGGTCCTCCCTGTTCAAAACGCTGCCATTGTTTCGCCTGAAAAGCATCCAATTGCGATTTCTCCATTTGCCCTTCTGGCAGGAGAAAGATTCGTCTGGGCTGATGATCGAAATATGGATTCTGCATCTCTGCTTCATCTCCATACCTGAGCAGAGCTTCTATGAACGGGTCGGCGGACTGAAGATAGTGGGACGGAGAATTCGGAGAACTGCCAGCAACTTTCTGCGATTCCTTCCGAGATTCTGGCCCTGCGCTACCGCTTGCATTTGAGTCAAACGCGATACTTGAATTTGAATCCGAATTCGGGCGCGGATTTGATCTGGGATTCGCCTCAGAATCAAAATCACCGATGGAATCAGAGCGTTCCTTTTCTGATCCATCCAGATTCGGTGAAATCAGGTTTCTGGATTGTCCCGGGCCCGCCCCTTTTTGCCCTCCGGGTCTCCAGTCCAGGGTAGGCTCATCTGTTAACACCGTTCCGGGTCCTACAAGTACTGCATCCACCGCTCTTCGCAGAAGCTGCCCTGCATGAAGAGCGGCTGGACCGGAGATAGAAATTCTACGGCTTTTATCTCCCATGAGGCGATCCCCATCGCTGGCTGCTTTAAGAAAAAGCCTGGGTCTACCGTACTGAGTTCTATGAGCAAAGCTGGCAGGGAATAGTCCGTACAATCTGCGAAGACCGCTCAAGAAAGAAGAAAGCCCCGGAAGACGGCTCCTCCCTGGATGAGTTCTATGGTCTGCGGTCTTCGCATCGCCGCCAGCAAAAGGACCAGAGTTATCAGTTCTACCTGCTGCCCCCGGCACAAAGACCTCACGACCGCTCTGTTCCAGGAGGTGAATCCCCTCTCCGGCCAGGCTCGGGTCCAGTCCGCCCACATAAATATACTGCAGTTCCGGCATGGAGAGTATGCGATCCACACAGGGAGGAGTTCTGCCGGTCTTGCTGCAGGGTTCCAGAGTGACGATTAAACTGTCCGGCGCTGAGCCATAGGCTTCGCGGTAGCGATCCAGAGCCACAATCTCTGCATGTCTAGCCCCTGGAGGCTCGGTGGCTCCTGCGGTCCAGTGTTGGGGATTATTTGAGTCAAAGGCCAGGGCGGCCACCGTAGGATTCGGGGCCGTCCTGCCACAGGCAAGAATGGATTCTCTCAGTAGCTGCTCTAGATAGAGCGATGCAAATTCCGTTTCCAGCCAGCTATCATGCATTCGCCTTCCTGAATTTCTTGCGAAAGCCTGTATAGACCTGCACAAGGTGAGAGGCAATAAAGATAGAGGAATAGGTTCCGATCAAGATACCAAACAGAATGATATAAGCAAAATCTACCAAACTGGTTGCTCCACCCACAATCAAGGCCACTACTGCAATGAGGGTCAGAAGCGATGTCAGAATGGTTCTGGACATGGTCTGGGTAATGGCCTCATCCATAATGGCCGGCTGCGCGGCCTGATTGATATCGTCGATGTTGGCTCGAATGCGGTCAAAGATTACGATGGTGTCATTAATCGAGTAACCCAGTACGGTGAGCACAGCAGCCACTACCGGAACAGAAGGTTCGATGCGCATTACCCCGATGAATCCCAGCGTAAAGATCAGATCATGGACCAGGGCAGCGGAAGCTCCCAGGGCAAAGGGAAAATCAAAGCGAAAGGTTAGATAGACCCCTATCAAGCCAATAGCCCAGCCCAGACTCCAGAGTGCCGTTTCAAACAGCTCCTGACCATAGCTGGGAGAAATAGCAGCCTTGGAAATAACGCTTTCCACCCCTATTTTCAGCTCAGGCAAAATCAGTTTTTCAATTTCCCCTGGAACGGTGCGGGTTTCTTTGCGAGCAGGCTCTCGACCTTCTTTTGCGTCGAGCTCGGCCTGTTCATCCTGCTTCTTTTCGAATTCCTTGATCTGATTTTTGATCTTATCTCGAACGTCGGGACCGAATTCCAGGTCATACTGGTTTCGCTTCGCATCTACGATTCTTGCAGAAGCCCCGGGCAGACCGGCTTTTTCGGCGGCCTGCAGGAGATCATCACGATCCATATCCGCCGGCAATTGAATGGTCAATCGAACCCCACCATTGAATGAAATGGACCGTTCGAAGCCACCAAAATGGCCATAGGTTACGGCAAACAGTGCAACAATGCCTATTAATGACAGAACAAAGAATAGATTCTTAAAACGGGAGAATTTCATGCTGTTTTCTTCCTCCAGTAACCGATGGAAAGGTTCTGGACCTTAAAGTATTTCAGGGCTACATCAAAGAGCAGTCTGGAAACATAGAGTGCTGTAAACATTGAGCTTACGATTCCAAAGAAAAGCACAATGGCAAAACCCTTGATGGCTCCATCGCCTTCGTAGTATAGAATGATGGATGCAATCAATGTGGTGACGTTCGCATCCAGAATGGTCCAGAAAGAGGCATCAAACCCGGAATCAATGGCCACCGAAGCCGATTTGCCCGCCCTCAAATCCTCTTTGATTCTTTCAAAGATGAGGACGTTGGCATCCACGGCCATACCGACAGTGAGAATGGCTCCTGCAAATCCGGGTAGAGTTAATGTAAATTCCATCAAACTTAGAATCCCGGCCATCAACACCAGATTGAGAAACAGTGCTACGAGAGCCACTATGCCTGTTAGCCGGTAATATAGCAGCATGAACAGGATAATCAGTGCAAATCCCAGAACTACTGAGAACACGCCCTTTTCGATGGATTCCTGACCCAGGGTAGGCCCTACGTAGGAAACGCTGATTACATCCAGAGGTAGCGGAAGAGCACCTTCTCGAATTACGTTGGCTACTTCTTTCGCTTCCCTTTCGCCGAATTGACCGTTGATCACTCCGTTTCCAGTAGGAATTACCTGCTGAATAACGGGAGCCGACACCACTCGATCGCCCCATAGAACAGCCATTCGATTACCGACATTGTTCTTCGTAATCTCGGTAAATTTCTCTGCACCTGTGGCTGTAAGCTGAAAGTTAATCTGGTAAAATGCCGTTTGTCCCAGGGATGCTCTGGCATTGGCCATATCGCCACCGTCCATAACGATAGGCCCCAGAACATAAAATGATCGAGGCAACATCTGGCCGGTGCCCTTGCCTCCGCGAGTCCAGTATGTAAACAATCGCCCTTCCTGAGGAGTTAGATTGGCCTTTTTAGCCACTTCATCCATGATCTCCCGTACCAGCACCTCATCCGGCCTGGGACTTTGATAGATCTTGATAATTTCCTTCTTTTCCTCTGTGAGATCCATGTTCTGGATTCTCTCGGTGGCCTTATCGTTTACAATGCGATACTCTACAGTCACTGTATCTCGCACCCTTTCCAGAACTTCGGAACTGTTGGCCGCACCAGGCATATCCACCGCAATACTGTAAGAACCTGGTTGAATGCGAATCTCGGACTCAGTAAGTCCCTGAGCCACCAATCGTTTATCGATAATATCTCTGGCCTGTCGCAGTAGCTCCAGTTTTCTTTCTTCTGTAGGAGACAGTATATCTTCAATCTCTTCCAGCCGGGCTTCTGCGTTGGTCTTATCTTCGCCCTGGAGTTGACCGGTGCGAAGTTTGGTATTTAGATCGGCCACCACCGGGCTGTATTTCTCTTTCAGCTTGGCGATGTAGGTATCGTAATCCGCAACAAAGATAGCGCGCATACCACCCTGAAGGTCCAGACCAAGTTTAATGGTCAGAGGCTTGATGGCCTTATCGGTAAGGAATGCGAAGAATCCTTCCAGGGCATGGGGCTGGATTTCACTTCTTCGATCGTCCAGGAGTGCAGGATAGGCCTGCATGAGTTCATTGAACTCTGCGCTGGTAATGAACCTGGTCTGAAATACGCAATGACGACCTTCTGCCACTCCTTTGCGCGGTTCAAAATCGCACTTTGCATTGGGAAAGTACTGATGCAGACCGGTATCAGGATTGTTGAGGAATGCATCTACTTTGCTCTTTTCTACCTCAACTCGGGTGCCATCCTCGGTGCGATAGTATTCCAGGAAAACCAGAGAGATATCTCGCACGGCGAGGTTGGGATAGAAAGCCAGGAAGAAAAATCCGGCTGTCAACAGGGTTACAATAGTTCTTTTGGGGATTCGATTCATAACTGGTCTTATCCTCGCCGCTTGCCACCGGATCTGATTTGATAGATCACAAATAGAAGCACGATGCCGGCAAGAAGTAGTATGTTAATTACATTTCGATCGGCAAACATTTCGGTCCAGGAGCTATCGGAATCGGAATCCGAGCTTCCCGGATTCGTGGCTGGTTCAGTATCCGGAGTGGTATCCACCGGCCCGGCCTCCACTTCCAGGGATTCGCTGGGTCCCTGTTCGTATCCTGGAATATATTGCTCGTACTGAGTGGGAAACTCCTGCACAATACCTTCTTTCCAGGTATCTGCCGGGGCTTCGGGGGCAGGTTCTGCCACCGGCTCCTCAGCCACTACGGTCTGGAATGCCAGACCGAGTGCGAAAGCAAAAAGAAACGTTTGTATTCTATGCATGGCTTTCCGGGCTCTATTTTTTTGCAGATTTCTTGCTGGCCTTCGGAAAGCGTTCGGTTTTTTCAGATTTGTCGGATCCATCGTCATTGGCCGGACTGGCGCTCTGATCTCTAACCGAGCCTATAGCGCTGCGAAGCACTTCAATGCGAGTGTTATCGCCCACTTTCAGAATGATGGAGTCAGAATCCGATTTGATACTGTGTACGCTTCCGATGATGCCGCCTGTAGTAATCACAGTGTCGCCCTTTTTGAGAGCTGCGAGCATTTCCTTTTTTTTCTTCTCTTCTTTTCTCTGAGGCCGAATGGCGAAGAAGTACATAAAAGCGAAAACAGCTACAATCATGATAAGAGTGGAGGACATTCCGCCGAAAGGACCGGAGGATTGCTCTCCTTTGGGGCCGGAGGCTTCAGGAGCCGGCGCCGGACTGGCTGTTTGCTGTGCGATAAAGGCCTGAGGGTTCATGGGGCTAAAGTCCGCCAATCGGGTCTGGTGGCAAGTAGATTCAGCCGCCAACAGAGGTGACGCTGGCAGAGTTGTTATGGAAGGCTCTCCACTTTTCCAGCACGTCCATGGGCTTACCCTGCTTCAGAGACTCCATACATTTCTCATAGGAGCTTTTTAGATCAACATCCGGATGCACCAGATGGAAGGCCAGAGCTGCATTGGCTGCCATCATGGCATTTTCTACATCCGATCCCTTGCCCTCCAGAATGGCCTGAACCCGGCGCGCAGACTCCCGGCGATCCGCCACTTTGAGACTGTCAATTTCCATGGGTTTAATGCCAAAATCCTCTGGCTTGAACTGGCCTTTCTTTTCGATGCGCCCATCTCGAATGAGGATATAGTCCGTTGGAGCAGCTATGGAAAGCTCATCCAGGCCATCCCTGGAGTGGATTACGCAGGCACCTTTTCTACCCAGACCGGCCAGGGCATCTCCCAGAGGCTCCAGGAATCGGCCGTCAAATACTCCAATGATCTGATGGGATACAGGTGCAGGATTTGTAATGGGCCCCAGTAGATTGAATACCGTTCGGACTCCCAGAGCCTTTCGAACCGGGGCTGCAAATTTCATGGCTGGATGCCAGGTTGGCGCAAATAGAAAGCACATCCCCACCTTCTCCAGACAATCCGCCACTTCCTCGGGCCTTAAGGACATAGAAATACCCAGCTCTTCCAGAACATCTGCAGAACCGGTGGGACTGGACACAGCGCGGTTTCCATGTTTGGCTACCGGCACTCCCAGAGAGGCCATGACCATGGCCGCCACGGTGCTAACATTAATAATACCGGAACTATCACCGCCGGTTCCACAGGTATCCAGAATTACAGAGCTGGATCGGCTGGGCCAGGTCACCGCTGCCTTACGCATGGATCGGGAGAACGCCTCGATTTCGGTGCCTGTTTCCCCTTTAAGGGCCAGAGCTGTAAGAAAACCTGCTGTCTGAATCTCGCCTGCCTGACCGCTCATGATAGCAGTCATGGCCCGGGTGGCTTCTTCCGCTGTGAGATCCTCACCTGCGATAATTTTTTTCAGTAGCTCCTTCATTTTCCGGCTCTCCCTTTTGACTAAAGTTCATTTTCCCCGGCCGGCTCGGTCATGGCGCGGCGCTTTTTCCGGTCCGGCAAAAACAGACGAAAGTTGGTCACGAAATACCGGATTCCGGAAATAATGGTAAGAATGGTCGTAAAAAGCATTAGATAATAAGGCACGAAGCTGGATAGCCCGTAGAGTACAGAATCCACGTTGCCGGCCAGAAATTCCTGCAGGTTGGCCTGGGCCACATGCACGGGACCGATGCCCTCTTCCCGGGCCTGACTGTACATGGAATTGATGGCGCCCCTTTCCTTGTAAGATACCATCAGAAAGCTGAGTAGAATCACTGCGATGGAAAACATCTGAAACGTAGTTTTGATTTTTCCAAACATACTGGTTCGCAGGCTCTTACCTCTATGAATTGCCAGATACCTCAGTGCAGTAATCAACATGTCGCGACCAATGATACAGAGCACCATCCAGATCTGCACTTGATCCGATAAGAATAGGAATGTAATGAATGCGCCCAGCACCAGAGCTTTGTCGGCCATGGGATCCATGAATTTGCCAAACTCGGTTTCCTGGTTCCATTTACGGGCAAGATATCCATCTATAAGATCTGTGATGGAAGCCAGCGCAAATAGGGCGAATGCGATAATGCGAAACGTAATGTTAGGAGAAAGAATAAAATAGATAAAGAATGGCACCGAGACTACGCGAAGGCCGGTGAGTATATTGGGAATATTCCACTGCCCTTTCATACCCGGCTCTCCTTCTGCGCTCCGGACATGCCCGAAGCCATCAGTTCTCCGGACATATCGTATTCATAGAAACCGGTAACCTTTACGGAAACAAGATCTCCCACATTGTAGGAGTCAGCCGGGGATTCAGAATCCAGATCGATATGTATTACTTCATCCACTTCTGGCGCATCCTGCTTTCTGCGCACCACCATACCATCTTCTGAAATCTCGTCCACCATACATTCATAGATTTGCCCCTGCCTGGATAGATGGATATCCTTTAGCAGTGTTAGATGGTGATCCCTCACTTCATTTATGATGTCAGTAGTTCTACCAGGCTCTGGCATACCGGGAAGATTGAATCCAGTGGTACCTTCCTCCGGACTGTAGGCGAAAAGGGCCAGTTTCTCTGGCCGGCATTCGTCGAGAAAAGCATGCACTTCATCGATGTCCCGGGAATCCTCCCCGGGAAAGCCCAGAAGCAGGGATGTGCGAATCTCAAGACCTGGTATCTTCTCTCTGGCCAGACCAAAGAGCTCCGCAAACTGTTTTCGATTACCGGCCCGGTTCATGGCCTTCAGCATCTTGCTGGAAGCATGCTGCACAGGGCTTTCCAGATAGGGCACCAGCTTTGGCAAATCAGAAGGATTCCAGGCCTCCAGAAATCGCCTGGTGCGTGCATCAGGATACATATATAGAAGACGAATCCAGGAAAGATCCTGGATTTCATGCATTCTAGCGATAATGTCCAGAATCTTCCTGGGATCTCCACCGTATGCATTGGTGTCCTGACTTACCAGACATACCTCTCGCACACCTTCTGCCGTTAGATCCCGGATTTCTTCCAGGATTTCCGATTCATCACGACTGCGAAAGCTTCCACGAAAGGAAGGTATGGCGCAGAATGCGCATTTGCGATCGCAGCCTTCGCTCAATTTTACGGGGGCGTAGGCTTGCCCATCGAATTCCATGCCGGAAAAAACCGATGGCTGCAGTGGATCGTGCACGGCCGGAGGGCCATACTGCTCGCTAATCAATTCTCCGGTGCGATGATAGAGCCCGGTGCCAAAGGAAAAGTCCACTTCCGGCAATTCATCTCGTACCGCCGCCTGGTATCGTTCTGTAAAACAGCCCACCAGCACCAGTTTTTGATCCGGATGCTCCTGCTTGATCTCGGCACCCTCCAGAATGGTCTGAATGGTTTCTTCTCTGGCGGATTCTATAAACGAACAGGAATTGATAAGATGGTAATCTGCAGTGTAGGGGCTATCAGCCGGCTCATACCCCTCTCGCAGAAGCGATCGGTGCATTTGCCGGCTATCGGCGGCATTTTTGGGACAGCCGAGGGTCGTTATGAAAAACGAACGTCCCATTTACGGTGCTACCTGGATCTGCTCCTCGATCACCTTTTTGGCCGGGTCCAGCTGACCTGGCACTTTTCTGTATCGAATCTTGACGATTTTTCCCGGAGGGCCGGCCAGTCGCGGCGGCTGACCCGGACGAATGATGCGAACACCGGCGCCATTACCTACTTTGATTTCCAGACTTCCGGTAGCTTCCAGGGTTCTTCGCTGACCCGCTTTCAAATAGACTCCGTTATGCACCACCCCATCGTTTACCCATTCGATGTAGGAATCCTGAATGAATTCCAGAGTTACTCGAATGATTTCCTCATCTGCCTGGGGTGTTTCTGATCCGGTACCTGTTTCTATCTGAACTCGTGCAGTAGTTTCTCCCAGAGTTCGAGCCGTAACAATCAGTGGCTTGCTCAGTCCGGACAGTGCTTCTGTGGCTGGATCCAGCACCACACTTTCTCCCTGGGCTGCTTGAAAGGAATACGGTTCGCCACCATCAACGATGATTTGAACCACGGCCACAGTTCTTTCCGGCCTTGTGTCATCGATGGTCTCCAGACACATCTTTACGTTGGCTCCTTCCTGCCTGAAGGTAAGAGCATTCTCTCTGGTCATTGTCTCCATGCCTGGAGTGATTCCTTCAGCCGCCAGGAGTATTTCCTGCATGGCTCGATCGGAGCAGGCAACCTCTTCGCTACCACCGCCAAACTCCGGAAGAGAAACTGTACCGGAAGCGAATAGAGCAATAATACCTACAATAACCGCCAGGGCAACTCCGCCCAGGATGTATTGCTTGTCCGGCATGCGAAAGGAAACAGAACTTGTGGATCTTGTTAATTCTTCCACCGGGGACTGGCTTTGATCAATTTGAATTCCGCGATACAGATTCAATATATGATCGCTGTCCAGATTCAGGTACTCTGCATAACTTCGCAGAAATCCTGTTGTGTAGGTCTCACCTGGAAACTGAGAATAATCCTCTGCCTCCAGGGCCTCAATATACTTGGGTGTCATGTTGGTTTCCCGCGCTACATCGCGCACGGAAAGCTTACGGCTTTCCCGGGATTCCTTTAGAATGGCTCCCACTCTTTTCGCTAATACCATGGTTTGTCTACTCCCGAAAGGGCTAATCTTATATATGTGCCGGACTTCACTCTACCAGTGGATTGGCCACTATCTGGTCATTGTCGTCTGGTTGAAACTGAAACACTTTCCCTTCCAGCTGTATGTCCGTGCGGATGTTTTTCAGAGTGATGGTGGTGGTTTCGCCGGTGCCATCGGTGGCTTCAGCTTTGTAGACCAGGAACTTCTCTGAATCTACATAGAGCAGGATATGTTCAAATCCGCCCACCTTTTCCTTCTGCTCCATTTCCAGGACGTAGCAGGGCTTCCCATCGATGTCTCTGGGTTGCTCTTTTTTATCGAATTTATAGTGATACCTATTGAATAACCGTTTTAGGCCCGGACCGGGGGCCACAGAGAATATATCCCTTTCCCCCTCTTTGGGCTTCAGGGTCAGATCCTGTTTTCCCACCGCATTCAGCCGGGCAATCTTGATCCACAGGGTCTTTCCGTCGGAGACGATACGATTTCCGGCAGGATTGCTGAAATCAAAGCTCAGATTGGCCGGGGCTCTGTAATAGGCGGTGCCGGTCATGGTCTTTCCGCCCCTGCCATTTATGGTGAAGCTGGCCTGGTAATTCTCTATTTTTTCGTACCGGTCCTGAACCTTACGGGCTACCTCGGCATGGGAAAGCCGATCGTAGGGCTCGGCCAGCAAAGAAAGGCTCAGAATTAGATACAATCCGGCCAGTTTAGTAAATCGTCTCACACTATCCCGTTCCTCCAGTTACATTGGAGGGTCAAGGTCTTTTCAGTCCCGTTTCAGGATCTCCCGTGGACGATTACCAATGGCCGGCCCCAGATAGCCCATCTGCTCCAGGTTTTCTATTAGATTGGCCGCGCGGTTATACCCGATCCGCAATCTTCGCTGTACATAGGATGTGGAGGTCTTTCCGCTTTCTAGAATGATCTTCCAGGCCTCGGAGAGCAGTTCCGAATCCACATCCTCGGCCGCTCCTTCCGCCTCCATATCTTCGCCGGGAAGTTCCACGAAGTTGGGAGAGCCATGTTTCCTGGCTTCCCGGACAATGTCTTCGATTTCCTCTTCCGATACCATGGGAGATTGAATTCGAACCGGTGCTGCAGCTGTAGGACTTTTATAGAGCATATCGCCGCGACCCAGCAGGCTCTCTGCACCATTGGAGTCCAGAATCACCCGGCTGTCGGTTTTTTGCGCTACTTGAAAGGCAATCCTGGCAGGACAGTTGGCCTTGATCAGAGCTGTAATCACATCCACGGACGGCCTCTGAGTGGCCATAATCAGATGAATGCCCACGGCCCTGGCTTTCTGAGTAAGTCGAATAATGGAATCCTCTACATCTTTGGCACTTACCATCATAAGATCCGAAAGTTCGTCGATGAGTACCACAACATAGGGCATAGGATCATGCTCTATGCGGCCTTCCTTTACCTTTTCGTTAAAGCTTCGAATATCCCGGACCTTTCGCTTCGAAAGGATCTGATATCGTCGCTCCATCTCCTGCACTGCCCATTGCAGTGCGCGGCTGGCTTTTCGCACATCGGTAATCACAGGATACAGCAGATGCGGGATACCTTCATAGAGCTTCAGCTCCACCATCTTGGGATCCACCATCAAAAATCGCACTTCTTCAGGAGACCGATTATAGAGAATCGATGCAATCACCGAGTTCATGTACACGGATTTTCCGGAACCGGTGGCACCGGCGATGAGAAGGTGTGGCAACCTGGCAAGATCTACATAAAGATTGGAGCCTGCGATATCCTTTCCCAGGGCAATTCCCAGTTCTCGGTGCCGGGCAAAGAAATTTTCGTCTTTTCGGGCCAGATCCCCCAGGGTTACTGTTTCGCGTACGCTGTTGGGCAGTTCAATGCCGATGGTGCTTTTTCCCGGAATAGGAGCTACAATGCGAACACTGTGAGCCGCCAGATGCATACGAATTTCATCCTGGATTCGCAGCAGTCGATTCACTCGCACTCCGGGCTCCGGTCGCACTTCGTATTGAGTAATCATGGGCCCTCTGGTAGCATGCACTACAGATGCCTGGATTCCGTAGTCCCTCATCACCGCTTCCAGCTGCTCCTTTACCCCTTCGATCTCGCGAGCCACATCGTTCCTTTCTGGCCTGCGAGAGAACTGAAGTATACTCAGCGGAAGTTTATACCCTTTTAATCCTGTAATGGGAGGCACCAGGGTTTCGCTGTCCGGTTCATAGATGCTGGTAGAGATGCCATCGTTTGCAGATTTCCTGGCAGATACCGGTGGTCTGGGAATCTGACTTCCGGAAGTTTCCTCTTCATCCTGCTCCCGAGCCGCATCTAAATCGGAAGAATCCATTTCCAGATCTTCGGATTCATCGTCCAGATATAGTGCAGATCTAGATTCTGCCTGGGCCCCTTCCTCGGAGTCCGTATAGGCTGCGAAACGGGTCTCCTCCGTTGCGTCTTCTATCATCGCGTTTTCTGTGGGGTATTTATCTGCCGCCAGTGCGTAGGCCCCCTGACCCGCATCGTCCAATTGGTCCGCCGCGGCAATGGAATCATTTTCTGCTAAATGGTCTGTTTCCGGGCCAACCAGATCATTGCGGTCCAGATCCAGTACGCTGGCCGGAGAAATGAAGCGCGCCTGGGATTCAAATGGTTTACTTTCTGCTTTCGCATGAGTATCAGAAAAGCCGGTGGCCGGGTGTTCGGGCCTATCATCTCGGCCGCGGCGCAGGCCGGGTTCCAGTTCCAGCACTCCCAGAAATCCATCTTCCTGTTTGCGATAGGGAGTACTTCGCTTCCTTTGAAAGTGAAAGGAGCGACCGGATCGATCAAAATAGCCTGGTATGGGATTCCCCGGTTCGCCCCGGTCATCCGAAACATCGTGCAATTCTTCCAGTTCGCTTTCCAGGTCCAGATTTCTGGCATAGGGCAAATCTTCTTCAGCCCGGTGAGGATCATGGTAACCGTCCGGTCCTGCACCATACCCGCCGCCGCCTGCTCCGTGCCGGCCAAATACCTCGCGCTGATTTTCCATTTCCAGAACCGATTGCTTCATTGGATCCATGCCGGAATGGTATCTTCCGCTGGCTGCGGGTTTCCAGGTGGATGGGCGGTGCGGAGCATCTTCGCTCTCTACCACTCTCTTTTCAATCCACGGTCTTTTACCGTTCTGTTCTTTCTTTTCCCAGAAGGGTTCTTTCATAACGTCATCCTGATTCGAGTAATCCTGGTAGGTCATCCCCGGTTTCGCTTCTTTTCGAACATGGCCGGCCATTTCGCTCCAGTCTTTGAGCGCAGCTTCTCCGGTAGTTACACCAACTTCGGGATCCGCAGGTTCCTGCAGGATTTCCTCTTTTTGCTGAGGTGGGGGAAAAAGTACATATAGAAGTCTGTGAAATCCAGTCTGTCCGCCTCTCTTCATTCTATCCAGACGATTGCGGGTAAGATTCAAAAATTCGGGAAAGGGCAGTCGAAAGGTGTAAAGGAAACCGGGTACCAGAATGCCCAGGGCCACCAGAAATGCGCCGTAAGTGCCAAACAGAAACCGTAGCAGTTCGCCTACACGATATCCCAGAGCACCCCCGCCGCTAATGGGATCGGTGCCCTGAACGTCGGAGTAGGTCATGGGAGTATAGAAATGGAAAAAAAGCGAAAGCGCTGTAACCATGGTAAGGGATCCCAGCAACCCAGGAACATAGTCCTCGCTTCTGGACTGAACCAGACCGCGAATGCCCATGTACACCATGAGAGGACCAAGAATATAGGATGCCTTACCAAATAGAATGAAGAGCAGCATGGCTCCATAATGACCTACGGTTCCGGTCCAGTTCTCCACCGTTCCAGGTTTCAGCCCCATCGCCGCCTGATTATCGTAGGAGATTACTGCAAGGCTGAGTAGCAGCCCGAATAGAATAAGCAGGGATCCCAGGATTTCGTTAAAACCTGGATTTCCCGCTTTCAGGGTAGGATTTGTGTCTGGTTCGGCCATTCACAGAATGTATCGGCCGAAATAGCTGGATTATGTTTCTAAAAATGATTCCTTCAGATCAGAAAGATTTCTCTGGCTTTACGGCCATGGCTTTTCCGGGTTTGCCGGGCCAGGCCCGGGGATTGCAACTATACGGTGCCTCAAATACTGGGAAGCTGATGGAGCAGCACCAATCAGGCCAGACCTGTGCTTCCAAATCCGCCTGCCCCTCGGTCCGTAATACCCAGCTCTTCGGCGGTCTTCGCAGCCTCCCATTCTACTGGAACTTCCTTTTCCAGAAGGATCTGGGCGATTCGGTCCCCATTCTCAATGATAAAGTCCTGGTCCGAGTGATTCACCAGTATGATTTTTAGTTCCCCGCGATAGTCTGAATCGATAGTGCCGGGGGTGTTTAGGCAGGTAACTCCGTGGTTCAAAGCCAGACCGCTTCTGGGACGCACCGATAGAAAGAATCCTTCCGGTATGGCAAAATACAGCCCGGTAGGTACCGCAAATCTCTGTCCCGCCCCAATCTTTAGATTGGTATCCGGGGGAAGATGAGCACAAACATCAAACGCTGCTGCATGGCTGGACTTCTTCTCGGGTGGTCTGGCACCCGGTGCTTTGTAGAATTTTATGGTTTCTGCCATACTGCAAACTTCCTGGACCTGTACAGCGGGCAAGATATTCCCCTGAAAACAAAAAAGGCCCCGGTGAAGGGGCCTTTCTGGACGAATACTATCGTCTGGGACCGCCTCTACCGCCACCGCCTGGTCGTCCGCCGGGGCGTCTACCGCCTCCGCCGCCGCCACGACGATCTCCGCCTCCGCGATGTCCTCCACCGCCATTGGCCCCTGCTCCGGAAGCTGCGAATTCATCGGCCAGCTCTTCGCGAATCAGGTCCACGCGACCGAATTGATCCACTCCCAGAACGCGAACCTTGATAGAATCTCCAATATCTACAACATCCTTTACGGAGTTCACTCGCTCTTTTGCAAGTTTGGAGATATGCAGCAGACCTTCTTTTCCGGGGAAAAGCTCGATGAATGCTCCGAAGTCCACAATCCGCTTCACGGTACCATCGTAGGACTCTCCTACTTCTACCTCACGGAAGATATCTTCGATCAATTTCTGAGCCAGTTCCGCAGCCTGAGTATTGGTGGCTGCGATGGTTACTGTTCCATCGTCTTCCACGCTCAGATCTGCGCCGGATTTTTCGATAATGCTTCGAATTACTTTTCCTCCCGGACCAATAAGCTCGCCAATGCGATCTTGATCGATCTGGATGGTTGTGATTCTGGGTGCGTTGGGAGAAACATCGGACCTGGCTTCTTTGATGGCATCGTCCATCTTATCCAGAATATGCATTCTTCCCTTTTCAGCCTGGGAAAGGGCTGCTCGCAGAATATCTACAGACAGTCCTTTTACTTTTATATCCAGCTGAAATGCTGTAATTCCTTTTCGGGTTCCGGCTACTTTGAAGTCCATATCACCGAAGTGATCTTCGATACCAGCGATGTCGCTGAGGATGCAGTAGTCATTGTTATCGCCCATGATCAAACCCATGGCGATACCAGAAACGCTTCTGGGAACCGGAACACCGGCAGCCATCATGGCCAGGGATCCAGAGCAAACGGATGCCATGGAAGAGGAACCGTTGGACTCCAGGATTTCAGAGACAATTCGAATTACGTAAGGAAACTCGCCTTTTTCAGGCACCATTCGCTTGAGCGCGCGTTCGGCCAGGTTTCCATGACCGATTTCTCGCCGGCCCGGGCCCATCATTCGCTTTACTTCGCCGGTAGAATAGGCCGGGAAGTTATAGTGCAACATGAAATGCTTGTGCCGTTCGCCGGACAGAGTTTCGATTTTCTGAAAATCATCTCCGGTGCCCAGAGTAACAACGCCCAGAGACTGAGTCTGCCCCCTGGTAAACACTGCAGAACCATGCACCCCAGGAAGTACATCCAGTTCGATGGATATATCCCGGATTTCATCCAGTTTTCTGCCGTCGGCACGAGTGCCCTGCTCAAAGCAGGACTTTCGCACTACCAGATATTCCAGTTCGTGCATGTAGCCTTTGATGTCTCGAAGAACCGTTTCCTGTTCTTTTTCATCTCGATCAGCTACGAGCTCGGTCTGAACGTATTCCAGAGCTTCGTTGTAGACTGCTTTCACAGCTTCTGCCCGGCCTTCCTTTCCCTTTGCGGAGTTGGCTTGCTCGAGCTTGTCAAAATATTTCGATTTTACTTTTTCGCGAATGGTTTCATCTGGCTTTCGCAGAGCAACTTCGCGTTTTTCAGGAGAGACTTTTTTGATCAAATCTTCCTGGATCTCGATCTTCTCTTTGATCTTTTTGTGCGCAAAGTCCAGGGCTTCGATCATTTCTTCGGAGGAGATTTCTTGAGCCCCACCTTCAATCATCATAACTGCATCTTTAGAGCCAGCTACAAGAAGCTCCAGATCTCCTTCCTGAATCTCTTCTTTGGTAGGATCTGCCAGGAGCTTTCCATCTTTACGACCTACCAGAACTCCAGCCACCGGCCCATGAAATGGGATATCCGATACACCCAGAGCTGCAGACGCAGCCGCAATGGCATGACCTTCAATGGATACGCTGGGATCTGCAGAAAGTACAGTTACCAGGAGCTGCACTTCGCAAAAGTAGCCCTCGGGAAACAGTGGGCGAATTGGTCGGTCGATTAACCGTGACGTAAGGGTTTCATGCTCCAGGGGACGGGCTTCACGCTTGAAGTATCCACCGGGCACTCGGCCTACAGCATAGATTTTTTCGCGATAGTCCACCGTCAGGGGGAAGAAGTCCTGCCCTTCTCGCGCTTCTTTTTCAGCGCATACGGTGGCGAGCATTACAAGATTTCCGTAGCGATAAACTACGGACCCGTGGGCCTGCTTGGCCCAATTACCAGTTTCTATAGACAGACCGGTTCCATTCCAGTCCGTTTCTGACTTGTGATAGTCCATTAATTCCTTCCGAACCGAGAGAGGAAAACTTTACTTACGGATTCCGAGTTCGCCAATTAGCTTTTTGTAGGATTCTACGTTCTTCTTTTTTAGATAGTCCAGTAGCTTACGACGTCGACCAACCAGTTTCAACAGTCCGCGGCGGGAGTGGTGGTCAGTTTTGTGGGTCTTGAAGTGCTCGGTTAGTTCCCGAATGCGTTCTGTGAGAAGAGCAATCTGGATCTCGGAGGATCCGGTATCTTTTTCTCCCTTCCCGTACTGCTTCAGGATTTCTCGTTTGCGTTCGGCTGTGATCATCTCTCTTCTTTTTTTACCTTTTTTAACTTAATCTTCCATACTTCGCCGGAGCCCTGTGCAGAAAAGCAAATTTCCCGACCCATCTGGAAAAACGACATCGGGAGGGTGTCAGGAGCGGACAAATACCTTCTTGAGGCAATAAGCGCTACCCTCACGTTGAGCGATGGCCAGCGTTGTGCCGTCCGGCCGCAGAATCAGGAAATTCTCTCCATCCGTGTCCGGCAGGGGCACCGGGATCTTGCGTCCCTGCTCCAGCTGAATGGCTCGGTTTACATCCAGCCTGGTCTGGTACCAGTCAGGAAATGCCCGGGGCAAAGACAGAATCTCTGGCTCATGAATGGGCTGCCCGTCTTCAAATTCTGGTATCCAGGAGTTTTCCAGAGTAAATGGACCCACCGATGTGCGACGCAGGGCTCCCAGGAAGAACGGAAATTCCATGGCCCTGGAAAAGTCTCGAACAATGGATCTGATATAGGTTCCTGAACTCACAGTGAAGCGGCAATGGATCACAAAACCATCTGCATCCTCCTGGAAATCCAGAAGGGAGGATTCATAGATTCGAACCGGTCTGGGCTCCAGGCGCACGGACTCGCCCCGCCGAACCCGGTCCGAGACCCTTTTTCCCTGTTGTTTCAGGGCCGAATAGTCCGGCGGAACCTGCATATGGGATCCGGCAAAGTTATGGATCCAGGACTCCATGGTATCGCTGCTTCCGCCTAGAAAGTCCAGGCAGCGATTGGCATCCACCTGCTCCAGCACTTCGCCGGATGGGTCATGGGTATCTGTGAAACGGCCAGCGCGAAACGTAGCCTCATAGGTTTTATTGTAACGTAAGAGGGAATCAGCCAGCACCGTGGCCCGACCCACTACAAGAACCAGAAGGCCGCTGGCGAATCGATCCAGGGTGCCGGTATGGCCAATCCTTCGAATTCCTGTGGCTCTTCTGGCCCGGCTAACCATTTCGGCAGAGCCCGGACCGGATGGCTTATCCACCAGAAGCAGTCCATCGGTTACTTCGCCCGGGTTGGGCGCTATAGAATCAGAGACCTTTTTCGATTTTGTCCAGGATGGCATCGCCCTCTCGAATGCTGGTATCCAGCTCGAAATGGATACGGGGAGTCTGTCTCAAGCGCAGGGATCGGCCCATTTCGCTTTGAAAGAATTTCACCGCAGCCGTAAGGCCACGCCAGGTATCCCGGTGCTCATCTTCCGGGCCAAACAGGGAAATAAATACTGTGGCCTCAGAAAGATCCGGGGCCAGACTTACACGAGTGACAGAAACAAAGCCAATGCGCTCGTCTTTGATTCTTCGCTTGATAATCAATTCAGAGAGCTCCCGAACCATTGTAGATTCCAGACGCTTTTGACGAACCGGATTCATAACTTTGACTCAGCGCTCGGAGACGAAAATCTCAGAGAGTTCGCGCCACCTCATTGATTACATAGGCTTCCACAACATCCCCTTCTTTGATGTCGTTGAAGTTCTTGAGCGAAAGACCACATTCGAAGCCTTCCGCCACTTCGGTGCTATCATCTTTATGACGCTTCAGGCTATCCAGCTCTCCGTCTTCGAAAATTACCACATTGTCTCGCAGGATACGAATCTTGTTGTTTCGGTGGATCTTTCCAGATGTAACCATGCAACCGGCCACATTTCCGACTCGAGAAATTCGGAACACCCGACGAACTTCGGCTTTGCCCTTCACTTCTTCTACGTAATCCGGCTCCAGCAGGCCTTCCATAGCCTTGGTCATATCCTCGATTACGTTGTAGATAATGCTGTAGTAGCGAATATCCACTCCATCCCTTTCTGCCAGTTCGGTGGCCTGGGGAGTGGCTCGCACATGAAAGCCTACAATCATGGCGTTGGAGGCCGAGGCAAGGCTCACGTCGGATTCGGATATAGCTCCAGTGGAGCCCATGATAACTCTTACTTTGACATCGTCATGCGACAGCTTCATGAGACCATCGCGGATGGCCTCCACAGAACCCTGAACGTCTGCTTTGACAATGATCTTGAGCTCTTTGTGCTCCTGCATCCAATCGGCCAGAGCATCCATACTTGGCTGAGCCCTTTCTGCGGCCCTGGAAATCTGCTCATAGTGCTGACGAGTAGATGCCATTTCACGAGCATACTTCTCTGACTCCACAACCTGGAACGGATCCCCGGCCTGAGGAACACCATCCAGACCAATGATTTCCACTGGAGTAGCTGGAGGAGCTTCTGTGCGCCGGCGTCCCAGGTCATCGAACATAGCACGAATCTTACCGGAGTAAACACCCACCACAAAGGGGTCTCCTTCGCGCAAGGTTCCTTTTTCGATTAACAGAGTAGCCACAGGACCTTTTCCTGCATCCACCCTTGCTTCGATTACGTGACCTACCGAACGCACATCCGGGTTGGCCTTCAGATTCAGGATCTCGGCCTGCAGAAGCACCATTTCCAGAAGATGCTCAATACCAATGTGATTCTTGGCAGAGATCTCGCAGACCACTGTATCGCCGCCCCAGGATTCAGGCTGCAATCCGGCCGTGGCCAGCTCTTGCAGAACCTTGTCCATATTGGCCGATGGTAGATCGATCTTGTTTACCGCTACAATGATAGGAACTTCAGCTTCTTTTGCGTGAGTAATAGCTTCCTTGGTTTGCTCTTTTACACCATCGTCGGCAGCAACAACAAGGATAACGATATCGGTAACCGCCGCACCGCGAGATCGCATGGCCGTAAATGCTTCGTGACCCGGAGTATCCAGAAAGGTAATCTTTCCGGTGGGTGTTTCTACCTGATAGGCACCGATGTGCTGGGTGATAGCTCCGGCCTCGCTATCTACAACATTTGATTTTCGAATAGTATCCAGCAGTTTGGTCTTACCATGGTCAACGTGACCCATGATGGTTACCACCGGAGGACGATTCTGACGATTCTCTTCTTTGTCTTCCTCTTCTGCGATAACCGTTTCATCGAACAGACTGACTACATTCACTTTGCAGCCAAATTCCTGAGCTACCAGGGCGGCTGTCTCGGAGTCGATGATCTTATTGATGGTAACCATCTCGCCCATCTTCATCAAACGACCAATTACATCGCCGGGCTTCAGGTTGAGCTTCTTGGCCAGCTCCCCTACCTGAACGCTTTCCATAATATCTATAGAGGATGGTACCGTAGTTCCACTGGGCTGGGGCTTGCGCTTGACCGCGCGCTGAAACTTATTGATGTTTTCGTTGTCGTGGCCCCCTCGACGACCACCGCCCCGGCCACCACGACCTCCGCCGGTCTCTGGACCCCGATCCGGTTCACCGGGTTTTCCACCGCCTCTGGGGCCGCCAGGTCCTTTGCCACCTCTTCCCTGCGCCTGATTGGCGCTGGCAGCTTTTCTTGTACTTTCCAGTAATGCATCAAAGGGGGTTCCGGCGCCGGCAAAGCTAACCCGGCTTACGCCACCACCCTGGCCTTTCTGACCGCCCTGAGGTCTGCGATCTCCCTGGGGTCTTCCCTGTCCCTGACCCTGTCGGGGGCCTCCGGGACCACCCTGGCCGCCACGACGTGGGTCTGAGCCACCACGATTCTGCTGTTGAGGTCCGCGCTGCTCTCCTCTGGGAGGTGGACCACCCTGAGGGGGTCTTTGCTGAGCAGGACCGGACGAGCCAGGCGCGCTGGTAGGCGGAGTGGGCTTCTGAGTAGGCGCACCGGTTCGGGGGGGTCCTGCTTTGGGTTTTTTGGAAGCGTCGAAGTGTTCGGAAATATCCTTTTTCTGGTCCACCTTCTTCTTGATGACCAGCTTCTTCTTCCCTTTGGACGCGCCAGAGCCCGATAGCTGCTTCTTAATGCTGCCCTGATTTTCGTTATTATCCGCCATAAATTTTCCTGCCAGCGTGGCCGGTGCACTCAAATCCGCAATCTGCGGTTAGACTTCCTCGAAGGAGACCACATCCTCCAGAATCTTCAGTATCTGAGTTGCCGTTGTTTTACCTATGCCTTCCAGAGCTTCCAGCTCTTCCGGTTCCAGCTCCACCAGATCCTCAACGCTCTTAACGCCACTCTGCTCCAGAAGCGAGATCACTCGTCCGGACAATCCGGGCAGCTCGGTAAGAGGAGTGTAATCCCCTTCTTCGCCGGACCCTTCCTCTGTCTTGGGACTGAACAGCTGCTCCAGCTGTGCACGGGCTTCAGGTGAGGACATTTCCTCCCCGAATTGCGTCAAAGATTTTACGATGAGCCGGAATCCTGTTAATCGAGCTGCCAGCTTCACATTTTTGTTGTCCGGTCCCTGGGCCAGACGCAGTTGATCGTCCGGTACCAGAACCAGAGCCTCTTTCGTGCCAGAATCGGCTCGAACTTCAGCAACCCGGGCCGGAGAAATCGCATTGGCGATTAGCTCAGCTGGCTCCGGAGAATAATTTACAATATCGATGCGCTCATTGCCCAGTTCACGGACAATGGACTGAATTCGAACCCCTTTGATACCCACACAGGCACCAACAGGATCCACATCGGATCTGTTGGAGCGAACCAGTAGCTTACTTCTGAATCCAGCATCCCGAACAATATCCATGATTTCCACGACGCCATCATAGATCTCCGGAATTTCCTGTTCGAACAACCGTCGAACGAATTCTGGAGCAGCTCTGGAAAGCAGAATATAGGGACCCGGATCCCGGGATTTCTCCCGACGGAGTTCTACAGATTTGATTACTGCCTTGATTCGATCCCCTGGATGAAATCTCTCTCTGGGAATCTGCTCTCGTCTGGGTAGCACACCTTCGGCCCGACCCAGATCTACATACACCACTTCTCTATCTCTCCAGCGCAGAAACTGACCTGTGATCAGTTCTCCTTCTTTGTGGCTGAATTCGTTGTAGATAATTTCTCTTTCCTGCTCTTTTAGGCGCTGAAAGAAGATATGTCTTACGTTTGTAGCTCCGATGCGAGAGAATGCAAAGGGCTCTTCTTCTATAATAAGCTCTTCTCCGGCGGCAGCATCCTCTTTATGCTTTTTCGCTTCCTCGACGGAGATTTCCAGGGACGGATCCTCCACCTCGGCAACGATTTGCTTGTGGACGCTGACTCCAATTGCAGGGGTTTCCGGATCCAGTGTCACCTCGATACGAGCATCCGGACCATACTTTCGCTGATAGGAAGTAATAAGACTTCCGCGAAAGATTTCCATAATTTCATCTTTACCCAGACCCTTCTCGGAAGCCAGAGCATCCATGGAGTCGAAGAAGGCTCGAATATCTGGCCCGGTCTGTTGCTTTTTCTTTGATTTTGCCATCGCTACATATCCAGATAGAGATTCGCTTTTCGAATCTGCTCGAGACTTAGAGCATAGTTCTTCTCTTTGCCCTTGCCTCCCTTCTTTCTGGACCCTCCTGTTTTATAGGATCGAAACAATAATAACTCCTGGCCTTCCCGCTCTTCTTTGCCAGTGTATTCCACAATCTCTGTGTGTACGGTTCCCTCCTCTTCAAACTGAAGCTTCATGGGACTGGCCCTGAATCGCTCCAGATCACCGGGTAGCCTGAGCTGGCGTTCCGCCCCGGCCGAAGAAACCTCCAGGGAATAATTTTCGGCATTCAAATCGGCGGGTAGTGACCTACGGTCCGATTCCAGCGCTGCATCCAGCCTCTCAATGAGAGCGCGACTGAAGGCCTCGCACTGCTCCAGATCCACTGAACCGGTGGGGTGGTTCAGATCGTCCAGCTGGACCTCGATGTGGTAGCCACCCCCTGCATTTCGGAGACGAATCGAGAAAATCTCTGTCCCCGGCAGAAGCGCCTCCGCCGCAATTTCATCCAGAACATCCATTTTGCGGCCATCCGGCAAAAAAAAAGCGGGTGCAACCCACTTCTACAACAAGGAATCGTTTTGTCGCTTTACTGTCAATCTAATTCAATCCAGATGGTTCCCGGTGAACCA
>PBUB01000004.1 GCA_002729885.1 Spirochaetaceae bacterium
CTTAGCTCAGCTGGGAGAGCGTCTGCCTTGCACGCAGAAGGTCACCGGTTCGATCCCGGTAGTCTCCAAATTTTACTTCCCAATAGAAACGTAGCAGTCCAAATGCAGGAAGCTTTATGAAAAAGGCCAAGAAGCTCCTGCAGGACCTGCTCTCCCGTTCACTCAATACAGAGCAGATTCACTATGTCGGACGAGAGGTGGATCCATCTTTTGACCTGGCCGAGGTGTCTGGATTCGGTGATCATATCGTAATTCCCAGACAGGTAGCAGCCCAGTGCGTTATTCAGTATTTCAGCGCTCGCGAGCGCCTCATGGATTTCATCGCCAAACTTGTGATGCTGGAAGGTTACGGCGGTAGTGGCGGAATTATAAAGCTGAAGGGAATTGAACCCATTCTGAATGAATTGCGCGAGAACGGATTCGTGCTGGATAAAGAGAAGGGTGGCTTTATTCGAGACCAGGCTCAGTCCAAGACCCAGGACTGGGGATTTTTACGAGAGGACCAGGAGTATCGACTGGCTTTTGCCAGCCTTGATATAGTCGGAAGTTCCGAGCTCATTCGCACCAACGTTAAAGTAGACGTGGAAACTACCATCCGGACCCTCAGAGACTTTGTGGGCTCTCATGTAGAATTCAATAACGGTAGAATCTGGTTCTGGTACGGTGACGGAGGAATGGCTGCATTCATAGGGGACAGTTGCGTACAGAGCGCAGTAATGTCCTGCCTGGGTATTCTGGCCTATTTACCGGTCTATAACATCACAAGAAATGCGCTTAGGGAAGAAAATGACATTCGTCTTCGAATTGGCATTCATTATGGTTCAGTAGTTTATCATAGCGACACTTCCAGAATGCACAGCGAAGATATGGAACGGGCTTCCAGGCTGGAAGATCGACACGGCATTCCAAATTCCATTATTCTGAGCGAAACTGCATTCAATCTTATGCCAGACGAACTTCGCAAGTATTTCCAGGCATCCGGACAGGCGGACTTTGGCGCGCTGTATCAGAATCTAATGATTTAGGGAAACATTACTCAGGTGAACCTACTAATTATAGATCCAGACCAGGGAATTCAGGAGTACTACCGAAATACTCTGGAGTCGCAGTTTCAGGGAATTGGCGTCCAGTTCGTAAGCAAGATCCCCGAGGCAGAAGATAAACTTCATTCTACAGATTACGATCTGATCATTACGGAATCAGAATTGGATCGTCCATTTTTTCCTTTTCTGGATGGATTGGTTAGAATGGGAGTTCCGGTAATTGTGGTTAGTCGGGATGATTCTGAACGCCTGGCAGTAGAAAGCATTCGCCTGGGAGCAATAGATTTCATTTCCAAGAAGAATTTAAAGCTGGGTATTTTTACCAATATTCTGGCCAGAGCACTGCTGGATGGCGAGCGCTGGAAGAAGATTCGTGAATTTGGAACTGGCATGCCTCCGTATCCCGAGGTGCGAAAGCATACAGATATCATCGTTGAATCGATCAAAAAAGAAAAGGAAGAGAAAACCAGACTGGAAGCGGCCCAGAAACTGGTAGGCGGGCTGAAGAACCTCAAGGAAGGACAGGCCTACAATATCCTATTTCTTTATGCTACAATCAAGTTTACCGAGGGCACTTACTCGCAAATGGATGACTGGCAGTTACAGCAAGTGCTGACTCGCTGGAAAAAAATCCTGGGTAGAATTCCTGAATCCTACGGTGGCCAGGTATGGATCGAAAAGAAGGCCTCCCTGGTGGCTGCATTCAATGGTGAGGAAGCATTGTCTGCTCTTCTCGCCTCCATGGAAATGAACTCACGGATCTATCTTCTATCAGGAGAATTGCCCATCGACCGGGCCGGCCTGAGTATCGCACTCGCTGCTGGACAGACAGTGTATACCAGCGATATGGGCAGTCTTGTTTCCGAAGCTTTGAATTTTTCTGCGCACCTGGCCTACAGAGATGGATCCAGTAACGGTATCTTTATTCCAGGTGAGTTGTATGAGCGATTGAACGGAAGGGGGCGAAAGTACTTCTTTCGCGAGGATGCAGCATTCGAGGGGCGAACCATTTACAGGTTTGAGCGGACGGCCTGATGGCTAGAACGCTGGAACGAATCAGCCTTCTTTTTCCTGTCTGGGTTAGCATCTTTGTGGGCCTGGCCCTCATTGAACCTTCGATTTTTACCTGGTTTTCTGGGATCCTTATTCCGCTGGGCCTGGCCGGGATCATGCTCAGCATGGGATTGACTCTACTTCCTGCGGACTTTCGCAGGGTTCTGTCTTTTCCACTTCCGGTGCTTTTAGGAGTTCTCTTTCAATACACGATTATGCCCGTGCTGGGTTACAGCATTGGTCTGATGCTGGACATGGAGCCGCCTCTTAGAGCCGGCCTTGTTCTGGTAGCCAGTTGTCCGGGCGGTACCGCTTCCAATGTAGTGGCCTTTCTGGCCCGCGCCAATGTGGCCCTTTCGGTTTCCATGACTGCGGTTTCCACCTTGCTTTCCGCTCTGGCCACGCCGGCTGCAGTGGAGCTTTTGCTGAGAGGATCGTCCATAGATGTTTCCTTTCTGGGACTGTTGCGTTCCACGCTTCTTGTCGTAGTTTTACCTGTGCTGGGAGGAGTATTGCTGAACCGTTTCTTCGGTAAGACCAGATTGGTGCATCGGGCCAAGCCGGCGCTACCTGCTGTTGCCGTGCTCCTCATCTGTTTGATTGTGGCTTCTGTTATAGGAAAGGATCGGGGTCTTCTTCTGGAATCGGGCTGGCTGATCTTACTGGCTACCGTTCTGCTACATGCAGGAGGCTTTCTTTTGGGTTATGTATTTACTCGACTGATTCTTCATTTTCGAAGAGACGTAGAAGGAATGGCGCGGACTATTTCTATCGAAGTAGGGATGCAGAATTCCGGTCTGGGCGTCGTCCTGGCCCGTGCGCATTTTCCCCATCCCGCTGTTGCTCTACCGGCTGCCGTTTCCAGTGTTGTACATTCGCTGATTGGAAGCGCCCTTTCGGTGCTCTGGCGCAAGGTATGGCCCATACACAGGGTCGACGAAGAAGATACCGTCACATCGGACGGGCCTCCGCCGGGCTGAATCCCGATCAAGAGTGTGTGACCTTCCCCGCAGCAATACCTTAGATTGGCTGTCGTGCAGCCAATTCTACCTTGTTTATTGCGGAGGCCACAGTGTCAGTATTAGATGCTTTCCGGGAGCAGCGGGTATTGCGCGGGGAGCGATCTATGATCCTTACTGACCCGAGGTAACGCTAACTCCATCCACAAGGAGGTAGGGAGCTCTGGCGCCACCCATAACTTCATAATCCTGATCCGTTCCGGCTACGATTTGATTCAACAATTCAAACAGATTTCCAGCAACCATCACTTCCTTCACCGGTCGAATTTCTCCATTCTCAATCCAGTAGGAGTTTTTGGCTACACCGGAGAAATGCCCGGAGGATGGGTCTGCGTTACCACTGAATCGCTTGATCAACAATCCCTTACCCATTCGCTGGACGATCTTGTCCAGTTCCTGCTGCTCCAGATTCTCATTAAGCTCCAGCTTCAGGTTGAAAAAACCAACCCCCGGAGTTCCACCGGAGCCGCCGGCCGAATTCCCGGTGGCCTTGCTTCCTGCTTTTGATGCACTGTAGATGTTGTGCCCTACAAAATTCAGAACCCCATTTTTTACGAGTTCATGGCGATCCGTGAAATGGCCTTCTCGGTCAAAAGGAATGTATGTCTCCAGCCGATCCGTGTCCAGAGGATCCTCAAGTATGGTGAGTCCGGAGCTACAGACAGTCTGCCCGATCTGATCCTTCCAGGGACTGGTTCCATCTTGCTGATTCTTTCCGTTGGCGTTGGAGGCTACGGTTCCCAGGACAAACTGGCGCACCAGGGCCGGATGCAGTAGCACCTGACCTCTGTAGCTGTGAGCAGGGCCTGGATTGAGACAGCCCAGAACACTCTGTGAAAATCTCTCCATGGATGTTTCGATTCTACTTTGAATCTGATCCCTGGAAAAGGCCACGCCTCCATCGTAGTCAAAGCTCGTAACCTGATCCCCATCACGGGCCATTCCCAAGGCAGTCCAGTTAATGTAAGCTCGTCGCATCCCCAGCTCTATACCGTTGCTATTAAGAATAGTACGTCCGTCACGAACCAGAGCCAACTCCACTCGATCCAGCCTTATCCTGGGATCGGAACCTGCCCTGGAAATTACTTCTTCTGCAATTTCAATGATTTCTGCTTCGCTGAGTGCCAGAAGTCCCGAATCTTCATGAACGAATTCGGTCCGCTCCTGGTGCTTTAGTTCCGGTGAGGCGAGGCCATAGTGTGCGGACGGCGGAGAAAGCCTGGCGATGGAATAGGCTTCAGTAACTGCTTCCTGAATCGCCTTTTCGGATGTAGAATTCGTAGAAACAAAGCCCGGTCGATGTTCGTCCAGAACCCGAATACCAAGACGCGTATTGCTTCCACTGGTACTTACGGAGAAATCATCGCTTTCGTAAACAATGCGAATTTCATCCGAGGCGCCCCCAAAGATTTCAATGGGGCGGCCACCGGCCGCTTCCCGTGCTGTTCTGGACCTCTGTATCAGGTTCTGATTCAGATCTATTTCGGTTGTATTCATACTGCTTATCTTATTCCGTACAGATGGCTTTGGTTACAGCGGAAGGTCGGCAGAGGGAACGTCCAAAAAGTCCTTCTGTCCCGGCTGTGCGAATGCTAGCTCTGGCCACCGCCTACCAGAAGCTCGCAACGGAGATAGGGTCCCCCCGCATCCACTTTGGCTGGTTGCCCTTTCCCGCAATGTCCTGAGCCCAGATCCCAGCGAAAATCGGAACTGATGGCATCAATGCTTTTCAATACATCGAATGCATTTCCAGAAACAGAAACCTTCTGAACCGTATCTGCAATCCGCCCATTCTTGATTCTGTTCACCCGGGATGCGCCAAACATAAATTCTCCGGTGGCATCTGCCTGTCCGCCTTCCGGACCGTCGATAAAATAGCCATCGTCGATGCCCCGAATCATATCCTCCAGATTATCGTTTCCTGGTGCTATGTAGGTGTTTCGCATACGAATCAAAGGCTCATCGTCGAATTCCCAGGCCCGGGCATTTCCGGTAGGACTGGTCTCGAATCGCTGTGCACTTTCGCGATTATGCAAATAATTTACCAGCCGGCCATCTTTGATTACTTCAGTTCTCTGAGTGTAGACTCCTTCATCGTCCACCGGCAATTCTCCCCCGGCATGGGGAGAGTATTCACTGGCCCCGCTATCGCATAACGTAACCAGCGGAGAAGCCACCATCTCTCCCAGTTTGCCCTGGGCCACGGAACCGGCCTGAACAAAGTCTGCCTCCACTGTATGACCGATGGCTTCATGACTTAGCAGCCCCACCATGGCCGGAGATAATATTACTTTCTTTCTCCCGCCCTCTGCGGCGCCTGCATTCAGAAGATCGCTGGCATTTCGAGCGGCTGTGTCGATGTACTGCTCCAGAGGGCGATTCTGAAACAGGCAGTTCCATCCGCCGGTAGTACCCACAGAATCATAGCCCCTGGAGATTCGACTGCCGTCTCCGGCATAGGCCACAAATCGGAGCTCCGGTCTTACCAGGCGAATCCAGCAATCGCTACCATCCGTGTTAAAAATATATTTCTCTTCAAAGACTTCTGTGTACTGACAGACAGCCGTTTCGATGGCAGAATTGGACTTTCTCAGATTTTCCTCGGATTCTCGCACGGTCTGAAACTTCTGTTCCAGGGACATGGACTGTAAATCGTAGTAGCCATCCAGGTTGAATTCTCCCCGGGCCAGTTGATCTGTACCGGCCAGGTTTACCGGGTTCTTTTTCCTGGATGCCATGGATCGCGCCATGGCGGATGCTTTTTTCACGGCCGCTTCCAGTCCTGCTTCGGAGAGATCTGAAGTGGAGGCAAAGCCCCAGGCGCCTCCGCTCAGTACGCGAATTCCTGCTCCTTCGATTTGCTTGAAGGAGTTTTCATTTAATTCGCCTTTGCGTACTCCCAGGCTGCGCATTCTGCGATTGTGATATCGAAACTCAAGATAACCGGGAAAGCCGGAAGCTAGATTCTGTATGATTTCATTTACGGGCCTGGCCATAGATGCAAAATACTGCATTACGGTCGTCAGGGCAAGAGCATTCAATAATTCTTAATTACCTGAACCGCTTCTTCGGCGGGCAGGGGACGGGAGATCAAATAACCCTGCACATATTCACAGTTACGTTCACGAAGAAAGGCCAGCTGAGCCTCCGTCTCCACTCCTTCGGCCACCACCTCCAGGCCCAGGCTTTTTCCCATGGCCAGAATGGCGCTGACGATAGCGGCATCATCAGTATTGGATGGGATGCTCATCACAAATTCACGGTCGATTTTTACCGAGTTTACCGGAAATCGTTTTAGATATGTGAGAGAGGAGAATCCTGTGCCAAAGTCATCTACAGCAACTCGCAGTCCCATATCATGGATCTCCTGGAGCTCTTCTATGGTCTGAGAAACATTCTCCAGAGCCACTGTTTCGGTGAACTCCATCTCCAGGGCGCCGGGAGGAAAGGATTTATCCTTCAGTTCCTGTCGGAGGAATCCCGCTACAGTACGCGCACGAAATTCAGTGGGAGAAAGATTTACTGCCACGCGTACCCGCAGTCCCTGATTGTGCCAGGATTCCAGCTGATTTATGGCTTCCCTCAATGTCCATTCTCCAATTTTGCCAATGAGTCCTGTGTCTTCAGCCACCGGTAGAAATCGCTCAGGCGAAATCAATCCCAGTTCCGGATGGGCCCACCGGATCAAAGCTTCGAAGGCATTGATCTTTCCAGATCGCAGATCCAACTGAGGCTGGTAATATAGCCTGAATTGGCCTTCTTCCAGCGCCCTGCGAATGAGGCTTTCCAGTTGCATTCTTTCCCGGGAGGCTTCGCTCAGCTCATGGCTGTATATCTGAAATACAGAGCCACCTTTCTGCTTGGCAGTGTTCAGAGCGCTATGAGCATCCCGAATCAGGCTTTCCGGGCCTTCTTCCCGGAGTTCACTGAATATTACACCGGCACTGAAATCCAGATGTAGTTCTTCGCCGGAGAAATACAGCGGACGATGCAATGCTTCTTTGAGCCTGGCTTCCACTGGAGCGAGATCAACGCCGGAGCTGGCTCCTTCTATGAGGATGAGAAATTCATCTGATCCGGGCCTGGAAATAGTATCTCCGGCGGACAGTGCATCCCTTAATCTTCGTGCCACATCGGAGAGGATTGTATCTCCACCGCGAATGCCGAAACTTTCATTAAGTCGACCGAAGCGATTGATGTCCAGATAGATCAAAGCGAATCCATGACTTGTATGATTCTTGAATCGCAGATAGGCCTGCTCCAGGCGATCGGAAAAGAGCAGCCTGTTGGGAAGTCCTGTGAGGGTATCGATGAGTCGAAAATCGGTAATATCGGTAAGGGAGCCTGCAATTCTTCTTGCTCGACCGGTGCCGTCTCGCACTGCCTCGCCTCGAATTAACATCCATCGATACTGCCCGTCCGGATGCTGCACTCTGTATTCAATTCTCAGTTGCTTGAGATCGCCTTCGATATGTCTGGACATCAGATCCAGAAAAGCAGGGCCATCGTCTGGATGAAGTAATGCACTCCAGGATTGAAGATCCAACGGGGCCTGATCCGGGCCAAGTCCCATCATGGACAGGAATCGGCGGGAAAAATAGAATTTCTTCCCGGTTATATCCCAGTCCCAGATTCCATCGTTTGCGCCTCTGGCTGCCAGAGCATATCGTTCTTCGCTTTCTTTAAGTGCGCTTTCGATCTTTTTTCTCTCGATGGAATGTCTCAATGACTTCTTAAGCAGAAGGGCATCCATCTCGCCCTTTACCAGAAAATCCTGCGCTCCTTCCTTTACAGCTTCCAGGGCCACGTCTCGATCGTCCAGGCCGGAAAGTATGACTACGGGAATCTGGGGGCATCGATTATGGAATGAGCGAAAGGTATCCAGTCCTTCGCCATCCGGTAAATAGAGATCCAGAAGCACGGCATCAAATTCTTGGCTTGAAATGGATTGGTAGGCCTCTGCCAGGCTCTCCGTTTGATGGACCTGGAAATCTGGCTCCTGTTCCAGGATGGCCATGGTAAGGCGAGCAGCCACCGGATTGTCTTCAATCAATAATAGTTGAATGCTTGCAGAATTCATGCAGGACAGGTATCCCATGATTTGAAGACGGCCATTTTGGTAAATTGCTTTATGGGACCACTGCCGGCTCTCTCTGGAATTTGCTACGCAGGGCTATACGGGTAGGGCGGTATAGACCAGCATTATGGCCCATTAAGTAAGCTCGGAAAGATTACTCTCGCACTTCATCGTACCAGTAGAGCCACTGGTTTCGTGTATAGAATTCCTGATCGGTCTTTTCCTGCAGCAGCGTATAGATCATACTTGCAGACGTACTGGATGTATCTGTTTCTCGAAGTGTCTCGATGAGAATATCTACAACTTCTGGTTCCTTTCTGTATCTTAAAGCTCGAATGGCCGCTTGCTTCTGCTTTTCATCCCTGGAATCGGCCAGCTCTTTGAGTCTATCCAGGGCCTCCGGTCCCGGTATTTGACCGATGGCATCGATGGCCATGAAGCGCGAGGCAGTATCTCTCTGAGCCACGGAAGTCAAAAAGGACAGTGTGGATGGCTCATGCATCATTCCGATGGCTTCCACTGAAATCATGGCCAGTCGTTCATCCGAGGATCGCGCTGCCTGCATTAAGTCTGGCAGAGCTTCTCTGGCCTCCAGGATACCCAGAGACCACGCAGCACCGTAGCGACCTTCTCCTTCATCCTCTTTCAGGACCTGCAGCAGTACAGGAACCGATTCCTTGCTTCCCAGCCAGCCCAGAGATCGGGCGATGGTTTCTCTATCCGGTAATTCTTGATTCTGGAGTACTTCCTCGATGGGCAATCGGGCCTGGGCCAGTTTTCTGCGACCCAGAGCATAAGCTGCCGGGGCCACAGCGTTGGGATCCTCTGCATCCAGAAGTTTGAGCAGTCTGGGATTAAGAGAAGGATCTTCGATAGTGGCTATGATTTCTGCGGCTGCGAATCTGGTCTCCCTGCGTTCGCTGTGAATAAGAGGGAATGCCAGAGCAGGAGCGCGTCCATCTTTGATTTCCAGAGTGGCCTGGAGTGCATTCTCACGACCTTTCACGAATTCTCGATCCAATGCAGCGATCAATTCCTGGGTAGCTGGATGGTAATCCACTCTTCCCAGGGCCAGGTATGTGGCCGCCAGGTTAGGGCCAGCTTCCAGGTTTCGCGCAAGGGTCAATAAGTATGCTCCCGAAGGGGCGTATCCAATCTTACCCAGAGCCATGATGTAGGCCCTTTGAACGTCCGGATCAGGTTTTTGCATGGCCTGGGCACGGGAAAGTATCATGGGACCCATGGATCGGGCTTTCATGATCTCCAGCGCTCGGACCGCCTGAAGACGTACAGAATGATTCTCATGGCCCAGAAAGTCTACAACCGTGGGCGCTGTGGAAGCCACCCCCAGTCTGGTAAGTGCATCCAGAAGGAATGTAGGATTCTCTCCGTTCGGATTTCGCAGACGAGCTGCTATTAAAGGGGCTGCCCTGGTCTCTCCAAAATCAGCCAGAGCCAGAGCAGCGGTCTGACGAACTGCCGGGTGTTCATCCTTTTCGAACAATTCGTAGAGGGTAGGGATTACCTCGCGATAATTTCCATCAATCGCCGCAAGTATGGCCGTAGAACGGTTGGACCAGACATCGGACTTCAAAGCCTCTTTCACTTCTTCCAGGGAACGCTTTTCCGTGTAAGGAGTTTCGGTTTCCGGCATTTGATCCGGTTTCTCGGGGCCGCAGTTGAAAAGCCATCCAAGCATAAGAACGATAATGGAAATTCTCCTGAATCGCATAGGTGTAAGTCTATTCCTCCGGAATCTGCTTCATTACTTCCTGGTATTCTTCCAGTTCTTTCTTCCAGGTGGCAATCTCTTCTGCAGCCATATTTCGCTGCTGTTTGTCCGGCTCACCGTTTTCAATGAAATACTGGATAAGCTGAATCCTGGATTCCAGCTCTTTGATTCTATATTGAAAGTATTGTCTCTGCTCTTCCGGTTTTACGGGACTTTCCGAAGGTGCATCGGGACCATCTTCCCCCGGTTCTGCATTTCTGGCTTTTGCCTGGTTCGCCGCCAGTCGGGTCTCAACTGAGGAAACTAGATCCAGGGTTTCCCTTCTTGCTTTTTCCTGAGCCTCGGTCAGAGGAGTCTGGAATCTGCTGGGGATATAAAGGTTATCTGGATGTGTATCTGAAAACTCTTTCCATTGTCGGGCCACTTCCTCTCGATCCGGCCGTGGCAGATACAGATCCGGCCAGAGCCGTCGGATTTCCTCTGCGGAAATGTCCGGTGCGGGGGCATCTGGCCATTCTACTCCAGAAGGATCTCGATCGAAGGATTCCCGTGGCGGAGTGCCGCCTGGTCCTTCCACAATATCGTCCTTACCATCTCCCGGAGAGGAGAGCAGCCAGATAATGGCCACCAGAAGGACAGCAACTACAGCGATGATTATGTAAATTCTAGACTTGGGCATTTGGAACCTCTAATCTTCCAATCATAGGTCACGGATTTGACAATTAGTCAAAGATAAAAAAAGCCCGGCCACCAGAGGAAGCCGGGCCCGAATCAGGCTAAAAGCCGGATCAGATAAATATGTTGATGATCCAGGAAATGGCCTGTCCCACGATGCTGTCGCTTAGCCAGCGCTTCAGATCAACAGGGTTTCTGTTCAGGGAATCGTAATACCAGGCAGCGTATTCACTGGCCTGAGGAATGTTTACGCCATACTGACGATTGATGTCTTTGATCAGCTCATTTGCCAGAACGGTGTGACCGTAGCGGTTCGGGTGAACTCCGTCCAGACCGAATACACCGGGTTTTCCGGGCAGTGGCCAGTTGGCTCCTGCGGTTCCGGGGCTCCATCCGCTGGAATGCTGAATTGGTCGGCCATTTTCTTTGATGTCTGCGAAAATAGCTTCTGCATCTGTAAGAGCATAGTTACGAGCCGCGGCCTGACGACGCAGTTCATTGTTCAGCATGGTCAGGAAGTTGGTGATAGTAGCTACCTCACCGGCATCCAGAACATGATCAGGGCTGGAAACTCCACTTCTATAGAAAGCTTTCAGTCCGCTGTAGTTCGCTCGACCATTGGGATCGTTATATCGCTCCAGATAGTAGATAGAAGTAACATTTGGCACAGTAAAGACGCTTCCACCTTTGACGGTTCCTATGTTGTCCAGCCGACGCATTACCTCGGCCACATCTCTCTTGAAGCGTGCTTCATCCAGGCAATCCAGGGTAGTGCTCAGAGCCGTACAGAGTACGTGGTTGGCACCTACGGATGCGAAAACAAAGCTAGGCTTTACTTTTTCCATGATCTGGATTTGAGTTCCAGCATCACGAAGACCAAATCTGTGGAATTTATCCGGCTCCTGGCAATCCTGGACTTCTACCCAGCGATATGTGTACCAGTACCATTTCTTCCAGTACCAGTCTTTTACCCATTTTTTGGCATAGATATCTTCGCATTTGCCGCTGGTTCGCAGCACAGAAGTATACTCTGCACCGGTAATACCGGCATGCGTGGGCAGACTGTAGGTTTTTTCATTACCACCCAGAACTGAAGATGCGAGGCAGAAAACTCCGCAATCCCCTTTCAGCACATCTTCCAGGTTAGCATAAGGTCCTTTTAGTTCATTGTAGTATACATTAGATCCAGCTTGCTTACTAACAACGACAGGATAGGCCCAGTTCTGTGTCTTTTTCTCGACTGTTACTCCGTAGAAACCCTGAGACAGGGAATCACCCATAACAGCCGGTCTGTTGAAAAGCTCTGACACAGACTGAGCAGAAATTGAAGTGGCACTTACCAGAAGGGCGGCCACAATCCATCGACCCAGTTTCATATACACTCCTCCGTATAGGTACGCTCGCTCGGATGCCTCGTGCATCCTCGCTCCCGTTTTATATTCAAAACCAGCCCTTCGGGCTGGCAAAACATCCTGTTTTGGCGGGCCTTCGGCCCTTGCGAACTCGCCGCTCTCGGCCGTCCTGGCCTTCGCGGCACTAGAACTTCCTGTTCAGCGTCCTGTTCGCAGCAAAGTGTACTGCACTTTGCTCTTTCGGTAGCTGGGATGCCAGTGCATCCTCGCTCCCGTTTTATACTCAAAACCAGCCTTTCGGGCCGGCCAAGCATCGTCTACGGGCTATCCACCCGATTATAACCGTCATCCTGGAGGCTATACCTCCCGGATATTTTGTGTTCGATCTCTATATCTATTGGTATAGAAAACGTGACACGGTGTCATGTTAAGGGTATAGGTTGAGCCTGCGCAAGAAAAAATTACATCGTGTCACCTTTAGGGACGAAAAAAAATTAGCTATCTGCCAGAAATTTTAGCAGTGAGCGAAAATCTCGGACACCGTTCAGTCGATAGTGCGCGTGGGTGTACCCGGCTCCGATCTTGATGGACCATCCATCGGAAGGGAGCGCCTGAAAGAGGTGTTCATCGGTGGCATCGTCTCCTGCTGCCATATGGAAGTCATAGCTACGGCCAGTGCCTTCCAGATAGGGCAGGATGTTACCCTTGTGAATTCCCTGTACTCTAACTTCGATTACCGATTTTCCATCCAGAACATCCAGCGGAGCTCCGGAGAGCATGTTTTTCAAATGCATCACAAGTTCCCGGGCCTGCCATTTTCCAAATGTTGGATCGCTCAATCGATAATGCCAGGCCAGAGCGGCCTCTTTCTTTTCTGTGAAGCTACCTGGGGTCTTCAGATTGAATTGTTCGAAGATATCTTCCACGGTGGCCAGCCAGGCCAGGTCATGGCTTTCCGGTAATTGTTTGTCCCAGTCCTCGCCAACCATGCGAATCCATAAACCGTGCTCTGCAGAAAGGATTACCGGAAATTTGCCCATCCAGTCTTCTATCTCCTGTCTCTTGCGACCGGTAACGATGGCTACATCGGTATTTTTTAGGGCGGTGATTCTCTCCATAATCTCCCGCAACTCTTGATCTGGAGCCGCAGCCAGAGGTAGATTCTGAATCTCTGCAAGAGTTCCATCATAATCCAGCAGCAGGAGCCTGCGACTGGACTGCTCCATCACCTCTTTCAGTTCATTTCTCTTTTGAATGTTAAGCGGCATCACCGGCCCGTGGCGGTCCGCATGTTCCTCGGTGCTACGGATAAGGTCTTCCAGAAAGGATCTGGACCAGTAATGAACATTGTTGCGTTTTACCCGCTCGTACATGGCGGTCATGCGGCGAGTGCATTCATCCTGGCCCAGCTCCAGGGCCGTTTCCAAAGCATCCGAGATCTGATCCCGATTCCAGGGATTGATGATGATGGCTTCACCCAGTTCGGATGCGGCACCGGCCAGCTCGCTCAGGACCAGGACTCCATGGTCCTTCTTTACTGCCACATACTCCTTCGCCACCAGGTTCATTCCATCGAAGTACGGAGTAACCAGAGCTACGTCGGCTTCTCTGTAGAATGCTGCCAGTCTGCGAAAGGGCAGAGATCTATACATGAATTGTATGGGGGAATCGGGAAGGGTTTCATGGGCCTCGATAATATCCATGACAATTACTTCCACCTGGTCTTTAAGATGTCTGTAATCGGGAATCTTGGTGCGGGAAGGAACCGCCACCTGTACAAGCACAACTTCGCCGGCTTTTTCTGGATTTCGTTCCAGGAACTTCTTGTAGGCGCTCAGTCGTTCCGGGATTCCCTTCGTATAGTCCAGCCGATCCACGCTAAGTATCATCTTGCGACCTTTCTTGATCTGCCTTACGATTCGCAGGTCTTCTTCGAAATCCGGCTCCTCCATGGCGGCGGCTATTTTGGCCGGATCCACAGAAATAGGATAGGCACCGATCTGAACGCTGTGGTCCTCAAGGTCGATGCGATTTATCTCAGAGTCCAGCCCCAGAATATGTAATAGGCTACTGCGAAAGTGCCTCAATCCGCTGTGGGTCTGAAATCCAATAAGGTTGGATCCCAGCAGACCCTTCAAAAGCTCTTCCCGGTAAGGTAGAGCACGAAACATTTCCGAAGAAGGAAAGGGTGTATGAAGAAAAAATCCGATTCGCGCCTCGGGAATCTTCTCTCGTACCATGGCAGGCACCAGCATTAGCTGATAATCATGCACCCATACAATGTCCTGGGTATTTCCTGCCTGGAGTTCCTCTACAATGCGATCCGCAAATACACGGTTCACTTCGCGATAGACTCTAAAATCCTTTTCATCGTAATCAATGTGAGTGGGTAGATAGTGCAATACAGGCCATAGAACTCGATTGGAGAATCCAAAGTAGAATCGATTTAGCTGACGCCTTGTTAGAAAGATTGCAGATGCATTATATTCCTTTTTGAGCTCGGTGGAAATGTTCTCCGGTTGAATCATGGAAAGATCCACCTCTCCAGGCCAGCCGATCCACATTAATTCGTATGCATCGTTAAGTGCGCTCAAAGCGCTGGCCAGTCCACCCGGACTTGGCTGAAAATGAAATGATCTTTCGGTAACTTGAATGGCAACAGGGAGACGATTGGCTACTACGAGAATTCTTTGCTTCATGTGTCTTAATTATTGAACTATGAAAACTCCTCTCTGTCAATCGCCTTTCGGGTATTCGCTCTCAGGTAAATCCTCATAGTACAGGTTATCGAATCGTCTGTACATGGGAGCTTTTGTGTATCGCTGGATGAAATTGGAACGGGCCCTGGCTGCATTGTTCTTATGATCTCTGTATTCTCGGGCGAAGTGCAACTTCCCTGTTGTCCAATCATATACAAAGAACACATCCTCGGTCTTTGCAGGCTGAAGAACCGCTCGATACGCTTCATCCGAGAATTGAGCCACAGGTCCCGGTGGTAATCCGGTTCTTTTGTATACATTGTAATCCGACTGCAGCTCGAGATCTTTAAAAAGTAGAAATGGTCGATGATATCCCAGACCATATTCTACCGTTGGACAACTTCCCAGCACCTGTCCTGTGCTGAGACGATTCAAAAACACTGAAGCAACCCGGTCATAGTCCTGGTTACTCACCGCTTCCTTCTCTACGATGCTTGCCAGGATCATCATTTCCTTTCTATGAAGCTTACTCAGGCGCGCATCCTGTTCTGAACTTTCGGATTCCAGGCTATCCAGTCGCCTGCGGCTTTCTTCAACCATGTAATCTAGAATCACACCGGCCTGGTTTAGCGGATCTGCCTCCAGGTTCACCGTATGCTTTCCCGGAATAAAGTGCCCTTCATACCGCAAGAAGTTAATGATGGATCTTTTATTCGTAGGTAGATCGCCGGGCTTTATTTCCATAAATAATCCCGAATTCTCTCTGGCTTTCGCAGCAGAATCAAAATCATCGCACCCGGGTCCTCCCTGGTTGTCCAGGCGGCTGCAGAACTGCAGCAGGGTTTCATCCAGTATTACCTCAAATTGAAAAACCTTTCCTGCCGGTTCTGCTCCGGAATTACAGGCGACGCCCTGGATTGCTATCAGGGAAAGAATCCAGACCAGGAGGATGGAAAATAACCTTTCGGACTTTTTCATAACCCGAGTGATACCCGGGTGTCGCTGCTTGCCGGCTTTCCGTGCAATATTGGGAAGTCGCAGATGCATATACCAATAGGGCTGGACCGTGTCTGGTGAACAATCAATTAAGGGCATGGCCGGAGCATGGAAGTTCTTTGCCGATCGCGGAGGCACATTTACCGATATCGTGGCGCTGGCGCCGGATAAGACAGTCCATATTCATAAGCTACTTTCGGTTTCCAATCAATATGAGGACCCGGTGCAGGCTGGAATCCAGCAGCTTCTTTCCAGGCTGCAAAGCCAACATCCAGGAGCAGCGATGGAATCCCTGGACGAAATACGGGTAGGGACCACCATCGGAACCAATGCCTTGCTCGAACATAAGACGGCAAGGGTGGGATTACTCATTACATCGGGGTTCAGGGATTTGCTTCGCATAGGGTTTCAGTCCCGACCGGATATCTTTGCTCTGAATATCGTTCTGCCGGAGCCCCTTTACGTTTGTTCCATAGAAGTTAAGGAGCGAGTGGACTGCAGTGGTCGGATTCTGGAGCCCCTGGACACGGAGTCTATCGCTGCTGCAACCAGGGAACTGATGGATGCAAAGGTGGACTGCGTGGCCATTCTGTTTTTGCATTCTACTCGCAATCCATCCCACGAAATGCAGGCGATGAAGTTTGTGCAGGAACAAACAGGCCTGCCGGTGTATGCTTCTCATTTGTCCAGTCCTCTGTCCGGGGCTGTGTCCAGAGGTGACACTACCCTGGTGGATGCAGCTCTGGGTCCTTTAATTCAGAGCTACGCTTCCAGGGTTGAATCCATTAGTTCCGCACCGGCGTACTTTATGGGCTCTGCCGGCGCACTCTTTCCTGCCCGGGAATTTTCCGGCAAAGATAGCCTGCTTTCCGGTCCGGCCGGTGGAGTGAATGCCGTGGCTGCTATGTGCAGGGAATACAGTATTGATCGGGCTGTGGGTTTTGATATGGGTGGGACCTCCACCGATGTTTTTTGCTATGATGGTCATCTGCAAAGACAGGATAGCTGCGAAGTTGGTGGATATCGCATTCAGGCGCCGCATTTAAGGATCCATACCATCGCTTCCGGCGGAGGCTCCATTCTTCAAAGAGATGGACTTCGACTGCTGGTAGGTCCAGAATCCGCGGGAGCGCAACCCGGTCCTGCATTGTACGGGCTGGATGGACCGGCCACCATTACAGATGCAAATGTGATTCTGGGACGGGTTCGTGCGGAACGCTTGCCAGCCATCTTTGGTCCCGGGCGAAATGCGCCGGCGGATTCTGATTTGTCCAGAGCAGCTCTGGAATCGCTGCAAGACTCTGAAGCCTCCGAATCGAAACTGGAGGAACTGGCCCAGGGATACATCTCCATCGCCTGCGAACAGATGGCAGGAGCTGTGCGAAAGATCACCATCGAGCAGGGTAGAGATCCTGCTCATTTTACTTTGGTGAGTTTTGGAGGTGCCGGTGGTCAGGTTGCCTGCGAAGTGGCCAGGAGAGCAGGAATCAAGAGGATTCTCTTTCCTGCGCTTGCAGGGCTGTTTTCAGCTGCAGGCATTGGAAGGACCAACCACAGTTCCCTGGTTACTATTCCATCCGGTCTGGAATTAGAAAAAGGCCTGGAACAGTCAAAGTCGCAATGTAATGCGCTTCTGGAGTCGGATGTGGAAAGCATTCGTCTGGAATTTCGGGTGCTCCCGGAAGGAAGCGATTTTTATGTTTCTTTGATTTATGAGAGCTGGCCAGTTTATTCCAGAATTCAAACTGATTTCAATAATAGATTTCAGGAACTCTATGGATATCGGCCTGCGGCAGGAATTCTGTCTTCTGTTCTCGTTGAGAAAATCAAGGGTGGCTCTGTCGACCTGAGATTGGCTGCAGATCTAAATGTTTCCCGGGATGCACCGCCAGCTGAAGATATCCAGGTCTATGATCAGAAGTGGATTGCAGCACGGCATTTCAGGAGAGACTTCCTACAGGCCGGGAGCTTTCTGAAAGGTCCTGCCATCATAAGTTCCGATACAGACACAGTCTACATCGCGCCTGACTGGGAGGGCGTGGTTACAGACTCCGGGGATCTGGACATTCAAAGGAACAAAAATGGGGCAATGGAAGGCGCCAGCGAAGAAAGATCCCTGGAAATATCTGCGGAGATTCATCAGCGCAAGCTGGAATCCATCGCTATAGAGATGGGAACCGTTTTGCAGAGAACAGCCCGTAGCGTAAATATCAAAGAGCGCCTGGACTTTTCCTGTGCCATTTTCGACGCAGAAGGAAGAATCCTGGTTAGCGCTCCTCATATCCCGGTGCATCTGGGCTCCATGCAGGACAGTATTCAGGCGGTGCTGCCCTTGCTGGAATCCGGAGGCCAGAGGTACCCGGATAATCCAGCCCAGGAGCCGATCAATTCTCACAATTCAAAAGGAAAAAGTCTGCGAAAAAGGACAGAAGAGGCAAATCGCCTCAGAAGGGAGAGCGAAAACGAAGAGCGGATCGAAAACGAAGACCTGAACCAAAACGATACGAGGGCATTTAATGGTGGAAAGGAATTCTATTTGATCAATGATCCCTACGGCGGGGGAACCCATCTGCCGGACGTTACCGTGGTCTGGCCAGTTTATCTCACTGGAGCGGCAAGCTCGGATGAAACAGATGAGCGAAAGCTGCCAGATTATTTTGTAGCTGCAAGGGGACATCATGCAGACATCGGCGGAATCTCCCCGGGCTCCATGCCTGCACGATCCAGCACTATATACGATGAGGGTATTTTGATTCCGGCCACCGGCTTTGATCGAGAGGCTCTCAGTCCTGGAGGGGCTGTGGAAGAGCTCTTTCGGAAGGGAGGTGCCCGCGCGCCAGAAACGAATCGCGCAGACATTGCAGCTCAGGTAGCGGCCTGCATTCGAGGCTTGGAAATGCTGGAATCTATGCAAGGAACGGGAGCCAGGCAAAAGGAATCCTATTTGAGAAAGGCTGCCCGTGCTTCCGTGCAGGACAGTCTTCGGCAGCTCCTGGTTCATGGAAAGTGCCGGGCCCGGTTAGAACTGGATCCCCTTGAGTCCGCGGAAGAGGCCTCCAGGGGCCCGTCCAATTCTGTGGATCCATCGGTTGAATCCAGGCAAGCCCACATAGAACTCAGCCTGGAGATGAGAGGTTCCCGATTTCTTTTTGATTTTTCGGGCAGTTCATTGGCTCCCGTGGCTAATTTCCAGACACCTGCTCCGGTAGTGCGATCTGCTGTACTTTACTGCCTGTATCTCATCTCCAGGCGATCCATCCCATTGAATGCCGGCGCTCTGGAGGATATCGATATAGAACTGGGAAATACATTTCTTCAGGCTGTTCATCCGATGCCGGTGGTTGCAGGAAACGTTGAGACATCCCAGGTGCTGGTAGATATTATCTTGATGGCCGCCGGGGCCCTCAGCCCGGGTCCCGGGACCATGAACAATCTGAGTTTTGGAAATGCAGGATATCAGTATTACGAAACCATCGGCGGGGGCTCCGGAGCAGGACCCGGTTTCGCCGGAACATCCGCCGTACAATGCCACATGACCAATTCCAGGATTACGGATCCCGAGGTTCTGGAAGGTCGATTTCCGGTGATTCTGGAGCAGTTCAGAATCCGAACCGGAAGTGGTGGCGCCGGACGGCTTTCCGGAGGCGATGGAATCATTCGACAGATTCGATTCCTGGAGGATATGACTGTAAGTGTGCTTTCAAACCGGCGAAGAAGTTCGGCGCCGGGCCTGGAAGGAGGACAACCCGGAAGTCCAGGGAGAAACCTGGTGATTTCGCATAACCAGATCAGGGAGCTGGACTATTGTGATACCCTGGATTTAAAGTCCGGAGATTCTATTCGCATCGAAACACCGGGCGGGTCTGGCTATGGAAGCGCCAGATAGCTGGATCAAAATACGGAAGACTGCCCCAGGATGCAGGCCTGGTGGGATAATGGGCTTCATAGGATTCATGGGATTTGAAATCGGGCACAATCGGATAACCGATGGTTCTAGATAGATTCTCCCCCGGAGCAATCCTTGATCATCGTTTCCACATTCGTTTTGGCCAGGCTTTCATGCTGAATATAGCTTACTGGCAGCCCAATAACGGGAATGGCCAGAGCCTCTGGAAAAACGAAGTACAACAGGATACCGGTACTCGAAAGCACAATGTTCGTGCTCTGATACTGATTGGATAGATCCTCATATCTCTGAAGTGAGTAATCGTAGGCTTTCTGGCAGGTTGCGCTCTGACGGGGCATGGAGGCCGGCGGCGTGGTCAGGCAACCGGTAAGATTCAGCAGTATTGAGAATACGGAAGTATAGAGAGTGGCTCTAATTACTGAGTAAGCTTTGGCGCTTTTTTTTCCCGGGCTATTCATTGCTTTGGCCAGATTCGAACTATGTTCGTATGGCACAGAGCCCAGGCAGGGGAAAGCAAAAAAGAACGGAATTTGCATAAGCAGGAGAAGCGGGCTTCATTCATCAGATCTGACCCTTCGAGCACTCTTTCTGAAGCGCATTCATGTTTTCTTCTGTCTGCCCTTCAAAGTAGTAATAGCTTGCCGGGATTCCGATAGCAGGGATGGCCAGTCCTTCAATGAATCCGAACCAGATTACGGCACCGGAATAGGAGATCACCCCATTGGAAAAGTGATAGCTATCGGCAATCTCCTTCTGCCTGCGCCTGGCCTCATAATAATTCTCCAGACACTGAGTGGATTCATTGGGTGCCTTTTCTGGCAAAGTGGACAGGCAGCCAGGGCTGATTCCCAGAGCTGCGATGCAAAGTGCTTTCTTCCAGTGAAACACTCAGGAATGGACGAGTATTCGAAGTTTCAGGTTCATTCGCTTTTTTGAAGATAATCTGGAAATAAGAAAGGCGCCTCCGGGGAGACGCCTTGTTAAGCGGGACGATAGATCGTTCCGCGGTGTAGCAGGGTTGCCCGCAGAATCCGCAGGCCTCCTATCAGTGTTCTGCGGAAGCAGCTTCTTTGGAAGCAAATCCACCGGAGATGGGACCGGTGCCGCCTTTCATGGAAGCAGCTACCAGTTCAGCAATATCCAGTACTTTTACATCCTGCAGTTCAGTGTTTTTCACACCGTCTGAAATCATGATCATGCAGAACGGGCAGGCCGTAGCGATGGTATCAGCTCCTGTGTCGATGAGTTGCTGAGTTCGCTTGTTGTTTACTCGCTCATACTGCTCTTCCATCCACATTTGAGCTCCACCAGCGCCGCAGCACAGGGAAGTCTTGTGGTGGTCGGAAGCCTCGGCGATGTCCATACCCAGAGCAGCGCGAATGGTATTTCGGGGCTGCTCGTAAACATCGTTATATCGGCCCAGGTAGCAGGAATCGTGGTAAGTTCCACGACGGTTTTGCATCTCCTCCACCGCTTTTTCATCCATTTCGATCTTGCCATCGTTGATCAGATCTTCGATGAAATCGGAATGGTGTTGAACATCGAAATTGCCGCCAAATTGCGGATATTCATTCTTCAACGTATTGAAGCAGTGAGGACAGGCTGTTACGATTTTCTTAACATTATATCGATTTAGAGTCTCCACGTTGGTCTGGGCCAGCATCTGATAGAGATACTCATTTCCACCTCGACGAGCACTATCACCGGTACATCCTTCTTCCGTTCCCAGGATACCAAAGTTCACATTGGCAGCCTGCATTACCTTTACGAAGGAACGAGCGATGCTCTTGTTTCGATCGTCAAAGGAAGCGGCGCAACCGGTCCAGTACAGTACATCCACATTAGGATCTTCTTCCAGGGTTTTTACTCCAAGGCCATCGGCCCAGTCCGCTCGAGTGTGAGCTCCCACACCCCAGGGATTGGAGTTATTCTCCATATTTACGAATGCATTCTGCAGTTCCTGAGGCATGCGGCTTTCGGCCAGCACCAGGTTTCTTCGCATTTCCAGGATAGCTTCCAGCTGGTTGTTTCCCACGGGGCAGGCCTCTACGCAGGCGGCGCAGGAGGTACAGGCCCAGAGTTCTTCGTCGGTGATGTAGGGATCGCCAATTACCGGAGAAGGAGCAGGGCCTTCCTCTGCGTTGTGGTTCATGATGGTGCTGGAATGATCCAGCATCGCATGCTTCAGATCCACCATGATCTTTTTTGGATCCAGAGGTTTGCCTGTTCGGTTGGCCGGGCACTCTACTGTGCAACGGCCGCATTCAATACAGGAAAGTCCATCCACCATGCTGGTCCAGGGCAGTTCGGTTACATTTCCAGCGCCCCATACAGCGGTTTCGCTTTCCAGATCAATGTAGTTCATGGTCCCTACAGGCTGATCTTTGATCATAAAGAAGTTGATAGGAGCAAAGATCAGGTGCCCGTGTTTGGAGTTGGGAACATAGATCATGAAGATATATACCGTCATGATATGAACCCACCAGGAGAAGTTTCGCACTGCTTCAGCTTCTACAGTGGAATCCATTCCCAGTAGACCCAGTAGCTTGAGCACTACGTTGTTTACCCAGCTAGCATGAGCGCCGGCATTCAGGCTTACCTGAGCGGCGGAGCCAATCAGTGTGGAAACCATGAGGGTTCCAATCATTAGAATTACGATGGCGGATTGAGCGGACGGAATATCCAGACCTTTGGCTCGTCGAATCCAACGACGATAGGCGAAATATCCCAGACCGGTGAGCACCAGCAAAGAAAAGTTCTGAACCACTGCTTCGTAGATAAATGCACCGGAACCAATGATGATTGCGAAGCCTGCGCCGAATTCGGCCAGAAGCAGAAGGAGGAAGGCCCATTGAGCGCCTGCACTCTTTTGAGCGGAAAAGCCTTTTCCGATCTTCAGGTTAAAGTAGGCAACGAAAGTCAGTGCCATCAGTGCAATTACACCGGCCACAGCCAGCAATGCCTGACCTTCCGTGAGATTCAGTCCCAGATAGGTGAATTCAGGTATCCAGAATTCATATGGGTTCATGCCTGCTGCTTTAAAAAAGCTCCAGCCATTGCCGGCCACCATCTGGCTGGTTGTGTGAACTCCATAAATCACAAAGCCGTAGAAGATAAACGCATGCATTAGCCCACGCATGGGATGCTTGAAGAGTTTCTTCTGAAATAGAACGTTTAAAAGGAATGAGCGGAGCCTCGCCTCAATAGGTGCAAGGTTGTCCACTTTCTGACCTTTGGATGCCAGCTTTAGCCGGTAATATACGGCATATACAAAGGCAGCATTGGCCAGAGTGAAAACGGTGATATGAAAAATGTGGGTTAGTATGTCCCCGGTGGAAAGCATGCAAAAACTCCCGATTGCAGATGTTTGAATGTCTGGTAGTGACAGGGAATTTGAGTACAGGCCGGAAGTCCAGAAAAAAGCTGTGCAATGTGCCCCGATTTGGAAAATTGAGGCATGCAGCTTTTCGCCAACGACACAACGGATTCCATCCTGAAGAAGGCTCTGGGCGGCAATCGAATTACTCCAGAAGAAGCCCTGGAACTCTATGAGAACGGGGACTATCTCAAGATACAGGCCGTGGCCAGGGAGCTAAGAAACCGAAAGGTATCACCTGCAATAGCCAGCTATACGGCCTTTCGCGTTGTTAACTATACAAACTACTGCAATGTGGAATGCAGTTTTTGCAGTTTCATGGATGAAATCGGCAACGGCAAGGGATATGTACTCTCCAAAGAAGAAGTTCTCCAGAAAATGGAAGAAGCGGTGGCCCAGGGAGCCGACCAGATGTTTCTGCAGGGAGGGGTTTACCCGGAATTATCCTTTGATTATTACCTGGAATTGATGCGGTATGTAAAAGAGAAGCTGGGTGGCAACATTCACATCCGGGCTTTTTCGCCGGTGGAATTGCGTAGCATGGCGGAGATTACCGGACGATCTCTGTCCGAGACACTCAGGGAGCTCAAGGATGCCGGACTGGATTCGGTTCCAGGGGCCGGTGCAGAGATTCTTACAGAGAGGATGCGTAAGATTCTTAGCCCCAAGAAAGCCACCACCGAGCAATGGGTGGAGGTGATGGAAACCTGTCACAATGAAGGCCTACCAGGGAGCGCCAATGTAGTATTTGGTTCGGAGGAAACCGCCAGTGAAGTGGTGGAACATCTGGATGTAATTCGCAAACTTCAGGATCGAACAGGGGGCTTCAGAAGCTTCATTCCCTGGACATTCCAGAAGCAGACCAAGAAATTCTATGTACGGCCGGTACCGGCTCAGGAATATCTGAAAGTGCTGGGACTTTGCCGCATCTTTCTGGACAATATCGATCATATGGAAACCAGTCTGATGGTGCTGGGACAGGGAGTAGGGCAACTGGCTCTGCATTCCGGTGCCGATGATATCTCCTCAATCGTCATTGAAGAAAACGTACTTCGAAGCTACGGGATCAAATCTGAAGAAAAGGCCCGGAAGTTTCTCCAGGAATCTGGATTCATCCCCGTACGCAGGGATCTACTCTACAACTACCGGGACATGCCGGACCAACGACAATCGGCCTGAGTTCTTTTTTTTGTCCAGGGAAGGCGATGCAGAAATAGTGTTTGCCAATGGGGCACTGCACTGTACGCTCCTGTCCTGGTCTGGACCAGAATTCGCACATCTCTCCATGTCGGAGACCATGTCTGAAATTCAGGTTAGCCACGATGGCTGCGTTTGCAGCCCGTCAAAAAAAGAATCTTAGCTGCTGAGAGGAAGATCCGTAGTGGAATCCAGGGGAGATGTTCCCTTCCATAGAACTCTTCGATTTAAACTGCTGCTGGCCATCGTTGGCAGCCTGGGCATATTGTCTCTCTTTCTGATCCAGTACGGTTACAGCGTGGCCAGGGATGCCCTGGTAGAAGGAACTATCGAAGACCTCAAGCAAAGCACTCAGCTCGCTACAAATGAACTTCAATCCACACTGGATTTCTACGACCGTGGAATCCTGGATCGGCCCGAAGCGCTGGAGATCATCGACCGAAACCTGGCCGGTGAAATCAGGCAAATCCGAATTCGCCTGGATGTGGAAGAGCTGGACCAGGTGCAGCGCTTATTTCCGGAAATCTTTCGCCGAGGCGAGCTGGATTGGATCGATCCGGTGATTCAGGATATGGACAATGCCAGCGAATTTCCTGGTATTAACGAAGAGCTGGATCATGGCAGCCCGGCGGTGCCCTTTCTTTACAGGGATGACCAGATCGGATGGTTATTGAACCTGGATGGCCAGGCTGGACTTCTGATTACCGATCCTGAATTGAATCTTCGGCTTTTTAGAATCTATCTGCAGGCTGGCAGGGAACAGAAATCCAGGATGGAGCGCATCCTGGATCTTCGCATAATGCGTGATCCTGCAACCGTTACTGTTCAGGCGGCGGGGGATGGGTATGTTTACGTGCTCACTCAATATACTCCTGGCTGGCTGCTTCCGGGAACCAGCTATCCGGAGGATTACAGCAGGCAGGCGATAAAGGATCGTATGGATGCTGGACTACCGCAGCTGGATACTCCTGCGGAAAAGCAGCGTTATATGGATCTGTATGGTTCCAGCGCCGAAGAACAGTACTACTTTATCCTGGAATTTATGCTACGGGATAATAATCCTCCCTTGCCCATCTATGCAGTGGCCCATCCAAATCTGGGTTTCAGAAATGCAGACTCCATTGAATCCTACGGGGATCGCAGCGTTCGAAAAAAGAAGATCGGACGAGATTTGGCGGTGGCGGCCAACGGTGTTTACGAGTACTGGTGGAAAAATCCTGGAGAGAAAAAGGCACGCAAGAAGCTGGCGCATTACCGGAACTTTCACTGGGACAGCAAAGACGGTTCCTGGTCTGTGCGATGGGTTGTAAGTGCCGCCGCCTATGAAGACCAGGCATTTGCAGTGCTCAGCGATGTAAGGCTAAAAATCTATGTAGTCTCCGGCTTGCTGGCGCTGTTAACCGTTCTTGGTTTGCTCTATCTGTTTCGCACCTCGGTGCTGGCGGGATTCGAAGATCTTGTGACCGGCAGTCGAAACATTCTGAAAAAGAATTTCTATGTTAGAATTCCTGTAAGAGGCACCGACGAGATTTCCACTGTTGCCAGAGCCATGAATCTGGTGCTGGAGAAGGTAGGCGAAAGCCGAGAGCATGTTGAGAGTATTGCCAGAGAACTCAAGGTCAGGAGCAAATCGGAAAGCGACCTTCAGCAGTTAACCAGGGACCTATACGTTCGCTCGGCCATGGACATTCGTAGTCGCATGGAAGGGATGATCCGTGTGGCGGAAGCTCTGCAGGGGGCCCATTTTACTGACGGAGTGCTCAGAAGAGAAGTGGATACATTGCTTGAATCCGGCCTTCGATTGAGATCCTTCGTAAACGATTTCTATGAATTCTCGCTAATTCGCTCGGGCTCTATTCCACCGGCCCCTTCCTGTGTTCCTGTGGAACCGGCTGTGCATTTTTCCTTTAATCGGGCCCAGGAGATTGCTGAAGTTCAATCCAGTGTAAATCTAATCATGGCCAATCGCCATCTGCATCTGGATGTGGATCCTGTATTTCTGGAAGCCATCTTTGTGAATCTATTTCACTATTGCCTGGATCGTCAGAAGAAGGGCAGGCTGGATCTTGAGATTCAGGACCAGGGCCGCTGGATTGGCTTTCAGCTAACTCTTCGGGATACAGTAATGGACTCCCGGGAGGCTGTGGCTGCCTTTGATTTCTTTCTTTCTATAGTAGATAATCCCGGTGCAGGCACAGGGCTGGCTCTATGCCGACTCTGGATAGAGGCTATGGGAGGAAAGATCACACTTGCCAGCGAAAGCGATCTGGGAACTCGATTCCTGTTTACCCTCCCTTCGCATCCGGGTCCAGGTGTTGATCCTGGCCAATTCGAACATACCCAGAATCTGGCATCCTATCTGGAATGGGCATCTCCTCGAGAAGATGAAGGGGATCGACTGGTATCCATACTTCCTCCCTGGACAATGAAGGAAGATGATCTGCAAAACTATGCCAGATTTTACGGAGAAGAAGAACAGCTTCGCGGAAGACTCTATTCAGGCAAAGATACGGAAGGCTATATGATTGTGCTTTCTGAGAGAGACCAGTCCTTGCAGAAGGCATACGATTTTCAGGATTCTGCTCTGGTGTATCAGCAGGCTCTTGGTCATAAAGGTCGATCCGCCGGAGCCCATTTTGTTTCCATGATGCGAGCCAGAGATCCCAAATTCCTGGCAGAGGTGCATCGGTGGCAGCAATGGTTATCGGTACCGTTTCTGATTGAGGGGGATATGGAAACTCCCGAGGAAGCGCTTCGCAGAAAGGTTCTGATTCTCAAAGATGAACAGAATCAGCAGCATGAATTCTATGAGCTCTACAGACCGGGAGATTATCTAAATCCACTGAGAAAAAAGACATTGCAGGACTTCGAAAAAGGCGTGGAAGAATTCTTCGCCAATCGCAGAGACCAGGCATTCTGGCTATTCGAGGAAGTGCTCCGGGAAGATCCATCGGATCGCGTGGCTTCCTCCTTTGCGTATCGCAATTTCTGGAAATAGGCATCGCTTCCTGGCCTCTGGTTTCCGAGGCTGGCATTGTCTAGATTTCCCTTGCGATGCGCGTTTCGCCTGCTTGAGATTGCAGCCCGGACCAGGGGAACGGCCGACTGAAATGCGCTTGCAGGCGGATTGGTCAGGACCGGCATGCTTCCTTCTGAGAAATGAACTTTGAACCTGGTTATCCAGGATTCTACCAGCTACCGGACGCTCCTCCGCCGCCAAAGCTACCACCACCGCCACTGAAGCTGCTGCCGGACGAAAAGGACGAAGAGGAATAAGAACTGCTGGAATAGCTGCTGCCGCTGTAAGATCCGGAGGATGACATATCCGGTTCCCATTTCTCGGAAAGCTTTTTGCCCCAGTCTGTAAGTTGAAAGAGCAGCCGTAATCCTACAGTGCCGCCCAGAAACAGCCCCAGAAATAGCCAGAATGCAACAGAGCCAATGTCCGCTTCCACGGCAGCTGTTGCCAGGGAGGCACCTACAAATCCGGGAATCCAGCCTATAGCCACCAGGAAAATCCATCCGGTAGCACCCTCACCAAAGAACATGGCTCGAAAGAAGTATTGAGTCATCCAGATTGCGAAAGCCCCCATCCCGAGAAAGAAGATGAAACCAATGATCATGCCTACCCAGTCACCCAGATCCCGCCCCTCGGAGGGTTCTTCAGAGGGGGACGGACTGGATTCTGTGGTATCAGTGGATTCGATGGAGTCGGTCGTCATCCCGGAGATTTCCGATGCAGGGCTTTCCGAAGTGGTTTCGGCCACCTGCTCTCCAATGACTGTGCCGGAAAAGCTACCCGTTCCGGACAGTTCATCGCTGGCTTCCGATGCCACGGGACTACCCAGGCGGTAAAGAATGCCGGATACTCCGTACAGAATACCTTCACCAAAGTTCCCTTTCTTGAATTCTGGTACAATCCGGTTTTCGATGATGCGATTGGAATAAAGATCCGTCAGTTTTCCTTCCAGGCCATAACCCACTTCTATACGAACCTTCCGATCGTTCTTTGCTACCAGGAGAAGCACTCCATTATCCTTTCCTTTCTGGCCGATTTTCCATTTTTCTACGACTCGCATGGAGTAGTCCTCTATCTCCAGACCTTCCAGGGAGTCTACTGTGAGCACCACTACCTGATCCGTGGTGGCTTCTTCATGTCTTTGCAGAAGGCTGGTTAATCTGGATTCGGTGGATGGTGGAATGATCTCAGCCAGGTCAACCACCCGACCGGTGAGGTCGGGAAGATCGTCTTCAGGCCTGGGATCGCAGGATACCAGGAATAAAAAGAGAGGAACTAGAAATAGGGCAGCCCGGTTCATTGGTGCAAATACTGAGGCTCTTTCCTCTGGAGGTCAACTGATTTAGGAGAAGAGCAGTGGTGCGATATGAGGACCCAGGCCAGCCATTGCGAAAATGGCATCCAGGCCAGCCACCGGGATCTTTGCGCTCTGGTAGATCGCCTGCAAGGGCCCAGGAGCTTACTTTTCTTCTCTCATTCCAAACATCCCGTTGCCCAGGAAATTCATTACCAGCTTGCCCTCCTGGTTTCTCAGCTCGGCCATGCCTTTTACGATTCCAATGCCTTTACGAAATGGCTTGCATTCCGTGATTCTAAAATGTCCGGAAAGAGTATCTCCGGGTCTTACAGGTCTTTTCCAGCGAAGTTGGTCCACACCCGGGCTTCCCATGCTGGCCGCTTTGTTTAGAATGGCATCCACATAAAGGCGCATGCAAATGGAAGCTGTGTGCCATCCGCTGGCGATAATGCCTCCGAACATGGAGTCTCTGGCAGCTTCTTCGTCAATATGGAACGGTTGTGGATCGTACTTGCGGGCAAATTCTAGAATCTCCTCTTCCGTCACCGTATAGTTACCCAGCTCATACACAGAGCCCACTTCCATATCCTCGTAGTAGATCATGGTATGAATCTTTTCCAGTCGGATGAGACCGCAAGCAACATAATGATAGTTACAGAATGGAGGATACACCCGAATAATTTGTGAAAAAGGCCTGGATATACCTAGGTCCTGGAATGCCCGGCTTGACAGTGCAGAGCCCCGGGCTATCTAAAGTGCGTGTCCGAAAGTCAGAATATTCAGGAGTTTCCAGGACTATCCGGCCTGTTCATCAAGGAGCTGGATCTATTTCCTATTATCCTGGGACCGGGACACAAAATCAAAGCGGTTTCCGGACGCTTGATCAAGCGGATGGGTTTTCGCTCTGAGGATATGCAGGGCGCCACAATTCTAAAGATCCTGGGCATAGAAGCCTTTCAAGAGCTCTTCATGCGTTCAGCGGATTGGAGCAGGCCCATCAAGAACTATCGATTGAAGCTGCGGGATGAGTCCGGTGGCAAACGGCTGTATCAGCTCTCCGGCTTCAAAAAGATTGATAACGGTCAGGACTTTTACTATCTGTTACTCCAGGACATTAACCTTCCGGAAGCAAATCTATCTACAGGCTTTTATGAAAAGGGAGTCAAAAGCCACGAGATTTTGAAGCCTTACGTATCCACTCACCTGGCTCACAGAGCCATGAGCGCAAGCCTGGCGGGCCTGGACCACATACCCAATGAAGAAAGGGAATTTACTTTTCTGTTCGCAGACCTGGTAAGCTATACATCCATCGCAGAGCGAACCAGTCCGGAAGCGATTCTGGAGATGCTAAATACATCCATTGGCGCTGCCTCATCCATAATCCTGCACAACCATGGCTTCGTAGATAAAATCATGGGGGATTCCATTTTTGCAGTCTTCGAAGATCCAGTGAACGCTCTACTGTCTGCCATCGAGATGCAAAAGCAGTTCAATCTGCTGAATCTGTTTCGTCTGAAAAGTGGCGAAGAGGAGATCAGCATTCGAATTGGAATCCACACCGGAGAATGTATTCTGGGAAGCATTGGCGGCGATGGCTTTCTGGAACTTACTTTTATAGGGGATGCAGTGAACACGGCCTCCAGGCTGGAGAAGGCCTGCAAACCGTCCGCAGTACTGGTTTCAGAAAAGACAGCCAGCATGGTGGGCGAGAATGCCGGTTATCTAGAAACCATCGATTTGTCTGCTAAAGGTAAGTCCGAGCCATTAAAGGCGCACTATTTAAATAGAATCGAATTCGAAGGTCCCAAAGGCAAGATATCCATCGGTCTGGACGACGATCTATTCTAAGAAGTATTGGCTGTCCTGGCAGGGTGGATGCGCCGGTTCCGGAGCAGGATTCAGATAAATGCCAGAGCTCGGGCCCCGGATATTAGGCCGCGAAGATATGTCTCAGAGTATTCCCGTAAAAGGGTTCCAGATTATCCATGATCTCGAATCTGTATTCGCATCGCTGTCGCAACTGGATCAGAGAGAGCTATTTCAACTCTGCGGATCTCTGTACAGTTTCCCTCTGGACAGAAGCGTTTTTCTGAATGATGTCCATTCCCTGGTTTCGCCAGAAGGAATCTATGGCTTGAACCGCAAAGCGGATGCATTTTTGCAGATTCGAAAAGTGCAGAGCCATTCGGCAATGATGGCCATGATTTTTGTTAAGCCAACTCTGCGAAACCGCGGAGTGGGTCGCAATCTCATAGAGCATACCCTGGACTTTCTGCGCTCCCGCGGCATGCACACAGTACGCTTAAATGTATTTGCAGACAATCCGGCCAGGCATCTGTACCTTTCCATGGGCTTTGAGATCTCAGGAAGAAAAGAGAAAGAAGGGCCGGAAGGTACTCCAATCCAGAAATGGTTTATGGAAAAGAGTCTGCGCTGAATTACGAATTTAGATTGATAGGACCTGCAGTAGGCTTGAAATCAGGCATGGCTGATACTCATAGCAAAACCCTGGGTTATCTACTCTGGATCTTTGGATTCACCGGAGCCCATCGATTCTATTACGGAAAACCGGTTACCGGGATAATCTGGCTGTACACCGGAGGTCTATTCTTGATCGGATGGATCATCGACTTCTTCCTGATTCCTTCTATGGATGCCAGCGCTGATCAGAAGTACCAGGATGGAAAATATAGCTATGGTACTGCCTGGTTGCTACTGACGTTTCTGGGACTATTCGGAATCCATCGCTTCTACATGGGCAAAGTGCTTACCGGAATCATCTATCTACTGACCGGAGGTCTATTTACCATCGGCTATGCCTACGATTATTGCACGCTGAATGGACAGCTGGCCGAGTTAAATCGAGAAGGCTGAATCCCGGCGGCTTACATTATTTCTGGATAGGGCCTGAAAGTGGATTAGGCGAAGAGCGAATCAGGCCTCTACCAGGTCCAGATAGGCAGGGCGTTTGAGTCCGTTCAAAAAGAAGCCGTTATGGCCGCCATGCCTGGTCATGATCAAATTGATATTTGGATTTATTTCCAGCCGCTGCACCTCTTCCGGTGCAATAATAGGATCATCCTGAGCAGATAGAATGGTAAGTGGAACATTGATTTTTCTGGCATGCTCCGGTTGAATGGTATAGCTCTGAAAATAGTGAGAAGCATCCCGGTAATGGGAATATATACGGGCCACCCGATCTGTAAGAGTCATCACATCCACTGCATCCGAGAGCTTGCCAAAGTTATAGGTATCCGGAAAATGCTTCTCTTTGATCTTTAGAGATTCGAACCATTTTCGCAGAAAGTAATGCGAAAGCACAGGATGACTGTCCAGCAGTCTGGTCGTCTTTTCCGGATCCACCGCTGGAGAAATGGCATAGATATGGGCCAGTCCAGAAATCTTCTTTTTCGCAATGCTGTGGCTTCCTGCGATTCGGATGGCAAAATTCCCACCCATGGAAAAGCCGGCTACAATGGTTCGGGCCGGTTCCCTGGAAGCGAATTCATTCTGCCAGAAATCCACCGCCTGGCAAATAGAATCGTACACCTCATGGATGAGTGAGCCATTGAAAAGACCTTCATTCAAATGATGCGTTGGTCCATGATCCCTGAGGTTCATACGCAATACATCCCAGCCTTTGCCGTACAGTTCCCTGCCCAGACGAAGAACATAGGCCGAACTGCTACTGCCTTCCCAACCATGAAGCAAGATTGCCAGTCTGCGCTCGGAAGAAATATCTTTAGGCTGCAGATCATACAGTCCATAGAGTCTTACCTTTCGGTCTTCCTGGGGACAGAAGGCCTGGAAAAGAAAGCCCATAGGATTTTCTGAGATGAGACCGGTTTTACCCCGGGATGCCAGGGTAGATTGAATCATTGGATGCTTGATCCAGATTTTTGGAGTTTGGTCCAGGTTCATAGAGCTCAATTGACAGATCCTCAGTTTGCTATATTCTTGCAAGTTTAAGTGTGCTTTCTGCACTGGCCCTGTGCGAGCGCTTTGCTTTCTTTTGCTGCTGTCCTGTTCTGGAGGGGCAGTATCGGCCGGGGAACCTCTGATTCCTGTTTTGCAGGGGAATCCGGGCCGTATAGCTTTCCTGGATTCCGAGGGGGCAGTGGCCCTTGAAACGGATTATTCCGTAGCCGAATTCTTTCAGGACGGAATGGCCCGGGTTTGCCATAAGAAGTGTGGATACATTGATTCCACGGGACAGCAACGATTTGGCTTTGATCTGGAATGGATCGGGCATCGCTCGGAAGGCAAGATCCCCTTCTGCGAGGCCCAGGGCTGCGGCTTTCTTGGTCTGAACGGTGAAGTGCTTATTCCGGCCCGATTCGAACAGGTGCAGTCCTTTTCCGAGGGTCTGGCCGGAGCACGTCAGAAGGGACTCTGGGGCTTTATAGACTCCACGGGAAAATGGAAGGTCTCCCCGCGCTATGGAAGCGTGGATCCTTTCTCAGAAAGTCGTGCCTCTGTACAGGACCCATCGCCTCCTCATCTATTTGGATTGATCAACAAGAGCGGGGAAGTGATCCTAAAATTCAAGCATCAGAGAATCTATTCGTTCTCCGGCGGACGGGCCAGGTTCTTTCACTGGGACCGTTATGGTTTTCTGAACAGCAGTGGAATCATGGAGCTTCCAGCTTCTCTGGAATGGGCTCAGGATCCAGTATCGGGCCTGGCCTATTTTATACATGAGAATTCACAGGGATACAGGGTTGCTTCTCAGATAATGCTTTCCATAAGCTGTCCAGGCGGAAGCGATTTCGCATCCCAGGATCCGGTAGTGGCCAGGGTTCGGGATTGCGAGAGCGGTCTTTTTCACTACATCGATGGAAAAGGAAATACCTGGAAGAAGGGATTCATAGAAGCGAGCGAATTCAGGTCCGGTTTTGCCCTGGCAAGGAAAGACTCTCAGGATCATTTTCTGCTTATCAATGCCTCCGGCGAGGAGATGCCACTGGATAATGGAATCCGTCCGGCGTGGTAAGTGTGGAAAGGGAAAGTTAGTCCAGCGACGAGTATCGAAGCAAGATAGTGGACAGTTCAATGTCTGCGAATCAACCTTGATGGCGAGTATCATCTTTTCAATCCTCCACCTCCAGGCTGTAATCCTGCATCTTCTTTGCCTTAAAGCGAAAGGTAGCATAGACTTTTTTTCCAGATAGAACATAGGGCAGCCAGAAACGATCATCCTCCCACATTTGATGAAGAGGCAACTGATGAATATTGTACCATTCAGGATTCATTTCTTCGGTTTCCACGGGCTTTCCCGAAAATCTGGTTGTAGTAAATAGAAATCCTTCGATTCGTCTGGGATCATCATCGAAATGGAAGTAAAGCTTTCCGGCCGCTTTAAGATCTCGGGCATCCATACCGCATTCTTCTTTGATTTCGCGAATGGCGGCCTCTTTCACGGTTTCCCCCGGTTCAATCTTTCCGCCAAATCCATTCCAGTAGCCAGCTCCAAAGCCTTTCTTCTTTAATCCCAGTAGCACTCGCTTTCCATCTAGAATAAAGCTGAGGGTTGCCCTGGTTACGGGAAAGTCTGGCAGTGCGATGGCCTTTTGATGTTTTCTATCCGGTCCTGAATCCTCGAAAAGCTGAGCAGAATCGTTCTGAAACTGCTGTGCGGAAAGGGCGCATAGATAGGCATCCAGATAGTCCATCCAGTACTTTCGCTTTCGTCTTTCCTGGAGTAATGCAAGGGGCAAAGATCCCTCCAGTCCAAAGAGCCGATCCGCAACTGCGGATGGATAGGTTTCCAGTATTGTGGTTTCAGGGAAGGCCCTGGCGAACTGCCTGTGAATGGTTGCGCTCATTTCCATCCAGTGATCACTGTCAGGTTTTTCCCGGGGCGTATACAGGATGCGATATCCCAGACTGGCCAGGCTGGCTTCGCTACTGCGAATGTCCTCACCGGTGCGAAAGGATCGGGCCGGGCCATCTATGGCAATGCAGTGCAATTTACTGCTTCTATGATTGAGATGGGCCTTTAGGAGATCCAGAAGATCGGATGCTGATCTTGCATGGGCCATGAATTCCACGCGCTGGTCTTGGAGCACACAAAGATGAAATCCCTTCCGAGCACCTCCTACATCGATTCCGCAGACCAGACCGTCTGTCATGGTGCCAGTTCGTCCTGTCCTTCGCTGAAAAAAACCACTTTCCTGCCTGATTCCCGATTACACCCTGGGGAATGCACACCGTATTTGTATACGGAACTCTGAAAAGAGGGTTTCGACTGCATGATCATATGGAAGGAGCTCGATTTCTGGCAGAGGGCGTCCTGCACGGCCATCGCATGCACAAAATTACCTGGTATCCGGCCATTTGTGCGGATCCTGAATACAGGGTATACGGTGAGCTATTTGAAGTGGACGATGCAATCCTGGAGGTGCTGGATGAAGTGGAGGACCGAGGCATTCTTTATGAAAGGCATCTAAAAACCGTAGATGTGCTTTCGTTGAATCATTCGGGAAGCATCGAAATGTCAGAGGGGTCGGGCCCTATAAGCGAGCAGATCCAGGCCTTTGTCTATATCTATATGCATCCGCTGGAGGATGGATTGATTGCCAGCGGTCGTTTTGAAAAATAGTTCAGGCTATTTCGTTTCTGGTTCTTCCTTTTTCGCTTTTCTGTACTTGCTTTCATCCAGAGGTTTGATATTCACTTTACCTTCTGCATCCAGAAGAGCTGTTTCAAATTCCTTTTTCAGCTTCTGCTCGCCTGAATAGGTGTTCTCCAGTAAAATCAGTCCCTGAATGGCCTGAAAACGAGCCACTCGAAGTCGCTGAATGGCCGCCTCTGGCTTTTCCTGGAGCATTTCTTCTGCGCCTTGAGCTGTCTTCAGAGAAAGTTGGAGCAGGGTGCGACCCTTGTTCAGTTTACGGCTGGAAATGGAAGTGGAGGAATATTGCGATTCGCTCATCAAGTTTTGAATTCGATTGCTCAACCTTCCCAGAATCTGGTCCGTATTCTCGCTCATCGCCCGCCCATAGGCTGACAGAGCTTCGCGCTGTTTTTCAATGCAGATTTGAACCGTTTTCAGAGCTTCCGGGATTTCATTTTTTGAGTAATGGAGATATGCGTTGGCCGGACATTGTGAAAGCTCATCTTCTGAGTTTTCGTTGCTTCTCGATTCTTCCTGCGATGTAGAATCCGGGCCGGAGCCGCTGGCCAGTCTGGATGGACTACCATAGTTTTCATCCAGAACAGTTAGCATCTGGCGATACTGCTGACTTAGCTCGTAGAGCTCTCGATAGGCGATGCGAGCATGATGTAATTCCAGGGTAGATGGGCCGATGTCCGATTCCCCGGTAGCAGGCTCGGAAGATTTCTCTGAATCTACTTCCGGCGCACTGGAATCCGGATTCGGAGCATCCTCTGCCACAAGTGCGGATGAAGCTATCAGCACCCAGAGAGCCAGGGTCAATCGACCGTCAAATTTTCTCCGGACTTCCATAGTATACAATATCGGCATAAGAAATAAAAACTTATGGCAAGCAGGAAATGGTTTTTCTGGCACCGGATTATTCATTTTCTGTCCTTATGTCCTTAAACACTCCCGAAAACAACGAAACCAGCAGTGAACCTGAAATTACCGAGGACGATCTCTCCCACAAGCTTACCCTCAGAACCCTCCGAATCGACGATTATGACGATATTCAGGAGATTATGAATCTGGTGTACAACCGGATGGGCGGAGCCTGGGCCAGAGAAGAGATATCTGTGCTTTTGAATCGATTTCCGGAAGGGCAGATCTGTATAGAAGATAAAGGCAAGGTAGTGGCCTGCGCTCTCTGTCTCATCGTCAACTATTCCCGGTTTGGAGATAACCATACCTACGACGAAATTACCGGCTACAATCGTCTGGATACCCATGATCCTTCAGCAGATACACTGTATGGCATCGATTTGTTTGTGCATCCAGAGTATCGCGGTCTGAGGCTGGGGCGAAGGCTTTATGATGCTCGAAAACTGCTCTGCGAAGAAAAGAATCTGCGGCGCATAATTACCGGAGGGAGGATTCCAGGCTACAACAAGCATTCGGATTCCATGAGTGTACAGGAATATATCAACCGGGTAAGAAATGGTGAGATCTATGATCCAGTTTTGAGCTTTCAACTGGCCAACGACTTCCATGTGCGCAAGGTGCTTCGTCGCTACATTCCTGAAGATGAAGACTCTCGTTCCTATGCAACTCTTCTGGAATGGATCAATATCTATTATGAAAACCGGGAAGGCCGCAGGGATTCTTATCTGAGTTCTCGAAAATCCGTGGTGCGGGTAGGCGCCGTTCAATGGCAGATGCGAAGGTTCCATTCCATGGAAGATGTAATCGAGCAGATGGAATACTTTGTAGATGCCATTGCAGGATATAACTCGGATTTTGTTTTGTTTCCGGAATTCTTCAATGGACCGTTGCTTGCCAACAGTCCGGAAAACCATCCCAGTCAGGCCATTCGCCACCTGGCCACCTATACAGACGATATGGCCGCTGCTGTGCGAGATCTGGCCGTGGCCTACAATATCAATATCGTGGCCGGCTCTATGCCCTGGCTGGACGATGAAGGGGGCATCAAGAATGTTTCCTATATCTGTCGCCGGGATGGAACCATGGAAAGCCAGGCAAAGATCCATATTACACCGGATGAAAAAGCCTACTGGGGTCTGCATGGCGGAGATACTCTCAGTGTTTTTGAAACCGATATTGGCAAAGTAGGAGTTCTGATCTGTTACGATGTGGAGTTCCCGGAGCTTTCCAGGGTACTGGCAGAGCAGGGAATGAAGATTCTATTTGTGCCTTTCTGGACAGACACACGAAATGCTTATCTGCGGGTGCGAAGATGTGCTCAGGCCCGGGCCATAGAAAATGAATGCTACGTTGTAATTACTGGAAGTGTGGGAAACCTGCCCAGGGTGGAGAACATGGACATTCAATACTCCCAGGCCGCCATGTTTTCCCCTTCTGATTTCTCATTTCCTCATGACGCCATTATTGCAGAGGCCACCCCCAATACGGAAATGACTCTGGTGAGCGATCTGGACATGGACTTGCTGAAGGAACTGAGATTCCAGGGATCTGTGCAGAATTTCAGGGATCGAAGGCTGGATCTGTATCGTATCGACTGGCTAAAGCATGACTAGACCGGCTAAGACATGACTGGTAAGAACGGACTTGAGTTGGGCAATGGGGCCGCGATCCATCAGTCATCTGTCAGGTGGTCTCTGCATCTCTAAAACCAGCGCATGGAATTTAGCGTTTCTACTTGATACCCGGGGCCCCCTGCTTAAAGAAGTCCTATGATTACTATCGCCGATTTGATGAGCCGGGGTCCGGTAACCGTACGCGAGGACCAGAAAATCCTCGAAGTAGTGCCCATCTATAGAGAGAAGAATATTCATCATATTCCGGTGGTGGATAAACAGGGCGATGTAATCGGGATGCTAAGCGCCAAAGATGTAGAGAACTTTGTTACTGTAACCAGAATCATCGAAGAGGAAGGCAGCAATGTTCTGGTTCAGGAAATCATGACACAGCCTATTTTCTCTTTTTACGAGGATGTTTCTGTCCAGCAGGCAGCACTTGCGATGGTGGACAATAAGATCCATGCCATCGTAGTGGCGGATCGAAACACCGAAAAGATGGTAGGAATCGTAACTTCTACAGATATATTAATGCACGTTGCGGGCATAAAACCCTGAGCGCACGGTAGTAGCCAGTAGCCCTCTTTCACCAGTTTCTGCGCGGTTGCGCTGGCTTCGGAGCTGGTCAGTCCTGATGGTCCAAAGATTCACAGGTCCACAATTGGGCCGTTTTGCAGGACGTTCACAAAAATAGAGTCCATGACTTTTCCAGCAGGATAGTTCTGGAAGGAGCCCGGGGCTTCCTTTTGAAATTTCAGAATTATTGTTTTTAGCAAGGTCCATCCGGGGACGGTATTTATACGATTGGGCAGGGGGAATGACTACGGGCCAGGCTACAGGGTAGCCCGGCCGATGGATTATGCTCCCATCATTTCCCGTAATTCATTAACAGCGCGATCCACTTCGGTCACTTTAGTGCGGTTGACGGCTTTTCTCAGAACGGTCTCCCACTGCTTTTCCGGAAGATCTTCTTTCAGCCCTTCCAGGCTTTCCAGAATATCAAGATCATCCTTGGTGTTGAATATCTCATTCATATCGTGACGAAAAAGGGAGGCTAGATGATTGATATAGAAACCGGCATTCTTTTTCTCTTCACCGGCTTTTCTTTCAAGCACTTCGACTTTCTTTTCTGCCCGACGTAGTTCGCGTTGCCTTCTTTCGAGTTCTGTGCGTTTCATGTTCGAACCCTCCGGGTTGGCTATGCAGATTGTTCTGCATCCTCTTTATTAGACCGAAAAAGTGCTAAACTTGTTCGGTTTGGCTCCTATGGATTGAGCCTGGAAAGATGATCTTTTTCACCCTTCAGTATGCATTGTCAGAATTCTGCGATCGCTTCTGCTGACCACTCTTTTTAATAAGTAACCACCGGATGCCGCTAAACGAAATTCTAGCCAAATGCCAGGAAAGACTGGTTTTCTGGGCCAGAGTACCGGCATTAAGGTTACCGGTGAACGTATGCAGAAATTACTTAACAGCCTTTATTTGATTATCGGTAATCCTCGATTTCACAGCCTGGAACATAGACTTTTTTCTACGATTACCTTTGTAAATGGACTGTCCAATCTTGTAGGTAGCTTCTCGAATCTGGGCCTGGAGATGGGACTGCCTCTGTTTTATCTGAATTTCGGAACCGGTCTGTTATTCTTTGTTCTGTATTTCTTTTCTCGATTCAAATCTGTCTACCGCAGCCTCTACTGGCCTTTGATGTTTCTGATTTTTGGCTTTCTATCTGTTAACATCGTACTGAATGCCGGCTCCATGGGCGGCACTCATTACTATCTAATTCCGGCCCTGGTCATTGGAGTGATCCTTTCCAGGGGATGGAAGACCACCATGGCCGTCATCATTCTAAGCGGCCTGGTCACTCTGGCTCTATTCATGATAGAGAGGAATACAGATCTTATAGTGCCCTATGCCAGCGAACAGGAGCGATGGGAAGATGTGCTGGGACAGTATTTCTTTGTGCAGATGTTTACCGGGATTCTGGTGGTGATACTGGCCGGCAACTTCCATGATGAAAGGGAGAAATCGGAAGCGTTGCTTAGAAACACACTTCCCACTCCTATCGCCGATGAGTTAAAGCGCGAGCAGAAGGTACAGCCCAGACATTACGATGATGTCACAGTCCTTTTTACGGATTTCAAGGGCTTTACAAACATTGCAGAATCCATGAGTCCTCAGGAACTGGTTTCAGAGCTGGACGAATGCTTTCGTTCCTTTGATGAAATCGTGAAGCAATGCGGTCTGGAAAAGATAAAGACCATTGGAGATGCGTATATGGCTGCTGGCGGAATTCCGCAGGAAAGCCATGATCATTCCGTTCGCACCATTCAGGCAGCCCTGGAAATGCTTCGTTTTATGGATCGCTGGAAAGAGCAGAAGGAGAGTCAGGGAAAACCCAGCTGGCAGATTCGGATAGGAATTCATACCGGTCCTCTGGTGGCTGGAGTCATTGGCACCGAGAAGTTCGCCTACGATGTCTGGGGAGATACTGTAAACCTGGCCAGTCGTATGGAATCTTCTGGTGAGCCTGGAAGAATCAATATATCCGGGGAAACCTATGAACTTGTGAAACGATTCTTCGACTGCGAACACCGGGGTCAGATTCAGGCCAAGAACAAGGGAATGGTGGATATGTATTTCATCAATGGGTTGCTTCCGCATCTGCGAGATTCGGACGACCCACTCAAGCCGAATTTTCTCTTTGAAAGCCAGCTTCTGGATATGGCCCGTCAGAATGGGACCGGAATGGCCGCAACCGCTGGATGATCATTGGATCGGTGCGCCAATACATGCAAATATTGGAAGCTCTCCTGTGAGCGAACTAGAGGTCGGGTCGGCTAACTGGCAATGGGTTCCCCGGACCAGGTCAGCTCACACTGGCAAGGAGTTACACAAAACCGGACAGCGCGGGGAATTTTCGATAGTGCTACGCTGCATGATCCGGACGTCGTCTGTAGAAGTAAAGGTACTCAATAGCCTTCTTTAGAGCGATGTTGATGGGAAATCTCTGGTTCTGCAGATCGGGATGGACGCTATACAACTCGTAATGCAGATCCTGATAATTGGGAAGCTGACTCAGGCCTTCCTGTATTCTTTTCGAAATGCGATCGATTTCTTCTGGCCAGGTAGACTTATGCTGCCTGCAAAAAACAGGAACGGTTTCGCCGCTCTTGTTATAGCGAGTAGAAAAGCCAAACATTCTACACAAATACGGCCTGTTTTCATAGACCGAGCAGCGACCGTTTCCCAGGATCGCAGGATCTGCAATATAATGAATGCATGAACCATAATCTTCTGGAGTCTCATGCTCCAGCCTGTCGTAGATTTCATCTGCCTGGTTGGTTTCGTAGAAATGCCAGGCCAGAGGCAGGATTTCCAGTAAAGTAGCTTCTACGTCCGGATTCTCGCAGCAACGGCCGCAACCGGGAGGGCAGCGGAATTGTTCCGCAATGTTAAAAGAATCAATCTGTTCGTCAATGCGTGCATATACCTCCAGAACCTGGCCAATCAAAATCTTGGGATCACGGATTTCGTCTATGTTCGCATCCTCCGATCATCCCTGGAATTCTTTCCCGGGAATTAATGCGAAATGGCTGGAGTGGCCTCCATTACTGCAAGCAATTTATGGAATATTTCTGTATTTTCGTAGATGCCCGAAAAGGTCTCTGCACCGGGTCCATATGCGAATACCGGCACCATCTCCGCAGAATGTCCATGGGTGAGAAATCCTACCTTTTGTTTTTCACCGGGTTTTCCGCTGAGCACAGCATGTCCCCCGGTTTCATGGTCCGCTGTCACAACAATCAGGACATTTCTGCCTTCCAGTTCTTTGAGAAGGGCCCCCAGGGTTTCGTCCAGATCCCTTAGTTCGGTAACCGCATAGTCCGCTTTGTTCGCATGCCCACCCCAGTCGATCTGGCTGCCTTCGATTAGCATCAGAAATGGACCACCCATGGTCTGTAATGTTCTGAGACTTCTCTCGCTGGCCAGCTCCAGGTAACCCTGCCTGGAACGCGGATCGGCTCCTATGCGAAGGTCATCGCTTTTTGAAATTGAATGGATTATAGAGTCCTTTTGGAGTGTTGAGGAGGAGCCGGAATCCTTCTTGTAGTCTAGCTTATGGGATGGATCCACCGGCGGAAGATGATTGTCGGCCAGAAGTGCAACGATTCGATCTACGGACTCACCATCCAGACATAGAGAATCGCAGCTCGAGTTCATAAAATCGCTGTAGGACAACGAAATGCTATGGGTTTTCTGTAGAATTTCTATTGGGCTCTTCAATGCATTCTGATTTGGCCCATTCAGGCCTTTCAGAAAGTAGTTTCGGCCACCTCCAATGAGTATATCAGGAGGGTTTTCTGCTATCTGCCGTGCGATGGATTCTTCGCTGTCTCGATCTCGCACATGTGCGAAGGCCCCGGCCGGTGTGGCATGGGTCACAGAGCTGGTAGAAATGATGGCGGTGTTCCAGTGTCTTTCCTTTGCGATTTCAAATATGCTGGGAATGGGATTCCCATTTGTATCCATACCAATCCATTCGTTGTATGTTTTTTTACCGGTCAGAATAGCTGTAATGGCGGCGGCGGAATCTGTAACGCTACCTGTGGCGCTGCTGGTTTTTTGGAGTCCCACCACCGGCATGCGTTCCAGATTCAGGGCGGTACCCTTTTCCAGGGATGCCTGACTGATCAGGGAAAGTCCCATACCATCGCCTACAATCAGAATGATCCCTTCCAGTGGTTGGCCTTCCTGAGAATCGTCGTTACAGGCCGCCGGGAGTATACATAGAAGAAGTATGGCAATGAACGCAGTTCCTTTTATGAAGGATAGCCCGAGGCGATCATAAAAAGGAGAGGATTCTCCAGTTCCTGATCCCCGGCTAGAACCAGGGCTAAACTGAGAAAGGAACGTCAAAGCAGCCCGGAAACGATTCATGTGACAGATATGAAAATAGCATTAAGCGAAGAAAGCAAAAGTGCAGGAGGATTGTTACGATCCAGTTTTCATCCATTTAGCTCAGATTGCACCTTCTGCATCCAACCAGTCTCCGTCCGGGATTTCATCATCCGAACTTCTAAGAGCTTTCCGCTGTCTGGACTGTTTTCCCCCGTTTATTCTGGAGTGTTTCCGCGGAGCCCCGACAAATAGCGAGTGCAGGGGCGCTCTGAATCTTATTTTCAAGACCCAGCTACTAAGGGCCCGCATGGTGCAGAATGATTTTCCAGGAATCATCCACCTTGCGAAACACATTGGTGGCGCGCACCTGGCCGCGATTGGTTTGTCCGGCAGATACCGCCATTACCGATTCCGTGCAATGGACCACGGCCAGATCCATACCGGCCATGATTCGGATGTCCTGCACATCTATTTCCATATAGGAAGTGCCGGCAAAGATCATCTTCCAGGATTCCATGATGTCCTCAAATCCGACCAGGGAAGGCTGCTGAGGATGGATGCAAATTACGTCCGGGGTCTGGTCCCAGCATTCCTTCATATTGTTCCAGCTCAACTTCTCGAAGGCAGAATAGAAGCTCCGATTGGCTTCCATAACCTCTTTTTGTTGCTCGGTTAAGAACTCTTGCATCTCTCCTCGGACTCCAGGCCTTCTGCATACGGGAGGTACCTGAATGCAGCAATCCGGGGCTAGGTTACCAGGGCCCTTTGAACTGGCCAGCAGGTTTCAAAGCTTCGGGTTCTGGAACTGGAATGGACCGGGACTGCCAGGCTGGCCTCCATGAAAAGCAAGTCAGTCCGCGAGCCCGCCCGGCGGACATCGGATTCCCTGAGACCCTTTCCTCTGAAGCGGGAATTAGAGCCCGGCGAATATCCGCGAAGGGAAATCCGCCCTTGCAGCCGTAGAACAAATCCTTTTCACCAGAGGGCCCCTTTATTTTCTTGTATTTCATGGCCGGAAAAACCATTTACGATAAGATCTATGACGCCCACCTGGTGGCGGACGATGGAAAGAGCGCTCCGCTTCTCTACATCGACAGACATTTAATTCATGAAGTTACATCTCCCCAGGCATTCGAAGGCCTGAGATTGGCCGGCCGCAAAGTCCGTCGTCCGGATCTTACCTTTGCTACCATGGATCATAACGTTTCCACTCGTACCAGAGACTGGAACGGAGCCGGCGAAATCAGCCGAATCCAGATGGAAACCCTGAAAGATAACTGCGAACAGAATGGAATCCGGCTTTTTGATTTGAACAATGAAGACCAGGGAATTGTCCATGTAATTGGACCGGAAATGGGACTTACCCTTCCCGGCCATACCATCGTTTGCGGCGATTCTCATACATCTACCCATGGAGCTTTTGGAGCCCTGGCCTTTGGCATCGGCACCAGCGAAGTAGAGCATGTTCTGGCCACCCAGACTCTTCAGCAGAGAAAGTCCAAGAATATGCTCGTTTATATCGACGGCCCGGTGGGCTACGGAGTAACCGCAAAAGACATTGTACTTGCAATCATTGGAAAGATATCTGCCAGCGGCGGCACCGGTTATGTAATCGAGTATGCAGGGGAGGCAATTCGCAACCTTTCTATGGAAGGTCGCATGACCATCTGCAATATGTCCATAGAAGCTGGCGCCCGGGCCGGTCTCATCGCTCCGGACGAAACTACCTTCGAATACATCAAAGGTAAGGATTTCGCGCCTAAAGGAGAAGCATTCGATAAGGCTGTAGAATACTGGAAAAGCCTGGTTTCTGACAAAGAGGCGAAATACGACCGAGAAGTGGTGCTCAAAGGTTCTGAGATTGCACCGCAGGTTACCTGGGGAACCAATCCAGGCCAGGTTGTGGGGGTGGATGGAGCGGTTCCCGATCCAGATTCCATTTCTGATCCTGTGGAGCGAGAATCGGCCCGCCATGCTCTGGCCTACATGGATCTAAAGCCAGGCCAGAAGATCGAAGACATTTCCATTAATACTGTGTTTATCGGATCCTGCACCAACTCCCGTATTGAGGACTTGCGAAGAGCTGCCAATGTCGTAAAGGGACAGAAGGTGGCTGCAAACATTCGCGCCATGGTGGTTCCAGGTTCCGGCCGTGTGCGCAAGCAGGCCATGGATGAAGGTCTGGACAAAATCTTTACGGATGCAGGCTTTGAATGGCGATTCGCCGGATGTTCCATGTGTCTGGCCATGAATGATGATAACCTGGCTGTGGGAGAACGATGCGCATCCACATCCAATCGAAACTTTGAAGGTCGTCAGGGCAAAGGCGGTCGCACACATCTTGTAAGTCCGGAAATGGCGGCTGCTGCAGCCCTGAACGGCCGCTTCGTGGATGTCCGCAAGGTAACAAAGGAAGGAGTTACTGTATGAAGCCATTTACTGTACATGAAGGAATTCCCGCTGCCCTGGATCGGGCGAACGTAGATACGGACCAGATCATCCCCAAGCAATTCTTAAAGAAAATTGAGCGCACTGGCTTTGGAGTGCATCTATTCCATGATTGGCGATACCTGGACGATGAAGGAACTCAACCCAATCCGGAGTTCAGCCTGAATCGCCCGGAGTTCAAGGGAGCCAGCATTCTTCTGGCCCGGGAAAACTTTGGCTGCGGATCCAGTCGAGAGCATGCCCCCTGGGCTTTGCTGGATTATGGCTTCTATTCTATCATCGCACCATCTTTTGCTGATATCTTCTACAACAACTGCTTCAAGAATGGTATGTTACCAGTTCAACTGACCAGCGCGGAAGTAGACGAGATATTTAAATGGGTAGAGTCGCATGTAAGCGAGCCCATAGTTGTGGATCTGGAAAAGCAGGAAGTTCGGCTGGGAAGCGAAAAGACCTACAAGTTTGAAGTGGATGCCTTTCGCAAGGAATGCCTCATCAATGGAGAGGATGATATTGCACTTTCTTTGAGACATTCCGATTCCATCGATGAATTCGAAAAGGGATACGAAGATACGTATTCCTTCATGTTTCCCGCTCAAAAAGCCGGATAGCGTCAGCCATCCGGCACAAACCTGATATGATTCCAGGATCTGTCCGGACCCCGAAATCCAGCAGAACTGGATGCAGCCTTTAGCCGTCCAAGCTTGAGTAGGCAGCCCGCGGATGCTAAAGCGGGTCAGGAGGGATGTTATGCCGGTGCATCAGCGAAAGCCACATAAGAACTCTGGAATCGAGATTTCCCGGATCTTAGATCATCGGAATCAGCCAAATCGACACCCATCCAGGCTGCCGTTTTTGGCTCTGCGTAGCTTCCTGGTTTTTCTAGCAATAGCATCTGTAAACCTGGCCGGGTGCAAATCCTTCTTTCGGCCAGAAATCCCAACTGGAGTGGAGCGCAGAGTACTCACCGATGGAAGTCTGGAGCTGGTTGTAACCGGCCAGGCCTCAAAACTGGCTCTGGCAAAAGACAGTGTTGCCATGAAACAGACCACTTCCAGGGAGGCAGCTCGGCTGCTTCTGGAGGCGGAATTGCAGTCCGGAAACTATCCGGGACATAAAGAACGGTTTGAAATTCAGTCCGTGGAATTTCTTTATGACTTCGAGTATTGCATCATTAAAGGAAAGTACAAGAAGAAGTGACTCTACTGGACGGAAAAACCCTATCCCTGGAAATTCGAGAAGATATTCGCAAGCAGATCGAAAAGCGAAAAGCAGAAGGCAAGTCCATCCCCTGCCTGGCTACCATCCTGGTAGGTCAGGATCCTGCCAGCGAAACCTATGTTAAGATGAAAGTGAAGGCCTGCGAACAGGCCGGGATGAAATCCATTCGTCGCGATCTGCCAGAAAGCACAACTACTGCCGAACTGCTGGAAGAAATCCAGCGGCTGAATGCCAATCCGGATGTGCATGGAATACTACTTCAACATCCTGTACCGGAACAGATCGATGAGCGAGCCTGCTTCGATGCCATCTCCATAGATAAGGATGTGGATGGAGTTACTACACAGGGCTATGGATTGATGAGCTTTGGTCTGCCTTCCTATCCGTCCTGTACACCGGCTGGAATCATGCGAATGATGAACCACTACGGAATCGAAACAGAGGGCAAACATGCCGTGGTAGTAGGCCGATCCGCCATTCTGGGGCGACCTCTGGCTGCGTTATTGATCCAGGCAAATGCCACTGTCACTGTATGTCATTCCAGAACAAAGGATCTACCTTCGCATCTGGCCAGCGCTGACCTGGTATTTGCTGCCTGCGGTAAACCCAACTTTGTTCAGGGAGACTGGCTTAAGGAAGGCTGCGTAGTTATCGATGCTGGCTACAACAAAGGCAACATAGGGGATGCGGATTTCGAGAGTTGTTCGAAGAAAGCCAGCGCCATTACCCCTGTTCCTGGCGGAGTGGGACCCATGACCATTGCCATGCTGCTTTCGCATACATTGCAATCGGCCCAGGGCCGTGATGTATCCCTGGTGTAAAAGACTTTAGTCTGGCGAATATCCGGAAAGGAATCTTTATCCGTCCCGGCTCAATTCAGTGTTGTGCCGATTCAAGCCGCGAATAAAGCCCAAAGAGCTATAAAAGAAGACCCTGAATGAAGGCTATAGATGCGAAGCATTTCGCAACCAGTCCAATGGGCCTTCGCCGGATTACAGGTTAAATCCTACACCAAAAGAAAGAGTCTTCATGCTGAAGGTAGGGCTTTCCAGTCCGTAGGTCTCTGAATTTCCGTTACTATCAGTATAGGTCTTTGCAATTCTCAGCCGATGTAGTTCATATTCCATCTGGAAGTAAGCGAAAAATCGTTCCGATACATTGGCCTGGATTCCAACCTTGGGAGCCATCTTTACAATGCGGCAGGAACCATCAAATTCTATATCTATGTAGCAGACTCCCAGGCCTAGATCCAGACCCAGATACGGATCGATTAATTGATCTCGAAATGGGTGCAGGCTCATGCCACCCTCTACCATATAGTACTCGTAGCCATATTCATTATTGTAGTTGGATAGTCCTTCAAGACTGGGGGCTGGAAGAGGAATCGCATAACCCTGAATCATAGCCTCCAGAGCTGCATTGGGTGATGCCTGTAAAAACTCAAGATAAGCCAGGCGAGTGAACTCACCACAGTTCAATTTGCACTGTTCCACTCCATTTCCGTAAACAATTCCAGCATTAATCCTGAGATAGGGCAGGCCCTGAATATCTTTATGAAGGCCGGCCCGGAACTGTCGTTCATCTCTACTCCAGCGACTTGTGTTGGCACCTTCGGTCAGAAGTGCGTTTTCCAGTTGTGAATAGCCCGTAGGCGAAGTGGGAAAGACGAATCGGCCCAGTCCAACCCTCAAGAAGGCATCGTCAAATTGAGGGCCGGAGGTGTATTCATCGAAAGAATAGGCTCCTCCCATATAGAAGGAGAATCCTTTCGTGAAGCTGGATTCTGCGACAATTCCTGAAAAGGGAACCAGGATCATGAGTGCAAGCGCAGTTAGCAGTCTGGAAAATGATAACGTTCTAATCATTGGTCTCTCCGGAGTATTCACCAGGCATTCCAGGCCTTCGGGCTTGAATACTGGGCTTCCAGCAGTCCTTCCAGCTGCCGAAGAAAGGTCAAGTAAAAACACAATTATTAATACATAAGATATTAAAACAGGAATAGATTGACAGAAACCAGAAGCCATGGAGTGAATCCAGCTATAATCAAGTATAGATTCTCTATTGAATGATAGGAGTCTGCAGGAGACTTTAGATGAGAACCATAGTTCTTTGCGGGGTCCTTGCCCTGGCCGGAGTTGGTTGTATGGGCACCGACATTGCGAACGGAGACATTGCCCTGACCCGTGGTTACAGAGCGAACACGAATCCGGCTCAGGAATACCACAGTGTAGCAACTACCTGGGGAAAGGGAGGACTAATGTTTCATATGAACTCTGTGCCGCAACAGGTGGGGCTTAACGCGGAGTCCACGAAAACCGGGGAAGCCTGTGTGTATGGGTTCTTCTGGCTGGTGGCCTGGGGCGATCAGTCCATAGAAACGGCCAAGAAGAATGGTGATATCCAGAAAGTGGCCAGCGTGGAGCAGAGAATTATGGCCGCCCTGGGAGCAGTATTCCAAATGAATTGCACGGTGGTGAAAGGCTCATGAGAACGGCTGCAAGAATGAATAGAATGAAATTAGGAAGAATGCTCATATTGAGTGTGATCGCGGCTCTACTCCTGGTAGCACCGGCCTGCGTTACCGGACCATCCAGTGGATTTCTGTTTAGCAAGACAAAGTTTGCCGGAGAGATCAATCCCTCCAACGAAGTGAGCGCCAGTGTCTCGGCCGAAGGGTGCCAGCATCAGATTCTTGGATTGGTGGCCATTGGCGAAGCCGGGGCCGGTCAGATAGCCCGTGATAATGACATCCGACGAATCGCTACCGTAGATCATTCATCTTTGAACGTTCTAATAATGCTCTATAGAAATTACTGCACCATCGTAACCGGGGAGAAATAGGCATAAATTCATGAAAAGATATCTAAAGCTATTAATTCCATTCGCACTTCTGGGACTCATGCAATGCATTTCCTCTCCCATGCAGGGTGCCTTTCTGACATTTACGGAGCATACTGTGCATGACCGCACTACGGGAAATCTAATTGGAAATGGAGAGGTCAGTAAACGAGGAGAATCCTGCTCCTACGGCTCTGGTTTCCTCACTCCGTTCTTTTACGGAGGGGGCAGAAGCCTGGAAGAGGCCATGGCCGATGGAGGCATTTCCCAGATTGCCATTATCGATCACAGTTCTCTTGCCGTGCTGGGCGGATTCTTCTTTCATCAGGAATGCGTGGTGGTCTGGGGAAGCTAGGCTGCCAGCAAGAAAATTCAAAAGCCTGATTATCCCTTTGATGCGGCCGGGTTCCTGGATGATCAGCTAAATCTGCTTCCTTAAAAAGAGAAGGACTGAATGAGAATCATCTGTTTAATCCTCATTTCAGGTAGCATGCTTCTTGTGGGCTGCCTGAGATACGAAACAGTCCGAATGAACAACGTCATTCTAACCAGAACGGCGGACCCGGGCTTGCGCTGGATTAAGATTCCAGACTATGACTGCCGCGCGATCAGGAAAACTGGATTCTGGGATAACGCAGCATTGCTAGAACACGAGGCCTGGACTATCCGGTCGAACACTCTAACTGCAGGCATTGGTATGGGTGCCTATAGGGTCTGCATGGAAAAGCTCGAGGATGCAAACCAACCATGAACCGGGGAAAAAGATGCCTGAGGACTTTTCCTGGTTCATTCATGGCCGTGCGATTTATGTTCGGAGTGGCCACTTTGCTCGGTTTGGCAGGCTGCCTATCTACCGGGCCAATATACGAAGTCCGGCAAGCTGCGGGCCCAGGTAAGGAACCAGATAATCTGCTCAGTGTTTCCGGAAAACATTGCGGATCTCATTTTCTTTTTATACCGCTAATCTTTCCTTCCGCCAGTGAAGCGGTCCAAAATGCACTGAACAACTTACCGGTCGAATTGCGGAATGCCAATAGCTGGAAGGTGCATCGACTGGAATTGGATGTAGACACCTATTTCATCCTCTTTCCCTGGGAGTTTGTTGGCCCATTCGGAATCTGCATTAATGCAAATATTGAAATTGATCCGGATGCGCAAGGGCGGGCCTCCGAATCCCTGAACCAGCAATGACCATGCGAAACCATTTGATTGAACGGAAGCAATTGAATATGCCAATGCGCTTTCTCTATGTGGCTTTTACACTGTGGCTCGCTCTGGTATTGTTCTCTTCGTCCGGTCTGGCTGCCGAAGAAGCTGAAGCACCTGAAGCTTCTGGAATCAATCGATTCTCCATGACGATTCTGGGCGGCTCGGGAATGCGAACATCCCGCGTGGATGCGGATGTTCAGAGGCTATCCAGGGATCTTTTTCTGCGAGATGTATTGCTGGGCCAGATGAGCCAGGATCCCGTACAGAACCTGATCATCTACCGGGAGATCAAGAATCGGCCGGATTACTCTCTGGACGCTGCGAGCTTTGCATTCACAACTTATATAAAGAACAGCGGGCTCGGTTTTGGCATTGGAATAGATCATTACTATAATCAGCGCTACGGACCCATTCCTGGATACATGAAGATTGTGGATTCCAGTGGTCTACCCGCGACAATTCTACGATTTACGGGGTTACAGCCCTTTTGTTCAGGGGACATGGAACTATTCTGCCGCGCCAGAGAATCCTATGCGGCTTCACCCCAGACTGTTCCCTATTTTGTCGTCGAATACCGATATGAGCCGTTCCCCTTTCTGGTCCTGGGGCTGGGCCTGGGCGGTATTCCTTATGAGAGCCGTTATGGGCAGGTTTATGCTTACTTTGATGTGAAGCTGTGGCAGCATCTTTCTCTGCAGCTCAGGGCCAGGGCAGTTTCCATCGACGATGAAAAAAGATATCCTCAGATTACCTCCACGCGAAGAGCAGATAGCTCTCTGGTAATCTATCAGATCGGGATGAGGTCTGCGCTATGAGCGGGGTGGATAATGCTCCCATTCGAAAGTCTTTGCTGATTCTGTTTCCCATCCTTCTGTGCCTCGGTCTCTCTTTACAGTGCAGAACCCTGGATCATAGGTCCCCCAAGTCCACAGCCTTACTTTACCTCACAATACAGCTGAATGCGGAAACTGAATATGGATGTCGCATTCTGGAGTATGCCTCCTCGTATCCATTCGATCTCGAGGAGGATATCCCGCTGTCGCCGGCATCCAGTTCCCTTAATCGGCATCCGTCAAACCTGGATGTATATATTAGAATCAAGACATCCGGGAGCATTGCGGTGCCTGCGGAGGCCGGGCAAAGCATTCATGTATTGTGCGAAGAGCAACGAGCATTTTTCAGCCAGTTGCACGCTCTCAGAATTAATCTTCATTCCCTGGAATCGGGCATCAAAACCAATTGCCTTTCTCGCGGAACGGCTATCATGAGTAGCCGTTCCGAATGCAACCTTGCCCTTCCATCGGAGGACTCGCCGGAGCCACGATTAATGAACGTCTCTGTGGATTTTGGACCCGCAGCAAGAAGCGATCGTCCTATTCGAGCCTGTGCCTATCCATTCACCGCATTCGAAAGTGTTTTCCCATTCGGGCCGGAAATTCATTTAGAAATGGTGCCCCGAATCTCGGTGGATGAGCAGGTGCAATTACCTTGATGATGGCTGCGCTTTTCAAAAGATCGGAGGGCGGCATTCCCATGTTGAACGGCCATTCTGTCGACAGCCAGTCTATGGAATTGCGAAGAGGCATGGGCACACCGGCCAGGGACCTTTTCTTTTCCGCCCGGCTTTTCTTACTATCTCTGTTTATTCTATTGGTCTCCTGCCTTGGTACACAGGAGACCAGGCCACCTTCCGGACGACTACTGATACTGGAGATCCAGACGGGTACTGCGAAAACATACGATTGCAGATTGGTGAAACTTCCGACAGACAGTGCCTACGAAGTCGAGGATGAAATGCTACTGAATCCTTTTCAGAATCCCTTTGCCTCCCTTCAAAAGGAATATCGATTGGAGTTTGCGGTAAACGATGGCTCTGAAGTTAGAGTTCCTGTCTCGTCCAGAGAAAGCATTCATATACTTTGTGAAGAAGACCGCTTTTTCCGGGCGCAGAGCCATGCATTTCGAATAAACATCGAATCTGAGAATCAAAAGCCTGCCTGCGAATCCGTGGCATCCCGCTTTCTCAGTAGTAAGACCCATTGCTCATTGCCTGTGGTTCCGCCCGATGCAGAAGACCAGCTATATCTGACTTTAAATCTAAGTCGCGGGATTTCTCAAGAGGAACCTGTGCGCTCCTGCGCCAGTCCATTCCAGGGTCTGGACAATCATCCGGCAAGAGAACCTTTAGTGCATGAATCCATGGTTCCCAGAATAACGCTGGCCCAGAGAGTGCTTCTTTCCGGTGATTAGCGGTAATTGAGGCGCGAAATTAAGCGGTTCCCGGTCGATGAATACCGGTGCTGGCACCGGTTTTCGTATGCCCGTGCGAAGCGTCCGTTCGCGGTTTTCAAAAGTTATCTCCATGACTTTTTACTGGCGTAGATTTGCTTCGGCAGGCCTGGCCCATGAGTTCTGCCCACGAGTATGGCGCAGAATGGCTCTCTAATTCTCTGGTGCTGCAAGCTTGGTTCATAAGGCTGCCGCAGAAATCTACTCCGGGACTCCCTGTGGCCGCCGCGGCAAATTTACTATAGACTACTCCTGTTTCAGGCTCGTTTGATCATCATTTGCATATACAGCCATGGCCAGACCGCCCACAGAATGCGAGCAACGCGAGCTTGAAGCGGAATCATCAACCTGGGCTTTCGTTTCTCTATTCCTTGAACGATTCTTCGAGCTACCTTTTCGGGGGTGACGCTTCCTCTGGATTTACGGGCCGTCTGATAACTGCTGCTTTTTACCTCTGTAGTCAGGAAAGAAGGGTAAGCGATCAAAAAATCTACTTCAGGGGTTTCGCTGCGAAGGGTATCTATAAATGCGCTGATTGCATGCTTGGAAGGAGAGTAAGCACTGCGAAGCTTCAGCGGAGCAAAGCCACTGACGCTTGAAATGGCCGCTACAAAACCTCGCTTCTCAATGAGGTCTGGAAGCAATGCCTGCAGAGCGCCAACGCTTGAGAAGAAATTTACCTCGAAGACCTTGCGAAAGTCTGACTCCTCGGTTTCCATGAACGGTGCAATTCTTGTAATTCCTGCGTTCAGAATGACTCCATCTGGTTGAAACTGCACTACCTTTTTCCATGCAGCGGCGCGGGATGCAGATGTTAAATTCATTCGCAGAAAACGCAACTGCCTGTCTGAAGCCAGAGGTCTGAGGGATTGAAGGGCCTCCTGATTTACGTCGATGGCCAGAAGCTGGCAACCCTTCTCCAGAAGCCCCTTTACCAGGGCCTGGCCCAGGTTACCTGCCGCACCGGTAACTACCACTTTGCATCCGTCCAGAGGTCTGCGTTTCATACAAGCCCTGCAGATTTCACAAAGAACTGGAAGGTTTCTTTGCTGGTTTTCGCTGGAGTGTAACCGAAGACTTCTTTGAGTTTTGTGTTATCCAGCACCGGTCTGTACTGCAAAAAAGGAATCTGCTCGGGTCCGTACTGACTGAGTCCCAGGGGTCGGGCAATTCCCAAAAGCAGCTTCAATGGTCCTGGCCATAACCAGCGAATCTTCTTTCTCAATATTGAGGCCACTTCTTGAATGGGTAGCCAGCCATCGCCTGCCAGGTTATAGATGCCGGCTGGAGCGATGTAGCTCGTCTTTCTGTCCGAGTCAGCGGGCTCATCGCTCTTTCTCCCCGCATGCATCAGAGCTCCCACCACATCCTCATCCCAGATGAATACGAAAGGAGTATTGCTTCCGCGAATACCGAGAACCTTCGGTTTTTCAAACAGAGCGGTAATTTGATTCTTAGTATTTGCACCCAGTATTGTGCCAGATCGTAATACGACCACGTCAGGGGAATGCCCCGTAGCGCTGTGCTCAGCGAGCATATTTTCCACCAGTTGCTTATGATGAGAATACGCGAAACCGGTGTATGGTTTGAGCGGCTGATCTTCGGTTATGGGAACTGGATTGCTGGCATGGTAACCATAAGCTGCGCCGCTGGAAGTTACCACCAGTCGTGATGTACCATACTTGATACATGCATCCAGGATATTCTGGCTGCCTTCCGCATCTACCGCATAGGCCCGTGCTCGCTCTTCTGCATTCCTGGGATTTACCATGGAAGCCAGATGATACACCAGTTCCGGACGATGCTTTGCAAACAAACGATCTACGGACACTGGATCAGTAATATCGCAGATTTCACGGTCTTCGCTCATTTCCGGAAAGGCTACATCCGTGGCCACGATTCGCACTTCTGAATCCCTGACAGAGGTTGCAGAAACCAGACCACCGGATCCTGATGTCGCTTTGAATCCGGCCATTTTCCCGGAGGATTCTCTGGCTGCGAATTGTTCGGTCAATCGACGATGCAGCAGACTACCTAGGTAGCCCGCTGCTCCGGTAATCAGAATCTTTCTCATTTCCCGGAAGGTTCCTCATGCATCGCTTTGAAATATCGCAATCCCGGAGCCCACATATGCGCCACCGGATCTACATCTACATGGATCACTGATGGTCCATTTACTCCCAGGCAGCGATTCACTGCATCATTCAGGCCTTCGTTCCGGGATACCCGTTCGCCATGAGCTCCCATGGCTTCAGCTACCTGGTCGAAGCGAATTTCCCCCAGGTCCGCGGCAATGGTTTCCCCCGGGTCCAGACTTTTATAGAGAAGCATTTTCCAGGGCCGCAATGTGAAAGACTGATTCATCTTCACCATGCCCCATTGTTTATCGCACAGAACTACGTAGACAATCTTCAGGTTATGCCGCACGGCTGTTTCAATTTCCTGAGGATGAAATCCCATGGCCCCATCTCCAATGATGCAGCATACAGGCCTATCCGGATGGGCCTTGGCCGCGCCCAGAGCCTGCGCCACTCCTGCGCCCAGCATACCAAACTTGAACGTGGAAAGCAGGGTGCCTGGAGTTTTCACTTTCCAGTAGAAGTTTGCCCAGATGGCGGTATTACCTCCATCGGCCACGAGAATTGAATTGTCCGGAAAAGCATCTCTGCAGGCTACCACAGCGCGAGCTGGATGAACGTACTCAGTGTCTTTCTCCAGAGATTTATCCAGCTTTTCTCGGTACTGAATCTTTCTCTTATCGAAGCTGGATAGATCGGGCTTACTGGAACGACCGTTTTTCTTTAGAGCGGCTATCAGTCCCTTCATAAAGGTCTTAACATCAGCTTGAATCGGAATCGCCGCCGGTTTATTGGCACCCAGGATCATTGGATCCATATCTACCTGAATCATCTTTTGCTCGGAAGGTTTGGCCCAGTAAGGAGCTTTGCCCCACCAGTCTGTTTCGCCGATTCGGGATCCAAGCGTTAGCACTACATCGGCCGCGTTGCGTACTCGATTGTTCAGCGAAATATTCACCATGGGAATGGCCAGTTCATGCTCTTCGCTCAGGACGCCCCGGGCACCCCAGCTTGTTGTGACGGGAGAACCCAGAAGCTCCGCCAGCTCCTGCAGCTCGGCGTAGGCTTCTGCGTGGATGATTCCTCCGCCAGCATGGATCATGGGTAATTTCGCATCCGTCAGCAACTTGCGAGCCTGTTCCAGTTGCTCTGCATCGGGCGACACCGGAGCAGTGCGGCGATAGGATTCCACGCTTTGTTGGGGCAGGGCGCCTTCGAATTTCCCATTCATGATATTTTCTGGAATGTCCACATGCACAACCCCGGGCCTGCCTTCGAAGCAGTATCGCAGCGCTCGCTTCATCACTTCCGGTATTCGCTCGAAGGAATGCACCGCCTCGCTATGCTTGGCAATCTGACCGATTACGCCGCTCTGATCAAAGCATTGATATGTGCCACCGCGATCGGGATACATGATTCCTGTGCGCCGTGCGCTGGTAATTACGAGAACCCGGTTGCCCTCTGCTTGCTCAACAACGAGCCCTGGAAGAATGTTCGCCACCCCCGGGCCGTTGGATGCCATGCATACGCCCAGGCGGCCGGAGCTTCTTGCATAGGCCCCAGCCATATGCGCTGCACTGGTTTCATGCCTGGGACTCACCAGCTCAATGCCATCGCCTACCGCTGAAGAATAGAATCCGAAGTAGGTTCCATCTATGATTCCGAATATTTTCTCTACACCTTCGTTCTTTAGAAATCGGGCTGCAACAGCCCCGCCACTTACCTTTGCCATTTCGCTCTCCTCGATCCTGCTTTTGCTGCTCGGCGAAGTAGGTTAGTTGGCCTCATCGGTACCACTATCCTCAGGCCTGCTACCTTCGGTGCATGAGCCCGAATGATTCAAGCGGACCCTCTAACTGACCGCAGCTCATGAATCTTCGCCTCTTGCATTGATGGTGCAAATTGTATGCCAGGTGTTACAGAGACCGGGTGGCTTCATATTTCGCAACACGGTGGAATCATGCCCGGGAAGACTCTGAAATGCACTGTAAGGCCCTATATCTGGATCTGACGGTGCTAACTGAGACTAGCTGAGAGTGCTGCCAGTTTGTCCATGGCAGGCTGGACCGCTGACAGAATCTGGTCGTCAAAAATTAATCATTGACCAGATTTGATCAGCCAGGCTTTCTCAGGCAGGCAGGGATTCCATTGGAAGATAGATTTGCAGATAACAGGGAAGCGGCCTCGGAGGAGCATAGAGAGGAGGACATTATGGACTCTGAAGGTCCGTTTCTCTCCGCTGAGAGCATTCATTCAATTCTAGAGGTGATGCCCAGTATGGGGTATGCCTACGAGGACATTCCCGCCTTTCTGGATAACGTAATTCGATTTCTGAAAAACCAGTTCCAGTGTCAGCGAACTTCCCTGATCCTGTCTCGGGCCTACGGCGGCATCCTGGCAGGGGATAGCCTGTCGGCAGCAGAGATTCATTCCCGAAAGGCTCGGCAGCGCAATACTCCCCCTTCGCACAATGTTTCGAACGAATCCAGGGATGCCAACTCGGTGCCGCTACCGTTCAGGGATCTATTGGAGAATCATACTCCATCATCTGAGCGAACACTTGCTCTCAAGGAAATCTGTCTGGAGATCAACAGCAGGTTTGCGCACCGAATAGATAATTCAGCCCGCGAAAGCAAAACATCTTTGCCGCGTGCTGATTTAGCTGAGCAGGACGATGAAATTCAATCCTACGTTCGTGCTCTGGATCAGATGGGCTTCGAATTCATCTATCCTATCCTTTTGCAGCGGGATCTTGTAGGTTTGATCCTTCTGGGGCATTCTTCCAGACCTTTCGAATCCAGGGATACATTGTTTGTGGAAATGGGCTCTGCTTTACTGGCTCTGACCCTCAGAAATGCAGCCATCCGCAGGGAAAATTCGCGGCTGCGTCTAAACCAGGTGCGTCCGGTATCGCCGCCAGAGCGGACTGAGGGGCCTCCAGATTCATCATCGAAATCAGTCGAAGAAACCCGGACGACCCAGGGAAATGCAGACACCAGACGTGAGATCCAGGTTGGCAATCGCACGATAATCGTCTCCGATGGTCTGTGGCACTATTCCCTGGAAACCTGGTCCAGGCTGGCCACCGTGGATGTGCCCATTCTGATTTCTGGCGAAACAGGCACCGGTAAGGAATTGTTCGCTCGCTGGATTCATCAGGAATCCGGAAGTTCAGGTCCTTTTGTTCCCATCAACTGTGCATCTGTTCCCGACACTCTCTGGGAAAGCGAACTGTTTGGACATGTGCGAGGGGCATTTACCGATGCCCGCGAACGAAGAAAGGGCCTGGTAGAAATGGCCACCGATGGAATTCTGTTCTTTGATGAAATAGGGGACATGCCTCTGGATATGCAGGGAAAGCTACTGCGATTGATTCAGGAGAAGCAGTTCAGACCACTGGGGGCCAGCGAAGAAAGACCGGCCCGATGCAGATTCCTTTTCGCCACGCATCGCGATTTGAGTTCCATGGTAGCAGCCGGAAGTTTTCGTCAGGATCTCTTCTATCGCATTTCAACTCTAAACGAGCGAATTCCTCCTTTAAGAGAGCGTTCCGGGGATATCCAGGCACTTCTTGAATACTATCTGGATGTAAATTCGAAGAAGTACAGGATTCAACCGTTGATTCTGGACTCCACATTGAAAGATGCTGCTATCCAGTATTCCTGGCCTGGCAATGTTCGAGAACTGGAAAGTCTGGCCTTGAGACTTTCTCTGGAATACCCGGGACAGAGTCCCGGTCTAAAGCAATTTTATCAGGCCCTGGATCCATCCTACCTTTCGCAGACAGATTCTCGTTCTCCCATCGCGCCTGATGCTGCCCGGTCAGAGGATGACAGCCTACAATCTCAGAACTGGAAAGTGCAGGAAAAGGCTTTGAGCGATCTTGGCCTGGCCTCCGGTATCAGCCTGGATTTTGATCATCTGGTACAGAATTACAGTAAACAGATCTTGCAAGAAGCTCTGGAGCGATCGGAGGGCAACCGCACCAGAGCAGCCCAGCACCTGGGAATCTCCCGAGGACGATTCAACTATCAGTGGAAACTTCTCTTCGGCGATAACCAATGAGAGATCTTGATTGCCATCCACTTGCCTGGAATTCCCGCGATTTCCGGCAGGGCCTGGTATTCTGATTGAGCGAATCCTCAAATCGAATGCGCCGGAGAGTTCTCCGAAGAAAACATTAACCCGGGGAATCGCTATTGGAAGGTTTAGAAGTCAACTCCCGGTTGCTGAGCGTCATGGGACGGAAGATTGGATATCTGCAGTATTCGAATCAACGAATTCCATCAATCGGTCCAGAAGTATGGCTGTGGCCACACCGGCATTCAATGACTGGGTGCGGCCTCTGAGTGGAATGTGTAATGTGAAATCACATTGATCCAGAAGAGAGGATTTCATACCATCGCCTTCGCTTCCAATAACAAGAATCAGGCGATTCGAATCGGGAAGAGGGCTGAGATCATGACAGCTCAAGCTCTTCTTGTGTTGTTCGGCCGACGGATCGAAGTCTGCTCCCAGTAACCAGTAGTTGAGGTTCTTTGCCGTTTTGACCACAGACTGGCTGCTGGACTGAAAGATGGGAAGAAGCATTGTGGCTCCGGCGCTCACCCTCGCAGCTACACTTCCAGGTCTCGCCCCTTTTCCGGTAACAATCAGGCCTTTTGCACCCAGGGCTTCTGCGCTTCGAACAATGCTTCCCAGGTTCTGCTCATCCTGAATGCGATCCAGCATCACATAAAGTCCAGGCTTTTCATCCAGTGCCTGCTTCAGACCAGCTTCTTTCGATTCAACACTTCCTGAACCGGAGCTGGCCTTGAGTCGAATTACAATTCCCTGATGACGAAGATCCGTAAGTCGCGAAAGTTCTGCGGAGCTTACAGTCTGCACCGGTCCTTTTCCCAGAAGAGCAGAGAGTTCCTTTTTGATCTTAGCCGGAAAGCTGTCGGAAATGTACACCATCTGGATTCCAGGAGGAGAACCGGATGGGTCCCGTAGTGCCTGATCCAGTGCTCGCGCAGCCTGTCTGCCGCAGATTAGATCCTGTGCCATTTGGTGCCTTCCGGCGTGTCCTTGATCTCGATGCCCAGGTTCGTTAGTTCATCGCGAATCTCATCGGCCCGAGAAAAATCTTTGCTCTTTCTTGCCTCTGCTCTTTGAGCGAGCAGGTCTTCTACTTTCGATGCCAGATCCTGATCCAGGCTGGTTTCCTCCGGAGTAAAGCGAAGCACTCCCAGAACTTCGTTTACTGCAGCCAGAAAGGCCAGAGCATCCGTAAGATGGGCCTCGGTGTTTTCGGAGTTAGAGTTTTTCTCATCTTCACTTTCGGATTTTTTCTTTTTTGTGGAAGATGTATTCGTTTCCGCTGATGGGTGGGCTTTCGTACCAGAATCGGCAAGCAGAGTATTGGCTGTTTTTACCGCTTCAAAAACTGCAGCCAGAGCGCGAGAGATATTTAGATCATCGTCCATGGCCTGGAGAAATTCAGTAAGCTCATCTGCAAAAGGGGAATCCTTCGAGAGAATTCGGGCTGAACCGTGGCCAGGCTTATCGCTCTTTCTTCGATCTCTGAGTTCCGAAAGAACCTGATCCTCTGTGCTTCCCGTTCGCTCCAGAAGACTGTCGATGCATTGCTGGATTCGCTCAATGGAGGTTCTAGCAGCTTTGAGTCCATCAAAGGTAAAGTTTAGCTTGTTTCTGTAATGCGTTGCGCTGAGCAGATAGCGAATACATAGAGGCATCCATCCGCTATCAATGTAGTCCAGGATCCAGGCGGGTGCTACTTCGTTTTCAACGAGCTTTTGGGCCTTTTCCTTTTCTGTGAGATCTCGCAGGGTAAAGAAATTGCCCAGGGACTTGGACATCTTTTTGCTTTCTACAAGCAAATGCTCATTGTGCATCCAGTATCGCACAAAGTTTTCGCCGGGGTAGGCACCGCGGCTCTGTGCGATTTCATTTTCATGATGGGGAAAAAGCAGATCGATGCCACCGGTATGGATGTCGATCCCATCCTTGCCGTAGATATTTCGAATCATAGCCGAGCATTCCAGGTGCCATCCCGGACGACCATCGCCCCAGGGAGAGTTCCAGGAGGGCTCATCCTTCTTCGCAGGGGCTTTCCACAGTGCAAAGTCCCTTACATCTTCTTTATCGTATTCATCCGCCTCGAAACGCCCGCCAGCAGCGGTCATCAAGTGCTGAGATTCAATGCGCGAAAGCTTTCCATATTCAGGAAACGATTTCAGTTTAAAATAAACGTTTCCATCCACCGCGTAGGTATGGCCTCTCTTTTCCAGTTCGCCAATCATCTCAAGCATGGTTTCAATATGCTCTGTGGCTTTTGGCCGATGTTCCACGGTCTGGATTCTAAGCGTTTCCAGATCCTGTAAGAAAGCAGCCACGTAGGGAGATGTAAACTCCTGAATGGATTTTCCTTCCCGTAATGCATTGTCGATGATCTTATCGTCTACATCCGTGATATTGGATGCATGATCCAGCCCGTAGCCTCTAAACTTTAGATACCTGCGCAATTGATCTACGAAGATGTAGGCCCGGAAGTTTCCGATGTGATTGAAATTGTATACCGTAGGACCGCAATTATAGATCCTTACCCGCGCCGGATCCGCGGGCTGAAAGGGTTCTTTCTTGCCAGTAATGGAATTGAAAACGGTAAAGCTCATCTCTTTTGAGAGAAAAATAACCTGGCCCAGGCTGTCAATTCAAGCCCTGGCCATAGATCCTGTCTGTGATCCAGTAATGCATATAGTTCTGATGCGTGATTCGACAGTAGTTTCGACTCTCCGCTTTGGGGATATGTTCCAGGAAATGATTGAAATCGCCGTTATAATAGCGGGCTTTCCACTTCTTCAGGTTTCCGGGACCTCCGTTGTAGGCGATGGAAGCCCAGCGAAAATCCTGATCATACATTCTCAGTAGATCTGCGAAGAACATGGAACCCAGACGAATAGAGGTCTCAGGGTCAAGAAGATCATAGTTGGGCATATTGCTTCTGCTGGCCAGCCATTCGCCGGTTCTGGGCATGATCTGCATTAGTCCTCGTGCACCGGAGCGGCTGATGGCCAGCTCTCGAAACATACTTTCCTGCCGCATAAGTCCATAGACCATAGATTCATCTACTTTGAATGTCTGACCGTATTTCTGGACTACATCATGATACGGACGGGGATACAGAATTCGAAGCAATTCCGGGGGCAGGGTGAATGGGTCTTCAGACACTCCACTTTCTCGCAGCAGATTTCTTGTATAATAAACAGATACAAACAGTGTTTCGCTTTTCAATCCTACCTGGGCCAGGCGCCGCAGGAATTGATAGTCGCTCACTTTGCCGGAGTATTTCTCGCGAAAGAATGCCATTCCCAGTTGCCATTCTCCCAGGCGAAATAGATCTACAATGTCATCTGGAATGGCCTGCTGATCTCTTTTAAGATCTCGCAAAATTCGAACCGCATCCTCATTCCAGTAAGCGCTTAGATTCTTTCTGGCCAGGAATGCCAGTGCCTGTTCGTTTCCGCCGTAGCGAGAAACCCATCCCAGGTAGGTACCTCTGTCTCGAACGTACGCCCAGTGATCGGCATACGTATCCTTCTTCGCAGAGTCATTCAGATCCCAGAAAGCCTGTTTGTAATAGGAACCAGGCATCCTCTGATAGAAATTCTTTAACAGATCTTCCTTCTCTGCAGGGCTGTTTTTTTCGTAATATCTATAGAGCCAGTACACGAATCGGCCACTACCTGCCTGAGCAGGCATCATACTTTTCGCATACTCCCAGTATCGCTTGTCGGCCCAGATTAAATGATCTGGATCATTACCAATGAGAAATTCAATGAGTTCATCATGTGTTTCATAATCTGCATGGTTTTCGTTTAGATAGGCTACCAGCTCTTTAAAGTAATCATCTTTGTTGCCAGAGCTTTTAAGAATATCTAGATACAGATGCCACAGGGAAGGATCCTGGCTTTTCGCATGCTCGAATCTACTGAAAAGCTGCTTCGCAACGCCGTATTGTTTGGTCTTCTTTAGCTGATAGGCCCAGGTTCGTAGTTTTCCCGGATTCGATGAAAGAAAAGTGTAGGCTCTGGACGAAAGCTCCAGCACATCGCTGTACTTACCCAACTCCATAAGTACCATGCCATCGTGTCCCACTGTGATCGCATTTGACGTAGCAATCAAATTCTCCGAAGAAAAGGTCGAATTGCTTTTGTAGAATGAAGAGGGAATATATTGCTGAAACAGTACCAGCTTTCTTCGGTAATGTGGCAGATCTGAATACGCATCGGGCAGGGCCGGGTCATTCTTCTTTAGCTCATAGTAAATAGCCTTGGCCAGCCACCCAGGTGGATCCATTTCTGCGGCTTTGAATAGATAGTCTCTGGCCTTATCTCTCTGTCCGGCCTGGCGAAAGGCTCGACCTTTCAAAAATTCAGTATAATCCCCGGAAACATTTCCAAACTTCTGAGCGATTTCAGCTGCCCGCGAAACCTGATTCATGTCCAGAAGGATGTCCAATCGCTTTTGTAAGATTTTCTGATCCAGCACATCGCCGCGACTTAGATCGGCCCGAGCCAGGATCTTCTCTCGTGCACTCTGGGATAGCTCCTTCACCGTGGCTTCTTGAGCTCTGTAAAGTGCCAATCGCTCCAGCAGGTCAGACGCGGAGTGCTCGGGAATGCGATCCAGGCATTGATTCATTTCCGCTTCGGTATGACCCTTCATGCATCCTCGTTCGACGACGTTTAGAAAGGGAGCAACAGCTTCCAGGCCGGAATGGCCTTTGCTCTGTTGCATCGCCCTGGCCAGTGCATAGAAATCGGACTTATTTCTTGGGCTTTCCTTCTCAAAATGTCGCAGGATCTGAGCCCAGCGACCTGCTCGGAGCATCTCGAATGGATCGGAATAAAGGGGAGTGGCCTGGCCTGGCTGCTGGCAGAAAAAAAAGAGAAATAATACCAAATGAGCCGTTAGATTTGCGCTTCGTTTCATCATACTGTCCGATCCTAATAAGGAGAAAAACCTTACTCTACCATCGGACAATTTTTGGTTCCAGATGCAACGATTTCAAGGGTGGCTTATGCAGTTTCAGGAATTAATATCCAGAACATTTTTCAAGGGAGATATGTGGATTGTGTCCGTGGCCTTTAGCCTGGCTCTGCTTCTGTTAATACTGCTTACTATTTTTGGATTGGTGCGCCTCATTCGCAGTTCCAGGCGGGCTTCCAGGAAGGTGGCTCCACCAGGAGTTCGCAGAACGGAAGAGGCCGCCCGATCAGTCACTGGTTCTACGGATTCAGATACGCCCGCTGACATCGCAGCCGATTCTGAGAAGGGTGAAAAACGTTCCGGAGCGTTGGGCACCGGACCGGAGAACGGTGCCACAGGTTCCAGGGAGTCCGATAGCCGTGGTAATTTGTCCGGCCCCGCGTCGAATAAGGAAGTGAGCAACAGGAAAGCCTCCGTTGCGAAAGAGAGTGTCGTTCCCGCGGTAGAATCCTTCGAGGACACGCAAGAGCAGGATTACTCCTGGATCCAGGATGCTGAAATCCGTCCGGTGGCTGGAGGGGAACCGGTGCAATCTGAATCCGGCTTTGCTGCGCGAGACTCTTCTGGCTGGGAAGACCAGGTTCATACTATTCCTGCTGCCTGGAGGGAGGATCCTGTTGTCACGGGGGGAACTCAAAAAGAACCCATGGCACCAATTCTTGACCTCAAATCCCAGATGGTAGATGCTGCCCTGGTTTCCATACCGGAGTATCCATTGCCCATCGGCCAGAACCTTTCCAGCGCCAGGGATCTAACAGGTCCTGCAGCCAACATGGCAGCCATCTCCCGGGAGGATGGTCTGTTCGATGTCTACAGAAACGTCTCCTTTTTACGATCCCATCTGCGCAGTGGACTGGACCCTGCTGAACTATTTTTCGCAGGTATGGGCGGGGATGTGGCCGTTAACAGCCATCCATATGTTCTATTTTTACCGGAGTTCGCACATGATCCGGAGATTCGTAGAAAGACCGAGAGCATCTTGCAAACCGCAGCCTCCGGCTACATGCAGCGCGGTCTGGATAGGCTTGCATCTGTGGAAAAGGAAGCCGTAGCCTGGACCATTCGCTTCCTGTTCTGGAAAGGTAGACTGGATAAGGCCATGAGTCTGGTGTATCGTTTTTCCGTAAGCGCAGAGTCGGATCTGGGGCGCATTCGAAGTTTGCTGGCCGCCTGCATTGAGGATTCGCTTTTAAGTAGAGTTTATCCTGTGTCTGACGCTGAATCGGCAGGCTACGATCGCGCGCTTCTGGGCATTCCTTCCGGCCGGATGTCCGGTTTTCGAAGCAGCCTGGCCTTGCAGGGAATTACGGAAACCGAAGACTTTGAATCATTGAGACCATTCACGGAACTGGACAGACGAAATGCCAGGTGGTTTTATCTGCATCTATTGCATCGAGGTCATCTCTTTCTGGCCTTTCGATTCTGCCACAATCTGAGTAGAATCGATGCCACTTTCGAAGAAGAAGCCCTGTATCTTGCCGGCCTTCAGGGACGATATCGCTTGATGCTGCGACTGCTGCTGGAACTTCCACCCAGAAACTCGTTCTTTCGCCTGGCTGCTCTGAAACATGGTCTGGCCCATCTGTCCCAGGAGGCAGGAACCCGCTACCTCGAGAAGCTACATAAGCACTGGCCTGAAGCCAGCAAAGAGGCCCTGGAAAGTGTGGAGCCGTTCGCAGAGTTTCAGGGAGCCGATACCATGCGAAGAAGTCCAGGAAACATCCTCAGTTCTGTGGCCAATCCCCTGGATCGCTCGGAGCTTCTGGACTGGCTGGACCTGGCCGCGTATCGCTCCCGTTCTGGATTCCATGCGGGCGCCTTGAATCGAGCTTCCGTATTGTTATTTACGGTACTGCGAGCGGGTAGAAATGCACGGCCCGGTTTTCAGGATCGAGCGGCTCGTTTTTTTCAGAAAGCTGCCGGAAGATCCAATGTGGCCAGACATTACTATGTTTTGTGGCTCAAAGAAACAGGCCAGTATCAGGAAGCCAGGCATCAGGCGGAGTTCTTTATTCGCCATTACCCGGATATGGAATACTTTCACGAACAGTTTGTCAGTCTATCTCGCTGATAAAAGTTCTTGCCGGTAGCAGTAGGAATCGGAGGATCATAGCGTGGATCTCAATCAGGACCAGCTTACAGAAATCGATAAGCTAACCCGTTATATCAAGCAAATGGAGGGCATTGTCCGTACCTCTCCGAACCCGGACCAGGTGGCCCGGGTTAAGCGGGAACTGCAGAAATACCGGGAGAAATTGCAGGTTCTGTATCCGGACTTCGATCCAGCCCAGCAGCAGGTGGACGATGTTCGCAGCGAACTGGGACTGGATGGGTCCGGCAAGCAGCAATCCTCCGGCGGCGGTAGTGCCAGCAGTTCCGGCGGCGCCGGACATGACATCCTGGAGAAATTCCCTGTAGCAAAAGCATCTCCAAATTGTACCGATCATGATGTGAATTTCCTGGCAACCATCCTCCATGTGATTCAGAAAGAATACTGGCCTGCCATCAGCGAGCAGCATACTCGCATGGATTTCTCCCTGAACCAGGAAAGGGATACCATTCGACATCATCTGGATACTGCGTTACGCAATCTAAAGATACTCACAGAAACTGTGGAAGAATATGCCCAGGCAGAGAAGCAGGACTTCCGTGAGCAGCTACTGAAGATGAAGAACAAACAGACCAGAGTGTTTTTGTTCGAAACCAACGACATGCTCCGGCTCATGAGGGAGTTTATGCGCAAGGTGGCTGGAGATATCCATCAGAATGGCTCCGGAGTTCAAAACAAAAGCGATAAGATTCAGTTCAATTCCAAGTTTGAAGATGCTACACTTCTAGAAGGCTATACGATTCGGGATGCAGTGCTGGAATTTCTGGAATTGCTGGATCAAACTATCGCACAGCTTCGACTTCCGCAGATGAAGCAGGGCAGCTAGACTGGCCGGACTGTTCCACAGCGGACCTGCGGTTTGATTCTATGAACGCTCCATGGAGGGCGGCCCGTATTCGGAGCTCATAACAGCAGCATTCCAGTGCCGGTGAGATCCATTATAGAAGGTACCGGCCAAAAATGATTGGACATAACAGCGATTCAAAGGACTTTGCGCTATGGCCCTGGTAAAAACAGCATCAGAAGTAACCAACTCCACAATTGGGGAAAATTCCTATTTTAGTGGTCGGTTCTTCATCAATGGTTCCCTCAAAATCGACGGAAAGTTCGAAGGGAAATCTCTTCAGGCGGATCAACTGTACATCGGGGTTACCGGTCGAGTAAAGACTAACATCACTGCCACTTCGGTGATTGTAGAAGGCATCATTGTAGGCAACATCACAGCCAGAAACCGGGTTATGCTTCTGCCCACGGCTCGTATCCTGGGAGATATCAGCACTCCAGAATTGATCATTCAAAACGGTGTTATTCTGGAAGGTCGCTGCATGATTTCCAACGACCTCAAGCATTCCGCTCGAGATTTCATAGAAGCAGAGTATGGCAGGGACAACCTATCCCTGGAAAAACTCTTTGGACCGCGAGCAAAAGCGTCCTGATCCGGTAGTATTCTCCGCCGGAGATCCAGCCGGCGTAGGTCCGGAGCTTCTGCATTATCTGGCGGATGAATACCGTCCGTCAGGCCCCTCCTGGTTAATCTTTCATTCCTCACCAGATACAGAATCTCTGGTAAACTCTCTGGAATCGAGAAGCGGACGAGATGTGCTGCGCATCCCCTACGCAAAATTGAACGATCTAAAACCCACCGTAGTGCAGGCCATGGCAGGTCCAGGTCAGGTAGCTGTGGTTGAGCCACAGAGCCCAACTGTGGAGCCGGGACGACCATCCCCTGAATCTGGACGTCTGGCCTTTCAGGCTCTGGAATCTGCCTGTGATTGGATTTACGACCATGGTTGCCTTGGACTACTGACAGCGCCCCTTTCCAAGGAGCATGTACATCAAGCCGCCCAGACCGGCTTCAGCGGTCATACAGGTTATCTGGCCAGCCGGTTTCAATGCAATGTGCTGATGCTAATGCATGGTCAGAACTTTTCCGTGCTTCCGCTCACCGTTCATATTCCGATAAAAGAAGTATCCGCGCAGTTAAAAGCTACGGTGGAACGTCCGGAGCTGGTGCATGAAATTCGTAGCATTATGGATCGCCCGGCTTTCAAAGGGAAGAAATTGGCGCTTTGCGGACTGAATCCCCATAGCGGAGAGGGCGGACTGCTGGGAACGGAAGAGCAGGATTATTTGATGGAATTTGCAGAAAGGCTCAGGGCAAATCAGATGGATGTGGATGGCCCACTTTCTGCGGATGGATTGTTCACCGAGGGTTCCCGAAAGAATTATCGACTAATACTGGCCTGTTATCATGATCAGGGACTGATTCCTTTCAAATCCCTGGAGGGAATGAACGGAATCAATGTAACTACGGGCTTACCGTTTCTTCGCACCAGTCCGGATCATGGCACTGCCTTTTCTATTGCCGGCAAAGGGATAGCCAGTCCGGCAAGCATGATTCAGTCTTACCGGGCTATTGTGCAGGGAGAGCTCTGAAATCTATGTTAGAACTTAAATCCATACTTCTTCCTGTATACGCGATCTGGTGCTTTTTGCTGCTCTTCTTCTTGTTTCGCAAAGGTCCCGGTGCTCTCTGGAAGGCCTGTGGAGTCTTGATCTTCGTATTTTATGGAATTTATCATTACAAAGAGCTTCTGGATTCCTACAATGCTTTTGAGCAGAACTTCAATGTTACCCTGGTTTCCATGGGAATCAGCCTTTTTAAGAGTTTTGGATCGGTTCTGTTTTTGCTCTGGCCGGTGATGCTCTGGGTTTCCTATTACGCTTCCTCGGATGAATTGTCCCGGACTGTCATTCGATGGATGGTGCTTCTTACTCTATTTTTCTGGGTATTCTACTTTCTTTTTGAATTCTATCCGCCGGTGGACCGCGCCACGGTAGAAGGCTGGCTTCCAGGCAAGTTTTCTGTGCCTGATATTCCTTCTCCGCCTACCAGGTGAAAAATCACTTGTCCGGCCAACTCCGGCCATCCACGGAGTAAATATGCAGTTTCAGGGCCTCTACACAGCCATCATGACCCCGTTCCAGAAAGGGGGAGGTTCCATCGATTTTGGAGCCTACGGGGATTTAATAGAGAAACAGGTAGAGGCCGGTCTGGCTGGCGTAGTACCCTGCGGCACCACCGGCGAATCTCCTACACTCAGCCACGAAGAGCATCGAGAACTCATCCAGAAAACCGTAGAAATTGTAAATGGCCGGATGGCTGTTATTCCAGGCACTGGCTCCAATTCTACAAGGGAGGCCATAGAGCTTACGGCGGATGCCTGCTCCATGGGTGTGGATGCTGTGATGCTGGTGAATCCCTATTACAACAAGCCGTCTCAGGAAGGATTGTATCAGCACTTTAAAGCGATTGCAGAGAAATCATCCAGACCGGTGGTGCTCTACAACATCAAAGGTCGCACAGCCGTGAATGTGGAGCCAGAGACCATCCGTCGGCTGGCAGAGATCGATAATATTCAAGTAATCAAGGAAGCCTCCGGGGATCCAGGTCAGATGGCCAAAATCATGCGCCTTTGCGGGGACCGAATCTCTATGCTTTCCGGAGATGATAATATCACTCCTGCGGTGATGGGGCTGGGCGGAAAAGGAGTCATCTCCGTGGCCTCCAACATCTATCCAAAGAAGCTCAATCGGATGGTAGAGCATTTTCTCCAGGGAAATTTCACTGCTGGAAACCAGGTATTCTATGAGCTACTGGATATGATGAATGCTATGTTCTGGGAAACCAATCCGGTGCCTGTGAAGGCGGCGGCAGAGATGAAAGGACTGTGCAATGGTGAACTGAGGCTTCCTCTGGTGGCTCTGCCTCAGGATAAGAAAGAGAAGCTCAAAGCCGTTCTGGATCAGCTGGGAGAGGATAATTGAGCAAATATGCAATGTCAGGGGCTGCAGGCCGGATGGGCCGGGCCATCATTGGCTGTCAAAAGCAGGCCGGTCTGGAACTGGTAGGTGCTCTGGAGCGTTCCGGATCCGAGTATCTGGGTAAAGATGCTGGCACTCTGGCCGGCATCGATGAGCTGGGCATCTCCATAACGTCGGATGCCGGCGCAGCTCTCAAGGATGCAGCTGCAGTCATCGACTTCTCTTCGCCGGAAAACACCCTGGCTCTGGCCGAAGTCTGCGCACAAACGGCCACAGGCCTGGTTGTGGGAACCACGGGATTCGATGAAGCCCAGAAAAAGAAGCTTCAGGAGTTTTCGAGTAAAATTCCACTGCTAATCTCGCCGAACATGTCTCTGGGAGTAAATGTATTATTCCATCTCACTCGCATGGCCGCACAGGTGCTGGGACCTGACTATGCAGCCGAAGTGACCGAAATCCATCATCGTCATAAGAAGGATGCTCCTTCCGGCACCGCGGTAAAGTTACTGGAAATCCTGGAAGAGCAGTTTGGCCTGAGTTCGAACGATGTAGTGCATGGCCGCAGTGGAATTACCGGCGAAAGACCCAGAAATCAAATTGGATCTCACGCATTGCGAGGCGGTGATGTTGTAGGGGATCATACAGTATTTCTCCTGGGAGAAGGGGAAAGGATCGAAATCACGCACCGAGCCGCATCCAGAAATACATTTGCTATGGGGGCCCTCAGGGCGGCAAAATGGCTGGATGGACAGAAGCCTGGTCTTTATTCTATGGATAGCGTACTTGGATTGAGCTGATGGAACTGGATGGCCTGCTACAACAGCTCCGACCTTTCTTACGGTTCCTGGATATATTCGTAGTAGCCTATCTACTTTACAGAATCTACATGCTGCTCAGCCGAACCAGGGCCATGCAGCTTCTCATCGGTTTTGGATTTATCCTGATCCTGGATTTGCTGGCCCGGCGCCTGCATCTAGAAACCCTTTCCTGGATAATTACCAACGTTTCTTCTTATCTGGTTTTTGGTCTCATCGTACTGCTGCAGCCTGAGTTACGCCGACTGGTAAGTGAGATCGGCAGGATGCCTATCTTTCAATGGGTGAATGCTCCGGCGGTGCTTCCGCTGGAAGAACTTACCGAGGCCTCCATCAGCATGGCCCGTCAAAAAGTGGGCTCCATTATCATTCTACTTCGCGAGATTCGTCCCCAGACCATTATTGACAATGCAGTGCGAGTGGATGCTTTGATTACCCGCGAGCTTATCGAAACCATCTTTCACAAAGACACGCCGCTGCACGATGGAGCGATGATGATCGAAAACAATCGAATCATTGCAGCCTCATGCTATTTACCTCTCTCCAATTCCAGGGTGCTTAAAAAGACCCACGGAGCCAGGCATCGCGCCGCCATGGGAATTAGCGAAGAAACGGATGCTGTCATAATAGTCACGTCCGAAGAAACCGGCAAAATCACTCTAATGTGCAACGGCCAGATGTATACGCCCATCAAAGGCGACGATTTGCAGAGCAAGATCCAGGAACTCTGGAATCGTGCGAAGAAGAAGAAAGCCCCTGAGAAAAAAGAGGAGGGCGCTACCGTATGACTCTGGATCTGGCAAGACGGGTGGTATTATTTTTTACCAGAAACTGGAAGGTTAAACTGGGAAGTATTCTAATCGCTTCCATGCTTTTCTTCTATGTGCAATGGACTCGCAATGTTACTCGAGTATTCCATATTCGCGTGGAAAGGCCGGATATCCCTGAAGATCTGATATTGAGTTCCAGGATTCCATCCTTTATGGATGTTCAGTTCTATGGCCCGGCCGAGGAAATGGAATTCAACGCAAGTGCGTTTCGCATAACTGTATTCTCTCCGGCCAAGCCAATTCCAGGAAAGAATCAATACAAGGCCATCTTGATACCGGACCCTCCGGGCCAGATCGAGGCAAAGTATGAAAAGGACCTGGAAGTTACCCTGGATCGAAGCCTGACCCGGGAATTGCCGGTAGATCCTGCACTGGAGCTAACAGCTTCTTCTGATGTGGGCCTGGGCTATGTATCCACCAATCCACCCAGCATCAAAGTGCAGGGGCCACATTCTATTGTTGCAGAAATGGATCGCATTCCCACCAGAGAGATGAAGATAAACGAAACCAGAGACATTGTGCAACAGAAGGTCTTGATCTCCGAGTTGCCAGAATTCGTTTCTGTGGCGCCCAACCAGGAACTGGAGGTTCAGGTAAGGGCCCGATTGCTTTCGCTCACCGAAAAGGAAGATGATAAGGAAACGGTCCTGGAAGATGTGCCGGTGCGATGTATAAATGATCTATCCGAACTGAATATGAAGGTTCTGGGTAATGGAACTGTGGATCTCAGAGTTCGCTCCGAAGAGCCCGTGAACAAGAATCAGTTCGATGTAAGGGTATTCTGTCCGGCTTTCTTTGATCCATACAATCGCTCCATCAAGCCCACTTTTATTATCCACGATCTGCCAATAATGGCCACGGATAAACTGAATCGTCCAGAAGTTGAGATCCTGGATGTATTGCCAGCCAGGGTGACGCTTCAGTTCGAACGGATAGTTCCCAGGCAGAGACCGGAAAACGAAGTCCAGCAAGGGCTTCAGGAGCACTTGATGCCATGATTCTTGGACTGGGAACGGACCTGGTGGAGAATCACCGTATTCGGCAAGCACTGGAGAGATTCGGAGATCGGTTTTTAAACCGTGTGTACTCGGAAGAAGAGATCCAGTACTCCCTTTCGCATGAAGATCCTGTACCCTACCTTGCGGCTCGTTTCGCGGTCAAGGAAGCCGCCATCAAGGCATTGAATCTTACAGAGCAGGTGGGCCTTAGCTATCAGGATGTTCAGGTTGGTGGCAAGGTCTTTGGAAAGAAGAAGCTCATTCTATCCAGAAAAGCTCGAGAACTTGCAGATGCAATGGGCGTTCAGCAATTCCATATTTCCCTGAGCCATACAGATGGAATGAGTATGGCAGTTGTTATCCTGGAATCCTGATTTTTGGCCGCATCCGGTCCTTGAGCTGCGCGAAGCATCCCCCTCCGGCTCCTCAGTCGGCGATTCGGATATCGATTCCCTTTTCCAGGGTGTCTTCCAGTAGCTCTTTGCGAAGGATGGCTCCGTGCACTTCCAGAGATAGATCATCCCCGGCTTTGAGTTTCTGGGATGGATGCACCCAGAAGACCAGATCCTTGCCCTGTTTTTGAATGTTAACCTTCTCCACTCTACCGGATTCTCCCCGACTCAATCCAATGGCAATGCGAAGCACCCCGGCCAGGGCTTTTACAAGCTTGCGATCATAACGGTTTAGATCCTGGTATTCCGAATGCTTTTTGGAAGGAAAAGCCTTTCGATGATAGCGAGCAATGGCCGCCATTACATCGATTTCTCGTCCGGTGAATCCAAGAAGCATTTCCGAATTCTGAATAATATACTGACTGTGCTTATGATGTGCTGAATGAGCGATGGAAATTCCACAGTTATGCAGCAGGGCGGCGTATTCCAGAATCTCTTTTTCCACCTCTTCTGCGAAATATGCTCCCGCTTCGGACAGTTCATCCAGGATATTCAATGCAAGTCTTGCGCAGACTTCGGCCGGTCCTTCATGAGGAATCATTCTGCGGGCCAGTTGCAACACGGAGCTTTTTCGAATCCCGGAAAGCTCTTTGTTTCTACTGGAACGGTGATAGGAATCAAAGACAACGCCTTCGCGCAAAGCGAATGGACTGAACTGCATTTTCTTGATCGCAAGTATGCGAAAGCTTTCCTGCATCAGGATAGCGCCGCCCACGATGATGTCGGACCTTTTTTCATCCAGCCCCAGTCTGGATTCCCTCTGTTTTCGATTCTTACAGTCCAGGATGAGTTCTACCACTTTATCCAGTTCTTCTGCAGTCATGTCCCGGACTTCTTCATTGCCGGAACGAACATGCTGCTGCACCAATTCCATCAGTGTCCGGGCCGTGCCGGATGAGCCAATGACCTGCTCCGGCAGCTTAGACGGCATTTCTGCGCGAAGCCCCAGAAGATTCAGTCTCAGAAAATACCGGGCATCTTCGATTCCAGAGGAGCTTACCTGACCCCCTGGAAAGAATCGGTCGGTTAGTCGAATGGCTCCCAGTTTCAAGCTTGTGGCAAACTCCGGCACACCACGACTGCCGATCAGATACTCGGTAGAACCTCCACCGATATCTATTAGCATGATTCGTTCTTCGAAAAGGGGAAGTGCCTGGAGAATACCCAGATATATGAGCCGAGCTTCTTCCTGGCCCTGAATCACATCCACTCGAAGACCGGTTTCCTTTTTTACCTGCTTTAGAAACTCTTCCTGATTTCGCGCTTCTCTTACCGCAGAGGTGGCCACCGCCCGCACAGATGCATCCTTGGTCTTGGCAATTCTGTTGAATCGATTCAGGCATTCAATGGCCCTCTGCATGGCTTCCGGAGTGATGGTTTCCAGGTCTCCGGCTCCACTGCCCAGGCGAACCGTTTCCTTCTCTCGAGTGAGGATTTGAAATCCACCTGTATCGTTGGGCTCCACAATAACCATGTGGAAGGAGTTGGTGCCCATGTCGATGGCTGCCAGAGCACTCATACAGGCAAACCTTCATTTCTCAGAATTGTAATTGCGGTAGTGCCCTCCACGGAACCAGGGCGCAATTTGAAATCGAACTGCAGTCCTTCCCCGGGGCTTTCTCTAAAGTGAAACAGTTGAACCATGGAGCCGTAACCTTCTGTAAGGGAGGTTAATTCCATATCGTGTGTAGTCAACATACCTGCAGATCCGGATTCGATTAAATGCGAAAGAATCTTTCTACAGGCAAAGCTGCGATCTTTCTGATTCGTGCCTTTTAGCATCTCATCCAGGAAATAGAACACGGGAGCCTGATGATCCACCAGGCGCTTCAACGAGCGTACCTCTGCATAGAAAAGGGACTCGGAGCGAGCCAGGTTGTCCTGAATCTGCATGGAGGTGATGAGCGGGGCCGGAGAGAAAGTAAAGGAGCTGGCTCGTACCGCACCACCCATCTGAGCCAGTACCAGGTTCATTCCCACTGTGCGCAGAAATGTGGACTTTCCACCCATATTGGAACCGGTTATGATCCACAGTCGATGCTCCGGAAGAAAGTCCATGTCGTTTCCCACCGATTTTGAGGCAGGAAGCAATGGATGATGCAATTCCCTGGCTTTCACACAGGGACGAGAAACTTCTTCATTCGAAGCGATCACAGGCCAGCATCCCGGTTCCAGGAATCGTTGATGGCCGGCCAGACTGAGCATTGCATCCAGGGCAGCAAAATCCTTGAGCCAGTTACGGATGCGCTCCTCATTGCGTTTCAGAAATCCACCCATGGACCAGTCAGCCAGCACAGGTCCCGAGAAAATCAATCCTCCCATGGCAAAGGCCAGGGGATTGCGAAATACGGAATAGAGACTGTCCTGAAAGATTGCCTCTCTCAATTCGCTGCGAAGATTCCTGGTCAGTTCTCGCTCACGGGCAAGTACCGAACTGTGAAAACGAAATGAATACAGACTCTTTAGAAGGGGCAGGGTCTGATCCAGAGCATCCAGGATTTCGTTAAATCGAGCCCTGGCCTCTTTACTGCGGTAAAAGAGCAGGTACACTCCAAAGGTAATCCATTGAGCGGGAAAGCTCAGGAAATGATAGGCTCTGGTTCCCAGGATTTCATGGGAGAAAAAGGCTCCCAGGGAAAATGCGGCCAGCAAACCAGCCAGACCTGCCAGCCATGCAGGAACGGTCTTTAGAGCAGCCGGCTCCTCACTGGTGGAATTTGTTGCATCGTCGCTGGAGTCTGCCCTTCTCGCGGAGGGCATTTCCGGGCCTCCGGATTGCTTTCCACTGGATTCGTTCAATTCGGACGGTGGAATACCTGGCCTCGAAGGCGTAGAAAGGCCGGATGCCTTTTCATGACCGTACCATCGGCCCTGCAGCACAGTGAGTCGACTGAGGGCGGCCACTCTCTTCTGGCGGCTCAAAATGTCTTCAGCGGAGGGTGCATCCAGCGCTTCATGCATCCATCGAAGCAAGGTGGATCCACCGGCCACAAGGCGGCTCTGATCCAGGTACGCGAGCAAGGAGTAGGAGCCCGTCAGAAGCAAATCTCGCTCAATAGCCCGCCCATCCTCTGCGGGAACTACCTCTTCGCGGGAGAACCAGCTATCATCCATTCGCTGCCTCCAGGAATTGTAGTAGCTCAGCCGATTTGTGCAGGCCTGATTCTTACGTTTTACCCTGGAATGCCAGCGAACCAGCAGAAGAAATACAATCCAGCCAGGAAGGGAAGGCAGGACATGGACTTCGCCTGGAGCCCATAGAAAAATAATGGCTACTGATAGAAAAAAGGTGGCCGCTCGAAGGACTGAAATCAGGCGAACCCGTCCCAGGATTTTTTTTTGATGGTCCGTCAACCGACGGTTCGCTTTCTGGATGCGGGAAGACACGTCACCAGAGAGTGGTGATCGGCTCTGCAGTCCATCGAAATCACATGCTCATTCAAGTAGAACATTTAAACAAATCCTTTGTATCCAGAAAGCGGAAGGCCGGAATAATGGGGTCCATTGCAGGACTCTTTTCGGGAAAGAAGGAATACATCCATGCGGTAAGGGACATCAACTTTAACATAGGTCGCGGGGAGCTAGTGGGTTACCTGGGACCCAATGGAGCCGGGAAATCCACTACCATCAAAATGCTTACCGGTATTCTTCGACCTACCAGCGGTCTCATTCGCATCGACGGATTGAATCCAGAAAAAAGCAGAAAGGAAATTGCTCGCAAGCTGGGTGTTGTATTTGGCCAGAAAACTCAGCTCTGGTGGGATTTACCGGTAGGAGAAAGTTACGATCTGCTACGCACTATCTACAAGATCCCTCAGCAAAGATTCAAGCAGAGACTGGATTATTTCGTAGATCTATTGAAGATGGAGGATTTCCTGGGACAACAAACCAGAAAGCTCTCTCTTGGTCAGAGAATGCGAGCGGATCTGGCAGCTTCATTACTGCATGATCCTCCCATTCTTTTTCTGGATGAGCCCACCATTGGACTGGATATCATTACAAAGGATGTGGTTCGCAAGACCATCAAAGAGCTAAATCAAGAACAGAAAATCACCGTTGTGCTCACCACGCACGATATGGAAGACATCGAGTATCTGGCCACCAGGTTAATTCTGCTGGACCGAGGCCAGGTTCAATACGATGGCCAGCTCAAGGATTTTATTGCAAACTATCAGAAGGAAAAGGTCGTAAGCCTGCACCTGGAGCAGGAAACCGACGGAACCTTTTTGAGAGAGCGAGGCTTTGATCTGATTACAGAGCCAAAGGGACAATTCCTGGAAGTGCGATTGAAAGTGGATGAAAGCGTAAGTAATCTAATTGCAACACTGTCCGAGCATGGAGCCAGAATCCAGGAGATTACCGTGGGTAAGCAGGATCTCACCGAAACATTGAAAAAGATCTACGCAGGCAAGAATCTGGAGCTATAACATGGCCTATCTGAAGTTTGTCTCCATGTCATTCCAGCGATCCCTGGCATATCGCTTTGAGTATTATACAGCGCTTCTAAATGCCTTTCTATATATATTCATCTTCACCAGCGTGTGGAAGGCTTTGATTCCGGAAGGAGAAACGGCCAACGGTCTTACCCGGGAAAATATGATCGCCTATGCCGTACTATCTACTCTAATCAAATCCAGCTTTGGGAGAAATGATTCCTTGCTTTCGCAAAAGGTACGTAGTGGCGAAATCGCTGTAGATTTGATGAAGCCATTTTCCTTTCCTTTGATGTATCTTTCCGATACCTTCGGATCCTCCCTGTTTCAACTCTTCGCCCGGTCTTTACCTTTGCTGGTTTTCTGCGTCTTACTCTTTGGAATCAGCATTCCCGTGAATACTGGTTTGATTCTGCAGTTTATTCCGGTTTATTTTCTGGCTTTTATGCTCTTCTTTCTGATGTCCTTTTTGATCAGTTCCTTTTCTTTTTACTTTGTAGAGATATTCCCTTTCTGGATATTCTACTATGCGATGATCACCCTTTGTTCTGGAGCCATAATACCTCTGGATTTTTTTCCGGAATGGTTGGTAAATATTCTGCTGAGTACTCCGTTTCCGTATTTGTTCTATTTTCCCACGATGCTACTTCTGGAGCGAATGAGTATGCCCTATGAGATGCTTCTGCTGCGCTACTTAATACTTCTGGCCGGAGTGGGCGGTCTGTGCTGGTTCAGCTATCAGGGGGGATTGCGAAAGCTGAGTATTGCCGGTGGTTAAAAATCCCGGCTGGACTGTGGCCGGCCGCGGTTTCATGAATTGCATTATAGTGTGAATCAGGTGCATCCAATGAACAACACAGAGATACAGGTGCGGTGTAAATTATGAGTAATCCAATAGCGACAGCACCGAGCGATGCTACGGAAAAGCCAACATCGGACTTTCAGTCCTATCTGGCTATATTGCGGGCCGCTGTGCAGAGCAAGATGGAATATCGCGGCAGTTTTGTGGCCTATATCTTTACGTTAATTGGATTTTACGGAGCCCAGGTCAGTGTCATCGCACTGATGCTGAATCGTTTTAAGCAGATGGGTGGCTGGCAACCAGGTGAAGTGGCCTTTCTGTATTCCATGCTACTACTATGCAACGGCGTGGTAAGCGCTGTATTTTCTGGCATGACCGAGTTTTCGGAGCTTGTGCGAGAGGGCACCTTTGATCGCGTAATGCTTCGTCCTCTTTCAGAACTGGGACAGATCCTGGCCATGAAATTTGAACCCGGGGGCATAGCGCACCTTATTCTGGGATTGGCTGCGTTGTTCGTAGCTGATAATATGATCGATCTGGAATGGGATATCGTGAAGGTCTCCTTTCTGGTTGGCAGCATTCTGGGCGGTGTATTTATCCTGGCCGGTATTCGAATCATTATCGCGGCCGTGTCCTTTTTTGCCATCAAGAATCAGGGACTGCAGCATCTTCTGGTCTTCTCGGCGCGAGAATTCCTGATGTATCCGGTGCACATTTATAGCTTTCCTGTAAGGGTTCTGCTTACCTTTATGTTTCCCATCGCATTCGTAAACTTCTATCCAGCGCATTTCTTTCTGGATCGCACAGGACAGACTCTATTCCATCCGTATCTGTCCTATATGAGCCTACCCATTGGAATCCTTGTGCTGGGAGCCTCTCTGGTGTTCTGGAGATTTGGAGTGAACCGCTATTCCAGTACAGGCAGCTAGGCAGGAGTTTTTCATCAATCCCGAAGAAACATCGGAAACTGTATTATTACAGGGTAACTCCGGCGATATTACCAATCTGCTTCGCTCCCTGGGTCGCTGGTATAGTAAGAACCAGCGAAAGCTACCTTTTCGCAAAAACCCGCATTGGTACAGCACTCTGGTTTCAGAAGTAATGCTTCAGCAAACCAGGGTTCAGGCCATGCTCCCCGCTTATGATGCCTTCATGCAGCGCTTTCCGGATGTTCAAACCCTGGCAAAAGCCTCGGAGAATGAAGTGCTGGAGCTCTGGGCCGGTCTTGGCTACTACAGCCGAGCACGAAACCTGCATCGATGTGCCAGGCAAATTGTGAAACAGCATGGAGGGAAATTCCCGGAAGATGCAAAGCAGGTTTTAGCGTTACCAGGAATCGGCCCCTATACATCCGCCGCAGTGCGAAGCATTGCTATGGGGATTTCCGATGCTGTGGTAGATGGAAATGTGGTGAGAGTACTCAGTCGTCTTTTTTTTACTGCGAAAGCTAATTCGGATTCAGCTGCGAAGAAAGAAAGGCAGAGCAACCAGGATAGTGAATTCGATTCCACTTCTGCAACAGGAACAAACCATGCTCGTGCGGCAGAGATCATGGCGCGAAAAATAATTCAGGACAGTCCTCTAAAGCCATCCATTCACAATCAGGCCATAATGGAACTGGGCGCCTTGATCTGTACTCCGGGCCTCCCTGCCTGCCTTCTATGCCCGCTTCAAACGGATTGTCATGTCTTTCGCAAGGGAGGCGCCGCGCTGGCAGCAGAAATACCTCCTTTAAAGAAAGCTATCAAGCAGGATCTGGAATTGCAGATCTATTGGACCAGGAGTCGAAAGGATGTATGGGTGATCAAAAATTCAGACCGGCCAATCTTTCGAAATGACTGGTTTTTACCCTGTCGCATCCTGGGCACTGACGGTCTGATCTATTCCGATTTTGATGAGGAGCGAATCTTCCGGTCCACAAAAAAGTCTGAGAAAACTGCGAAAGCGAAACTTCCTGCACCGAACGTAAAAGCGGGTTTTCCCTTCCCATTGGCCGAGCCATCTGGAAAGCCCTTCAGGCACAGCATCATGAACTATCGAATCCAGGGACAGCTCTACTCGCTGGATCTGAGCGAAAAGCAGATGGGTAGCCTTATGCGAAATGATACTCAAGGCAACAACCCCCGGGGCAAGCCGGGGGCCGGGCAAAATAAGAAAAAAGAGGCAGGTGTGCCACTGTCGCTCGCTTCAGGTGCATCCAGCGATAAAGCGGTAGTAGCCGAAGCCGATCCCACCTATGCAAATTCCAGACGCATTAATAAGACAGCCGGGAAGAAAGAGAATGCTCGTTCATTAGCCGCCAGGAATGATTCCGGTGGGTCGGATCGGCGAGAAATCAAAAGCATTCGGTGGCACGAACTACAGAGCTACTGCCCCAGCTCGATAATCAAGAAAGCAATTCCAGGAATTTCTTAGGATTCCGCAAATATCTGGATTCCCGAATCCGTCGGGGATTTTGAAGCAGATAGCAGATTTCCAGTCCAAATAGCAGTATTTGCACGGTCGAAAGCAGTACGATCATACCCAGTGGTATGGCCACATACACACCATACAGCGCGGCCGTGGTTGTGGATTTTCCTACAATGACCCGGAATAACAGAAAGAAACCGACAATACAGAGAGCAGAAAACAGGGAGCCACCAAAGGCAGCTCTCCAGCCTACATCTACATTAGGAAGCGCGCGAAATAATAGTCCCAGAACCAGCCACACCAGAAGTAAAGCCTGGGCATAGAACAGAATCTGTAGAAAGAAAATCAGGCTGCGGGAATACCTGGACTGGGGACCCCGTTCAAAGATGGCTTTTTGACCTACAGGAGCCCCGGACTCGTTGTACAGGGTCTCGGTTCCCATGAACTTGAACTGACCAGTGTATCTTCCGCTTCCTCCCAGAAATAGATAACCTTCGGAGCGAACATGGGATAGAATCTCCGTATCCTTTAGCTGTAGATCAGAAGGAATCCAGCTTCTTCCTCCATCGGTACTGATTCGCACCATTCCATCGGCACCGTACAGAAATGCAGGTCCGGTGGTGCCCAGCATCAGGCCACCCTGTCCGGCAGATCCGCTTTCGAATAGGGATGGATAGATTCTCTGTCCATCCGCTGTATCCAGCCAGAGCATGCCGGACCTGGACATAAATACCAGATCTCCCTGGGCATTCTTGTGGATGGACTGGATCAATTCATTTCTGTTTCCAAAGCTTGCATTGATTGGATTACTCCAGCTAAAGCCCTGGTCTCTGGATACTCTGTACTTTCCATTTCCGCCGGCGTAGATTCCGTCAGGCAATGCATTCAATGAGCGATAGGCGCTTTCCAGCGGATTCATATCGATGATAGACAGATTCCTGCGCGAAAGCACCAGGAGTGTAGATTGCAGACCATCTCCGGTGAGCATTACGATTCGATCGGAAAGAAGGATTACATCTTCGATTAGCGCATTTCTCAAGGCGGATTCTGTTTTCACAAGATAGCGTCTAAAGTCCCAGGTTATTCCTCCATCTTCCGAGAATACCAGAAGGCCGGATTCTGTGCTGAGCAATATGTATTTACCATCGATGCGAAGATTGCGAAACTCCTGAATGTCGGTAAGTCCCGGGCGGTCCAGAGGCGTTAGACTGCTATCCGGGCTGATTCGATTCAGAACCCGGCGAGAACCAGGATCATAGATTCTCTCTCTAAAAGGTGCATCCAGATTCACCGAATCCATGATGTGACGAATCTGAACACCATCTATGGATCTCTCTTCCAGAACTCCCGTGGATTCCAGCAAATACAGATTTCCATTGGTAAAACTCAAATCTACATAGGCTGGCGGAGATAACGCTGCCACGGTCTGACGATACAGTCCACTGGCTCCAAAAACCAGAGCAGGCAAAATCACAAATGAAGCGATGTAAATTGCAAAGCGAAAAAGGATAGGGCGGTCCGGTGCGCGAAATACATGATTGCAGGCATCTTCCAGGTGGCGAATTAGATTATTGGCTGAGTATAGAACGAAGATGGTGCCCACTCCTGCGATGGCATTGGCCCTGGAAAGAATCTCATCCAGCATTACCAGCAATCGGCCGGATTCTGTAATTCCGTAGGCTGCCAGTAATCTTGCGATTTGAATCTGCAGACTGGCACGGTCGATGGATGCAAACTTTACCAGCATGGCCAGCGCCGGAATCAGAGCCAGCACCGCTGCATAGGCTACGGCATTCGCTCGCACCACCAGGCCATCTCGGAGAAATCTTTGAAAGGAGCTTTCCAGAAGATCCAGAAGGCCCAGAAAGAAAGAGCCTACTTTCCTCAGGGGCATGTACCGTCCCCATTTTCCGATGCAGGAAAGAAGGCCCGATTGCCCACCTGAATGTCCTGAATACAGATTTCGGTGGCGCCGTCGGATCCTGCTGACTGCGGAACAGAAAAAATAAGGCGAACCCAGACATTGAAAAAGGAATCCGGAAATCCGCTGGAAACAGAAAATGGCTCCAGTTCCAGCGGGAATCTTTCTGTAGATTGGCCTGATAGATTCAAATCTACGCTATGCCACAATTCCGGGGCATCCGGCACTCTGTACTGTCGATCCACATCATAGAGCTTCTGGCGAAATAACTGTACGCGCACAGCCCGCGGCTTTACTGATTTTTCCGTATTACAGAACTGGATTTGAACAAAGGAAAAGTCCTCTGGCTGCGGAGGCTGTCCCGCCTGATGGCTCAGGCCCAGTTCCCCCGAAAGGGTGGGCCGGGAATATTTCGGCACCGAATCTTCCTGGATCTTATTCGGCAGAGCGGCGGATTCCAGATTCCGAGTAACAGGCTCTCGGAAGCAAGTATTGGGATTTCTATCAAAGGCATTCTCTGGCTTAAGGCCAGGATACACATCGCCCAGAATCAGGCTGTACTGACTGAATGCCCTGGGGGTCTGGAAGGCTTCCAGGTAATCATGGTTGGTGGCGCTACTGGCCAGGCGCACATGCACAAATAGGAAACCACCCAGGATTAGAGCCATTATGATAAATTTTTCCCTGCTGGACAACGCCTTACCTCTGCCAGAATTTGTCTGAGTCCGCGCTTGCGGCTCTCGGGAAGAATGCTTCATCGGTCCACATCTATGCAATCCTTTTCCATCAAAGAGCAGGGCTACAGCCACCGCTTGAGCTATGCAGGCGGCGCCATCATGATTGTCGGATCTTCCATGTCTATCAGCCTGGTGAGCCTGGGTGGATTCCTGGCCGTAATTGGCTGGATCTGGGAAGTCATTGAGCGGCGTCGGCAGTCATCAGCGGCGCTGTCTTCGTTGGAGGCCACTGATTCCATTGGCTGGAAAATTCCGGCACCTTTCTGGTGGGGGCTGGGTCTTTTTGGCTGGCTGGCATTGTCACTTTTGATTCGTGCAGTATCTGCCTGGAGCGGCCATCTGGATAACAGTCTCATGCCCTCCGGGGACAGCTCTGCTTTTCTATGGCATTTAAAGCAGGGCTGGAACAAAGAACTAAAGGATGCATTTTTGATTCTGGCCGGGCTCTGGACATTCAGTCATAGTCGGGATGGACGTAGCCGCCAATGGCTACTGCGCTGCTTTTTCTGGGCAGGCATCATAATGCTGGTGGCCGGCTTTATCTCTGTGTTTACCCAGTTTCGCCTGGCGAAAATCCCACAGTACATGGCAAACGACTGGCAGGATTCGCCGGATGCCAGGCTTCAGCATCATGTGGGCAGCATCCCCCTGGCAGGCAAAGTGATTCATCTGTTCATGCCCATCGGGCTTTTGAACACACACTTAACCTATGCTGCTCTGGCAGGCATATTTATTCTGTATCTGGCTCTTTCTGCGGCCAGCCAGTATATTCGCCAACCTCTGGGAGTGCTTCGAAGCAAATCGTTCTGGCTGCGAGTCATCGCATTGCTGGTTCTGGGCCTTGTATTGCTCTTAAATAGCGGGCGAAGTGCCCTTCTGGGAACGGCATTGGCAGGAGTTCTGGGACTGTACTGGTTCACCCGCTCCCGATGGAAAAAACGGGCCAGAGCACTGTGGCTTCCGGTGGGGGCGGTGGCTCTCATTCTCATTCTGGGAACTCTGGGCCTCCTGGTGCTGGACCGCAGCGATGGGCGGATGAAGGAGATCGCAACAGCCACCACAGGGGAAGAAAAGCATACGGATTATCAAAGATTGATGGTCTGGGATGCTGCGGTGGAGATGGCCGCTCGTTATCCTCTCACCGGCGTGGGTCCCGGTGCATTCGAGGATTATGTAGAGCTGGATATACTGCTCACCGGTAAACAGGAACCCTATCTGTATTATCCGTACGCTCTCATTCAACGCGGACATGCGCATAACGATCTTCTGAATTTTGCAGCGATTGGTGGACTGCCGGCTGTTATTCTGTTTCTATGCTTCTGGGGATCTGTGATTCTGGCCTTGATGAATTCTGGAGGAAGGGCTCGGTTCTGGCGCTTTGGACTGTTAATCGTATTCTTCGGTGGCTGGTTTCAGTGCTTCTTTCTGGACGATGAGGTGATGGTGCCCTTCTGGGCTCTTCTGGGCCTTATAATTCCCGGTAAGAAAAGGATGACCGCAGAGTCGGTGGCCGTGAAATCGGAATAGGGATCGATAGATTTTTGAGGAAAATATGTTCGGTAAGATAGTAAAGCTCGTGGTTGGAACCAAGCATGAACGCGATATAAAGCGCATGCTGCCTCTGGTAGAACAGATCAACTCTCTGGAAACAGAGATGCAGAAACTGGAATTATCTGATTTTGCAAAAAAGAGCGATGAATATCGCAAGCGAATCCAGGATGGCGAAACCCTGGATGATATTCTACCCGAGGCCTTCGCCCTGGTGCGAGAGGCCGCCTGGCGAAGCCTGGGATTGAGGCATTTCGATGTGCAGCTCATGGGTGGTATGGTGCTCCATGGCGGGCGCATCGCAGAGATGAAAACCGGGGAGGGTAAGACCCTTACATCCACTTTGCCGGTGTATTTAAATGCACTTTCAGGCAAAGGAGTTCATGTTGTTACTGTGAACGATTACCTGGCTCGCAGGGATGCTGCCTGGATGAAGCCAGTATTTGAGCTTCTGGGGGTTAGTGTAGGGGTCATTCAACATGAGATGAATCCCGAGCAACGCAAGGGTGCTTATGGCTCCGACATCACCTACGGAACCAACAATGAATTTGGATTCGACTTTTTAAGGGATAACATGGTCTCGGAACTGGAATTCCGGGTTCAGCGCGGATTCAACTATGCCATTGTGGATGAGGTGGACTCCATTCTCATCGACGAAGCGAGAACTCCGCTTATTATCTCGGGTCCTGCCGATGAAAATACGGATAAATATAATCGCCTGGACAAGGCCATCCGACAGCTTCTGCGCGATGAAGAAAAGGCACCGGAGCCGGAGCCCAAAGAGGTGGAACCGGGCAAAGAAGAACCACATGTGCTTTTTGGATGGTTCTTTGACATAGATGAGAAATCCAGAAATGTTCTACTTACAGAAGATGGCGTAAAGCGAGTCGAAGAACTTCTGGGCGTGGAAAACCTGTATGCTCCGGAAAACGTAGAGCTGGTGGCCCATACAAACCAGGCATTGAAGGCCCATTTGATCTTCAAGGATGAAGTGGATTACGTTGTCCGGGAAGGGGAAGTCATTATTGTAGATGAGCATACCGGTCGTTTGATGGAAGGCAGACGGTATTCCGACGGCTTGCATCAGGCCATTGAAGCCAAAGAAGGGGTAACCATTAAACAGGAAACCCAGACTCTGGCTTCCGTAACATTTCAGAATTTCTTTCGACTGTACAGCAAACTATCCGGTATGACCGGAACCGCAGATACAGAAGCCGAGGAATTTCGTAAGATTTACGGACTGGAAGTGGTGGTAGTTCCCACCAATGAACCGGTGCGAAGAATCGATTTTCCGGACAGAGTGTATCGCACAGAAATAGAAAAGTTCGAGGCCATCGCCAAAGACATTGAGCTCTGTCGCGAAAATAAACAACCTGTCCTCGTGGGAACAGTCTCTATCGAGAAATCGGAACTGCTTTCCGGCCTTCTGCGAAAATACAATATTCCCCACAATGTTTTGAATGCGAAGCAGCATCAAAAGGAAGCGGAGATTGTTGAGAATGCAGGTAAGCCCGGTGCTGTAACCGTGGCTACCAACATGGCCGGTCGTGGAACGGACATCGTCTTAGGCGGTGCTCCACTTTATTTAAAGGATCTGGAAGAGCTGGAAGAAACCGAGCCAGCCATGGAGACTTTCAAGGAAGCACTTAGAAAGAAACAATTCGATCGAGCCCGGGAAGAAGCAAAAAAGATTACCGGAAGTACTGCAGCCAAACAGGCAAAAGAAGTTCTGGATCGAGCCGATATCTGGCTTGGATTTCACAGACAGGTGAAAGAAGCCGGCGGACTGCACATCATTGGAACAGAAAGGCATGAAGCCCGCCGGATTGACAATCAGCTACGAGGACGATCTGGTCGCCAGGGAGATCCTGGTTCCAGTCGCTTCTATTTGAGCCTGGAAGATAACCTTATGCGACTGTTCGGCGGTCCCAGGATCATGGGACTTATGGAACGTCTGGGCATGAGCGAAGGCCAGGAGCTGGAAGCAGGCATGGTGGATCGGGCCATCGCAAGAGCTCAAAAGCGAGTAGAAAGCCATAACTTTGATATTCGAAAACATCTCCTGGAATATGACGATGTAATGAATCGGCAGCGGGAGATTATCTACGCAGAGCGCGATAAGGTGCTGGAACAGGAAAGCATTCGAGAAACAGTTCTTGAATGGTCGGAAGAAGTCCTGGAAGCACAGATTCTGGAATACTGCGATACCAACGATCCCACACGCTGGGACCTGGCCAGCCTGGAAGAATGGCTTATGAATGGCCTGGGAATGAAGATTCAGCTTTCAGCGGATAAATACAAAGCCAGCAAGGATCCCCAGGCTACAATATTCGCACAAATCAACGAAGAAGCTCGCAAATTCTATGCACAGAGAGTTGAAACCGTCGGTGATGAGAACTTTCGCTACATAGAGAAGCGAATCGCCATCGATATAATCGATGCCCGATGGAAGGAACATCTATATCAGATGGACCATCTGCGAGAAGGGATCTGGGCCTCTTCTTATTCAGAGAAGAATCCTCTGGTAGAATACAAACTCCAGGGCTTCAAACTGTTCGATGCCATCATGGACACGGTAAAGGCGCAGATTGTTGAATTTCTGTTTCGTGTTCAAATTGAAGGTCCTGTGGAACAGACGCAGTCCAGGCGTAGAAACCTGGGAACAGCCACCCATGAAAGCATGGAAAGCTTTGAAGCTCCGGCTCCGGGGGCCGCTCCAGGCCAGATTGTAGGAGCCAACGGACAGCAGAGAAGTGGTCCGGCTCCGGCTGTAGTGTCGGGAGGCGGTGCGTCCAAGCGAAAAGGTTCCAGGCGAAGGAAAAGAAAGTAGTGAAATTGTACGGAAAGAAACCAGATCTAACATCTTCGGTATTCAACCCACTGGTGGTAGACTGGCTTATGGCCATGTATCCTCCAGCTCAAAAGCTGGAGCTGAGCAGCGGTCCCTCTCCGTATTATCCTGGAATTGAGCTGATTGGCGGAATCGACGAAGAGCATTCGGTGGGCGGACTCAAGCCCTATGAACTCTACACCGGCACCATTCGCATGGGCTACGGGCATCATCGAATGGCTTTCTCTGTATACAGTCAATCTGTAGAAAGAGGAATCTCCACAGCACTGCACGATCTACTGGCCATTGAATGCAACGAATCTACCTGTATCGAACGACTGGATTCACTTTACAGCCAGTTTTCACGGCTGGCCACGGACATTGGAGGCCCGGTGGAATGGATGTGGGGCAGAGCCATGACCGGTGGTGGAATTGGAGCTCTGCATTTTTCCATGCTTCTGGCCGGTAGATTGATCTCTCTGTACTCTGGAATGGATCGGGAAACTCCCATAATCACCACCTATCCGCTGAATGCGCATATTGCGGCAGCCCTGGGCTTCGAACGAATCATTCATCTGGTAAATGATACATTGCCTCAGTATTTTCTTCTTTGTCCGGGTGCCTTGAATCTGGTACAGACCAGGCATATGCGAGATGGCTATCTGGATATGGGCGTTGAAGAATCAGAAGTGGAATTCGCAGGTCACTGGGTCTCCGAGCCAGTACTGGCTACCCTGGAAAATGCCATCTCGGATCGAATGCGACGACTGGAGAGAAGAGAGAGACTGAGATTGCTGATTCCTGTAGGAGGAGCCGGTGCTCAGAAGAAGTTTCTCAAGAGCTGGATCTCATCAATACTGGATGATCCGGAGGTAAGAGAGGGATACGTTCCCATTATCAATTGCGGAGATCATCAGGATTTTCTGGATACCATTCTGGGAATTCTAAACAAGAAAGAGATTCGCTACAAGGTATGTCGAAGCCTGTCCGATGTACAGAACCTGCCTGCAATCCTGGAAGACTTTGATGTAGTTGTATTTCATTTCGAAAGCCGTTATGAAGCCGTATATGCCACGGATTATGCTATCGTTTATTCAGATATTCTCGCTACCAAGCCATCGGAGCTGGCCTTCTATCCCATTCCCCGTCTCTTTCTCCGTCGCGTAGGAGACCATGAAGGTTACTCCGCCGATTACGGATTCAAATTGGGTGAGTCCACTCCAGAACGAAGAACGGAAAAAGATGCATTGAAGGATCTCAAAGACTGGCAGGGAGACTCAACACCTCTGAAGCAGATGAATGAGACCATTGCAGCCAATCATGCCAGGAAGCTCTACAATGGAAGTACTGTGGCTATTGAACGTGCACTGGAAGAGTAGTAGAACGATTTATTGAACGATTAATTGAGCGAAGGATCCTGATTCGAATCTGCAAATATTCTGTAGATCCCGCCTTTGGCACGAAGAGCATCCCTCCAGCCCTGCTCCGGATTGGGATGAAAAACAATCCCGGGCTTTCCCTTTAGAGTTACCCAGGCTCCGGATCGCATCTCCTCTTCCAGTTGTCCAGGCGCCCAGCCCGAATACCCCAGAAACGTATGAATGGAAGGTCGATCCTCCAGAGGAATGGATTCCCAGATCTCCGGCTCAAAGAACTTTTGAAGCTGACGGAACCCTGGCTCAAAAAACACTCCAGGAACGATCTCCATGGCCGTCGGGGAAGGACCATCCGGCAATACAGAATGCAGTGCAGAAACCAGCTCCTGCTGCACGGGACCGCCTACATAGACTGGCCTGGCGGCTCCCAGGTCATTGGCCAGTTCGGGGATGATGTCTGCAACCGTGAGCTCGGATTTTCGATTAACAACCAGTCCAAAGGCACCTTCATCGTTGTGCTCTACCATAAAGACTACGGTCTGCTTGAAGTTCGGATCCATCATGTTGGATTCTGAAATCAGAAAGTGTCCTTTCATGGACTTTGGTTGTTCATTTTCCATGGTTCCTTCCTGTATTCGCTTCGGCCCGGTCCAGGCGGAATATATGCCCGGGTCAGGGGCTCAGGCAGTGGCGCGAATGGGAGATTCAAATAGCTCCACTTCCGGTTTCTCTCGTTTAAAACTCTGCATTCTGAATTCGCTCTTGAACAGAACGACAGGATTGTTCTTTTCATCGTATACCACAAGATCGTAACCACTGAACTTACCCTTATCTTCTGGCTTGATCCATCGTGAGCATTCGTAGCCCACGTTTTCCAGTCTGCAAGGAACTCCATATTCATCTTCCATTCGATGACGAATCACCTCAAACTGAAGCTGACCTACGGCACCGATAATGGCGGATCCATCACCTGTGGTAAACACCTGAACCACTCCTTCTTCCGGTAACTCCTGAAGCCCTTTACGAAATTGCTTGAGCTTGGTAGTGTCTGCGGGTACCAGTCTTGCGAAGAGTTCCGGTGCGAAACGCGGCAGTGGATGGAACTGTGGTTCCTGACCTGTGTAGAGCACATCTCCTAATTTATACAATCCCGGGTTAATCAACCCAATGATATCTCCTGGATAAGCATTGTCGATGGTGGACCGTTCCTGGCCAAAGAATGCTACAGGACTGGAAAGCCTGGCCGTTTTCTTCTGTCCGGAAATGTTTACCGTCATACCTCGTTCAAAGGTGCCGGAGGTGATTCGAACGAAGGCTACACGGTCCCTGTGCGCCCGGTTCATGTTGGCCTGTAATTTGAATACAAAGGCAGAGAAATTAGGATCATCCGGCTTGAGCACATCGCCGGTTTCCAGCGGAACATCGGCGGGTCTGGGAGCGATTTCCAGGAATCTTTGCAGAAATAGCTCCACTCCAAAATTATTCAGTGCGGACCCAAAGAATACAGGCGTCATATTACCTTTCAGAAATTCCGCTTCATCGAATTCCGGCAGCGCCTCCGAAGAAAGCTCCACGCCTTCTCGAAATGTCTCGTAGAGCTCTTCGTCCATCAAAGCTTTCAGTTCCGGATCATCCAGGCCCCCTGTGGCTGTGGGTGCAGGGAAGGCCCCACCAGTGGTTTTTTCATATCGAAAGACCTGCTTTGAACGAAGATCATACACTCCCTTGAAATCCGGTCCCGAACCGATGGGCCAGAACAGTGGCACCGCCGTAATACCAAGAACCTTTTCCACTTCATCCAGAAGAGAGAAGGGGTCTCTTGCAAAGTGGTCCATTTTATTGATAAATGTTACAATAGGGATGTTTCTCTGCCGGCAGACATGAAACAATTTGATAGTCTGCGGCTCCACACCTCTGGCCCCGTCCAGAAGCATGATGGCGCTGTCCACGGCCATCAAAGTGCGATATGTATCTTCAGAGAAATCTTCATGCCCTGGAGTATCCAGTAGATTCAGGATGTGATCCTCATAGAGAAACTGAAGTGCTGCGGTGGACACCGAGATGCCCCGTTCCTGCTCCATGGTCATCCAATCCGATTTGGTCTTTTTTCGGTCCTTTTTGGCTCGAACGTGGCCCGCCAGCTGAATGGCACCTCCGTAGAGCAGCAATTTCTCTGTCAGCGTAGTCTTACCGGCATCCGGGTGGGCGATAATGGCAAAGGCCCGTCTTCTTTCTATTTCCTTCTGAAGATCCACGGGGTCAGGATTCTCCAATAGCATTATGGATCAAATGAATTCCGACAGGTCTAGATACCGGATCTTGCCGGGTTTCCGGGGCGGGCCTAAGTTTCGCATCCTGCAGCGAAAGCGATGATAATTCCCTTCTGCTGGCAGCTTTCTTGCTCCATCAATCCGGTTGTAGCACATGCAAAATGTTTGTAACCAGTTCCAATGCAACCCTGACCGGCGGAATCTCCGCATTGGATTCTCAATGTAGTTCGGACTCAAATAAACCTTCCGGAGGAGGCACCTACAAGGCCATGGTGGCCGACGGCACCAATCGAATTGCCTGTACCACCGCCAATTGTAGCGGAGGAACAGGCGAGCATACGGATTGGGTACTCAAGCCCAGCAAAACCTACCAGAGATCCGATGGAACAACCATTGGGACAACCACGGCAAACGGGGTATTTTCCTTTCCTTTGACCGCAGCAATTTCCACCACTGTTGTGGGCACAAATTCCACCGTGACAGGCTTAAACAATGACTGGACCAGCAGCGCAAACGACTGCAGCAATTTTTCAAGTGCCGGAGCCAATACTTCCAATGGACTCCACGATTCAACGAGCAACAATCTGCTAACCGTGGGATCTTCCGGATGCGGAAATACTATGAAAATTATCTGCGTAGAGCAATAGCCCGGCTGAATCCGCTTTCGGAGAATTCGCGCAAAGCCCCAACAGGAGTATAACGCTAATTGCGCGGATTCGCGGGGGACCCGGCGGATTCGATTCCCCTGGACGAATACAGACAATGTCCGATACTGTCTCTATGAAGGAATGGAGACCGGATCGGCAGTTTAAGAAGGCGGATTTCCCTGTAAAAAAGAAGGGGGATGAGAAAGATCGCACGGCCCGGCAATCCGACTCCCATAGTTCACCTCCGGGCCGGTCCAGACCTGGAACGGAGCAGCCCTCTGAACCAAAGAAGGCCGAAAACCAGCAGCCATTGAAAGGATGGTCCGTTCCCAAACTGGGCGGTGGCCATGTCATCGCAGGAGGAAGCTCGAAAAGCAAACCGGGTTCCGTTGAGCCAGCTGACTCCCCGGACTCAGCTGGCACGCTTCGACTAAGTGGTGAGGCTACCAGTTCTTCTTTGAATTCCGATTCAGCGGGCTCCGCCGCTACAACTCCAGCCAGTGGAAACCGGGAAGCGGAACAGAAGAAAGATATGACCCGGGTGTACCTTTCTCAGCTCGTGGGTCAGGATCCCAGAGCTGCCACAGACATTTTGCGGAGCTGGTACTGGGAAAAGCCAGGGCGGGAGAGTCCGGTGAAGTACATTCCTCCCAAAAACCGCATTCATTTAATTCTTAGATCCCTGTCCAAAGAAGCGCTTCTGGCTCTTTATGAAATGATGACTCCTGTAGAGAGAAGGCAAATGGAGGAAATTCGCAAAGAGCCAATGCATGTAAACGATCGGGAAATTCTAAAGCTCAGGCAGTACTTCATGGCGCGAATGACCGGACAGATCTAGTAATCGAGTTTTTTCCTGGGCCGGGCTGGCCCTGGTCTGGCCTTCCTAACCCGCAGCCTGACGAGTATCCAGCTGATCGTAAAGTGCTTCGCCCAGATCCTTTAAGTCCTGAATCCGTAGCTCGGTTTTGTTTTCCAGATTGGACATTACAGGAAGCGTATAAACGTTTTTGAATTCCCGTGTATTTGCGATACTTCTTTGAATCTGCTGTTGCTTTTCAATCATGCTGAGCACAAATTGCTGGAGCAGTCTTTCTTCGCTGGAGCCTGGTTCTACTGCTTCCAGGGAATTCTTTTGAGTTAACATTGCATAGGAAAGGGCGCGATTAAGTAATAGTGCATCTGGCTGTATGGACTGCTCGCTCATGAGCCTGGACAACTCTCTCGAAACGCTGATAGCATCATCCCGAAGTGCTGCCACCGTATAGATTTCCGTGGCAGGATCGGAAAGCCAGATTCTGGCCTGCTGGAGCCGACCCACCATGCGAAAAAACATTTTATCCAGAAGAAGTAGCATTTCTCCCAGGGATAGAATTAGATTCTCTCCGCCCACCTTTCCCAGAGCTTGAAGGATTCCCCGGGCACCGCCGCGCACCATTTTTTGAAACCAGTTGGCATCGTCGCCGCTCCCGGCAAACCATTGAAGCCACTCTAGAATCTTACTGTCCAGAAAGGCAAGCAGCCGTTCTGGTCGAATCACAAAGTCCACTGCATGAATACCGGGTGCAGTATCGATGATCAAATAGTCGGTTTCTGGATATTGCTCCAGCCATTCTGCCATGCGAACGGGCGCCAGGGTTTCTGTTGCAGATGCGATTTTCTCGGTAACGGTGCGAAACAAAGGATGAGCAAACAATCGCTCTTCATGATCACCTTCCAGACCTTCGGCGCGAATCCATCTTCTCAAGCTGCTGGAAAGGTCCAGCATGCAGCCTCGTAGATGTCCATCCCCGGCCTCATGGATGATGCTTCCTTCTTCGGTGATTCCGCTGCCGCCAAAGGCGGACTGCAGTCGTTTCGCAGGATCAATGCTGATCAGACCCACCTTATAGCCTTTCTCCGCAAGATACGCTGCGTAGGAAGCGCTGAGAGTAGTCTTTCCCACGCCTCCTGCCCCCAGAAAAACCACCAGCCTGGGCTTTCTTTCTTTTGTGCCCGCATCGGAATGGCCTCGAGAATCCTTCGCTTCATCCATCGGAACTTTTACTGTTTCATTCGGATCGTTCATTTCAGGCATATATTATCTCCTGGCCTCGGATACTTGATGAATCAAATCGTAAAAGGCCGGAGAGTTACAGACCTGACGAATAATCAATGCAGGCTCAAGAGCAGGGTTTTCGATCATAAAGTCCGGAACGGATATTAGCGGAACCTGGCTTTCCTTCTCCAATCTCTGCTCCATTTCAAATCTTCTGCGAAGATCTGCCTGCAGGGCTCTGAGTTCTGCCTTTAAATCCTGGGATTGCACCGCCGGATACAGGAACTCTGCTGTGGCAGGCTCACGAATGTCCAGACCAGGTAATCGGGCACTTCGATTCACAATAAGGGCCACAGGAAGATGTCCTGGCTCTTCGCTGTACCTGGGCAGGGCTTCCAGGGTTTCCTCTACTGGCAGTTCTTCGGGAAGAGATACCGTAATAATGGCGGTTTTTTGCGGATCGGCCAGAAGGGCGCTTACTCTGCGAGTTTCATCCACCAGTGGGCCGGTGATTTCAAAGGCACTGATGGTTCTGGCAATGCCAAACAGCGCCGATCCATGTCCGGTGGCGGGAGCATCCACAATAATTCGATCGAACTTGAGGTTGGCTTCTTCCTCTGCCAGCTCACAGAGCCAGAATAGTCGACCAACAAAGAATAGTTCTTCCAGCCCTGGAGCAGACTGGAGTAATTTCTGTACCTGTTTGTTCTGCAGAACCAGGTTATACAGAAGCTTCATGTTCAGATGATCCACGAAGTATTCCTTCATTGCCTCCGACGGATCAAAGTTCATTACGCTCAAATTCTTTTGAATCTCTACATGTTTATGGCCGCAGGGCTCTCTGTTCCAGAGAGGCGAAATGAAATCTCGAAAGGACCATTGAACAATCAGTGTATTTTCACCGGCCTCGGCAAAGCCCAGGCCCAGTGAGGATGCAACGGTGGTGCGCCCGACGCCGCCTTTACCTGTGACAAAGATTAATTTTTGCTTTAACGATGGGGGCTGATTTTCCGTCAAACGCCTGCCTCCGGCTTATTCCTGATAGATGCTTCCTGTTGTTTAAGAAAATCCATCTGTTCTGAGGTTTCAATGGCGCGTTCGGACCGCGCCTGTCGCACTGTTTCTACCGCTGTCTGCAGGTCCAGGCCCTTTTGCATCAAATAGGCCGCAGCCATGAGTCCGGATCGGCCCAGGCCGCCCACGCAATGGATCAGTACCGCTTTTCCATCCAGTCGCTGCCGATCCATCCAATCCAGAGCTTCTTCAAAGCCATGCTGTCCCGGGGCATGCTGGTCCAGAATAGGAAAAGAGAGGGTGCTCAATCCACGTCTCTGATAGGCCGGAATTAGATCGCTTACTCCGTAGTACTCCAGCTCATCCGGAGTTACAAGACACATGACCGCACCAATGTTTTCTGCCTGGAGAGTATCCAGGTCCTTATCCAGATCTCGCATCCTATCCCTGCGACCTGGCAGTATAGTAACGTAGATGGACGATTCCCCCGGCACCGGTATGGCATCCAGTCGAAGCCTCTGGGTGCTTTGAATACTGGAAACAATCTTCTCTGTGAGCAGTCCGCTGGCATAAAGAGCCCACTTTTTCTGCCATAGATTGCATTCGTCGAAGGATAACGTATGCACAGCGTAGCGAAGAAAGGCTACATGGAACTGATAGGGATCCCGGTCCGAGTCTATCAAAGAGCGATAATGATTTCTGAGAAGACACAGGCTCTTCCAGGCCTTCTGGAACTGTGGGAAGCGAAATCTACTGGCCAGTGCCGGGTCCGGACTGATTCCCAGGTCTGGATGATTGATCTGCATTTCACTTAGAAGCAGGGCATCCTGGAGCTCTTCTTCGGACTCCACCGATGTCATAATGAATAGTAGATCGTTCTCTAGCTTGATTAAATCTCGCAGTATATGACCGCGATGGGTATGAAAGAAATCGATGAGCCAGACATTATCTCTGCTATCTAGAATAATGTTTCTTCCGTTCAGATCTCCATGAATATAGGCCTGGGCGCGAGAGGCAGGATTTTCTGCCAGATGATGCAGATCTTTTTCGTAGAATGTGGCGGGATTCTTCACCGTCTTTCCTGCCATAGTTATGGTATCTCCCACAGCGTCTGGCAGAATGTTTAGAACCCTCTTTCGCACTCCCTCTGCGTAACGGCTGGAGAAATCATAGTATTCCAGAAGATTCAAGGTCTCCGGTTCTCCGGCGGAATACAATCTACCCAGCTGTTTGGCAAATACCGTCTCCAGGACTTCCTCCAGTAGCGCAGGCGGCTGTGCTGGCTCCGACTGTGCGTAGAAATCCTGGAAGGTTCGAACATTCCCTTCCAGCATGGAAGCGTAACGATACAGGATAGCCCCTCGATCTTCCAGTTCGCAGGAATCCACAATGGCAGGAGCACTGTTTCCCAGCACCTCCTGGATTCTTTCAAAGCTGGAGCGTTCCCGGGCAATCATATCTCGTGGGCCAATCTTGGCTACCAGAGGAACCTGACTGTGTCCCATATGATCGGTGGCTCTGGCTCCCAGAACCAGGTTGCCGGAGTAGCCCCCGTCCAGAATAGATAGCGCAACCTCTTTGCTGTTGCGAAAGAGGTAGAGTAGCAGTCGTTTATCTGTATCACTGGCATTGAATGTTCCTTTCCAGTGCAATCTGGAATCATCCAGTCTTGCATGCTCGGCCGGGATCAAATCCGGCGTTTTTCCGGTTAGGAACTCTGCGAAGGATGCAGGAGAAGAAATGATTTCCAGCCCCAGCACATTTCGAATTTGATCCAGGGCATAGAAATGCATGGATCTGGAAGAGCTGGCGCACAGAGCGCTACATACAGCTATTTGAAATTCCGGATACCTTGTTGCAAGTTCATAGGCCAGAAAATATACCTTGGCTTCAGTCCACACTCCCATGATTCCGATTCGAATCTTCTGGTCCCGGTAAGGTTCCAGGATTTCTGCGATGGAAGTATCATTAAAGTCATTCAGTCCTGTGGCGCTGAGGATATGATGGGTGCGTCCTTTCTTGATTCTATCCTGGAAAACGAATTCAGCTCCTGGAGTATTCTGGACGCAATGGCTGCCGAATTGCTTCAGATGTCCGGCCTGGGCCGGATCCTCGGGATTATGCCAGTCTCGAATATGAATGATTTCCAGATCATCGGCACTGAACTGGTAGGCCCAGTCAATCATCAGCCGAACCGGGTCGTCCTCCAGCTGGCCCATGAGCAGCCTCCTGGATTCTTCGTAGCCTACATGCAACTGGTTGGGTAATGGATCGAATCGCTCCAGAGGTTGTACAAAATCATTCTGAAGACATTGAGTGATTAGAATACCTTTCAACCTATTCCTCCTGGTGCATTCAGATAAGATTCCAGCTAAGCTGGCTGGCCCACCATTTCAGGGATGGGACAGAAGCGTCCTGTCTGGAATGGGACGAATAGAAATTTGCAGTCCCGGCATTTCTTCAAGCAAACGGCTCAGCATAATCACCTGGAAGATGCACCCGGCAATGGCACCGGGAAGGCTTCTAATGATGCGCGAGCCCTTTAAGTCTGCGAAGGGGGCGAGGCGTGGAAATGCACAATCCGTCAAATCCGGTATTGAACGCGACCATCACTGAAATCAATATACATCCACGCTTTTGAAGCTGGAGATCTCTCCCAGGCGACGTCGGCTAATCTTCTCGGTAACCGTGAGTCCTTCAAAAATAAACTCCATACCCACTGCAAGCATCTGATCGTCCTGATCCCATTTCTTATCCCTCAAAAGATCAAACAGAGCCGGCACCTTTTCCAGGAGTTCTCTGTATGCACTGGCAGGCATGGAATCGCTGATCTCCACCTGACCGGCCGAATATATTCGTTTGGTAATCGCATCGAATGTGGAGTCATACTCCGCCGGCGGAAAATTTTCCAGGAATACTTCCTTTATGGCCAGATCCACAATGCGCATTATGACCTGATATTCCGTAACAGCCTCATCTCGATAGGGGTCCAGTTCAATCTTACCTGAACTGGAAGCGAATAGATTCCCCAGGTCTGTGGGACGAACGACTCCCTGGCTTTCCTTTAGTAGTAATGCCCTGCGCCTGGCGGATGCCACACAGGTTTCGTAATTGGCGATACTCAGTCGTGCACTTACGCCGGATTTCTGGTTCACCATGGGATGATGTCTGGACTGCGAGGTAATCTCTTCTACGATATTTTCCATGAAATCAGGAAACAGAACAGGTGGTTCAATATCTGGATTGTCCGCTTCCTGTTTTGTGATTTCAAGTCCTACTGAACGAGTCTTGGGATAATGAGTTCGAATTTCTGCCCCGATCCGGTCCTTCAACTGAGTGATGATCTTTCCCGAGCGGGAATAGTCCGCTGGATTTGCCGTGAAGCATACAAATACATCCAGAGGAATGCGAAGAGGTAATCCGCGAATCTGAATATCCTCTTCTTCCAGGATATTGAACATGGCTACCTGCACCAGGTAATCCAGATCCGGGAGTTCATTGATGGCAAATATTCCATGATTCATTCGAGGAAGAAGCCCAAAGTGGAGGGCCTCTTCGGCCCCCATGGATTTTCCTTCCATCACTTTGGCCGGATCCAGATCACCGATGATATCTGCGATGCGCGATCCAGGAGCCAGTCGTTCTCCGTAGCGTTCTTCCCGGGGAATCCAGTGAATGGGCGTATCATCCCCGTGCTCCGTTATCAGGTCTTTTCCTTTTCGCGTGATGGGACGAAAGGGACTTTCTGGAATGTCGGTTCCTGCAATGGCAGGAAAATAGTCATCCAGGAGATGATTCAGGTTTCGCATGATTCTGGATTTGGCCTGTCCCTTTTCGCCCAGTATGGCAATGTTATGACCGGCCAGAATCGCATGGTATAGCTGAGGCATAACAGTGTCTTCATAACCATGAATACCTGGAATTACCGGATCTCCGGAAGTAAGAATCCGTCCAAGGTTCTCTGCCATTTCAGCTTTGATGGGTCGGAATTTGTAGTTCGATGTCTTGAGTTGTCCGAGGGTTTGTATATCTTTCATGTCTGTCTCTACAATTAGGGGCAGAATGGGCCTATCGGCTATTCATGTAGCTTTTCCTGTACTCGAAACCAGCGGGCCGGCAGAAAAGGAAAGATGTGAAGTAGAATGTCAGAAGGATGCAGCACAATCCTTTCGCGGTTGTACTCCACCTGGAGATCTGCATGTCTGGAAATTGCATACTTCAGGCGTTCAATGGAATTTCCAAAGTAAAGATTTAGAATGGGGCCAATTCCACGAACCATCAGTGGCACAAGATGCACTCGATCCGGTTTTTCTTTTCGAATGAACTGATTGATGGCTGTGATGGTATCCATATCCGGAGGCACCGGCACATTCAAGAACCATTCCGGAAGCTCATGCGGTTCACTCTCTCCCGGGTCGCTTTGAAAATGCACCACCAGAGGCATCTGCCCGCTGCGCACAAAGTTTCTAAGAAAATGCACTACACCGGGGTGGAATTTGGAAACAAGAACGATGTGCTTTCGGTTCACCGGATGATTCTGAAAAGCCGGGTACCAGAGCCCCAGTTCCAGAGGTACCACTTTCAGTTTCTCTTCCCAGATTTCATAGATCGCTTCGGAAATCTGAAAGACGATGAAATAAAGAAGCATCAAGACTACGATGAACCAGGCGCCCTCGAAGAACTTATTATAAGTAATGTTCCAGAACATAGCATGCATGGCCAGAAGAGCCACTATGGTGAGCAGGGAGAATTTCTTGGTTCGGACCTGACGCAGGAAATAGCTGGTAAGGTCGATGTTCATGGCCGCCACCACTGCAAGTCCGTACATACCTTCAATAGCATGACTGGACGGAAATAGCCAGAGGATAATAGCACTCAGGATTCCCAGAAGTATTGTAGCTCTGGGATTGTAGACCCCTTCGTGGCCACCCAGGAGAAAGGCCGGTCTGGTTCTTTTCCAGGCCATATCGCCAACGCCCCGAGGAAAGAATCTACTTCTGGCTGCACGAAGCATTTCCAGAGGAAAATCTGTTTGAGCTGTCTGGGCTGCCAGAAGTAGCATCACGGCTGTAATGATTCCAAATCCCTTGGCCAGATAATCGCCTCCCAGATGAGCTGCAATCTTGATTGGCACCGGAATGTGGCTATCGTACACAATGCCCAGGCCCATGAAATTGATGAGCTGCATGAAGTAGGTACCGAGTACCAGAGAGAAAAGTATCCACATGGAAATGCGAATGGCCCTACCTTTATGATAGGGAATGTTTACAGAAGAATAGCCTACCTCTACACCGGTCATCAACGTGGCTCCGTTGGCAACGGAAGCCAGCACAATGGGAAAAAACATTTCGATTCCTGCAGCTTTTACCTCTTCGCCGATGGTGGGCGGATGCCAGCCGTTCTGTAAAATCTGAAAGATACCAAAGCTATTTATGAGTAGATTGGAGGCATAGAATGCCAGCACAGGCCATATCATAAACCTGGATAGATTTCCCAGCCCGTATCTTTGAATCAGGGACAGGACCACCACAAGAACCAGTGCCCATTGCAGGCGATTCATATCCGGAGCCACGAAATGAAGTGCCTCCACCCCGGCGATAAGACTGATGGCCTGGGTGGCCGGAAAGTCCGCAAGCAGACTGGCCGTGCCCAGTTTACCCATGTTATGTATGAAGGCCTTTAAACGGGGGTGCCTGCGAATATGCTGCGAAGTAATGAGCGATGAAACAAACGCTCCGCCTCCCAGCACCGGATGAGTATGATGTCGAATCATACTGTTGTAGGCCAGTACAGCGATGAGATAGACGGACATTACGATGCCGCCGGCCGTCAAGGTAGCAGTCATGCCGACTTCAAAGCTTGTGGCAAAGAGTACAATCGTTACTGCGATAACTGCATCGGCGCCGTAGGCCAGGGAGGAACCGGGGTCGGTGAGTATAGTTGCAAAAATGATTCTGATGTCGCTCAGGAGGGAAGGCGGTTTATCCGGATTGTGTTCCATATTTTATGTTTATAGGGCCGGTTGAGACCAGTGAGCACTGGTCCGGGGAGATCGGCAGTTCTCTTACTCCTTCATCCAATGGCGGACCATAGAAGCAACCTTTTTGGGGTCGTCCCGCGCCAGATTCCTCACTCCATCCAGCATTTCATCCCTTTCACGCGCATGGCGGTCGCCATCCTCCTGACTGGAGGCCCGGTCATCAGTTAACGGTTCCCGGTTACGAACAGGGGGCTTTCGGGCTTCGGTTCTGCGTCCACCCAGAAGGGGCAGGAAGATCAAGAGTCCGGCAACAAGTAACACTATGGCAGATATCCACAGCCATTCCACACATAGAGTGTTCCAGTTCGGAAACTCCGGTCAATTCATATTTCCATTGACTGCTAAAGCGCGCGCAGGCCTGAGTCAATGGTGATCTCAGAATCGGAATTTAAGGACCTTTGCAAGCTGGCCCGGCTTGATCCAGAGGATGAAAGCCTCAAGAACCTGATGTCGGACTTCAATCGCATCCTGGAGTCTGTTAATCAGATCAATGAAATCGATGTGAAGGACGATGCAGCCGGACATTCGGAACTGGATACCAGGGATATGACTCGTCCGGATGAGCCTGTAGAACCTCTGGGCACTGAAGCTATCTCGGAAATCGCGCCAGACTTTCAGTCCGGACACTTTGTGGTGCCAGGCGTCATCGAATCCGAAGGATAGATTCCGCGACAGACAGTTCCCGTGCAGGACTGTGATCTCTATATAGAATAATCGCCGACGGAATAGCGGCAAACATTAGATGCAAGTAGTAGAATCATGATCGATAAAACAGCCACACAGCATTCGCAAGCCCTGGACAAAGGCGAATACAGCTCCGAAGAGCTTGTAAGCAGCTACCTGGACCGTGCAAGGAAATGTGCCTCTCTGGAAATGTTCAATGATCTGGACGAGGCCCGGATCATTGAACAGGCCAAACAGTCCGATAAGCGCAGAAAATCGGGTAATGCGCTTTCGGCACTGGATGGCATTCCCGTAGCCATCAAAGACAACATCTGCGATATAAACGAAAAGACTACCTGCAGCTCCAACTTCCTCAAAGATTATCGATCACCCTACGATGCAACGGTGATTGAGAAGCTTAAATCCGCCGGAGCCATACTTTATGGTCGCACCAATCTGGATGAGTTTGCCATGGGCTCTTCCACCGAAAACTCTGCGTTTCGCACCACCAGAAATCCATATGATCCGGATCGAGTTCCAGGTGGCTCCTCTGGAGGCTCCGCCGCAGCTGTGGGTTCTCTCAGCGCTCCTCTGGCTCTGGGCAGCGACACCGGAGGATCCATTCGGCAGCCGGCCAGCTTTTGCGGTATCGTAGGTATGAAGCCCACTTATGGGAAGGTATCTCGCTATGGCCTGGTGGCATTCGCTTCCAGTCTGGACCAGATCGGCCCCATGGCCCTTAGCGTCGAAGATGCAGCAATGCTACTCCATAGCATTGAAGGTAGGGATGTCAGGGATTCCACTTCGCATCCCTATGCAGATAAACATCCTACTTCAGCAAAGGTTAAGCCCATGACCGGCAAAGAGCTGAAGGGAAAGAAAGTAGGGGTACTGTTTCCGGATTCCAGCACAGAGGGATTCGATGCATCCGTGCTGAAAGCATGCACCGATATGCGAAACTGGCTCGAAAAGCAGGGATGTGAAGTCGTAGAAGTACAGAGCAAGCTCTGGCAGTACGTAATTCCAATTTACTATATCCTGGCCACGGCCGAGGCTTCCAGTAATCTTTCCCGATTTGATGGCATTCGCTATGGAACCCGAAGTCAGCAAAGCAATCTGCAAGATCTCTACGTGCGCAGTCGTACAGAAGGGTTTGGACCTGAAGTAAAGCGTCGAATCCTGCTGGGCACCTTTGTGCTATCATCTGGCTATTTCGACGCTTATTATAATTCGGCGCAGAAAGCACGCCGGATGGTTCGCGCGGAATATTTACAATTCTTCAAGGATCTGGATTTTATTGTCCAGCCCACCAGTCCTACCACTGCCTTCAAAGTAGGAGAGCGAGCCGAAAATCCCATCGCCATGTATCAAAGTGATTTGATGACGATTTCGGTGAATCTGGGCGGAGTACCTGCGCTCAGTTTGCCCCTGGGCGTCGACCAGGACGGTCTTCCTGTGGGAATGCAGATAACGGCTCCCCATTTCGAAGAGGATAAGCTGTTTCAGTTTTCAGCGGCTGTGGAGAAAGATTTTACCCTCGATCGTTCAGGCATAGTATCAAAAAGCTACTGAGGTAGCGAATTGCCCTGGATACCCTCCGAATCCATGGAACCGGTGATGGGGCTCCCCATCGGATTTCACAGGGCGTCCGCTTCCGGAATTATGGTCCGGGCAGGATTTGCAATACCTGCCAGCCAGCCCCCTGAAGCATGGGGCTTCCATCCGGATTTGTAGGATAGCTACTTTGAGGATTGGGTAGAGTTCCTTTCACTTCTTTCACAGTAACCGTTACGAATACATGATTGTATTTTAATAATTTTTCTCTGGCCACCTGTTCGGATGGCTGTAGAACAATTCGATCTTTGGAAAAGGGACGGCCAGAGTTAAAGTAATGGGGATCATGTAAATAGAATTCGGCCCCGGTATAGGCTTCCACGCTTCTGGGTCCGGGCTCCTTGCGAATGAGCATCCCGTATATCGTTACTACGCCGGGCATTCCCTGATCTTTTCGCATTTGCGTTGCTTCATCCTTGCCGGAAGCGTTATCAGTGGTTCCGGTGGCGCAGGCTAGCAGCGAAAAGAGAAGAACCAGAGCTGCCATCAGGGTTATGCTTCTTCGCCCGGAATATCTGAATCTGGATTTGCGGCTGTCTGAAAGAATTTGAGTATGAAATAGAAGCTTCTGAATCATGGTCGAATCTCTATCTGGATTCGACGATAAGATACTTCTTCTTTCCGATTTTAAGTTGATATTTTCCGGGAAAGGAAAGCATAAATTGCTTATCCTGCACCTGCTCCAGATCCTCGCCCATGCGAATCGCACCGGATTCGATAAGCCTTTTGACCGCGCTTGCACTCTTTTCCAGGCCTGCATCGACGATTGCCTGGGTTAGAAGGATTTCCTTTTCGCTTACCTGCAGTACCGGAGTATTGGGAGGAAGCACCATTTTATCCCTTCCATCCTTTCCCTTTTCCTGATCCCAGCCTTCTCTGGCCAGGGCGCCACGGGATTTTCCTGAAGCTGGATCCACTTCAGGATGCAAAAAATCCACCAGATGTGATGCCAGTTTCTTCTTTGCGTCCAGGGGATCGCGCTTCAGATCTTCGATTTCGTCGAAGGGAACTGACGTTAGGAGTGTATAGTAGTCCCACATCAAATCGTCGGATACACTCATGGCTTTGGCAAATACATTGTAGGGCTCTTCTTCGATTCCTATGTAGTTGTCGTAGGACTTGGACATCTTTTTCTGTCCGTCCAGCCCAACCAGCAATGGCAATGTTAGAATAACCTGCTGCTCCTGACCGTATTGATTCTGTAGTTCCCGGCCCACCAGTAGATTGAATTTTTGATCGGTACCACCCAGCTCAACGTCGGATTCCAGCACCACAGAATCGTAACCCTGAAAAAGCGGATAGATAAACTCGATAATACTTATACTTTCTCCGGCTTTCATTCGCTTATGAAAGTCATCTCGCTCGATCATGCGAGCCACCGTGTATCTTGCTGTAAGCCCCAGAACCTCGTCCACCTTCATGGGCATACACCACTCGGAGTTGAAAACGATCCGGGTTTTTTCTCGATCCAGAATCTTGAAAACCTGCGTCTCGTAGGTTTTCGCATTTGCTTTTACTTCTTCTGGAGTGAGACGCTTTCGCGTGGCCGAGCGACCGGTGGGATCTCCGATGGTGGCGGTGAAGTCCCCGATGAGAAAGATAACTTCATGCCCCAGATCCTGAAACTGCCGCAGCTTCCTTAACAGAACTGTATGGCCCAGGTGTAAATCCGGCGCAGTGGGATCAAAGCCTGCCTTAATCTTCAAGGGCTTTCCGGTTTTCTGAGATTTCTCCAGCTTATCCAGCAGGGACTGCTCCGGAAGAATCTCCTCCACCCCGCGCTTCAGAATCTCGAATTGTTCCAGGGTCTTCTTGCTGTATTTCCGGGCTTCGTTGGCTTCGCTCATCGAAGCGAGATTTGCAACCGCGGGCGCCTGGCCAACCGCTTTTTTCTGATGACTATTCCTGCCGTGAGTCGGCCAAAATGGGTGATCTCGCTGGAGGAACTGATCTTCGGATTCACTATTCCGGGGATTCGTCCAGCCAGGGCTTGAAAAGTCTTACCTGGATGCCGAGCACAGAAAGCACCCGGGAGGCGATAAAGCGACCCAGATCATCCAGGGATTCTGGCTTCTGATAGAAGCCAGGACTGGCCGGTACCACCGTTGCACCGGCCTCCGTGAGCGAAGTCATGTTTCGAAGATGAATGAGGCTGTAAGGGGCTTCCCGTGGCACCACCACCAGAGGACGGCGCTCTTTCAAGGTTACATCGGCCGCTCGCTCAATTAGATTCTGCGTGATTCCATGCGTAATGGAGGCCAGGGTTTTCATGCTGCAGGGAACGATGGCCATTCCATCATGGGAATTGGAGCCGGAAGCGGACCTGGCGCCAATATCTCTGTAGTCCTCCAGCTGGAAGGAGTGCACCGGACTGGATTTCCGGGACACCGATTCTTGAATCCATTGCAGATACTCTTCATCTTTTCGAAAGTTTGTGCCAGTCTCTTCGTTGCATACTCGCAATCCGGACGGACTTATTATCACGCTACTTTTGCCAGGGACATGCATGCAAAGAGCATGTAGCAAATGCCGTGCATACAGAGCCCCGCTGGCACCGGTAATGGCAATGATGAGATTCTTTTCCATAGATGCAGATAATTGAGCCATAATGGAGCCACCAACCGGGTTGAGTGACTCAATCAGTTCAGGCTTTCTCCCTGTTGAATGCTGGGACCGGGACTGGACCGTATGAGCAGATTCTTTCTGCGAAGCATATTCAGGGTTCGCTCCATCCGTTCTTTGAGAGTGGGAATCTCCAGAAAACTCTGTCTCTGAGGCAAAGGCAATCCGCTATTCTGTATTGCCAGATGACAGATCAGGCTCGGCTCCCGGGGTAGCTCAATCTGGGTCTTTACCTGCAATAATGCAAGATAGTCCCTGAGCTCTTGATAGATCTGTGCGGCCAGGTTCTGGTGTTCGTTTTTTTCGGCATCTGTATCCTCATCTTCCCAGTCCACCAGGCGGGCTTTCAGAAAGGGATCTCGGGAAACCAGCTCTTCCCATTTCAATCTTCGAGTGCCGGTTACTACCAGATTCATTCTACCGTCTGCCATTCTTTCCACAGTATCCAGTTGGACCAGTGTTCCGGCGGATGCAGGTCTGGCAAGATCGCCCAGAGCTTCCTGGCCTTCCAGAATCGAGAATATCGCCAGGGGCAATCCGGCCAGCACCTCTTCCATCATGGTACGATATCTGGTTTCAAAGATATGCAACGGAAGAGGCATTCCCGGAAACAAGACCGTTCCCAGGGGAAATACCGCTACAAGGTTGTTGGAAGAGGAATGCATCGATCCGCAAGTAGAATAACAAATAGAAGGGAGCTTACCCAGGCATTTACGTTAAAAAAAGCCACAGGAATATTCTCTTCTCCGCCGTCTCGAACCAGATAATGCTCATAGAAGAATAGAGCCGCGACCGCAATCAGACCTACAAAGAAAATCAGTCCATTGTGCGCTTCCAGCCCTGCACGTCCAAAACAGGCGAGGGCCATAATGTGACTCAACCTGGCCATCCAGAGAGCGTTTTTGACGCCCATGGCTCCCGGTAGGGAATGAAGTCCCTGGGATCGATCAAACTCTACATCCTGGCAGGAATAGATTATATCGAAACCGGCAATGTACAGCGCAAGACCCAGAGACCAGTAAACAGCAATCCAGTCCAGAGTGCCGGAAAAAGCAATCCAAACAGCGGACGGAACCAGTCCTATGGCCAGGCCCAGGAAATAATGGCACAGAAAGGTAAATCTCTTGGTAAGGGAGTATCCCAGCACAAATACAATAGCAGCAAACGATAGATAGCCTACCAGAAGTCCCATGCTGAATGCAGCGGCCACAAATACCAGAAGTCCAAGAACAGTAAACACCACAGCCGATTTTAACGGGATGGTACCTGCCGGTATTTCCCGGCTGGCCGTCCGGGGATTGGCCGCATCGTAGCGTCTATCTACAATGCGATTGAAACCCATGGCCGCGCTGCGAAGACTGACCATGCAAATCAGGGATGCCAGGATTCGATGGACAAGCTCGGAGGTTCCGGGAACCTGGAAGGCATCCCAGTTCAAGACCTCGATAATTCCGATCCCTGCAAAGGGAAGAGCAAAAATGGAATGGGAAAACTTGATCATTACCAGGTAATTCCTGGCTGTAGTAAAGAAATTTGAGGCAAGAGCCATGAGAAACAGAGCTCCCATCCAATCCGTAGCTTCAATTCAATTTCCGCTGGCCTTTAAAAAAGCTCCTGCTTTGCTTCTGCTGAGCTTTCTTTTTCTGGCCTCTTGCTTTGAATATGAAGAGAACCTGTATCTTGCTCCCAATTACAGCGGCTATGTAGACTATAATTACAGGGTGCCTCTGCAGGCAGAAACCGGTCGATCCCTGCTGGCATTTCTGCCTGCCACAGAGGAGAACGTCCGTCAAAGATTCGGAATATCCGATGATAGCGAACTGATCCTGGAAGGCTTCAAAACACGGGAAACCTATGAACCGGATGATCGGTTTCCCAGGCAGCGATGGGTTCAGTATAGAATCCGATTCAAGCGCCCGGAATCTCTGGAGCAATTACTCCTGGGACAGACCAGGGTCTACTATCTGGATCAACGCCTGGTTATCCAGAGAGCATTTCCCACAAGCGGCGGGCTGAAAGAAGACTCCGGCCGGATCTCTCAGAATTTTCATAAATACCTGGAGGATTCATTGAAATCTAAATCTCTGAGGCTTTCGATTACAGCTCCCTGGTATTATAATGTATATGCGAACGCTGGGGCCACAGCAGGACCGGGAAGGATCTATTTCAATGTTCCGCTGGAAGGCACTATCAATAGAAAGAATCCCAGCCTCTGGCGCCTGGAGATCAAAGCAAATCCAATGCCAGAAGACGCTCCCGAAAACGTTGAAGGGCCAGCAATTCCTGCTTTCCCAGGCGATAGTGAAGTAGATCAGTAATATATTCCTCGGCAAAAGAAAATTCAGATTCGGATGCAATCTGCGGTAGATGCTGCAGACCTTCTTGCAGTGACTCTTCGAATAGAGCCGATTCCACCGGTTTCTCACCGGGATAGGCCCAGAGCGCGAACACGAACGGTAGAGACTCCTGCTCTTTCCACCACTGACCCAGATCCCGAATCAGAAATCGATCTGCCTGCGGACTCTGGGAAAATCTCAGCGCAGCGTCTCCAATTAGAAGACCTCCTGCATGTTCGCCGCGCAGCACAGCCTCGGGTATCTTTTCCGGTTCTGCAGACTCCAGGTGAGGCAGCTGGCCGGTGGCGGAATGATATAGGACCTGTAAGAGCGCTACCGAGCTCCGCGAACCGCTGTCTGCATAAATCCTGGATGGAGCATGGTTGGCCAGATCGATATGAGCACGATCCTTTCTGGCTTCAAAATACAGGATACTTCTCAATGCACCGTCGCAGCAAACGCCCACTGACTTGCAATAGCCAAAACGATGCTCATTACGTAAGCATTCCACCGAGCTTATTAGAGCTGCATCCAGCTCTGCACTGGAAAGCATCGCATAGAGACGAGCCGGAGTATCTTCCACCAGGGTATGCGCTTCCATTTTTCTGAAGCCATAGTCCAGGGGATGGGCATTGAGGTGCTTAACCAATCCAAGTCTCACTTTGGCCAGGATGTTGGTGGCGAGGTCTCTGAAAACACAGAATCGAAGATTTCTTAAAAAAACCGCTTCCTCGTACAGAGCCTCTGCAAGCTACAGTTGTGTACAATGCAGCGCTATGAATATCCGCTCAAGGCAAAGACATTGAGCTTTGATGTGGAACTGTATTTACCACGGGAAGCCCGGCTCCAGGAGTCCGGGACTGTTATTCAAAGCTCCAGTTGCCTGGAAAGCGGTGTGGCCATCTTGCGCATCAGTAGTTCGGATGAAGGTCTGTTTGCCTTTCTGGGACTGGTACAGGAGTTGCCAGGTGGCTCGAGAGACGACCAACTGGCCGAGCCATTGCTGAATTGTCTGGATGAAGACAGTAGCGCCTCCATTGTAAGACTGAACCGGCTCATCGCCGATCATAGCCAATCTTTGAAATGTTTGATTCTGGAGGTTCGACCTCAGGATCAGGAAGATCCAGAGGATTATTATCTGGCCCGGGTTTTCGCAGCCGGTATGCCCCCGCTTTTGCTGATAGATGAAGGGAATTACAGGATTCCCACCCGGTCCGGCATTCCTCTGGGAATTTCCCGGGATCTGGAACAACCCTCCCAGTCTCTGGAATGGGATCGCGGAGGAATCATACATTTTCATTCGGACATCGGAGGGGTTGTGAATATGGAATCCCTTCATCAAGATCTAATCTCTTTCAATATGGATTCCTATCCGGAGGCCTATCATGTCCGGCTCAAGTCCTGAATTTTGCTCTTCCGGGACCATTGATTCGAGATCACCAGAGCCAGTCGGAATCCGGTTCTTCGGACGCGGAAAGAGCTACAGGACTGCTTTATGGATTGGTATTTTGCTTTTGTCCCTGGCAGCCAGGTGCACCGAGCTTACAGTGCCGCCCATCGTTGAAGAAGCATTTATCATCCCACCGCCGGCCAGCGGCCCCGCAGTGGAACTGAAATGGGAAGGCAGTGATGTAAACGATTCAGAATGGATTCGCTCCTACACTGTGTACCGTATTGTATTCGACGATCTGGAAAACACATCCGGCTCTATTCGAGATCTTCTGGAACCGGGTCTCATCCAGTCCCTGCACAGAAGTGAAATGATTCTGGCCGAATCCACGGAGCTAGCCGAGAGGAATGCAGATTCCCTGGAAAAATTCAAACAGGGCTCCGCAGACTGTGTATGGACTGTGCGAATGGAGCAGACGGATCTGTCCTACTATCCCAGGCGAGAGTTTGTCCAGACCCCCGGAGGAATTCGACCGGGCCATATAGTCGCCTTATTTCGCTATACTTATTGTCTGGACTCGGATTGCCAGGATTATCGCATTGAAAGAACCACTCGCACGCACACAGATGAGGCGCCGGCCAGACTGGAAACCGAGGCATCATTGATTCTGAAGCAAATGGAAACAGATGCGTATGATTTTCTGGCGGCCAGACGAAACGAATGCGGGCAGAATTCCGAAGTTTCCGTTCTGGATTCAAGATTTACTTTTGTTTCGCAGAGATTGGTTCTGCCATGACAGTCTTTGGATGATAGAGTATTGGAGAGTAATATGAGCATGCAGCATCCGGTTCTGATGTGGGGATCCCTGGCCATAGCCATCATCCTGGGCGCATTCGGTCAGATCTTAATGAAGGAAGCCATGAAAGCGGCAGGGCCCGTCCCTCTGGATCGGTCCACGTCGGAGCTGATTCGCTACTCCTGGGAGATTCTTAGCTCCTGGAGGGTGATGCTACTGGCTCTATGTTACGGAATCAGCGTGCTTCTCTGGCTGGGAGTGTTAAGCGTTGCGGATCTCAGTATGGCTCGGCCCTTGATGAGTGCCGGTTATCTTATTACTCTGGCCTATGGAATCTATATTGGTGAGCAGGTAACCACCGAGCGAATCCTGGGTACGTTTTTGATCATTGCCGGCCTTTTTTTCGTTGCGAAAAGCCAGAATGGATGAGATCATAATTCCTCTATGAAAGCGGCTGTACTGGAAAAGGGAAATCCAGAACTCATCGTTCGTGATGTGAAGGAACCGGATATTGGACCCAATGAGGTTCGCGTAGCTGTGGAAGCATGTGGTGTCTGTGGATCAGATCTGCACATTACTTTGCATCCAATGATTCGACTGAAGCATTATCCCATCATTCCGGGGCATGAATCCGCGGGGCACATCCTGGAAGTAGGACCCGGGGTGACGGATCTAAAGAAGGGACAACGGGTGGTGATATCTGCCGGTACATCCTGTGGCAAATGTGCGGCCTGCCTGGCTGGTCGAGAGAATCGATGTCCGGAAGTGGGTGTACTGGGTTTTGACCGGGACGGCGCTTTCGCAGAACAGATTGTAGTGGAAAGAAGCAAAGTATTTCCTCTGCCAGATTCCGTGCCCATAGAGCAGGGAGCCATCCTGGCCGATGCCGTATCCACTCCCTATCATGCAATTCGCTTCGTGGGAGAGCTAGAGCCCGGGCAGTCGGTGCTCATCGCAGGCTGCGGCGGGCTGGGTATTCATGGGGTCATGATTGCAAAGGCTCTCCAGGCCAGCCGAATTGTTGCTCTGGATGTTGATCCAGGAGCTCTATCCAATGCAGAGAAAGCCGGAGCCCATGAAATATATGATGCTCGGGAGCTAAAGAAGACCATGCAGAAGATTCGCTCCATTGGAGATGTAGATCTGATGGTGGACTTTAGCGGTGTATATGCCAATGCAGAATATCTGATTCGAGGATTGAGCCCGGGAGGCCGGTATGTTATGGTGGGGCTGGGAAAAGGAACCCTGGGGTTTTCCATGCCGCCCTACATGATCTACAAGGAGCTATCCATCCGGGGAGCCTATGGCAGTGATGCTCGTAGCCTGCCGGAATTGATTGATCATTTACATTCCGGTCGGCTGGACCTGACCATGTCCATCACCTCAAAACATCCGCTTTCTGAAATAAACCAGTGTCTACATAAGCTGGATTCTAGAGAAGAAAACCCCATACGTTATATTATAGAGCCCCAGAAATAGAGAATGCGAATTTAAAGGGAGAACCAATGGAACGAAAGAAGCTTAGCGAACAGGAGATTGCAAAAGAACTAAAAGAACTGAAGGACTGGGAAGAGAAGGATGGTAAACTATTCTGCGAAATCCAGTTCGAAGATTTCAATGAAGCTTTTTCGTTTATGGTAGGAGTGGCCATTAAAGCGGAAAAGATGGATCATCATCCGGAATGGTTCAATGTATACAACAAGCTGAGGATCTGGCTTCATACACATGATATGGGCGGCATCACTCCCCTGGATATTGAGATGGCTCATTTTATTCAGGATCGTCAGGAGTTGATGGAAAGGGACTGATCTGTTGGATGGAAGTGTTGCCGGTAAGAGCCATGAGCAACCTTTCCAGGCCCAGAGCCACGCCGGTGCCTTCGGGAAGTCCTGTCTCCATCTGCTGCAAGAACTGATGGGGAAGCACCGGATACTGGCCTGTAATTCGCTTTTTGAGGTCAGCCTCCTGCAGCATTCGTTCTTTCTGTTCTGCAGGATCTGTTAGTTCAAAGTAACCATTGGCCAGTTCCAGGCCCTTCCAGTAGATTTCAAACCGTCGGGCACGTCCGTTCTGAACAGTTGCATAGGCCGCCAGCTCCGCCGGATATCCATAAAGTGCAATTAATCGTGATGGATCCAGCCCTGGTTCCAGATAGTTCAAGAATAGAGTAAAGAAGAACTCTTCATAGTTTCTGTGATCCAGTCTTTTCTGCGAATCATGATGGAAATGGCCTCGGTCCTGACAGGCAGCTATGAGATCCTTCTTCTGTAGACTGCAGTCAAGTCTGGACCGGAAAAGCTCCTCGATAGTTAGAGTCTCCATTTCCAGGGAGGTTTCCGGTGCATGATTTTGCAAGCCAGGAAGGCGCACCAAAGCTTCGATCATTTCCTGGATGAATTGAATTGTGCGAAATTCATCTTCGCTCCAGTACCATTCCAGCATGAGAAATTCCGATGAGTGAATGGTACCATGTTCACCTGCCCTGAAACAATGAGCAATTTCATAGAGATCCTTTCCAAGCTGGGACCACAGAATCTTCAGATTGAATTCTGGGCTGGTGATCAAGGATGGCTTCTGTCCTGATCCTTCTGCAAGTGAATCGGCTTTCTGACTGGATCCTTCTACGTGCAATTCCAGTTCCTGCTTCTTCAACGCAGGACCAGCATTGGATTGGCTTTCGCCAGGTTCGTAGAGTGGGCCCCTGGATGAAACAAAATAGGCATTTAGAAATGGTTCCGGAGTGGACCAGGGATTCATGATCGGAGTGGTTACTTCTAGAAAGCCTCTTTCCTTAAAAAAGGAGCGGATTTCTGCCAGGAACTCTTCTCTTAATTTCCAGATATGTAGCTGAAGCTCATTCATGAGTCTTCTGGCAGTGCAATGCCGGTCTCTCTGAATTCAACTGGATTCCGCATGCATGGATTATCTGTCCGTTTCCAGGAATATCTCCAGCTGAACATTTTCCGGCCGTAGATCATCCAGATCCTGGGATGGGTCAAAGTCATCCACCGAGTAAACGATGGCGGGATTTGAGCCTTCCGGAATGCGAAGCAACTCCAGATCATGGACCGAGTCCAGGAATCGAACTCCACTATCCAGGATTTCCCGTGGTCCCGGGATGGCCGGTTCCTGGCCCTTTTTGTACAATGGTCTGCAGACGGGCTTTTGTTCAATGATTCCCTGCTTTACGTCTATAAAGCAGCCCTTTCGATTGATGAGCTCCGGAGAATCCTCTCTGGAAAAGAGATAATCCACGCTGCGCAGAGCGATAGGTACCCTGAACTCAAGTTTTGAGCTGGTGCTGCGGCCCGGTCGAATGAGAACCACCCGGGTTCCATCCGAAAGATAGGTTACATCAAAGTTACCGGATAGCATGGGGCTGCCCACTCTCTGGCCACGACCGGAGGCGGGCAACACAACCACCAGGGTTCGATCCAGATTGCGATCCCAGGAAATGCGATATAGAAGCGAGCGATTCTGCTCCTGACCCGCGATAAAATTGGGCCCCTCGGAAAAGAAAACCGGCTCCAGTCTGAGCTGATCGCGATCAATAATCCATAGCTCACCTTTGACAAAAGTTAATCCGCGGAGAGTCTTCGAGGGAGCTTCCAGACGGCCGGTGCGTCGAAAACTGGATGGATCGAATCGATGAATCATACCCTGATCGCCTTCTGTAATCCATAGCTGCCCCCGGTAGAAGGCAATGTCCCTGGCCTCTTTCAGGCCGGTATCGCCGGAATACAGGATTCGCCCGCTGTCCGGAGAGTATACATAGACCTTTCCATTTCCTTTTTCCAGCAGATAGATCACTCCCGGCCCAAAGGCCAGCCCCGCCACTCTTTCCACGGGGACAGAAAGCCGGTCCATCTGCTTGCCTGTTATGGGATTGTAACGATAGAATGCTCCTCTGGAGCCCGCATAAATGTAACCGTCGAAGGGGGAAAAGCGAATCCCATATAGATAGCGATTGCCGTAGAAGTAGGCCTGCATTCGCCCCCTGCTGTCCGTGCGATATAGCTTGCGACCGCTCAATTCGGTAAACCAGAAATGGTTTCCATCATGAGCAAGGCCGTAGGGCACGCCGGGCACAGGAAACCCTCTTTCCTCGGCGGGCAGTCCGGTAAGGGCTGTGAGCAGTATCCAGAGGGTGCAAAGAGCTGGCCCGTAGTTTGCAGGCATGGAAGAGGGAAATAACAATCCAGAGCCACAAAGGCCAGGATTTTTTCCTTGCCTAAATCGGCTTTTTTTCGTCTATTGATTTAGAATGATTTTAAATCCGAAAAGATTTAAAATCGGCAGGAGGATGCGGTGAAAGCAGAGAATGCAAAAACAAAGAAGCGGACCCGGACAGAACAGAGTGCGGATTCGGACGCCAGCGACTCCATTTTAAACTGGTATCTTAATGAAATACATAAGATTCCCATGCTTACCCGAGAGCAGGAATTCGATGTAGCAACAAAGGCCCGGGAAGGAGATCAGGAAGCCAGAGATTTGCTGGTGCGGTCCAACCTTCGATTCGTAGTAACCGTGGCCAGACGCTATCAGTCCTATGGACTGAGCCTGATGGATCTCATCAATGAAGGGAACCTGGGGCTTATCAAGGCTGCAGAGAGGTTTAACCCTGACCGAGGTTTCCATTTTATTTCTTATGCTGTATGGTGGATCAAGCAATCCATTCTATTTGCTATCCAACAGAAGTCCCATCTGATTCGACTTCCTTTGAACCGAACCGCAGATTTGCGTCGAATTGAGGAAGCAGAACGATGGATGGACAATCAGGACGATGTGCAATCCAACCTGGAAAATCTGGCTCAGTATGTGGATATGAAGCCAGAGGATTTGAATCACCTTCTGAGAATGAGTCGAGATCATCTGAGCCTCGATGCTCCCTTTGCAGATGCAGAGGATTTCACTCTTGGAGAAAATATCGAAGATGATGGGGATCCAGGACCGGAATACTCCATTGAAACCGATCAGCTCAAATCCGAGATTGAAGCCAGTCTTGATGAGCTCACTCCGCGGGAAAGAAGGGTTCTGACACTAAGATTTGGTCTTGGTGATAGCCCGGTCTATTCTCTACAAAAAATTGGTAAGATGGTGGGACTTTCAAAAGAGAGAATTCGCCAGATTGAAAAGAAAGCAATACGTAAAATCCGAACAGGTAAGTTCGGTCAAAAGCTGAACGCGTATCTGTAAAACGAGTGGTGGGTATTCCACCAACTCAGTCTGTTCCCAACCCTGGCGACCCATTCGGTCGCCTTTTTTTTTTGAATTGAAACAGGGCGGCCGAAGCAGCCTGCTGCTATCATGATTCGTCTGGGCCTGGTTTTTTTTCCCATAATGGCTTTGATTCTGTTTCGCTACCCCTCTGTATCCATCGATGGACAACCGGCTCTGGCGCATGTAAACAGCGCAGAAATAGAGAGCCCAGGCCAATTGGGCCGAGAGAAGGTTCAACTGCTCTGGCAGTCAGAAGGAAAGCGAAGGATCTATAATTCTGGACGCATCCTGGATCTTCCTGGGGCTGCCGATGATCGTAAAATCTATGTTCCCCATGCAGGACAGGGCTACTTTCTGTTTCAGCGAATGGGAAAGGAAATCGAGCATCGTAGCTCTTCGGGGGAGCTGTTCTGGCAAAGGGAAAGCTCTGCCTATCCAGTATCCAGCCCGGACGGGGATATCCTGCTTCTGATTACCGGTGATTCCAATCGAGTGGATGTCATGGATCGAAACGGTATACTCGTTGAAGGTTCCACTCTTTCTGGAAGCCTGCTGGTGGATTATAGCTTCTCCTCGCCGGCTCACTCAGAGCAGGGCGCCTCGGCGGTAATATTGTTTTCGGATGGACGGTACTTTGTTCTGGGAAAAGCAGGGAAGCTTCTATGCAAAGGATTGGTAACAGAGAAACCTATGTTTGCTCGCAGCGTTGCAATTTCGGCAGATGGAAAAACTCTGGCCTTTCACTATGATCAATCAGGCACAGATCATGTGCAGGTGGCCCGATTGATCGCTTCGGAAGAAGGATTCGCTGTAGAGGAAAGCTATGACATAGAACTCAAATCCAATCATCCCTATACCATTTCCATGCTGGTTCAGGACGATATAGCTCTTCTGGGACCTCCAGGGGAAACCATTGTAGTGAATTCCGGTAAGGTGATCCTGGATCGAGTCTACGAAGCAGCCGAAGATCCGGGGCTACACAAAGCCATGGCATGGTTGGATGCCATGTATCTACTACAAGAGCAGCGAAGAATGCTGATTCTTAACGAAGAAGGTGAATTGCTGGGATCATTTCCCATGGGTGCGCTGTACTCACCGGGCAGACTCCTCCACACGGAGAGAAACCGTGTTCTATATCATAATCTCAGCGGTCAGCTCAAGATGTTTCAACTGGTCTCTCCATCCGTAGAGTAAATGGACACTCCACGATTGCGGACCTCCAGGTCAGCCAGAAGCATGCCAATAACCTCTGTACAGTGGCCCGGTTGAATATTAAAGATCAGATGATCTAGATTCTCTCGGCTAATAAAAAGGCCTCTGCCATGCTGATCGGCCAGCCCTACCGGTAATCCTTTTTCATCCAGGGTTACCTGTCTTTCCAGACGTCTGAGAATCTCGCTTCTATCCAGGCTTCCGGTAAAATCTCTCACCACAAGGATGCAGTAGTTCCTTACCACTCCCGCTTCCAGCTCGACTCGATTCTTTCCGGGCTCCGGCATCCGTCCATAGACCATGGCATTGCTCATTAGCTCTTCGAGAATCTGCCGAACCAGGGTAGGTGCTCCGCCACGACATAGTAGATCTGTAACCAGATCACAGGCTCTATCCTTCTCTTCCTGGGTTTCTATGGAAAGCCTGTAAAGCTTTCCGGTTTCCGGTTTGAAGGATTCATCCTTGAGCAATCTGTAGATGCCGGCGAAGCTGCAATTCTCCACTGTAGATTCGGGAAAATACTCGGTGACTCCGAAAATTCGCCTGTAGAGCAGCTTTCGAATCATCACATGAATGAAGTGCAGATCTAGAAAGGTGGATTTTGGAATAATATTCCAGATCTTCAGTTCCCGCGCATATCGAACATAGTCATTGATATCGTACGCAGTCATCAAGGCAAACGGTCGTCCGGGAAAAGCCTTCCTGTAGAGTTCAATCAACTCCAGGCCACCCATCTGAGGCATGCGAATATCTGTGAGCAGGAAATCCACCTGCTTGTTCTGACATACCTCCCAGGCATCTTTTCCATCCGCCGCCTGAAGCACCTCGAAATGAAAGGAAAGATAGTCCGCGATCGCCGTACGAATGGAAGGAATGTCATCGACTATCAGAACAGAATGGTCCTTCATCCATCCACCTCGCTACGACGATGGGGCAGGGATACAAAAAATCGGGTAGTCTTTCCGCTGGTACGCACTGTCAGCCTTCCATTATGTTCGCGAACGATGCCCAGAGAAATCGATAGACCCAATCCAGTTCCTCGGCCATCCGCTGATTTCGAGTAGAAAGGAACGAAGATTCTCCGAATCTGATCTTCCGGAATACCTCCGGCATCATCCTCAACGATAATGTGTACAAATCGGGATGAGGTACGGACCTCCACACGGATCTCTCCAGGGGAATAATCATAGGCCTGCAGGGAATTTCTGAAGAGATTGATGAGCAATCGTTCGATCTTTTCCTGATTAAAATAGAAGATAACGGTTTCGGAGTTGGAATTTAGCTTCCATTGAATCCTTCTAGAAAGCACCGGATAGAGACGCACAGTATTGGCCTGGGCTCTCTGAATCACACGAAGCAAATCACCCCGGTTGCGGGTAAGGTTACCCGGCCTGGCCAGGCCTAGAATATCGGAAACGATACGGGCTGCCTGGCGCAAATCCTTCTGCAAAATCTGCAATCGATGGAGCACTTCGCGGCTTTCCATGGTGGTAAGATTGGCTTCCAGGTTCTGCAAAGTAAGTCCCATACCGGTCAGTGGATTGTTCAGCTCATGCGCAATTCCGCTAATCATGGTGCCCAGGCTGGCCAGATTTTCCATGCGAAGAGACTCTTCCTGCTGCTCTCTCTGCCGGGTAATGTCTTCCACGATCTCTACCATTCGGACCCGAACGGTCTGGCCCAGAATGAAGTTCAATTTATAGGTAAGTTCCCCCTGGCTCCCTGGATGATGAATGATCTTCTCCTCGGTGGGGGTTTCGGCCCAGTCCCCGTCTTCGCCTTCTTCTCTGGGCTCTGCAGAGGGCAGAGGATTCCATTCATGCTCCAGAGGACAGAATGGGCAGATGGAATCTCGATTATGGATGAGTCTGTAGCAGGGCTGACCGATGGCATCTTTGTATCGTTCCTGACCGGAAAGCTTCAGGGCAGAGCGATTCAGTCGGACAATTCGATAGGCTCCGTCGATGGCAAAGGTGGCCGCGGGCTGTGAATCCAGTATGGCCTCGGTTTCATCCAGACGCAATTGAGTGATGTCGGACACAGTCCAAAGCTGGTGACTGCTATGTCTGGCACAAATAAAAAAGGCCAGCACTATGGCTGGCCTTTACCATTCTCCAGGGGCCTCCGCAGAGGCATTTCAGGAGATCGCCAATTAATAGGAGTTATGCTCTTCCATGTAATCGATGATCGTTTCGTTGTATTTTTGACCATCTTTCTTGGAATAGCCATCCACCAGGCGATAAAGCATGTTGAAGTGATCCATGAGCTTAACATAGAACTTCTGCTTGAATTTATTTCTCAGAGGGAAGTTCGCTGTGTTGTGCATGGTTCCCAGAACTACAGTGTTGGGAACTTTCTGATTGTAACGATGGAATACATAGACATCGTCCATATTAGGAGTGTCCGGAGAAGGATCATAGATCACTTCTACGTTCTTGATTCCCATCTTGAAATCATCTTCTACCAGACGAGTTACCACTGCATCCAGTTTCCACTGTTGCTCGGCATCTGCGGCACCGCCAGCAGGAGAGAAGAACAGAGTAACGCTCTTTCTTCTGGATCCAATAGCTTCGCGATCCGGACCAGTGCTATAGATGAATGAGAACTGAGTCAGTTCGATTCCATCTCGGTTGCCGAATGTTAGTGGTTGAACTTGCAGACCTGCTCCCTGGGCACGTTGAGCTTGCTCCTGGATTTGTTGCTGCAGTGTTTCTGGATCTCCCAAACCTACCAGAAGGAAAGGAGCGCTCTCCTTTACATATCGAAGGTAGGTGTTTCGGGGAGTAAATTTAATGTTACGAAATGTGTTTTTGAAATCGTAAGGATCCGCTTCTTCTTTTTGCTTCAGAATGCGGTCTTCTTTGGCCATTGGCACAAGATGACCAAAGCCTCTGATACGCTCATATGCGTTCTGGATGTTCGTATCCAGATTTTCTTCCGTTTTCTGAAGTGCAGGGAAGTTCTCGTTTTCGTATTTAACGTCAACGAGGGAAGGGTCCTCCGCGCTTAAGTGAGTAGTTATCAGAGCAGATGCTCCGACCAGAATTAAAATCCTTTTCCAATGCTTGTTCATAGTTCCGTCCCTGGATATTTGGCGTCCCTCTTATTATAGGACAGATAAAACCCTAAATTTACTGCTCGCAGTAAAAAAAAGTGCCCGGAAAGCAAAATTATGGGGCCGGATTGGTAGGTGCCGGCGCAGGCTGTTCCGCTGCCGGAACTGCGGGATCCGCTGCAGGGGCGTCCATGTCCGACTGCTCGGTCTTTGTTCCTTCATCTGTGGGCGCTACCGGAGGGCTATCTGCAAAGGCAATAGCTGCCAGAATGGCAAGTACGAAGAATGCAATCCCTGCATATCCTGTAGCTTTTTCCACCACGTCCACTGTAGAAGAACCAAAGGCGCTCTGTGAGCCGCCGCCTCCCATAATGCCCATGCTTCCGCCTTTTCCAGACTGAATCAGTACCAGGAAAATCAAAACGGCGCAGACCAGAAAGAAGAGGATTACAACAACAGATTGTAGAATTTCCATGAATTTCTCCTATATATTACTATGACTATCGACCCAGAGCCTGAATCCCTGGCAAGGAGCCCTTGAGGACAAATTCTCGAAGTGTCCTGCCATCTGGAATAAGAAATCTAAATTCCTTTCCACTGGCCAGAGCCTGCATACAGGTATCTTCGCCCGCCAGAATCAGGTTTCCTTTGAATTTGGACAATGTCTTGAGCATGGCTTTTGTGCCCTGGGAGAACTTATCGATTTCTACCACTCCCAGAGGCCCATACCAGAGGATGGATGCCATACCCTTCATTAGCTTTTCGTAGCTACTCAAAGTCCTGGATCCAATATCTACAGACATAAATCCATCCGTAACGGAATGCTGGGACAATGATTTCACTTTGGCCTTGCGAGACACCTGATCCGCAATGACGTGGTCCACGGGAATCAATGCCTCGATCTCCTCTAGATCCGCTTTCTGAAGGGCCTGGAAAGAGTCTACTTCCATGCCATTGTCCACAATGGACTCGGCCACGCCGATGGCTCTGGCCTTCAGCATTGTATTGGCGACGACACCCCCGGCTGCAAATGTATCCAGCACTGGCATTAATTTCTTAAATAGTTCTATTTTTCCCGCAACATCCAGGCCGCCCAGGATCAATCCTGCAGGCCGTTGCTTGCCGCCCATGAAGCCGGAAAGGGAATCCCATTTCTGATACAGGGTAGGGCCTGCATAATTTTCCAGCAATCCCGGTAAATGCTTCAGCGTTGCATAGGGCAGAAGGCTGGCTACGAATGCATTGTTCACATATGCATCACAATGGTTGGCAATGGATTGGGCGAAGGATTTATCACCTTTTACCTCGGCCGGTTCGCCGGCCAGGTTTTCCATGAGCGCAACTTTGCTGTTATCTGAAAGCTTTTCCAGATCTTCAAGGGGCGAAGCCAGAAAGTCCACTTTCATTCCGTCCAGTCTGGCCGACAGAGGCTCTATTAGTCCTTGCAAAGAGGGCAGACTACCACGTCCTTCTGGATTTCCTGTGTTCGCAGCCAGAACCACGCTGGCACCGCGATCCAGCAACATCTCTACGGCGGACGCTACCTCGGACAGATAGTATTCGCAGAAGGGGGACTCCGGATCCGCCAGATCTACACGCATGAGGATTCTTTGACCCTTCACCTGGGCCGTATCAATACGTGGCAAGGACATGATAGCAGGCATTTTTGACAGGCCATCTTCGCAGCATAGTGTTTTTCCTGTTCAGATTGCCCTGAAGGCCACCTTCCAGAGTGCTTTTTACTGCTTCCCTACCCATGCTTTCTCGAGGCCCCATCGGGAATATGGAAGAACGGTTGCACCCACAAAGGTTTACGCTTTGCTGGATGCAGAATGAAGAAAGGATTACTGGTTATCAATCTGGGAAGTCCGGAGTCCACGAAAGTGTCCGACGTTCGTTCCTATCTAAGAGAATTTCTTTCCGATCCCGATGTTATTGATCTTCCGACCCTGGGACGCAATCTTCTACTATACGGAGTCATATTGCCGTTTCGCCCTTCGAAAAGTGCTCACGCTTACCGGGCGATCTGGACCGAAGCAGGTTCCCCCTTAATTCATCATACAGAGCTTCTAACCCATGCATTGAATGAGCGATTGGACTTTCCTGTGAAAATGGCCATGAGATATGGTAATCCTTCCATAGGAAATGCTCTAAAGGAATTTCGTGACCAGGGAGTGCACAGGGTCCATGCCATCGCGCTGTATCCTCAGTACTCCACGGCCTCCATGGGCTCCACTTACAAAGAACTCTATCGCCAGAACGAAGAATTGCAGGATCCGCTTTTTCTGTCCACAGAGCCGGCCTTCTTTGATAACACTCACTTCCTGGACGCATGGGAAGCCACCATTCGTCCGTTCCTGGATCCGGATTGCCATGTGATGTTTTCCTATCATGGAATTCCGGAGCGCCAGGTTCTGAAATCCAGCTATGATGGTAGCTGCGCCATAGGCGATTGCTGCCAAAGTCAGACCCCTGCCTACTGCTACCGAGCTCAGTGTCTTCATACAACCAGAAGCCTGGTTCAGAGATTGGGCCTTGCAGACGGGCAGTGGGAAATGACCTTTCAGTCCCGGCTGGGACGCACTCCCTGGCTGAAGCCCTACACGGATTTGCGTCTTCTGGAACTTCCGGAAGAGGGAAAGAAGAAGGTGGTAATGATCTCTCCTTCTTTTGTATCCGATTGCCTGGAAACCCTGGAGGAACTGAACATTCGGGCCAGGGAGGATTTTCTGGCAGCAGGAGGCACTGAGTTTCGGTTTGTTCCTTCCTTGAATGAAAATGATCACTGGATTGAGGCAGTGGCCGGCATGGCTCGCCAGGCTCTGCCATGATGGAAACCCTGTTTTCAGAGACTCCTAACTGAATCCATCGAAAGCTCTCTAAAAAAGCGTTCAGGCCCTATCTCGGACGTCCGACCTTTTAGATGGACAACTGGAGCTTTCAATGAATCGAATACTATTTATTACTGCCACTACTGCCTTTAGCGCCCTTATGGGCACTCATTGCGTTACCACGAATATCAACAGCCCTGGTCATGCAACAAGGGGCGGGGAAGATGCCTTCTTCCAGGAACTGAGCGAACAGGATGATGCCTTTGAAAGCCGTCCCGCCAGAGAGCCTCGCACCCGGGATGCCAGCCAATGCGATTGTGATCCCAGGTCTTCTCCCCCGGGATACGCCCATGAGGATAATACGAGAACCAATCCTGACTCTGGTTATGATCGTAATCCCAATCAAGACCGTCGAGTTACGGTGGATGAAAACGTAGCCACCAATGTAGAACCGGAAGATAACGAACTGGATCATAATAAGCCAGAAACTACGGACGTCAGTTTACAGAACTTTACGCTCACCGGAACAGCTTCCTGGTATGGACGGGACTTCGATGGAAAGCCCACAGCCAGCGGCGAAATCTTTGATTCCAGAAAACTGACAGGAGCGCACAAAGAATTGCCTCTGGGCACCATTGTTATGGTGAAGAATCTGGAAAATGACAAAGAAGTAATGCTGAAAATCAATGACCGCGGTCCCTTTGTAGAAGGCCGAATACTGGATGTGAGCGAGTATGCAGCCGAGGTCCTGGGATTTAAAGAGCAGGGCCTGACCACTGTGGGCATTCGAGTGATTCGCACAGGTGATAAGAAGAAATCCAATGACGGAGCTACCGCCGAGTTTTTCAAGGATGGGCATAAGAATCAACCGCTTCCATCTGAAAAGGATTTGAACGAGAATGAAATCCAGGAGGAACGCTCCTTCAAGGATTATTCGGTTCAGGTAGGTATGTTCTCTACGCTTGAGAATGCGAATCGTATGAAGACCTTTCTTCAGAAGTTCAATCAACCGGTCTTTATTCTTCGCAGATCCAACGGTGAGTTTGTTGTTCGGGTCGGGCAGTTCAACGAAAGATACCCTGCTGAGCAGCTCAAGCTAAAGCTGAGCTCGGAAGGTTACAGCGGATTTGTAAGCGAACCGGTGTATTGATTCGCATTGATTCTTCTATGCAGAATTTAATGCACCGGCCGCATCCTGCCAGCCCCGGCGAATCCCTGTCTTTCGAATTTGAATTCTACCATGGGCGCAAAATTGATTGTGATGGGAGCTGCTAAGCGGGCAGCCGTCAAGCCCGGAATTCTGGGATAATAAAGGGCCTTCTAAAGGGAGGCCTTTTTTCGTTTTGCACCGCAGCCTCTCGGCCGTTGCTTCGCATTCAGGCAATGCCTGCCAGGTATAGCTCGAAAAGAGCCAGGGTCGGCGGAGGCACTAGAAGAGCCAGCCGGATGCTTTTCTAGCTGGCCGGTCTTCTAGTGCTACTTAAGCAAACGCTTATTGTTTCGCCTTTACGAGAGAAGGACGATATCCTTTGGGAATATCATATCCCATCAAGGTTAGCACCGTGGCAGCAATATTGGAAAGTCCGCCGTCTGCGAGATTAGAAGACTGGAATTTATCAATGTCCTTGCCTGTAATAACAAAAGGCACCGGATTCAATGTATGACTGGTCTTGGCTGAAAAGCTGCCATCCTTTTTCTTTTTGGGCTCACCGGTCTTCTTGTCTGTTTCGATCATCTCTTCGCAGTTACCGTGATCGGCAGTGACAATCAACGTCGCTCCGGTTTCCTCACAGGCTTCAATTAGCTCTTTCAGGCATCCATCCACGGACTCGAGCGAATCTATGGCTGCCTGGAGTACACCGGTATGCCCCACCATATCGCCGTTTGCATAGTTCACCCTGAGAAAGGAATATTCACCTGATTTCAGTGCCTTGATCAAAGCGTCCGTAATTTCCGGGGCTTTCATGGCTGGCTTCTGTTCGAAGGGGATGACATCGGAGGGGATTTCCTCCCATACTTCCAGTGTATCATCGAATTTCTGTGAATTGTTACCGTTCCAGAAATAGGTTACGTGACCAAATTTCTGTGTCTCGCTCAAGGCATATGTCTTGAGCCCGGTTTTTGCCATGTATTCGGACATGGTCTGATCAATTTCTGGAGGAGGCACAAGATATAGCGGGGGAATTTTCAGGTCGCCATCGTATTCCATCATTCCGGCGAAGTGCACCTTCACATCTGGCTTTCGATCAAATTCGCTGAAATTCTCCTCTGAGAATGCTCGGCTCATTTCGATGGCTCTATCACCGCGAAAGTTAAAGAAGATCACTGCATCGCCACTCTGAATGGGGCCTACTGGCTTTCCATCTTCCTGAATGACAAAAGGAGGCAAATCCTGATCAATGATTCCAGGTTTATCGGCCCGGGCCTTTTCAATGGCTTCGGTGGTAGAAGGAAATCCAGGTGCATCGCCGGCTACATGGGTTTTCCAGCCTTTCTCTACCATAGGCCAGTTGGCATCGTATCGATCCATGGTGATGTTCATCCGACCGCCGCCAGAAGCAATTAGATAGTTCTTTCCAGAGGGATCCAGTTCCTTTAGAACCGTCTCCAGCTGATCCACGTAGGTGAGGGCGCTGACCTCATTTACATCCCGCCCATCCAGAAGAATATGGATTCGAACCTGTTCCACACCGGAGCTATGGCACTGGCGCACCATGGCCAACAAGTGATCTATATGACTGTGCACATTTCCGTCCGAAAGAAGGCCCATAAAATGTACAACAGGCATAGAACCATCTTCTTTTGGCTTTAAGGCCAGGCCGGGGCTACTCTTATCTCCGATAAAGCCCATCCATCGCTCATCCTTGAAAATGGCACCCGATTCCACTGCTTTGCCCACCAGTTTGGCACCCTGGTCAAAGATTCTTCCTGCACCGATGGCATTGTGACCTACCTCGGAGTTTCCCATATCGTCGTCGCTGGGCATTCCCACAGCGGTGCCATGAGCCTGGATTTGCAGACTGATTGGGGCGGATGAAATCAAGGATTTGATTGTAGGAACATTGGCCAGGTCCAGAGCATTTCCAGGATATCCCTGGTCCTTTCCTTTGTACAGGCCAACGCCATCTAAAATTACCAGCACCAGCGGTCCCTGGATGCCTTTTCCGTTGGATTTCAGGGCAGAAACAGTCATACTTCTGGAATCTGCCGATGCGGTCTGCTTACAAGTGCTTTTTGGGACCTGCTATGTCCTGTAGTTGCTTTCGCTTTCGTTCCACGCGAATGGATAGATACCCCAGAAGCTCTGTACGGTTCATCCCCTGATCCAGAAGAAAGCTCACGGGAAGAAAGGCTCCTGGTGCGCGAATGTATCTGAGGATCCGTCTGAGGCCGATGTTGGCCCCTTCTTTAGCAGCTCGACCCAGCAATCGGTTGCCCAGCTCCTTCCAGTTTACAGTTTTTCCTCCATCCATCTCCGTGAGGATGACTCCAATCAAAGGAAAGCCCGGAACCAGTGAGGACAATACTTTCATCCAGGTGCTGTTCATCATCTTACTGATGGGTGCGCTTTCGGGAGGTTCTTCAAACCGGGCAATCATCTCTTTGAGCCGATTGCGAAGCGCCTCTTCTGTAATTCCTGCCTCGAGTAGCTCCAGGCCTTTCTCGAAATAAGCCAGCACCTGCTCCCGTAGATCCAGATCCGGACTACCGTCAGAGTTAAGGATAACCGGTCCTTCCCTGGTTTTCCTCTTTCGCGGCCACTGACAGTTTTGGTCTGGCTCCAGATAAAGCGGCCCCAGTCTCCTGGATTGCTGTAAGATGTCGGTAAATCTCTGAGCATAGATTTCCATTCGCAAGGAAACATCCTGCTCTTCGAAGGCAATGAGCACAGCTTCTGTTAGAGGTCGATAGCGGCTTACCAGTGCTTCATCGTAGAGTCGATTCAATCCTGGCTTCAATCGCTTATAATTTTTTCTCCAGAATCGATTTCGAATGCCAAAGCGACGCTTTAGCTCCTGAAATGCATCCGTATCGTGGAAGTAATCCCTGGGATGTTCACTGCTGCCTGTGTCTGGCTGAAGAAGCGGATCGTTCACCGGGGATTTCCAGGAAAATGGAATCAGACCTGATGATCTCTTTTGAGTTGCTGGAAGCAGGGTAAACGGCTTATCGGGATCATCACCGCTCTGGCGCATGATCTCGTCCTGTAACTTCTGAGTCTCTTCTAGATTATGCCAGAAGGATTCATCTGGAGATTTTGGACCGTTTGTACTGGAATTCATTCAAGGGCCTCAAAGTTGCTGGACCGCGCCTGTTAGCTCACTGGAAGATAGCCGCAAACAATGCACCCAGCGAAAGAAAAAATGCAAATATGGAAAGGATTCTGGCCACCTTTACATCCATGCGAATCTTTTCCTGGCCTTCCACTGTAAAGAAATCCGGATCCTTCTGACGCATTTCTTTGAGTCGACCTATCAGGTCCGCACTCAGGCGCGCCTCTTCCAGGCTGGACTGTCTTTTTTCCAGACCATCCATTCTATCGTTTAAATGCAGTAGTATCTCGCCGTAGACTTCCGAATATTCCTGGATACGATCTTCCAGACTCTTGCCGGTAAGGCTTCCTGCCAGATTTCCCAGGCTATCGCCCACTGCACGGGCAGCCTCCGCAGTAAATGAAGCAAATCGATCAAAACCGGAAGCGGAGCCCGGATCCATTTCATCCGCAAACTCCTTTCCCAGTTGCCTGTCTTCTTCCCGGCTCATGGTGCGATTCTGAGGCAGGGACTCCAGGATTCGATCATTTTTTCTCTGCTTCCTGCAGTTCTCGAAGCACGGTCTTCTCGTCGTATCTCATGAAAAAGAGGACTGCCAGAATACATAAAACCATACCGGCCACTCCACTGTAGCGAATACCGATATCATCACCCGGATCTATACCAAACACTGTGAGACCTGCGAAGATGAACAATCCTGCCGTCTGCCCGAATTTTTGCATAAACGTGCGAGCCCCGAAATACATTCCTTCCTGTTTGATACCAGTCTTATAGGCATCGTGCTCGGCAATGTCGGCCAGCACAGCGTTTTGAAGGATTCCCAGAAATGCATTTGGAACAGCTGCGCTTACAGCCAGGATCATTCCCTGAGCTAGAGGCGGAATGGGTAGAGGTCCCATAAAGAATACATACAGAAATACAAATGCATAGAATCCGAAGGAAGACAGCACCAGGATGCGCTTACCAAATTTCCGCGCCAGGAGATTCACAAAAGGATACATTGCAAACGATGTTATAGTCATTACTACCATCAGTAGTCCGGCCAGCTGCTTCCCCTCCTGGGGATTCTCAGGATAGAGGAGTACTGTGGCATAGTAGAGCACCCCCGTAAGAATGATGGTCAATGCACAGAAATATACAAAGTCAGAGAAAACGAATGCGATGAAGTTCCTGTTACGAAAGGACGTCTTAAGAGCTTCCATAACCGGCACCTGCGAAGGTTCGCTAACGCAGTAACGCTTTTCATCAATAATTAAAACAGGCACGAACATCAATATGATGGCAAAGAAAGCCAGAATGGCAGTGGCCACCTGAAAGCCCTGCACCGTATTAAGTCCGAATGCGGTTTCCAGAGCTCCTCCAATACCTGCTGTCTGAGCAGCCAGCATCAGTCCCAGTGCCCAGGTTATGGAGATCAGCGTAGATAGATTGAGCTTCTGTGTGGAATTGTGACCCAGCTCCGGCAGCAATGCGAAGAAGGGAGTCACATACATTGTTACAAACAAAAAGAATAGCAGCTGAATCACGACCAGGTATCCAAAGTTCATCCAGGACTGAGGCTCAAACACAGGTACAAACATCATTACACAGAGTACCGCAGCCGGAATGGCCCCAATGGCCATAAAGGGAATTCTGCGCCCTCTGGGATTCCTGGATCGATCGCTCATGTTGGCGATTAAAGGATCTGTTATCGCATCGAATAGTCGTCCACTTACGGTTAGAAGTACTACGGCGGTGATCACTACCAGAAATTCAAAGGATGGCAGGAACTGTGGAATGCCGGCATCCCCTGGAGGATTATAGAAGAATACAAGTTGTACTCCAAGGATATTAACTATGATAGACCAACCAAACTGGCCCACTGCATAGGCAATCTGTTTGGATAAAGGTAGATCCTCTACCTGAGCAAGCTTTTGCATGAAACGTTTCCTGTGTATTTGTCGAACGTCCTGCCAGCCAGGCAGGACCCGTGCTACGTTCATTCGATGGAGTGAAAGCTGGCAAGCACTAATGAATACAGGAATAGCTTTCATTAAAAAAGGGTTACTGTAATGAACGTTCCAGGATCGTTAGCTTTACGAATGGACCTCTACCTGGTTTACTTATCTTAGAGCGACTGAGAAACAGGCGCTCTCATGGTATTCAAAGAATTCATGCAGATAGGGCGAACCCTGTAGTCCACTGCCTCTTTCTGGAGCGCTGGCTTCTGAAAGCAGGCTTCTGGAAGGCTGCTGGCACACCGGAGCGCATCTACTCATGGAATAGATTGACTCAAAAGTCAACTTTTTGACCATGGATTGGAAATCCCCGGGCAGGGGACCAAGGAGGACAAAATCCATGATTCAAGGCAATTATTTCGAAGATAATGAGGACATTCGTCTGCATCTGGAAGAGATCACTGACTGGGAAGAAATCGTAAATGCATACGAAGACGATTTTTCCGATGCAAAAGAGTATCAGAAATCCGGAGACGAAAAGCTGGCCATGGCTCCGGGCACGGTAAAGGATGCAGTAGACTATTACAGAACCATCATGGAAAGCTCCGGCGAGATCGCAGGAACCATTGTAAGCCAGGCCTCTCAGCCCATGGATCATGAAGGTCTAAAGTATGATAGCGGAAAGGTTACTTTCCCGGCACCCATGGTAGAGGCCTATGAAGCTGTGAAAGATGCAGGCATCATGCCCTATGCTACGAACCGACGCTACGGCGGTCTGGGCATCCCTCTCACTGTACAGACTCTTCTAATGGAGATGACAAGTCGTGCGGATGCAGCCTTTGCCATCGCCATCGGCTGTGTAAACCTGGCCGAAACCATCGAAAAGTTTGGAACCCAGGAGATGATCGATAAATGGGTCCCTGCCATGTCACGGGGAGAAATCGTAGGTGCCATGGCTCTTACCGAGCCCAACTATGGATCCGATCTACCTAACGTTCAAACGAGAGCCGAACAGGATGAAAACGGCAACTGGAAGATCAACGGCACAAAGAGATTCATTACTCATGCATGCGGTTTCGACAAGTATCCTTCTGTGATTCTGACTCTGGCCCGGACCGGAAAGCCCGAAAGTGGTGCCAGGGGACTGTCATTCTTTCTCGTAGAGGGAAAGGACGTACATGTTGCTAAAATCGAGCATAAGATGGGTCTTCACTGCTCTCCAACTTGCGAGGTTGTGTATGAAGATACTCCTGCACAGTTAATCGGTGAAACCGGACAGGGGCTGGTAAAATATGCCATGGAAATGATGAATACCGCTCGCCTGAGTATTGCCGGTCAATCCATGGGCATTGCAGAAGCGGCCTACCAGGAAGCGAAGAAGTATGCTGGTGAGCGAGAGCAGTTTGGCAAGCTGATTCAAGAAATTCCTGCCGTAAAAAAGATGCTGAACCGAATGGAGCGAGAAGTCATCGCCATGCGGGCCCTTCTGCAGGAAGCAGCCAGAACCATCGATAACTATCTATGGAGAAAAGAAAGACTTCTACATGAAGGCATGTCGGATCGCGATGTGCGAAAGGATGAAACGGTAAAAAGCTGGGAGAAGCTGGCCAACTTCTTTACTCCTCTTACCAAGTATTACATCTCCGAAACCTGTAATACACTGGCATTCGATGCTCTGCAAATTCATGGAGGCTCGGGTTACACAGAAGAATACGACGTTGCCCGAATCTATCGAGATGCTCGTATTACCAATATCTATGAAGGCACCACGCAGCTTCAGGTTGTGGCGGCCATCGGCGGAATTGTATCCGGTATGACTCCCAACGGAAACCTCAGAGCCTATATCGAACAGGAAATGACTCGGTTTCAGCCTTCTCAGGAACTGCTGCAGGTTAAAGCCAGCTTCGAAGAGATTGTTTCCATCTACAAAGAAGTGAAGGGTGACTTGCGAGATGAACTTGCATTTGAAATCGTGCAATCCGCTGCCCGATTCATGATGGGACTTCTGGTAGAGCGCTCCAACTCTCGCGTAAACGCAGAAGCTGCGGCCAGACGTAACAAGCTTGTAAATGCCTTTAACCTGGAGAGCAAAGCGATTCTACAGGGCAATATCATTCGAATTCAGAATGCCATTGCTTCTGCCGATAGTTCAGCGACCAGGGAACCAGCGGCGGTTTAATGCATTTAGAGATTGGTCCTCTCAGAGTAGGAAAACCCAGGGTTGGATTGGCCCTGGGTTCTGGCTCGGCGCGAGGCTGGTCTCACATAGGTGTATTGAAGGAGCTGGAAGCTTCCGGCATTGAAATCGACATTGTTACAGGCACTTCGGCAGGAGGAGTGATCGGCTCCTTCTACGCGGCTGATGCCCTGGAGCATGCAGAGGAATTCGCATCCAGGTATAAAAGCCCCCGTGTCACGCTTTCCTATATGGATTTCTCCGTGGGAACAGGTGGGCTCATCGGCGGAAAGCGATTCGTTGGGTTTCTCGAAGAGTATTTGCCGGTACGCAAATTCTCGGAACTAAAGCGACAGTTCGGTGTGGTGGCTACAGATCTGTCCTCCATGCAGGAGGTGCATATATCGGACGGAGCGCTGATTCCCGCAGTACGAGCTACAGTTGCGGTGCCCGGCTTTCTTTCTCCAGAGGTATTCGGGGATTACCAGCTGGTGGATGGAGGTTTGCTAAATCCGGTTCCTGTAAGCCTTGCCCGTAAACTGGGTGCAGATCTGGTCATTGCGGTGGACCTGGATGCCCATGCAGTTAGAGAAAAGGCTGAGGGAGTCACCGGTATCATGTATCGCACTATCGATACCATGATGAATCGAATTCGACTGGAAAACTATAAATCCCATCCTCCGGACATCACCATAGAACCGGTGCTGCAGGATTATGGATTCCTGGATTTCCATAGATCTCCAGAGGCCATCGAAGAAGGTCGACGGGCGGCCCGGAGCAAGATTCCCGAGATCAAACGAATGATCCATCGCCCATTAAGCCGTTCCAGCAGACTTCTGTTTAATCCGGGATCTATTCCAGATGCACTCCGCAGTCTGACCCTTCGCCAGGAAGCAGAGAAAAAGGGCGAAAAGTCAGAAAAGAAGGAAGGGAGTCAGCCTTGAAGACATAGTGCTTTCTTTTCGGAAGCTATCTCATGTCACAATCTGAATCCGGGCCGATACGCGCACAATCCATGCCCCGCCATATCACGGACCCGCTACTCATCCAAAGACAGACCTCCTGCTTAATTCAAAATGCCTTGCCAGGGGCATCAGGGATGCTAGAAACCGTATCATGTCGGAGAATCCTTACCTGCGTTCCATCCGCATCTTTGATCCTGCCGTGGATCTAAGTGAAGATAAAAGAAAAAGACCGGCTCGCAACGTAGAAACCGGTGGCGATCTGTTTGAAGAACTGCAGCAGGAGCCGGCGGGGGATACGGCAAAAGCTCCTGTAGCGAATCAAAAAAGCGCTGATGCCAGTAGCTCTTCCAGTGCGGGAAAATCGTCGGACGGATTGGAAGTGGTAGAAGACGAATCCATGGAAATCATCGATCTCTGATTATGGCAAACAAGACATACATTTCTGTACAGTCCTTTGTAGTGGTTCTGTTTCTTCTGGTGGCAGGACTTATTCCATTTTTAATTGGCGGTCAGTCTCTCTATCACCAGGTAATTGTAATTTCTCTGGGCCTGGGTTTCATGGCCGCTCTGGCCGCCGTATTTGTTCTTACATTGAAAGTGCATAAACTGAGACAGGGACCGCAGCCAGCAAAGAAGAAGGCTCCTCCTGCCAGATCAAAACCTGCTGCACAACCGGCACCGAAGACCATGGCGGCGGTCACTCCAAAGGAGTTACTGGATCCAGGGCTGGTGTATAGATTTCGCCTGGGCAAAGACAAGTCTCTGGAAAGCCAGTCCAAGCGAGTTATCATTGGCAGACATGAAGGTCATATCAAGACCCATAGCACTGAAATCATTGAAAACCATCTGGAAATTGAGTTTCGCATTCGTCAGGATCCAGATCGTGATATCTATAACACAGACAAAACACTCATCCAGAAATACTCTATTGATCTGAGACGTGCTGGAAAGGCTCTGATATACTTCCCCAACCAGGATGATAAAACCTTTCGAGAAATGAATTCCCGACAGAGGCTATTAATCCAATCGGAGGAAGATCCAGAAGGAGATCCTCATTTCAACAGCATACCCTCGGGCAAGCCGCTAAGAATCCAGCTCGGCGATCGATTGCGTCATGACGGGAAGTTTGTGGCCGGGTATTTTGAGTTTCATCTTTTCACAAAAGCTGTGGAGGTTGAGGCAGGAAATTACACTCGCATGGACCAGGATTTCTATCTTCGCCTGTATCGCATTTTCCCGGGCTACGATACCTCTCATCCATCCCAGGATGGCGCTTACCCCATGATTGACCCCTTTCTTTCCAGGGAGGGTGGCTGATCTGGCAATCCTGCCAGCTCGAATGGCTGGCCGTTTGATTCGTTACTTTTAAAAGGTTCTGCATGAGTGATTCCACTTTCTTTCAATCCGCCACCAGAGTCCTGAAGGAAAACCTGCCCATGGCGCGCAAATCCCTGATCATAGGGATGGGCGGATCGGGTATGAAGGGTATACTTTCGGCTCGCTCTCAAATTGAGCGCGAGATGCCATCAGAGGCCCGCACCTATATGCGATGGATTGGTATAGATACCACAGATATAGGGACCAGCATTGAAGGGAAGGGAGAGTCCTATCGCTTTCCTGGAAATGAGCAGCATTTCCAGGAAGACCGGCGAATGCTCTACATCGGGGCGCCCACTCCATCCGAACTCAGTCTGAGCTATCTAAAAGGGCTGAGGGAAAATGATCCTGCCTATAAATGGCTGCCGGATCCCGATATTTACAGGATCTCCACCAGGTCAGGCCAGGGCGCGAATCAGACCAGAGCGCTGGGTAGACTTGCATTCTTCCATAATTACGAAAAGATTCGCTCAGCCCTGGTAGCCGAAAAGGAAAGGCTGGAAGCCATGAGCAATGATCCAGCTTATTTTCGCCTGATGGATGTGCAGGAAAAGTCCGCCGTAGAAGTGCTTGATCTGGATGTTGAGCTCAAACCAGGAAAGGTTCGCTATCACTTTTCTGACTATGTGCCCGGTCACAACGATATCCTGGACCTGGAGCTGGATGAAGAAACAAGGACCATTCTCTGTCCCCATATCCCCCTGGAAAAGATAAGTCCCGAGATCTTTCCCCGGGATGACAAAGGATACTATTTCGAGATTAATCCTGAACGAACCAGCATGAAGCATCTGGGATTTCAGATCAAGCATGCTCCCCGGGAAGGACAGATCAGCATTTTCCTCACGGCTTCGGTGGTGGGCGGTACCGGAAACGGTATGCTGCTGGATATGGCAGCCATGATTCATGATATCTTCAAAGATACCTGGCCTGCACCCAAGCTATATGGAATCATCGTACTTCCATCTGCTTTTAAACGTGTGGTCTACAATCAAAACGCAAGAGCCAATGCATACGCCGCCCTCAAGGAATTGGATTATTTTCAGAGCGGAAATGCCTTCGAAGCAACCTATCCCAATGGCCGTCACGTTAAGCTGGAGGACAGACTCTTTAAAGATGGCATGCTCTATCTTCTGGATGTAGAAAACCTTTCCGGTAATATCCTCCAGGACCGGGACCAGGTTCAGGAATTAACGGGTCAGTTCATTCACACGTTTGTAAGCTCCACGGTGGGCGGCGCCATCGAAGAGAGAATGGTGAATGATTCCACCCGGGCCAGTATCTATTTTCCGGAGGATGGATCCGAGCCAGCCAGAAGAGCCAGTTATAATTCCTTTGGTATTTCTCGTGTAATGTATCCGGTGCCCATCCTGCGCGAGGTGGGCTTCAAGCTGGCAGCCCTTAGAATTATTAAGCGATTCCATGAAAAAGTAGATCAGAAGCTTCTGAACGAAACCTTCGGTGATCTCAATCGAGGACTGGTTCGAGCCCTGAGACTGAACTGTGCTTTGATCTTTGAACGAATGTATCCGGATTATCGCCTGGACTGGAAAGCGGAGTTCAATGGATATCGAGACCGAATCCAGAGAAGTATGCGGAGCGGCGATCGTAGCGGTGTGGTATCTATCCTGGAGCTCATGCGACGGGACTATGGCCGGGGCGAAATGGAGCATCATAAAGACCGGCTTCTACGTCGTATGGAAAGCCGATGGCGCCTGGAGCTGGAAAAGGTTCAGCAGGTTATGGAAGAGGCTGTGGCGGAAATCACGGCAGATCCTTCCAGGGGCTTTCTGTTTACTCGCGCCTTGCTGGACCGGGTAATGGAACGCCTGGAATTCTTCCAGGGACTCTGCTACGAAAGCAGGGTAGGGCTGAACTATTACGCGGATTCAGAAATCGAAGAACAACTACGTGCACTGGATACCGGGGACTTCAATGCGAAGCGCGTAGAAGCTGTATATACAATGATTCGTCTGAATCATCTGCAGCTAATCCATGAATCCATGCTGCAGGCCACAGAAGAGTTTTTGCGAGAATTCAAAGGATCACTCTATCAGCTCAGAAATGAAACCCTGGCTCCTCTGGAGGATCGGCTACAGACCCTGGCTCATAGCCTGCATGATGAGATTCAAAAAAGCCACTTTGAATTACTGCAAAAGAAGAACCCTTTGTTCTTCTATCTGGTGAATAAGCCAGAGATCAAAGGTTTCATAAATCGGCACTTTGGCGCCAGACTCAGTCTGGACGATCTATGCAATGAAGTGGATTTTCTGGGCATGGACCGGGGTGATGATACGACTCAGATTGTGCAGACGTATTTGATGGGCCGCTTTGGCCTGGAAGTGCTGGAACGTAGTCAATCCGAGATGGAAGAATTGATCCATCAGGAGCTGGGACTGGAGATTCTACAGAAAAGCCCGGAGGAAGCCCGCGAGATTCTATACGGCCAGCAAGGCGATGACCGTCAGTGGAAAATCGATGAGGCCACCATGAACCGAATCGAGGTAGATCGTCTGCGAGCCGGTCTATTCCAGGTCATTCAAAAGAGATTTGCAGGATTTTCCTTTGAGAATCTCTCCATTCAGGATGTTCTCAGAGAGAAAAAAATTGAGCTCAAAAGCCTTCTTACCAAGCTGGATACATATTCCCGGCCCTATACATCCGCAAACTTCAACGGGCTGCGGTCCATGGAGTATTTTCGAGCGGTAACTCAATTTCCATTGAATGTGTTCGAAGAAGGAGACAGCGCACCGGAGCGAGCTCAGAATGATCTGCCCCCCAGAATGGATCATTATACCAAACGATCAACGGTCAGTCCCAATATCTCTGTAGAGTGCTTTGAGGTGCCTAATCTGGTTAAGCCCTATGAAATTATTTCCATGGGCATCGTTCTGGGTTTTCCGCTTTTCCGTGTGAATGGGCTGAACGATTGCGTAAATGATTACCATGATTTAATGCACCGTCGAGAACATCCTCTGCATCTTTTCAACAATCCTTCTTTTGATGCGAAATACTTTCCGGATCCCTATCGCACCAGAAACTATCTTAATCCAAAACAGCTCTGGAACGGTCTTCTGGAGTTTCAACTGCTTGAAAAGAAAGCCGGTGGTTACGAATACGCAGAAAGCATACACGATGGCATGCGGCAAATCCTGGCCGGGGAAACCTATTCATCCGGAATTCGCAAGCTGATGGATGAGGTTCAGGCTGGCGGCGGACTGGAGAAGATCAGTCCAGAACTCTTTGCGCGATGCCTGGCAGGCCCGGGCATACTCAAAAAGAACAAAGATGGGCAGATCTACTTTCGCAAAGAATACGATCTTATTATTCGAGATATTCTCGATGGAGATGGAACCGGACAGAGAGCCAGCGAAGCGAACCTGACTAAAGAGCAGTATCTGGAGCAAAAAACCAGAGCCGTATATTTCAAGGGAATGGGCGATCTGGTGAAGTTTGTCTTCTCCAACGCGAAAGTGAAGTCCTTTTTGCTGACAGATCTGCAGCGTATTTTTCAGGATACCAGAGGAAGCCAGATCAGCGGCGCGGCGGTTCAAATACCTCGGTCAAAACTGGCATCTATTAAGCTGCATTCCTTCAAAGACGAGTTTCAGTTCTACGATTACTTCCAGACCAACGGTTCTCTGGCCTGGCAGGATTTTCTCAAAAATGAGATTGTGCAGAAAGTGGATTCAGTACTGAGAACTTACAGACATCCCCAGGATCCAACCCTGCCGGACCGGGCAAGGATGGAAGCCTATCTCGAGGAACGCAAGGATTCCATCCCATTCGTAGCTTTATGGGAACTAAAGGTGAAGCATGGAGTAATCCGCTAACCCCAGAACCTGTCTGTGAATAAAAAAAGGGCCGCGATTGCGACCCTTTATTCGGGATGACTGGATTTGAACCAGCGACCACTCGCCCCCCAGACGAGTGCGCTACCACTGCGCCACATCCCGTTGCCTTCCAGAAATGATTCAGTGGCTACGGTGTCAAGGCCAACTACAATTACAGCGCTACTGGATAAGATTCAGGACCTCCCGAAGCCTGCCATCTCGGGTAGCTTCCCGGAGGAGCTCGAACAACTCCTCCACATCTGCATCCGCTTCAATCCGTAGCCTTAAATCCAGATAACCGGCCTCCAGATGATCCGGAATTAGGTAGGTCAATTTTTTATGCCCCGGAAGATTTTTCTGAAGTTTAAATACCTTCTCCTGGAGTCCGCTGATCTCCGGATATCTGTGGCGATAGAGCTGATCGCGAATCTGCTCTGCGGGAAAGGATCCACTGCGGGCCTTCCAGTTGCCAGAGAATTCCAGAGCCTGCTTCAGGGCTTCCTCTTGCTGCTCTGGAGCTAGATCGTGATAGTACTGGATAATTTCCTTTACCAGGTTCTTCTTGAATCCCCGGCCAAGCCATAATTCCATCCATTGCCCGCGACTGCTCGGATCGACGCGATCCCACAGCCGCAGCACATTGAGAGGAAACTCATAAAGCATATATAGCTCTTCGCTGGCTGCGCTGAGAGCTGCCCATTGTTTCCATTCATCCCGGCTGCGATAATGGGCTTTCCAGCCCAGGGCCTGGATCAATCCATCCGGGATCATATCCCGGGCTTCCGTAAACCGGGCCAGAGCAGGGATGTTTCGCTCAATGAACCTCAGCAAATATGCCCAAACAGGTGCCTGCTCAAGATCCTCGGTCTCCAGAATTAGAACAGGATAGTTCTTTACTGGAAAAGCCTCCTGGTCTGCTTCTGGAAATGCAATCCACTGATCCGGAAGCTTGACCAGTATTCCCTGGGACTTCAGTACGGGATGATCTGGCTTTTGGGGACGGTGTTCGAGCAAGGCCCATTGCATGGTGTCAGACTGAAAAAAGCCTGTGCATCAACAACCCACTTCTTTTGCTGCTTGTATGTCCATTCGCCGAATTCTCTGCCTGGGTAGGAGCTTTACCGGAGGCTATCTTGCCAGCGAATTTCCGGTGAAAGTCCGATTCCTGAGTCGTAGTGATTCCGATTCGCTGGATGGCTTCGAACCGGATATGATTCTTGATACAGTGCCAGCTGTAGAGGAAGAAGGAAAGCTTCAGAACCCACTGTATCGCACTGAAATCGCATCATTTCAAGTTCCGTACGTCCATATCTCCAGCACTTCCGTGTATCCAGGTTCTGAAAAAGGATTACTGGAAGTGGACGAACTTTCTGCCACTGGAAATTCAGAAAAGTGTATGCGAAGGCTGCTGGTTGAGCAGGCCATTCTGGAGCATCGACCGGATGCATTGATTGTTCGCGCAGGCGGACTCTATGGACCAGGCCGCAGTCTCCCTCTATTTCTGGCCCAGGGGCGAGGGAGGTTCTTTGAGCGAGGCGATGAAATCATATCCAGGATCCATGTCCATGATCTGTGTAGAATCGTTCTGGCTGCAGGGGCAAGGGTAATGGATGGAGAGGGCTCCTTTCCCGGTTTCCAGCGAGAACAATTGATCAATGCTGTGGATCCGAATCCTTCGTCCGTAGAAGAAACCAGAGCCTACCTTCAGGAGTTCTATCAGAAGCGAGAGATTCGCGAAGCGCTACAGAAAGAAGGATTGCAGGCTCCCGCAGAAATGCCAGCACCTGCGAAAGTGCCAGGACAGAGGCTCGTCAAAAGCCGATACGCGGAACAATTGATTGGTAGGTTTCGCTTTCCTGACTTTAAGGCTGGCTTTTGGGATTCTATGCTTCGGCAGCGGGTCGGGTAACATTCAGGAAAATTCCAAATTTTCCAATTGAGACGGCGATGGCTGATAAGCTCGTACTACAGAGGGCCTGATTCCAGTTAAAAAAAGCCTCCGGTTCAGCCCCCCTGGACAGCTCGCTCAGTCTCTACTGAGTGCGGCGCTGACCAATGCATTGAACATACGGGGGATGGATTCCGTCAGAATTAATATGCTCAAGCAACCTCTGCTTTTAATGCTGACGATAGCCATGGCCGGTCCCCTGACTGCGGAGAATCCAGAAAGAGACCTGCAGGCCTGCGCCCATCATTACGATAACATTTCGCGGCTCGCAGAAGAGACCTTCGGTACCGAAAGCCGGCAAGCAGTGAAGCAAATGGGATTAACTGAACCGGACGGATGCGCGGTTTATGCGGAATTCGAAGATCAAGGTCTTCTTATTTTTGTATCGGAACATCAGGATCGTAAGGGGGCAGAGAAGACATGGCGCGAACTCGTTGCAGAGTATCAGAAAAAGATGCGGAGGGAACGAGACACCGATGGTGGAAAGCAGGTAAGCATGAAGCTCGAAAGCCAGGAATTCCTGATGCGCGCGCTTACCCCGGGACTCGTTGACGCTGGAGGTTACATCGGAAATATTAAATGTCGATGGGTTAACCTTACTGTAGCCTGCGCGGCCTCCTTTACGGTAGCAGCATCAAAAATCGAAGTTCGCGAGGATTCAGCCGAATACTGGCCATTTCCGAAATGGCCTGAATACGTGGACAATCTTTAGTAACGGACCTGAGCCTACCCTCTTTGTAGCTTTTAGTATTGGAACCGGGCCCGGGCTTTGCCAGCTCAGCCGGAATTTTCGCTTCGGCCTGGTCGCTTCAGTTCAGAAACGGAGAAACTCTTCTCATCTGGTACGGAGCTATGGGCCGAAATGGCAGCCGGCACTTTTTTCCGATACTATTCATTTGGTGCAGAATATGTAGCGGTGACCCGGGTTTTGATGCCCCCTCTGACATTGTAATCGCCATGCAGACGCATCCATCTGGGCTTGCATGCCTTTACAAGATCATCGAGCATTCGGTTTACAACATTCTCATGGAAAATGCCGACGTTGCGGTAGGCCGTAACATACTCTTTCAGGCTCTTGAGCTCCAGACAGAACTCCGCTGGCTTATAGGCCAGATATAGAATGCCAAAGTCCGGCAGACCTGTCTTGGGACAAATTGCGGTGAATTCCGGAATCTCCATATCGATGCGATAGGATTTGCCCGGATAGATATTGGCGAAGACCTCGATTTCAGGAAACTTCAGATCGCGGACATGATCCTGACGGCCTTCATAGGCTCCGGTATGGATGTTCGTATCTTCGCTCATCTGGAATATCCCTTGAGAACCATTGCCGCAAAGAGGGCTTTCCAGGAAAGCAAAACTGATATTGCCAGAGCAGGTAATTGGTTCAATTGACCGGGCAAGAAATCTGTTAAATTGGAACGGTGAGGTTTCGCCGCCAGCGTAGCATTAATCCAGGGGTTCGGGAATCATTCGAAAACAGGAATCTGAAAAATAAAAAGCCCGACTCCCCAGAAGAGAGCCGGGCCTGTGCACTGCACGAGGCAGCTGCATTGGATCCTTACGCTCCAGTGGAGGTGCTGGATCCGCCGGAAGTAGAAGCTCCACCACCGCGCAGCTCATTTACTTTGCTGTTGATCACGTTGGTAAGCTCTTCGATCTTATCTTTGATTTCATTTACTCGTTCTTCAGGAACGATTTTTTCGATCTCAACGGTTGCTTTGTTGTACAGGTCCTGCAGCTGAGTCAGAGCCTGATTGTAAGCATCGCCAGTTTTCTGGTTCAGATCGTTAGCTTGAGCTACGATGTCATCCAGTACTTTGCGCAGTTGAACTGCAGGCTCGCTATTGTCAGCGGCACCTTTTGATTTTAGCTCATCAAATGTTCTTTGAACTTCTTTGATGGCATTGTTTACGCTATCTTCACCTGCGCGAAACAGAGCGATACCAGCGTTGAGAACGTCGTGCAGAATCTTTTCCATGACTATCCTACCTTATTGAGTTTTTTTTGCCTGCGTTTTTGTGCAACGCACAAGTCAGTATTGTGCAGTGCGTCATTGCTTGTCAAATTTTTTTTTACTGCGATCCCCATTTTTTGGCAAGCGGAATCAATGTTTTGCCAGCCAGTTTCTCAAATCTTCCAGTGGCTCCCGACGGATTTCATTGAAAATCTCGTGATAGAGACCTTCATAGATCTGAAGGGAGCGGTCCACGGAGGAAATTCGTTCATAGAATTCCATAGAGCCATCCACACTGGCAATTTCATCATCGGAGCCATGACCGATCCATACCGGAAGTCGCACCTTGCTGGCCCGGCGAAGAACTTCATCTCCAGCCTCCAGGAGACTTAATGCCATGCGCACGCTGACCTTTCCATGGACCAGAGGGTCTGAATGATAGGCCTTCTTCACCGCCTCATCATGACTGATGAAATTCTCGTCCAGCCCGGCCTCCATTATCAAATCGTCCTTCACAAAGGATAGAAATTGACCGGCGGCTTTCTTGAACTGCATGGCCGGGGTTAACTTTACCTTCAATCCCGGTGCGCTCAGTAATAGTCCTGCGATTTCCCATTGATTGAGCTGAGTAGTGGCAAAGGAGGCGGCCACAAGACCACCCATGGAATGGCCCAGCAGAAATGGTTTTCGGATTCCCCATTTCTCTTTCAAATGCAACAGAAATTGCTCCAGGTCCCGAACATATCGGAAGATTCCGGGGCTATCTCCTTTCTTTCCCTGGCTGCGACCATGGCCTCGCGCATCAAAGGAGTATACTGCGATCTTTTGAGCATCCAGCACATCCAGGACATTTCCATAGCGATCGCTATGCTCACCGAATCCATGATGAATGATCAGGTGTTTCTGTGGCCTGGGAGGCACCCAGCTCTGGGTGAAGAGCCGAAGCCCGTCGTCTGTTATGATTTTGTCTCTGTGATTTTGATACGTAGAGGAGACCATGGTCAGGGGAATAGAACCGAAACAGCGCCAGTTAATCAATCAAAACTCGATTATGCTTTTCATGGTCGGGTGCCCGGCCATGCTGTCAGCATGAAGCAACTGGCTGCGGCACTTCTGGCTACACTGATTCTATTTTCCCTTTCCTGCAAAACTCAGCTAAGAGGGCCTTCAGGGGCTCCTGATTTTGAACTGTCGGGTCTGTACACTCAAAGGGATGGAGACACCTGGCGAATTCTTTCCATTGCCTGTGGAGGCATCCGTCACTCAGTGGATCCGGATCAAACTCAATGTCTATTTCTTCATCAGGTTCGGGTCCCCAGGGACCTCACCTTTTCCGGCAAAAGATTCGAAATCACAGAACGATGGGGAGTCATCGACACAGATCCAGACGAGGCTCTGTTTACAAGAACTGTATTCGTGCGATATCACCAGGAAATCAAGGACGGGGATGCATGGAAGGTAGAGAATTTCAGTCGCCCCCAGGTGGACCGAGAGCTCAAAGGAGACGATGTATTCCTGCTACTTAGATTTGAAGAAGGATGTCTGCGCGACGATGAAGGATGCTGGAATCGAGTTCCAGGCAATCTCACCCTCCAGGATTCCCGGAGTTCGCCGGATACAGACTCCGATGATATTCAGTTAATATTCCAGCAATTTTCCGGTCAGAAGGGATTGGCATTCTCTCCGGCTCTGGAGTTTTTCCTTCGAAATGGCATGGCTCGATCTGGACAGAAATTTCAGCTAAAGAATGACCGGTGTAGCCTCCAGGCCAGCACCACCCGGTTTGGCGCAGGCTTCATTGTGCTGGACTCGGCACCGGAAGCTAAATGCGGCACTCAATTTACGGTGATTCCAGAAACCAAACAGAACTGGAACCTGGCAGAACTGTATTCACTGCGCGCCGGCCTGGGCACGCCCATGAAAACCGACGACCAAAAGGAACTCACTGAAAAAGAAAAACGCAGAGAGGAGATTCGAGAGCGTATTCGTAGAGGCGAAGAAGTAAGTCAGGAAGAGCTACTGGAAGTGCTGGAAAACTAAGTTTCGGAAATCGCTCTTCCGGCCAGCGACGCTTTCGCTCAGGGCATGGGCTTGCCCATGCAAATGCAAAGCAGTGCCATTCGAACAATAACTCCGTAGGCAGCCTGACGGAAATAGGCTGCATTGGGTAAATCATCTACATCTGTGGAAAGCTCAGAAACCCGGGGAAGTGGATGCATGATTAGAGTGGGCTTTCTGGAAGCCAGTACAAAAGCCCGATTGATACTGTAGGAATCCTTCAGGCGCTGGTATTCGCTTCGGTCCACAAATCTCTCTTCCTGGATTCGTGTAATGTAGGCCACATCGCAATCCCATAGGGCTTTGATGTCCTCCTCTTCTTCGAAGGTCACTCCATGATTTCGCAAATCCTTGCGGTAGGATTCGGGGAGGGCCAGGTCCACGGGAGAAATAAAGATCATTTCCACATCATAGTGAGCCAGAAGCTTTACCAGGCTGTGAATGGTCCTTCCGAATTTCAGGTCGCCCACGAAAGCGATCTTAAGTCCTTCCAGGGTTCCCTTTTCTTTGAAAATAGTATAAAGATCCAGGAGAGCCTGGGTCGGATGCTGGCCGGCGCCGTCCCCGGCGTTGATCACAGGAACGCTAACAGCCGCAGCAGCAATTCTTGAACTTCCCTCAACGGGATGCCGAATCACCGCGATATCTGCATAAGCCTCGATCATCTTCATGGTGTCATACAGGGTTTCCCCTTTGCTGATGGACGAAAACTGGAAACCTACCGTGGAAACCACCCGGCCGCCCAGTCGATTCATGGCTGTTTCGAAGCTCAGCCTGGTTCTGGTGGATGATTCAAAGAAAAGCGAGGCCAGAACATTCCCTTCCAGCAGACCGAACACATCCTTGCCCATTTCCTCGATGCGTCTGGTATAGCGCATGATATAATCCAGATCCTCATGAGAAAACTGATCCGAGTCGAGAATATGAACGTGGGGAAATTCGTACATCCAGTCTACACAACGGCCACGCACCTACCCCGTAAACAAAAAGCCGGATGGGCCGGCCGGTCAATCTCCGTTTTTCTGATTGCTGCCAGCCTTGGATTGCATCTATTTTCCGATGCCACCGTGGCCGAGGATTTCGCAGAGCTGCCTGCAATGCCAGAAACACCCTCTCTGGACTTTGATTCCGAGGAAGCTCCCATTTCAGAAAGCTGGAAGGAAAACGACTCCATTGTGCAGGCCTACGAAATCTGGGACGCTCATTATTGCACCCTGACTCCCAAACCGTTCCTTTGCAGGCAATGCATTCGAAGTGACCAGCAATTTGTAAGAATTATCCAGTTTGAATCCGGCAGACCACCTGTGCGAAGTTATGAGTGCCGGCCATTCAAGAAGCCCTATCTCTATTAGACAGAATTCAGATTGCTTTCGAACGAACTGTCCCTTCGATTGCGCATCCCTGGGGCTTTAGGGTTGGGCAGAGCAGGGATCCAGGATGCATGGTTTCCCTGCCATAATCTTCAAAGATCCAGGCTAGAAATCGTTACTCCACTTACCTTCCATGGATGGGGGCACATCTTTGCTTCCTTCCATGGAATCCAGCAGATCCGCAGGATCCTGAGTATTGGAGGCAGGAGTGGTATCGTTACTCAAACCTGAAATTCGAGGAGCCGAGGGAGAGGAAAAGCTTTCGGTGCCACAGGGACCACCTGGCTGAATACAAATCTTCCAGGGACCGGTCCTCTTTTCCGCATTGTACTGTCCGGATTGATAGAGCTGACCGCCTTTGTAATAGTAAGTCCATTGGCCGTGGGCAATGTCTCGAACGTACTCACCTTTGAAGAAGATGTTTCCACCAGGATAGTACTCTGTCCAGGTACCGTGTTTGTATCCCGCAGAATAGTTGCCTTCGCCGGTTTTCTGTCCTTTGGAATCATAAACAACCCAGTGCCCCTCTTTGTGGTTGTTTTCATAGGGTCCCTCGGACTCTTTCTTACCGTTGGAATGGTACATGGTCCATTTACCGGACATTCTTCCGTCCTTGTAAGTGCCTTCAGCCTGTTTTGTACCGTCAGTATAGAAGTAGGTCCAGCTGCCCTGGCGATTTCCGTCTTTATAGGGACCTCTGGCCTTCAGTTGACCATTTTCATACCAGACGGAGCGTACTCCGTTGGCCGTTAGAAACCAGACCTTCGTTTTGGTAAAGTAGGTAGCTCTGGAATCTACTCCTCCCGGCCGCTGAGGAGCTGCCGCCAATGGCAGAGCGAGAAAAATTATAAGGGCTGCCAGGATGGAGCCGGATTGCAAGCTTTTCGCAGTGTTTCTGAATAACATAAGAGCCTCTAGAGGATATTCGGTTTTATTTTCGGCAACTTGACAGTTTCCGAGAATTCCCGAAGGACCTTTCGGTAGCATTCTCTCCCTTTTTCCAGTATAACAGGGATTCAATAAACATCCACTCACTTGCAGGAAGAAATGGAGCTAGAATTTACGGATTTCCGCTTCCAGGGAGGCGGCCTGTTTCTTTAGAAAGAGATCCTGAGAGAATAGACTCTCCGTTCTGCGAATTCCATAAAGCACGGCAGAATGGTCCTTTCGACCCAGAATTCCGGCTATGGCGCCGAGCTTCATGCCAGCCAGATGATACAGAAAATAAGCACTTAGATGTCTGGCGCGCACCACAGACTGATCCCGAGCGCTGGATTTCAGCAAATCTGGATGAACATTGTAGAATCTGCACACTACCTGTAGCACCTTATCCGGCTCTGCGGAACTACCGGACTCCATCAAATCCTGAAACTCTGTTTCGGTCCATCGTGGATCCGCCGGGATTACCGACATCATGGACAACCGGTGAATGGCATTTTGCAGTTTCCGATGATCGCCCTGGATCCTCTCTGCCAGAAAGGAGGAATAGGCTTCCGGAAGATCGACATCGCATCGACGGGCCATCTGCAAAAGAAGAGTCTTGCGAAGCTCTGAATCCAGATACCCCAGCTCCACAGGCCTGGCCTCCAATAACCTGGAACGCAGGTCAGCGCCACCGTCAATCTGGCCTGCAGATTGATCGGCTACAAGTATCAGACGAATTTTGCCCTGAAGAGCCGCATCCATAAGGGCTCGTAGCTGCTCTCGGGTGCGAACGGCCTTCTGTCTCAGAAACTGAAGATCATCCAGAACAACAAGCTCCTGACTGTGTAAATCCTTCTTCCATTCCAGAAGTGTGCCTTCCCTGGATGCAGTAGCAAATCCCACCATGAATTCCTCCATGCTGAAGCTCTGGGACCGGCATCCACTGGCTATGGCCCGGGCCAGATGACTTTTGCCGGTTCCGGATGGACCATAGATGTAAAGGATTCCTTTCCAGGAAAGATCCAGCATCTTCTGAATGCGAGATTCCTGGTTACTGTCGCAGATAAAAGAATTCTCCGATGTGTCTTTGCGTGCATGGGGTAATTCGTGCGCCGACAACGGTGATTCCAGGTCATCGGTGGCCTTCGCGGAGGAAGGGCTAGAATTCCCGGGATTGCGAAAACCCAACTCTTTTTGACTTATGATCTGCACATTAAAGCCGGAAGGCAGAATAGGAGCCAGACTTTCACGAATCAGCCGGCCATATTTCATTTCTATATGTGCGATTCGCTTTTCATCTGAGGCGATAAGGTACAGATTACCGGTCTCGGAATCAAAATCGTGATCCAGAGGCTTTATGAAATGCTCAAAGAAGAGCCCTGGCAAATGGCTGGAAAGTGCCTGGCATGCCTGGGCCCACAATTGGCCATTCGTTTCGTTTTTTTCTGCCAGCACCACTGCCATTGTTTATTCCATCTTGTATACAGATTACTGAGGTTTCGCCTGCGAATAGAATAAGCGCTTGCGAAGGTCATTGAATTGCGACAGTGCTTCCCGATTCCTCGGAATTATTATGTCGCATATCAAATCTGTAAGGACCAGACTGTGGGGGTTCGCTTCAAATGGCAACGATCACCGAAAAAGAGCAGCGCAATTTGTGGTGGAAGAACGGTGGAAAGTACCGTGGACAATTTCCTGGCATATCCGACCATTCTCCTGGCATCTGCGAGTTAGATGGATGCGCCGCATTTAAGTTTCAATATAATAATATTGGCAACAGGATGCGCTGTAGAATCCTGGAGCGACATGGCGAAGAAAAAACCCGAAGAAAAGATTCAAACCAAGTCAAGCAGGTTGCAGAAGAAGCAGGCTCTGATAATCGGAGCGTCCTCCGATATGGCCATTGCAATGTCAGAGCTTCTGGCATCCAGAGGCTGGAACCTGGTTCTGGCAGGACGAAATATCAAGGATCTGAGGGATCAGTGCTCTGATCTGGGGATTCGTCATCAGATTGTGGCCGAACCAATTACGCTGGATTTGATGGACGGTAAAGGGATTCGAAAGAAGATCCAATCCCTGGATGGAGTTCCGGAACTAACCGTATGCTTCGCAGGCATCATGCTGAACGAAGATGAGGCCAGAAAGGATTATGAAACTGCCGAGAAAATTCTGTCCACGAACTTCAATGGAGTGGTGCAGGCCATCAATCCCATTGCAGAACAGTTAAAAGAAGAAGGACAGGGGACTATTGCCGTGGTGAGCTCCGTGGCCGGTGACCGTGGTCGGCAGAGTAACTATCATTATGGCGCCGCGAAGGCCGGGCTTACGGCCTATCTATCCGGTCTTAGAAATTATCTCTTTCCCTATGGTGTGCACGTTGTTACGATCAAGCCTGGTTTCGTTCGCACATCCATGACAGAAGGAATGCCTCTTCCGGGTCCCATAACAGGTTCTCCTGAAAAGGTGGCGCGCGATATCTTCAAAGCAATTCGCAAAAAGAAGAATGTAATATACACACTCTGGATGTGGAAATACATCATGACGATTATCCGAAGCATTCCAGAATTTGTGTTCAAGCGATTGAAGCTCTGATATACCGGAACGGGATTCTGTAGGTAATAACGCCGTTCAGGCAGGTGCTCAAAAGCAATTATGAATTCAGGAAATGGGTAGCCCCGAACCAGGATTAACTCTTACACTGAGTCAAACGGTCTGTGCCAGGGGCAGACGAAGGTCCGAAGAGCAGAGGTAGATTCACTGAGACTACAGTATTCATGGAGGACAAAAAGGTTACCGCATACAAGAAGGTTGATCCTTCCCTGAATACCAGGTTGGTAAAAGCAGAATGAGGTTAAAAATGGGATATTCCAGAAACAATGAAAAGGCATCGAAGCAAACAGGCAGCGTTCCGGGTCGATTCCTTACTTTTGCTGCCCTAATTGGACTGCTTTTTGCAGTTCATTGTCGTCCGGGGGTGCATACAAGTCCGGAGATCCTATCTCTAGAAGGCAGAACTCTGGAGGGCCAGGATCTGCCTCTTAAATCAGTCCAATCTCGCGGAATCGTCCTGAATTTCTACAGTCCTACATGCATCCCATGCATTGAAGAACTTCCAGCTCTGCATATGCTATACAACCAGGCGCAGTCCCTGGGCATTGAAATGTATCTTGCCGTTACCCCGGATCTGGAATCTAACGGAGTGGATATTCTCAAGGCCTCCAGCAAGCCAGACTTTCAAGAGATGTATCCTTTGCTCAAGCAGAGGCTCGAGCAGGATATCCAGCGATACAACATTCGCATACCTATGATGGTGCTGAAGCCACCCTTTGAAATCAAAGAGCAGGGGCCCGTAACCGGCACACCGGAGACGATCTTTTTAATGACCGATCCGCTGCGACTGCATTACAATCTGGTAGGCCCGGTAACCACCGGTCAGAGCGACGAGGAAGTGCTGTCCAGTAGTCGATTTCAGTTTGCCCTGGATTTACTGACGGAACTGGCCGCCGGAAGTGGAAACGCAGACTCCGATAAAGACCAGAGTCCGTCTTACATGTAGGGACATTTAAAGGTAAGAATTCGGAAACTTACCGGGCCTCTAGCAGAGGCCCTTGAATTGCTTGCGATTGAGCCCAATTCTCTGAATAGAATTTGTGGGATCTTTAACCAGTATCCGGAGCATTCGCTGCTACGGATACTGGTTAAAGTAAATGACTATCGTTTCTTACGAGAGGATTTCTTGGAGCCTTTTCCCGTGGCCTTCTTCTTTCCAGAGGCTGGCCTCGACTTTTTAGAGACCTTCTTTTTTGACGCCTTCTTCGCAGAGGGCTTTTTCTTTGCCGAAGTTTTCTTCTTCGTAGCAGTTTTCTTTTTGGCCGTGGGCCGTTTCTTCGAGCTGGATTTGCCAGATTTCCCGGAACCGGACTTGCTGGATGAGGAAGTTGCCCGGGAACCGGAAGATTTCTTAGCTTTTCCCAGCAATTCCACAGCCGGTCGCCCGGAAGCTGTATGGATATGTTCCAGTGGATACTGCTTCAGATACTCTTTTATTTCCTTTTGCTGTCTGGCCGTGGACCACTTTAGATGCTTGCCCGCCAGTTTTGCCACTGCCTCAAGGGCTGACTTTTCAATGGGACCATAGGAGCCCACCGCCAGGCGTCGAACCAGGATGTCCTCCAGAGTGCGGGCGCCTTCGTTTTGAACGGCATACACAACCTGGGCCATAACATCCAATTCTGGGCGATCCTTGCTTACCGGTGCTCCCAGGGATCGATCCCTTTCCAGCAGCTGTAGAACTGGAACATGTTCCGTTCCATACATAGTAATTAGATGCAGATGATTGGATTGGGCTACTCCGGCCATACCATATTCTTTGAGAGCAAAATCTCTATAGATATCCGCCGGATTTCCATAACCTGGAGAACCAAATAGAGGAAGAACGGAGGTGTCTGCACGATTGGTCAGCACATCCTTGAGCTCAGGTTTCTTGAGAGCACCCAGTACCACATCTTCGCCCAGCTGCCTGGAGGTAGTCCATTTACCGCCCGCTACCGAAATCAAACCATCGATGGTTTCTTCCGCATGATCATAGATTTCATACTTTCTGGATGCTTTGTAGGTGCCGCTCTTTTCTCCGTCGCCTGCACCGATCAAAGGACGAATGCCTATAGGCACATGTAGAATATCTTCTTTGTTCAGAGGAGCGCCTGGAACGGTGTCATTTACATCATTTACCAGTTCATCGATATCACGTTCCGTGGGTCGGAGCTTATCTGGATGGTCCTCGAAGGGACGATCCGTAGGACCGATAAGACTATATCCTTCCCAGGGAATTACAAAGAAATGACGACCGGTTCTTGTGCGAAACAGAACCGAATGTTTTCCCATGATGGACTTTGTAAGTAGATGAATTCCTTTGGATCTTTGAAGCTTTTGCCTGGGCTTGTCTTCAAAAAGCCCAAGAACCAGGTCCATCCATGGACCGGTTGCATTGATGGTGAGCGAGGCCCGGATGGTTGCTGTCTTTCCGGTTATCTTGTCCCGAACATTGGCTCCGCTGATTTGAGTTCGTCCGCCGGACTTTTCTACCAGGAATTCCACCGCTTCGGTATGGTTATAGGCAACCGCACCTTTTTCCACAGCAGATTTTAGAAAGGCCAGTGATAGTCTTTCCGGACGAAGGCTCTGGTAATCATAGTATTCAAAACCGCATTTTACATCCGGGCTATCCAGGGTCGGATCCAGCTGCGCGATTTCTTTTTTGCTTAGATAGCGGGATCCGGGCACATGCTTGTCATCCGGAACATCCTGATTACGATCAAAGGAAAGCGCATCATAGGTAAGCAGTCCGGCTCGCATCACCACACGGCCGGGATGACTCCAGGGAAAGATGGGAATCAGAAAGGAAAGGGGCCGAACCAGGTGACCGGCTGCCAGGCCCATGATTCGACGCTCTCTGAGACTTTCTCTTACAAGGCCAAACTCATAGTTTTCCAGATACCGTAACCCGCCATGAATCAGCTTGGACGTGGCTCCGGATGTAGACCAGCCATAGTCATTCTTTTCCACGAGACAGGCTCGCAGGCCGCGTTCGCTGGCTTCCCGAAGGATAGCCAGGCCGGTAATGCCGCCTCCAATAATCAGGAGGTCAAATTTATCTGATTCCAGGTTACGGTGTAAATTCATGAAGGCCTTTTCTTGATGAGTATCTTGCGTTCGATTTCAAAGATCTTGGAGTCGATCTTTTCTTTTCCAAGGTTTTTCTTTTCGTTTTCTTTGATGAATAGATCTTCCCCATGCTCGTCCAGGACTTCCGCAGGTCTTTTGTTTTTCACCCCGATAAACTGGGCATGAAGCACTCCAGTGCCGGACATGGGGCCGTCTTCCAGCGCCAGAACACGGGTAATGGCACCCACAGTATCTCCGCTGATGGCCGGCTGGGTATGATACCCTTCGGTGTAGCCCAGATCCCACAGCATGTTTTCGGTGGTATCTCGACTGGCCATTCCTGCCAGCCATCCAAATACCAGACCGCCATACACAATGGGCTCACCACTCATGGGGCCGGACAGGGATTGAGAATAGATCTTATCGTAATGCAGTGGATGGGTATTTCCCATGCGATAGGTCCAGGGAACATGCTCATCTGTGATAGTTCGCATATTCTTGTGCACAAGAATATCGCCTGCCTGGAAATCTTCGAAATAAGTATTTGAGCCAGTATGGGCGATCATTTCCGCATTTAGTTTTTTGAGATCCGGCAATTCCACTTCCGGATTGCTTACTTCCGGGAAAGGAGCGGATGGATCTCCGCCCTGAGAAGGTCCGTCCCCTTTGCGAGGAGGAATCATGATCTTTCTTTCGTACTGAATAATGACTTCGCCATTTTGATTCAGACCCAGGGTCTTAACGTGCACAATGCCAGGTTTGCCTTCGCCACGTTCCCTGCGATCCAGCACCCTGGATCGTGCAGTTATGGTATCTCCAGGATACACAGGCTTTAGAAACTGCACATTGTAATAGCCCAGATTTGCAATGGCCTTCTCCGAGTTGTTTTGAACACCCAGGGAAAGCACAACATTAAACACCTGCAGCGGATGCACTACAAGATCTTTGAAACCATGGGCCTGAGCGTATGGAGCGCTGAGAAAAAGCGGGCATGCATCATGAAATACGGTGGCGTACTCCTGCGCGAAAGTGCGATCAATGGTGAAGGCCCGCGGATGAATGAAAATGTCACCCTGGTTGAAATCCTGCAAATATCGTCCATACTGGCGTTCCTGCTTTCTGGACAGATCTACGGAAACGCTGGAGGACTTTTCTTCTATGATAGGTGCTTTGAACTTTGCCATCAATCCTTGATTTTTTTACTCGGGTCAGGACGCAACCGTTTTGAACCAGACTCCAGGAAGCCATTTCAGGAAAAAAAGGCCTGTTTCCAGAAAGATGCTCTCATCGCCCAAGCCTTTGCCACAGAAACTCGGACCAGAATCGAATCGCACCGGTATTTACATCGTACCGTAGTAATCCGCCGAGGAGTAGTCGTCTGGAAGATCCTCCAGATTCGTTCGAATGAGTTCAAGCCCCTGACGGTTTTCATTCGGGACCACGGTACCGTCGGTGCTGCAATCAGCAAAATCGGAATCTACAAACCTGGTTCCATGAAACCTTGATCGATCCAGCTGACAATCAATGAAATGGCAGGCTTCAATTTCAGAGAGGATGAGCGACGATTTGGTAAAATCGCAGCCCTGGAACTTGATGCTTTCCAGATCGGTTTTCATAAATGAAGTTTCACTCATGCCTACAGAATGGCAGGAGCAATTCTTTAGATGGGCCGCATGAAAGATGGAGCCTTTCATATCTGCACCGTCGAAGGTTACGAATTCCAGGTCACAACCAGAAAAGCATACTCCGCGAAGTCCACTGCCGGAAAAATTGGCTCCAGACAGTTCGCTGCCCCCAAAGTCGCTACCGGAGAGATCCAATCCAGAAAGATCAATTCCTCGCAGATCCAGATGCTTTAACTTCAATCCATCAGGGAATTTGAGCAGTAGTCGGTGGATCTCTTCTCTGGTGGATGGGAACCCGCCGGTCATATGCTATGATAAAGATTAAAACTGCACCGGACCACAAGAGGTCTCAAATTTTTCGTGGTAGAAAGGACACACCCGGATACCTCTAGCATCCGGATCAATTCAATTGGCTGCAATCAAGGATCCTGCCACATTCCATGCTCTCGGATCAAATCAATGAGTTCCTGGTCCGCATCTGCGCTGGGAATGTTCTTTCGAACTACTTCCTTACCCCGGTAAAGATTGATTTTTCCAGGAGCCGATCCTACATAACCGAAGTCTGCATCCGCCATTTCTCCCGGACCGTTTACAATACATCCCATAACGGCGATTTTTACACCTTTTAAATGGCCGGTCTTGGACTTAATGCGCGCCGTAGTCTCCTGAAGATCGAACAGGGTTCGTCCACAGGATGGGCAGCTAATGTATTCTGTGCGATACAGTCGAATACGAGTGGTCTGCAATAGATCCAGAGCCATGGAGGCGGCGGAACTGGCATCCGAAGACTCTACCAGGATTCCATCACCGATTCCTTCCAGAAGCAAGCCGCCGCTATGAATAGATGTTCGGTATAGTGATGCATTCTCTTCCAGCTCCTGGCTGGCATGTGCATCTACGGCGCGGGCCAGATCCTTTCGCTTTCCTGGCCTTGAATAGAGCACCAGAGGGATTCTACTTCCTGCCGACTCCAGAAGCTCTGCCACCAGACGATAGGCCAATGTAGCAGACACAGGATCCTGGCAGTCCACCGCTAACCAGGCAGGATTGCGTTTTGCAATTGATGCCAGCGCAACTTTAAGATCCTTTAAATCATCCGGTGCGGAAATGATAAGACAGTAAGCCTGGTCGGGTAAGCTATCCGGAAGATCATCGACCTTTGAAGGGCTAACGAAATACATCCTTTTCGAACGACCGGAAAGATTATCGGAACCGGGAGTATCCAAATCCGAACCTGAATAAATGGCCAGGAATCCGGTTACAGAATCGGGCAGCCTGGCCAGAGTTTCCGGATTATCCGAAACCACAAAGTCAATGCCTTCGCAAGAATTGGGCAAGCCCTGGCCGGCTACAGAAAAGATGCCGGCCCGCACTGGATAGAGCGCCCCCAGGGGAAGCTGATCATTTGCGAAAGCATTGTCCGATGCATCGCTGGCACCGGCGTTGTCGTTGGCGTTGGATGCTGATTTCGAATCGGCCGATTCCGCTGCGTCTGTTTTTCTTCTCAGGGTTCTATAAGGATTCGAAATAGATTTGCATCGAATATCCTGGATTCCTGCAGCAAGGCCTTCGCTTTCTAGATTCTGGATACTGGATTTCCAGGCCGCCGCAAAGGAAGAGGCATCGCCGGAGAATCGATTGTACAGATCTGCCAGGGCTCGTGCCACAGGCACTTCATACACTGCATCCTCTGTAAGCGAAACCCGAATTGTATCTCCCAGGCCATCCTCCAGCAAAGCTCCAATACCACATGCGGATTTCATTCTGCCATCTTTACCATCGCCTGCTTCGGTCACTCCCAGGTGCAGAGGATAGTCCATATATTCCAGCCTGAACCTTTCCACAAGCATCCGATAGGCCTGTATCATCACCTGAGGATTGCTGGCTTTCATGGAAACAATGATATCGCGATAATCGTACATTTCTGCGATCTTGATAAATTCGATGGCCGATTCTACCATACCTCTGGGGGTATCGCCATAGCGATTCATGATTCGATCGGACAGAGATCCATGATTTACTCCAATGCGCATGGCCCGACCCAATTCTCTTGCCCGAAGCACAAGAGGTTTGAAGGAGTCATGAATACGACCCAGCTCTTCGGCGTACTCAGCATCGGTATATTCCCGGACAGCAAACATCTTTGTATCTGCGAAGTTGCCTGGATTGATTCGAACTTTCTCTACGTATTCCACAGCAGTCATGGCAGCCCGGGGAGAGAAATGGATATCTGCAACCAGTGGACCATGATATCCTCGATTATTTAGTTCTTTTCGAATGGCTTCCAGGTTCTTTGCCTCTTTAGGACCCTGAGCTGTAATTCTTACGATCTCACATCCGGCATCGAAAAGTTGCATCGCTTCGGCCACCGTGGCATCGGTATCCAGAGTAGGCGAAACAGTCATGGATTGAATGCGGATGGGATTGCTTCCGCCCACACCTACGGAGCCAACCATTACTTCTCGGGTCTTACGCCTTTCGTAGGAGAAGGGGCTGCGGATATAGTCCCCTTTTGGATCAAATTCTATGCTCTGAAAAAGGGGTGCGGATTGTTCCGTATTGACGGCTGAGTTCACAATTCAAAATTGAAACGAAACCCTTCGGGAGCAACAGAAAAATGGCCAATCCAGGATTACAGCCTTTCGACATTTCGGACTATGAAGGCCTTCGTGGTCTCAATTTCTTCGAGGAGGACCGGGTACTCCAGAGAATCATACTGCAGCATGCCAGCGGCCTGGAAAAGGACCATGCAAAGGATATGGTTGATCATATCCATGGCTATGGAGAACTCACCGGCGGTATCCTGGATGAGCTCACTGTAGCTTCCCACAGAGAGGGAAAATACGGTGAAATTCGGGCCTTTGATCGGTCAGGGAATCGAATCGATGAAATTGAATACTGTGCCGAGCAACTGGAGTCCAGAAGGATCTCCTATGACTATGGAATTGTGAACCTGGACTTCCATCCAGAATGGAAGCATCCTTTTACAACGTTACACAGGATGGCCCTGGCCTATCTCTGCAATGAAGTGGGAGAGGGGGGCGTGGCCTGTCCTCTGGCCATGACCGACGGAATGATTCTGGCCCTGAAAGAGCTGGGAACGGAAGAACAAAAGGAACTATATCTACCTCTGGTGGCCGGCCCTGGAAGCCATAGCCATTTCATGTGCGGTCAGTATGTTACAGAGCGCGTGGGCGGCTCCAACGTAGGTGCGAATCGCACGGTGGCCAGACCAACAGAAGACGGCAAATGGATCCTCACCGGTGAAAAATGGTTCTGTTCCAATCCAGGGGATCTATGGGTAACCACAGCCAGGATCGAAAATTCGGAACGAATCGGGATGTTTCTGGTTCCCAGGCTTAAAGAAGACGGAAGCAAGAACGGGTATCAACTACTGCGAAAAAAGGACATCATCGGTTCTAAAGGAAAGCTTACAGCTGAATGTATCTATGAGGATCTGGTGGCTGAGCCTCTGGGACGAGTATCCCACGGATTGGCCAACATCATCCGTTATGTAATCAAAACCAGCCGAATGCATGTGGCTGCTGGGGCTGCAGGTATGGGCCGGCGGGGACTAAGAGAGGCCATCGCCTATACATCCGTGCGCACCGCCTACGGAAAGCGCATTATCGATATTCCGGTAACCACTCTACTTCTGGCCAGGATGAGTATTCTCCAGACTGCTGTGGAGCTGGCCATCTTCCGGGCCTTTCGTATGGAAGAAGAAAATGATGTACTCACAGCGCTGCTGACTCCACTAATGAAATATTGTTCCAGTGTGCATTCCACCTGGCTGATTCGAAAAGCGATGATGCTGCATGGGGGAAATGGAATCCTGGGGGATTTTTCTGTGCTTCCCAGATTGCTCAATGACTCAATCATCAACGAAACCTGGGAAGGGGCCCATCCCTTGATTCAGGAACATGCATTGAAAGCCTATCATCGTCCCAAAGTCAAACGAGCCCTGGGAGAATGGATTGAAAGAACGGTGCAGAATGCTTCCGGCGGATCTGCTGCAGCTACGGCAAAGGCTTTGCAGAAGGAATGGCAGGATTTTTCCAGCTACATGAATGAGAACTCCCATGACTTTCTGGAGTTGAATCGGGAGGCTGTATGCGATCGTCTTTATGGAATCATTTCCGTTGTCCTATTACTGGAACAATCCCTGTACACCCCGGAGCCATCCCCGGTATTTGAAACCCTGAACTCGGAAACCCTGCCGGATGGTGGAGACGGTGCGAAATCAGGATTCGATTACTGGAGCAAGCGAGTGGAAGGCGAAAACCAGGTTTTTGCTGCGATGGCCAGTGGTATGATGGAAATGCAGATTCACGGCCGAGAAACAGCGGCCCGTGCGGATGGTGTATTTGCCAGCATGGATCAAATGAAGTCAATCATAGGACTTCAGGGACTGATCAATCCCTGAATCCTGGAGGCGGGCACCGGGCCAAAGAAGCGGCTATCCAGCCCGGAGTAGCGGTTATCCGCCAGAAGAAAGTATTCTCCATCACCCAGCCTTAGAGGAGGCATCTGATCCCAGGCGCTATCTGCCAGGATCGGGCGCTTCTCGGTAAGGGCCTGATAGGCCACCTCCTGGAAGGTTTCCTGAATGAGATTTCCGTTTACGTATAGTCGCCCATCCCGGATCTCCACGGTCTGGCCTGGAGTAGCAGCAATTCGACGAATCATCCTGGTATCCTCCAGATCCGGATGCCTGAATACCACCACCGCTCCCGGCTTCAGATCTTCAGAAGCAATCATTCGGCTCACATACACTACTTCACCGGTCTTTAGATTCATGTCCGATGCTGGTGCCATGGCCTCATCCGGAATCTCCAGCGGATAGATAAACCATCCATGAATAATCCATCGTACCAGTAGCCCCAGTAAAACAGCCAGCACCAGACCTGTGGCCAGACCGGCTCCTTTGATTTTGCGCTCTCGATTGGGCACCAGGTCCCGATGGCGAAGATTCATGAAAAACAGGGAGAGCAGAGCTCGCCGAGGGTCAACCGGAATCTAAAATCGCTGGCCAATGAGATCCCGGCTTTGAGTCTGGAATTCCGTGGCGGACTACGTCTACATAGATACCCAGGAAGCTCTGGACAGTGCCATGGACCGGATTGAATCCTCTCCCTATCTTGCTCTGGATACAGAAAGCTCCAGCTTCTATACATATTTCAATGAACTCTGCCTTCTGCAATTCAGCTGTAAGGGCATGCATGGAATTGTGGATCCCCTGGCCGGACTGAACCTGGACCGCATGGGAAAGGCCATGGAGAATCCAGACATTGAAAAGATTTTCCATGCCGCCGCCTCAGATATTGTAGAGCTTAAACGCGATCTTGGATGGAAATTCCAGAATGTTTTCGATACCTTCCTGGCCTGCAAATACATGGGCTTTGAAGCCTGTTCTCTATCTGCTCTGGCTCACCATTATTGTGGTGTAACCCTGGAGAAGGGAGAGCAGAAATCCAACTGGAAGCAAAGACCACTTACCAGATCTCAGCTGGATTATGCCCATCTGGATACCCGGTACCTTGCTGAAATTCGAGATCATATGCATCCAGAGCTAAAACGAATGGGACTGGAAAGCGAATACTACCAGGAAATTGAATTCCAGGTGGCCACTCTATCTGCAGATGTAAAAGAAAAGGATCCCAATGCATTTGCGAAAGTAAATGGGGTTCAGAAGCTGAGTGCGCCGGAGCGAGGCCGTTTCAAAGCAATCTATGAAATCCGCGAAGAAGAAGCGGCCGCACAGAACATTGCTCCCTTTCGATTGATCAATAACCATGAAATGATCCGAATGGCGCGAAACGTTCCCACCAGTGCAGGGGACTTTAAGCGGTTTAAAGGTCATCCCAGATTCTTTGCCAGAAGAAGCGAAGATCTACTCCAGGCTTTGAAAGATGCCCAACCCATTGAGAAAAATCGCCTGCCTGCACCGCCGGTATTCGAGCCGGGCACGGAGGAACTGTTCAAATCTCTGAAAGGCTGGAGAACGACGGTGTCGGATCAAAGACAGCTGGAAAGCGGCATGATCCTGAATAACCGGGTACTGAAAGAGATTGCCCGCCAGAGGCCCACTTCCATTGATCAACTGAAATCAATGGAACTGATGACAGACTGGAAAGCAGAAAACTATGGACCTGCAATACTAAAAACAATTCAGGCCGCGGAGAATAGCTCGGATTAAGATAGAGCGCCGGTCCCGGACCACAGGAGATACAGATGTCCTCAAATAAACCATCCAGATTTACCATTGCCACGCTAGTTTTTCTGGGAATTCTTGTGGGGACTTTTCTAAGTCCTTTAATCTACAGCGGTTTTCGCAACTCCGTAAATTATCAGTTTTCCGATGCGAAGCCTCTGAGTTCCGACGATCAAAAGGTAGCTCTTGCGCTGCAGGAAAACTACATGAATGTTTTTCGCAAGGCACAGCCTTCGGTGGTTTACATTCGCACAAACGTAGTTATTCAGCCCAGGAATTTCTTCGAGTATTATCGCCAGGTAGAGGGCGCCGGGGCCGGTTTCGTAATAGATAAAGAGGGATACATTGTTACCAACAATCACGTGGTGGCTGGCGCCCGACGCATTGAGGTGATTTTCAGCGATAGTCGCACAGTTGAGGCTACACTTGTAGGCCGCGATGAAGCATCGGATATTGCGCTTATCAAAGTGCCTGCCTCGGATGATCTCGTGCCAGCTGTGCTGGGCGATTCGGACAAGGTTGAGCCAGGTCAAATGGCATTTGCTCTGGGAAGTCCGTTTGGTCTGGAAAGTACATTTACAATGGGTATCATTTCTGCGAAAGCACGAAAGGTGGACAACTCTCGCTATTCAAGAATTCAGACAGATGCTTCCATTAATCCGGGAAACTCCGGAGGACCGCTTCTTAATATCTTTGGAGAAGTGGTGGGGATAAATCAGTCTATCATCTCTCCGAATGGTCAGGGCGGATCCGTAGGTATTGGTTTTGCTATTCCCATCAATGAAGCCAAAGCCATTATCCAGCAGCTGAAAACCGAAAAGCGAGTAATAGGAAAACCGGCTCTGGGAGTTTCTCTGACTCAGCCAGGACAATCCTTTCGTAACTATTTGAACCTGGGAAATGAGCCGGGGGTGCTGGTGCGATTTGTAGTTCCAGGATCTGCGGCCGAAGAAGCAGGTATTCAACAAAATGATTTCATTACAAAGGCCAACGGCGAAGTCATCGAGGAGCCAGAAGATCTGATAGCACAGGTCCAGGAAGTAGGCGTGGGCAACAAGATGGAGATGGAGATTATTCGCAACGGCAAGAGGATCAAGATCACTGCCGTTATCGGTGAAGATCTGCAAACCGGAAGCCCCATGTAGAGCAGGCTGTCAGTAATGCAGACCAGGATTTCGATCTTTCCAGGACTCTATTAAATAGTGGTGGAACCTACTGCATACCTTGAACTGGATCAATGGATTCAGCTGGAAGAAACGGGGTCCACAAATGACTATCTGATGTCTTCCTCGTATCCTCCTGGAACAATAGTTACTACGAAGCAACAGACGGCCGGTAAAGGTCGGTCCGGTCGCTTATGGCGGTCAGAACAAAGCGCTCTATATTTCTCTGGTAGTTTTGGCTGGTCGAAACCTCCTGGACCTCTTTTCTCGCTGGCCATGGGCCTGGGTGTTTTGCATGCTTTGGAGGCATGGCCGGCTCTGGCGGGACACAGACAGGGGTTATGGCTTAAATGGCCCAACGATCTTGTGCGAAAAGAAACTGGTAGCCTCAAAAAGCTTGGAGGAATACTGATTGAAGGAAAGGCCAGCTCCTCAGGCTGGCAGACGGTGGTGGGCATCGGAATCAACTGGTTTTCAGCTCCCTATGCAGCCGGTGAGGATCCTTTGCCCCCGGGAGCACTCTTAGAATCCCGCCGCGAAGAGATGGATCAGGGCGGCACGGGTGAAGAAGCGAGCATTGGGCCGCTCGAATTCGTTCCTGTCCTCATTAAGCATTTGAACCGAATGGCTGTATATTTCCAGAATCCTGCATTTCCAGGTGAATACCGCAGCCGGGAGATTATGCAAAATCGAGAAGTTTCATTACGGGACCAGGGAATTCGCGCTGTAGTCACAGGAATCAATGACCAGGGTTCCCTGATTCTGGACAACGGTACCGTTATTGAGGACAGTGCCAGAAACCTGGAGTTGCTTTGATAATGAATGCCCGAAATCTCAAGCCTGGAAAGGAGCGATAGAATCTCCGTTCAGGCTCCATCGCTTAAAATGAATACTCGGATAAGCCCATGAAATACGGACTGGCAGTAGATATCGGAAATACAAATACAGTGTTTGGACTCTATCAGGAATCCGGCGGTGAGATCCTCAAATCCTGGAGAACGGTAACTCACCGGGATCGCACTTCCGATGAACTGGGAATCTTCTTAAAGGGCTTTCTGCAATCCGGTGATGTGGATGCGAAGGATATAAAGCATTTCATTTACAGCTCGGTGGTGCCCAGCTTCAATCCTATCGTAGAGAAGATGGTGCGGGATTATTATCATACAGAACCTCTGAGGGTTCATTATGAATTACCTCTTCCCATGCGGTTTGTATATCCCAGACCATACGAGATTGGCCCTGATCGCATAGTAAATGCAATTGCTGCCAGCAGAATCTATGGAGGAGATCTCATTGTCATCGACCTGGGCACTGCCACAACATTCTGTCTTGTGCATGGACAGGATTATATGGGGGGCAGCATAGCTCCTGGACTGAAGCTTTCCATGGAAGCACTTTCTCGCAGAGCAGCCATGCTTCCTCCGATCGAATTCGCCTGTCCTCCCAGTGGAGTTCTGGGAGATTCCACCATGCATTCCATTCAATCCGGATTCTTCTTTGGATGGATTGGACTTTTGAGAGAAATCATACAACAGTTTCGTAACAGGGATAGCGGTCGTAACTATAAAGTGATTGCTACAGGAGGCCTGGCCTCTTTGATTCATGAAGAATCACCGGATCTATTCGATGAGGTTGATGGACTGTTAACCCTTCGAGGCTTGCAAATCATTCATGAGCATCTCGCATCCCTTTGATATGGAACTAGGGGTTTCCTATTACCCCGATTACGTTTCTGACTTTCTGGCTGCAGAGATTCCCCCGTTTACATCCTCTGAAAGCCAGACATCGAAAAAGATCTTTCGCGCACCTGAAATTCAGCAAAAAGACATTCATAGCAGGATTCGCGCTGACCTGGATGCGATGAAGGAACTGGGACTCACCATTATTCGGATGGGAGAATTCAGCTGGTCTTCTGTAGAGCCCGAGCCAGGGAAATATCTTCCGGAACTCTTTCTATTTACCCTGGATGAAGCTCTCCGTCGTTCCATCAAAGTAATTTTCTGCACTCCTACGGCCACGCCTCCTCGCTGGCTTATTCAAAAGCATCCAGAAATACTTCCCGTAGATAGAGAAGGAAGGATCATCGGCTCCGGTAGTAGAAGGCAATACAACCTGGCCAGCGCGGTGTACAGGGAGCATGCCATGCGAATCGCACAGTACTACGGCCGGACTTTTGGGAAACATGATGCCGTGGTGGGATTTCAAATCGACAATGAATTTGGATGTCATGGTTCTGCCTTTCAGTTCAACTCCGAGATTCGCCTTGAGTTTCAGGCCTGGTTAAGAAAGCGCTACCATAGCATTGAAGATCTGAATCAACTCTGGTTTAATTCCTTCTGGTCCGCCAGATTCAAGGATTTCGATGAAATCAATCTGCCGGATCATACCTACACAGATAACAATCCGCATCTGGAGCTGGAGTATCGAAGATTCATTTCTCAATTAACTGCTGATTTTCAAAGAATGCAGATTCTGGAAATACAGAAAAGCTGCGGTAAGTGGTGCACTCATAATTTCATGTCTCTATTTACAGACCTGGACCACTGGAAGTTAAGCCAGGAACTGGATTACGCTGGATTCGATCATTATCAGATGAAGTCCTTTCCGGATGCTGCAGACAGTCTATGGCAATTCTATCTGATGAGGTGCCTTCGTCCGGAACGCTCCTTTTTGTTGCTGGAACAGCAACCGTTGCAGGTGAACTGGCAGAGCATCAACCGCAGATTGCCATATCCATGGCTCTTTCTGTGGACCATGCAGGCCTTTTTTCAAGGGGCAGGGGCGGTGCTGTACTTTAGCTGGCAACGCTTTCGCGGCGGCGCCGAAAGGATGCATGATGGAATCATCTCTCATGAAGGACTGGATTTCGATAACTGGCAAAGAAAGGTCATTCGTTCAATCAATTCAATCAAATCGGATCTAAAAGCACGCTATCTGGCGTTGGGTTCCGGAGCCGATGCAAATATCCACGGAAATGCCGCTGGAAATGCCGCTGGAAATGCCGCTGGAAACGCCGAGGTAAACGCCGCTGGATACGACGACGAAAATGGCCTATCTGCTGACTCAAGCGAAAAGGCCTCTTAAAATCCAGATGCTATCATCTTTCTGGATTATAACTCCCTGTGGGCTCATGAGATCTGCGCTCAAAGCCAGGACTATAAGCTTCTGGAAGTTGTGCGAAGGATCGGTTTGCTGCTGAATGAGATGGGACTGAACTTTGCATTCTGTAACGATCCCGATTCGGTGCCATCAAGCTTTGAGTCATCGCTGTGGATTTTTCCAGGTACGAATTTTATCGATGATGTTTCTTCCGTTGCCTGCCAGAATTTCCAGCAACAGGGAGGAATCATCATCAGTCTGCCCACCACCGGTAGTATGGATCGTCTGGGTAGAATGATGCCGGCCCCTTTGCGCGTCATGGATCCCGGTTTAAGAATGGCAGACTTTGGAGCCCTGGGACCGGAGGAAAGAGAGAGTATCCAGGCAGGAGATCTGACCCTTCACGGAAATCTCTGGGCCGAATCTATAGAAACTGCGGCATCCAAATCTCTGTCGTCCGATTCTTCGCGCTCCGGGAAAGCAGAGGAAATTTCAGAATCCGGTGCAGTCGGAGTAGCCCGGTATCAAAACACAGGGACCGGGAATTCAGCCAGTGACAGTGCCGGAACCAATGACCGTGTAGAAAAAGATCCACTCGTACTGGGACATTTTCGGGGAGGACTCTACGACGGCAGTCCGGCAATCCTGGGCAAGCAAAATGGCAGCGGCGGATGGATCCATCTGGCTACTGTACCAGAGCTAATAGATCAAGATTCGTTGAGGCAATGGTCTCAGGTCCTGGTTCGAGCCCTGGAAAATTTGCGCTGGTCTGGATGGGAGCAAATATCTCAAAAAGTGCAAGCACCGTCCGTTTCGTCAGAGCCAGCCCATTCGGAGAAAGAGCAAGTGCCGGGTAGCAGGGTTCCTTCCAGGACAACCAATGATACGTCTCTCAATCCAGCACAAAGGGCAGCCCCGAAGCCCTCAGAGGATCCAGGTTCTAGAACACATGAGGTCGGCCTGCTGGTAATTCCCGATATTTTGCCCTTTCCGGGATGTACCGCTTACCTGAATCCCACAGACCAGGCGATTCGTATTCTGGACTTCGGGCCGAATACTTTTTCTTATGCCGTAAGATACTCGCTAAATCATTTGCAACCAGAGATAGAGGAGATACGAATCCCTGTAGCTGGTTCCAGGGAGCCGCTTGATCTTTTGCCCGGAGCAATGTTGATTCTTTTTCCTAAAGCGAATTTAAAAGTGCCGGAAAAGCCAGAACAGGATACCGCATGAGTCTAAAAGTAACCAATCTGAAGAAAGTCTATCAAAAGAGATTCACCACAAAGCCTCCGCTTACCGCCGTAGACGATATAAGCTTTGAAATCAAGCCCGGCGAAATCTATTCCCTGCTGGGACCCAACGGCGCCGGGAAGTCCACCACCATCAAGATGATTGCGGGGTTGGTACTTCCCACTTCAGGAACCATCCAGATTGCCGGCAAAACCGGAAGCAGTCCCAGTTATCAAAAGCTCAGCGCTATCCTGGAAGGGACCAGAAACGTATACTGGAGACTTACTCCTCTTGAGAACTTACATTACTTCGCCAATTTACGGGGAGTGCCTTCCAGCCGGGTGAAAGAAAGGGCCCCGCGTCTTTTAGAAGAGCTTAATATCGATGCGAAAAAGAAGAATCAGTCCCAGCATCTTTCCCGAGGAATGCTTCAAAAACTGGCCCTGGCCGCGGCACTGATTACGGACCCGGAGGTACTTCTTCTGGATGAGCCCACGCTGGGACTGGATGTTGAAAGCGGACGCAGGATCAAAGATATGATTCTGCGCATGGCCCGGGATGAAGGTCGCACAATTTTGCTTACAACCCATCAGATGGATCTTGTGGAGGAGATCTCGGATCGAGTGGGTATTATAAATCATGGTCAGCTAATCCAGGAAGGAACCCTGCCAGAACTGAGAGCAATCTTCAAAAGTCACATCTATCGACTGCGAATCAAAGGTGAGCTTCAATGGGAAGAACGCTGGCAAAATCAGGGTCTGCGACTGATTCAAAAACAAAACGATGTGTATCTGTATGAACTGGACCTGAAAGACAGTGCGGGCGTTTCCCATCTACTGTCCTTTCTGTCCACCAAGCAGGAGCAGGATCCGCAGCTTGAGATTCTTTCCTGTCACAGGGTCACAGATGAGCTGGAAGAAATATTTCTTCGAGTCCTGCGTCCAAACGAGAATTGATCGGAAAAGCACCATGAAAATGATACAGGAATTTCTATTAATCGTGAAAGCAGAGTTCAAACGGGATCTGCTGTTTATGTACAGATACCCTCTGGAGATACTTTCTTTTCTGTTTTTTATGTATCTCATCTTAATGGCCATTTTGCTGGGATTGTCCGAGTTGATGCCCAGTGGCCAGGGACTTTCAGGGAAAGACAGCCCCATAGATCGAGAAACCATGATCCTGGGTTACTGCCTCATGCAATTCGTGCTGGCTACCCAGATGGGCTGGTCCGGCCAGATTCAAAACGAAAGTCAAACAGGAACCCTGGAGCAGCTCAGTATTTCCGGCCATTCCCTGGCCGGTGTCCTTCTGGCCAGGGGTATTTCGCAACAGCCCAGACAGATTCTGAGCTTTTTTCTACTCCTGGGAGCATATTTTCTGAGTATCCCCGATACCGGTATAGAGCCGGGCCGGGCACCTCTGGTAATTCTTGTATTGAGCATTACCGCATTCGGAGTATATGGCGTTGCCTATCTATTTGCGGGTTTAACTTTGATATTTAAAAGGGTAGGATTCTTTTTTCAGATCATCAACTTCGCATTCCTGGGGCTTTTCTGGCAGGATCGGTCGGGAATGGCAGAAGGAAGCTGGTCTGCCTTTCTTTACGATGCATTTCCACTTACGCGGGGAATGACGCTATTGCGGCAGGCCGTCATTCCGGAGCATTCCCGACTGGGACTGGAAGCTTTACTGGGATTTGCAGCAATCTGTATTGCATTTACCTTTGTGGGATACTGGACGTTTCGATGGATGGAAAAAAAAGCCAGGATGCAGGCACTCCTTTCGCAGTATTGATTTTTCCTCCAGAATCATTATGATGATTATTTGAATCTGCGGACGATCAATAAATCAGCTAGCCGCGTGTCAGAGTCGGAGGTTAAGACAGGTTTTCCTGTATCCTGGACAGAGAACACTCTAGTATATCGTTTTAATCAGTCCTTCGCATTTTTCTTCTCTCATTTGATGCAATAGATATTTTTTCCTTTCTTCCGGAGAATGAAGCCGTCCAATATAATCGAGAACGGAAATGTCAGAATTAAGCAAAAGAAAGATCGGTAAGTATGCCGAACAAATACTCATCGTTGAAGATGACCCGGTAACTTCCCGCGTACTGGAGTCCATTCTGGACAGTTCACCCTATGCTTCCCGAATTGTATCCACGGCCGAAGATGCTCTGGAAGCATTTGATGAATCCTTCTACCCGGTCGTGGTAGTGGATTTGCATCTTCCCCACAGCAGCGGCGATGAGCTTATACAGCGACTTAATGACAGAACCCTGGCTCCCATTATCCTGGTCCATACGGTAGAACAGGATACAGAAAAAGTCATCGAAACAATGAAGCTGGGCGTCTACGATTACCTGGTCAAGCCGGTGAGCGAAAGGGATCTTTTCAATCGATTGGAAAAGGCTCTGGAGGTATTTGAGCTCAGACAGATGCAAAGAGACCTGGAAAAAGAAAGGGAGATTCGAGTTCGCAAACAGCTTAGCTGGAACCTCTGGAAGGAAACCCTGATCTTTAGAAATGGCGATCGCTTTGACCAGTCACTTTTTGGTAATCTTCATACTATTGTTTCCCAGGGAAAAGGATTCGGGATGCTGGTCTCCATGGTAAGGGATATGAAGCTGATGGGCAAGCATACCGATGCCGGACTGGTAATACCGGACAGCCTGGTAGATCTCCTGGCTCAAAACGCCCACAGTGCGGACCAGGCCATTCAGAGATTTCAATCTATCAACAAGGTACTCAAGGCACCGCCGGAGTTACATCCTTACTCGGTTTCACAGTTCTACGAAGAAGTGGAAGCATCGCTGGAGGAGCTAAAGGACCTGGCCGAGATCAAGAATCAAAGCCTTATACTGAGCTCCGGTGGAAAAGATGAAAAGGACCGATTTGTTCTTCTGGAAAAGGCTGTGCTGAAAGAAGCAATCCATGAATTGCTCATAAATGCCATGAAGTTTTCGAAGCCTTCCAGCTCCGTCCTCATACTGTTCAAGCCCCTGGTAGAAACCCTGGAGTTCTCCATTGTATCAGAGCCACTAGAAATGGAAGGAGTCCTTGGAGTACCGGAATCCCATGAAACAGCTGTATTTGAACCCTTTTACAGAGTGGGCAAAACCGTGGATGAGCGATACGGCACCCTGGACTATGGCCTGGGAATGACCTTTGTCGATAAAATTGTACGCAAGCATGGCGGACGAATCCGGGCCTTCAATGTAAGGGATCACCTGAATCTGGAAAAAAGTGGCCAGATCCGGGTAAATGTGCAGACCGAACTTCCGCTGGTTCATGAAAGGGATCTGGATCAAATCAATCTGCAGAATCCAGGTCAAACCGTGCTGGAGCGTGAGACCGCGGCGGCGGGAAAGAGCTAAATTAGCCGCCGGACGTTTCGGATTTCAAGGCCTGAGCCAGGCGATCGTAAGCTGGCTTCAGGTCCTGCATTTCTGAGGACAATGCGTTTTCATCCTCTGCCTTCGCAGAAGCCATGATTTTCTGGCACAGCTCCCCGAGCTGGGCTCCTCCGATGTAGAGCGCACTACCTTTCAGTCGGTGTATTGCCTTATATAGACCGTCATAATCCTGGCTTTCCAGGCAACCCTGGGCTGTATCCAGCAGGGCAGGTGAATCGCTAAAGAAAAGCTCGCTGAGCTCCTCTACCAGATCCTTCTTGCCGGGCCTGTTCAGCGCGCGAAGCTTTCCAATGGTATCAGAATCCAGCACAGGTGAGGTCTCTGCCATATTCCAAATATGTAGAGACTTTCTTCAGGCGCAATTATGTTTTCCAGTAGCGCCATTCGTGTTTGTAAGTGCACGGTTTCTCCAATAATGGGTTGTCCAAATGGTGCCCGGATTGAAGCCTGGACCTATGTCTACCATCTTCTCCAGAATTATCGCAGGCGAAATCCCCAGTTACAAAGTGGCAGAAGATGAGAAGCATCTGGCATTTCTGGATGTGCGGCCAGTGAAGAAGGGGCATGTTCTGGCCATTCCCAAAAAGCCGGTGGACTATCTATTCGACATGCCCGAGCAAGATTTCCTGGCTCTGCACAGTTTCGCGCGAAAAGTAGGTATAGGACTCAAAGCAGCGATACCCTGCAAAAGAATCGGTACTGCGGTAGTAGGTCTGGAAGTGCCCCATGTGCATATTCATTTGATTCCTCTGGATCGAATCGAAGATATCTCTTTCAGCTTGCCTCGACTGGAGTTTACTGCCCAGGAATTTCAGGAAATCGCTGCCAGCATTCAAAAGGAAATCCAGCTTTGAAATTACAGAACTACATAGAAAATCGAATCAAAAGCGAGAATCGGCCGCTTTACATGCCCTACATTACTTCAGGGGATCCGGATTTTCAGCATACTGTGGATTACGCTGTAGCCATGATCGATGGAGGAGCCGATGTGCTGGAACTGGGAATTCCTTTTTCGGATCCCACCGCCGATGGACCGGTGGTTCAGCAGGCCATGGTTCGAGCCATGGCACGTTCGGATTTCAGCATAGATCATGTGTTGCAGACAGCCTACGATATTCATCAGCAAAGACCAGAAGTGCCCATCGTACTTCTGGGATACCTGAATCCAATCCTCAGCCACTTCTTTGCCGAACTGGATCCAGAGAATGAAAGAAAAGCGGACCCGGTGCTGGATGAAGACAGCGGATGCCATAAGAGCATAGACCGATTCCTGAATCGTGCTCTGGAATGCGGCGTGCTGGGAGTGGTAATCCCGGATCTGCCATTCGACAGTCCTGAAGCAGAACTGTTTCGAAACCATCCCTCGCAGATTTCTTTGATTAACATGATTGCTCCCAACACCACACCATCCAGGGAGAAAGCCATCTGCAAGCAGGCCCAGGGATTCATCTATTACGTCAGTAGTCTGGGAACCACCGGTGAAAGGAAGGATCTGCCTGAAGAGACAGCCGAAAAGGTTGCCCGACTCAAGAAGGATTCTGGAGTGCCGCTCTTCGTTGGATTTGGTATCAGCCGACCGGACCAGGCCCGGCAACTGGCTTCCCATGTGGATGGAGTCATTGTGGGCAGCCTGAATCAGAGAATCATCGAAGAGAACTCGGAGAACGCGGCCGGCAAGTTAAAGGAAACCACTGAATCCTTTGTAGAGTCGCTGAAGCCTGCCCTGGCCACCTGATCCCGGCAGTTCCAGTGAAATCCCCTCCCGAGCGGATCTACGGATGAGACAGGGCCATCTGCATCCCTTTTTGCAGAGGCATTTCCGGGTCGAAAAGGGCCGGCAGTCTGATGTACCGTTGGAGTCACCTGGAATCCATTGCAGAGCTAGAGTGTTTCAGTCGTTATAGAGCTGCTCCGGGACAAACTGTACACTGAGATTTCTGATTTCCTGTGCACATTACCAGGAAGCTCATTCTTTGGCCCGAAACAGCGATTCGCCTCGAAAAACACTTGTAAGTCCGGGGCATTCCGGCATTCACTTTCCCATGCGCAAATTCGGTCTCATTCTACTAATTGCAGCGGCCGCTCTCTTTATTGTTCTGCCCATCGCACTGGGCTCCGCCCTTCTGTTTGAATGGGACTCCATGGTGATTTTCCTGCGACTTTTCCGGGAGTTGTTCTTCACCCTGGTTCCAGGACTGCTCACTGCCGGCTTAATGCTATATTTCTTTGACCGACTGATAGCCTATTCTGAATCCCACAGCTGGACTGTATATTTCTGGCTGGGGGTTTTGATTCTGGGATCAATCTGGTACTTTATGGCCTACACTGCCGCTCCGGACTCGGTTTTTCTCAGCGTGGAGAATATCGTTCCCGGTGATGAGCTGTTCTCCCCGGATCTGCAGGTATTCTCTCTATATTTCTCATTTACCGTTATTATTATCGCAGGCATTTTCTTACTTCGCTCTGTTCAGGATCTCAAATGGGATACTCTGAAATCCGGGGCCTTGCTTCTGGGATTTTTGATTTCTCTTGGATTTAGCTTTCTTCTTCATCGAGTACCTCTGATTACACAGATGGAAGACCAGGCCATCGGTATGCGGTATTCCTGGATGAGGGATCCTCATTCTCAGTTCTATGGAGATACGGGAGAGCGCTACTGTCAGCCACCTCTGACAAAAGAAGAACAGGCCCAGGAAGATATGGAGCGTTCTTCAGAGCAGGGAACCAGATCCCTGACCCCTCCACCGGATGGCATCCGAAGCGATATTGTAATTCTTGGATTGGATAATACTACAATTGAACGATTAAAAGGTAAGTGGCCCCTGAACTGGGAGGTTTATGGTAACCTGATCAATCTTTCCGACAATGCTAACGAAGCCATCCTGCTCTTTGACATTAGCTTCATCGATGAAAAAGGAGTCTTTGGAGGAGAAGATTGCGGAACAAAACTGAAGTGTGAGCCCATCGGCGGCAATCGCATGGTGCCTCAATCCCAGGCTCTGGCCCAGGCAGTAGAAAACTCCAAAATCGATATCCTTACTGACTTTCCGTTCGAAGTGGCGGCGAAGACTATGGATGATATTCCACAGATCCAGGAAAGGACAGATATCATAAGTAGCAAGTTTCGCATAGAGAATGTAGAAAACCTGGAGCATGGAATGCCCTGGGGAAAACTGATGCATCCTCCTTACCCGGATCTGCTGCGTAACCTGGATGGGGCGGGATATGCAAACATTCTCAAGCATTCCTCGGGAATGAACTATCAGATGCCCATTGTGGCCATCTACGATAATCCTTTCAACAAGCGCAAAGAAGTGTATCCAGGTATTGACCTCATCGCGGCAGCCGAATACTACGGAGTGGATATTCGAAAGGATGTAAGCGTAGACTTCTTGAAAGGGGAAGTTAAGATTTCCAACATCCCGGAAGGGGATTCCGCCATGGTTAATATGGAAACCTTTGAAGCGGTTCCCAAAATGGCGCGGCCCAACCCGGAACGCACGGTAACCATTCCCATCGATCGCACCGGACAGATGCTTATCAACTTTCGCGGCGGTAGATACTGCTTTAAGAGTTACAGCCTGCTGGACTTTATGGACCGGGCCGAAGCCAACGAAAACTTTATCCAGAACTTCGATAAGAATATCATGCTGGTGGCGATGTACTATGCCACCGGTGTAGGAACAGCCAAGGATATTCACCTGTCGCCCTACGGCGATATGGCCGGTATCGAGCACCACGCACATGCATTGAATACGATTTTGAACCAGGACTTTGCACGTAAGGTATCACCTGCAGTGGATCTACTGATTCTGGTGGCTCTGGGGCTTTTGATGGGTCTGTACCAGCCACGGGTTCCCACCTGGGCCAGTTTTGCAGCGGCCATCGCACTTTCTGCACTGTTTACCCTGGTTACATTGATCTATACATTCGGAGAGCTGTCTTTAATTCACGTATTTCCCACAGCCTTGATACAGGTCTTTACTGTTCTCGTAGGCTTTATTGGATTCCGGGCCCTGTCCGAAGAAGAAAACGTAAAATTCATTCGAAGTACCTTCTCCAAGTTCGTTTCCCAGGACGTTGTAGAGGAACTCCTGGCCAACCCGGATACAATTACTCTGGGTGGATCCAAAAAGGAACTCACAGTATTCTTTTCCGATGTTCGAGGATTTACCACCATCTCGGAAAAACTGGGACCGGAAGAGCTTGTTCAGCTTCTGAACGAATACCTGTCAGAGATGACTGAGCTCATCATTGACTACCGAGGCACCATCGACAAATACATGGGTGATGCCATTATGGCCTTCTGGGGAGCGCCTGCCAGAAACGACGATCATGCCTACTATGCCTGTGTGGCCGCCCTATCTCAGGTACAGGCGCTGCGTCGATTGCAGGAGATGTGGTCGGACAGAAATATTCCTGTTCTCGACATCGGAATTGGTATCAATACCGGTGCAGCTGTTGTAGGAAATATGGGCTCCAGCCGCCGTATGGATTATACTCTAATGGGGGACACAGTAAACCTGGGCTCTCGATTGGAAGGAATTACAAAAACCTACGGCGTGCGTACCTGTATTTCCGAATTCACCTACGAACGAGTGAAGGATCGAGTCTATGCAAGGGAGCTTGACCTGGTAAGGGTGAAGGGAAAACTGGAACCAGTGCGGATTTACGAGCTCATGGGGCTGGTAAATCCCGAAGACATCGAGAACTTCAAAGTATCTCGTCAGGCCCAGGCGAAGTCGAAAAATGAGTAATTACCCGCTACTGGATCAGATCAACCTACCGGCAGATCTGCGTAAATTTGGCGAAAAAGATCTGTCCGGGGTGTGTCAGGACGTCAGAGAATACATTATCGACACTCTTTCCGAGGTTGGGGGGCATTTCGCATCCAACCTCGGTGTGGTGGAACTCACCGTTGCGCTCCATTACGTACTGAACACTCCTCAGGATAAACTGATCTGGGACGTAGGTCATCAAATCTATCCTCATAAAGTACTTACAGGTCGCAAGGATCGGCTGCGCACCGTACGCAAAAGGCATGGGCTTTCTGGATTTCCCAAGCGTGAGGAATCCGAATACGATCTCTACAATACCGGTCATGCAGGCACATCCATCAGTCAGGTGCTGGGAGAAGCAGTAGCCCGGGACATCCAGGGCAAATCCCATCGATGCGTCGCCGTCATCGGAGATGCATCGATTGCTTCCGGTATGGCTTTTGAGGCCCTGAACCATGGCGGCCATGTAAAGAATGATTGCGTTGTAATTTTAAACGATAACGATATGAGCATCTCCCGCAACGTAGGTGCTCTGAACCAGTATTTGAATCGAATGCTGATCAGCTCTCTCTACAATCGATGGCGACGACTGTGGTATCGATTCCTGGTCTGGCTTCCCGTACTGGGTCCTGCTTTCAGGCTCTTCTCTCGCAGAATTGAGCGATCTATCAAGGACCTGCTCACTCCAGGCTCTTTATTCGAGGACTTTGGCTTTCGCTATATTGGTCCCATCGACGGCCATGATGTAAATGAGCTGGTGCGGGTGCTTCAAAGGACCCTGAAGATGAAGGGCCCGATTCTCATTCATGCTCTGACTCAGAAAGGGAAGGGATACCGTCCCGCTGAGGAGAATCCCATTCGCTATCATAGTGTTACTCTGTTCGATCGAAAAGATGGAACATTCAAGAAGGCGCCCAGCAAGAAGATTGGCTTCAGTGATGTGGTTGGAAATACACTACTGGAGATATTCGAAAAGAATAACCGTGCAGTGGCCGTAACCCCGGCTATGATTGAAGGTAGTGGACTGCGCAAGTTGTCTGAAACCTACCCCGATCGAGTGCATGATGTAGGCATCGCCGAGCAGCATTCCGTGGCCTATGCAGGAGCCCTGGCTTCCGGTGGTGCCATCCCCTACATGTGTATCTACTCTACGTTTCTGAACCGTGCTCTGGATCAGCTTATCCAGGATGTAGCTTTGATGAACCTGCCGGTGCGATTTGTTATTGATCGAGGCGGATGTGTGGGACCGGACGGAGAAACCCATCAGGGACTCTACGACACAGGTATCCTGTACACCATGCCCAACATGGCGCTTTATGCCCCGGCCACCGGTGCAGAACTGAAGACGTTTCTTAAATATGCAGAGACCTACGATGAAGGTCCTATCGCTGTTCGATTTCCCAAAGCAGCCTGCGATCCAGAATCAGTAGATGAGCCGGTAAATATTCAGGATAAAGCACCTGTGGTACACGGCCATGGAAAGGATGTAGCCATGGTGGCCGTAGGAGTCATGTGGGAGCAAGCCCTGGAAGCAGAAAAGATTCTGAGAAACGATCATGGCATTCTTTCCACAGTGCTGGGACTGCGATGGGTTCGCCCTCTGGATATGCGAGCTCTGGTAGAAAGCCTGGAAGACGTAGATCACTTTGTATTCATTGAAGATGCTTACATTCATTGTAGCGCTAGCACCAGCATCCTGGAACAACTTCCGCCAGACATAAAGGCTAAACATTTGCGTACCTTCGCATTCCCTTCTGAGTCCATAGATCATGGAACCAGAGAAGAGATCATGGAGCAATATGATCTGAGCGGAACCCGAATTGCCGATGCAATCCGTCAGATTCGCTTCCCGGAAGGAAAAATCATATCGAGGGTTGCAGGAAGTTCCGAAGCATAAAGCAAGAATTTGCTTTATGAAAACAGTACACCCAGCATCATTAGAAACAATACAACAGGCCATGGACCTGGCGGCTCAAGGAAAGATGGAGCCCGCCGAATATTTTTTGTTAAGAGCCCATGAGATTGATCCGTCCTCATCAGTAGGATGCGTCCTCGGATGGTTCTACGCGCAACAAATGAAAGACCAGGCAAAAGGCGATAGATATCTTTATAAGGCGGTGCTCCAGGATCGAAGAAATGCTACTTCAACCCTGGAACTTGCTGTATATTTATATGAAACCCATCGATTGGATCGGGCCTGCGCCTGGTTCTATCGGTGTCTGCGCTGCCCGGACAAAAAGGTGCATCCAGTGGCCCTGTATTTTCTGGCCCGCATCTATCAGCAGTGGAATCGTCCAGAGCGTTCACTGAGATATCTGCACCTGGCCTTGCGCATGAAGCCAGATTTTGAAGCGGCAAATCGTTTTTTGAATCGATTGAAAAAGAGCGGCCTTGCAGAAAACTACACCTCGAATGACAGCAATCCCGGACAAATCCGGTTCTGACAACGGCCGAACTGAAAAGATTCCTTCGGCCTTGAAGCAGGCCTTTTCCTCACTTTCCGAGCACATTTCCGGATTTCAGCTGCGAGATAAGCAGCTGGAATTTGCCAGTGCCTGCAATAGTACTCTTACTCATTCAAGTACGCTCTTAATTGAGGCAGGCACGGGAATCGGCAAAACCCTGGGATATCTTATTCCTCTAATTGCATATGCTCGCAGAAACCAGGTGCGAGTGGCCATAAGCACAGAAACCAGAAACCTGCAGCATCAAATCCTACAGAAGGATCTTCCTCTGGCATTAAAGGCCCTGGGCCTTTCCGGCGAGGAGTTCCGGGCCGAAGTGTGCATGGGGGCTTCCAACTATCTTTGCATTCGCAGAATGCATCGCACTGGAAAGGAAATACCACCGGACCGGGCCGAGGAATATGAGAAGCTCCTGGCCTTCCATTCCGAAAACTCCATCGCCATGCGAACCGAGGCACCGGTAAGTCCTCAGCTATGGGCCCGAGTAGGGAGGGATCCAGAGGATTGCCTGGGTCGTAAGTGTATGTATTACGATCATTCGCCCTATTTTCTGGCCAGGGAGCGATGGAGACAGGCCCATCTCTTAATTATGAATCACAGCCTGCTGGCCGCTCATATGGAAAGCAAAGGTCAGCTACTGCCTGAATTCCATGCAATAGTGGTGGATGAAGCCCATGGAGTTGCAGAAACCATAAATCGCAGTCGAGTAATGCGGATGGGACCGGCAGAACTGGATCAGCTGGCCAAATCTGGCCTGGTTCAGAATCCGGAACTGCTTCAGGCCACAGAAGGTCTGAAAAAGGAACTGCAACATGTATTTCGTCTGGAACCAGGATACAGAGTCCGAATTCGCAAAGGTCTGAAGCTCAGTCTTTTATCCGGCTTTATGGAAGCATGTCGCCATACACTTTCCATGGTGGATGAGCGAATGGAGCAGGAAGAGGATCTCTTTAGCGGCGAAGAAGATCGAATGCAAACCGAAAACATGCTCGAGCTTCAGTTTCAAAAGAATCGGCTGAACGATGCCATTCAGTTCTTTGATGGAATCTCGGTAGACGAAAGCGAAAATCATGTGCGCTGGGCTGAAGGAAACAAAGCCGGCATTGATCTATTCGCAGGACCCGTTCAATCAGGACCTTTTATTCGAGAAAGACTGATTCAATCCATGGATGCAACAATTCTATGTTCTGCAACCCTCAAGACCGGTGCCGATTTCAGTTTCATTCGCCAGGGCCTGGGCCTGGAAACATCGAAAAAGCAATCTTCCAGAAGAGATGAGCCCCGATATCAGGAAGTCCAGAAAAACCAGCCGGGCCAGTCTTCAACTTCAGGCCATGATGGGAATATGCACGGCCGCCCGAAGGCAGAATCCGAAGGTTCGATACCGCCTGACCAGGAGCCCTATTACCCGGAGCTGGAAGATGATTTCTCCACGGATGTACACCCACCAGAACCCTCCGTCGACCAGATCAACGGTGAGATCGAATCAGAAGAGACTGAAGATGCATTTGATGATTCGGACAATGGAGTTCCGGCGGTGCAGGAACTGAGTTTGCCGTCTCCTTTTGATTATCCCAACCAGGCCATTCTTTATTTGCCGGCCAGCATTCCGGATCCTGCTCAGAACGAACAACTCTACAATGAGAGATGTGCCGCAGAAATCCAGCATATGCTCGGACTTACCGGTGGAGGATGCTTCGTTCTATTTACCTCGCGAAAGAGTCTCAAGCAGATTCATGATCTTCTAAGAAACTATCTGGAGGAGGCGGATTTTCCTGTGATTTCGCAGCTCGATATGGATGCGGGTCGTGCCATTCGAGAGTTTAGAAAAGATCCATCATCCGTGCTCTTTGGGCTGGCCAGTTTCTGGCAAGGTGTGGATGTTTCTGGAGATGATTTGCGAAGCGTCATACTCTGTAGAATTCCCTTTCAGGTGCCGGATGATCCTCTGGTAGAAGCGCGGATAGAAAGCGAAAAGCAACTGGGTAGAACTCCGTTCATGACCATTCAATTGCCCCATGCCATTCTGAGGCTGAAGCAGGGGGCTGGCCGATTGATTCGAGGGGAAAGAGACCGCGGTATCATCGCCATACTGGATCCAAGAATAAGAACCAGAAGATACGGAAAGACCATTCTGGATTCCCTCCCTCCGGCCAGACCGGTGAGCAGTCGCAGGGAACTGGAAGAGGCATATGCAGAACTGTGGGAATCCGTAATTACTGCCGATACCTGAATTATGTCCGTTCGAACATTTCTGGCACCGGTGGCCATTGCTTCCCTGATTCTGATTCAGCCGGCCATCCAGGCCATAGGCCCGGAACCCGGCGCACCGTTTGCTATCCGTTCCTTTCATTTTGTACAGCAGGTGGATGATTCCACTTTCATTAACTGGACAGGTGGATTCATCTATACATCCATCAAGGTGCCACTCAAAAGAGTTAATAGCAAAGATGCTCCTTCAGCGGATACTCCCGGTTCTCTCACCGAGGCAAGGGCCATGGCTCGTCAGGAGGCGGAACGACTGGCCATGGGTAAGCTCTTTTCGGCCATGAAGCATTTTCCAGTGGAATCCAATAAGTCGGTCATGGATCTTCTTCAGGACAATGAACGATTCCGGATGCAATTCGGTCGACTTCAGGATCGAGTGAAAATCAAGTCCAGACGGACTGGAGAAGGATATGTGGCTCTGGAACTCGGGCTGTATCTGTACGGCAGGAACGGACTTCTGGGAATTTTGCCGGATCGATCCGGAGAATATATTCCTTCCATGAGTCCGGAAGGACCAGAAGATGAGGTTACTGGAATCATTGTCATGATCGACGAAGGATTAAAATTCAATCCTGTGCTCAGGCCTGCGCTGTATATGAGTAATGGTCGCAGGATTTACGGGCCTGGTACCCTGCAGCCGGGTTTGAGCAGACCACCGGTGCTGTACTTTAAGAATCTTTCCGAGGCCCGGGACCGGGGAAATGCCGGATTACGACCTGCCATCATTTATGCCACGGAAATCATCAATAACGGAGATGCGGTGATTGACTCCTCGGATGCTCGAAGGATTCTGGGAAGCCGTAGCGGCCGACAGGCACTGCGAGAATCCAGAATAATCTTTGTAATGCCATGAGGCCAGATCGCATAGAGCAAATCATTTCCGAATTCGGTCGGCGGCCAATCATCGTTCTCGGTGATTTCATGATCGATGAGTACATCTTCGGTTCTGTAGAAAGAATCTCTCCGGAAGCACCGGTTCCCGTAGTGGAGCAAAAACGAGTGGAGCGAATTCCTGGAGGAGCCGGGAATGTGGTCTGCAATCTTCGAGCTCTGGGTGTGCCGGTTATCGCTTCCGGAATTTGTGGCTTCGATGATCGCGGCCAGGAACTGGAAAGAGATCTAATCGATCTTGGAGTGGATCAGGGCAGAATTCTATTCGAGAAACTGGAACGACCTACTACACGAAAGACCAGGATTTTTGCAGCCAATCAGCAGGTTTGTCGCCTGGATCTGGAAGATCGTAGTCCAATTTCAGAAAAAACTGTAACCTCTCTTATGAATCGGCTTGATGAAGCGCTGGCCAATTCGGCTGCCATCATTCTTTCCGATTACGATAAGGGAGTCATTGTTCCGGAGTTGATCAACCGCATTGTTGAGCGAGCAGCGAAACAGAGTACCTATGTGGCAGTGGATCCCCAGGTAACTCACTTCAGCCAGTATCGAAACGTAGATATACTGACGCCCAATCATCATGAAGCCGGGCGTTTCCTTCTGCGAGAACTCAAGACCGATGAGGCGGTGGAAGCAGGGGGCAAAGAAATCCTGGAAAGGCTCAATTGCAAAAGTTTGCTCATCACTCGCGGCGAAAAAGGAATGAGTCTCATTGAGCCAGATCGCACTCGTCACTTTCCTACCGTAGCTACCGAAGTCTTCGATGTAACCGGTGCAGGAGATACCGTCATTTCAGTTTTTACTCTTGTAATGTCCAGTGGCGGCACCCTTGAAGAAGCTGTCCATTTAAGCAACTATGCAGCAGGTCTCGTAATTCGAAGAATCGGCGCAGCTACAGTGGAAGCAAATGAATTGCTTGGGGCAGCCACCGAAGGATAAAACTCTGTGGGCGCAGGAATTTAGATAGATCCGGGCGCGGCGCCTGGTACCGGCAGACTCAGGAAAGTAGACGTGGCCAGGGAGACGCAGGGATGGAAGCGCGGCAAGGCAAAGGCAGGAAAGCAGACGTGGGGCAGCAAGCGTTCAACCTGCAGAGCCTTAATTTCCAGAGCCTATGGAGGTTCCACGACATGGACGCAATACCCAGAGAGACTCGCGCAGCCCGAGAAAGAAATGAATGAATCATCCAACATAGATCAACTGGAATCCAAGATATTCTGGGATGGTGCGGCCCTTCGACAACAGCTTGCTGATCTTCAACAAAGGGGTCAGAAAATAGTATTTACCAACGGATGCTTTGATATTCTACATCGAGGCCATGTCGAATATCTATGCCGGGCCAGAGATCTGGGAGACTTTCTTGTTCTGGGACTCAATTCGGATGATTCTGTGCGAGAGCTTAAAGGCCCGGGCCGCCCCATTCAGCCCATGGAGGATCGTATTCGCATACTGGCCGGTTTATTCTGTCTGGATTTTCTTATCCCTTTCTCTGAGTCGACGCCAGAAGCGTTACTTTCCATTCTAAAGCCAGATATTCATACAAAGGGTGGAGATTATAAACCGGAAGCTCTGCCGGAGGCTGCGGTAGTTCAAAGTTACGGTGGCCAGGTCATTATACTGCCCTTTCTGGAAGGCAGATCCAGTTCAAAGATTATTGAGCGAAGCAGACTTAAACCTGAATCGGAACGCAATTAGACACCATCTGCGGGGAGCCGTGAGAAATCCTTTCCCGGAGGCCGGGACCTCAAGAACAGCCTTCCGCGCATGGTTCGCAAGCCGCCTAAAAACATCCGCCGTGTGGCTATGCAGCCGTTTTCGCCGACCTGATTCGGGACGCCCAAAATAGTTTCCCCACCATATCAGGCCATTTCCTGGATAAACACACCCATATCAGAGATCAGTTCCCGGGCTTCCGGTACGCTGCGAGCCAGATTCGTGGCGCCATGGATCAGACCTTCGTAGATTCGTGTCTGCACGCTCGCGCCAGCGTCCTGCATCAGATTTCCCAGGCGCAGGCCCTGATCGCGCAGGGGATCAAAGCCGCAAACCTGAATGAATGTAGGCGGCAATGCCTTGAGATCCGACTTCTTCGCATGACAGGGGCTTACAATGTAGCTTTCAAAATCCGTATCATGGGAAAATGCATGCCTGCGAAAATAGTCCAGTAATGTACCGGTGAGCCCGTAGCCTTCTGCCAGTTCGATCATGGAGCTATCCGCTATGGCCGAGTTTCCCAGATCCACCCAGGGATAAATGAGGGACTGAAAGGCTGGCTTCTGAATTCTCTTTTTCTTTGCATTAAAGGAAACGTTCAAACAGAGATTTCCGCCTGCACTATCTCCGCCAAGCCCCAGTCGGCTAGAATCGATTCCCAGGTTATGTCCATGCTCCAGAACCCAGCGATACGAAGCCAGGGCATCTTCGGCCCCGGCCGGATATGGATGCTCCGGCGCCAGGCGATAGTCCACAGAGATAATAATTAGACCGCTTTGAATCGCAAGAGCGCGAAGCATGGAATCGTTCGTATTAAGATCTCCAATGACAAAGCCGCCTCCATGGAAATAGAGCATGGCCGGCTGCAGTCCTGCTTCGCAGGTGGCCGAATAGAGCCGGAGCTTTATTCGGCGGTTGTTGGGGCCGGGTATTGACAGGTTTTCAATGCGCGCCACTGGCTGAGGTAATAGCTCAAAGTGGCCCAGCAGATTGGAAAGCTGCTTTCTGGCTTCTACCGGTGACAGATTCTCTGCAGCTTCATGAATGCGCGAAAGCATCAGGCCCATTTGAATACGGGCATCCAGAATATTTCCAGCATCATTGCGCGTAGCTCCGCCAGAAAAAAATCTCAATACAGGTTCAGGTAAAGAAAGGATAGCTCTTCCTGTTTTACCTTCCAGTCTCTGGATCCAGCCAGCCATAGTTGAGGATTTGCAGACTGCGCTGTGGAATCAAGTAAATCCCTGTCCGTAGTTTTTCTAAAGATAATTGGCCGCGGGACTTTCAAAAACGAAAATGTGTAGACCACTTCCGATCTCGGTGCGATACAAGAATGTATGCATTCACATCCTTTCGATTACGATTACATCATTGTCGGCAGCGGTTTTGGAGGAAGCGTATCGGCGCTGAGGCTGGCACAGAAAGGATATTCAGTGGCGGTGCTGGAATCCGGCAAACGCTGGCATCCGGAGGAATATCCCCGATCCAACTGGAATCTTAAGAAGTATCTATGGATGCCTCGCCTGGGATTTTATGGGATTCAGAGAATCAACATCCTGAAGGATTTTTTACTGGTAAGCGGAGCCGGCGTCGGTGGCGGAAGCCTGGTTTACGCAAACACTCTATATGTGCCACCGGATTCCGTATTGAAGAAGCCTGTATTTTCCAAACTGGGAGGCCCTTCTGGCCTGCATCCATTCTATAAAATTGCATCCTACATGCTCGGTGTGACCACCAATCCCAGGCTCTTCGAACCGGATCGAGTTCTAAAAGAAGTGGCCGCAGATATGGGCAAAGAGGACACCTTTCGCCCCACACCGGTGGGTGTATTCTTTGGCGAAGGTCCGGGAAAAGAAGCGAAGGATCCATTCTTTGGTGGAGAAGGACCGGATCGCATTGGCTGTAACTATTGTGGCGGCTGTATGGTGGGCTGCAGATTTCATTCTAAGAATACCCTGGATCAGAACTATCTCTTCCTGGCAGAAAAGCTGGGTGTTAAGATCATTCCAGAAACCAAAGCAGTGGATCTTCTGCCGCTCAATTCCACCGGTCAGCCAGATCGTACCGCAGATGGAAGTTATGGATACGAAATCCGGACCAGAAGCACCACTGGCTGGGCTGGATTTCCTCGAAAGAGAATGCGGGCTGCCAGCGTAGTTTTATCTGCCGGAGTGATGGGCACCGTTGGACTACTTCTGGAAATGAAGAAGAAAGGGCGATTGCCGGCTCTGAGTCCAAGACTCGGGAGTCGAGTTCGCACAAATAGCGAAACGGTCCTGGTGGCCACAAAGTATGGAAAAACCGATTCAGGTCAAAAGCCAGATTACTCAAGAGGCGTGGCCATTACCTCAAGCATTCATGTAGATGATCATACGCATGTCGAGCCTGTGCGATATCCTGCTGGTTCGGATTTCTTTGGTCTTCTGGCCAGTCCCATGCCTTCGGACTCAGGCAGAATTCCCAGGCCATTGCGATATCTGGGACTTCTGTTTACGCATCCTGTTTACTTTTTCAAGGCTTCCAACCCGTTTGGATTCGCAAAGAATTCTGTGATCCTTCTGGTGATGCAAACCCTGGATAATTCGGTTCAGCTGATTCGCCGCAGACGGTGGGCCTGGCCTTTTCAGAGATCCACCACTTCGCATCTGGAGGAAGGCAGTGAACCTACTCCGGCCACCATTCCGGTGGGAAATGAAGTTACCCGCCGAGTGGCTCAAAAGATCGGGGGTATTCCGCGTAGCTCGGTGAACGAGGTATTGCTCAATGCGCCGGTTACCGGGCATATCATGGGCGGATGCATCATGGGAGAGAGCAAGGGAGAGGCCGTCCTGGATCTGCAGAACCGGGTATTTGGCTATGAAAATCTACGGGTTTGCGATGGCTCCATGCTTACGGAAAACCTGGGTGTAAATCCCAGCCTTACTATCACAGCTCTAAGCGAGCGAGCCATGTCGTTTATCCCTCCCAGGGACTCCAAACAACAATCCTTTGATTTTGAAAAGAAAGCTAAATTCACTTCCACGCTGCTTGCTCCACCTCCAGGCTCCTCGCAAAAAGGGAGCACCGGAAAAAATGGCCGATTGAAGAAGTCAGCGGGACAGAAGCCCCGCCGAAAAACTCGAGCGTAGATATCAGGCCCACCATCAATTAGATAATGGTGGGGGAGAAATCATGAGGGAATGCAATTTCGCAGTTAGCCCACCGGTTCTGACATCCGGCGTCTAAAGCATTCCGTCCGGCAACATTATTCAATCAGCGACCTCGACCCGCGCCGGTAAGGGAACGTTGCCTGGATGCTGACTTTCCGTTTTTAGAGCCCTTTGTACCGGATTTTCGTTCCGGATAGTTGTGGGCCAGAGGACGAATCTGAACGCCGCCCTTATCAGGGGATCGTTTACTTCCTCTCTTGCTTTCCTTTTCCAGCTCGGACAGGAATAGCTCAAAATCTACCTGCATGGTATGACGCGCGGATTGAACATAACGTTTGGCCATAGCCTTCTGCTCCCGATCCATATAACTGTACATTTCCTTTGCCGGTGGAAGTGTATAGTCGCCTTTGAGATACCGGGCATACCATTTACTCTGGGCCTCGGAAAGAGGCATCACGGGTCCTAGAGGTTGTAACAATCCTACAAAGCAGATACCTGGCCTTTCTGGTTCGATGGCGCGATGAAACAGAGGTAGATAATTATTTGGTGCAGAAATGAAGTCTCTGTCAAAAAAGGGAAACTCTACATTATAACCGGTGCACCACACAATTACATCCACTTCTTCCGAAGATCCATCGGCAAAATAGACTTTCCTGGCATCCATTCGGTCGATGCCCCCTCGAAACTTCAAATCTCCACTGCCAAATCGCCCCAGGATTTCATTGGATATCGTAGGATGGGCCTGACCGATGCCGAAGTCAGGTTCCGGCAGACCAAAGCTGGACATCTTGCCCACAGCCAGGCGAAAAATAATAGAAGCCACAAACTCTTTGAACCAGAAAGGAACCCATACTGGAAATGCTTCCGTGAGTTTGTCGAATGGCTTTCCGAAGAGATACTTGGGAAATACGTAAGCGCCGCGACGACCGGACAGATATACGTTTTTCGCAAGTCCTGGCCTGGAAATCTCGGTGGCAATGTCCATGGCGCTGTTTCCCATGCCCACCACCAGGACATTCTTTCCAACCAGGTTATGAGGTTTCTCTGGATCCACATAATGATGAGCATGGAATTGAATGCCCTTGAATTGTTTCTGGCCAGGGTACTCTGGATCCGGCCATCGCTCGGACCAGTGATGACCGTTGGCTACCATTACCGCATCATAATGGATCTGCCTTCCATCGGAGAGGGTGACTTCGTAGGTTCCATCCGCTTCAGGCTCTACATGCTTGACGGCAGTCTTGAACTGAATATGATCATAAAGACCAAAGTGGCGCGCATAGTCCTGAAAATAAGAGTAGATTAGACTGTGGGATGGATAATCCGGATAATCGTCTGGCATGGGATAGTCTCTGTACTCCATACGATCCCGGTGGGTATTAATATGCAGCGATTTATAAACGCTACTCATTCCATTATCGTTTCCGAATCGCCACAGGCCGCCGATGTCCGACCCTTTCTCATAGCAATCGAAGGGGATTCCTTCATCCTTCAATGCTTTCGCCGCCGTCATGCCACTGCATCCGGCCCCGATAATACATACTCTTGGCAGCCTGCCTTCGTTACCCTGATTGGCGCGATGAGCTCTGGATGAGCTTCTTGCCGCCCTGGTTTCGCTTTTTCGCTTCATTTTTCCCCCCAGGCCATACAGCCTGACCAGGATTTACCACCCGGCCATGCAACTGTCAAGAAAAAGTGACGCTAGCGTCAACTTTTGCTTGCATTCCAGCTTCCCGGAATCAAATTCATTGTATGTCCGGTCCCGGTCTTAGAGAGCATCGAAAAGCCGCCAATCGTGCCGCTATTGTTAAGGGAGCCACCCGGGTCTTTTCGGAGATGGGATTCGAATCCTGCACGGTGCGAGATATTGTGCGCGCCAGCGGCCTGGCAGCCGGAACCTTTTACAACTATTTCCAGAGCAAAGAAGAGGTACTGGAATCCATTATCCAGGAGGTAAGTTCCGAGGTGCGTGCGGTGGTGAGACGGGCCCGGCGGGATGCTGCCAGTGGAAAAGCCTTCGTGGAGGAGGGCTATCTTGGTTTTTTCAGGTCCTCAGTTCCGATCCAGGTTTGCTTCTTATGCTGGCACGGAATCAAAGCATATTCAGATCCATGGTCTTTGGTGCCAGCAGCGAAATGCCCGGGATTTCGGTAGTGTCGGGGGAAAAGTCCAGCAGAAGCAAGGCCAGTGCCGTAGAGGGAATCCTCGAGGATTTGAAAGAAGACCTTCGTTGGGCCATAAAGAAAGGCTATTTTCGCAACCAGAATCCGGATCTTCTGGCCAGAGCCATCATCGGAGCCGGCTTTGAAATACTCCTAACCATGGGCACCGATCCATCTATGACACCGGAGAAGGCGGCTTTTTTTCTCTCGGAGCTGTTTCTCCAGGGTATGCAACCAGACCGAGCTTAATGCTTCTGAGCCGGGCAACCTTTTCCGGGGACTCACGCTTGCCAGATGCCTCCTTCGGTTGCACCTTTTTCCTTGCCGGAAACATTCTGGGCCATCCGCCTTTTTCGGGACCGATTTCTGTCGGGAAATCTAATCCATTCTACTTGCCTTTTTTGGAAAAATCGTTGGATGCAACGATGGAGTAGGGGAAATGGCTTTCATGTCTGCCCGATTCATCTTCATTACCGGCGGTGTTTGCTCCTCACTGGGAAAAGGAGTCACCGTAGCTGCCCTGGGTTGCCTCCTGGAAAACAGAGGTTATCGGGTATCGCTACAGAAGATGGACCCTTATATTAATATCGACCCCGGCACCATGAGTCCCTACCAGCATGGCGAGGTGTATGTTACCGACGATGGGGCAGAGACCGACCTGGATCTGGGATACTACGAACGATTTACCAGTACCAGCCTCAGCCGGGCGCATTCCGTAAGTACCGGACAGATATACAATGCAGTGATCCAGAGGGAGCGTCGCGGCGATTATCTGGGTCGCACTGTGCAGGTTATTCCCCATATCACAAACGAAATCAAAAATCGTATGATGGAGCTCACAAGAAACGACGATGTTGACTTTGCCATCGTTGAAATCGGAGGTACCGTCGGCGATATTGAATCCGTTCCTTTCTTAGAGGCCATTCGACAGATGCGAAGAGAGCGTGGCCGGGAAGGAGTCTGTTTTATTCATCTCACTCTGGTGCCCACCATTACAGTCGCCGGCGAAGCAAAGACCAAGCCAACCCAGCACAGTGTTAAAGAACTATTAACCTTTGGTATTCAGCCGGATGTTCTGGTCTGTCGAGTATCCAGCCCATTGAGTCAGGACCTGAAGGACAAGCTGGGCCTGTTCTGTAACGTTAAGGAAGAGAACATCATTTCCGCATCTGACATTAAAGGTAGCATCTACGAAATCCCGGAGATGTATAGAAACGAGCATCTGGATCTGCGAGTTCTGGAGCACTTCGAAATAGAGCCCAAAAAGCTTAACTTCAAAAAGTGGCATGAACTTCTGGATATCACACGCAGTCCTAAAAAGACAGTTCGCGTAGCCATCTGCGGAAAATACATCGCACTCCAGGATGCCTATCGCTCTATCTATGAAGGTCTGATGCATGGCGGGATTGCGAATCAGGTGGAGGTAGAATTTGTTTCTGTGGATCCGGAAGAGCTGGAAAAGGAGACATCACCTGCAGAGGCCTTCAAGGGAGTCCATGGAATTCTGGTTCCCGGAGGATTTGGCAACCGGGGTATCGAAGGTAAGTTAAGGGCCATCCAGTATGCCAGAACCAAAAAGATTCCGTTTTTTGGAATTTGCCTGGGAATGCAATGCGCCGTGATAGAGTTTGCTCGCAACGAAGTGGGTCTGGAAGAAGCCAACAGTACAGAATTCGATCCCAAAACCGAGCATCCAGTGATTTCTCTACTGGAAGAACAGATGGGCCTGGAGCAAAAAGGCGGCACCATGCGGCTGGGCTCTTATCCCTGTGTGGTTTCCGAAGGAACCCTGGCTCATAAAGAGTATGGACAGAGCAAGATCAGAGAAAGACACCGTCATCGCTTCGAATTTACTCTAAAATACAAAGAGGAATTTGAAAAAGCAGGACTGACCTTTTCTGGCACAAGTCCGGATGGGCAGCTAATTGAAATTGTAGAGATCAAGAATCATCCCTGGTTCATTGGCTGCCAGTTTCATCCAGAATTCCAGACTCGTCCGGTGAAGCCCCATCCGCTGTTTTCCGGTTTTGTCAGGGCTTCCTCCAAATTGGCCAAATAGAACGATTTCGAAAGCTTGCGGGTAATTGCAGTGCATTTGTGCAGCGAATTCAGCCCTGAAAAAAGAATGGCCTGTCCATCCGCAGTGCTTAGCCTGTCCCTATGCAGGCCAGCAAGCGCCCTTTTTTGAACAATTCTACCATTGGTGGGGATGAGCCATTCTTTCTCATCGCAGGCCCCTGCGTCATCGAAAGCAGGGATATGCTGAGCGAGGTATGCGAGACCATGCTGGAAATCACCGGCCGTCTGGGTATTCCCTACGTATTCAAATCCAGCTTCGATAAGGCCAACCGTAGCTCGGCGGACAGCAAGCGTGGACCGGGCATAGACGAAGGCCTGCGAGATCTACAGTATATTAAAGAGACCTACGGTGTGCCCGTCCTCACCGATGTGCACGATGCCTCCCAGGTAGATGCGGTGGCCCAGGTAGTGGACATTCTACAGATCCCGGCATTTCTATGCAGACAAACGGATCTGGTTTTTGCCTGCGCAGATACCGGCCGCTGGGTAAACGTCAAGAAAGGTCAGTTCATGGCGCCGGCGGATGCAAACAGCATTACAGAGAAGATCAAATCCAGAGGTAATGATAAGTATCTGATCACCGAAAGAGGCGTTAGCTTTGGTTACAACAACCTGGTGTTCGATCCCAGAAGCCCCGAAATCATGCACCAGAGCGACATCCCCGTTGTCTTTGATGGAACCCATTCTACTCAATTGCCCGGCGGAGGCAAACAGAGCGGAGGCGACCGGGCCATGGCTCCTGTGCTTATGCGAGCGGCCGCTGCAGTAGGCATTGAAGGCTTCTTTATGGAAGTACATCCGGATCCGGCCAATGCCTGGAGCGATTCCAGCAATCAGTACTGGCTGGATAAGACCGAAGAACTCTTGAAGCAGCTTTATGATATCGATCGCCTGGTAAAGACAGGTGGGGCTGTTCCTGCTGGAGGAGCATGAGTTCCGGCACGGAGCTCCAACAGACTGAATGCCGTTCTGGACCCGGTCTGCTTTTCAGTATCTACCTCAAACTCAAAAAAGCTCTGTACTATGCCCGACGGCATCGTCTGCTTTTCAATCGATGGCAATTAGCCCGCGACAATCCAGCCAGGATGCCCGGGCGCCTTCTACTGACCGTTACCCTGCTTGCCCTGTTCACCGCCGGATGCTCGGATGAAATCCCCGTTTTAAAAGAAGAAGGCACAGAAAGCGGCTCCACCATCCGTATTTCAAATTTTCGCCGGGAGCAGTACAATGCCCTGGGAGCACCAGAAATGCGGGTGAAGGCCCGGGAAGCATACATCTATGAGTCCGGCGAAGGTGCGAACAAAACCCAGGAGCGATTGGTAGGATATGATTTCCAGTACACGGACATCGACGGAGCTGATACGACGATTTTAACCGCTCAGAAAGCTGAGATGAATCAGAAAACCGGGATTATGTATATGACCGGCAATGTGCATCTAAAGGGCCTGGACCGTGAAATTCGCGGAGAAGCGCTATACTACGATATGAAAAAGAAGATCGCCCGCAGTGATCAACCCGTCTACATAAAGGAAGGGGAGATTTCTACGCATTGTCGCGGTGGCGTGGTAATGTACATGAACGAAGAAAAGCAGATCTGCCGACTGCCTGCAGGCAAACGGGAAAAAAGAAAACCTGCGGTGCCGGGTACAGGAACGCCCCAGCCGGGCCAGGGGGACGATCTGTTTCAATAGATGGGACCCGGGAAGAACCGGACTAAGCGGAATCGGAATCCAGATGATTGTTCAAAAAGCGAAAACAGTTGAACGCGCCCAGGCCGGCCGGATTTACCTGCGCATTCCCGTTCTACTACTCACCGGGCTGCTCACCACAAATGGCTGCCAGAGTATTCAAGATCTATTTCAGCCCACGGAAGAAACCGGGGACTATAACTTTCCCTGGGATGGTCCTCTAAACGAAGAGGGAGTGGAAGGTTCAGAGACCGGAGATCCCACAAACGTAACGGAAAACACCGATCCCGAGCCTTCTCCAGAATCCATCGATCCAGAAAAGGATTCCAGGCTTCAGATTGAAGATAAAACAAAGACAGACCGTGGCCGAGAGATAGTAACCCGCTTCTATGGAGCGGAACTCATTCGACAGAGGATCTATATAAATGGAAAACCGGAATGGAGAATTCAGCTTCGCGGCAATGCAACAATTCGGCATGGGAATGTATTGATTCGCGCTCCTTCCATTACCATCGATGCCGGAAAATATGGAAAAATGACCGGTGGAGTGCAGATCTATGATTCCGACAATGGAATCTTCATTCGCGCAGCTCAGGGAGTCTACAACAGAGACAAAGAGACCGTGCAATTATTGGGCTGGCCCTATATGCGCATCAAAAAGCCTGGTCAGGAAACCACTCACATCACCTGCGTTAAAATGGAACGAGATCTGGCAGAGAAAATCGCCTATCTAAAGGAAGATGTAAGGATTCATCATAGCGATTACAACATCCTGGCAGACAAAGCCAGCTATACCGATGCAAAAGAGATGATCGAGATTCCCGACAATCCCAGGATTCTGGGAAAGGGAGAGTATCTAACCGGCGATCGCATTCTATACTACACCGGCGAAGAAAAGGCGATTCTGGAAGGTAAGACTCTCTATGCTACCTATGAGCCAGAAACCATCACTGTGCCCAACCTGGAAAACTATGCCCGATTGAATGGCCCTTTGCGAGAAAAAGCCATAGAAGAGGCCCGTAAGGAAGCGGAGAAGCGAGGAGAGACACTTCCTGATCCCGATGCAGAGCAAAAGAAGCCCACCGGTCCAGTGCTGCAGGTTCTATCGGCGGATCGCATCGAGCATCTATTTGCGGACAAAAAGAATCCAGTAACAAAGATAACAGGTAATGTCATCTTTACAGATCCCACACGGGAGCTCCGATCCCCGGCTCTGGTAGGTACCGGTCCGTCCATGGCCGTTCTCAGCACAGACCAGGGTGTCGAGTTTATAGATAAAGAGGAAAACATCCGGGTAAAATCCAGGGAAATGGAATACAAAAGACAGGAACAATTCCTCACTCTTACCGGGGATCCGCTGGTGGAGTTTCTGGACGAGGAAACCGGCGAGGTAACCGGAACACTTACCGGTGCTTTTATAGAAAGAGATTTCCAGGCCGAGGTTACCCTGGCCCGAGGCAATGTGGAGTTGAATCGGGGTGAGGACCGAGCCCGGGGAGAAATCGCCCGGTACGAAGAAAAGGATGGTTATCTGGAATTCATCGGTAATCCCCGAATCTATAGGGATGGCTCCTGGATTCAGTGTAGCCTGGTTCGCATGTATCCCGATCAGGATCGAATTGTGTTCGAAAAGAACATACAGGGCGCCATCGTAGAGTAACGAAGATTCAGCAAGCCCCTGAAATTCCGGGTATCCGGAATCACCCTGTAGCTTTAAATCAGCGACTCATCCCGAAATTTATTCTCCGGGTTCCTTGCCTGTTCCTTGCTTGCATCCAGAACCGGCTTGCAAAACTCGGGCCAGATCCTATGAAAAAGGCCAAAGAAGGTTTGCCTTCCGAATTGCCCCTTGCATTCTGGATTTGTGGCTCGAGCCAAAAAATCCAGAAGTGCCGTCTCCTCCGTTCAAAGAGAGGAAACCAGAGATCTTCACTCAGGTGGATTTGATCCGGATTTCCGGATGAGGACCCTGCGAATGGAGGGTCTGGTAAAGATCTATAACAGAAAACGCGTGGTGGACGGGGTTTCCTTTGAAATCGCTCGAAGAGAGATCGTTGGCCTTCTGGGGCCCAATGGAGCAGGCAAAACCACTTCCTTTTATATGGCTGTGGGCCTGGTCCAGCCGGATGAAGGCCGGGCATTTATCGGAGAAGAGGAAGTAACCAGACTGCCCATGTTCAAGCGAGCAAGGCTGGGTGTGGGATATCTGGCTCAAGAAGCCTCGGTTTTTCGCAAACTGAGCGTAAGAGAAAACATCGAAGGCGTTTTGCAGATGCATTTCAAGGATCCAAAAGAGATCCGTCGTCGATCCGATGCATTGATCGATGAGCTTCATTTAAACAAGGTAACGGACCAGAAGGGATTCACCCTGTCCGGGGGGGAACGAAGACGATGCGAGATTGCCCGTGCTCTGGCCACAGAACCGGATTTTATTTTGCTGGATGAACCATTTGCGGGCGTAGATCCCATCGCTGTGCGGGATATCCAGGATCTGATCTCGCAGCTAAGAGAGCGGGGGCTGGGAATTCTTATTACAGACCATAATGTGCGAGAGACTTTGAAAATCACCGATCGAGCCTATATTATGTATGCAGGTCAGATCCTGAAATCCGGCACTGCCCAGGAGCTGGTCCAGGATCAAAGAATCAAAGAAATCTATCTGGGAGAGGACTTCACTCTGTAAATCATTATGGCGCTTTCCCAGCAACTGGTACAGAAGCAAACGCAGCGCCTGGTGATGACCCAGGATCTGAGGCAATCTATTGAGCTATTGCCTCTGTCCAATCTGGAACTCTCCGAAAGGATTCAAACCGAACTCCTGGAGAATCCTCTTCTGGAACTGAAGGAAGAGGAAGAGAACCGGGAGACTCCGGAAAGACCGGAGCGCTCCAGCACAGAAGAGGACAACTCGGAATCCGAATCCAGATCCAGAGAAGAATATAGCGATTACGGACAGATTGATTACGAAGGCGCAGATCGAAAGAATCAGTTCTTACAGAATGCAGTAACCTCCCACAGTTCGCTGCAGGAGTATCTCACCGAGCAATTGAGGCTGACGAACCTGGGAGCCCGGGAATTCGAAGCGGCTACCATTATTGTTTCTGCCATTGATCAAAAAGGATTTCTTACTGAATCTCCGGAAATCTTGCTGGAAGATCAGAATCTTCCTCCCGGGGCCATCAATCGCATCCTGTCCACCATCCGTGAGCTGGATCCTCCAGGCTGCGGAGTTAGCGGAGTTCAAGAAGCGTTATTGGTCCAGGCCGCACTCCTGAATGCGGAGCCTTTTGTACTGAAATTGCTGGAACGGCATTTTGAAGATCTGGAGCGCCTGGATTATAAGAAGATTGAAAAGGAAACCGGCTGCAACGAAAGCAGAATCCATTCCGCTCTGCAATTCATTCGAACCCTGGAGCCATTTCCAGGCACTCTCTATTCCACCCGGGAGCCGGACTATGTTGTGCCGGACCTGATCGTAGTAGAGATGGAAGAACGAATTAACGTAATCATAAACGATGACTGGATTCCTGCTCTTCAAGTGAATGAATCCTATAAGAATCTGCTTTCCGGCGGTAAAGAAGCGGATGCTGAGTATCTAGAAAGCAAGCTTTCCAGCGCCACCTGGCTACTTCGAGGAATCAAGCAGCGCAGACAGACCCTCTACCGGACAATGCAAACCATTGTGGAGCATCAGGAAGAATTCTTTCGCCAGGGGCATGGACATCTGGTACCCCTCACACTGCGAGAAGTAGCAGACGATCTGGAAATGCATGAATCCACCATATCCAGGATTACCACAAACAAATATGTCCAGACAAGATGGGGAATCTTTGAACTGAAATACTTTTTCACCAGCGCACTGAAAAAGGCAGATGGAGGACGAGGAGAATCGTCCACAAACATTAAAGAGAGAGTTCAAAAACTGGTGGATGCCGAAGATCCATCCACGCCATTATCGGATCAGGAAATTGCAGATAAGATCGCGGCCGAAGGTGTCAGTATTGCAAGACGAACAGTGGCCAAGTACAGAAAGATATTGAACATTCCATCGGCAGAGAGAAGAAGAATTTTAAAAGGCATGGGTCGAGGATAAAAGAAGAAAGCCAGGGAAAAGGAGGGGTCAATGGAAACCAGCTACCACTTTCAAAATATAGATTCGTCAGATGCTCTGAAGGAATACGCAGACAAGGTCGTGGACAAACTGTCCTCGCACTTCAGCAACCTTCAGAATGCAACAGTGCATTTTAAGGTGGAAAAGATCCATCAGATTGCTGAAATTACTATCAATGGGGATAGCGGTCAGTTTGTGGCCGAAGAAAAGGCAGAGGATATGTACGCTGCCCTGGACCTGGTGGAAAAGAAACTGGAAAAGCAGATTCGAAAGCACAAGGAAAAGCACCTGGGTAAGAATCAAAGGGGATAGAGTGAGTCTGATGGAACCTGGCAAGCTACTGGAAAACTCGGAGCTGGGTCTCAGGATCCTGGCCGGCGAGAATGGATTAAACCGGAAGATTCGCAATGAGGATGTGAATAGACCGGGTCTGGCGCTGGCCGGGTTTTACCGTAATTTTGCTCATGACAGACTTCAGGTCTTTGGCCAGGGTGAGTTCGCATATCTACTGGATTGCGGAGGAGAGGTAGAAGGAAGGATAAAGGATGAATTCTTTAGCTATGAGTATCCTGCTCTGGTGTTTACCCATGGAAATCAGCCTCCTTCCTGCTTTATAAAAAAATCGAATGAGACCGACACTCCGTTGCTACAAACCACGCTTTCAACACACGATTTTATTCTAAACTTCAATCGAATCATTACCCGGGCTCTGGCTCCGCAAACATCCATTCATGGAGTCTTGATTGAGGTATTTGGCCTGGGAGTATTGCTGCTGGGACCTTCTGGCATCGGAAAATCCGAAACAGCTCTGGAATTGATTGAGCGAGGCCACCGGCTGGTGGCCGATGATATGGTGCATATTCGTCACATGGGCAAAGGTGAGCTCATTGGAGAATCGGATCCCATGATCGAGCACCATATGGAACTGCGTGGAATCGGTATCGTCAATATCAAGGATCTGTTCGGAGTTGGAGCCATCCGCAAGAAGGTTCAGGTGGACCTGGTAGTATTTCTGGAAGATTGGAAGGAAGACAAAGAATACGATCGTCTGGGTATCGATGAACAGACCATGGAAATCCTGGATGTATCCATTCCCAGCATTACCCTGCCGCTCAGACCGGGTAGGAACATTCCCATTCTGGTAGAAACGGCATCCATGAACCATCGATCCAGAAGGATGGGCTTTCATGCGGCACGCTCTCTTTCCGAGCGAATTCACTCGAGGATATCGCAACAGATTACGGAGGATGCAGAAAGAGAGAATCCGCCAAAGAAGGAGCGAAAAAAAGCATCCCCTAAACCTCTGATGGGACCCGTTTAATGGAAACTATTGATGTAACCATTGAATTGCAGGAAGGGCTTCATGCAAGACCCGCCAGCATATTCGTGCGCGAAGCAGCCAAATTCAAGTCCGAGATATTTCTAACCGCCAACGGAGTAACTGTAAACGGAAAGAGCATCATGGGAATTCTGATGCTGGCTTTAAGTCCAGGAACTAAAGTTACACTGGAAATCCGGGGAGACGATGAGAAGCAGGCCATTGCAAAATTGCCAGATCTTCTGAACGGAGCCGAGAGTTGAGACGAACAGAGCCCTGGAAAAGAGAAGAATCCAAGATTCTTCTCCGGGATGCTCTATTTCTAATCTTGATCCTATGGATCTCAGTATTTCTCGCAGAAGCCTATTTTGTAAGAGAGGATACTTCCCCTGTAGATCGAATCTTTATCTATCTGGTTCTCTTCATTCCACTGGGCACTCTGAACTTCCTGATTCTGTACTACTACAGGAATAAGAGGATTCGTCGCACAGGAAACCTGCGATCATCCCTGCGTTATCGACTGATGATTGCCTTTATGGTGGTTTCCATCTTTCCATCCATTCCAATCTTTCTGGTAAGTTCGGACAGGGTAGAAACCGTCATTGGAGTTCTGTTTTCCCTGGATTTTCGCGGAGGTTTGCTGGCTTCCGAAGATCTGTTGAAGCAACATGAGCTGGAAGAGACCAGAAGGTTCTCTGAATACGTGGCAGCCCGTCAGGGGTATCTGCCTTCTGTGGGCAACTGGCCGGGCACACTGGAAAAGGGTTTTGATGCGGAATCAGAAAGCATCTTCCTGATTGAAGGCTCCAGCGTACTGAAACGATTTGGAGAGCAACCGCTAAATCCGCTGGAATGGAGTTCCGTTCGCCGGGGCAACGACAAAGGTGCTCCCATATTTGCAGGCGTTTCTTCCAGTCGCAGGTATGCAGTTGTTACGGTCCCTACCGCCTCACCGGATCGCTACTATCTTATTACACGTCACCTCTACGCGGGCAACTCCAGATCTGAAGCCAGATTCCAGGACATAGTTAACCTGGTGGCTTCGGAAAAGGAAGAATGGGAGGAAAAGATACCCTACAATCTTCGTCTGGGTCTGGCCATCGCCTACGCAATGATGATTACGATAGCTCTGGGAGTAGCCATTGTACTGGCGCGTCAGATTTCGCATCCCATTGTTTCTCTGGCTGCGGCAACTCGCTCTGTAACCCAGGGAAAGCTGGACACCCGACTGGATATCAAGGCCGAAGGAGAAATCGGAATACTCATCGATAGCTTCAATCAGATGACCGAAGAGCTGCAAACCCTGAGAGGGCGATTGTTGCATTCTCAGAGGGTGGCTGCCTGGCAGGAAGTGGCTCGCAGACTGGCCCATGAAATCAAGAATCCTCTGACTCCTATCCAGCTATCGGCAGAGCGAATGCTAAGGCGTCTCGATCGACCGGATAAAGGCAATCTGGAAGAAATCGTTCGATCCGGCGGAAGCACCATTCTGGAACAGGTGAATGTACTCAAGCATCTGGTGGAAGAATTCTCTAACTTTGCCCGCATGCCGGCACCAAGGCTGGAATACCATTCGCTTATGGAACTTCTTCAAGAGTCCACCCAGGCCTATGCCAATCTTCCGGATATTGATTTTGATCTAAAAGTCTCTCCTGATCTGCCGGAGCTGGCTCTGGACAGAAACCTGGTCATCGGAATGATCAATAACCTGGTGCAGAATGCCATCGATGCCATTCGTTCCATGGAATGGGAAAGCGATGATACTCCGGAAAGACCCCTGATTCGTGTGGCAGCAGCACCGCATCTTCAGGCAGGCAAGCGATATGTACAGCTCACTATAGAAGACTCCGGGCCAGGAATAGAGGAAAATCAGAGGGAGCAGATATTTGAGCCATATTATACAACTAAAGGCGAAAAAGGGAATGGTCTGGGATTGGCCCTTGTAGAAAGAGCTGTGCTGGATCACAATGCCCGAATCTATGTCACTGGTTCCAGTCTGGGCGGAGCCGCATTTCGCGTGTTTTTCCCTGTGCCCGAGGACAGCCAGGGCGAAAGAGATATAATGGTATTTCCTGTATGACAATTTACATAGTGGACGACGATCAAAGCATTCGCTCCTCATTGCGGGCCATTCTGGAAGACGAAGACTTCTCCGTTGAAGATTTTGCCACCGGACGTGCCATGCTCAAGAATCTGAAAACCCAGAGACCGGATATGATCCTTCTGGATGTCTGGATGGGCAAAGAAGACGGTCTGGAAATCCTGGATAAGATTCGCGCAGAGTATCCGGCTTTACCTGTATTGATGATCAGCGGGCATGGAACCATCGAACAGGCAGTAACCGCCACCAAGAAGGGTGCCATAGATTTTCTGGAAAAGCCTTTGAGTCTGGACATTGTATTGGAGAGAATCAATTCCATTCTTCAGATTCCAGCCACCAACGGGGCGAAAAAGACAGAAATCAAGCTGGGGTTCGATGAAATCATCGGTCAATCCGAACAGATTCAAAAAGTGAAGCAATCCATATCCCAGGCAGCCCGCACCAACGCCCGGGTCTTTATCTATGGCGAAAACGGTACTGGAAAGGAACTTGTAGCCCGGGCTATATATCGCAATTCCAAACGAGCAGAAAACCCTTTCGTGGATGTAAACTGCGCTGCCATTCCCGGAGAACTTATCGAAAGCGAGCTGTTCGGGCATGAAAAGGGTGCCTTTACCGGCGCATCAGAGAGGCGAATTGGCAAATTCGAGCAGGCCAACGGTGGGACACTCTTTCTGGATGAGATCTGCGATATGTCGCTGGCCACCCAGGCTAGAGTGCTTCGCGTCCTTGAAGAACAACGATTCAGTCGCGTAGGATCCACAGAAACCATTGAAGTGGATGTTCGTATTATCGCAGCCACAAACATCGATCCACTCCAGGCTATTAAAGAAGGAAAGTTTCGCGAGGATCTTTACTTTCGCTTGAATGTAATTCCCATTGTAATGCCAGCTCTTCGCGAAAGACCCGGAGACATTTCTCTACTTCTGGATCATTTCCTGCGACAATCCCTGAAGGAAAATCAGATCGATCCAAGAACATTTACCCAGGGGGCTCTGGAAGCTCTCACTCATTATCCCTGGCCTGGAAATGTGAGAGAACTAAAGAACGTTGTGGAGCGGATCGCCATACTTTCAGAGGGCCCGGAAATCACAGAAACAGAAGTGCAACTGCATTTGCGACAGTTTCCTGTGGAAGGCGAGGGTAACGATGGTCCTCTGTCCTCGGATCTTAAAACGGCACGCAAGGAATTCGAAAAGGATTATATTATGCGCGCTCTCAAGCAGAATGATAAAAATATTAGCCAGACAGCACGATTTTTGGGTCTGGAAAGAACCCACTTGCATAGAAAGATCAAATCCTTGAAAATCGACCTGGACCAGATTCAATGATAGGCGTTCAATGATAGGTGAGGAAAAAAAAGACAGGAATCTTCCACAACCCCTGGATGAGATGGAAGATATCCTCCAGGATCTGGGTCAGGTGCTGGAAAATGAGAATCTGATCTGGACCACGGAAGGTCAGACCAGACCGGAACATTTCGATTTCTCTGGAATGGCCGATCTTCTTCGTTCAGCTTTTCACAATGCATCCACAGACTATTCTGAGTCATCCACCGTCAGCTCTGCCGGAGGAAGGACAGATTCAGCTTCCGAAGATCGCCAGAAGAACCTATCAGCAGGCAGGAAGCCAGGGCCTCCGGCGAATCTGCAACTGGCAGCCAATCAAAAATGCACTTTATGCAGCGATCGTATCTATGCCACGAGACGATTCTATATCCAGGGGCGAAAACCTGTACTGGTAGTTCATTTCGAAGGTCCCTTTGGAAAGCAAACGGAAGCCCGGGATCGCAGCCAGAAGCTCTATTTTGCCAGTGAGCAGGAGGACGATCTGTTTCGCCGGATGGTGGAACGCATGGGCCTTTCTATGGAAGATCTGCATTTCCAGCAATTACCGGCCTGCCATTTCGTATCCGAAACCAGCACCGCGGATGACTGGAACGAAAGGACCCTGAACTGCCTTACCCATCTGGAAGATACAATCAAACGAGAATCAATAAAACTTGCTCTGATTACCGGTCCAGCAGCGGTACTGCTTTTTGGGGAAGAAGGGGCCAAGCAATTCTCAGAATCCGGCGAAGTGATTCAGATGCCTGTTCTTTCCCAGCAGATTGGTGCTGTAGTAGTGCGAAGTCCGGCTGCACTGCTTTCCCTGGAAGGTAGAACCAGAAAGGCCCAGGCCAGCGGTGACGATGCCTCCTACAAGACAGCCAGAGAGCAAGAAATCAAAGTGAAAAAGCAAATACTTTCCAGTCTGGAAAAGGCCTTTTCATTGCCAGAACTGACATAATCCTGCCATCTGTGTTCGATCGCTTCGCACGAGTTCTATTCCGATTACCCCTGGACCGTGCCCTGGACTACCGCATTGCTCCGGATATGGAGCCAGAGATTGGAAGCCGGGTTCAGGTAAAACTGAACAATCGAGAAGAAATCGGTATCGTATGCGAAATGACAGATACCGCAGAATCAGATCGGGTGCTGGACATTGAAGCTGTACTGGACCCGTTGCCGGTGGTGACAAAAGATCAGATTGAACTGGCAGACAGACTTGCGGACTACTACATTTGCGGACCTGGAGAAGGGCTCTTCAAGATGTTTCCTTCCCCCCCGGTTTCCTTTCAGACCACCTCATCACGAAATTTCAAGATACCGGACATAGAGGCTGCTCCCGCACCCAGCCCCAGACATACCCTCAACCAGGAACAGTCTGCCATCTATCAGGAAATTAAGAAAAACCATAAGGCCGGCCGGATGCATCTATTGCATGGAATCACCGGCTCGGGAAAAACAGAAGTCTATATTCATTTGATGCGCGATGCTCTTCTTGAAGGGAGGGGCGCCCTGCTGCTGGTTCCGGAGATTGCACTTACGGTTCAGATGATCCAGAGGCTTCAGGAAGTGTTTGGTTCTGCCATCGCACTTTTGCATTCAGGGCTGCCCGCAAAAGAGCGATTCTTGAATTATCTGTCTGTCATCCAGAAGAAGCGAAGACTTGTGGTGGGCACAAGATCCGCAATATTTGCACCGGTGGATGCGCTGAAATACATCATCATCGATGAAGAACATGATAGCTCCTACCGGGAAAATAGCGCTCCCAGATACGATGCCCGGTTACTGGCTCGCTGGATCGCAAACTCCAGGGATGCCATGATTATCGCGGGATCCGCCACTCCCAGACTGGAAAGTCGGCGTGCCTGCCAGACTCATCCAGAACTATTTCATTACCATTCCATTTCCGGTCGAGCAGCCGGCAGCCTGCCGCAGGTGCAGGTTCTTCAGGCTCCCACAAATCAAAATCCCATTTCCGGACAATTGATCACAGAGATAGAGAAGAATCTAAAAAATGGACAGCAAACCATTCTGCTTTTGAATCGGAGAGGATATCAGCCATTCATTTACTGCGATAACTGCGCCAGTACCATCAAATGCCCCCGCTGTTCTGTTACTCTTCACTTTCACAAACCAGACATCCTTCTATGTCATTATTGCGCCTACAATGCGCGAAACGATGGAACCTGTCCGCAGTGTGGCGGAAAGACAAAAGCCACTGGCACAGGCGTTCAGCGATTGGAGGAGTTCCTGGCATCTCGTTTCCTGGATGCAAGAATTGAACGAGTGGATACAGATACATCCAAGGGAGGCAAGAATCTACAGGATTCATTGCACCGATTCTTTCGCAAGGAACTTGATATACTCATGGGGACTCAGATGATTGCCAAAGGCCTGGATGCTCCGGATGTTACCCTGGTAGGCGTCCTGCAGGCCGACCAGGGTCTTATGCTTTCCGACTATCGCGCCCAGGAACGAACGTTTTCTCTTCTAATGCAGGTGGCGGGGCGAGCAGGCAGAGGGCAGTTCCAGGGCCGGGTTATCATTGAAGCCTTGAATCCGGAGCATTCTGTAATTCATATGGCTGCAGCCCAGGACTATGCAAGGTTCTATGACGCAGAATTAAGACTAAGGAGTGCCACAAATTATCCGCCGTTTTGCAGACTTCTTAGATTCTTGATTCGATCACCGGATCAGGAATATGCAGAACAGAAGATCGATGAACTGGCGGAACTTCTGGAAAGCACCCTGGCGTCCGAAAGCGATGCACTGGAAATCCTGGGTCCGGCTCCTGCTCCGATTGAAAGAATCCATGATCAGTACAGAATGCATATCCTGGTGAAAACTCGTAGCTATGAAAGAATTCGACCGGCACTGAGAGCCATGCTGGAATCATTTCGTCCTGGACTGCGAAAGGGGCATCTGGAGTTTGAACCGGATCCCCAGGATGTGGTTTAGATTCTGCCTTATCCGGGTATCTACTCCGGGAAGTTGACATATGAAATTAGGATATATGGGCACTCCAGAAATCAGCGCCGAGTTACTCAAGGCCCTACTTGAGGCTGGCCATAAATTGGAGTTCGTAGTTTCGAATCCGGATCGCCCAAAAGGTCGGTCCGGCACTCCGCTACCCTCGGCCGTAAGTGAGGTGGCCCTGGAAAACCAATTGAATCTCCTTCGACCGGAAAAGCCTGGAGAAATTCTGGATCAGGTAAACTCAATCCCGGTGGATGCAGTCATCGTATTCGCCTATGGTTCCATCCTGCCAGCGGGGTTTCTGAATCTTGGCCGCCTGGGAATTTTCAATCTCCATGGATCGCTGCTTCCCGAGCTTCGGGGGGCCAGCCCCATTCAAAGCGCCCTTTTACAGGGACTGAACCGTACCGGCTGGTCCTTTCAGTTTGTTTCGCAGAAAATGGACTGCGGCGATGTGGTGGCCGAAGCTTCTCTGGAAATCCTGCCGGATGAAACCGCCGATGAGCTCACAGAAAGAATGGTGCCTGCGGGAATCGCTCTGGTACTCAATACTTTAAAGGACCTTGAGAACCTGGCATCCAGAGCCAGAAAGCAGGATGAATCCAGAGCCACATACTGTAGAAAGATCCTTCCGGAGCATAGCTACATTGACTGGAGTCGACCGGCCCAGGAGATCCATAACCAAATCCGGGGAATGAATCCCAGACCGGTAGCCCGAACCGAACTGGAGGGCCGGCTGTTCAAGATCTACAGAAGCCGAATTCTGGATTCTGCTGAGCTTGCAGCCCTTGAGAATGAAAAGCAATTGATGGCAAGGGCCCCTGGAGATCTGCTGTCTTTTAGACTGGATGGCAGGCCTGCTTTGCTCGTAACTACCGGGCAAAATCAGATCCTGCAGATTCTATCGCTACAGCCGCAAAACAAAAAGCAGATGGATGCGGCTTCATTTCTGAACGGGCATAAGATTCAACCCGGTCAGCGATTTGTCATTCCAGCGGAGATCTGAAGTGCAATACTTAAAGACCCTTTTACAGACCCTATTTCCCGTAATCGTAGCAGCCGCCGTTTTCGTACTGATCACGGTCACAATTTTCCTGATACGGTCCGAAGATCCAGGAAGCTTTGCCCTCCAGGATTACCGGGGACAGTACTATATCAATGTCCATAACGATCTGCATCGCCGCAGGTTGAGAGTAGAAATCGAGAAGAGAAACTTTCCGGATCGGCCGGAAGGGATCATTCTGGATCAGAACATCAGCCCGGGCACCATTGTAGAACCGCGACAGAACCTGCGACTGGTAGTGAATCAGCATCAGCCATTACTTACCGTTCCGGATCTTGTGGGCACAGGACAGGCTGGCATCAGTGCAGCGCTGGAACGAATCGTAATAGGCGATCAGGTCTATTCCCTTTCCCGGGGTAGCACTTCGCTGGTCTTCGATGATGGGGTTCCTGAAGGGACCATCCTGGCCCAGTCGCCGCTGCCCGGTCAGAAAGTGGATCCGGATTTCCCGGTGGATTTCCTGGTGGCCACATCCCATCCCTATCGCGGAAAGCAGGTTACCCCTGCGGAACTGAAGGAACTGCCGGTGGATCTGGCCTATGAGTTTCTGCTTCGAACAGGGACATCCTTTACCATAAAAGAAATACTCCGCCCGGAACGCCCCTTCGAGCAGGGACGAGTGGCTGAAGCCCGCCAGACAGGAAAGGACCTGTTTGAACTGGATGTATATTTTCAAAAGCCTTCCGCTGCCTTTGCCTCTGGCTATGAGCAGGAAACTGTGGAAATTCCTCAGGAGTACCGCGGCGAAAAGATGTGTTCCCTGTATCATTATCCGGAAAGTGACCCTCAGAGCAGAAAGGCAATCTTCCGTCAGAAACTATCGTCGGAGTCAGCTACTGTAGTTTTCTTTCGAAGGAACACAGAAGTGCTCGAATTAAGATGCGATAACAAGGTGGTGAGCCGAAAGACATTGAGTCCCGATTTTTCAGGATAAGCATTAGATAAGATTTAGGAGAAAGTAGACACTATGGATTTGTCCCCATCAATTCTGGCTGCAGATCTCACAGATCTAAAGGGTAGCCTAAAGGATCTGGAAGGTAGAGTAGAATACCTTCATATGGATGTAATGGATGGACACTTTGTTCCTACACTTTCTTTCGGGGAGCTCTACACCAAACTTCTGAAACAGCATACGGACATCCCGCTGGATGTACATCTGATGGTCTCTCAGCCAGAGAAAGAGGTGCCCAAGTATTTCCCTCTGAATCCCGCCAACATTACATTTCACGTAGAGGCCACTGATTTTGGTGTCCGCCTGGCCCGAGAAATTCGCAAGAATGGAATAAAGGCCGGGGTCTCTTTGAATCCAGCCACACCGCTCTCCAGTCTGGATTATCTCCTGGATGAGATCGACCTGGTGCTCATAATGAGTGTGGAACCAGGTTTTTACGGCCAGAGCTTCATCGATTCCAGCCTGGGCAAAATCGAAAAACTGAAGGATATGATTGGGGACCGAGACATCACCATCGAGGTGGATGGCGGAATCGATGCCAGTAATGTAGGTCAGATTCTTCAGGCCGGGGCCAGAAGGATTGTAGCCGGTTCGGCCTGCTTCAAAGGAGGGGACATTCCAGGCAACATTGCACGATTGAGGGATGCCGCTTCAGTTTCTGTTGACACCAAACATGCGTCATAATTTCTCGGTTTGTGGTTAAAATTCGTTTACAGAGATACGGAACCAAGAAGAAACCCTTCTACAGAATCGTAGCGGCAGATTCCCGCTATCCTCGAGATGGCCGGTTCATCGAGCAGATTGGTTATTACAACCCCATCGCTTTTGATGCATCCTGCGTTCTTAAAGAGGAGCGAGTGAAGCACTGGTTGCAATCCGGCGCCCAGCCCACCGATTCCGTTCGATCTTTGCTGAAGAAACAAGGTCTTCTCAGCTAAGATATTTTCAGGAGTTTCCTATGTCCCAGGCTACCGTCTTCATTGAATATGTACTGGAAAACATTGTTTCCAGCCCCGAGCAACTCAAACTGACCGAGATTGAGGGGCCCGAGGAGTCCATCATTGAAGTGCGCGTGGCCGATGAGGATGTGGGCAAGGTCATTGGCAAAGCAGGAAGCGTGGCCCGAGCGCTACGCAACGTGGTTAACGCTGTAGGCCTGAAAGATGACGCTAACTACAGCGTAGAAATCATCGATTGAGTGTCCTTTCTTTCCATCGCCCGGCTCAAGAAGCTAATCCATTCCCATCGATCTGTCTATATCTGCACATGTCCAGGTGATGGACTGGCCGGCTTACCCTCGCAATTTTCAGCGTATTTAATTCCTGGATCCGGAAGTCCGGATCGCCCGCCCATGAATGGCATTTGTGAAGCGCTGCCTCCCGGGGCCATTTCAGTAGAAGTTCATAAGGAAGGAAAAGCCGGGCAGGCCGATCGCGGGCACATTCGTATCGAAAGCCAGAGTGAGCCCCCGTCCATGCAGGAAGGATTTCGCGACTTCTGGGTATTTGTAGATGCTGAGACGCTGCAGAGATCCAGCAAGGATCTGTATGCCTTCCAGTTGCTGCACTTTGAATGCCTGGATAGAGCCACCGGTTCGCGAGAAGCGAAGATTACAGGCTACCAGGAAACCGGAGCTCATGGAATCCTGGAAGTGGAGTTACCAGAAGGCAGGGAGATTCTAGTGCCTCTGGTCCCTCCCCATGCCACCGTTGATCTGGAAAAGGGAATCATAGAATTCAACGATTTACATTCCCTGGATCCCGATTCCGGAGACCGCAACTGATGGGACTGTATAGAATCGCAACACAATCGGGCGATCTCTCCGATGGATCCCATGGACTCGATGGATCCGAAACCTCGGAGTGGTGCCCGAGCCCTGGGGTGGATGCCCTCTCAAGGGAGAGCCGCTGAAACATTACCCGATTTATGGTCTTTCAGATACTGACACTTTTTCCGGAGCGTTACCGCTACTTCCTTGAAAGTGGCTTGCCTTCAAGAGGGCTTAAAAAAGCCTTGCTGGAACTGCGGTTCAGGCAACTTCGGCATTTTGCTGATCCTCGCAGACCCGGTCGGGTGGACGATCTGCCGTACGGTGGAGGTCCGGGAATGGTGCTGGAAGTTGGTCCCATTCACAGAGCCCTGAACAGTCTGCCAGATACCTATCCCGTGGTGTTTTTCACTCCGAGAGGGAAGCGCCTGAACCAGCAGATGGTTCGCTCTTTCGCCAGCCTTCCAGGATTGACTCTGCTATCCGGATATTTTGAAGGAGTGGATGAGAGAGTTGCTCAGAACCTGGTGGACTATGAGGTTTCTCTGGGAGACTTCGTTCTGGGGTCTGGAGACTCGGCGGCTATTTGCTTTCTAGAAAGCGTGAGCCGGCTGATTCCAGGATTTATGGGCTCGGATCAGAGCCATGTGGAAGAAAGCCATGAGGCTGAGGGAACCCTGGAGTATCCGCAGTATACGCGGCCGCCAAAATATATGGATTGGGAGGTTCCACCCATCCTGCTTTCCGGGGATCACGGAAAGATTGCGAAGTGGAGAAAGGAACAGAGCGAGCTTAAGAGCCGCAACATGTAATTATAATACCGATAGCATTGCATCGGAATGCCGAGCGACAGTCGGCCATACATATAAAGAGGCATAAGTCTCAGGGATGATGGTTTGCCAGATTGAACCGGGAGTATTGAGATGAGTACTGAAGAAACGAATAATGAGAATCCAACCGCAGAAGGGACAGAAGAAGCTCAACAGGCAGCTCCTGCTGAAATGATTGAGATTACCCTGAACGGCGGAAAAGCAACCATCGCCAAAGGGGACCATATCCAGTTCAAAGATTGGCCTTCGTTCAATGTAGGAGATACCGTAAAGGTTCACTACAGAATTACAGAAGGTGACAAGGAACGAATTCAGGTCTACGAAGGCGCTGTTATCAGTATCCGTGGCGAAGGTCTTTCTCGCACTTTCATCGTTCGTCGAGTTTCACATGATGTGGGAGTAGAGAGGATTTTCCCCTACCATTCCCCCAGCATCGCCAAAATCGAGGTTAGCCGTCGCGGTAAGGTTAGAAGAGCCAAGCTATTCTATCTAAGACAGCGTTCCGGAAAATCCGCTCGAATCAAGGAAGCTTTCGACGCTAACGCAGCCGCGGCTGCCAAAGCCAAGAAGTCCGGCGGAAAGAAAAAGAAAGCTACCAAGAAGAAGGAAGCTAAAGAGACCGCAGCTACTGCACCGGCAGCTTCCGAAACCGCCGAATAAGCATTTCGAACGGGGTCCTCACGGGGCCCTCCTTCCTTCGACAAGACTGCGTAGTTCTACAGTTGGCCGGTAAGATACACCGGCCAGATTGTTATTTAGATTCGTGAAATCCAAGCTGAAGCCGGTATCCTTTGAACCACTGGAAAGCCAGTCGACGAAGCCTGTTGTTGGTCTGGATGAAGCCGGCAGAGGTTGCCTGGCAGGACCGGTAGCTATCGGTTTTGCATTGTTTCCATCCCAACTATTCCAGTCAGAACTACCCGAAGAACTCAGGCTCGTTCGAGACTCCAAACTACTGTCCAGCGATCACAGGGAAAGCCTGGTGGCTCCCATTAGACGCCACAGCCTCATCTGCGGCGTAGTGATGGCCTCTTCCCGGACCATAGATAGAATGGGCATCAACCCGGCAATCGAGCACTGTATGATTCTGGCTCTCAAACGAGTCAAAAGACAGATTGAACCGGGGCAGGCTTTGATAGATGGAAATTATCGTCTGAGCAAACTCAGGGATTCTTTCCCGGACCTGGAAGTAGAATGTCTGGTGGGCGGCGATAATCGAGTGTTTTCCATCGCGGCCGCCTCCATACTGGCCAAGGTCTACCGGGACCGTCGGATGGCCCGATTTGATCGCTATATTCCGGGCTACGACTTTGGTCGCCATGCCGGATATGGCACAGCCCATCACCGAAACAAAATCCATGAACTTGGCCTCAGCCCGCTGCATCGAACTTCCTATAAACTGAAGTTCTGAGATTCCCTTTGTTGGCCGAAGAGGACTTGCTTTTCACGGTCCCGGGCATTTGTATATGCTCATGGGAATCCTGACTTACAGAGGAAGGGGCAGACCTTAAAGATAAAATGAAAGTTGAGCTCAACAGTCTGCCGGCACGATTGCGACTGCCTCTAATGGACATGCTGCAGTCCATGGTAGGTCGCGAAATGCAGGGACGTGCTCTGGACTCAGGCATTCCCGGGCAGGTTGTTCGTCTGCACCTGGGAGGCCAGACTATCCGGGCTCTTCTTCAGGGTAGAGGAGTGCAGGAAGGCCAGAATCTGTTTTTCCGGATAGAGAAAGAAGGCGGACAGTTCTTCTTGAAATTGCTGGGCAAAGCAGAGATGGATTCAGCTGCGGACAACCCGGCCCTCCGGGAATTCATAATGAGACTGGGCACCGAAAAGCTTCAGTTCTTTCATTCCCTCACAGACCTCTTCAAATACTGGAAGCATCGCTCCCAGAGCAAGGAATCTTCCGAAACAGGACTGAAGGAAGCGGATGCAGAAGGCAGAGCTTTGACAGGCGAAACTGGAGAAAAAGTGACCGGAGCCATCCAGGAAAATGGCGATTCCCGAGAATTTACGGCCCTGGCCTCTATGAAAGACTCCCCGGCATTCTGGGCCATGACGGCGGCCATGCCCGGCGAAACTCACTCACTCTTTGTATTCTATGCGGACTCTCCCGAGTTCAACGCCATTCGATTGCTGGTAGTACAACCGGAAGACTCTGCCCGGGAGCAACTTTCAGAGTGGCTGGCTGGATATCAGGAGCCAACCATACAATCCATTACTGTGCTTTCCCGTTTTCCCGATCCATCCTTCTTTCAGGTAGGCCAATTGTGGGAAGCCTGATGCGCCGATTCCTGCGGTTCTGCCCGCAGAGTCCACGGATTTTGCGAGCGATTGATTGAGGTAGCGCTATCAAAGATTTCAGGAAAGAAAGAGCTGCAGCACTGTCATTTGATGAGGCAAAGGATATGGCCCCCCGATTAATGGCCCGAGGGGAAGGGGAGCTGGCGCAGAAGATGGTGCAGGTTGCAAGAGATCACGGTATAACGGTTGTTCAGGATCCAGGGCTTACCGATTTTTTGCAGGGAGTTCGCATCGGTGAAGAGATCCCGGAGAATCTGTACCGAGCTGTATCCAGGATATTTGCCTACCTATACAATCAAAAGGAGCAGAAATAAAAGCGGAATCAATAAAGGTATTGCATTTTGAAGGTGCTGATATCCGAAAACAATAAAGGAAACCGGAGCAATCCGAGGTTGCGTTTTTATTGTATTCCTCACAATATGCTCCAGGTTCATTGGTGTCCTGGCCTGCCAGGTAGCTTCTATGCGCAAACTGAAGGTAGCACAACTAAAACCGGGAATGGTCTTTGATGCCCCCGTATATATCGATCCGAACAATATTCTGGTTCAGGCCAAACAGGAACTGACACAGAAAGATATCGATCGATTGAAGAAATGGGGCATCGAGGATGTAGAAACCTCCGGCCAGCTGGTGCAGGAATCAAAGGCGGCACCGGTCAGCGAATTCGATACAAAAGAAGAGCCGACTCCGGTTTCTGCCAGTTTTTCCGCCGAAGCATTGCGTTTGCACAGCGAATACGAGCAGCTTCGAAAAACCAGAAATCAATTCAGAAATCGCCTGGCCGAATATGGCAAGACTCTGGAACAAAACTGGAAACTACTGAACGAAAAGAAGCAATTTGATAATCAATCTGTTCTAAAGATTTCTCAGTCACTTGTTGAGGATATCTTTTCAGTACCATTGATCATCATAGCCGCCCGGTATAATTACGTATCATCCAATCCAATAATAGCCCATGCTGTGCATGCAGCCTGTTACGGTGTTCATCTGGGCAAGGCCCTTAATTTCTCCCGGCCCAGATTACAGGAAGTGTGTCTTTCATTGCTTCTAATGGATTCCGGGATGACCAGGCTACCCATGGATCTGTACACCAGCAAAACAGACCTGGAAGACCATGAAAAGAATGCCATTCGCACGCATCCTCTCATTGGTTATAAAATGCTTTTGAACGATGCTCGCGTAAAGGCCTCTCTTGCCGTTGTTGCCCTTCAACATCAGGAATCATTCAACGGAAAGGGGTATCCTCAGGGACTGTCCGGCGGCCAGATAGATGTAATGGCGCGCATGGCCCGCATAGTAGATACTTATTCGGCCCAGCTGGAAGAGCGGCCCTATCGAGAAGCCAAATTGCCCTACGAAGCGATGAAGAATTTGCTGAGCCTGGGCACAGAGCAGTATGATCCAAAATTGCTGCGAGCATTCCTGGGATGTATGGGAATGTATCCGCTGGGCTCCTTGATTGAACTCAGTACCGGTCAGATTGGCCTGGTGGTGGGGGCCAATGCAGAGAAACCTCTTAGACCGGTGCTGCGATTGATGCGAGATGAAAAGAATCTTCCCTATTCCGGTCTTTCCTTTCTGGATTTGATGGAATACACTCAGGTCTACATTGTGAGAGCAATATCTGAAAAGGAATCTGGCGTGGATCTGGAACAGGAGATGTAAGTCTTATTTCTGGTCTTATCAGTTAATCTCCTGGCTTTCTCCGCACAATGCTTGCACTTTCGCAAACGCATTTCTGATGATTCATTGAACTTTCCATCTAAAATTGTCGCATCGCTCAAAAAAAAAGCGAAACGTTCCAGCACTAAAGAACATCCGGTGGTATGGGTATTCAAACCTGGAGTGCCTTTGCAAAATTTCGAAGCACCCATTCGAACCGAATGAGAAATGCTGGCGAATGGAAAGCCTGCCTTTTTCTGCGAAAACTGGGACATATAATCCTGGCTCATAACTTTCGCACAGAGCGCACTGAACTCGATATAATCTCACTTGATCTCGCATCAGAAAGATGCCTGCATTTTACGGAGGTAAAAGCCCATAATGGGCCCTGGAAACATCCGCTATCTTCACAGACGGCTTTACGAAGACATAAAACCCGAAAAGCAGCACAGACCTTTCTTTTTGAATATGTCGCCTATCTACGGGCTGGTGGACATAAAGCTCCGGGGATGGAACTCAATACGCTTGACTGCTGTATTTGCTTTGACTTAATCTGGGTGAAAAGGGATGGCCTGGAGTACTTCCCGTCTATTTTTTAAAGTCGGGCGGGAAAGTTCTCAGCCATTTTTGCCGGCGGGTCGAATGTACTCTTGTCGGCCACGGAAATATATAAAGAGTAAGGTCGATTTCCACGGATGGAAATACACGTTACAGGGAAGTAACAATGAAAATACTCCTCGAACCGGACAGGGATGTCCAGCGGGAGAAGTACGGACCGGATCCAGTTCTGCTGCGCAAGCAGGGAGTGGATATGGCTACCCGTGACATCTCCACATACAAAGAAAAGATCGTAAACGATGACTACATGGAGCATGCGATTAATCGGATCGCGATGGAACTTTCGCATTTTCTTGCGAAGTAAGATTCCAGGCGGACGTATAGCGCAACGCTTCAAGTAAATGTTCCATCTGGATCCAGGCGGCCCCGGACATATCTGCGATACTCCGGGCAAGCCGCCGGATTCGATGCTTTTTTCTGTTACTTAATCCAGCCGTAATTCTGTCAAACTCCCCATCTGTATGGGAATCCTCAAAGAGAAAGGATTCCACATCCAGGACCTCCGCATTATATCTGAACCCATCTTCCCATCGATCTTTCTGAGACTGCATTAGATTCTCATACCATACCTGCACAACATTCATGGAAACTACGCTTTCGCTGTTTTCCAGAAATAGCTCCATATCCATTCTATCTTGAAGTGCTCCCAGCATCCTTGCCTGATACTGTCGCACTGCACCTGCACTGCATTTGCAGATTTCTGCAGATCCAAACATTCCACATGGACAGGCATTCGCAGTAGCCACAAACCAGAGAGAGCAGGGCAGCACTTCTCGGTCGCTTCCACGAGAAATATGTACTATCTGACTATCCAGTGGCTCCCGCAAAGACTGAAGTACATCCCGTCTAAATTCCCCCAGTTCATCCAGTAGCAACAAGCCATTATGAGCTTCGGTGACTTCGCCAGCGCGAATAGGACTGCCCCCTCCAATCATCGCAACCCTGGTCACACTATGATGGGGCCTGCGAAATGGTCGGCGAATCGCTTCCCCTCCAGATTCAGGAAGGCGCAGATAGATTTCCCGGCATTCCCGGGCATTCGCTACGGGAAGCAAATCGTAGATTACATGTGCCAGGGTTGTTTTGCCCGATCCAGGTGGCCCCAGACATAGAAGGCTATGCCGACCGGCGGAAGCGGCCACTGCTGCTCGCATGGCCTTCCAGCTAAAGCGAAACCTGGATGAATTCGCAGCAGCGTCCAGCGCACTGCTGCGGGTCTTGCCTGATTCCAGCTCACGAACGGAAATGCTTTCACGCTGCGGGCTGAACAGCGCATTCAATGATACAATCTGCCCGGGGCAGGAGCTGTGCGCAATACCTGGCACTGTTTTCGGAAAATGGGACAGGACCGAATGAAACCCCAGAAGATCCGCCATTGCCAGGATTCTGCCCGGCATTTGAAGAAGACGCACCTGACCATCCAGCGCAAGCTTACCAATGAATGCAGTTCTAGCTCCGGGCAAACCCGGTAGTGGATAGCCCAGAGCCTGTAACAGTGCAACGGCAACTGGCAGATCAAGTAAATCCTGAAATCGAGGGTCTGACTCTCCTTCTACATTCAGGGTTACCGTGCGATGATTCAGGCGAATACCTGTCATCTGTAAGGCACAGGTGACTCTGTCCAGGATGCTACGGGCCCTGGATGGAGCCAGCCCGGTAAGATGAAAATCGGGAATACCAATTTTCATGGCCACTTCAATATGTATTACCCTGGGCAGGCCGGAACTGCCAGGCAGAGCAGACTCTACGGATGCGTAATGCATACCCGCTAATGTCATAAAACAAAGAAACGTTGCCAAAAAAAGGCCAGATCGAGAACCTGTTTGGGCATGCTGAATCGAGTTGCAGTCCTGGTCTTTTCTGTTCTTACAATTCTATTGCTCCATTGTTCCTCTCCCATACTCAAATCGGCGCAAGCCACGGAATGGAACCAGGAACTGAAGGATAAGGTCTTTCGAGCAAAAACGGATATTTTTCCAGAATTTGCCAATCAATCGGATAAGGACAGGCCTCTATTCACTCGAGGGACCCTGGTCAAGCTTCAGATTGAAAGCTCGGCGGACTGGGTGAAGGTTCGAGCCCGAGATGCCAGAAAGGATAGAGAGAACACTCCCGGGCATGTAATTCTATATCTTTTCGCGGACGATGTGGATACAGAACAGGGAAATGGTCGACAGCTGATTCAGGAAAGGCTAGACCAGATTCTGAGTCCTGCGAATTAAGCTTCGGTGCACCGCACCGGAATCGGCAGTGTGGATCTGCATGGGTCCAGCCGGAGGAAACACTCAGGAATCATTGAATATGGTGAATGAACTGGTCGATAAAGCATTTATGAGGTCTGCTGCGAAATGGATTCTGGGTATCTTCCTGGTCAGCGGTGCTCTGCAAGGGCATCCCGGGGCAGAGGAAGGGCAGGATCTGATTGATGATGCCATTGAGAAGTATTTTGAGGGCATTGAGTCCAAAAACTCGGTGGATCTGGATCAGCGAAAACTGGACCAGGCATTTGGAAAGAGAACTCCTGCCATTTTGATTCCTGAATCCATTGCCAAAGAAGAGGACCTGAGCACCAGCGATGAATCCTTCTCCTTTGCCAACTCATCTGATCTGGATACGGAAACCTACAGGGTGCAGAAAGGGGATACCTACTATTCCATCAGCCAGAAGCTGGGTATTTCTGTAGCACAGATCAAGACTCTCAATCCGAAAGTAGATGAAAACGATCTCAGCGTGGGTCAGGAACTGAAGGTGAAGGGCAGCCCGGCACCTGTGGACAAGCGAGAAACCTACGTAGTGAAAAAGGGTGATACTCTTTATGAAATCGCCAGAGGTCAGGGAGTCTCTGTGGCATCCATCGCAGAATGGAACAAGATCCGCATCAATGACCCTCTTAAAGTGGGGCAGAAACTTACCATTATCAAAAAAGGCCTGCCTGCAGGTTATACCTATCGTCCGGTCTTCATAAAACCCATTGAAGGTCGGCTGACATCCGGATACGGAAATCGTCGAAATCCATTTTCTGGCTCCTATCACTTTCATAAAGGTCTGGACTTTGGCGCTCCCATGGGTGCAGAGATCAAAGCTTCCAGGGATGGCCTGGTCATCTACTCCGGTAGAATGAATGGATACGGAAATGTGGTGTTCCTACGCCATGCGGATGGTTACATCTCTGTATATGCCCATGCACGTCTGAACCGAGTAAAAAAGGGCGATATAGTGCGCCAGGGACAGATTATCGCTGAAGTAGGACGCACCGGTGCTGCCACGGGACCTCATCTGCATTTCGAAGTGCGCAAGCTCAAAAAGCCTATGAATCCCTGGGTGGCGCTTAAAATGAAAGAAGCTGTACCTGCTGGAACCAAAGAAGCCGCCTACAAAGACTGATGTCCTATTTTCTTGCCAGACTGCAGAAGAACATCTTTCTTCTCTCTGTTGGCGCAGGAGCATTTCTGGGTGCGGCTCTTGCTTATCTAATTATTGTATTGATTACATTTCAGTTTGGAGGAGCCAGCGGCAATCCTCAGGCAGGCCAGGGCAACCGTAACAATCCGGGGCCCATCATTACTCCTCCTCCATCTCGCCCTTTTGAGGATTATCAGGAAATCATTTCCGGGAACTTCTTCCGGGATTCCCCGGTAGTACAGGGCGAAGAAGGAATCGAAATCGCAGAAATCAAACAGTTCACGCTGATGGGAGTTCTGGCCGGCTCTCCGGAGTTCGCAAATGCAGCCATACAGCTCGAAGGAGAATCGGAGCCCAACGAATACTATTTAGGCGAAGAAGTGGGTGGATCCAAAATTATTAGCATTTTCGCAGAGGGCATTGTTATTCAAAGGGGCGATTCAAAGCTTACGATTCGCGTAGGAGAATCTACCGGTACAGCCATAGAAAAGCAAAAGGCTCAGAATGAGCCCGATTCAGATCCCAATGCAACAAAGGTCAGCATACAGCGTTCCAAGATCCTGGAGCTGGCCAACAATCAAGAAATTCTATATCAGAACAAATTCGCTCCTATTACGAAAGACGGCAAGATCCTGGGTTTGCGACTAATCATGGTGCCTCAAACCAATATTCTCTATGAAATGGGAGCCCGCAGCGGCGATATATTAAAGCGAGTGAATGGACAGCCTCTGGAAAACCAGGAAAAGATGTTTCAGATATGGCAATCCGTGAAGACCCAGGATAAGTTTACCGTGGATCTGGAACGGGGCGGCAAAAACATCGCCTACGAAATCCTGATTCAGAATTAGCCTTTTTATCCAAGAATTCGAAAATCCTCTCTCCTGAAGAAATTCTTCTGGAGGGATCCCTCTATTCTGTCACGTAAATTCTTTTGTATCATGAATGGGTCTGGCAATTCTCTCGGGAATGCTTTTCCGGGCAGGGTAGGAGTCCATTCGTTGATCCGAAAAATCTTCTGTCGCATGGAACGATCTGACATTGAGCAACCAATTCCCGGAGGTCTTCAGATTCTTGGCCTCCCTTCCTGAAGCCAATGGCGGACATTCATGCTCTCCGACCAACCGTGCTTGGATTGCCGGTCCTTACGCAAATGCAATGTAGATCTGGCCTGTTTGACATGGAATTAACATCTCTGGCTGCAAAGATTTACTCCTCTACCGATTCAGAATTGGTGCAGCGCCTTCCGATAGATAGAAAAAGTCATCGGACAATCAAATGCGGCGATCGTTATATACAAAGAGTGTTGCTCTGCTACTGGGCTTTTTTCTGGTTACAGGTCCCATTCTGGCAGAACGTCCTCCTCAGAGGGCGCCCCGGGGAACGTTCATACCCAATTTCCGGGATATGGAAATCAAAGATTTTCTGGAGAACATGGCACGTGTAACCAGAAAGAATATCCTGGTTGATGACTCTGTAAAAGGCAAAATCAATATCATCTATTATAAGCCCATTCCTATCTCCCGGGCCATGGACTTTCTGCGAAGCGTTCTCGAGGTTCGAGGATATGCCATTGTAGAAGAAGGTAACATCATCAAGGTCATTCCGGCGGAGAAGGCTCAGAGCGTTTCGCCTGCCACCGATGGGGAGATCGAAGATACCGCCACAGAGACATTGAGCAAGGTGTTCAAGGTGCCTCCCCGAGTGAACCTGCAGGAGTACGCGCAACTGCTGAAGAGTCTGGCAGGCAAGGGTGCCCAGGTGGAAACCTATCGCTCTGGAAACGCTGTTATCGTTACAGGGTATGCACCGGTTATCAAGCGCTTGATGGACATTACGAAATCCATTATGCCCGACGGTCTGGATAAGGATGGATCCCAGGGCAACGAAGGTGTGCACATCTATCAGGTTAAGAACCTTCAGGCAGAAAGTCTGGCCCAGGTTCTGGTTCGCCTGGACAATCCTGCAGCCGGACAGGAAAAAGGCGAAGATGGTAAGCCCGCGGCTGTAACCACGGGAAAGATTAAAGCTGTGGCCCATAAAGAGTCCAACTCTGTAATCGTAACTGCGAATTCCCAGGAATGGGAAGAAATTAAAAACATCATCGATCAGTTGGATCAGCCCCGGCAACAGATTCTCCTGGAAGTATTGATCGTAGAAGTGCGCGGAAGCAATACCAATGATTTTGGTATTGACTGGCGATATCAGGGCGTTAACTCCGCGCATACCCAGTTCAACTCAGGCTACGCCGTTGAAGGAAACCTGGTGGATCCCGAAACCGGGCGAATCACCGGAAACAATACATTGTCTGGATTCTCTCTGGGCTTTCTGGAACGAGGCGGAGAGCTGCTGGGAATCTTCAACGCAAACATCGATAACCAGAACTTTAATGTACTTTCTGCTCCCCAGGTACTGACTCTGGATAATCAGGAAGCGGAAATCAATGTTGGCCAGGATGTTCCGGTGCGAACCCAGGAAAGGACATCCGGCGGTGGCACTTCCGAGGCCACCGTGAACAGCTTCGAATACCGTCCGGCCGGGATTAAGCTAAAATTCACTCCTCATATCAATAAAGAAGGCAACATTTCGCTGGATGTATTTGCAGAGGTGACGAACATCGAAGGAGGGGTTTCTTCCATCAGTAACCCTACCTTTAACAAGAGAAATGTTAAGACCTATATCACTGTGGATAATCAGCAAACCATTGTAATCGGTGGACTGGTATCCAATGAACGACTTCAGGCCATCAAAAAGATTCCACTTCTGGGAGACATTCCTCTGCTGGGATTTCTGTTTCGCAGGACTACCATGACCACACAGAGAACCAATCTGATGGTTTTTATTACTCCGCATATCCTGGATGATCGGGAAGCTGCGGATCGAATCACAAACTACAAGCGAGAGACCCAGATCAACGAAAGCCGTAAACGAGTGGAAGATCTTAACCTGTGGCCTCAGCCAGATCCTCCAGGCGGGCGAGAAGAGATCCTGGAAGATAACGTAGAAGAGCATCCGGTGAAGCCCTATAAAAGGCCAAACTTTGAGGAGCTCAGCAAACCAAAGCCTTCCAGAAATGAAGACAGTTCCTCCGATCTGCAGTCAGACGATGACATCAATTCCGGGCCGGATTCCAGTTCCTACGGCCCGGGACCGGCACCCTCCAATGAGGATAAGCCTGATGGAGCAGAGGATGCAGAGCCGGAAATGGAAGAGAAGCCCTGAAAGAGCTGTGAAATGGTTGCTTTCGAAACCTGCCTGGATGCAATGAAGCCATGAGAAAGCCCTTTGGCGAAATCCTGCTGGAAGAGGGTGTCATCAACCGCGAAGAGCTGGATGAAGTCCTCAAGATAAAGGAAAAATCCCCTTTAAGGATCGGTCAGATCATCCAGAAAAAGGGGATGGCCGAGGAGGCGGATGTCCTCAAGGCTCTGGCCAACCAGTACGGCTATAAATTCGAGAACAAGCTCAACTATCAGTCCGATCCAATTTTCAATAAGATTCCTCGAGAACTCATAGAACGCAATCGAGTCATTCCCATCGCAAAGAAGGGCAAAACCGTAACGGTTGCTGTGGCCAATCCTGCCGAAATCCATCCCATGGACGATATTCGTCAGTACCTCAAAGGGTACCGGGTGAACTTTGTCATGTCTTCGGATACGGAGATCATGCGCATCATCCATGCGAATTTCCAGCAGGCCAGCGCCACAGCCGAAGAGGTGATGGAAGGCCTGGACGGCGATGAATATGCCGACCTGGACAGCCTTTCTGAAGATACCATGGATATGGCCAATGAGGCCCCCATTATCCGAATGGTAAATGCCATCCTCTCCCAGGGAGTACAGGAACGAGCTTCGGACATCCATATCGAGCCCTACGAAAAGACTCTGGAGATTCGTTATCGCATCGATGGTATTTTGCATCCTCGTTTGAGTCCTCCCAGAATGATCCATGCTGGAGTGGTTTCCAGAATCAAGATCATGGCGAATATGAATATCGCCGAAAACCGACTTCCTCAGGACGGCAGAATCAAGATCAAGCTTTCTGGCAAGGAAGTGGATATCCGGGTTTCTACCATTCCCACTCGCTACGGCGAACGAGTGGTGATGCGACTTCTGAACAAAACGGATGTAAAATTCAGCCTGGAAACCCTGGGCTTCTACAAGGATGTAGAATCCAGCATTCGCAATGTAATTTCAGAACCCAACGGCATCATCCTGGTAACCGGTCCCACAGGTTCCGGTAAATCCACTACTCTCTATGCGGTGCTCAGCGAGCTCAATCAAACCGAGCGAAATATAATGACTGCTGAAGATCCGGTAGAATATGAAATCTCCGGAGTTTCGCAAACGCAGGTTCAAGAAAAGATAGGTCTTACATTCGCACACTGTCTGCGCACTATGCTTCGTCAGGACCCGGACATCATTATGGTGGGTGAGATTCGAGACCAGGACACGGCACGAATCGCCATTCAGGCAGCTCTTACAGGTCACCTGGTGCTTTCTACGTTGCATACCAATGATGCTCCTTCCGCCGTGACTCGTTTGATCGATATGGGAATTGAGCCCTACCTTATTACATCCACAGTGCGAGCTGTCATCGCCCAGCGCCTGGTGCGAGTCATCTGTCCCCATTGCAAAACCACCTATAAGCCGCCAGCCGGAGAGCTCAAGGATCTGGGTATTACTCCTGCGCAGCTCAAAAAGGGTGTGCTCTATAAGGGAGCTGGTTGTGATCAATGCGTGGGCACTGGCTATCAGGGTCGAAACGGGCTCTACGAATTCATGGAAGTGGATAACCTGGTTCAGAGAGCCATTCTCCAGGGTAAGGATGCCGAACAGATTCGAGAAGTGGCAGATGCCCAGGGAATGATCACCCTGCTGGAATACGGACGCAGAAAGGTGATAGACGGACTCACAACACCGGAAGAAGTGTTACGTGTCAGCTAATGCCCATCTATCGATACACAGCCCTCAACCGAAAAGGAAAAGAAGAAAAAGGCATCCTGGATGCAGGGAATGCAGTGCTTGCTCGAAAGATGCTTCGAGCGAAAGGACTGTACGTTCGCACCATAGCCCAGGATGAAGAAAAGCGCGAACGAGAACTATTTCCCTTTCTTACCAAACTGGTATATCGAGTACCTCGTCGAGACGTAGCCCTGTTTGCCCGGCAGCTGGGAACTCTTCTGGATGCCGGTCTTCCTCTGGACCGGTCAATGAATAACATCATCGATCAAACAGAGAATGAATTCCTCAAGAAAGCCCTGATCGAAGTCAAGTCCGATGTAGTGGAAGGTGATGCTCTATCCACAGCGCTGACCAAGCACCCGGCAATATTTCCTTCGATCTATGGTAATCTGATTAGCGTAGGCGAGAAAACCGGTACCTACGAAAAGGCCCTGCTTCGACTGGCGGATCTGGAAGATGCCAACCTTACGATGAAGAGTAAGGTGCAGGCCGCCCTTTTCTATCCAGTGATCATGCTGGCTCTCCTGGGGGCCATTATGGCCTTCCTGATGGGTGTTGTGGTCCCTCAAATCGAACGACTTTTCGATGAAATGGACATGGATTTGCCTTTGATTACAAAGGTGGTCCTGGCCTTTTCGCATATCATGAGCTCTGGCTGGATTCTGGTCGTAATCGGCCTTTTTGCTGGCGGGGCCTACGCTCTTCAGAGGTACTATGCCACAGCGGAAGGTCGCCGGCGGATTGAAGAGTTGCTTCTGAAGATTCCTCTGGTAGGCAGCCTTCTTCAGAAATCCATTCTGGCCCGGTTTTCGCGCAACCTGGGTGTTATGCTGGAAAACAGGGTTCCGTTGATCACCTCTCTCCAGGTGGTCTCGAAAGTGGTGAACCACTCAATTTTCAATGCAGAGATAGAAAGAGCCATCGATAAAATCAAAGAAGGTAGCCGAATTACGGATGCCTTCCGGGATTCCGTCATCGTCAATCAGATGATTCTGGGTATGCTCAGCGCCGGAGAGGCTTCGGATAACATTCCGGGGATGGTGAACAAAATCGCAGACATTCTGGACGAAGACGTGAATGCTGCGATACAGAAATTTTCCACTTTACTGGAACCCATCATGATTATACTGATGGGGGGACTGATCGCACTGATCATGATGGCAATTCTGTTGCCAATCAGCGATCTGCAAAAGCAGATGCAATTCTAGAGAGGACTGCAATAGTAGCCTCAGACAGTGACAGGAGAGAAGAAATGACAGAGGTTTTGGAAGCTCAACGGCCGCAAAAAGGCCTGAAAAAAGCTCTTCAACGATTGAGAAACAGAAAATCCCGCAGGGGTTTGACCCTGGTGGAGCTGGCCATTGTACTTCTGGTTCTGGGAGTGATCATCGGAATCGTATATGCGAACCTGGACACCGGAGCCGTGGACAATGCAAAGATTACCATGTTTCCCGCACAGGCCGCCCAGCTGGAAATGCAATGGAAGCAATATGAAAACCGTGTAGGACAGGTACCGGAAGGCAATTCGCTGCAGGTACTGGCCCAGAATGATCGTGAAAACGGATGGGAAGCCATCGATGAGAAAACCGTAACAGATATGTGGGGAAATCCCTATTTTATCTGCATGAGCCAGCAAGGCTACAGAGAGATCTGCACCTATGGTGCCGATGGTCAGCCCGGCGGAGAAGGCGAGAATGCCGACTTCTACGTAAGCGACAAGACCAGCTGGCCAGCCTGGCTCAAAAGATAGGTCTTTTATTCGGGGCAGGCTCCTGGCCTGCTCCGTCAGAGGCCGGGAAAGTGAATGCGACTCATGGCCCAACCCAGATCCCCGCATAGAAACCGCAATTACCTGGAGACAACACCGGGTAATGCTCCAGCTGGAGGCTTTCTCTGGCGACTCAGCAGAATTCCATTCAAAGTAAAAGGCCAGAAGTCCCGGCGAGGACTTACTCTGGTAGAAATGGCCATCGTCCTGCTGGTTATGGGAGTGGTGCTGGCCGTAATCACATCCATGATATCCTCCATTCCCAACCTTCGCAGTACAGAAACCGAGGCAGAAACCCTGCAGGGGAACTTTCGCAGGGCTCGAAATACAGCACTCTTCACAAACAGTACATTCTATCTGGAATTCGACCTGGATGAGAATAAATATAGAGGTTATCTAATCGAACGAGTGGATGAACAATCCGAGGAAAAGGAGAAGTTCAAACATAGTCTCGCCGCATCCAATGGCCTGGTGGCTGTTTCTGTGGGGCTCAGTGGCCGGGTGCAAACAGGAAAGGTTACCGTAACCTTTCAGCCGGATGGGACTGCCGAGCAAGTTGCCGTTTATCTCGGAGAGGCACCCCTTGCGTCCCAGACTGTGATCTTGAATCGATACGGCGGGGGCACCACGGTGGTGGAAGGGGAACAACCCCTGGAACTGGATCGACAGTGGTCCCAGAACCTGGAGGAATTCTGATGCGCCTTCTTCCAGGAAAAAGGAGCGGAACCCTGTCTCAGGGCAACCGTGCATCCGAATCGCACTACCGGGTTATAGACCACGGCAACCAGCACTTCGGTGGAATCGTTCGAGCATTTAGAAAAATCAATCACAGGGTGCGAAGCAGAACCGGATTGACCCTGGTTGAAATGGCACTGGCCACCGTTGTTGCCACTACGTTCTCTCTATATGTAACACTATTTATTTCCGGAGGCATCCAGGCCCAGGTGGAAGCAGAAAGGATGTCCATTGCGGCCAGTCTTGCTCAGACCAAGATGAGCCAGTTACTGAGCGCCCCCACCCTGGAGCCTACTGCAAGTGAGCCACAGCCGCATAAGTTTGGTCGGGACGCAGGCATCTATGAGGGTTATGAGGTCACTGTAATTGTAAGGCAGGACAAGATTAATCTGCAGGATACTCTTTCCTCCGGAGAAGTAAAAAGCATTCCTGTAGACGATAAGCTTCCTGCCGGGGTGCAGAATCAAGAGCAAACCATTGAAAAAGCGGGCTCCTCCGAAGCCTCGGTTACAGGAGGCGATGTGAATGTTCACCGAATCGTGATCGATATAAAGGTCCCTCTGGGACCCAATTCCTTTCGTATGTACCGTGTAGAGACCCTTCGCTCGGCAGATAAACCAACAGAGATGGGCACCCCATGAGACTAATAGCGAAAATGCCGGTTCGCAGCAGGGGTATTTTCCGGAGTACTCAAGGTGAACCTGGCGGAGGCCTCAGCCGACAAGATAGCCGATGTCTCAGGGGCCGACGCAGTCGAAGCCGGGCCGGGCTAACTCTTGTGGAGCTGGCCATGGTAATTCTAATTATGGGAGTGCTGTTTGCAATGATGTTCGGTGTTTTCTTTCGCGCCTCGGAGATCGCCCGGGAAGGTTCCCCGCCCGCAGAAGCCAGGCAGAGAGCCATGCTGGCTCTGGAGAACATGCGCACCGCCATCAACAATACTTATTACATGGCAGATATTGAACGCCTGGTTTTCTATGGAAACAGCAAGCGAACCGGCACTGGCTCCATGGATGAACTCACATTTGCATCTGTAGTGCCTGGAGCTGAGGAAAGTGGCACTCCGGAAGTAAGGGAGGTTTCCTTCTATCTGGCGGCTCCGGATGAGGGATCAGCGGCCCAGGACGGATACATTCTGTATCGCAGGGAAGATCAACATGTGGATGAGTATCCAGGAAAAGGAGGAGCTCATTATCCCATGGCCGAAGGGATCCTGTCACTGAACTTCAAGTACAGCTACAATGCAAAGACCTGGTATGACGATGAGGGTTGGAACACAAAAAAGAATGCTGCTCTACCCAGACTTGTTCAGATCGAAATGATTGTTAAGGTGGGCAATGCAAAAGAACGACTGGAAACCCTGGCATCTCCTGGTCTTTATATAAATTAAGGAATAATCGCTGCACGGTGTGGTATTTCCAACAGGGCATCGGGACCAGACATCCGCCAGAGGAATCCGACATCCAGGCTGTCGCATTATATGATCGGCATCCCGCAAGACAATACCCGGCCCGTTACGATCTCCAAACCCCAGATTCAAAGCTTTCGCACTAATTTCAGTGGCATCCCGACTATTGGCCTGGCCATCAAGCAAGCTCACCTCATCAGCACATTTGGTTCAGCCCGTTCTTTCAGGGCACGGAGACAGGCTGCACTGTGGTTCGATCCACCTGAATTTTCAGGCGTTTGTATTGGTAGGAATCCTTACCGAATTTTAGCTCTGCATACTTCAGGATGTTCTGGTTCTTACGAGCTTGCATCTCGCGATAGATTTCTTCTCGGCCGCTCTCTTTGGCGGACGCTTCCTGGGTTCTGTAGGCTATGGCCAGAAGTCGATAGGGTTCGGGTTCCGTGGAATGTTCCTTTTTGAGCTGCAGATACTCTTCCAGCACGGATATAGTCATGCCCGCATTCCCGTTCTGGAACTGTAATTTGACATACTCTCGAATGGCGGCACCTTTCAGATTCAGATAGGGTTCGCTCTTCTGAATCTCCGGGTTCTGCACCTTTTCCAGCTGTTTCATAGACTCAATGAGATAGCTCACGGCTTTGTTACGATACCTGGAATAGATCTGCCGCTTTTCTCTTTCCAGACGGTCCTTCTTTTCCTGCTCCTGCCATTCATACTGGGCCGGCAGTCGGTCGATTTTCTTCTTTGCTTCTTCGAATTCTTTACCGGCGTCACGCATCAAGTCTCCAGCGGTCTTATAGAGACTTCTGGCTTTTTTCATACGTTCCAGGGACTTTTTCTGGCTCAGTTCATCCAGGATTTGAAGCTCCGGAAAAGAGGAGGGAATCTCAGGATCTTCCCATTGTCCTGGTTCGTGTACCGGTTCATCGGGGTCCTGGAATGGCTTTTCCAGCACCGGGCTGTCTGGCTCCGGGGCGTCCTCGGAGAAAAAGAAATTCTCTTCGGAACTGGGCTCCGCTGCGGCCGGATCCTCGGTGGAGCTCTCGGCAAGAACGGGACTGTGAATCCAGATCAGCAGGCTCAGAGAAGCTGCAAGTGACAATACAGGGAGAGATTTTCCAGAGTACATCATAACTACCAAATTCTACTGGCAAAGGCCAGAGGCGGAACTTTTCTATCCTACCATCGGCAAAAACCGAGAAAACTGTAACAGGACACATTCCATATTAATGAAAGAAAACCTGCCCGTCACTTATAGAGATAGTCACCTGCATATAGAAGACGTATCTGTTTCCGATCTGGTTCAAACATACGGCACCCCGCTGTATCTATACTCGGCCAGCTATTTCGAATCCAGACTGGATCTCTATAATCGGGGCCGCGCAAAAATGCAGGACATGGTAGAGTTCTGCTATGGAATGAAGGCTAGCTCCAACCTGGAGCTTCTCAAGCTGGTGGCAAGCAAGGGATGGGGAGCAGATATCGTCAGCGGCGGAGAACTCTATCGCTGCCTCAAGGCTGGCATCGACCCGGACAAAATCGTGTTTTCCGGTGTAGGTAAGACCGAAGAGGAGATCTCCTACGCCCTGGATTCAAAAATACATCTATTCAGCGTTGAAAGCGAATCCGAGTTAAGAACCATATCTCGAATTGCCGCTGCCAGAGGGCTGAAGGCACCTATCGGAATTCGCATCAATCCAGATGTAGATCCCAGAACCCATCCATATATATCCACCGGTTTAAAAGAAAACAAGTTCGGGATCGCACACGACCAGGCGCTGAGAGTCTATAAAGAGGCAGCAAGTCTTCCCGGGATTGAGATTCGCGCTGCCGGGTTTCACATTGGTTCGCAGCTACTGGATTTTTCCTCATACGAAGAAGCGGCCCGGCGACTGCTGGGTATTGTGCATCAGATAGAAGAAGCTGGCATTCCAATCAACGAAATAGATGTAGGCGGAGGTCTGGGTATTGACTATCTGGAAAACCACAACATCGATGAGCCTCTGGATACTCCCGATCCAGCAGAATTTGTAAATCAAATCTGGAAATGGATCAACGAAAGCGATGCAAACACTTCCGGAAAGATGCGTAAAATCACATTTGAACCCGGCAGAAGCGTGGCCGGCAATTCCGGATTTCTTGTGACCAGGGTGCTTTATCTAAAAGAGAATGAGCAAAGAAAGTTCTTTGTCTGCGATGCAGCCATGAACGACCTGCTCAGACCTTCTCTCTACCAGGCCTATCACAGGGTACTTCCCGAAAATAGAGATCGAGGCACAGCCTTTGGAGACCTGGTGGGTCCTGTATGCGAAAGCGGAGATTTCCTGGCCCGCGGACGAGAATTGCCAGGTTTCCAGGAGGGGGACCTGGCGGTGCTTGCATCTGCCGGCGCCTATGGATTTATCATGTCCTCCAACTACAATACCCGGCCCAGGGCTGCTGAAGTGCTGGTTCGAGGAAACACCCATCGACTGATTCGAAAGCGCGAAACCCTGGAGCAGTTGCTGGAAAACGAAATCATCCAGTGAGAAATTCCGGAACCATTGCTGCAAAAGGCATTTGGATAGCTGGAGAACCAACGGCACTTGCTGGTCAACGAAATCATCCAGCGCGAAACCCTGGATAAGATTCCAGGGAAGTCCTGGCATCACTCCTGGATGCGAAACAACGTTTGCTCGGAAGGCCGAGCGGGACATTCCAGAGTCACTGAATACCGACCGGGCTTCGGATCCAGGTGTCGTCGCACATGACCATCCGCAGGCATCGATCTTTTCTCTCCGTTTACGCCGTATTGACAGCCAGGTTCTGCGCGAATCTCCAGAAGGATGGCCTGACTGTCCGCCGGTCGATGAGGATCCAGTACAAAGATCTGATCATCCAGAGGATGGATGATTCCCCGGGCCATGCTCTGATTGTGCTGTCCGGAGCAGGGAGGCGGCAGCACATCTTCCGGAAGGAAGGGCTCCGTAAAATGAGGACAATTGGGCCCTGCCAGATCACCGGTCTTCTTACATATATCTGCATATTTCCAGCGTTTCGGATACTGAAACGTGGAATCGCTATTTTCGTGTAGCATCCGCATGACCTGATGCATGATTCTACCTGCTCCGCGGGCACCGGACACTCCGAGGGTGGGCTCGCTCTGAAAGTTACCAACCCAGACTCCTACCACATAGCGATCTGTATAACCTACGGCCCAGGAATCCCGAAAGTCCTTGGAGGTTCCGGTTTTCGCAGCGACATCGAAAGGAAAATCCAGAAAACTCCTGGGGCCAAAGGAGCCTTTGCGAGCATTTCTGTCGGAAAGGATGTGTCGAATGAGCAGTGCTGTGTCCTGGCGAAATAGCTGCCTGGAGTCGCCAAATCGCACCTGCGGTTTGTGTGCGATTTGCACAGGTAGCAATTCCCCACCGGCCGCCAGCGCTCCGTAGAGTAAAGTGACTTCAAAAAGTGTTGCTCCGCCGGTTCCCAGAGCCAGCGAAGGGCCATAATCCCGGGCCGGTTCTTTCATATGCTCGAATCCTGCATCCTTGAGCAGATTGTAGAATCGCTCGGTGCCCATACGCTCAATGAGCCTCACTGCAGGAATATTTCGAGAACCGGCCAGGGCTTCCCGCACTGTAATCAATCCGCTGAATCTCAGGTCGTGGTTTCGCGGGGCATAGGTTTCTTTACGTATTCTGTCTGTGACCACATATTCGCTGTCATCGATTAAGTGGCCCGGCCGCAATCCCAGTTCTTCAATAGCAAGAGCATACAGAAATGGCTTGAGCACGCTACCTGCATCGTGAATGGCCAGAGCCCCATTTACCTGACCATCGGCTCCAGAGAAATCCGATGAGCCGATCATTGCTCGGAGCATCCATCCAGCTCTTTGCTCTTCGTCTTCAGGAATTCCTCCAGGGATGCCAATGTCTTTTCTGGATTCATTTCTTTCCAGGACAATGACCGCAGCCTGATTAGCACCTTTGCCTTCCAGGACCTCCAATTCTCCCTGAATGATACTTTGAATATGGGTCTGCAAACCCTCGTCCATTTCTGTATATACTTCTCCGCGAACATTCAGCCTGTGAAAGAGATACACCCCCAGATGAGGAGCGCTATGGGGATAGCCCCGGGTTACTGCGAGCTGGCTTTTTTCTTCCAGGCTTTCTTTTGAATCTTCCGGTTGGATGTCGGTTCCGGATACGTCCGCGCCAGACTCGGAAGAATTCGGTTCGGTTTTGGTGGACACTTCGGAGTTCCCCGGCTTAGAATCCCCATCCTCATGGGTAAAATCCCCCGTTTCGCTGGTTGCAATGGGTTGAAAACGAAATGATTCAGGAAAGGCCAGCTTCTCAATGTTTCTCCAGCCGCAAGCTTCTGCGATATCCGGTCGCTCTTTTCTGGTTCGCGCAAACAGATGATCCATCCTGCTGCGAATGGCATCCAGACCCATGGAGGTCCGTCTAAGAAGCACTATAAGCAGAATTTGCTCATCGCATCCCAGAAGCGATAGATCTTTGCCAAAGTAATATTTTGAGGCTGCATAGAATCCTTTTCGATTTCGTCCCAGAGGAACCTCTTCGAGATAGTGATTCAGTATTTGTTTCTTGTCCCACTTTCCGCTCAATTTCAGAGCATATAGAGCTTCCACCGGTTTTCTCAGATAGGCGCTGTCCGGCATCCGGTGAGCGAAAGCGATTCGCACGTACTGCTGCGGTATGGTGGAGGCACCGCTAACAATTCTTCCGGCCATCAAATTGGATACGAATGCGCGCGCGATGGCAGAAAGATCCAGGCCTCCATGATGATAATAACTCTGATCTTCTGCCAGAAGAAGTAGTGGTTCCAGAGTATCCGGTCTTGCGCCCGGGGCTTTCTGTATGCCCTGGTCCGGATCACTGTATTCGAAGATCAATTCCTGATTTCTTGAAAGAAGATAGATATCGCTATTTCTGGCCAGGGGCAGGGGACTGAGAAAGAAAATCAGCGCGCTACAAAAGTAGAGGAGGAGAAAGGCAGTAAAATACAGGTTGGCCCAGGGCCATCCGTTCCAGGCTTCGGCCTTCCAGTGATTGCGAAAAGCCGCCGCTGCTGTTGAAAGTGCGCCCAGCCCGAATCTTGCTCTTTGTTTCAGTTGCTCCAGGAAAAAACGCAGCCTGGAATTAATTCCGGTATTGGATTCAGACATGTAGAATTGTTGGCATGGTCACGCTTATTCTTTTCTTCTTTACGCTTGCTCCATGCAGCCTTGCGTCCGGAAACCCAATGGTTCGCGGAAGACCGCAGCGCGGAAGACCGCAGCTCAGAAGCTTCACAGCAGAAAGGCGGGGTAGCTCCTGGAGAAATTATTCCACCACCTGTATTGCATCGGCGCTTCGACCAAAGATTTCCGGCTCATACATTGAGTAAGCGCTGGCCGCCGGGTACAGCGCTTTTCCGCGAAACAGAGGTCGAATCAAATATACATACTGGTGTGCACCCGCAGGCAGATAGGTCTGCACAACCTCGAATGCATCGTCTCGATAATCGGTCATGGCAGGACTGGCCCACCAGTATCCATCCGGAGAACTGTGTCCTGTAAGCCCGCTTCCAGCGAATGATTCGGTGGCGAATCCGGTGTTTACAATTTCGCTATGGGATGGCAATGGGTCCCGAAGTATGAAGTGACTCAGAGGTCTGGCCGTGGTAACCGTAATTCGCACCAGATAGATCTGACCTCTTTTCATCTCATCTTCGCCCGCGGCAAATGGCTTTGTACTTCCTCGACCCAGTACCTGATCCAGGGGCTGTATGGTCCTCTGGACTTCAATTCCTTCATCTGCTGGCTCCGGCCGCAAAGGAGGCAGAGAGTACTGCATCCAGGTAGTGTAATACAGCTGGCCCGGTCCTTTTGAGACGAAATCCAGGCTTTTCATGGATCCAGTATAGAACTTCTTCAGTTCTTCCGCAGAAAGTTTGTGCAGGGACTCTGATTTCTTATCCGTAAGTTCTCCATCGAAAACAGATTTATCGCCAATGCGAATGCTGAATTCTGTATCTGCGCTCTTTTCCACTTTTTCATGATATGTAGCCAGACTCAGGGCCATTAATGCTTCGGAGTGGCTGGAAGATGTATGGGGATTTCGCACAATGACAGACTGCACAAGCCTGGGCACCAGCGGATGCTGAGGCTTCCAGTAGGTCAAAACACGGAGCCACAGAGCGATGGTGCCCTCGTCGCTGTAGAAGGCTCTGGAGTAGGAAAAGGAAGTTCTTTCCTGCAATTCAGCTCTTCTTGCATTCCATCGGACCTGGTTTTGAAAACGAGTCAGAAGCTTTTCCGAAACAGCCGCATCCAGAGTGATGGCACCGGACTCCAGATCCGAAAGTAACAGATAGGCACTGGCTCGCAGCGAAAGTTCATCGCTATGCTTCACCAGATAATCCGCAACGCCAGCCACGGGACGATCTCGAAGCACATAGTTGATCAATGCCAGGGTTTCCAGCAGGTAGGCCCGAAAATCCCGATCCGGATTCTTTGCATAGTTTCGCAGATAGGCCTCTGCCTGAGCCATGGTTCTGGCAGATATGGGACGACCGCGTTTCTGGGCTTCCTGCAGAACCAGAAAAACATAAGCTGTGGTGTAGGGAGAGGAGCGAGCGGTACTGTTATCCTTCCACAACCGGAACCCGCCATCACTGTTCTGGAATTCTGGCAGAGATTTCAGTACCAGATCTTCCAGCTGGGATTTGCTGTACTGTCCCATGAAATTGTCCGGTAGGAATCGATCCGGGGTTACGAGCGATACCAGGTAGGCGCTGCTTCGCTGTTCCAGACAGAGATAGGGATAATTCTCAAAATAATAAAAGGCCCCTTCCATGGCCTGCAAGACCGTGGAGCTCAGCTGCATACTGACTTCCGCCGGATACTTATCGGGATCCGGAATGGAGATAAACTCTTCGCCTTTCTGATCCTTTGTGGCCATGCCTGTGGTGGCAAAAGCTTCGCGGTACCGTTCTATGAGCACCGGAAAAGAAAACTCCATGGCATCCAGCCTCTGCTGCCCATCCAGGGCACTAAAACTACCTTTTAGCTCTGTGCCAGATGCAGGAAGCTTTTCCTTTTTCTGTGGCGTAGGCAACCAGCAGGTTTCCGTGGCTTCGGCGGTTTCACCTGCAGCAATTGTTAAGTTTCTATTTAGCGGATTTTCGCACTGCAGTCCAGGAAGCTTCATTTCCACTCTCAGATCTTTCTTTATCCCGGTGGAATTAATAACCAGAGAACCCAGCTCCAGGCGATCCCCTGGACGAATAAATCTGGGGACAAGCTTTTGAATCACTACATCTCTGCGGACCTGTATTTCGTAGTCCGATTTCCCGTAGCCTCCATCCCGGGCCGCCATGGCCATAAAGCGAAACGTAGTCAGATTATCCGGTAGGCGAAAGGTAAACTGGATCTCTCCTTTGTTGTTCGCTTTGAGCTTTGGATTCCAGTAGGCTGTGTATTTGAAGTTTCTGCGACTGGCCTGATCGCCATCCAGTCCAAATCCTCCAGAATCGTCCTCATCGCCGCCACCGCCGGGGCTATCTCCTTTGGTGGCGAGCAGCAGTTGCTCGATAATGGAGCCCCGGTTTTCCAGAACTCGAACTCCCAGCGGCCAGCCAGAATACATCGCTTCCACCGGATCTGAGAAATGATAGTTCAATAGATCCAGTACAGCACGGTCCGCCACAGAAAGAGCCACTTCTGCATTCGGTGCAGTGCGAATTGTGGTCGTTACTTCCATGCCAGGCTTGCACGGATCGCAACTGGTTTTGATGACCAGAGGTATTCGCTTCTGTTCGCTGGAAACGTTCAAACGCACCATACCCATCTTGAACTGCGGTTTGCCCGGATCTTCGGTTCTGGTGGGCTTCGCATCCGTTCTTGGGCGAATTAGCATTACACCTACATGAATCTCAGGTAAATATTCCCCTTTGATGGGAATCTCAATACTCTGCGCTGACGATGTAATTTTTACGGTTCTTTGCTCAAAAACCTTTTCCCTTTCTACAGTAACTATGGCTGTTGCATCTTTGTACGGGGACTGAATCAAGATCCTGGCCGTATCTCCTGGCTTGTAGTCAGTCTGTTCTGGTATCAGTTCAATTCGATCATCCTGGGAAAGACTCCAGTACCCGTAGCCGGCGCCGCCAACATAAAAGGGCACTCTGGCGAAGGCACCGGAGGAAGTGCGAGCTACGATGAAATAAACTCCGGCTTCTTCTGGAACAAAGCTGAATTCTACCGGAGTCTTGCCCGTACTTAGACTTTCTTTTTTCACTCTCTGCAGTGTTTCGGTGGTTTCATTTCTTTCTGAGCCACCAGGCCCTCTGGTTTCAGAAGTTCTATAAACCCGGCGAAATACCTCGATGGTGAGATTGGTGCTTTCGACGCGCTGATTTTTATTCAGTGCTATAAGCTCAAACCTGGCAGGCTTTCCCGCGGTGGTAAAATATTGCTTTCGTTTGATTCCCGGAAAAACATCATCTGCGAAGATGGTTGCGGTCTTTGTACTGGTAACTGTGCGATCCCCAAGATCACGCACCTGGTTTTCTACGGTCAAAGTCAGGTGGGGCTTCAGCTCAATTCGGCCTGCATTTTCAGTATCCAGCACCACCATCTTTTTATGGGCCAGATTGGTCTGAAAGGCATGCTTCATTTCTCCTCTGGAATCCAGAGTACCGTCCAGGCGAGCCACCAGAGAAGCCGAGGTGGATTCATAGTCGTCATAAACCCAGTCCCCGAATGCAAAGCCCTGAAATCTGGAATCCCGGATATCCATACTCTGTGCATAGATACTGAGCGTAGATTTTGCACCGGCCATGGGAGCGCCAAACAGATAGACCCCCCTGGCCACCAGATCCAGAGTAGTTCCGCTGGAAACATCGCGAATACCATCGGTGGAGGCTGAAAACGTGGCCGGTCTGAATTCTTCTACTTGAAACGTAGCCGAAAGATCTCGGTCCGGAAACCCACTGATGGAAGACACCGCCCGGCCCTGGATTTCCAGAAGCTCGATTCGCACGGTATAATGACCTGTGGGGGCATCTTTTTCGGTTTGCAGGCTCAGATCCACACCCCCTTCCTCTGTTCCTGTAAGGGTGACATCTTTGATGATCTTACCCCTGGAGTTTCGCACGGTGGCCCGGACTTTTCCCTGCTTCGCATCCAGAGCTTTCAGCTGTCCATGATGTAGAAGGGAAAGAAATGCTTTAACATGGATCTCTTCACCTGGCCTATACAGTCTGCGGTCAAATTCGATAATACCTTTAAGATCCGGATAGCCTGCCGTGTAATCAAAGTAGGATGATACGCTCCAGGTGTATCTATAGTGATCCCTGGAGGTAAGGAAAGCCCGGTCTTCTTTTGTGGTGGCCACCACCAGTGTACCTGATGTAAGCCGATCCTGTTTTCGACCTACCTTGCAGTATCCCTGAGCATCGGTTTCGCAGGCGCCATGCTTGCGATTCAATGTATAGGCATCCACTTTTGCTCCCTTCACAGGTTCATTGTCGCTTAACTTATGGACCCATACATGGATACCCATGGGGCTTTCTTTTACGATCATCCCCAGATCTGTGGATTGCAATATGCGATAGGAGCTTTCTCTGGTCTTTTTATTCTGCCAGTTCAAGGTGTCGGCAGCAACATACACAGCCACCCAGCCTCGATGCTTCTTGTCCAGGTACGGAGAAAAGTCCACACCGAAAGTTGCCGCATCCACCGGCTTCAACTTCGTGGGAATCTGCTTTGTCTCATAACTCAGGTTCTTCAAATAAGAACTGGAACTGCTGCTGGCCAGATATTGCTGGATGTCAGATAGATTCAGAGTACGATGACCCACCGTAAATTCAGGAATGGCTGCCATACTGGCCGGCACCTGCTGTTTCATTTCAGATTCAATTACTTCGGATGTACCATATCGCATGGAAAAATCCGGACGATAGGCGGGTAGGGTAACCTCAAATTTATGATTCCCGGAGAGCCTGTTACCCATCACATCCGTGAGCCCTTCGGAAACATAGATGGTAACCTTCTGCCCCGCTTCTACGGGCCATTCCCGAACAGACATGAATGTAGTTTCATCGCTGTCTGGAGTGCTTCTGTCCAGAGGAGGTTCGATGCGAATAAATTGCAATGCTTTCGCAGGATCCACTGGATTGTTGAACTGGATTCCTGTAGACCAGGCATCCTGGAAATAACCACCTTTCTTTGCAAAGCTCACATGCAGAGGACCGTAGGTCTGATATGTGATGACCGAGTCCTGCTCCAGACCATCGTTTCCACCTTCCGGAGGCAGACCCTTCTTCAGGATCACCTGGATCTTAGCATTTCGGGGCAGCTCATCTTCGGGAATGAGACGAACGCTGGATTTATCCGATTCTGAATCATCGTCATCGTCCATTTTGTAGGTTGCTTTGAAGTCAACTTCGCGCCCGTTGGCCAGAATTCGGCCCATCCTCTGGATATCTCGAAGAGAGACAGGATAGTTGAAATAGAGCTTGAAATCCTCCTCATAGCGAATTCGATTTCCAGAGTAAGGATAGGAGTAATGAAGCTTCAGAGGAGGGGTGCGAAACCGAAAGGTATAGGCGGCCTTCATCTTCTTTCCGTTCAGCGCTTCCTGGACTGGCACGGTTACTTTGTAGGAGGAACCCGGTTTCAGGGGCTCATCCGGAATGAAAGCAGCTACCCGGGTGCCATACCATCGAATATCGCCTTTGATGGCAGGTTCAATCGTGAAGCACTCTCGTTTGGTTTCCTGGACTCGCCCCAGGGGAACCATGGGATGATTGAATACAACTACTATCTCTTGATCCAGCTGCGCTGTTTCCAGGAGTCCATCCGGACTTGCTTGAATAACCTGAAGAATCTCTGGATTGGGTGGCTCCGGCTCCTGAAGTGGATTCGAAATGGCCGCAGGCAGTGCCTGAAGCGGAGAATCCACAGCTTTCCACAGTCCCAGCAGGAGAATGCAGAAAAAGCCAGATAGAAATACAAAAAGAACGGCGGGCACGATTCCCGCTTTTCCATAGGTTTTAAAGTAGGCTCGGATAGGAGCAATGGGTTTGAGCATAATTTTTCCTGTAATTGCAGGATTGGGCCGATATTTAGACTGTATGCAACCGTATTCGGGGAAATTCTTTTTTGCACTGGCCAGCCATTTTTCAAGGAAATCTTTGTTCTCTCGGGTCGCAGTCATGTGCCTGGGTGCCGGTCTTCTGGTATCTCTTCCTTTCCCGGCTCCATTTTCCGGAAGCTCGTCCGCTGTTCGCGCTGAATCTCCGGATTTCTCCAACATGGGAGACCTCCTGGAGACCAACCGCGCAGACATGGAGTTTATCAATATTGCACTTAGCAATCTGCCGGTGACTCCGGAAAACAATCAACAGCCTTCCGAAGGAATGCAAACCGGTCTGGATCTAAAGGAGAAGCTCAGCGAAAAAATGAAAATGGCGGTGGAGCATGATTTCTTCGCCGGCATCTACTATCTTCAGGGAAAATACGGACATACCTATCGAGAGCTGAGCACATCCAGAAACCTGCTACAGCAGATTTATCGTGAAATACTGGAATATTATATCGATGGCACCTGGGTTCTGCTGGAGTCCGCTGCACCCATCATTCTGCGAACTCAGGATGCCAAATCCAAGCACTTCCTGCAACTGGGTTTTCGAGACCTGGAATCATCCCGATTGTTTCATCAGAGAGGAAGCAACATCGGAAAGAAGCTGTACACGAATCAGATCAACTTCTACAAGCAGGGCATAAAGCGGGTCCGGCGCGCACGAAAATACGGTGTACTGGCCATTCTGGAATCCAGGACCCCGGTGGAAGAAAAGAAAGAATACCAGTACGTAAGCTACGATGAAGTGCGAAATCCTTCCATCACGGAAGATGTTAAGGAATACGATCGAGTTTTGAACAAGATGATTGGTTTGATCAGTCGTCAGCTGGTGGATGCTACGATCCAATCTTCCACTCGGGGTTATCCTCTGGAGCTGGATCTAATTGAAATGCACCAGGATAATTTTGGAGCCATCATTCCGGACCATCCGCATCTTCTAAATCGATTTCTTTCGGAAGTGGAAACCGCCAAATTTCATGAGCGGCAGAAACTACCGGATCGGAGTCGCCCGTCTCGCTAACATATAGGCGCCAGACAGCGCTGGCCGGCTGGCCGATAGGGAACGAAGGCAGCAATGCGTACTCAGCACTGGCCTGGGTCCGTCCGGTTATCTAGAAAGAATATTTGCATGCCTGCCGTTTGTCAGGCACAGTTGCGTTATGGGCAAAACCTTGATGATTGCAGGAGCCATCCTTTTTGGTATGGGGTTATTGTTCTATCTGGGTGCTCGCTTCGAGGGTCCCTTTAGCTGGCTGGGCCGATTGCCTGGCGACATTCGGATAGAGAAAGAAAACTTTTCCTTTTATTTACCTATTACCACCAGCATACTCATCAGTCTGATTCTTTCCGGTCTGTTTTATCTGATTTCGCGGATGCGCTAATGCAATGCGCTTTTCGGAGGGAAACGGGTAAATAGCAATCGCGGACTATTCAGATCCGGCACCGGGTCCGCCGGATCCGGGTCTACCTTCCGAATCACGCCGGCCCAGAAGCAGATTCAAGCTGGATTCAACAATGGTGGTGCCGGATTTTGTCATGGCCCGCACGGTATCTTCCACCATCTGGCCCGAAAGTGCATCGGTAATTGCTTCTTTGAAGCCTGATCGCACCTCTTCTTTGAATCTGGGAAGCATGGTTTCGCCGGCTTCTTCTACGCCTTCTTTCAAACGAGTCTTTACAATCTCTGCGTATTCATCCAGTTCTTCTTCCAGCTTGGCCGCCACCCTGGATCTGTAATAGTAATAGAATGCCAGTCCAGTGAGTATGGCACTTAGAACAGCTGTAAATACACAGGCAGCAAATAAAACCAGATAGAATTCCAGGCCCAGAGCGCTCATAGACTTACTTTGAGATTATTTCGAAGATCGGTCAACCATTCTTCCATCTCATCTCTTTTCCTCTCCGCCACCTGAGTTACGCTGTGATCTTCCCGATCCAGAAGCTCTTCCGGGATTTCATCCAGAAATCGCGATGGCTCCTTTTCTTCGGTTTCTCCAAATCTTCGCCGGGTGCGACTGGCAGTCAAAAAAAGCTTTTTCATGGCTCTCGTAATGCCCACATAGCAGAGCCTTCGTTCTTCTTCCAGGGCGGCCTCGGGATTGTCGGATTCGGAAATGGATCGTTCCCCGGGAAAGATCCCTTCCATCATTCCCGTAAGAAATACCGTGGGGAACTCCAGACCTTTGGAAAGATGCAAAGTGAGCAATTGGACTCGGCCCCGTGGATTATCATCGTCCTCATCGCTGGCCTGCAGGCTTATTCGAGCCAGAAAATCAAACAATCCGGGAGGAGTGGAATCCTCCCAGTTACTTTCAAAAAAGGCCAGCATGTTGGTTAGCTCAGAAAGATTGAGCATTCTTGCCCGAACCGCATTCTCATCGGAGCCTTCTCGCATGAATTCATGTTCCCAGTTCAATTCCTGGATCATGGTAGATAGCACTGGCGCCAGCTTTCTGGCCCTGGAGAATTCCTTTTTATATTTCTCTATAAACTCCACGAATTCGTAGATTGCGCTTACCTGTTTGGAAGGAATGCCCTGAATCAACCCGGGCGTGGAGCCAATGCGCTCCAGGGCATGAAAGAAATCCGGCCGCTTCATACCGCTGGCATCCGCTTCCTCTGCCATACTCTGCAAAAATGCACCGATCTTCTGTACGCTTCCCTCGCCAATCCCCCGGCGGGGCCGATTCAGTATGCGAAGCAACGAGATTTCATCACTGCGATTTGCAATTACACGCAGATAGGCAAGGAGATCCTTAACTTCCTTTCGATCAAAGAATTTATAGCCGCCCACAACATGATGTGGGATCTGAAGCTTGCGCAATTCCTGTTCGAAGGCCCTGGATTGAAAGTTTGTGCGATATAGAATGGCAAAGTCTCCAGGGTTCTGGGCGGCATGAATGATTCGATTCTGGATGATGTCGGCCACCATCATGGCTTCCTGCTCTTCGTCTTCGGCCATGATTACAGAAATCTGCTCTCCTTCTTCGCCGGTGGCTCGCAGGGTTTTTTGCACACGCTTGGAATTATTGGCAATTACGGCATTGGCCGCAGAGAGGATTCTGGAGGAGGATCTATAGTTGTGTTCCAGTCTTACAATTTTTGCATCCGGAAAATCGGTCTGAAAGTTCTGGATAATACCTACATCTGCGCCGCGCCATCCATAGATGGACTGATCATCGTCGCCCACAACGCAAAGATTCTTTTCATCGCCCACCAGCGATAAAAGCAATTCGTACTGAGTAGGGTTTGTATCCTGGAACTCATCGATCATGAAATATCTGAATCTGCGTCGGTATTTATCCAGGATTTCCGGATACTCTTTAAAAATGCGCGAAGGTAGTAGAATCAAATCATCGAAGTCCACTGCATTCAGGGATTTCAGACTTGCGTGATAGCGTTCGTAGACATCGCAGAAAAAACCGGCGGATACTGGCAAGCTGCGGCTCCCGGCCCAGTCCTCATGATGCATGTTGGAATTCTTGCACAGAGATACCATGAAAGGCATGGAGTCTTCTTTAACCTGATCCGGATCCAGCTTCAAATCACGATAGATGCTGGCATAGAGCTGCAGCCCATCATCGGAATCCAGGATAGAAAAAGGATCCCGATAACCCAGAACCCGAATCTCCTTTTGAAGTATTCGATTTCCCAGAGCATGAAACGTGGACAGAACCATTCCGCGCAAAGCTTTACTACCCACCATCTTCTGTAGACGATGCTTCATTTCTCGAGCGCTCTTGTTGGTAAACGAAACAGCAACAATGCAGGATGAGGCGATTCCCTGACCCAGCATATGTTGAATCCGATGCGTAATGACGCGGGTTTTCCCGCTGCCGGCCCCGGCAAAAATAAGCAGGGGTCCGCGGATATGATTTACAGCTTCCGCCTGGTGGGGATTAAGCCGGGGACCGGACACAAATATCAGGTGACATAATGCAAGCCTACTCAGTCAATAGAGAAATCCTGAATCCACAGAAAAGAGTGAGATGACAGCGGGCCTGCACTTCGTATTTCCGGGCAGGCGAATCCGTCTCACAAACCCCATCATCCAGATCTAGAATGAAATCCTATCTATCTCAATTCCTGGCCAGAGAAGGATCCCCGCGTCTGGGGCTTCTGGCCAATCAGACAGCATACAGCCTGGCAGAGCAGGCCTATAGCTTCCAGATCATGGCTTCCAGAGCCCGGTTTTTGCGCGTATTTCTTCCGGAGCATGGCCTCTTCGCCGAGCTTCAGGATCAGGTGGGCCTGGAAGAAACCCGGGCCTATGAGGCCTATCTCAGGGTCGAGGAGCGCAAGCGGACCGAGTTTCTATCTCTATATGGATTTCAGGAAAACAGCCTCAGACCAGATCCTCAAAAGCTTTCCGATCTGGACTGGCTGGTTGTGGATCTTCAGGATGTAGGCAGTCGCTACTATACATTTCTAACAACTCTCTATTACTGTCTGCAGGTGATCCATGAGCTTCGTCAGCAGGGGGCCGGAATTCGATGCCTGGTTCTGGATCGCCCCAACCCCATTGGCCGTCTGGTGGAAGGAACGGTGCTGGAAGCGGACTATGAAAGCTTTGTGGGTCTTCCAGGTGTGATTCATCGCCATGGGCTCAGTACAGGGGAAATGGCCAGGCTATTTGCCTCATGGCTCAACCTGGATGCGGATGCTCTGGAAATTGGTATAGAAGAGCATAATTCCCGCGCTACATCCGCTGCATCTGCAACATCCGCCGGGCCAGAAAGCATGTTGAAATCAGGATCAGCCTCGGAAAGTCTGGATGACCATCCAGAGACCTCCAGCGCGAACTTCAGGAATATCCCCGGGACTTCCCGCGATCTCTATTCCGGTTTTTCTATCTATCCTTCGCCGAATATGCCCACGGTCGATACAGCTCTTGTATACCCGGGACAATGCCTTCTGGAAGGAACCAATCTGAGCGAAGGCCGGGGCTCCACCCGTCCTTTTGAAATCTTTGGAGCACCTTTCCTGGGCCCTTTAATGGAAAATGCGAATCTTTTTCTGCCCGGCGCTGTTCTCAGACCCCTGCGCTTTCTGCCTACCTTTCACAAACATGGAGGCGAAATCTGCGAAGGGTTTCAGATCCATGTTCTGTCGGATGAGTATGCGCCCCTGTTTTGCTCTCTTCGGATTCTTCGCTGGATTCGTAGCAGGATTCCGGAGTTCGAATGGAAGACCGGTGTATATGAGTTTCGCTCGGATCGTCCGGCCATTGAGTTACTGGCCGGAGATCCACTCTTACTTGACTATCTGCGAAGCAGTGCGGAGCCAGCCATGGACCAACTGGACGAACCGGACCTGGCCATTCTGGAGTATATGTCTGTGGCGGAGTCCAGATGGATGGAACACACCGCCTTCCTCTGGGGAGGCGATAGCTGTTTGCATTCCAGTTCTGCCAGACTGCTCAGGAAGTATGCATGAACCCGATGAGCCTTGCGAGATTCAATAGAGAGCTCAGCCCTGGCTTTCCCTGGATTGTAAGGGTGCCTGCAGCGACCTTTCTTTTTGAAGCCTCGGGCCGGGGAGATTACCATCACCTCTCCAGGAAATATCTGGAGATCTCTCCCACAGAGAAAACACCGATTCTCAGTTACTCGAAGCCTGAATCAAACCAGCGAAACCAGAAGGAATCCTGACAGTAGGAGAATCCGCTGTTTTTGGATTCGGAATCAGAAAGCTCCTTGCAGAACTCCTTTCGGCGCTGGATGTGTTTTTTTTGAAGCTCGTCCTTTCGCACAGACTGATCCTGAAGCAGCATCTGTCTTTCATTTAGATACCGGACCGGCCCTGGTTGGCTCTCCAGCTTCTTTCGATGAGCCTTCCATTCTTCGGATTCCATTCGAACCTTGCTGAAGCGAAACTTCTGGATGTCACCCGCCGGCATCTTTATGGAAAGAATACACTGGCATTCATCCGGCAAACGTTCAAATGGCAGAATTATGTTTACGGAGTCGGCGGAATCCAGTACCACCGGCTTGCGTAACTGTTTTAGAAAGTCCAATCTACGATTCTCAAGAAAGGCCTTTTTTGCTTCGGACATCAGATATTCATCTTCCAGGATATAGTCTTCTGGATCCGGACGATAGAAGAATGCAGAGTTTCGGGGAACCATATGCCAGCCGTAGGACAACCATACGTTGGAATAGGTTGCATAGTCTTTCCAGTACCGCGCCGGTTCCAGCGGCAGGAACCTGGAACCATTGCATTCTACAGTAGTAGAATACGGGTCGAACCTAACGGACGTTTCATCCTGATTTGAAATCTGCAACTCCAGCAAGAACAGATCTGGCATCCGTCCTCCGTCTCTGGGGCCCCGACTGTTTCTGTAGATATTTCGGGCAATGGTCGGATCTACAATGGTAGCATAGATTTCGACTTTCTTTTGACCGCTGGTGCTGGCTGAATCGCTGGCTGCATAGAATCTGAGAGAATCCCCTCGACCACTGGAGATCGCCCTGGATTCCGGAATATAGAGCTCTCTTTCGAAGTTGATGGCCGGACCATCGGGCGAGCCCTCTTTTGAGGCGCCATTGATGGAAGCCCTGTCATTACCCGGATCGGTTTCCCGATCAGCCGACTCTTCCGAAGCCCGCATGGATTCAGAGCCGGATGGTTCGGGCAACACATAGACATAGTGAAATTCATCGAATACCTGGCAGCCCGGACTACCAAGGATCCATGCCAGGAGCCATAGCCTGAAAAATGAACGCCCAATACGATTCACAGCCCGGGCCTGATTGTCATTGCTGATTGCATGGAATATCGCCATAGATTTCTACGCTATTGTGATGGAATCACAGGACCGGGCTCTGGCACTAACTTCTGCAGAGCTAGCTACTAACGGAAGCCGGGCTGTGCCGTCTTATTATCAGTGGTCCGAAATCCGCGCAAGAACAGATAGATGGCCATTGTGATTTCCAGCAGTGCCGTGGGCGCATTCAAAACAAAGTACATGGGAGTGACGATCTTTAGCAAACCCAGCATTAGAAGAAGAGTCGAAGCCAGGGTAAGGACTGAACTGCCCAGCCCCCACCAGGTGATCCAGGCCGGTAATAAATTGCTACGCAATAGCCCTGAATATAGAAACAGACCGCCTATACTCCAGGGAAGTATCATGGCCAGATGATTGATCCAGTCCCGGCTCAAACGAGTCAATTCAGCTATTGTTTCCAGCTGCAGTTGCATAGCGGAAAGATCCGCATCGGTAGCCTGCAGATATTGCTCACTCATGGTCAACAGGACAAGCAACGGAACCAGTGCTAGAAACAGAAAGGCTGCGCCGATTATGCGAAAGCCAAAATAGAAAACGGCAATAGTTGGCTCTTGCGATCTCAAAACTGTGTAAAAGATGCAGGCAAGACCGACGTAGACACATGCAATCATGGCCTGAAAAAACACGGCGACATATACACCGACAGACATTTCCGCCAGTAAAGGGAGATATCCCGGGCTTTCCAGGACGGGCAGGGAGGAAAAAATTCCAGCGACGATTCCGCTTAAAAGAAGTGCTCCAGTAATTACAGATTTTAATCTCAATGATGACATTGATGGCTCCTGATAGTATTGGTGCCATCATTCAAAGCAGAGCGGTACTCTCTAGCAGTTAATGATAATATTGGTCGCCATTCTTCAATATTCCGAATTAGTGAATGAGACGCTTCTTCGCAGGGAGAAGACCCTGGCCTGATAATACTCACACATCCAGATTCGTTCCATTGGACCTGATGTTCCTTCGCGCTACAAACGTAGCGGCGCGCCACAGAGCGCTTGTCCCTGGAAGCAAGGGCAGAGAGATTTGTTAGAAAATACGAACCTGGAATTTACTTTTCTGTTTTCAAAAGTGCCAGGAAGGCATCCTGAGGGATTTCCACAGAGCCGATCTGCTTCATCCTCTTCTTTCCTTCCTTTTGTTTCTCGAGAAGTTTTCTTTTCCTGGAGATATCGCCACCGTAGCATTTCGCAGTTACGTTTTTCTTCAATGCTGAGATATTCTCCCGGGCAATAACCTTGGCGCCAATAGCTGCCTGCAGTGGAATCTGAAACTGATGCCTTGGAATCAGCTCTTTAAGACGCTCCACGAATTGCCGGCCTCTGGCTTCTGCCACTGTCCTGTGCACTATCATGGCCAGGGCATCCACCGGTTCGCCATTAACCAGGATATCCACCTTGACAAGATCCGATTCGCGGTAATCGGCAAGCTCATAGTCAAGAGAAGCGTAGCCCCGGGAAATGGATTTCAGTCTATCATAGAATTCATAGATTACTTCGGCCAGAGGAATGTCATAAAGAAGCTGAACCTTGCCATCTTCCAGATACAGAATGTTGTTCTGGATCCCCCGCTTTTCCTGCAGCAATCCAATGAGATTGCCCATGTATTCCTGCGGAGTGAGGATGGTGGCCTTTACGTAAGGCTCTTCTTTCTTATCGTACTTAGTGGGGTCCGGCCAGTTACTGGGATTATCGATGTAGACTACACGGCCTTTATGATCGGTAATTCTGTTCTTAACACTGGGAGCTGTGTTGATCAGGTCCAGACCAAACTCCCGCTCCAGACGCTCCTGCACGATTTCCATGTGAAGAAGTCCCAGATAGCCCACGCGGAATCCAAATCCCAGAGCCATGGAGTTTTCCTGTTCAAATATCAGGGCTGCATCGTTTAACTTGAGTTTGTGCAGAGCATCTTTCAGCTGCTCGAAATCATCTCCCATTACTGGAAACAGGCCCGAAAATACCATGGGTTTGGCTTCCTGGTAACCGGGCAATGGCTGGGTGGCTTTGCGCGAAGCCAGTGTAACGGTATCGCCTACACGTGTATCCTCTACCGATTTGATACCTGCAATGACATACCCCACTTCTCCAGCCTGGAGCTGCTTTCGTTGCACCGGTACAATTGTATTGATACCAAGATCCGTAACCGTGAATTCCTTGTCGGTGCCCATTATGTAGATCCGGTCAGCCTTCGAAAGCTTGCCGTCGAATACCCGAACCTTCATCACAGCTCCATTGTAGCTGTCATAGATGGAATCATGAATCAATGCTCGGAGCGGCGCCTCCAGGTCCGCTGCCGGTGCGGGAATGTATTTGACTATGGCTTCCAGAACACTTTGAACATTCTCACCGGTCTTCGCAGATACAGGTATAGCCCGGTCTTTGTCCAGACCCAGACTCTTGTCGATGAGTTCCAGGCAGCGTTCAACATTGGCCGCCGGTAAATCAATCTTATTAATGACCGGGATAATTTCCAGATCATGCTCCATGGCCAGATAGAGATTCGCCAGGGTCTGGGCTTCCACTCCCTGAGTTGCATCCACCACAAGAAGTACTCCTTCGCAGGCAGCCAGAGACCTGGAAACCTCGTAGGAGAAGTCCACATGGCCTGGAGTGTCGATCAAATTCAGAGTGTAATTATTTCCATCCTCCGCCTTATACTCAAAAGTGGCCGAGTTGGATTTTATCGTAATTCCACGCTCCCGCTCAATGTCCATGGAATCCAGGATCTGTTCCTTTTTGGTCCGATCGTTGGTAATATGTCCTAGCTCCAGCAATCGATCTGCCAGAGTGGATTTTCCATGGTCAATATGTGCAATGATGGAAAAATTGCGAATGTAGCGGGCGTCCACAGCCATTGCTGGCCACAATCCCGGAGGCCCTAAAAAAAGCAAATTCTTGTTTTCACCGTTGCCGGCCAGGTATCGGCCCTTCAAATACCTTAACTCGGTCTCTGCATCTTCTAGAATTAGACACTCACTTCATTCGCTCTTGAAAATGGGATGTTTTGTGCAGCCCTGGGGGAATCCTGGCCCGCCGTCCAGGGCCGTTCCTGAACCCATGAAATGCCAATGGCACTGAAATCTTTGGCCGTCAAGATTCTGTCCCAGGTTCGGACACAGTAACGTCCTTGAGTGAAGAGATTCTGCAGAGATGCGATATACTCTTGCTGCAATAGTGACACCGGATTATTTTCAATCTATAGAGAATGGGATAATTGAATGTAAAAACGCTTTGCGTAATTTTTTCTGCAAATTGCAATCGATCATTTCTTTTTGCTCGTCAAATTGCCCCAGGTAGATAACTTCTTCGGAGAATGCAATGAGTGCCCCCGATGCATTCTGCGGAATTGGCCTGAGGCCGTTACAGAAAGATAAAGGGAATCCCTGAAAGGTCCCCGCTAAACGTGAGCGAAAGGACCTTGAATGAATGTCGTAACGACACCTACATTGGTGATTGTTGGATGCACCCCGTCCAGAGTCGCCATATTAACCGATTTCTTTCGCGGTTTGCCGAAAGATTTGCCCTGTTGCGTACTGCTGGTGGATCTGTCCAGTGAGCCAGACCCTTCCAGGCTTGGCAACATGGCCCGGGAACATTCTGCTGCTGCACCGTGCTTACTCTATGATGGGGCCCCTCTCAAAAAAGGAGAAATCTATGTTGCTCCGCTGAATCGCATCGCACGGCTGGAGGCAGATACGTTCCGACTGGCCAGCCATTCAGACATAGAATTGGCACCCGGCCATCGCCTGGGAATCGATCCATCCTCCCTGGGCGACGATACTGTTCTTGCTGTCCTAACTCAAATGCGACCGGAACTGCAGAGGGTTTTCTGCCATTTCAAAAGCGAAGGTGCACTTACTCTTCTGCACCTGGAGGAGATATATTTCAGCCTTTCTCTACATGACCTGGAACCTGGATGTCCCGACAGAGCTATCCCGGCGCGCAATATGGGATCCGAGATTCAGAAATGGACTGCACTGCGTGGCTCCGACCGGGCCAGCGAAGCAGATTGGCAAAGTGCGCTTCAGTCCTGTGTTGATGAGGTTAAACAATCCACAGGCGAAGATTTTTCGGATTATAGAGACCCAACATTGATCCGGAGAATCAGGCGCAGACTGGCTATCAGAAATCTGACACTGGAAAGCTATGTTGAACTTCTGAAAAAGGATCGAGATGAGATCCAATTCCTGGCAGAGGACTGGCTCATTAAAGTAACCCGCTTCTTTAGAGACAGGGAGGTCTTCGAAGCTCTCAAATCCAAGGTGCTTCCCGGTTTGGTTCGGGCTGGAAAGGGGCCTCTTCGAGTATGGATTCCTGGCTGCGCCACAGGAGAGGAAGCCTACTCAATAGCGATCTTGATTCTGGAACACATGCGAACCGAGGACATCTCCAGAAATCTTCAGATATTTGCCACCGATGTGGATTCGAATTCTCTGAACATCGCAAGAGCCGGACATTATCCTGCATCCATCGCAAATGAGATTCCTTCTGAGCTGCTTCATCGGTTCTTTCGCAAGGAAAGCAACGCATATCGCATTCGGCCTTTCGTTCGCGAGCTATTTCTTTTCTCCAGGCATAATCTACTTTCGGACTCACCCTTTTCCCGCATGGATCTCATTAGCTGCAGAAATCTGCTAATCTATCTCAGCAAAGAGGGCCAGGACAAAGCCATGAGGTCTCTGACCTATTCCTTGAAGGAAGGAGGCACCCTGATGCTGGGCAAATCCGAGGATCCAGGGCAAAGCAGAAAGAGGTTTACATCTGTTTTTCCCGGCCTGAGCATCTACTTGCGGAATCCGGGTTCTCGCCGCAAAATCACTGAGGAAGTGCTATCCGGGCCTGCAACAACGCAAACGTTGCAGAATCAAAACCAGGAACTGGCACAAATTGCTACTCGGGCCCTGGCCCGGAGATTTTCGCCACCGGCTGTACTCATCAATGAAAGAAATGAGATTCTTTATGTTCAGGGTAGTACCGGCGATTTTCTGGAGCTTCCCGCCGGCCAGAGCACCAATGAGCTTCTATCCATGGCCAGACCAGAAGTCAGACCTGCTCTTATCCGGACTCTCAATTCTGCACGAAGTTTGAATCTAGAGGTTTCCCATACAGAGAAAACTTCCGTAGGAACGCTTCAAATAATCGCCACTCCACTGGAAGGGGAATCGCAACCATTGGTCCTGGTTACTTTTCTGGTCCTGGATTTGGGTAAAAAAGCAGCCCCTGAGGCCGTCCCGGATCCGGATTCCAGAGAAGAGCAGGGGCTGCGCCAGGAGGTTCACCGAACAAGATTGCAGCTGGACAATACGATTCTGGAACTTCAGCAGGCAAACGATGAACTCTCTGCGATAAATGAATCTGCAGAGCTCACCAATGAAGAACTTCAAAGTGCTAATGAAGAATTGATTCATTCTCGCTACGAATTACAATCCCTGAACGAAGAGCTGCAGACCACAAACCAGGAACTACAGTACAGACTGGAGGAGCTTTCGAGAGCAAACAACGATATCATAAACCTGATTCGCAGCACAGAAATCCCGGTAATCTTTCTGGATCAAGAGCTTAGCATTCGATGGTTCAGTCCCGATATGGCCCGTTTGATGGGACTTGATCAGGCCGACATTGGACTGAGCGTACTACAGTTCTATCAGCCGTTTCCGGGATTGGACTGGGAAAAGGCAATGCATCATACACTGCAGTTTCATAATGTTCAAGAGTCTACCCTGGAAACAGAAGATGATCGTTTCTTTGCGCTTCGGATTCTCCCATACAGAACCGGCGATGATGTAGTGGAAGGAGCCGTCTTTACCTTTCAGGATATTACTGAGAAGCAGAAGCAGGACTCTGAACTAGCAGACTACCGTCACAATCTGGAAAGCATAGTGAAAGAACGTTCCAGCGATCTCGAACGATCCCGAAGATTGCTGGAACAAACCGGACAGGTAGCGCGGGTAGGGGGATGGGAGATAGACGCTGTCAGCAAGAAACTGGAATGGACTTACGCAACCACAGATATTTTCGAAACCGCAGAGGACTTCGTACCGGATCTGGAATCAATGATGAGCTTTTTTCATGCCGATGATCAGGACCGGTTGCAGGATTTGATATCTCTGTCCCTTTCCCACGGGCAGCCCTTTGACCAGGAGCTTCGATTACTTACTTCAAAGGGAAATGAGAAGTGGATCGTTTTCTCCGGTCGCCCGATCATTGAGCACGAAGAGTGCGTTCGCATATTTGGTTCGATACAGGATATAACTGAAAGGAAGCGCTTTGAAGAACGACTCAAAAGAACAACCAATATGCTTCTGAGAACGGAGCATGTGGCCAGTCTGGGAAGCTGGGAATGGAACCTGGAAACGGATCAAGTAACCTGGTCCGACGAATTGTTCAATATCTTTGGATTGCCGGCAGAAGAAGGTCCGCCCCCGTTCTCCGAGCTATCCAGGTTTTACACCGAAGAAAGTCTGCAAAAGTTAAGAGAAGCCGTAAACCGCTCCATCGAAAGAAAGATTCCATATTTTCTTGAACTGGAAGCCATTCGAAAAGATGGGAAGCGAATCTTTGGCGTGGCCAGCGGCCTGCCTATAAAAGATTTTTCTGGCCGGGTAACTAAATTCTATGGATCTTTCCAGGACATTACGGTCCGGGCACTGGCCGAACAGGAAGCAACTCGAGCCAGGGAAGAAGCGGAGAGAGCCAACCGTGCCAAAACATTGTTTCTGGGAAATCTCAGTCATGAACTCCGGACACCAATGAATGCCATTATTGGAATGACCGAACTTGCTCTGGAAGAAAGTCTCAATTCAGAGGTGCGCAATTATCTGGAAACGGTGAGAGATGCATCCGGACATCTGATGGAAATCATCTCGGATCTACTGGACTCGGCAGTAATCGAGAAAGGGCAATTGGAATTATCAGAGGAGGTATTCTCGCTTCGAACCACAGTACAGAGGGCCAATTCAGTACTTTCTCGGGAATTTCAAGAGAAAGGGCTTCCCTTTAGCTACAGTATCGATCGCGACATTCCTGATTCTGTCATAGGCGATTCCAGAAGACTCGCTCAGATACTGATCAACCTGCTTGGAAATGCAGTTAAGTATACCAGCTCCGGACAGGTGCAGCTACAGCTTGGCCTTCTATCTCTGGATGAAGAAGCAGAAAGCATGGAACTGCAAATCAGAGTCAGCGATACGGGCACCGGTATTCATCCAGAGAACCTGGATTTGATCTTTGATAAATTTACTCAGGTCAGTACCCGAGATAACCGGCTGCTGAAGCATTCAAGCGGCACTGGCATGGGCCTATACATCACTCGAAGCATTGTTTCGGCCATGCATGGATCCATCAATGTTGAAAGCGTTCCAGGAGAAGGCAGTAGTTTCAATGTGATTCTTCCACTGCGTATCAGAACCAGGGATTCCAACATAGCTGATTCGAATCATGCCAGTCGGTTGCCAGCTATGACAATACTGATGGCAGAGGACAACGCCATCAATGCCCTGGTGCAACGAACGGTACTGGAACAGGTGGGACATTCCGTGGTGTCGGTGAACAACGGAAGCGAAGCTATTGAGGCTCTGGCCGGAAACGATTTCGATTTGATTCTCATGGATCTGGAGATGCCGGTACTGGATGGCTTTCAGACCACCCAGGCGATACGTGAAGGACAGGCAGGAAAGGAGAAATCCAATGTGCCTATTGTAGCAATTACGGCTCATGTACTCTCCGACGTGGAAGAGCAGTGCATTCAATCTGGCATGAATGGTTTTATTACCAAGCCAATCGACATAAAGGCGCTGGGCGAGGATCTTGCGAGAATAATGAAAGGCAATGCAACAGCCTGATAAGTTGAAAAGCCTTAGATGCCACCGGCTCAAAGATTTTTGGTGGTCGAACGACTCTTTCCGGGATTTCTTTTTAAAAATTTTCAGGATAAGACTAACATGAAAAATCGTTTGATGCTATTACTGGCAGGAACACTCTTCTTCGCTTATTGTGCGGAGGCCCCGGACGCGGAAATGGCCAGAACCGACGAAGCACAGAGCGAAAGCCCGGCTACCGGAGAGAAACAGGCCATCAATATTGAATCCAGTGTAATTCGCTGGGTGGGTACCAAGATCACAGGCCAGCACCATGGAACCATTAATTTAAAGAGCGGCCATATCTTCGTGGACGGAGACAGGATAACCGGTGGCGAATTTGTCATGGACATGAATTCCATTACTGTTCTCGACCTCACAGGAGAAAAGAAGCAAAAGCTGGAAAAGCACTTACGAACAACGGACTTTTTCGAGGTAGAAAAGTTTCCTGAAAGCCGCTTTGCCATTACAGGCATTGAGGATGTGGACGGCGGAGTACGCGTCAAAGGCAACCTCACCATGCGCGATACAACACATTCCATTGAATTTACAGCACGGATAGAAAGCAAAGGAGGTAAGCCTTCTCGCGTCATCGCCGATTTTAATATAGATCGTCAAAAGTGGGGAGTAGTCTACAAGGGTAAACCGGACGATGCCATTCGAGACGAGGTGAATCTCCAGCCAGAAATTGTTCTGGATTAATCCCGGAGCAATAAGACCGGAAAAGAGAGCAGGGGTAGCTGTTCGCCCCTGCCGAATATGTGTTACAGGACACATCGTTGCTCCCTAATATTGCTCGGTTAAAATCGGAATTTTCGGCCAATATGACAATCCCGGGAGAACTCCCATGTATTAAGTTAACTCCCTGAAGGGAAGGTTACACACCGTCAGATTGTATGTATAATAATACACATAAAGATCGGGTAGAAGAGAAAATCAGCTTTTCTATACAGCGCGATTTTGCCTATTGGAGTCATGTGGGCCGAAGTTGAACAACGAGAGCAAGGATGCTGCGTCGTTCTGCGCTTTCGTGGTCACTGGGAACTGGAACGACACTATGAATTGCGCGGCCTGTTCCAGGAGCTTCTGGACCTGGAGGAGCCCCGCATAATAATGAACCTCAGCGAAGTGGATCATTTTAGCTCCAGCATTATGGGAGCCATAATCGGATTTCAACAAGATCTAACCAGAATACATGGACAGATGATTCTGGTAGACCCATCGGAAACGGTTCAACTAACGATTCGTTTGCTCAGGCTGGAGAACTTCTTTGCTATAGCATCAACGGAAGCCATAGCCGGGGAGGAACTGAACTGCACTGCAGAAAAGGTGCCTTCCCGTGAAAGCATTAAGAATTAGTTCCAGTAGGCCCGGCCAATCCCAGACCCTGGCCTTATTCTGGATTCTGAGCTTATGCCTTGTCTGCCTTATCTGGTCTCCTTCGGTATATCCAGAAGAAATTCTTGATCCAACGATTCCGGATGGAATCGATTCGCCAGATTCCGGGAAAGGAAAGAATAGCGAATTCGTTTTTGTTCGTCCTGGAATTGGTGCCAGCCGATTGATTCTAACCATTCGTGACCAGGCCGGTCAAAAATCCAGGATTCAGACTCCTTCATTCGTTTCGCCTTTTCTGGATATTAGTTCCCGGGACCGGATCTTTGCAGACTGGTATGGATTCAAATTGGGCATGAACATCTGGGCTCATGCGGAACATTTTGAAATGCGGAATCAGACTATTACTCTGTTCTCTTCCACAGAAGACACTGTCAGCAATGAGTTTCGATACAAGGCCACAAGACCCATCGAAGGAGAGTACTATTCCATTCATCCTACAGCTTTTTTCGAAATTCCGTTAGTAAACATTCGATTTGGCTTTGGTGTTGGCGGTGCGCAGACCCGATTCTCAGGAGAAGTCGAATTCTATCGATTTGGCATTCCTTTCTTTTTTCGAGACTCAACCCGAGCCGAGGCATTGAGTAACACAAGACTGATACTTCTTCAGTCCGGATCCATATTTCGCGGCGATGTGCTCAGAGATTATCTGGTATTTAACCTGGATCAGGGGAACAACCTGGAGCTGCTGGGAAAGTATTACCTCAGCCGGGGACGAATCTATCTCAGTCCCGAGGACCTGGTGCTCTATCGATACATCGCCGGAAACAGTGAGTATTCCTTGCTGGACTTCATCGCACTTAGCCAGATCAATCGGGAACGGATCAGGGTCCGGACCCCGATCCTGCTGAGCACTCGCTTCTACCTGGAATACAACTGGGCCAATCTACTTGTGTTTCGCTTATCCGCAGGCGGACCCTCCTTTACCAGCGGTCCTTACGACTATCAGATCCGGGCCACGAATCTGGCCGTTATGATTAACCTCCGATTCTAGGCTTTCCCGGTGCCGCCTTGCTCGGAGTATTACTGGGCGATTTATGGAAACCTTCAACCATACTGAATTCCGGCCGTCCGGCAGCTCAGATCAAGATGCCGGTACCCATCACAAACCGCAATGAGACATAATCCACATTATCGGAAGTCATAGATCCATAGATCCGATCTTATTCATACCCACGACCGAGCTTTTGTATCCACGGAAATCCTGCCGCGGCCCCTTCAAACAGTGAATTATCATTCGGCTATGAATGGCTATGCTCTGTGAGTCAGTTGGTCCCGGTCAATGAACCGCTCATCGGCCTGATTTCTCTCATGCTGGTGCGGCTTCAAAGGCGCCGCACGTGACATTAAATTGGTGCCGGAGTCATCAGAAATGATTGCAGAGTCACTAAATAAGGAAAAAAATCTTCTCCAGATGTCACAATGGTTGATCGGACCTGGTCTAACTGTTAGTCCCTGAAGCTTCGAAAGAAGCAGAATCGATACCGGGGACAAGGAGCAGAAATGAAATTACTATCGAAAATACTCATCGGTTTGGTCGCGCTGGAGCACATCCTTTTCTTGATTCTGGAGATGTTTCTCTGGGAGCATCCAGATTTTGGCCTCAAGATTTTCAAGATGACTCCAGAAGTGGCTGCATCGTCCGCAACCCTTGCGCTAAACCAGGGACTGTACAACGGATTTCTGGCGGCTGGACTGATCTGGTCCGGGTTCATCATATCCGAGAAAAGGCAGGCATTTACAAACACTCTATTCTTCCTGAGCTGTGTGGTTGTTGCGGGCGTTGTCGGTGGATTGAGCGCCAAAATGACCATTCTGTTCACCCAGGGTCTTCCTGCTTTATTGGCACTAATTGCCACGATTGCTGCAAACCGAAACAGCTAATTTCGCTCCCGGAAGGAACGGTACGATGCCCCATTCTCCCGATTATCAGAATCTTATCCCCCTCGCCCTAAAGGGAGATATGGACGCACTGGAAGAGATCTTGCTGAGCGTCAGAGATCAGATTTACAATCTGTCGCTCAGGTTTCTCTGGGATCCCCAGGAAGCGGAGGACGCGACCCAGGAAATCCTGGTCAAGATCATGCTTCATCTAAATCAGTTTGAGTATCGGGCTGCCTTCAGTACCTGGACCTATCGAATCGCCACAAACTATCTTATCGATACAAGGAAGACTTTGCTGGAAAGGTCTTCCATCAGCTTCGAGGATGTGGCCCGGGAAATCCAGAGCGTGGAGACGGCCCCGGAAGCGCACGGAAAATTCGACGATTCTTTTGATCCGAAGGTAGCACTGAAGGATACAGCTCGGGAGGTTCAGACAGCCTGCACACATGGAATGCTGCAGTGCCTGGATAGATCCAATCGAGCCGCTTTTATCCTGGGAGAAGTATTCAACATGCACAGCGACGAAGCCAGTTTCATTCTGGGCATCAGTGCAAGCGCGTACAGGCAGAGACTTTCTCGCGCACGAAAAAGAATGGATGGATTTCTCAATCAAAACTGCGGAATCATGAATCCTCAGAATCCATGCAGATGCGAAACCCGGGCCTGTCAGTTACAATCCAGCAGAACCCTGGAGAAGTACATGAGACGTGCCAGAACCCTGGAAAGGTCAGATCCGCAGGCCGCAGAAATTGAGGGCTCTGCGCTAAGCAGGATGGCGCTTATTTATCGCAGCAATCGATCCTATATTCCCCGCCCGGTACTTCTGGACCGGATCAAACGCACCTTGCAGAAGAACTATCCATTCTGAGCAGAATTCATACCTCCGGACTGTGGACTTAAAAGACTCTGGAGCTGCCAGCGGAGTTCCAGTCTCTTCCCACAGTCTGGCTATTATTGATCTCGACGAATCAGCTTATCCTGTCAGCCCTGAAGGTCCTGGAGCAGCGGAGCTAGCGCGATACAACAATATTCGGTTTCACGTGAAACGATATGTATTACTTAATATTAGACAATAATCTGAGCTTATGTCACTATCCGTGTCGATTTTCAGCGAATCGAAACCGAGTTAGACGGAGCCGGCCATTCATTTCCCGCCACAAAATTAGTGCGTGATCCCTCGCCGGGAAATGCAGGCCGGCTTAAAAACAGTTGGCGTAGATGGCCGCGCCGTTAGTCCCAACGCCAGCGAAGCGACGATTCACTGGATCGTAGGCAATGCCCTGCAAGGATTCGGCCGTAGGAGATGACTGCACATTCCAGAGGACTCCATCCGTGGACGTAAGAATGGGATCCGCTCCACCGGTAGCAATGCCAACGAATCGACCTTCTCCATAGGTGATCTGATACCATGGATGTCCGGCGGGCGCAGGACCCGCGGTCCAGTTGGTACCATCCGTGGAAGTCATAATTGGGTTCACACCGGAAGCCGCCAGAGCTACAAACATTCCGTTACCGAACGTTACGGCTCGCCAATCACCTACCGGAGCTCCGGGCACACTTGTCCAGACAGCCCCGTCGGGTGATGTCATTACTGCCGTAGCAGAATTGCCCACCGCTACGAAGATTCCGTTGCCAAAGGCCACATCGAACCACTGCAATCCACCGTTTGTAGTAGACGGAGTCCAGTTAAGACCACCATCACTGGATACCATCGCGCTGCTTGCAGAACCGGAATCCTGATCCACTGCCACGAATAGTCCGTTCCCTGTGGTCAGTCCTTTCCAGAGACCTGTTGGGCCTGCAACGGGGCTGAAGTTTACACCATCCGTGGACCTGGTGATGGCGTTCGTAGTAATGGCCACTCCTACTATTACGCCATTGGCACCAGCCACATCCCTCCATTCTTCCCCGGCCACTCCAGAACCGGCTCCCCAGTTGATTCCGTCTGGAGAGGTCATAGCAACGGTAGGAGCGGCTCCGCCTGCCAGAGAAACCAGCCGATTGATTCCAGATCCGAATCCCAGGGCCCCCCAGTTACTTCCGGCATCCGCCGATGGGGTCAGCTGAAAAACCAGTTCCTGGGTACTGCAACTGGTGAATAATCGATCGCCAAACACCGAAAGAAATGCGATGGAGTTGCAGGAAGCGTCATCGTTACGACAGTTCAGAACCGGGCCGCCACATCGCATAAGTAGAGGAATAATGCTAATATGGATAAGAAAAACGATAATAGGAATTCGCATAGATCAGCAATTCCTTTAGACGATGCATTGCCCTACCTGGCAACTGGAATTCCTGGACTCTTACCGATTCGAAATTTACTTCTCTTTCTCCTTTTCCAGCCAGGGACGCCCATAAATATCATAGGCCTCTCGATCCGAGTATTTTACCGTGATCTCTCCCTTTACGAACGCGGTAGTAATGACTCGGTACCGTCCCAGATCCCAGCTATGACCTCGTTTCGATTCGCGGTCCGGTGCACCAAGCTGCGAGGATAGCGTTTTGCGCATTTCCTCTTTGCCCACAGGAACGGTAACATTGATACCGAAGAGCTTGCCATTGGGATGAAAATGTAGCGTGATCTTCTGGTGTTCAGCATCTGGATTCTTCAGTATGACCATGGTCACCTTTTTGTCTTCAAAGATGGACGGTGCTTCTGCATCAGGGAATTCTGATTTCATCTGCTCCATCGCTTCGGAACGATTCATTCCCAGGGTAACGCCGCGATATCCGGGAGGGTCAGCGAATAGAGGCGTACAAAGAAGCAACGTCAATATTCCATAGATTGCTGTGGATCTCATAGTCTAAACGGAACCTGCGGTATATTTCGCGTCAAGAAAAACGATTCATTCATCTTCCTGCGAAGACTCCGGCAATCCTTGCAGGCCCCCAGGATCCCCCTGACCTGCGATGGACTGGATCAACCGGGCGGAACGTAGGAATCCCGTCTTTCGAAGGCCGTAGACCCTTTCTCTTCCCCGGGATCTCTTTTCCAGCAGGCCGGCATTTTCCAGAATCGTAAGATGCGATGTAATGGCCTGTCTGGAAATGTCCTTTCTATCACTGAGCTGCGAAATAGATGGGAATCGCCCCTGTCTGTTCCAGTTCTGGATCGTCTGTAGCAGAGCAATTCGCACTGGATGTCCCAGGGCAGAAAAAGTTTGGGCGGCCATCTCTTGAACTTCAGCGTTCGTTTCCGCCGGATTCTTTTGCCTATCCCGCCGGCCTGTGCCCTCTTCCGTCCAGATCTCAACCCTTCCCGCACGAATGCTTTCTAGCATCCGGCTTTTCTCTCCAGTTTCCTTCTGGATACTGGAAGTCTCCGCGCTGCCCCTGGTCCTGTGGCGCCTGCCATCGGTTTTCCTTCTAGCCAAGATTTCGATCCCCCTGATTGACCATTCCATCTATTTCACCAAAAGATCCAGATGACCTCCGCCTGGAACTTCCTGACTTCTGCCAGAGTTCCCGCCATTCGAACTGATCTTTCAGTCCTGCAAACGTGCGACTCTTCTGAGCCGCTCCAACATGCAATGCAGCATTGGCACAATGGACCCATAGTTGTGCAATAATTAACTTGCATATCAGATAAGATGTTTATGCAATTTTTTCTTTGCATTTTCGGGGGTGCATAAAAAAAGCCCGACTGCATGGCCGGGCTTTTATGGATTCCGGGTTCGATTCCCGGGAAGATGCTAGCGGGATTATTTTCCCAGAAGCTCTTTCATTTTGGATCCGATGTCTGCAGGAGACTGAACCACAGCAATGCCAGCTGCTGTCATCGCTTCCATCTTGCTCTGAGCTGTTCCTTTTCCACCGGAGATAATGGCGCCTGCATGGCCCATTCTCTTTCCCGGAGGAGCGGTCTGACCGGCAATAAATCCTACCATGGGTTTCTTGACGTTCTCTTTCACCCATTCGGCAGCATCTTCTTCGTCGGTACCGCCGATTTCACCGATCATGATGATACCTTCTGTATCTGGATCATCGTTTAGAAGTTGAATGGCATCTTTATGCTTGGTTCCAATTACCGGATCCCCGCCAATACCAATACAGGTGCTCTGTCCAAGGCCCACCAGGGAAAGCTGACCTACCGTCTCATAAGTCAAGGTTCCACTTCGAGAAACGACGCCAATGCTACCTGGCTTGTGAATGCTGGCAGGCATAATTCCGATTTTGCCTTTGCCCGGAGAAATGACGCCGGGGCAGTTGGGTCCAATAAGTCTGGTTTTGGAATTTTGAAGAACTGTATAAACTCGCGCCATATCGCGCACGGGAATACCTTCTGTAATGCAAACGCAAAGTTCGATTTCCGCTCCCACAGCTTCCAGGATTGCATCTGCTGCAAAAGGAGGTGGAACAAATATCACGGCCGCGTTGGCGCCTTCGATTTCTTTTGCTTCTCTCAGAGTATTGAAAATGGGCACGCCTGGTCCGAATTGCTGTCCGCCTCGACCTGGAGTTACTCCGGCCACCACTTTGGTGCCGTATTCAATCATCTGTTCTGTGTGAAAGGAACCTTCTTTACCGGTGATTCCCTGTACTACCACTCTGGTATCGTCTGTTACTAGTACTGCCATTATTATCTCCTATCCTACTATGACTCGTTTAGATTTCTGCTGTTCGCTCTTGATTGAAGTCGGCCGGTCTCAGGTCCGGAATCGGATCTGGACTAGATCTCGGCCGGGCCCTTCCATCTATTTTACAGCAGCCGCCACCTTCTCTGCGGAATCGCTCAGTTCCTCTGCCACAGTGATTGGCAGACCAGATTTCTGAAGGATTTCTCTTGCAAGTTCTGCGTTAGTTCCTTTCAGTCGAACGATAAGTGGAACTCCAATCTGCACTTCTTGAGCAGCCTGAACGATTCCGTTGGCCACCCGGTCACATTGCACGATTCCACCAAAGATGTTTACAAAGATCGCTTTAACATTGGGATCTTCCAGAATAATACGAAAGCCATTTGCTACAGTAGTAGGATTGGCTCCGCCGCCTACATCCAGGAAGTTTGCAGGCTCGGCTCCGGCCAGTTTTACCAGGTCCATAGTTGCCATGGCCAGACCGGCTCCGTTTACCATGCATCCTACGTTTCCGTCCAGGTGAACATAGTTCAGATTGAATTCACCGGCTCGAACTTCCAGCGGATCCTCTTCTGTGATGTCGCGCATCTCTGCGCCTTCCGGATGTCTGAACATTGCATTTTCATCGTAGCTGAACTTGCAGTCCAGAGCTACCAGATCGCCGGATTTTTCCACTACCAGAGGATTGATCTCCAGCATAGAGGAATCCTCTTCATCGTAGGCTTTCCAGAGTGACAGCAGGAAAGGAACACCCTGCTTCAAGGATTCCTTGGGCATTCCAAAGGCAAACAGGATCTCGCGGGCCTGCCAGGGCTGAAGTCCGATGGCCGGCTCTACAGGGACTTTGATGATCTTTTCGGGAGTTTTTTCAGCCACTTCCTCGATGTCCATACCACCCTCGGTAGAACACATTACGATGGGCTTATTGAGCGCGCGGTCATGAAGAATACTGAGGTACAGTTCGCGCTGAATGTCGGTTCCTTTTTCCAGGAAAATCTTGTGAACTTGCTTTCCGGTGCCGCCCGTTTGATGGGTTACCAGATAATTCCCCAGCATTTTGGAACCGAATTCTACGGCCTCTTCTTTGGACTTGGCTACCTTGACTCCACCTTCCTGGATTTTGGCATCCTGATGAGGATTGGGGCCGTCGTACAGAACTCCTTTTCCGCGACCTCCGGCATGAACCTGGGACTTAACTGCGATTACGCCGCCGCCCAGAGATTCATAGGCCGCCGCGATATCTTCCTTTTTGTCCACGACTTTGCCGTCCTGAACTTTAACACCATGACGTTTTAGTAATTGCTTGGCTTGATACTCATGAAGCTTCATCCACGCTTCTCCTGGATAATAAGAATTTCTGGACAGGATTTCCCTCAAGGGGGTCCTTGAA
>PBUB01000005.1 GCA_002729885.1 Spirochaetaceae bacterium
CCTCTGTACGATGCCGTGGTAACGAACCCGCCCTACGGCGAAATGGGAGGAAAATACAAGGCATCCGAAGGTCGAGGCTGGCAGCGCTATGAGGAATACTTCCTCCATCGCTCCCTCGACACCGTGAAGGAAGGCGGCATAGTTGCAATGGTCGTTCCTTCCAACTTTCTCCGAAAGGGGAAGACCAAAGCAAAGGAGAAGATATTCAACAAAGCAGAACTCCTGGAAGCCCACCGATTGCCGAATGGCACTTTTGCTCATACGGACATCGGCACGGATCTGATCATCCTTAGAAAGAATACTACGGAGCACAAAGACAATGCGATTGCCTTCGGGGATGAATACTTCAAGCGGAACCCGAATCATCTTCACGGAGAGGAGCACGAGACGACAGATCGCTGGGGCAAGCCAGACCTGCGGACAAAGGGCAATATAGATACCTTTCTCAATCATAGACCGGCGGCCCCGAAGGAGATATCAAAAGCCCACAAGGATGCAATCTCCAGGGGATTGATCGGAAACCAGAACGCAAAGGGGAAGCACAAGGTAGCCAGTTCAAATCGGAAGACGGTTAAGAAGAAAGCCGTCCGAAATGCGACGAGGAAAACGAAGAATACGGCGAGAGAAAAGCAGAGTCCTCCCCCGAAGCTCCTGAATCAGGCGGAGTTCAACAAGAAATACGGTCTGAACTTCAGCGAGTTGGATGTCGAATTGCTGAAAAGCACCAATGCTCTCGGATACATTGATCCCCAGACGCCATTCGATCCGAAGTCGATGTCATTCCACAATGGCGGTGCAATGCCCGACTACCTGTATGCCACGGGCGATATTTATGAAAAGCTGAAGCAACTGGAATCGGACAGGGAAGAGATCATCGAGAAAGGTGGCCTGCAACTATACCAGAAGCAGCGCCAGATGCTCGAAGAAGCCATTCCGGAGCAAACGCCTCTGAAGGACGTAGTTCTGGATCCAATCGATCCTTTCTTCAAGACAGTCACCCTGGATGACGGAAGTTCCCTTCTCGACCGGTTCAAGGAATGGGTCGGTGATCTGGACTACGAGACATTTATGGACTACGCGGCCTCAGCCAGCGACGTTCGGGCTTACTGTGATGCCATACCTGTCCGGGGCAACAACAAGAGCCTGAATGAGAGAATCCGGCGAGAACGCCGGGAATTGGCAATGAAGCTGGCAGACAGGTTCGTCAAGGAATCCCTGGGTGAGGCCGAGCAGAGTCAGATCCAGCAGTCCTGGAATGAACGCTTCAACGCCTACGTTCAGGTGGATCCGGCGAAGGTGCCGATTCCGATTGAGGGATTGAACGAAAAGTTCAAGGGTAAAGACTATGAACTGAGAGATGTCCAGCATCGATTCATTGCCAACTTTCTGTCAAAAGGCATCGGTTGCGCAGCGCACGAGGTAGGGTTGGGCAAAACCATGACAGGCATTATTGCCACCGTATCCAATATGCAAATGGGGCGGTCAAAGAGGCCTCTGTTCGTGGTGCCAACCTCCGTATTACCGAATTGGGAGGCCTCCGTTAAATCGCTCTATCCGAATCTCACGGTGAATACGATCGGAACTCCCGAGCTGAATCAAATGACCCAAGGCGGCAAGCAACTGGAAATCGAAGAAGGATCCGTGACCGTCATGTCTTACGATGCTTTTCAGCGGATGGGCTTCACCGAAGAGCGTTTCAATGAGCTTACAAAGGACCTCCAGGATGCCCACGCAACCTATTCAGACGATCCGAAGAATAAACGAGCAAAGGCGGCCAAGGAAAACCAGGCAGAGGCCTTTGCTTCGAGAGCAAAAACCGGGACGTACAATGATATACTCTTTGATGAAGCGGGCTTTGACTCTCTGACAGTGGATGAAGCCCATAACTTTAACAATATCTTTGCCGATGTAAAACAGGAAAAGGATCCGGAAACTGGGAAGGTCAAGACCCAGGCGAACGAATTCTCAGGCATCATTGGAGGAGCAACCAGCGACCGTGGGTTAAAGATGTGGCTGGCGGCCCAGCATGTGCTCAAGTCCAACGACAACCGCAACGTAATGATGCTCACAGCCACTCCGTTTACGAACAATCCGCTTCAGGTCTACTCCCTACTCTCCACGATGGCCAGAGAACGCCTCCAGAAGATGGGGATCTACAACGTAAAGGACTTCGTGGCGGCCTTTGTAGAGACTCAGACCGAAAAGGTGCTGGAGCCCAACGGAAAAATCAAAGAGAAGCAGACGGTCCGCCGCTTCAAGAATGCCCACGCCTTTGCCTCACTCATCAATGAATTCTTTGATCGAAAGACCGGAGAGGACGCGCATATCAAACGGCCGGACCTGGTAGAGAAGGAGATCGTTCTTCCTTCCAACAAGGAAATGGATCAGATCCGCCAGAGCCTGGAGAACTATTATGATATGGCTTTCCACCCCGATCCTGATGAGCGAGATCCCTCCGCTGCACTAAGGTCCATGACCATGCAGCAAAACTTGAATATCAGTCCGGCCCTCGTAAACGACTATCAATTCAACGATAACCGACAGGATTTCGTCGAACGCAGTCCCAAGATGAAGTTTGTGGCCAAATCCGCTGCCGAGTACTACAAACGGATGAAAGAAGCCCAGGGGAATGCTCCGGGCCAAATCATCTTTTTACCCCGAGGCGTTGAGTATTTCAACGAAGTGAAGTCTTACATGGTTTCCCAGGGAATCCCGGAGGATGCCATCGAGATCATGACGCCGAAGGAGAAGGGGAAAAAGGCCAGGAGCAAGGAAGCCAAGGCGAAGGGGCAAAGCCGATTCGAAGAAATCAAGTTCGACTTCAATGATCCGAATGGCAAAACGAAAATCATAATCGGCTCCGATACGATCCAGGAAGGAGTGTCCCTTCAGAAAAATACGGGGGTCATGTATAACTGCAGCCTGGCATGGAATCCGACCTCGAATGAGCAGAAAAAAGGGCGTGGATGGCGCCAGGGGAACACCCAGGAGCGTTGCCACATGTTCTACCCGGTGATGGAGAACTCCATCGACACAAAGCTGTACCAGAAGCATGCCGAAAAAGTCTCCCGAATCAACGATATCTTTAAGGCAACTGGATCCCCGTTTATTGAAACCACGGACATCAATCCTGATGAGCTGAAATACGAGATCGTGACTGACCCGGAGAAAAAGGCCAGGCTGGTTGCATCGGAAGATGAGACGCAGCGCCTGGCCGCCATCAAGGATAAGACCACCGACCGGAACATTCTCCTATCGACCCTGAATCGAGCTGAAAATCTGGACCGACGCATTCGAGATGCCGAAGAGTCACTGAAGCGGTCACAGCGCTGGGCCGAAATGTACGGCAAGAACTCAACACTTGGACGATTCCACGCGGAGGATGCGAACCGTATCAAATCGAAACTCAGTCGTCTGAAACGCGACAAGGTCGAGCATGAGACTATGATGGAGCAGAAAGGTCTGACCGTGGAAAAGCTCCGTTCTCAGGCGGAGGCTCTTGAAAAAGAAATCGCTCAAATGAAGGCAGATTCATCAAAGAAAAAAGAGGAGCTTGAATCAGAACTGGTTGAGCGCTACCGACGAGAAAAAGAAGAGTACGAGAAAAGCCGTCCCAACAAGAGCATCGACCAGATGGTAGATGAACACGTTTCCAAGCTGGTTGATTCATCGCTGGGGAAGTCGGTATACAAGAGCCGAATCTACAGGTTGATTCGTGAAGGAAGAACACATGAACGCAGACATCAAGCAGCAGCTCTTTGAAGCAGTGCAGGCTGATTTCCCACACCTGGCGAGTCTGGGTCCGGACAGGGTCTACGATTCCCTGGCCTCAATTTGCATGCAGGAGGGGAAACCAGTAACAGTGGAACAAATGCTCCGTTACGCAGTGATTCTGGATAACGACCTTGAGATGGACGATCTACAGACCGGAGACTGAATCGACAGATGCCCGATAGCCGTTTTCCGGCTATAACGGGTCCATGAAGGGCATTCATATTCTTAAGGCGGCCAATCGAGCTCATCTCGTCCGCAAAGTCATTACGAATAAGAAAGGCCGTCGCCAGACCGTTTACGTAAACCCGGAGCAGGAGAAATCCAAAGCAAAAGCCCCGGGAAAGTCGGATACGGACTCCAAGAAAAGTACCGGTGACAGGGAAGCCGGATCCTCCAGCTCCGACCAGTCTGTCCGTAGCAAACAATCTCAATCCAGAAACGACGGGTCCGACAAAAGCGGAAAGGCAAAGAAGGGCACCGGCAAGAAACCCAGAGAACGCAAGTACAAAGACCAGGGCGTAAACCAGATATGGGCTCCCGCTGATGTTGAATCGGCCAAGGCCCAGGCATTCTATAATATTGTAACGAACCCGAACATTGGTGATCCTATCCCTCGACCTGGTCGGTGGAATGAAGGAATTCCAGAAGGGATGCCTTCGGAAACCTGGGAGGAACACTTCACCGGCCATCCAGATGAAGGTGGAGAGCCAAAGGAGAGCCGGGAGTTCCTGCACAACCTAATCAAGCAGCGCTTTCTTGAAGGGAAGCCGACCGTGCCGTCCGGGGAGAAACCGGTTGCTATTATGATGATGGGTGGCCCGGCATCCGGCAAGTCGACGATGGTGAAGTCCGCTGGTCTGGGTAGCATGGAAGATTTCGTTGTCGCCGATGCTGATGCAGTAAAGAACCTGATTCCGGAATATCGCGTTGGGGTGAACAACCGATTGAAAAAAGCGGCCGAAATGGCGCACGAAGAGTCCAGCTACCTGGTGAAGCAGATCAGAGAAGAAGCCATCAATGCCCGGAAGAACCTGGTTATCGATGGGACAGGTTCAAAGACAGCATCCTACGAAAAGAATATCCAGAAGCTCAGGGACCAGGGATACGAAATCAAGCTTATGATGGCTGACACCCCGATGGATGTTGCTCTGGATCGCGCCAAACAGCGAGCGAGAAAAACCGGCCGCTACGTCCCGGACGGCGTTCTGAAAGGTGCTTATGCCGGTATCCCGAGCGGGTTCCAGAAGATCGCAGAGATGGTTGATTCTGCAGCCATCTATGACACAAATGTGAAGCTGGGAGAGCCTTCACGGCTCGTCTATACAAAGACGAATGCATCTGAGACTATCCATGACTCCGAGCATTATTCAAAGTTCAGAAACAGGATCGGAAAATCCTGGCTGTTTCAGATTATCAAATCCAGGCTCTCCCGTGAACAACGCATAGCAATAGTGAAGGGAGGAGAAGATATGGAAGAGAAGGAGCAAAAACGTACCGATGCCGAGCTGCTGCAGGCTCTGGCCCGCGATGAATGGGGCTTCACCGAAGAAGAAATGAAACGGATAGAGGCCATGGAGGACGTGGCGGGCGAAGGCGAAGGTGTGGAAATGGTAGTGGATGACTGAGCCCACTACGATGGATTCATCCGCATAATTGATGGATTGGGTTACCCTGTATGTTTGGTCTTGAAAGCCTTATTGAAATACTAAAAGCGCGTGGTGCAGCCCTGGGAGAAATCCACCATTGGGCGAATGGCGATTATATGAAAACGCCGCAAGGGTGGAAGGAAGTCAAAAAAGATGTCCGGAAGCACCTGGACAAGCTCACGAAGCGGATGGCTCCCGCAGACGAGAAGGCCCGCGAGCACCGCTTCGCCATGGAAGATCTGAAGTCTCGGATCGATGGGATCAAGAGCAAACTGAGCGAACACCCCGATTCGGAATATTACAAGCATGAACTTAAAGAGGCGGAGAAGCGCCTGATATTCCATAGCGTAAAGGCCGAACAAGTTGGAAGTCGTGCCCGGCGCCGTGCCGAGGATTACTTGGATCAGGTCCGCCAGTATCTAAAGGACCATCACGAAACCCAAATAAACGCCAAATATGCTGACGCACTGAAGAAGCTTGATGAGCGCATGGCTTCACTCGAAGAAGGTGGGCACCGCTACAATCAAATAATGGAAAAGCATCGGAAGATGGTCGGCTCCGAATACGAGGATGAGGACGATGCTGAATCCGCAGCGGAGGATGAGATAGAAATCGAAAAGGAGACTATCGACGACAAGCAAACGGACCTGCACGACCTGATCTGGGAGAAAGTTGGGGACCGTCATGATCAGATCGATGAACGTTTAGACAAATTGCTGGAAGACAGTGAAGAAGATACCCGCGAAGCATTTGAAACTCGTCTCGATGACTTCGAGAACATCAAGACCCGCTACCCAACCAACATAGACCGGGATCCAGATACTCCGATGAGCAAGGTGAGGAAGAGAATCCGGAAGAATCTCGGTTTTCGCAAGCGGTTGGCCGAACGATTGAATCTGAAATCCAACCTGGGCCGAATGCTCGCGGTATTCAAGGCCGGGAACCGGCAGGGTCTGGTTAAGAAGGTCATCACCAATCAGGCAGGCCACCGGCAGACGGTCTGGGTTCGTCCGGACGAAAGCCCTGGCCCTCGCCCTCGCCCGGTAAAAAAAGAGCAAAGTGGACAAGTCCCCAAAAAGCCCGGATCAGGTTCAGAAAAGCGTCCGATGGCCCCCCAGCGTGGTGGCATACCATCCAAGAAGCCCATGGCCGCAAAACCCGCCGAAGATCATGCTGTTGTCCAGCAGCGGCATGAGGATTTTGAAAAGCGCGCCCAGGAGCAGCGAAAACGAAAAGGACCTAATGCAAGCATTGATGCCGCCGAAGCTGGCGATATAGTGCAAATCACCAACCCGAAATCCAGAGTCCGCAACCAAATAGGAAAAGTGGTTCAGAAACTGGAGGACGGATTGAAGGTCATGATGGCCAACGGAATTTTCCAGGATTTCACTTTCGATGAACTGGCCTTCGCGAAGTCCCGGCCGCTCGGGTTTCGACCAGATGGAGTGCAGATCCTCAAATCCCGCATCGAAACCTTCAACGAGGCCTGAAATCAAGAAAGCCCGACCCACGGCTACACTGCTTTCTGGATTCTTGCCTGGGCTTCGGCCAGATGGCGCCTGCGTTCCAGAAATAGCACTGTGCCTCTACCGCTGTCGATCTCCGCTTTGCGCATCTCTGCAGCAGACAGAGTTTCCCTCAGCACTTCGATCACTTCGGCCAGATACTCCGCCTCCTGGGCATCCTGCTCCGCCTGAATCTGGTCAGCAATTTTGGCCTGGTGCGCTTCTGCAATCTGGTATGCGTCCTGGCCATGCTCACGCTTCCGGAATCCCTCTTTGAAGTCTCTGTCCAGACTGTTCTGGATCAAGCGGACGGCTCGCTCCGATTCGGTCAACTTCATAGTCCGTTTCCCGGCCTCATGGATTCGCAGAAAGAGCCTCTCGATTTTCTCTCGGAAATATCTACCGGAAACCCTAACTTTCGACTTTGTACTCTCGGCTTTCATACTTTTCCACCTCACTCAGATCGTACTCAGTCCCCTCCCACTTCAGGGACTTAATCATTATGGGCAGGTTCATGGCAATATGCATCACCAGAGCAAACTCCTCACGACTCGGATTCCTTAGAATATCAATCCTTCGCCGACCGGTTATCTCGGACACTTCAAAAATCGCGGAAGCGACGGTATGGCTTGTCCCTGGATGCCTCTTGAGCCATCGTGCATCGTCATCGCTCCAAAACACACGCTTGGCGCTATAGTTTCGGAGATGAACCAAATTTCGACTGTCGCTGCTTTCTGCCATCAGATCCTCCCACAAGAATAAGATAGGCGAACCGGAAACGGTTGTCAACAGTAAATTTTACACTGTATCAACGGCGCGAATTTTTTCTGCGATTTGGACCATTGTAGAGGTTCGAAGTTTCCCCTTTGCGGAGCCTTCCCCGCGACGAAGGTTCTGGATATATGCATGAGATACACCCAGACGATCTGCCGCCTCACGGGTCGAGTATGGTTCCAGGTGAACGGTAATCCATTCTTGCAGGCGAGTCCGCAGAGACGCCAGCTTTCGCTCTGTAGCATCGACTTCTTTCAGGATCTTGTCCAGATCATCCATCGAGACAATTCTAACAATGACAGGGCACTCCGTAAACAGTCTTTTTTACAGAGCCCTTGGAGAGCTTCATTCGTGACCGATAATCAGGAAAGGCCCACAATCAGAGCGTGGCCGATCCCCGCCCCACAATTCTGACCGTTCATATTGCTCCGCCCGAGAATACGGTGAAGCTCTGGCTCCAGGGCAATTTGCCTCTGACCGGACTTCGAACACGCAACGTAGATGCGCCTGTAATCAATGGCCACCCACTGTTTGTTGAAGGGATTTCTGAGTCCGGATTCGACCGCAATTTTCCCCGAGTTGGGGTGGAGTGGACCAGAGATATTCGAGAAGACTATATAGGGCACAATTTCCGCCGTTTTAAGCCTACCGATCGTTTTCGGGCCGCCCTTCATAACTACACTTCCTCCCTTCCACGTGAATCCCGTGCAGCTCCGGAGGCTGCGGCAGAGGAACTCGGTGAAGCCGACATCGTCGAAACCTGGCTGCACATGGTTCAATCTGAAGTCATCATTGCTGGCTTCACATCCGGAGGTGCAGGGCGCCCTACTCTCCGCATACTCTATGAAACGGTCGAATCGCTGATGGCTCCGATGGCCCAGGATATCATGGAGGCATTCCCCGGAGTCAAGGTTGATATCGATGAAACCCATGAGGTGAACATTACCTCGAACCAATTCGCAAGCCCCGTCTGGGGATTCGAGATTCCGGTCAAACTCCGCCAACCGCGCAGAGTCTTCCGCAAAAAGCCAGCCCACCTCTTCCCCGATATTACCGGCTTTGATATACACATGGAAGATAGCCGCACGGTTTTCAAGACCCGAGGGCTATTCGACTTCGATGCTGGGCACAGCGTCGTTCAAGGAGAATCCAATGGCCAGTGAGCAGAAGGCGGAGCAGGCGCAGGACAAACCCAGGGAACCTGCGAAGCAAACAGCGAAGCGGCGCAAATACCCGCCCATGGAGCAATTCCTGACGGACCTTGAAAAGAAAAAAGGTCCGATCCCGGCCAAAGTAAAGGAAGTATTCCGCGCCCGTTGCGGATCCCGCAAGGACTTCGAAGCCGTATGGGCCGAACTCTGGAGAGGTAAGTAATGCCAACAAGAACAGTAGAATTTTTGGGACGCGGATTCATTGTTCCAGGATCTTACTCCGCATTCCGCGCCAAACCACAGTCCGGCGGGATCTCTCCGGACTTCAATACGCAAATACTAATCGGCGAAGCGAACAACGGCTGGAATGCTCTGGATACCAGCCTCCCCATGCTCAAACGGGTGATGGAATTCACTTCCTTTGAGGAAGCCAAGCAGGTTCTGGTTTCCGGTCCGCTCCTCGATGCCATCAAAGCTGCCTTCTCTCCTTCCAGGGATAGCAGGTTCGCCGGTGGTCCGTTGCTTATTCGAGCACTGAATCTGGCGGTCAATACCAGGGCGTCCGCAAGTCTGGATAACACTGCTGCGTCCCAATACTCCGCTAAGTATGTTACTCCCGGTCCCCGGGGCAATGAGTCTCGAATCAGGATCTCGGCTGCAGGCGACTCAGTAGAGGTCGGCGACTCCAACGGTATTCAATCCGCAACCGGCCTCGATGCCCAGGATATTACAATCACATACAGCGGAGATGCTACCACAGCAGAGCTTTCCTTTGATGGATCCAACCTTACAACAACTCTCACCGGCCAGACCGATGGGACCGAAAACCTTGATATTCCGGTCGATAGCGTTCCAACCCTGGCCGACCTGGCCGTCCGCATCAATTCGATGGCCGGTTACAATGCCGTTGTCGACAGCTCACCGGATATTCTTACCAGAAACCTGGACCATGTAAGTGGAGTCGATGCCAAGGCAGGGGCCGTGGTAAAGGCTCTCCTTTATCGCCAGGCGCAGGCATTATTCAATCTCGGAAACGTCGAATTGGAGATTACCGGAGCCAGGAAGCCCCTGGCTGACACCGTGGGATTCGTATACCTCTCGGGTGGCGCATCGACTGCAGCCCAGCCCACAGACTATACAGATGCAATCGATATGCTGGAGAAGGTTCGAGGCTTCTTCATCAACCTCTGTTCCACCAATCAAGGTGCCGGGGCTTATCTCACGGATTTCATCATCAAGTCCAACGGACCGGAAGGAGCCGATGAACGGTTCGGAGGATTCGGTGCTGACCGTACCGATGATTTCACTATCCGTTGCGACAACGCAAAGCAGATCAACAGTGAATACATGGTCTACGGCCTTTCCCCGGTAACTGTTCGAGGGGCAGACGGTATCACCACCAAAACCTATGATGGATGGCTCCTGGCAGTAATCCACAATGCAATCAAAGCATCCTCAAACATGCGGGAATCCGCCCTCTACAAGGATCTGAACATTGAAGATGCGCCCGAGATCCCTGGAACCGGGGACATCCGCAGAGCCATCCGGTCCGGGGGCCTTGTTGTGGATCGCAAACCGAACAATGGTCCTTTTAAGATCACATCTGATGTCACCACCTATCAGGCAACGAATCAGATTCTGAACAAAGCTTCAACTACCTGCACGGCGCTCGCACTGAACAAAGACCTGCGAGAATCTCTCCAGGATGCCTTTCTCGGCGAAGTGCCAACCGATCCAGATGCCTTCGGAACGACTCTCACGGATTCAGACATTCGCACTTTCATCGAGCTGAAATTCGACCAGGACTACGTCCGGAATTTCGGCTGGCTAACCCGGAACGTATATACCGGCCAGCCTGCCTGGAGACGCGACTTCCTTATCAGGCGCGACGGCAACGCAATCTACTTCGAGTTCCCGGACGGGAAGCTCGTCACGTCGCTCGATTACATTTTCAGCCTGCTCAATCTGGACGTTGTCCGGGGGAGCGCGCAATCATAAGGCCCTGTAGCCACTGGAGGAATAATAAATGCCAGCACCCAAACTTGAAAATCCAGAGGTCCTCACTGGCTGTGATGTAACCATCAAGATGAACGGATCCCCGGTCGGATTCGGGAAGAACGTCGACATCGAAGAGAACGTAAACCAGCAACCAGTGGAGGCCATCGGATACTGGAAGCCACGGGGGTTCAAATCGACCCGCTGGGATGGCACCCTGTCCATGGAGTTTCACATCCTTACTAAAAGGGGAACGGAGGGCGTAATACCGATCGACACCAGCTCCCCAACAGCCGCTTCGGCAGGCTTCTTCATGGAGTTCAACGAAAAGTCCA
>PBUB01000006.1 GCA_002729885.1 Spirochaetaceae bacterium
CACGAAAGAGTCTACGACTCTTTCTGGTCCGCTCGGGACCATTGAGTTCCGTGCGGACCTCCAGAAATTGAGCATCCGCGAGTCAGACCACAGGAAGTGGTTCGTGCCACCGAGCGGGGGGCTCAATATCGTTTCGCTCGGCGCCTTACAAGTGGGTAGGGCTTTAAGAAGCCCTTGATCCTACTACCGCCTTCCAGTTGGCCCTCCCGTGTCTCTGGTGCGTGGCTCCACCGCTACGAATCACACATTCGTCGATGGTTTCCATTTCCCTGTCTGCCATAGCTGAAACCCATCGGATTTCCAGGCCTGGTCCATGTTGCCCGTTTCTATAGAAGAAACTCCGTTCCTTTTTCCGGCCCCTTCGTAGTAGAGAACGGCCAACGCTGCCCTGGCCCTGTCAAGGGTATTCCCATCTACGGAAGGCTGCCAGTCCGCCATCTCCTTCTCAACAAAGGCAGTGGAGAAATCTCCGCTCTGAAAGGCAGGCCGATCCAGGATGGCTTTTAGATATTCCAGATTACTTTTGGGACCAAACAGAACTACCTCATCCAGGGCCTGTCGCAGGTTTACAATGGCTTCCATCCGGCGGCTACCCTGACCGATTATTTTGGCTATCATAGGGTCGTAGAACAGAGAAACTTCACTACCTGACTCCACTCCGGAGTCCACCCGGATATCCTGAGGGCATTGAAATCTATGTACCCTCCCTGCAGAAGGTATAAAGCCTGCGGCCGGATCCTCTGCGTAGAGCCTCACCTCCACAGCATGTCCTCTGAGCTGGATTTCAGATTGGTCGGGTAAATGGGACGGATCCATGGCTACCAGGATTTGATCTCTCACCAGATCCCGGCCGGTGACAATCTCGGTTACCGGATGTTCCACCTGCAGCCGGGTATTCATTTCCAGAAAATAGAAGGATCTGGTTGTATCTGAGTACACGAATTCTACGGTGCCGGCCCCTCTGTAATCAACAGCTCGGGCCGCTTTTAGAGCTGCCTCGGTAATGGATGCTCTATCCGCTTCGGTTAGAGCCGGGGAGGGGCTTTCTTCGATGATTTTTTGATGTCTGCGCTGAATGGAGCATTCCCTTTCGAATAGATGGATGCAGTTTCCCTGTCCATCGCCAAAAATCTGGATCTCAATATGCCTGGGGGTCTCAACAAACTTCTCCAGGAACACTCCATCGTCCGCAAATGCGGATCCGGCCTCCCTTCTGGCCGAATCTATGCCTTCCAGAAGCTCTTTTTCTGACTGAATCAGGCGCATTCCCCTTCCACCTCCTCCAGCTCTCGCCTTTACAAGCAGTGGATACCCGATATCTCGTGCAATTGCCTTAACTGCATCGTCACTTTCGGGGAGCTCATTGTTACCGGGCACTACTGGCACCCCATGGGCTTCCATAATCCGCCTTGCTTCTACTTTGTTTCCCATAGAGGCGATAGTTTCCGGCGAAGGTCCGATGAATGTAATACCGTTTTCTTCAATGGCTCTTGCAAAGGATTCATTCTCGGATAAAAAGCCATAACCGGGGTGCACTGCATCGGCCCCGCTACGTTTACATGCTTCTATGATGGCCGGTATGTTGAGATACGATTGCGAAGGCTCGGATGCACCCAGATAGATCGCTTCATCGGCCAATCTTACAGCAGGGCTGTTTCTGTCTGCATCTGAATATACGATAATGGATGTAAGCCCCATGTTTCGGATCGTTTGAATGATTCTAACAGCAATTTCTCCTCTATTGGCTATAAGAATGCGTCGAATGGCTTTCATTGATCCCAGATGGACAAAAATGCCTGTAAAATCCAGCGTTTCTTTGCTTTCAGGGGGCTCCATTCACCTTATTTATAGCAATGAAGTAGCACCCGGGTGTTGTTTCTATACCACAGATACGATTCAAATCGGAACTACAGCTTGCCAAAATTGAGGACGAAGGCTCTTATCCTTGCCCAGTTGGATGCTTTTATGTTTGCTCGATAAGTCGTTACACCAGGCGAAGCAGAAGACAGAGAAACATAGGACGTCGGGCAGGGCGAATGCCCGATTGAATACAGAGGTACTTGTAATGATTCAGGCACGGATAAACGTTAAAAATCCATTTTTTTGCTATCTATAAGTGCGCGAAGGCGAAATTCGCATGCGATATCGCCTTCGCAGACCCAAAAAGTGCCTTTTTTGCAATTTTTTTTCCAATGAAAGGCGATGAATTGCAAATTTGATTGACTTCGCTTCGTTTTAACGTCTATGTTTCGAGAAAATTAAAAGAGAGGTTAGCCCGATATGAGACATTGGTCAGACCTGAGCGAAAAAGAACAAAGAGAAATCGAGAAGCAGTATGCGCAAGGCAAAGAGCCAGGCGATATTGCTCCCGCTTACGGCCTAAAGCCAAAGCAGATTTCTGACCAGGCTTATCGAAAGAAGTGGACCCGTCCTGGCATGGCTCGAAAGAAAGCCACTGTTAAGAACGCGGTAAAAAAGAAGAAAAAAGCCGCTTCCAAGAAGAAAGCTGGAAAAAAGAAGGCAGCCAAAAAGAAGAAGACTTCTAAGAAAAAGGCAGCGAAAAAGAAGACTTCAAAGAAGAAGGCAGCTAAAAAGCGCCGTTAAGTCTTCAATAGAAAGGGGGAACCAGTGGTTCCCCCTTCTTTTATTAGTTCGATGCATTCCGGACATGCGGAACTGAAAAAAGCATCGAATTCCTGTCCTCAAGACCAGTTCTCTCGGCTGGATCGACGTAAAGGAAGTCCCGGAAAAGGTCGATTCTTACTATACCATGATCCGCAACCTAATATTGCTGCTTGCAATACTTTCTGCAGTAACCTATTGCCAGACTACCGAAGCTCCGGCACCGGAAAGGGAAGTAACCCAACCCGCGGAAACCGGCCGAGCCTATCTTGGAATAATGTATCAGGAAGATGCCATGGGCGTGAGAATCGTTCAGGTATTTCCGGGCAGTCCTGCCGAGGAAGCAGGACTGGAGATCGGCGACTTGATCGTTACGGCCAATGGATTTCCTGTTCTGGGCACCTACACACTGAACAAGCGAATACTGTCCCTTAGTCCAGGTGATGAAGTTAGCGTAGAAGTGATGAAGCGAAATGGGAATCGGGAGCTGAAGAAAGCGACTCTGGCTCCTCTGCCCGAAAGGTACAAAGAGCAATACAACAATAATTCCGGATATCCTAATTGAGACGTCACTATACTCAACCTGTGGACCGCCTGGAGCTGGCGGACTGTCAGGCTCTGGTGGATCTGGCCATTCTCGAGGATGCGCCAGCCGGGGATCCAACCACAGAAGCTGCTTTTGAAGAGAAGCAGATGTCCAGCGCCCTTTTGATACCGCGTGAGCCGGGAGTTTTCTGCGGCAATGCCATAGCAGAGCATCTATTAACCCGTTATCGCAACCTTACTGGCTATTCTGTAGATCTGGAAAGCTATCTGAAAGATGGAGAATGGTTCGAAAGCGGACAGAAGCTAATGAGTCTTACTGGTTCCTTACGCGGAATTCTTCGCCTGGAAAGGCCTTTTTTGAATTTTCTGCAGTATCTCTCAGGCATTGCCACAACGGTGCACAGGGCCGTGGAACAGGCCGGCGAAGGAATCGAAATTCTGGATACTCGCAAGACCCTTCCCGGGTACCGTCGCCTGGCAAAGTATGCGGTGTACTGCGGAGGTGGGACCAATCACAGGATCCATCTTTCCGATATGGCGATGATCAAAGATAACCACGTGCAGGCAGCAGGTTCCATCGCAGCAGCTGCAGAGCGAATTCGAAAGAAGTTTCCGGACCTACCCATAGACATTGAAATAGATACCCTGGATCAGCTGGATGAAGCCCTGCAGCAGTCGCCGGATGTGATTTTACTGGATAATATGAATGGAGGCCAGATTCGTCTCGCTGCCAGTCGAATACGGGAGGCATCCAGTGAGATACGAATTGAAGTGTCCGGTGGATGGACCCCGGATATGCTGAAAGAGATCAAGGATGCGGGGCCCCTGGGAGTAAGCATGGGATATATCACCCATACTACGCGATTTCTGGATCTAAGTCTGGAAATACGATAGTTTCAGAGGCGAAGGGAATAGTCCATGAACGAGAAGCAGCTCTACAATGAAGCCCTGAAGCAGGCGAAATCCGGTAAGCTGGATGCTGCTGTGAAACTATATCTGAAAGCAATTCAACAGAACCCATCCTTTCGTCCTGCACTGATGAATCTTGGGGCAATCTACGGAAAGCTTCGACGTCCCGAGCAATCTATTCAGTACTATGAGGCCGCATTGAAGCTTCAGGCGGATGAAGCTGTGCATTTCAATCTGGGAAGCGAGTACTATCAGACAAAAAAATATGAAGTATCTGCGGCCCATTTAATCGCATGTCTGAAAATCAATCCAAAGTTCTTACGGGCCCATATTCTTCTGGCTTATGTTTACGAAGCACGATCTCTGTCTGAAAAGGCTGAAGTTTACTTTCGAAACGCTCTCAAGCTCCAACCCGGTAGCAGAATCGCTGTTCTGGGACTTCTATTGAATCTTTCCGAGCGAAAGAAATACAAGGAAGCTCTGGCTGTATGCGAAGCTTTTTTGAAGCAGGTCCCCGGAGACGAAACAGTCCATGGTTTGCGAGCCGGGCTCTTAATGGAAACCGGCGATTACCAGGCCTCCACCGAAGAATTACAGAGGCTCAGTCGAGAAGCTTCTGGCTATCGTAGCTTCAGCGAGCATATCGGAAAGGCAAGAGAATCCAGCGAAGAAGAGTCACAGGCATTCTTTGAAGGAGTAAGGGATAGAATCCAGGATCGGTCCAGAAGTCTTCGCTCCAGGATTGAAGAAAGGAAACGAGCCCGGGCAGCCGGTGAGAAGCTGGACACAGCGGAACTGAAAGACGATGCCAGGGATATGATGGATCTGAGCCTTATGTACCTATTTTCCGGGGAATCGGAAAAGGCGATGCAATTTTTAGTGCAGGCCAGAAAGCTGAAAGATCGCTCCGGAAATTCCTGAGCCGGGTTTTTGAACCTGGATATCACACACCTCCGGGCATTCATTTGGCTGGTTGAAAGACTCTCATCTACCTCTGAATGCCCTCCTCAGAAGAGGCTCTAACGTATTGCATCCGGCAGAATCGTAACATGATAGCATCTTTGATTTCTTTCATAGATCGCATACAGAATGCCTTCCTTCTGGAGCTGCAAGAGGGTCTCAGCTAGCGCCGCCCTGAACTGCCTTCGCAGGGAAGCTCCCAGAAGAAAGCCAGCTCTCAGGCGCATTTCATCCATGGAATTTTCGAATTCTGAAGCTTCGTCCTTCGATTCTTCCTCGGCCCCGCGCAGGTTTACATAGAAGCTATCATAAAAAAGATCGAAGCTAAGTCCATAGCTATGGGAAGAAACGAAGGAGGCATTAGCATTACGCTCTCTAAGGTCCTTTTGATAATGCACCGGTCGAAGGGCAGAGGAAATAGCAAACTTGATGATTACCGGTTTAAATTGATCCTTGCTGTCCAGGTTTCTATGCAGCACTTTCTGGAATCGCTCCGCCAGAATGAGAAGTCCTTTATGGGCCGCCGGATGCAGGTAGCGATGCTCCTTCTTTACATTGTAAAAATAGTATGGCGTAGATTTATCCTGCTCCAGAGAAACCAGGGTCCCTTCTTTGCTCATTGACTGAATTTCATCTACGCTTCCTACCGGTTCCAGCCCTGCTTTATCTACAACCTGAAGATGTTCCTTTAGAAGGAACCGACGTAGATCAGCCTCTTTGCCACCATCACTCCAATCTTCGTAGATGGGAAGATTCTCTATATAGAATCTCTCTGTGTCATAAATCTCCTGGCGAAAACCATCCAGATTCTCTACCATCTCCTTCTGGCGGGTATCCAGAGAATAAAAGTGGTAGTAAACTGCTCCGCATAGAATAAGCAGAAACAGGGATGATACGGTCAGGAGGGACTTCATAGTCCCAGAGCAGCGATTCAGCCTCTACGATCCAGTAGAAATCGGACTATGTAGGTTGTAGCATTTAGCTCGGCTACAGGGTCATCCGTGCCGCCCGGCCAAACATGTCCCGTACGAGGGAGTTCCAGGTATTGCACTGAATGGGTTTCGCAGCTGAACTGCTGGGACTTTCGCTGAAGTTCCGGCGGAAGATACTGCGGTGAATTGCGACCTGTGGATGTACATTGCCCCATCCACTGTAGCAGCGTCTGGCTCACGGATGTGGAACGGCTGATGGTAGAGTAGGGAAGGTCCCGAATGGTTCGGTTGGGTGGAATCACCGGATCCTGCCTACCGGTAATATATAGCAGGTCCTGACGTTTCCAGTCGCTGGGCTCCAGCCAGGAGACACCGGCTACCACAGCCACTCGACTGAAAAGGTCTGGCATTTCCCTGGCCAGGCGAAAGGTCATGGATCCGCCATTGGAAAAGCCTGCAATATGTATTTCCTTTTCGTCTACCGGAAGCTTTTCCATTACATGTTGAATCAGGCTGCGAATGAACTGAAGATCGTTTTCTGGATGCTCGCCTGCATATCCTCGCCCGGTTCCATCGGACCATACCCGGGGGTTTTCTGCATCCGCTCTTTGAGTAGGATTCAGAGGCATAGCATCCGGATACACTGCGATGAAGCCTCGTTGCTGCGCTGCTTTACTCATACCTGATTGAATTGCTACAGATTGCCCGTCGCTTCCCGAGCCATGCATTACGATGATTACCGGAAGCTTGCGGCTTTGAAATCCACTGGGAACATAGATTCTAGCCGTTCTACGAATATCGTCAATTTTCACCGAGTAATCCTGGATTTCGCCGGGTAACTCTGGCTGTATGGAAGGGGCGGCCCTGCAGGCTGAAAAAAGGAATCCAAGCATTGTTATAAGTAGAAAGGAGCCAGTAAGATTCGGGATACCGGGAAGCCCTTTCTTGCCTATCTGACGCTGATAGGCCTTTGTCGGGATCCCTTTAGCATTAGAGTCTGTATCAAGAACCTCCGTACCTCTGTAAGTTACGGATTTCTTTTCAAATCTTTCTAGAGTATAAGCTTTCATAACCCTGTACCCGAATTAGACGGGAGCACCACTTCTGGTTTCGGCAAAATTGCTTCCGAATTCAGGAAATGTAACCTTTTACATGAAAAAGTTAACGGAAAAAAGTGAACCCCAATTAGGCGGATTCCAAATTTTTTTCATTCCAGGCCCGCGGCTATAGAGCAAGGTTACTATAGAAATCTTCCAGTACTTCTTGAAGAGTATCTGGCATTTCTTGATGAGGATTGTGACCGCTGTCCAGTTCTACAGGTTTGAGATCCTTGAAGTGCGAAAGTATTTCCTGGATCTGATCCTCCGGAGGTTTCAGAGGACTGTGCTTTCCATAGATAAAAAGTACCGGACATTGAATCCGCCTCCAGAGCTCACGGCTGAGATCCGGAGGAAAGGGAACAGGTAGCATCCGATTTCTCAAAGATGGATCATGCTTCCATCTGAATTTGCCATCCTTTTCATCGGTCCAGAGCCGAGCCAGTACCTGCCGGTTTTCTTCCGGTATTCTGGGATGGGCACGGGAAAGCAACTCTTCGGCCGCTTTAATAGAAGACATGGGATTATCTCGGGGAGGTCTTTCCTTTCGCAGTTTCTGAACCCATTCACCCATGCGATCCGCTTCCTTGTCCACTGGCCATCGACCGGAGAAGCCTTCCAGTAGTACAAGCGAGCGAATTTCCCCGGGAACCAATCCTGCATGCCTTGCCGCCAGAGCAGAGCCCATGCTGTGGGCCATTATGTGATATCCTTCCGGCGCAACTTCGGCTGTGAACTGAATAAAATCTGCAAGAAGCATGGCCGAGGAATAAAACCATCCTTCGGGAAGGTTGGGCGAATCTCCATGGCCTCTCCAATCGGGAGCAATCAGGTTAAACCTGCTGGAAAGATATTCTTCCTGAAAATAGAATCCTCGACCAGTATCCTGAAATCCACTTAAAAGCAGAATCGTCTCATCCTTTCCATTATCTCTGTAGAAGTAATGGAACCGTCCCTTGAAATCCTTGCTATCCAACTCGCGAATCTGCACCGGAATCTCCTAGTAGGGAATGGGGAAGTCCCGGCGAATCGTTTCTATTTGCTTGAGAAGATCACTTGAAAGCTTCAATTCGAAGGCCTCCAGATCGGAGTTCAGTTGATCCATGGTCGTTGCGCCAATGATTACCGATGTCATAAAATACTGCTGGTGAGCGAAAGCTAGGGCCATATGGTTCAGCGAAATATCATTTTCCTTTGCCAGCTTGGTATAGGCTTCCACCGCCGCATGGGCCTGAGGAGTATTTCTTTGATTATGCCGTGCGGACTGAATTTTCCATCGGCTACCTTCCGGTATTTTTCCGTTTCTATATTTGCCGGTGAGCATCCCGGTAGCCAGGGGCGAATAGGCGAGGAGAGATACATTTTCATACATGGACACTTCTGCCAGATCCGGTTCAAAAAGTCTGTAGAGCAAACTGTATTCATTCTGAATGCTCTGCATTCGCGGAAGCTTGAATCGCTCGGCAAGCTCCAGATACTTCATGGTACCCCAGGCGCTTTCGTTGGAAAGACCTGCGTGGCGAATCTTGCCTGCCTGGATTAATTCTCCCAGGGTTTCCAGCACTTCATGCAGATTCTCGGTGATGCTGGATGTCTCCTTTTTGCCAGGAGAGAATCGCCAGAATTGTCCAAAGTGATAGAAGGGACGGTTAGGCCAGTGAAGCTGATAGAGATCCAGATAATCTGTCTGCAATCGCTTTAAAGAGTCATCCACGGCAGCCAGAATATTCCTTCGATCTATGATTGCATTTCCGTCTCTTACCCATCGCAGACCCCGGCCCGCTACTTTGCTGGCCAGAATGATCTTTTCTCGCATACCGGGACGAGAAGCCAGCCAGTTACCGATCATTGTTTCCGTCTTCCCGTAGGATTCCGGGGAAGGAGGGACCGCATACATTTCTGCTGTATCAATGAAGTTAATACCAGCCTCCACGGCACGATCCAGCTGCTCATGTGCTTGTGCTTCCGTGTTTTGATTGCCGTAGGTCATGGTACCCAGACAGGCAATACTTACTTCAAGATCGGTGGTGCCCAGCTTCCTCTTTTCCATTGCCCCAGATGAAAGCAGGGGGGTATCTACTCAAGTGAAAAGTGCGCTGTAAGACAGCTTATGTTCGGGGCTTATTGGCGGATAGTAGCGAAAACGTGGGTCCAGTGATTGGTGGCCGAATAGTGACCTATACCATGTTCTCTCAGTTTACAGTTTTCTATGTTCTGTCTGTGGCCGCTACTATTGAGCCAGCTATTCAGGACTTCAGTTGCCGTTCGCTGGCCGTAGGCAATGTTTTCCGCAGCCCAGGAGTAGCGAATGCCTGCCGACTTCATTCTATCGAAAGGAGACTGACCATCCGGATTGGTGTGCGAAAAGAAATCTCTGGCGGCCATATCTCTGGAGTGATTTGTAGCAAGTTTCTGGAGCTTTTCGTTGATTTGCAGAGGAGGGCATCCCACTTTTTTTCTGTGTTCATTCACCAGTTCTGCGAATCGCTTTTCGGACGCGCTCAGGGAAACCTGCGCGGAATCGGAAGGCTCAACGTCAATCGGCGGATGAGGCTGGATCGTGCCGGTATCTGGATCCACTTGAACTCTTCGCTGCTGAATTTCGGATCCACTACAACAGAGATTCAGCAAGGTAATCAAGGAGGCCAGGAAAGCAGCAGCGCGCATAAGGCTATAGACGATGTAAATGGTTGAATCGGCGTTTCTTTATTTGAGCAAATCCAGCATCTGGCCCACCTGAATGTGCTCTTCCAGAGGATGTCGCAGGCTGCGATCCCGATATATTTCGTAGCGATTCCTGCGGCCCTGCTTGATTCGCCGAAGAACTCCGGCCTCTTCCAGGTCCAGAACAATGCCCTGAACAGCCCTTTCTGTGATATTTACTAGCTGAGCAACATCCCGGAGTCTCATGTCCGGATCTCTGTAGAGGCACAGTAGAACGTGGGAGTGATTACTCAGAAAGGTCCATTGAACCTGAGTATGCGGACTTTTCAGTGTATTCTTCTGCTTCATCTCCATAATGCCCTTCTCCAATCAAATCCAGGTGTGGCTTCACACCCACTGGTATTTTCCGATCTGTCGCATTACCGAAAATACTTCAAAAGTCTGACCTCATTTCCTTTTTCGTTGTACTCAACAAGGTCAAATGCATTACGAGTAATCATGATTCCTCTTCCATGCAGCGGTAACTCTTCACTCTCGGAAACAGTCAATTTCTTACCCAGAATTGCATGATCGAAGCCCGAGCCCTGATCCTGGATACGATACACCACTCCAGCATCGTCCAGATTGTAATCCACGGTAACGGTACGTTCCCGGTATTTTGGATCGGTCTGTCTCATGGCAATGAATTCGCTGTAATTACCGGAAGACAGTTCCTGGCTCTTTTCTTCAAAAGTGATGGCCAGGTTCCCATGCTCGATTGCGTTGATCAGTATCTCTCTCAACCCGATGCGAATCATTGCAGTATCCGAAACATCTATGTACCTGGGTAAATTTCGCACCAATCTCTGAGAAAGCTCCTCAACTGCAATCAGTTCATTGCCCAGATTAAAAGTAAGTTGCTCTTTCTGTAAAAATTGCAGCAAATAGTCCTCTTTCAGAGGAACCAGACGACCCAGGATTTCCCAGTCCTCTTCGCCCTGCATCTTCTGTAGCGTGAGCTGGAACTGCACCGGTTGAGCATCTTTCTTGCTCCTGACCGGGATCTTCATTTGAAGATTATCCTTTTCCTGCTGAAATACTTCGAATCGCTCCCGGAAGAACTCCAGGGTTCTGTACTGATCCGCAGGGTCTCCATGGATCAAAGACTCAATGTGCTTCCCTTCGAGCTGCTCCGGTCCAATTCCCAGCTCCAGGCGAGAGGCTCTACTAGCCAGAAGGATTACTCCTTCGGAATTAATCGAAAGAATTACATCCCTGGAGCCATCAATCAAATGGCGATACCGTCGCTCCGAGGTTTTCAGGCGCAGGTTTGTGCGATTCAACGTAGCCAGATTATGACGCAGCTTTCTGTTGAGATTTTCCACCATATCGTTTAGAAAAAATAGCCTGTTCGCTATGCGAAGCGCAGAGCCGCCCACAAAGATTAGAAATACATATCCAATGGTTCCCTGGTTTCCCCGGCCCTGGGAGGCATTCACAATGTCCAGGATACCGGCCATGGCCACCACGATGGTTCCCAGAAGCAGATTTCCCGGCACGGTATTCAGCATGGCTTTCTTGAATGCCTCGAATCCGCCGTAACGTAGTTGAAACAATCGAACGTAGCGCCAGAATCTAAATGGAATGGCGATCAGAAAATAGAACAAAAATAGAATGGCGAGCACGCGCCAGAACGTAATCAAATCCTGGAGAAAATTAACGGAGGGCCAGAGAAGAGCCAGAATCAGAATTCCATGACTGCCCCAGAGCAACCTCATGAGCCAGCGATGGATGCCACCCTGAGCTGACTGGATGAAGGATGCCAGGGAAGGAAGAAGCAGAAACACTGAGCAAAGCTCAATGCGAAGCGTAATATAATACTGCGGCAGAATATTATATATGAGAGGGGACTTCGCAAAAAGCCAGATCGCCATAAAAATGGCAAACAGCCCGAAGAAAACATTGTAGCGATCTCTCTTTTTCTGTAAGAAAAAGAGCATGTGAAAGAAGCCCAGGGCAAAGTAGATGCTGATGAGAGAAAGACTTATGGCTTCGGATTTATCATCTACAATGGCCTGATATTCCAGGATGCGATAGGGACCGCCATAGTACAGGCCGGTTTCCAGGTTCACCGGATCACCGCGAAACTGAAACAACAGACAGTTCTGACCTGCAGTAAAATACCGAACATCCAGGGGATACACCAGGCTTCTTCGACTCCTGGATTCGGGAGCATCCAGATTGCTGAATACACGGTTGCCGTTTAGATAGATGGCCCATTTTTCGCCAATGTGTGCCAGTTGCAGTGCAGGTGATGTGAGTTTGTCCAGTTCTGAATCATTTAGATCAAAGCATAGCTCCATGGAGAAATCTTGCATGGGAAGATCCTGGAGCTGCACCGGGGATCGCTTTGGCATCCCGGAAAAGTCCAGGGAATGCATTCGAATGGACCGCTGATTCGTCGCGGCAGGTATTTTGACCCATTGCCTGGATTCGAGGTCCTCTCCTGGATTTACCAGCCCAACTGTGGCTCGAGCATCATAGCGGTTTAGATTGATTTCAGTAGAATCATTGCCTCCTGTGCACTGTGCCAGAAGTACAAGAGCAACAATTAGTAAGGAAATCGTCCGTGACTTAAAAAATTGGTTTCGCATTGGCCTGTTGCTGATAGAGCCCTGACTTCCTTTTCAGATTACTTTACCAGAAGAATCACTGCCATGCATCCCAGACCTTCTCCGCGGCCAAGGAAACCCATTTTTTCTGTAGTGGTGGCTTTGATTCCGGTACTTTCTTCCGCAATTGCAAGCAATGAGGCCACTTTTTTTTTGATCTCGGGTCTGTAAGGAGCCAATTTTGGCCGCTCTCCCATAACAGTAAGATCCACGTTCTGGACTCTAAATTGCCGGTCCTGCATTTCCTTGAGGGCCGTTTGCAGCAACAGGGCGGAATCTGCATTCTTAAAGGCCGGATCCGTATCCGGAAAGAATTCCCCCAGGTCTCCCAGAGCCAGAGCTCCCAGGATTGCATCGGTAATTGCATGCAGAATAACATCGGCATCGCTATGGCCCTTCAGGGCCAGCTGGCCCGGAATTTCCACGCCTCCCAGAAGAAGTGGCCTTTCCGGATCTTCAATCAATCGATGAAAGTCAATGCCCTGGCCAATCCGAAGGTCCATGGTGCCTGTTTTTCGTCACAGGTAAATTGTGTCGATAAACTACCCGGGCTGACTGCCGCTGCCCCGAATCTGGCGGATCACCATCATCTGACCCGCAGTAACATCAGCGCTCGAAACGAGAGCATGAAAAGCAGAATCAAGTCGGTATCCCATCAGTTGGATGGAATACGGTTTAAAGTGTTTTCCAGTTCATTCATGAACTCGCCGAACTGTTTCCAGTCTCCTCTGCCAGCAGCGCTTCTGGCCTGACGCAACGCTTCTTTGGCCTGCCTTACCAGTTGCTTGGGATCCACAGCAGTGGAGGGTGCATTCTCGGCTCCCGGCTCGGAAGTGCCCGTGCGATTTCTGGCCACTGCCTCAATTGCCTCCTGCAGGGTATTTCGCATGGCGATGCTGGTGCCGCTGGCAACAATCACTCGTTTTAACTCAGGAAAGGGGCTTTCATTGGACTGCAGGTAGAGCGGTTCTACATAAACCAGCTCATTTTCTATGGGCAGTACCAGAAGGTTGCCGCGAATTACCGATGAACCCTGTTGATCCCATAGGGAAATCTGCGGTGAGATTTCTGCATCCTGGTCGATGCGTGCTTCAATCTGCATTGGACCGTAAATCTGTCTGGAACGCGGAAAATCGAATACCAGGATTTCGCCCAGACCGCGATCCGCATCGCAGCGAACACCCATCCAGGATACCAGGTTCTGTTTGTTCTTGGGTATAAAAGGAAGCATGATTACCGTTTCCGGTTCCTGTTCGCCGGGAAGCTTCACAATAGCATAATATGGCTCAACCATTTGCTTGTTGGAATCATAGAGCTCCTGAGAAATCTCCCATCGGTCCTCTCTATTATAGAAGACCTGGGGATCTTCCATATGATAGTCTGTGTAGATAGAGGCCTGGATCATAAAGATCGCTTCCGGATATCTCAAGTGAGCCTTTAGAAACTCCGGAAATTCAGACATGGGCTGAATAAGATCCGGCAGGAACTTCTTATAGGCTGCAAGTACCGGATCCTTTTCATCAATGGAAAACATGCGTACTTTTCCGGAATAGGCATCGATTACGACCTTCACCGAGTTGCGGATGTAGTTAATTCCACCGAATCTGCGAAGGTTCAGTCGATTGGACATGGAAGCAAGAAATTCGGGATTGATGCGAGCGCTGTACGGAAATCTTTGCGATACTGTATAGGCATCCAGTATCCAGTAAAGCTTACCGTCTTTTCCTACAACAGGATAGGCATCTTCATCAAATTCCAGGAATGGTGCAAGTCGCCGTACCGCTTCATGAATGTTTCTGCGAATTAGAAGTCGACTGTCGTCCTTGATATACTCGGACATTAGTAGTTTGTAGGTATCAAAAGGCCAGGATATGAGCAATCGGTGCAGACCGGAACCCAGAGCTATGCCTCCTTCGCCAGCATATCGTGTTTCCTGGAACTCCTGTCCGGCCGGATAATCGATTTCGTTTATTCCGGTATTCACTACTACGTAGTTTTCCTGAATTTCTCCAAAATAAATCCTGGGTTCTTTGAACTCAGGAAGTCCTTCCTGCTTGATCTCTGGAGGAAAGTTCTTAATCCATAACTCCGGAAGACCATCTTCCGTTACCCGATTGGTGGGGCTCATCACCACACCGTATCCGTGGGTGTATTGAAGCTTCATGGGAATCCAGTTTTTCTGGACATGCGAAGAGAGCTCAGACGCATTCAATTCTCGCGCACTCAGCATAACCTGTCTGAGCTGACCATTGATTCGATATCGATCTACATCTACGTCGGCAAATTCGTAGTAGGGCCGTATTTCCTGAAGCTGGCGAAAGGTAGCCCTGAGTGGTCGATAATCCCAGAGGCGAATGTTTGAAATCAACTCCTGGTTTCTCTGAACGGTTTGCGGATCGATTCCCTGACCTGGTTCAAAGTTGCTCCTTTTTACCTGATCCAGCCCATAGCCTTTTCTTGTGTAGGAAATGCTGTGTTCGATGTACTCCTGCTCCATGGCAAACTCGTTGGGATTAACCTGAAGGGACTGGATCAAGAAAGGAACCAGGCGAATTCCCACAAGATACAGTACGAATACAGAAACAACAGCAATGGCTGCAGTCTTATAGGATTTACGAAACAATGCGAATAAAGTTACCAGCGCGGCCAGTCCGGCCACAACAGCCAGTACACGGTATCCATAGAGGGTAAAATTCGCATCTGTATAGGCTGCGCCGGCTACGGTGCTGGAGGTGCCGGATGTAATTAGTTCATAGCTATCCAGCCAGAAATCAATGGCAAGCACGGAGAGAAAAAGAGTACCCAGGATGGAACCCAGAACCGTGATGCGAAAGATCAGTGCATCCTTGTAATGAAGCTTACCTGAGATGCCGGCAGCCTGCACCGGCAGGTAGAACATAGCGGCGCTATAAACAGCAAGTGCGATAATCAAAATCTCAAAGTAATGAATGATCCCTTTATAAAAAGGAAGATCGAACATATAAAAGCTAACATCAACACCCAGTACAGGATCTACGATTCCAGCATCCGATCCATAGAAAAACAGCGGGATGGAATCGGAAAGGGTGACAGCGGAAGGACCGTGGAACAGGAAAGCTGCGCCAAATGGAATGGCTGCAAACAGATAGTTCCAGCCCTTTGTAAACATACCTTCCGAGAAAAGAAGACGCAGGCTCTTTGTATTGAATTTGTACACAGGTAAATAGAAGAGCAAAGAAAGTGCGAATCCGCCGATAAACGGAAGCAGGTTCAGCCACAGGTAGGTGAAGTAAAGACCTCCGAGCTTCTGAGATTTGAACCACTGCAAATCCAGATACTGGTTGCTGATGGTGCTAAACGAAAGGATGATTAGCAATCCTGCTCCCAGAGCCAGCGGTAGCGTAAATTTCTTCAGTTTTTCCATTTGATTCTTCCCGATCTATAACGAGCCCTCTGTGAATGTTCTGGTGCAGGAGCCCGGTGCAATCTCATGTGGCGGGCAGGGCATTGCAATATCTTTATTTTTCGAAACTGTAGATTGCAGATCTGGCATGGCTTCTCAGAGAGCAGATATCAGGCCCGGCCTGGCTGTTGGAGTTCCGGCTCCGCAGAGACGGAATACGCCCGGTACCATTTTTATAGCTTTGATGGCAGACCAATTTGCGCTCATGCAGCGGATGGCTGTGTAAGCATCGTCTTTAGCCGATAGCAATCATGCGTTCCACAGATTTACGAGCCTTCTCAATAATCTCATCGCTTAGATGGATTTCGAATTGTTCTTTGAGAAGTGCATCGCGCACTTTGGAAAGAGTAATCTTTTTCATATGCGGACAGGTATGGCATGTGGAGATAAAGTGGCGATCCGGGAACTTATGCCTGAGGTTATCGCCCATGGAGCATTCTGTTAGAAGCATAATGTTCTGCTGCTCGCTATTACGAATGAAGTCTTCCATTTGAGAAGTAGAGCCGGCAAAATCAGAAGCTTCGGTTACATCCGTATCGCACTCAGGATGGCTGATTACCACAAGATCCGGAAACTGACGTCGCATATCCCGCACATCATCTCCAGAGTACAGTTCATGCACCATACACTTGCCCTTTTCCCAGGCGATCAGTCTTTTGCTGGTCTGCTTTTGCATGTTTTTAGCAAGATAGGCATCGGGAAGAAAAATGATAGTATCGTCAGGAAGGCTTTCGATCACATTCAATGCATTGGCGCTGGTACAACAGATGTCGGTCTCTGCTTTGACCTCGGCGGAGCAATTGACATAGGTAACTACCGGTACACCCGGGAATTTCTTTTTTAGTTCCTGTACGTCTTTTCGAGTGATGCTTTCTGCCAGGGAGCAACCCGCTTCCAGATCTGCAATCAGGACCTTTCGTTGAGGATTCAATACTTTGGCCGTCTCGGCCATGAAATGGACTCCATTGAATAGAATAATATCTGCTTCCGTTTCTGCGGACAGCCTGGCAAGGCCCAGAGAATCGCCTACATAATCGCTTACTCCGTGATAAACATCCGGAGTCATGTAATTGTGACCCAGAATTACGGCATTCTTCTCTTTCTTCAGCTCATTGATTTCATGTATCAAAGGCAATGCCTGATCCAGGTCGTGAGGCATCATTGTGGCCGAAAGAGTCTGTCGTAGTTCTTCATCAGTAGGTACTGGGAGACGGTTCATACTACCAGAATAATCAGTATCAAGATAGAAATCAATGGGAAACGATAATTTGCTGTTGCCATTGCATCCTCATTCAGCGGGATCGTTCCATGGCTCGTGAAATCCCATTAATGGTGCCAGATATTGGCGATGCAGAAAAGATTGAAATTGTTTCCTGGAATGTAGAGCAGGGAGCCAGCGTTTCCGAAAACCAGGAACTCTGCGAACTGGTTACGGACAAGGCTGCCTTTCCGCTGGAGTGTCCGGAAAATGGTACCTTGAAAAACATTCTTAAAAAAGCCGGGGAAACAGTCAAAATAGGGGATACCCTGGCAATCCTGGAAGTTTCTTGAAAGGTTCTTATGCCTCCAGGCGAAAACAGAAATCCTGCTGTGCTTTTTCTCGGGGATAGTTTCACCGAGGGATTTGGACTCATGCCTCATCAGTCCTTTCCCGCACAAATCCAGAGAAAGCTGGATGAAATACAGGAGCCTCTGGAGATCATTAATGGAGGCATCAGCGGCGACACAGTGATGGATGCCTATTACAGGATGGGGCCTTTACTCAGGGCCCATCCCAATGTTGAAGTCCTGGTAGTTTTTCTGGGTGCAAATGATTTGTTCAACGGCATCAGTCCTGAATTCAGTTCCAGCTATTTCGTGAAGATCATAGAGGATGCTCGCCAGGTCAATCCTGGGATGCGAATCCTGGTTTCGAAAATCCCCTTGATTCCTGGCCTGGAAACCTACGGCCAGCAGTTCGTAGAAATTTTTCCTGCCCTGGCCCGAAAATACGACGTTGAATTACTGCCCTTCTTTCTGGACGGAGTTATGCTAGAACCCGATCTATGCCTTCCGGACGGAGTGCATCCCAATGCAACTGGAATGGAAATGGTGGCCAATACCGTCTGGCAAACCGTGTTTCAGGAGAGACTTCTGCAAGCAGGTCCCGGCCGCCCTTAGTGGCTCACCAATAGCACATCTGCCGGATGCGGCCAGAAGTTCGAGATTGTGTTCGGTAGCGGAAGAAACGGGCTACCTTTAGATTTCTACGAGAACCATCGTTCCGTTATCCCGGGCACCGGATGAATAGTATTGCGTTCGTACCGATTCGCAGCATTGAGCAAGATTTCCGTCCTGAACCAGCTCCATCAAACGAGGGTGCGACATGGCTTCCCAGATTCCATCGCTGGCCAGTAGAATCCGCAATCCAGCGCTGCGTTCCAGGGTATGAAGCTCCAATCTGGTAATGGAATCCGTGGCCTGGATGCATCTCAGAATTTGATTTTTCATTGGATGCATTCTTAACTGCTCCAGGGTCAGTTCGCCTCGCAGATAATCCTGAAACACCAGGGTATGGTCTGTGCTAATGAGAGATTTTTCGGTGCCGGTGCCTTGAATCCGGTAGGCCCGGCAATCTCCACAGTGAATAATATAGAGTTTGTCATCGCTGCAATACAGGGCCGTGAGAGTGGATGCCATTCCTGCCGCCCCATCCACTTCCTGCGCTTTCCTCAGGAGGGAAGTAGAAAGATAGCCGGAAAGTTCGTTCAAATCTTCTCTGGTGCGAAAGGGCTGGTTGTCCGAGATCAAGCTGCGAAGCAGGGTTTCGCTGGCGATGTTGCCGGCCGGATGCCCCCCCAGACCATCAGCCACGGCCACCCATCTGGTTTCGCCTTCAAAAGTCTTGATGTCCGATTTCGCGTTGCCCTGAATAACCTGATGATCGATTAGCGCAGCATCTTCGTTACGCTTTCGGACCAATCCCGGTTCTGAGAATCCGGCTAACTTCACTGCCATAAATTATGGACTCCTATCTGGATGTCAAAGAATGTCACGGTCCCAGATGGGTATAACCAAAATCATCAAATGAATACCTCTTCCTCTGTAGAAAACGAAAGGTTGCCTGGAAATTAGTCAGGTTGCAAAACAAGAAGGTAAACCGAGGCCTGAACGGTGGCATCCAGACTCAGGGGAGACTTCCGATATTTCCCTTCCAGGTAGCCTTCTATCTGATCATCGTAATGAGGGCTCAAGAATTGACCGCTGATTCCGCCAGGCAGGGTTGTTACAGAGGCATCGGGATTGCCGGTATTGTAGATCATTCGCTGGGATGCGCCATGGGTTGCCTTGAAGTTTAATTCCGACCAGGGTAGTATTTCGAATCCAGAAGGAGCCACCGTCGTCCAGGTTCCATCCACCGGATAGGGGCCGCGATTGAAGAAAAATCCCAGGGTGGATTTCTTTCCGAACGGGTGCCTGTACTCCAGAGTATGAATCTGGCCCCAGGAAACCGCCAGGGTTCCATGATCCTGGAGCAGTTTATCTATACCGCGTTTGAATGATCGCTGGATAAATTCGTTTCGGTCCATGGCCTCTTCGGCACCATAAAAAGGATGGTATGCGCTTCTGAGGATTTCCTGCAAACTGTTAAGCGTCGTGTATCGGTTTTTAACATAATAGGGAAACAGGTCTTCGCCGATTACCGGTGCAAACAGATCATGGATTATGGAAAGAATCAGATAATGATAGACTACAGCCCCTCGGGAACTGCGATCATTTTGCAGATCCCAGTCCAGAAGAAGGTTTCTGGCCTCTTCCATTCGTCTGTCAAGATTGCGATCCTCTGTTGTATCCAGCGGTTTGCTCAGGGCTCTTCGCACATAGGGCATAAGATTTCTTGCCTGGAAGTTAAAAACATCCATCTGTAACCTTTGATGATCCTTCAAGTCCAGGCCATCGGTGGAGCCCAGCAATTGCTGGATTCGCTGATACCGATCCGGGGACGCATAGTAATTGGAGATGCGGTAGGGATACTGTTTACTGTGCCGGTTATTTGCCGATGCGATCCAGCCTTCTGCCGGGTTTCGAACCGAAGGCTGCGCTGCAGTGGGAACATAACCGGACCATTCCTGACTGCCATCCCATCCGCGAAGAAGATCCATTCCGCTGAATCCACGTCGAACAGGAATTCCGGCAGCAGCTCTATAACCAATGTTGCCTTCGGAATCTGCAAAGACCCAGTTTTGCGCCGGCATCTTGAAATGCTGGATTGCCTTTTCCAGATCATCTATGTTTCTGGCCCGGTTGGCCATATATAGACCCAGGGCTGCATCGGTATGATCATACAGGGTCCAGCGAATAGAAATGGCATCGCCATCAAGTCTATCTCTTGCATTGGGGCTACCGGTTGAATCCGAGGCCAGCAAGGGATGTAGATCGGTGATAATGGGACCGTGGGGAGTGATTCGAATCGTATGTTTGACCGGATCCTGACCTTTAATGCGAAATACAGTTTCGATGGTGCGAATATCCACGTAACGATTTCTGTACATCACCTGGTCTTTGTTATCTGGATTGAGTCTTTCTCTATAGAAATCGATGTCATCCAGCATCACATTGGTAAAGCCGCGGGCCGTGTGTTCATTTCCTCCTACGATAACAAAGGGCACGCCTGGAAGTAGAACTCCGGTTACATTCAATTCAGGGCTGATAATATGAGCCTGGTACCAGATTCCGGGAATACCATGACCCAGGTGCATATCGTTGGCCAGAATCGCAGTGCCGGTGGCGGATTTTTCCGGTGCGATAACCCAGTTATTGGATGCACCGGCTCCGGGACTGCCCAGTAATTCTTCGTAGAGAGTATGGGCATCCAGAGCCTTCTTCAATATCAGGGCCTGCATTGATTTCGCCGGCCGAATACCCTTACCTTTATGTTCATTTTTCGAGGCCGCCTCTGGAAGAGATTCATGCGAAGGCTGCTGCAAAGCGATGCGATTTCCGTTCTTCATACCGGTGAGAATGTCCGGACTGTTCGAAGGATACTCGGTGAACAAAATATCTGCCTGCCCGGGGCCCAGCTGTTCCTGGATAAGGAAATGCAGAATCTCCTGGGAAAATGCAGGACTTAGATCCCAGGACATGATGTAGAGGGCCGACATAGAATCTTCCGGCTTCCAGGGCTCCGGCGAATATCCAAGAAGTAAAAACTCCACTGGATAGGATTCTTCTTCCATTGCAAGATTGACACCTTCGCTGAATGCCTCTAAAGCATTCTGGACCTTTTCTGGCATCTGCCGATATATTTCTTCTGCAGGAATAGGTGCTGTAATTGTGCGAAACAGGATGTCGGTCTTTAAAAGATCCGGTCCCAGTACTTCGGACAGTCGGCCGTAGGCAGCCCTGCGAAGAAGATCCATTTGAAAGAGTCTATCCTGGGCCATGGCATAGCCCAGACCTATATAGGCATCTCGTTCGCTTTCTGCGATTATATGCGGCATTCCGGCCGAATCGCGATGAATCTGGACTCTGGCATTTACTCTAGAAGTATTTACAGTGCCGTTGTAAGAAGGAAGACGAAAAATCAGAAAGGCGTAGAGCGCAAGCAGTAGCAGGATAATCACTCCCAGGCTGATGTAGATGGCCGGAATGATCCTGTCTCGAAGCATTGCTCAGTTTCTCTGCCGACTGTATTCTGTAAACACTTCGTTTCCCATTTTCTCACACCTTTCTAACTTCCAGTTTCGATTCTCAAAGTCAGGTATGCAACGATCGGAATCCACTATGCCTGGAAGGCTGGAATCGCCCAGGATAAAGGGAACAATAGTAAGGTACAGACAATCCACCAGGTCTTCGAAAAAGAATCCGGCGTTCAAGCCGGGTCCTCCTTCCAGAAGAACGCTGGTATATCCCTTTTGAAATAGATCGCTGAGTACGGCAGCCGGAGAGGGATTGTCCAGGGAGATTATCTCGCAGAGATTCTGGATGGGTTGCGCTTCGCTGTCTGCCAGATCCGGAGTAACGTAAAGCAAAGGATTGTGTTGAAAAAAGCGTAAATTACTGACCGGCAAGCGTGAGCGACAGATCATCACCGGTCGGGGACCGGGGCGGCCATCTTTCAGAGCGAATACTGGATTATCCTTTTCTACCGAGTTACGTCCTACGATCAAGGCTTGGGCACGGGACCGATACTCATCCATGGTCTTGCGATCATAGGAGGACGTAAGACCATGCCAGCTGCCGTCCGGTCTCATAACCTTACCATCCAGAGTCATGGCCATATTAACAGATAAATGTGGTCTATCCATCCTTCCAGAATCCACATTGCGCCGGCACGGGGAAAGGTTTTTCTACTTTGCAGTTAATGCCTGCAGGCAATAATGCGTTATGGCCAATCCATCGCAGGTGAACACACCCACAGAAATGCTGGAACAATGGAAGGAGTTTCGTTCTCAGGTAACGGACTATCTAAAATCCATTCCAGAAAACGAATTCATCGCAGCACCGAAAGCAGGGGGCTGGTCTCCTTCTCAAATTGCAGAGCATCTGTATCTTACCCAGTGGAGCATGGCCCGGGCTCTTCCTGCTATTCTGGCGGGAAAGATTGGGCTTCCGGCTGAAGAGTGTCAGAAACTGGACTACGATACCTACGAAAGTGACATTCTGAAAACCGGCAATGCAGAAGCTCCGGATGTTGTAATTCCCAAAGACAGCTGGGATTTGCAGACCTCCCTGGATCATCTGCAAAAAGCCATGGATAAAACCGAAAAAGCCATAGATGGAAAAAGCAAAGAGGACCTGGAAAAAAGAGGGATTCCTCATGCAATCTTTGGAGGGGTGAACTTGATGGACTGGATGTGGATCCAGGCCTATCATGAGATTCGCCACCTGAATGCCTTGAAGCGAAAACGCGGCGAAGACTGAGTTTCGAGCCAGGCTCCCGGGATCAGTTTTACGCGGAGATTTCCAGGATGCCGTGAACCGCTTTGACCCGCCGGATTCCAGAAATCCAGGGATGTTTCAGATCCCCGGGATGACTAAATCTGTATTTGCCGATTCAGTTTACTCCTTCGATTTCCCTGGCCTGTTTCAGAATCTCCAGCATTTCCGTATGCAGTATTCCGTTGGAAGCAACCAGGTCCTGTTGTTTGATATGAAATATTTCTCCTGAGAATCCGGAAAGTCGGCCACCGGCTTCTTTGATGATCACAGAGGCAGCACAGGAATCCCAGGGATCCACTCCTCGTTCCCACATCGCATCGAAACGACCTTCAGCCACGTAGCATAAATCCAGGATCACCGATCCAGTGCGACGCAATCCTGTGCCGCTGGAAACGAAGGCGGAGATATCCGAGATAAGTCTGGTTATGATTTCTTTTCTTTCGTAAGGCAGGCCAGTGGCTACCAGGGATCGATCCATCTGTCCTATACGAGATACAGAAATAGGCTGATCATTCTTGAATGCTCCGCTGCCCGATATAGCCCAGTACATTTCGCCCATTACAGGTACATAAACCGCACCGGCTACAGGTGTTTCGCGAAAGGAAAGCCCTACAGACATGCAAAAGAAAGGCAGACCATGAATGAAGTTCCGCGTGCCATCCACAGCATCGATCCACCAGGTGAAATCCAGGTGTTCCCCGTCCGGATCCTCCATTTCTGCATGGTAGGTGTCTTCGGGAAATACTTCCTTCAGGGAAGCCAGAAGCGGGCCTTCGATTTCCTGGTCCGCTCGATTCATCAGAGTAAGATCCGATTTTGAATTGGCGGAGTTTTCTATGTTAAGCTGGGGCTGGATCTGTAAAAGCTTCTGTCCCAGGGATGGTAAAAGCTCCCGGGCCAATTCCAGGCGCTTTTGAATCTCTTCAAACGGAAACTCCGCAATCTGACTTCCATGCATGCTGTCAGCGGACCGAATGCAGTGCAGGAAATCAAGCCGGGTTTTTGCTTTACAGCTCTGGAAAGGCGAGTGCTTTACTTCCATGCTTGGTGAAGGAATCTGGAAATGGGGCGCTGATATTGTTGCCGATATTCAAACCTGGGGTCTACCTATTATCCCGTTTGAACTTGTTACCTATCTTGGTAACGAGACTTTCTACTTTATCTTAGTGCCGATTTTCTTCTGGTTCGTCCATCCCTCCGTTGGAATCCGCCTTCTGGGAATTTTACTGTTCTCTTCTTACTCAAATGCATTTTTCAAGCTCATCTTCACCGAACCGAGACCTTACTGGGTAAGCTCAGAAATTAAAGGCTACGTTTTTGAGAGCAGCTATGGAATCCCTTCCGGACATTCCCAGAATGCAATAACCATCTGGGGCTACCTTGCCTACGCCTTTCGCAAGCAGGGAAAATGGATTTATGTAGCTGCCTTTCTGTTAATCTCTCTTATTTGTTTCTCCAGACTGGTGCTGGGAGTGCATTTTCCGCAGGACATCATCGGTGGGTTGCTGCTGGGTGCAGCCTGTCTGTTTGTATATATTCGAACTACAGATTCCGTTCTGGGCTGGTTCGAAGCTCTGCCATTTGCACGCAAAGTGTTGTACCCTCTGGGAATTTCTTTTGTATTGATTGGGCTGGCCCTGGCATTGAACCAGTTTATTGATCATAAGGATCCGGCGAACTGGGAAACCATGGCTACCATGGCTGTGGGGCTGGAATCCGCTGATCTTGATAAACTCAAGGATGCTTTTGACCCGCGAAGCATGGATATCTTTATTTCGATTTCGGCCACTCTGGCAGGCCTCGGGGTTTCCCTGGCCTTTCTGCAGCGGAAGAATTACTTCCAGATGGAGCGAAAGCCTCTGGCTATTCTGGGTGCTTTCCTGGTAGGCTTTATTGGCATCGGGATCTTTAGAGTGGTTCCCAAGCTTCTGGTGGATGGATTGTTCGATGAAGTGCCAATCCTACTGGAAGGTGTTGTTCGATACGTTCGGTATTTCCTTATAATTTTCTGGGCTGCTTATTGGGCTCCCCAATTATTCAAGGCTTTTGGCTGGGCAAGGTCCCTGGAATCCAGAGAGATGGCTGGCTTCCTTAAAGCCGGATAATGGCCGGATTCCGAAGTTCGCTTCAATTGCAGCCAGCGAACTCATGGACCGGGAAGCTCGAATAAGACCATTTGTGGCCTCTGGCTCACCATATCCCTCCGTCCAGAGTGCGAATATGGTTGAACGAACAGTACGAAATACGAATCCATTGCTGCGGATAAGGTAACTATGCGAAACTCTATGATCTGTAAGCCGGCCTGGCTTCTATTTCTTTCGATGACATTGCTGCAAACACATTGCCGGCTACCCATTCCCATTTCGGACCCTGGCCCTGCACCCGAGCATGCGAAACAGGCCGAGCCGATGGACAATAAGGATGGAGCCCGTTATCCTAGAATTGTAGCCGACCCGTTAGAGAGAGAATCGGATCTGGCCATGTTCAATCCGGGCCAGTCCAGGACTATTCAACTGCAGAACGGTACATCCATTACAGCCAGCACTGGAATTGATCATCTTGAGATAGTATGTACTCTGCCCGATGGAAAGCGAAAACAGTACCTGCAGAAAGAAGGACCGGAGATGAATTACTCCATCCATCCGGTGGGGCAATATGTATTGATTGTTTCCGGTGTTAATGCGGGCCCGGGAAATACGGGCACCATTCTGGATCCAGCAACCGGTGAACGCTTTGAACTCAAGGTTACCTTTGATTTCGGAGATGGTAAGACCGAGCTTGTGCACATGAGTCTGTTTTCTATGAGTCTTATTGAAGCATCCCCGGGTATTTTCCTGCTGGCAGGCACTGGCAACACTTCAATGCTTCGTCTGGATGTAACCGCGAATCCTCCAGAGCAAACAGAAATACCCTTTCGCGAAGTGCCTCTGGTTTCTGAATTTGGTGCGTTCATCGAAGATGGAACAATCTACTATCGCTACCGGGAGCCAGACAGTGAAGACCCTTCCTGGAAACAGTGGAAATTAAAGGATTTCTGAGATCTGCAGGATTCCAAACTACCCGGATGTCGCTGTATCGTTGAAGCCAGTTCAACATCCGAATTTCTCGCAAAGCCTTCCTCTGTGAACTGCGGGCGCAACCACTGTATCAATATTGTCTACGATCATTGGATGCCAGAAAGGCTCATCGATTCGACGTGTGAATGATCAAAGAGGCGCCTTCGCAGACTCCAGGACAATCCTTTCCGTTAGGATAGTAGCGTTTATATTCTGGATCATACTCGCCCAGTTTCTGACCCTCTAAAAAGACCGTTACCTTCTTGAACCGGCCGGTAATATGGGTACTGCATGGGCCTCCGGAATGCATCACGGTATTTGTTTCAGCATCTTCTATGGTTTTTTCCGGCTCTGCAGTGCAATATCTCTGAAAGCGCTGATTGTCTGCAGTGATTGTTAACCGGTATTGGCCGGGCTTCAAGTCCGGAAGAGTAATGGAAACTCCCGCATCTCCGCAACCGATCTGGGTGCATATTTTCTCAGTACCCCGGCAATTCCCCGCACAGTTCCATAGAAAAAAGGAAATAAGAAATACAGAGATAATCTTTGCAGCCACTACCATGTAGTGTATCCTTCCCATCTCATCTGTTTCAGTAGATTTTCTGGCTATCATGGGACGGGGACCTCGCTTGACGGGCCGCTATGGCAGAGAGCTGAAAAACAGGGCCCGAAGGCCCATATCTTCGGATTGCCTACTTTGGACGATGCCTCTGATGCGCGGGTTCACAGGAATTGGTTTTGCTTGATGGGAGGTTATCCGGCCTGTTTACTGGGGTCACAGAATGTCGAATGAAGTAACATTGCTGCTCCTTACCCTGGGCTTCTTTCTGGCAGTGGGGCTTTTATTTCTGCTCACTTCCTGGATTCGTAGCTATCTCGATGCTTCCGAAAAATTGCAGGGCAGCCTGCTTGAGTTAACCCAATGGATTCCGGACCTGCAGCCTATGCGTATTGGAACGGATCTTTACTGCAGTGGTAATCTGAACGGGCAGAGAATTGGACTCCGGTATCTATCTGGAAAGAACGAGCAGGAGCAATCATTTCTGGCAATTCGAGTGAAGATTCGAGAAACCGAAATGGATCCATTCTATCTGGTGGCAGACGCTTCTATAAATTCCGAGGATTCTGATTCCAGGGGATTACAGTCTGGCCTTCATGAAATGCAAGCAGGTCTATTTCTTGGCACCCTGTCCGGAGTTGCCTATGATGAGCTGCGGCAAAAATACAATCGCCTTTCACCGGCTACTCTGGCATCGCTTCTAACATTGAACAGGGAAAGTGCAGGTCGAGTCACTGTAGGACCAGACTGGGAAGTAAATCGAATTGGTAGGGATGCAGCGTTGCGCCTTCTTGGCCAGGACGGTGTGGCTCTGACCCAGCTGGAGCTCAGCACCGTTATCGAAGATTCATCCGGGGAAGCCATACACCGGCACATTCAGAAGATGTGCCGGGTGGCTGGCAGATTGGAACGCGAATTGCCCGGGTAGGGCAGTGCATTGGGCGCGAAGATTCCCGCCAGGATGACATTTATGGCATCTATGCCATTTTTGATACTTATGATATCAACGGCAGGTGCCTCATCATCGAAGGTTCACGGATGAATTCTTCCTCAAACTACCATCCGCGAATGGCTCGAAGGGCGCAGGCCTCGGCCGCTACCCGGCTTCCCAGTAGTTTCCAGATAGGAAGCATATCCAGAGCTGTGGCTGCTCCTCCGGTTACCGAATCGGCAGCATTCATGATTCCAGGCAGGGAACCCTGAATGCGATCCATAAACGGATCCAGGTAACCCTTCACCTGGACGAGAGTCCGGTCCATGGTGTCTCCAAAGGTCTGCAGAATTTGACGCACTTCGGAGATGGAGCCCTGTCCTGCAAATTCAGCGAACTTCTTCTCTGCCGTATCTCCCTGTTTGTCCAGGAGCTGACCAATCCAGTTTCCTGCTCCTTCTAGAAGATTATCTGTAAAAGGTAGAGCGATTTCAGCTCCAGCAAAGTAAACGGCAAGTTCCTGGCCAGCCCTGGTTTCGAAGAATCGCTGTACCTTTTCTGGAATAGAACCTGGAAAAAGATCACCGATCAAATAAGCAATGGTCATGGCCTTGATGCCTGCATCCGCTGCCTGCTGTGGATCTGCTTCAAATGTGCGAATCCCTTCTTTCTTTTTTATGTGATCGTAGGCATTCTTCAGGCCGGTAAAAACTCCCAGTCCGCCATCCGCGATGTCCACAGCCGAGGCCACCTTCACCGCACGAACCATATCATCGCCTTTTGCAAATTCCTTTGCCTTCGCGATAGTAGCTGCATCCGCAGATGCATCCAGCCGCTTCACGGCTCCTTCTACGCTGAAGTAATAATCAAAGTCCGGCGAAAAGGGGAATGTATTGCAAATCAATCTGCATACTTTAACGCTGAGATCATCTTCTTTGAACTGTACAAGAGTATCATCGATTTTATTGTCCGATACCTTGTATTTAGATTGGATTTCTGCTCTTAGCAGATCGCCTTTCTGGGCGCTGGCTTCGCCCCGGGCTTCCAGAATAAGCAGGTACTCTTTGCGAGAAATAAGTGCATGAACGATTGGAATAATCCAGGCCGCAGCTACCAGCCCGAGGATGGGCCAGGTAAGGTGGTCCGGTCGATCAGCGCCTTCCGCCTGACCTGGATATGGTTGTTCAGATAGATAGAAAAAGCCGGCGACGAAGGCAAGATATACTGCAGCAGCCAGAAACCATTTGATCTTTCGGGCCCGAAGAGACTGATACAGAAATGCCAGCCAACCGGTTAATCCCATGGGGACCAGGGTTAATAGAATATGCCAGGATTGTAGTAGCTCCCAGCCCAGACCTTTCTTCGTTACTGCCATGTTTTCCTCCAGCGGTGCTGCAAAAGTTTATCTACAGCAATCTGGCAGGAAAGCAAAAAACAGAATTAAAAGAGTCCCATCTGATTCGTGTCGGAATCGGCCTGTGCCCCGGGCTCTGATTTCACCGGTCCCCGTTTGCTTTTCTTCGAATTGGGTTTATCCGGGGACTGCTCTGAGCTCAAATTTTCCGGGGCTTCGATTTCTGAATGTAGCTTCTCTGCTCTGGTATTTTTTCTAACCTGGAGGCTGTGATTTTCCAGTTCAGCCAGGATATACTCGGCTCGACTGAGAACAGAGGAGGGTAAACCCGCAAGCCGGGCTACATGGATTCCGTAGCTTCGATCCGCATTTCCTGGAATTACCTTTCGCAGAAATACCACCTTTCCATCGTGTTCCTCCACCTGCACGGTTAAGTTTACGATGCCCGGTCGATCGGAAAGATCGGTTAATTCATGGTAGTGGGTAGCAAAAAGACATCGAGGCCGACTGTCTTTTGCCGTGAGAAACTCCGCGACACTGCGTGCGATAGCCAGTCCATCGTATGTAGAAGTTCCCCGGCCAATTTCATCCATGATAATCAAAGAGCTGGCTGTATGCTGATTCAGAATGGATGCAGTTTCCAGCATCTCCACAAAAAATGTAGATTCCCCTCTACTCAAATCATCCCCGGCCCCGATCCTGGTAAAGATTCGATCGGCACAGCTGAGCCTGGCTTCTGTGGCCGGCACGTAAGCTCCCATTTGAAATAGAATCTGAATTAAGGCTACCTGACGAATGTAGGTGGATTTTCCAGCCATGTTGGGTCCGGTAATCAATGCAAAACTCTGAGCATCCTGGTCCAGATATGTGTCGTTGGGAATAAACTGCTCCCCGGAAGGAAGGAACTTTTCCACCACCGGATGGCGGCCACCTCGAATTTCCAGGCTTCCATCTTCAACGATTTCTGGCCGGCACCATTGACGATTTCGTGCAATGCTTGCCAGGGATTGACAAACATCCAGCTGCGAAACCTGAAGCATTAGCTCGCGAATACTGGCTGACTGTTCCAGGATCCGTGCAGTGAGATCCTCCAGGTAGCGCTGCTCTACAGAAGCGATAATTTCATCTGCAGAAAGAATCTTGCGCTCCAGATCCTTTAAGGGCGCAAATGTGAATCGCTCTGCATTGACCAGGGTTTGTTTTCTTTCGTAATCTGCCGGTGCCTGGTCTGCCTGGCTTTTCGAAATCTCGATGAAATAGCCAGATACTCGATTGTATTTGATCTTTAGATTGAGGCCGGTGCGTTCTTTTTCTGCCGTTTCCAGCTCCAGTATCCATCGAGCTCCGTCAGTTCTGGCTTTTCTGGCTTCATCCAGTTCAGAATCCACTCCATCTTTTAGAAGTGGACCATTCCCAAACAAAGCCGGCAGTTCTTCCTGAAGATTGGTATCCAGCCAGTGACACAGATCTACCAGTTCACCCGGAACCTGCACTGCTGCATTGGATTGAACATTCTTCAGCTCCGGAGATTCCAGGCGACTCTGGATTTGCCCGGCTGCCTCTGCACTTTGAATGATATTTCGAAAGTCCCTGGGAGCTACCTTTCCGCTTTCCATCCTGCTCAGTATTCGTTCCAGATCGCTGATTCGATCCAGGTTTTCGCAGAAATAGGAAAGATCCTCCGGTTTGTTTCGCAGAACCGCCAGGGCATCATGGGACTTTCGAATGTCTCCGGCTGTGCGAAATGGTGATAAAAGCCTTTTTCGCAGGGCTCTTTTTCCTGGAGCTGTTCTGGTTGCATCGATCACTCCCAGAAGGGTTGCACTGGAGTTGCGGTTCTCCACCAGTTCCAGGTTCCGGATGGTTTTTTCATCCAGCACCAGAGAATGAGCGGCAGGGGCGCGAAGTACCGGCGCTTTTAGATGGGGAGGGCGATCCGGAAAGGCCTCGGAAACATAATGCAGTATGAGCGATACAGCACCCGCCGCGATGGAATCCCTCTGAAAGCCCAGGCCCTCTACCCGGGCATGATAGCGATGCTCGATCTGGCGGATTCCCTCGGAAACCGAGGATTTGTAGCTTTCCAGAGGCCGAATCCTGGATCGGATTTGATCTGGCATAGAATCCAGCTGATTCCTTTGATCGCTGGCCAGCAGGATCTCTCCGGGTTGATACCGCGCGATGAAGTCCCGGGGACCCATCCCATCCAGTGTGCCCCGGGCCAGGGTTTCATAGCAGAAGAAATCTCCTGTAGAGATGTCTGCCAGGGCCAGACCGCACTTCTCTTCGTCAAAGGAAAGTGCCATCAGATAGTTGGCCTGACTTCCGGTGAGAAGTCCTTCTTCAAGAAGGGTTCCAGGTGATAGTATACGTGCCACCCGTCTCTGCATCAATTTAGGATTTTCTGGATCCTGCTTTTGTTCTGCGATGGCGACTCTCAGTCCGGAGTTTACCAGTCGTGCAAGGTAGGTATCCACGCTATGGTAGGGCACTCCGGCCATGGGAACATCACCCTGCCTGCGAGTAAGTGCGATGTCCATTATGGGCGCTGCCGTTTTGGCATCGTCCAGGAACATCTCGTAGAAGTCCCCCATGCGAAAGAACAGAATACAATCCGGGTATCTGGATTTCATATCCAGATACTGCCGCATAACCGGCGTATCCAGGGGGTCGTTGCTTCGGGCCACTACAGGTCCAGATTGGCTACCAGTTTGGCGTTCTCTTCAATGAATTTTCTGCGAGGTTCTACCTCATCACCCATCAGGATGCGAAATGTGTTTTCGATCTTCTCTGACTGCATTCGCTCAATGTCGATTGGATCTACCTGCAACATGACTCGCTTTTCAGGATCCATGGTTGTTTCCCAGAGTTGTTCCGGGTTCATTTCACCCAATCCTTTGTATCTCTGAATCACAGTCTTATCTGAATTGAATTTCTTTACCAGCTTGTCCTTGCCTTCCTCGGTGTAGGCATAATCAAACTGTTTTCCGTTCTTTACAAGATACAGAGGAGGCTGCGCGATGTACAGATATCCATTGTCCACAATCGGTCTTAGCTTCTTATAGAAGAATGTAAGAATCAAGGTCCTAATATGAGCGCCGTCAACATCGGCATCGGTCATGATGATGATCTTGTGGTATCTGAGCTTGTCCAGATCTATGGATTCGTTTCCAAAACCTATACCGATGGCTGTGATCAGGGTCTTGATTTCTTCATTTTCCAGGATCTTATCGTCGCGGACGCGAAATACGTTTAGAATCTTTCCTTTCAAGGGTAGGATGGCCTGGAAGTTACGGTTCCTTCCCTGTTTGGCCGATCCACCGGCGGAATCACCCTCTACAATAAACAGTTCGCAAATGGCAGGATCCTTTTCGGAACAGTCGGCCAGCTTTCCAGGCAGACCTCCGCCTTCCAGAACACCTTTTCGTTTGGTTACCATCTCCCGGGCTTTTCTGGCAGCTTCCCGGGCCCTGCTGGAAAGAATACATTTCTCCAGAATCGGCTTTACCTCTCCTGGATTTTCCTCGAAGAAAAGTGCAAGATGCTCGGAAACCAGCTGCTGCATGAGGCCTTTTACTTCGGCGTTCACCAGTTTTTCTTTTGTCTGTGAGTTAAACTGAGGGTCCGGAAGCTTTACGCTGATCACGGCAATCAGGCCTTCTCTCACGTCTTCCCCGCTTAAACTCACTCCGCCGATCTTCTTTTTCAGAGCCTCATCTTTCTTCAGATACTCGTTTAAAGTTCTCGTAAGAGCGGTTCGGAAACCTTCCAGGTGGGTTCCGCCCAGATTGTTATTAATTCCATTGGTGAAGGTGAAGATAGATTCGCTCTGACTATCGCAATAGGCCAATGCGATTTCAGCTCTTACGTGCTCATTTCTGCCTTCGAAGTAGATGCTTTTCTTGTGAATCTTTTGCTTTTTTTCGGCCAGCTTTTCGATCAGCTCCTGAATACCACCTTGAAACAGGAATTCTTCCTTCTTGACCTGTTTGGCGCGATGGTCTTCCAGATAGACTTTCAGGCCCTTGTTCAAGAATGCGATTTCTTCGAAGTGCTGACGCAGGGTATTGTATTTGAATTCTGTTGTGGTAAAAATCGTAGGATCTGCTTTGAACCTTACTGTAGTTCCATGAAGCTTGGTCTTTCCGATTTTTTTCATCGGACCTTCTGGAACTCCCTGCTTGTAGCGCTGCTGCCAGATAGTTCCGTCTCGATGCACTTCTGCTTCCAGCCATTCGGAAAGCGCATTCACCACTGAGACACCCACACCGTGAAGACCTCCGGTGATTTCATAGGCATCATCGCCGAACTTTCCACCGGCATGAAGCACGGTCATCACTACTTCCAGGGTAGGCACCTTTTTTGTTGGATGTATATCCACCGGAATTCCGCGGCCATCATCGATGACCTCGATGATGTTATCTTTCAGGATCTTTACCGTGAAATGGGTTGCATAGTCGGCCATGAACTCGTCTACGCAGTTATCCACCACCTCGTAGACCATCTTGTGCAGACCGGTATGATCCTGAGTTCCGATGTACATTCCCGGACGCTTTCGGACCGCCTGTAGACCTTCCAGAACCTGGATTTTGGAGCCGCTATACTCTCCTAGCTGCTTCTTTGCTGCCGGTGTTTTCTCGGGAGATGCCTTTTTCATAGTCGTAGACATAATTTTGGAAATCCGTCCAAAAGTCATCCATTATCCAGGAGCAAAATCGCTCATAATGGGGCAAAAGGCGGGGTTTTACAAATTAGACACCCAGCAGGTGAAAGCGCGCTTCGCTACCAGATGCCAGCCCGGGGACAGTGTTTCCTGGTGGCTGAAAGAAGAGAGATACCGCGAATGTGGTTCTTCGCGGTAGGTCGAAAAAAATCTGCAATCAGAGGTCACAGAAAAGCAGGGATTACTTGGTGTCCTGGCTTTCGATCTGAGCAGCCTTTTTCTTCTGCTTCTCTACCTGCTCGGCATACTCCACAGTATAGGGAGTCCATGGAATGGCATTGAGCCTGGCTTCGGGAATGGGCTTGCCTGTACCTTCACAGGTACCATAGCTTCCATCCTCGATTTTTTCCAGAGCTCGATCAATCAGTTTGATCTTTTCGAAATCCATATCGGACAGCCGGTTCATCAGCTCATTGTTGATCACCACATCCGCGATGTCCACCAGGTCCCCTTGCTCGCTGTACATGATATTCTCATTCTCAAGCTCGATCTCATGCAGGATCTCGGCTTTGGATTTAAGCAACATCTCTTTGTACTTCGCCAGCTTCTTTTTGTCCATATATGTATTCCTTTCCTGTTCGCCACAGTATACGGAACCGGTCCCTGATCGAACAGTCCTGTATCTGCAATTTCCCGTTTCATTCTATGGACGGGAAAAACCCGTCATAAACGATGAAAGTGGCAATTCGTAAAGTTTTTTCTGGAAAAAAGATCAACGGCCAGAATTCCTTTTGGTGAGCCTCGGATCCTGGATTTTCCATGGTCTGCGGGATTCTACCTGCGCTTTCGACGAAATCCGGGCCGAATAGGCTCTAAACCCCTCTCTGCTACGGCCTTTCTGGCCAGCCCCGTGCAGACTCCCGAGCCTCCAGAATCACCAAAGAATTCTTACTACATGTCAGAAAAAAAATTGACATTTTGTGCGGCGCATTAGAGTATTGTGCAACGCACTAAATCGGGAGGATCGATATGAACAATCAGCAACTACAGGATCTGGTAAATGCCGGTATCGGACTATATAAAGCAGGGGAGGAGAATCTTCAGGGATTTCTTTCTACTCTTCAAAAATCCTTTGAGGATCTAAAAAGCAAAGGGGCTCAAGATAGCTCGGATACCGCTGCAAAACTGCGTGAAAGCCTGGACCAGACTATTAAAGGGGTAAAGGATGTGTCTGAAAAAGCAGAGGGCAATCTGAAAGCTGTACTTGAAGAGGCCAAAAAGAATTACTCTCAGGTGTTCGACCAGATCAAGAACTTCGTTGGCGAAGAACGCATCGCAGACCTGAACACTCGAATCAATGAGCTTTCTACCTTGATTCAAGAAAGGGCTGAGACTATTACAAAGCAGGGTGCCGGGGAAAGTAAATCCAAGCCCGCTGCGAAGCCGGCCGCCTCAACTACATCAGTCTGATTCTATCAGACTACTCTTTTGAAAGGAGCTCGCCTGATAAGGCGGGCTTTTCTTTTGCTATTTACGAACACCGCTAATTTGCTTCGGATTCTGGGCAAGGAAACCCCGGTCCACTGATCATTATTTTGGGGAACGTCATCATGTATTCGCTCCTGCATTGGCTCTACATTCAAAGTAGCTTGCAGAATTTAGATGCTTGTACAAGCAATCTAAAGATGAAAAAAAGCTCCCTGAAGCCGTCATTCGATGGGCTTTCAGGTTGAAAGCTATTATGAAACATTTACATCCATGAAGCCAAAATTCCCGGCTCCTGGGCAGGGCCCATCAATCCGTAGCGGGAGAAAGCAGGTTGATCTTTTCTATCCAGCTATGGCCCTCTAATATGGAGAGATGGGTCGCCTCCGGGACTACGCGCAGGGTTGACTGCGATCTAATTTCATCATCCAGAGAATTCATATATTTGCGCAGCGAAGCCGGGTCGATCATTTCGTCATCTTCCCCTACCAGGATCAGTATTGGGCGGCGGATGCTGGAGAATTGGATTTCTGGTTGCTCCGGAGTTAACGCATGTGCCATTTCTGGCGAGATGCCATCCAGTAAGAGAGGATCTTGCTGCCTTATCTGCCGGGGGTATTTAAATGTCACCGCATCGCAAGCGTTACAGACTCGCCTGCCGGAGATAGCGTTCAGGATAAATACTGCGGTATGTGCCTCTGCGAAACTATTGCGTTCCTTTCTTGCGGTGCCGGATTTGTAGCCCAATTCGGGGGCAAGGAATAGAAAGTAGTCGAGCGAAAATGACCCGTGGCTGGTATAATTGAGAGCAAGACCTGCGCCGGACGAGTGCCCTGCAAGAATCATAGGAGTCTTCGGGTGCCTGCCCATCAAGAAAAGAAGCATTTCATCAATGTCCTTGTAGATCCTGGCTCTGTGTGAAACGAATCCTCGGGGGCCCCCGGATCTTCCATGGCCGCGAAGATCCATGAGATATACTGCGATGTTCATCCTGTGGCGGATAGAGTTCGCAAGAGCCTGGTAGCCTGCCGTGGAATGGGCGCCACCTCCATGAAAGAAAAGCATAAATCCGGAGGGAGAATCTGGCACAAAGGAATAGAAAGCCAGGTTGGTACCATCCGACGTCTTAAGAAATTCTGGCGATCTGGTCTTGCTCGCTTTTATGGAATCAAAGGAAAATGGAGTCCTATCGTCGCCATTATTCTTGCAGGTGAATAGAAGGCAGGCTATTAGCAGATGGATAAACATCCACCAGGAGTTTGGAAATATAAAGAAAATCCTCATGTTAGGGACTGCGGTTCTTCTCTTTCGCATTTCCATGGATTTGCATGGTTCAAATGGACTGGCCGGAGGTTCCCTTGCGCAGGGCAGGAAGAACTACCACTGCCTCCACGAAGGCCAGGACACCGACAAACACAGCTTCCATAAGAAGATGACCCACTCCTGTCCAATTGGAGGTGGAGGATATATACCAGATCTGGGTCAGACACTGGCCGGTCCAGGCGCTATTGGCAATAATGAGCAGCACCACCAGCGGAAGTAATCCGCGAGTTGTCTTGCGATAGATTAGCGTGAGAATTCCCGAATAGCATCCATAACCCAGGTTAACCATAGCTACATATAGAGCAAACTCTGGCGTCCAGTTATGCAACTCTGCGATAAACGGATAGATTAAAATTGAGGCAATCCCTACAGAAAGACCTGCGAGAGAATCGAATAGTATTATATTTCGTGGTTGCATGCGGATTGTTTCCTGGTGTTGAATCTGGCCTGTGTTACGAATCGGCTGAGACAGTGCCCGGACTATTCGCTAACTTCCAGCCAGGGGCATTCAATTCCAGAAAAGGAAACGCTGCAAGCATAACTACCAGGAATGTAAGGTAGCCCATTTCCATGTACTCAGCGAATAAAAGATCGGAAGTACCGGATTCAACACTTCCATATATTTGAAAAACATCGGCACTGGAAAGGTCTGCCATAATCCAGATCAACGTTCCACTGTAAATTCCGGATATGCCATATGTTATTGCAAGAATGAGCAGCCGCAAGCGTAGCCAGCGGGGCAGGTCACGGAGCATGAAACTGCAAAGTGCAATCGACATTACTAAATCTGCCATTCCCAGAATAGGACCATAGCGAAACAGAACTCGATCGGTTTGAATCACAAGCATGCTTTCCAGAATCCCTGCAAAGATATATGCAATCAACGCCACCCAGATGGCAGGATTTCTGGAGCGATAGGCCAGGCCCACAATCCATAGATACAGTAAGAACCAGGGAAGTGCCGAAAGGCCTGAAAGTAACCAGCCAGGAATCCATAACTTTTCAAGAAATAAAGAAACTGCCTGCCATACCAGAAGCCCCAGCGCCCAGGTTGCAGCAATCTGGGAAATGGGATCTTCCTTCTGAAGAGAGGGGTTTCTGGTACTGTATCTATTATCCAGTTTTCACCTCTCAGCTATTTGCATGCCCTGATTCTTCTTTCTGATTCTCGTTGCGAATCCAGCGGCCGGAGGCGGGCCGTAGCAGAAAAATGATTAACAGTAGTTGAGCTGTAGCCTGTGTCCCGGAGTGCAGTGCCAGGGATGGCAACTCCTGCTCCTGTAGAAGATTCGGGATTTGTATCAGACTGAACAGAAATCCCAGAATGGAAAAAACAACAAGAATTATCCGGGCCCAGTTTCCTCCATTGTAAGTTACCATGATCAGAAGAAAGAGGATGCCCGAGGAAATAACGGAAGCCAGCATTCCAGCACTGGACGGGGAGCCGGGGCCCTGGAGCAATGAGACCTCCATTAAATTTAGAGCAATCAATAGTAGTCCAAGGGCCAGCGAAATATGGAGGCTCCTGGGACGGTTTTGTCTGTAGGACATAGGTCCCTCCTGAAAAATTCTACTCCATCATGTTTTCCAGGACGGCATCGTTTCGCATTTTTTTGCTCTTTTTGACTGAGCCGGCTTTCTCCTGTTTCGAAATTATCGTTCGTTAATGCCCTTTCCCTCCAGGATTTGCTCTCTACATCTATCGATTCGATTCTGGCGAGTCTTACTTTGTTTCGCTTCCGAAAAGTGGAGCAAATACCCTCTCTGCCGGCCGGGAGTCAGGGCTTCAAAAGCTGTACGGTAATCCGGATCCCCGGAAAATCGGTGTTCCAGTTCCATGGGAATCGGATCAGCAGGCTTCTTCGATGGCCTTTCCGGCTGAACAATTATCGTCCGTGCCTGCTTAATGAGCCCTTGAATCGCTTTCTTATTCTTCTCTGTATAGCTGACGTCGGTGATTTCAAGCCTCCTGGCAGACCTGGAATTCTTTCCCTGTTCTCTGAGCAGGTTCCGCTTATCTTCCAGAAAGGCACCTTCGAAGAACATCAAGGACAGATGGGGCTTAAAGGGCTGCATGATTGCGATATTTTTGTCCTCAGTACAGTAACAGGGTTTGCCCCATTTCAGCTCCTCGCGCAGCCCGGATTCCAGCAAAATCTCTCTCAGGGAGCGCATTTCTGTCTGCCACCGGCTTGCTCGCTTCAAGAATAAGTCCACTTCCGAGTTTCTACCCTTCATTACTTCAGCCATCACGATCCGCCAGATTCATCAATTCAAATTTCTCTTGAGATAATTCCCTTAATTAAGTATTGACTTAATTAAGGGAATGCTTAAATTGTCTCCATGAACGCATTTGCGGCTTTGTCCGATGGAACCCGACGAGACATCGTTCGACTTGTAGCAACCAGGGGGCAAATGGCCTCCAGCGAGATCAGCGAGAATTTCGACATGAGCTCGCCCGCTATATCCCAGCATCTGAAGGTGTTGAAGGAGTCCAGGGTGCTCCGTATGGAAAAGAAGGCTCAAAAGCGTATCTACACGCTGGATGAGTCCGGTATGGATGAGATTGAATCGTGGCTTCTGGAAACCAGGGAGCTATGGAAGAATCGAATGGACCGGCTGGATGCTCATCTGCAGGCGAAAAAGAAGGAGAAAAGAAATGGAAAGCAATAGTGTAAAAGCATCGATTCAGGGAAGTCAGGTCATTTATGAGCGTTATTTCGATGCACCGGTAGAACTGGTTTTTGAAGCCTGGTCCCAGGAGGATCAGCTATCCCAGTGGTGGGGGCCCGATGGCTTCACGCTTACAACCGTGAGCATGGACTTTCAAGACGGCGGATTGTGGGATTTTATTATGCATGGTCCGGATGGAACGAACTACAAAAATAAGATCAAGTTCCTGGAGATTCTCAATTCAAAGCGGATTGTCTACAGGCATCTTGGAGATGGTGAAGAGAATGAAGATGTAGATTTTTCTACCACGGTTACGTTTGAGTCAGAGGGCGAGGGAACCCGTCTGAAGATGTATCAGGATTTTGGCACCGAAGAAGAACTGCGAAGAGTGGATGAGGCGCATGGAGCCATAGAAGGCGGAAAGCAGCACATCGAAAATCTACAGAAATATCTAAACCTCAAAAAGTCGGTCTAGCTATCGGGCCGGGGTATTATGCCCCGGCCTGCTTGCTGCGGTTATTACGAATTCGGCGATCAAAGCCCTGTGGTCGGTGCCAGGAATCTGGATTGTTCGGGACCGGGCCATAATCCTCTCTGAATCAGACTCTTTCGCAAGAGCATAGTCAATTCTAGCGATCGAAAAAGGAAACATTCCATCGGCGGGCCAGGTCTTGGGCCAGTTGATGCTGCATCTTCCGGCATCAACCATCCCCATAGAGAACTTCGGGTAAATCGGGTTTTGATCTGATAGGTTGAGATCGCCCAGAACAAAAGCCGGTCCTTCTTTCTGGTCAAGCCAGTGCTGAACTTCTTGCAGTTGCAGGTCTCGGTCAGTCTGATCGTATCGCCACAGAAGACAGGCTACACCGCGGCAATCCCCTCGATAGAAAGGGACAGTTAGATGCATCACCAGGACAGAATAGGGACCCCGATTGTTTTGAACAGTAACGTCCAGTGCAATTCTGGCATCGAACGGGCTAAATCCCGGTCCTGGATCTCTAATCTGGTATGAAACTACTGGCCGTCGGCTCAATAGAGCTTGAGTCCAGTAGCCATCTTCGGATTCCTGATATACGTAGAACGGAAGCGTTTTCCTGAGCCGTTTTCCCTCTGTGCGCCAAAAACCCGGAGTCACTTCCTGTAAAGCCAGGATTTCGACTTTTTCTTTTTCCGCGAGAGCTCTTAAGTCTCGTCCTGGCACATCGGCGCTACCAGCGAGGTTCATGGTCATAATTTTCAGTGTCGATTCCGGGCTTTTATCTTTCGCAATGCAATAGTCGGGTGGAAAGACCAGCGGCCAGGGAAAGCCACTCAGTATCAGTGCAAAAAGAATTGTCCATCGAGATACCGGTCGTGTTGACCAGAGGAAGGACACCAGGATTAAACCGGGCAGTAGTATGAGCCAGCGAACATTGCTGAGAAATAGAATGAACTGATTATTCGAATCCAGTAAAATAAGACATGCAAATAGAGCTGTGAGCCAGACAGAAAGCCTGACCAGTAATCGAATAAAACGCATTACCATTTCCGGGTTTCAGATATACCAGAAAGCTTCAAAAAGTTCAAGATCTCTGTGAAGACTTTCTGCCCGTCAAAAGGTAGTCCATACCTCTTATGGATTCTTGCCCAATGATATGCAGATTAGCTTCATCCAATAACTCTTTCATGCGGTTCCTGGTCAGTCTTAACTTCTTGTAGGAACTGATTTGCATCCTCCAATTCTCCTGCTCCAGGATATACAGAATGTCTGTGACATTTACGTGGCTTTCGCTGAACTCAACAAAGGTGGTAGCGATCAGTTCACTGTCAGAATAGAAAGGAATGAATCGATGGTCGTCCTCCAGAGAATTGGACTGATCACGAAATGAGATTAAGAAGCTTCCGTCAGACTTAAGACTATCAGCGACCATGCGAAGCAGGGCCAGAATTTGCTCTTCGGACTCCAGGTGGGCCAGTGTATCCGTCATACAGAGAATTATATCCATCTTCTCACTGGAATATCCGGGGAGATTCAATAAATCATCGCAGATTACCTGCACGTTAGAATCCTTGCAAAGCTTTCGATGTTCTTCGCAAAGATACGGATCCAGATCCAGGGCCAGAACCTGATACCCCAGATGGGCTAGAGGCAAAGAAAAGAATCCGCTTCCCGATCCCAGATCCGCCGCACTTCTGGCGCCGCCGGTTTCTGCTGCAGTAATTCCAAAGCCTTCGAAAATGGATCGAGCCAGGGCATAGTTCTTTTCGGTTCCCCCGTAGACTCTTGTATAGTACGGTGCCAGAGTTTGTTTGTAGTGTTCCTGAAATGAATACATATTCGCTCCTGTTAAAAGTTTGCGGCATGGATCAGATGCCTGGATGCGTATCGGCCATGGGCCAGTCCCATATGATCTATGGATGCATGGTTCCCAAAAAACAGAACATTTCCGAAAAGGGACTGGCGAATCCACTTCATGAGATAGGGACCAGCTTTAAAGAGTGGTATGGGCCATCGTCCGGAGGGATGTCTGAGTTCGAATGCATAGCCGACTATGAAATTGGCCAGATAATGATAAGCATCCCCCGGAGGATCTCCCCCTTTTGAAGCGTCGCAAGAGAAAGGGGCGATTCTACTGGATAGTTCCAATCTTTCGCTCATCGTCATACGAAAACCGCCGGTTGTGCGAAAGTCACGGCCACGAGCCAGTAGTCGCAGGGAAGCATGCAAAATCAACAACTGATCCAGCGCTGATTCTACCGAGTTCAGTACTTTCGAGCGAAACAGTTCCGGTATTGACAGAGGATACTTCTGTTTCTCGATCCAGCGGATCATCTTTACAATAGATTCTCCCTGGAAGCATTTTTCTGGAAACGGACCGGTATAGTCATCCACGAAGCTGATCAGCGCACTCACCAACTGGAGGGCTCCTGCAGAACTAATTCGCGGAAGCGGTTTTCCCGATAACGCCAGTGCCATAAAGTGGCGTAGATCCCGGGATTCTGGCTGGAAGTGCCCGCCGTAATCGATTGAATTGACAACTTTTCTGTACTCAGAGAAATTCTCCATAGCCGGGGAGCTTGAAACAGCCCAACCGGATCGGAGGAACAACCGGTATGTTTGCAGAGTCGAAGCTAATTGGGAGCCAGGTTTATTCGGAGGCCATTGAATACTGGCATACCTATCTATGGCATCATCGACATCCGAAGACCAGGCTCTTGCATCGGCTGGGTTCCTGGATTTCGCTTCTGGGAATATTGCTTTCATTGGCGGGGTACGGATGGTATCTATTTCCTGCAGGTATACTGATTGGATATGGTTTTGCCTTTGCCGGTCATTACCTGGTGGAAAAGAACCGACCATTGACTCTGAATCAGCCTATTCGGGCAGGCATCTGCAACTGGGTAATGTTCTTTTACGAAATGTTCTTTGACGTAGAAGCGAAATTAAAAGAGCTCAAGCATCAAAAACTGGATACCAGAAAGATGAGCTCCATCTAAAAACTATTGTCTGTCTTATAGGTTGATGAGTCATCGAGAGATACTTCGCCAGTCCGGCGACCTGTTTTCAATGTGGCCTTTCTAATTGAGCTTCCTCTCCTATTCTTACTGCCCGGCGCTTGCCTGGAAAAGCTATCTCGAATGGTCTCAATAGTACGGATCCTCGGCGACATAGATGGAGAAGAGTTTGCCTTCTCTCATTTCGAAGGTGCAGGGTGATAGCTGATAATAGAGCAGGTCAGCATTCTTATTTCTGTGTATCCTGAGATCTCGGCCGATGGCGCTCTCAATTTCCTTTTCCCCGCTTCCGAAGGAAAGTCCTGGCATTACTTCCATGGTAGATCCCTGATAGGTGGAAATCTGAATCGAAGAGAGATACTCCGAGAATTCAGGACCTCCGTCCCTTAAATAGATGGCGGTTTCTGTCTTTGCATCTAACAGGAAAATAAATACTCTCTGGGCTTTTTCATTCTTTAGAGTCTTTACCGGTTCGCCAAATTGATCCCTGGCAAGGTCCAGGGAATCCTCAAATCGGGAGCGAATCTTGAACCCCAGCAATTCATCTGTATAACAGGTATGCCTGGGTATTTTCTGAACCTCGAAATCGATCCGATTCATAAAGAGAATCCGATCTTTCGCGCCATAGCAACAGCCCAGATATGTAAACCCAGCGGTGAATTCCTGGTCGGATTCAATGGTTTCATCTATTCGGTTTATCAGACCTTCATTCGCCGGTATCCAGAGTTCTCGGCCAAGTTCATCCTGTATTAATATTTCATGATCAAAGAACGATGTCTTTCCATGGAATACATTCGTTGCCTCCAGCAGATTCATAGTTTGCTGCTTACTCTCAGTTAAGGGCCTGGAGGAATTCCGATAGCGAACTACGGCGCTGAATCGCAGTAGCCTCATGTCCATCTTGATATCGGACTCACCCAGCTCGGGCAAAGGCACATTCTGCCGGAAGTTCTTGAATGTAGTCAAAGGATAGGACACTTCTTCTTCGGTTTCGGTTTGACCAGGTCCTGCCAGAAGCAGAAGTAAGATGCAGTAAGTGGATAAGTATTTCTTCATATCTAAGCTCCCATGCTTCGTATGTGATTTGTATATGATAAATCCTCTTTTCCATCACCCGGCCCGGATTACTGGCGAATATTACACAATATATTTCTGAAATCGATCCTTGATTCGCTACGGCAGGCCGCAATTGAGACTATTGCTTTAAGGGCGAAGAGCCTCATCAGGTTTTTGCAACCAGGAAGGCTTCTGCGTTTCCGGCCCGGAGTCCATCCTGACGGTTAGAGAAATATCGCTCGTAGATGATTTCTGCTGAGATGTAATCTGCGCTCTTGAAGCCTGCCTCAATCGCCGCTTCTTGAATTTCGGACGGAGCAAAAAGACTACGAAAGGGAGTCCCCGAGTTCTCAGCCTTTTCCATCACAAATTCCATAATAGATCTTTCCCGGGGATCTAGCTGATCCAGGGAAAGCATGAACGTTGTGGCAAAGACGGATCCTGGCACCATACCGGCGAGCTGGCGGAACATTTTGCGATTTTCATCTCTGGTCAAATAGAGTGAGAGGCCGGTCGACGCTACGAAGGCAGGAATGTCTGGATCGAAACCGGCCGAAATGAGGCGATCCCACCATGATTCATCCCGGGAGAAATCCACTGGAACAAAATGCTGCCAGGAGGGGATCGAATATCCAAGTTCCTGCAAGCGTCTTTGCTTCCAGGTCTGGGGCCCCGGTTGATCGATTTCAAAAACCTGGATTCTGTTGGCCAGATCTTGCCGGCGTTGCGCGAAAGAATCAAGGCCGGCTCCCAGAATTACATATTGGAGATGCGACACACCATCCGTTCGATGCGAATTGCCTACCGCTTCTTCCAGAAGATCTTCAATGAAGCGTGCGCGCCCCACGATAGAAGCTCTCATCGGCTTTGAAAAGTCCGCATCCATATCCGGGCGGCTTTGCCAGTTCTCTTCCTGGGCCAGTTGCGGACCTAATGGGTCTTCGAAGACATGGGGCTTCTCATCAATCTGTATATGGAGCGCTCTCCATAGAGCAACTCTAACAGCCGTGGGTTCTGGTCCAAAATCTGATTTTTGGGATTCCATTCAGTTCTAATTCCAGCAGGATTTGCTATCGCTCATTTCTATGGATCGCTCTTGCCAAGAATTATATGGGTCCCTTTCTCGCCTTCGATTCTCTTGATCTCATTGAATCCAAGGCCGGGAATATCGAGGCCCGTAAACAAGGGCTCTCCAGAACCTAAGAAAATCGGAGAAATGACAAAATGGATTTCATCGATGTGACCGGCCTGCAGATACTGTCGAATAGTATCTGCGCCACCGAGAATGCGAATACTCTTTCCATTCGCCACCTCTCGGGCTTTCTGGAGTGCAATTTCAATACCTTTAGTTTCAAAATGGAAAACAGTTCCACCTTCCATTTCCAGAGTTGGTCGGGCATGATGAGTCAGCACAAATACAGGACCATGATAGGGAGGATTGTCTCCCCACCAGCCATTCCATTCTTCTTCCGGCCAGGGCCCACGCTTGGGTCCAAACATGTTTCGTCCCATGATCCAGGCGCCGATGTCTTTCATTGATTGTTCTGCAAAGTCATTGTCGACTCCTTCAGTTCCACCGTTGTTTCCGAGCATCCGCTGAAACATAACTGTGGGTAGCATCCAGGCATGCAGCTCATTGCCTCGAAGGCCCAGCGGTGCCTCCAGACTCTGGTTCGGTCCCGCACCAAAGCCATCCAGGGAAATTGTAAATGCCGATACTATTACCTTACTTTTCATGTTGTTTTCTTTCCAATTAAACCCATGACAGGGCCGGGGTATTTCTGCGAAATTCTTTCTTGCACGCTACAATTTGGGGCGTCAATTTTAAAGCGGCTTTGCAGAACCATTGATTCATTTCAAAACTCCTGGCGGCATCGCTTAACCTGCACGGCCGTTTCGGAGATGATGCCGGAAGCAAATCGCAGAATGCTTAAAATTCGGGAGAAGTTCTTATCCGAAAACTCCGGAAAAGATGGATCTTCTGATCCACTGGATTCCGGGTGCAGGCCCAGACCATAGAGAAATATTTGCAGGAAGATTCTGTTCGAGTCCACAGAGGATGATTCAAATTCCCCTCCGTCCTGCAGTTTAACCTGCGAACTGGCGAGATGTTTTCTCCATCGCTCAATGAGAGGGAAAAAGGTGGTATCCAGATGGGCATGGATGACTGCTGCCTTTTCCAGGGCGGGGAAGGAGGATGACTCTTCGGGGGCGATGAATCTACGGAACAAACTCAGGGTGCTTCGCATCTTTTTCCAGAGTAGATTCATATCTTTTTCAGCGTATTGCTCCTGGACGATTTCGCCTGTCTCTGAATCTTTTGCTTCCAGTCGCCCGAGCCTATCTTGAGTAAAATTCAGAATCAACTCATCCGACTGGAACTGATCGGCACATTCCAGGAATAGCACTGGATCAAACTCCGGAATGCGTATTCTTTCCATTATAAGTTTATGTTAAGAGAGGCGCGAAAAGAGAGAAGTTTGTTTCGAACCTGGGCAACCTTCTCATCTGTGCTGACTGACTTTTCCTGACCCATGCTAAAAATATTCGGAGCATATTGAGTGTGCAGGATGAACATATGATCCTGTCGTCGAAAAAAGAGTAGTCCCCTCTCTACATCCTGCCTGGAGCCATTGATCGCATAGGTTGAGCCTTCTGGAATAAGTATTACCATGAGAAAGAGCTTTTCCGGGCCATTGTCGATGAACTCTCTATGTATTAGCCGAGTTCCCGGAACATTCTCTTTGAGTGGTTCCAGAAATTCAATTGCACCAAAAGCCATGAGTTGCTGTTCGATGGGCTTCTCATCAAGAATGGCTGCTTTTCCTGGATCCAGGCGACCATAGTCGATTCTATAGAATTCCAGCATGTCATCGTAGAAAGCAACAGAATGAGCCGTTTCATCGTATCGTCCGCCATAACCCACAGGGGCCGGTACAGAAAAAAGTCCTGAGTTCGGAGAATACCTCTGACCTTTTCGAATGGACCCTGATCCGGATGCGCAATGGAACAAAAACAAACTGATGATTGCTGATATGATTATGCCTTTTCGATTCATTGTTCTTTCTCCTTAAAGGTCTGATAGTGTTAAAGAGTGATGGTGAGCGAAGCGTAGCCCGCCTAAAAGAATTTCGGATTGTGATCCAGGATTTGGGCTGAATGGATAATCGTTTTATTTGCCAGTAAGCCCCGGATCCGGAGCAGCAATGGATTATCGTAGACGCATCCTTCAATCTCTCAGGGCGATCAAATCCTTTCTCTCATATTTATTGGGTCCGGGCAAGGATTTCTTGTATTTCCAGCATTTGATCGCATCATCTTTGCTGGCCGACGGGTTTGCCTTGAAAAAATCTCTGGTGTACTGATTGTACTCAAATTGTGGGGAGATCTCCCATTTTAGGCCTTTCTTTTTCAATAAATAGATCTTGTTCCACTGATCAATGGCTTCTCGATAGGAGCGTCCAGGATTTTCTTTCATCCAATTCATGAAAGGAACGTTGAATTTAAAGTGTTTTCCAATATGCGATTTGAAGAATTGGCGATTCCTTTCATCGCTTATATAATTGTCCGGAATCCTTGAGTTCAGGCTCAGCGGTATATTATCTGATTCGTGGGTTCGACTACTCTTACGTTTGATATCATTGGTAACTTTGCCTGTGCTCAGAAAAATATGGATTCTGTCTGCAAGATCCGACTTTTTGCCTGTCACAGGAATTCCCTTTTCGCGGCAAAAAGCAATAAGCTCTGCCTTGAGCCAGTAATAGGAACGAAAACCCTCAGGAGTAATTCTGGTGTTAAGATCTGGTCTCATATCATTGCGGCAGTCGTGAATTTGGCGCGCTCATCGATGGGACACAGAAGTAACGTCTGGATATGTAGAGGAGACGTTTTCATTAATTCCCCCAAGCTTGGCCTTGCCTGTAGCTTTACTTTGATTTAATTTGCAATGGAGGCCTTTTTCGCAAGAGGACTGTCCTTCTGCAGGAGGCCTGCTGCGAGCTGAATGCCCTTCGTTAGGCCTGGTAATGCAGGTGGGCCAAATTCTTCGTAATGATAGAAAACACTAGGAGGATTGCTGTAGCAACTCGGATAACTTTTGAAATTCATATTGGGCGTGCTCGTTTAATGCAGCTTCAAACTTCCTGGAAAGATACAATCGGATAAAGGGATCCAGGACGCGCCCTGCACCATTAAATCCAGCTCTGAGTATATGAGTAATCTGAAGACCAGCAGACGTCTCCTGGCAATCCAGAGTAACAGAGGCAGGCAATAGTATACCGAACTTCATCTGCCATTTAACGGATTGTCCGGGCAGATAGCTGACAATTACTGCCTTGAATTTGAGTCTTCGTTTCCCCACCATTTCATCAAAATAGACCAGGCTTCCTACATAGCCCTCCTTTGCGCTGATTGTGTGGAAACGGAAATGGGCCTCGGGCCACCAATTATGATACCTTTGATCGTTGCAATGCAGCATGAAGTGAATGATTTGATCCCCATTCACTCCCTGAACGGTAGTTTCGGATTTTAAACTGATCATTGTATTTGGGCGTGCGCTTGAGCTTTTCCCGGAAATATGGTTAGATTTCGCCTTGCATAGACTCCGGAGAAAGCTTCCGCTCCTTCTCGGCTAAGAGCAGCCTCGGAGCCGAGCTTTAGCGAGGTCCGCAGCGCTTAAAGTGCAGTTAGGCGAAGTTTACGGCTTGTAGTTTTGAGCCCAATTTTCAAGCTTTAGCCCTTTCACTTTTTTGAAGTCGCGGGTATTGTTGGTAACCAGCGTCATGTTAAAGGTGAGGGCAGTGGCCGCGATCAATAGATCAAAGTCTGCTACAATTTGTCCCGTCTTCTGAGAGCGAGCTTTAATATCGGAAAAAGTCTGAATCACAGGATTGTCCACGGGAATGACTGGAAAGATCTCCCTGAGTCTGTAGACTGTTGCCAGATTACTGTCTCTGTTTTTTGATTTATGGGCGCCAAACAGCAATTCTCCGTAGGTTATGACCGAAAGCGCGAGAGGGGATTTCTGGTGATTCTCAATATTTAAAGCTACAGTCTCAGAACCCTTTATGCTGTAGATGACGATGTCTGTATCAAGCAAATATGTCATTACCGGATTCAAACCTTGGGTTTGTGGTTCTGCTCTTACGGATATCTTCGATAATCTCTTCAGGAGACCGATTCTCTTTCCAGGCCCCAGTGAGTTTCAGAAACTCCTGAGCAGGGTTTGGCTTAAAGGATCGAGGATTTGCTAGATACTCTTCGAGAATAGTAACCACTTCTTGGCTGATTGAGCGGTTTTCGGACTGGGCTTTCTCTCTCAGGAGAGAGTACAGTTTCTCATCTATGTCTTTGACCTGTAAATTGGGCATTCTTTCGGTCCTTTCCTTGAGCTAATCCATGATTTCATGCAAAGTCAATACTTTTTCATGCTGTCTTTGGATGGGGCCATGGCGTCTAACGTACGTCTTTAAGCGAAGTTGCGCGCCTTCTGTGGCGCGCAATTTGGTTTGAGCGGCGCTTGCAGCCGCG
>PBUB01000007.1 GCA_002729885.1 Spirochaetaceae bacterium
CCCCCGAATACAGCGGCCACCCCAGGGGCGACTAAACGACCGAAATCGTCCATAAGGCGAACCGTATCAGGCGAGCGAAATTCCGTTGACGGGGCCCCAGATCCTGCTACCCGCCACGCCCCCGAAAACCTTTGACATCCATGATCTTTTCTGAACGTTATGCCATGCGCGTTCGAAATGTAATACTTATAATTCTGTTGGCCTCCCTTGCGGTTTGCAAACGGGAGACCTTTGAGCCGGTGGCTGAGCCCATGAGTCTCAGGCTCATGAACCCGGGACAAACCATCGACCTGGTTGCCGAGCCGCTCAAAGAGCAGATGATATCCTGGGATGGGAAAAAATTACAGGAACTGCAGATTGAAGGTGTGCTGAACATTGAATACCGCGGAGAATATTACCAGTACTTACAATTAAAGTGTGCTGCGGAGCTTCAATGTAATGGATCCAACGCCTACGCTCCCATCAGTCTGGCGATGCAGCTTTCCCCAGATGGTAGGATAGCTACCCCTTATTCGAAGGAGGAGCGAAAGAAACGCCCATTTCTGATTGTTCCTTCCACGAATTCGCAGCAGATTGATTCGCTCCTTGCCTGGATGAAGAATCCAACAAATGAAGTTCCTGAGATTTTCGACGAGAATCTGCTCAAGGCTACGGCGGAATTCTACATTGATTCCCTAGCAGCCCCGGAACAGGAAAGTCGAATTGCAGGCTGGTATTACCTGGGCCTGGCAATGAAGCCGGAAGAGCATGATTCCAATTTCGAACCTTTTCTCAAGCGATTTAAAGATTACGACAAGATCCTGAATGTAGATGAGCGAACCGAGGCCATCGCGGACGCCGAAAAGAAGGGACAACCTTTACCAGGGGAGCTGTCGCATTCCCAGGTATCCTTTCTAAAGGTATTTCGGGAATTCATTGGTGAACGGTTCATGGAGTCCCTGGATAGCTACTACTACGATTTTCCATTTCTGGCCCGGGACAATGCCGGTCTTGCCGCCGCCATGAATGGCCAGAAACTTCCGCTCTACAATGAGCGGGTGATCAAGGATCTTCTGGAAGAAGCTAATTACAAGGGCAGCAGCAGAGTTGTTCTAAAAACAGCAAACGTCAGCGAAGATGACCGTGCGCCAGGTAACGTGGAAGAAAATGACAATGCTGCCTCCACTGAAGATACGAATCCAGATGATGACTCGATGGAGAAATCCGAGAAGCCCAAAGAACTGGCAGTTACAGACCACCAATTCTCCAATGCGAAGGGACTCTCCATTCAAGTTGGAACAGATCCAGCCATCCACCTTACCTCAATTCAGGCGAAACCTCACAAGCTGGGACTTGCCTTTCAAGTACAGGGAGTTCACCAGGAAACGGGAAGCAAATTCCAGTACGAGCTCGAACCGCACAGGGAATCCACCTATCTTGTAGCCGCAAGAAAATCCACGCTCGATAAGTTTCGCAAAATCAAGGATGAAGAAATCATGAAAGCGGCTACCTTTCAGAATCGGCTATTGCTGGCCACTCTGAAATACGGGGAAGGTAACTACGATCGGAGATCCCGGAAATTTCAATACGTTGTGTACATGGACAAGCCTTCCTACTGGAGATTCCTCTCGATAATAAAATCCAACAAAATGATCGATGTTCGCGATGACAGCACCTACTCCGGGCCCCTGGATCTACCCAATAGCGAATCCAAACTTAGATGGGCCCAGCACTATGATAAAGGAAGCGAGCTCTCTCAACTCAAGCTTCATGGCCAATTCCAGTTGTGCGAAAGGGACTGCTGGGATGAGACCATTGAAGTGGCCTGCCTGGATAACACTCGCCAGAGCTACCTGATCGCAGAATTTCCCGCTCGCGCATTGACAAATGTTGAGCAAGGAGATGCTCCGGTGGAGTTTATCCTGGTGCATGAAAATCTACAACAGGGATATTATCACCTTGAACAGGTCTGTTCGGAAGCCCTGGGAGTTACCGTGCAAAGGGAGTTCACCGATTGGATTGTGGCTCTGGGTCGGACGGATGTAGATGACCTGGCCTCCAGATAGATTACCAGAACGATGAAAGTCTGGCGCCTTCCACTGCTTCTGGTAGCGCTTACTGGCTTGCTGCTGTTTCTGGGACTCCTTGCTTCCGTCAAGCAGCCACAGGTGGACTCTTTTCAGGCTGTTTCGCACCGATTGCAGGGACTGGCCCCCGGATGCGCGGGCTGTCACTTTCGAGTCAAATTTGCCCTGGATGGTCCGGGGGCCGCCGGGCTGAGCAAAGGAATCCATTCCATTCGTCAGGAGCTTCTGGAGCATCCCTTCTTTGAGCCACGATCTGGAGATTGCCAAGGATGCCATGCCGGTAACCATTCCTCCTGGCAGTCCTCTGCTCACGGTCGATCTTTCACAAATCCGATTTTCCAGCATGCTTTCAAACGAGACAAGAAAGCCTGGTGCCTGAATTGTCATGCTCCTCTCTGGGATCCAGAATCCATGGATGCCAGCAAGATTGCGTCGAATCCAGACCTGAAAGAGCTCTACGCAGAAGGAATCAACTGTGCGGCCTGCCACATCAGAGACGGTACCATCGTTGGCCCGACCGACTATTCAGGTCGAGAAAATGATCTCTTCCATCCGGTTACTTACGATCCCGGACTTGCTAAAGAAACTTTCTGCGCCGGATGCCATCAGTTCAATTTCGTAGAGGAATTGGAGCCCTTTACCGTTTACGAAGACGATGCTGTAATGCAAAATACGGTGCAGGAATTTCGCAATCACAGGGAAAGTCTTCCCCGGAATATGCAAAAGTCATGCATAGATTGTCATTTTGAATCGGACCATGCACTGGTCTCTCAGCATGGGAAGGGTTCATCGCTGTCCCACTTGCAGATTTATGTTTCCAGGGAAAACAGGAAGCCCGGGGCATATACGGAAGCCCAGAAGCGATACAGGATCCATTGGACCATCGAAATGCGAAATATTGGACATCATTATCCTACCGGAGATCTGTTTCGCATTCTGACACTGTACGCTTTCAATGCTTCAGGCAAGGAAATTTACAGATATGATTTTCGTAAGGAAGTGCGAGTTGTGGATCGGACCTTGATTCGGGATACTACACTCAAGCCGGAGCCCGGTACCTACAGGGCAAAGCGCAGCCAGTCTGCTTTCCTTTCGGAAAAGCCCATCAGATGCGAACTGGTTTACAGATTGCAGGGATCCATCGAACCGCGAATCCAGGCTCACTTTAAACCGGGAATACTTCGCAGGGTTATTTACGCGGGACCCTGCGAATCCATGGAAGACCTCCCCCGGCTCTAGTTTCGCACAAGTTGCACCGAAGAGCCGGCGCTGCTTTTTCTAACGTGCAACTGACAGGGAATGGTTCTCTTTAGTTCGGACACATGGGAGATGATTCCAACCATACGATTCTCCCGAATCTCTTCCAGTATTGTCATGGCGCGGTTCAAAGCTTCTTCGTCCAGGGTTCCAAAACCTTCATCCAGAAAGAGGGAATCCATCTCAATTGTGCCGGCCCGTTCCTGGATTACATCTGCAAGCCCCAGAGCCAGAGCAAGAGAGGCCAGGAATTTCTCTCCACCGGAAAGCGATTTTACGCTTCGCGGAATCCCTGTGTGGGCATCCAGTATGTCCAGATTCAGTCCGGTTTGCCTGTTCCCGTGCTCCACTTCGGCGTTTACAATCAACGCATAACGACCATCTGACAATCGAGCCAGTCTTTGATTTGCATGGTCGGTGACTTCTCTAAGATAATAATTCAGTACAAAATTCTCGAAGTTCACCTTACGGTGGTTGAATCCGGCCAGGTCATCGGCCAGCTGGAACAACGCTAGATTATCCTGTTCCAGCTTCTTAATGCGGTCCTTGAGTTTCTCTGTCCGGTCCTTTCTGCGAATCAGTTCTTCCAGTTCTGACCTCTTTTTCTCCAGCTCCTTTTCATTCTCTTCCAGATCCTGATTGAGTTTCTGAATTCTTGTTCGGGTAGCATCCAGATCCGGTATTGATCTGTCTTTGAGTTCGATCCGTAATTTGTCCAGAAGAGCCGCTATCTTTTCCTTTTTACGAGCGAACTCGCCCAGCTCCTCCCTGAGCTTTGTCAGGGCATCTTCCGGCATGGAAGCTTCCCTGATCTGTTCCAGGGACTTGAACTCGGTCTTTTTCCGGAGTTTTTCGATTTGCGCTTCTCTTTCTTTTTTTTCGGCTGCAGATTGTTTACGCTGCTTCTCCAATGCCTGAAGATTTGCCTGGTTGTTTGTTTTCGCCTCCTGCCAATCCCTTTCCTTCTTATCGATTAGCGACATCGCTTCTTCCAGTTCAGCGCTCTGGGATTGTAATGTTTCGATCCTCTCTGTAATATTACTTCTCTCGGCCAGATCCTTATTCAGGGAATCCAGAGAAGAATCCAGGTAGGCAATATCGCTCCGAAGAGCCTGTCGCTTCTCGGTGAGATCAGTCAGGCTTTCCCTGATTTCGAACTCGGATTGCTGAAGGTCTTTCTTCTTGAGCTTCAGCTCCTGTATCCGGGTCCTGGAAGCCTTCATTTTTTCAATACGATCTTCGATATCGCCAATTGCTTTCTTTTCCGCTGCAACGGTGGCTTCTACCTTCTTCGCTTTCTGCAGCGATTTCGCATCAATACTCCATTCTTGAGGGTCCGACACCTTCAGGGCGTTTTCGATGGATATTAACAGGGGCTCATTATCCGATGCATTGTTTACTGATCGGACTTCGCCAATAGATTTCAGAATCTTTCTGCCGGTTTCCAGAATCATCGCCTCTGCCCCCGACTGCGCCGATTTTGCATTTTCCAGATTAAGCTTTGCAGCCTCCAGTTCTTCCTGACGCGTAAATGTATCTGTTTCTAGATGCGCCGGGGCAGGATGCTCGGTGGAACCGCACACCGGGCAGGGACTTCCATCGGACAGATCGGCAGCCAGGGCGGATGCCAGACTGGAATCCTTGAGCGCCTGAAGCTTTTGCAGACTGTGCTCATTAACCTGCACTGTCTTTCGAATGGATTCGTATTCCTCGAATTTCTGAACCAGCGTCCCGGAATCCTGAAGAATAGTGTTCCAGAGATCCAGTGCTGTTTTATGAATTCCTAGAGATTCATACAGAGAGTCCGTGTCCTCCAGCTCTCCTTCCTGTTGTTCAAGCTCCTCATCGCAGGATGTAAGTGCACGGGATAGTTGCTTCAAATCTTCTTTAAGCTTTTCTTCTGTCTGCGCAATTGTCTCATCCTTCTGACTGAGCTCTACTCTTTCTTTTTCGATGGTGGCCTTTCGCCCTTCCTTTTCAACCAGAGGTTGCAGTTCGCCTATTTCTGTTTGAAGAGCCTTCCTGGAATCTGCCAGCTCCTTTCGCTTCTGCAGTTCCTTTTCCAGTTCCTTCTCCTCTGCATGGAGGGCATCCTTCTCATCTTCCAGAATCTTCGCTGAGCTTTCCAGTTCCACTAACTCAAGGTCCAGACGCTCCAGCTCCATAATGTAAGGGCTTATTCCGCTGGCCTTTTCGGCCAGATTCAGCGAGCTCTGCAATTCATCCATCCGGGATTGTTGCTCCGAAAGAGCTTCCGATTCCCGGGTGTACTGCTTTTCCTCTTCAAACCTCTGGAACAAATAGGATTCCTGTTCTTGAAGACGTACGCTGGATTCAAGTTCCTTTCGAAGCAACTTCCTCTGTGAGTCCAGGTCTTCGAGATTGTTTTTCAATTCCACTTCTCTGGATTCTAAATCAAGATCAGGATTCTCCTCCTGGTAAGTCTCCAGCTCTTCGAGCTGAGCTCTGGCCGTTCGCAGCTCCTGGTTTTCTTGCCTCTTTTTTTCGTTTAAAGCTTCAGTTATGCGAAGGTGCTCTTCCGTAGGAAACAGCTTTCGCATAATGGCCTGACGCCCCCTGCTATCCTCTTCCAGAAATTGTTGAAATTCCCCCTGGGGTAGTAGAATTATTTTGGAGAACTCTTCTCTGGATAGATGGAGCAATTCTACGACGAAGCGATTCAGCTCCATTATCTTGTTCGTTTCAGGAACCGGCTCTTCTTTTTTGGCCGTGCCCTTTAATAGGAACAAACACTGTTCCTTTCGAGGATTCAATTCCCCCTTCCTGTTTCTGGAAATAATCAGGCTTCTTTCTATGCGATAGTGTTTTCCTCTGGCGCGAAATTCCAGACTAACCTTTGACGTTCCTTCTTCCGAGGTGTAGTTGGATTTGATTCTCAATGGATCCCTGGTACCGGGAAGCTCGCCGTACAGAGCATAGACCATACCATCGAACAGTGATGTCTTACCGCTACCGGTGGGCCCACTGATCAAAAAAATCTCATCCAGCTGAGTAAAGTCCACAGTCTGGGAATCTGCGAAAGGTCCAAAGTTTTCCAGTGTCAGACGAATGGGTTTCACGAATCTTTACTCTGCTTCGCCGGTTTCTTTTTTCCTGGAACCGGCTCCGAACCTACAGTGGCTAATTGGATGAGCTCCCTTTCGAACAATGCCAGTTTCTCTTTTTGAAGCTCATCCTGATCGATTCCGACCAGTGCATAGCTGCCAGATGCCTGGTCCTGGGTTGCAATGTCATCCGCTTCACCCGGAGAATCCTTCACTCCCGGTTTGCTGGCAGAATCCTTCGCAACGCTCTTAATTTCTTTCGTAGCACTTTCTTGCACCGGGATCAATTCTTCCGTCTGCATAGAGTCGCGGATTTGCTGTTTTGAGTTCGAATCAGCGGAACCAGCGGTGGATCCGTATAAATATTCCTGAAAGGATTTAAAATCATCCTCTATAGACTTCCCCTGCCGGGCGGGAAAGAAATCATCTCCAACCAGATCTGTTCGCAGCTTCCTGCGAATAGATAAGAGATAGGGAAATCGGGCACCGAGAGCGTTCATCGGACTACCAGCAATTACCGGATCCTTTAGCTCCACTTCCAGGTAATGATCCTGGAATCGATCATATTCTTGGGACTCTAGAATCTCCTGATAGAATCCGGAAACACAGGTAACCGGACGAAGGGGTTGCACATGAATTTTTCGGATCTCGACGAGAGCGCCACTACCCGCCGACTCATACAAAGTTTGCGAATTGCCAGTTCCATCAGCTACCTCTGAACTCTCTCTGCCTGCGCTGGGTCCTTTCGCTTCAGGCACTTTCGCGCTTATACGGGAAGCCCGGCTCTTTTTTTTCGCACTCATCCGGGAATCTTTATCTAGCTGAATCCGTTGGGCATCCAGGCTCTCGTCAGAAAGCAAGGTAAGCTGACCATCCAAATCGGATTGTGTTTGAAACTGCTGCATATCCCGTTGCTTTTCGCTGGGCTTTTTTGCGTTGGTGGATGGGCCCTTTTCTTTTCCTGACCTGGAGCTGGCGGGGGACTTAGAGCTGGTGGGAGATTTAGAATCGGATTTCTGATCGGGATCTTCCCTTTCTTCAGGGCCGGAATCTCCAGTTCGGAGCTCTATGGACAAAACGCATTTATCATCGCCCGCCTCCGAAAAGGAATAGGCCAGCGGACTTCCACTGTAATATGCGAACTGCGAAACTTTCTGAGGTCGATGTAAATGACCCAGGGCAACGTAATCGAACTGATCTAGAAGCGATATATTTACTTCTCCGCTGGCGCCTACGAAGGCTCTTTCTGAATCGGAGGTACTCCCACCGGTGGCGAAGAGATGCGCGATCAAGACATTTGGCCGATGTGGATTGAGCTGAATTTTCTTAAGAGCTGCCCGTAACGCATTTTCATGGGTGCGAGTCTGATACTTTTCGTCAAGATCGGATAGATCCAGGTCATAAGGGCTGAGAAATGGAATTCCGTAAAAGTCAACATCGCCCAGGGTTACCGGTGTTCCCACTTCCTCCAGATTGGCCATAAAATGAATGTTCTGATCTCGAACAATAGAAGCCAGATAATCCAGCCTGGAAGCGCTATCATGATTTCCTGGAATTATCAGTACCGGTATATCGCACTGCCTGCGAAACCGGGATAGAAAATCGCTCAAGAGCTGCACAGCCTCTCGAGGTGGAATACTGCGATCGTAGATATCGCCAGCAACAATCAGCACGTCATGAGGATCCGATCTCAGTAGATTCAGTAGCTGGTCCAGAAAATGCTTCTGATCTTCGATCAGAGAATGCTCATGCAGAGTCTTACCCAGATGCCAGTCAGATGTATGCAGAATGCGCATTATTATCCCTGTGGATGTGCTTTTTGGCCAGCCCGTCTCGGGCCCAGGAGTTCAGGAACCTGATTTCTACCCTGATCTCCATCGCTCAGGCCGATGGAACCGAGTCCTTCAACATTCAAGATTTTTTGAGAAGCGCCAATGACAGGATCTTAATCCTTCACTGTGACATAGACCGGTTCTGGAAGGTGGATCAGGCAGCGTCCCGGGAATTCCCCTCGGGGCCGGACTGTTCCTGGTCCGAGTTGGGGCTCCATTCAGAGGAAGCGCCATCTTCCAGAAATTCCATTCCAGCTTCATTTTTCAGGGCTTCATCTACAGCATCTCTAAGCTCATCCTTATGCGGATCCGCCAGAAACTCCGCTTCATAGCCACCGCCTCCTCGGCGAAAGGCCACCAGGGAATAGCCCTCGGCAATGCAATAGATGCTTCCAATGCAGCCATCTTCGAATCCGGAGTACCAGGTGACTACAGGTTCTGCGAAGGTAGATTCCAGCATGCCCATGAAATCCCGATCGGCCAGGGTATGCCATTCGGTGGGCTCCAGGGTCATTATCCGCACGATTTCATTTTCGCGATCGTAGTCCGCCATTCCCACCAGCTCTTCATCGCAGTAGAATTCCAGATCAAACTCCAGCTCGGATCGATCTTCAGGACCCGGCACTACTTCAGGGTTTTGCTTTCTTAAATCCTCAGGAATGCACAGAGCCAGTCCTGTGGAGCCTTCTTCACTTCTAAGAAATCGATCCAGCTTCATTTTGCCTCCGGAGCGTCGCAGTCTTTGCAGCATTCATCCAGAATGGACCGGCCGCTCAGACCAGTGAGATCATCCAGAGCCACAAAGTACAAGGAAAATGCTGCAGATCCCGGATTTTTTTCTGTCTGGCCAGTCCCGACCCGGCCGGGTGTCTGGATTCTGGCCACCGGAGCCGCAAAACATCTTCCCTGAGCCCAGATCCCGTGTTCTGGCTCAGTGACCACATCTTTTTGAGACAATTTTTTTCAACGGGGGCCTGGCAGAGCAGACCTGAACGCCGGTATCCCGGACTCAGAAGCCCCGGTGCTACGGTGCTAACACTCAGTAACACTAATTTAGCGCTCCCGGTAAGTTCCGATTGCCCGTTTAATGATCCGTGGTTTTCAACAGAAAGCCTCTGCCATCGTACTGAAGGGTCTTTTTCTTTCTTCCGTCCCGATGATAGTAGATCCAGGTTCCGACTTTGACACCATAGTTGTACTGGCCCCTGGAAAGGAGCTCACCGGTAGCATAGTAGGTCTCTTCCGGTCCATTCATGCGGCCCCCGGTTATCATCACCTTCCGCATCAGATTGCCAGACAGAGTATTGAGATAATACTGCCACCCGGTCTCTGCACCGCCGTTGAACGTCCTGATTCGTTGAAGCTTACCGTTACGATCATACTCAAATACGTGAGTCTTTTGATTGTTACAGAGATGAGTCACCTGTTGGAGTAGATTGGATCCGGGCCAGACCGATTTTTGCTCTGTATGCGTGGCATTACCTGGACACAGATAGGAACGCTTCCAGAAATCCTCGGCTGAAACCGAGCTGAAAGAAAGCACCAGCATCATGACCGTCAGTGCCAGGCTCGATGCAAAAAATGCCCTCGATGCCGGGGCCTGCTTCCCAGCTTGTGTTCGTTGAATATTTCTCATAGCTTCCAGAAACCTGTAACAGAAGCAGGTCAAGCGAATTGCCTGCGATATAGGATGGTATACAGAGTCAAATTCAATTGCGATAAGCCTGATCCGGATAGACACCGGGTACCGTTTTTTCCTGAGGATCAGACCTTCTCTTCGCAATGACTCTACCGTCGCTTTGTAGATTTCTAGACGTCCCCGCTTTTCTAGACGTCCCCCGAATTCTGGAGGGATTCTCCCAGTTCCTCCAGGCCTCCAGGATAATAGAATTCCATGGTATAACGATTGGAGGATTCCTTGAATACCAGCACGGAGCAATCTTCTTCATCGCTACGAATCTGTGCCAGGGCGCCCCATCCGTAACCCACGTACCAGTTAATTCCGGGGCTCTTTAACGTAGCGGACGCTCTATGGACAAAATCGCGATCCTCTTTCGAATGCCATTCGGTGGGCTCCAGGGTAATTAGCGTGGCCCTTTCATATTTCATTTCATAGCAAATCAATCCTCTGAAGCTACCGTTCTCGTAGAGACGGATCTCCGAATTCATGGGCAGCGCATGGACAGGAAGATCCTGATCCTCGGTTAAGATTTGTTCCATGTGATTTGGACCGGCGAAATGGAAGTCCGACCCATCCTTATCAGAATTTCTCCCACCGCGCAATGCTTCCAGGTTGTCCTGGCTACTGGCTGGGTTCATGTTTGCAGATTTAAGACTGGAGCCAGCGCCGTTATCCGATGCAGACATACCCAAACCTGCACGTTCTGAAGTGGACGAAGAAGCGTTGTTCGATCGAGAAGAAAGCGGCACCGGTGGAATGGTTTCCGGCTGCGATTGTGCGTAATGGGAAGGTTCCTCCTCCAGATCAAAGCTAAATCTACAGCCACTGGCAGATTTTTGAAAGGTAACCTCTACCTCCTCCGGATACAGAGCCTCGGATGTGAGCTCCGGTGAGCGCCCGGGATCCTCCCATTCCAGGTCCGGATCCATCTGGATAATGCTGGCCGGCAGAATACTACAAAGCTCGGTGGATGAGTAAGGGCTTCTTAAGAATTCAGATAATCGCATGGTTTCCTCCTGAAGCCTCCCAATTCAGTCAGGCTTCTAGAATTAGATTAACCGGCGACTGTGACAATTTTCTGGACCAGACCTGCCCGTATCGGGAGGCCTTTTTTTCACGTCTTTCTTTCTAATGTTGACAGCAGAAAAGAAATGATGCGGTTCTGAATTAGAATGTTTGAAACCCTGAACCAGAAGCTTAAGTCCTTTCTCAACCCGGCCAACAAGAACCCTGTGGCCCGCCATTTCCGTGAACCTGATTATGTTCAGGATCAGGAAGGACGAAAAAGCCAGGTTCTATTTCTCAAGCTCCTGATGGCCATAGCCAGGGCGGATGGCAAAATCGATCCAGAAGAGTACGAATTACTTCAAGACTATGCATTCAGTAATGCACTGAACGAAACGGAATGGAGAGAGATTCAGTTCTTCGCCCATGCAAAGCTTTCCGAGGAAGAGCTTGATAACATGATTGGAGAACTGCAGAAGGAAATTCGTTCCAGGGTAGAGAAAGAAGAGTTTCTCCAGGCGATTCAGGACATGGTGGAAGCGGACCATATTATGGCAGACCGGGAAAGGGAAATCTTTTCGCAGCTAAAAGCCAGATTGCAGGATGTAGAAACCAGCATGCTGGACAACACCGTTAAATCTCTGGGAAAAGCGCTTCGCAATCAGAAACCCTCCAGCCTGGATGAGAATGCAAGTATGTATTCTTTGAATCCGGTGGCTGCGATCTTAAAGCAGGAAATACCCTACCAGGGCTTCAACCATCAGATCATTGGCGCTCGCCTGGGGCTGATGCTTATTCTAATCCATTCCGATGAGGAAGTGGCCGGAAAAGAGCTCCAGGCCTTTGTTGAGCTCACTGCAAAGCAACTGGGAAAGTCGGAATCCGAATGCGAAGATCTGGCCAGAAGGTTGCTTCAGATTCCTCCAACTCATTTTGAGCTGGCTCATCTGGGGCGATTGCTGGTGGAAGATCTGCCTGAAGAATCCCGCCTGGAGTGGCTTATTTCACTTTTTCGCATGGCCCATGCCGATGGCATTTACCATGAAGAAGAAGACCGTCAGATGCGATTGATATCCAGGTTCCTGCTACTCAGCACTCGACAATTTCTGGAAGCCCGCAAAGTAGTGACGGGAAGCTAATCGATAACCGGCCGTTTTCAGCGGTCAAATAATCTGGCTGCCTTCCGTATCCTTTCCTGCCGCGGCTCGTCCTGCCCGGCCCCATCGGAATTACATTTACTTTCTAAGGCCCGGTAGCTAATTCAGGCTATGCAGAAGACTCTCATCGGTGCCATCGCCAGCCATGACTCGGTTCGCAAGAATGTGGAATTTTCAACCATTCTACGACTTCTATATGAAAGGGACCGGGAGCTGCTTTCTGAATTTCACTTCTTGATGACCAGAGGCACATTCAATCGCTGCGTACTGGGAAAAGATGTAGGCGATTTTCAGGAAGCGGGACAGCTCACCGGCCTGGAATCACCGGTGCGCGAATTTATGATCGAAAACACAACCATCCTGCCGCGAAACCGGGATGGCGGTGTGATACTGCTTTCCAATCTAATGGTTAAAAAAAGATGCTCCCTCCTCTGGACCTTTCTTACGCCCACCACAACCCATTGGATGAATCCTGAATTGCTGGCTCTTATTCGACTCTCGGATGTATGGAGAGCCAAGCGACTGTTGAACTTCGGTTCAGTAGAGGAATGGTTTACCCGTGAAGCCAGCCGTGATCGAAATCGAAGATTGCAGCCCATCCCCCCGGAATTCAAGCTGGCGGACGGAAGTTTGCAAAAGGCCATTCCGTCTTCCAGCGGAGCCCACAAAATCGAATTTCCGCGAAACTCCGTATCCTATAGCCGGCAGAGCTTTGGTGATAAAACCGTAGCCTTGATTGCTCACGATGAGATGAAACCCAGGATGATTGAGTTCTGCGTGGATTTTGAATTCGAACTGGCGCGATTCAAGCGGATACTTACCACAGGCACCACCGGTAAGAAAATCATGGATGCCACCTCCATGCTTAAAGATCGCATTGTTCCTTTGAATTCAGGTCCCCTGGGTGGAGATATTGAAATCGCAGTGGAGGTTCTTTTTGATCAGTGCGATGTAATTATCTTCTTTGTGGATCCACTTCATCCACATCCGCATACGGATGATATTCGAGTGGTTTTTGCCGCTGCCATGCGCACTCCTACCGTCCGGGTTCTGGCCAATGAAATGCAGGCCAGAGAGTGGATGGACCGAGTGGTACGCGAAAGCGAATGAAAGTTAGTAAAATGTAGTCCTGACTTTCCCATAATGGAGGCGTAATTATTCCAACAGTAATTCCGCCTTCGACTTTTCGGTGGACGAATCAGTCAGACTTAATATAATCTATCCCCATGTCTGGACCTTACCTTCGATTTTTCATCGCAGCTCCGGCTATCGGTGCCACCGGTTACTACGGAGTCCTGTTGATGAACCATGCATTTGCAATAATGCAGCAATTCGCAATGCTGATGGTGGTGCTGGTAGGGCTCTGGATCGGTTTGTGGATTTTTGGAATTCTCTGGCTACAGGGGAGGGAGAATAAGACCCTTCAGAACATTGGCGAGATTCTGGGCCAGGCATTCGGTTATACTGCCCTGTTTCAGGCCATGGTTTATTTAACTTTGATTTTCTTTTCCCTGGGCACTGCCATGGGGTTTGGCGATTCTCCAGAGGATGGAAGTAAAATTACCTTTGATTTCCTCTTTGGCAGCGGTTTTCTTTCTGTCTTTGTCTACGGTGGAGCAAGCGCCACCATATTGCTTACCGATTCTAGAACTCTCTGGAAAGTGATTTCAGGCCTTTGCCTGCCCATTACCATCGGACTGCCGTTGTATCTACTAATATGGCAGGAGCCCTTTCTTCAAGATCTTGCCACTGATAGCTTGCAGGCAGCTTTATCCGCCGGGACTTATTATCTGCTCTTTTCAGTATTGCTTATGATTCCACAGATCCATGCGAAAGGCGCTCAGGGCTCGGCCGCAGATCAGTACCGCGAAAGGAAAAAGCAAATGCAGCCCTGATTCTTCCAGAATGCGCAACGGGCGCTCCAGAGAAGTCCGCCGTCGAATCCGAGGTCCGGCGCCAGAGCTCGGGGCCTCGCCGGGTATCAAATATCTAAATGACTTCCATCGTCCCCTGCGCAAACTGGAGCCGTGGAATTCCGACAGATTCGCTATTTCCTGGAGATCCATCGTCAGGGATCGTTTAGCAAGGCAGCTTCTGCTCTGGGACTCACCCAGCCTGCTCTTTCTCGTCAGATCGCCGTGCTGGAAAAGGAACTGGGTCATACAGTGTTTGAGCGAAACACCAGGGAGCTCTTTCTCACAGAAGCTGGAAGAAGGCTTCTGGAAAAAGCGATTCCTTTGCAGGATCTATGGAAAGAAACCCTGGAATCCGTTTCCAATCTAGAATCCGGCAACCCCGATCGAAGCATTCAGGGAGACTTTCGAATATCCACCGGCGGAACCATGGCTGCCTATGTCCTGCCATCGCTCATTCGAAATCTTAGAATCAGTCATCCAGATTTAACTCTTCAGATCATCGAAGGGGACTTACGTACAAGCCGGGATGCTGTGCTCTGGGGAGATGCGGACCTGGGAATCCTCACAGAAAAGGAGTATCATGGCGAACTGGAGTACAGAACCTTTCTGGAAGATGAGATTGTGCCGGTGGTGGCCAGAGAACATAAACTTGCGTCCAGAAAAAAGATTGCGATTAAGGATCTTCTTCGAGAAGATTTTGTATTCTATCATCCTCATTCTGCCATTCGAAATACCATCGAAGACCATCTGCAAAAACAGGGCATACGGTTTTCATTTAAGGTTTCCATGGAACTGCGAAGCGTGGATGCCGTAATACGATCTGTAGAAGCCGAACTTGGCATTGGATTCGTATCCAGAAGAAGTGTGGGCTCTTCCCTGCATGTGCTTCCCGTAAGGGAATTGATAGCTCCCAGGAAATTTCACATTTCCTGGAGAAAAGGACGTCCCGGTCTCTTGCCCCTGGTGGAAGTCCTGCTGGACTGCGCCTCCAACCTCTGAAACAATACGGTCTCTGAACATTAACATTAATCTGGATCTGGACCTCGATTTGGATCTCGACCTGAATTCAGACATCGCTCGCTTAAACTGTTCCTGTCTTCCTGTGGACGAGCGGGATTGATTGTGCCCCGGCACTACTGGCGCACCCTGCTTATAACTTTTTGTTATACTAATAATACCCACTTATTATTTTGGAAAATAGCTTGCCCGGGCTATAATAACCACATCAGCAACACAAATGAAGCTGAAAAAGGAGATATCAATGGGAAAGAATTTATACGACAAAGTCTTTGATGCCCATCTGGTGCGAGAGATCGAGCCGGGGCAATATCAGCTCTTTATGGGACTGCATCTTGTACATGAAGTAACGTCCCCACAGGCTTTCTCCATGCTTCGCGAAGCCGGATACTCGGTACTTCATCCAGAAAGGACCTTTGCCACATCGGATCATGTAATACCCACTTCCGGGCCAGACTTTGCATCCGATGAAAACCGTCAGATGGTGCAAAGCCTGGAGAAGAATACTGGCGATTTCAAAATTCGATACTTTTCGCCCCAGAATCAGGAGCATGGAATCGTCCATGTAATCGGACCAGAGTACGGAATAACTCAGCCGGGAATGACTGTATGCTGCGGAGATTCGCATACCAGCACCCACGGTGCTTTTGGAGCGGTGGCCTTTGGAATTGGATCGTCCCAGGTAAGGGATGTGCTGGCCACCCAGACCATGGTGACCGGCAAACTCAAGGTGCGCAAAATCCACGTAAACGGAAGTCTGGGTGCCGGCGTCTATGCGAAAGACCTGGCACTGTACATCATCAACCGCCTGGGAACACGAGCGGGAGTGGGTTATGCTTACGAATTCGCAGGTCCGGCCATCGAAGCATTGAGCATGGATGAGCGAATGACCCTGTGCAATCTCTCTGTAGAGGCCGGGGCCCGATGCGGATACATTAATCCAGACCAGGTGACTTTTGACTTCTTGAAGGGAAAGCCTTTCGCTCCCGCGGAGTCCGACTGGAACCGGGCGGTAGATTACTGGAAATCCATGGCCTCCGACGATGATGCCAGCTTTGACGATGTAGTGAAATTCGATGCAAACGATGTGGAGCCAATGGTAACCTACGGCATTACTCCTGCTCAGTCTGTATCCATCCAGGGAGTTTTGCCGCCGGCAAATGATGCAAGCTTGCAGGAAGCCATGGAATACATGAAATTCCAGCCAGGACAGAAAATACAGGGCCAGAAGATTCAAGTGGCCTTTATAGGTTCCTGCACGAATGGAAGGTATTCCGATTTCAAAGAAGTGGCAGATCTCCTGGTCAGAGGAGATTTCCGGGTCTCGCCGGATGTTCAGGCTCTGGTGGTGCCCGGCTCCCATGCGATCTACAAAAGAATGAAAAGCGAAGGAATGGATCGTATATTCGAGCACGCTGGCTTTGAGTTTCGCACCACTGGATGCTCCATGTGCCTGGCAATGAACGGAGATCAATTGGAAGGAGATCAAGTATGCGCTTCCTCTTCCAACCGAAACTTCAAGGGTCGCCAGGGATCGCCCACAGGCAGAACTCTCTTGATGTCCCCTGCTATGGTGGCCGCCTCGGCCATTGCAGGTGAGGTGGCAGATCCCCGACATGTCTTTTCTATATGAAGGATTCAAAGGAGAAACAAATGAAAGACGATTCAATTAAGACCATTTCCGGCACCATGATCCCTGTATACGGCGAGGACATCGACACGGATCGAATTATTCCAGCGCGCTATATGAAGGCACTGGATTTCAATAAGCTGGGCCAGTACGCATTTGTGGATGAAAGAGCCTCCTTTCAGCGTCAGGGCAAAACACATCCCATGGACGATGCACGATTCAATAACGCATCCATCTTGATCGCAGGAAGGAATTTTGGATGCGGCAGTTCCCGAGAACATGCAGTGCAGGCTTTGTTACGATCCGGCATTCAAGCTGTGATAGGTGAATCCTTTGGAGAGATCTTTCGCGGAAACAGTGTTTCGGCAGGCATGCCCTGTTTCACTGCATCCGCCAGTGTGATTCAAGAACTTCAAAGTCAGGCCGAGATGAATCCACAACAGATGGTCGAAATCGATGTAGCCGGCGGAAATTTGAGCATTGCCGGCAGATCCTTCGAATTGTCCATGCCACAGGGAATGGTGAATCGATTCATATCCGGAGGATGGAATCAATTGAATCGATTGCGCGATGCAGAGCCAGAAATCGAAAATGTGGCCCGGAGCTTGCCTTATATGCAATGGGGCAGCGGACTGTCCGTTTAATGGACTATTTCGACTAAACATATCCTGGTGGCTCCGCACAGGAGCCGCCAGGTTTCTTTTAAAAATTTTATTGATTCTAACTTGCATCCGCCCTAGTTTAAAGCATCCACAGAGGAGGTAGGATGCTTACAGTGTTGAACACAGTGCTGGCCGGACTGGTGGCCACTCTGGGAATGTCTACGATAATGTATTCCATACATGCCCTGGGTCTGGCCAACGCGGATATGGTGCGAGCGCTGGGATCCCTTATGACCAAAGGAAAGAAGAATGCCATGCTGGCTGGCTTCATATCCCATTTAATCTCTGGAATCATGTTCGCTTTTCCTTATGCAATTATCATCAGTGCTTTTCCTCAAACCAGCTTTGCAGCGCCTCTGGCTCTGGGTGCATTGCTGGGACTGTTTCATGGATTTGTATTCAGCTTTGCGATGATCGCTCTGGTGGCGGAGAATCATCCCCTGGAGGAGTATCGCAAGGTAGGGGTCTCCGTAGCGGTAGCTCATATTGCAGGTCATATCGCTTATGGTGTTCTCATTGGACTTTTGGTCTACGCTCTGCCTATCTCCTACGGCTTTCAGTTAAATATTCAATAGATGGGCCGTGGCTTTTAGCGCATTGCCGGGTCTATGGCTCCTGGCTACCGCCAATTACTGTTGGTAGCCTGCCGGGATTCACCTTTGTAAGCAGAATCAGTTCGTAAGTCCTGATTCTGGAATTGAATTCTTATATTGATTCTTGAGCGACCAATGAAGTGCATTTAATACTGGAAATTTCCCGGCCCATGCCTATGATTAACCTGCATGCAACTAACCTTGCGACTGGCAGCCATCTATAATTTGATATGGGGCGGATTCGTAGTTCTATCTCCAGGAACCTTCTTTTCTGTTCTGGGTATGGAGCCCATCAATCATATTGTGATCTGGCAGGGTATGGGTATGGTTATCGGGGTCTATGGCGTGGCCTACTGGCTGGCCTCCTATGATCCGGTGCGTCACTGGCCCATTGTAGCAGCCGGTCTACTGGGAAAAACCCTGGGCCCCCTGGGTTATGCATGGAATGTTCTTCAGGGATCCATCGATCCAGCATTTGGTTTCACATTGCTAACCAATGATTTGATCTGGTGGATTCCCTTTCTCTATATCTTAAATCAAGCGAGGAAAGCCGGATGGCCCTTAACAGAAAAGTAAAACAGGCAGGTCGCTATATCCTGGGATTGTTCTATATCGCAGCTGGAATCAATCATTTCATTAGCCCGGACTTTTATATAGGAATCATGCCCCCTTATTTTCCCGCCCCGGATGTATTGAATATTCTGGCAGGAATTGCAGAGATAGCTCTGGGGGCCATGGTATTCTTCGATGCCACTGTCCGGTGGGCCTGCTATACCATCATCGCCATGCTCATCGCATTTATTCCAGTCCACGTTTACTTCATTCAGGTAGGCTCATGCATTGAAGGATCTCTATGCATTCCTCAGTGGCAGGGATGGGTTCGCTTAGTAGTTGTGCATCCACTGCTACTGCTCTGGGCCTGGGCCGTTTCTCGATCCGCCGAGAATTCCTAAATCCCGGTTTTCTGAAAGGCCAGATCCTCTATACTCTCTCGAAATACGTTTCCTTTCAGGAGTACAGAGGATACATGCCCTCCAGGAACCGTGCGAAGCAGCGATCCTTTCCAGTGCTCATGCAGAGCCACAACGGAACGATACGGCACGTAACCGTCCTCATGCGCTCCTACCAGAATGGCCCGGGACGGATCCACAGGCACAGAATAGTTTCTTAGATCGGCCACAGACATTAGTCGATGAAGCTTTCGCTTTGCAAGGGGTAGCGGATGGTCCACAGCATCCTCTGGCGAGTTCCGGGGCACAGTGCCAACATCCTCCCTGGATTCCTGAAGCACGGTCCCAAAAGAACTCTGTGCGGTATCGACTACGAAATCGTTGGCAGAATCTTCGGAAGGAGCATTACCAGAGTTTTCGCCTGCATCTTTCGATGGAAAATACTGGTTTAGCTCTGGAATCAATCGTTGCCAGTCCACTCTGTTGGAAAGAGCTCCATAACAAAAAGCAGGACCCGGCCCCACCGGTGCGATGCAGGCGGCCACGGATACAGGAAGCGAAGTGGCAGCCGCCACCGAAGCTGCCATGGATCCGCCCATGCTCACACCTGTAACTCCCAGGTTCGAGTATCCCAGAGAATCCAGCCATTTCAGCAGTGCCACTCCTTCCAGAATCGTGGCCTGATTCATTTTGAACTGATCGCTGATGGTTGAAATTACAAAGTCCTTTTGCTCGGCAGGCCTTCGCTTTCCGTAGTAGGGATTTTCCAGGATAATGGATGCAATGCCCTTGCGAGCCAGAGGCTCAGCAATGAGCAACCTTCTGGGTAAAGTTGTTTCATCGCCTGTGGCTGCGAAATGAATAAAGACAGGGGTATCGCTGGATAGTTTATGCGATGAGCTGTCCGGAATAACCATTTCCATAAATCCCAGAGAACTTTCTTCCGGAAGCCAGGGGGCCGGACTGGAAAAACTGGCCATTCGGCGAATAACTCCATGGCCCTTCTCTTCGCTTTCAATGTTAACTCTTGCAGCAGCTACTTCTGTGGATACAGGAAGACTCCTCAAGAATTCATGATCTCCCAGTCCTTCTGAAAAGAAGAGTCTGGGACTGGCCATACGAGAAACCAGATGATCGATACCATTCCAGATTAAGTTAAGATTCATCCTGTTCGCTCCTTATTTCATTCCCGGCATTCGAAACAGCTGGAACTGAGCCGTGGATCTGGCCACCATTTTGCCCCGCTCATCGCTGGCCACCGCTTCCATAATCAAATTTGTACGACTCCGACTCACCACCGAAGCGGTAACATACAGCCTTTTGCCGGCGGCAATCCCTCTAACATAGTCCAAATTCATAGAAAGTGTCACCGCCGCACTTTTTGAAACCAGCAGGGAAAGCGGGCCCATGGTGTTGTCTATGGCCGCTGCAATCATGCCGCCCTGCATTCTTTGCATTGGATTGCTGTATTCAGCCTTAACAGGAAAGGAGGTTCTAAGGCTCTTTCCAGGATCATATGATTCAATCCTTCCCTCCATGAAATTGAATACCGGCGGCGGAATTTCCAGTCCCAGAGACTCTGCATTGGAAACAGCCGATTTTAACTGCTCCAGAATTTCTGATTCTTCCACTACTGGTTCCTGAACGGTTTGTGCCATGGTCTTCTCTCCTATAATTAAGCCAACTGTCCTTAATTGGATACGGCTCCCTGGCCCGGGCCCGATCCACGGACCGAATCGGCCTCAACCAGCAGACAAATTCCTGCGGCTGCCTACAATGTTAATACCATTAACATCTGCACCAGAAAAGCGAACCGGAATGTTAATGACGATAACATTTTTTACTGACTTCTGAAAGATTTTTCCGTTTATGGAACCATGCCTGATACAGCCCAGAAACAGGATTCCTACCACCATGGTGACTTAAAGCAGGCATTGCTGGAAAGTGGCGTAGCCATTATCCAGGCAGAGGGAATTCAGGGACTGACCTTGAACAAGGTAGCCCGCAGACAGGGAGTCAGCGCTGCTGCGGTGTACAGGCATTACGATTCCAAAGAGGCTTTGATGGCCTCCATTGCCGCCCAGGGATTCCGCGCCCTGAGGGATGCCCTGGATCAAAATCTGGAAGAGCCGATAGTGGATACCAGGATCTTCTTTAGAAGGTGTGTGGAGGCTTACATCGATCTGGCACTTTCCAGGCCCAGGCATTATGAGCTGATGTTTGGTGGAATTATCCCGGACCAAAAACGATTTGAAGAACTCCATGAGGCCGGCCAGTCAGCTTTTCAACGATTGCTTCAATCCATTCGCATCTGCCAGCGAAGGGGGCTATTTCGCAAACGAAAGCCCATTATCATGGCATTTCACGTATGGAGCACAATGCATGGATTCGCCATGCTACATATCTCGGGACAGAACCCACTGCAACCCAGGGATTCGGCCGATCTTCGCAGTCAAATTGGAGTAATGGTGCAGCTTCTAAGAAGGGGCCTGGATGTGGACTCCGGCAGAGGACCCATCCAGTAGACGAAGAGAGATAGACCAGCCGCGTCCTCTCTGTTTCTCGCTAACGCGCGAGCTCTGGTTGAGCTGTCCGGCAGACAACCGTAGTCAACCTGGAATCGAGAGATCTTATAAATTCCTGGCCGGTAAAATTCATTGCTCCCAATATCAGACATCTGCTTCTGGTGACATGAAGACCGTGGTTCGAAGAATGACTCGCCCGGCTCTTGCCATCATCGTTTCTATCATGAGCATCCCTCTTGCTGTCGGTTGTTTAACTTTCGTGGCATGGTTGATTCGACCTTCCCACGATTTCAGCGAAGATCCCTCTACGAACACTCCAGACTACTCTTCAAATCTCTTCTGGGCTGCCCTGCCCGACACCAGCGATGAAGCGGATGTTACCCCTCCCAATACAGAGATTAAAGATCAACAGTCCCGGGCCAGGGTGGATGTATTCTTCGTCCATCCCACAAGCTATATCAGCGATAAATCCTGGAATGCCGATGCTTCGAGTTACAGCACCAGAATCAATGACCAGGATGTAGTGCAGCAGGCTTCTGTATTTAATGGATCGGCAAAGATCTATGCGCCCAGATACAGACAGGCAACCATGGCAACATTCGCCTATCTGGAAAATGAAAACAGTCAACACGCTCTGGATAGGGCCTATGAAGATGTTCGCGCTGCATTTCTATATTACCGCAAAAACTTGAATCAGGGTCGTCCGTATATCCTGGCCGGGCACAGTCAGGGAGCGTTTATGGTAGTTCGATTGATGCAAGAATTCCTGGATGTTAATCCGAAAAGCATGGATGCCAGATTTATTATCGCCTACGCTCCCGGAGCCGCCATTCATACCGCTGAGTTCCAGCAACTCAAGCCCTGCGAAACTCCAGACGAAATAAGATGCTATGTTACCTGGAACGCCAGGGCCTGGAACGTCGAAGAGAAAAACTCCAGATTGCAAAACAGTGTATGCGTAAATCCCATCTCCTGGAACAGGCGGGAGGATTCTGCCGGAAGCGAAAATCATATGGGTAGCATTCGAAAGAACTTTCAGACTATCGATCGAAACAACGTAGAAGCTCGTTGCAAAGATTCCCTGTTGTGGGTTAGACTAAAGCATTCAGAATACTACGAATCCAGTTTCCAGAAGAGTAACTTTCATCCGGTGGACTTCAATCTGTTCTATCTGGATATTCGAAAGAATCTGGAACTGAGAATTCACCGCTATTTTCAGACCCTTTAGAATTCGGCGCTACCTTATAGCTGTTCCGCCCTGCAGGCTACTCAGTCAGATAAATAAAAGCACCCTGGTTCTAGACTTTGAGTAAGAAATACCCTGGACAATTTAATTTCGGGTAGAATCCAGATTCGGCAGTAACCTTACCTGGCCCACCGTTGGATATTTTGTGGTTGCCTGCATTCTGGCAAGGCCGGAGCTTTCAATCGAGTGCAACTGCCCCGAAGCTCCATCAAAAATACAGGAGCCGGGCTGTTAATCTGGCGACCTCGGAATCTAAATTAGCACGGGAGCTGCCTCTCCGGGGGAGCCGATGGAGAAACTATGGAACCGTCGGCCGGAAATGATATTAAATCCTTCGCCCCTGCTGTATCCAGGATTGAATGGATATGCGAAGGCGACTGGCCCATCGTTCAATGCGAGGGTCCGATTTGCACTGAACTGCATGGGGCTACCATGCGAAATTTATTATCCGATGATGACTGGCAAAACCTGGATGAACTGATTGCTCAGTGGCCCAACGATATTCGTGACTACAGGGCAATGACTCTCAGGAGGCGGCGTAGCAACAAGAGTCCCTGGATAGTGGCCTATATACGACCGGGACACAACAACACCTGGGAAGCGATGGTATCCTCCCTGGATAGCCATCTGACGGAAGATGGTTCCCTTTTTCGTAGTAAAGAAAGACTGGAACTGGTCCTGGAAGGAACCCGGCTGGGCATGTGGGACTGGAATCCCCAGACAAACGAAGTGCATTTCGATCAGCGTTGGGCGGAAATGCTTGGTTACGATATCACCGAAATTGAGATGAAGCTGGATAGCTGGCAAAGCCGGGTGCATCCAGATGACCTGGCTGCCTGCTTCGAAGACATCCAGGCACATATGGATGGTCGACGGGACTTCTACGAAAACATCCATAGAATGAAGCACAGGGATGGTCACTGGGTATACATCCTGGATCGAGGCCGCATAGTAGAATGGGATGAGGACGGCAAACCGGTACGATTTACCGGCACACATACAGATATTTCGAGAGAAAAGAATGCACAGATGGCCGCGGCCGAGGCTTCGCGGGCCAAGTCGATATTTCTGGCCAGCATGAGCCATGAGCTTCGCACACCTATTCATGGAATGCTGGGTATGGCCGAGCTACTGGATCGCGGTGTGAGCAAAGCAGAACAGTCCCAGTATCTGGCCTACATTCAGGATGCCGGCAAAAGCCTTCTGCGATTGATAAGCGATATTCTGGACGTATCCAGATTCGAAACCAACTCCATTGACATCCGTCCTTCGGACTTTGCTTTGCGAAAGCATCTGGAAGATACTGTAGAATTGCACAGAAAGCAATTCAACGAGAAGGGTATTACTCTGGAACTCGAAATTGAAGAGGATACATCTCAATACATTCGCGCCGATCCAATACGACTTCGCCAGATCATTTCTAATCTAATCAACAATGCGCTCAAGTTTACCGCCCGGGGCGAAGTCAGGGTGCAGGCAAGAACACTCTCTGTAGATGAATCTCAATACGATTTGATGATTTCTGTAATGGATACCGGGGAAGGAATCCATGCAGAGCATCTGGATCAGATCTTTGATCTATTTGTGCAGGCACCGGAATCCAGGTCAGAACTCCATGAAGGAGTGGGGCTGGGACTGTCTATCTGCAAATCTCTGGTTGAGAAAATGGGCGGCTCAATTGAGGCAAGTAGCGAAGTAGGATCTGGTAGTCGGTTCAGCTTTAAGATTCCAGTAACAGAGGTTAGTAGCGTTACCGAGCCTGTGCGAAATCCGGTTTCCGATTTTTCCGGAGCGAACTTGAAAATTCTGGTAGTGGAGGATTCCGATCTGAATCAAGTTCTGGTTCGCCGCTTTCTGCAGTATCTGGGTCTGGATTGCGAAATCGTAGATTCCGGGCCAGATGCTCTGGATCGGGTCCGTAGCGATAATCTCAACCTGGTATTTATGGACCTGGGAATTCCTGGAATGGGCGGACTGGAAACCACAAGACAGATTCGAAAACTGGATATCCGACAGCCTCACATCATCGCACTTACTGCAGATGCATTCATAGAAACCAGAGAAGAATGCCTGGAAGCCGGGATGAATCAATTCCTGAGCAAGCCATTCAATCTGCATCAGCTTTCGGATGCCCTGGGTGTCGCCGTAGAAGGTCTATTTTCTGCGTAACCACGGTGCGATTCCGGACACTAATGTATTGCTTCGGCAAAATAATGTGCAGAGAATCATAGCTCTACACTCCAGGAGACCATCATGGAAGCCCAGACTACAGTTGAGAAAACCTTGCATCGATCTTCCAGTCGAGGAGGCGCCAACTTCGGATGGTTGCAGAGTCGGCATACATTTAGTTTTGGAAATTACTTCAACCCGGAACGGGTACACTTTGGAGCTCTGAGAGTTCTGAACGATGATCAGGTGGCTCCAGGGGCCGGCTTTCCCACGCATCCCCATGATAACATGGAGATTGTGAGTATTCCTCTGGAAGGAGCCCTGGAGCATAAAGATACCACAGGCACCGATGGAGTCATTCGCACCGGGGATGTGCAGATCATGTCTGCAGGGACAGGAATCGCTCATTCAGAATACAATCATTCCGATGCAGATCCAGTGAAGTTTCTTCAGATCTGGGTGTTGCCAGAGAAACTGGACATTGAGCCCAGATACGACCAGAAGGCGTTTCGCAGCGAAAATCGAAAGAATAGATTTCAATTGATGGTTTCGCCTCAGCAATCCGCCGAAACACTTTGGATCAACCAGAATGCGTACTTTTCCATGGCTGAGCTGGACAAAGGCTCTACGGTGGTCTACGAAATGCATGAAAAGGCAAACGGGCTCTATCTATTCATGATTTCCGGCGCCGCAATTGTAGAGGATGAATCCCTGGGTCATCGAGATGGTCTGGGACTGGTGGGCAAGGATAGATACAATCTGCAGGCAGAATCCGCGGCTACAGTGCTGGCCATGGAGGTTCCCTATCAGGGATTCTGAGAATCCCGCTCAGCAAACAGGCTCCGACACCGGATTGGGTAGCGGCTACCGGGCCTGGCGTGGAACGGACTACCGTGCGAAAAATTTGAAAGCCAGGGCACCCTCCAGACCCGGACAGAGTTGACAGCCAGGCCAGCTTGCCGGATTCTGCCTGTGACACTCCCCTGTAGCTCAGTCGGTAGAGCAGTTGACTGTTAATCAATTGGTCGTAGGTTCGAGTCCTACCGGGGGAGCACTGCTTCAAACTCTCGAACTCCATTCACAAGGTCCAGAACCCCCTCTCGCATGAGGGGAGCAAACATAGGCTTATAGATGAGCCTCAAGTTCTGCTCCTTGTCCAATTCCATAGAGTCGATCAAGTCCATCAGAATTTCACGTTGACCCTCTGCAGGAGCGTTTAGGATAGCCCCGGGCAAAACCTGCAAGGTTTCGGCAATATCCACGGCCTTGAAGACGAGCCCTCTGTCTCGCATTGGTCTCTTGCTTCTTTCCGCCTCTAGGCTCGAGATTTCCCGGTTGATCCGGTTCAGCTCGGAATTAAGAGCCTCGATATCGTCAATCTTGTTGAGGCCAAGGACGCGCAGGATGTTGTGCTTCTGAGCGGTGAGCTCCGAGATCTGCCGGGTTAGTAAAGCGTTCTCTTGTCCATAGTGCTTGCGGTATTCTCGTTCCACAGCTTTAATGAGAGTCCGCAAGTTCTCGGTGAACTGAGGCCCGAAATGGTGGCTCCGCAATTGCTCGTAAACCATTGTATCCAGGCGTTCGACAGATACGTTCCTTCTCTGATATCCCTTCTTCGTACTATTCGGATGGTGCTTACAAGAATGCGCATAATAGATGTACTTCCCCTTCTTTGGTGGTTCACGGTACAACCCCATCCCGCAGGTGCAGCGGATTAACCCATCGTACTTGCCAGGAGTTTCAATTGTCCGAGATCGGTGTGAGAAGTGCCAGCCTGCTTTTTCCACTCGCTTTTTCCAGCGCTCCACGGTGATATATGGTTCCTGACTACCTTCGAACAATTTGTCTTCGGTCCGGGAGTAGAACTTTCCACACCAGAAGGGATTCTGGAGCCATTGCCTGAGGCTTTGAACAGTCCAAGCGCTATGACGACCTTCCTTGATTGATCCGTCCCGTTGTCGCCGTGGCTCGACGAACGGAATATAAGTTAGAACCCGCGATTCATTTAACTCCTCAATCGCTGCCTGTAGTCCGGGCCATCGGCCATAATCCCACGAGTCATGGATGAACATTACGGCCTTCTGGACTATCGGGTCCGGATCTTTAATATACCTTTTATCTGGTCCTTTAACATACCCTCCGCGACGCGGTGCCTGGGAAGCGACCCCCCTATCGCGATTCTTGATGTGGTTTCGCCTGGCACCGCGAGCCCGACGCATGTTCTCTAACCAATGCATCCCGAATCCTAATGATAGAACGAATAGGTCATCCTCCGAGCTCTCCGCAGAACACACCTTTCCGTCTTGATAAGTATGAACGCGGATTTTACCAGATTCGATCATTTCAGTGACCCGAGCAGCATCCATCGCATTACGTGTAACACGGGAACCATTGTAGAAGAGTAGGTCAGGAATCTTGGCCTCTTCCGCAAGCCACAGAATCAGTTCGAAATCCGGACGGCGACCGCTTGTCTTTGCGCTCTCAACCGTCTGGATCTCAAAGGCAGCCTCCATACCGTGGCTTTCCATGTGTCGATGGGCATCGTCTAACTGGAAATCGAGAGAGTTACCCTTCATTTGTCGGGTACTGGAAATGCGGCCGAAGGAAATGCAGGGAGTCTTTCCCTCCGCAAGAATCCTATTCTTGGCATCGAGCGTCGACTGCAGAGCTGCGTAATATTCAGCAGGTACTTTACGCATGATTGAACCTCCATCGTGCCACTGTTGCGCTTAGTTTGATAATGCCATTGAGATATAGCCCTATGTCTGAAGCATCAAGGGAGAACGGCACCCTCTCTGTATTGGCCGGTAATATTCGGCTGATCACCTCGGGTTTTCCTTTGGCCACCGCTAGTCGTCCCGTGGAACGCACAGCAGGAAATGCCCGAGCGAGGCCCTCGGGAATAGTCCGGCCATACCTGGTAGATTTCCTCCGGACTGAAATAGATGCGCGGTCCTGGGAGGGGCTGCTGTCATCGTGGTCCACCCCCATATACAGGGGGGTGGGAAACCACTCTTCACGGCCATAATCGTCCTCGTACCTCGTTGTATGTGTTCCTGCTGCAGCCTGGATTGCGCTGCCGACCCCCCCATACAGGGAGGTAATCGGTTGATTAGTACGTTTCACACTCATAGTCTATTTCTCCCTCTTCTTGTTGGAGTCCTGCCGGGAACTAAACTCGTAGTCGAGGTCCAGTGCCTGTGCCAGCGTAATAAGGAGATCTATGGTTCCTTGCTTATCGCGCTTTAACACTCCTGACAATTGCCCCACGCTGACTCCGGAGAGCTCAGCTAGCTTGCGCATCGATAATCCCTCTGCCGTTAGCTTTTCTTCAATCTGCTGCAGGAGACTTTCCTTTTCCGCTTGGTGGGGACCGCCCGCCCGGTTATAGCGGCGCAGAGGGCCGCGCACTCGAACAAATGCCCTTGGAGTCTTTGCCATACTGTTCACTTAAGTGAACACTTGAGGATGAGTCAAGAGCTTTTTCGACCAATTAGAAGCGGGTCGTTATTGCTGCAATGGCGGACTAATCTGGGCGTGATGTTCTTGTATAGCCCGGTAGGCTGCTTGAATGTTGGCGCGCGCATCAGGAACCCATTCGTCCACGCTCAGGCGTTCGATCTCATCCACTGGCACCCAGTTCAATTCGGAATGCTTCTTCGGGTGAAGAGCGGTTTTAATGTCCTCAGACTCATTCTTGAGGAAGGCTGGGAAGATGAATCCCGGAATTACTTTCCCCGTCTGTTCTACCAGGATATGATAGCAGGCAATGGGTTGATTTACGACTTCAATCTTGGCCCCAAAGTCCTCCAAGTATGCTTCTTTGAGACAGTCCTCAACCGTATGAGTTGATCGAATTTGTGCGCACCCGAATTCCCAGATTCCAGGCATCCTTTCCTTGTCCATTGGTCGCCTAGCAGCGAGCACTCGCATCGAGGTGTCGAATACGATTGCAACGCAATGGACCTCGGCTAGCTTAGCCCTTGAAATCGAAGTGTACCGTAGCTCGGTCTCTGGCTCCGGTGCTTTCATACTCGAGCGGAATTCACCTGGAAATTGCCCTAAGCCAATTTGCTGCATAATCAGTGGTAGGGTTTCTGAAACTTGGGCTGGCGACTCCACCGCAGTTTTGGCTAGATCACTTTGTAGAACGGCGTCGTACGGGAGGATTTGCCGAATGGCTTCCCAATCAGCGCAGTACCAAATGATGGGGTATGGTCTCCCACGCCACACTCCCTTCAATTGTTTATAGCCTACGATCCGCAATCGCCCCGACAGCCCCATCGAATCCTCATGATCCAGCAAGATAAATGCAAGCTCAGCACTGACTGCTAGTACGTTCGCGGCCACGTGGGGTCCCAATCTGAATCCGATATCAATGTCTGGACCCAAGAAGTCCTCTGCCTCTTGATCTCCGTGCACGGTAGGTATGATAACATTGGGTGCCTCCAAATGGGGCTGAGCTGTAACAGGTCCAGGCTTCGGTCTTTGGGCACGCGCCGCCCATATAACCCCCTTAATCGCTAGGGCACCTATGACGATCGGACTGTGATTGTGGAGCAAGCGAGTAATAGTCTCAATAACTACTCCCGCTTCAGTAACGAATTTTGCCAAGTGCTGAGGACTCGGAATCTGCATGTAGAACAGTATCTCGTCACCGACATATTTCCAGACGCGCATTTCAGGGAGCACGTTTTTCACCTCCCTTTCTGCGACAGCGTAGAAATAGCGAAAGATCACCGGCCATTCACCCGGTCTGCGAACTTTGAATTCAGTGGACCCGACCAAATCCAGGGAAAGAAATACGTATGCTACAGGCTTTTCCGTCTTCCCTTCAATCGGACGACCAAACTGAGCGATTTTGGACTTTGGATCGTCTATTGCCAACGAAAGATACCCAACCATCTGCCTCGAATTAGGGCCGCTTTCTTAGATACCTGGAAATGGTCGGCCAGTTTCGCGACATCGCAGCGGCCCGCCACAGTATACTTTTCCACGGCCGCTGCGTAGGCTGAGCGAGGCATTAACAGAGCAGCCGCAAACTCATTGGCCTCGAATTCTTCCTCACTGTACCCATAGCGCAAATAAACGGAGTCCTTGTACTCTGGTGTGGATGCCCATTTCTCCGGATCAATGAGGTAGCCCATGTGAAGAAACAGGTGGCCTAGCTCATGAGCGATCGAGAACCGATCCCGATTTCCAGCCTTGGAATCCTCAGAAATCACGATCTGGAATGCATCGCCCATCTTGTAGATGATTGCATCAACTGATTCTGGTAACTTCTGCCTGCTTAGCTCTCCGCCCAACTTGGTCACAACTTGCTCGAGACTGACCGGGATCGAGAGATCCAAGGATTCGGAGATGTGCTCAGCAAGCTCGTTGATGTATTCACGATCAATGACCGGCATGGCGATTATGTCCCAAGACTACCAGATTTTGTCAAGCTCCCTCCGCTTTTCCCGTTAGCTGCTGCTCGGCTGATGGCACAGTGCAATCTGATTTAACCTGATTATATTGAGTCCCACGCGCACTGCAGGGCTCCTGAAGCCTATATTCCGGACATTTCCAGTGGATATTCCGAGTCATAGGGAAGATCGAAGCATAATGCATAAACGGGGTGGGGGTGGCTTCCCGGACCCCTCTCTGCTACCATTCCGCATGCGCTATCGGGAGTTGATTGAGACGGTCCCGGATATGCTCCCATCCAGGCATCCATTTATTGAGAATCTCCCGGAATCGATGGCTATGGGTTCGTTCTATGAGATGGGACATTTCATGGACGACGATGTATTCGAGGCAATCCAGCGGCTTTCGAGCCAATTCTGTATTGAGCAGGATGCTCCGGCGCGCGGGGGTGCAACTACCCCAACGAGTACGCATCCGCCGGACCTGTAACCGCTCTACTGAGACTCCCAGTTTCGGTGCCCATTTGTCGATCATCGGGAGGGCCGCAGTTCGAATTTCAGATCGGTAGAATTCGTCGAGCACCGCTTTGCGTCTATCTAGCGGTAGGTTGGGTCGGCCCTTCATTAGCATACGGTTCCCGGTGATCTCAATGCGTGGACGACCTGAAGTCTCTATCAACTCCAGCAGGTACCGTTTGCCCCATAGATAATGACTCTCACGATCGATGTATTCTCGAATTGGTTCCCGATCCTGGGAACGGACTTTGACCTGTTGTTCTTTGATCCAGTCCAGCTTGGAAATAGCGAACACACGGACTCGTTCAAGATCCATGCCTTTTGGAACAGATACCCGAACGGCACCGGCAGGCGGATGAACGGTCAAATGGACATTCCTTATGTCCTTATGCGTAACATCGATCTGGATATCACCGATTGCAAGATGCTGCCCCATTAATACTCCTTCTGATTTACAACTATCTGAAACACCCGCTCAACTGCGCTCTCGTCCTGCAGGACACCGTAAAGAGCAGCCTTGATGACCTGTTCCCGTGACTGAACACCTCGCCAACCGTCTGGACGAACTTGAAGGATAGTTTGATCCAGCTCGATGGCGAGGTCCTCATTGTTGTCGAGGTTATGGTACAATACTCTTTTCCCCGGAGTGTCGAGCAATACCGGGGTTTCTTTGCTTCGCCCGGACAGCAGTTGGCGAGCCAATTCCGCGACCCGCTCTAAGTACTGTGCATAGCGGTCAGCTTTCTCTTTCCGGAACTTGATGATTTCGTCGAGGAGTGCCGACATCTTTTCATAGAAGGCAGGATCATTCAGGTGTTCCTTCATGATCTTACGTCGGATGTTGTTTTCAATCGTTTCAGCAACAGCCTTCTGGTTATTCTTCCGAGCCGCCATCTTCTTTGCTATCGCATCGGCTACCCCGCTCTCAACAATCAACTCCAATAGGGATGTGTCTTCAAAGTCCGAGATGGGCCGAGGATTCTCCGCCTGAATATAGGTATCGATCAGGTGGCGCATGTCCGCTTCGTATGGCTTCAGGTCAAGGGTCTCACCACTCGCCAGGCGAATCATATCCCGTAGGGCCACGTAGTCCCGTAATTCCCTTTGCAGTGACCCTATTTCAGCGTCCGAATATCCGGCATGTGGCAGATCATCAGCAATATTTGCATATGCCCGGGCAAGCATGGCCGTGGTGACATAGAGCACTTCCCTGTGGAGGTCCCTTTCCGCGAGATCATTTCTGTTCTCTGGATTGCCGCAGAAATACCGTTGATATTCCAGGTCGCCGCGCGGCTGCTCCACATCTTCACACAGACGGGCGAGTTTTTCCCGCGCTGCTTCGAGTTGTTCCCGACCCTTTGTTAACCGATCTTTCAGTAGAATCTGAGGGTCTTCTTCTCCCGGCCCGCGATCGAGTTCGGTAGTGTACACAGCCAACGCGTTTTCCACTTTGCGAAAGAGATCCTTGTAGTCGACGATGTAGCCGTATGGCTTGTCCTCACCGTCGAGCCGGTTGGTCCGACAGATCGCCTGGAAGAGACCGTGGTCCTGCATTGATTTATCGATATACAGATAAGTGCAGGACGGCGCATCAAACCCCGTTAGCAGTTTCTCCACCACGATCAATAGTTTCATGTTGGACGGTTCTTGTATAAATAGCTTCTTGGCCCGGTCTTCGTAAGTCTCAGTCTTTGATTTGCCGGGCTGCGCCTGAACCGATTCCAGTAGTTTCTGGTAGGTTTCGTAGATGTATTGCTTATCGGTCTCGGTGTTTGCGCCCGTATCTTCGGCACTCAGGTCTCTTGATTGGGGATTATAGGATGTAACGACAGCACATTTACCCTTGAGCATAGTCTCGTTAAACAGCCCGAAATAGCGACAGGCTTCATAGATACTGGATGCCACGAGGATTGCGTTTCCACGTTCGCTTGAGAGCCGCGGCTTTACGGAGAAATCGAATATGATATCCGACACAAGGCGATCCATACGGGACTTGCTACTAAGAACCTTCTGCAACGTTCCCCAGTGCCGCTTGAGCTCTTCCTGCTGCCACGAGTTTAGGCCCTTTGTCTTAGCTGCAAACCATTCATCGACCTTTTGGGGTGATGTGAGCTTCTGGTCGATGTCTCTAGCCTCGTAAACGAGATCCAGAATCACTCCATCTCTTACGGCCTCGTTAAACTTATAGGTGTGGATGTAACTTCCGAAGACCTCTATGGTTGTCTGCCGGTCTTGCTTTAGGAGTGGTGTTCCCGTGAAGCCTACAAAGACCGCGTTCGGCATCATGGCCTTCATAATTCGGTGCAGCTTGCCACTTTGAGTCCGATGCGCCTCGTCCACGAAGACGAACACCTCCCCGACAGTATTGCTTGGTTTGCCCTCCAATTCCCTAATGAACTCGCTAATGTCATCGACGTCCTTTCTCCCAAACTTGTGGATAAGGGAGCATAGCAAGCGCGGGGTGGCCTGACCCAACTTTGAGAGCAAATCTCTTCCGCTTGCAGTTCGTTTGATATTCTCGCCGGCTTCCGTAAATACTCGCTCGATCTGTTTGTCCAGTTCATCCCGGTCGGTAATAATTGCAACACGGGCGTTTGAGTTATTCTCCAGAATCCAGCGCGCCAGGAGGACCATCACGATACTCTTTCCGCTTCCCTGAGTATGCCAGATGATGCCACCCTTCTGCTGTCGCACATGTTCCTGTGCATGCTTTACGGCGAAGTACTGATGCACGCGGGGCACCTTCTTGGTGCCTCCATCGAAGAGTATGAAATCATGCACCAGCTCTAGCAGACGCTCTTTAGAGCATAGCTTACGGATATATTTGTCTAACCGATAACCGGTACCGTCCTCTTCATCTTCACGCCAGGTCAGATAATACTTCTCGGGAGTCCCGATAGTTCCGTATTTTAGTCCCTCCGAGTCATTGCCGGCGATGAGTAATTGCACTGTACTGAAGAAGGATTCATTGAACTCCGGTCTCTGGTTGGAGATGAGCTGCCGGATGCCTTCCCCGATGCTCTTGCGGCTGTTCTTGAGTTCGATCACTACGAGAGCGATGCCGTTCACGTAGAGTACGATGTCCGGCCTGCGCTCGTGCCCCCCGTGCAAAGTGACTTCCTCGGCTACATGGAAGTCGTTGTTTTCCGGATGATCCCAATCGATCAGCTTCACTGTCTCGGTTGCCTTTTCGGCCTCGGTCTTTACGTGAACACCGTAGCGGAGAAGAGAGTGGACGGCTTTATTGTTTCCGTAGAGACCGCGCGTTGGATTCTCGGCTTCCGTGCGGAGCCGATGAACAATAGCTGCAACCTGAGCGTCGGTATTACCCTGACCCTTGAGCCAAGCCGCGAGTTGCATCGTTTCGATATTACTGTTGCCGTCGCGGTCAGTCCAGTCGCCCAGATACTCGTAGCCCAAGCCTTTCGGTTGCGGGCCGAGGACCTCATGGATGAGGCGGCGCTGCGTTTCTTTCTCTGGCTTGGCGATTGTGTCCATAGGCAACCTCAGACGAGTCGAATCCTGCCAGTGAGGAGTTCTTGCATCATACCCTGCTTGAGCTGACGGGTCTTGGAGAGCTTGGTTTCTAATAATTCGATTTCCGAATCAATATCCCCCAGGACTTCCGCGATGGCCCGCTGCTCAGCATGCTGGGGCACCGCAATGGAAAAGTTCGTGAAGGTGGGTAGACGCAAGGAGTCTACGGTTGCCTTTACAGTGTTCGTCATTGCATGCCGTCCGAAGTGAAGGTGCATGTAATGGAAAATGAAGCGAGCGTCCATCTCGGGTGCAAACTGCGTAATTGCATAGACACGTTGGTGGACGTCAAACTTTCCGACGATGTAGTGGAAGATGCTGCCGATCCCACCCTCGCCGGGAACCAAGATAGCCTCGCAATCATAAGAGTAGGAATTGATGCGCTCGACGGTGGCGGAGCGAACGAAGAACGGATATTGTCCATTCTCCTCCTTGTCCTGGTTGTTTCGCTCCCCGGTTTTGATATGCGCAACCGCGCCCAACGTCCTCACCTCCCAATCCTCCGGAATCATTCCGATCTCTGTTTGCTTGGTCTTCTTCGACTTGGCGAACCCCGGCAACCGCCGCTTTCCGGTCAGCAGTTCCTGCATGGCCCCCTGCTTGATGAGGCGTTTCTTGGTGATGAGCTTCTCCAGCGATTCGATGAGGGCATCGACATCTCCAAGGGCCTCGGCGATGGCTTGTTGTTCTGGGAGGGGTGGGAGGGGGACGTGTATTATTTCCACGTCGCGAATGTTCAGTCCGGGCTGCGCATTTCCCTTGATGAAGTTTTGCACTACTCGTTTCCCAGCACTGCTTTGGAAGAAGTATAAACAGAATCGATTGTTCATTCGCGCCCGGTTCGTCCTAATCCGGGCTGTAGTTTGGGTAATGTTCGCCCCGCCCAGCCAGTCGGGGACTACCGCCACGTGACCGGTGTTGGCTCCCACAATCGTCATTAAGACGTCCCCGGGAGCAAGTCGCGCATTCTTGTAGCGCGTTTCAATGGGAGCGGATACCCGGAAGAGCTGACTTTCGGCGACCCAGCCGAAGGAGTAGTCTTGCCCACGAACCATATAGCGCCCCGTCGAGTCGTACTTTCCGGGCTGGATGATCCCATACCGAATCTTGTGCTCTGGGTCCACGACATCGCGCAACTCGGCGATTTGCCAGTCCGCTGGCATCGTTCCGATCTCGGTCTGCTTGTAGCCCCTTTCTACTTCCACGCGAACCCCATAGATTCGAGGTGCCCGTTCACACGGGCCTCCATTTCACTTGCGTCTTTTATTAAATCCGGCAGAGGTAACTCATACCGTTCAGCCAAGTCGCGGATTCGATGAGTCAATCCCTGCCCAATGCGATCCATCTCGCGATGGATCAGCCGGTCCAGAGAGCCCATCCACTTGTCTTCCACCACGAGACTCTTCACCTCGGCCTCCGTGAGTTTCGGGTACTTTGCGTAGGCCAGCGCATCGAGCTCTGCCTCCGCCTCCTTCCTGGCTTTCTTGAGAACGGCCGTGCGTTCCAGCGCGTCCCGGTAGCGGCCCAGAATCCTGATGTCCTCCAAGTCACCATTCGCATCGCTGGCGGATAGTCGCTCCTCGACAAGGGACTCCTGCTCCGAGACCGAGTTGACCAGGTCGGTCCGCAATGATTTCTCCTCGTCGTACGCTTCCAAGAACCGTTGGAGTGTCTCCGCTGCGCCTCCTTTGGCCGTCTTGAGCTGCTTCTTCACGCTACCTATGGGGACCTTGCCTTTGTCATTTGTGAGGTCCTGGAATGCGGGCTCTTCCGCCAGCTTTGCCAACTGTTCCTGAAAACGCTCAAGCCTTTGCTCATTGAGAGAGTACGCACGGTGTCCGTCCGGGTCACGGACCTGCCAGTAGGTTACGACTGCCTCTTGATGCGCTCTCTTGAGATCGGCGCTTGTGCTCACATCGGCGAGAATACCTTCGTCGCCTCCGTGTTCCTCCTCCAGCTCGGTGACGGTACTTTCCGCCGCTTGAAGGTCAGCTTCGATGGCGATGAGGGCGTCCGACTCCTTCTTGAAGAACCGAGCCACGACAAGCTCCTTCGGTATCAGGTCGCAGGCCCAGCCCTTGTCCTTCTCCTTGCCCTTCCTGTCGGTCTGGACAATGCGATACGTTTCCGCCTTCCACCCGTCCGCCGCAATGATGTAACAGTCGTCCTGCATCGTCTCCGACCAGTAATCCATCAGATGCTGATAGACATCGTACTTGTCGATGAGCGGTACCTCGGCATAATGTCCGAGCAGGTCTTCGGAGAGCGTAGTGATAATCTCCTTGGGATGGGAACCCGACGCAAGCTTCTTGAGGCGCGTCGTAGAAGCCTTGCGCCATTCCTCGAAGTGGGCATTCATCTGTTCCACCAATGCTACGAACTCGGGGTGCTCCAGAATGGCGCTCCTTACGACACTCTGGTCCACAGCCAGATCCACATAGCCGGAGCGGTTGGCTTTAAATAGAGTCTTGCGCAGGCCCGGACAGACCTCCCAGTATCGTCCGAGGTCATCCAGGTCCGCGACCGGAATCCCGCCCTTCAGATGCGCTTCGATGTCCTGTCGGTCCTCTGGCGCCTGCGTGTCGATGTAGCGCGGAAGATTGAGATTGTAGTCGTTCTCTTCAATCTCCTTAAAGGGAACCCGTCGCGAATACTTCGGCACTTCCTTACCGCTCACCCAGGTCGACACCATCCGGTGAATATCCTTGGAGCGGAGGCGGTTCTTGTTACCGTCTTTGAAGAAGCCTGCACTGGCATCGATCATGAATATGCTGCGTCGGGCGGCGGCTTCCTCTTTGTCCAAGATAACAATGCAGGCCGGAATGCCGGTGCCATAGAACAAGTTAGCAGGCAAACCGATAATGCCCTTGATGTACCCCTTCCGGACCAAATTACGCCGGATGTCGGCTTCCACATTGCCCCGAAACAGCACACCATGCGGCAAGATACATGCCCCCTTTCCTTTGCTCTTGAGCGAGCGAACAATATGTAGTAGGAATGCGTAGTCTCCCTGTTTCGCTGGCGGTGTCCCATAGGGTTGAAATCGCTGGTGCGGATCATTCAGCGGATCAATTCCGCTGCTCCATCGCTTGTCGCTAAAGGGGGGATTGGCAACCACGTAATCAAAGGTCTTCAGTTCTCCTTCATCGAGGAACTTTGGGTTTGAGATCGTATTTCCCTGTTCGATAACTGCCGTCGGATAATCGTGCAGAATCATATTCATTCGACCCAGGTTGGCAGTGGTGGCTTCACGCTCCTGGCCGTATAGGGTGATGGGCGTATTGGCTTCGTAGGCGAGCTTCAGAAGTAAGGAGCCTGATCCGCATGTGGGATCATAGACGGTGGTATCACTGCTGGTCTTTGCACTACCGATTTCTAACACTTGCGCGATTACTCGGCTGACTTCCGACGGAGTGTAAAATTGGCCCTTAGACTTCCCGCTCTCCGTTGCAAAGTGCCGCATCAAGTATTCATAGGCATCGCCCAGAAGATCATCGTCGCCTGCGCGGTTGCCAGAGAAGTCAAGAGCTGGCCGTTCGAATACTGCAATAAGATTGCTAAGCCGTTCCACCATTTCTTTGTCGCTACCCAGGCGATTCGGATCGTTGAAATCCGGCATGTCTGAGAGCTTATTGGCCTTCTGAAGCGGAGCTATGATTTGCTTATTAATCCGATCTCCGATATCGGATTTCCCCTTCAGGGCAACCATGTCCGCAAAGCTGGCACCCGCTGGGATTGTCAGCGGTGCATACTTCTTGCCAGCATATTTGTCGCTGATGTATTTGATGAATAGGATCACGAGGACATAGTCTTTGTATTGACTGGCGTCCATCCCGCCCCGTAGCTCATCACAGCTTGCCCAGAGAGAGGAGTATAGTTCCGATTTCTTTATAGCCATAATTGTAGTTGAATGAGGGCCGCTCTGGAGCCAGTATCCCTCAGCTTGATACAGATTCTTTATTGTCCCCCGATGATTCCAGCAGATTTCCGGGCTGCTTCAGGTATGCCGGTAATTTATGGGTCCCTGACAGATATCTGGCCATAGGTAGGCGAATACAGATCAGCCCACAGGAGGGTGGGGGTGGGTTTATGCCGACCCGTTTCTTTCACGTCCTCCAGTCCAGGTGGTCGGAAGCATCGAAGTAGGTCGCGGTATAGAATCGTTCCAGTGTTCTCGTGGAAGTGTGCCCGCCTACCTTTCTGGCCGCCTCCGCTCCGACAAGGGAGAATAGTCTCTGGAGGGCGGTATGGCGGAAAGCATGTGGGTGGAGTTTACAAGTTCTCTCCCCGGTTTGAGTGTTTCGGCGGTCCCGTCCGGTGTGGATATTCAGTTCCTTCCCCCAGCGTTCAACGATCCTTTCGAGGGATCGGACATCCAGAGGGCGGCGCATTCCCTTCCGGGCACGGTTTGGAAGGGTCAGGAAGAATTCCTCGGGCGAGAAATCCAACGTGGCATGGTATTCCCGGAGGGCAGCAAGGGCGGTATCCCCGGGGATGGCGGGAACGATCCGTCCCCCCTTTCGGCGGACAGGAAAGGCAGTCTTCCCATCTGGCAAGGTTACGGCATCGGACAATCGCAGGGAAACGATTTCCCGTGCACGGAGCGCGGTCCGTGAAAGGATCAGATACAGGGCGCGGTCCCGGTGTTCTTTTTCGGTCTGAGGGTTCTGGAAGTGGTTTTCCAATTTCCGCATGTCGGCATCCGTGATTCCACGTCCCAGCATGATTCCTGGTCCGGGTCCTCCCGTCCTTCCTCCCCCGGTTTCCCTGGACGGTTTCTTGCGGTGACGGAATTCATTGAGGTCGGTTATTTTCGTTTCGGGTCGCATGGTTTCAGTACATTGGTAGGGTCGTTTTTCGTCTGGAATTAAACGACGCATCGGGCATTCTAGGCAGTCTTCTCCGGTACAGTCAGGTCGAATCGAAGGTCATTCAGGCAATCCAGAGTCAATATGGGTTCTACAATAGCATCCTTGTCATTATCAATCTTCAGGTATTCCAGTCCAAAGCACAGACGGCGATGGATCTCCTCCATGGTCCATTTGCGGGCGCGATGATAAAGGCATGTATAGAAGAGGGTTTCGATTGCAAACGCCTGAGCATCAGTAATCTCGCGCCCATAGCTCCAGAGGGATTCGATACGTGCAATACGTAGGAGATCCCGGGAGAGCATGACATCCATTCCTCCTCCGCAAGCGGACATAAACAGAAAGCGCGTCCCCAGGTTCTTGAATAGATTCAGGTTTCTACGAATCGGCATTTCTTCCTTCCCGATCTTCAGCAGATATTCCCCGTCTTCGGTAAAGTCTCCATGGCAGACAATGTGCAATCCATCGAGTTCAGGTTCTTTGCGCGCATTCTCGATGGCATCCACGAATTCAGCGCAGGATTCAACGGGCACGGAATCGAATTCGGCGGGTAGATTGTTAAACATCTCCTGCATGAATTGCGATTGTGAGCGGTTCACGTCTCGTTTCGAGAGGGGGCATTCTAATAATCGAACGATGGGTTTCTTGGTTTTCCGGGTTGGCATCTGTTCCATTTTATGGAACGACAGAGAAGGAGTCAATCCCAATATGGGATTTTTCCTCTAAGGATAGGAGAAAGTAATCCTATAGGCAATATCCAGATTGCGGGCGATCTTAAACAAAGTCTCCGCATCCACGGAACGTTTCGCGTCTATTGCGATAGAGTATAGGTGTGTTTTAGATATCCCAAGCTCTTTCGCTTGAAGTGCATAGGACTTTTCCCCGGTTTCGCTCATTGAGCGTAGCCTTGCCCGAACTACACTCTTCAATCTCTCGTAATCGGTAATTGCTTTCATGGAAGGTCGCTGGAATCCATTCCCCGGTCTTTCTGAATACGGTCAATTGCTGCGTCAAGACTCTCCTGCAGTCTTCGCGTCAGCTGGTGAATGTTTCTCACTTGCACTGTGTTTGCCCATTCCTCAAACTCATTGGCAAAGATTCGCTCAGCGCCTGATGTCGGTCGCAGGTATCTTGCGTAGAGATCATAGACTGTAACTGCCATTAGACGCACAGCCGCGCCATGCTCGGGGGAATTTGGCCAGGGCTCATCCAAGATTTCATCCAGATTGGTACGAAGATCCCGTAACAGAAGCAACTGGAAGGCTCTTAAGTGCTCCTCTATCCGTGGATCAGAGGCCTCGGGGGACAGGAGACTGATGATATCTCCAGAGGTAACATTGAGCTCTTTGCCTGACCCATAGAAGTGCACTCGATAGCGGTCGAGTTCGTAGGCTACACCGTTCAACAACTTGTCGATGGGAATTCTAATCGAATTCTTACTCTCTAGATCGCTAATGTCCAAGACAGGGCGACCTTCTAGTCGCGGATGGCTTATTATGATTTGATTAACAGGCGGGACCTGGTTTCCGCTTTCAATCGGCAGTCTGGTCCGCATAGTAACTTCTCTTACTTCTTTCTGGCTTTCAGGCAAACGAAAGGGTAGACTGGACCAATCCCCTATGGCTCCGATCCAAAGCATACCCATTGTACCTATCCCCCCGAATAAGATGTACCGAAGCCAATAGTCGGGCCAAGAGATCGGCCAACCATTCAGGTCCGTAGGGCGGTAATCACCATCGATTTGATAGGTAACCAGTTCTTTGCGCTCCATGAGAGGGCCTTGGTGCGGTTTCAATACCCACTGGATGGAAACCATTTCGCCCTTGATGGCCACCCTAACATCTGCTGCCAACTGCATCGGCTCAACGATGGCATTAGACACTATTTCCCGACCGATTTCGACAGGGTCCGTCCGAACAACCTCAATCAAGCACCTCGGCATCAATGCCACCACCAAGACTAAACCGACGAGTCTCTGAATTCGACGTAGCGCGACCATAGCACTACAGTACCCATCTGCAAAGAGCAGTCAATCCAATCCCGTTATGGGATATCTCGTAACAGGTTGTAGCATCATTGGGTGAAGATCAACCCCCTGCACGACCCCGAATACAGGGTCTTCCTGCAAAAACTCAAACAGGCTCGTGAAGAATCAGGCCTCACACAGGTGCAGGTCGCCCAGAGGCTCGAACGGCACCAATCCTACGTCGCTAAATGTGAACAGGGGGAGCGCCGGGTGGATGTAATCGAATTGAAGCGATTTGCTGAACTCTATGACCGCTCTGTGGAGTGGTTCTTGCCTTGATTAGGGACGATCCCCATTTGCATTGCTTGGACCATAAGACGAAAGTCATACTGAATACCCGCCGGCCCGGCTATACACATAAGTGTAAGAACAGAGACTCGTTCACCGCCATGCTTTCTCAGCCGGTGGATGACCGACTTAGAAGCCCTGTATTTGAGAGCCGCGCTCCTGACGGAAAGCGGATCGGAGCGTATGGCCGCGACGACCGCTTCGAGCAAGTCAGAGACCGCACTGACCACTGCAGCTTCATCAGTGATCTCGAGGAAGTCCCTCGGCTGGGCAACGGATTGATTGAGCATAGCATCAAGTACGCATAAAAGGTTCAGTGTAGCCATCCTTTCGAGATTCGCCTGAAGATCGGATGGCTACACCAGGCCCCTCTATCGCCGGCCGGACCGCTCATTCTCGATTCGCTCGGCAAGTTTGGCGAGGCTCCGAGCCTTCTCAGCAATCCTCCCTCTCTCAATACCGTCTGAATTCCGCTCAGTTATTTGTTGAAGCTGTCCAAACATTCGCTCGATGCGCCTTTCAATTAAAGGAGCCCAATCGGGCCTACCGCGCCCGAGTTTCATGGCTTCCTTGGGCTTCACTAGCATCAATACTCCTTCAGGGTCTTCCAGGGCATTGCGGCATATTGCTCCCAGAATTCCAGCTTGCCTCATTCCAGTAAGGTCTGAAAGCTCTGTGAGCCGGCCGGCCAATTCAGGGTTGAGCCGAACTTCGAACTTGATTAGAGTTCTCGGGCTGGCTTCCTTGATTTGTTCCTTCGCATTCCCCTTCGGCGGTCCCTCCTCCGAGGTACGATAATCGGCGGGTAAACGCCTGATTCTTGACTTTGTTCTTTCATTCATCGTCGTAACTCCTAATAATGGGTGCAGACCGACTCCTTTATGGGTTGACTATCCGGTAGATCCAGGTCCGACCAATATGTGGTCCTTGCTCTGGCGGATAGAACTCCCCATGGAAGGTCCTCGGTGCTCGCTTCGCTGCGCGCCTCGGAGTGCGATGGGTAAACCATCGCACCTATTAAGTTGATTTGAATTAGCTAAGAGGTTGGATCGGGCTCCGGGGCTCGCTATCGCTCGCTCCTCGTAAGACGAGGGGTCCCCGGCGCGGGACAGAGTCAAGCAACTCTGGGTAAAAAGCGAATGCAATAAGCTTTGCAATAACTTCAGCCATAGTTGATGCCGTAACAGGTAGAGCCCGTTAGATTGCATTGGCCAGCTCCATTACTAGACTCTCTGCAAGTTCTCGGATATCCGTTCGAGTCTCGTACAACCGGGGGAGCAACTTCGATGCGTCTTGCCGCATCGAATTGCTATGAACAAGAAGCGGCGCGAGCCGCTTTTCTTATTTTGAGCCAGGACCTGAATTGAAGATTTCCCACCAGCATATCCATTCATTGGTAAAGCCTCCGAATTTTTTCGGCTGCCTGACGCATCTGCTGTCGTAGATTGAGGGGCTCAATAACTTCGATGGCCGTTCCAAAGGGCATCAGGATGGCAACGGCACGGTCCGCTTCCAACAGATTTGCTTCTACTTCCACCCATTCCTTCTTTCGGTCCAGCTCAGTAACTTCCACGTAAGGTACGCCGGTCAGCCACTCAACACAATCGCTTCGAACCTTCAGTCGCGCTCTAAATGTGGGAAACCCTTCGACCAGGTTTCGTGTGTTTTCTTCCCAGTAGCGTTCCAGATCAAATCCCACGGGTACCTGCCCGGTTTCGGGCAGTACTCTCGAGTTCTTCATTCGGGACAGGCGATAGATTCTGATGGAACGATTGTATCGCGCCACCAGATACCAGGCTTTGCCTTTAAGAACCAGACCGAGCGGCATAACGGTACGCTGGTGATGTCCCTCTTTCGCAGGATACGTAAAGAAAAGCTTTTTATCCGTTATCAGAGCTTCCTGGACCGGTTCCAGTGCCTCCGGACGAGTGCTGGTCTGTCCCCAGCCCGCGGTATCGATGAGGATCTTGCGATGAGCGGATCGAACCTTATCCTGAACCGCAGCAGGCATTGAGGCAAGAAGCTTCAAGATGGCGGAGTCGAAATCCTGCTCGCGACCCAGTTCCCGGGCTATGAAACCGCTATGGCTCAGTAGTAGCGAAAGAGCTTCCCCTTGCTTCATACCAGTCAGATTTGTGCGGTACCCTTCGCTCAGTTCCCACCCACCGGTGGTACCCCTTTCCGCATATACCGGCACACCGGCCGCCGATAGTGCTTCCATGTCGCGATGAATGGTTCGTTCGCTGACCTCCAGCTTCTCTGCAAGCACCCTGCCCGAGGTCCGGCCCCGGGATTGTAAATGCATCAAAATGGCGATCAGTCGGTCAGCTCTCATGGTTCATCCTGGGAGATAATATGACAGTATATGACATATTTTGAATAGAGGAATAAAAAAACATCCGGTAGGTGAAAAACCGCATCCATATATGACACTAGTTGACATATATATTCTATATACTGGGAGCCATGAAACAGCAAAAAAGAGAAAAGTCTTCGGTAACAATGCCGGTTGCCGAACCCCATCCGGGAGGCGGCCCTGGATATACTGAACGGAACATCGATCTAAACGGTGTTCGACTCCACCTGGTGGAGGCCGGACGCGGCCCGCTTGTGGTCTTATTGCACGGTTTTCCCGAATTCTGGTATGCCTGGCGCAAACAGATTCCGGTTCTTGCGGCAGCAGGCTATCGAGTGGTAGTGCCGGATCTGCGGGGCTATAATCTTTCGGACAAACCGCGGGGTGTCCGAGCCTACGGCATCGATTATCTGCTAGAGGACGTGCGAGGCATAATCGATGCCTGTGGTGCGGAGCGGGCCACGGTAATCGGCCACGACTGGGGAGCCATGATCGCCTGGCTATTTGCCATGATACACCCGCACAAAGTGGATCGGGTTGCGGCTCTGAATGGGATGCATCCGGTGGCCTTTCGCAATGCCATGGGATCGCTTTCGCATCTTCGCCAGACCTACTACGGCCTTGTCTTTCAGATTCCGGTCTTACCGGAGATACTGCTGCGAGCCAGAAATTACCGATGGCTCCGTAGCATATACAGCGAACACTTTACAGACGAAGATCCACCGCCTCAGGACCAGCAAGCCTGGATGCAGGCCATGAGCCGACCGGGAGCATTAACTTCAATGGTGAACTATTACCGTGGGGCAGGAGTAATGATGAAATTCCTTAAGACCTCGGTACAACCGGTGCAGGCGCCCAGCCTGCTGATCTGGGGGGAGCGAGATGGGATCGGAATCGAAACAGCCCTGCCCACGAATCATTGGGCCCCGGATCTGGATGTGGTACGCGTCCCGGAGGCAGGTCACTGGCCACATAGCGATCAGCCGGAAATCGTAAATGAGGCATTGTTGAGGTTCCTTGAGCGATAGAGAGCTATCCGTGCCCTTCACCGTATTGGTCCTTCCATAGATGACGCGTTGCTAGTTTAACTTGTGCAGCTGGACTGCGGCGATCCGGCACTCGCCGCAGTCCTAATCACAGGGTGAAGTCATTACGCGATTTGTTCCATCATTCGATACAGCCACGAACAGCTTATTTCCATAGGTAAGCCCACTCCAGCCGTTTGCTTCGGCGGCCGAACGAGCCGTCCAGGTGATTCCATCACGAGACGTCATGATTCGATTCGTTCCGCTGTTAGCCACGGCTACAAAAAGCCCATCCCCGTAGGTTACATCAGACCATCCATTGGCCTCCGGGGCTGACCGGGCTGTCCAGGTGATCCCATCCGGAGAAGTCATAATACGATTAGTTCCGCTACTGGAGACCGCCACGAAAAGTCCATTTCCATAGGCTACATCAGACCATGCATTGGCCTCGGGTGCTGAGCGGGCCGTCCATGTGACTCCATTCGGAGAGGTCATGATACGGTTCGTTCCATCGAGTGATACAGCCACAAAAAGCCCGTTGCCGTAAGTAACGCTCACCCACAGATTAGCTTCCGCTGCCGATCGGCCCGTCCATGTGATTCCATCCGAAGAGGTCATGACTCGATTGGTTCCATTGGTGGAGACGGCCACAAAGAGTCCGTTACCATAAGCGACATCCTGCCATAGGTTCGCTTCCGCTGCTGACCGCGCGGTCCAACTGATACCGTCCGATGAGGTCATAACACGATTAGTTCCTGTCGTAGCAACTGTTACGAATAATCCATTTCCGTAGGTGATTCCACCCCATTCGTTGGCCTCTGCTGCCGATCGACCGGTCCAGTTGATGCCATCCGAAGATGTCATGACGCGGTTGGTTCCGTTGAGTGCAGTGGCTACAAAAAGTCCGTTTCCATGGGTCACGTTGTTCCATGCATTGGCCTCGGCCGCGGATCGCGCCGTCCAAACATCTCCATCGTCTCCGCAGCCCAGATTGGACAGAATCAAGAGCAAGAGGGCGTTTTGCGCCGATTTGTCGGAGTCTTTTGTGCAACCGGACAGCACTACCATAAGGAAAGACAAAGCCATTGCAGGCGCCGCGCACCGGTTTAGGAAAAGCTTCAAGTAACTTTTCTTAGTGTAGATTAAGGGCATGGACACCTCTCCTTGGCGATTCTATACTGGCATTTAATTCAGATTATGTCGACACTTTTCCCAAACGCTGGGTAGCACCCGGCTATCGAGAAAGGGTCGTCCTGTATTATCGGACACCTCCGGCCTTAACTTATACCTATCCCGGAGTAATACTATTCCGGGCCTGAGCTAACGGAGCAAGAACCGCCTGGATCCCAGACAATCCCTCATCTTCCGTAGGCCACTTTGCTTGAATTACCTGGAAATCCTGGGTAAGGCCCGATTCGTATGAGTTGACAGAAGAGGGCCTCGGCGATCTTTCTGATCCTGGTTCCGGGTGGGTGCGAAAATGAGTAAAATAATCATCTCCAGTCTAATCATAAATCTAATTAGTTTTGGAGCATTGATCCTTGCGGTGTTCCTACCGGAATACCCGCTCATTATAGCTCTCATTCCCTGCTACTTGATTGGAATCGTTCTGGGCGTTCTTACTATTGGAAAGCAGGGAATCCCGCTATTTCAGAAAGTCCTGGCTCTTACAGGCCCATTCCTTTCGCCGGTGATGGCTCTGGCCTGTATCTATCTTTTCAAGGCTCTGGGAATCCTGGGCGCTGGCGAAAGCTGATTCTGGAACGATGACAACCAGGCGCAGCTACAATCTCCAGGGTCACCTTGTTGGGTTTCTCTTAATCTTAAGTATAGGCGGATGTTTTTCCGGCTCTATGATGTTGATTTTCTCAGATATGGCACTGGCCGGTTCGATTCTGCTGGGATTGAGTCTGCCTGCGCTTATCGGGGGCGCCTATCTGGCAAACAGGCTGGCAAATTCCTGGAGACGAAAGCGTCTGTCAGAAGTTCTGGCAAATCCCGAGGCTTATATCATCGCCCGCTTCAACGATACTGACACCGGCGAAGAGATAATTCTGACAAATGATGAGTACTTCAGGGGAGAAAAGGAGCACCAGGAATTTCTTAATGATCCCTATAAACTCATGTCCGTTCAACTTCGCAACGGGACAATGCATTTAAGAATCAGATACTCGGGGGGCAACACCTATATGCTCGCTGAAGAAATCCATTACCCACCTGAAATAGAAGACGCGCTGAGGAAGTGGATCGGGGAACGGGACTTCAGTTGAGTGCATCCGGTGGGACGCTAGCCAGTGCCACCGGGAGCGATGATCGGATAGTGTTATTTTTGCTGGATGTAAATCATCGTAGCGAAGCGAAACAATTTTGATACTGGATTACTGGATCTTTCCAGTGAGTGCCTCGCCCCCTACGGAATACATATTTCCAGACTAAGCGCTCAGCTCTACGAATAAGTAGTAAGCGCTGAATAATACCAGAAACACCAGCCCTACAATGCTCAGGCCCCGGGCGATGGGCCCCTGACGGTGCTCCTGCTGAATGTCAGCCTGGTTCATTACGCGCAGGTTCAGATAGGCAAGGATGGCAGCCGTCAGAAAGGCAATGGAAGTGGCAAAATCCACCAGTGCCCGCATACTCTCCAGGAAAAAGACGAGAATAATTACGCTGCCTCCAATTAGTGCGGCCAGAAGCAACCAGTAATGCCTGGACCGATTATTATCTTCTTCGGAAGACAGCTCCGGGTCCGTTCCATGACGCAACACCATCACACCATGGCGCAAGCTTCGGGCATACGCATCCAGTACAGTCAGAGTTGTACTGAACATAGTAGTGAACGCAGCGATGGCAATTATGAAAAAGAAAGCAGGTCCCAGGTTTCTTGTGTACATCTCTATTAGCTGACCGGCGAACGTTGCGGCCCGAGGCGAAAGCGCTTCGCCAGACCCATAAAGAACAAGGGCACCCAGGGACACAAAACACACTGCTAGAAACGTAGTGCCCCAGTAACCTACGTGGAAATCTCGCATCGCATCGCGCATGGATGGCATGTGCCCATCCTGTCTCTTGCGCGCAATGGTCCAAAGAGAATGCCAGATGGAAATATCAATTGGGGCCGGCATCCAACCCACCAGGGCAATCAAAAATGCAATGCTGGCTGCATCGCTCCAATCGAATTCTTTTAGCGGTCCCACTGAGGCTGGAGCCGGATTGCCAAAAGCGGACACAACGGCAATAATCGTGGAAACGGTGAGGATCAGAATAATCAGTCGCATGGACTTATCCAATACCCTGTAGCGGCCCACGGCCAGGATGGCCCCACAAATCGCGAGAAGACTGGAGCTAATAACCCAGAGTGGCAACTGCACTTTAAAGATATGGGTCGCAAGCCCGGCAGTAACCACCGTGACTGCAGCTTGCACAATAAACATACTGCCAACGGTGATTAAAAGGTAAAGAACCACTGCGAAACGACCCATCTCGCGATAGCCTTCCAGTAAACTCTTGCCGGTGGCTACCGTATAACGGGGCCCGATTTCGAAGAATGGATACTTGATTACGTTTGCAATAAGGATTACCCATATCAACTGAAAGCCATATTCCGCACCGGCGCGAGTGGACTGCACCAGATGAGAAACACCAATGGCCGCCCCGGCGTACAGCAGGCCGGGGCCCAGACTTCGAAAAAACGTGATCATAGGAACCAGGGACCGGACATCTGAACTGCGGGAAATCTTCTTTTAATGCCTTTTTCTGGCGACCGATGATTTTTACGAATGCACACCAGGAAAAGCTTCGCATGTTTTTCAATTGATTTGAGGCAACGAGTTTTCCAGGATATCCTGTGAATAACCAACTCAGTCCGGAGCAGCAGATAAAGCTAGAGCAGCTCAGCCAGAAGCCTTTTGGGCGGGAGTTGGCCGGAAAGGTAGCCAGGTTTCTAAAGGAAAATGGATCCATCGCATACAATCACAGAGATTATTGTGGCACGGGCCTATTCTACTTGAATCATCAGTATTTACATACCGCAGTGGATGACGGTAATCCGGTGGTATACTTTGCCGAAGAAAGAGGCTGGGTGTTTTCGGATCCCCATAAATTCATAGATTGGCTGGCCATGCAGTCCGATCACTCCCTGAGCATGCATGATAATCCGAACATATTTAGCAATCAGACGATCACGCGACATCGTCTACTGGCTGCACTGAACAGAAGTGATTGATGCTTGCTCCGGCAATCCATTGAATGCGAAGGGACACGGTCACGGGATCCGTCAAACATCCAGGCTATCTTCTCGAAACTTACGAATATCGTTGATGAGCTCCGAGACCTTTTGATAGCGATTGTTCGGATCCAGCTCCACGCATTTAAGGCAGATTTCTTCAAGTTCCGGTGGCACCTTTCGCTCGGGCTTTCGCTTGGATGGTGGAATGAAGCGTGCATTATTTATGTTATCCATCACTTCCTGAACGGTTTTTCCTTCGACCATGTTTTCCAGCGTCAGAATTTCGTATAGCACCGTTCCCAGACTGTAGATATCTGAACGTGCATCCAGGTTGCGATCCCGATTCACCTGTTCTGGCGACATGTACAGTGGAGTTGCTTTGAGTTCGCCGGCTCGAGTGAGTCTGAAATCGCTCAAGGGACTGAGGCTTTCCTTTTTGACTTCTATGTCTGCCTCTTCATCGCTCTTATGCCCTACTTTGGCCAGGCCCCAGTCGATGAGATGGACTTCCCCATAAGCCCCAATGGCAATGTTCATAGGCTTGATGTCTCTATGAATCACTCCATGCTCATGAGCGTAATCAAGAGCATTCGCTATTTGAATGTAGGCACCGAGCATGCGGTTTAACTTGAACTCCTGGGCAATTTCCTGATTATTCTGTTTCAAGTTTTCAAAGATAGAATGCAGAGTATGACCGTGGAGCAATTTCATGGTGAAGAAATATCGGCCCATGTTATCCCGACTTATATCATAGACCGGAATGGTGTTGGGATGCTGCAGCATCGCCGTGACTCGCGCCTCACGAAGAAAGCGAATTCGCTCCTCTTTGCTGTTTACGAACTCTTTTCGCAGACTTTTATGGCAGACAATTCGACCCAGGTAATTGTCTTTACAGGACTGAATAAGACAAACTCCGCCATGAGCAAATACCTTGAAATCGGTATATCGCATGTCACGAGTACGAACATGCTCCGGCAGTTCATGATCTGTCTCTTCGATAAAAAGCTTCCTGCTAAGCGAGATTAATTCTTTAGATTCCGGTTCCATATTTTTAAAAGCCCGTCACCTACTAGCTGTAGGACGGAAGTCAATTTCTAACGACCTCACCGCATCAAGTAAAGCAATTTCTCCGACCAGGATACCTCCTAAAAACCAGGCTGAATGGGGAAATTGACTCTTGATTGTAAAGATGAATCAGGCTCCGCCCGGCCAATATAAATCCGACGTAATTGAAGTAATAGTAGAAGAGAATCTGAAAAATAGCGGAGATTCCCATCACTCCATAGACTTCCCCGCGCAGGCCGGCCGTTTTTAGGCGAACGTGCGGGGGCGCCTTTGCGCGGGCCGGTGGTTTTAAGGCGAACCGCTTGGGGCGCTTTTGCGCGCTCCGGCCGCTATAAGAAGAACCCGGTGGGGCGCTTTTGTCGGAGCCGGTGGTTATTAGACGAACTCGGTGGGGCGCTCTTGCACGCTCCGGCGGTTTTAAGGCGAACCCGGTGGGGCGCTCTTGCACGCTCCGGCGGTTTTAAGGCGAACCCGGTGGGGCGCTCTTGCCCGCTCCGGCCGCTATAAGAAGAACCCGCTGGGCCGCTTTTGCAAAAAGCTAGTCTTCCAGATGCTCGCGACGAAAAATAGAATATGGCAAAGCTGAAACTGGACCTGCACGATATCTACAATCAGGGCCAAAAGATCGACGAGGCACTGGAAAACATCATCCAGGAAGCTGTAGCAAAAAAGATCAAAGAAGTGGAAATCATTCCAGGCAAGGGCAGCGGCCAGTTAAAGAAGAAGGTTCTTCGATTCCTGGACCGGAAAGACATCAAGGCTTTGTATCACCGCGTGGACAAAGATTCCAAAAACTTCGGAAGGCTATTTGTATATTTCAAATTCTGAGAGAAATGCCCCTGCCTCTCAGCGTTGTTCAGATTTGCCGCGGCCGAAGGTCATAAGCCGCACCCGCCGGGCGCATTTGCACGGTTAGATGCTCGTAAGGCGAATTGAGCGGGATGGTAGACGGCCGTGCCCTTTCTGCCTGGCGGTCTCACCAATATGGCCATTGAAGATCTGAGCCAGCGCCACTGCTGTCACCGGATTCTTGTGAATATTCTTTCCGCCCTTTACATTAAACCGGTTGGATTGCTTCACAATCTATTAACCCTACTCCCTCAAAACAGTTGGCCAACGCCGTTGGCCTCTTTGGGCCATTTAAATTGTTCATCTGGCTTTTCTTTACGTCTCCCGCTTAACTAGAGTTACTAGAGTTTATTTTTTCCCGTCCACAGATCCGTATTCTCTAAACCACCATAATCTATGCTTCTCAAATTGGGGCTGCGAGACTCGATCGCGTGCATACATTGGTCCAACGGCTCCAAATTATGATGGAGTACCAATTGCCCCCCACGCTCCAGCACAAGCTTCAGGTGCACATGCTGTCCAGCGAAGAATAATTTCTCAGTGGGCTTGATGGCGACAATTTCGGTCCAATTGATCTCGGAGCGGCGTTCTCTAAAATCATATGCGACCAGGAACTTGTCAGTTAGTTCGACGCGGATATGAGCCCATTTGAACTCAAAGATGTTTGCTCGAATAGCGAACGCTGAACCCACAAATAATGAAAGCACCGCTCCTCTAAGGATAAATTTTTTCGGAAGCGTATCCGCATCAAAGAAATCGGGAGAAACTGCGAGAAAAAATCCCAGACCTCCAAAGAATGCGTAGAAAGCGAGCAACTTTAAGAGCCTTGCCTTTCCAGAGGCTGGCCCAACTCTATAAGTAATGTTTCCTGTTTTCATAGTCTTATGGGGCGATCCGGTCCCAGTCTCTTTATTCCATTGCCAAGTTCAGAGCTTATTCGTCTCAGTCCATAGGTCCGTTTTGTCCAATCCACCATAGTCGACGCTTTCCAAATTTGGGCAGCGCTTCTCGATAGCTGCGATACATTCCCCGAGTGGTTCAATGTTATGGTGAATTACCAATGTATCCCCCTTTGTATTAATAATCATCAAATGAACTCTACTCCAGGAGAGAAAGAAGGTCTTTGTGGGCTTAATAGTCACAATCTGATCCCATTCGAACTGCGTCTCACGGCCGCGAATATTGTAGGCCCGTAATGCGCTGGGGGAAAGCTCAACTCGAAAATGCCCGTGAAAAAACTCGAACGCCTCCGCTCTCATCGAAAACACAGCAAAGAACAGATATCCAGTTAGGAGCCCGAAAGGCACAATCCGTTCGAGCCTTGTTTCCAGAGAAAAGACCTCCGGAAACAATAGGAAAGTTATCAGGAGCCCCATCGTTATCGCATGACCCAATACCAAAAGGAAGAGCCGCGCCCCTGCCCCCGATGGGCCGGTTTTGTATTCCACTTTGTCCGCCATTATTCACCCCAGTAGGCTGAGTTCACAGTTTGCTAGTTTCAGTCCAATATCGCGTCCTGTCCAATCCTCCGTAATCTATTGATTTCAAGTTAGGAGAGCGTTGCTCTATTTCATGCACGCATTCGCCCAGGGGTTCGATGTTATGATGCAAGATAATCTCTTTTCCTTCTTTGGTCTCTATGATCAAGTGAATTGGTTCCCAAGAGAGAAGGAATTTCTTAGAGGGTCGAATTTTCATGATTTCGGACCAGTTGAGTTCCTTTACTCTCCCCCGAATATCTCTGGCAATCACGAGCGAATCTGAAAATTCTATAGAGAAACTGCACCTTTGAAATTCGAAAATATGCGCTGGCAAAGTCATCGCAATCGCAATAAAATACATAACTAGGCCGATGATTCCCGTCAGAAAGATTTCCATCGCGTCCCCGGCAATTTCATTGCGGAAAATAATGAGACCGCAAAAAATTAAAGGCATCAATAAATAGCTCAGAAAGAGAACCCAGAACCGTAGCATGCTGGAAGCAAAGGTAGCTGTATACGAAGTCTTTCCCGTCATTGTCCTCCCCAATACTTTTCATGTAGTAACTGAACGGGGAATAACAACATTCCGTTCACGGTCTGAGCCCCCCAAAAGGCTGCCGGTCCCCCGGATGGCATACCGGACCCGTTTACAAGCATGCTTTCCCAACTTTTGTTGGTCGCCGCGCTGCCAAAACTGAGAGCTCCCGTCGTCAGCACCTGAAGTCCTTTGAACTCGTAATCATCTTGTAAACCTGTGTTTATCAATTGGGTCACTGAGTTCGTCGCGACTGAGGTCATTCCCATTCGGATATTTCCGAAGAAGTTCCTCCATTTCATTGTGCAAATCATAATTTGTTAGCTTCAGTCCCGTATCGCGTCCTGTCCAATCCTCCATAATCTATTGATTTTAGGTTAGGAGAGCGTTGCTCTATTTCATGCACGCATTCGACCAGAGGTTCGAGGTTATGATGAATGATCACATCTGTTCCATCGGCCCGGATTAGACGCAGGTGCGCTGGAGCGTTGGATAGGGGAAATCGTTTGGTTGGAGCAATTGCAACAATCTCCTGCCATGCCATACTTATTCGTTTTCCCTGAAAGTTCTCACAGATGATTTTATTGTCCAGGATTTCAACCTTGAAGCAGGCATGGCGAAACTCGAAAAAGTGAGCGGGCAAGGAGAATATGGCTCCGACAAAAAATAATAGCAACCCAGATGCTAAAGTAAGCGAAATTTCAGATGGGTCCCCTCGAATATGGTTACGAAAAATAATTATTGCGAAGCCCAAGATTGGTGTAAGCACATATGTGCCAGCCAAGCTCCAGAATCGGAGAACACTCGCCGAAAATGAAGTGGAATAAACTATTCTATTTGTCATTGATCATTCTCATAGCAAGTGCTCTATTGCCTTCCATCTTATTCTGAAGATTCACCAGCGAGCTACCAGACACAGAGGGCTTTCCGCACCCTATTGAAAGTGGATTTCCCCTCACGGCGGTGCCTCCAGTTACGTAGGTCCTTTCTGGAGAACGCGGTATGAGGGGATGACAATTTAATCTCCTCCACTACTCACCATCTCCGCGAATTGCACCCGGGTCGAACGCCCGTCAGGTGGATTGGACAATACCTCCAATTCCACCAGCGAAATCGGGCGCTTGTAGCACGAGCCATTATCAAAAATATAACGCTCATCCTCATGCTTCACGGAAACTGGACGCGTGAACAGGAGTCCATTTCCTGTAAAGTTCAGAACATATGCAGAGTTTCTTTTACCAGAGAAGCGCGCATAGAAGAACACGGTCGGCATTCGCATGATCGCTTCCTCCTCATCGTGGTCCATAAGATAGCAACGAGTGTACTGTCCAGAAAAGGTCTTCAGGAATTGCTTCGCACTGCTTCCGTCAAGCTGGTTCATTGATAGCTCACTACTATACGCGGCTGGCACCGAATAGGAGGAGCCTGTAACTCCAACAGGGAACTCCTTTCGATTTCCGGTCCACTCCGTATCGAAAGTGTACGTGTACATTCGCTCAGGTTCCTCATCAGGAAATCCCAACAATACCTCCTCTTGATTAAAGAGATTGCAATGTGCTCCCATCAGCAGGATTGGTATATGGATGGAGAGCCACATTGTTAGGGGGCCTGCCACAAAGGTACTATCTCGAGACTGCTGCATGAATCAATAACCCTTTTGGCGGTGCAATTAGCTCTAACTTCACAAACAACTCTTTTCCTGGCGCGAATAGTAGATTTCCTCTTCGCCAACACCCGAACCGAAATCACAGTTGATCCAAAGCTCAGAATCGGTGATCCGCTGGATGTCACAATGAAAATATGGCTGCATAGATCCGCATTTGATTCGTACTCGTCTCAAACCCGCCCATTCATAGAAGCATGGGCCCTTTTGAGAGAAATGAATCCAGCGATCCTCGGTAATAGATATGCTGGAGTATTTCTTATTCTTGATGGACCATAGCTTCCCCGAAGAGTCTTCAGTCCAATTACCCTGTATCATTTCAGCCAGCTTTGCATCCTTTTGACAAGTTCTGGAACAGGTGATGGACAAGGAAACGGCTATAAATAAAAACGCCATGATATAACGTTAGCTTCAATCTTAATCTCCTCTGATGTTCTTATAAATTTTGATTTGCAGACCGACGCCTGGATCTCTCGGGAGCTCCACTCATGGCCTCGGAGGCGAGATATCACATGACAAGAGCAAAGGTTGTTAATCTCCAATCGCTTCAATCGATACCAGACTCTTCTTTGTTACAGTTCCAGTATAAAACCCTTAAAATTACCTCTTCGCACCAGATTGGAAATTCCGATAACTTTAGCGAAGTGGCGCAATGAGTACGCAGGCTCGTCCTATATCTTGCTACTCCAACCGCCTATGATAGTAGAAATTCTGACTACCTGAAGGACATTCCAGGACGAATTCCTTTTTGGAAAGAAACTGAATGGGACAGGCACTATCCGTATTCATCGCATTAAATTCTTCACGAGTCTGGTTGCCGCAGGCCCGGGAAAGCGTCCCCTCCTCGGAATTGAGCCGATACATACATCGCTGAAAGCTGGAGTGATTTATAAGAATATCCCTGCGATATTCCACTGCAATAGGATTCTCTATGAGTTCTGCGCTGCCTTCCCCGTCCGTCCATTTATATACCTCCCATCTTCCGATAAGCACATCTTGCTCTCGCATCGAGCCTGAATTGCCATTACATGTAACAATCAGAAACATTGCTACAAGATTAATATATAGTCTTGATGAATACATTATTCCAATCCTCGGGTTAGGCTCCATGGGTTACACTTCGAAGCAGATTGGAGAACACAAATCAGCTACCTGACGAAGTCTGCGAGCACACTACTCAGGAACGTAGCGATCTAGAACTGAGCAATCCGAGTTTATGGAAGCATCTGCAATCTTTCTTATTTCTACCGAGGTTAACGTTCCTGATGGATAACCCAGAACAATTTTATTGTCAACCCGGGCAAGAGCTTTCGGCTCACCGGGCAATTTGCAGGCTCTGAAATCTCGGGTCCCTGACCGTTGTAATAGCCCCATCAATGATTTCTTTCTATATTCAATCCAGAAAATATTAGCGTCGTCGATGGCAATAGTCTTGAGGGAACGCACACCTGGAAGCCTGAATCTATTCTGCGTCTCTGGCTTCCCTGGTTCATACTCTGAACACTCACCGAAGACGAGACATACGACTATCCGATTATCGGCTATTCCGTACCCCTCAAAGATATCCAGAGGACCTGAGCCAGCTGAAATCTCATACCCTTGCTTTGGTGCATCTATCGGAACGACGCGAAAGAACCCAGGAGAGCCAATGAATACACTGTATCGCCTTTCCTGATCGGTGCTAACTCTGTGAATTCGAAGATATGGGCGCACCTGAAAACCTTCGGGTGCAGCATCCGGAATTATTTTCTGCGGTCCCTTCCCGGAAGGGTCCAGGATACCCAGAGCGCTTTTTCGATTGGTTTTTCTATCAACCAGTGCCAGATACCAATGCTTTCCTATATGCACAGAATCTGCGGCGATCCAATGACTCAATTTTATCTCATTCCGTAAAGCCAGGACTTCTGATTCGAATGAGTATTCTCGAATCCCGCCGTGAATATCCGTCACCATCAGAGAACGCCCATCGGTCTGCCAGGTCACAGACTCTATGCGATTAAAACCAAGGTTGGTAGAAGCAATGGGCCGGAGCTCGGCAGTTAAAATGACAAGCTTCCATTGATCAGGGTTAGCCGGGACAATCCAGGCAACATATCTTTGACCAGGTGCTACCCTCAAGATCGGTTGATCGGTTTCATCCAGGCTCCGTGGAGTGATACTGTGAAAGGGGATCAGCCAGGAGAGCAAGATAATAAGAGGGATTCTAATCATTTTCGATTCTGTAGGGCCAGGTATGTTTATTTGGAGACTAGCGCTCACTTAAATCGTCAATATGGATGCCTCAGTTTTTCTCCCATTTAGGATAACATCCAATGGCTCTTGTCTGTCCGTTTCGAAGTCGCATTACTCCGAGATCCGAGGGTTCCATAGGGCATCGAATTTCAATGGCAGTCTGTTGATTGCGGGTCTCAGCACCGAGCTGATGTTGAGCAAAATAATCGATATAGAGATTTCCTGATCTAAGCTCCCATTGTCCCTCCACGGAATATAGATCCCGAATCTCAAGCTCCCGTATCCCACCAACCCCGGCGAAGCCCGGAAGCTCTCGATGAATTTTACCTTGCGGTAGTATTTGAAATTCAGCATTATTTAAGACCCTTAACAGAAGCTTCTTTTCATCGCTCTTTGACAATCCATGGGAGATGAATTGCAATTCCGCGGCATACACTTCAATGACCTGCTCTTGCAATGAGACAGACAGAAGCCCCCTTTTTGAAAGCAGGTTAGGACCGAATCTGATATTGGACTGGCCCCGGTCATCCGACCGCATCTCCGATGGGGAATGCTCCTCTTGCAGTGGAATCCGCCCCTCACGCGGGTCGTCAGAGCAATGTATGCCCAGAAAAATGATGCTTATCCAGATCAATTTACCGACCATAGGCTCCGTTGTCCTTCCCTTGAAGTTTAGTTTCCAGACATCACCATCTTCAAAAAAACCTGGATCGGAAATAATGCTTCGCCGCCTCTCTCCCTCAAAGCCCACCATCAATATTTCCGGGACCCGAGCTGTCCGATCCGCCTGCCGGCGCACCGGAACTTCCCGGAGCTCCCGAACCGCCATCGCCGCTTCCTGAGCTACCAGGTGTTGCGCGCGAACCACCATCCGGCGATCCAGAAGTTCCTTCTGTGCTCCCGGGTTCCATGCCATGGTCTTTGAGCATTTTCTGACGTGCTTCTTCGCTGAGTCTCTCATCGATTGCATCGAGATCCTCGGTCATACAACTACAATTAACGGAAAGTTTATATTCAAAATCCTTCTGGCAATTCCCACTTTGCGAAGGCGCATTACAATCAATCTTGATGTCGGCGGTCTGACCGGGTCCTATGCGTTCGGGCAGATTCAGTTTACATTTCCAGGGTGCTTTATAGCTCGGCTCAGCTTCCAGTCGGCAATCCACCCTGCACAGCGACTTGTTTGTTAAGATGCGAACAACATTTAGTTCGCCGGCGCTGCAATTCGCTTTTACCTGTGAAGGTCCAGCCTTTACATCAAACTCATAGTTGGGTTCAATGCGATACTTGCTAACTTCGGGAAATTGGGCACAACCGACCAATGCAAGCAGACAGAGCAGTACTGGCAGGGCACGGCAATGAAGAACGGCAATTCCGGGCTTATTCATGAGTGAGCTCCAGAGTTTTGCTGGTTCTGTTTTCCCGGAACTCGTAGTAATCGTCATCGTACAGATCAAATCCAAAGAGTCCCACGAAGAAATCTCCGATCTCACCGGGGTTGATGCCTGCAATGGCCCAAAGAAAAATGCCGGCTTTGGTCCATTCTTCGTTTCCCTGCATATCCGCCATGCTGATGGACGCTCGTTTCCCTCTATAGGTGAACCTGTAGTCGTAAAATAAGGATTCCTGATCTAGCTTTTGATCAAAGAAGAGATAATTTTGCTCATCTATACAATGGGTACCCCATCGGCCGGCCAGCAGACCATAGAAACATGTGCTGTTATGTCCCAGTCCAAGCTTCAAGGGGCCAACACCGACCTGGACCAGCAAAGCCGATCCCTCCACCGGCACGGCAATATCGACAATGTCGGCCATGTCGGCGCTACGATCTCGGACGTAGGAGCTCTGACAGCTCACAGTGGTCAGAATGAGCAGGAAAATGATATTATATTTCACCCTGCCATCAAGTCAGGTATAATAAATTAATGCAAGTGAAACATAAAAAAGGGACAGGCTTTCACCTGTCCCTTTTCCGTTCCAATGGGGATGCTCCGAATTATGCCAGAGCTTCTTTGGTTGTCTGAACGATAGCTGCAGCAACCTTGTAAGGATCGGCATTGGAAGAAGTTCTTCGGTCTTCCAGACGTCCCTTCCATCCATCAGCTTTTGTGCTAACCGGAATTCGGATAGATGCACCTCGGTCAGAAACACCGTAGCTAAACTTATCAATAGCCTGAGTTTCATGGAGACCGGTGAGGCGTTGCTCATTATGAGCTCCGTATACGCTGATGTGGCGTTCGATATTTTTACCGAAGTTTTCGCAAATCTTGATAAACACCTGCTCGTCGCCGTTTTCACGCATAGCTTTGTTTGAAAAGTTCGCATGCATTCCGGAACCGTTCCAGTCCAGATCGCGTCCCAGTGGTTTTGGATGCCAGTTAATTGCCATACCGTACTTTTCTCCTGCTCTTTCTAGCAGATAGCGAGCGATCCAGATTTCATCGCCGGCTCGTTTGGCCCCTTTGGCAAAGATCTGAAATTCCCACTGACCGGCAGCAACCTCGGAGTTAATACCTTCAATGTTCAGTCCGGCCTCGATACACAGATCCAGATGCTCTTCCACAAGAGGACGTCCGTATGCTCTAGAAGCGCCCACGCCGCAATAATAAGGACCTTGAGGACCGGGATATCCACCAGGAGGGAATCCAGGAGGAAGATTGTGATCGGTATCCCACAGGAAGTACTCCTGCTCGAATCCGAACCAGAATTCGTCATCATCATCGTGGATTGTAGCGCGACCGTTGGACTCGTGTGGAGTGCCGTCCGCGTTCATTACCTCGGTCATCACCAGAAATGCATTCTTTCGGTCAGGATCGGGCACCATAAATACGGGTTTCAGCAGACAGTCTGAACTACCACCTTCTGCCTGTTCGGTGGAGCTACCGTCGAATACCCACATAGGGCAATCTTCCAGTTTTCCACCGAAGTTGTCTCGGACCATGGTCTTGCTTCTCAGCAACTGCGTTGGCCTGTAACCGTCCAGCCAAATGTACTCCAACTTTGTTTTCATCTTTCTTTAACTCCAGGTAAATTATTCTTAATGCTCGAGCTGTTTGCACCCCTTCCGAAGGCGGCCAGGTCAGATCGTTTCCTCGATTCCGACGGCTCTTTTTTCCAGGGAATCTGTTCCCCAACCAATCAGCCCGGTTGCCAATACTAATGCAATTTCCAGACCAGGATGAGAGGCCCAACAAAGGCTCCGTATTGCTGATTTTCAGGTCGGGAGTGCCTATTTTCTACACATCTCGATTATATTTCGTACTTGTTGTCCTTATTGTACGCATTTGGCCGTTATACTGGTCTATCAGGGTACCTGAAATTCGGGTCTTCTCTATAAATAGTGTGCCAAAGGCGGATGCAGATTTCCCTGGAATTATGCAGTCAGCTGTGTGGGGTCATCGTCTTTCGAAAGAAAGGGCGAATGCCAATACCTTAGATCCCCGGAAACGCAATCCAGGCCTACCGGGCGATCCTCTATCTTTCGGGGAAGTATGCCCGCGAGATTGCGTACCCTAGGTCCGGGTCCATCGAGGCTGGTAATTCTGTGCTCGAGTGCTCGCATCCATCCAGAAGGCGCTCCGGTTCGCCATGGTGGCACCGGTTCGTCTCCCCTCGCACAGGCCCCGGCCAACCCTCCTCCTGGCCTTCGTTTTGGCTAGCTTTCGCGTCTAACCAGTGTTATCAAAGCGATTTCGGAGCTCGTGCCCACTCGCAGGGGTGGGCCCCAGTAACCGGTGCCGCAGCTAATAAAAACTTGAGCGCTTTCGTAGCGATGGAGCCCGCGCACCATGGGCTGTTGCAGAGGAACAAATAGATTCCCCGGGAAAAACTGACCTCCATGGGTATGACCCGATAGTTGAAGATGGATCCCCGCCTCCACTGCCTTAAAGATACTTTTGGGCTGATGCGCCAGCAGAATTCGAATTACTCCTTCTGGACTGTTTTCGAAAGCCTTTTGAGGATCGGATCGATGGTTGGGATAGAACGATCCTGCGGTGTAGTCGGTAACACCACCGATTGCGATTCGCGCAGAATTATGTTCTAGAATCTGATGATCGTTGAGCAGAACCGTCATTCCCAGCCTTCTGGCTTCGCCAATCCATTGCAGGGCTCCGGAGTAATATTCGTGATTTCCGGTAACATAGAATGTTCCGTACCTGGAGCGAAGATCGGCCAGGGGTTGCACGTGCTTTCGCAGTTTGGGAACGCTTCCATCCACCAGATCCCCGGTAATGGCCACCATATCTGCATTCAGAGAATTTACCATATCCACTACTTTAGTAACGAATTTTTCCTTGATAGTGGGACCAACATGCAGATCCGAAATCTGAGCGATGGTAAATCCATCTAGATCTGCCGGTAGATCGTCGATGGGAACGTTTACACGATTGATCTTAACCAAACCTCTGGCTTTAAAGTAGCCATACACCGTCAACCCACCGGTGAGCCCCAGAATGGATAGATTCATGGCCTGGATCCAGGAGGTTCGCTCAGAGGCCAGCTCTCCGATCTTCGCAGGCGAAAACAGAGCGCTACTTGCAAGATCATACACAACAAGGCCCAGGTCGCGGACTATCACAAAGAACAGAGTCATGCTAAAAAATCCGAATGTTACGTAGGCAATCCAGGCTATAGCATCGCTCCAGGGCGAATCTTCGTAAAATATTCGAATAAACTGAGAAAGCGGCCCAAGAAGAACGCATGCAATTACAGCGGTGATTGCTACAACGCGAAGGGAGTTTTCCATGGTAGAAAAGGGAAGCAACCTGTAGGCTGTATAGCCATAGGCCAGAGCCAGCATTCCCGTAATGATCGAAAGAAAGATGATCAAGCGTTTGAGGCCGGGCATGGGACAGGGTACCGAGAGGCAGATACATCGACCAGTAAAAGAAGCCAGATAATGCTCCGCTTATTGTTTAGCAAATCCACGAGAAGCACCCAGAACGACGTACCTTCAAGCCTACCACCCGAAATGAGCCGATCCAATACATTACATTATAGGCTTCGGGGGCTACTTGCGACATCGGCAAATTCTGCGCAGCACGCTGTATTATTTGTAATTACGTTGCTGTATCTAATGTAACGAAGCTGCCCACTCTGCGATTACGCTCCTCGATGTAGATTAGCTGGAGCGCCGGCCATTGCCTCTGGGGCCCAGCACTACTCCGGTTCAACGCGAAGGAAGTCCTGGTCTGGAATATGCTTCAGAGATTCCTTCGCATCTGGTACTCTTGGATGCTTAATGAACAAATCCCCATCTGGAATAGGAGTTCCCCCAACGGTGAGGGCATTCACAACGTCCTCTGCCCTGAAATCCGGATGAACCGACCAGATCAAGGCCAGAAGACCAGAAATATGAGGGGTGGCCATAGAAGTACCATTCAGCACTCTGTATTGATTATTCAGTAGCTCTGCCTCATAAAGCCCAAAAATACTGGTGCCCCCCGGGATTGCGACGCCGTATTCGTAATCGGAATCATATTCGTCCGCATCGAATTCAAAGCCCACACTGCATTCGGTCATAACCGCACAGTGTGGTAAATCAATATCAAAGTGCCGAAACTCGTGCAGGTCACTGAGTTCCAGGATTAGGTCGCCATCAAAAGGAGTGGAATCTGAATCATAGTAAACGCGAAAATAGTCACTGGAACCTGTGAGGTCCAATATGGCGTAGAACTGCAATCGAACTATGTGGGAGGCCCCGGAAAGAGTAAAACCCTTCGAAGCCCTGGATAGTGTATCGGGAGAGTATTCACCGGCAGAAGACTGACAGAAGTCAGACGGCAGGGATAGATAGGAACTAGTTTCGGGAATACACCACTCACCATCCCCGCCATCCGGATCCAGCCCGAACTCACCGGTCAGGGTCCAGCCGGATTCAAGTTCATCGTGAACGAAATGTGAACTCCCATGCCATGCGCCAAGTATGTTGGTACCCGGAGCTCCTAGCTCTACACTGGATTGTCCATAATTTGCGAAAGAAGGAAATTCAAAGTTTTGGTCCAGCGCCGTTACACATAGAACCCTCCCGAAGGAACATGGATAGACCTTTGTATTGGGGTCCCCATCTCCATCGTTTTCGCCACCGTTGATATCGTCGCCCTGACCATCCGCTCCACCATTTCCGGCTGCGGCTACCAGAATGCTCCGAAAACCATACTCGTCGGTGGCCCTTTCTATAGTGGATTGCATAAAGGTATCGTATGGAATCTCGTTGCCCAGACTGAGGTTAATAATGTGCGCCCCATTTTGATTCGCAAAGGTGATACCGTCCCGGATGCTTTCGGTGGTTCCTCCAGAAGGTCCAAGGACTCGCACAATCATTAGCTGGACGTCCCAGCACATCCCGCTGATACCTATACTATTGTTGCCCTGGGCTCCGATAATAGAAGCTACATGCGTTCCATGTCCATCGATGTCCATGGGATCGTTATCGGCGTTCACAAAATCCCAACCATGATTGGGACAGGGGAGATCATCAGTTCCCACCCGGCATTGACCGGATGCCGGCTCCCAGAGATTACCTACCAAATCCTCATGGTTATAGTTTGCCCCGGTATCGACCACAGCCACTACAATGGACTCACAGCTTCGGCTTTCTTCCAGTTGCCAGGCACTGGATAGATTCATATCTTTTCCAGGAGTTCCCGGATTGTTATAGCTATAGACTTCGGGTGAAATGACCTGGCCATTGTTTCCCAGCCCCCACTGCTGCAAAAAATGCTGATCATCGGGCCTGATTTCCGATTTGTAGTAGATGTAGTTCGGCTGCATAGACTCCACTCGCGGATCCAGTGCAACCGAAGCAAAGGCTCCCGTGAGGCCACTGCCTTCCTTGAAGCGAACTTTTACCATTCGATCCTGCGGTAAAAGGCGGGACTCTAAATCCATTGATTGATACCGGTGCGATTGCTGCGAAATATCCACACCCGTCTTGAACTGAACCAGATATTCGTTCGGCACACGGTCCGGACGATCTTTGCTGGCAGCCTGCCGGGCCTCTCCCCAGGATTGAAACATCTTTCGAAGCTCCGGAGAGGCAAGGAGAGTTCCGGCGGTCAGAGTAAGCACTGCAAGCCCAGAAAAGACAAGATAGAGTATTCTATTACTATTTTTCATTGGGGTTCTCTTTATCAGGGTTCTGTGACCACAATGGCATCCGTGCGGGAATAGCCACCGCTAACGTGCTCTCCAAACACTTCCGCGTAAGCAGAAACTCGGAAGAAATAAGTACCGGGATTCTCCAGAGAGATCACAGTTTCTTCGGGGGCCTTTTCACCGGATACGTAAGGCGTGTTGCTGCAAATCACAGGATCCGTGTGCTCTTCTCCAAAGGATGGCCCCTCGCTGTAGCACACTTCATAGCCACCTCCAGACCTATGTACAAAGGAAGACTGGTTATGACGCCATTCGATTCGCGCGTTGCATGGAGCCGGACAGGTGTCAGCGGATCCTATGTAGAACGTTTCGTCCGAGAAGTCGGGATTGGAGGGTTCTATATGCTTACCAGAGCGCCCGTAGCATCTCCACATTTCATCTTCCGGACGCACCCGACAGAGTCCCACATATCGATAATCCCGTTCTCCACCGGAAAAGGACGAGAGCTCCTCGGGTATATATACCTCAAAACTTGTTTGTCCGGGCTGAAGCTCGAAATCGTGAGAAGAATCGGGCTCCGGATACACTCCAAACCCATCCGATGTCAGAAAAACCGGGCGCACATTCAATGGTAGATCTCCCGTGGTTTCCACATAGACCTCCAGATACCCTCCCCTGAAGACCTCTCGATACTTAAGTCCCTTTACATTGAACTCGAGCTCCTGTGGTTCCGGCGGTGGAAGAGGTCCTCCTTCAACAGGCTCCTGTCCCGCTCCTACCGAGTCGTCGTTGCCCAGAAGCAAGAGGAAAGGAGATGGGGCAGATGAATCGGCCCCACATTTTGCCGCAAGAAGCAGTGTAGACATTAGAACCGCCCACAATTTAAATCTATATGATCTCACCAATATAGCCTCTCGAACATACTTTCTTATATACTTCATTATTACAACTAAAAAGATTGAATACATACTATTTCGGAGTAGCCCATTGTTGGGACTGATGGATGGTAGAGTTAGACCTGCTTGCATCATTTCCTGGCTACTGGACCCACCAGGCGCAAATGCCAACAAACGTCCGGACGCAATTCACTTATAAGAAAACCGATGGCCCGGGCTGAATCTGGCAGGGGGGGCGTAAGCACCCGGCAAATAATATGGGATAGAAGGCATTATTGACCGCGACTTTACAAAACGGAGGGTCATTCTAGAGGAGAAGGAGGGTTGCTCAAGGGTTCGCCGATTGTTGGACGGATAGTCAAGCCTTAAACGGTTGGCAAAGTCCTTGAAGGTTCGACGGTTTGGGAAGCGCTGACTCCGGAACCGGATGATAGCGCTCATCCGCGCGCCCATTGCCCGGGCACGTTCGATGGTGAGTCGGATTCTAAATCCGCTTATTCACCTGGCTTCTTTTGCTCTGCTTTTAACTCACCCAGAAATTCCATCAGCTCCAGAATCTCTTTTTGCAGCTCGGACGATCTCTTTTTCTTCAGGTCTTCGTAGCTCTGCAATCGGTTCTGGGATTGTTTTACATAGGACTGCCGATTCTTGAGTATTTCTGCCTTTTCTTCCGATGATACGTCCCCTGCTGCCCCGCTCTGGATTTTCGTAAAAGCCAGATTGATTCGATTCAGCGAATTCCTTTCCAGCTCAGCAAAGCAGGCCAGCCCATACCGGGGATATGATAGGCCAGCACCTCGGGGTTCCGTAGCATGGCCACCGCATAACTTTCATTGCTGTGATCCATTCGAATGGATTTTTTCTCTCCGTCTTCCATGAATCTTCGCTCATGCTCGCTGAAAAGCAAAGGCCAACCTGTGGGCAGAATGTAGGCCAGTTTGTCTCGATTTTCCCACCAGAGCTCGGTCAATTCTTCCAGAGCATAGGGATCCTGGCCGTGCTCGTCTACCGCGCGATTCAGCTCATTTTGAAAGTGTTGTTGCACCACTCCGTGAAGCCGGTTCATTTCCTTCTGGCTAATGTTTTCGTAGCTTTCATCGGTGAGTTCCTGGATTCGGATGCGACTGCCCATTACATAGGTTAGCTTCGCAGGCAGTCCAAAGTAGAAAGACCAGGGGAGCATGGAAACCAGGGTAGTGAGCGGACCCACTGGCAGAAAGGGAAGCCCTATCTTTTGCACTATCCGATTCAGCATCTCCACGCGATATCCATAGGGATTGATGTATTCTCCGTTCACAGTAAGAACCGGCACTATATCTGTATGATACTTTAAAGCCATGCGAAGCATGCTGTTCGAGAATCGCTGCAGCTGATATCGATGATCGAATCCTTTTCCTATACCTGCTATACCTTCCGGATAGATCACCACTGCCTGATGCGGCCTGTGAGTGAGAGCATCGAAATTTCGCAGGGTGGCATCCACTCCACCTATCCGGTGCCAGAAATTATCAATAAAGAAAGGATGCATGACTCGCATGCGCGAAAGTGCCGGGGCGATGAGAGCACGAACCGGATGATCTTCGCTGTATCCCTGCATTCTATAGATTGTAGATGCGAAAACCAGAGCGTCCCAGGGAAAGGCCATGCCCGAATGATTTCCAGCATAGATCAGAGGCACCTCCCTGGATTCTGTATGAGGGAGTGTGTCGAATCCCACCAGGCGAGCACGGAAATAGTATTTATCCAGAAAATCCAGAACGTTTCTGCACACGCTGGCCGCGTATTCAGGATCGTAATACTGATCCACTGTGTTTAAACGGGATTGCCGGACTTTCTTTTCGATATCCGAATCGCTGGTTGCCATAGCAGAAATACTATTCCGGTAATATAGAAATCAATAAAAATTCGCATAAACCCTGGCGAATGATGCTTCAATGATGCTACGCACCAGGGGAAATATTTGACGGCTCTCATGAAGGCCCACCGGATTGGATGGGGAAGCTGCCAGGACAGAGAAACGGTGCGAACATCGGGCATCCCGCTAGCGATGGATGGGCGGGATGCGCCCCGGAAATCGCTTTCGCGGTCTTTTCAATGGCGCATCCCGAGGGCACATTCAGGGGGAGTCAGGAATTTCGTATGGATAACATGGACAGTATAGATAGAGCAATTCAATTGATCGAAAATCGCGAACAGGGGCCTGATCAGCTAAATCAGGCAGAGGCAGTTTTGAAAGAACATCTGAAAGGCGATGCGAATTCGGCCCGGGCTTACGGGCTGCTGGCCCAGATCCAGTACTGGCGAGGCGAAGTGTCCAGCCAAGGACTCCTGGAAATCTATCAGGCCGGCGTGGACTACGGAAAAAAAGGAGTGGAGCTGGACGAAAACAATCTGGAATCCCAGTTCTGGCTCTCTGTAAACTACGGATTCTACGGAGAGACCAGAGGTATTCTCAGCAGCCTATTTTTGATCGATCCAATCGAGCATGCCATTCAGAAGTCCCTGGAAATCGATGAATCCTATTTCTTCGGTGGTCCGCACCGCGCCATGGGCTGGTTTCTTCATAGAGTTCCTCCCTGGCCTCTGGGAAAAGGAGATAATCGCAAAGCGTTGAAGCATCTGGAAAAGGCTCTGGAGTATGGACCGGATTTCTATTTGAATCGTCTCTACATAGCTCAGGTTCTAATCGCACTGCGAGATAAGGATGGCGGGCGAAAGCACCTGGAATGGATTATCGCTGCTCCTCTTTCCAGCAAACATCCGGCAGAAGACCAGCGATACAAAGACCAGGCCCGCCAGATCATGGAAAAGAACGGGTTGAATTAATAATACCGCGGAGCTCATCCGACTCGCATCTCCCGGGACGGCAGGGCGAATGAAACTCGTCATTACCAGGCCTGGAATTTGACCCAGTAACCAGAAACATTAAAAAGCTCTCTATTTTCGCGGTACAGCCACTTCCAGAAATTCACGGAATCCATCGCGAATTTCCTGCCTTCCATAGACCTCATAGCGACCTGGCAACTCCCGGTACCACCAGTAGGTTCCCTGGGTACAATCATGGTAGGCCTTGAATAGTGCGGGCCATCCGCCGATGGACTCGATCTTGTTTTCCAGTTCTTTGATTCTGGAATCGCGGTCTGCGCGATGAATCTTGCGATGAGTTGCATAGAAAGCGCGAATTACAGGCTCATAGAAATAGGGAGTGGAGAATCGATATCCTTTGATTTTGGAGCGATAGCGGGAATCCGCGAGGCGGCCGTCCAGTTCTCGATGCGGCTGAAACACTCCAAACTCAAAGTACTTCTTGTAGTGCTCCGGAAGCTCCCACTTCTCCGAGCGGATGATCTGAAGCTCCGGCTCCAGGGTTTCATATTGCTTCGCTTTTTTGCGATAGCGAAAGTCTTTTCTGTGCGAGCGAATGCTATGGTTGATGTGACATAGAATCTCGGAAAAGGTTGAGGCATCCTTTCTGGCGGCTACATCCGCTCGTAATTCAAAAGTCTGCTCCCAGCCGGCGCGCACCGGCTTCTCCAGTTCAATCCAGTCTTTGAGCTCCCGGTCGGGATCCCGATATTTCCCGGTCCGTCTGAGTCTTTCGTATTCATCCTGCAGCTTTCTTAGCTCCTGATGATGGTTCTCCACAAAGAACTTTCGCTGTCTGCGCCTATCCATGATTACTATACAAATCAATAAGGGGTGATAACCTTCGCCAGCGTGGTTTGAGATCCTAGAACCCCATCGAATACCTTCAGAATCACCTCGGTCCCGAATCCTAATTCAAAAGGAGGTTTGCTTTCAGTCCACCTAAAAAAGCGAAACGATGGGCTCGCAACGACGGCCGTCCTCTTTATAGTTCAGAAGCCGAAACCGTCCCTGCCCCTGGAAACATTTCCACATAATGATCCATGGATCGCCCATAATAGAAGGCACGCTTGCCTTTCATCGTCACAAAATAACCGACGCATCCGGCTTGAGCAATCCGACGGCAAAACTCAAGATAATTGATCTCATTTCCCTGGATGGATCGCACAGCTTCACGAACTCCTTCCGCAGAAAAATCTTCAGTGGGCGATTCTGTTTCATGGCAGGGAACAACTACGTTGGATCCGTCCGACCAGTAATAAGTTTTATTCGATAGGATGAGATCGGCATGGTACCGTTCTACGCCCGCTTCCATAAGCGATCGCACAACTTCCGGAAATTTCATGCGGCCTTCATCTGAGGCTAACGTTGCCTCAGTCACAATATTCTTAAGCGCTATGTTCATTTTTAGGCTCCATTTTTGCTCTGTTCGTGTTCGGCACTTCCTAAAGATTTGACTACTCTCAATTCGCAGACTGCACCGGGCCCCGGAGCAATCGCTTCTGACCCGCTCTACCACCCGGATCTCCTGGATCCACTAAATCCGCTCCACGGCTCTTGATAGAGAAATTAGCCCATCCTTTATAGCTTTCGATCATTGTGTAGGAAGAACTTTCCATTGATGCCGGGCTACAATGTCCTTCATCGCATCCATGATCTTTTCCCGGTCACGGGACTCCAGATTTCCAAAGAATTCCCGGTCATTTTCGTCTGCTTCCGCGGCCAGCAACGGTACCAATCGCCGGCCGCGAGCGGTGATGGAAAGAATGTGCGAACGTCCATCCTGACTGTCCTCGGTTCGTGCAATCAGTCCCTTTCCCAGCAATCGATCTGCCAGTTTGGAGATTGCACCCCGAGTCATACCCATGCTCTCCGCCAGAACATTGGGTTTTTGGGGATTATCGAATAACTGGCGAAGAAACACCCATTCAGCTACGGTCACCCCTCGACGCTGCACCCGCAGGGCAAAGGAATGAGAAACCTGGTTGGAGACGTAGCGAAGCCAGTAACCCAGATGATCCTCCAGCTGGCTCACCTGGATTTCATTGCTTTCCCGACTCACAGCTTTGAAGAAGCCGATTTTAGTTTCCTTGTCAACTATTTGTTCGAAACTTAAGAAGGTTTTCCGGGTCCCACTAATCTCTACCAGTGTATGTAATTAGCCACGGGAGCCTGGATCCGGTGTTCTCGCGTTCCTTCGTTCCTGAGAGCCTTCCACTGCGACCGGCCGGGTCTTGCCAGATATCGCAATTGCCCAAAAACATCCCAGGCGTCACAAGGTCTCTATAATGGAAGTTACAGGCTATAGAATGTCTTTCGCACATTGGACAAAAAGATCCAGCTCGCATACACTCCACTGCAGTACACGTGGACTTACATCGCACCTATTGCGAAAATAATGGCGAATCCAGTGCAGCCCGTTTGCTTTTTCGCTGGCATTGATTCGCAAAATAGCGGCATATGTGCAGATCAAAATAGACCGGAAGGAGCCAAGACATTGATACAGATGACCAAATCCAGGACCATGCTGGTATTGTTTGCTGCAGCCACATTGCTGGCCGTTCATTGTAAAGACAAGGGTGGAGAAAGCACATCCACCGAAAACCAGGTGGCGACGGTGGAGCTTACCGGCACGGCAGCCAATAAGATGATCACGGTAATGGACATGGGAGTAAAAGCTCTGCAGTCCAACGCATCCGACCCTGCGAAAGCGGCAGCCGAGCTCAGCCGACTGATGAAGAGCTACGACATTACCGCCATTCGAAACGAGGCGAAAGCAGCCAAAGAAGCCGGACAGGGCGCAACGGAAGAAGAGAAAGCTCGATTCAAGGAGCTAACAGAAACCTATAAGAAATTAGCTACAGAGGTAGGACAGTCCAACCCGGCTGCGTTTAACGCGGCCCATACGGAATGGTCCAGACTCTGGAGCATCAACTAAGAGGAGCAAGATAAGATGAGTGCCGATTTTGACGCAAAGAGTGTACAGGAAGCGCTGAGAATGCTGGGACATCCGCTGGCCACAGACGGGATCAACGGACCCAAAACTCAGGCTTCGATCAAGGCTTTCCAGAAGGATGCCGGAGTAGGTGTGGATGGGATTGTAGGCCCTAAAACTGCAGCCGCTTTCGCAAAGAAGCTGGGCGAAGTATCCGTGCGAGCTTCTGGCCTGAAGGGATATTTCGAATCCGGCGGAGGAAGCGCAGCAGACGATATGTAAGCTACGCCTGATTCGTGCGAAGAAGCCGATCCCTGTGGGTTGGCTTTCTTCGCTTCACTTCCTCGGACGGGCTTCCTGGTATTTTTGATTCCCATTTACCTGCCCAGCGGATGGAGTAGCAATACAGTTCGAATAAAGACGGTCCGGCGGCCATAAGGCGAACCATCCGGGCCGCACCAAGGCCCCGGGTACGACTTAAAGCCCTCCGGCGGCCATAAGCCGAACTTCACCGGCACCAACACGCGCGGGTGCGACTTAAAGCGTTCCGGCGGCGATAAGCCGAACTTCACCGGTGCTTCCGCACCCCGGGTTCCAATAAAAGCGCTCCACTGGTAATAAGCCGAACCTCCCGTGCGCCTTTGCCCGCTCTCCCGGTGTTTAGGCGCACCTCCTCCGGCGACATCACACTCCGGGTTCTACTAAAAACGCTCCGGCGGCCATAAGCCGAACCTCCGGTACGCATTTACCCGCTCTCCCGGTGTTTATGCGCACTTCCCAGTCGGTAAACCTCCCGTGCGCAATTCCCGAGATGAATTCAAAAAGAGAAATCCAGCACCCTGCCTTCCTGGTGGTTAGAAATTTTGTCGGACCTGAAATTTAGAGTTGACCAAAACCCAGATCAGGCTGCCCAACCTCATCATTATGGCCAAACTTAGGCTTTTTGCAGTTAGTATCTCTCTACTTTCGAGCGGCATAGCTACCGCGGCTCCCTTCGAGTTTCCCGACACCGCAGTATATCATTACAATGTTACCTATAGCGGAAGCTGGGGGCCCGCAGCAGCCGAACTTCCCTGGTTTCAGGCGCAGATGAACTTTACACCGCGCGTCACCGATTATCCATGCTGTCCCGTAATTCTGGTGGGGCAGCAGTTGCCCACTGGAAGTTCCCGGGATCTCAAAGGGCTAACTCAGAGTCCTCCCGGTAGCATATCGCTTCTGGCTCCCAAGGCAAAGATTGGCATTCGACTGCAGGGCAACGGACCGGTATACGATATGGACCAGGGATACTACGGAGTCATCAAGAAGGTAGATCTTACCCGATCAACACAGCTTTCGTCTACGGATGGTAACCCCTGGCACTGGCTGAAGTTTCAATTCGATAATGCATTCAAAGTTCTTACCACGGTATCTGCGTATAATCGCGGAGTTAATGGAGCGCCATCCGACCCTGCGGCTGCGGCTCAAAAGGAAGGTGCCGATGAAGATCTGGCCGCGAAGGGATACTACCTGGTAGACGGCAAGCTGATGTTTCCACGACCTGTGGACGGCCTGCATCTTAAATATGAACAGGATTCTTCCGGTCGGTTCCAGGCGGTGCTGGAAGACTCATGGTTGAATCATTACGATGTGGTGCTGCTTGCGAAATCCAGCAAAGGTCACTATAGCGGCAACACCATTCAACATCTGCGAATCACAAACGGCCGGCCAAACCAATCTCTACGCCTTCATTTTCTGGTGGAATATGAACCATACTACGACAAAGATAGGTCGTATCTGGAAAACACTCGATTCCTATTTGCAAGAAAAGCCTGGGGATCACTGTCCTCTCGAAAAAAGAAAGTCTGCATCGATCCAGAATGCATTATCGGAGATTCGGAAAAAGCGCCTGCGAAGGATCCGGTACGTAAACCGGGGCCCACCAAAATCACCGAAGATGAAAAAAAATCGTCTCGCATCAAACCGGGACTGGAGGGCAAGCTCAGCAAGGAGGCCGCTCTTCGAGCCATCAAGCGCGATCGACTTTTCCGACCGGAAATCAAGCTGCCTCAGAAATGGGAACCCATAGCCCCTGCCCGTGTGGCCGTTCGTCTGGTCCCCGCCCCCGGAAGCGATCTAAACGGAGTGAGCCTGCAGTTCACTGCATTTCGCAAGTCCGACAATCGAGTAACCCGGGCCACCATCCAACGACAGAAATACAGTCCCATGGATGCCAGGTACCATCAGCCAAAGTTTGATCCGCCGCTGAATCAGATATCCCCTGCCCCGGTGGAAGAAGATCGCTACTATTTGCAGATTGACGATGCACCGGGCACCGAGTATGGATTTAGCTGTATGGTTCTGTATCGCTCCACCGGCCATAACTGCACGGCCGGCACGCCCAATGAATCTATCATTTCCATCGCACTCATTACGTCCGCGGATGGCCGAACTCCCAGAAAAAAGGAGTTTCGCAAATTCGAAGATGCCTTTGCTGCCTATCGCGTGGCCCAGGCCTACTCGGCGGATAAGTATCAACCGGATGAGGATGCGTATTTGCTATTTGAGATTCAGTTCAAGAAGCCCAATTGATTTCTGAAGTGGGTGTTCGGGCGAATTATGGTTTCCAGGCCGACTCAAAGCCATCGCTCCGCCAGCTGCCACACCACCGGCAGCAAAACCGAAAGGGATGCCACAGCGCCGAAAATTACCCCGATGATCCAGCGGGTGGTTCGACGCATCTCCGCTGACATGTGAAGAATCTCGGTTCGCATACCGCTAATTTCAGAGCGCATATTTGAGAATTCTGCACGCATTTCATGGCGCAGTTCGGAAATCTCCCCTTCTATCCTGGCCCGGCTCTCCCGGTATTCCTCCCGAGCCTGCTCAATAAGGCGTTCATTCATTGCTCAGGCAGAGGCGAATCGTTTATGGCAGCTTCGCACGCTCAGCCCTTTTCTTTTTAAGCATCTTACCTGCCAGAGCATAACCGCCGTCAGCAGAATCTACAAAGTGCACTTCACGGCTGGAACCAAGGTGCAGAAAGCAGGTGAGCAATGCACGATCGCTCTCGTGGATTCCGTACAGGATCTTGCCTTCGCGCTCCAGACTATCCAGATAGTCGATGAGCTGCGTCAAACTCTCGCGATCGGCATTCAAAGTCATTTTCAGGGAGCCATCAAATTTGTAGTAATCGCTGGAAAGCATTTGATATTCGCGCAGACGACTTAGATCATACCAGCCGGATTTCAAAGGTAGTCCGGTCGTCTTGGCGATTCTACAGACAAACTGCTCCAGGCGAATGCGAGCCATGGTAGCCAGATAGGCCAGCTTGCCGCGACCCACGGTTTGCGCTCGCCCTTCCCTCTTCAGTGCATCCGAACCGGATAGCTGGATTCCATCCAGATGTAGCGGATTCGAATCACCCAGGATTCGCTTCATGGCGGCCTGAAGATCGTGCAGATCATTGGCCGGAAAATCCGACTGTTGAAATTCAACCACCAGCGAAAAGGTAATGGGTCTTTTCCCTGGAACGTCCTGCCAGCGGCAGGTAAATCCCTCAAAGCTGGCCTCGGCCCCGGGCTCCTTCTGAGCAATCATGTAGGGCAATGCGAAATCGGTCTTAAGCAGCGATTCTGCATCCTGAATGCCTCCCGAAATAATGGCCTGATCATAATACTGTGAAATCTGAAGACGGGCCACTTGAATGGGAGGCAGAACGTTTACAGGAAACAGAGCCACGCGAAGGGAGAGATCATAGAGCTGCGCTACTTTGTTGGCCGTATCTGCAAGAATGGATTTCAGAGTCTCCGGATCATCCTGAGGAGGAAGAAGCAGAGCCATGCCGTCGCCTCCAAACACAAAAGGATAATGCATGTTGCCCAGATGATTGGCCACAGCGATAACCGGCAGAGCACCGGCGATATTAACTTCCTTGTAACGTCCGTCCTGGATGGCCCCGGTGCTGTTTACAACGTCTGTCATCACCAGATTCCAGTCCTGGGGCACGGCTTTGTAGTAGGAAGCATCACCAATCTGGTCGTAGGCCTCCATAGGCCGGAGATCGTTGAAAAAGGACGTCATGGGCGGAATCTGGCTCGGCCGGAGGGTTTGACAAGGGGAAAGTTGGGGCCTGGGATTGGACCGGAGGTAGGGGGGCGGAAGGTGACGCGATCGAGTTTTCTAGAGGCAGTTTTCAACGAGCTTCCCAACGACGGAATAAATGATGGAGGAGACTATTGCCAGCGGAATAGCCGACCATGCCATGATCATCCTAATGCGCCGCCCCTGCCGTAGTGTTTCCTGGACGTGCTCGTGGACTTCTTGGAGTGTTGGATCCATAAGGGATGCCGTGACACAGGAGATTTCAGAAATCAAGGACATAACCTGGATGATCGAAGAGTCGGAAGCCGGAAGAAGAATCTGGCCCACATCATTGTGCTCGTCGACTGCCATGGCGGCTGAACCTCTCGCGACCATTGAGGGAGACCCTGCATGGCGGATTGTCCGCTAAAAACGGCAAGATGCACTGCCATCGACTCCTATAGCACCATCGCTATAGCGCCATCCTTTAGTGTATTCGCTATAAATTCCGTTTTTAGCGATTTCACTATGATTTTCATTGCCTATTCGCTGTGTCTTCATTCTATTGCATATAGACTATGAACTTCATGGTCGATGCATAATAAAGAGGCGAATGACTGTGTCACGAAGAGTTATAACATCGATCGAGAGCCTGGGAACCATGATCCGAGCCCGTCGCAAAGAGTTACGAATGAGTCAGGAAGAGCTGGGCCAGCGTATTGGCGTCCATCAGGTTACTCTCTCGGCCATCGAAAGAGGGTCGGCCCGGGCGAGGCTGGACACCTTGCTTAGAGTTTTGTCCGCTCTGGACCTTGAGCTGACGCTCCAGACAAAAGGCAGCAACGCTCAGGTAGACTGGTAAAATGGACCGGGCATCGCAACTAAGAGCCTATATGAATGGCTATCTGGTGGGAACGCTCCAACAGACAGCAAGCGGTGGGCTGGAATTTCACTACGACAGGGAGTGGCTGGATTCCAGCGTCGCACGGCCCATTTCCCTTTCCCTGCCTTTGACCACCCAGACTTACCGGGGCAGTACGGTGATTGACTTTTTTGATAACCTGTTACCGGAAGCCTCCCCTATTCGGACCCGCATTAGAGATTTATTGTCCGCATCCAGCACCGGTACGTTTGATCTATTGAGCGCTGTAGGCGGTGACTGCGTCGGGGCACTACAGCTTCTTCCGCCCAACAGGAAACCCGACGATACTCAGCGCTCGAAACCGCTAAGCGAAACGGAAATAGCCCAAAGATTGCGAAACATTAGAACGGATCCTATGGGTATGCGCAAAGAAGAGGACTTTCGCATTTCTCTGGCCGGAGTCCAGAGTAAGACCGCCCTGCTCTGGCAGGAATCGCAGTGGCATCTTCCGCTGGGCTCCACGCCTACCAGTCATATCTTTAAGCTGCAGATAGGCCAGCAGGATGCATTTGATTTCGATCTTTCGCAGAGTGTAGAGAACGAATTTTTGTGCAGTCGTATTCTACGCTCATTTGGCCTGCCCGCCGCCGGCAGTGAGATCGCGGACTTTGATGGTATTCGGGCCCTGATAGTGGAACGATTCGATCGAAAATTGGACAATGCTACCGGTAGACTGTTACGTCTACCTCAAGAAGATCTTTGCCAGGCTCTTGGTCTCCCTGCCTCAAGAAAATACCAGGAATCCGGAGGGCCCGACATGGCCCGTATTATGGACTTCCTCTTGAGCTCGGAGAACGCAGCCGAAGACCGCCGCAACTTTATGAAAGCTCAGCTGTTGTTCTGGATGTTAGCTGCCATCGATGGGCATTCCAAGAATTACAGCATATTTCTCGGATATCAAGGGCGGTATAGACTTGCACCGCTCTACGATGTAATCTCTGTCTATCCGGTAGCCAGTGCTAACTTTCCCCGGCAGAAATGGAAGATGGCACTTTCTGTTCGCGGAAAGAAAAGGAATCACTATCGATGGGACAGAATAGCGCCGCGACACTGGCTGCACACGGCAAAATTCTGCCGCTACGATGATCGGGAAATGAAGAGAACTCTCGAAGAAGTAGCAGATACCTGCGAAGATGCGCTCCGGATGGCAACAACGCGTCTGCCAGCAGGATTTCCGGATGCTGTGGTGGAGAGTATTGTCGGTGGAGTCCGCAAGGCGCGGGAGAGATTGACGATGGGTGGGAAGACAGACACGTAAACGGCAGTGATTGGCGCTGGGTGCCGGACCCAAGAATAGGGTATGATTTATTGTCGACTTCGGTATACATTGATCCAGGAATGAGGTTAGCCCGAGTCAATTCCACCCATAGGACAGAAGCCATGAGATTTAGATTTCGCATAGGTCCCTTTACCTTTGGCAAGAGCGGCCCAAGACTCAGCGTCTGGAAGAAGGGTAGCGGAATATCCATTCCTCTCTCGGAAAAAGGCGGAGACACCTTCGGCAGAATCAAAGTCGGACCTGTTAGTGCTCATTTCGGCGGGTCTAAAGCCAAAAAGAATCTTGATACCAATACTTTAGAAGAAGAGATGGCCATCGCCGCCCTTCGCAGCGATACAGAATTGCTGCAGAGGCTCCGAAACGGAGGAGTTCCCTGGAGAGCTGTGCAGGAGAGCTTAAAGTCCGGACTGCCAGATCGACTACCAGATCACCATAATGTAGCATACAGGCTTGTGCCCCGGGCGATGGATTCAGTTTTTGGAAGCCAGAACTATCGATGGAAGACTGAGAAACGGCCGGCTCGGAGTGGACCTGGAGAAACAACGTGGATTGTTTTGCTTTAGGAGGTCCCTATTTGTTTTTGCCCCCACACCGCAGCTTCAAACGGCCGCTTTCAGAATCCATACGGACTGTAACCACCCACCAAATACAATCTCCGGTCTGCGGCGTCCAACTTCCACAAATAGGTTTTTACCGAGCGATACCTGCTATTAACAATTCCTGCATGGTATTTGTACTGTTCCATCTGATTGCGATACTCTTCACGTAAGACGATGAATCGATCCATAGGACTCCCTTCCAGGTTGCCTGTAAACAACATTCGAAAGAAACTCAGCAACACTTTGCCCTCCAGACCATCGGCTTCGCGACGCAGCTCGGGTTCAAGGAGGCATAGCCGGCGAGTCGCATCTTTGAGACCAATTAGATCCCCATCCGTGACTGGCTGAGAATCAAATGTGCCCATCAGGTTGCGACATTCGCGACTCAGTTCGGAAGAATTCTGTCTTTCCAACTCTTCCAGTCGGGCAATGGCAATAAAAAGCCTACCGGCATATTCTTCGTTCTTGTTGAAAAAAAGAATATGAAACCTATGCTCATTCTGCTCGAAGAACGCCATCCCCAGATACACCCCACCTACGATCAGCGCCGCCAGAATAACTCGGGCTCCGATGAAACGCACCACAGCTACTGTGGCCGCCCAAGGAAACGATGAGCGCGCTTGCCAAGCCTGTCCGATTGATCTAAGCAAATGCTCAACGAGTTTTCCAGAATTTGCGCGGTACGTTGGGATACGAAATACAAAGTACACGGCAATGGCGCCCCCCGTGGCGACCAGACCGATCAATAGATAGAAGAATATGGAGGGCTTTTGGACCACCTCTATTTCTGAGATAGCCAGATCCTGCCATTTCGAGCCAGTGTACCACGACAATATATGCAGCGTAAGCTTGGTTACATGGTTCTCACTGATTCGGATTTCCTGCGGACCGGTATGGTCCGATATTTCCGTCTCAATACAGCGTGTCGCATCATTCACGCATATCTTGAGTCGCCGGATGCGTTGGTTTTTATAGTAGAGATCGCCCCAGGGGGCTGCCGACTTCTGGTACCCATTCCAGAGCCGCAGAGATTCGATATTGACAGAATCTCGAAACTTCAGATCGAGAATGACCGGTCGCTTCTTCTGGTGCCCGCGGGTTTGCCAGGATGTTGTAGGATCACCGTCCTTGAGATTGTCCGGCACATAGGAGAACCTACTGTCGTTTGAATCCACGTGCCCTACTCGATCCACGACAGCATAGTCGGCGTTCCGACTGCAGCTGAGGAAGAGAGCAGCAGCGAGTAATGGCCCGCCGGTGACAGTAAGGATTTGCTTGAGCACTGGATTCTCCTATGAGAAATCAAGAATTTTGTCTTTCATTGGTTCGATTGGTTGAGGGAGTATAGTCTTTTTTCCCTTTTTGCGGGCACCTGTCTCGCAAGCTATTGACAAGCGGCTCCATATGATCGGAATTCCAGAAGATCCAGGACGATGGGTTCAGAAGCTTCCGATCCCCCCCTACGCCCCCACTTCCTGCTCTCGCACAATCGGCTGAAACTCCGGCCCCGAAAATGGCTGCCAGTCTTCCGGCCAGACACCACCAATATTCACCAGCAGTATATCCGGCGTGTACATCGTCGGCGGATAGTTCACGCGACGCACGTGGCATTCCAGAGAGGATGCATCTTCGTCCAGTAACGGTGCCAGCGCCTCTGCATAGTAGGCAGGCACCCAACCCACAAGACCTTGATCGCTTTCGATTTTGATGGCGTTCGAGTCGTATTCGTTTTCTGGGTCGCGCACCAGCGAAAGCACCTGACCTGCTTTTAGAGGTCTGATGCGCTGTTCCCAATGTTCGGAAATCTGCAACCGGGAAAGACCTACAGCAAAAAATGTAAGATCGATTCGCCCGTCCACGGGTTCCGGGATGCTTACCACACGAAACCGATCGGTGGCACGCTTGCCGCCCGTGCGAGCCATCTCCACGAGAGGATCCGGCTCCGAAGAAAAATCCATGGCTGCCATGTATTCTCCCAGACTCCGACGGCCCCTGTCCATAAGGCGGTTTCGAAAGATCGCGAAAAGCTGCTTACTGCGGTATGCCCGGTCTGTTTCAGGAAATTCTGGGGGCAGAATGAAGCCCAGTTCAATTGCCCGATGCACTCCGCCCACATATCGGAATTCGAACTCGCCATTACGCGATAGGATTCCGATGGGGATCATTTGAATGATGATAGAATCTGGATACCAGTAGAGGAAAACTGCCTCCGATGGAGCAAAGCCTGAGGAGTCTTTGGATGAAAACTGATTCATTTTCTGGTTCCCTGTGGGTCATCCACCAATGTTGAGGTAAATAGTTCAGCCATCAAGTCCGCAAGGGCCTTTTGTCTTATTCATAACACGAATTCCTTTCAATTCCAAAGCACACAAGGTTCAAGGTCCCAGGTTGTCGCAACATCGCAGAAGTGCCCGACCATATTCGAAACCAACCCGTCGCAGCCGTACGATTCTACAATGTAAAAACCACCAGAGAACGTGGAGGGTAATTGCAAAGAAAGCCAAGTCAATTCCCGTTTCGGATACCGCCGGTAATACCTTTGTACTTACTCCGCTACTAACCCAAGTGAGGAATGCCAAGGTAATTAAATCCAATGCTATTCCATAATTCCTAATAGCCACTACATTGCGAACGAATCCGTAATCTGTGAGCTTTTTAAAGAGAACTGCAAATTTGGTAGTATCGCGAGTCTGCTCTTTCAACCACTCTACTCCCGAAGCATAGATTGCATCGGCAGCCCGCTGATCTTGAGACTCTGTCTGCATATTAGGGAACGCTAACCCTGTACCATTAGAAAGAACAGAATGATAACGCGCCTTACTATAAACGTCGACTCTGTCGTCAGAGTGGCGCAATAGCACAGTCGTAGGGAGGACATGAGCGAAAACTTCGGTTTGAAGAGCCCGGCCTCTTTCTGCAACCATTGTCGCCATCAAATAGCCTATTGCCGCACCCAAAATCAACGAGATCCCAGCCATTTTCCAGGAGACTTCAATTCCGAAAAGAAGAGCCAGGACAAACAGCGGGACCGCAACCAAGACCGCAGGAAACAATTGAGCCCGACGCTCATAGCTGCTGGAGAACGCTTTCAAAAATTCAATCATCCAACGCCTCCTGCAAGTACACTTGGACGCCAGAATCACCGACAATCAGCATCAGCGCCGGAAAGCCCTCTGCAGCCTGAAAATCAGCAATCTGACTGAGCAGAATTTCATCCCGGGTGCTCATGCTCGTTGAACAATTAGGAGGATGCGAGTGCCACTCCCCGAGATAAATAACGCGGCCGCCTGTCAATTTGGAGATCCGGATAAGCTCCTCACCGACTCCATCCAACCCGCGCTGAAAAGTTCCAGGAGACTTGGCGCTATCGGGGGGGGCCGGAAGTGCCTCTACAATACGAATTTCCTGCGCAACCAGATCAAGCAGGCCAATGAGTATGCCACCTGTCTCGTTTGGTAAATCCGATTCCCGGAGCGACTGGAGCGTTTCCTCTAACTTACTATCCCAGCGCATCGTAAAGCTTCCAGTGGTGCTTTGCCTGGCGTCCGAAGGCTGCACTTTCAGGCACTGGGTAGCTCCCGTTTCGCGATCGTTTTTCCAAATTCTAATTCTGGCCTCGGGATTTGATGAAAACCGCAGTATCTGACTCGAGAGTAAAGCGGCGTGCAGGTTCACATCTGCACCGCTCATCACCATCGAATGATCTCGACAGGAACCTCCGGTACGGATTCTCCCTCCTGGAAGTTGACTAAAATCTGCAAGATCTTTATTTTGAATAAGTGCCCTATAGAATTGTGCCTCGAGTTCCGAAAGCCGAACATCCCGTGCCAGGCTTTCACCAAGGAGAACTGAGTAATCGGCATTCGGACTCAAAAACACGGAACAGGCACGCGACCCTGTTTCTGACCTTGAGTACGCAAGTGAAAATTCAACACCTGCAGTCGCATCAATGATGAGTTCTTTTCCCTCGAATTCCACGAGCCCTTCCGCTAGGTTAGACTCTGTCACCCTCTGGACAATTGGGGCAGCGCTTCCTTCAATAACATCGTTGGCCATAGCTGCCATAATCTCAGATTTCGGGACCCCTACTTGCGAACCAAAAGCCTGGTGTCGCACCAGATTATGCGGTTTGATATGATCATGGTCTATGAAGGTCCAGTCTGCGAAACCTCCTCGAATGAGATTCATAGAAATAGATGATCCTAGAGATCCTAGACCTACAATTACGCCACGACGGAGCCTATCGTAATGGCCCGAATGGGATTGCGCGGTTTCTGCAGTCAAGCGGTGGTGCACTTCGATTGGTGCAACGCGAATTGATTTCCATTCGTCCGCAAGCAATTTGTTCCCCTTCCTCATACTGTTCAAGACTAACGTATTTTCGAAATTATCGATGAACCCCATGATTAAGCCCACAGAAATGAAGTCCTGACCTATAAAAAAAGCCTTCCGTCGGACTTCCTCCGCTCTTTCACTGGAATCCCTGGCGATAGGTATCTCCACTAGCAGAACAAAGGCACGTTGATGGGGCGCATGTGAGAACGTATGGCCTTCGAATTTTGACCGTAAAAACGCATCAATAGAAACCCTAAGGTCAACTCCCCTTTCCCCCAGCCACTCGGATAGATCGCCGAGGTCCCTTGGCGGTAGTTCCAGCATTGGGTTAGGCACCAAGGCAGTTTGTATTACCAGCAGATCCGCCGGCGGAGCTGCTGGATGCTTTTCTACGGTTTCGGCGAAGTAAACAAAACGGCCATCGCCAGTTTGGCGGGAATGGGCGATGGCCAGTCTGTTGCGCGCCGCGTTGGTTCCCCAAGAGGCAGGCAAAATCAACTCAGCGGGCGCCAAAAAGAAAAGCTCCTCAAGGGGCTGATCCTCAGAATGCAGCTCTCGTCTGGCCGCTCGCTCAAGCCAATAGAGAATGTCATTTAAATAGTTCGTCGCTGTCCAACGGCACCGGGCAAGCTCCCACGATTCTTCTGTAAGGCAAATAGAACGAGGACCTCCATCCAAGTTTTCATTTTGATGGGGTGTAACCGGAAAGCCTTTGCGGAGAATTCGCACATCCGGCCGTTGCCACTTATCGTGCGGAAATACCAATGCTAGCCGTTCACGATACTTGATACCGAGATCATTTTTTGATGGGACACCGTCGCTGAGTGCATCAACAATCAGTACATCGGAGGGTGATTTTTCTGCAGCCAAAGAGCGGATTGCAACGAATTCAAAATCCTTGCGCTTCTGAAGTGCCTGGTAAACCCGGCGCGAAAGATCGGTCCGCAATACGTTATCAGGAGCACCCGCAATGGGTGCTCCGAAATCCAAAAAAGTCATTGCAAATCACCCTGCTCTTGCTGGCCGAATTGTAGACACTTTCGCAGAGGCCGTTTTCTCACTCGATTTCAACGAAAGGCCATTCTCGGTGAAGACAAAGATCAGTGGTTCCGGTTTTCTCTTGTTCGGCTCCTCCATCGTTACTACAAACCTGCGACCTTCGATTTTTTGCAGGCTCCTGACATAAGCGCGCTTTGCCTGGACATGGGGCGGCTGCTTTTGGGCTTCGCCCTCTGAAGTTTCCGAGATCGGGTCGCTGGAACTGACAAGATACGAATCACGGCGGCCTGCCTTCAGGAACTCCTGTACCAGCGCAGTTGGTTCGGTGATTCTTGCGCCCTTTTCAGAATTAAGTGCCTTGTAACTACAGTGGTGTGGTATATTTAACAAATCCCATTGTAACCGGTCGGCATTCCCATGGCGCTTGGATTTCTCCACAATAGCCTCGAGATTCGTGTAATCGGTATCACCAAAGGCGAAATAGTCGAGTTCTGAGGCACCAAATTGAAATCTCACCTGGAAAATCAATGAGGAATCGTTTCTTAGCTCCTCTTGCTCAGAATTCACAATAAATGGAGAATGACAGAAAAATTCCACACCGTCGTTCGCCAAAGTAAATCCCTTAGCCAGGGTTCCCGCATCCGTGATTAGATCCTTCCGCGATTCAAGAGAAAGCCCCGCCTTTTCAAGCCATTCCTTCAATTTGGAAGGCTTTGAAAAAACCTGTATTCCTTTGCCTTCGCGTAGGCGATAACGAGCTTCCTGCCGCCAGATCTTGGCTTCAGAACTCATTGACCCGTTCTCTGCCTTTTCGAGGATCAGTGCAGCAGGAACCCACAAAGTCTTAATCTTGACTCGGCCATCCCCTTGATATTTTTCCGCGTGCTCCAGATGGAAAAATTCTGTACTGCCGGCAATATGGTCATCGTCCGCGTGAGTAATAGCAAAAACATCCATGCTATCCCGATTGTCTGCTTTAAGATCTTCCAAAAGAACAGACTTTAGGTCAATTCGAGCATCATCTGCACTTTCAGCCTCGGTACGGTGACAAAAATCGAATAGCAGTCTCCTGCGATCCGATAGCAATATTTGGCTCGAGTCCCCGTTCCCAACGGGATAAATTATCACTTTCGATTCTTTCGACATGTTTCTTCTCCTCAGGCCGCAACTCGGCCTGTGCCGCAATTTCCGATTGCGACAATATAAAATTTAGTTTGACCTGGGAGGAATTATGCCGACACTATTAGATATTGATATTAATAGAGAGCGGCCCTTCCAGGGTTGACTCCGGAAAGACTGCTTCAGCGCCAACTGAAGTAGTCTTTTTTTTGCCTGAAGACAACCCTACAATTAAGCCATGCATGATACATAATGTCAAGCACAAATGCGAAGCAAGGTGTCGAATACCAGGATTTTTAATGATTCAGAAGGTTTATAGATATCTGAGCCAGAGTTCTCGAAGAGTACCATGGTACAACAGGTTACAGATCTATGTTCCGGTCCATCGAGATCAAATCCTGGGTGCCGTGTGCCGCTTCTTGCGCTCTGACCGAAAGTCTTCCAGGTTTGGTAACAGGTATTGATCCCAGAAAATGTCTGGAGTTATAGGTTCCGGCATACCTAACCCACCAACCTCCCCGCCATCAGCTGCGGAAGTAGCAGATCCCGACTGGCCGCGCATTTGATACTCTTTGCCCGCAGGCTCCCGCCTAAGACCATCAAAGCCCGAGCGCATTTATGAAACCGACCGATCAAATCTGCCGAGGGTACCAAGATTTCCTTCTCCTCAAAAATTCGAGCTGTCACGGCTGGATAGGCTGCTCCGCCAGCATTATTGGTAAGGTACGCTATAAAATCTTCCGTGGTGACTGCGCAGTATAGGAACTCGCGGAATCGTTCTTCTGCGCGGAGAATAGTAAATCCAGTCGAAGCTACGGTATTCGCAGGAGGTGAGTAGAGTAGCCCGAATCCACGTAGGTTTGGCCGGACACTGGACCACAGGATATCGCCATGGGAGACTATCCGACGGGCCCGGCTCGGCGCTTCCGAAAAACAGAGGTCTGCGGGAGCGGAGATAGTTCCGTTTTTTACGGTAGATATGTCGATGTAGTGTATCCGATCAGGAGCCTCCTGTGTGCGAAGAAGGTCTGGGTTAACCTCACACACCTCACACACCTTCTTCACTTCCCATCCTTCCGGAATCCTCCCCATCGACGAATCCACAAACTGCGCCTTCTCATGCCCCGGAAACCGAAAGTACACAAACCATTCCCTGTACAACGCCCGGGCCATCTCCTCCACAATCCCAATCCTCTTCAGATTATTCTCAATCAAATAATCATACGCCGAAAGAATCCCCGCGATCTTCTTCTGCGTTTCCAGAGGGGGGAGCGGGATTTCGATACTCTCAAGTATCCCCTGATTCAGGGAAGCCATCGTTGCGCCATGGCTGCATTGGTTATGCATCCAACGTTGGTGTTCTCTGGTATTCAAGAAGTAAGAAACGAACCTCGGAACCAGTTCCTTCCCCTTCATTCGAAGTCGAATGCAGTCAGAGCCTTGTACCCATCCTTCCTGTTCAGGCCGGATCAGCGCATGCCGTTCTACAGCCCCTTTGCGACCAAAAACTATGTCGTTGGCCATGAGTTGATGCCGTCGTAGCCGATCAGCTGTTTCCCGATTAACGAATTCTAGAGACTCGGTGCGCAAAGCGCCATAGCCGATATGCTTGACGTTGACTACCGGAATACCGGAGTCCGTGTATTCTGCAGCCTTGAATTGGGTACCGAATGGTCCGGTGACCAGCTCAGCTGATCCTGCGTCGATCAGCTCTTTTACCTGAACACTCTCCCACTCCCCGCTCATCAGCCCAGAATCTCCTTGGCATTCTTCGAAATCACTTTCTCCAGGCTATGCGCTTGCTTCGTTAGCTCCTCGAACTCTGCATGCAGGGCCGCGAATCGTTCCTTGAAGTCATCCTCATCCATCTCTTCGCCGGCCGCTACGCCCACATACCGGCCCGGATTCAGACTGTATCCCTGCTCTGCAATCTCAGATACACTGGCTACCTTGCAAAGCCCCGCCAAATCCGCATAGGCTGGTTTCTTTCCAAACACCTCTTTGATCTTCTCTTCTGCTTCCTTGCCGCCCAGGGAATAATCCGCCTTATCTCCTCTATAGAGTCGCACCACATTGGCCAGAAATCCAATCTGCCCTTCCGTCCAGTCCCGGTGCGCCCGGTCAATCTGGCGATAAATATGCCGCGCATCTAGAAAGAGTACCGTGTCGGCCCGCTTCGTTCCCTTCTTGCCGCGATCTAAAAACCAGAGCGTACACGGCAGGGTTACCGTATAGAACATGTTCGGACCTACCGCCACCATCACATCCACGGCGCCGTCTTCGATGAGCGTCTTTCGCAGCTCCATCTCGCTGGCCCGCGCATCGGAAGCCGAATTCGCCATTACAAAGCCGGCCCGGCCCTTCTTGTTCAGCGCCGAATAGAACATCTGAATCCACAGATAGTTTCCGTTATCTACCCGCGGCAGCCCCAGAGGATAGCGCTTGTTTGCACCCACCTCCGTTTTCAGGCGATCCTTATCCACCGCATTCACATTGAACGGCGGATTCGCCAGCACAAAGTCAAATCGACCGGTGCTCTTATGCAGATCATCGTAGTAGGAGTTCTCTTTTCGAATATCCCCTTCCAGCCCGTGCACCGCCAGGTTCATGCGAGCGATGGGTATGGCCAGATCCTTCAATTCCTGACCATAGATCGATATCTCTTTCGAAGGGTTCTTCTTATGCCTGGAAACGAATCGCGCGCTCTGCACAAACATACCGCCAGATCCACAGGCAGGATCCAGAATCAATCCATGATAGGGCTCCAGTATCTCCACCATCAGCTCCACAATGGCCGATGGAGTATAGAACTCCCCGCCCAGCTGACCTTCCGCCATGGCAAAGCTACTCAGGAAATATTCGTACACCTTGCCGATGGCATCTCCGGCCATATCCTCCGGAATCGAAGATACCATCTTCAAAAGCTCCGCAAGCGTGGCATTCTCGTAGTTCTGATACCCCTGCGGTAAAATTCCCTGGAGCGATTCGTTGGCCTTCTCCACCGCCGTCATCGCCTCATTCACTGCCTTTCCCAGATCCGTACCTTCCGGCAGATTCAAAAGCGTTTCAAACCGGGCGGACTCCGGAAGATAGATCACTCCCGCTGCAATGTAGGCCTGGGGATCCTCCGCCGGCGATCGTCTGCGGCTGGAGCCTCCTTCCTTTTCCAGTTCCTTTCGCTTGGCCTGGAAACGAACATCCGCAAACCGCAGAAAGATCAATCCCAGCACCGGCCCCGAATACTGCGCCGCCGTCAGCCCGGAGTTCGCCCGTAGCTGATCCGCCGTCTTCCAGAGCCGATCCTCCAGCGCCGATGTAGTTTCATCCTTTTGATAGGGTGCAATCCATTCCATTTACATCATTGTGTCCTGGCCCTGGGACGTTCAGGCCACCGAATAGACACTTCTTTCCTTTGATTCGTATTTCTCGTAAATATGCTGAAAGATGCGAGTGACCTTCTTCTCGTACAACTCTTTGTCAAAATCCCGGGGCAGACCCTTATCCAGCACCTCTTCGATGGTCAGCCGCACTTGAGCCCGTGCGATGGATCGCTTTCTCCAGTCCAGCACCAGCGCTTCCTTTACCGATTCCAGAAGCTCCCGGGCCGCCGCCTTCACCTGGCTGCGTTCTTTCTTTTTTAGATCCGGCGCAGGTTTCATCAATAAATCGAATATGGCCAGCTCCTCCGGGCTTAATTCTTCCTGCACCGCTCGACTCTGCTCTTCCGTGAGCGCCTTCGAGAGTGCCAGCAACGCCTTGTAGGCTTCTTCGATTGTGCGACTTCCTTCGTTGTAGCTCTGGATCAATTCTTCGAACTTCTCCCGAAAGTCGTATCGAGTGGGATTCTCATCAATCATCCGGCCAATCTCTCTGGCAAGCTGCGCTTTTAATCGCTCAAGCAGAGTCTTTTTCTCATCCGACTTTTTGAACTGCTCCTGCAATGCCTCAAAGTCAATCTTCGAAAGATCCAGGGTTCGGTATTCGCTGCCTTTCTCCGCGATCTCAAAGCCTTCTGCTGCAATGGATGCATCCAGCAATCTCTGGATCTCCGCCATCACTTCGCCTGGATCACCACCCTCTTCTGCCGTGCGCTCTCGCACCACTCGACCAATCATACCCAGCAAAGCGCACCTCGGTGCAATCTGCGAAAGCGCCGGATCTGGCTTGGCCGCCTGATAGAAGCTCAATACCTTTCTTTCTTTAGCGATGAACTCCTGACGCACAGGATCCGGACTGCAGAACTCATTGGCCGCATCCCCTATGGCTTTTTGCAGCTCCATGCCGCGGAGCTCCAGCAAAGCCTTGAGATCCATTCCATGGCTTTGCAGATACTCCTCGGTGGATTTCAGAGAGTCCATCAACTCATTGATTAGCTCGGATTTGTCCTCTACCGGATGATCGCCACCCTTTCCTTTTCCGTAGATGGAAAGCGCCTCTTCCAGGGATGCAAACACATTGGCATAATCTACAATCAGTCCATTCTTCTTTCCCGGCCATACCCGGTTGGCCCTTGCGATGGTCTGCATCAAAGTATGATTTCGCATGGGCTTATCCAGATAGATGGTCGAACAGCTGGGCGCATCAAAGCCGGTGAGCCACATAGCACATACAAATACCAGCCGCAGCGGATCCTCTGGCTCCTTGAACTTCGAAGCCAGGTCCTCTTTATTCATCCGATCCCGATGCGGCAAGATATCCAGGCCCAGCTCCTTCATGGACTCCGCCTCATTCTGCGCCGATGATACCACCACCGCCATATCCGTGGTTTCCAGAATCTTGCGCCGCTCCTGCAAGGCGGGATTCCCCGGATTCGCCTGCAGGTCCTTCTTTACCCTGTTTAGCTCCTCGTTCCAGGCGGCCTGCACCAGATCATGCATTCGCACTGCCGTGGCTTTATCTATAGAGATCACCATGGCCTTTCCCTGGTAACCGCGATCCAGATAATGACTTACAATATCGCCGGCAATCTTTTCCAGACGATCCTGCCTGGTCAGGATATGATACTGCCGGCCCAGATCCCGCTGGATCTTTCGCTCATCCGCCACGCTCAAATCCGCATCTTCAATGATCTGATAAATGTCATCGTTCAGATTGGGATTCTCCAGATGCAGCACCGGAGTGCGATTCTCATAGTACAGCGGGACCGTGGCATTGTCTTCTACAGACTGCTTGAAGTCATAAACAGAGATATAGTCTCCGAACACCTCTTTGGTCTTTTCTTCGCCTGCAATCAGCGGCGTGCCTGTGAATGCCAGAAACAAAGCATTGGGAAGAGCCCTGCGCATGTTCATGGCCAGAACATCATACTGACTTCTATGCGCCTCATCTGTCAGAACGATGATATCGCTTCTCTCCGAAAGCACAGGAAACTCTTCGAATTCGGCGGCACGAAACTTCTGGATCAGAGTAAATACAAATCGATGGTTCTCTTTCAGCAGTCGACGTAGATCCGCCCCCGAATCGGCCCGGCATTCCTTGCTTTCTGTTTCGCTTACCACATCGCAGCGGGCAAAGGTCTCGGAAATCTGATCATCCAGTTCCGTGCGATCCGTAATCACCACAAAGGTCCAGTTCCCGGTAACCTTGCGAAGCACCTTCCGTGCAAAGAATACCATGGAGTAACTCTTCCCGGAACCCTGTGTATGCCAGAACACACCTATGCGGCCATGCTTTCCCCGGGCCGCATCCAGCGCCTTTAGAGCATTGTTCACTCCCAGATACTGATGGTTCTTTGAGAACAGCTTCTTCGTTCCGCCGGATTCATCCGAGTAGAGAATAAAGTTTTCCACTAGATCCAGAAACCTACCGGGCTCACAGGTTCCGCGAATGGCCTTTTCCAGCGATACCGCCGCAGGCTCATCTTCTGACTCCGCCCGTTTCCACTCCGCCAGATGTTCCCAGGGCGCGCTAAAGCTCCCAAGCCGCGTATCCAGTCCGTTGGAAGCGATTATGAATGCATTGTAATGAAATAGCTGCGGAATATCCGCTTTGTAAGATCGAATGTTGTCCTCGTAGGCTCGAACGGCAGCCACTCCTGGCTTTTTTAGTTCAATCAATAGCAGCGGTAGCCCGTTCAGGAATCCTACAAGATCCGGCCGCCTGGTGTAATGCGAGCCCACGACGGTGAACTGGCTCACGATCAAAAAATCATTGTTGGTGGGATTCTCCCAGTCCACGACGCGCAGGCGAACGGAATCTGGATTTCCTGACTTCGAAGGCTGAAGATCTACCAACACTCCGTTCAATATCAGGTCATGAATCTTTCGGTTGGCGGCCACAGGACTCCAGGTGGATAGATCCTGAGATAGCTCATCAGCGGCCCGTTGAATTGCGTCTTCCGGTGCATCTGGATTCAGAGTGCGCAGACTGAATAGCAATCGGGGACGAAGCACCACTTCCGATCTGGTCTCGCGGCCAAAGCCATCCGCGTCCTGCTCCTCATACGCGTTTACAAATTCCCATCCGAGGACTTGGAATAGCTCTATGGCAGGCTGCTCCACCAGCTGATCTTCGGAAAGCGGACTCGGCATCTATGGATTACTTCCCCGCATAAGGCACTTTTTTGCAAGAACGATCTTCAAATGAGCTCAATGCCAGACGGAGTTCCGAAAACGGAAAATTAGAATACCCATTATTTCTCAATAATCTCGGCATAAGACATTTTATCCGCGGACATTAAGGCACGCCATATATCCTGACCTGTGCATTCAGGCTCCTTGCCTCCCTTCTTGATTATTTCACCTGCTGGAGTGAGACAGTTGGCTCTCTGCGAATCCTCTGGTATGCGAAAAATGCCAAAGTCTTCTGAATTGTAACCCCAGTAAACCCAGGGAATCGGGGAAACCGCCCCTTCCTCCGGCACTCGATCCCTGTCTAGCTGGCATTTCCGGTTAACACGAGCTGCACGGACAATGTGGTAGGCCCACTGAACTCTGGAAGGCGAATCCGCGATAGTTGTTGTAGTGCCAAATTCCCCGAGGAAAACTGGATAACCCTTCTCTTCTGCAATTTCACGCAGCCGTCGAAAATCCTCTCGAATGGCTGGGCAACCCTCCCGGCCTTCCTGCTGAGCCCAGATCATTGTCTCAGAGTTATTTAACGGATGCTGTTGCCCAGGAAATTTCGAATCAGGCTTCCACCAAATACTGGTTAAAACCTCGCGCTGGACCGCAGAGCACTCAACAGAAAACTGGCCAATTCGACATAGGTCGCCTTCTAGGCTCTCCTGGTCCCGAGCTCCAGCTTCCTGAGGGACTAGCCCGATGCAGTGACGCGAATACTTCTTCTCAGCAGCCTGCGCGAAGCAAGAAGGCTCATAGTAATGAACAGTAAAGATTAGATTGGGGTCCTGATCTTCAGGGCTTAAATATAGCCCTTCCAGTCCGCGGATGGAATTCCAACCACTGCCTCCCAAAATCAAAGTCAAATGTGGAGCCTCTTTTCTTAGAGCGGGAATCAACCCATTGATGAAATCATTCCAGGTATCAGAATCCATCTTTGGCTCACCATCGGCGTATTTGTCGGCATGCGGCTCATTAAGAATCTCAAAATAAACCTGACGATGCAACGGGTTTAGGACCCTCACGATTTTCTTCGATTGTTCGAAAAAGGCTTCTCGCTGTCCGGTGGGATCCCTCATGACCCGCATGTTATGGTGATTGCTTATGATGATCGTTAGGCCAAGACTTCGAGCCTTAGTGATGATGCGCGCCAGCATCACCTCAGGGGAACTGGACTCTTCATGCAGAGCGGCTTCTCTTTCTTCAGGAACATGATGCAGGAAACTCTTACAGTTCTCACGAAAGGGATCAACCTGACTGCTTTTAGCTGGCTTGACTTCCTTTTTGGGCTTTGATAGTTCCTTATGCAGCTCCTCCGGGTACACGCCCCGGTCATACTTCGTCAAGTCGGTCTGGTCAGGTTCTCCGTACTCCCATTTCACCGGTATGCGAATCGTGTCGAAACCGCAGTCTTTGATCCTGGTAATATCATCCGTAGTAATCCGAACGCGATTCGATGGGTTTGTGATCTCCAGGAAATTGGCAAGGCTGATGCCACGATTGATCCTCTTTAAAGCTTCGTGTCCGGCGTGGAATCTTTTTTTCTCTTCAGCAGCCAGTTGCGTCAGATACGGAATTGTAATAATCGTCAAAAAGAGTAACGATCGCACGCTCTTAGAATGCTTCTTTCGTGGAATTTGACTTCTCATAGCGACACTACCTGTAGAATTAGAATGAGCCACTATTTATCTTATGTTATTATTAATACTAGCTATTTTTACACTTTACTATCTTATTGCAGAGCCACGTACCATTGTACAGTCTAATATGGTATCCTGCCAGGCTGATCTTGAATGTGTGCCGTGAGTCGAATCGCTCTGCCCCGCGCAAGAAACAGTCCCGCCCGTATTAAAGAACCCACCGGAATGCAATTTCCTGGGACTAATCGATTGGCGGAGCGGCTAATTTCAGATTCCTTCACTGTCCCAACTTGCATATATCTCCATCCCATCGCCTCAGGACCCCTCCCCCATCCTCCATTCTTCTTGCCACGACTCAGGACTTCCCCTAACCTGTGCTCCGGTTGCCTGAATCCCCGGCGGATCTTCTACAAGGCCCAGGAGTAACAATGAACTATCGAATTAGAATGCTTATTGCTGGAATCTGGGCCGGCATTGTCACATTCATTGTTTTCTGGATCAGCCTCATCACCTGGGGAAGGCCTTTTAGCGCCTGGCTCTATGCCCGAATGCTGGGCGGAGTGGGCATGCGAATCCTGGGTATCAAAGTGCGCGTTGAAGGCATGGAAAATCTGCCATCGGAACCTGCCGTTCTAATGGCCAATCATCAGTCCAACCTGGATGCATTCTTCATGGGAACCATGTATCCGCGAAATACTGTGGTGCTTGGTAAAAGAGAAATGCTCAAGGTGCCAATGTTCGGAATCATTTTGCTCGCTTCCGACAACATCCTTGTAGATCGCGAAGATGCGGCCGGCGCGAAAAAAGCGGTGTCCGAGGCCACTGCGGCCATTAAGAAACGCCGAAGACATCTGTGGATATTTCCGGAAGGAACTCGTAGCAAAGGTAAAGGTCTGGGCGAATTCAAGAAAGGAGCATTTATCATGGCCATCGCCGCACAGGCGCCCATTGTGCCCATCGTGAATCAGGACATGGGTCATCTGATCAACACGAAAGAGAGAATCCTGAAAAGCGGCACTCATACCGTAAAGGTGCTGCCTCCTATTTCTACGCAAGGTATGCGATTCAAAGATGCGGATCGGCTGATTCAGGAGCTGAGGGAACTCTACGAGCGAGAGATTCAGGGCTTCTAGAAAGGAAGCGCAAAAAATCGTATACCCCTGGTGTGCGACAACCCCGCCCCGGAAATCCTTCAAAATGACCCTCAGGTTTCCAGGCCCAGAAGATCCCTGAGCCTACCCAACGTTACTTTTCTTCTTGCAATCCCCGCCCCAGCCCTCTATTTTTTCAGAACGATACGTAAGATCGGCACCCGAGTAGGTATGGATGATCTGCAGAACAGAGTCGGAATTTTGGAGCATCGTATGGAAGCACTGGAATCAGAAATGATACGCTCAAGAGAGGAAATGAAAGAGGCCTTTCAACGCCTGGAGATGAAAATGGACGCCACCATCGCTCGAATCGATCAAAAATTCGATCAGATGCAGGAGCGTATGGATCAGAAATTCAATCTGATGGACCAGAGATTCAATCAGATGGATCGCCGAATGGATTCGATGAACCAGCGAATAGATGCAACCAATGACCGCATGGACAGGAGATTCGATCAACTCAGCCAGAATATCCTGGATCTGTCGGCGGAGCTTCGGAAAACCCATCGCTGGATTCTGGCCGCGGTCCTCTTCGTGGTCACGGTTCTGCCCATTACATTGACGGTGGCCGAGCGCTTTCTGTAAGGCGCCGCCCGCTCGCCCGGACCGGCAAAAGCCAAGCCGGCCTGAAACGCAGCAACCTGGCTCATCGACAGCACACTTTGCTTGAGAGCACACTCTGCTTGAGAGCACAGTCTGATTGAGATCGCAAAAAAAGAATCTTACTGGAATCCGGGAGGCTTCTTTCTGGTCCTAATTCGCTACCTCGGATCTGCTGGCAGAATTTTCTGCCTGATTGTCACAGAAGGAAGGGCTCATTCGTCTTCCCTGTATGAAATCAAAATACTGGCTGTTAATTCTAGTCCCCGCATCTCTGGGGAGTTTTTTCAATGCAATATGGATGATGAGCGATCCGGGAGGATGGTATTATCAGCTTCCGGCGGCCATTCCAGATTTTGGTCCGCTGAATGAGCATTTTGTAAGAGATCTGGGAGCCATGTTCTTGATCTGGGGCCTGGCACTACTCTGGGCGGCTTTTTCCGAAAAACACAGGTTTGTACTTCTAGCACTGATTGCGATGTGGAACGGTCTTCATGCCCTGGTGCATGCTTTTGATACACTCCGTGGCCTGGTCGCATCGGAGCACTGGCTCATAGACTTTCCCCTGGTATACTCACCTACCGCAATCTATGTGCTTTTAGCCTGGCTTGCACGACCAGGGCCCGCGCGCGATGAGATGTCCGCCTCGGCTAGCATTGGACGGGCCGAGCAATGAAAGGACCGCACGTGCAGAGAAGCGATAGGTTCAAAGCCTGGAAAAATACGATAACGCCAGGCCGCTTGGCATTTACTGTGGTTCTGGCCTTTCTGGGTTTGTACCTGGCTCTGGTTCCCGTGGCAAGTTATGCTTTCGCATCTCACAATCCAAAATGTCCCTGTCATGCACCCTGGAATCAGATTCGTATGCGAATTCAGATGCTTCAGGAGATTCGCCTCTGGTAAGATTCGACTTTGTGTGAAGTATTTCCGCAGAATAGGTTTACGACCGGGCACTTGCCGGTGGACCTGAGGGTAGCCGGCCGTGCGAAAGATTGCGGATTGACTGGAGAATCGTCCGATCGTCGATCAGCTTGCTCATATCATAACCCGAGCGGGCAATCTCTTGATCTATCAGCCTAAATGCGAACGACCACTCGCTGCATTGTGGCTGTTGCCATCATCCCAACTCTACGCATCACCATGGGGCTTTCGGAACCCTGACCGGAGAAGTGCATCTCCATCCTAAAAAATATACTTGCAGGCAAATCAGCATACCGCTATTTTTTACTAACGTTGGACCAGTTGTGCACATAGGATTGTGTATGGAAGAGCTGGAAAAAAGAGTGACGATTCTGGAGCATAAGATGGACTCCGCAGATATCAGATTCAGAGAATTGCAGGAAGAGCAGATCCGCACCAGGTTGGAGCTGAATGAGTCTCTCCACCGGCTGGAGCAGCGGATAGATGAATTGAATGTGAGGTTCGAGCAGCGCACAGGTGAACTAAATTCCAGAATAGATCAAATGAGCAACAGCATCCATCAGCTTGGCTATAATCTGACCAATCAGATTCTCAATGCATCTGCAGAGATGCGAAAGACCAATCGCTGGATTGTGACTGTTGCCATGGCCATCATTACCATTCTGCCCATCACCATGCGACTTGCGGAACGCTGGCTTTGAACCAGAGACCTGCTACCAGAGACTTTTTGCCAGGCTAGCTTATCTGCGGCATTTGGGCTGTTCCAATGAACCAGAATGTAACAGCTGCGACTCAATTGTATTCACACCAGCATTCAGAGAGTACTCATACCAATTAGTAATTGAGCCCCGATGCGCAAGCATCAGGACTCATCACTTACAGAATACAACGGAAATGCAGGCTGTCCGATGGGCTTCATGGCCAGCGATATCAGCAAGGTCTCATTATCATCCGGCGCAACACGATTGGGACGAATCTCCCCACATCCGCGACAGCGATGCAATAAAACCCACTCACCGCTTCGTACCCAGATGGCAATAGGGTCCATCAGACTCTTACAGTCGGATGCGCGATCCCCCGGAGTCACATCCAGATGCAGGCTGTGCAAACAGAGAGGGCAATGATTCCTCTGCCTGGTTCCCGATTCTGGAATCCCAATGACATGCTTGCAGTTTCGGCAGCGAAATTCTCGGGACGGTTTTCTCCTCTCAGAAAGAGATACTTTTCCCTTTTCCGTTTGCTTCTGCCCGCGAAATTTGGAGTCAGCGTCGCTATCGCGAAACTCTGAATACTCAGTACTATCGAGACTCCGATAGCCTGTGTCCTTTTTTCGTTTCCCGGACTTTCTTGATCGATGGAATCCACCTGATTGATTCGAATCCTCTTCGAAGTCACCAGGATAGTCGTAATATTTCATGAAACCCTGTGGCGCATAGATCCGCCGGTCGCTTCCGGCGATAGCTTCAGGGGCCCGTAGATTGATTCACTCGCCTGCATCCAACGGGGATGGCCAGATCATAGATTGCGTTCAGCGCGGCGAGGATCCGATCCACGGACCCTGTTACAGGGTGGCTAGATATGACATAAAACTCGTTCGAAGCGCAACGCTTCTTTGCGAAAGAAACTGCCGTCAAAGCTGAAGTCAACAAAATTTAGCGGTTTTGGATTGTGTGGCGGTTTCCAGTCCCTTCGAGGCCCTGAAGTCTACGGTTGTTACGAAAACGCTCCAGCTAGGAATCTTGATCTTCCAGAAGCGTTTTTTGCGTCTTCAGATCTGAATTGCGATCATCACCATAAAAACTCCCGGTCGAAATTCTCCACCGCCGGTAGCGCCTTTTCCAGCTGACGCCTCCCTTTCGCAGATCGGTGTCCCACTAGCGTAGTGCAGCTCTAATGAGACACTGAATTCGTCGAAAGCGGTCTACAGGGTCACCAATTGCAGGAAAAACAGTGGAAGGAATGGAAAGAGGTGATTGAATAGTAGAGGTTGCTAACTTTGCTCCGGGAGTGATGCTCTGAAGGTCTTTCTTGCCATTTTTTTTTCTCTTTCGCTGTTGCCTCAATGTGTTTTGCATCCGGTATTTGATTTCGGGTCCACCGGCGAAGAGGACCAGGACTTTTCCAGTCTGCTTCTTCTGGGTGCTGCTCTGAGTAGCACCACAGTGCTTAAGTACGGCTATGTTGCCAATCAGGGTGATGCTTCTATTGGAATGTATTCTGTAGATGATTCCACCGGTGTCTGGACAGCTTTGTCTCCCGCCACTATTGCAAGCGGTGGCGGAAACACAGGCTACCTGGTCATACATCCCACGTCTCCTTTCTTATATGCCACAAATCAATCGGGAGACAACATAAGCATGTTTCGGATTGGAAGTGATGGCCAGCTTTCGCAGCTCAGTCCTTTCAATGTAGCTACTTCCGGTACAGGCCCCATCGCCATCGCCATTCATCCCTCCGGTCTATTTGGCTATGTTGGTTTTAATGTTACCGCCCAAATTGAGATCTATAATATCGATCCATCTACAGGACAATGGACCTTTTTCAACAGTATTGCAGGCTGCAGTGCTGCGCGAGAGCTGGAGTTTCATCCAAACGGTAACTTTCTCTATGCACTGTGCTCCGGCGGATCCGAGATTCGCATCCATTCCATTGCCAGCGGAGATCTGACCTATATCGGAAGCGCCGGCACCGGCTCCCAACCAAATGGACTTACCCTCACCGGGGATCTACAATATCTTTACGCAACCAGCCAGGGAAGCAATCAGGTGCGAATGTTCAGTGTAAACAGCACATCCGGAGGACTGACGGTGCTGAGTCCGGCCAACATCGGAACAGATACAAGGCCGGCCGAGATAGTAGTGGATGCTCAGTCCAGGTACGCCTACGTAAACTGCTGGCAGTCCGCGGCTCTCACGGTGCGAATGTATGACATAGCGGCCGATGGACAGCTGAGCGACAAATCGCCCAATTCCGTGCCCACCGGCGGGGACGGGCCTATCAACATGGACATTGATCCCACGGGAAGATACGTCTATGTTTCTAACTCCGTGCCCAATAACATCAACATGTATTCGATAGGTTCCACCGGTATTCTCACTTCCAATGGTCTGCTACCCACGGGCAGCGGACCACGAGGAATCGCTATCTACGCAGAATCCCTGATCTCCGGGGATTCTCCTTGAGCCAGCTCAAATCATATATACGGCCAGCATTCAAGTATTTGTCATCCATTGACTGGCAATGTTATTGTTGGCGTGGTGCGATTCTGGCTGTACCAGGAGAAGCTTACTTGATTGTACAGGATCCGGCTATGCGAATTTCGCTTCGCAAACGGAGCCGATCAATCCTGAACTTTTTCAATAGTTACGGTGCAGCTTGATTTGCAGAGCTCTGCAAGCCGATGAACATCCTTCAATCTTCCAAGCGGAACCAGACCGGATGCATATCCGTGATCTCTGTAGAAGATGGCCATGTTTCCCCATGGGGCGTAATAGGTAATATCTCCGGTCATTCCTTTGCTACCGGAAGGTGCCCCTTCCAGAGAAAGCTTTCTGGAAAAGGTATGCACTTTTTCCTTTCCAGCGTAGTCTTCCAGTTTGATAGTCATGGGCAGTAGAGATGCGAAATCTCGGGCCGTAGAATTGTACTCCAGCACCCCTTCCAATACCTCATTTCCTATAAGAAGCTTAATTTTCACTGGTTTACCTCCCGGCCCTTCGGCCTGCATCTCTGGAGCGCAAAGTAGCGCTGCCAGGCAAATAAGCGCAACAAAGAGCCCTTTGATTAGCGACTTCGCCTGAATAGAATCCAGGAACGGTCCATCCGAACCTGTCTGCGCACCGCTGGCTGGCAGACAGGTTTGCCCACTGGCAGACGAACGGACCTTTGCACCATGCCAGTGCTTAACGATTTTCATCCTGCTTTCCTGCATCATAGTCTTCATCGCTTACTTTCTCTTTCCAGTTCGCAGCGGTACCGTTTTCGTGCTCCTGCACTGCGATATGACTCATGGCAGTATCTGGCATGGCTCCGTGCCAGTGTTTCTCTCCCGGATGAATTACCACTACATCCCCAGGAAAGATTACCTGAGCTTCCCTGCCATCCAGTTGCACCTGACCTCGCCCGGAAGTAACAATTAGAGTCTGTCCATAAGGATGGCTGTGCCATGCCGTTCGCGCACCAGGCTCGAAGGTTACATGAGCGCCTGTTACCCGTCCCGGGGCCGGCGCCTCGAACATCGGGTCGATTCGCACGGTGCCGGTGAAATAGGACTCCGGTCCCTGTGCCGATGGAAATGATCCACTTCGTATTACATCCATAGAATTCCTCCTTGTTTCAGGCTAAGGCATCATGCGCCGGAATACAACACCCATACCAGTTATTACTCTGCTAAAGACATCGAAGCTTTCCTGGCATGGTTACCGGACGCTGATAAAAGAAAACTACACCGAATCCCATCCTGGATCAATATCCGATGCTTCTAATTCTTGCCCAATCCTGCAATATTGCAGATTTTTCTGAATTCCAGGGCCCGAGCTTGCCTTATCTCCCATTTTCTTGCCCAATCCTACAATCCGCAGAAATTTTTATGCAATGCGCAAGAAAATCGATTTATTCTAAAAGAGATACAGATTCTGCTGAGCGTATACCATGGAAGAAAAGCGAAAAGATCTAATTTCATTCTTTGATCAATTGATTCCCGAGGATGGGGCCCGAGAAACATCCATTCCGGGACTTCGCATTTTTCGCCTGAGCAAACCTGTGGAGCGATCTCCCATGTCTTACGAACCTCAGATTATCATCATGGCTCAGGGACGAAAAATCATCTATGTAGGAAATGAAAGCTACATGTATGATCCCATGAACTATGTGGTGCTATCGGTTCCTTTGCCTCTGGAATGTGTGGTAGAAACACCGGACGATGAGCCGGTGCTGGGAATCAGTATCCTGGTGGATCCGGTATCCATCGGCGAAATTATCCTGGAGGATGACAGTATTCGCCGCGAAGGCGTGGAGGCCCCCCGGGGCATTTATTCGGCTGCTCTGCAACCAGCCATGTTCGATGCTACGTATAGACTCCTGCAGACTCTGGCAGACGAAAGAGATGCGCGAATCCTGGGTCCCATGATTATTCGAGAGATCCTCTATCGAGTACTGTGCGATGAACCCGGCTGGGCCCTTCAGGCTCTGGCACTGCAAAATCGTGGATTCTTTCAGATCACTCGAATTTTGCACAAAATACGAAACAGCTACAATTCGCATCTGGACATCAAGACTCTGGCCAGGGATGCTGGAATGAGCCCTACATCATTTCATACCAGCTTCAAACATATTACCGGAGCCTCCCCTTTACAATACATAAAGAACATTCGTTTACACAAGGCCAGGGAATTCATGTCCAGAGAAGGACTGAATGCCTACTCCGCTGCCTTTCGCGTAGGTTACGAAAGTCCGTCCCAGTTTAATCGAGAATACAAGCGCCTGTTTGGCATCACACCAGCAAGGGATGCAGTGGCTGTGGTGGCCGAATAGCGAACCCTGCTGTCCAATAAAGCCAAAAAAACTCCAGAATTGTAGGATTGTGCAAGAATTAGTACGATCCGGTATTGAATCACTGCACAATCACGCTTACTCTCATAAATGGGTGAGCAACAATGAGTAAATGGAATGAGTTGGATAAGATCATAGAGGCGGACGATCTTCACATCGCCCCGTTTCGAGATGACGGAAAGACCTATGGAACTCCCACCTGGATCTGGTGCGTTTCCGTGGATGGAGAACTGTATGTTCGCGCCTACAATGGAACCAGTTCCCGGTGGTATGGCGCAGCCATGCGTCAGAAGAGGGGTAAGATCCAGTCAGCAGGAAAAAGCTATGAAGTGACCTTCGAGGCGGCCAGTGACGATCTCAAAGACAGAATCGATGAGGCCTATCGCAAGAAGTATGCGAATAGTCCCTATCTACCTCCCATGATTTCAGATCGCGCAAGCGCAGCCACGGTTCGGATACTACCATTGTAGATGTGGCCGCCAGCGAAAGTGGGCCGGGTCATTCTGGTGCAGGACGTGCCGGATAACCTGGAGATCTATTCAATAATTTAAATCAAAATCTAGAAAAACGAAGGAGAATAAAATGAACGATAACATTAAAGGCAAAGTAATCGTAATTACCGGAGCATCCAGTGGGATGGGCGAAGCCACAGCCAGGGATCTCGCAAAAATGGGAGCCAGGGTTGTTCTGGGGGCCCGTAGAAAGGACCGGCTGGAGGCCCTGGTGAAAGAAATCAAGGATGCCGGTGGGGAGGCAGCGTCCGTAGTAACGGATGTAGTAAAGAGAGACGATGTAAAAATCCTGGTAGATACGGCCGTTAAAGCCTTTGGACGAATCGATGTGCTCTTTAACAATGCAGGGCTCATGCCACTTTCGCCTCTGGAAAGTCTCAAGATCGATGAATGGGACCAGATGATCGATGTAAACCTGAAGGGGACCCTGTACGGAATTGCGGCAGCCCTTCCTTATATGAAGGAGCAGAAATCAGGACAGATCATCAATGTGTCCTCTGTGTACGGTCACATCGTAGTAGCTTCTGGAGCGGTATACTGTGCAACCAAGCATGGGGTGCGAGCCATTTCCGAAGGCCTGCGACAGGAAGTGAAGGATTACAATATTCGCGTCACTACAATCTCCCCGGGCGCGGTAGATACCGAACTGACTCAGCATATTTCTGAGCCAGGACTGGGCGACACCGTACGCGATGTAGTTAAAAAGATTGGGGTACCGGCCTCCACCATGTCCGATATGGTGGCCTTTGCCATCTCCCAGCCAGAGAATGTGGATGTGAACGAAATCCTGTTTCGTCCCACAGTGCAACCTCAGTAAGACTGATTTAAGCACCGATTCGAGCTATCCCCCTCTGCGCGGATGGCTCGATCTTCGGTGGGTCTGCTTTTTTCTTCGGCCGGGCTGCCTTTATCTCAGTCCGGTCTGTCTTATCTTCCGCCCGGGCTGCTTTTTCTGATCCGCAATGACCCGAGTCAAGCGCCCTGCCAGGCAAGATTGCGACATTGCAAGCTCTGGTAGTCTGGATCTATAGCTCTGCCAAAAAGCAATTGACCCGAACAGGGAAGCCCGTCAGATTCATTTTCCCATTCCAGTTCATCATTATGAGCGAAATCCAAAAAAAGATAATCATCGTTGGCGGTGGTCCAGCTGGATCATCTACGGCACTTCATCTAAGCAAGCTGAACCCGGAATTAATTCCTGACATACTGCTGCTGGAGAAAGCCACACATCCACGAACGAAGGTTTGCTCGGGAGCACTGAGTCATCATGGATCCCTGGTCTTAAAGGGCCTTGGTATCCAGCCGGATGTGCCCCATATTCCGCTACGCGACATTCGCATGGCTTACGGAAAGCATCATTACTCATTCAAAGGAAACCCGGTGGCCCGGGTCTTCCAGAGATCCGAACTGGATCAGTGGCTTTTAGAGGAAGTACGCAAGAGCGGCGTGGAAGTCAGAGAAAATGAAGGTGTACAACAAGCTTCCATTGAAGAGGACGGAGTTACTCTGCATACGGATCGCGCACAGTATAGGGCGAAGATGGTTGTGGCAGCCGATGGTGCCAGCAGCCCTGTGCGACATGCCCTTGGTTGGCCCATTAATCCGAATAATAAATCCAGACTTCTGGACTTTCCTTCCCCACCAGAAGCCTCCTTCCCATTGAAACCTGCCGGTGTCGACGCAAACCATGAGGTATCACTCCATGAGCGCGGCCTGGCCATCTTATACTTTTCTAGAATTTCGCAGGGACTGCAGGGATATCTCTGGGACATTCCCACACAGCATGGAGGGTCCCTTTATGTGGACCGAGGACTGTTCGATAGCAGAACCTTTGCGCATCGACCGATCGTCGCCCTCAAAGATGAATTGCGACCTTTTCTTGCGCAAAGAAATCTTGATCTGGATTCCCAGGCGCAAAGACTGAGCAGTCATCCCTATCATTTTTTTGATCCATCCAATGAATTCTCGAGGCCGCATATACTTCTGGCCGGCGATGCAGCCGGGGTGGATCCACTATGTGGAGAAGGTATCGCATTCGCACTGGGCTACGGCCGTGTAGCTGCCAAACACCTGGTGCGCGGCTTCAAGAATCAGGATTTCAGTGGAAAGGGGTATAAGCAGGAAATTCTAAAGGATCCGGTGACGAAACAACTTCGAATGCGATTCAGATTGGCTCGCATGGCCTATTCCATTCGATCCAGCGCCGTGCTTTCCGCCGGCTGGAGCATCGCTTCATTCTTTGCGCGGTTCACAAAGTGGAACAATGCAGATTATGTTCCGGACAATCCAGGTAAGTCCTGAGATTGATCTATTGACCGATTCTCCTATCGGCTGGAGCATCGCTTCATTAGCCCGGCCCGACACAAGTTTCTGCTTATTTCAAGACCGGTTCCAATAAAGCCCGGATGGGCTCGGACATCTGATTCTGGCAGGACCGGATCCGATTCGCTTTCAAGAAACATCAATTTCTTACCTCTTGTTACCTGGTATCTGTCGTCCGATTCTTATCGCTTATTGCCTGATTCTTGTGGCTTTCTGGCCTGGACCAGGTGTCTTTCGCTTATCACTTCTCGACTGCTGTTTATCGTTCGGCGCTTGTTGATCTTTGATGGACTCTTATCGCTTGCTGGCCTGGGCCTGGTGTCTGTCTCCTGGCCCTCGGATGCAGGTACCCGGCCTGCATTAATTCCGATTCTGGACTTTGCCAATACCTCTGGAATCAAAGAACCTTTAGATTCATAGGCATTCCACGCTGCAGGCCCAGGGTTGCACCGGTGGCGAATTCGGGTTCACCACTCATAGCTTCCAGACGAAAATGTTTGAAGATTGTTCCCAGAACCATGGGCCCTTCAATCATGGCCAGGTTCTGACCAATGCAGGCCCGGGAGCCTCCTCCAAAGGGAAGAAATACCTTTCGCAACACGCTCGGGTCCTGCTCTGCGAATCTACGGGGATTGAAAAGCAGTGGATCTTTCCAGTATTTTGCCGAACGATGAATATCCCAGATCGACAAAAGCAGTAGTGAGCCACGGGGAAGCCTGAAGCCACCAAGGGTCACATCCTGCACCGGAGTGCGATTAACCATATAAACGGGCGGGTACATGCGCATCGCCTCTCGAAATGCCATGGAAGTCTCCGTCAAAGCCCGGGCTTCCTCTTCTGTAGCAACGGCACCGCTGATACCCTGTCTGGCCTCCCTTTCCAGCGAATTGCGTATGTCCGGATTTTGAGAGATAAGCCACAAACTCATAGTCAGTGCAAAGGAAGTGGTATCGTACCCGGCGAAGAAAATGGTCATTAATTCGTCTCGCACCTCCTCATCGGTCATGACTTTTCCCGTTTCATGGTCTACGGACTCTATCAACATGGTCAATAGATCTTTTGGACGATGCGCCGAAAGCCTTCGTTGTTCTATAAGATTTCGAATTGCAGTCTCCAGTTGTTCATGAGATCGACGAACGTCCGGATTGACCATGTAGGCCAGCGATAGAGGCAGCGGCATAGGAGCGAAGAATCGCTTAATACAGAATTCAGATAGTATATGAAAGGCCTCTACCAGCTCACTTGCCTGCTTCTTCGCTTCCCCGGAAAAGAGACTATTCAGTATGATCTGGATTGTCAGTTGCTGCATTTCCGCATGCACATCGATGCGAGTCGGTTTCTTCTTCCAGGAAAGCAAAACATCTGCAATAGCATCCTGAATATGCGATTCGAAGCTACGAATCGAAGTAGCAGAAAAAAATGGATTCATTAGCTTTCGCTGACGCTTCCAGTGAGCCCCGTTACTGAGTACAAGTCCCTGCCCCAGAAGCGGCTCGAAACGAGAGTTCTGGGATCCCTTCAGAAAGGTTTGCCCGGTCTGCACGAGAATATCATGGACCAGGTCGGCATCAGTGACGATATATAACTTCTTTCCGGGAATCGGGACACGAACTATCCCGCCAAATTCCTGGCTAAGCTTTGCAGATAACCCCAGAACGTCTCTCTGTAGCTCAGAAGCATAGCCCAGGGGAAATCGGCGTGGTGGCTCCGGAATGCGCCTGCGTGGTGAGTCCTGAATCTTTTCCTTCTGATGTGGCATTTCCAACTCTAGAAATTATTCTTCTACGGCTGAACGGCTCGGGGCGATCTCCGGCACCGCCCGTTCTATTCGCTCCCATTTTTGCTGACCTGGTATTCGCTATCAGGTCCCTTTCTGGAGTACCAGATAGTTGGCCACTGAAAATTCATCCGAAATCCACTCCGAACTCGAAGAAGCAAATCTGGAGCGAGAGACCATACCCATGAACTGTTCCTGACTGCGTTCATTCATGAGCCACTCCAAAAGATGCACCAGAAGAGGCGAATCTGCATGATCCGGCGCCGTAATGCTAATGATTGCATGTCCTCCAGCATTGAGATTGTCATAAACCCAGTCCAGAAGCGAAACGCATTCGCCTTCTACCATGTAATCCATCAATCCGGGAATGACAATTAGATCCTGAGCTCCCAGCGTCATGCGCCCACGACCGGCCACCAGGCCCATGACATTCTGCTCTACCAGATCAATGCTGTGAGAAAATCCAAATTCGCTTATGGCATCGGCTACGCTGGCCAGGGCATCCTGGTCTACATCCACCAGAGTGGTCATGGGATGGGCTTTCGTATTGGCCAGAAAATCCAGAAACTCTCTCGAAGATCCGGAGGCCAGCCCCAGTAGAGCAGGTCTGGACTTTCCTTTGAGCAAGCGTTGCATAGTATTTGAAATCAGGTTTGCAGATTCCCTTCTGGCTCGACAGAATGTTCGGTTAAGAAACCAGCGATCTATGGACTCGCCCAGCACAGTATCTCCGGCAGGCCGATTCGCAGAAATCATCTCATTTGTAACAATGTCATCCGAAAAGCCCCTGGGTTTCATATAGCAATGAGCCATGGTCTCACTCAGCATGAACCATCGAAAGGTTTCTCTGAAAACGTATGCGCCAATTCCAATTAGAAGCTGATCGGTATCCCGGTAGCCCATTAAATCGTCGTATCCAATTTCGATGAGTGCTTCTGGACCTGTAAATCGCTTGAGATCCTGAATCACGCTATCGCACAGAGAATCAATTTGATTGTCCAGTTCAGCGATTTCTGCTCCGTTCCTGAGTTTGGACTGGAATCCCCGCAGCGTAGAGTCAAAGCGCTCCATGGACTGCACCAGATCCTCCGGCAACTGTCTCTGAGTGATGTATCCCAGCCGGGTGGAATGAAAACGATTCACCTGGGCCACTTCATTAACATTCAGCTCCTGAACATAGGCTGTTGCGTCTCGCAATCGCTGCGAAAGAGTAACTGCCAGTGAGTGAAATACCCGGGCAGAGAAACCAGGATCAGAAGATAATAGCGATTTGAGTTTGTTGGACTCGATGGCCTCTACAAGAACCTCTCCTTCAGCCACCACAGAGGCGCTGGCCCCCTGCTCTTCCAGAAAGCTCATCTCTCCAAAGGTTTCTTCCGGGCCCAGACGGTGCAGAGTAATGGAATGCCCTTCTACCTCGCTGGCGATTCGCACGAAACCGCTCACTATCAGATAGATGGTCCGCTGCTCGCTACCGGATTTAATAATCACATCATTATCTTTGAAGCGTATCTCTCGGGCACTTGCTCTTAGCGTTTGCCAGTCTGAATCCGTTAATAGAGATAGAGATCTAAACATCTTAATGTGCTCCTTTTTCAGCGGAGTTTAGCCTGGAAGGCATATTGAACTTCGCATCTTTTCCTTTAAGACCGGAGCTTAAAGTTCGATGCCACACAAACTGGCCAATTCGAGAAGCCAGTAGCCCGGCACCAGGAATCAGAATTCGAAATAATTCTGCGAAGCGAACAAAGGGCCAGATTGAATACGGAAGCATTTGCCAGACATTGAAGCCAAGCCCCAGTTCGGATGCTCTTCTTCCTCCCAGGAGATTTCTGGTAAGGCCGGCCAGCATGGAACGAATGAGCGATTTCATAGGTAGACCCACAACATCCACTGCCATTGAAGAACCTGCATCCAGAAGTGATGACATCAACTGCACGGAAGGCTCATCTGCAGGCTGCCTGTTTAGCTCCAGTACATCAAGGATTCTGCGGCATTCGTTGGAAGTGGCTGGAAGAATATCGCGGTCGATTCCCAGAAGAAATCCGTTATATCGCCAGATCGCATACATGGATTGTTCTTCTCGCGAGCTTATGTACAGCCCCCATCGGCGAAGCGCCCGCACCACGGCCAGCGAGAACAGGACATTGCTTCCCAGCATCTGCCACTGATTGATAGGCTGACCCCAGTTCTCCCGGTCCCATTTGCCGCTTTTTAGTAGCAGTCGGCGAACCTGGGCATGCATCAATCTAACGCGAATTGTGACCTGATAGCCACGGCTTCCCGGCAGCAACCCTCCAGGACGACAGCATTCGTATACGAATCCGGCCGTTTCATCCAATCGTCTTCGAGCTCGCTGCACCAGGCGGCCAGAAAACACCAGAGGTTTACTACTTAAAGGATCCAGATAGCCAGTGGGTAAGGAATGACACATCAAAGCCGCAGGGCCAAATGGGCCAGTTCGCATGAATGCGTTGGCACCGTATTCGATTTCGTCATAATCCACCCAGAGAGGTGTACGCGCCAGGTCCGCAAACAAGTCCTTCACAGATGCCGGTGCCTGGGGAACCTTCTCAATACCGGCATTTAGAGCCAGAGAAAGGATTGCATTTCCTTCGCCGGGTCGCATACGCGAAAAATCTTCCACTACGGCATCAGCCAGAACATCGGATGCATGGAAGTACGGAGCCATCCTGTTTCGTAGCTCTTCGATTTGAGAATCGGGATGCTTCATGAATGATGGCCGGTCCCGGGCTTTCGAGCTGTAAATACTCCATATCGCCAGAGATTCCTTTTAAGCGCCTTCCATTGAAATTTGCCTGCCAGATAGTTTCCGTGCTGGATGGAATTTCTGAGTCCCATCCAGTACATCAAATTCGCAGGCCATGTTGCAAGACGAGCTCGAGAATTCAGAATTCTCGCAGAAGGTAATATCAGATCCGTTACATCCCGGGCGGAGATCTGTTCAAAGCCCACAGAACTCATGGACTGTTCGAATTCTTCAAACGTAGCCAGGGAATCCACCGCCCAGGGCTCCAGCCATCCACGCATCAGCTTCCTTTCGTATGAGTCCAGATCTTCGGCAGGCAAACTGAAGCCATCGGCGATAATCAATCGTCCACCTGGTTTAAGAAGACGAAATGCTTCTCGCAGAAAGGCACTTTTATCCCCGGCATGACATACACTTTCAATGGCCCAGACTACATTAAATGTAGAATCTGCAAAGCCAGAGGCGCAGAAATCTCGCACCTGAAAATCAGCATTTGATGCTCCATTCTCCTCTGCAATCTCTCGCGCTCGATCAATCTGGCGCTGCGACAGGGAAATACCGGTGGCCCTGCATCCGGTGCTGAGAGCAAGATAGACGGAACTGCCTCCAATGCCACATCCAGCATCCAGAACGTGATCCTCTTTGGAAATGCCCGCAGCTTCACACATCCACTGGTTTTGATACTGCTGGGCCTGCCTCAAGCTGCGAACACCTTCAGTCCAGAAACCATAATGTAATGCAAAGCTCTGCTGAGTATTCCAGACAATTTGATAGTCCCATTCGCATGTATCGTAGTAAGAAATGATTTCCTGATGGGCATTGACTGGCATATCGAATTCGCAGCATTTTAGATCTCGCAGCAGTATTGGAGCAAGTAACTTTTGGGTAGCTGACCAGGGTTTTGATGTGGAGATTTGCCTGGCCCCTGGCCCAGGAATGCACAGAAGTATTCTCATTAATTTTACCTGCTTTGAGCTTATCATTCGGTAGACCAGAAGAGTTCGGTATTGCTGCCGGAGTATCCAGGCCTTTTGCCTTGACACCGTGCTGGAACGGGCCGCAATCACAGGGATGCTGCCAGGGAAGAATCAAATACCGGGGTACCTTATGCTACTTGGAACCCTGCTCCCTGCTCAGATTTTTGCTGAACCGGTGCATCTCGGTCCAGACTTCTACTTCGAGAACCTACGGGCCCATTGTGAACTAATCATCATTCCGGCCAGCCTAAAAACTAAACGACCACTATCGATTCGCACTATCCAGCAAAGATCAGACTGGAGGCCCTGTTCGGAATTGTCATTATCCAGAGGGTACTCGAACGAAGTAGTATGGCTTCGCACCAGAATCATTAACGATACGAATCTGGATCAAATCCTGTTTCTGGAATCCACCCCACCCTGGATCTCAGAAGTGGATGTATTCCAGGTTAATGAAAAAGGAACCATACTATTTCAACGAAGCTACGGATCGGGCCGTCCTTTCTACGAAAGGGACTTTGCAGTTCCTCCAATCTATGCGCCAATTACTGTAAGACAGAAATCTACTGATGAAGTCTATGTGCGCCTGCACAGCCAGGGTAGTCTGCCCATCAACCTGGCAATCCATTCAACGGAAAGCTTTGAGAAGGACCGAACATTCTGGAGCACCTTTAACGGAATATTGATGGGCGGAGTGGCACTGCTCATTCTTTACAATCTGGCTGTATACTGGTCCATTCGCGATCCAGATTACCTGGTATATGTCCTATTTGCCTTCTGGGGTACTCTGTTTCTTGGCGCTGTATACGGATATAATTTTCAGTTTTTCTGGCCTGCATGGCCAGAGGCCCACCTGCGAATAACCTGGATCTCCATTGGCCTGGGCTCGGCCAGCATGATACTTATGGCGCGCAGGTTCCTGAATCTAAAAACCTACATGCCCTGGGCCGCGAAGGGCTTTCTTGTTCTAATTTATTCCGGTTTACTCATTGCCGCTCTGGCCTGGCCGTTTGCACACAGCCGTCTATTGCAGATCATCGCCAACGGACATGGAGTATTATCCGCCTTTCTAAGTCTGGGCGTTACTGGCTACGGAGTCGTTCGAAAACTGCCGGGGTCACGAATATTCCTGGGAGCATGGCTTTTTCTGCTTATGAGCCTTGCTTCCATTGGACTTGTCAATCGCGGAGTCTTTGAATTCAGCGAAACCCTGCATCGAGCCGGCGGGTTCGCTTTGATAGCCAACCTGACGCTGTTATCTTTCGCACTGGCCGACAAGATCCGACAGATTCACCGGGAAAAGGATCGAGCGGAAGAAAGAACCCGAAGAATTCTGGAAGCATCCAAAGCTGACCTGGAACGGAAAGTGGCGCGAAGGACTGCCGATCTGGAGCAGGCCCGTCAGAGTGCGGAATATCTGGCCAGCATCGATGTACTGACCGGGCTGAAAAATCGACGAGCATTATTTGAGCTGGGACGAGCTCTATTGTCCACTTCGCAGGAAAGTGAAAGTCCCCTTACGGACATTCTTCTGGATCTTGACCATTTCAAGATAATCAATGATACGCATGGTCATGCTACAGGGGATGAGGTGCTTCGCACGGTAGGCGGGATACTCGGCGATGCCGTGGACGGACATGATGTTGTGGGTCGATTGGGAGGCGAAGAGTTTTTAATACTCCGGGCAGGGGAAGGCATGAATGAAGCCAGCACTTTTGCAGAGGCTCTTCGCGAACAGATCGACTCTCTGGGCTTTCCTGTATCTGACGGAATCCTGTCCACCAGCGCCAGCTTTGGACTGGCCGATGTGCGAAAGGACGAACGTCTGGAGGATGTCTTAACTCGTGCAGATGCAGCACTATACGCAGCCAAAGATCAGGGACGAAACCAGGTGGTGCAGTTCGGGAATTAGCTGGCTGTGGCCACTGCGTTATAATGTTAGCTACAGGACGTTATTGTAACTTTCGCACATTTTATGCGCCGGAGTGCGTATAAATTGCGTCCAATGGATGCGGAGGCCAGCAATGCAACCAATCTTATCATGTCTTTTCGAGAAGCAACAATCCACAGTAATACCTGGAAAAAGCCCAATACACAGACCATCTAAATGGCGCCCGCTTCTCGCATTTCTGCTGACGCTGGGCCTACCGGCTACGATGGAGGCTCGCACAGTCGTAATTCACCTGGAGGACTCCACTGTTTTTGCAGGGTTTGCCGGTGAATCTTCTCCACGAATGAGCATGCCTGCGGTGGTGGGTCGATCTCGTTCAATGGGTCCTATGATTGGGATGAATCAGAAACAGGTCTATGTGGGCAACGAAGCTCTCGCAAAGCAATCTACATTGAATATCACATATATTGTTCAAAATGGCGTGCTGAAGGATTATGATGGCTTCGAGAAGATTTTGCATCATATTTTCTACAATGCCCTTAAAGTTGAACCCGAAGATTCAGAGGTGCTTATTGCACTTTCGCCCGAAAGCACTTCTCAGAACCGAGAACGAATCATTCAAATCCTGTTCGAAACGTTTAATACTCAGGCAGCCTATGTATCCTGGGATCCTGTACTTTCCCTTTATGCGGCACAGCGAACCTCGGGAATTGTGATTCAGCAGGGAGCCAGTTACTACAGAGTGACTTCCATTTATGAAGGTTACATGCAAAAGAGTGTGCGGGCCGGTAGTGGATCAGACATAGTAAGCAGCATAAAGGAGGTAATCTCAGCTCTTTCCACCGGGCAGAGAGCTTCCGTAATTTCCTCGGTTCTAATTACCGGTATGAAGGTAACGGACGCAGACTCAATCTACGAGAAGTTTGTATCTGTCGCGGCAGGAGATAGTAAACCGGTGCAATTGAATTTTTCACCACCTCCTGAATCAAGCTGGCGGGGCGGATCCATACTCAGTGCCCTCAGTACCTTCGCAGATATGTGGGTGACGAAAGATGAATACGATGAGTCCGGACCATCTATCGTGCACAGGAAGTGTAATTGATTGCCAACTGCTAAGCGATTTCACGGTCGGTAGCGTTTGGAAAGATAGTTCTCTACGTTCTGTATCTCATCAAGAGTCAATGCCCGATCGTATACGAGTATCTCTGCAATGGCCCCCTCCATGTACAGGAACTCTCCGGGAACAATAGGACGGGGCCTGCCTCCAAAGTAAAAGCTGGCCGTGACGCTTCCGGTAGGATTGTTCGTGAACACCGCCAGCAGAGAAGGCTGTACACCGTTGATTCTTACTATATGCGAAGCATCGGCTCCACCGTACTGGACAGTTACATATAAAGCTTCATTCGTTGTAGCCCAGTTCGCATCCGCATCTCTGGTGGACATGGTGGTGCCAAAGGTGCCTGGCCCCCGACGAAAGGCGGATGTATTGGTATTACCAGAAGCGAGATACATGCCCCCCGCATTAGTACTATTTGTGTCCTCGCCATGCTCGGTAATGACATGAACTCCAGAGAGAGAATGCCGCAGAGCCACGAAGTACGTTACCTGGTCTCCCAGCGTCAGATTCAAATATTCCATACCACCGGCGGAAAATACTACAGATGGGCGGCCATTCATGGAAGAGTCAGATGCCAGAAATACAGGAGCCAATCCAGTCTCCACCACAGTGGCCGCTTGATTGGATACTCCGTTAGCCCATTGACTGACTGTACCGTCGGCTGCCAGAGTAAGTCCGCGATCGGCCCGAAGAGAGAGAACCAGAGAATCCGTCACCGGCACTACCTCTGTAGAAAAATACAGAAAGGCAGCGATGACATTTTGATTCGAGGCCTTCGGTTCCTCCAGGATTTCCTGAGAGAATGGATGGGCCACGCAGTTCGCACACAGGAATGCCACCAGCAGGGGCCATCTAATGAAAGACAGAAAAGACTTCATTGAATTTTCCGGGTAACCGGCAATCCATTATGAGTCTCTGGATTTAATCTAGCTATTTTCGTTTTACAGACTTTTTTTAATCACAAACTTCTTCCAATAAATGTTTGTAGTCCGGAGTGCAGGGCGTCGGGTAATAGGACGCAAAAAAGGTTCGGACCGAATAAAAAGCCAGGGGCCCGGCAAATGAAAAGCCAGAGCCCGGCCCGGGATTGCACAGTGCCGTTTTCTCCAACCATATCCTGCCCGGACCTGGATTTATTTAGTTCTTTACCGCTAAATGTCACTGGAATTTAGTGCCATTAACGCTTTTCTATCAATCGACTGACCCACGACTCGGCGCAAGAACCCGAGCAGCATGACCGGCCTGGCCTTTCTTTCTTCTTTGTTCTTCCCTTTTCTAACGACATCGCAATTTGATCGCAAGGTGATTTTTGATAATACAGGTATAACCAATTGAAACTTTTTGTAGGAAACATCAGCTTTGATGCAACCCAGGAATCTTTTAAGCAGCTCTTTGCTGCTTATGGCGAAGTAGAATCCGCCAATATCGTAATGGACCGTGAAACCGGGCGATCTCGAGGTTTTGGATTCGTGGAAATGCCAAACAAGAAAGAAGCCATTGCGGCCATTAGTGCCCTTTCGGATACAGAACTGCACGGACGTCAAATCGTTGTAAACGAAGCACGTCCCAGGACCAACCGATTCTAAGACTCTTACCGTGGGGAGTTCGGTTCGCGCCGAACTCCTGCACCACCGTAGCAACGACCTCGCAAGGAAGCTGCTACAAGTTAGCTTTCACATTTACGAGGATACCCATGAAATTTGATTCATTCGGCCTTGCCGAAACTATTTGCCGCGCCATTGCGGAAGAAGGATACACTGAACCCACCAAGATTCAGAAAGAGGCCATACCGGCCATTCTTACTGGCCGCGATGTACTTGCAGCGGCCCAGACCGGCACCGGAAAAACAGCGGGATTCACCCTGCCCATTCTACAGAGATTACTTGAGGAAAAGGGAACCAGAGGACCGGAACTGCGAGTTCTTATTCTTACACCAACCAGGGAACTGGCCGCACAGGTCCATGAGAGCATTCTAGCATACGGAAAGCATACCCGTCTGCGCTCGACGGTAATCTTTGGAGGGGTAAGCATCAACCCGCAAATCCAGGCCCTACGAAAGGGAACAGACATTCTCGTCGCCACTCCCGGCCGCTTGCTGGATCTGGCCTCTCAAGGACACCTGAAGTTCTCGAAAATTCATACGCTGGTTCTGGATGAAGCGGATCGGATGCTGGATATGGGTTTTATTCATGACATTCGCCGGGTGCTCAAGTTGCTGCCCGCCAAACGTCAGAATTTGCTTTTCTCCGCTACCTTCTCTCAGTCTATTTTGAAACTTACGCAAGGGCTCTTGCAAAAGCCTTTAAGAATTGAAGCAACTCCAAACAGCACTGCGGCTACTACTGTGCAGCAGAAGATCTACACTGTAGAACAGGCCGGTAAACTGGCTCTGCTTCGACATTTGATTACGGATGGAGATTGGCAGCAGGTCCTGGTGTTTACCAGAACCAAGCATGGCGCCAACCGGCTTTCGCAGAAACTGGAACAGAGCGGAATCAAGGCTGCAGCCATTCATGGAAACAAAAGCCAGAATGCGCGAACGAAGGCCCTGGCTGGCTTCAAACAGGGACAGGTACGAGTGCTGGTGGCCACCGATATTGCAGCCAGAGGACTGGATATCGAACAGCTTCCCCATGTAGTAAACTTTGATCTGCCCAACGTGGCAGAAGACTATGTTCACAGGATTGGACGAACCGGGCGAGCTGGCTCTCCGGGCCATGCAGATTCCCTGGTTTCCAGAGAAGAACTTCCTCTGTTGAAAAACATTGAAAAGATAATCAAGCAAAGGTTGGAGCGGTCCACGGTATCGCTTAACTGAGCAAGAAAAACGAAAAGGGGCGGCCTAATCACCGCCCCTATTACTCTCTCAAGACTTGATGTTCGCAACCTGATTTGCTGCTTCACCAGAGATCAGGATATAGTGCCTGAATCCTGCCCTGGGAAGTGGCAGGATTCAAATCACTGTTCTTCATCCTATTTTGTAATATCGAACCGATCCAGGTTCATCACCTTGTTCCAGACTTTTACAAAATCCTTTATGAACTTCTCTTTTGCATCATCCTGAGCATACACTTCTGCCAGTGCTCTCAGCTGAGAGTTCGATCCAAAGATCAAATCCACTCTGGTTCCGGTCCATTTAGTCTTTCCAGACTTAACATCTTTGCCTTCGTAGACCCCGTCTTCGCCGGATTTTTCTGACCAGGTAGTACCCATATCGATTAGATTTACAAAGAAATCATTTGTGAGTGTACCGGGTTTTTCTGTGAAAACGCCATGTCTGGAGCCATCGAAATTGGTATCCAGGACTCGCAGACCACCAACCAGCACTGTCATTTCAGGAGCTGAAAGTGTAAGAAGCTGGGCACGATCCACCAGCAGATGCTCGGAGGCCACAGTAAACTTCGCTTTCAGATAGTTTCTGAATCCGTCCGCTTCTGGCTCCAGCTGAGACCACCCCTCCAGATCCGTTTGTTCCTGGAGAGCATCCATCCGACCTGGAGTAAAAGGGACGGCAACCTTGAATCCTGCCTGTTTCGCAGCCTCTTCGATAGCAGCACATCCGCCCAGAACGATTAGATCGGCCATGGAAACTTTCTTTCCACCGGAGGCAGATTTGTTGAAATCAGATTGCACCTTTTCCAGCGCAGAAAGCACCTTTTTGACTCGTTCAGGGTTATCGGCCTTCCAGTCTTTTTGAGGGGCCAGTCGGATGCGAGCACCGTTGGCTCCACCACGATTATCGGAACCGCGAAAGGTAGAGGCAGAAGCCCAGGCCGTAGCCACAAGCTCGGATATAGAAAGACCTGATTTAAGGATTTTCGCTTTTAGATCTTTTGCATCGCTTTCGTCGATAAGCTTATGATCTACGGCTGGAATTGGGTCCTGCCAGATCAAATCTTCTTTTGGAACCTCCGGTCCCAGGTAGCGAACTTTAGGCCCCATATCCCGGTGGGTCAGCTTGAACCATGCTCTGGCGAAAGCATCTGCGAACTCCTTCGGGTTCTCATGAAAACGACGGGAAATAGGTTCGTAGATGGGATCCATCTTAAGGCTCATATCCGCCGTGGTCATCATGGGAGGTGCTTTTTTTCCATTTCCATGAGCATCGGGTATCATATGCTCATCTTTCGTTCCTTTTGGATGCCATTGATGTGCTCCGGCCGGGCTCTTTTTTAGCTCCCATTCGTATCCGAAAAGCATATCGAAATAACCATTGTCCCATTTCGTGGGATTGGGTTTCCAGGCGCCTTCGATCCCACTGGTGATGGTATCCGATCCCTTGCCGGTTCCATGTTTATTCTTCCAGCCAAAGCCCTGTGCTTCGATGGGCGATGCTTCCGGATCCGGACCTACAAGAGCTGCATCCCCTGCACCGTGGGCTTTACCGAAAGTGTGACCTCCAGCGGTTAGAGCCACGGTCTCTTCATCGTTCATGGCCATCCGCTTGAAGGTTTCGCGTACATCCTTTCCGGACGCTACTGGATCGGGGTTTCCATCCGGACCTTCCGGGTTCACATAGATCAGACCCATCTGCACGGCAGCCAGCGGGTTTTCCAGTTCCCTGTCTCCGGAGTATCGACTTTCTTCTTTATCGCTGGTCGCCAGCCATTCCTTTTCTTTTCCCCAGTAGATATCTTCTTCCGGTTGCCAGATGTCTTCGCGACCACCACCAAAACCAAAGGTTTTAAATCCCATGGATTCAAGAGCGCAGTTTCCTGCCAGGATCATAAGATCTGCCCAGGAAATCTTATTTCCATATTTCTTTTTGATGGGCCACAGAAGTCTGCGCGCTTTGTCCAGGTTGCCATTGTCGGGCCAGCTATTTACAGGTGCGAAACGCTGATTGCCGGTTCCACCGCCACCACGGCCATCCGCCGTGCGATAGGTTCCTGCACTGTGCCACGCCATACGAATGAACAGTCCACCATAATGGCCCCAGTCCGCCGGCCACCAGTCCTGCGAATCTGTCATCAGTTTATATAGATCTTTTTTTAATGCATCGTAGTCCAGCTTCTTGAACTGCTCTGCATAGTTGAATCCTGAATCCATCGGATTGGAGGATCTGGAATGCTGGTGTAGAATATTCAGGTTTAGCTGATTGGGCCACCAGTCCTGGTTGGATGTTCCTTTCCCGGCCACAGGTTGCCGGCCGGAAAATGGACACTTGCTCTCTTCGTTCATAGACTCTCTCCATTGCTTTCTATATTCGTAATCTCCAGGATCCAAACAGATGCTGGAGTGAGTGGCACATTGAGCATCAAGATCAGGGGTCGCTGGTGATATCGCTTTAAAATTAGAATCATTATAGAGGCCCCGTCAAGCAGATATGCGAAAAGAACATCAAATCCTTAAAATAAATTACCGTTCGTCGATAGTACCCGGCAATTCGCACATAGTCACTATCTATGGGAGTCAGGAAATCTCACGGACCGTGAAAGCGATGGTGTTAACACAGAGCGCCTTATTCGTGCGTTCAACTATGAGGTGCGAAAATCAGGTTCGTGATTTTGGGCTCATGCTTACAGGGGCGAACGGTGGACATTTGCATGGACGACTTTAGCAAGAAGGGATGAATTCGCAGGAACATCAGTTTCAGCAGAAACGGGATTTTATGCAAAGAACCCTTTATTTATCCGAGTAAAGAATTGTTCCTGAGCCACTGAACTATTGTCCGCAATTGCATGGGAAAACCTTCCCCGGATGCCCGGTCCATGGCCGATCGATGAACGAATCAAGTGTGCAAGGAGTAAACGCTGGAGGCTAGAAAATGTTGCTACCACTACCAGCACTCCTGGCAGTGGCTTCATGCAGGATTCTCAAAGTCTGAATCGATGGGGCGGGGTTGCATCGCTGTACAATGCGATGTCCTATTTCGCAGGAATGATCTATTTTCTGCTTTTTGTAGATTACACCTCGGCAAGAGATCCGCAGGATAAACTGGCACTGCTTGTGGCCCATTACCCGGGCATTATCGCAATGAATCTGATAATCTATGTGATTTTTGGAATCATGCTGGTTTTTCTGGTTCTTTCCATACATGAGAATCTAAAAGACGGCGCAAACATTCTCCGGGCTGGAACGGTCTTCGGATTTCTCTGGGCTGGCGTTGTAATCTCATCTGGAATGATCTTGAACGTAGGCGCTGGCGTGGCGCTGGAAATCCACCAGCAGGATGCTTCAGCCGCAGCCAGTTTCTGGCATATCATCAGCACCATTGGTGATGCCCTGGGAGGGGGTGTAGAAATCCTGGGTGGTCTCTGGATGGCCTTCATAAGTGTGGCTGGATTAAGAACTCGAAAATTTCCTGCAAGCCTCCATTATCTGGGCCTTCTGGTAGGAGTGGCCGGATGCCTGACCATCGTTCCTGTAGCAGGGGAGATTGGAGGCGCAATATTTGGACTGGGGCAGATTCCGTGGTTTCTATGGACTGGAATCTATCTGCTTTTTGGTTCCAGGAATCCAGTGGACAGGCAGACGCAGGCCAGTTCGCTTTAAAGAAATAGCCAAAAAAGCGATCCGGACGCATGGGCTGCGTTCGCAGAAAGAGTTGGAGAACAGCGATGATCAATGAGAAACGAAACGGCCATGTCCTGGAACTGGAAATTGCCACCAACGAATTGAATACACTGGATAGCGAAGCATTCAAAGCTTTACATAGCAGTCTGCTAAAAGCCAGAAGCGATGATTCCGTAAAAACCCTGATCCTTACAGGGAGCGGAGAAAAATTCTTCTCCAACGGTTTTGAACCTACCATGTTTATTGGTAAGGACTTCGACGAAGTCTGCTCTCTGCTGCAGCCTGCCATGGATGCTACTTCCGAACTGCTAATGTTTCCCCGACCGGTGCTTAGCTTCATTAACGGTCATTGCATGGGAGTAGGATCGGTACTGGCTATATTTACAGATTACAGAATCATGATCGATGGAAAAGCCAGGTTTGGTTTTCCAGAATCCCAGATTGGCATCAATTTCCCCTCGGTGCCCGGTTTTATCCTCAAGGAACTGGTGGGCATTCGCAATGCCAGAAGCATACTTTTTTCCGGTCGTCCTATGAAAGCTCCAGAAGCTCTGGAGATGGGCGTAATCGACGAAGCTGTTTCGCAGGAGGATGCACGCAAGAGAGTGGAAAAATACTGCAATCAGTTCAAGGATATGGCTCTGGAGTCTGTTAAGGGCATCAAAAAGTCGCTCACGGATTATCTAAGGGTTCCCCTGGAAGAAATGCGAAAGACAGACACCGAAGAATTGGCCCGGGCAGTTGTGTCGGACAATGGACAGGAAGGCATGCGCTCTATAGTAGAGAGGCGACGGCCGGTGTTCAAGTAAGCCGGCCGGAATGCCAGCCTCTGGGCAATTACCCTGCAAAACTAACAGACACTCGTTCACTATTTAAGCCCGAGCCCGTGATAATTGCCGGAAGCGGCCCGGGCTCTCCCCTGCAACCCAGTATATTCTGATCCGTGGCCAGGTAGATTCTCTTTGGCGGGATTATGTCTCATTGTATGGCTATATTGGGAATCGGGCGCTAGATTATGTCACATCGCGATGCGGCCTCCGCGCTGGATTATGTCGCATTCCTGCTATTCACACTCTGAAGGCCCACTGTACGAGCTGCGCGACGTCCCAGAAGGCCGGATTATGTCGCATAATAGTCGGCAATTGGCTGGATTATGTTGCATTCTATCCGACCCCGGCGCAACTACCGGAAGTGTATTTGATGCCGCTCATTTTATTCGACAATTGTCGATTTTTTTCTTGTAACCTGCAACATACAGTAATCATTCTAGTACCGGTGGCTTAAGCCTTCTGTTTCCGGGACACACTTTGTGAACCGCGACTCCGGGGAAAGGCGGCAAGTCGGAGGAAGCGATGAAATCCAGGTCTGGAAATCTAATTGCATGGATCCAGAAGGCCCCGGGCAGGCTGGGACGATTCTTTCTGGGATCGGCGGATCAATTCGTCATGCGGCACAGAATTCTTAATGGCACTTTGTTGGCCGGAGTGGCCGCCATGGGCATGGGTCTGGCTTCTGAATTCTTTCGCGAAGGATTCGAAACAGGAGGACTGATTGCGCTGTGGACCGCATTCACATCTTCGATTCTGTTCTATTATCTTGCCCGGTTCAAGCACCAGTTTCGCTGGCTCATAGTTCCCACATTCTTTATTGGAGGCCTGTCTACTCTGATGCAGATCCAGTACAGCGGTGGAATCATCAGCGCTAATATCATGGTGATGTTCCCTCTTTTGATTATGTACATGCTCATCCTGGGCCAGAAATACGACTGGCTCATTATACTGGCCTTCGCAGCAACATTATTTGGCATCCAGTATTTCCAGAGCATTCGGCCTGATCTGTTTTCCGATTATTCCAGCGATCGAGCCAGAAGCGAAGACTTCCTGGTAACCGGAGTTACTGTACTTCTGGTTGTGGGATTGATGCTACGAACACTGAATCGATCATACGAAGATGCGCTGGGAGAGGTTCGCAGACTCAAGGATCAGCAGGATGGTGACTACTTTCTGACATCATTACTCATTCGTCCTCTGGCAGGAATCCGCAATCGCTCCCAGGCAGTATCTTTGCAAGCCTTTGTAAAACAGAAGAAGTCCTTTCTCTTCAAAGACAGAGAACATGAACTGGGAGGGGATATCTGCGTTGCCGATCGGATTATCCTTCGAGGGAAGAGCTACTGCGTTTTTGCCAACGGAGATGCCATGGGAAAGTCCATGCAGGGAGCCGGCGGAGCCCTGGTATTTGGCGCGGCCTTTCGTGCGCTAATTGAAAGAACTCATCGAGAATCGTATCTTTCTGGTTACTATCCGGAACACTGGCTCCAGGAGGCTCTGAACGACATGAACAGCGCCTTTCAGGGTTTCGATGGCTCCATGTCCATTTCACTTATCCTCGGCCTGGTGGACGAATCCAACGGGTTTCTATATTACATCAATGCAGAGCACCCTTTCCCTATTCTACTGAGGGAAAATAAGGCTCAGTTCCTTTCCGAAGAAGCCACTAATTTCAAAGTTGGAATGCTTCATGAACGCGCCAGGATCGAGACATTTCGCATTCGTCCAGGTGACATCATCATCCTTGGTTCCGATGGCCGGGATGATCTGTCCATGGCCGGAGACGGAGAAAATCGAAGTATCAACGAAGATCATACAGCCATCCTGCAGGAAGTAGAACTAAGTGAGGGAGATCTGGAGACTCTGGCAACCAACCTGCAGGCCCGCGGTGAACTTACGGACGACCTTTCGCTTCTAAGTATTTCCTATTCGCCTCAAGAGGATCTCCAGCCAACCCGAGACGGAATACCGAAACGGGCTGCTCGCTACATTGGAGAATCGAGACCAATGGAAGCGCTACCCATTCTGGAGCGAGAGCTACAGAATGGTAATGATAGCCCGGAATTGCAGAAGCTACTGTATGAGGCCTATAAGCATTGTGGCCAGCCAGAAAAATCCGCCTCCGCAGCAGCCAGTTATATTGATCGGAGGCCAGGAAGTCTGCAAATGATTTACAATGCAGCCCTGGAATATACCAGAGCTGGTATGCTGGCGGATGCCATTTCCATGGCAGAACGATTGCAAAGCCGAAAACCAGAAGCCCGGCCAGTGCTCAAGCTTCTCAAGAAGCTCTACGAGAAAACCGGACAAAATGAATTGGCTCGCGAAATTGAAAGAGAACTATCCGAACAGATAGATGCAGCTTTAACCGAAGCTTAGGGCATAAAGTTTATAGCTGAAGCCAGAGAGTGAGGAGTCCTTGCCGTTTGATTCAGGATATTCTTGATCGCGGCTTCACAATACCTGTCCGTCTCAAGAGCCTATCTTTCCGCTGGAGGGCTTTTGATCAGGCTCCTGTGTGCGATCCTGCAGGATTCGCATTATTTCCAGTTCTCTCAGACAAATGGTAAGCACTTCCCGGGCGATAGCTCGCTCCCGGTCATCTTCGATGAAGCTTAACTGCGTACGCGCCTTCTCGCAATGGGTGAAGGCCTCTTCCAGCTTTCCATCGATCATGGCCACCTGAGCCCGAGTTAATGTAGAGAATGCTTTGTCTATGGCTGGAAAGTCTTCCTGATCCAGACGATCCAGAAGTCCGGGTACCTCTGCATCATTTTCTAGCTTTTCATCCAGAAGATAGTCATCGGCCAGCCCCAGCAGATCCTCTTTTTTCTTCAATTCAGCTTCCCGTTCTGCATCGAACTCATTTCTAAAGTAAACGAATCGGTCGCCGCGAATCAGGTAGGCTGTACCAAAGCTTTCCTCCGTTATCTTTTCCTTGAGCATGCCGGATTCTGGATGGAGGTTGGTAAGCATGATCAGGTTGACCTCCCCCTTAACCTCCACCAGCTTGAAATTGATAAACAGAGTTTCACCTGGTTTACGATAGTTTTCTATGCGAATCTGGTTCGTGGCTTCCTTTGACATGTTGGATCGCACAAAATGCACCATGGATGCAGTTTCCGCAGCCGTAAGATCGATTTGAAGAGGACGTACGAGATAGACCTGGATACCATGAACTATGAAATAGTCGTTTAGCGAAATATTGGCCGGCACGGTATCATGACTGCGAAAGAAAACCAGGTCATCGGCCCGAATTTTTGCGGGAACGAAAATATGGAGCGTAGCCAGAAGGGCCAGCATGGCGGATTGATATTTCAGATTTATCATTTTTATTCCAGGGAATATCCTTTATTCAATGCATTCTCAGACATTTCTCTGATACTGGCCGGAGAATCTATGACTCCTGCCAACCCGATCAGGGCCGGGTTAGAATCGTTTTCCAGACTTCATGATTCTTTTCTGGCATTATATTCGCATGGTAGTTATATCGCAGATCATAGGTCTTTTCTCCGGACATATTGAAAACACCGATAACATGCATGGGGCCCTCTTCCTCGCCGCAGCCCTTATGACTCCATTCGAAATAGATTAGATCCCGACCCAGATTCTCCATCTGAAAGGTAGAATCTATACATTCCTTGAGCATCTCATTCTCCTTGAATTCCAGAAAGCTCACAGGATTGAACCCGGGCGCCAGAATAGCATGCATTACGCTTTCCTCTGGTCCTTCCGGAGGATGGTCCAGGCTGTAATGCATGATTACATATTCATCCTTCGCATAATAATCCGACATGGTCCATCGACGTGTATCCAGAAAGAAGTATGGGCGAACTGTAACCAGCGGCTGTTCATGTCCCAACCGTTGCTTGAATAGCAGTCTGTGAGTCTTTTTGATACTTTCTCCAAAAGTCCGGGGCACAAAAAGCGACGTAGTAGACTGCTCACGCACTATATCCAGGCGAAAAAGTCGCACGGTGGTGCCTTCTTCATACACCCAGTTCAGTCTGGCCAGGTCGATCACTTCACTGCTTTTAAAATCGGGCTCATAGATTTGTTCGCCTTTCAGAGCTATGATAAGCTTCTCTTCTCCATCTGTGAGGTTATAGAGTTTTAATTCCTTGATATCATCCACTCTGGTCTCATACCAGAGGGTCCAGCGAAACCCTTCGGTGGTATTGGCCGCTCCAATGCCTCGGACCAGAATAAAATCATTTTCATCCTGGGGTAGCACCTGGGCAGAGAGCGATGTGCTCAAAAGAAGGCATAAAATTACTATATTTCGCATATCATTCATCATTATTAAAGGTGGTTTCCCGATGCATTCCATTCCGGGAGGGTTAGAGAATAGACGGCTGGAAAATTCCGTCAATGGAAATATACTATTGTTCAGGACCCCGGAAAGACCCGGGGATTAAGTCGCAATGCGATACAGTGAACCTTTGTCCCCTGGGTAGCACCCCGGTTTTTTTTCGCAACAATCGGTTTGAGCTAAACATCCAGAGACAGGAGTGTCTATGAAACCTGTCCCAAGTCTGCTTCCCTGCCCCATCCTCTGCAGTACCGCAGTCGCCCTCCTGTTGTGCGCCGTAGGATGCAGCCCGTCGGTGGATTCATCTGATAAGCGACGCCTGATGGAAGCTCATAAAAACTATATCCGTCAGGATTTTCCCCGGTCTCGATCAATCCTCTTAGACTTAATTGAGAAAAACGATGATTGGATTCCACCGAGGATACTGAATGGAAAGATTCTATACTTCACCCGTAAATTTTCCGGAGCAGAGAACCAATTCCGGAACATACTATCTATGGAGCCAGATCATCCTTACGCGCAGCAATGGCTGGCCCGAACCATCGCCACCGATCCAGGCAGAACGGGCGAAGCTATCAAGCTACTTAAGAGGATTCTGGATAGAAACCCGGATGATATTACTGCTCACTATCTTCTGGCCAGGTGCGCAACCAGAGCAGAAAAACCCAGGCTGGCTATCTCGCATTTTAAAGATGCCCTTCGAGGCTCCAGGATACTACAGAAAACACATCTGGAACTGGGGCGATTGCTACAGTCCCTTGGTCTTGATAAACGAGCGGACAAACATCTGCACTGGAACTCAGATCATAATTCGCCGGGCGAAGCACAGAAAGGAGACAAGAGCAATGTGTCCGGGAAATAGGGTCCTTTCCAATTGGACCTTTATGCGCAAGGCTCTATGGCTCATGGCTGTTTTTGTAGCTCTGAATGGGCCCACCAGAGCCAGGGCCAATCCGGCACGAAACGCCAGATCTCTACCGGATTTAGAGTCCGTGGAACGCCAGGCACTTCTTCACAGCATTGAAATGAAAACAAGCCGAATCGATGCCAGAATCGCTCGGGCTCAGCATCACTCTGCCTGGAGAACTTTTCTTCCCTCGGTTTCCGTTTCCTACAGGAGAAACCGTACAGTGGCACGAAGAAACTTTGATAACGGTCGCTATTCGGCTCAACTCAATATTAGCCAGCCTGTGTACGATGGAGGTCGCTCCTCGCAGAAACTGAAGAAAGCAAGAATTGAACAGTCTATGCTGCAATCAAGAAGAGAACAGCTAGGACGTAAGATCCGGTTAGAAGCAAAAGAATACTACCTGAATATCCAGCGAATACTCACCGAGATTTCGATCCAGAAATCTTCGCTGAATCGCAGTACTCGAATGCTTCGCAGAGCCAGAATGAAACTCAAAAGAGGTCTGATCACTCCTCTGGAGTACACAGAGCTAGAGAACAGACAGAGGGGCATTCAAATTCAACTGGACTCATCCAGAAGAAGGCTTTCCAGAGCCATCCAGGATCTCTGTCTGCTCACAGGATCCAGTCCGGAGCATTTTTCCGGGATTCGCCTACTGAATCTGGAAACTCTTACAATCCATTCAGATCATCTGAACCCCCGGCAAATTCAGTCCAAAGCATTGAATAATCATCCACAGATTTTGAATGCTCGGAGATCCCTGGAGCTTGCCAGAAAGGATCTCCAGGTAGCGGAGGACTACTATCTTCCCAGAATAGCACTGACGGCCAGATACGGCAAAACAGGCGAAGAATGGCCCCCGGAAACTGCAGAATGGGGGCTGGGATTCAGCATTAGTTTTCGCGGCTTGAACAGTACTTTGAGTAACGATTTGAGCATCCAGCGCTCCAGCGATAAGAGCCGCGCAGCATCCTCCGGTGGAACCCTGGATCTATTCAATGATATGAACCGTGAATCCAGGATTCTTCGCAGTCAGAAGCAATTGCTGAGGCAAAAAAGAAAGCTGAACGATCTAAGAAAATCTATTCCTGCCCTGGCGAAGCGATTGCTCCTGGAGCTCAATGAAAAAACGCGGCGACTGGAATTGCAGTATCGCCTAACGGACAATCAAAAGGATCAATTCAATGTAGATGCCATTCGATACAGACAGGGCGAACTCTCCCTGGAAGAATACAGAGAAGAAGAACTCCGAATGAATCAACGTACTAAAGAGCTGGCAAAAGTTCAGGAAGAATTGCTGCTCTTTGTGGCCAGAATGGAATACGAGCTTGGATTACCTCTGGATTCTTTGAACATTGTGGACTATAGTTACCTGTCCAGCACCCGGAGCGCGAAACGATATCGCGAAGCTCTACAAAATCCGGACTCTCCAGAATGATACGTCTCTTATTACAACTGGTTCAAATCTGCCTGTTTATCTGTGTATTCGGTTTTGACCAGGGTTGCACCAGGAGCCCGGCCACAGAGGTGCTGAAGCCTGCAGTAAAAACCAGGAAAATCGAAAGAAAGGATCTTCAAGGAACCCTGCGAAAGGGAGCCTCCGTAGCCTACCTGGAAAAAGCCGCCATTGCCTCTCCGTTTCCGGGTACAATTGAGGACATAGTTGTTCAACCCGGGGATTCAGTAACCAGGAATGAAGTAGTAGCCACCCTGGAAACCCTGGAGCTGGAGCTATCTCTGGAACGAGCCCGGGCCAAGCAGGCCAGTGCCAGAGCTCGCTGGCTTCTGGCCAGAGCCCTGATAAAGGAATCGAGGAAGCAAACAGAAAAGGAGCTGAAATCCCTGGAGACCGCCAGGTCCAGGATCATAGAGGCCCGCTCCAAATTACTTCAGGCTCAAAAGGCTCTGAACGACAGGAAGCGAATCTATGAACTGGGAGGGCTTTCTCGTCTGGAGATGAAGGAATCCTACCACCGTTACATATCCTCTTTAACCGGCTACTATGAAACCCTGCAGAATCTGAAGAACCGAAAAATTGGCTTTCGCGGGATAGATCTGAAGCAAGCGAATCAGCCGGTGCCCGACGATTCAAGAAAACAGCAAGAGGCCTTGATCGATCTAAATACAGATGCAGAGCGAAAGGAAGCCGAAGCGGCATTTCAAAAACTCCAGGCCGCCAGGTCCAATCAGCAAAGAGCAAGCAGAATGCTTAAGGAGGCCACCATTCGATCCCCAATTAATGGAGTGGTGGCCACGAGAAGTAAAGAACCAGGGGAAGAAATACAGGCCAGGAAGCCTTTTCTCTCGGTCGTTCGCATAGATCGCTTACTGGTCCAGGGCTCTATTTCGGAGCTTGAACGACCGGAAGTTCACGTTGGCCAGAGAGCATTCGTGACTGTGGACGTTTATCCCGATGTAGAATTTGAGGGAAAAATACACAGGATTTCGCCTCTGGTGGATCCTGAATCCAGATCATTTCAAATAAGTGTTCTAGTGAGAAATGATTCGGAACATCCCCTTTCGCCAGGAATGTATGCAGAAATTGAAATCAGAACAGCACTGAAGAGAAATTCTCTGGCACTTCCCTGCGCGCTACTTGCATCAGAATCCAGGGACGTTTCCGGAACAACACAGGAGGAATTCACCTTCCTCCGAGGTCATGTTTACCAACAAACGGTAACTGTAGGGCAGCGCTTTGGTGATCTGTGCAGCGTCGAATCAGGGCTGGACGAAGGAGACCTGGTTGTAGAATCCAATACAGCACTTCTGCGAGACGGAATGCCAGTAGAACACACCTCCTCAATAGACTAACAGAGGAGGAAGATATGATACGATTAAAAGCTGCGCACATGCGCGGCAAAATTCCGCAGAGTTGCCGAAATCACGGCCGATTCAGCCGCCAGGCCCTGATGCAGTTTCTGGTTCTTATTCTGAGCGTTCTCTTACTGCCGGCTACATGCAAGAAAGCAGCAGAAATCCCAGGCATCCTGTTAAAACCTCCAGGGGAGGGCCCCGAAGTTACTGACTCCAGCCCGCGGCCTGGGTCCGGCGGAGTGAAACCAGAGACGAAAGTATACCTGCAATTTGACCGACCCATGAACAAACGCAGCGTCCAGGATTCCTTTTCTCTCTCTGGCACGGTTCGAGCATCCGGATCCTTTCGCTGGGAAGGCAATCGACTCTATTATGATCTGGATAGGCCGCTACAGCCCGGCGAAAGCTATGAGTTAACTTTGAGTAAGAATGCATCGGATACGGAGGGGAAAACCCTGGCACTGCCATACTATGTGTCTTTTTTCGCTGGCTCAAGGGTGGACGGGCCTGGAATCGAATCCTCCATTCCGGCTCCTAATGCCACCGGGGCGCCTCCAGGCACCGCGATTGAGATAAACTTTTCACGCCCCATGGATGAGAGCTCTGTAGAAAAGGCATTCTCCATCAACCCTTCTATGGAAGGATTCATTCAGTGGTCAGAGGATAGCATATCCTTCAGGTTCATGCCCTATAAATCTCTGGAAGTGGGCCGCAGTTATCAGATTAACGTTTCCAGTGATGCCAGGGATCGCGAAGGAATTGCCCTTGCGAATCGGTACTCCAGCAATTTTCAGGTAGGCGACGATTTTGAATCTCCGGAAGTCTTGAATGTTTATACATCGGGTAACCCTGTATCCCTGATGGAGGGCAGAACTGGAATACTCAAAAACTCCACCTTCACCATCAAATTCAACGAACCCATGCATTACCAGAAGACTCTGGAGTCGGTAACATTGCGCGAGCGAAATGGCAGCCCACCGGTGAATGTAGAGCTCTCCTGGAGCGAAAACTTCACAGAACTGAAAGTGGAGCCTTCCATGGCGCTGGAACCAGAAACGGAATACCGTTTACGCGTTGGAACCGGTGCCATGGACCAATCCGGCAATACCCTGGACTCCCCCTTCACCCTGGACTTTACAGTAGATGACCCCTCTGGAGAATTGAATTCAGGATTCTTAACCCTCAAAGAAGTTCGTAAGGTATACCCGGCCCGGACCAGAATTTTCGAGTTTGGCGAGGATCAAATTAATGAACTTCCATTACCTGCACCCCATGAAGCTGGCTGGAGCTCGGAGTTCGAGCTAGAATTCAGCCACAGCATTCGAAAGTCCACGGCTCTGCCCGAAAACATTACGGTGCATCAGATTGCGGGAGCTTTTTCCAGTTCTGTCTATATTGAATCCATAAAGTTTCCAGAGGATGGTCGCATAGTAAGTCTCATGGTCCGGGGCCTGCATCCCAACATCTACAGACTCAGCATCAAGGGACAGAGGAATGGAATCAAGAGCACGAAAAGCCAGGCAGACTCATCTACCTGGATGAAATCCGATCAAGTGGTGTACTTTCGTCCGGAGGAAGGCTGATGTTTCTCCGGACAACCCGGCTCTTCTCTTCCAATTGCGAAGCCCGCGGCTGCCCTGCAATCCTCTCGGTATGGCAGCCGGGTGTTATCCGTGGATGGATACTTTGCTTACTTGCAGGATCCCTGCTACTTCTTCCAGGCTGCCAGGAAGAAAAGTTACTGGAATCAATCCTGCCGGCCATCGGTTCTTCGCCTCGAATCATTGCCGCCTATCCGCCAGACAACCTTAAGGGACTGGATCCCTCCCGAGGCATCTGGCTTCTATTTGACCAATCCATGGACACTTCGCAGTGCGAGCGGGCTTTTTCCCTTACCGGAACCAGAGGGGAAATTCAGGGAGCCTTTGTCTGGCAGGGCCGCCGACGATTGGAGTTCGTTCCGGACAGTGAGCTAGAATCAGGAATGCATCTGCTAAGAGTTGCAGCATCAGCAGAGTCCCGGCATGGACTGGATCTGGAGCAGGAATACCGCTCCAGCTTCTTTCCCAATGAGGATGCCCGGCCGCCTCGCCTTACAGGATCAGATCCGATGGATGGAGCTCAAGGAGTGGAGCCGGATTCTAAAATCTCACTCCATTTTTCCGAAGCATTATCGATTCAAAGTCTACATCAGGGAATCCAGATAAGTCCGTCCGCAGGCTTTTCCATAGAATTCGAGGATGCCCGGTCCACCGTAGTTCTGAATCCCAGGGCTGATTTTGTTCGAGGACAATCCTACACCATATCTCTGGCCACCTCCATTGAGGATCTCAGTGGAAATCAACTTCCGAGCTCAAGGAAAATCGCCTTCGTCGCGGGCTCGGATTTTCAGGCGCCCGGGCTAGAAAGCATTACCATGGGAGGAAAGATACTTTCTGAAGGCATTGTTCGCTCGAACATCAGCAAGAGCGATTCCATTGTTTTTGAATTCACCGAGGCTATGTCAAAGCCGGCCACAGAAAACAGCATAGGTATTTCTCCTTCCACCGATTTAAGCAGAACCTGGGAGTCCCCCACTACGCTGATTCTTGAGGCAGACCAGGAACTGCAAGGCGAAACACAATATGAACTGACACTGTCTGGTGGAGCAACGGACACTTCGGGCAATTCCATGGAATCGCCGGCCATCTATCCATTCTTTACAGATGCAGAGGATTCGATATCGCCTCAAGTTGAAATTATTCAACAGGCCAGAGTAGACCTCCCGGGGGATGTAGATGGAGCCAGTCCCATTGAGCAATATTTCCCGGAGCCACAAATTCCGGACTATGGCATTGTAGATACCGCTCATGTTGCCGATCTTGACGAAGGTCCGGGCCTGGAAAGAGCGATTGTACTTCGCATCCTTTTTTCCAGAGATATGAACCTGGCAACTCTTTACGAAGCAATGTCATTTGTTCCGGTAATCAATACCGGTAATTCCAGTCTTCAGGTTCACAGACTTCAACGCGGCTCCGAAGGAAATGAAATCCTGCTGCTAGCTGCCTGGACCCCCGCCGGTTATGAATCCTCTCCAGTTTATGCATTGCAGATCAGCGACCGGGCGGAGGACTCTGATGGCAATCGATTGTCAGAACGATTTCGCCGATACCTTTCCTTCTAATCACAGAATTCGATGCTTCGTCTGATTCTACAAAGACCCATCGCTGTGATTATGATCACAGGATTTTTGATCCTGGTTGGTATAGTCGGTTATCAACGGCTCAATGTAGCCCTGCTTCCTGAACTGGAAGTTCCACGCATCTATCTCATTACTCGATTTCCGGGCATGGCTCCAACGCAGGTGGAGAATATGGTTACAGTACCTCTGGAAAAAGCTATCGCAGGTACCGATGGACTGGACTCCATTACATCCCGAAGCGAACGAGGAGTTTCCATTATTCAGGTTAGCTTTCGATGGAATACCGGGCGAGAATCCGCCCTGATAGAACTCAGACAGAATCTGAACAGGGTTTATGTAAATCTGCCAGAAAGCGCAGGCAGAACTCGAATGTTACCCTATGACCCTTCCAGAAAGCCCTTGATACTTATAAAGGCCGAAAGTGAAGCACTGGGAAAAGGGCTTCGATTCTTTGTAGATACGGTTCTCAGATCCGAGCTGGAGCAGACTTCCGGAGTGGCAGCGCTGGAAATCGATGGCGGATTCATACGAGAGGTTCAGGTGGATCTGGAGCCCGGACGATTGTACGGACATGGGCTGGATATTCGCAGTGTGGTTCGAGGGATCCAATCCCAGAATATCTCCAGACCTCTGGGCCGGGTAGAATCCGGCAGGTTCGAAAAGATGGTGCGGATGGAATCTAAAGCAGAAAGCATCGCAGCAATTCGTAGAATCCCCATCGCAAGAAAGAAAAAAGGAACTGTCTATCTTTCCGATGTAGCCAGTGTTCAGAAGGGATTCGCCGAGCGATCCGGACAGACACTGGTAAACGGCAAACCATCGGTGGTCATCGGCCTGCGAAAGGAGCCTTCCGCGAATACGCTGACCACAGCGGCCAATATTCTGGAGTCTATTCACAGAGTTAACAGGAAGTATAAAGGTTCCGTGCATCTAACGGTCCTGGAAAACAGAGCAAAATCGGTACATCAAGCGATAGAATCGATTCAGATGGCCGCGATTCCCGGCGCCCTTCTGGCTTTCCTTGTCTTGATCCTGTTTCTGCGAAATATTCAGTCTGCACTCCTGGTAGCACTTACTGTTCCTGTATCGCTCCTCATTTCCATGGGCTTTCTGGACATCCTGGGGGTATCCCTGAACATTATGAGTCTTTCGGGAATAATCCTGGGCATAGGCATGCTAATGGATGGTTCCATAGTGGTTACAGAATCCATTCGATCCGTCTTTGAGCAGCATAGCTCGCCTCATGGTAACGCGGTTCGCATGGAACATTCTGACGGGAATGCAATGACACAGGACGAATCGTCCGTTCTTCTGGATACCGTAGTTAATGGCACAAGCAGGGTCCTGGGAACCCTCATCGCATCCACAGGAACCACGATCATCGTATTTCTCCCCATTAACTTTGTGAGCGGAATCGCAGCTGCCCTGTTCCAAGATCTCGCTCTGGCAGTGATAGTTTCCCTCCTGGCTGGACTATACTGCTCATGCCTCCTGATACCTGTATTGACTATCCTGACTGCCTCCACAAAGCGCCCGCCGTTGGACGCAAATGGATTCCCATCGTCCCTGGCAAAGCTCCAGTCCCTTTACCGAGTATCAATGAATCGAATTCTGCTCCGCCCGGTGCTCACAGTAACCCTGGCCAGCGGATGTGTTGCTTTCGGGCTCTGGATCATCGCAGAGCTACCCCGGTCCGTTATGCCCCGGAGATCACCGGATACAATTGTCGCTCGACTCAGTTTACCACCGGGAACACCTTATAAAGTCACTGCAAGTCAGGCTGCACAGATCCAGAGTTCCATCCAGAACCATTTTTCCGTTCAGGATACAATCATCCATGCCGGCCACGAAAATGACGATCCATCGGAGGTGGTAAGTGGAAAAGCGCCCGAAAGTGAGGCAAGCATTCTCATATTTCCAGGTGCGGATTGCAATGGGAAAGAGGTAATGAAGGCACTTCGCAACATTCTATCCGCTGGATCATCCGCCAGACTGGATGTAAGGGCAAGAGCTGGACCCATCCAGAATATCATCCAGGAAGCGAAAGGAGATTATGAGTTAAGTATCCGGAAAGGATCAGGGCTAAACCCAGATCAACTTCTGAGAAACATTGCCAGAGATTTGCGCTCTCGAAAATGGATTTCGGTAGGGAACCGTCACCGCCAACCGCAGCCTGTGATCAATCTGGAACTGCGACGCAATCGAGCATCCAGTGCAGGACTCTCTCCGTTGATCGCTGCCCGCCATATTCGTAGTTCTCTGCACGGCACCATTGCTTCCACAATTGACATCAAAGACAGCAGCGTCGATATCAGAGTTCGTCTGAAAGATTCATTTCAGAATCCCCGAAAGTTTAAAAAAATTCGCATCAATACCGACAAACAGAGACAGGTATCCTTACAGGGACTCCTGGATTTCAATTCTATCCTTGAGAAGCCACCCCGAATACGAAGAGACCAGAAACCTGTGCATAAGCTGCGCTTTCGCCTGAATCCAGAGTATCCAGGCCAGTTAAGAAAAGTAAGATCCACTGTCCGGCAACAAATCAAACGAATGGGTATCCATTCGCGAATAAAGAGGGATTCCACATTCGAAATCCACCCGGCCAATAAAAAAGCAATGAATTCTTTAAGGAACCTGGCTTTCGCCTTTGGTTTTTCCTGTATACTGGTCTTTCAGCTTCTTGCGGCCCAGTTTGAATCACCGCTACATGCTCTGGGACTGATTCTTTCAGTGCCAGCTATGCTTCCTGCAGCTGGGCTTGCGCTGGGACTTACCGGACAGGGGTTAAACATAGGATCGGGCATTGGAATCATAATGCTCACCGGTATTGTAATTAACTCTTCCATTGCTCTATTCGAGGAAATGGAATTTCGCAAAAAGAAGCAAGCTATCGCAAAACCCATCCCTGACGAGTATTTGCGAAACCTCATCATAGAGTCAGGAGTTCGCAGAATCAGGCCCATCCTGTTAACAGCTCTCACAACCATCGGAGGAATCCTCCCTCTGGCCCTGGGCAGCGGAAGCGAAAACCAGAAACCAATGGCTACTGTGATCGTTGCAGGACTGGCTCTGGGCACTCTTGCCTGTATCACTACATTTCCCTGTTTCTATTACCTGATTGAGAGGCGCAGGAAATGATTGATGAGCGTCCAGAAACAGCTCAAGGATTCCTTTTTCGCAGCGTTCTAAGACGACCAGTAACCAGCGCTGTGCTTGCAGCATTGATTCTTCAGCTGGGTCTGGTTTCGCTTCACCAATTGCCTCTGTCCTTCTATCCTCCATCCTCGGCCACATCAGTAACAGTTGTCACCAGGTATCCCGGTGCCGATCCAGAAACACTGGAAAAGGAAATTACCCGACCTCTTGAACAATCTCTGAGTGATTTGCGCGGCCTTCAGCACATGGCTTCGGAGATCCATAAAGGCACATCCAGAATTCATCTGATTTTCGCTCCCGGTGATTCACTGAGTGCAAGGATAAACCAGGCCAGCGAAAGGATTCTGTCCGTTGCCCGGACTTTCCCGGCCCTGGTCAATCGGCCATACATTATTGAATATAACTCCAGACAGGGGCCTGTCTTCGCCTTCTCTCTGAAAAGCACAGAAAAATCCCGTGCATGGACTTATAAATACGCCAGAGACAATCTGAAGTCCAGGTTTCAAAAGATCCCCGGAGTTTCGGAAGTTTCGGTTGTGGGAGGCAGTAGGCCGGAAGTCCAGATAATCTGCCTTCCTCGAAAAATGTCTCCTGCAGGTAAGAGGTTGGATAGAATCCATCGCACCGTTTCCCGGGAAAATACTGTGAGGAAAACAGGAACAATGTCTTTCCTGAATTCTAAGCGCCAGATAGCTTCCAGCCGACTGGATGCAAGTATAGACTCTGCGAAAGAACTGGCCACTCTACCACTTTCCGACGGACGGCTGCTGCGATGGTGCAAAGTCCAGAAAGGCACCCGACCAGAAACACGGATTTCCCGAACGAATGGTTCAAGACAGATTAACATTTTCCTTAATAAATCGGATTCCGGAAGCATTCTGTCTGTTACGAATCAGGCCAGATCGCTCTTAAGAGACCTTGACCTGCCATTTGATATGGCATACGAACCGATCCTGGACAGGGGCGTACGCATTAAGAACACCCTGGCTTCTTTGATGACATCCTCTTTGACAGGTATGTGCATCGCATCCACTGTCCTGCTAATCTTCCTGCGAAAGATTCAAATTGCTTTGTTTACGGCTCTGAGCATTCCATTCTCTTTGATTGGTGCAGCCTTCTTTTTGCAAGTGTGCGAAATAGAATTGCACATAATGACCCTCTCCGCCTTCGCTCTGAGCGGAGGACTCCTGATCGATAATGCAATAGTTGTTTCAGATAGGCTGGCTCGACTGGAACCCTGGAAGTCTCAATCCAATAGAGTCATTCTGGAAATCATACTAGGGCAATCGGCCCGTGAACTTTTGGGCGGAACCGCTACCACGCTCATTGCATTTTTGCCTGTGTATTTGATGCCTGCCATAAGTAGATCCAGGTATATAGATTTTGCCGCTGCAATTTCTTTCTGTCTGATTCTTGGATATGCCTATTCTCTTGTGGTACTACCAAATGCCATTCTTCACTGGAAATGGATTCCGGAAAAACCGGGCCCTCCAGTAGCCCTGTTAATCCGATCAAATCTCTTCAGACTGATCGCTCGGGGAAGTAACCTTTATTCCGGTTCCGTATTCCCCTATTTGGCGAAACTACAGAGTGCATACTCTAGAGCTTCAAACACTCTGAGCTCCAGGCAGCTCTTTAGAACGGTGATTTTATTATCACGCAGAAGTACGCTGCTGATCTGGATCTGCGCTGGATCCTGTGCGGTTCTGGTCTGTGCCCTGATCTTCGCCCCCAGATCCATGGCCGAGGTAAATGAGCGAACCACCATTCAGGCACGGGTAAGCCTTCCCACAGGAATCCATCTGAAAGAATCAGAAAGATTATTCCAGAGGCTGGAGTCCCGGGCCTCGAAGAGCCCCGGTATCCAGAGGGTGGACAGCCGAATCAAGAAGAACCGGGGGACTCTTTTCCTTCGGCCGGTCCCGGGGAAACATTCCAGAAAAGCGATAAGCAGAATAAAGGAGAACTTGGAGCGGTCTTTTCAGAAGGTTCCGGATGCCTTTGTCCATTTCCAGGAGAATTCGCGAAATAACTTTGCTCTTCGCTTCTCCATCCTGGGACCGGAATTCGCCAGACTTCGAGAAATAGCCAGTGGGCTGGCTCGTAGACTGCAAAGGCTATCTAAGGTTCAGGAGGTGGTATTTCACTATAGAGAGGAAGGTAAGTATCTGGACTTCCATCCAGATACCGATATCTACGAAAGAGGCGGCCCTTCACCTGCCCTTATCGCAGACAGGCTACAAACCTATCTTACAGGAAAGGTCATCTCCAAGATGTATAATGGGCAGGAAATGGATGTTCGCCTGAAAGGAGACTGGAAGGCTGCCAGAGGCATCTCCGCTCTTCGCAAAATTCCCATCAACCGGAGCTCGAAATCAGTGGAGCTTAACGATCTGGGTCGCTTTAGCATCAGCAGTGCAGAATCAGAAATCTGGCGCATCAACAAGAGAAGATCCCTGGCCCTCTCCGCAGAAATGCAAGAACCGGTTCCAGAGTCTGCGATCCGCGAAATACAGAATTATTTCAACGAAGAAGTGAGCGATTCCGAATATTCTTATCTTCTGGACAGAAAGTACAGAGAGCGAAAGCGAAGTTTTCGCAGGTTGATCCTGGCCGTTCTGGTAGCTCTATTGCTAATCTATTTGCTTCTGGGCGCACTGATGGAAAGCTTTCTTCAACCAGCACTGATACTCATAACCTTGCCTCTACCCTTACTGCTGGCTCTGAGTGCGCAACTTATCTTTCAGGGAAACCTTTCGCATGTTTCGTTGTTCGCATTGATGATGCTGGCAGGACTCATCGCAAATGGTGGGATTATTATGGTATTTTCAATGGTCCGGGCTTTGCACGGCCAGAAGCGAAATTTGGCACCATTTTTTTCTGTGCGAATTCTTCGATCAGCTCGCGATAGAATCAGACCTGTAATGATTACCTCCCTTACAACGATCCTGGGGATGCTGCCCCTTCTATTCTCCTCTCACTCGGGTTTTTCCTGGCAATCGGTGGCTCTGGTTACGATTTCTGGCACCCTCTCCGCTATTCCCGTGGTCCTGATTCTTATTCCCTCTCTTTGCTTTAGCCTTTTGCCTGGCAAGTCTACCTTCAGGACCGGGCCCCACGGCCGCCTCAAAGATATCTTCAGGCAGAGCATCCAGGCTGGTATGCGACTCTTAAAATCCATACATCAAAGGCGATAACATCGATCAGAAATATTTAAACTAGAGAAAGCGCCATTTAAGACTGAAAGGCCAGTCTCGATACGGATCAAAGGAGGAAAGCTAAGATGAAGATGAAAAATAGAGCAGGATCCCGACGGTTCCAATCCCGGCAGCATATTGAGACAGGAACCAGTCCGGAAGAGTCAGGCGGCAACCCGGAGAACTTCTATTCGGAGTCCCCAGGGCCCAGAAGCAACAGCCGATGGGAAGAATTTCGAGTCTGGATGCACTCTGCCAGGGGATGGATCTATGCTCTGCTACTCATCGGTATCCTGGGACCCTACTCCATCCGATTGCTGCCATCCCGGAATTATCCGGACGAAATGCTGAATCGCTATTTTTCAAATGCCAGGACCGCTGATGAAAAAAATGCAGCATATAGAATTGGAGGTTTTTATAGAAGCAAGTCGGACCTGGCGAAAACCAGAAGAACTATTGAGTTGATGACCGGGATCGATGGTTCGCAGAGCAGGTTCCTGGATAGTGCGACCAATGCCGAATTTCAAAAGGAACAGTATGAAACAGATCTACTGGCGGCTGCCGTTCTCAGAAAAGGGCTGCTAGAAAACTCCATTTTTCGCAGATTCATTCGCAATGCCATGCGAAGGTCCATGGCCCGGGCCTATGTAATCTATTCATTCCGGCAAAATCCAGATTCCTGGCCAGGGTCAGGGTCCGCATCAGGATCGCATCCAGTAAATGGCAATATCGAGCAACGTCTCAAGAAAAAGATGGGTGCAGAGAATTGGAAGTCTCTGAGTCAGGAAAAGAAGCAAATCCTCAAGAAAAGACTTCGCCTGGAACGTATTCGAACAGTGATTCAAGATCGCAGAGAGAAATTGATTCGAGCTGAAAAAGCGCTACAGGGAAACCCGGATCCTTAGAGCTTGAAGAACTGAGTTTCCTTGATCAGTCCCTCTGCTTCCTGGGAGAGCTCCCCGGAAATATCTCGCAGGTTCTGGGATACAGCGGTAATGGATTCCGTTCGCTTTGTAATTTGATCCAGATTCTTGCTCATCTCCTGGAATGCCTGGGTTTGTTCGGAAGTGGCTTCGGCTACAAAATTGGCATTACGCAGAACTCCCTGAAAGGCTTCGCTAAGTTGATCTCCTGCTTTTCGCTGGGATGCAGCCTGCTCTCCCAGTTTCTTGAATAAAGCAAACCTGGTGGATATTTCATCGATGTACTGAATCATTGTATGCGAAGCATCGCTTACCTGCTGTAGCCCGTTGCGAATGGTATCCGAGGAACCAGAGCTCAATTCCTGAATGTTTCCCAGATACTGCCTGGTGCGATCGGCCAGCCTGGAAATCTCACTGGCGACTACCGCAAATCCCCGACCATACTCTCCGGCCCGGGCAGCCTCGATACTGGCGTTCAATGCCAGTAGACCGACCTGGTCGGCAATCTCTGCTATGCTTTCTACAGCCTCGATGATATCCCCGGTGGCCTTCTCCACGTCCTGCATGGACTGAATGGACCTGGCCATCATGGTCTGACCTTCTTTAGCTCTACTCTGCGTACTTTCGATTTCTTGAGACACAGTTTCTGTTTCCTGAACCGTTGCCTCGAGCTGATTATGGAGCGTGTCCAGAATCTTCTCTACTTCCCGGGCCGAGGTAGTTTGCTCTCGCGCATTTCCGGCAATGGATTCGGCTACACTGCCTGTCTCTTCAATGGAGGCAGAAATCTCTTCCACAGCAGCAGCGTTTTCCTGAGATTCCCGGGACAGAGTATCCCCCGATTGAGTTAACGTTTCCGACCGACGGTCCAGGTCCTTTGCTGTGATCGTCAGGGACGTAGCTGTAGTATGGAGAGTCCTGCCCATCCGACTGATGGCCTGAGCCATTTCCCCCAGTTCATCCGATCCTACCGTTGGTGTAGATCCTCGGAGATCCCCCGTTCCAAGGGTTTCCAGACTGCTGATGACGGCCTTTACATTGGTGCCAATGCTGCTTGCATAGCTACCAGCTGTAGTAGCACCGCAAAGCATCAGTATTAAGGAGAGCATTCCAACATGGATCTCAGAGTTCTCAGCGTTTAGCTGACCGGTAGCGTAGGCAAAGGCCACCGAACCCAGAATCATAAGAAAAGACATCCCGATGCTCACCTGGGTTAGCTGTGTTCTCCACCAGATCGGAAACCTGACTATCTGACGTCTTTCCAGAGGCACCGATGCCAGCTCCGGTCTGGCCAGAAAAGAAGCAAAGTATCGCTCCGCGAAGAAATAATACAGGCAGGCTGATATGGGAAAACAGGCAAGAAATACGATTCCAACAGTAAACCAGATCCAGGGCCTGAACCCGGTGGTTAAAGTTAAGACCCCGGCAACAGTGGAAACACCCAGGAGCCATCTCAGTGCAATATTCAAAGCTTCTTTTCCAGGAGCCCGTAGCAAATGTAGTTTCAGCTGCCTCCTGGCCTCCTCGTTCAGGGAGTCTTTGCTAAAGAGTCCTCTGGCAGGCTTTACCACCTGAATATAACGGGCGATATTTCCCAGCACCAGAGTAACGACGATGGCAGCAGGCAATGCAGCGAATAGAAATGCCTTGAACTCCGCTTCGCTGAAGCCGGTGAAAAAAAGAAGGAAATACACTGCCAGGCCCACTGGAAGCGAATATACAATGAGATCCAATCGGATGATAAGTTGAGTTTGCATGGATTGCCGTTATCGTTCCCCCGAAGCATTCAGTACCGGGGCAACGGAGCTTAGATTAGGTTAAATTATCGGCAAATGGGTACAGACCAGAAGTATCCCATCTCTGAAGTCGATACCGGAATATATGTGTACCGGTGGTGCCGCTGATGCCCGATCACTCCGCCGCCAGACTGGAGAATTTACCTATTCTGGACGTTGAAGCAGAGTCAATAGGTTTATGAAGTTGGGATTGAAAGATGGGACCGAAAACAAATCCGAACCGGGACAATGGATAGTCCAGTGAGCCCGGCCCGAAGAATTTCTAGAACTTCTGATATAGAAAATTTGGCTCCACGCTAATTATGTACGGAGAGTCTGACAGCGCCTTCTTAATGGCGTCCAGCCCTGGATCCGGATCTAACTTCAATTTGTAAAACTGAGAACTGGCCGAAACCAGTTTCACTTCCTTTAGAGGTAGTCCAGAGAGCAACTCTGATAGGAAGGCCTTCCCGTCTTCGACGCTGGTCTTCAGTTGTACGATGTATTCACCGGGAACCCGGCGCGGCGGCATTTCCCCGCCGCCCGGTTCTGGTCTTGACAATGGACTGTCCGGAGATGCTCCCATACAGAATGGTAATAGGAGCATTCCTGTTATGATCAATCCTTTGTGCATCATTGTAGAGTGGCGGTAACGCCCGTTACCTGATCCAGATCTCTCATGGAGTTATCAGCATTGATAGAAACTCCATACTTTGTATTGGAGCTGATGCTGGTATTTGCCTCTCCACCATCGATTATTTTCTGAATGGTGGTGGCTGCATCAAAGTCCGGATTGTAGGCTCGTAACAACGCGGCCAGTCCGGCAACATGAGGAGCAGCCATGGATGTTCCATCCAGATAGGAATAGGCAGTGTTACTGGGCGCCCAGGTAGTGAGCGTAATATCAGTAACGAAGGCTCCCGGAAAAGCATCGATGGAGTCTGAACTGAACTGATAACCTACCGTGCAGTTGCTGCTTCCTACACAATCTTCCAGATAGTGCTGATAGGAGGCCACAAAGGGAGTGCTACTTGCACGACAGAAGATGGTCCTGAACACGCTCCGATTATAGTCCGGAAGCGACAGGTAGGTACCGGTTCCGATTGGATCTCCAGTAGATGTATCGTATGCTGCCCGCACATAGTCATAGCATGTGGACCCAATTGGTTCTCCATATACGAATACAGAGTGAAACAGGCTCACGTTGGTGGCGCTGGAACTAATCGAAAAATTTCGATATATCCGCTGATCGGTGCTGGTAGGAATTGCTGTCGGGGTCGAACCGCTATCGAAGAAGTATTCGTAAAGGGAACAATCCCGCATAGTCAGCATTTCCAGAGACTCGGCCCCATCTCCACATGTACTGGAATTCCAACCGTAAGTACCGGTTCCAGTAGTGTTCCAGCTTGTATATGCGCTGCTTCCCGAAACCTCGGTTTCATTTCCATAGGCACTCATGATGTTGGTTCCTGGAGCCCCCAGGTCTACGGCACGCGAAGACTGGCTAGAAGTGTCAAAATTCGAAAAACTTGCTCTGGCAAAATCCTGATCCAGCGCGGCCACGCAAAGAATGTTGCTGTTGGTTAATTCGCATGGATACACATTATTGGAGGCCAGGTCCTGGTTCGAATTCCCGGCTGCGATAATCACAACCACGTCATTGGCTTCTGCATAGTCGATGGCATCCTCCATCAATGAACTGGTAGAGCCTCCTCCCAGACTGAGGTTGATTACCTTGGCACCGTTTCGCACAGCAAACTGAATGCCCTGAGCAATATCGTCCAGGGCCGCTCCTTCATGACCAATCACTCGAACGGCCATGATTTCCGCGGTCTGGCATACTCCGGAAACGCCTTTGTTGTTGTTTCCCACAGCACCGATGGTTGCGGCTACGTGCGAACCGTGCCCTTCTTCATCGGCAGGATCGTTATCGTCGTCAGCATAGTCCCAGCCATGGTTGGGGCATCCGCCAGATACGGTGACACCATTCTCATCCACGCAGCCGGTGCCATCCCACATGTTCGCAGCAAGATCCTCATGCGAATAATTCACACCCGTATCGATTACAGCAACAGTTGTAGCGCTGCAATCCGATGTCACATCCCAGGCGTTTAGAATGTCTATATCCTTGCCGGATGTACCAGGATTGTTCGTTGTATACGACGGACTACTCAGAGTCTGTCCGGTGTTTTCCAGGCCCCATTGATTGCCCCACTGGGTATCGTTGGGAGCAGGTGCAAACTTCTGATACAGATAGTTGGGCTCAGCATATTCAACCATGGGATCTTTGTTCAGTCGAGCCACAGCCTCTTCTACAGTTTCTCCTGTAAGAATTCTGGCTTTCATGGCCTTCAGCCGAGGCATGCGAATGGAGGATTGTAGTCCCAGTCCATTTGTGCGAGCCATCTGAGCGTTCTCACTCAGACCGGGCTTATACTTCACAATAACCTCCCCGGGCACGTACGCAGCCTGCGTATTTACCTTGTGAAAGGGAACGTTGTAGGGTTGCATCTCCGGCCTCGGCGATTCGGGCTTGGGAGCTCCCAGAACACTGGTAGCAAATACCGCTGCCAGCGTGAGACCCAGGGCAGCTCCTAGCTGCCGGGTCCTGAAGATTTCGTTGTTTCGTTTCGATTTCATGATTTCACCTCTTACTGTGGAACTACCACGGTTTGTTGGGCAGATGGAGGTCCTCCATCGGTGTTAAATCCAGCGAAAGCATAGACCTTGATGTACCAGGTTCCATGGTAATTCACCGTGATTACTTTGGATGTGGAGGTATCGCCAGATCCTGGCCAGGATACAAGGTCACAGAAGATGGTAGAGCCATCTACGTCCGCCGGATTAAATCCGGAAGTCTGACTGTAACAAACCGCATATCCGCCGCCTGTGTCGCTCACTCCCTGCTCTTTCGCCTGGTCCCATTCTACCAGAATATCTTTACCCGAATGGCCTGTGCCACTGAGGTTCAGAGATACCGAGGAAGCTGATCCGTCATCGCCATCGTCGCTATCAATATCGAGGGTGGCTGTTTTGGAACCGATGGTATCTGGTTCGAAAGTTACGTTAAAAGTAATGGATCCACCTGGAGCAATTGTGGTGGCAGGCAATGCCGTGCGAACAAACTGAGACGCATCTGTGCCACTGATGGAAACATCCAGACCGGTAAGCGTCACCGTTCCGATATTTCGTACAGTAATCGTTTTGGATGAGCTTACATCGTCAGGCCAGACTGTTCCGAAGGTTGGGATCGAGCCACCGCTGGTATAGTCCACGCTGTTATGTTCGATCTGGATCATTGGCTGTGGTTCTGGAGTAGAAGTTCCTACAAGATCCAGGTCAAATGCCGGATAATCCGGATCATTGGTCTCTATGGTAAGCGTAGCCGTTTTGGAGCCGTCCACAGTGGGTTCGAACGTAATGGTAAATGTTCGGGAATTTCCAGGAGTCAGGTTCGCATTGGAGGGCTGCCCAATGGTAAATTCAGTATGATTCGTTCCTGCTTTGGAAATAGCCGGACTGTTTGTGAATGTCAGATTCTGACTGCCGGTATTCGTAATCGTAAACGTTCTTGCAGAACCGCTATCGTTTTCCTGAACGCTACCCATATTGATTTCCGAGTTATGCGAAAAGCTGGTAGAGCCCTCCGTTATGGCCATCCTCGGTGCTGCTCCCGATCCCTCGCCTGTTAGGTTCAGCTCGTAGGTAGGGGTACCATTATCGTTGCTATCGATTTCAATCGTAGCCGTGCGAGTTCCATCGGCTCCGGGAACAAACGTTATCGTAAAACTAACCGTGCCTCCTCCAGAGATTGTAGTTCCGGATGGCTGGCTGATGGTATAGTCAGAACTATTGGAGCCAGATTTATCTACGATCGGCGTGCCCGTTAGCTCCAGGGACTCATCACCATCGTTGTGAATGGTAACTGTGTAGGTCTTTCCAGAACTGGCATTTGTGATTTCGGAGCCGAAATCCAGTGTTGTTCCACTTCCGTAATCGCTTCCTTCGTAGGTTACCCTCATGGATGGGGCTTGCCGGACTGGTGGTTCTCCCCCTAGAAAGAGGAACGCTAGACCGTTATTTCCTCCTCCGCTGGGCGGACAATGCAGTGCAAAAAAGCACACTGCGACTACGGACAGTAGTCTCCCGTATTTGAGTATCATTGATCATCTCCCAATATCTATTTTTATCCTCAGGAATCAGGACACAGGAGACAATGCCGGGGGCATAGTCCCTGTTCTATATGTTTTTTGGTATACTATTTTTTGGGGGTACAACAGGCCGACAGTTCATTTTTTTATAAAAATTTCGTATTTTATTGAGATTATATCGTCTCAGATCCGGCCTCTTCATTTTATCCACGATCGTAATAGGTAACCATGTAGTATCTGCGGCAAAACCGTGATTTCATACCGGAATAGCCCGTCCAACCCGGTTCCGGCTTCTGAATGAACGGGTTTACGATTCAAATTAACGGAGTTAGATTACTTTCGCGCCGGAGGACGTTAGCGGTTTGAGCGTTAGCAGATTGATCGGTTTTATCTGAGAAAAACCACTGAGAGCGTGCAATCAAATCGGGCATGGCGCCTGAACTTCACGGAATAGCTATTGGCGCGAATCTACATTCTATTGATGATCCATACTTATAGAAAAAGCCCGGATTTCTCCGGGCTTTTCACGGTCAGGGTATTCCTGAGGGGTTAGAAGTATTTCCCGGGCGCTGGTGCTTTCAGTGCACAGGGCCCGAGAGCCAATCCACGTTCGGTTTCCGGGGATTTACACCTAAATCCTTCGCCTCAGGAATTACTTCGCTGAACTCTTCGATAGGCATTCAGGAATCCTGCCAGAGGATAAACCTGTCGAGTCTGAATCCAGACCTTGCCGTTACCGGAGAAGCGGCAAACCAGACCTTCACCGGACAGAAATAGCGATTTGTATCCGCCTACTTTGGTGATGTTGTAGTCCAGACCTTCTGTAAATGCTACAATGCAGCCGGTATCCACGACATACTGATCTTTCACATCGATCTCGATAATGGCTCCATAGGAGTTGAACCATAGATCACCGGATCCGGTACATTTGATCAGGAACAGGGATTCTCCGGAGAAGAAACCTTTTGTCAGCCCCTGCCATTTGGTCTGCACTTCCACACCCATGGTGGATGCCACGAAAGCAGAGTTCTGCAGAAACATGGTTTCATTGTTCAGATGAACATGAAACAAATCTCCGGGAGGCCCCGGAGACACGGAAACGCTACCGTTGCCGCCTTCTGCCGTAAACTCATTGATAAACAGAGATTCGCCGGTGAGGAATCGAGAGAATCCACCTTTGAATCTGGTTTTCATCTTAACGTTGGTGTCCATGGCTGCCATGGCGCTCGCTTCCACTTTCAGGGTTTGTCCTGCAGGAACATCGATTACGGCCATGGAGAAGTCCGGACGACCTTCCATTTTAAAATTCCAGCTTTGTCCTTCCATATATTACTCCTTGCGCTTTCTCCTGGATCAACCTCGACGGGGCCGCAGATGCGGAGTCATGGCCGCGCCAAAAGCCGAAGGGTTATGGGACTGACAGTAAAGCTTACCTTTGCCAGAGAATCGACATACCAGGCCTTCGCCGCCCAGAAAGGAGCTGATCCAGCTCTTTCCTGCTTTGGAGATCTTAAAGCTCAAAGTCTCCTGGAAGGCTACGATATGCCCTGTATCTACGATGAAATCTCCATCCACATCTATAGAATAGATTGTGCCAAAAGAGTTCATGAGCAGTTTTCCGGATCCTTTCATACTGATCCAGAACAGGCTTTCGCCGGAAAACATGGATTGAAATCCCTGCCAGTTCATGTCCATATCAACCGTTGGTTCGGCAGCAAGGAATGAACCACCCTGGACGATCAGGGTCTCCTGGTTCAAAGTTACTTCCTCTATGTCTCCGGACAGCGTAGGAGCCACCCATACATGACCGCCGTTTGCGCCGGCTGTGTAGTGGTTCAGAAAGAGGGATTCGCCGGTAAGCAATCTCTTTAGAGATTTAAGCAGGCTGCCCTTTCCTTTCTTATGGGTAGTGGTTTCAATCTGCATATCACCACTCATGGCAATCATGGAACCACCCTCTGCAGTAAACGATTCGCCTGGAGCAAGATCAACGCGAGCGGCTGAGTTTCCAGGTCTGTAGTGTATTTCCGTATTCATATTACTTTCTACTCCTGATTATCAGCCCCAGAAGAATGGGTTGATCCATCCGGCCATTCCGCTCAGACTTCTGGTCTGAAGCACTACTCGGCCTTTTCCTTCCAGGCGGGTCACCAGACCCTCTCCGCCAAAAAAGCTGGAGAAGATTCCGCCGGCCAATTGCATCTTAAGTTTGATTCCTGGATCGTAAGCTACCAGGTGAGATGTATCTACGATATACTCTCCATCCAGCTCTTTATCTACGAAAGCACCATAGGCACCGTAGTAGAGCTTTCCTGTGCCGCTAACTTCCAGCTTGAACAATCCTTCGCGACCGATAAACGATGCGAAACCTGCCCAGGCAAGACCCAGCTTCAGGCCGGGAGTAGAAGCGATGTAGGCCCCGGGTTGCAGACAGAACGTTTCATCGTTCAGTTCAATCTCGCGGATGTCTCCGGGAGTGGCCTGCACCAGGGAACATCTGGCTGGCTTATCTGAATTATTTGTGAACTCATTCACAAAAAAGGACTCTCCCCCGAGAAACTTCTTAAGGGGAGCACGAAAGAATCCACCGTTCAGCTTGGCTTTCATATCCAGGTCGGCTTCCATGGAGGCCATGGCACCTGACTCTGCGATAATGGTTTCGCCTGGGTCTAACTCAACGTGGATGGACGCGAATGCGGGAGCACCAGTGATTTCACTTTTCATAGGCTTATTCTGGGAGGCTGATCCTCCGCTGAATTTTCTGAATGTCCAGCGGAATTTTTTGAAATTTTCGGTCTGGTGGCAATTCATCGATTTTTTGTTGGATGAATTCGATTCGTTCATCGGTGGCAGGATGTGTACCCATTACAGCCATGGCGCTTTGCTCGGTTTCAGACATCTGCTCTTCCTGGAATTCCTTAATTCTGCGAAAGAAACTTAGCATACCTCGAGGATCGATGTCCGCTTTTACCAATAAATTGAACCCTGTTTCATCGGCCTGACGCTCGAAATCCCGGCTGAACTTCTGCGACAGCAGAAAGCCTCCTTGATCCGCCAGGGCAGCTATCAATCCCTGGGTATCTCCAAACATTGCTCCAATCAATACATAGAGCCCGATGCGTCGCACCAGTAACTGGGTTCCATGACGATGAATTACATGAGCCATCTCATGAGCCAGAACTCCGGCCACTTCCTCTGCTGAATCTGCCTTTTGAAGCAGAGCAGAATGAATGAAGATCGAACCACCGGGGATAGCAAATGCGTTCACATCCTGATGATGCACCACCTGAAACTTGAAGGGAAAGGGCGACTCGGCCACCTCCAGCAGTGGTTTCGTCATTGTATCGATCCCTTCATTGACCACCGGATCCTGAACTACTGACATGCTGGATGTCAGGTTCTTCTCCACAAGTTCGCCCAGCTTTACCTCTGCCTCCGGAGGAATTTGATCGATGGCAGCCTTGAACAGCAATCCGCGGCCCAGCCAGGCGCCAACTACCAGGCCCAGTGTAACAGCGGCAAGAGTCCAGTAGCCTCCCTTCACTCGTCTATGACGACCTACGATCTTCTTGATGGCAGGCTGCAAATGAGGTTTCTGAAGAGCTGGCTCCTTGAGAATGCTGCGATCCGTAGTGTAGATCGAGATCCCTGAGCGAGCCGGACTCTTAAAGTAGATCAGCCGGTTCTGATTTCCACCTGCCGAAATATCCAGATTCTCCAGGGGCATCTGGATCAAATGCTGATCCGATGCATTGGGCTTGAATTCCAGAGTGCCTTCCAGAACGCGTAGAGAGCCGGCCACGCGGCTGCCATCCTCAACAAAGGCGGCTCCTTCAAATGAGGCCGTGGTTTGCCCGGAGCGAGTAGTAAGATCTTCCATATGTACCGGGATAATACATGGATTGCACTGTCAGCCAAGCAAAATTACCCTGACTCAATGAAATCGTTCATGATCTATGGAGCCAGCGGCTATACAGGGGAGCTCATAGCCCATAAATGTAAGGAGCTGGGCCTGCCGGCTATCCTGGCTGGCAGAAATGCAGACAAAGTGCGTCCCCTGGCCGAGAAACTGGATCTGCCTTTTCGCATTTTCGATCTAGAAGACTCATCACGCATAGAGTCTTCTATAAAAGACTGCTTCGCGGTGCTGCACTGCGCCGGACCATTCATCCATACAGCAGAGCCCATGGCCCGAGCGTGTATCGCATCCGGGGTTCATTATCTGGATATTACAGGAGAAATACCGGTATTTCAGAAAATCCATACTCTGGATGAAGAAGCGAAATCGGCCGGGGTAGCTCTAATGCCTGGAAGCGGCTTTGATGTGGTACCCACCGATTGCGCTGCAGCCATGGTAGCTCAGGCATGTCCGGATGCAACCGACCTGGATATTGCTTTTTTCTCATTGGGAAAGATGTCCCGGGGCACTATGAAAAGCGCACTTTTGCAGATGCCCCAGGGCAATAAGATTCGCAGGAATGGCAACCTGGAAAGCGGCCCACTGCTCAAGCTAAAGAAATCTGTTCAACTGGCCGGGAAATCGCGCACCGGTTTTAGCATTCCCTGGGGCGATGTATTTACAGCAGGAATCTCCACCGGAATACATAACATCACCGTCTACAGCATGGTTCCAGGCCTGCCGGTATTTATGGCTCCTTTGATTCGCCCATTTACAGGGCTTCTAAAAAGTTCCGGTGTGCAGTCTTTTCTGCGAAATCGCATCGATGCAGGAGAAGCCGGGCCGGATGAAAAAACGAGACAGACTGAGAAAAGCTATGTGTATGCCAGGGCATGGAATGCAGATAGAAGCAACGGCAAGAAGACAGGCAAACCCCGGGAATCCGGAAGTCCGGCTCAGGACTTCGCCGAAGTGGAACTGGAAACCATGGAAGGATATCAGTTTACCATGGAATCTGCTTTAGCCGCCTTGCAGGCCCTGGATAAGAAGCCGGGTCTCAAGGGGTTCCTAACTCCTTCCATGGCCTTTGGCAGCGACTTTGTTTTGAAGCTTCCGAATACGAAAATTCTGCGCAGGCTTCCTTGAGATACATCTTGCTTATGCCAGGACCCAATCCATGGCCCGGTATATGACTATCACAGAAGACAACTCGTAAGGATGTTCTGGAACGATTTCAGTGTAACGTCAGAGGATTCAGGGTAAAGACTCCATGAATAAGGATTCCGCGAAAAGCGAAGAAATATTCTCTACCATGCATGTAATCGCCGTGCCAGACCTGGCAGCTTCTGCGAAATTCTATGAGGATACGCTGGGCTTTACTGTGCACGAAATTGGCGATCCTGGATGGCGAATCTTTCGACGAGGTGCCTTTCAAATCATGGCCGGCCATTGTCCGGATGCAACACCTCCGTCGCAAACAGGCGACCATTCCTATTTCGCCTACGTTCATCTAAGAAATGCGAGTTCCCTTTACCGGGAACTCCAGCAGAAGGATGTGGACTGGATCAAGCATATCGCAGATGAGCCCTGGGGAATGCGAGAGTTTGGAATCCGCACTCCAGATGGGCATCGAATTATGTTCGGGGAGCCCCTGACTCAAAATTAGGAGGATCTGATTTATCTACGAGCCCTGGTGTGGCCCGCCCGATTTTGTCACACCCCCATGGCATAATCTCTTCTGGAATTCAGTTATTGCCGGATTTAATCAGGGTCCATCAGGAATTAACCGGGGTTTAACCTGGATTTAACTAGAATTCCTACGGCAGGCCCAGGTCTGAAGGGATCTGGAGCCATTTGAAAGAGCGCTTGGCACTAAAGGAGCAATTCAATGAAAACTCAGTATTATACGGCCTCCACCCTGGATGGTTTTGTGGCCTCCCGTGAACATAGTCTGGAATGGCTATTCGCCCTGGGCGATCCAGTGGAGTCCAGCTATGATGAGTTCTTCGCAGAAATAGGTGCAATGGCCATGGGTTCGGCTACCTATGAATGGCTGGTCAAAAATCATCTGCGGCCGGGCACACCGGAGGAGCAACCCTGGCCCTACGAGAAACCGGTATGGGTATTTAGCAGCAGAGAATTGGACCTTCCCGAAAATGCAGATGTGAAACTGGTTCAGGGGGACGTTCGTCCGGTGCATGAGCGGATGCAAGAGGAAGCGCAGGGAAAGAATGTATGGGTTGTAGGAGGAGGCGAATTGGCCGGCCAGTTTTATGATGCGGGTCTTCTAGATGAGTTAATCATCCAGTTCGCAGCCACCACTCTGGGCTCTGGCATGCCAGTGTTTCCTCGAGAAACTCCGGCGGGCCGACTCCAGTTTCAAAACGCAAGCCCCATGGGTAATGGCTTTGTAGAGCTAAGATACCAGATTCATTACAGCTAAAGAGTACACAACGGTAAGCCAGCGACGAGCGTATTGTGTCTAGAGTATAGCCTATCTGGGATTGAATCCACCAGAAGTGGGCTGGACAATACTGTGCCAAAAAGCAGAAAACGGCAGGGGGCCGGACTCAAATTCGAGGGCCCCGATGCTCCCCGGCGCCGGCCTCCGACCAGGCATTGGTCCAGAATTCTCAGCGGAAAGGAAGCGTAGGCGAAAGATCCACCTTTCGCACGGGCACAGCTATCTCAATTCCTGCTCGAGATAATGCTTTGTGCATGGCCATCAGCCCTTCATGTTTGGCTTCAAAATACCCCTGCTGTCCCGGATATTCGATCCAGTACCGGGCCATGGCTTTCATTCCATATTCCCCTGCTTCATCCATCAGTACACTGAAATCTGTCTCTGGCATTCTTCGCTCCAGGCCCTCTAAAGCTCCTGTCATTGCAGTGGCTGCCTTTTCCAGATCGCAATGAAAAGGCAGCATCACAGGAAGATCGATTCGCCTGAGTCCGGTACGGCTGTAATTTTTTAAAGGTTCTCTGTACACCTCTCGATTGGGGATAACCACAATCTGGCCCTGAGGAGTTCGCAAATCGGCGGCTCCCAGGCCTACTTTGGTTATGGCACCAAAATGACCTCGAATTTCAACAATATCGCCTACGATAAATGGTCTTTGAAAAGCGAGAATAATGCCACTTAAATAGTTGGAAGCTACCTCGCGAAACGCAAAGCCCAGGGCCAGACCCAGGATACCGGCCCCGGCAAGCAGGCTGGAAACAGCCCGGTCCAGCTTAAGAACTCCCAGAGCGACGAACAGGCCCAGCACCACCACCAGTATTTGTGCGATTCCACCCAGGATGTACACCAGGTTTTCGTTACTGGAAAACCGTTTCAGCAATCGAACTGTGGTACGCCGCATTAGCTTTGCGCCCACGAAAAAAAGAATTAGAACGACAATTGCTGCGATTGCGTTGGGAAGACTTACCACCAGGGCGTCGGCCCAGCCCAGCAATTTTAGCTCTAGAAGTTTGTAGACTCTTTGCAAATCCATCCATGTTAACATAGGAAGTGGAAACTGGAAGTCCAGGGGTTTTGCCTTCACTCTGCACTATAGTTCAGCACGGCCAATTGCCTTCTCTACCTGTGACAAAAAGACAATCTGGACCTCGGCCTGGGCTTTCCGGCAGTTCCCGGATTCTGGAGCGAACCCTTCTTATGCGAGCGGCAATGTAATCTATATCGCGCACCATCCCTCCGCTGATTACACTGCGGCCTCGAAATCCATGAACTATCCTGTCTTCGTCCGCTCGCTTATCTACCAATCACCTCTCGGAGGCCTTCCCTCGGCGCAACCGGTCCTCTTCTTACCGATCGTATCCCTGGGTCTTAAATCACTCCAGCCCTAGCCTTCTTCTCGAATGAGCTGCACCGGCGATGTATGAAATACCTCTCGACTAATCCATAATCCAATCAATATGTTTAGAATCACCGTACCGGCAAAAAGTAGACTCAGAGAAAAGTAAGGCACGGCAGCATCGCTTTCAAAGAAGTAGGAAAGCACCGGACGACTTACCACTTCAGCCAGCAGCCATCCTACAACGCATCCCAGGAAGCTCAGAATTCCATACTCATAGGTTAGAATCTTTCGAATATCTGATGCGGGAGCCCCCAGAACCTTGAGAAGCATACTTTCCTTGAGCCTCTGAAAGCGCCCGGCTGCAACCGCCCCTACCAGGATAACAATTCCATTGGCCAGAGTCATATAGGATAGAAACTGAATCACAACGCTGATCCTTTGCATTATGTAGCTGGCATTTCGCACAGCTTCGGAAATATCGATAATGGTAAGATTGGCAAATTGCTCCACCATCGCCTTCTGGAAATTGACAATGTCCGAATCCAGACGAAAGCTTGCGATGGTCATCCCCGGTGCATTCTCCAGCATACCTGGAGAAAAAACAAAGTAAGAATTGGGTTTGATGGCCTGCCATTCTACTTCGCGCAGGCTGGTCACTTCTGCATCCAGAGCAATCCCCTGGATATCCATGGTAATTTCATCCCCCACTTCTATGCCCAGACGATCCGCCAGGTCTTCATCGATAGATACCTGCTGATTTCCAGGTTTGCCCTGCCAGAATTCTCCATCCGTAACCCGTTCCGATGATATCGTATGATCCCTGTAGGTAATTCTGTATTCCCGGGTAAGCAGGCGATCCTCCCAGCTTCGGTTCACAGAATCCGGATCCACACTGGACTTATCCAGGGTATCTCCATTGATGGCCTGTAACCTGGCTGGAATCATGGGCGCCATGGAGATATCGCTGGCACCTCTTGCTTCAATGAAACCTTGAAACTCCCCCAGCTGATCCTTCTGAAGATCGATAACAAATACGTTGGGTAAATCTTCCCGGGTCTCTACATTGATCTCTTCCTGAATTGAATTTTCCAGGATGTACACTGCACTCAATAGCAGAATTCCCAGACCAATACTGGTAAGTACGCTGGCTGTTTGATTGCCGGGCCTGTAGAGACTGGCAATTCCATAGGATGCATGAACTGACTTTGCAGGAATGATGCGGGCCAATCGCATAACGCCCATGGCAAACAAATACAGTAGTGCGATGCATCCTGCAATAGCCGCGGCAAAACCCACAGAGGCCCCGGCAGACTCCGTTTGCCAGTAGACAACGGCGATGACCGAGATCACAGAAAGAAGGGCCACACCCAGAACGATGAGTAATCTACTGCGCTCTTCTCCTTCTTCAATACTCTTTCGAATCACTCGAAGAGGAGAAACGTTTCGCATACGATACACAGGAATAAGTACAAAGATTGCGCAGGCTACAGATCCAATAAGCACCGATTGCAAAAGAGTGATCCAGGAAAATTCCAGTTGGATCTGGACCGGCAGGAGTTCACTACCCAGAGCCGATTTAAGCCAGTCAAATGCCAGAGGCGGTAACAGACTTCCAGGCAGCGCTCCCAGAAGAGATCCCAGAATTCCAGGAATCATAGAAAGGAAGAAATAGATAGCAAATACCTGGCCAGGGGTAGCCCCCAGGCTTCGTAGAATCGCTCCGTGCTGCAGCCGATCCTTGAGAAAGACCGAAATTCCGGAACCAATACCCAGGCCTCCCAGAATCAATGTGACTATACCTACGATACTCAAGAAATCCGCCACAATTTTGAGAAATCGGCGAAGACTATCTGCCCCCTCTTTTGATGTGCGAATCTCCAGGTTTTCTTCCCGCAGTGCAGCAGAGAAATATTCAGACTTTACATCCTCTGCTGAAAGGGACTGCGGCAAAAAGAACATCTCATGATAGCGAACGCGGCTTCCTCTCTGTAAAAGTCCGGTGGCCTCAGCGAACCTCTCACCAATGTAGAGTGATTTGGCATATCCGAATCCCGAAGCAACAGTGCCCGGCTCTGGAACAAAAACACCCAGCACCCGGAAATCCTTGCTGCCCAGACGAATTCGCTGCCCGGATGATACCTCCATGGATTTGGCCAGGTCCGGATCCAGTATTGCACCTGGCAGTCCATCGGACGGATTCTGCTGCAGTTTCTGCCAGACCCCCGGAGGATCGGTGCGGATCTCTCCGTAGAAAGGAAAGCCTTCTCCCACGGCTCTTAATCGAGCCAGGGCAGTAGTTTCCACCTCTTCGCCATCCGCACTGCGCTTTTGCGCCATGGTGTTAAACTCAACCATGGCTGCGGATTGAGCTCCACTATTCAGTAGTTCCTGCTTGATCTGAGTGGCCCTGGGCCCGTCCTGCTTTCGCGTGGATTCCAGGATTAAATCGGCCCCCACCAGCCTGCGGGTCTGGGATTCAATACTTCCTTCTACACCATTTACTGTGGTCTGAATCAGTGCAATGGCCGCGGTACCCAGAGCAATACTCAGAAAACAGAAGGCTAGCTTTCCCCGGGAGTTTCTAGTTTCTTTCCAGGCCAGTTCCAGGCCGTAGCTCAGTTTCATCGAGAGGCCTTCTTGCGGCTGGTCTTCCCTTTTCGGGTCGATGTTTGGCCGGACTTTCTGGTAGCTTTTCTGGCTACCTTCGTAGCGGCTTTTTTCGACGACCTCTTCTTATGCACAACGATTTGCTCCACCTGACCGTCCCGTAGTCGAATCTCCCGGTCCGCAAGACCTGCAAGAGCCGGGTTATGGGTTACCAGTACAAGGGTGCAGTTCTTACGTGTATCCATCAGCAAATCGATCACCGTATCTCCGCTGGCAGAGTCCAGGTTTCCGGTAGGCTCATCGGCAAATAGAATGGAAGGAGAGGTTACCGATGCCCGGGCAATAGCCACCCGTTGCATTTCACCTCCAGAAAGCTGCGTGGGATAGTGATTTAAACGATCGGCCAATCCCATTCGTTCAAGCATCCGGGCGGCCCTTTCATCGGCACCGGACTGATCCTGGAGTCTGAGAGGCAGGCTAACATTCTCCAGAGCAGTCAAAGTGGGAACCAGCTGAAAGTTCTGGAATACAAAACCAATGCGGCTTCCCCGGAAACGTGACAGCCTGGTTTCATCCATGGCATTTAGATCCTGCCCTGCCAGCAATACCCTGCCCCTGGTGGGGCGATCCAACCCTGCCAGCAATCCCAGCAGAGTTGATTTTCCACTTCCGGAGGGTCCGGTTATGGAAACAAATTCACCATCCTCTACTTTAAAACTTACATCATGTAAGACAGTCAGTGCTCTTTCCCCTCTTACATAGTCTCTACCCAGGCCAATTGTTTCGATCATGTTCCAATGAATAAAGGGATTCCTTCTCTACCGGTCAAGTAGGGAAAAGATGAGACCGTTTCTCAATTTCATATATAATCACGTCGCAAAGGGGCTTTCTATAGAAAGAAACTTGTAAGCACTATCGCGCATTGTAAGTAAGACAGGAATCCCTGGTTACTCCATATAAGTTCTCTTTAAAGAGAATGTCGCATACTACAAACAAAGGACTCAGGTCCAAATGCGAAACGAACTGTGGATACTGGAGGGTTCGCACCTGATTCCCAAGAGGACCCAATATGCAGGAACAGACCAACACTGCCGGCCACGTGCCGGATTACGACAACCAGATCGTTCGCTGGTGGGTGCTCAGCACCATTTTTTATGGTGTGGCAGCCATGCTTATGGGTGTTATTGCGGCATTCCAGATGGTTTACCCATCCTGGAACCTGACGCACATACTGCCCAACCTGAGCTTCGGACGAATCCGGCCCGTTCACACAAACGGGATTATCTTCGGATTTACATTGAGTATTATCTTCGCGACGATGTACTATTCCATCCCGCGTTTACTAAAAACTTCCGTATGGTCCCGAGCCCTGTCTCGAGTCCATTTCTGGATGTACCAGGTAACCCTTCTGGGCGCCGTTGTGACTTTGCTTCTGGGGTATACCCAGAGCAAGGAATACGCAGAGCTGGAATGGCCGCTGGATTTGATTATCGCTGTATGGTGGGTAATCATGTCCCTGAACTTCTTTATGACCATAAAGAATCGTCAGGAAAAGCATATCTATGTAGCCATCTGGTTCTTTATCGCCACCTGGGTAACCATCCCAATCCTGTTCATTGTGAACAACCTGGCCATTCCATCCGGCCTGTTTAAATCCTATTCCATCTTCAGTGGAACGACAGATGCAAACATTCAGTGGTGGTATGGACACAATGCTGTGGCATTCGTACTCACCACTCCTATCCTGGGAATGATGTATTACTATCTGCCCAAGCATGCCAGGGTTCCTATTTTCAGTCACAGGATTTCCATTATCCACTTCTGGTCTTTGATCTTCATCTACATCTGGGCCGGACCTCACCACCTTCTGTATTCACCTATTCCAGACTGGGCTCAAACCCTGGGGATGGTATTCTCGGTGGCGTTGATCGCACCTTCCTGGGGAGGTATGCTGAATGGATTTCTCACCCTTACCCAGTCTAAAGAGAAGATTCGCACCGATGCAGTGATTAAATTCATGCTGGTGGCTCTGACCTTCTATGGTATGTCCACGTTCGAAGGGCCTATGATGTCTGTTCGTGCAGTAAATACCATTTCGCACAACACAGACTGGACCATCGGACACGTTCACGGTGGCGCTCTTGGCTGGGTGGCAGGAATGGCATTCGTTGCTATCTACTACCTGGTGCCCAGACTGTGGAACACCAATCTGCATAGCGAAAAACTGGCAGAGGTGCACTTCTGGATGGCATTTGGAGGCATTATCCTCTATGTAGTTTCCATGTGGGTTTCCGGTGTTACCGAAGGGCTTATGTGGAGAGCTGTGGATGCTACCGGTGCACTCCAGTACGATAAATGGATAGAGATCGTTGAGATCTTGCAGCCCTACCGATTGATTCGTGCTCTGGGCGGAACATTGTTCCTGGCAGGATTCCTGCTTCTGATCTACAATATCTGGATGACCATACGCAACGCCGGTTCTGGCTTCGTTGCTGTGGATCTGCGAGAAAAGGCTTAAGCTGAGCCAGGAGAACCAATATGTCAGAAGAAAATAGCAGAATACCAAAGGAATTAACCTGGTACGAAAAGCTCAGCGCCAAAGTTGAGTCCCATGGCTTGAAACTGACCATCTGGACCACCATCGCCATTCTGATTGGTGGTGCAGTGGAGATACCTCCCTTCTTTATGATGGGCGAGGTCAAAAAGATCGAATCTGTGACTCCTTTCAGCGCTCCTGAACTGGCCGGTCGAGATGTGTATCAGGCAGAAGGATGCTTCTATTGCCATACTCAGATGATTCGACCCTTTCGCTGGGAAACTCAGCGATGGGATCCGAACCTGGCTTATGGCGAAGCTCCCTACTCCAAGGCTGGCGAATTCGTTTACGATCACCCTTTTCTCTGGGGATCCAAGCGAACCGGTCCGGACCTTTCGCATGAAGCGAGCATTCGCCCCAGCGCTGCCTGGCATGCGGAACACTTGATCAACCCCAGGGATGCTGTGGATAATTCGCCCATGCCGGCGTATCCTCATCTGTTTCTGGAGCCTGTAGATGCAGACCAGACCATCGCCAATATGCGAGCCCTGGCAACCATCGGAGTTCCCTATAAGGCTACGGATTTCCAGCTGGCGAAAAACCTTTTGATCAAAGAATGCTCCGAGCAGGATCAGAAGAACCTGAAGAGAGCCATGGTAATGAAAGGCTACAGCGAAGCGGAAATTGAAGCAAAGGTCTGCAAACTGGGCGAAGTAGTGCCCATCACCAAAGGTGATGCTCTGGTGAGCTATCTACTGAAACTCGGTCGCGATACAACCTCTGTAGCCATGGAAAAAGCTGCAGAAGCGAAAGAGTCCGATGTAGCGAATGCATCAGAGGATTCGGAGGCCCAGAATGGAAACTGAAATCTGGATGGGGATCTATAAAGGCTTACGCCTTCCCCTGCTGGGTATGATACTTCTCTTTATTGCCTGGTACGTTTATCGTCCGGGCAAGAAGAAGGAACTGGAAGCGGCCAAATACGATATGCTGGACGATGAGATCGATACCGGCCTGTCCGAGGAATACCGCAACCGGGATAAGGAGGCAGTATAATGGCAGATTTTCAAGAAGTAAGAGATGATGAAGAGATTTACGAGGGACGCGGCTGGCTACCTACCTGGTGGACCTTGATGCTGATTGCCGGTATCGTCTTTGGAGTAGTCTATGTTCTCTGGACCCATGGTCTGGAAGGATGGGATCAAGAGAAGGGTTATGAGCAGGAAGTTGCCGATTATCAGAAGCAATTTCCCGAAGCCATGAACCTGAACAAGATCACTCTGAACGAAGAAGGTGCAAATCCACTGCGCGGCGATGCTGAAGCCATCGAAGCCGGCCAGAGCCACTTCCAGTCCAAATGTGCTGCCTGTCATGGTAACGATGCGAAAGGCCGAGTGGGCCCGGATCTTACCGATGCCACATGGTTGCACGGTAACTCGGATGAAGTAGTTTTTGGTCTGGTGATGAACGGAATCCAGGGAAATCAGAAGATGCTGGAAACCGGAGGCAATATGCCCGCTCATAATCGCAGCCTGGGCAGCACGAAAGTGCTCCAGGTGATGGCATGGCTGGCCAAAATGAATCCCAGTCTCAAAACCAAATAGTTTTTGGAGACGTAGTTTCCAGGTTCAATAAAGATAGATTAATTATAAAGCGGAGGGTTACTCCCTCCGCTTCCTTTCGGAAGAGCAAGACCCCACCTGGGAGGACATCATGGTCATCGCAAGGCCTATTGAAGGCAAGCACCGCACAATCAAGAATCGAATCAACATTGCACTCTTTGCTCTGTTTCTGGTACTCCCCTTTATTCGCATAAACGGACACCCTTTTCTGCTTCTGGACATTCCCCAGAGAACTTTTCACGTCTTTGGACTGACGATCTGGCCTCAGGAGCTCTATTTCCTTCACGTAATTCTTTTGACTCTGGGCTTTATGCTGCTCTTTTTTACCGCTCTTTTCGGGCGAATCTGGTGCGGCTATGCATGTCCTCAGACCATCTTCACGGAAGCCTATAACTGGGTCGGGAAGCTGGTAGCGGGAAATTCCTACGGTAAGCCCACAATGAAAAAGTCGCACTGGGCTCGCGTAATACCGGCCTGGGTGCTTCTTTCCTTTTTGTTTAGCTTTGCATTCGTCGCCTACTTTGTTCGCTACGAATTCATGCTGGGCCATCTGGCAGCGGGAAACATCTTCGCTTTTGAGGATACCTATCGTCCTGCTGCCTGGTTCATCTTCTTGATGGCTTCCACCGGTACTGCTTTCTTTAATATGGTCTACTTTCGTGAGAATCTATGCAAGTATGCCTGTCCGTATGGTCGCTTCCAGGCTGCACTTATTGATCGTCACAGCCCCATCGTTATGTATGATGTAGAACGTGGCGAGCAGCGCAGACAGAAAGGCCAGAAGGTGGGCGAACATGCAGGGGATTGCATCGACTGTCATCTATGTGTGCAGGTTTGTCCTACCGGAATTGACATTCGCGATGGATTACAGATTGGATGCCTTTCCTGCGGGCTCTGTGTAGATGCCTGTAACAGCGTTTTACAAAAATTCGATAAGCCCACTCTCATCGACTATAGCACTATTGCAGAGTCGGAAACCCATAAAGTGGATCGTCAGAGCCGACCCTACTTTCGTCCCAGAACAGCCGTCTATGGCGCTGTAGTGGGAGCCCTGATTGTTGTCTTTACAGCTCTTCTTGTTCTTCGCACCCCCATCTATGCCAGTATTCAGAGAGATGCGGAACTGCGAAACAGAAAGGTGGCAGACAGCTACCAGAACGGTTACGAGCTTCACCTGGGAAACATGTCCTACACCGACCTGCGAGTAAATGTTGCGGTGAAGGGAGATGGACCGTTTGAAATTATTTCAAGACCTGGAACCATAGAACTGGATCCATCCCAGCACAAGGAATTGCGACTTATTGTGGCTTATAAGGCGGAAAAGGCGCCCCTGCGCCCACGCGAAATCCAGTTTCTAATTACGAGCGCGGATGATCCATCCATGCAACACGTAGTGGAAAGCAAGTTTACATTCCCCATTGAGTGATGGAAAGGACTGAATACGAAATGTCAGAATCAATGAAAACAGCCTTCTGGCTAATTGGTATATTCTTCACCCTGCTGGTAATTGGCCTGGGATACACTCTGAAGCTGGCTCTGGATAATGCGGAGCCAATTCTGGACGAAAGCTACTATGAAAAAGGTCTGGATTATCAGGCCCATATAGATGCCCGGGAGCTGGCCCAGAACCAGGGATTTCAAATCCAGGGCGCCGTCTTTGAAAAGGATTTGCTGGAGCGAGGTAAGCAGAACCTGTCCTGGACCCTGATGGTGCCCGAAGGTAAAACCTTGAAAGCGAAAGACGTGAACTTCACTCTGGTTCTGGATCAGCCAGCCACCAGCCGCTACCGGCAAAGCGTCAAGATTGCTCCTGAAGACATTCAGATTCGAGACGGTAACCTGGTATTCAGCAAAGAGATCAATATTCCTCGACCGGGATACTGGGACGTAATTGTGGATGGCAAAGCGGGAGAGCTGCGCTTTCATCGCAGCCATAGAGTAGGTGTGGAATAAATGGCCGGTCTATTGATCACTCTTCCCATCGCGGCGGTAATCGCACTGGCCTTTCTGGGCTTCTTTCTCTGGAGCGTGCGAAACGAAGATTACGAAGATCCGGAAATGATCAAGTATCGCATGCTCATGGATGAACAGGACCAGGCAGATCGTTCCATTCAGCCAAAGAAGCAAAAATCCCATCCTGTTTCAGATTATTCTGCGGAGTCAACAGAGCATTCTACGGAAACTATGAGGAAGCATGCGAATTCGCAAGTCGAAACTGTCGATTCGCCCATAGAAGCAGAGAATCCGGTGGCCGGCGGTACCACCGGGCGAAGCTCCTGACCGAGAAACCATGACAGGCATAGAAAGTTCCGGGTTCTGGGCAGCTGTTTCCGTGGCCTTTATGCAGGGATTTGTAGGCTCCCTGCATTGCGTAGGAATGTGTGGTCCTTTCGTCCATTTATTGAACGGTAGATCTGCATCGTCCGCAAACTCCCGAACAAACGGCTCTTCCCCAAAGGTTGCATCCGACGCCGCCCAGAATCCTGCTGATTCCTTCGCCACTGAATCCAGTTCCCTTTCAGAGGATGGCTCAACCGGACCAGATGGTTCTACCAGTCCAGGTGCTGCCAGCACTCCAGGGAGATCAATAAGCAAACCCCGGATTTCCATAAACCTGATCTACAATTTGATGCGCTCCCTTTCCTACATGTCGGTAGGCTTTTTTCTGGGAATCGCAGGAAAGACTTTGAACCTTTATGTAGTGAACTCTGTGGCAGCCATACTGGGTGCACTGCTTCTACTGTACTTTGGCCTCAGCTTTCTTTTTCCCGCATCTATTCCTGGATTTCATGGTATTCGTATGCCTGGCTGGTTCAACCGTTCCATCGGACAATTGCTTCGCGGTCGAACCAACCCTGTGGAAAATGCTGCACTGATGGGCATGGTGTCTGGATTGCTTCCCTGCGGCCTGCTCTATCCTGCCTATGGATTGGCCCTGGGAACGGGAGAGCCTCTGGCCGGTGCTTTTATCATGTTTGTATTCAGCCTGGGCACTTACCCGGCTCTGATGGTAGTGGGTCTTGCCAGCTCCAAACTGTGGGATTTCTTGCGCGCCAGATGGCCCGGACGAATCCTGGGAATTGCCATGATTCTGTATGCAGGTTTCATTGTATTCAAGCGTTGGAGCCATGCAGGACAATTCTAAAACCAGCCAGGGCCAGCAGACGGATGTCGTCGAAAAGGACGTTGGACTTTGCTATCATTGCGGCCTTCCTATAAACATTTCTGCCATCGTTCGAAACGGTCAGTCTTTCTGCTGCCAGGGATGCGCCGGTGCATATGAACTAATTGCCGGCTCCGGCATGCTGGATTACTACGAGTTTCGCACGGAGTATGCCCCTCGTCCGGAAGAAAAGACAAACGATGAGATCTGGGATTTGATTGAGAGTCAGTCCACCGGATCCGAATCCGATCCCCCCAGAACCAGAGCCATCCCTACTGATTCTGATACCAGTACTGGTAATGATAGAAATATAGCACCCACTTCAAATAAGGCCGGACAAACATTTCCAGGCCACGGGACCAACCCCCGAGCAGAGTCAGACTTTCTCATAGAAGGCATCCACTGCAGCTCCTGCATATGGCTTAACGAAACCATGCTTCGCTCCCTGCCCGGAGTGCTGGAAGCCTCGGGCAATCTGGCCACCAATCGACTACACCTGGTGTGGAATCCGGAGTCAATTTCGCTGAAGGAACTGGCACATCGAATAGAAAAGATGGGCTATCGCCTGCTACCCCTGAGAAAAAGCGATTCTTCGGAAGCACAAAAAAACTACGCCCGCAACCTGTTGAAGCGAATGGTGGTGGCTGGATTTTTCGCAGGCAACATTATGCTGGTAAGTGTTTCTCTGTACGCTGGCTACTTTGGTGTGATGGATCGATTTACCAGGAATTTTTTTCATCTGGTGAGCTTTGCATTTGCTACTCCTGTAATGCTGTACAGCGCCGCAGTGTTCTTTCGCACGGCCTGGTCCTCATTGAAGCATGGAGTTCTTTCCATGGATTTGCTTACCGCGTCGGGGCTGGCCATTGCATATTTCTATAGCATATATGCAGCCTTTTTCGAAGCCGGAGAGGTATACTTCGATTCCGTCTGTTTCGTAACCTTCGCAGTACTTGCAGGAAGGTATCTGGAAAGCAGGCTAAAGCTTCGAAGCCTGTATTTGATCGATAATCTGCAACAGGCAGAATCCCCCTTTGCTCGGATTCTGGAAAACGGCAATCAGAGGATTGTGGCATCTGAATCATTGAATCCCGGAGATATAATTCTATTGAAGCCGGGAGAAAGCCTGCCATGCGACTGCCGGCTGCTGGATGAATCTGCAGAAGTGGAACAGTCCCTGCTTACCGGAGAATTTGAACCCGTCACTCGAAAGCGGGGAGATCTATTGCTTTCTGGGGTCAAATCCATCGGCGAAATGAAACTGAAAGTAGAGCGCCCAGGAGATCAAAGCGCTTTAAGACAGATTCAGAATATGGCATCCGAAAGCTTGAATGATTCGCCGCGAAGCCAGAAATTTGCAGAAATGGCCGGCCGATACTTCGTAGGCTTTGTACTTCTGGCAGGTATCGCAGCATTCTTCTATCATTATCAGATATCCGGTCTCTCAGAAGCAATCATCGTCACTGTAACTTTGCTCATTGTGGCCTGTCCGTGCGCCCTGAACCTGGCTATTCCCACGGCCTTCATTGCAGGAATTCAAAGATCCTACAGCTCCGGAATTCTATACCGGAATGGTCAGCATCTAGAAACCGTGGCCCGGGCCCGGCATATCATATTCGACAAAACAGGAACCCTGACATCAGGAAGAATGGAAATCGCAGAAACCTACATTGCTCCTGACCTGGATGCAGACACTCTGTGTAGCATCAGTCGAAGTATGGAATCAGGATCCGGGATTCAACATCCAGTGGTTCGTGCATTTGAAACCAGGTTTGCTCATCTAAAGCAGATCAGCTTTCCACCGGAAAATCTTAAGTATCTACCCGGGAAGGGTTTGATTCTTCGCCTCACCCAGGAGCTTCAAAGAGCCGTGATGGGTCCGATGGATTCAATGGATTCAAAGGATTCGCCCGGAGATTTCTATCTGGGTTCCGTTCTATGGCTGAAACAGCAGGCCCTGGAACGAAAAGCAGGGCTGGACCTTGAACAGATCTTGCGAAAAGTAACAAGGGAAGGAGCAGCTCCACAGGGCCCGGCGGAAAAAGTATCACAGATCCTGAAAGTATGCGAAGCGAATCGACAGTCTGCCATTGCTTTATTCACAGCCAAAGAGAAAAGCATTCGAGTTCTGGCTGTGTTCCTGTTGCATGATGCGCTGCGACCGGATGCGAAGGAGGTTCTTTCCAGCTTCGACAGCCGGTATAGACTTACCATGCTCAGCGGAGATTCCAGAGAGCATGTAGGCAAGATTTCCGAAGAACTGGGTATTCAGGATTTCTATGCTCAACAGAGCCCGGAGCAAAAACGAGACTTCGTAAAATCCGCTTCTCAGAAAACGGAAACACTGATGGTAGGAGATGGCATCAACGATAGTGCGGCCCTGGCCAGTGCAGATGCAGGCATCAGCTTCGCAGGAGGAGCCGGTCTGGCACTGAACAGTTCAGACATTCTACTTCTAAACAATCGCCTGGGAGATCTATGGAAGATGATAGTTATCGCCAGATCCACCCGAAGGAAGATTATCCAGAACCTGATCCTGGCTTTCACCTATAATATCTTACTGCTTCCCATCGCCTTCGCCGGATTCATCAGCCCGTTTCTGGGAGCACTTTTTATGAGTCTGTCATCCATTACAGTAATCGTAAATTCCATCTTTGCAGGCAAAGTGAAGTCCATCTCCTGAGCCGCGTAGAATTGTCATTAGTTCCGGCTATCCTGAATTAACCTGTCTGGCGCAAAAGATTCATCAGTTCCAGAAAATCCCGAGCACAAACATCGGCAAGACTTCGATACGGAAATTCTCCGGTGGGATCCATGTAAATAGTGGAAGTACCTGCAGCTCGGCCCGCTTCCAGGTCGTAGCGAAAATCCCCTACCATAGCTGCTTGCGATGGCATCATAGAAAATTTATCTACAAGCAGATTGATTCCATCTGGATACGGTTTGGGCGCAGCCCTTTCGCGATCCACAATGACATCCTCGGAAAAAAACTCATGAAGCCCTGCCTGCTTCAATGTTTCCAGAGCTACATCATGTCGATTCCTGGTCAGAATTCCCAGACAGCATCCCCTCTCTTTCAAATCGATGAGAAATTCGTGGATGCCTGCCGCGGGACGAGCCAGCGAAGCCAGTTCCCATTCGATCTCATCCAGCTTTTTGTTGAGTCTGGCCGATTCCTCCGGAGGTGCATTTCGGATGGAATCCAGAATGGGTGCATCCTCCGCCAGTCCCAGATCGCGCCTGATTTTCTGGAAATCATGCACGGCTTCGGTAAGGGTTCCATCCATATCAAAGATCCATAGAAGGCGATTCAGGGGCATTCTGTCAGCCTCTGGGGCAAATTTTGGACTGCTACGAAAATTTCTTTACCTATGTACTATCCTTGATGGGTTTCACCCCATGTCCTCCGAAGAGCTGGAACGGGCGTTACGCGAGAAAGAACAGGAGCTGGAACGCCTTAAAACCCTGCTGGGTGCTTACGAAAAGGTCACCGATCTTTCTAGAAGAGAACTGGTGGATGCCGACCAGACCATTCAAGCCCAGGAAGTGGCCCAGGAACTGTCCCGGGCGGAGATCATTGGCCTTCAAAACCAGGTGAAGGAACTGGAAACCGGAAATGCAGACCTGGTGGATCTAATCAGACAAATCCTGGATGAGGATCCCCTCAGCGAGGACCGAATTCTCAAGAAATTCGAGGAGCTCCGGGATAAATCCAACAATGAATTCTATGTAGATATCTTTCGTGTGCTGCTGCATCACCGCTTTGAACCAGGGGTTGCCCAGGATCACTGGAAGGAAATTCTACAGCATGCCAGAAACCTGGAGCGAAAACTGGAGCGGCCTATAGGCTTCCGGGTAGCCATGCTGGACTACTTCATCAACCTGAACAAGATTCTGCGTAATCCAATTGTCATCGAGATCTCTGTAGTGGATGAGATGATGAAGAATTCCATGACCGATGAGCTTACCATGCTCTACAATCGTAGATATTTTGACCGATGTCTACGAAGAGAGATGAAACGGGCAGAAAGACACCAGGTGCCTGTGTCCCTTCTGGTGCTGGACCTGGATGATTTCAAGCAGATCAACGATACCTTCGGGCATTCTTCCGGCGATATGATCATGCGAAAAGTAGGTCAAATTCTCAAGCTGATTCTACGCCAGGAAGATTATCCCTGTCGCTTTGGTGGGGAGGAATTTGCCGTTGTACTGCCCCATACCTCTCCGGAACAGGCTCAGAGGGTGGCGGAGCGCTTCAGAGAAGCAATCGAGAAAGAGGAATTTGACGGAATTCGTGTTACCTGTAGTGGAGGACTGGCAAGTTTTCCCAATCATGGGACATCGGGGTCGGAGATTTTCGAAAGGGCGGACCGCGCTCTATACGAAGCAAAAAAAGCAGGAAAAAACCGTATCATACTGGCCTCCTGATCCTCCCCTTACAATTCTATTCCTGATTGGATGAAATTCAAGAAGGGAAAAACCTACGAAGGACTATTTCTGTCCGATGTTCATTATCTGGTCTATAAGAAGATAAAGAACCACCATCACCAGGATCTTTTTAGAGTTCTAAACAGCTTCCGAAAAAGAGGAGTGCGGTTTCGCTCGCTGTATCTGGTGGGAGATATCCTGGAAAACTGGTATTTTGATTCCAGCGCAAGACTGAGAACCAGCGAAAAGAAATTTAATAAACTATTCGATCGCCTGGATGCCATATGCCTTCCGGGGGCGATCAAGTACTTCATTGTAGGAAATCACGACACCACAAGTTTCAGCATGAAGCTTTCGCCGGAGATCTCTGAATTTCTGGAAAAAAGAGGGTATCGCATTGCTGAACGATTCGAAAGCTCCGAAATGGTTGTGATCCATGGCCACCAGGGCCAGTACAATCGAATTACCTGGGCCCTGGATATTCTCATAGTCCGCATCTTCTACTGGATGGCTTCCTTGATACCGGGCTTTTTCAGGAAAGCTGAGTCCTTCTACAACCGCCATCTAAACGGCCGGGATCCTACAAATTACGAAGAGCGAATAAAATACTACGGCAGGCTAAATCGAATCACACAGCAGGGAGACCGGGTACTGATTTCCGGACATACGCATCAATTTCTCTATATGCCGGAGATTGGGGTGATCAATACCGGAGACTGGGTACACAGTAGAACATTGCTGATTCAGAATGGTCGCAATCTGGTTGGCCTGCGAATGAAAACCCGAAAGAAATGGAAAAAGGAATTCGTCCATCCATTGACACGACAGTAGCTTCCGGCCCCAAACTGGAGTAACCGATTCCAATTCTCTGCGAACCATAGGCAGAGGATATCATGAACACCAGAACCGTTGAGCCCACCAGATTCGCAGCTATTCAGGGAGCTTCCTGGACAATAGGGTCATTGATCTTATTTTCTGTGGTATTTTTGACGGCGGCAGGATGCTCCGGTGAAACCGATGCAAAACCGGCCGGAATGCAGGATAAGAAATTCCCGGTGATGAAAAGCGCCCAGGAATGGAAGGAAATCCTGGGTGAAGATAGATACCGGGTGATGCGCCTACATGGAACTGAACGCGCTTTTTCGGGTGAGTACCATGACTATAAGAAGAAGGGAATCTATGTATGCGCTGCCTGCGGAAAGGAACTTTTCTCTTCTTCTACGAAGTATGATTCCGGCACCGGATGGCCCAGCTTCTATGAACCGATCGACGATGAATCTGTAGGCGAAAGCAGAGATGAATCCTATGGAATGGTTCGCACAGAGGTTCATTGCGCCAGATGCGGAGGTCATCTTGGTCATGTATTTCCGGACGGACCGGAACCCACCGGACTCAGATACTGCATAAATTCCATTTCCCTGATGTTTGAGCCGGCCCGGTAGCCATTTCAGTCAGCATCATGCTCCCGGGGTCGGTCTTGCGGTGTAGCCGCTTGCACGAAGCTGCCGGCATGATTCGCTGCCTCATTGCTGCTACTCTATTCGGTTCGCGCTGCACGAACAATCGTTCAAAGTTCAATATCAGGGCCGATTATCTACGATTTTGAAATAATTGCCCTGAGGAAGTGATTCGTATTTTGCGAAGTCCAGCTTTCGCCCCCGCGGAAGATACGGTCCATAGCCCGGTTTTTTTAGTTCCAGACCTGCGAATAGAGAGTAGATTCCTACGGCCAGACTGATAGCCACTTCTTCTCTCTGATCGATTACCATTCTTCGATCTCTCCACACATTAAGATGACCCACTTCCAGAAAGGCCACAATGGCATTGGTATAGGTTGGCAGTGTGTAGGTACTGACAAAGGGATCCAGGATAGGCCCGAGCTTGTTGGAAGCTCTCTTTTCTGGTACCTGGGTTCTCACCCCGTACTGAATGAATCGCATCAATTCGTTGGAGGCCAGGTGATTATCGCCTCCATAGGTAATTCCGCTACCAGAAACCGCTGCTTCCCTTCTCCAGTACTCCGCTTTGCTCTGTTCTCTTTCCCAGAATCGGCCTTCTGGTCTCCATTTACTGTAGATCATACTGTAGGGACCGGTGGACTTTCGCTCTCTTAAGGCTTTCTTTTCCCAGCCAGCCGGATCTGCATATCGCCACTGAAATAGATTGTGTCTGAACCCTCTGGCCTTCTTGTACCAGGGGGCCGTGCCGCTCTTATTGCTCCAGTATCCATTCATATAGACCCAGGCATCGGCCCGGGCCGCCTGGAGTTTATTCCAGCCTGGTTCGGTACTGAGCCAGTGACTGGCCCATGGAAGTCTATAGAAAGCACTGGCTGGCTTCTGCTTTAAAGATATCTTTCGCAACAGATCAAACGTTTGCCAGCCCGGAGCAAGTACTGCTGCCATTCCACCGGAATGGCCCGGAGGTGCAGGGTTTAAATGAAGCGATAGAACCAGGTAAGGTTCCTGATCATTGATTTTAGAAATGCGACCTTTTTGAATTCTACCTGTCTTTCTATCCGGATAATCGTAAAGCCTGTAGGGCGCATTTACGTCCGGATGTGAGGCAGGCAATGATCGGTCCTTCCAGCCATCCTTCCTGCTCAGATATGAATTGAATTTGATTCGCACAAACTTCTGCTGTGGCGAGAACTGTTTTAGAAGCGCTTCAAACTTCTTCCAGCCAGCCTCAGTTTGCGTTAGTTGAAGATAATGATGTACCCTGAGTGCCAGCTCAAGCATTAGTTCATGCTCTGTGTACTTTGTGTACTGGGTACCTGGCAAAAAGGAGCTTAGATACTTTCTGGAAATTGGATCCCAGCGATCATCTTTTCTTCTAACGATAGCCCCCCCATGTCCTGCATCCACTACTACAGAGTACTCTGGTACAGGAACGCTGGATGGACCGGCCTCGGCTCCCATAGGTTTCGCGAAAAGCAGAAAAGAAAACAGGAAAACGAAGCAGTGCAATGAATGCTGCCACAACCGGAATCCAAGGGCTCTTGCGATAATAAGGCGGCCGTTTTCATGTTGTGACATCGTTGAGTTGGCTGCAGGTCCAGAGCTGGTTAAGAGAGGGAAAAGGAAAGTGGAAAGGTACTTCATAAAGATGCTTCGCAATAATCGCAGAATCATCGCCCAGAAGTCAAGTATGAAGAATCTCCCTGTAAGCTATCTGCATCATACCAGACCAAGCCTCCGCCCAATGTCAGATTGAAACATATTCTGCGGATCATACTTTCGCTTGATTTTCTTCCAGTCCTCCAGCTGCGAATACATGGATGCAAAGGACTGAGCGTCCAGAGTAGCATCCTTTCCGGCGTAGATGCGACCGCCTGCATCCAGCACCAGTGCATCCAGCCGCTTCAAGAAGGGGAAGAGCTTGCGCGAAATGGGAAAATCGATGGCAAAGGTGTAACCCGGGGCAGGAAAGGAAAGATAGTCAGTTCCTTTTCCAAACTTCTTTAGCACGTTTAAGAAGGGTTTGCATCCTCCGGTACCAATTTCTTCGAGAATCTTGCGAATTGTAAGACGAGCTCCCTCTACAGGAACTACAAACTGGTACTGGGTGAAACCTCGCTTGCCGTAACCCCGGTTCCAGTTATTGATGGCATCCAGGGGATAGAAAAAGGAATCGTAATGGCTGAACTGACCTGCATGAGACTGAACGTAATTTATAACGCCGTTCAGGATTCTCAATGTGAGTCCATTCAACGCAAATCCTGGCATAAAGAAAGGGACGTTCAGTCCAGGCATTCCGGTAACCTTGAGTGGCTCTTTCTTGAGACTCGCAGACAGGTCTTCGATTCCGGCATGGTCGCCTGCCGTAAGCACCCCTTTACCCAGGGACTTGCCTCTGGCCAGAGGATTTACCCATGCCACGGAATAAGGAAACTCTCTGTCCTTTTCATCGATCAAGTCCAGCATCTCGTCCAGGTTACGAGCTTTGAAGGATTGTTGTTTGAAGTAGGTAGTTTCGATCTTTCTTAACTTGATTCTGGCTCGAAGGATCAATCCCAGCAAACCCAGGCCGCCAAAGTTTGCATGAAATAACTCTGAGTGCTTCTTTCTACTTGCCGTAACTACTTTGCCGCTGGCCAGAAGAATATCAAAGCTCTCAACACAGTTCTTGAAGCTACCATCCACATGATGCGCTTTTCCATGCACATCGTTTGCAATGGCCCCTCCCACGGTAACAAACTTGGTGCCCGGTGTAATCATAGGAAAGAATCCACGGGGGCCCAGAGTTTGAATGATGTCGTACAGCGCTACACCGGCCTCACATTCCAGGCTACCGGACCTTTCGTCGAATGCCAGGAATCTCTTTCGGTCCGTAAAGGGAACCACGTATCCCCGGCCATTCATAGCCTGGTCAGCATAACTTCGGCCCAGCCCTCTGGGGGTAACATCGGAGTATAAACCCAGTTCTTTCTCCAGGTTCTTTCCGCTCAGGATGGTATTTTCTTCAGATGGATACAGGCCCCATCCAGTAACTGTCGCTCTTTTTTCTATCATTTCAAGTAAGGACAGAAAATATTGCAGATTATTGGACGCAAAACCTTTTCGCACTATGTATCAAAGCACAGCAGAACCCATCCAGGGCATCGTTTTTGACATGGACGGATTGCTCATCGATTCCGAGCCAATCTGGCAGGACTCAGAGATCCAGGTATTTGGTGGCCATGGACTAAAACTGAGTCGCTCGGACTGCATGCAGACCATGGGCCTGCGAATCGACGAAGTAGTAGAATACTGGAAAACGCGGGTCCCGACCTTTGGGCCAGACATGCCGAATCAACGGTTAGTTGCAGAGGTACTTTCCGAAGTGAAGCAAAGGATTGAAAACTACGGTGAGCCCATGCCCGGTGCATTGGAGCTATTAAATCGATTATCCGGATCCATCCCCCTGGCCCTGGCTTCATCTTCCTATCCAGAGATTATCGATGCTGCATTGAAGCGACTGGGTGTTAAGCATCTCTTTGAAGTAATCCATTCAGCGCAAATGGAGAAGCGAGGAAAACCGGCGCCGGATGTTTATCTAACCGCTTGCAGAATGCTCAATCTCAAAACTCAGAATTGTCTGGCACTCGAAGACAGCCCTGGCGGCGTTCAATCAGCTCTGGCAGCCGGAATGACCGTTCTTGCCGTGCCGGATGATTCGCATAAGAATCATCCGGTTATTCAGAAAGCGCATCTAAGATTGAACTCGCTTTTGGAATTTAACTGGGATGCGGATCAGCTAAAGCAGGGCCAGTGGATTTCTAACGCCTAAAAAAGTCTTTTCCAGAATAGCCGCTTCAGCTTTCTTACTGGAGTATGAATGTAGGCCCGGTATATCAAAAGCCAGAATCCCCTGGATACGAACCAGGTCCGGAAAACACAGTCCATATTCTATATCGCGTAGAGCCAGAGACATCCTTTGAGCAAGCAGCATCCGAAACGTTTGACCTGGTGCTTCAGGCACAGAAGGAGTATCCTGGTTGGGCCAGGGTTCTATATCTGGAAATTAACGGACACACAGGAACTCAGTTCGGTTTCGATGGAGATTTCTTTGAGTTTCAGCAGGAATATTTGCAGGGCTTTCTGGGGCCCTATCTAAGCGGTCTGGATCTGCCTCTGCTTTCAGTCTTCAATCCCAGACCCCAGAAAAATGATCTACCGGACAAGATCGAAATCGATGGACCGGCCCCTGGAGGATTTCCTTTTCCCATGGGGCATTCCAGTTCAGAGGGCAAGAACCAGAATCATTGACGTTTTTTAAATAGTCCACCGAGCCATCGGCGAAACTTTCGCTTTTCCTCCTGCATTTTTTCGAAGGCCTTTCTTCCGGCTTCAAGACCCATGTCCACTACCTGATTCAGGACCTGCTCATTTGTAGTTACAATCTTCATGGGCAAGCTCATGGGCGGATCTACAATTCTAATCTTTACACCAGGGGGAGGATGATTGATCACTTCCTTCGCACGGTTGTACCGAAGATGGTATTCGTGCCGAACAAACCTGGCCATGGATCGATTATAAGGAAAGGACAGAAAGCTCAGAAATCGGCCCGTGCGTCCGGTAATATAACTTCTTGGATGGTTGAGCACGACTGTGATGTCACGATAACCGGCCTCGATCACAGCTTCTACAGGAATGGGATCCGTCACTGCACCATCGGTAAATTGCTCATCTCCTATATTACTTCTGCCCTTTGTGGCAATGGGCAACGCAGTGGCCGCCTTCAGAAGCGGAAGTGCATTCTCTGCAGTGGCCCGAACATACTCCGGTTGGCCACTTCCCAGATTGCTGACTACTACATATAGAGGGGTGGTTCTGGGACTATCCAGTCTCTCCTTTTTAAGTCGATAACGGCTACCAAAGAGATAATCGATGAGATAGTTCTGATCCATCACCGTCTTCTTACCCACCAACCGACGGCGGGCCAGAAATCGTCCATCGCTTAACTCATAACGCCAGACATTCAGGTTCTTAATGGTAGCTTCCAGATCATTGGGGGACTCGGTTACATAATAGGCGGCGGAGCAACTACCTGCCGATACACCCACCACCAGGTCAAATTTCCGGGAAGGGTACCATCGATTCATGGCTGCCAGCACACCACCCGCAAAGGCCCCCCTCATTCCGCCACCTTCCACAATAAGGACCCTGTTTTTCTTCCCTCTGGCCCTGGGCAGAGTGCGGGAGACCTGGCCAAATTGTTCTTGCGACTTTCGCTTTCTTCGGGACATGCTCCTGCCCAGCAATATGAAACGAATCGCTGTAAACAACGCTTTTTCCCCCATTCTAACTGCCCTGCTGGCAGTCCTTCTCCTCGCAGGCTGCTCCGGTAAGAAAAAAAATACTGAGCCCCATGTAGCCGAAATTGTGAGCAGCATTCTGGAAACCAGGCAAACCCTGGAAAAGGAACATTGCCCGGACGGATGCATCTTTTTGAGCTTCTGGGATTTTGATGGGACCATCCTGAAAGGAGACTGTTCCGAAGGCCTCAGTAAGGATGGAAAGGTTGTTTATCGCGGTCTGGTAGAGCTCACTATCGAGCAGGGCTTTTCCTCGAAATTCAGGCGAAATGAGGCCCATCTATTCGAAAAGGAATACCGCAGAAGAGATGAGCAGCTGGGGCATCGAAATGCGTATACCTTCCTCACTACTCAGTATGGGGGAGCCAATCCAGAGGAGATCCAGGCCTTCGCTCGAAAGCGGTTCGAAGAGGTTTACAGAAATTACTATTTTCGCAGCTCTCTGGAGATGTGGAAATCTCTGGAGGAAGCGGGTATCCAGAATCATATCATCTCTGCCAGTCCTCATTTCTTTGTACAGGCAGCGGCCGAAAGCCTGGAAACACCTCCCGAGCGTATCAACGGAGTGCGCCTCAAGATGCAGGACGGCAGGTTGCTTCCTGTGCTGGACCCACCTCTGACCTATGCGGAGGGAAAAACCCGTACGCTGGAAGCCATAGTGCAGCGCATTCAGAGCGAAAACCCAGGGCAAAGAGTCTTTGTTCTGGCTGCCTTTGGGAATAGCTACCATACCGACGGCCATTTCCTGGACTATGTAGACTCATCCACCCTCCCTGCAGGAAAAACGAAGGCCATAATGATCAACGGTGGCGAAGCTCCGCCGGAGTATAACGGTCGTTTTGTGGAAGTGAGCCAGGACCTGACGCCGGAAGAACCATGATTCGAACGTTGCAGTGCAAAATTCAGTGCGAAAGCGAAAATAAAAAAAATGACTTGCATCACCCTGGACAACGGTCTTAATCTAGAAAGCGACAGAGGGTAGAAACATGGTAACTGGAGAAGAAGAACCGGAAGTCAGGTCCGGAGAGCCTGATACAAACTTATACAGGGAAGTAATCTCAAATAGCGTCATCGGATGGTCGCTCTTTGTGGATACTGCCATCGAAAGTAATATATATAGTGTAGCTCGTGAGAGTTATGATCCTCAGAAGGCGGCTCGGATTGCGCTCTTTCGGCTGTATCTGGAAGGCTTCAATCCAGAGGAACGAAAGAATCTACTGGAGAAACCAGACTATTTTCTACAATATGCCTTCGGTGTAGTACGGGAGCTTTACCCTCCGCACCCCAAGAATCGCAGAACCATCCTGCACAATCGCCTGGTATTTATGACCTCGGTAAGGCAGTTTCTGGACAGAGAACGCAGAATGTCAATGGATCGCTTCAAGGAAGCGGCTCAAATCCTTCGGGCTGCCAGCCAGATGTCACGATCAGTAGAGGAAATTGTGCGAGCCAGGGATCTCTATAGAGAATTCCAGTTTCGCATTGCAGCCCAGAGAAATGAAGAATGGCTGAATTCCTTCGAAGTTCTGCCCCTGGAACTGAAGACCCCGGATAACCAGCCAGCGTAATACTAGGCAACCAGGGAAAGCTCCTTAGAGAGCGGGGACGAATCGCATCAGGCGCCAGTTCTCTGCTATGCACAGAATCGGCGGTTTTCGCGTTACCGGGCTCCTTTTGCTCCAGGCATCCCAGGTTTTGAGTATTACCTTGCCCAGAATTCCACAGTACTATCGATAGCAGCTCGGATCCTGGCTCATCTCCTCTTTTTTCCAGTGTAACAGTCATCTTTTTAACCACCAGGGGATCTTTTTGCCGGTTCCATCGTCCCATTGTAAGGAAGCCGAAGCATGGATCAGTTACTCAGTGTAATTCCAACGGGATTTGTACGTGTGAACCTGAAAGGTGAGATCACCTTTGCCAATGAGATGGCTTGCCGCATCCTGGATCTTACCCCGGATGAACTGACCCATACCTTCTACCAGAGTACGAACTTTGGCCAGATAGGCCTGGATGGCAAACCCATGCCCCCTTCCCGTCTGCCGCTGGCCATCGCCATGACCGAAATGCGCCCTGTGAAGGACTATGTGCATGGTATCACCCATCCAAATACAAAGGAACTTAGATGGCTGTCCGTGAGTGCTGCTCCGGAAACAGACGCTGAAGGAAACCTGCTTAGTGCCGTGGCCAGCTTCACGGACATTACCGATCGAATCAAAAAAGATCAGATCTACCGCAAAATCATTGAAAACAGCAATGATATGATCTGCTTCCATAGACCAGATGGAACCTACGAATACGTAAATCCGGCGGCCCACAGGCTTCTTGGATACGATGTGGCCGAGCTTATCGGCCGAGACCCCTATGACCTTCTGCATCCTCAGGATGAAAAACGAATTCGCGAAACCAGTCATGGCCAAGTATTGCATGGAATGGCCGATCCAGGCATTCGGTATCGAATAAAACGAAAGGATGGCAGCTATATCTGGCTTCAAAGTACTATCTATCCGATTACGGATCCTGCCGGAAATGTTACAGGACTGCAGTCCATTTCCAGGGATGTAGGCCAGGATGTTCAAAGGGAGCAAGAGATCCTGCGCGCAAGATTGCTGGCCGAAAAGGCAAACCAGGCAAAGAGCGAATTTATCGCGAATATGAGTCATGATATTCGCACTCCTATTCATGGAATTCTGGGATTGACCGAGGTTCTTCTGGAATCATGCGAAACTGATTCCCAGCAGGAAATGCTGGAAATGGTGGATCGATCAGCTCATCATCTGCTAAATATCATCAATGATTTGCTGGATGTATCCAAACTGGAGGCAGGCGCGGTTCAGTTGCGATACAACTGGTTCTCCCTGGAAGATCTAATGCAATCCCTGCAGGCTCTCTATGCTCCAGAAGCAAGGCAGCAGGGGTTGAATCTTTCGGCCAGCCTTACAGGGCAGTGCGATGGATTTCTACTAGGCGATGAATCCAGGATAATGCAAATTCTGGGAAATCTTATTTCCAACGCCATTCGCTACACCAGACAGGGCTCGGTGCATATAGAGCTACAATGCAGCGCCACCAGGAAAGATCACCGTACATTTACCGTCAGCGTCGAAGACACCGGTCCAGGAATTCCTCCAGCCGAACAGGAGCGGATCTTCGATCGCTTTGTGCATCTGGACATCGGTCCGGAACGGAGTAAGGGAGCGGGTCTGGGATTGGCCATCGCTCAAATGCTGCTCAAGGAAATGGGAGGCCAGATCTCTGTGGAAAGCGAACCCGGGCACGGATCCCGGTTTACGATTCAAATTGAACTGGAACATCGCGATACCCTTCCCCCGGACAATGTCGCATCCGCAGAAGATCCGGCACGGACGGTGGTTTCTAAACCCTTAAAGATACTTCTGGCCGAGGATGCTCCGGAAAACCGAATGCTATTGAATCGATTCCTGGAGCATACATGCTGGTTGCTGGACTTTGCCGAAGATGGCAGGGAAGCTCTGGAAAAAGCCAACAAGAACGAATACGACATTATCCTGCTGGATATCTCCATGCCAGAGCTGGATGGACTCCAGGTCGCGAAAGAGCTAAGACGCAGATGCAATCTTTCCGAACGAACTCTACCACCTCTAATCGCCCTGACAGCATACGGCTCCCAGGAGGATTTTGAGCGATCCAGGGAAGCGGGATTTTCCCTGCATCTTACCAAGCCGTTCAGCAAGAACAAGCTGATTCGCGCTATCGCCTCGGTCCTGGAGGGAAATGGATCCAGAGGCTATCAAGCTATTCGAAGCTAAACAGCGCTGCGGAAGGATAGTCATTGGAAAGCCAGCGAGCATTCCATGACGTTCCAGGGCATCCAATCAGCTGAAACCACTCTTCATCCCGGAATCTTTCTTAATCGGTGAAGCTCCTGTCCGCCAATGATCGTAGAGACCGAGATTCCAGGTAAGCCGGTGCAACAAACATGGTCCCCGAGCATACGCATACGCTCGCGGACCAATCAGTGGCTTTCGCTTTCTGCTTTCGGTTCTGAACTAATTCCCGACTTTAAAGGCAGGAACCCAGCTGGATCCGTTATGGATATAGCCCTGTCCCCCTTTTAAGGGAACGGCAAGGAATTCATCCCGGGAAGGATGCTTCAGAATAATGTATTTCTCGTCCCTTCTGGCTTCCTGGTACTTCTGCTTTCCAGTAAGAGAGGACTCCAGCACCCAGTCAGTTCCTTCCTTATAGAATTTTGCCTGGATACTGGCTGCGTAACTATCATTGCCAATAATATCCGGAGCATCGGTATCTGTATCTTCGCCGGTAGTGGCAAAGGGCGCCAGAGCGCTCAAAAAGCTGTTTTCCTGACGACCAATACCGCCATCTTTGATGATCTTACCAGAAGGATCCGCCACCTTCATAGTGGGATAGCCACTGAACTGAAACTTGCTCTTATCTGGATTGGTATCCAGTATTCGTAAAGCCACGAATCCAGAATTCAATGCTTCGGCCACGGAACTTTTGGAAAAAACATCCCTTTCCAGATAGCGACAGTATCCACACCAGTCCGGAGCTGTGATGACTACGAAAACATTTTTTCCGGACGACTTGGCCTTCTTGAACGCTTCATCGTATGAAGTTACCCAGTTAATGCTGGAGGTTGACCGGAAAGTAACGCTTTGCTTTTTTCCAGTAACTTTGATTCGCAGTAGTTTTTTGAATTCCTGGGGTTTGTAGCATATATTCGTTTTGGAATTACACATCTGACTTTTGATTATCAGAGGAACGGCGTAGGTTCGAGCACCGGATTCTCGGCCCTTCTGCTCAAAAATGGTAAGCTTGTAACTGCCAGAAGTTTGATTTCTTCCCTTGCCCCGAAGAATGTAATCAGTGTCGTATTTTTCGCCTTCAGGAGCGCTTTCGATTTCCACTCCAAATCCCTGATCCTCGGGAATACTGAAGGAAGTGACGATGTTGAAACTCATGGAAGTGGCGTGACGCAAATAGATGTGATGCCCCTCGGGTAGCTTCAAATCCAGGTTTATGGTGCTGCTTCCGCCAGGAGCGATTTCCATATTTCCAGATCTGGCTTCCAGTTCAAAATCTGTCGGTAGTTGCTGAGCGGCCAGGCCGGATGTCATCAGCATTACGAGAACCAGGACGATTTTACTTTTCATTTAGTTTTCCCCTTCAGTCGAATGTGAGCTAAACCCTGTATGGCCTACACTCTTTCGCTTTGTTTGAGCCACTACCTGGACGAATCTGTTTTCCGTCCCAGGCAACCCGATCTCAGCGAACCCTAGATTGGACGAAATCAAAGTCCAAATGTTTGCTTCTCTTTCTCCCCGCTGTCGGGCACAGAAACCGGCTCCCCCAGAAATCTGGGCCCGGTATTCAATAGAAATAGATCTACCAGAACCAGGGCGCGAGCAGGTATCTCCCTGAGGTAGGTCTTCACTCCCTGACCTACATATACATCTCTGGCATTAAACCCAATGATATCGATTCCGTTATGAAGCCCTATCAATATGGCTCGTTCATTATGGAACCTCTGAGAAATCACAGTTATTGATGATTGGCCAAACACCTGTCGTGCACGAACTACCGAGTCCAGGGTTCTAAATCCTGCAAAATCCATCACTATCCGATCCGATGGCACTCCCCGTGCGATAAGAGATTCTTTCATGGCCCGGGGCTCATTGTAGCTATGAGTGCTATTGTCTCCGCTTACCAGAATATACTGAATCTTCCCTGCTTTAAAGAGTGCGATGGCTGCTTCCATCCGATAGATAAAAAACAGATTTCGCTGTCCTCCCCGGACATACCTGGAGGTTCCCAGCACCAGACCCACGCGATTTGCAGGCACATCCGCTACAGAATCAAAAATTCTGGCCCTCACAGAATAGGAAACCCAGAAGTAGCTTGCAACCAGACCACCGATTATCAACAACAAGGTCAATGCTGCAAGAAGAAGGCGGATTTTTAGGCGCAAGGACACAGAACATTGTTTAATCCCATGGACCTGGCCCGCAAATCAAAAAGCTCCTCTTCCCCATCCTCAACCACGCCCGGGAGCTGGCTCACGATAGCAGGAATATGCTTTATTTCGATTCTGGTAGGAAGCACATTTACGTCCGGATGCGGAGGCCAGCAGGCACCCAGCGCTCTGGTGCAAAAGGGAGAGGCCAGGGTTTCCTTTTCCGATCTGGAAAAATATGGAATCCAGAATCTGCACGGAATCTGGCGGTTCTATCCAGGCAAAGAGCCTGTGTCCCATCTACGAAAATCCCCTTCTTTCATCAGCGTTCCTGGAACATGGCCGGATAGCCTGTTTTCTGACCAGGCGGATACCATTCATCGTCAGGGAATGTATGAGCTACAATTGCATCTGGACCGGCAGGAGCCTTTCGCACTTCGCTTTACAGAGGTAATGACCGAATCCTGCATCTATCTGGATGGAGAAGAAATCCGATGCCAGGGAAAACTTGAGTCCAATGAGCAGGAGTCTATCGCAAATACCAGTCCGTTCACCGTTGTGCTCTTTCCGAAGCAACTGAATCCGGTTCTTCAGATTATAGTATCCAATAATCACCATAGAAAGGGAGGGATTTTTGGCACAGTAGCCATTGGAACCCCGGATCAAATTCAAACTCTGGATCGTTCCAGAATGAGTCGATACCTTCTCGTAGCCGGAGCCCTGCTCCTTACAGCCGTCTACTTTGGTCTGGTGGGTCTGGTTGAAGGTCGTGCTCCCACGAATCTCTCGCTGGCACTTTTCTGTGCAATAGCCATGATTCGCATTATGACAGCCGGAGAAAAACCGGCCGTTTCATTCTTTCCGGATTTGCCATTCGGAGTCTATCTTAGGCTCCAATACATTACATACTTTTTGAGCGTTGCGGCGGCACTGCATTATCTCTATACAATGTTTCCGCAGGATGTGCACCGAACCGTAGTATACGTGGCCTATTCCATTGCTGCCGCGTTCTCCCTTTTCGCAGTGGCTGTAAATACAACGATACTTTCCTACTCCCTGGATTACTACGCAGTCATTTTCTTCTCCGTGGTGTTTTACTGCACATATGCCATCACCCGAGCCAGTTTCCATCGTCGCACAGGATCCTGGTTTGTGTTCGCGGGAATGATGGCCCTCCTCGTAGCCGTTATTGTAGACTTCCTTAGAGTCTACGAACTGGCTCTTGTCCAGTATCTCATAGGCGATGCAATATTGATTCTGGTTCTCTGCCAGGCTGTAGCCACCAGTCTGCAAAATCGAAATGTCCATTTACGAATGGGACAATTACAAAATGAAAAAGATCAGGCCGATGCCGCTGCCAGAAACAACCGCGAATTCCTGTCTCGGATGAGCCATGAACTTCGCACACCTCTGCACTCTATTGTGCACATTGGCCACCTGCTTAAAGAAGAACGGGATCCTTCCCGAGCCAGAGACTATGTAAACACACTACAATCCGCATCCGATCATCTTTTGACTCTAGTAAATGATGTACTGGACTTTAACCGAATGGTGCAGGGAAAACTGAAATACCAGGAAGGTTCCTTTTCCCTTCGCCTGCTTCTGAACCGTGTAGTCGTGATCCACCGCGAAAGAGCCGCTGGAAAAGGCCTGGATCTAAGACTTGATATTCAAGAGCCCATGCCGGATCGATTGCTTGGAGACTCGCATCGCATTTCACAGGTTTTACACAATCTAATAGGAAATGCGATCAAGTTTACTGCAGATGGAGAGATTCGAGTTACTGTTCAGAAGAATCCTTCCGACGGAGAGCAGGATCGCATAATGTTTACGGTGACCGATACCGGAATTGGAATGAGTCCTGATCAACTTCCCATGATTTTTGAAACCTATTTCCAGGCCGGCTTTCAAGCCGACCGCAAACATGAGGGTACCGGCCTTGGCCTGGCAATCTCTCAGGAGCTGGTGAGATTGATGGGTGGTGACCTTAAAGTTAACAGTACTCCGGACGTAGGTTCCGAGTTTAGCTTTTCCCTTCCCTTGAAGACTGACCCGGAAGGCGATAGACCACCGGAACTGGCGGAGATATCTGAAGCGATGTCCATGGCTGCCCCGGAACTGGCCAAATCCAGAGCCTTTCGTCAGGAACTGATTTTTATCGTGGATGATAATCCGGACAATCGCAAGCTAACCGGCCGATTTTTGGAAAAATGGAATCTGCAGTATCTGGAAGCAGCCAGCGGAATGCAGGCCCTGGGCCTTCTGGAGGAGCATTATCCGCACCTGGTTCTTCTGGATCTTCACATGCCGGACATGGACGGATTTGCAACTCTAGATGCATTGCGCGAAAAGGGCTATTCCGGTCCTGTAATCGCAGCCACTGCCGACGTTAGCAATGAAACCCGGTCCAGGCTGGATGAGGCGGGGTTTGATGGCTTTATCGGAAAGCCATTTTCGCCTGCCAACTTTCATCAGATTCTTTCCGGTTATCTGAATGCCAGACAGAACAATTGAAACCTGAGAAGTTCGCACTGTACAGTATTCCCTGGATCGTACCGGATCTTCCGAACAACTGAACCGGAAAAGTCCGCGCTGCAGATGCCCCAGCTTCAAAGCATCCAGTAACCAGATCATGTCCCCATTTTCGCAATCAAGCGTTGCTGCTCTGAATCGGTTCATTACGCAATGAGCATCACGCATTGAGCATTTCCCATTGAGCATTCCGGATGGGCCGAACTAACTTGAAGCGGCCCGGACGGATTCTGACGTTGCCTTTTTCCTTATCCTCTGCTCAGCGAGGCTAATTTTCGGTGGCTTTTCCAGAGGATTTGTCGTCTAAAAGATACGACTGCCGCAAAACCTGGAGAAAAAATGAAATTCTGGCCCAGCAATTCCCATCGATTATTTCCCGTCCTGGCCGTAGCCTTGCTTTCCATGAGTGTAATGTCTGCTACATGCGAAAGCAATCCGGAAGAAGCCAGAACCCTGGATTTCGATAAAGAAAGCCTGGAAGCAGCCAAACAGGACTGGAAGACCACTGCCAGCCGCCTGGGCAATACGTATACATATATCAGAGTACAGGGCAGTATGACCGGCGAAACCTATGTAACGCTGGTTCGCTTTGAAAAGGGAGAGTTAACCGCGCGTATTTATAAGAGACTCAAAGTAGGTGTAAAGGATGGAAAGCGTCAGGTAGAAATTCGAGAAGCATGGATGGCCACCAGAGGAATGAAAAAGCTCTTTGGAGGCGAAGGTGGTTTCCCGGGACTTTCCATGGAGGAGCTATACGAATCTTGCCAGTCAGAGGTGCTTAGCCGGGATATAGAAAAGAATCATGTAGGCCTGGCGGCCGATGCGCGGGGTGTATTGAAACGATGTTACTATTCGCCTAAAATGTGCGCAGACGACTGCGGCAAAAGCTACGACGTCAGCCATTTCTATGAGGAGTCACCATCCGATGACATCCTTAAGGAGTATGTAAAGGGACCGGCCATTGAGCTGAAGTACTAGATTCAAGGCCTGCAATGATTGAAAGCTTATACACAGATGAATTGATATCTCCGGCCCCGGGTTGGAGGTAAAAATAAGCAGGAAACGCCCGCTAGTTTGAGACCAAGCGAGTATCAAGATCAAGAGAAACTAGATTGGGAAGATTACCCTGAGCATCAGTGGGCAGGCACAAGAAAAAAAATACCTGCCTGGATACTGGAAGACAAGAATGACAGAGACTGTCATTGAGCGATATCAAAGATAGAAGACGACCCGGGATTCTGAACTCCGGGTTGAACGTTGAACGTGAACAGATAGCTGAATGAAGAACCGGCGAGCCCTGAATCGCCAGATGCGAAAAAAACGGAGTGCGACCATGAAAGACTTAGGAGAAAAGCTGATCAAGATTACCCTGGCGCTATTATTATCGCTGGGACTGGGACTGCAATTCAATTGCAGCGCTGAGGAACTGGCGGCCCTGCAGGGCGAAGAAGAAGAGGAAGAAGATCCGTTGGATCAGCTGATCCAGGAATGGCTATTATACGAATTGTTCGATATTGGGAATGGTCCATGTAACGTTCAGCAAGGATTACTGCTTGAGACTTTGATTCAGCAGTACATTGAGGAAGGGGCTACGTTGTCGGATGCTGCATCAGATGATTTTGACCCTCATTACGATCCAATTGGAGATCAGCCTCTGAATGGCCTCGGGGAAGAGAAACTGGTCTACATTCCAACAAAATATGGGGTTCAGCCTATCACAGTGTACGAGTACCACGGTAATTATGTAACAGAGAGTGACATTATCTATTCCGAGGACCAGTTATTCCAATTCCCGGACGTAGCGGAGAATCAGTATTTCAGCCTGGGTATTGACGCTACTCAGGGCGGACGCTGGCCCACGGGTTCGGACGGTACAGTCGAAGTCAACTACTCTATCGACTCTAGTTTACCAGCAGAAACGGTAAATGAAATTAACCAGGCCCTTGCACATTGGCAAGAACGCGGTCGATTTCGTTTCGTAGCCAATTCATCGGCTACACCGAGAATTCACTTTCAGGACGACGATACTGGCTGCAATTCATATGTTGGACGACAATCCACACAGCCGCAGCCAATAAACCTTGCCCCAAACTGTGGTTTTGGTGCTGCCGTCCACGAAATTGGACACGCATTGGGATTGTGGCATGAGCAAACCCGGCTGGACCGAGACGAATATATAATCTATTATTCCGGTAGGACCACAAATCCGTCCCAGTACACCAAGAAAACTACAGGCGAGGCCTACGATATCGGCTCATACGATTTCGAATCCATCATGCACTATGGCTCATTCTATTTCAAAAATAGCGATGAACCCGTCATGACCAAAAAGGATGGTAGTCTGATTGAACCGAATAGGCGCGCTCTAACAGATTGCGACGTTTATGGCGCAGAACAACTTCACTATAACTCCTCATCTTATCTATGATTTATTTAAAGATTTATGCGGCTGTGTAGAACCATCCAATGCAGGATGCCGAGGAGGTTTCTTATCGCTCTCCTCGCCGCCTCCCTGTTTGGTCAATGTATGCAACAGGAATCAGATTCCTCCACCGATCTGATAGCACTTGCATTCATTCTGGCCAATAGCGGTCCTGAATGTAACCTGAACGCATCCACCTTTGATGCTCCTGTTTTCGGGCTGTCCCTGGCGGATCCCAATATTCCTGAAACGGGAGTACCGGGAGGTGAAACCGTGCAAGGGTATGTACGGCTCAACGGCCAATGGACCTTGCTTTCGCTTACGAAAGCAGGCAACTCCTACTTCAATGGAGATATGGTGTTCGATGAATCGGAAGTTAGTGCCATTCCGTACGGCGGAGGGGATTCCTATTATAGCCTGGCTTTCAACAATTCTAGCTATCGTTGGCCCATGAGCGGTGGCTATATTCGAGTGCCCTATGTAATCGATGGTGCTGTTCCGGTTGCCACAAGAACTGAAATTCAAGATGCCATGGCTCACTGGGAAACCTACAGCATAGTGCGTTTTGCACCCAGGACATCGGAGGCGGGCTATATCTTTTTTGAAGATCCAGGAAGTAGCACCTGTAGTGCCAATGTCGGTTACAGCGATTCAGCAAGAACCATCCGGCTTGGTGAAGCATGCGGTACCGGAAATGCCGTCCATGAAATCGGCCATACTCTGGGTCTAATGCATACACAACAGAGAAACGATCGAGACAACCACATCATCTATTATCCGGATAGAACCACAGCCCCTTCGCAATACGAAAAACTGGGCAGTGCCGGTCTGGACATTGGACGCTACGATATCACGTCGATCATGCATTACGGCTCCTATTTCTTCCCCAGCGGGAGCGATCCAGTAATAACAACCAGAACCGGCGCCTTAATCGAGGCCAATCGCTCTGCGCTGACAACCTGCGACACCTATGTAGTAGAACAGGTGCATACGAATCCGGCGTACAACAATAAACTGTAAGCCAACAAAGCATTGGCTGGAGACCTGATAGGCCTATCAGGACCGCTCATCTCCAGAGCGGAGAGCGCCCAATGAAACCTGCTTCAATTTGAACCTGTGTCTATTCCAGATAGCCCACTCATAAAGGGGCTAACTTCCCGCTCACTCCGAGACAGATCAATGACGATCAACCCTCCTTTACGATTACATAGACGTAGCGATCCGCCGGCCTACTTTCGCTGTCTTCCCCACATTGGCGCAGGTTACGATACAGCACTTCGGTATTGCTTTTAGAAACACCCAGGTTCTTGAGCATTGCCATGGCGTAGTTCGCCCGTTCCTGCATCAGCTGCTGATTCTCTTCCTGGTCGCCTTCGCAGTCGGCGCTTACAGCAATCAGAAAGCGAGCATCGGATTGATTCTTGATTCGCTCCTTGAGACCTGCCAGAGGTGCATCGGATATGGCCTTTGATCCAACGCCGGTTTCAAATCTAAATCGAAATACACCCACCTGACGATTTCCTTCCATTGCAGACCCAAGCTTCTGTGGGTTGGTATCCGCAGCAGCCAGCGCACCACATTCTGCGATTACGGCCGTATCGGTAATTACTCCAAAGAGAAAGCCCAGAGCAGTGTAGCCAATGTCAGACCATCGCATGGTACGATACTTGATCAAGATGGTATCCGAGCCAGAATCTATGGGCTTGATCACAGGCTCATTCACGGGCAATACAAAGGGAAAGTGCACTACATGGGTTTGCTGCAGCACCCGGCAATTCTCATAGCTGCCCCGATACGTCGCCAGGGAACGCTCCATGGCCACCGGAACATCCGTTACAATCACAGAGGAATTGGAGGGATCGGACCCGGTAGCGCAACTAACGCCTGCGAAACCAACGGACATCGCAATACATAGAATAAGAAAAAAACTGGACCTCGGTACTATAAACTTTTCCATGCTTTCTATTACATTTCCTTAACAAACTGGGAAAGTGATCAGATACAAACAGGCAATACAGATATGGAATCAAGAACTATTCATAAACTTAAAAAGCAGGGACTTCTGCTGCTTCTTGCGGGCATACCTTTTGTATCTGCCTGTATTGCATTTCTGCCTTCTGCCACCAGCAAATCCGAGGAAGAACGAAAATGGTTCCTTCTGGATCTGGTCTCATCCCCGGACAGGAATGCACTGATTTCAAGTCCTCCCACGGTAGGAGCGGACGGATATGATCCAGCCCTTTTCACTGTAGATCAAAAAGAGGATCAGGAGGAAATCGCGGTACCAATCTATGGAAAGCATTACGTATCTGTAGGTCATATTTTCGACATTGATGTAGACACATCCAAAATTCCCGGCGCGCCTGAGGAATATCAAAGCGTGTTCATGCCAGAAGGTCATGTAGCCGAGATCACTTACGAATATGATGAGCGTCTCCTTCGCGAACGGGGCCTTATGGAGGAATTCCAGGTCTTTTACTATCACAAAGGCAGCGATCGATGGTATCCTCTAACGGACGTAAAAGTAGACACTCAGAACAATCGCGTTACTGCCCGAACCAATCATTTTACTCCTTTTGTCCTTACGGCTCTGCCAGCGCCTGCAGATGGAGGTGTTTTTGACCCACCCCAGTGTATTGTAGATGCCCTGGACGATCCCTCGGGCTCCATGGCCGGTCCGAAGTGGAGTCGTCTGGATGTAGGCTTTAAGTATTATATTGATCGCGGCTATACAATCCGTCATAATGAGGATTTCTATGACCTGGGCTTCAATGAAGCCCTGGGTATTGCCACCTGTAATGGCGGCAACCATGCCTCTTCCAGCATATTCTGCGGTCCTCAGGGGCAGCATAAATACAACAAGGATCCAGACTACCTGGACTTCTCGTTGCCATTCGATGCGAAAGTATATGTTATGTACGATCGCCGTGGAACAGAGCGAGCAGGATGGCTTGCAGATATGGGGTTTACTCAGATTCCAGATAAGTTCATCGAATCTACCGATGGAGTGGGTTACTACCTCGTCTATGAGAAGGAATATCCATCTGGATCTCAAGTTACGCTTCCGGGGAATCATTACGACCTTGCCAATCCCAACCAGATCGATACAAACTATTTCGTTGCGGTATTACCGCAGGGAGACTGGGCAGCAGATGCAGGCATCGATTGCTCAGGAGAGCCCCTTCGCCCTGCTTCGCCGGAAGGAATTTCTCTTATTCCTGGTTCCGATCAGGTATCCATTGTTCTGGACCAAACTATCGACCGAGATGTCACCGGCCTTATTGTGCGAAGACGCTTGCTTGAGCCGTCTCTTTCACCGGAATACGGTGAAGCTGTAGGACTGGCCATTGAAGATCCTGGCTACATTATCGATGCCGGCCTGACAGAAGGCATGACCTACTACTATAGCTTTTTCGCAGTGACGGACAGCGGATTGTATTCTCCTCCTCTGGTAATTGAGGTTCAAACTGGGTCGGATGATGATGGGGATGGTCTGGCCAACTATTACGAAAACAATCCTTCCATTGTCTACTACGGAGGCGATGGAACCAACAGCAATGAGGCCGACACAGATGCCGACGGCATTGATGATCTAACCGAGATCTTGAATCTCACAGATCCCACACACAGTGATCATACAAATCCTGTGATTACAGCCTTTGAAGACGACGGTACCATTAGCACAATTCCTGTTGCTCGCTTCAACATTGAGGTAGATGATATATCCCCGATTACTGGCTGGTATTTATCCACAGGGACAGAGCCTCCGCCCAATGATTCCACGAATTGGCTCACCGAAGAACCCACAACATGGGATGTTCCACAAATTGGCGAGCTCAGCCTTAACCTCTGGGTCCGCGATGAAGCAGGCAACGTAAGCGAAATGGCCACCCTGGAACTGGATTTTCCATATCTCAATTACAGCAATCGCTTCATAATCTTTGATCCCAGAGATGATGATTTTCAGACTACGACAACTAATCCAACGGATCTGGCCTATTATCTGGAGCATACCGGCACCGATGCAACAACCAATAGCTTCGGTAAGAATTACTTGCTTTCCATTTCCGGTGGCCAATCAGCATTCGTGCAGCATGCCGGGAATATTGGCACAGCCGATTATGATTTGAGCGGAAGCAGTCCGCTGCCGCCCGGTTCAGTGATCTCTTCCTTGCAATACAACTCAAACCAGGATTACTGGCTGGTTTCCTATTTCATTAGAGAGGGATACTCGCCTACTACGGAATGTCCGGTGGTCAAGCAAGCTCAGTGCTTCATGACCCTGAGATACAATGAGTCCACTGATACTCTGGTGACCCTGGATTCCGCGCATATAACAATTCCAGACGTCGCGACCCGCTGGGGGGATCCGGGAGAACTCATCCTGGATCCATCAGGACCGGGCTTCCTTATAGCTATGAATGCTCAATACGTCCTGGAAAACGTTGATAATTCTATTAACCAGTACCCCTGGCATGAATACGTAATTCTAATTCACGGAACCATTGAAAATGGACAAATCCAGGAGTTGCTCTTTTCGCATAAGTGGGCCCTGGAATACCTTCCAGGAGAAGAGATTCCTGCGAACCTGAATCAAAAGGGTTGGACCAGACAGGCCATCTCTCCTTCCGGAGAGGTCCTGGTCTTGACTGCACCTCCTCAGGGGGTGCGTTCACCGCGCGGATGGAATAGCATGAATGGAATCGATGTCTATTCCCTGGATTTTTCCGACCCCGGTATGGATCCCGAGGCACGGGTTCAAAAGGTAGGAACCTTTTTTCATTTGATTCGCTACTTTGACGTGGCTTTCATAAGCGAAACAGAAGCGCTTGCAATTACCAGCACGGGTCTGGAAAGACTGGTTTTCGATCCAGCGAGCCGCCATTTCACTTCCCGCACCCCGGTCCACAACTTCGGGGAGACCGTCGCTTCAGGCCAACTTCACATGGGCCCCGACAATACAATCGGGATGGTAAAATACGGAAACCGTGCTCAGCTCTTCGCCTACGACAGTGAGAACGTAAGGATTTCGTGGACTAAAACACTGGTTGATTTGCGACCGGAAGGATTGGAAGAGGTGGACCGGGTAACATTTAACCATCTACCTCAGGGAAACCAGCCTCCGAGAATCACCTTTGAGTTAGATCCGGGAAAAAGAATCTTAACCCCCGAGGGATGGAGCTATCCTTTCCGCGGAGTATATCGGCCGAACGCAGGTTGTTCATCAGGGGATTGGTTCTGGAGCACTCTTGATGGGGCGGATCCTTATGGCAAATGGAGCGTTGGAAAAGTACGATACTCGGATCCGGATGCTCAAAGGTGTGATATCGCGAATACACCAATTAACTTGAGTCAATCCGGCACCACCTCTCCGGGACCGGGATCCCTCGAAACTCCCATGGATCTTTTCACCGGGGTGGAAACAAATGGTCAAAAGGCTCGAGCAGTGCTTCAAATTCTTGAGAGCCTAATCGGAAGCCAAGCATCACGGTTGTGTCCCACAAAGCTGCTAGCAGACCAAAGGGTTCAGAATATTTTTCCCATAACTCCCAGGGAAGCCGGGGATTACCAAATCACGGTGGAAGCTACTGACTCACCGGGTAGCTGTGAAGGTCGTGACCAGACGGTGCGCGCCACATTGCTACTACGAGCAAGGCGGCCCCAGGGAGACCCAAGACACGGTTTCATCCAGCCCGAGTACTATCCGAAGGCCCCGGGCAGTCTTCAGAAGTTCTCATTGAGCGAGGCACCCTCACCTGCCCCGTCGGGCACAGTTGAATTATATCACAGATTTCAGTGTGACTATCAGTATGTTGTATGTGTGATTAGGGGTAGCTTCGGTCCGGAATGTTTTTTCGAGAGAGATATAACCGAGTCTATTGTAGCTCCAGCGACGCATGCTTCCTGCGGCTCGGAACAAAACAAGACTCCCTACTGGCACACTACGTTCTATCAGGGACTGGTTCCTGGCTCGGGTAATGGCATAATTTACCACGCGCCCAAAAATGTTGAACTACCGTTTCCGCAAGGCCTGTTTATGGACGGAGCCCATGGTTTTATCTTTCTAAGAAATGACACCAAGCTCCTCAACTATGCCCCTCTATACCACGGCCAGTGGAGCGGCTACGAAGACCTGTAGCGCGTTGCACCTCCCATATGCGCAAGATAACGGATAATTCAAGAGCAGAGAAAGATATGGAATCAAGAACTATTCATAAACTTAAAAAGCAGGGACTTCTGCTGCTTCTTGCGGGCATACCTTTCGTATCTGCCTGTATTGCATTTCTGCCTTCTGCCACCAGCAAATCCGAGGAAGAACGAAAATGGTTCCTTCTGGATCTGGTTTCCTCCCCGGAGCAGAATGCACTGATTTCAAGTCCGCCTACGGTGGGAGCGGACGGATATGATCCAGCCCTTTTCACTGTGGATCAAAAAGAGGACCAGGAGGAGATCGCGGTACCCATCTATGGAAAGCATTACGTATCTGTAGGTCATATTTTCGACATTGATGTAGACACATCCAAAATTCCCGGCGCGCCTGAGCAATATGAAAGCGTGGTCATGCCGCCGGGCCAGTTCGCAGAGATTACATACGAATACGATGAACGAATGCTACGAGAACGGGGACTGATTGAGGAGTTTCAGGTATTTTCATACGATAAGCGATCGGGACAGTGGATTCCGGCCATCGACGTTGAAGTGGATTTAGAAAACAACAGAGTTACTGCTCGCACCAACCATTTCACTCCCTTTGTATTGACGGCCCTGCCGGCGCCGGCAGACGGAGGGGTATTCACTCCTCCACAGTGCATAGTAGATGTCCTGGACGATCCGGCTGGCTCCATGACAGGCCCAAAGTGGAGTAGAATCGATGTAGGATTCAAATATTATCTCGATCGCGGGTATACCATCCAGCACAACAATGCATTTTACGATCTAAAGCTCAATGAATCCCTGGGAATTGCCACTTGTAATGGCGGAAACCATTCCTCCTCCAGCGTCTTCTGCGGCCCGCAAGGACAGCACAAGTACAACAGCGATCCGGATTATCTGGATTTCCAGCTTCCCTTCAATGCGAAGGTCTACATAATGTATGATGGGCGCGGTAGTGTCCGGGCCAACTGGCTGGCTGATATGGGATTTGCACAAGTGGCAGACACCTTTATTGAAACCACCGATGACGCTCAATACTACGAAGTCTACGAAAAGGAATATGTAGCCGGTTCTCAGGTAACCCTCCCGGGGAACCATTACGATATAGATAATCCGAATCAGATCCGCACAAACTACTTTGTGGCTGTGCTACCTCAGGGCGACTGGGCCGCAGATGCAGGTATCGATTGCTCCGGGGAGCCCCTTCGCCCTGCTTCTCCCGAGGGAATCTCTCTTATTCCGGGGTCCGATCAGATTTCCATTGTTCTGGACCAAACCATTGACCGAGATGTCAGCGGCCTAATAGTCCGAAGACGTCTGCAAGAGCCATCCCTTTCGCCGGAATACGGCGAAGCTGTAGGATTGGCCATTGAAGAACCTGGCTACATCGTTGATACCGGCCTTACAGAAGGTATGACCTATTACTACAGCTTTTTCGCAGTCACGGAGTCCGGACTTTATTCGCCACCTCTGGTTCTTCAAATTCAAACTGGACCGGATGATGATGGAGATGGTCTGGCCAACTACTACGAAATCAACCCATCCAACACTTACTATGGAGGCGATGGCACAAAGTCCAACATGGCAGACACCGACTCGGACGGAATCGATGATTTGACGGAGATCTTGCGTCTCACGGATCCAACAAACGGAGACCACTCTGACCCGGTTATAACTCTCTTCGAAGACGATGGGACAAATAGTACAATGCCCGTTGCTCGCTTCAACATTGAGGTAGATGATGCATCCCCGATTACTGGCTGGTATTTATCCACAGGCTCAGAGCCTCCTGCGAACGATTCGGAGGATTGGCTCACAGAGGAGCCTACAACCTGGTCAGTACAGCAGTTAGGGGAACTCACCCTGAATCTATGGGTCCGGGATGAAGCAGGCAACGTAAGCGAAATGGCAAGTCTGGAGTTGGATTTTCCATATTTTGAGTATGCGAAGAGCTTTGCCATATTCGATCCTCGGGACAATGAGTATCAGCACAACAATGTAGATCCGATTAGCGGCCCCCCAAATCAAGGACAGGCTGGGTGGAATGCCACAACACATAGCTTCGGCCAGGAATTCGTACTGTCTGTGTCGGGAGGTAGTGGTGTCTGGGTTCAAAGTGCAGATGCAATTGGAACTTCGGTTTTCGAATTCTCTGGACCAAGTCCCCTGCCCAACGGCTCAGTGATTTCTGCTATAGCTTACGATTCCCGCGATGACTTCTGGCTTGTTTCATATTACATTGCAGACGGTTTCTCTCCAGATCCCATGTGTCCGGTGGTCAATCATTTACAATGCTTTGTTACCTTGCGGTACGATGAAGGCAACAAAGAACTTATCACTCTAGATAGCAAGTATACAAGCATTCCAGAGAACGCAACCAGATGGAACGACGGAAGTCCCATCGCCCTCAGGCTAAACGATGTTGGATTTGCCCAGATAGTAAACGCCCAATACCTCCTGGAAGACTACGATACATCAATCAATCAGTATCCATGGCATGAATACATGCTGATTTTTCATGGGCAGGTCGAGGATGGAATAATCTCCAACCTGACCTTTTCGCATCAGTGGTCCTACGAGCATCTACCCGGACAGGAAGTAGTAGCATCCCAGAATAGGCCTGGATGGACGCGGAAGGCAATATCTCCCTCTGGAGAATCCATTGTGGTCATTGCTCCGCCAAACGGTGTTCGATCCCCCCGTGGCTGGAATTCCAATCAAGGTCTGGACGTCTATAGAGTCGATCTTGTGGCCCCTTCTTTGGCTCCTGAATCGCGAACTCATAGGATAGGAAGCTTCTTTGGTCAGGTTCAGTATTTTGATTTGGCTTTTGTCACCGAAACCGAACTCCTTGCTTTAAGCGAAAATGGTCTGGAGCTCCTACAATTTGACCCGGCCACTTACCAGATTCAGCAACGGTCCGTCTTGATGCCGATAACCGGTGGAGTGGAATCTGGCCGTCTTGAATTAAGCCGGTCTGGGTCCCTTGGAATCATCAAGCACGGCACTGCAAAACTGATCTTTTCGTACGATCCGACAGAGAAAGATATTCCCTGGTCCACTCCCATGGATGATCTTCGCCCCGGTGGGTCTACACCGGTGGATCGAGTAGCTTTCCAGGATTTCGCACGTGGTAATCAGCCGCCTCGCCTCACCGTAAGGTTGGACAAGGGGTATCGGATTGTTCATCCCGGAGGCATCATTTATCCATTTACCGGGGTTTACACTGCCGGTCAGGACTGTGCGGACCCCAGCTTTTTCTCCAATGGCTACCAGAGTAGCCCATCAAGCAAATGGAACATGGCTCAGGTTAAGTATTCGGACCCTGACGCTAGCAAATGCGGAGTGAGTGACAGTCCTTCAGTGCTCGGCCAAGCGGGATCCAGTGCTCCCTCAGCCTCTGCTCTCCAGACCCCGATGGATATTTTTCCCAACCTTGACCTCAGGAATAGCTGGCTTCATCGGATATTCATGGAAGACCTCCTGGGCCCAGTTGGGAGGCGCATTTGTCCGCAGACATTATCACTCTATGGAAACAATGATGCTGGAATACCAATTACACCCCGGGAGGCGGGCGATTACTCCCTCACAATACAGGCCACTGACTCCAGAGGCACATGCGAAGGCCGCGACCAGACGGCAACAGCCACTCTTCACCTTCGGGCAAGAGAACGCTATCGAGATTCTTCCTGGGAACTGATTCGCACCGACTCATACCCGGAGCCCCGGTCCGACTTGCTCCACTTTACCCTGGAATCGAACATTAGCGGAGCGCCAAAGAGATTCAGCCGATTTCGGTGCCAGGTTAATACTGTAGTTTGCATCCGCTGGGGACACCTCTTTGCCTGCCTGCCCAACTCGCATCTGGGACTGGTCAACGTCGCCGAAGAGTCCGAAGCAAAATGTGGTCCGCCCATCTTCTTTATGAAACGGTGGGTTTCCCCCAATGGAAATGCAGCACCACTTTCGGCGTATAAGCCCCTACGAAAGTACTATTACAAAGCTGACCATTACTGGAATGAATCCTGGGACCAGAGCGTATACAATACAATCAATTTCGAGCAAGACATTGACCCGTTTGATACCGCTGATTTCAGGGGCCTCCTATTTATTCAGACGGAAACCATGATACCTATCGAAACCCTCTACAATGGCCACTGGTTCGGCTACGAAGACCTGTAGCCCCAAACCGCCCCATAACCCTCTTGCGCTCCTCCATGGGCCCATAACTCTGGGCCCATGAGCAGCGATTCCTCTCAGCAGCCAAACTTTCAGGGCACCGATCAATATTACCTTTCCCCTGAGCTGGGTGCCATTGTAAATATGGCCATTGCCATGGAGAAGCCTCTCCTGCTTACCGGGGAGCCTGGCACCGGAAAGACTCAGCTGGCATTTGAAATCTCCCGTAGTCTGGGTATGGACCTTGAGGTGCTGCGGGCCAAATCCACCATTCGCGGCGAAGAAGCGTGCTATGTTCAGGATACAGTACTCAGATTGAACGATGCCCGCTTTGGTACAGAGGCCAGCGGCCGGGATGTAAATCAGTTCTACGATTATGTTATCTGGGGCCCCATCGGCCGGGCCTTTCGCGCAGAAAAACGATGTGTGCTTCTTCTGGATGAAATCGACAAAACCGAGTCCGATGTCCAGGACAATCTTCTGGATGTTCTGGAGGATATGGAATTTACCATCCGCGAGGTAAACGATACCATCAAAGCAGTTCATCGTCCGGTCATCATCATAACTTCCAATGCGAAAAGAGAGCTCAGCGACCCATTTCTTCGAAGATGCTTCGCACATCATATTGCCTTTCCCGAAGAATCCGAGATGCGAGAAATCCTGGATCTTCATTTCGATGAGCTGGATAGCCAGCTCGTAGATGTATCTTTGAAGGTATTCTATGAACTTCGCAGCCGTGGCCTGGAAAAGGCCCCGGCCACCGGGGAACTTATTCACTGGATCGAAGCTTTGCAGCGGTCCGGCAAAAAGCCAGAAGGACTGACGGATCTTCCCTTTCCTGGTATATTGATGAAGCGAGCGGCAGATCTACAGAATTACAGGGCCGGCCGCATATAGAATATAGCTGGACATCCGCTTCTGAAAGGATTGATGATTCTGGGCATTCGATGAGGGGATGGGCACTCAACACCTGGATGATTGAGTTTCTAAAACTTTTGTGCTCAGTAAAAGCGCGATGAGCTGCAATTGAAGCATGAAGAAAGAGTAAAACCGATGGAAGAGCAAGAGAATCCCCCTGTTCGCACATATGATGTCTTTCTGGCTTTCGCCTATGAACTGCGAAGGGCGGATGTTCCTGTAAGCCCGGATCAGCTTATTGAGCTTTTGCGGGCCTTCAAGAAAGGCCTGGTTCAATCCATGGACGATCTCTATCTCATGGCCCGGCTTTGCTTTGTGAAAGAGGTAAAATACTTCGACACCTACGATCGTACTTTTCTCTATTTCTTCGAAGGCCTGGAACTTCCTCCTGTGGCAGAAGGAGATCTGGATTTGCTGGAAACCAAACAGTTCCAGCAATGGCTGCGCGAAGCCTGGATCAAGGGCGAATTACCCAGACATCCCTACTCCATGTCCTCCGATGAATTGATGAAGCTTTTCTGGGAACGCTTGCGCGAACAAACAGAAGCCCATCATGGGGGCAACAAGTGGATCGGCACCGGCGGAACATCGCCTTTCGGGCATTCTGGCTTTTCTGAAAATGGATTCAGAGTTATGGGACAGGCCAATCGATTCAGTGCCAAAAAGGTGATGGGCCAACGCCGGTACGTGGATTACTCGGAAGCCGGAAGATTGACCAGAAAGAACTTTCATGATGCCCTGGAGCATCTCAAGCATTTGAAGCCTGCGGGAGCTCCGGATCAGCTCAATATTCCAGAAAGCATTCGAAAGACTGCAAAGAATGCAGGAGAAATAGAGCTGATCTTCGAAAAAGATAAACGAGATCGCCTGGAAGTGATTCTAATGATGGATAACGGAGGAAGCTCCATGGCCCCATATGTACATCTAACCTCAGATCTATTCCAGCGAATGAATAAACAGCTCAAGAAGCTGGATAGCTACTATTTTCACAATACCATCTATTCCTATGTCTACTCCGATCCTCAAAGAAGTAAGCCTATAGCGATCCGAGATATTCTTCGCAGAAATAGAGATTGCCGTGTATTCATTATCGGTGATGCCTCCATGGCGCCGGAAGAACTGGTATCGCCGTACGGAAATATCAATTTTGGCGAAGAGGAGTACGAACCTTCCATCGAACATTTAAAGCGCCTGAAAGACAGATTCCCGGCTCTGGTCTGGCTCAATCCTATCCCCGCAGAATTCTGGCCCACCGGTTCCTTTACCTTGAAAAAAATCGCGTCGATATTACCCATGGAAGAGATGACCCTGGGCGGCCTTGATCGCGCCGTAAAGCGGATGAATGAGATAAAACATGAAGTCCTATAGTCAGCATCGCCCAAATCTCTTTATGTCCTTTATGTCATCTACAGCTATGGATTTTCGCAGCCATTCTGCTTCTGAGTTTCTACTCTGCGAACACCAGATTTCTGAGCCAGGAATCGCGGGCCAGGCGACGTGCAGACAACGTAACTACGGACAAGCTCGTCCCGTTCCAATTACCCGGGAACAGCCCAGGGCCGGCCTCCTCCACCAGCGAAAGCTAATGATTATGACTCTGGCAGGTATTCTGACCATGGCATTTCCATTGGCGCATGGATTCCAGGCCGAAGAAGCGTCAGGCCCAATTTCCACTCCAGCGAATATCGGCGAAATTGAAAAAGCCGATGGACCCGGCGTCGGAGAAACGGAGTTCGTGGATAGCTCCAAAAGCTCCGAAAGTTCGGAAAGCTCCGAGAGTTCCGAAAGCTCCCATGGCGAAAACGGCAAAGATTCAGCGAATCAGAGCCCGGAGCAAAAAGCTCTGGTGGAGCTTCAAACACAGCTCAAGGAAATGGAAGATTCGGTTGAGTTTCCGGTGGGCCAGCAGAACCGATTGCTTACCGAGAATCGGGCGGCCTACGACAAGCGAGATCTATCGGCCCTGGCACAATCCCTGTTATCTAGAAAGCAGCTCTATGGAATCGTTATCTGGAAAAGTAGACATCGACTGTCTGTATTTGATCAAAGAGGAGTCGAGGTCCTGTCATTCGATGCCGGTATTGGAGGCGATGCTCAAGGGGGCTTGAAACCCAAACAATTCGAATACGATGGAAGAACCCCAGAAGGCATTTACCGGATCTTTCGCTTCTACAGTCTGGATGCTCCCAAAAAGTCCGAATCCTACAAAGAACTGGAAAGACTCAATGGCTATTTTCTCACAGCGAAGCTGGGCTACAGCCTGTATGGAAAGCCCGGAAAGGATGCCGGCAAAAATGTATTCGGGCCTCGCTTCTATGGAATCGATTATCCCGCTGCATCCGACATCTGGCGATACAAAGTAGACCTCAAGGAAGGCAGCGTACCCCTGGACAATAAGCGAAAGCTGCCCATGCGCATCGGCTCTGGAATTGCCATCCATGGAACCAACGATCCGGCCAGCGTTGGACAGACCTTCGGTAGCGGCTGTATTAGATTGAGAAATGAAGATATCGTAAAACTGGATCCGTTTATGAATAATGGTATGCCAGTTATCATTTTTCCTTGATCTATTCCCGATTCCCTTCATTCTAATAGAATTCAGATTCGTGCACCGGTTCGGGCGCCGGGATCCACAGGATTCCGGCCGCGATTGCATGGATTGAATTTACGAATGGGCTGCCATGGATTGCTTGATAGTCATAGATCCTCAGATGGACTTCGTTTCAGCGGAGGGAGCGTATGCCAGACGAGGCCATGGCACATCTAATATTCGACGGTGTCTGGGCTCCATCCATCAGGCGCTGTTGAATCAAGAAAAGCACAGAATCCTCGTGTATTCCAACTACGCAGCCAATCAGTTTGGCCCTGGACTGAACCTCTGTATTCCGGGAAGCCCGGGACATCGCATCGCACTGTCAGTAGAAAATTTCGATACAGTTCTGGCAAAAACCGATCACGATGCCATAAAGAGTTCGGAGCTTCCCGCAACTCTGGAGCAACTCAGGCCACGCCGAATATTTCTCTGCGGATTTCTTCTGGAGTATTGCGTCAGAAAGACCGCCCTATCCCTGCTTGAGGCAGGATGGCCGGTTACTATTTACGAAGATTTGATCGCCACCGGCGACGATGTCCTGGAGCGAAAGATCACACTCATTCAGGAACTGGAGAGTCTGGGAGCCGTGATTGGTACGGCCCTGGCCACCGAGAACTAGCGAATCACATACGGCATTACCGGAGTAATCCAGATAACACGCACAAGATAAAGCAGCAGAATTCCCAGAGAAATCACATGGAAAGGCAGGTCCAGGATGTTATGATCCCTGGATTTCAGAAGTAGAACCAGAGCTACGGTTATAGTAAACATCCGGGAGATATTATCGTAGACGGACCAGAAATAGTAATGATCCGCCACAAATACCATCAGAAGCGACAGAAAGAGTCCAAGACGCATGGCAAAGCCTTTTCGCATACGACCGGTTACAAGAGCAATGACACCCGTAATCCAAAGAATCAAAAGAGGCATGCGGCTCAGGGTTCTGGCAATGTCCTTTAAGCCATTTTCCGGATTCTGCACAGAAGCCATTACCTCCAGCAGGTATTCTTTCATGCCCTGCATGGGTTGGATAAAAACTCCCAGCCGGGTGGGACTCCATTCAGGAAGAGTAAATCGCAGGTAGGTCTGCCACACCGCTGGAATAACCAGGGTTGCAAGTATTACAGCAGCCTTGCGAAAATCCAGGCGAATGAGCTCGTATAAGCCAAGAGGAAATAAGATGAATAGCGCCGGTTCCTTGGTGATCAGCGCCAGACTGCCCAGGGCCCAGAACAGAAATAGACGCTCTCTCTGATACGCCCAGTAGGCGATCACCACTGTGGAAACCATCACAGAATCACTAACAAGCAAATGATAGCTGCCAAGAGCGAAAGGCGAAAGCAAATAAAGTAGCGCCAGACCGCTGTTGGTACCCAGAATCTGTCGCAGGCACAGATAGGCCATCCCCATCAAAGCGATGTTCCAGAAAAACATCCCAAACAGGGCGGCGTTTGGCCCCAGAAATCCAAAAATGGCAATCAGGAATGGATAGCCTATTCTGGGAGCACGATAACTTGCATCAATCTGTCCGTCTTTATCCACGCCTTCGCTGGAAGGATAGTCCAGACCTTCGCTAATGGATCGACTGTAGAAATAAAAGATCTGACCATCGTACCCTGCGCCCAGATCCCCTTCCTGACTCTTATAGAACACTGCATTGGGCGGCACATGATCCGGATTGGACTGGGCAAATTCCAGGCCAAATCGCACCATAGAAGAGAAGTTCATCTCATATTTGTTGATATGAAAGTAGGTAACAGTTCCGTAGAGCAGAATAAACAGAGTTAGCGCAAGCCAGGGCTTATCCAGCCTCTGAAGCGGAGAATACAGTGTATGCTGCCATCGCACAAGACGCCCCGGCTCGTGGGGTTCCTGAAGATGCAGTTTCTTTCTATATAGATGCCTGGCGAATACCATGGCCTGGAACAGTACTTTACGATTAAATGAGGACGTAGAAAATTTATAGGTAATGGGCACTTCCACATGACTGGCCCCATTTCGCACAGCCAGATAGAGAGATTCCATATGAAAGTCAAAGGCACGAGATTCCAACTCACTGCCTGCGATAATTGAATAGATTCGCTTGCTGTATCTGCGAAAACCAGAGGTGCAGTCTTGAATCCCGGGTCCTTTTATGTCCAGCAGGCCGTCGGAAAGGCAATAATTCATTACCCGGGCGGCCTTCCAGGATATTAGCTTTCGATAGAGAGGCACATTTTCCGTTTCATGGCGACGGCCAATGACCAGATCCTTATCGCCGGCCTGAAGAAAAAGAGGTAGATCGGACGGTAGATGCGACATTCCGGCATCCATGGTAATTACATAGTCGTAATTTTGCTCCAGAGCGTAACGCATCCCGTCCTGGATGCCACCGGGAATGTGAGTATTGCTTTCGTGACGAATAATGTGTAATGTTCCGGTCTTGCGCCCGGAGAATTCAGATTTCAAATTGGCCAGTATTACAGGGGTCTGGTCTTTGGAGGCATCGTCCACCACGCACACATCGCAGTATTCGGATGCCCCTCGCACCACCTCTTCGATGGTGCTTTCTTCATTGTAAGCAGGAATAACTACAAGGGTTCTCAAGCTTTGACCTCGAAGACCTTCCTGTTCTCTTCTACCCATTTGATGAGCTTTTCAACACCCTGTCGCGGCTTCACTTTAGGATCGAAGCCAAATTTTCGCGCTTCGGTTATATCGCAGATAAAATATCGCATATCCCCGGGGCGTTCGGTTTCGATGCTTACTTCAATCTTCTTACCCAGGATTTCTCCAATCATGGTAATACATTCCAGCAGAGAAATCTTATGCTCTGGTCCTCCTCCAATGTTATAAACACCGGGGCGCGGATCTTTGAAGAATTTGAGATAGCTATCGGCTCCGTCCGCGGCATAAAGGATGTCTCGCGCCTGTTTTCCGGTGCCAAAAATTCGAATAGGAAGTCCAAATACTGCACGAATTACAAAGTTTGCCACCCAGCCATGGTCCTCGCCGCCAAATTGACGCGGTCCGTATATACCAGTGAAGCGAAAGCTGGCAGACTTTAGATCATACATATCATGAAAGGATCGCACGTAATGCTCGGCACTCATCTTGGAAGCATGCAACGGGCTAATTTCTCCCACCATCACAGGCTGGCTTTCGGGGATTGCTACGGGCTCGCGAACATAGCTGGTATCGGACTCGGTCAATGAATCATTGATGGAGTTTCCGTATACATGAATGGAACTGGTATTTACCACCGGAATTTTATGAGCCCGGGCAGCCTGCATTACATTGAAGGTACCGGTTACATTTGTGGTGAAATCGTGCTCCGGATCTTCCCAGGAGATGGTCATGGCCGGCTGAGCCGCTGTATGTACGATGTAATCCGCTCCCGTGCTACGATCCATCAGATGTTCCAGGTTACGGATGTCCCCTTTTACCATCTCAACGCCCAGGCCCTTTAGATAGTCCCAGTTAAAGTCCCGAGTGGCATCTGTGCCATAGCCAGTGCGTTTCAGCTCGTATTTGGTCATGTTATCGAAGCTCACAACTTCCCAACCTTCATTTCTAAAATGCTCACATACATGGGATCCCAGAAATCCACATCCGCCAGTTACCAGTACTTTCATCTTTATCCTCTTTGCGGTGAACCCTGGAAATAGACGTTCACCTTCCAATCTGTAATGAGAATCGATCGAAACAGGCCCAATCTATCTCTGATTTCAGTCTATAGAACGATTGATGGGTTAGTGCTCTCTCCGTCAAGCTCAGTGAATCTTACCAAACTTCTTTTTCAATAGCATTCCAGTCAGACGCATCAGATCCCCGATGGAACGAATATCTCCAGCGGCCTGATCTTTCACGGGCTTGAAGTAAGTTACCGGCACTTCAATACAGCGATACAGAGAACGAACAATCTCTGTCATCATCTCGGCAATGTATAGAGACCCATCCTCCTGCAACCTGGGGCGAATCTTAAGAAAAGTATCTTTCCAGACACAGAAATAACGACAGCTTGCATCCGTAAACCTGGGCTCCATTCCCCAGTAGAATACCTCGATCATCTTGCCGCCCAGGAGGTTCATGATTCTTCGTATGGTCTTCAGGTTTGCACCCTGCTCGATCATCTGCCTGGTAGTTCTGGTTCCGATGGCCATATCGCAGTCTTTCATATATTCCAGAAGTTTGGGTAAATCTTTGCATCGGAAAGTTCCATCAGCAGAAACTACAATGCAGATGTCGCCTCTTGCGGCCTCCAGTCCGGCCATCACCATGGCTCCTTCTTTCTTGCGCGGCCCATTGAAAGGCACTACCTGAGCGCCATGCTGCGAAGCGATTTCTCTGGTGCGATCCTCGGACCCTGCATCCACCACGATGATCTCGTCCACAGAGTCCTTGAAATCATTCAATACATCATCGATGGATTGTTCCCGGTTCGCGGCGGGAATAATCAGACTCTTTTTGAATTTATGGAATCTCTCATTGCGAATTTCATACACAGCATGATGATAATCCTGCAATGAATTGATATTGAAATAACCACACTGCACCATTGTGGCATACACTTCCCGGGTTTCCCGGGCCATGCGGTCAATAACCTCGGTAATCTCGATCACTCCTGTTCGTTCAGAGGGAGGCGTATTTCTAAATGTATCAAAAAATGCCTGAGTGAACAGATAGGTTCCCAACCCCAAAAGACGATTGGCAGGATTCTCCGGCTTCTCCACCAGATGCTGTACGCGGTCTTTATCCAGCTCGACGGAATAGTTCTTTTTGATATGCGAAACCAGCGGTGTTTCTTTCACAGCCACGCTGGCCGCAAGTCCGGGATGCTTGCGAAGTGTTGTAAGCATCTTTTCATGGTTGGATTCATGATAGAGCTCGTCGCCCAGGACCGTAACGAATGGACCTTCAAACTTTCCTTCCAGGGAGGCAACATCGCTGGCCAGTCCCTTTCTGGTCCAGAAACTGGTCTCGATTTTTACAGCCGGATACAATGGCCGAATGCGCTCTACCTCCGCCATCACCTGCTCTGCCAGATGACCTACGATTACAAAGATTTGCTTAACCTTGATCTTCCTGGCAAGGAGCTCAATGTTTTTCTCCAGAATACTTTTTCCATCGATGCGAAAAAGTGGCTTCGGAATAAATGTAGTGCGGGGATAGGAGCGTGTCCCCTTGCCCGCAGCTGCGATGACACCTGTGTTTACTCTTTTCAAGACGGCTGATAGACTTGAATCCGCAGGCTCTGGGTCAATCCAAAACCCCCTTCCGGAGCACCGTAGGCATAGAGGCAGAATGATCTTTTCATTCTTCCATGACGGGGACCCATTTCATGATTCGTGTCTGCCACCGGCTCGCACCCGGATTCCCGCTCAGGAATCCCTATCCCGGCGTCGCAATAGATGATTTGCCAGCACCTGGAGCAGGTATTTTTTCTGAAATGGCTTTTTAATTCGACCGGAGAATCCTGCCTGAATTAACTCTGCAATGAATTCAGATCCATCGTGGGCGCTCAAGGCCAGTACCGGCGGCCTGGGTAATCCAGCCAGGGCCAGGTTCTTTTTTAGCGACTTCAAGACAGTAAAGCCATCCGAACCCTGCAATTCGATATCCAGAAGTACCAGATCATAGGGCTGTTCCTGGAGAGCCACAAGGGCCTCGCTTTCGGAGGAAACCGCCCGGACATCCAGGTGACCTGAACAGTAGGCCAGCACCAATTCGCGTATTGCTTCGCTATCATCGATCAGAAGAATTGAGCCTGTTTCACTCATCGCAGTAATTTCTCAGCCTCTAAATACCAGACTCCCGGGAGACCGGCCAGATATTGAACTGTTTCAGGGCATCTCCACCAGAAAGGTATGTCTAAGCATTCCCCAGCGCCTGAATCTCTCTCTGTAGATTCTCGTGGTTCATCGTCATCTTCAATTGATTCAGGTCCAGCGTATAAATCTCGATCGGCTCTGACTTACCTGCCGGTCGAAACTTTCCAACCTTTCGTATGGCAGGTAGATCACTTACCGGATTCTCCTTCACGGCCTCCAAAGTAGGGTTATCAAAAATTAGAGTCCAGCCAGCCTTTCTGGTCACACCCTCCAGTCGCGCCGCTGTATTGACGGTATCGCCGAGCAAGGTATAATCCATATATATGGACGAGCCAATGTTACCTTCCAGGACCCGGCCGGTGCTCAATCCAACACCTGCATACAATAGCCGGAGCGGATTGTCCGATTCACCGGATCGCGCTCGCAACTGTTCAAAGTCCGCCAGAAACCGGGCGGATGCTTTTAGAGCCCCGGCAGCTTCCTTTCTGGGCCAGTAAGCCATAATACCATCTCCCGTAAGTTTGGAAATAATACCGCCATATTCTTTGATGGCCTTCAGCGCTGTGTCGTAGAAACGATGCAGGATCATGGTAGCATTTTCTACAGACCAGCTTTCGAATATACTGGTCGAGCGAAATAGATCAACGAACATTACTGTGCGATCCTGAAAACTGGATGCGATCTCATCCGGAAGTCCTCCCTTTTCGATTTCCTCCAGCACTCGCTGGGGTGTATATCGTTCCAGTGTTCGATGTGTATTTGCCAGACTTGCAAGCAGATTTCGAATCGGGCGCATCAGAGGATCGGTACTTTCATCCAGGATAACAGTACGCATTTCCCATTCGCTATATTTGCGACGATCTATATCCTGTTCTACTTGAAGAACGAATACTTTGCTATGGCGATCATCCTTTTCGATGCGAGCAAAGCAGCGGTCTACTGCCTCTTCATCTCCTTCCAGGATCTGGTAGAAAATGTTCCGAAAACAAAAGAGGGCTCCGGTGAGACCATCTCTTTTGTTATTACGAACCGAAACTTCACTGATAGAGTCCAGGTCGTCCAGAGACAGCGGACGACTGAAGTTTGATATGTAGGTAATTCTCTTCATAGTACTTTGTCCAGATTCTAGAATCGGGGCTTCCCGGTCAACAGACGGGGCATCCCTGGAATTCTCATGCACTGCACGGGAGTACACCCGAAGTATTATCCGTTGAGGTTCAAACGTCTGTGAATCGCATCCAGGGTTTCGTAGGGCCAGTACTGATTGGCCTGCTGTCTTAGAATTGATCCATCCTCATTGGAATACTCATCGCCCCTCAATACCGACCGTTCATCGCTTGCAGTTCTGTAGATATTCAGATAGAATATACTATTACCGCGGATTACTTCTTCCCTCCATTCAGCGCCTATCGCGGAAGGAGGCTCAGACAACCGCTGAATTTCATTACCATCCATGTATTCCAGAACAACCTCTTGGCCAAAATGGATGCTTACCAGATGGTACCTGCATTGTTTCTTTCTAAACCTGAAATTCAGAGTGGTAACAACCGCAAATAGCAACGCCATTGCAATGTAGAAATATGACTCTGTAAAATAGGCCAGCGGCAGCATACCTATGGCAGGCAGAGCGGTGCTACCCAGAGCAAATGCGAATCCTCCAGATAAGATCCTGCGAATCTGGCCGGGACGCTGGTGGATGCGATAGCTCGCTCTGGTTTCCATAGGAGGCTTAGAGGTAGAGGATCTATGGACCAGAGGCCCGAACCTGGAAGACTGATGCTCTTCGGGTCCAGGGCTCTTCTCTTGAGCATCTGAACCTGGCCAGCATAAATGGACGGAGCCTAGAAAGAACAGTATCCAATGAGGGACAAACAGGCCGAGCTCATGACAATGGGCCGCGGGCTCGCTCAAATCCGAATCGCATAATGCAGACATTACCGGACCATTCATGAGGAAGTTAGCAGCAGCGAGGACGATTACCAGAAGAATGAGAATCCTCAATGGGACAGGCGCCAGAGTCACCAGAAAGTGAAAGCCCCTCGCCCGGATCGGAGGGGGACTATTTCGCAGTCGGTGATGAAAAAGCAGAAAGGACGAGGCAAAGTTCACAATAGCGAGTACATGAAGCGATGCAGTCAGAGCGTTCCCCGGAGCGTTCCATGGAATAAAATGGAGATCAGGGAAACCAGGCAGGCAACTGAACAGGCAGGAAAGATATACCAGTACTGATATCAGGGCTCCGATACTACCGACCCATAGTAGAAATGTTCGAAACGATACCACTTCAGGATTCAATCCGGGAAAAGCCCCGGAAAGGCGAGGCAAAAAAGAAAAAGGCGCGACTTTCGTCGCGCCCTGTCAGAAAATCCGCCCGGTTTTACGGCCTCTATGGTGACGCTTTGTATTCTCTACTAAGACATCCATGAGGCCGCCACCGAAGCGGCGGATGGGAGAAATCTTACATCATTCCGCCCATTCCACCCATGTCGGGCATTCCTGCTTCTTTCTCTTTCTTGGGCAGATCGGTAATGCTCACTTCAGTAGTGAGGATCATTCCACCAATGGAAGCTGCGTTCTGAAGAGCGCTTCTTACCACTTTGGCGGGATCCAGAATTCCTTCTTTGGCCAGGTCCTGCCATTCCAGAGATGCTGCGTTGAATCCGATTCCTTCTTTTTGCTCCAGAGCTTTTTGAACAATCACAGTTCCTTCCAGACCTGCATTGTTAGCAATGGTGCGAAGAGGAGCTTCCACAGCTCGAAAGATGATGCTTGCGCCAGTAGCTTCATCGCCATCCAGCTTCAGGCCTTCGATTACGTTGCGAGCGCGAAGCAGAGTGGATCCACCGCCAGGAACAATTCCTTCTTCTACAGCGGATCGGGTAGCAGACAGTGCATCCTCTACACGGGCTTTCTTTTCTTTCATCTCTACTTCTGTAGGAGCGCCCACATAGATTACAGCTACACCGCCGCTGAGCTTCGCCAGACGCTCCTGCAGCTTTTCGCGATCGTAATCGCTGGTGGTATCTTCGACTTGCTTCTTCAGCTGACTGATTCGGCCTTTGATATCTGAGTCCTGACCAGCACCTTCGATGATGGTAGTGTTCTCTTTATCTACAGATACTTTCTGAGCTTCGCCAAGATGGCTTACATCGGCGTTTTCCAGCTTCATTCCCAGGTCTTCAGAGATAACCTGTCCACCGGTAAGAATAGCGATGTCTTCCAGCATTGCTTTTCTGCGATCGCCAAAGCCTGGAGCTTTTACTGCGCATACCTTGATGGTCTTTCGCAGATTATTTACTACCAGAGTAGCCAGGGCTTCGCCTTCTACTTCTTCTGAAATAATCAGAAGAGGACGGCTGGACTGCGCTACTTTTTCCAGAACTGGAAGCAGCTCTCGCATGTTGCCGATTTTCTTTTCATGGATCAGAATGTAAGGATTCTCCAGCGTAGCTACCATGGTCTCGGGATCGGTTACGAAATAAGGAGACTGATATCCACGATCGAACTGCATACCTTCTACAACATCCATGTAGGTATCGATGCCTTTCGCTTCTTCAACAGTGATCACACCGTCTTTGCCAACTTTCTCCATTGCATCCGCAATCAGAGTACCGATTTCTTTATCGTTGTTGGCCGAGATGGAAGCTACGGCTGCGATATCGTTCTTGCTGGATCCAACTTCTTTGGCCTGCTTTCCGATTTCTTCAACAACAGCTTCAACAGCTTTGTCGATTCCTCGCTTCAGACTCATTGGGTTGGCGCCTGCAGTTACGTTCTTTAGACCTTCCTTAACGATTGCCTGAGCTAGAACAGTTGCAGTAGTAGTTCCATCACCAGCTACATCGTTGGTTTTGGTAGCTACTTCGCGAGCCATGGAAGCTCCCATATTCTCATACGGATCTTCCAGTTCTACTTCTTTTGCTACGGTTACACCATCTTTGGTTACTGTAGGTGCGCCAAATTTTTTATCGATTACTACGTTGCGTCCACGAGGACCCAGAGTAGCTTTTACGGCGTTTGCCAGTTTATCTACACCGCGGGCAAGATTCCTGCGGGCTTCTTCATTGAATTCTAGTTGCTTTGCCATTTTAATCCTCCGGATCAGGAGATGACCGCGAGAATGTCGCTTTCTCGAACGATCAG
>PBUB01000008.1 GCA_002729885.1 Spirochaetaceae bacterium
AGCTTTTTTCCTTTCCGCCAGTTGCTCTCAAAGGTGACCAGGACGGCCACTTCGCTCCAGATGTACTGGAATGCCTGATAGAAATTGTGCAGCGATTCGGTAAAGATTCGTCCATTCGGCACATGAATCAATCGTCCGGTACTTTGCTCTGCATGGACCCAGTTACCTACCTCAAGCAGCGTAAATTGAAAGATCCGTTGATCAATTACATCTCCGATTTCATCGCCTATCTGAACTCGGTCTCCCAGGCGAAAGGGCCGGCGCCAGATAATGAAAAGCCAGGCGGCAAAGTTTTTGAGCACATCCTGCAGAGCGATAGCTAACCCTGCGGAGAGCAGGCCCAGATAGGTAATCACCGCCTGGAAGCCCTGAAACCAGATCCTCCCGACAATTAGAAAAACCAGCGCCAGGGCCACATAGCGAGAAACACGGGTCCAGCGATAGGTGTATTCCGGGGTTTTTCTTTTTCGGAGAGCTATTCTCAGTACCAGCCGGCGAATGGCTTCTATTAATAGTATGACTACCAGAGAGAGAAACAGTCGGGTCTGAGTCGCTTCCGAGAGTCCGAATATCTGCTGTAAAAGCGAGGTGATTTCCCTGAGCTGTTCCAAGGCTGCAATCCAGAAAGGGCCATCCGAAAACCAATCCGAATGAATCTCTCCCAGGGGAGACGTCCCGCAGTCGTCCGTCTATCCATTTTCCGGAAGCGGCTGAAGGAAGAGCCTTTCCGGCCACTGCACGGCTGACCAGGGCTGACCGGGATATCTGGCTTCCGTAGCGATCGTTACAAAAAAGTGATGGATTTCAACAGACGCCATGTTACATTGCGCCCGGGGGAAAATATGAGTTTGGATATAAAAATCAAGGGCGGGACCATTGTAGATGGATCCGGCAAAGAGTCATTCAAAGGCGATATCGGAATTAAAGACGGAAAGATTGTATCGGTGGGCAAGGTAGATGAATCTGCCAGTCAAACCATCGATGCAGACGGAGCTCTGGTCACGCCAGGGTTTGTAGATCTACATACACATTATGACGGTCAGGTGAGCTGGGATGAAGTGCTTATGCCTTCTGTGAATCACGGCACTACCACTGTGGTCATGGGCTCCTGTGGCGTGGGCTTTGCACCTGTTAAGAAAGCCGATCGCAACAAGCTGATCGACTTGATGGAAGGCGTGGAAGACATTCCCGGCGCTGCTCTGGCTCAGGGCATTAACTGGCAATGGGAGACATTTCCGGAGTACATGGATGCTCTGGATAAGATGCCTCATACCATCGATTTTGCAGCGCAGATTCCGCACGATGCGCTACGAGTTTATACTATGGGCGAGCGAGCCCTGGAACAGAAGCCAGCCACAGAAGATGATATCAAAAAGATGCAGCAATTTGTGCGCGAAGCCATGGAGGCTGGTGCAGCGGGTTTGACCACAGGCCGTTCCGATGTGCATCGCAGCGCCTCCGGCAACTGGACTCCAGCTTCCGAAGCTACCATGGAAGAGCTGGTAGGTCTGGCCAGTGCATTCAAAGGCATGAACTACGGAGTGCTTCAGGCTGTGTCTGACTTCGATATGGAGCGGACTCACGATGACTTCGATAAAGAGTTTGAATTCCTGGAGAAATTCGCCGCAGCCAGTGGTAGACCATTCTCGCTTTCATTGAATCAAAGGGACTTCTGGCCGGATCTCTGGAAGCGAATTCTACAGAAGGGCGAAGAAGCCAGCAAGAAAGGTATCGATTTTCACTTTCAGGTAGCTCCTCGTGCAATCGGTGTTAATCTGGGATTGCAGTGTACGTTCCATCCTTTCATGGGAAAACCCAGCTACAAGGCGATCAGCCATCTCCCTCTAAAAGAAAGAGTAGAGAAGATGAAGGATCCGGAGCTCAAGCGAAAGATCATCGAAGAGGCTTCGGAACAACTGGCAGGCGACGGAACACCTGTGCCTCCTCTGGCAGACAAGTTTCTGGCAGCCATCGAACAGCTCTCTTTCAAGCTATTTGAGCTGGGCGAAGATCCGGACTACGAGCAGCCTCTGGAAAAAAGCCTGGGTGCCAAAGCGAAAGGCATGGGCATGGCACCGCTGGATCTGGTGTACGACACAATGCTCAAAAACGATGGGAAGGCTCTAATCTACTTTCCCATCTATAACTATACCGAGTTTAGCTACGACAATGTACATACCATGCTGGAGCATCCGCAATCCCTCTTTGGCCTGTCCGACAGCGGCGCTCATGTTGGCACCGTATGCGATGGTAGCTTTCCCACTTATTTTTTGAGCTACTGGACCAGAGATCGGGCCAGAGGAAAAATCCCACTGGAAAGAGCGGTTCAGATGCTTACCAGCGATAATGCGCGCCACATGGGTTATTCAGACCGAGGTCTCATTCAGGCAGGCAAAAAAGCAGATATCAACATCATCGATTACGATAATCTGAGCCTTAAAGCGCCTCGTATGATTCAGGATCTTCCAGGAGGAGGGCAGCGACTGATGCAGGAAGTGCATGGCTATCGTGCTACCCTGGTTTCTGGACAGGTGGTTCTGGAAAACGATAAGGTCACGGATGCCAGACCAGGTAGAATTGTGCGAAGTTCAAAGATGTAATCCACCGGGAATGATTCTTGTGGAGTGTTGTAGCGATTCTCTGCTTTGCCGGTTAGAGTCTGTGCAAGGGTAGCATTGCTCCGGCTGATGTATTCAGATACGGCTACAGGGGCTAGGTATTCCATTTGCGCGGCCCCTGTTGCGATCTCTGGATATTACTATCACCGGAATGGGCTGATAAAACGGTTGCCATCCGCTCTCTGTATGAACGGATGATTGTTATGTTCAGGAGAGTGACGAAAGCAGTTCAGGTAACGGTTCTAGCTACTGCAGTAGGTCTTAGCAGTGGTGGATGTATGAGCGCCACTACGGGCGGATTAATCTGTTACAACAGTGCAAGCGGTTGTAAAGGAAATGAGATGCAAATGCTGGTTACCGTACCGCTGGGCATTGCCATGGACGCGGGACTCGTCTATCTGATGCTTCACTCTGGCTCGCCCTCCGTATACGCAATCGGTCAAATTTACGGTGGAATTAATCTGGCCATAGTCGCCTATGTGCTGGTGATTGCACCTTTCGCAATCATGGATGAATTGAGCGAGGATTGAGCTCTTTATTGCTTCCTCACTTTGATAACTTTTATTCCTTTGCGACCGGCACACTGGCTTTCCTGGTAATAGTATCGAACGCAGTTGAAGAGCCAGGCATCTTCTAGATTCTGAAGCACAGGATCCGGGTTTGTCACAAGAGGATCCAGAGCTTGCTTTTGAAGATATAGCTCACAGCTCGGAAAAAGATCCTGTTCTGCCTCGATGTGGCACGCCTTTTCCGCAGAATGCAACTCATAGTTATTGCTATTACAAGAGACGATAAAGGAAAACAGGACTATCAGGATCGAAAGTGGCGAACTGAAGTTTTTGGCTTTAGAAATCACTGTTTTTGAATTTCACTATTCAGATAATAAAGAAAAGCGCTGGTTTACACGGGTAAGAGAGTCGTCAGGATCACCCCGATCAACGAAATGGTCAATCCTGAATCTGCTTGCCGGCGGCTGCTTTACCGTAATGAAAAAGCCCTGCGGTCATAAGCATCAGGCCGATGGTCCTCACAGGAACAATCATTCCCATCCCGAACAGCAGAACTCCGATAAATAGCAGACTCGGCCAGGTCTTCTTTTGTCCAGAGCGAATTGATTCTATCATCAGAAGGAAGAATCCGACTGTGAGGATCAATCCTGATAGTACCAGAGGAATGCTTACCCGTAAATCACCGAAAACGAAGGGTCCATCAAAGGCAACCATTGAAGAATCCATACTGGCGGCCACGGGCCACAAAAAAGTCTCGTAATACTGGATTGCAGCGAAAAGGATTGCGCCTATTTGAGAGATCAATACGCCCGGAGTTCCATAAATCTGGTTTCCGGTATGCAAACGAGCTTCCGATCCATCGGCCCCGGATAAGCGGGACGAGTGCGAGGCGTTTGAATACTCCGAAGACCCTGAAAACGGCGAAGAAGATTCTGCAGTTCTTTCCCGGTGGATGTAAGGGATGCTTAGAGTAAGTGTTATGCATCCCAGCAGGCCCAGGATATTCACCGGAATCCAGCCTGCATGCAAAACCGAAGCCGGGAAGCTACCGCTGTTCAGAAGCATGATCCATCCGGTTCCTACCCACCAGATGGGCAGTACTATCGCCGTAAAAGTGAGAAGTATTGCCGGTGATATTTGGCGGGAGTTGCTCATCGGACCATGGCAGGGCGCCACTGGACTCATGCAACCGGATTCGGAAAACGACTTCCAGGATTGGGTTTCCCTGATCCCAGCCTCCTGGCCGATGCACCGGATTGACTGATCGGTGCCCGAAGTGTGAGACCAGCGTCTATTGAATCCGCTTTCGCTTCATCCAGAGTTTCAATCCGCCCTGGGCTTCTTTGCGAATCTTTCCCTGAACGGCGCCAGACCATCCCAGAAAGAGTCCACTTGCACCCAGTGCCATTCGGGCCCACTTCCACAGAGAAAAGCTGTCTTTATGATCTTTGATCTTGCCGTTTTCGAATACGAATTTTGCCTGGATTTTGTTTACAATCGTGCGGCCGGTCTTGCTGAAAGGATAGGTGGCTACCCATCGTGCGCTGCCGGTGGATTCGTCGGCCTGAACATCAGAAAATTCTATCTTTAGATCCGTGGAGCGCTCCAGAAGCATTTTCCACATAGCTCCGACCTCAACCCCTTTCAGGTTTTCGAATACCGGGTCGTAAAAGGTAGCGTCCGCTGCGTAGCTATCGGCCATGGTCTGGCCATCCTTGTTCTGGAAGGCTGTGTAGAAGTTCTCGATCAGTGCTCTGTTATTTTCTGCGCTCATGGCCACTGTGTATTGGATGCTCAAATCATGGCAACCTTTATCAGCTCTTTTCAATCCGGGTGATGAGCTTTCCCACTGAAAACAAAAAAAGGCCGACCAGATGGCCGACCTTTTCTCTTAGCGGTAGTTACCGCAACATCAACTTTCTAGTTGGCCGGAGGAGTGATGGTTTTTAGCAGTTTAAGATCCCCTGCATTGAAAACCTGAATGGTAGTTGTATCTCCGTTACCGGACTTTCCGGTAAGATAGATTTTCTCACCATAGAAAGTAATATCCGAGTTCTGGCTGATTGGATCTGAGCTTTTCGCATCCAGAGTCAGATCAGCATTGAATCGACCCAGGAAGTAGGAGTTTCCATCTTTTACGAAGGCGTAAATCTTTCCATCCTTGGTCACCATGGGAGTTCGCCAGAATACTTCTTCTGCCGACTGGGCCTTTTTCAGAAGATCCTTACCGTTGATTACCACCAGGTTGTGGCTGGAATCATTGTGAGCCGATCCTTCATATCCGATGACTACAACTGATTCTTCACCCAGTCCTACAAATTCGCGTCCGCAAATGTTTGTGTAAGGACTCTTTTCCAGAGCATCGTCTTTTTTGGGATCGATGGCCCACAGTTCATTGCTGTAGTGACCGCCTTCAATGTAGCGCAGGATTCGCAGAAACAAAATCTTTTCTGCGATTACGTTCTCGCTTTTGTCGATCTCTTCCAGGGTTTCGTCTGGTTTGGTGGTATCTGTGGTAGTATTGGTATCGGTAGTAGCTACCTCTTCTTTCCCGTCAGTGGTATCCGTAGTATTGGTTGAGTCAGTGGAATCCGTGCTGTCGGTGGTGCTATTATCCGTTGTGTTGTTTGAATCCGTGGAGTCGGTGGAATCCGTAGTGTTGTTGCTGTCTGTAGAATCTGTAGAATCTGTGGAGTCAGTAGTGCCCTGTTCCAGCTCTTCTTTCTGCTCCTGAACTTCTTTCTGTTCTTCTTCGATCTTGTTGATCTCTTCTTTGGTTTCTTCTATAGCTTCTTTGTTCTTTTCAGGATCCTTCTGAAGTTCTTCCAGCTTTTTGCCTGTGTCTTCTTTCTTCTTTTGCAGTTCTTCTTCTTTTTCGTCCAGGCGATCCTTATCTTCTTCTTTTCGATCCTCATCGATCCGATCCATGTCGGTCTTATCATCTTCGTTTATACCGGTTTCTTCTTCCGTGATCTCTTCACGGTTTACATCGGTTTCACCGGGACGAACCAGGTTCTTCTTAAGAGGTATGAAAATTTGAGTATTTCCTGACCAGTTGCGAAAAGAGCGGTCGATTCCTGCTTTGTCAGGGTCCACCTTGGCCAGCACATCCTCGGAATACTTTCCCTGGTACAGGCTGGCATCGTTTCTGAGCCGCGCATTATAATACACGATGTAGCGGGCTACTACAGCTGCATCTTCCAGGTTATATTCGAAGGCTTTGCTCAAATAGCCCTGGAGCACTCGAATAATTGCATTTATGTGTCCAAAGTCCGCCTGCGGATCGATGGTTACTATGTCTGCACCCAGTCCTTCGGTGGAAGGATCAAATACACGGACGATGGAAATTCCACGCAGGGAGTATTCTCCGTCCTTCAGGACCTCATCGGCCCCCATAATTCCGGTATTTCTTTCGTATTCGCGAGCGGCAGGGGTGGCTCGTCGATTGGTGCGGTTCTCAAAGTTTACCGCAGGAACCCGAACTGTATCTTCGGAAACAGCGGGATCCTCAGCCAGAATGGGCTGTACTGCCAGAAAAGTGATGGCAGTGATTAAAAATGTAAGAGCCTGGTTTTTGAATCTAAGCATGGAAGAGTTCCTGAATTTTTGAATGGAGTCTCTTCTATTTTCGGTCCAGGTCAATCGAATTTTCAGCACCCATGCGCAGCAATGTGCCAAAATCCACTCTGAAGAGCAAAAAAGACCGGAGGGATTTTCTTCAATTATGACAGGATGAAACATCAATTTCCGCATCCGGCCGTGGATTATTGTGAAGATCCGGAGACGAAAGGTATGGTTTATCTGGATATTCAGGATTTTCGGAAAGCCGGGCAGCCCGGAGGCGGAGGGGCCTTTTCGCCGATTTTTACACCGGACGGATTTTTCAAAGGTTGGGGGCAGTCATGATGCCATATCAGATTTCCTGCCCGGAATCTCTATCTCAATCCAGGTCCAGCAGCGCTATCAGGATCTCTTCCGGCCTCTGGATGATCTTCAGCCCTGACAGAGTGTTCATTTCATGAGCATATATCAAACGTGGGAGAAAACCATTGCCTGCACATCATGCCTGACCTGGCAAAGTAGCAAAACCCGAAAAATATGAGACAATTGTTTGTTTCATCAAAACTATATGATTGCGCTGCAAAGTATTAATGTATATGTACTAATCCAAATGAAGGACAATATATCAGTTGGAGTGTTCAAAGAAAGAGCGGAAGATATAATGGAACTATCTTCCGAAAGTCTGCGAAAGATTTATCTGGGTTCATCCGGACATCCCTTTCAACTGCTGTTGCGACTGCTCTGGGAAACCGGTCTGCAGGTCCGTGAGGTCGTGGCATTGAAAGTAGGGGATGTGGATCTCAGTAGAAATAGACTTCGCATAGTTGATACCAGGAATGCATGCATTCGAAGGGGGGATATTGGTTATCGCGGCCGAAGGCATAAAGAAGAACGATCTATTGCACTTCCTACCATACTTTTTTATCCGTTGTGCAGATGTACCCAGGGACGATCCACGGATCAGTTCCTTTTCTATTCCCGGGATCCTTTTGCTCCCTGCAGCAGTCGTACTGTAGAACGTTTTATTCAGGATCTGGGAAAGCGTGTTGCAATCCAGGGCTTGACTGCATCCGCCTTTAGAGATACGTTTATTTTGCATAACCTGCGAAACGGAACCCCGGCCCATCCTCTTCAGGAGCATCTGGGATTTTTCAACCGGCAGCCATTCAAACGTTATGAGCGCTACCTGGGACTGAGGGAAGGGGCCGTGGACTATCCGGCCCTGGCTCTGGAAAAGAGAGCCTAAAACACTTGTATGGTGGATGTGGCCGAGGGATTCGGTCCTCAGTGCAATCCTTTCTAAAGGCATTTGCCGGACGATTCTGGGAAGACCGCTGGAACAAAACTGGCGGTCTTTTTCCTGTGTACGGAGTGCCGGCAGGTTCCACCGGATTCGTCCTTGCTTCTCTTCAAAAGGTCATGACAGAAGTCCCCATCCTGGTGGTGACTCCTGGGGCCGTTTCCGCGGAGGCTCTGGCTCTGGACCTGGAGCTATTTCTCAAACCAGATGAATTTACGTTAATTCCTGAAAAAGACGGCATTCCCTACGACCGGGCTCGCAGGGATGCCGCTATCGCAGGTCAGAGGGTTCATGGAATCCTGGATCTGTGCGAAAATCGATCCGGACTCTACATCGCCCCGGTGGCGGCCTTGATGCGACGTATTCAGAATCCGGACATCTGGCAAAGGGCCACTCTGAATCTAAAGACCGGAATTACCATAGATCCCGGGCTTCTGTTACAGAGATTGCTGAGCCTGGGATACCACAGGGTGGAGCGAGCAGAGGGCCCCGGCGATGTATGTATGAAAGGTTCGGTGCTGGACATCTACTCTCCGGGCCAGGATCCGGTGCGCCTGGATTTCTTTGACATAGAAATAGAAAGCATCCGGCACTTTGATCCGGAAACCCAGAGAAGCGGACAGATGCTGGACTCCGTAGAAATCCTGCCAGCCACCGAGGATCTTCTTCCGGCCATGGAGAAGGATGCCTTCCTGGAGTATCTGGAGAAATTCCAGGACAGGGAGATGCCGGACTGGCTGGAAGAACTGAAGGGTCAGACATTTTCCGGTCAGCTAAAGCCAGAGGAGCAATTCTATCCAGGGCGAAACCTTCCAGGCCTGGAAGATGTACTGGTGGATTTCATGGAAAGCCGGGCCTTACTGGACTGCTTTTCGCAAAAGCCTGTGGTCATCGTCTTAAACAGCGACGAAATCGAAAAGCACCGACACCGAGTTATTACAGAATACGATACCATCTTCGAGGCCGAATGCGGAGATCGCATGGCTGCTTCCCCGGATTCGATCCTGGTAAACGATCCGCTCCATCTTGAAGACCTGGAACAGCAGGAGAACCAGCCATCTGATGATTTGCCTCAAAACATTCGGTCCATCTTTCGCCTGACAGAGGATCTGGCAGATCTCAATAGCGCTGCCGATGTGGACCGGCCCATGATTCGCAGCGCAGCCGGCTTTCAGGGACGCATTTCCGAGCTGCGAAAAGCGGTAGAAGAAAAGCTCCAGCAAAAGGCTACTGTAATCCTCACCTCTCCGTACCATGCTCAAATCCAGCGGATTTCTGGAATATTTCGCGGAGAACCTGTGGATCTGGCCGTTACCGAAGATCCGGTGGGCCCCCTGGAACTTTCGGACGCTTCGGAAAAGGAAAAGCAATCTCCCAAAAAATCTTCCCGAACTTCCGGTGCTGGAAAGTCCGTCACCACCACAAAGCAGGCCAGGGCGCAAAAGAAAAGTGAGAATCCTACGCTGTACGTGGTGCAGAACTTCAGGAATTCCGGTTTCGAAATACCGGATCTCAACCTGTTTGTCTGGTCGGACCATGATATTTTTGGCCGCGGATATCGTAAAAGAAATCGCTTTAAATCCAGAACCTCATCGCCCATCGAGTCTTTCCTGGATCTCAAGGAAGGGGATTTCGTGGTGCACATCAACCATGGTGTGGGCAAGTTCGTAAAACTGGAACGGGTGAAAGCAGCCGGAAGGGAACGAGATTTCCTGGTTCTGGAATACGCAGAGCAGGATCGTCTATTTGTTCCGCTGGATCAGATTTCTCTGGTACAGAAATATGCGGCCCCCACAGAAAAGCCCAGGCTGGACCATCTTGGTCGGGCATCGTTCAAGAAGGTTCGGGAGCGAGTAGAAGAAAGAATTGAGGAGTTCGCAGAAGAGCTACTCAAGATTTATGCAGCGCGAATGAGTCGCAAGGGATATGCTTATCCGCCGGATTCTCCCTGGCAGGAAGAGTTCGAAGCTGCTTTTCCCTTTGAAGAGACCCCGGATCAGATTACTGCCATCGAATCTGTAAAAAATGATATGGAAACCGCCCGGCCCATGGATCGCCTGGTTTGCGGTGACGTAGGTTACGGAAAAACGGAAGTGGCTATTCGCGCCGCATTCAAGGCTGTTATGGGCGGCAAACAGGTGGCTGTAATCTGTCCGACTACGATTTTGGCTCTGCAGCACTTTAAGAACTTCAAAGAAAGATACGGCGAATTTCCCGTGCGAGTGGACTGGATATCCAGGTTTCGCACGCGAAAGGAGGTTACGGAGACCAAACAGAAACTTCTGGAAGGCGAAGTAGATGTTGTCATTGGAACCCATGCTCTTCTGGCAAAGGATATCAAATTCAAGAACCTGGGCCTGCTTATTGTAGATGAGGAGCAGCGATTTGGAGTTACTCATAAAGAAGCGCTTAAAAAGATGAAAGCTCTGGTGGATGTTCTTACGCTTACAGCCACTCCCATTCCGCGTACACTCCATCTTTCTCTTACCGGGATTCGAGATCTAAGCATCATACAGACCCCTCCCAGAGACCGCCGGCCGGTGCAGACCTTTGTAATGGAAGATTCGGATACGGTGCTGGTGGAAGCTGTGGAGCGAGAACTGGAGCGCGGCGGGCAGGTTTTTTATCTACATAATCGCATTCAGGATCTGGATGCAGTCGCCGCCCGCATTCAGGCACTGATGCCGGATGTAAGCTTTACCAGCCTTCATGGTCAGATGGATGAGGATGATATCGAAAACATTCTTCTGGACTTTGTGAATCGAAAGTACGACCTGCTGCTTACCACCGCCATCATCGAAAACGGAATCGATATGCCCAACGTAAATACTCTGATTGTGGATCGGGCGGACTCCTTTGGACTTTCGCAGCTGTACCAGATCCGGGGCAGGGTAGGACGATCCTCCAGACAGGCCTATGCCTATTTCTTTCATCCAGGAAAGCACATCCTCACCGAACATGCGCAGAAAAGATTGAATACACTTCTGGAATACCAGGAACTGGGAAGCGGCTTTAAAGTGGCCATGCGAGACCTGGAGATTCGGGGAGCGGGCAACCTTCTGGGTAAGGAGCAAAGCGGGGATATCATGGATGTAGGCTATGAGCTCTACATCAAGTTTCTGGACGATGCAGTGCGTCGATTGAAAGGGGAAGAGGTGCCATCGGACTTTAGATGTGCCGTGAACCTGAAAACGGATTTCTATCTTCCAGACGATTACATTCCAGATACCAGACAGAAAATCGAATTCTACAAGAGATTCGAAGCGGCTATTGATCTGGAAGAGGTGGAGGCCCTGGCAGATGAAATGGAGGATCGTTTCGGTGAGCCTGTGGGAGCTGCCCGTCAATTTGTTATAGTTGAAAAGATTCGCACCCTTTGTTCCATCGCAGGTTTTGAAAAGGTCTTTGAGGAAGGGGCCGGAATGATTCAGCTGGAGGCCGGAGAGAACTTCAGGATTCCTCCGGAGCATATGATCAAGGTCCTTAAATCCGGCCGGGGCTTCCGGGTGAAGCCAGGAAAATCGGACACTCTATACTTCGAGCCGTCTGCCGCTGTCCAGAAAGCCGGACTGGAGGAAAGACTGGCTGCCTTTTTGTCCGCCCTGCTGGAACTGGCAGCCCCGGTGCATGAAAAGGAAAAGGAAGTTATAGCCGGATAGTTTCGCTTGCCGTCCGAGGCCGGATGTCATGCCATGACTGAGAACCGGGGCATAGGCCCGGTGCGTAAAATCTAGGCATTTCATTTGCAGTTAGCGGGAGAAATCTTGATGAAAAGGCAATTTCAGTTCATTTCCATTACAGCGGCGATCCTAATCTCAATTAGCGCCTGTAAAGATGGGGAAAAAATAGAAACCATCGGAAATCATACCATTACAACCAAAGAATATGAGCGTTACTATGAGGGCTATGTAGAGAAAACAGCCCGCATGGCCAATGCAGAAAAAAAGACTCTGATCAAGTTCATTTGTAATCCAGATGATATTCAGAGAACTCGACCTGAATTCCGTCAGGCGTTGATGCTTCTGAATCCGGAATTCAACTACAAGCAATACAGAGAAGTGCGAATCATCGAGCAGAGAGCTATGGAAGATGGCTTCGCCGATCGCCCCATGGTAAAAGAGGTTCTGGAGCAGGTTCGCCTGGAAACTCTGAGCCGACTTTACATGATGGATAAAATCGAAGCTCAAATCAAGATAACAGAAGCTCAAAAAGAAGAGCGCTGCCAGCAGATTCGTACTCAGTACGGAGCGCAGGCTGCATCCATGACTCTGGACGATTGTCTTTCTTATGCGGAAGCCACGCTGAAGCAGGAGATCATGGAGCGGGAATCAGAAGCGATTCGCGAAGAAATGAGAGAGCGCATTACCGTAGATACAAACGATAACTTCGATAAAGATGCATTTCTGAAAAACGGTATTCCGGCTTACAATGAAATGCGAAAAGCCGGAAACTGCTACGCAGAAGCTCCAGCCCCTGCAACCGACGAGGCGCCTGAAGAGTAATCTGCAAAGGCCGGTTTGCCCGGACCATCTTTTTGGATCATCAAAGCCCGGAGCAGTCCGGGCTTTTTTGTTTAGCCGGCAAAACGACAGTTAGACCAGAGCGCCGGGCATAAGTCTTTTCAGAATTGGCTCCAGGGTATCCATCAGCACCTGAAAATCATTTTCGCTGGAATCGAGACCGCTGGAGAAGCGAAGGGCCTGCATACTTTCCTTTTCTGAATAGCCCATGTTCAGAAGAACACGGGAAGGCTGCCTGGTTCTGGATTTGCACGAACTTCCGGTGGAGCACACTATGCCTGCCTGGTCCAGCCCCATAAGCAGAAAATCCATATGATCCATCCCCGAGAAAATCGTATAGCTGGTATTGGAAAGCCTGGGGCTGGTTTTCCCGGCAATGATGACCCCGCGAGATTCCAGGAATTGCTCTAGGCTCTCATGCCATTTTTGGAGCCTTTCGCTTTTCGCATCCATCTGATCTAGCTGTAGTAAAAAGGCATCCACCATGCAGCCAATAGCCATCAGGTTTTCAGTGCCTGCTCTGGTTTCGTCTTCCTGTAATCCTCCCCGGTAAAGAGGAACTATAGAATCTATATATTTCTGCGAATAGATAGCAGCCGAACCGCCAGCCCCGGCGCCCAGCTTATGACCGTTAATCAAAAATCCATCCAGAGAGCTTACTGGCAGAGGAATCTTTCCTGCGCTCTGGATGGTATCTGACAGAAAGGGAATGCCTCTGGCTCTGGCCAGTTCCGATAGCTGCTCCACCGGCTGGATGACACCTGTTTCGTTGGATGCATGTATGACGCTTACAAAGGCAATCTCTTCTGGAAGGGATTCGCTGTTGAATAGATCCTCAAGATCGGATGCACTGGTTCTGCCGGATGCATCCAGAGGTAGAAATTCGATTTTTAAACCGGCATCGCGGCAGGCTGCAATCATGGCATCGTGCTCACAGGATGATAGAATGCATCGTTTGAATGGGCCTCTTTCTGCAAAGCTTCGCACAAGCCAGTAGGTGGCTTCTGTGCCCGTAGAGGCGAATCGCACGGAACTGGATGGCAGACCCAGAGCATCGGCCATAGACTTTCTGTTTTTATCAATGAAGGATTGGTTTTTCTGGGAAGCTACGGAGATTCCACTGGGATTGGCGGGGTTCTCCAGGTATCTCTTCCAATTTGCTTCGAATACACTGCGAATGGGCGGATGAGTGGCATTGTAATCCAGATAGATCATGATTAGCGAATATACTCCAGGCGATTCTGGCAATGAGGCCTCACTGTGCCCCGGATTTCAGAGAAGCAATCTGCTTCCCTGTGAAGTCCCTGAGCGCTCAGCGTTTTTCGGGCCAGCTCTCGCACATCCGCAGCGTCCGGTGCCTCAATATTGAAAATCAACGAAATCTGCCTGAGTTCGGCGCGAGCTTCTTCGTAGCGTTCGGTGTGAACAAGAATGCGGGTGATCTCGATTCGGGCCGGTACTTCCAGGGATCTGTGACGGGCGGCCCCGCTGAATGAATCCATTGCCAGGGTGTAGGGATCCTCGAAACTCGCGTCTCCTTTTCTGGCCAGCCAGCCCAGGACCTGGCCCTGTTCCAGATAAAGATAGGGAAGACGCTCTTCCGGTGCCGCAAATATTAGTTTGTTATAAACCTGGAATGCTTCTCTGGGAGCCAGACATACCAGGGATCGGGTATTGCATCCTTCCGGGGAAAAAGAGCCCGGGGCTCCCCCTCCCAGATACTGCAACAGCGCTTCCTGATAATTCCTGGAGTTTCGCAGGCTACCCAGGGCCAGAAGATCTCTTTCTGCCGGAAGTCTGTACTGGAAGTATTCCGGCTCTCCCTTTTCCAGTTCCAGATAGGCTCTCTGCTCCTGAAACTCCACATAATCGCCCCAGGAAAGCCTACCCACCAGAGGCATACATAGCGCTTCAGCGTACCTTGAAATCAGAGCCGGAATTAGAATCGTCTCTTTGCCAGGAAGTCCCCGGTCTTCTCCGGTCACTTCATATGCGTAGTAGGTAGCATGAATCAAATCCTGCAAAGACTCCAGTACCTGTTCCCGGTTTTCCTTCCAGTAGCCTTCCGGCTCCACAACTCGAGGTCTTTCACCGGGAGGAGCAATGTTCCAGTTTCGAATTTTGTCCAGCCAGTGGTTGCGTGCCAGGTTCACTTCGAAGAAAGGCCGTTCGCTTCTTTCCGGACAGGCCCTTTTCATCAAATCCAGTCGGATGCCTTCTTCTTCTATGGAATCCATGGCCGGTTTTACATACTTGAAGTAGGCATGGGATGAATCCTGGTGACCCGGATCGGGAAAGTCGGTGCTGATTGAGGCTAGAAAGGATACAATGCCATATCGATTGTTCATCAGCCAGTAACCTGCAGCCAGCCAGACCAGGGCCAGACCCAGGATAGGCCATCGATACTTGCTCATCTGTCGCAGGATCAGCCGAATCATCACCCCAGATCACAGGAAAAAAGCCTTCTGACCAGCCAAAAAAATCTGGAACTGAGGTTTCCCCTTCCAAAACTTAACGCATCCATGTGGGGCCTGCGCCAAAAGTTTCTTCTTCTCTTTGTTTTCCTTCCTTTCCTGGTTTCTACCAGCACATATTCCGAGCCTGGCCCGGAGGAAGCGAAACCCGTCCCAGCCGGTTCCGGACTATTGCTGCAAAAGGCTTTCGCAGCCCAGGCAAGGGAGGACTACCCGGCGGCCGCGGGCTTCTATGAAAGCTATCTGAAAGCCAGAGAAAAAGAAGCAGAGTCCGGTAGCCAGAAGGACCTGGACTTTGTGAGGCTTCAATATGGTGAGGTACTCTACCAGCTCAAGCGAAACGATCAGGCTGTGGCTCAGATAGAGTCAGCCCTGGAAGAACCCACCACAGAAACGGACTTGATGAGCGGTCTTCTGCTTCTGGCGGACCTGGGAAAGCAGGAAAGATCCCTGGAGTTAACCCTTAAAGCACTTTCCAGGTATCCGGCCAATGTGGAGCTAAACTACCATGCTGCCGAGCTGTATCGCGTGGGCGGCGCAGAAGAAAAGAGTATGAATTACTACACCCGGGTTCTTCATGTTTCGCCTCCCGGGGATTTTCGCAGCGGATATTATCGATCCAACTCTCTGTGGAAGCTTGCAGTATACTATGTTGGTAAAAAGAACACCGACCTGGCCTCACTGTATGCTCTTCGCTTTCTGGAGTATCATCCAGAAAGCGTTGGTGGCAGGTATCTGCTGGGTGCCGGAGTATTCTTCGAAAACGGAAAGTACAATAAATCCCTGCCGCACCTGTTGAAGCTGGATCGACTGCCTCGGGATCAGCTCAAAGAGGCAGGTGTAGATACTGCAAGGCTGGACTTTATCCTGGGTCAAATCTTTATGATGAGATTTGATCCCCGGGCCATAGCTTATTTCTCAAGGTGCAAGGATTCCAATCCCCTGGCCGAGCAATACTGGCTGCTACTTACGAACCAGCCTCCAGGTTCCTATGCTCCTCTGTTGCAGTTTGTAAAGAAGCATCCGGAACATCTTCCGGCTCGGGTCGCATTACTATATGCACTTAAACAGCAAAAAGCCTACGATGCCTATGCATCAGAATTGATTGCGGTAAGCGAACTGGCTGCCCGATTACATGAACCTGATACTGGATGGAAAGTCATTCAAAGGGCCAGGGCCTTTCAAAAGGAAAGACCGGAAATGAATATTTCGGAGTTCCATATCCATAGATTGAGCTGGATCCATCTTCAGGATTCAGGGCATCCTCATCGAGCGCTGATTGAAGCGGAGCGCACCATTCAAATCGGAGATCGGGATGGCCAGTGGGATGATGGATTGCCCAGAGTAGTTGCTGTGGAAAACCTGGCGAGATTGTATTCGCATGAAGAGATTGGAAGAAATGCCGATGCGAAGAGATTGCTCTTTGAACAACTGGAAAAGACTCCCGAACGCCATGAAACCCATATGGTGCTGGGCCTGGTAGAATGGAGAGAGCATAACTGGAATGAAGCTCTAAAGCATATGAATCGTGCCAGGGAGCTGGCGCCCAATCGACTGGATTATCTGTTTCTTGAGTCTGTGCTTCTTTCCGAGGAAGGGCAAATGGACCGAGCAGAACAGGGGTATCTGGAAGTCTTAAAGGCAAATTCCAGTTTCGCCCCGGCTCAGAACTCCCTGGGATATCTTTATGCCAGACAGGGTAAGAAACTGGAAGAGGCCAGGTCTCTCATCGAAAAGGCCGTGCAGCAGGAACCCTCCAATGCAGCTTACAGGGACAGTCTGGGATGGGTCTATTTTAAAACCGGGGAGTATAATCTGGCTCGCTTCCATCTGGAAATGGCAGCAACTCTAATGAAGAATGAAAGCAGCCCCAGTCCAGAAATCTATGAACATCTGGGCGATGTTTACGACAAACTGAATATGCCATTGCGGGCCCTGGAATCCTACAAAGAAGCTTTGAGATTGAATACCGGACCGGCTCGCAGACCAGGAACCTGGGAAAAGGAAATCCAGCAGAAGATGCGCCAGTTAAGAGGTACCAACGGTTTTTTGCAGAGGAATGAAGCTGGATGCAGCGGGGCAGGGAATCTGGCAGAATGTATCCAGTATGAAATGCGCGAATTGATATCTATTTGATTTTACACAAAATATAAAGGAAGATTATGAAGCTTAAGATTATCAAGTTGAAGGCAGTACTACTGGCCAGCGTCCTGCTCACTGCAGGTTGCCTTGGTTTTTGCAAAACCGTCGATGTTACACCGGAGCCCACACTTCCGCCGGGTCTGAAAGCCAAAAAAGATAGGATCGTTGAAAACTATAAAGCTGGTAGCTGCTTTCTGGCAGGATTCAATATCAGCATTCGAAACTCGGAAGGTTCCCAGTCCGCCGTAGGCGAAGTGCGAAGCGATCCTCAGAATCGAAGATTGCATCTGGAATTCCGAGTACCCTACATTGGAATTACTCTGAGTCAACTGAGTATCCTGGAAGGCCAGGCCTATGTAAAAAACGTAAAGATGGATCGAATGGAGACCATACCCGTAGAGAATTTGATGGTTCAGGGCATGGGACAGAATTCCATTCGCCTGCCTTTCATCTTCTTTCAGGAACTGCTCTTTGCGGGACTACCGGCAAATGTAATCGAAAAAGGAAAGTGGACTGAAAACCAGGACGGCTCTGTTTCTGTAACAGTGAAGGATCCGGGCCAGCAAGTAGAATACAAATTCGCATCCGGATATCTGCAGCAAATTCAGTATGGAAATGAGCAGAGTTCCGAAAATATTCAGGTGGATTTGCAGGGGCTCCGATCAAAAAGTCCTGCGATTCCAGGAAGGCTGGTTATCAATGCTCGCAAAGCGGGTAGCGCACCGGAAGCCATGATAATTGATTTTGGATCCGTGAATCCGTCCGCAGATTGCGGATTGAATCGATTCCCCACCAGGTTCTAACGCCAGGTTCTAAATTGAGAAACCAATAGTTAACCTGGATCCATCTGTGCAAGAGCCCTGCGAACGAATTGCAGGGCTCCGGCCGCAAATAGAAAGCTCCAGAAAACAACCACAACCTCATCGTCCTGAAAATAGCATTGAGAGAGCCCGGCAACAAAGAAGCCGGGTAGTGCTGCACGGAGACTGACCTCCAGGTTTCGCAGTCTAGCATTTGAGCTTATTTTCAGGCCTTCAATAATCCCGCTATCGCTAATGCTGCTATCGCTTCCGGATGCCGGGCTCTGCGCTTCAAGCGGCAAGCCCCCTTCCTTTTCGCTCATGGCACCTGAGAGTGCTCGAAAGCATCCACCAACGAGTAACAGAAACAGGATTCCCCCGGGCAGACCTCCCAGAGCAAGTAAATGCAGCAAATCATTATGAGCATGACTGTCCGGTGTTATCTCCAGAAAGTACATGGTTCGGGGATATTCCAGATAGAAGTCCGATGCCCATCTATGAAACCAGTCTGTAAAGTTTCCCGGACCCACTCCAAGCATCGGATGCTCCAGAAAAATAGAGAAGGAACCCTTCCAGATCAACGGCCGCATAAAATCTGTATGTCGCGTGGTACCTGAATCCAGCAGATAAAGATAGAGTCCGCTGGCCAGAATCAAACCGACCATGGCCATGGGCACCAGATAACGTTGGACCGGTTCCAGAATTTTTTTTATAGGTTTGCGACCAAAATATAGTAGCAATAGAATCTGAGAAACAAGAACCCCTATCTGACCGGACCTGGAGCCGTTCATTGCCAGAAGAATAAGTCCGGAGGCCCAGAGACCTGCCCAGATTAGGAGCGATGTCCATTGCTGGAGTGGGCTACCTTGAAAAATCCCGTCCGAAGAAGATCTCTTTAGACGGTTTGCTGAAGCGGTATTTTCGTGGCCAATCGTCCCATGAGTATCGCCATCATTGTCAACTTTGCTCGCGGCGGATGTCCTATTGCGCCAGAACATACATTGCAGTGATTCCAGGAATCGATTCAACAGAACTGGCAGGGCAAAGATTAAAAGCCCTGCATAGCTGAGCCTGGTGTTCATGAATCCAATGGGGCGATACAGAGTTAACTCTCCCAGAGTGCGAAATACAAACTGAGGTCGATTGCCTGCATGAAAGTCGGTTCCATGTCCTGTGAATAGCTTGGAAAGGCGAACCTCTGAAAATACAGCGCCCAGGCCAGAGAGTATGACCAGCACGGAAAATACGGTAAGCACAAGGTAGATTCTATTATATATGAGCAGAAGTTCCTTTTCTGATCGGCCTTTCAGAGGGCGCGAAAGCATTGGAATGGCCGCCAGGAAGGCAAACAGGTAAAGAAAAAAGTCCGTCAATTCGTTGTGATAGGGAGCAGGATTATACAGCGAATTACCGGAAATGTAGAATTGAGCGCTGCGAATTCCATAAACGAGCAAAAGCCAGGCAAAAAGAAACCAGCCCGAATAGAAAACCCATGTTTCTATGGAAGCTTCCGAACCCGGGGCCAGCCATTTACGGAGGCCAGCCTGGTTACTGGAATTATCTGGCTGAGAAACTGAGCGAAGCCCAGACCTTCGATTCTGAATGGATCGACGAAGTCCTAGGAGTATACCGGTAATGATGGAAAGTGCCATCAAGCTCTGGCTGCCGGTAACAGATAGAGGAATGAGAATAATCGAAAGGCCGGTTATGATATAATAGAAACTCATCCTCAGGGAAGGGTGAATGTGATCACCTTGGTCCAGATAAACTTGGCAGGTTTGCCATTCTCTGTATAGGGAGGCGAAACAAGTCTTGCGCGGGTTAGCAATATCTGACGAGCTTTGGCTACAAATTCGGCTTTGTAGTCTTCGCCCACCGGGTTTGAGAATCGAACATTCTGAATTCTGACATCGCCAATCCTTCCATCCGGTAAAACCAGAAGTTGCGCTCGCACCGTAACGGTGCCGGTACCTGCTCTGGCCGCGGAGGCAGGATAATCATCAGGGGATACGGTGACTGCGAACTGGGCGGAGTATCGGGAAGAAAAATCCGCGGCCGGATTGGCCGCGTTGGTCCAGTTAATCTCTTCGTCCTGTTCCTTTTTGGATTCAATGATCTCCTCGGACAGTTCCTTTGTACTGGAAAGATCTGCCTGGGTGGGCTCCTGATATTCAACAAAGCTCATCCCGGGATCCATGGTAAACTCTGTGATTTCCTTTTCCGGTTCCGGAATAATCCAGATGGCCAGCTGATACAGGATCAGTCCCGCTACCTGGACTGCGAAACCCGCGATCATCCATTCCCGGAGATTCCAGTGCCTGGTCTTGAAAGCGATTCGATCGCGAAAATCTAATGCCAGTTCAGTCAGAGGAGCCTCCTTCCCGGGTTGTAATCACCAGGTTTTCGATTCCAGCATCCTTTAATCGTTGAATGACCGTATCCATGGTGCGATAGGGTAGATCCCTGGAAATACTGAGATACACTCGAACAGGTCCAGGAGCCTCTGTAGCCTTCTGGCGAACCAGGGAAGGTAACTGCGAAATGGACACGGTTTCATTGAAGAAATAGGCCAGTTCCTTTTCGCCCAGACTGCGATCCACGTAGATAATCAGTGGATAGGGACTGGCCTGGGATGGACTTTCCGCTGCCGGAACATCCACCTCTCTGGGCTTCTGGTCGGTAACCATGGTAGTGGCCATATAGAACACCAGAAGCAAAAAGGCAATATCGCCCATGGCTGCCAGAGGTATGCTCTCTCCTTTTCTTCGCTTTCTGAATTTCATAGTTTCTCGAGCTCTGCTTCCGGAAAAGATCGAAGATCATCCATAATCAAGGCATCTATAATCAATGCTGAAGTCATTTTCCCTTCTTCATAGCCAGAGACACCCTCTGTATCTTGAGGTCCTGCAGCATGCGAATCAATCTGGGTACGCTGCCTGTGGGGGCTTCTGGATAGGGACGAATCACCACAACCAGGTCTTTGTTTTCCTTGAATGCTTTCTGTGTGTCTTTTTGCAGCTGATCCAGTCCCATGGACTTTCCATCCTGCAAATACTGGCCAGATTCATCTATATCTACGCGAAAGAGATTCTTTTCTTCGATTTCCATAGGAGGCGCATTCTTCTTGGGCAGAGGAATAGCTACACCTCGCATCTCCAGAAGAGCGCTGGCTGCCAGGAAAAAGACAATAAGCAAAAAGGCAATGTCTGCGGTACTGGACAGCGGGATCTCATCCGCTTCTCTGTTTTTACGGCGAATTCGCATCAGCCATTCTCATCTTCTACAGCGGTAAGCACAGCTGCAGTGCAACGCTCCAGTTCGATGGATACAGAATCAATATTGTATATAAACAGGTTATAGATCAAGTAGGTAGGCATGGCGATAAACAGACCGGTGGCAGTGGTAATCAATGCTTCTTCCACACCAACAGCCAGGTCCCGGGCCGTGGGAGCTGCTTTTTCCACAAACTGCAAAAAGCTGGCGCGCATACCCACAACGGTTCCAAAGAATCCCAGCAAGGGCGCCAGGTTTCCAAGGTTCGATAGGAGGTTCAATCCTCGTTCCAGTTTTCCAATTTCCACGGTGGCAGATGTTTCGATGGCCTTTTCTACTTCCTGTCGTCCATGACCTCTTCGACGCAATCCATCCTTGAGGATGCGGCTTAGAAACAGATCATCGGTAGACAATTCCTTTTCCAGACCGTCCAGGCCACCCTGGTCCAGAGCCTGCTTGATGCGGTCATAGTAACCTTTGGTATTCAGTTTATTGCGGCGAAAGAAGAAGTACCGTTCAAGAGCAAAGGCAGCGATGATGGTAGAAATCAAAAGCAAGCCAATCATGGTATAGCCGCCCTTGATCAGCAGGTCCAGGACCGATCCAGAGTCCTTTTCCTGAGTCTCGGCGTCGGACGGTGGTGCGGACTGTTCCTTCTTTGAATCTTCAGCGGTTTCTGTTTGTTCAGGTGTTGCCGGCGGCTCTTCGGACATCAGCGGAGAGCTGTCAAAAGTAGAAATCGTGATAAACAGAAATGAAGTCAGTATAAGTAGAGCTTTTCTTTGCATGTATACCTCGCCGTGTAACGGTCAGTCATTTCTATTCCTGGAAGCCTACCAGGCAAACAAATTTGTATTGCTGATAGAAGTTCCACTGCCCTTGCTAGAAAAGAGATGATAGTGAACGGAGAAAGCCATCCTCTAGATTCTGGAAACTTGATGCAATTTATCAAGTCCCTGGGCCTGGATCCGCGCACGGTTGCCGTGGAAAGAAACGGTGAAATCGTGCGAAGGGATAACTGGGAGATCACTGAACTTCTGGAAGAGGACAAACTGGAAATTATTCGCTTTGTTGGAGGCGGATGATGCCGGGGCCTCATTTCCCGGCAGGAATCTATCCCATTCTGGATCTGGATGCCTGCCAGGCCCGGCAAATCAATCCGGATGATGTCATCGTACAATGGAAGAAACTGGGCTGGGGTCCCTATCAGCTCAGAGCAAAGAAGCTCAAGGCAGCCGAATATGCTGGCATGGCCGAGCACCTGCATGCCAGATGGATTGGCACCGAATCTTCTGGATCGGCCAATCGATGGCACAGCAGACCGGCCATTATAGCCAATGACTTTCTGGAAGTGGCCTGGCATCACTCAGACTGGTTCTGTGGAATTCATCTGGGACGCTCGGATCTTGAATCCCTCAGTCCACGGGAAGAGCAGATGCTGGAACAGATCCTGGATTCAGGGGGAATTGCGGGTTGCTCCACCCATAACGCTGCGGAGTTTCGCACAGCACTGGAAGAAAAGCGAGGTCCGGGCGGATGGTCCTATGTTGCTCTGGGGCCTGTATTTCCCACCGAATCCAAGACCAACTCTGTAGATCAAAATGCGGCTCTGGGTCCTGAATTGGTGGCGGAAATTGTGGCCGATCCAGGTATGTCTTCGCTCCTTTCTCAGAGACAGACAGCATGCACCGCTGTGTTGATCGGTGGTATGAATCCGAACGGATGGAGTCAGATCCAGGGCGTTTTGCAGGGGAGAATTCCGGATGAACTGACCGTGGTACCCGCCACCATAGCCTCTGTACTGGATTCTACAGCCCAATGGCAGGAATGCCTGGAACCGTTGTAGACCAGCCATAGCGCCTGGAAATGGATTCTGGCGAACTCAGGCCCGGGGCGCCGTTCGGGGTTATCCACAGCTAATTTAATCCGCCGGCGGCGGCGGAGGAAAAAAAAGGCAGCCTGTACCGGGAAATGGCCCCGGACCTTATAAAATCCTGGTAGAGCCAAAAATTTGCTGTATTAATCCGGGTGGCTCTGCTAGATGGAGACATAATAGGGACCGTACCGGTCCAGGATGAGAGAATGAAGGGAGCAACTGTGAAGCCATATGCATCGGCCCGGGAGGATAGAGATTACCTCCTGGATTATAAGAGCGTTGATCTGGCATCGCTCCAGCGAGTGGATTTGCTGGATGTGCCGGTGGACAATGTAAACCGAGACGAGGGCGTAGCTCGCATCATGGATATGGTGGAGCGAAAGGATGGTCCTCATTTTGTATTCTTTGCCGACCCGGTGAAGCTAATGCAGGTGCGACCTGGCAAGAAGCTTTCCTTTATCGCAAGAGATAGCGATTTGATTCTGGCGGATGGAGCAGGGCTACCCTGGGCCGCCAGGAAGCTGGGCACTCCACTGAAAGAACGCATCCCCATGATCGCCTTTCTCATGGATGTAATCCGACTGAGCGTAAAGCGAGAATTCACCATCTATCTTCTGGGATCCCGCATGGAATACCTGGAGAAGGTATTTTTGAATCTAACTAGAAGCTTTCCAGGGGTTCGAATCATCGGACGTCAGGGAGGTTACTTCAACGAGGAACGAGGAGAGCGAATCAAGGAATCTCTGCGAAAGTCCTCGCCGGATATTATCTTCGTTGGCATGGGATTTCCCATTCAAGAACTGTGGACCCGGGAAAATATCCAGAGTCTGTCCAGAGCGGTAGTAATCGGTGTGGATGGAGCGTTTGATATTCTGTCCGGTATGGAACGCAAAGCCCCGGATTATTTTCAGGTTCGCGGCCTTAGCTGGTTCTGGAGAACACTGGTTCGCCCCATGAATCTGATTCGATGGTTTGCCATGTATGGCTTCTACATAAAGACCTTCTTTCGCGCCATCAAAGTGAACCGCAGAAAGCGAAAAGAGCAGAAGCTGGCCGCTCAAAAGTAGTATAAACCCGATAAAACTGTCGGACCTTTCGCTCCCGGTTTATGGGAGCGATACAGACGTATTCTAGTTCAGCGATAAGGTTGGCGCTGGCTGAAATTTCTAATTCTCTACTTCCAGCTCTTCAAGCATAGGATTCAGCCATTCGTCCAGGAGAGGTTCTCTCTGCCCATTGCGCGGAAAGCTTAGCTGAATATTCTGCCTCGGGATCTCGGCGGGAAGATCGATGCGACCGGCGGTTTCCACAGATTTCCAGTAATGATTCATGGCCTGCTCCTGCAGGCTATCCAGCACATTCTGGGAGGCCCCGGCCTCTTTCTTTTCCATGTACTGCTTTTCGTAGACGGCACCCAGATTGTTATATACCTGAGTCAACTGCTCATATACCAGTCGGTGGGATCGGTTCTGTGCATCTGGACTGGATATGCGAATGGATTCTGTTTCCAGCTCATCCTTGAGTTTTAGATAATTGCCAAGACTGTAGCTCAATTGATCTTCATGATAAGCTGCATTGGCTCGACCCATCAATACAGATCGATCTTCATGAACGGCATCATAGCTACTGTCCAGTTTGTTCCATTCATTCAGGGCCGATTCAAAATCCGATCCCATGTAGCGAATCCAGCCTTTTCTATAATGGGCTCTTGCGATGGCATCGGAATCCTTGAGATCCTTTTCCAGGGCTGTATCGAAATACTCGGCCGCTTGCAGCAACTGGGATCTTCGATTGGCGGTTTCTTCGGTCTCCGCTCTTTCTGCACGGAAAGGATAGATTCTTGATCGCGGCATTAGAGTAGGATCGCTACCGCCTGCATTTTGCAAATAGAGCAGGGAACCAATGTTAAAGTAGATTTTTCCGATGTCCCCATCCATCAGGGTTTCGTCTTCCGGACGATTTCCGTAGTCTTCTTTGTGGGATTCGTAGGTTTGCAGAGCGGCCCTGTAATACTGCTCCGCCCGGGAAAAATCCAGCACGGATTGGTAGTACTCGCCCATCTCGGTCAGGGCAGGGTAATGCCAGGGATCTGTGCGAACTGCATTTTCAAACTGTCGCATGGCTCGGGCGCTTTCCCCTCTGGAAAGTAGGTAGCGACCTCGTTGATAGAAGCCCTCGCCATATTCAGATCCCTTGATGGTCTCTTCGTCTCTCTTCTCTTCTTTATCAAAGACGATCTTCAATAGATGGACTACATTCTGATCCAGATCATGTCCGGAAACAGCATCCACCGGATCCACCTGGTATTTAATACGTAGATCTGTGGGATCCAGATCTATATAGAAGCCGGCCAGCTTGGTTACAACATAGATAGGTAATTCTTCTTCCAGTCCCAGTCGCCGGGCTTCTCTGTGCCTTGCGATGACGAATCTGGGATCCCCATCTCTTTTCCACAGTTCAATGTAAGTGTTGATCAAGCCAGCATGGCCTTCTACTTCTGCCGGATGGGTTTCCAGGATTTCATTGTATTTTCGTGCGGCCGCCCCGAACTCTTCGCGATTGTAATGGATTTTTCCAATGCCGGCCAGAGCTTCCGGATCGTTGGGCTGATTGAGAAGGGTAGTGATCAATCGATAGTAATCGATGCCCAGCTGATCATTCTTGTATTTCTGCCCTTCTTCTGTTGAAAGGAAACGTCTGGAATTGTGGGAATGGAACCGGCCCAGGGCCATAAGGTTTTCCCGATCCATTTCCCGGTCCCTGAGCCTGGATACTATGTAGGCTCCGGGGATCTGCACTTTGCGCGGTAGTTTGTCTTTGTCTACGAAAGTGGTTTGATACCCTTCCTTTCGTTCGGAGGGGCCATACCAGCGAGAGTTTTCAGCAACGTTGATAAGAGGTGCGCGAAAGGAAGGATCATTCCATTGATATTCGGGCTCAATCTTACCGAAGAGTTTGTAAAAAGCCTCATCATAAAATCCGGCTTTGAGATAGGCGATTCCATACCGGTTTAGATACTCTACGTTATAGACCCCGTCATCCGATTCCAGCGCTCTCTGGAAATAGCTTTCCGCTTCTCTGGCCAGTTCTGTTTTTCTGTCGGGAGCTGCCTGGCGAGCCTCCTGAAGTTTTTCCAGACCGGACTCATACATTCCCTGGATGGATAGATTTCGATAGAGCAACAATCCGCCAAATACGCCCAGCAGACCCAGTACTACCCCACTCAGGCCCAGAAGCATCATTTTGGCCCTTCGCCTTTTGCGGCCCAGAGCTTCCGGCGAAAACTCATCTGCATAAATAATAGGTACGCCGTCTTTGCGTACATCCGGCGGGGATGTATCCGCGCGAAAGCCCATCCTGGGTTCCAGGAAATCGGCGATCTGATCTGGATCTGCTTGATCCACAATCATGTTCATCAGCATTCGCTGATCTGGATGGGATAATTTCTCGTTAACTACTGCATCGATTATGGCTTTTCGCAGTTCCTGGGGAAAATCTACGATTTCCGTGCGAATGGTGGCCAGCTCTTCGTCGGTGAATTCCTCACCAATGCCCTGGGACATTTGTGCCTGGCTGGCCATGTCCTCCAGATCACCGCTGGAGAAACTGCCCAGATCCTCCAGGCCTCCCAGATCTTCCTGTCCTGCCGGAGTAGCGCTGGCCTCAGTTTCTCCCTCGGCGGAGCTGTCCAGGCCCATGTCATCCATGGTGCCCAGATCCATTCCAAAATCCTGATCGGAGGTGCCGCCCAGATCTTCAGTGCCACCGCTGTCCAGGTCCGAGCCGCCGGACAGATCGGCTCCAAAGTCGTCGCCTCCACCCAGGTCGGCGCCGAAGTCATCGCTGCCACCTAGATCGGCGCCAAAGTCAGTACCTCCGCTCAGATCATCTCCGCCACCCAGGTCAGCGCCGAAATCCTCCGTGCTGCCCAGATCGGCGCCAAAATCAGCGCCTCCGCCCAGATCGTCTCCACCACCGAGGTCGGCGCCAAAATCAGCGCCTCCGCCCAGATCGTCTCCACCACCCAGGTCGGCGCCAAAATCCTCGGCCCCGCCCAGGTCTGCTCCGAAGTCTTCTGCTCCAGCATCTCCGGTCCCAGCATCAGCAAATGGATCACCGCTTCCCAGGTCTGCAAATGGATCTGCGTCGGTATCTTCTGTAGGGGTGGGCTCTGAACCAAAGTCGCCCAGGTCGGCGAACGGATCATCTGAACCGGTGTCTTCGGCTTGATCTGCTTCCAGGGGTTCTGTCAGATCTTCGAAAGCTGGCTCGGAATCACCGCCTGAATCGTCCAGACCCAGATCTCCCAGATCCATTTCATCTGGCTGGGACTCTGCTTCTTCGGTGGGAAATCCTGTATCCTCATCGCCCATACCGCCCATGAGGTCATCCAGGTCAGAAAAACCTGCATCCCCTTCGCTTTCCTGGGCAGGCTGGTCTCCGCCAAAATCCAGGCCGCTCAGGGCATCGGAAAGCTCATCCGTTCCGCCCGGGGATTCTTCGCCTCCAAGGTCCATACCTGAAAAAGGATCTGCCTCGGAATCGGCCCCTTCCGAATCGTCGGAAAAGGAATCCTCCAGGTCCGCACCGGACCCTTCCGGATCATCTCCGGCATTCATGCCGTCTTCAATGGACTGCAGATCCGGATCCTCGCCCCGGATTTCCATCAGATCATCTTTGAACTGATCTTCCAGGGGAGATATTACTTCTGTGAGATCCCGGTCCAGGTCCCCCAGTAGCTCCTCGATCTGCTCGTTTCGGCTGTCTCCTGTTTCTGTGTCTGCCATGTTAAAGGAAGAATTACTTCAGCGATTCCAGTAGAATTATCGACATTATAGAGCAGTGGCGCTCGTGAAAAAATGAGACTTCTCGATAACCCCGGTAGGGGCCCTGGATCTCATGTTTGGAACGCCTCACTTTGAAAGGACACAATCTCATATGCTAAAGCCCAGAAATGTTGTACAGTTCATTTTTCTTTTTTCCATGATTACTCTGGCCGGTCTCTGGGCCGAGCCCGATGGAATTGTATCCTATAACTCCGAACAGTCCGGGCTGGAAACCGCAGATGTAGAACAGATCAAGACCTATACAACATTCCATCTAAAAAAGCTGAAGCAGGCCGTGTCGCCGCGCTATATTCATCTTCTGGACTGGGAGCAATATGCAGTAAGCTCCAATCCAAGCAGAACCGGAATTCTATTTACCTACCAGGATTATCGTGCTCGGGACGTCCATCTGGCAGGGGACTTTAGCAACTGGAAACCGGTACCCATGAAGCGTAATCCCCAGGGAGTTTTCTATCTTGTTATTCCGGTCCGTGAACTGGAGCAGGGAAAAAGAATTCGAAGCTATGAATATCGATTTCGTGTAGATGGAATCTGGCAGCATGATCCCACTCATCCCAATCGAAAGGATGATGGGATGGGCGGCTATATCTCCACATTCTTTCTTGAGCGGGAGTATCCGGATGAACTGGCCACTGTGCGAGTCCTTAAAGAAAAGGAGGCCGGCCGGGAGCGGCTGGTGGAGTTCGCAGTTCACAGTAGAATCCTGGAGCAGAGAACCTTTCAAGACAGTATAGAAAACCTTTCGCTGGTAGGGGAATTCAATCACTGGAATCCAGAGACCCATTTCTTTCAAAAGGGAGAGGATGGAGTGTTTCGATTGAGATTGCACTTGCGTCCCGGAGATTACCTGTACATGCTGGTGGCCGATGGAAAGTGGGTTCTGGACCCATTGAATCCAGACACTCGCTATCACAGGCACCTGGATGAAATGGTATCTTTCTTCAAAGTTTCGAACTGAAATAGTTCGATGGTCCGGCCGGATTTTTCTATCCGGTCTCTTTTTGCTTCTGGCATGCAAACCGGATCTGCCTCCAGAAGTGCGAAAAGCCCGGCAGGATCATCTGGTGGGATCCAACCATCCCATTGAATTTCCCCATATCTCGGGAAGCTTCGGGGAATACAGATCCGGTGGCCGTTTCCACCACGGCCTGGATTATAAAACCTTCAATCGAAACGGTGTTCCCATAAAAGCTGTGGAGGATATGACAGTGGCCCGCCTGTACACTTCCGAGGTAGGCTACGGCAACGGGCTGGTGCTGGCTTCCGCAGATGGTAGGCATTTTACCTATGGACATATGTATGACTTCATGGGCCGCCATGCAGGTCTGGAATATTTGCGACTTGCATTGTTCTTAATGCATCCTACAAATCGGGCTTCGGTCAATCTGCCAGGATACTTTTCTTTCAAGAGGGGCGACGTTATTGGCCGCAGCGGCGAAAGCGGATCCGGGGCGCCCCATTTACATTTCGAAGTTGGCTCCGGGGGGTACTTTCGCAGTCCTCTGGAGGATCCCGATCGAGCGATTCAAGATTTTACAGCTCCCACACTACTGAGATTGCATACCCGGACCAGGGCCTATCCACTGAAAAGGGTGGATCGAAAATATACTGAAGAAGGTCACACTATAGATTATTATACCCTGGCCAGTGCAACAGCGCTTCCTTCAGCAGAGTATCGAATTGGGACTTACGATACCATGGCTGCTTTGAATCGGAACGGTATTCATGGAATCCGATTCTATGCTCTGGATGATAAAAAGATAGATACCGCACTAATACAATCGCTCCCTGAAGAAATCCAGGGAACACCAGAATACAGGATGGAGTTGAACGGTATTGCCTCATCGGAGCTTCGCACTGCGGATCGTTATTATGATCCAGAGAAAACAGCGATAGGTGATGAATACGTATACTATCTCTATGATACTCTCAAGCGAAATCGAAAGGAGCTGGATTCCGGACTGTATCTCGTTGAGGTTCTGGACAGTTCCGGAAATAAGGCCAGGCTTCTTTTTCGCATAGGGGATGCCTCCAGGGCTGACTTGATTACGGAAAAGCCGGAACATCCACCGGAAGAAGCTGCAAGCACGGAAGAAGAGGATCCTCTATTGAAAGAGGCCAGTATTCCCTTTCGCAATCTCAGTCCCTATGCAGGAGCAAGCTTTTCGCATAATGGCGAAGGTCTCAATCTTACGATTCAAATTCCAGGCGGCACTCAACGAGGCCAGGCCAGAGCTCGAATTCTGGATAAGAAATGGATTCGTGCCATTCCGCCCGCCGGGGAGGGATTGGCCAGTTCAGGCGAGATTCGCGCCTTTGTGTTCGATGCCCGGGATCTTGTGCTTTCCGGTTATATGTATATTTCAGGTCAGATCGAAAAGAGGTATCCGGATGAAGAACTATACCTCTGGAATCCTTCCAGCGGAAAGTGGGACTGGGTTGGAAAGCCATATCAAGAAACTGAAACCAGAGCTCTCTATCGACTGCGACTGAAACGAGGAGGCATCTTCGCAGTTTTCCGGGATGCCGGAGCCCCGGTGATCTATCCATCTTTTGCCTGGCAGCGTCCGGAAGATGATCTGGTTTCCGAATCCGATAAAAAGAACCCGGTCCGATTACTTCAATACGACATCTACGATAAAGAGTCCTGGATCGATCGAGAAACCACCGCTGTCTTTCTGGATGGTGTACCGTTGAGATACGAGTGGGCCGGCGACAGATCTCTTCTGAGGGTTCGAGTTCCGGAAAAATGGCTGGCAGAACATGGCTCCTATCTTTCAATCCAGGTAAAGGACCTGGCGGGCAACCCCGCGGCTCCCTTCTTTGATGTTCTGATTCCGGCTGACTAGATTCATTCTGCTCCCAATCTTCTCTAATTCATAAGCCTTTCTGGCTTTTTCCAGGATGTCGCTCCGGCCGCCTGGTTCCACAATGCTTCGTGGCTGCCCAATGATCTGATTTGTCTGGCGCTGTAAATCCCCAGGCATTGCGACCGTTCGTATCGGGAATCTACTTGCATGATGGACCACCTTGCTGTGAAGCTGAGCAAATGAATTCAATCCTCTGGTCTCCCGATCATCCGGAGAAGAGTCAATTGTATGCTTTCGCAGAAGGCATACGCAAAAGATACAAAGTAGATATAGACCCGCTGGATTATGCCAGTATTCATCGCTGGTCTATAAACAATCTGGAGGACTTCTGGAAGGAGACCGCGGAATTCGTTAATCTTGAGTTCAATCGGAACCCGGACAACATTCTAATTCGCGGAGAAAAGATCCAGGATACTCAGTGGTTTTCTGGCTCTACGTTAAATTTCGCCCAGAACCTGTTGAAACACCGGGACGAAAGGCCGGCTCTTGTTTCCCTGGATGAAGTGGGTCAGGAGATTCGCTTCAGTCACTCTCAACTATTTGATGAGGCTTCGCGCTATCATCGTGCGTTAAAAAATATGGGCCTGCAGCCAGGGGATCGAGTGGCCGCATACTTGCCCAACCGGGCCCATACAGTGCTGGCCATGTTGGGGGCCACGTCCCTTGGAGGGGTCTTCTCCAGCGCATCGCCGGACTTTGGCGCCCAGGCAGTGCTGGATCGATTTGGACAGATCAAGCCGCGAGTATTGTTTACCTGCGATGGCTATTTCTTTAAAGGAAAGTGGATTTCGATTCTGGACAAGGTAAAGCATATTGCAGAGTCCATTGCCCTGGAGCGAATCGTTATTGTTCCTGGCTCTTCCGATCCGGCAGATCTGGCGGGCATTCCAGGCGCCATTTCCCTGAAAGACTTCCTGGAGCAGCCCGGAGATATAGAATTCGTTCCCCGGTCATTTATGGACCCAGTTTACATTATGTATTCTTCTGGCACCACAGGATTGCCCAAATGTATGGTGCAGGGACATGGCGTTCTTCTGAATCATCTGAAAGAGCATGTTTTGCATTGCGATCTTCGACCGGAAGAAACAACCTTCTACTTTACTACCTGCGGCTGGATGATGTGGAACTGGCTGGTAAGCGCTCTGGCTACCGGTGCCTGTGTGGTATTGTTCGATGGAAATCCGTTTCATCCGGATCCGGGGGCGCTGTTTCGTCTTTCAGATCAAGAGAAAGTGAATGTGTTCGGCACCAGTGCCAGATACTTCGCAGCTGTGGAGCAGGCAGGCTACGATGTCTTGCATCAGCACGATCTGGGTACTGTGCGAACCATGCTTTCTACAGGCTCTCCTTTGCTTCCGGAACAGTTCGATTACGTATATCGCTCCATAAAAAAGAATGTTCAGCTGGCCTCCATTTCTGGCGGAACAGACCTCAACGGCTGTTTTGCTCTGGGAAATCCTCTGATGCCAGTACGTAGAGGGGAAATTCAGGCAGCAGGCCTGGGAATGAAAGTGGAGATCAAAGACGAAAATGGCCAGGATGTAACGGGAGCGCAGGGGGAGCTAACTTGCACGGAACCCTTTCCCAGCATGCCACTGTATTTCTGGAACGATACGGACGGACAGCGTTACCATTCGGCTTACTTTGATGTCTGGCCCAACGTCTGGACCCATGGTGATTTTGCTCAGCGTACCGAATCCGGTGGGTTCCTGTTTCTGGGCAGATCGGATGCAACATTGAATCCCGGAGGAGTTCGCATCGGCACCGCTGATATCTATCGCATTGTTGAGTCTCTGGAATTTGTTGAAGACAGTGTTGTAATCGGTCAGAATCACGAAGGAGACGTTCGGGTGGTTCTTTTTGTAAAACTAAAGAGCGAGCCTGGCCGGGCCCTGAAGCCGGAGGAAATCGATACGATTCGCAAGACCTTGAAGCGGGAGGCATCTCCCCGACATGTTCCTTCCGTAGTTCTTTCTGTAAGCGCCATTCCCTATACCCGAAATATGAAGAAGGTGGAAATTGCAGTTAGAGAAATCGTGGATGGAAAACCCGTGCGGAACCGGGAAGCGCTGAGCAATCCAGAATGCCTCACCGAATATGAAGATCTGGCCCGGGAATTAAAATGAGGTCATATCAGGAAAATTATCCCGGGCCCCTAAAATCTGGCATTAAAAACGGCTTTTCTTGAACCATAGTGCAGAGAGATTCCATCTAATGCAAAGTGTAGTTCTCGCCGTCCAATGGAAGCAGAATTGCGTATCCGGGCTGCCGGGTAAAAGTTTAGCCCGCCCGGAAATGAGGATCAAACATGAAGAGAATTGTTCTAATATCGCTTACGGCCCTGTTGCCACTGCTTCTAAGTCCCCTCCATATGCTGGAGGCAGAGAAGGAGCCGGCCCGTCGCATTGGTCTGGTAACCTTTCGCGTGGGAAATGCAGAGATCATGCGAGAGAATAAGACTCGAAAGATCCGAGTTCGCGAAATCATCGAAGAAAAAGACGTTGTAATCACTGGGAAGAATTCCCGTGTCATAATTCAGTTTTCCGAGGGGGCCTTTATTGCGGTGCAGGAGAATAGCCAGGTGGAGGTCAAGACCATCGATCATTCTCCTTCCCGGTTGAACTTCTTCGTAAACATTCTTTCCGGCAAACTGGGAGTGGATGCCCAGAAAAAGGGAGAGCAAAAATATGATATTCGCGTTCAGGGACCCACGGCTGTAGCCCTGGTTCGAGGGACTACCTTCATTGTAGAGGCGGATTCTCAATCCACCAGGGTTCTTGTAGGAGAGGGCGAGGTTGAAGTTCAGGGACCGGGAGCGGCCAATCTTTTCGTAAAGGCCGGTGAGAAGGCCATGGCCGAAATGGGCCCCAACAAGACCATCGGCGTAGAGAAAAACATGATGGATGAATTCGAACAATCCAGAGTGCAGATGTTGGAGCAGTTTCGCGCAAGCAAGGCACAGAACTTCGACCATCTCATCGAGCAGATCGATCGCAACAACAATCTAATGCCGCGATAGAAACCAGACCGGGTCTTTAAGCAATTTAAGTTAAGCACTGTAAATGCCTGATGGGGCTCTGTAGCTCTGGACATCCTGGCTCTGATCTGTGTCACTGCGTTCTGTCAGTTTATGAAACCTCAAAGTCCCATCAGATTACACTCGATTTTCTGGCCCCGGATTGCAACCTGGACCTATGCTCATTCGAACCCGCCGAAATCGTAAAGGGCCCTATCTCCGAGATCTGGTAAGGGAGAACCATCTACGGGTGGAGGATTTTATTCTTCCAGTATTCATTATGGAGGGCCCGGGCCGGGAAGAAATTCCTTCCATGCCCGGAGTTTATCGGCATGGCCTGGAGGACCTTCCTCCCTTCCTGGACGAAGCCAGAAGCCTGGGCATACGAGCGGTGGCTCCATTTCCAGCCATCCACGAGTCTCTAAAGGATTCCCGGGGCAGCGAGTCCACCAATCCAGATGGATTGTATTTACGGGCTCTTCGCCTCATCAAAGATAGATTTCCGGAGCTGGTAATTTTTTCCGATGTAGCTCTGGATCCTTATTCCAGCGACGGTCATGATGGAATCGTATCTCCGGAAGGAGAAATACTGAACGATGAATCACTGGACATCCTGGGTAACATGGCCGTGGCTCAGGCTCGAGCCGGCGCCGATTTTGTTGCACCCAGCGATATGATGGACGGTCGAGTAGGTCATATTCGAAACGCTCTTGATTCAGAGGGCTTTACCGGTACCGGTATCCTGTCTTATTGTGCAAAGTATGCATCGGCTTTCTACGGGCCCTTTCGCGACGCTTTGCAGAGCGCTCCAAAATCCGGAGATAAGAAAACGTATCAGATGGATCCTGCCAACGTACGCGAAGCATTACGCGAATACGATCTGGATCTACAGGAAGGTGCGGATATGGTGATGGTTAAGCCAGGTCTGCCATATCTTGATGTTGTGCGAGCCCTTGCAGAAGTGAGCGAGCTTCCGGTGGCTGTATACAATGTTTCGGGAGAATACGCGATGTTGAAAGCGGCTGCCAGTGCCGGATGGCTGGATTATCGCAGCGTGGTAATGGAAGCCTTGATTGGGATGAAGCGAGCAGGGGCCAACATTATTTTGAGTTATCATGCCATGGAAGCGGCCCGCTGGTTACAGGACTGAGGCCTGTTTCGGTCAGCTTGCGATAATAGCAGGATTTGCGGGTATGGCCCTCACTGTCTCTGGTGTGGCAGACCCCGCCTGCTCTTGGTTTCACAAGATAGAGCAATGAGTTTTGCTCGCAGTTGATGCGAATCTCCACCAGGTCCAGGTAATCACCGGATGTGGCTCCCTTGATCCACAGTTCTTTTCGTGATGTACTGTAAAATACTGCGATCTGCTTTTCAAGACTTTGATTCAATGCTTCTTCGTTTACATAGGCCAGAATCAGCACTTCACCGGTTTCTGCATTCTGAACAACAGCAGGCACAATTCCTGATTCAGCAGCACTCTGCATGGATGCCAGTTTGAAAAAATCCAGAAGAAGATCCGAACCTTCCTCCAGGGTTTTATGATCCGAACTCTTCCTCTTATCCCTTAACTGGCCTGCATTTGCTTTCATGGTATCTCTCAAAGTGGTTGTCAGTTATGCCAGAGCAATCATTGAAGGATATGTCTGCCCGGTCCCCATCTGTAGAGCCATCCTTTGCCGAGCGGATGGCAGAGGCAAGCAATGGGTTTTTCTCGGCCTACGTGGACTCCTGGGATGTACTCCAGATTCCCCGAATTGGCGGATTCAGTGGAACCGTGGAGCTACCCGGATCCAAATCCATTGCAAATCGAGCTCTGCTTCTGGCCGCCCTGGGCACCAATCCAGATCGTAGCTGTATTCTGAAACGACTTCCGGATTCGGACGATGTGAACGTACTGCGTAACATTCTGCCTGCCCTGGGCGTTTCCGTTGTGGCAGAAGAGCAGGGAGTAAGAATCCAGGCCGATCACCATAGACTGTCTGCATCCAGCGGAGAATTCTATGTCGAAAATGCAGGTACGGCCATGCGACCATTGCTGGCTGTGCTTTCGGCTCTGAAAGGCTCCTATCTGATTTACGGCAATGAGCAGATGAATCGCAGGCCTATCGGTGACCTCGCCAAATCTCTTCAAAGTCTGGGAGTGGAAATAGAAGCCAGCGAAGGCGGATGCCCTCCGGTAAGAGTTAGCAGCGATGGCTGGAAATCCCAGGAGGCCACCATCCAGGGCAGGACCTCCAGTCAGTTCGTATCTGCAATGTTGATGGCCGCTCCGCTTTCGGAAAAAGAATTCGTACTTAGACTTGAGGACGATCCAGTTAGCAAGCCTTACATCGATCTTACTATTACCATGATGAAAGACTTTGGCGTTCAGGTCCTGCGAAAGGATTACCAGGAATTCATTATTCCCGGGAATCAAAGATACCTGGCTCCAGAGCAGTATGAGATAGAAGGGGACGCATCCGCCGCCACATATTTTCTGGCAGCGGGCGCATTACCAGGCCAGGGGCCGGTAAGGGTGAACGGTCTGGGCCGCTCCTCCATTCAAGGAGATCAGGGATTTTTCCGAATCCTGGAAAGCATGGGTGCCATGGTCAAAATGGGAGACAAATACCTCGAGTGTAGTGGAGGTTCCGAATTAAAAGCTCTGGATCTGGACATGAATGCCATGCCAGATGCAGCCATGACCCTCGCTACATTGAACCTTTTTGCCGATGGGAAAAGTAGCATTCGCAATGTTGCAAATCTTCGAGTAAAGGAATCCGAACGCATCCATGGGCTGAAAACAGAGCTTGAACGGACCGGCGCCAGCGTCGAGGAGGGCTCGGATTATCTAATTATTCAGCCACCTTCCAGAATGAAATCAGCCAGATTTCAAACATACCTGGATCATCGCATGGCTATGGCCTTTTCTCTGGTAAGCGCTGGAGTCAGTATTGAAATAGAGGATCCCGGCTGTGTTCGAAAAACCTATCCAGATTATTTCCTGGATTTTTTGAAGGTAGCCCAGAAATAGATCCTGGTCTCATCGCCAGAGAATGAACTGATTATGGAATCGCATCAAGATTTTCTGAAATCCATCGAGGACAACGAGAACGGCCACTTTCTTCTAGAAAACGAAGGAGGCCGTGCGATACTGAAAGTCTTCCCGGCAGGTAAGAAGGGTAAATCGGTCAGGAAAATTGACGTGCAGGCACGACTGGGACTTTTTGGAATTTCCGATTACGATGCTGCTGCCCTTGATGAAGCCATTGCTGGCGCATCCGGCGAAGCCTACGATATTGCAGCCTGGGAAGAACTGGCCAGCGAAGATGCCAGGCTGGAGCTGGAAGTTGCAGAAGATGAAAGCCAGGCGATGATGACAGTGATTGCTCCCCGTCATGGAGGTAGCTGGCCTACAAGAGAAGAAATACTGAGCTTACTGGCCTCTCGTGGCGTCGTGGCAGGCATCGATGAAGAGTTGTTACAGGCGATTGTCAATAGAAGCTTGCCGGAACTTGCAAACAAAGGCTTTCAGAAAAAAGCCTACAGAATCGCCTCCATGAAAGCCCCCACGGCGGCCCGTGATGCAAGCGTGGAATGGCAGATCGACCCCAATCCCAGGGCTGTGCCTGTGCGAGAGGCCGGTCAGCGAGAGGATGATCCAGTAGACTTTCGAAATCTGAATGTTGTTCAGACCTGTCAGGCCGGCGACCTACTGGCCCGAGTATTACCGGGGGAACCAGGAGAGGCTGGCTATACGGTTACCGGTCGAACTCTTCCTGCCACAGATGGATCTTCCATTGTACTTGAGCCCGGCCAGAACGTTGAATCCCGGGGAAACGAATACTATTCGCGGATCGATGGACATGCGCGGGTTTCGAACTTTCAGACCAGATTCCCGCGATTGGATATTGAGGAAATACTGGAGCTGGACAATGTGGACTATTCCACAGGGCACATTGATTTTCCCGGTACCGTGGTAGTGCGAAATACTGTATTCGATGGTTTCCAGGTAAATGCTCGTGGTGACATCATTATTGAAAAAACCGTAAGCAATGTATTTCTAAAAGCAGAGGGGGACATCATCCTCTCTGGCGGAGCTGTCACTCGAAACAGTGGATACATCGAAGCTGCGGGAAGCATCTTTGCGCGTTTCGCGCAAAAAAGCTCACTTCTGGCGGGGCATGGCATATATATTCAGGAAGTGAGTATGCATTCCAGGCTTACAGCAGGCCAGGAAATCATCGTGGAGGAAGGAAGAGGCGAAATTATCGGCGGAGACGTATTGGCGGGTCAGAGGGTGAAAGCCAGAAAGCTGGGAACAAAGATGGAAACAGCTACTCGCATTACCGTGGGTGTTGATCCGGACACCTTTCAAAAACTACGGGAAATGGATGCCCAGTATGAGGATCAAAAAAAGACCTATCATCGTGTGTTACTCCATATCCAGCAAATAGAGGAAAGCCGCAAACGAGGAAAATCTACTGCCGAGGATGAAGAAACGGAAAAAAGACTCCGTCTGGTGCAACAGAAACTGGAGAAGCTTCTGGAAAACCTGGAGCTGCAACGGGAGCGGCTTATTGCCAGCATCAACCCTGTGGAAGGTGCAGAGGTGGAAGTTCGAGAGCAGGTTTTTCCCGGCGTAGAGATATCCTTTGGAGTAGGAGTGCGAAAGTACAGAGTGGAACGCCGATCTCTTCCTGGCGCTCGCTTTAGTCTGTACGAAGACCAGGTTAGACTTGCCAGTATTTAGATGCAGCACGGGCACCGTCCCTTGCATTCCCTGAGTTTCGAACGCTCAACGCTCAACGCTTGAGGCTAAATGCTTAACGTTCAACGCTTAACGCTTAGCTCTTAACGCTTAACGTTTAACATCGATTCCGGAACGCTGATGGAATGATTTTATTGAAGCGCCCTATGGGATTGTTTGTGCATACAATGCATGGGTTCGGGAAAATAGATTACCTGTAGAAACAATGCCAGATAGCATCAAGATGGACCGGATTTCTGTTTTTTCTTTGGCCTGGCAATTCTACCGTTTGCCGCGGCCGCATCCGGGATGGTATTAGCAGGGATTGCCGCGGTGTCCAGCTTGCCGTTTCCTGAGACCTTTTCTGGCCCCACTCCTGGACCCAGAACGCGCCGAACTTCATGAACCCCGGGTATTGCCATCAAGGTCTCTCGAATATCATTTAGCTGGTCTACGTGTTCCACTTCCAGCAAGAATGTAGCTTTCATGGTACCTCGGTGATTTCGCGGAATGTCTGCCTGGGCTTTTAGAATATTGGTCTGAGTTCTGGCGATGGCACCTACCAGATCCAGATACAATCCCTGGCGGTCCTCCGCATCAATTTCTATCTGAACCGGATACGTTTCTGTAAGCCCTTCCCATCGCACAGAGATCAATCGATCCCTCTCCGATTCTTCTGATGGAATATGAGGACAGTCTGCGCGATGAACGGTAACGCCCCGCCCCCGGGTAACAAACCCAATAATTCTGTCTCCGGGCACCGGTGAGCAGCAACCTGCATAGCGCACGGGAATGTCTGTGGCACCGGCTACTTCGATGGGCACCTTTTTGGGATCCGCCGATTTTCTCCGGCGAATTTTAATGGGCTGCTTTTCGTGCTGCTTTTCTGGACCCGGCCGGTCTTCGTGAAAATCCGGCTCTTCCTCTTCCTGCTTGCGAAAGTAGCCGCGTAGCTTCTGGCGAGCTCTGGGAGAATTAACATAACGTAACCATACCGGCGACGGATTTGGCTGCGCATTGGTAAGAATCTCTACACGGTCGCCGCTTTTTAGCTCGGTGCGAAGAGGAACCATGCGATCGTTTACTATTGCTCCCCTGCAGCGAAGGCCAATGTCCGTATGAATCCTGAATGCGAAATCCAGTACAGTGGCCCCAACAGGAAGGTTAAGAATTTCGCCTTTGGGAGTAAATACAAAGACCTCATGCGGATTGAGTTCATGCCTTAGATCTTCAATAAACTCGCTGGTATCGCCATGGAACTCCTGGGTCAACCTGGACAGATGGGCTAGCCATTTTAGCTTTTCATTTCTTCTTTCTTCCCGTGTGCTTCCGGTTTTATAAAGCCAGTGAGCCGCGATACCAAACACGGCCCTTTCGTCCATGTCCCGGGTCCGGATCTGCACTTCCAGGGGTCTTCCATCAGGACCCACGACAGTAGTGTGCAGACTCTGATAGCCATTGATTTTGGGCATAGCAATGTAGTCTTTAAATCGTCCCGGAATGGGTGGCCAGAGCGTATGAACAATTCCCAGGGCACCGTAGCAATCCCTGACTTCATCTACAATGATGCGCACTCCTCGAAGATCATATACCCGGGTCAGATCCCGATTGTCCCGGGTCATTTTTTGATAGATGGAATAGATATGCTTGGCTCGACCCTCGACCCTGGCTGTTATATTGATATCGGCCAGTCGTTGCTGCAAAATCTTTCTGAGTTTTTTTATGAATTCTTCGCGTTCGCTTCTGCTTTGCTTGAGACCCACTACGATCTCTTTGTAGGTTGTACGGTCCAGGCTGGCAAAGGCCAGATCTTCAAGTTCGGATTTAATGCCAAACATGCCCAGTCGTCCGGCGATGGGGGCGTAGATGTTCAGGGTTTCCCCTGCAATCCTTTCCACTTTTTCCGGTTTCTGGAATTGCAGAGTTCGCATATTGTGCAACTTATCTGCCAGTTTAATCAGTATGACTCGAACATCCCGGGCTGTTGCCAGGAGCATTAGCCGAATGTTTTCGGCGGCTTCCTTTTCTTTCAGTGTGCGAAGACTGCCTTCAGCTGGAGGCTGGACGGTGTCTTTCTTTACCAGGGAGATTTTGGTAACAGCCTTTACCAGGTTCTGGATCTCTTCTCCAAACTCCCGTTTTATGAAGTCCTCTCCAAATTGAGTATCTTCTACTACATCGTGCAAGAGTCCGGCTGCAACGGTGGGAGTATCCAGTCCCAGCTCCGCCAGGGTTTGAGCGACGGCAATGGGATGAATAATGTAGGGCTCCCCGGATAGCCTTTTCTGGTCCCGGTGGGCTCGATAGGAAAACTGGAAGGCTCGACGGACAACGTCTTCATCTCCTTCCGGGACTCTTTCTCGAAAGGTCTTGAGCAGCTGGCGGTAGGAGGCCAGAATCTTGATGCTCATAAAGCCTTCTTTCAACATCCCTGACAAGGTGCATCCCCGGACACCGAATGGCAAGAGAAAAGATGACACCTGATGCAGGGTGTTACTCTCTGGTGATATGAAGATTTTTCGGTTGCGCCGCGATCTGTCTCGCTCTCTATCGGCCCTCCGAAGGCTCTATTACACATCTCGAAGTCTCTATCACCATCATCTTCATCCCGTTTCTAGATTCGTTTTCTTTATGGCCGGCCTGGGATCCGGAGCCATCCTGATAATGGAAATTGGCTTTGGAATTGATCAGGAACACAGGCACCTGGCCACCGTGGCCACGGAAACCATCCTGGTGGTGCTGGTGGCCTATGAGGTGATCAGTCTGTTCTTCGCTCGTCCCACAGTACGCGAGCACCTGGCCCAGCACAAACTGGAGATAGGACTGGCCGGCCTGGTGGTATTTCAATGGCTTTTTCGGGATCCGCTCATTTCCTATCTGGATGCCAGAGGTTTTACGTCTACCACGGCAGTGCTCCTGTTTCTGGCCATTAGTCAGGGAATTTTTGTCCTTAACAACCTCATTCATCTGGTGCGCCGCGTTCAGGCCCTTCGCTTCCTTCGCGTCAATCCGGCCATGATTTTCGTCGGTAGTTTTATATTTGTCATTCTTTGTGGATTTGCTCTGCTTTCGCTGCCCCGATTTACAGCATCTTATGTTTCTATCATCGATAGACTTTTTATCGCAGTAAGTGCTACCTGCGTTACCGGACTGTCACCAGTAAATATTGCCACGGATTTCACCTTCGCAGGTCAGGTTGTCATTCTGGTATTGATTCAGATTGGTGGCCTGGGGCTTATGACGCTTACATCATTCTTTTCTCTCTTTCTGGCTGGAGGACATAGTATTTCAGAGCAACTGCTTATGCGAGATTTGCTCAGCGAAGACAGTCTGGGGGAGGTGCGAAAGATTGTACGCTCGGTAGCCATCTTTACATTTACAATCGAAGGGGCAGGGGCCCTCTCTCTCTATCATTCTTTGCCGGAGGGGTTTCTGGGAAATTTCGAGAATCGATTGTTCCATTCCATCTTTCACAGTATTTCGGCTTTCTGTAATGCAGGTTTTTCCCTTTATAACGACAGTCTGGCCACACTTTCGGGTTGGCAGGGCTATTCCATCGGAACCTTCATGGTATTGATTGTTCTGGGTGGACTGGGGTTTCCCGTGCTTCGGGCTCTGTTCCTTCGAATTATCCACCCGGCCAGTGTGCATTTTCGGCTAAGTGTAAGTACGCGATTGGTGCTCATCGCTACCGGAATCCTTCTATCTGCAGGAACCATTGCATTCTTTGTAATGGAGCAAAATGGCCAGCTGAAGGGGATGGACAGTTCGCAAGCCTGGATGCACAGTCTGTTCTATTCCATAACTACAAGAACTGCTGGTTTTGAAACGATATCCACCGCCACACTGGCGCTACCCACGGTCTTCTTTACCTTTCTACTCATGTGGATTGGAGCCAGCCCGGTCAGCACAGGGGGAGGAATAAAAACCTCTACCATAAGTGTAGCCACAGTGCATATAATGAATTTGATTCGTGGAAAGCAACAGGTAGAGGTCTTTGGACGCACCGTCTCTGCAGATACGGTGGCCAGAGCATATTCCACCGTCTTACTTTCCTTTTTCGCTATCTTTGCCGCGATTTTCGCGCTGTTGTTTCTGGAAACGGAACCATTTCTGGATATTATCTTTGAAGTTGTATCTGCCTTTGGCACTGTAGGGCTTTCCCGGGGAATCACTGCATCCCTCACCGATGGGGGAAAAGCGGTGCTATGTGTGGTCATGTTTGTGGGGCGAGTTGGCTCCATGACATTCTTGCTCTCTGTAGTGCCCAGGGCACGACCTGTGAATTATACCTATCCCACGGAGTACATTGTAGTCGGATAGGAAGGGATTGCCTGGAACCGGTTTTCGAAAGAAAAAACAGAGAACTCAATGCGAAGATTCTGAAGGAGTAATGGAAAGAAGATGAGAAAGAAAATAGCTGTAATTGGACTGGGGGATTTTGGCAAGGCTCTGGTAAAGCATCTTCATGAAGAGGGGCATGAGGTGACAGCCATCGATCATGATCTGGCAACCATAGAGGCCATCAAGACTCGATGCACGCATGCGGTTTGCCTGAACTCCACAGATGAAAAAGCACTTCGCTCCCAGGGAGTGGAGCAGATGGATACGGTGATTCTTTCCGCAGCTCAGAGTTTCGAAACCCTTATAGTGACGGCAGATATACTTCGCAGAATTTTCAATGGTCAGTTAATCGTGCGATATCGCACCGGACTGCATAAGCGAATCCTGGAAATGCTGGGGGTTAAAGAGCTCTTTAATCCGGAAGAAAGGGCTGCTGAAAATATGGCCGAGCAGTTTGCTCATCCATCCATTAAGCGGAGTATGTTTCTGGAGGAAGGATACCGATTGTTTGAAGTGGAAGCTCCTCCTGCTCTCGTCGGGATGAGCCTGAATGGAGCCAACCTCAAAAAAAGATTCAACATTAGTATTGTAACGGTGAGAAGAGCAAAGGATCCGGAGCGGCCCACTGAGAAGCAGGAGTTCATAGGCATACCGGATGGAAAGACCATTATCAAATCCAATGACATACTCGTGCTCTTTGGCAAGGAAACAAGTCTGGAAGACTTCATCGATGAACTGATGTAGGGTTATCAGGCTGGGAAGCTGGCCGCCACTCTACAGGCAGCGCCGGGACCGAGGAATTCTCAAATTCAAGCCAGAAGGCCGGCAGTCTCGTCCAGACCACACATCAGATTCATGTTCTGAATTGCCTGACCTGCGGCACCCTTCACCAGATTATCGATAGCGGAAACAATGATTGTCACGTTTCCCATGGTTCGAATGCCGAAATCTACGAAATTCGTATGCTGCACTCTGCGAAGCTCTACCTGTTCTGGACTGTCCAGAAACCGCAGAAATGGTTCCGAAGACGCTGCATTCTTAAGAGTTTTCTCCAGGTCCGCAGGAGGTCCGGACTTCCATTCCACTACGATGCTGGAAAGTATTCCCCTGTAGATTGGCAGTAGATGGGGAGTAAACACCAGGTATGGCCCGTCACCGGATTCTTCCGGACCTCGAAAGCGAGGCATTCCTTCCAGAGAGTAGATTTGTATTTCAGGTGTATGCTGATGCTTTAGTACCTTGTACGCACGAAAATTCTCATAAACATTCTGAAAAGCGAATCCAGAATCCTCGGTTCGACCACCGGCACCGGAGACTCCGGATTTTGCATCGATAATGACCTGGCGGATTTCTTTTCGATGATTGCCCAGCAGAAAGAGGGGCAATATAGAGCCCGTAGGATAGCAGCCTGGATTGGATACAAATTGAGCGGTCTTGATTTTTTCCCTGAACAGCTCCGGCATTCCATATACAGCCCTATTCATGACGGAAAAGGCTGTATGCTCCATTCCATAGTACTTTTCAAAGAGCTGCTTCTCTGGAATGCGAAAGCTGCCGCTCAAATCTATAACCTTGAGGTTCTGCTTCAATAGTTCGGGAACAAGTTCCATGCTGGTCTTGTTCGGAGTTGCCAGAAAAGCAACCGAGTCCGGAGGGCAGGGATCGGAATGTCTGGAAAACTTCAGGTCCGGAAATTCAGATATCTCCGGAAATACCTGCTCCACGGAAGCACCAGCATGCTGGTCCGATGTAACGAATACTGGCCTGACCCCGGGATGATGTCTGAGCCAGGTAAGTAGTTCGCGTCCGGTAAGCCCGGCACCTCCGAAGATGGAAACAGGAATCATCCAGCGGCTTCCTCATTTAGAATCTCTCCGGTCTCCGGATCGATCTGTGGTTCTTCTTCCTTTTCCTGTTTTGAGTTTGCCGGGGCGCGCATCTCTTTCAGGATTTTTCGCAGGGATTGATCCAGCTCTTCCATGATATCTGGATTTTCTTTCAGGAAGTTACATGCATTATCGCGGCCCTGTCCGATTCGGTTGCTCTGGTGGGAATACCAGGTGCCGGATCGTTCAATGAGGCCGTGCTCCAGAGATAGATCCAGAATACAGCCTTCCCGGTTTATACCGGAGTCGAACAGAATATCGAATTCAGCCTGACGGAAAGGAGGTGCTACCTTGTTCTTAACTACTTTTACCCGAACTCGGTTACCGAAAGGACTGTCTCCTTTCTTCAGGGTTTCGATACGTCGGATATCCAGGCGTACCGAGGCATAGAACTTCAAAGCATTTCCACCGGTGGTAGTTTCCGGGGAACCAAACATAACACCAATCTTGTTTCGGATCTGGTTCACGAAAATAATTGTAGTATTGGATTTGGAAATTGTTCCGGTAAGCTTTCGCATGGCCTGGCTCATTAATCTTGCATGCAGGCCCATTTGAGCATCTCCCATGTTGCCTTCCAGCTCCGAGCGAGGTACCAGGGCAGCCACGGAATCTACTACAATAATATCTACTGCGTTGGATCGAACCAGAGACTCGGTAATCTCCAGCGCTTCTTCGCCGTTGTCCGGCTGGGCTACCAGTAAATCGTCAATGTTTACTCCCAGGCGAGTGGCGAAGCTGGGGTCCAGGGCATGTTCAGCATCCACAAAAGCTGCGATACCGCCGTTGCGCTGAGCATTGGCCACGGCAGACAGGCAGAGCGTCGTTTTACCGGATGATTCCGGGCCGTAAATCTCTACAATACGGCCTCTGGGAAATCCACCCAGGCCCAGGGCAAAGTCCAGAGTCATGGCTCCTGTGGGAATGAATCCAATCTCCGAGCGAACGGTGTTATCCCCCAGTTTCATAATGGAGCCTTTACCGAATTGTTTTTCGATCTGCTGGATGGCTCCTTCTACTGCCTGAGCTCGTTCATTCTTTTCAGGCTTTTGAGCTGTGATCTTCTCTACTTTCTTTTTTGCCATGTTAAGTTCCTTGCTGAAGTTTCTGATCCGGCCCGGGGCCGGTTACCGTAAGGGTCAGCTATAGATCAATTGTCCCTGTATTTTTAACTACCTTTCCATACGATTTAATTCACCGGAATGGAGCCTGCAGTCAAAGGTCTGACCCCTGCGTATGAATCCACTGTAAATCAGCCCTGTGACATAAAGAATCATTATTGCGCACTATACAGGTGTCAAGTGAAAGAAAATAGCAGTCTGCAATTCCGTGCAAGTTTCCATCAGGAATCCGGACGTTGATCCGACACGGATTCAGGCCGAAATACCAGCTTACCATAGGCTCTGGCGTAAGAGATGATCCCCAGGACCAGAACCAGTGCCAGCAGATAGGCAGACGCCACCGGATGAGTCAGCCAGTGTTGTTCGGGCAGGTACTGCTTCAGCAATGGATTTAAAAGATACCAGGTGGTGCAGAATCCTACTACAAAGACTCCAATCTTTCCCCAGATGTTGGGCTTGCCCTGTACATCTCGTTTAAAGTACAGAAAGGTTCCGGCCCAGACTCCTGCGATTTCTCGCAGCCAGTAGAAAGCGTAAATCCAGATGGGAAAGTCGAAATCTACCAGAAGTAGAGTTAGTGCAGCCAGGGTTACAATCTTATCGCAAATGGGGTCCAGATACTGCCCTACCATCGTGACCTGGTTCCATCGTCTGGCCAGGAATCCATCCAGGAAGTCGGAAATAATGGCAATAAAGACAATGACCAGCAGACCGTAGAGCAGGGGAAGGTCCCGGGGGGACTGGCTAAAGGAATGTCCCAGGTACAAAAAAGGGGGAACCAGCAGTACGCGACTTACCGATAGAAAGTTGCTCAAAGTGAGGTAATTTTCCTGGAAGGCGTCCCGGAACTTCATGCGAACGAATCAGGGGTGCCCGCGATCGGCCTCCAGTCAAGAGCAATTCAGGGCTTCTTTTTCCCTCGATTCCTTTTTCGCCGTGTATCGTAGTCTTCCAACCATTCGAAGAATTGATTCAGGGTTTGAAGGGCATCATCCGGCCCCAGCTCTTCTCTGAGTCGAATGAGAGATCGAAATACATAGGGATCCCGGGCCAGGTATTCAATGCCAGAAGGTGCAATCAGGGAAGCTACCAGGGCCGATATGTCCAGTTGAAGGTAGTCGGCCAGGGCCAGGAAATGCTTCAGCTTGATGTCTACCTGACCGGACTCGATTCTGGAAAGATAGCTCTGGTCGATTTTCAGTCCGTAACGCTTGCGCAGATCTTCGGCTGCATCGGACATTCGCAAACCGCGATTCTCTCTATAGAGTTTTACATCTTGACCGAATTGGGAAATCAGTTCCAGCAGTAGTTTGTCATAGGCCGAAGGCACAGGGCCGATGTACAACTGCGCTGAAGAGCTGCAACACGGCTTGAAGCAGCTCCCCGGGGCTACCGGCAAATTTTTCAAGAAATATGTTTATTTAGCATAAAAATTGCAGCCGCATGAATTTTGCGTCATGTGGGTTGCTTTTGGAAGGTCTATAAGAAATCCATGCTGTGTGGGTCCGCGGCGTTTCCCCGGCAATTGCGCCGAAAGTTCAGGGCATTTTTTTGAGGATTCGAACCGAGTTATTCCACATGCCCCGCCAGTCCTCCGGGCTATAATCAGAAATCAAAAAAAGGCCGGTGGGCTCAGTTCGGTTTTCGATGTAGATTTTTAGCATCCTGGAATCCCTTTGAACGAATCCAATCTGTCTTCGCCCTTCCTTTTCGCTTATGGCTGTGCCATCTTCTTTCAGTGTCAGGAAGTGCTGTGCTCTGGATGGTTCCAGCATATACCGACCGGCGAATTGGCCTGGATCCTTCTCGATGGATTCTATGTAGCGTTCGCGAGAATCATCGGAGCATTGAAGGGCCGCAAGAAGAACCAGGCCCAGCATAGAAAAATACATCAGACCGCGAATTGGTATTGAATTCCTGGTTGTCATCGATGGTTCCAGATACATGCGCATAAGTTTGCTCTGTAGTTCAGTCAGATACTAAAGTCCATCATCGGGTAGCCATTTTCCATTTTTCTGAACCTGAAAGTTCAGTGTATCCTGGTATCCGTCCATGGATATCTTTAGCCAGGTCTTTCCGCCTTCGTAGATTGTATAGCGGCCGCCGCCTCTGGCCACAAGAGTATCTGTTTCTACCACTATGCGATAATACTCAATTTCCTGACCGGTGCCGGAGCGTACCACCTCGATATCTCCGATCACAGGACCGTCCGGAATTTTTTTGCCAAGCATCTTCAAGGCCAGCTCAAAAGGAGCAAATGACTTCATATCCATTTCGTAGGCTTCGAAATAGATCTGTCCATTGCTGTAGTTCATTAAATCTGCCGGATAAAGACCGCTGGAGCTGAAATTGGCATCGATGCTTACACCTGTGGGGCCTTTTTTTCCAGTAATCTCTGGCCAATCGATTTGAATCTCTTTCTGTTTAATGTTCAGGCTCAGAGTATGGCTGGGGAGTTGCTCGTTCCAGACTCCCATGTAGCGTCCGCGAAGAATACCCGGTTCGCCTCTATCTTCATCCAGGGTCAGATTGAAATTCTGGGGATTGGAGGATATTCGCAGAGTTGCATTCCGGGGCAATCCACTGCCCCCCTTGAGATTGATTAGACGAATGCTACCTTTTAGATTGAGACCGGCCAGAAGCTGAGTGTAAAGAGGCATATCTATGAACTCATTCTCCCATAGTGGTCCCTGGTCCTCAGCCTTTCGGGCATCCGGACGGGATGCTCGCTCCAGAATCCAGCTATGGGTATGAAGGATCAATTGGGTGAGCTTTTCATAGGACAGACCATCCACTGTTATGGAATGATCAAAATTTTGCACCAGTCTAAGTTCTCCGTCTGCGATTCGAGAAATATCTATACTTCCTGTGGAATCCATTGTAAACGGTGCTCCCAGGATGGTACCTTTACCGGAGAGTTTCTTTTCTGGAGTTAGATGAATGTCGAGATTGGCCAGGGATTCTTTGCCTCCTGGCCAGCTTATCGGGGGATAGAGCTGCAAATTATGAAATCGAACGTCGGGCTCCAGGTCGATTAAAGTTAAGGACTGATTGTAGCTGGAGTCGACTTTAAATTCAACGTCTCCTTCGCAATGAACAAGTGTATTGAATACCTTTACATTCTGGTTTTCGCGCATATCCTGAAAGCGAATCTTTCCGCTCATTTCCAGTCTATGGGGCAGGCCATTTTTCTGTCGGTTATAGTGAAGTTTCGTTTCCAGATAGGGAGAAGCCAGGATTTCAATGTCTGATTTTAACACTCCCTCTTCATAGGAGTGGACTTGAGAGAAATGGTAGGTGCCCTGCAGGTTGCGAAACCTCAGTCCCAGGGGTTCTCCGCCATCCAGAAATAGACTGTGAAACTCTCCATTCAAATTGATGGCTGTTCCGGGCTGGCGCAGATCCATGCTACCTTTACCGTTTAGTTCGCCGCGGATCTGAGTCCAGCGGGGTAGAATCTGAAGCGATGGCACCGAGTCTGAAGTGCGCATAAAATCCATCAGAAGTTTTAGCGGTACCTCGGAAAGGGTGATAAAGATGCGACGTTTCTCATTGTTCAGGTCGCCATGGAATCGGATTTCACCGCTGTCTCCATGGAATCGAAAGTCCAGATTCATTCCGGATTGACCCGGCTCCAGATCCAGATCCGCCCGAATGCCACTCTGAGAATTGTTGCCTGCGGTTTCCCATGCAATGTTCTGAAGATGGACTTCCAGGTTTCTGGCTTCTAGAAGAGCTCTCAATTCCTCCAGAAAAGACCCCGATCTGTGGCTTAGAATCGCATTGGAATAAAGCCTGCCATTGTAGCTTCGAACGCTTCGAAGAGGTTGCCCTCCGGTAGCCCAGGCCAGGTAGGAAATGTCCAGAACCAGGTCCCTGAATTCGGCTACTTCGTAGAATCTACCGTTTTGTTCTTTCTCAAGTCTGGCCCCCTTGAGAATCAGTCCGTGTAGTAATTCAAATCTCTTTCCCTGGAAGGTGAGTCGAAGTCCTGTGGTTTCCAGTTCCTTTTGAATGGTAGATTCCAGCTTCATTTCTTCCAGGGAAGAATGTAATCTGGATTCAAGCAGAGGAACAGAAAGCCAGCCGCCCAGGAGTATTGTAAGCGTCAGGCCAATTAGAATGTACCATTTCTTTTTCATAGGAAGAGGGGCGATTAGGAGAAAAGGTCCGCCCGTGCAGAGGGTCAAGGATTTTGTCGCATTACTGATTCTTAGCCTTGTTTTCTGTCCCCTGGCGCTGCAGGCACAGCAAAAGATTCCCTTGAATCCGCCTAACTGGAGAATCCTGGAAACGGATCGCTTCGAAATCCATTATCAAAAGGGGAGCTATTTGCTGGCTCTGGAAGCCGGTCGGATTGCTGAATCGGAAGCGAATCGTATTCAGAAGGTGCTGCGCCATTCCATTGGGCATAAGATCAAGATCTTTCTATACCCTTCTGACCAGGATTTTCAAGCTACCAGTATTTTGCCGGTGATTCCCTCTGAGTCCACCGGAGGCTTTACTGATTTTGCCCGGCACCGAGTGGTACTGCCCTTTACAGGCGATTATCAGAAGTTACGTCATGTGCTGGTCCATGAAATCATTCATGCCTATCAATTTGATATCGCTGAAGAAAGCCCTGGAAGGTTTCCTCTATGGTTGATGGAAGGAATGTGCGAATACCTTTCCATCGGATGGGATGCAGATGCAGATGCGCGCATCAGGGACTTGATGATCCATCAGAGAATGCCCGGCCTGGTGGAACTTCATTCCGGAAATGTGAACCCCTATATGTATTACAAGGGTGGACAGTCCATCATGCATTTTATCGCCGAGGAATTCGGCGAAGAAAGGATTGGTGTTTTCTATAAGGAACTGGTAACTCTGGAAGATTTTGACGCTGCTTTTAAAGCGGCCTTTGGCGTTTCGCCGGCCGCCTTCGATCTGATGTATCGAGATTTCCTTGCAGATCGTTACGGAGAAGCCATGGCCAGCTCAGAAAGAGATGAGCGGCTTTCCAGATTGACCTTTCGTTATCTGGATGGAATTGGATTGCAGTTGCGACCGGTGTTTTCGCCAGATGGGAAATACTTTGCCTATCTCAGTTATGATGGGATTTTTCCGGCGCTCATGATTCAAAGAGTAGGTGCGCCCTATATGGATCCGGGTAAGAGAAAAGAAAGAATGGTGATTCTTCGCCAGCTTCGTTCCCGGGACTTCGAGCAATGGTATCCACTTACAAATCGACTTAGCTTTGGTCCGTCCGGTACCATGTTTCTGGTCACCAGAAAGGAGGGCAGACCGGGAATCGCTCAGATATCGGTGAAGGATGGAGAGCTGCTCCGTTTTCAATCCCTGCCGTTTGATATGGTTCAGTTTCCCAAATACGATCCGGAAAGCGAAAGCATTCTTTTTACAGGTGTGGCCGGTGCAACTGCGGATCTCTATCGTCTGGGTTGGAAGGATGGTTCATTGCAGCGAATCAGTCAGAATCCTTTCTACGAATCGGATGCCATGCAGAAAGGGGGCTGCATTTACTATGTGGCGGATCGAGGGGATCCCGGTCTTCCATCCAGTGCAGGTTATCGGACTCTGTTTCGAAAATGCAATATTACAGAGCACGGAACTACAGCAGATAGAAACTCCGGTCCCGGTGATGCCATTCTAAACCTCAAAGGGGATGTCAGTCATCCGGTGCCTGGTCCAGAATGTTCGGTATATTTCCTGTCCAACCATGAAGGGGTAAGAAACATCTATCGATTGAAGGATGCATGCGAACGAAAAACAGAGGCGGGACCAGAAAGAATCGATCGAATAACTGCATCGGACACAGAGATTCTGCATCTGGATTCCTATTCGGGAAGCCACGAGCCTTCAGATGCATCTGGCGATTCTCCTACGCAGTATTCTAACAGAAATCAGAAGCCCGGACCCGATGACCCGAATCGAGAATTTTCGCTGCTCTTTTCGCGCCTGGAAGAAGGAGCTCTGGAAGTGCGAATGCTTACCCCGGAGTCCGGCAATGAGACCGTGGCTGAACCATCTCTGGCTACCTTTTTGCCACGTAACTATGAGCTTTCCGCACTGGATCCTGGGGGACCTGAACTGAAATCCCTGGAGGCCTCCTATGATCCTGCACTAACTCTGGCCAGGCCTCCCATTCTCTTCATTACCGGAGGAAGCGATGCGAATGGAAACAGCAGCCTGGCCGGCGCGGCCTATTTTGCTCTGGCAGACGATTCCGGTTTTCACGATCTGGAAGGGCTGATTACCTATCAGGACAATCCGGTAAACACCAACGTTGATATTCGATATGGATACTCTCGATGGAGGACAAAGTTCTATGCCGGCCTATACAGCTCCAGGGGGACCTTTGCCATCTTCAGTTTTCTGGACTTCAGCCTGAATCAGCTGCTCTACAATCCCTACTTTCGCTTGATTGATCAAAGAAGCACGGGAGGCTATGCGGCTGTTAGCTATCCTCTGCACAGCTTTGGGGCTCTGAGCGCCACCTATGAAGTGGCCCGGGAGGAAAAAGTCTTTACCCAGGCCCAGCCGGAGCAAAGAGATCGAGAAGACATTTTTCAAAACAGGCAGAGCTTTACCTTCCAGTATACATTTGATAATACGGTGAACTCGCTCTATGGTCCTCTGGATGGTCAGGCTCTTCGCTTGAGCTATTCTGTTCCCTTTCGCCCCGGCGGAAATCAGAGACACGTTTATGTCGCTGGTGCAGAGTATCGATTCTATCATCTGTTCGATGATTTTTCCCTGTTTGCCTTCAGGGCCCTGGCCGCCCGGGTGAGCGGGCCCGATGCTGAACTGTATCCTCTTTCTGTGGGTGGTTACTATACCATCCGTGGATACCCGTTTCTGGAATTCGAGGGTAGGAATGCATTTGTGATCAATCTGGAGTATCGATTCACTTTTATTCATCAGCTACTATTTGGTGCTCCCTTTCGCTGGTCCCCGGGACTGATTCGCGGAGCTATCTTTTTTGATGCCGGGGCTGCTTTTGACGATCATCGTCGATTTCAGGCATTTGACGGTGATGTAGGTGTGACCAGGGATCTGAATGCTTCCTTTGGAGTGGGAGTACACTGGAGCAATTTTCTATGGTTCATCTTCCCTGGTGCCTTGATGAAGATTGAATGGGCCACACCGTATGACGGTAAGCGTAGTCTACCCCTGAGTCAGTGGGAAGGCCGATTCTCGGTGGGATTTTCCTTCTAGGCCGCATCCACTTTGCGAACGAACCTCGCTGGAATACTGCTTCAGGCCAAATGGATTTCCATTGTTCAATAAAATTTCCGGTGCACTTCATAGTCATGTAAATCTGGGGGAAATCTCGCATAGAGAGTTGCGCGAACCCCTGCGAGCCGGCTGTTGCGCTACAGGGGTAGCCGCGCCCACGGGAAAAAGGGTTTTGCATTCCCGGCCAGATTTCCTATTCTGACAGTAGAATGACTACCGTGCTTCTAACCATCGGAATACTGGCAGTAGCAATGCTGGGAATTGGCATTGGCCTGCTGTTTGGCCGATCCGAAATAAAAGGATCCTGCGGCGGAGTAGGCGGAGGAGCCTGCTCTGTATGTGGTAATGATTCCAGTAAATGCGAATCATCGGATCATCCGTCTAAGAAAGAGCCTGCTGGCATCGCCTGATGCTACGTTTCCCTTCCTGATGGGACGATTCTTCCAATCGTTGATAACAGTTGAGGTGTCTGATTCCTCTCAGGCACCTGCATCGCGACCTAACTGCTCACAGGCAGAGGATTCAAAGCATTCGCTATGCATGCGCATCCAGCCAGAACTGGGAAATTCTCCCAGGCAAAGCCAGGACATGCATTCATGGGTAGCAGCCGGCTAGTGCATTCCGGCCCAATCTCACAGTCTTATTTTTGAACCCTTATTGAGTCCAGACCGGAACTTGTGTATTCCGTAATCTGAAAATTTCTGGTGTCTCCATGAACCAGCTCTCCGGATTCCAGGATCAAATATTCATAGCTCTGTCCGGTGATCTCTTTGATGCTAGTTAGCATCTTACGGGTTTGCTCCGGGCTCAGGATCATGGCCGCCGTGGCCAGGGCATCGGCAAGAGCGCAATCCGGCCCAACTATGGTGGCGGATTGAATTCTACTCAGTCCCGGCCGTCCGGTTTCCGGATCAAGGATATGGCTGTAGATCTTTCCATCCTTCTCAAAGAAGTTTCTGTAATTCCCGCTGGTGGCAATACAGCTGTTCTGTGACTCCAGAACTGTGTAGAGGCTTCTTGTGCCATCGTAGTTGGGTCTTTCAATTCCGATGCGAAAGCTTCCCTCTGGGCCGGTCTTCACTTCTCCGCCAATCTCCACCATAAAATCCTGTATTCCGTTTTTGCGCAGAAGATTGGCCACTCTGTCCACTCCGTGGCCTTTGGCGATGGCACTCAAATTCAGATTCAAATCTGTAGTTCGCACCAGGGAGCATCCCTGGATTGGCGCATCGTTCCCGGATTCCTGACGGTACCGCTCCGCAGAATCCTCATGGACTCTGGAATCACCGGGCTCGGTTTCAGTGGTGCTTTCCGATGCATCGCTCGAATCCTCTCTGGCATCATCGCTTGCTGCATTGTTGCTGCCTGGACTTTTTTGCCCCGAGTCTTTTTCGTGATTTCGAAATGCCAGCGTATCCGATTCATAGTCCTTTCCGGAAACTCCCGGCAGGTAGCGAATTTGAAGCTTATCAAAACCGATTTGCTTCTTTGCCTGGCTCACTTCCTGATCAGTGGGACCCCGGGTTTGCTCCGATGGCCCAAATCCCCATAGATCAATAAGTCTGCCAATGGTTGGATCGAATTCACCGTCGCTGGCCTTCCAGACTAAAGAAGATTTATACAGCACAAGGCAGAAATCGGAACTGATTTCTGTGGTCTGACCCACAGGATGAGAATTGATTCTATACAGTTCATCCTGCTGCCAGCTGGAGAATCGAAAATCAACTGTATGAAGTAGCTCATCTATCTGATCTTTTAACTCTGCCACGTCCAGGTCCCGGGGCACATGACGCAGTTTGATGCTGTAACTGGTGCCCATGGTGTTGCCCTGGATTGTAGTATCCTGATTGCCCCGGCAACTGAGCGAAAGGAGCGAGCTGACCAGCAGGAAGACTACTAGAATGCTCCACACACTTCTTCTTAAGCCTGGTCCGGCAGATGTCGCGGTGCCACCGAAGATACCGGACCTGGAAGTTTGATTTGATGAGAATAATGGGATGTAATTCATTTTCGCGCCCTTCTAAAATGAGAAAGCCGAAGGAATACCTCCGGCTTCTCAGGTCTTGCATCTTGAACTCGGGCTTTGCTATCAGTTGCCAAAGTCATCAAATGCGATCATTTCTTTTTCCACGCCCAGATCGTAGAGCATCTTCTGCACTGCAGAGAGCATCAATGGAGGCCCGCACAGGTAGTACTCGATTTCGCTGGGATCTTCATGTTTGTCCAGATACTCTCTTAACACCACCTCATGGATGAATCCAGTAGGACCTTCATATTTGTCTTCTGGAAGAGGATCTGACAGGGCCAGATGAAAAGAGAAGTTCGGGAATTGCTTTTCAATCTCTCTGAAGTGTTCTTCATAGAAGACTTCGCGTAAACTTCTTGCCCCGTACCAGTAGGATACCTTGCGTCCGGTTTTCAGGGTATGGAATAGATGGAAGATGTGGCTTCGCAGAGGAGCCATACCGGCACCACCACCGATATATACCATTTCCCGGTCTGTTTCTTTGATAAAGAATTCTCCGTAAGGACCACTTACATCTACCTCATCCCCTGGCTTCAGGTTAAAGATATAGCTGGAGGCGATTCCCGGAGGAACATCCTTATTTGGCGGAGGAGTGGCAATTCGCACATTGAGCATAACAATGTTTCCTTCTGCCGGATGGTTCGCCATGGAATAAGCACGGAAGATCTCCTCGTCATTGGAGGCATTGTATCTCCAAAGATTGAACTTATCCCAGTCCTCATGGTATTCCTTCTCAACATCGAACTCTTTGAAGTTCAAATGATAGGGAGGAATGTAGATCTGAATATATCCACCGGCATCAAAGTCCATTTCCGAGCCAGGCTCGATTTCCAGCACCAGCTCCTTGATGAATGTCGCAACGTTGTTGTTGCTTCGAACTTTGGTTTTGAATTTCTGAATGCTGAAGATTTCGTCTGGAACGTGGATCTTCATATCATTCTTTACCTTCACCTGACAGGAAAGCCTCCATTGCTCCTTGATTTCTTTTCTGGAGAAATGGCCTTCTTCGGTGGGCAGAATATCCCCGCCACCTTCGGTGATCTGGCAACGACACATGGCACAGGTTCCGCCACCGCCGCAGGCAGAAGGAAGATAGATGCCTGCTTCGCTCAATGCGCTCAGCAGGTTGCTTCCGGCAGCAACATCTATACTCTTTTCATCGTTATCGTTGATGTTGATGTGGACATTGCCCTGGGCCACAAGCTTGCGTTCCAGAACTGTAATGATGGCCACCAGTCCAATAATGACGGCGGTAAAGACCGCTGCGCTTAATCCAATAATCAGTAAATTTTCCATGCTATAGTCCGTACCCTATCAAAGGTTGATTCCCACGAAGCACATAAAGCCAATGGCCATTAGCCCGGTGAGAATCATGGTCATTCCAAGGCCCCGTAATCCGTGGGGTACATTGGAGTACTGAATCTTGGTTCGAATGGCTGCCATGGCAACAATGGCCAGCATCCATCCAATTCCACTGGAAAAACCAAAAACTGTACTTTCTACGAAGCCGTATCCTTTGGTTCCCATAAACAGAGAAGTTCCCAGGATGGCACAGTTTACAGCGATCAATGGCAAAAAGATCCCCAGGTTTGCGTAAAGAGTAGGGGATACCTTATCGATGATCATCTCTACGAGCTGCACCAGGGCTGCAATTGTGGAGATGTACAGAATAAACTGTAAAAAGCTCAAATCGATAGTGGGCATGCCGGCCCAGGCCAGGGCACCATCTGCCAGTAAATAGTTGTTAATGAGCCAGTTAATGGGAGCGGTAATACCGTTTACGAATACTACGGCAAAGCCAAGTCCCACCGCTGTGGATACTTTCTTGGATACCGCCAGAAAAGAACACATCCCCAGGAAGTAGGCCAGAAGGATGTTTTCTACGAATATTGCTTTGGTCGCTATGCTAATCAGGTCTGCCATTGTTTTCTCCTATCGATTCGCCTCATACTTTCCAGAGACGCTGCGCTGAACCCAGATCAATAGACCCAGAATTAAAAACGCTCCAGGGGGCAGAATCATAAGACCTATGTTCTTATAACCCAGTTCATACATGGCTTCAGGGATCACTCGTAGTCCAAAGAAACTTCCGTTCCCCAGAACTTCTCGAAAGAGAGCCACAATTAGAAGGATCGCGGCATACCCAAAGGCGTTACCCAGTCCGTCCATTATAGAAGGTAGTGGCTTATTGGCCATGGCAAAACCTTCGGCTCGTCCAAGGATGATGCAGTTTGTAATGATCAAACCAACAAAGACGGAGAGCTGTTTGCTCATTTCGAACATGTAGGCTTTCAGTATTTGATCCACAAGAATCACAAGGCTCGCAACAACGGCCAGCTGGACAATGATTCGAATCTTTCCGGGAATCAGATTTCGCAGAAGAGATACGATCAGGTTCGATGAGGTCAGTACGGCTACCACAGAAAGTCCCATTACCAGGGAGGCTTGCATCTGGGTAGTAACAGCCAGAGCAGAACAGATACCCAGTACCTGGATGGTAATGGGGTTATTGTCCCACAAAGGATCCTTGATGGCTTCTCGTTCCTGCTTTCCAAACAACGGCTGTTTGGGTCTGGCGGGAGCGGCGGTTTTAGTCTCGGTTGCTGCACTCATTGTTCTTCTCCTGCCGATTCGTTGGCGGTTGGCTCATTACGCCTTGTCTTGAAATAGGGCTCATAGGTCTCCAGGTCTTCTTTCAGGAATTGATTGATCCCCTTACCTGTGAGTGTTGCACCACTGATACCATCTACATAGTGCTCGATTTCTTGCGGATGGGTTTGCTCGGCAGAACCCTTGGCTACCATCACGGATACCAGTTTCCCATCCTCGTCCAGGATCTTTTTGCCAATCCACTTCTTGTTGTGGTCATGCTTGGCAAGTTCAGCGCCCAATCCCGGAGTTTCAATATGCTTATAGAATCGAATACCGGCAACGGTGTTCAAATCGGTTTCCAGAGCGATGTAGCCGTACATCATTCCCCAGAGTCCATTTCCCTCTATGGGAATGATATAGTATTTGATTTCGCCTTCAGGTTTATAGAGATAAACTACCTTGATACCCCTGTCATAGGCTTCTCTGGATTTGCCGGCTTTCTTTGCCAGCAAACCAATTTTGCTGTTGTAGACTTCCAGTAGTTCAAAGGTCTTTTTCTCTGTCAGTTCGGCCTCTTTATAGCCCAATCCAAGCAGTTCCTGCTCCATTTCTGAGCGTTCTACGGGCTCATTGTTCTTATCAATCAGATGAACTTCGAATTTCTTCTCGTAAAGATCGATAATTTCGGCAGGCTTCTTCCCTTTGAGCTGGTCTTCAGTGTAACCCGCAACGCTGAGAATGTTGTGAATAATATCCAGGCGAACCTGCTGCGTCTGAGCCGGCTTCAATGCAGTGGAGGCTACAGCCAGCACCACACTGGCAAACAGACAGACTGCGATGGCGAATCCGAAGATATATAGATTACTTTGCTTCCGCACGTTGAAGCCTCCTCTTGATATTGCCCTCCACTACATAGTGGTCAATGAGCGGGGCGAATATATTCATAAACAATATGGCAAGCATCATCCCTTCCGGATACGCAGGGTTCCAGACACGAATCAGGACGCACAGTATACCAATAAGCAAACCGTAGATCCATTTGCCCATGGTTGTTTGAGCTGCGCTTACTGGGTCCGTGGTCATAAAGACCGTTCCAAACATGAATCCGCCCATTACCAGATGATAGTGCGGTGGAAGTGCCAGCATCGAAGGTAGATCGGGGCCCGCGAACTGATTTAAGAAGAAAGCCATACCTACGGCTCCCAGCACAGTGCTTACCATGATCTGCCAGCTACCTACGCCGGTGATAATCAGAATGGCTGCGCCAATCAGTATGGCCAGAGTGGATGTTTCCCCTATACTTCCGGGAATAAAGCCCAGAAACATATTTTCCAGACTGAAGTTGGCCCCGGAGTAGGCAAAGTTGCTGAGAGCCTGAATGGGATCGGTTACATCCGGTGCAGCTGCGATGAGAAGGGCCGTTGCTCCGGAGAATCCATCTACTGCGGCGTTGGAAGCCACTGCAATCCAGGGCTCTTCCCCGGAAATATCCGTGGGGAATGAGAAGAATAGAAATACGCGAGCTGTAAGGGCCGGGTTCAATATGTTCATCCCGGTGCCACCAAAGATTTCCTTACCTATGACCACACCGAAAGAAACGCCAATGGCAACCTGCCATAGAGGAATCGTCGCCGGAAGAGTTAGAGGGAATAGCAGACCCGTCACCAGAAAGCCTTCGCTTACCGGGTGGCGTCGAACAATACTGAACACCACTTCCCAGATACCACCCACTGCGTAGCTTACGAGAATGATGGGCAGCACGAGAATAGCCCCACTAATAAGAGCCTGAAGATGCTGATCCGTGGTCATGGCAGAAAAGCCGCCTTCGCTGAGCTTAACCACACCCTCTGCCAGCAATTGCTGATAACCTGCATTGTAGATTCCAAAGATGGTGGCAGGAATCAATGCTACAACCACTGTAATCATTAGTCGCTTCAGGTCGATGGAGTCTCGAACATGGGGACCGTTATGAGTTTTAAGTGGTGGGGTAAAAAGAAAGGTGTTTTGCGCTTCCCAGAGCGGATACAGTCGCTCTAGTTTGCCACCCTTCTGGAAAAGATGATCGTGTTTATGGATTTGCTTTAGTAGAAACTTCACAGTTTTTCTCTCTCCAGTGTGGATGGTTAAACCATCTCAGCTTCCATCATATCGATACCACGGGAAATGATATCGCAGAATTCAATTTTGGAAGGACAGATATAGGCACAGAGGGCAAAGTCCTCGGGATCCACTTCCAGGATTCCGAGTTTTTCCATACGCTCTACGTCTTCGATTAGAATTGCTTTGGTGAGGTAATCCGGCAGCACATCCACTCCCATTACCTTTTCATAATCGCCGGTTTTTACAAAGGCTCTTTCTTCACCGTTCAGCGAAGTGTCCATGGGTAATCTGCGGCCGGGGATGAACCCTGCCATGTAAGCTCGGCTGTAGGTAGGACGCGAAAATCCAGGAATAAGCCATCCCAGAAATCGTTCTTCGCCGCCTTCTGGAACCACGGTTACCAGATCATCGTAGAGACCCAGGCCGTCGTCAGCGCTACCGCCGAATCCAATCAATACGTTACCAGAAATCAGGCGAACGCTTTCTTTTGTACCGGCCACTGATGCGATGTCTTCCAGGGGCGCGCCCTTTCTGGTTTTGACATAACCGGTTTTCTGTGCGCCTGGGCCCGCCAGAGCTACTACGCGCTCCACAGGATACTGACCCACGAGAAGGAAATCGCCGATGTCTACAACATCTCTGGCATTCAGATACCAGATCTGCTTTCCTGGAACGATAGGATCAATCCTTTGAATATGGGTGCTTGTAAGGCCCGCCGGATGTTTTCCTGCAAAGCTATGTTGCTGAACTCCATCTACCTTGAGAAAGTCCGAACTGTTGTTTCCTGCAGCTACAACCACATGGACACTGGGACAAAGCACCTTTAACGCTTCAATGCCGGTTTGAAACTCAATGGTCTTGCCCTGAAGATTGAATTCAGGATCGGCTGCCAGAGGGGCCGTATCCATGCAGTTTACAAAAATGGAAGAAGGAGTGATTTCCGGGTTGGCTACACGGCTAAAAGGTCGCTGTCGAATTTGTGGCCACAGTCCACCTTTGAGAAGATGATCAATTAGATCTTCGCGGTTGATTCCAGATACTTCTTCTTTCTTATATGCGCGAAACTGTTCTGTATCGTCGCCGCTAAGCTTGATGGTAACTTTGTCCAGGGCTCGCCTTTCGCCCAGCACAATGTCTTCAATCATGCCTGCTCCCGGTGAAACGAACACTCGTTCCGGATGCTTCTTATCATGAAACAGGGGGGTTCCTCGCTTCACAGTATCGCCTTTCTTTAGCAACATGCGAGGCTTGATACCGGCAAAGTGAGTGGGATGAACATGAAGACGGGATGGCTCTGTGGATCCCAGAATAGATTTTTCAGCCTGTCCCTGAATGGGCAGGTCGTAGCCTTTTTTAATCTTGTATTGGTTCATAATCGGGTAGGTTACAGTCCGAATGGCGGGCCTACACTGCCCTGTCAATCGAGATCAATTTTTTTTGGTTTCGGTGACCAAATGTTCGGAAGAGACCCAGCCAGTAATACCATCTTCCGTTTTTACCAGGTAGCTGTACCCGTCTCCAGGACTGGAGGGATCATATCCGGTACTTCGGCGAAGCACATCCACAGCTTCTCCGTGGGATAGGATCCGGATCACCGGGCCGGAAGCAAAAGGATCGGCATACATGGGGGCTCTTTGATTGATCAATCCCTGCATACCGGGGAGAGCGCGTGCGAGTTTACGTATTTCCGGTTCGTTGAACGGAAGAATTTTGCGAAAGGATCTCATTAAGCGGGAAAGGGACCCCAGTTTCGGTATTCCCGAATACCATTGTCGCGCCGCATCCCGGGCCGGAGTATCACTTCGCAGCCCCTGGATGGCCAGGGCCTCCGCTCGACGATGCAGAGAGGTTCCAGGTTTCGTTTCTATCCTGGCTAAAGCATGAAGGCCGCAGGCCAGGATCCCTGGATTATGGGTCTCCTCTTCTATGAAACGCAATAGATAGTCTGGATTTTCGCCCAGGAGTGCGAGGCTGTCCAGATTGTAACATGCAATGTTACGAGACTCGGAAAATTTGACCAGTCTTCCGCTGCGGCTTTCATGGAGTCCCTGCTTCAGAAATAACCCCAATTTCTCCTGCAGGGATTCGCTTCGCACCGAGCTTTCTTTGCCTGAGTCTCTGGACTCCGTCCAGTCTTGTTCCAGCACCTGGTGGATGTAGCGAAAGACCAGTTCCTTCTTTTGCCAGTGGCCTGGAGGCAAATCCGACATGGATTCCCGATCTGGTTCCAGGTATGCGGAATCTGCAGGTTGGATTCTGATTCCGTATTCGATTAGAGCCGACAGGTGTCCCGGATTCAAATGGCCTTCCAGGGATTCTAGAGCCGCCTGTTGTACTTCCGGATGATCCCCGAGCACGATGGCCATCAGTGCATCGCCTATGGCCGGTCCCTGGCAATGGGCCGCAGCCCGGGCTGCATACAGTCGCTGCAACCTGGAGGGATGGTTCAGCCGTTCTGATAAATCCTTACAGTCGGAGGAGTCCTTCGCTGATGAGGGCTCCTCCGGCGCGGCGAAGCTCGTTTTGAAAGCCAGAGTGCTCAATGCAAAGATCAGGATGTAGCATATAGAGGTTCTGATTCTGGAAGAGCTCACTGCTCTGGCGAACTCCTTTAAATGAAAACGATGGACCCTGGCGAATAAGATCCGCAGGGCCTGGCCGGAGCACAGGAAAAATCTGAATGTCAAACATTTGCTCACCAAAACCTGCCTCCTTTCTGAAATCTCGAAACGCTTCGATGAACCCGCCTTTGCGATCCACCATTCCTTCGCTTCTAAACTGGGCACCGGTGTAGACTTTGCCTCTGCCTCGAAGGTCCGCTTCCTTGCGATTCAGACCCCGGTTCCGTCCAACCCGATCCAGAAACAAATTGTAGGCCCGGTCCATAGATTCGTCAAGCAGAGCCTGGCTTTTCTTGCTGAGATTCCCGGATTCTGAAAGAATATCCGTAGTGGGGCCAAATCTAACCCTCTGTTTGTGGATTCCCAGTTTGCGATATAATCCGGATAATTCGGGCCGCATTCGTAGTACTCCGACACTACCTGTAAGGCTTAGATCCGGGCTGTAGATTCGGTTCGCTGCACAGGCCATATAGTAACCGCCGGAGGCAGCTACAGGTCCGATTATGGCAAACACTGGTTTGGCCCGGGACAGCCGATATATATCCTGATATAGTGCTTCGCTGGCATCGCTGAGGCCTCCCGGACTATTTATATAGAGAAAGATGGCTTCATTTTTTGATTCTTCCAGGTCCTGAAAGATCTTTCGCATGGAAAGAGCACCAATACGTCCTGAATCCGGCTGTTCATCTCCCCATACAATCATTCCTTCGCAGCTAACCAGTGCTACAGATGGATATCTGCGAATGCGAAACGGTTTAAATCTTTTTCGTTGATATCTTTTTTCAGCCTGCTCCATTTCTATAAATCTAAAGCGTGGCACGCTGGCGGTTTGCTTCTGACTTTCCCTGTTTTTCTTTCTTTCTTTTTTGAGTTCCTTCTTGTTCTTTTTCCCGCCGATGGATTTCAGAGATTCGCCGGTGGTCGGTCCTTTTTTCGCGGCGTTGGGATCCATTTTTTTATCTGCATGCTCGGTCTGTTCGCCTTGCTGCAGCTGCTCCATAACATCTGCCATTGTTCGCTCTGCAATTCCAGGAAATGTGTGCGATACGGGCGCATCGGTAACCTGTATTCCGTCATCCAGACTCAGGATGGGTAATCGATCGGAATTGTTAAGACTGGAATCGGACGGCAGTGGTTCCCCTGCATGCCAGTAGGGCAACAGATCTTCGCATAGGTCTCTAAAGTTGGCTCGCGCCACCAGACCCTGGCAGAACTTCAGTGAATACAATTCCTCCGAATCCAGAAAAGCATTCTCTCGTATTTTCTTGCGCAGCTCTTCTTCCGGATGGGATTTTGAATCGTTTAGAACGGTAATGCCGGACAGTATCGCTTCTGATCTGGCATCCAGAAGTTCTTCCAGATTCTTTCTGGCTGCAGGCGTCATGGAATCACGGCTCACGGATTCTCCGGCGCTCTTAAACTCTCCGGCTGTATGGACTTCCACGCGAATGCCCAGTTTCTTCAGAGCCGATCCAAAAAAGAACGATTCTGAATGGGGTAGCGCAGTCATGAAGCTTGTGCCGGGTGCCAGGAATCTTCGCTCACAGGCAGATAGTAGACATAGAGTTTTGAGACCTCCCTTTTCTGCATGACCTACCAGGCGCTTTCCCGATTTCACCAGTTCGTTGAGACGGATGCGAATTTCTTCTATTTGAGACCATTCCAGATCCTCAAGATCTGGAATGGAGAGTATGATCCATTGAATACCGGGATCCCGACTCATTCTGGACAGAAAACCCAGATAGTGAAACCAGAGAGTATCCTGTTTGTTGATGATTCTGTATAGAAGTCCGGATTGAACACTGGATGTAAATCGATCCGGAACGGAATGGTAAAGAACGTTGCCCCGGAGAAAAGAAAGTGTGATTTTGAACCAGAGAAAAACTATCAGTCGGATGGGAATCAGGACGGGCAACAGAATCCAGCGCAGCATCTGTCCAGACCGCCAGCCGGGCATTCTCTGTAATCCGATTTTCAATTGACCCGGTGTCACAAAAGGGGGCACTGACTGCATAGATGAAGCATATTCTGTCCATAGTCGTAAGAAACAAACCAGGTGTAATGAGCCACGTCTCAGGGCTGTTCACTCGTCGAGGCTACAATATTGATAGCATTGCAGTGGGTGTGACTCATGAGGATGGGGTGTCTGTAATCACCATCGTTCTGCGGGGCGATGATCAGGTGCTTACCCAGTTTCAGGGACAGCTGCTCAAGCTGGCAGACGTAATCGAAGTTCGAACGCTTCCCTACCATGATTCCGTGATCCGAGAGTTAATCCTGATTCGAGTGTCCTGTAAAAAGGACGATCGGACTCAAATATTCGGAATCGTAGAGGTGTTCCATGGCAGAATCCAGGAAATTATGCCAGAATCCATGCTCATTGAAATGCAGGGCAGCCCGCGCCAGGTAAACAGTCTGCTGACCATGCTGGAGCCCTTCGGAATTATGGAAGTGGCCCGTACCGGCCAGATCGCTTTGCCATTGCAGACGGAAATGGACTGACCATTTACTGACCATTTATGGGTCTGAGCACTCGAAAATATTGCCGCCCATCATTTTCTGTTCTCCGGTGCGCAGAAGGTCTTTCGCACAGATAGCTTCAAATTCTTAATATATTCGCGATTGCTCCAGCCCATTCTCTGCAGCTCTTCCCAGCAAGGGATAGAAAGCATCCCTGTAAGCATGATCGTGGCTCGGGGCACCGTCCATTCCCTGGAAAGCAGTCCCTGGTTTTTAAGTGTAACCAGGCAGTCCCGGCAGACATCGCTCAGGCACCTCACGGTTTCATCCCAGGCAGCCATTACCTCTGGATCGGAATCCCGGAGCATGAGCAACGCTCTGGAAATACCCTGGATGACCGGCAAGTAATCTCCCCATACCTGGACGCACCGCTCCAGCTTTTCTATGCCCGATTCTATGGACTGAATTGCAGCAAGCCGTTGGGGAAGACCATTTCTCTCATCTATAAAGCGGATGGTTTCGATTAGCAGTTCCGCACGGGAGCCAAAATGCAGGTATACGGCCTGCCGGGAGATTCCTGCGCCAGCAGCAACATCGGCCATTCCCGGTACCGAAGCGTTAGAGCATTCTAGAAGCTTTTGCGTGGCTTCCAGGATTCGCATTCGAGTTTCTGACTTTTCTTCTTTTTTGCTTGACATAGTGTAAAGTGTTGTTCTCTTTTAGACAGGCTTTGCTTGACACATTGTCAAGCAAAGCGAAAAAAAGGGGGAGTTAGATGAAAAGAAGCGGGAATGATTCAAGTAAAAAACAGGTGCTGGTGCTGTATTCTACCGGCAGCGGCTCCACGAGGCTGATTGCAGAGACAATTGCTCAGGCCCTGGGCGAAACAGCAGAAATCTCACTCACCGAAGTTGATGAAAATCGTCAGTTCTGGCCTGATCCATCCCGATTTGATGCGGTCATCGCTGGAAGTGCTATTCGTTATGATCGATGGCTCAAACCAATGAGCGACTATGTCAAAACATTCGAAAAGGAGCTTTCCCGGAAACCCGTTTCATTCTTCTTTTCCTGTCTTTCTCTGGCCGGCGGTGAGGCCGGACAAATGAGTGCGCGCAAGTATGAGGCATGGATTCGCAATTTGGCGCCGGTTGTCCGCCCGCTGGATATTCGTGGGTTTGCAGGGACTTTGAATTACGGAGCCATGCCTGTGTGGGCCAGGCTCCCCTTCAGGACTGCTATGCTCTTTACTGGATTAAAGGAGGGGGATTATCGGAATTTTTCCGAGATCCGCGATTGGGCCAAAGAGCAGATGGGCGTAATCCACAGGACCTGGCAGGAGGATGTGCAAACAGCGCGGCAGTCCCTCACTTCTCTGGCTCAAGTCTGATTCGCCAGAGAATGAGAATGGCAGCGACCGTTAATTCGCTGTCGCTGCCTTTTTCTTTGTTCCCAGGATCATGTGTGAAGTGCCCTTGATATAGTTGTAACCAATACCGATGGGCAGAGGGCGTATGTCATTTTCCTTGTTTCGAAAGTCTGCTTTGAAGTCAGGCTGATGTCTGACGGAGAACAACTTGATCGGCTGATCGTACCTACCGTAGTAAGTGAGATCCCATCGACCATCTTTCATATACTGGATTGGAATACCCGAGCTATCCCCGAGCAGGAATTCGCTTTCGTCCAGAATGAAGCTGCGGATATCGGAGAAGGTATCTCTGTGCATCAAGTATGATGCTGCTTTCAGGTAACCGATGGTAGGATCATTCAGCGCACTCTTGATAGCCGGCAGAAAATAGGGAGTCTCTTTCAAGCCCTGGTTGGAAATGTCCGTAGAAAAATAGGCAACGCTATGCACCGGCCCGCCGGATTCCGTGCGATAGAAGATCTGTACTCCGGAAACGGCACTTAGAGAAGGGTCCTCTTTCTTCATGGATTCGAAAGCAGTTTTTGTTACCGTCTTTCCGTTGGACACTACTCGGATTTCTCGAAAGGCCAGAAGTTCATAGTCCAGTCGTGCAAGAAACACCGCCAGCACTGGAGCCACTCCATCCAGCACATTGGCGAAGTCATCGCGCATGGCCAGTGTGCGAAAGAAGGAAAATTCAATAATGCTGAACAGGGATTGTCGTACTGCTCCCAGGTATCTGCGTCTGGCTGGCTCGGAAAGCCTGGTCGGATCCGCTATGGTTCCTGGAGGCTCCAGTCCAATCATTACAGTGTTTCTTCCACAGGGAAAAAACAGGGAAGAATGAAGTATGTCTGCACCACCGAAAGGGTAGAATACTGTGGCTGTTTCTTTACAGAGAGGCTTGAACTCCTCATGGCCCCAGGTGCGGATTTTGGTTAGCCTTAGATCCTCGCCCTTTTTCCAGATTCGGTTAAATGCTGATGCATGGTCCGCATAGCTACTGGAAGAATAGGCATCTTTCTTACCTGCCAGGTAATCCGCTTTCTTCTGCAATTCCGGATCGGAAAGTCCATCATAGCCCAGTAAAAAAGAATTCAACTGCTTGTTATTTTCCTGCGAAGATGAATCAGAGGATCCGTCTCCTGGATTCGATGGGCCGCAATAGGCAGTAGCTAACAACAGAGTAAGAATTAGAGCATGTTTAAAAACGTTCATGGGATGTTTAAGAGGGGAACAAAAGATGTCCGGGATTTTGCATCCGAATATTCGAACTGCAGGGACACACCGGTTGATCAAAAAAGGTAAGCATTATGTCAATAAGAATTTGCCCTCAGGGCCCCTTTCTGCGATGAAGTCATTTTAGCCCTCCTAGCCCCATGAGTCATCACGGATTAACAAGACAGCTGGGTTTCTGGACCGCTACGCTTGTGGTTATCGCAAGCATGATTGGATCTGGAATCTTCGGAAACACAGGTATCATCCAGCAGGCCGTAGCCAATCCAGGATATGTAATCCTGCTATGGCTGGTGGGGGGACTTCTGGCCCTGTCCGGAGCTCTATGTTATGCAGAGCTTTCCACCATTATGCCCCATGCCGGTGGGGAGTACGTCTATTTAAAGAACATCTTCGGATTGCTGCCCAGCTTTCTAACAGGGTGGGTATCTTTCGTAGTGGCCTTTTCTGCACCCGCAGCCAGCGCTGCCTTGCTTTCCAGCGAATATGCAGAGAAAACCGTAGCATTGCTGGATCCTTCATCTCCGCTGGTTCCCTTTCTGCAATCCAGTGTGAATCAGAAGATTGTGGCCTGCGGCCTGGTTCTGCTTTTTACCGGAATCCACATGTTTGGTGTTCGGGCAGGTGGATATCTGCAGAATGTTCTGACCGTCGTCAAGCTGGCCCTGGTAGTGGCCTTTGTGAGCGCTGGTCTGTATGTAGCTCTGGGTGTGGAAAACATGCCGGTGACCGAAACCGTGACTCCTGGAAGCGCTATCGCCTGGGGCGGAACAGGCGTTGGATTGCTTTACGTAACCTTTGCTTACAGCGGATGGAATAGCGCTGCCTACCTGGCAGAAGAGGTGAAAGATCCTAAAAAGACGCTGCCCAAAGCTTTGATTGTCGGGACGTTGCTCACTACAACGCTGTACATCTTGCTCAATCTGGTGTACTATCTGGCTGTGCCTGCAGAAGATCTGGCAGGTGAAAAGGCCGTGGCGGCCATGAGTGCAGGCAGTCTGTTTGGTGCGAAAGTGACTGCGCTTTTTAATCTTGGATTCTTTTTCATACTGATTTCCACTCTTTCTGCTACCATCATGCTGGGCCCCAGGGTGTATTTTGCCATGGCCCGGGATAATCTATTTTTCCAGGCTGCTTCCAGGGTTTCGCCTCGATTCGGAACTCCCATTGTAAGTTTCCTCCTTCAAGGATTTCTTGCCATTCTATACATTGTAAGCGGAACCTATGAACAGATCCAGACCTACATGGGGTTTGCTCTGGCCATCTTTCCTGTTGTGGCTGTTGTGGGTCTCATGAAACTCCGAAAGGATCGACCCGATCTAAACGGTCATTACAAGACTCCCTGGTATCCGCTAACTCCTCTGTTCTTTATTGGAATTTCGATCTTTGTGATGGTAGCCAGTCTATTGTATTCCTATGAGGAGTGCCTTATCGCTCTGGCTGTAGTGCTTTCCGGAGTTCCTCTCTATTTCGCCTGGATGAGAATTGTCCACCGAGGTAAGGATCATGAGGAATTGAGGCAGACTCTTATGAACCTGCCTCTGTTCCATGGTACCGGCGAATTCCTGGAAGAAGATGAAGGGGATTCAGATTTTGGTCATTCCGGCTTCTCCGAGTATCCGGATTATCCCATGCCGGAAGATCCAGGCATCAATGGTAAGAACCCCTCGGATCATTATGGCAATGGACAGGAAGAGAACGGCAATACTTCCTCTCATGGTGATTCTGAATCTGAAGATTCCATCCGCAAGACAAGTGAAAGCAGCTCCCAACATCGAAATTCTGCCAGTGAAGATGCGCAGGAAGATGTTCAGCTTGCCATCTCCCGCCGCAAATCTTAAAACTGTCCAGCATGGACCGTCAGCTAGCCTTTGAAATGGAAGGTGAGCGCCTTACTGGGCGTCTCAGGCTTCTTCTGATCATTATTTTTTTGGCCGGCACCGCGGTTGGTTATTTCTCGGGCACCGCACAGTTGAAGCAAACGTTGTTCTACCTGGTCGGCATTTCGGTTTACGCCCTGGTCTTTATCCTCTCATTTCTGGCCCTTCGCTACAACAAATACAGATCCTATATGAAATATCTGTTCACCGTAGGTGAGATGATAGGTCTATTTATTGTTAATCTCGGTCATGTTTTCGTTGAAGATGGGCACGAATGGGCCGTGCGAAATGCCACCCGGCATGGTTTATATTACGTTTTGATCGCCGCTTCCGTGCTACGCTTCGCGCCCAGGCTGGTTGTGATCACCGGTCTTCTCGCCGTGCTAGTAAATACCTCACTTCATTTCATTGTGGATAGATTGACCCCTGTTCATTGGAGTATCAAGAAAGGCAGTAACCAGCTGGATTTCATAAGTCCCATTGATTTGATTATCGCTTCCATATTCATGCTGGGACTGTCTGTGGCTCTGGCCATGGCCACAAAGATGATTCGAAAGATGATTTTCAAGGTCAGCGAGGAAAGGGAGGATTCGCAGAAGCGATTCAAGCTTCTTTCCGAGCTACTGCGAAGCGCTCGCTCGGTGGTACAGAGTCTGGGAGATCAAATCGAAGAACTGAAACTCAGCGTTCAAACCCTGGATGCTACGCGAGTTCATCAGAAGGATGCTCTGGATCATACCGGTGAACTGATTCGAAATGTAAGTGGAGAAATGCAGGAAGCTGCAGCAGGAGCCAGCCGGCAGGATCAACTCTGTCAGTCCAATACGGATCTGGTGCTGAAGTTTCGGGCCAGGATGGAAGAGATCATCCGCTCCAGCGAATTGAATCTTACGGGCTCGCAGCAAATCATGGATCTTCTCACTGACGGAGAAAGCACACTGCAAAAGACTCTTAGCGGTATGGAAGGCATCCAGGAAAGTTCCAATCGGATTTTTGAGATCCTGGATATCATTAATGAAATCGCAGAAAGAACCAATCTACTGGCTTTAAATGCAGCCATCGAAGCGGCTCGCGCCGGGGAAGAAGGAAGAGGCTTCTCTGTAGTGGCTTCGGAAGTCGGTAAGCTGGCCGAGATGTCCAGTCGGCATGCCAGCGAAATTGAGAGTTTGATTCGAAGAAGCCATGATCAAACCATGGAAGGGGCCGGCCTGGTGCGAAGCATGGGCAGCACAATGCAAAGGATTCATGAGCGATCCGAGCATATGCAGACCAGAACCCAGGAAATCCATGAGCAGATCTCCAGACAGCAGGGATTCTTTACAGATATTCAAAAAGCAACCCTGGAAATACAGAATGTTGCAGGCCAGATGAAATCCAGAACCGCTGAGCAGGCCGGTCAAACCAGCCAGGCTAACCAGGAGCTGGATTCCTTGCGCCAGGAGCTGGAAGAGCTATCCGGGGCAGTGGGAGCCATTCAGTCGGTGGTAGATTCCCTGGAACTGGAAAAGCAGCATCTGGCCTCTACCCTGGAAAAGAGCCAGGAAGATTAGGTCGTCCGGCCAGGTGCCTTTCGTGGCTGCCCGGAACTTTCCCCTGGAATCAATGAAGCCAGGGGAATGCGGTCGAATTCGGCAGTCAAAACAGGTCGGCCCATTCATGGATTCTCTGCCCGCAAGCGGGATTACGAAGATTGTTTTGGATCCAGGCGAGTGCCCAGCCATCCCAGGAACTCTTTACCACCCTGGAAAAGTCGAAGCACCAGAAATCCAAACAATACAAGGATTGTGATGGCCCCAAAAAGGGCAACGCTCCACCAGAGCGCATCCATAAAGAGCGCAGCAACGGAAGCAAAGCCCAGTCCGGACTGAGATAGAAAGACCACTGTCAGCGCTTGCTGTGGAGGGAGAGTCCTGGCCCTTTCAAACTCCTGCAGACGACTTTGAAGGGAGGCCTGCTCCTCGCTTACCTCTCTGGAGGCGCTTAACTTGAACTGCTCCGGTGTTATGGTAATCCTGGCCCGGGTCTGTTGTAGAGCCTCCAGTCTGGCACTCAGAGAATTGAATTCGCTGGTTCTGTCCTTTCGGTTCTCTTCGAAGCGAAGAACCCGGTAACTGGATTTCCAGCTCTCTAGAAGCGCTGATGCCATCTGCTCATTGATAACCGAGTGAAGCACAGAATAAGTAGTGTCCTCCAGATCACTCTGCTGTTGATGTAGTATCGTTCCCTGCCCGGATTGTAGCTCATTCAGGGCTTTACTATGAATCTGCTGGAAGTCCTTTCCCGGAATGGCGAGCCAGATAATGCTACTACGGCTATAAAAACCCTCCGGACCCGAGCTCAGAGCTTCCCGGGACTTCCAGTCCAGATCGGCTTTTCGCTCCACAGTGTTAAAAGATTCCTTCCACGGATCGTATTGAACGAGATTATAGGCCAGGCGTACGAGGGCGATGGCTGCGAAAGCGGCCAGAGCAAACCAGGCAATGCGGACAGTTCTGGATTTCATATCTGTCAGAATTATAGGATGAATTCAATCTGCGGCAACCCAAATTTGTAAGAGATTCGGGATGACAGAGATGGTTTCACGGGCGTTCCGGAAGCGGGGCTTTTCTTTAGGTTGGTAACCGCCCTGAAAAAAAAAGAGTGTTCGAAAAACCCAATATGCTTTAATGTTAAAGTATCTGCCATGCCCACTCATTTCACAGGAAAGTCCCGGGATAGAAGTATTCTCGATGCCTATATCAAACTAATGCGCTCCTCGGGAGAGGTTCATTCCATGTTATATTCCGTGGCAAGGCGGCATGATCTTACTCCCAGCCAGTTTGGTGCTCTGGAATGTTTGTATCATCTGGGGCCTCAGAATCAGAAAGCAGTGGGGGAGAAGCTATTTTTCACAGAAGGTAACGTAACCCAGGTGGTGCGCAATCTAGAGAAAAGGAAATGGATTCAGCGAAGAAGGGATCCAGATGATGCGCGATCCATAGTGCTTTATATATCTGCTTCAGGAAAGAAAAAGATTCAGACTGCTTTTGCGGATTTTCTTGGGGAGCTGCAGTCCGGGTTCTCCGGTCTTACCGATGCGGAAATCCAGGAGTTGGGGCGATTATGCCGGACCCTGGGTTTGCATGCACGTAAAACCCGACCTGGGATTTGAAAGAATTTTCCAGATGCGCCATATGAATCATAGAGAGAAACCAGGGCATCATTTTCACTTGAACTTATTGGTACGGGAAACCTACCAGGGACACCCATTCAGTAGTAAATAAGGATGGCGGGCTCAAGGAATGGCATTGTCCGGCGCGCACGGTCCGGCTGTAGAGAGGGAGGATCTTTTTCCGAGTCAAATACTTTAAGATTAAACTAAATGTAGCATAGGCCCTGGCTCAGAGTGGCTCACTCTAGAGCAATTCGGAACTTCTAAATTATACAGAGGAGTTATTCAGACAAGCGTGAGCGGAGTCAGGCTGAAATCTCGGAGCCTTAAATACTTTAATGTTAAAGCAAATATTGATGCGCAGAGGCGAAATGAAATGGAATAAAAAATAGATTTATGAAAAGGAGAAAACAAGAATGAGAACACAACTGGCGAACAAACTTTTCGCAACAAAAAACAGGAGCGATGTGCTTCTGCTAAGATTGTCTCTGGGGCTTGTCATGCTGGCCCACGGGGCGCAGAAATTAACCGGATGGTTTGGTGGGTTCGGATTCGAAAATACCATGAGCTATTTCACAGAGACCCTGGGCATGCCCTGGATACTGGGATTTTCAGTGATCATGATTGAATCTCTCGGCTCAGTGTTTCTAGTCCTTGGGTTACTGACGCGACCGGTAGCCCTGGGATTATTGATCATAATGCTTTCGGCTGCCCTGATAGTTCACTGGCCCCATGGTTTCTTTATGAACTGGTTCGGGAATCAAGAGGGAGAGGGCATTGAATTCTTCATCCTGGCTGCCGGCATGGCTCTGGCATTGGTGCGATCCGGAGGAGGAAGCTTTTCAATAGATTCCATTTTCGGATCACTGCATGAACCAGCCCTGGAAGGATATCAAGGGTAAACGATTTGCCCCGTTGGATAACGCGATGGGGCTACACAGCTTAAAGAGAGAGGAGGATAAAATGAATACATCTATTACTACAAACGAAGAGCTCCTGGAAAAAGTGCAGGAGTACATTAAGATGCAGAAAAACGGAGAGATCATCGCTGCCCTGGAGAGATTCTACTCAGATGATACCATCATGCAAGAAAATGAGATGGCACCGACGGTAGGAAAAGAGGCCAATCGGCAGAGAGAAGAGGAATTTCTGCGAAACATTCAAGCGTTTCGAAAGGCGGAGGTGAAATCCGTGTCCATCGGTTCAGATACAGTAGCCATAGAATGGCATTACGATTATGACCACCGCGAATGGGGTACTCGTAACTATCATCAGGTTTCATTGCAACGATGGAACGACGGTAAGATCGTTCATGAGAGATTCTATTACGGAAGCTGATACAGCATATTTCAGGTCAGCCTCAGTGATACTGAGCAAATCCAGAGGCAGGGCTCCCCTGCCTTTTTTTTATGGTAAGCCTGTGGAAATCCCGAACTACAGAACGATGGTCTGGTCGCGACCGGGCCCTACAGAGATGAATTTCACGGGAACGCCGGTCCATTTGCCGATAGCTTCCACATACTTCTTGCAGTTTTCTGGCAGGTCGTTCCAGCTTCTGGCGCCGGAAATATCGGAATTCCATCCTGGCATATTTTCGTATTCCACTTCGATCTCATCCAGACCACATGCAGGAAAGGCATCCAGGGTTTTTCCATCCCGTCGGTAGGCATGACCCAGTGGCAGGGTTTCGTAGTCCGAAAGAACGTCCAGTTTCGTAAGCACCAGTCCAGTAAGACCGTTCACTCGGGCCGCATGTCTGAGTAATTCAACATCGAACCATCCACATCTACGTGGTCTACCTGTCGTTGCTCCGAATTCTCCGCCAAGTTTGCGCAGATGCTCTCCCTCATCTCCATGAAGCTCGGTGGGGAAGGGGCCTTCTCCTACTCGAGTTACATAGGCTTTGCATATTCCATAGACTTCGTTAATATGCTGAAATGAGATACCGCTACCGCTTATAGCTCCTCCTGTGGTCGTATTGGAAGAAGTCACATAGGGATAGGTTCCAAAGTCGATGTCCAGAGCCGTTCCCTGGGCTCCTTCCAGAAGAACGGTTTTCCCGGCTTCCAGTTCCCGGTTTAAGTACAGGGATGTGTTCATGACGCAGGGTTTGATCCTTTCTGCGAAAGCCTTGAGGCTGTCGAAAAGAGGCTGAAATTCCATGGCAGGCTCGCCGTATATTTCAGTTAGTTCTCGGTTCTTCATCTCCAGGATATGCTTGAGTCGCTCTTCCAGTTTGCCGTAAAGATCACCCACTCGCAGACCCACTCGCATGGTCTTGTCCGCATAGCAGATGCCAATGCCGCGCTTGGTTGTGCCTATCTTGTTTCCTCCGGCGCTTGCTTCACGCAATGAGTCTATTGTTCTGTGCACCGGAAGCACAATGTGACAGGCATCCGATACTCGAATCCTACCTATGGCATCAATACCGCGCTTCTTAAGTCCTTCGATCTCTTCTTCGAAGGCCACCGGATCCAGTACTACGCCGTTTCCGATGACACACATTGTGTTGGGATAAAGGATTCCGCTGGGTATTAGATGAAAGATGTAGGTTTCATCACCTACCTTCACTGTATGTCCTGCGTTGGCTCCGCCCTGGTATCTTGCGATAATGTCAATATTCTCGCTTAGGTAATCGATCACCTTGGCTTTGCCTTCATCTCCCCACTGGGTTCCTACAACTATGGTTGCGCTCATATAATTACCTCAAATGTGATCATTTCGCTTCACTTTCAGCCTGTTCCACGACCTGCTGGTTTCAAACACCCACCTTCCTGGAACGAATCAGTTCAGAAAGATGCACGGCAAAACCTGCGGCTGGCAGAGACTTTCCACTGAATTCCTTTGCGAGGCTATCATAAAGTCCACCGGAAAGAATGCGATCGGTATGACCGGGCAGGAATGCTTCAATGACAGGACCATCGTAATAGCTCAATTCCCGAACCAGGCTGAAATCAAATACAACATCTTGAATGGCACGGGCTTCCTTCAGAAGCAATAGCAAACCAGGTTCGCTGGAGCACAGTTTTTCCAGTTCATCCAGGCATTCTTCGCCGCCAAAAATATGCGGCATTTCCGAAAGAATATGGGCTCGATCCGAGGAAACATCTCCTTGCTGGCACAGTTCCTGAATTTTTCGTCTGTCCTTCTTATAGAAGGCTTCGGATAGTTCCCGGCGGAGCATGGAGTCGATGCCGTTGAACAGAATTTCCAGAAAGCGGGCATCTCCGTAGATGAATCGGGCTCCGGGTGCAAGTTCGTTGAGCACCGTTCTGGCCAGCTCTACCAGGCGTTGAACTCGTTGGATGTATGTAGTTCCATTGGAGGTGCCAATCATCTCCACCCCGGCCTGGTAGATTTCCCGGGCGGCTCCGCTGCCTTTACCTGCATCTACGAATACAGGCTGAACGTAGAATAGATCCGCCGGTATGCTGGTACCGGCCCTTCCGGAAGACACAGCTTTGATGACCTGAACCGTAAGATCCGATCTTACAGACAGGATTTCCCCGGCGGAGTCTCTAAATTCGAAAATACGATCGGGTACAGCATTTCTGCCGGTTATAGCAAAAGCCCCGGCATAGTCTATGCCAGGTGGTATGATCTCGGTGAAACCTTCCTTTTCAAAACAATCCCGGCTTTTTGCCTGCAGGCGGCGAAGAATCTTGATCTCATCCGGGGAAAGGTAATCGAAACCGTGCGGAATCCAGCTTCGGAATTTTTCCATGCAACGGGAGTTGATTTTCTTAAAGGCACATTTCCTGGCAAATTCTTTTCACATTCAGGGGGGTAACTGGCCGATCATAATACAGACTATGGCTGCCCGAATGTTCAAATGGCTCGGAGGATCCTTCCTCATTTCGATCATGCTTCTTGTAGGAATGGTGCCTGCCGGCTATTTCATCTATAGAGATGGCGCTGAAATGGTAGGGGAAGTGCAAAATCAAGCACGGAGCCGGGCCAGCCAGCTTACTGTAGCTCTGGGTGCCCAGGCCTCGGAAGCCACCAGTCCCGAAGCCCTGGTGGGATTGTGCGAGACCATGAAGCAGCTGGTGCAGGACTCCCAGGAGGCCGCTCGAGCATTTGTAGTGGAAGAAACCTTTTTTATCGATCTGGAAGGCCGAGTTCTGGCTCACAATGACATTGCCCGGGTGGCCAAAGATTCCGGGATTACCTACACAGAAGAGAAATACAAAGAAGTACTGCTTAATGCTCGCAGATATCCCCTGGACCTGGAAGTAATTGGACGAACCACCTATCGTCCGGACGCTCCCCTGGCATGGATGATTCCCATGCTGGAAAAATACATCCCGGATCTGCGAGCCAATCGGTTTCATGTAGCCTATGCCGTGTATCTACCGGATGCAGATGTGCCTTCCGGAAGTTTGCATGTGTATCTGCGAAACGATGGAATCGACAAGATCCTGAACCTTTACTGGCAAAATGTTCTGCGAACCATTACCTACAGTCTTATTGCCTATGGCGCATTAACGTTTATTCTCAGCATTCTTCTGGCACTCACCATCTTCGGTGGGAAGAAAGCACGAAAATCGGCTCCGGCTGCAGCAGCTTCCGCCTCTGGTTTCTCCGAATGGTCCGATGAAAACGCCGATCGAAGCATGGATCTGGAGGAAGCTGGCTTTAGCAACCAGCCTTTCGAATCCGAGGCCACCAGTATGCCTGTACCTGGCTGGGAGTCCGGTGGACAACCCGGCAGTCATTCTACGGGCGAAACCAGTGAATGGCCTGCTTTTCCAGGTGCTGCCCATGTCAGCGCTCCGGCGAATTCTGAAGGAAGCCAGCGAAGTCATACCATGGAAGATACAAACTACGAAGCGCCCCGGGTCATTGATCGAGATATTCTGGATGCCATCCCTCTAAAGAACGGAGACCAGGGATGAAGATACTTGCAATCCGAGGAGTTCTGGATTCCAGCACCGGGCATCGCTTTGAGCGAAGCCTGATGGATCTATTGCGTGAGCATCAGGAGCCCATAGGTCTGGATTTTTCCGGGCTGAAATACATGACCAGTGCCGGTGTGGCCTCGTTTCTTCGAGTAAGTCAGAGGGCCCGGGAAAGAAATCTAAAGCTGGGAATCCTGCGGCCTTCGCAAGAAGTGGGTATGATGCTGGAATTTCTGGGCATCGCAAAGCATATTCCTGTGTTTCAATCAGAAGAGGAAATGCGAGCGGCTATGCCAGAAACCGTGCAATCCCTGGATGTTGTAGAGAAGTATTCGATTCAATCGCCGGAAGCCTCTTCGTCCGGCCTGGCTTCCAGTGGCAGCCATAGCTCCGGTGTTAAAGGTGGAATTCTACCTACTTCGTATTCCGGTGCAGGAATGGCAGGCGGTTCTTCAGTATCCTCTGATTTAAGAAGCCCGGCCTCCGGCGGTTCTGAAGAAGCATTTCATATGGGACAGTCCATGGGCCGACTTTCCGAAACCCTGGATGGACTGACGCGAAATCTGAAAAGCCTGGGTAAAACCATGGAAGATCTTCAGCGCACGGAGCATTCTCTCAAAGAAGAGTTTGAAAAGGACCGTGCGGCTCGCCGAAGCGGCAAGGTCCAGAATTCGGACGGTCGTAGCTTTGCCTTCTCTGAGTCCGGATCCGGAAGCGGGACCGCGAAAGCCAGACCCGGTGCATCCGGAGCTGTAGAGGTGCCGGTGGCCAGAATGAAGGATCAGGCTCCTGGTTCTGCAAGCCAGGCCAGAAATGCTCGGGCCGGACTGGAAACATCGGCGGCTCGCAGGATGTCTGCCAGCCAGCCTGCTGAAATGAATCGCATCCTGGAATGTGAACAGTGCGGAAGCAAGCTCAGAATATATCATGCAGGGCGACATCTTTGCCCCGCATGTAAAATCGAATTTGAAGTGGAAACGGATGGATCTACATCCTACTATGAAAAACTTGCCACTTCATGAGCCGTACGGCCCGCAATTCGCTTAAACTTTCCTTTTTTACCATGCTGTCCCGGGTCCTGGGACTGGTGCGGGATCACTTCCAGGCAACCTTCTTCGGTACCGGAGCTGTGGCTGCGGCCTGGGAAATCGCCTACATGCTTCCCAACATGCTGCGCAATCTTCTGGCAGAAGGTGTGCTATCCCAGGCATTCATTCCTATTTATGGTCAGGCGCTGAAAGAAGGGGATGAAAAGGGCCGGGAGGCAGCCGGGGCGGTCATCGCAGTTCTGGCATTGTTCCTGACCGGTCTGGTAGCCACGGCCATCTTAATCTTTCCATTTTTCATTCCGCTTTATGTGGATCAAGATCCGGCTCAGGCAGGCCTGGAAATCTATCTAAGTCAGGTACTCTTCGGATTTATTCTATCTGCCAGCTTAACCGCCATCCTCAGCGGAATTGCACAAACCCATCAGCACTTTTCCTTTCCAGCGCTTTCGCCGATTCTACTAAATCTGGTATTCATCGCAGGATTCCTGATATTGAGACCACTGGATCTTACGCAGGAAGGTAATGCTTCTGCTCTCGCCTGGATTGTACTGGGCGGTGGTTTTCTACAGATTGTATTGCAGGCAGGTTACGTCTATTTCCATGGCTGGTGGCCTCGACTGAAGCTTGCATGGAAGCATCCAGCTCTGCGAAAGGTGCTTACGTTGATGGCGCCGGCTGTACTGGGAGCCAGTCTATTTCATATAAACCAGCTGATGGATATTGTTCTGGCCAGCTATTTGATCGACGATACCGGAGCCATTCCAGGGCTTAGATTTGCGCATCGTTTGATTCAGTTGCCTACTGGTATCATTGGGGTAGCTCTTTCAACAGCCATTCTACCTACACTGGTAGCCGCCATGAAGTCTGACGGAAGCGATGATAACGGACAGGAGCTGGTAGGAGCTATTTCCTTCTCACTTTTTCTTACGGTGCCAGCCGGACTGGGTCTATATTTGCTGGGCCCCTTCATTATCCATCTGTTATTCAGTGGAGGGGAGTGGACCGTGGATTCTACTCTGACTACATGGCATGCTTTGCAGTTTTATTGCATTGGCGTGCCTTTTTATAGCATGAATCGAATTCTGACTTCCAGCTTCTTCGCCTACCAGGATACAAAGACTCCGGTGCGTATTATGGCGGCTACCGTGGCTGTAAATTTGAGCCTGAACTTGATTCTGATTCCATTTCTTGCTCATGGCGCTCTGGCTTTGAGCACTTCCACCACTTCTTTTCTGAACTGTATGGCTCTGCTTTTCTTTCTAAGAAAGAAGATCCATCGTATACCCTGGAGTGATCTGGCGGGCCGAGTGCAGGCATTGCTTCCACTGTGGATTGCTCTGGCCGGTGTTGTAGCGCTATCTGTATTCTTTCTGGGGGGACTGGATTTCTGGCAACTCGGTGACCCAGAGCTGATTCGCAGTAGCCTGGAAAGCCGAAGCCGTGTCTGGCCCGTGGTTTTTGGCTCCATTGGCCTGGGTGGCATTATCTATCTACTCAGTGCCCTGATCATGCGGAACCGGGAAATGGGCGTGATTCGCTCTCTTTTTCGTTGATCTTTTTTCTGACATCCCGTAAGTTTGCAGTATGCAAACCACACAGAGTCCGGCCATCGCCGAAATGCAGAACGGAAACAGAAGGACTATCCCCAACATCAATCCAGCTACCATGGAGTTGATTGCGGATGTCCCTGTATTTACATCCCAGGAAGTAGATGAACTGGTCAAGCGGGCTCGCCGGGCCTTCAAGGACTGGAGTGGTCTGAGCCTCAAGCAAAGAGCAAAGATACTGAAAAAGCTTCAGAAGCTAATCGTTGCTCGAAAAGATGAAATTGCCCATACGGTTTGCGAAGAGACCGGAAAAACCGAGATGGACGGTATCCTGGAAGTATTTACCGTTTCCGAGCACCTGAATTATTTTCGCAAGAAAGGCCCTAAATATTTAAAACCGGAAAAGCGAAGCACCGGAGTCTTTCTCTGGAAAGCCGCCTACACCAATTTCCAGCCCCGCGGCGTGGTAGGTGTTATCAGTCCCTGGAATTATCCATTTATCCTCACTGCCGGTCCAGTGCTTCAGGCTCTCATGGCCGGAAATACAGTCATTGTAAAGCCTTCTGAGGTAACTCCGGCCACCACACTTAAGCTTAAAGAGTTGGCTCTCGAGGCCGGTATTCCCGACGATGTATTGCTGGTAGCTACAGGCGATGGCTCCACCGGCGGCGCTCTGGTAGAGCATCCAGATACGGATATGATCTGTTTTACCGGATCTACGGCCACCGGACGAAAGATCGGTGAGATCTGCGGTCGTATGCTGAAACCCAGTATTCTGGAGCTGGGCGGCAAAGATCCCATGGTGGTATTTGCCGATGCGAATCTGGAGCGTGCTGTAAATGCTGCAATCTGGGGTGGATACTCGAACTCGGGTCAGACCTGCATTAGCGTGGAGCGAGTTCTGGTTGAGTCCAGCATCCACGATAAGTTCGCACAAATGGTAGCAGATAAGCTTAAAGAAACCAAACAGGGCTTTCGTCAGGATTTTCCCAGTCTGGGCTCCATGACATTCGAAAAGCAGGTAGGTATTGTACAGGAGCATCTGGAGGATGCGAAGCAGAAGGGCGCGCATCTGATGCTGGAAGGTGGCCGTCATGATGATTTTGATGGTCTGTTTATGAAGCCTGCCCTGGTCACCGAGGTTACTTCCGATATGAAAGTATGGAAGGATGAAACGTTCGGCCCTGTCATCGCTTTGCAAAAATTTAATACAGAAGAGGAAGCCATCGATCTGGCCAACTCCACGGCTTACGGACTGAATGCATCCGTATGGACCAAAAATGGAAAGAAAGCACGTAGAGTGGCTCGCAGCATAATCAGTGGTGCAATCTGCATCAACGATGTGGATGCAAACTACATCATGTCCGATCTTCCTTTTGGCGGCGTCAAAGAAAGCGGCATTGGCCGAGTCTACGGCAAAGAAGGACTGAGAGCCTTTACCAATATGCAATCCGTGCTTAGAGATCGCCTGGGTCTGAAAAAGGAGCTATGGTGGTTTCCTTACAGTCAGGGAACTCAGAAGCTTTTTCGCAAGGTGATCAATACGCTGTTCGGTTAGTCAATGAATCTACAGCAATTCCTTGACCTGAAATGGTCCGACCCCGGCGGCCCCGAAATACAGCCGCCGTCCGCATCACCGGTAGTGGCCGATCCCAGTTTTTTGTTACCGGAAGAAACTCCGGACGGCCGATTTCAGCTTTTCGCGCATACAATCTGGGGAATTCACCGATTTGAATCTGATGATGGCCTGGACTGGAAGCATTGCGGCCTTACCGTTCGCTTCGGGATGCGTCCTTTCATCCGAAAATTCCATGGCATCTATTATCTTTACTATGAGCGTTATCCTCCCTTCTTGATGCCTCTTTCCTGGCTGCCGGTGCCCTGGCATTCTCGAATCGAGGTTCGCACCAGCAAAGATCTAATTCGCTGGTCATCGCCGAAGGTGTGTATAAAACCCGGGCTTCCCTGGCATAAGGCATTTCGTATGAGCGCCTCTGTAAGTAATCCCTGCGTCGTAGAAACAGATTCTGGATTTCGCATGTACTATAGCGCATCCCTGGTGTTTGTGCCGGATTGCGGGTTCTCTGAGCCTGCCTACATTGGAATCGCAGAAGCTAGCAGCCCAGAAGGTCCCTGGAAATGCGAAGAACAGCCTATTCTTTCTCCGGATCCAGAACTGCCTGGCCGCAACATGGGTTGCGGTTCTATCAAGGTATTTGCCCTGGATGATGGCTGGATAGGATTGCAAAATGGAATCTTCCTGGAAGCCGGGGAAGAACGGGCGCAAACCACGGAAGAGCGGAATCGGACGATACCGGTGAAGGTCGAAAGCTCTGCCAGATCAGGTGATGTTTCTGAAGATTCAAGCACGGATGATTCCAGCAATGAATCCCGCAGTCGATCAGCTCTATTTCTTCTAACCTCTAGAGATGGCAAAGAATGGGAGTATGGTCATAAGGAGCCGTTGATTCGACCCACTCATGGATGGATGAAATCCCATGTATATGCCTGCGACTGTAGACTTCTGAAAGATGGGACATGGGTCCTGTATTTTAATGCCAGAGATGAATGGAATGTGTTTAAAGGCAAAGAGCGCATCGGTCGGATTACGGCCAGATGAATAGTCTGTTTTTCGATGCATGAAGAGATCCTTCGAAGAATCGCGGCCCCGAATTAAGGAAGATTCGCATTAGTGACATCCACTGGGAAATTCGCGGGGAAAGTCCAGGCATGTAAATGAAATCTCCCCGTGCCAGGGTCCGTGGCCCTCAGAAGTCGGAAATCGCAATCAAAGAATCATCTAATCTCCCCGGGCCCAGGTTTCCTCTCTGGGATCCGCCGCTCCAAGAAGCCTGGTTTCCCCTTGAATGGCGGCTCCCACAGCGCCGAATCTCTTTCGATAATCAGGAAATACGTTTACTTCGTATCCTTTTTCTTCCAGGGGCCTTTTCAAAATTCGGGCCAGAGACTCTTCCAGTTCAATTGTATGGGGAAGATACTCATGAGGGGAAAATGCATCGGGCCAGTTGCGGCTGCGAAAACGAAATGCTTCCACCGCTTTCTGGGGATCCATTTCAAAGAGTATATGGTTTAATAGAAACTGAAGTGTTGCCTGGGTCTGCATTTCCCCACCGGGTGTGCCACAGCTCATATAGAATTTTCCGTTTTTCAGAACCATTACGGCATGCGGGGTAATTCGGGGACGCTTGCCCGGTTCCAGGGATGAGGGATGCTCTGGCTGCAATCTAAACTGAGTCATTCGAATACCCAGAGTAAGACCTGTGTCTGGAATCATAGGAGAGATGGGAAAATCGCTGGGTGTAAGTGAGATCGCATTTCCCTGACTGTCGATTATGCTTATATAGCTGGTATCCTTTCCCGGAAAAAGAAAACTCTGCTCATCATCCGTCAACTCAGAAGATGAATCATACGAATCATGCGAAGCATGTGTCGAATCATCGAGAGTAAGGGCAGGGGGAGTTTGAGCAAAGGCTGTCTCCTGGAGTAGAGATCTTCTTTTCTTCGCATAGTCCGGTCCCAAAAGCTCTTTTAAGGGAACATCTACGAAGGCCGGATCCCCTGCATAGGCTTCCCGGTCTGCCATAGCCAGTTCAATAGCCTGAAGCACTCGATGCGCATACTCGGGGCTATTATGCCCGGCTTGCCTCAAATACTCACGGTCCGCTTCCAGTATCTTCAGTGCCAGAAGCAATGCGATTCCCTGAGTGTACGTGGGGTTCGTCAGCACCGTGTATTCGCCAAATTGCACCTCCAGAGGTTCATCCCAGGATCCTCGGTAGCCAGCCAGATCTTCAGCTGTAATAAGCCCTTCTTCTTTTTTATGAAAGTCCACTATCTTCTTTGCGATAGGACCTTCATAGAAATAGTTCCGTACCTCCTGCAGAGCAGCATTGCGCGAAAGACCGGACTGCAGGGCCTGTTTTTCAGCAGCTGCCAGATCTTCCAGCGTTCGGGCCAGGTCCGGTCGTTTAAACCGATCTCCATGGTGCAGCGGTCGCCACCACTGGCCGTTCAGATAGACCTCTGCATTGTATGGCATAAGGATCGTAAATCCCAGTCGAGTGAGCATACCCATTTCAAAGTTTTCCAGCATGCTGTTATGCACAGGAAAACCGTTTCGAGCCATCTCTATGGAAGGGGCTGCCAGTTCGGCAAATCCCATGGTGCCGCAATCCTGAAGCAGAGAGATCATCGCATCAGGCGATGCGGGAATCAGCTGCGCCAGGATGCTTCTTCTGGGAACGGCATCGTATCCCTGGTCCTTGAAAAAATCAATGGTGGCCCCTTTCGGCGCCGTGCCCACTCCAGAGTAGCTGCGAATCCTTCTGGTCCGGGCATCGTAATGAAGCAGCGGGGCCACCGAAGGAAAGCTGGCAGCTTCGCCATAGGTGACATTGATCATCAGAAGGGCGGCCACAGTGGCATCGCATGCATTGCCTCCCTTTCGCAGTACGCCTACAGCAGTATCTGTGGCCCAGGGGGTGCCGGTAACTACCATAAAGTCATCGCCAGTGGTTACCGGTCTTCGCTTACCCTGGGGATCGTCGAATTCCATGGGATCCCGGGGACCGGTGGGCAATAGAAAATAAGTGAGTAACAGCCCACCGGAAATGATGAGAATAGTATAGAAAGCGATCTTGATACCTTTCATTGTACTCCAGGCTGCAGGAATCTTTCCTTTCTACAATGAGATTTCTTTCGCATGGACTGGAATCCAGCCGAAAAGGTGTGCGAAGGAATATATATGAGAAAGTAGCGCCACCGGAACAAGGAAGGCCGGAAGAAGAATGAAAGGGAAGCGAAGCACCGCCACATTGGGCTGATCCAATCCGAACATCTGGAATTGAGTAGGCATGGACAGTATGGCCACCCCGACGATGTTAAATAAACAGCCCAGAGAAAGCAGGTTCCAGGTAATGAGTCCCCATCCAGGTAGCCATCTGCGGCTGTATAGCCAGGCAATCAGAGGTGCGCTAAGACCTACATAGATATCTGGATTGCGTCCAAAGACAGTCATTTCTTCTGGAATGCCTCCTAGATTCAAAAAACCCATAAAGAGAACCCCTTCTATGACTATGCGAAAGGAATGGATCCAGGTCAGGGCAGTAAGACTCATACCGCCAATGATTCGTCTGCCCTCGGCAGAGCAGAACAGAGCCAGTCCCGATGCGGTAAAGGGCAGTAGCAGAGGAAGAACTGCCAGCGGAAGATAGCCTGCACGAATTATCCTCTCGGGAAGTCCAAGCCATCCGTAGACGCCCTGGAGAATGAGTGCTGCAAAAAGGATGGCGGTCCAGATAGCCATTTTTCCGTTCCAACCAGTGGTCTTATTTATCTGAACGAAAGCGCTCAAAAATACACCCAGAAGAAGTAGACCAAAGATCCAGGATAGCTCCGGATAGCCAGGTCTCGAAAAGTCAAAAGATAGTGAAGTCATTGTAATCCTCATGGTAAGCTCCTGCCGGAAACACCGGCTCAAGTAGAGACCAGGTTACCACGGAAAGCTCAGAAGCCTCTATGAGTGAAGTAATGGTCTGGATAATAGCGTCATGACTTGAGTCATGGTTTTGCTATTTTGCGCCCAGGAGGGCCAGACGAAGGCTAAAATGGGGGAGGAGAAGATAGGCTGAATTGTGCTTTTAAAGGCGGATAGAAATCCGCCAATAGCTACCAGGTTCCTTATGAGCTTTGCATACTACATTCCGGTGGCGGCTATCTTTTCCGGGATAAGCGTTCTTGCGCATCTTTTTTCTCTGCCCAGGAAAGCCAGATGGCAGACATCGCTAATATGGCTGTATTCGGCGCTGCTTCTCAGCAATACATGCATCGCTTTAATGATCAGCAGGCAATCGGCTGAGAATGCAGAGTTCTTCCTCTTTCTTTTGAGACATTTCTTCTTTTCTCTGCCAGCCCTGTTTCTCTGGTTTGCCATCAGCCTGACTGGAGAAAGCAAAAGATGGCTCTTTCCAGCTCTTTTCTATACTGTAATCCTGATTTTTCTGGCAGACCTGGATTACATCTTTCGGCTCCATCTGCTTCTGGATCGGATGGAGCCGCATTCCTGGGGTTTCTTTCCCAGAGGCATGCCTCTGGCCATTATCCTGCTGGCCTTACTGGCTCTTTATTGCGTCGGGGTGTCCTTCTGGTATATGGTGCGCCATTCCAGCGAATTGAAACAGGAAGGCCTGAAGCCGGTGGTAGTGCTCTTTGTATTCTGGTGGATCGGAATTGTGCTTAGCATGCTGCCTTTCTCCGGTATTTCCATTTTTCCGCCCGGGCCCGCAGTGGATGCAGCTCTTTCCGCTTTGATCGCAGCTCTTCTTACCCGCGGCCAGCGCAATAGCCGGGTCTCAGCCAATCTGCGTACCATTTCTGGCGGATTCGCATCTGTGGCCATGGGCACACTGGCTGGATGGCTCCTCAAAACCCTGAATTCTTCGGTGGATGAACTGGTACTATTGATCGTAGTGAGTGGTTGTAGCCTGGCTTCCCTGGCCGGATGGAACTACCTTGCGCGATACAGGCTTTCTCTCAGGCCTTTGTTTGTAATTCTACAGAACGATTATGAACTCAGTTATCAGGAGGCCAGAATCTGCGAACTACTTCTGGAAGGCCTGGACCGTCACCAGATTGAAAGCCGGCTGGGGGTGGGGGGCGGCACCCTGAGAAATCATTTAACCTCTATCTATGGTAAAACCATCGATATCCATGAGCCTTCTTCGGAGCAATCCAGAGATAAGCTCCAGCGACTCACGGTTTTTCTTTCCCGCATTCAGACCGGTATACTTTCCCGCCCCTGATCTGCAGCCATCCGGCCGTATCGATTTTTCTGATTTTTTTGCAACCCGGAAGCCAAATCGGACTCCTATCAGCATAAGATAAAGCAAAGGCCTTAAGGCCCTGGCATTAAACGGTGGAGCTCCAAAATAACCATCGGAATGCCAACAGGAGACATTATGAAACTCAAGGATTTTCGCTGGTCTACCGGAGTATTTCTGATTCTAAGCCCACTGGGCGCAGCCGCCGCCCTGGCATGGTATTTCTACTATGATGCCTTTCAGTGGCAGACAGTTACCTGGGCTGTGTTTATGGCATTTGCCACAGGAATGGGGATCACCGTGGGATACCATCGTCTGTTTTCCCATAAGAGTTACGAAGCCGCAGCTCCCATTCGCTGGTTACTAACTTTCTTTGGAGCTGGAGCTCTGGAGAAGTCTGTAATTGAATGGTCTCATGATCATAGAAATCACCACCGATTCGTGGACACCGATCAGGATCCATATTCCATCAACAAAGGATTCTTCCATGCTCACATTGGCTGGCTCTTTGTAAAAAGAGGAACCAACGGACGTGCGAAGGTGGATATCAACCAGGTAAAAGACCTCTGGGCAGATCCATTCATTCGATTTCAGCACAACTATTACACTGCCTTTGGATTATTTGTATGCTTTCTGTTTCCCGGACTGGTAGCTCTGGCCTGGGGTGATTTCTGGGGTGGCGTGCTCATCGCAGGTCTGGTGCGAGTCGTAGTGGTGCATCATGGAACCTTTTGCATCAACTCCATCTGCCATTCCATCGGGCAGCAGCCTTACTCCAGTCGTCATACAGCTCGCGATAGCTGGATTTCTGCACTGTTTACTTTCGGTGAAGGGTATCATAACTATCACCACGAATACCCGGCCGATTATCGAAATGGAATTCGAGCGTGGCAATATGATCCTTCCAAGTGGATGATCTGGACTCTGTCCAAACTGGGTCTTGCTTCCAATTTAATCCGCATGCCAGATGAGAAAATCCTGGAAAGCAAGCTTGAGATGAAAGCATCCAGAGTGGATTCCGCTCATCGATCCGGCCTGGAAGCAAACATGGAGGAATTCTCTAGAGTGGCTTCTGAACTGAAGCAAACCAGAAAAGCTTATATGAAGGCTCGCAAGGAAAAAGCTCCTGCCACTGCGGATCTGGAGAAAACTTTAAAGCGCAATCGCAAAGCTCTGCTGGCAGCTTATAAAAGTCAAAAGAGCAGAATTCGGATGGCCGGTCGAAGCGCAGTTTCTGCAGCGTAATGCATTGAACACTTACTCTCTTCCCGGGGGGCTTCGGCCCCCTTTTTTTATGGTCAAAATCCAATGCCAGGTGAAGTTAAGCTTTGAGGCATTATGGAAAGATCTGGATACGACTATGCAATCCTGGGAGCAGGCGCCATCGGCTGCTACACCGGAGGCTGGCTGGCAAATAGGGGCCACTCCGTCTTATTTGTAGGTAGACCATCCATTCTGGATGTACTGGCCAGCCAGGGATTGGCTCTTGAGTCGGTGGAGGGTAAGAAATCTACTGTACCTACGTTTCCGCTCCAGAAGGCAGAATCCTCCATTCCTGCGAATACTTCCGAAGCAGATTCAGTGGCCAATGGTTCCGAACCTGATTCCGTAGGCGATGGTTCCGGGGAAGCGGCCTCCATTGGACTTACGGAATCTCCATCCGATCTGGCAAAATGTAAAACCATACTTGTATGCGTCAAAAGTGCATCCACCGATGAAGCCGCCGCCCAAATTCGAGAGTATGCTCCTCATGGCTCCGCTGTAATCTCATTACAGAATGGACTGGGGGCCGCCCGAATTCTAAAAGAGAATCTACCGGATCACAGGGTGTTTGCAGGGATGGTAACCTATAACGTGGTGCGAGAAGGGAATCATTTTCGTCAATCCACCTCCGGTCCCATAACTATTGAATTACCGCCGGATGCCGCCCTGGCACAAACTGCCCGGGCCGTAGCTAACGATCTGAACGAGTGTGGGATTCAAGCCTATCTACGTTCAGATATGCAAAATGTGCAGTGTAGCAAACTACTTCTGAATCTGAATAACGGCATCAATGCCCTGGCAGGTATTCCCATTCGAGAAATGCTTTCTGATCGAAAATACAGAAGGATTATCGCTGCCTGCATGAAAGAAGCCATACAGATCTATAAATCGGCCGGAATCAAGATGGTGAAGCTTGGAAAAATTATTCCTGGCATCGCTCCTGCGGTTCTGAAGTTGCCTGACTTTCTTTTCTTTCGCGTCGCTTCAACCATGATCAATATTGATCCTACGGCCATGACATCCCTGGCTCAGGATCTAATTGCAGGTAAGAAAACGGAGATTGACTTTTTAAACGGAGAGATTGTTCGCCTGGCCCGGTCCAGGGGACTTAAGGCGCCCATTAACTCTGCTGTGGTGCAGCTAGTGAAGGATGCAGAAGCTACCGGACAGGGCTCTGCTCGAATGGATCCAGAAGCGATGGCTCGCGCTCTGGGTCTGGAAAGCTAGAGTTTGATAGTTCCTGCGTAAGCCGGGCATCCTGCCTGGTTGATACCGATATTGTGCCTGTGTTTCGTAATTATTACAGCCGCGGACCTTTCCATGGTTTGGGCTTGATACACCTTTGTAGCGAGACTTGAATCTGAGTGTTCCTGCTCCGGGGCCTCGATGTTATCCATAGAGTTGTATTCCATTGCAGGGATAACGGTCATCTACCTGTAACCCATGCTTTTACCGATTGACCGATTCTAAAAAATTTTCAAGTCTGGGTTTGCCTCTCTTCGGCGCCGGCCTATTCGATGAATTTCCATAATCTAAAGTCATTATTTCAGATAAGTATTGCAGGAAAGATTTGCCGTGCTTTTGGGCTACTGCTCCTTTTTCTCTGCTTCATCGCTCCTCGCTTGCAGGGGCCATTGCTTGCTGAGGAACCCATCGCTTCGGAAACAGAAGAAAGCAGTGGCCATTGGCCGATTCAGAAAGTGTATGCAGACCGCGTTAATGCGCTGGACACTGTAGAGCCGGCCAGGGCCCCGAATGGTTCCAACCGAGTTGATGCAATAGATACTGCAGATCAGGTGAATACTCAGGAGACCGCAGAGACAGCTCATACCTGGTGGGTTACATTCTCCAATCCTGGATCGTTACAACCGGAGCCGGTTTCGTCCAATGGATGGCATCCGGTTACGGTTCCGGGATATCTTACCGATGTTCCGGGATACTCCGATTCTGTAAGCGAAATGTGGTATCTAAAACGATTTCGCATTGAAGGAGATCTGGAGCATTCACTTTCTTTGAGACTTGGGCGAATCGACGATCGCGACCAGGTATATGTAAACGGAAAGCCTATCGGAACAACGGGGAAATGGGACTCTGCTGTACCTGTGGCCTACGATAAGATTCGCATCTACGAAATTCCTCCGGGCGTTCTGGTACAGGGCGAAAATACTATACTGGTAAAAGTGCAGGGTTATTTCCCCGGATTGAACGGTATTGTAAGAGGAAGAACAGAGATCGGTCCTACCAGGGAGATTGTAGAGTCCCTGCGCGATGAGGACTATCGAGAGCTAATATTTCTCACCGGCTATTTTACTGCAGGCTCCTATTTTTTGTTTCTGTTCTTGCGGAGAAGGCAGAATCGGGAGAATTTGATCTTCGGGCTTTTTATCTACGGATTTGTTCTGAGGCAGTTGATTCGCACAGAATTGCGATTCGAGATGGACATTTCCTTTCTTGAATTCAAGCGACTGGAGTTTATTCTTACATATCTTCTGTTTATTGCATTTCTCTATTTTGTACGGGTATACTTTGAACTGGCACGAACAAAATTGCAGAAGGTCATGGATATACTCTCCCTTGTCTTCTCTGCCATCATGGTTCTTTTGTCCGGCCATGTGATGCTTTCAGACGATGTGAATCAATGGTGGACTCTGCAGTCGCAAATCGGCCAGGGGATCTGGCTTTTGATGCTGGTTCAGGTAATATTCTTCCAGGTAAAGGCAGGTCTATCCGGAAATCGAGATGGCTACTACATGCTGGGAGGCATGATCTTTGTTATGATCGGCTTTTTTGCTGATCTGGCTGTAAGCAATGGACTCTTGAATATTCCTCCTCTGTTTTCCTATTTCTTCGCGGCCTTTATTTTCTCCCTGGCGTTGATTCTGGCAAACCGCTTCGTTCGGCTGCATCGTCGAGTAGAGGATCTGAATGCAAACCTGGAGCGAAAGGTTGTGGACCGAACCGAAAAGCTAAATACTACCCTGGAGGAAGTCCAGGAGCTCAAAGAGAAGCAGGACGGAGACTATTTCTTAACATCTTTGCTCATGAACCCTCTGGGAGGCCACTGGGCTAGAAGCGATAGCCTGGATATGGAAACCCTCCTGGAGCAAAAGAAGAAGTTTCACTTTCGTAAATGGGACAGCGAAATCGGAGGAGACCTGGTTGCTCTGTATGATATAATCCTTCGCGGTGAAAAATACTCCGTATTTTTGAATGCGGATGCTATGGGAAAATCCATGCAGGGCGCCGGGGGTGCCATCGTAGTTGGGACGGTGTTTAAGTCTCTCGTGAGTCGTACACAGGTTGTGCATCAGGCCTCGGAGAAGAGTCCGGAGCAATGGCTCAATGAATGTTTTCAGGAACTTCAGTCCGTGTTTCTGGGCTTTGACGGCCATATGCTGATTTCTGCTGTAGTGGGTCTTGTGCATGATGCATCGGGCACTGTATATTTCTTCAACGCAGAGCATCCGGCCACCGTACTCTACGAGGATCAAAAGGCCATCCACCTGGCAGATATAGATACCGATATTCGCAAGATTGGAATCGAGGTGCCGGAAGGAGCCTTTCGAGTGCTGGTGCACAAACTTTTGCCCGGCCAGGTACTAATAATGGGCTCTGATGGTCGCGACGATCTGCTTATGGGGACTACCGAGGAAGGGCAGCGTATTATAAACGAAGATGAGAATCTGTTTTTGCGAATCGTTGAACAGGCAGAGGGACAACTGGATGGCATTCGAGACATTCTGCAGAGCAGAGGAGAGCTTACAGATGATCTCAGCCTGATTCGGCTGGAATACCTGGAGGACGCTCCCAGGACATCCGATCCTGGACTGCCTTCATCTATCAAGGAGCATATTGATGCCGGGGACTATGCTCAGGCCTACCGGGAGCTGGAGGGCATTCCATGGGATTATCCATCTGCGCTGCAGGCCGGAGTCTGGCTCACCGGAAAACTTAAAGATTACAATACCTCGGCGATGCTGGCCCGTCGCCTGGTAGCTCTGGACCCTACAGACTCTCTGGCCCTGTTTCGATGCAGCCATGCGCTCAAACGAACCGGTCGTCTGGAGGATGCCATCGACTATGGCGAACGCTGCCGGCTACGACTGCCGGACCATGCCAGAAACCTGACCAATCTGGCGGACTGCTACAGGCTAAAGGGAAACCATGATCGCGCCATTCAACTGGCGAATCGCGCTTTGAATCTGGATCATGAACTGGAAGCTGCCAGACAGATTCTGGAAAGAACCACCGCAAGAGTCTAGCGTCCAGGGGGCCGAACTGGTTCGTAGAGGAGCTGAAATGGCTGCCGCATTTTTCTTTCAGGAAGATTTCGCTTCCTCGACGGGATCTCCACGGGAGGGATGCGAAAAAAGAGAAAGGGATCTATGGGCATTCAGGGAACCAGTAGTCTGGTGCTTTTTTCGGCCAGGCGAATCTGAACGGTGGTGCCGGAGTTAAACTGCATAAAATCTTCCAGCATTCCGTCGGAAAAGACAACTCCTCCCTCGGGCATATGACTTTCCAGAATCAGTTCCTGGGATTCTCCAATCTCACCGGCTACAATATCCGCTCCGCTCCAGTTGCTGCGAAAGGGTTCTCGAACCATAAAGATCAGCTTTCTGGCTTCCCATTGCATTGCACCAGGGGAAACCCCGTGGTTGGAGGTTCCGGAGCCATTGCCAGAAGTATCCATTCCTTTCTTGTTTTCGCCGCTACTTTTCTTTGTCCCGGGCGATTTATTGATGGGGAGCTTTCTGGTTCTTACAGATGGAGAACCGCTGGCGAAATCCTGGATGCCTGCTGCCATGTTGTACAAGGAAGAAAGCCAGCCGGTACTTCCGGCCGGAGTGCTAACAATGACTCCGCTGGAACTATGCCTTTCGCTGGAGTCGCCGAAGCGAAGCGTGTACCGAGCGCTAACATGCGAATCGGCTCCAATAAAGAAATCATTAAATGCATAAAGATGCTGTCCGTCGTTTAGATCGGCTCTGGCCATGGAAATGCTGCGACTTCCAAGCTTTCCTTCCAGAGTCTGTCGAATTACGGCTACCGCACTGTGCCAGATAAAGGGAAGCAATACACCATCGAATCTTTCTGGATCCGGATTGAATGCCAGCACCGGCTGACCTTCCAGATATTTGGCGGTATTTACCACCAGTCCATCCTGGCCCAGTGGCATCGCCAGATCTCCAGGACCAAAGAGAAAATTGGGAAGCATGGTTCGGTCAATGACCTGAAAGCGCATTTCAGAAGGAATGCTTCTTACCAGGGCATCTCTGGCTCTCTGGTAGTTATCATACTCGGTAACATAGTCATCGAAGGATTGACCGCGACTTTCAACGAAATACTTCGCCTGACTGATGGTATTGAATCGCTTTATACTTTCTTCCAGTCTGGTCTGTCGGGTAATTACAATTATCTTTTCGATATTCAGGTTCTGCGCATGGGATGAATCTGCATCTCCAGGGGAAGGCTTCGCAGCTTTCTTTTTTCGTTCTGGAACCATGAAATTACTTCTGTTTTCGCGACTACTATAGTTTGCCGATATTTCCATTGGTCCGTGCAGTCGGACTTTTCTGAAAATCTGGCTTATTTCGTACGGTTGTCTTCATTGGATCTCCGGGCGCCATAGACCGTGCGCCAGAAACCATAGAGGAATAGCTCACGATTGATTTTGCTGATGGAAATTCGATCCGTCCAGCAGAGATTGCAGTAGATCGGGACTGATATTCAATGTTCCTATTTTCTCTGCGTTACCAGCAAGATCTCTCATGGCACGGCTGATAAGTGTTCTCGCATCCATCTGGTTGGCAGCGAGGACCTCCAGAAGCTCCGGCGAAAGCCCGGAAAGTCCATCCATTTGAAAGCGAATTGCCTGACCTTCGGTTTTGGCCTGTTGCAGCCGATTCTGGCTTTCCAGCTCTACAAGTTCCTTTCTCTTCTGTTCCAGGCTTGTTTTAGCATCCAGTTCCTCTTTTTCGATTTCTCGATTCTTTCTGGCTACTGTAGCTTTGGCCTCCATTTTGGCCTCTTCTACAAGTTTCTGCTTCTCCTGGACTGCGATCTCCGCATTCATCTGAGTTTCGCGAATTTGCCTTTGCTTTTCTTCTACTGCGATTTCCGTTTGAAGTTCATTCTCTTTGATGCCTCGTTCCTGATCTACAGCGAAGTTCCTTCGTTGATAGATTGCATCGTCTGCTTCTTTTAGCAGATTCTCACGAGCGGTAGCCTCCAGGGCGCGAGCCATCTCCGGAGTAGGGCTAACCCGCAATATGGCAAAATCCAGTACAGAAAGCCCCAGCTCCTGGATTACAGGTTCTTCGCTCAGTCTACCTTTGACGAATTCTACCAGTTCCGGTCCGGCACCCAGAGCTTCTCGCAATGCGAACCCTCGTATCTTTTCTCGCAAAGTGACCTGAACCTGGTTTGTAAGTCGTAGCTGTAGCTTTTCCAGTCCGTCGCCCAGGGGGCGTCCGGTGGGATCCACAGTAAAGTCCAGCATGGAAGCCAATCGGCGGGCATCCTGCACGCGATAGGTAACCTGGCCCTGAATATCCACAGCCTGGAAATCCTTCAGGGTCTCTTGAAAAATGAAGGGAGCATCCCGGCTATCTGCAGGAACCATTACCAGGCTGGCGGATGGTGCAAAATAGAAAAAGGAAAGGCCCGGCCCTTCCTTGCGGATCTTGCCTCCGCGATAGAGCAAAACGTAGTCTGCAGGTCTGGTCTTCAGGTATCTAAAACCGAACATGGACTGTAGAAACCCTGGCAGTGCAGCACAGGCAATTCTTTTTCCCAGGTTTTCAGGATGCGGATTTATCCCCGGCCGGAATTTCTGACTATATGGATTCCATTCGCGTCCAGGGAGCCAGAGAGCATAACCTGAAGAATATTACAGTGGAGATTCCGCGAGATAAACTGGTGGTGATTACCGGTGTATCTGGTTCCGGGAAATCTTCTCTGGCCTTTGACACAATCTATGCAGAAGGACAACGCCGATATGTAGAGAGTCTTTCTGCCTATGCACGACAATTCCTGGGCCAGATGGAAAAGCCGGATGTGGATCTCATCGAAGGGCTTTCGCCTGCCATCTCCATAGAACAAAAAACTACTCACAGAAATCCGCGTTCCACTGTCGGCACTGTAACCGAAATCTATGATTATCTTCGTCTGTTGTTTGGCCGGGTGGGCCAGCCTCATTGCCATAACTGTGGGCGACCTGTAGAGGCCATTACTATAGATCAGATTGTGGATCGAATTCTTCTTATGCAGGAAGGATCGAAGATTCAGATTCTGGCTCCCTTGATAGGAGATAAGAAGGGAGAGCACAAGGACGTTCTGGAAAAGGCGCGCAAGGAAGGATTTGTGCGAATGCGAATCGACGGCCAGATTCGAGATCTGTCCGAAGACATCGCGCTGGAAAAGAAGCATCGTCACAGTCTGGATGTTGTGGTGGATCGCCTGGTGATCCGGGATGGTATCCATTCCAGGCTAACCGATAGTGTGGAAACAGCTCTTACCAATGGCAATGGCCAGGTTCTAATATTCGATGGAGAGAAGGATCATATCTATTCTCGAAATCTGAACTGCACTCATTGCAACATCTCACTTCCGGAAATCAGTCCAAGAAGCTTTTCTTTTAACTCTCCCCAGGGAGCCTGTTCCACATGCGATGGTCTGGGAGTACTCCTGGAATTTGATGAAGAACTGGTGGTGCCCGATGCCTCTCTTTCCATCCTCGATGGCGCTGTGGCGCCCTGGTCCAGCGGTAGAGGATACTGGTATCTGGAACTTCTTCAGGATTTATCGTCTGAACTTGGCTTTCATCCGTCCATTCCGTTCAATAAACTCAATGCCAGTCACAAAAAGGCCGTGCTCTATGGATTCCATCAGGGAGGATATCATTTCGAGGGTGTAATACCCAATCTTCGCAGGCGCTATCGGGAAACCAAATCCGACGATGTTCGCATCTGGCTGGAAAAGTATATGGGCGAAAGCCAGTGCCCGGATTGCAAAGGAAACAGACTTCGTCCGGAATCCCTGGCAGTGCGATTTCATGGTCAGGGAATCCATAATCTGGTAGATAAAAACATCCGGGATTTGCTCCATTTCTTTTCAGACATCAATCTTACCGAGTCTGAAGCTAAGATCGTCGAACGAGTACTGAAAGAAATCAATGAACGGCTGGGCTTCCTGCACAACGTAGGTGTAGGATATCTAACTCTATCCCGATCCGCTGGAACACTTTCTGGCGGTGAAGCTCAGAGAATTCGTCTGGCTACTCAGATTGGTTCTGCATTGATGGGTGTGCTCTACGTTCTGGATGAGCCATCCATTGGATTGCATCAAAGAGACAATCGCAGGCTTCTGGATACCCTCAAGAGTCTTCGCGATATGGGAAACACTGTGCTGGTGGTAGAACACGATGAGGAAACCATCCGTGAAGCAGATCATGTAGTGGATCTGGGCCCCGGGGCCGGAGTGCATGGAGGATACGTAGTTGCAAATGGACCTCCAAAAGAGCTGTCCAGGAGCAAAGATAGCGTCACTGGAGACTATCTGTCCGGTAAAAAGCAGATTCCTATTCCGGCAGAGCGACGAGCCGGAAACGGTCATAAACTTACGGTTGTAGGAGCCAGTGAAAACAATCTGCAGAACGTGGATGTGGACTTTCCTCTGGGGCTATTGATCTGCGTTACCGGTGTAAGCGGCTCCGGCAAATCCACTCTCATTAACGACATCCTGTATAAATCCCTGGCTCAAAGGCAGGGATCTCGAAATAAACCTGGTAAGCATAAGAAGCTGGAAGGTCTAAAGCAAATCGATCGAGTGATTGCTATCGATCAGGAGCCCATCGGCAGAACCCCCAGATCCAATCCCGCAACTTATACTGGTCTTTTTACTCCTATTCGAGAGCTCTTTTCAAACTTACCGGAGGCCAGGTTAAGAGGATATAAGCCAGGTCGCTTCAGCTTCAATGTGGCCGGTGGACGATGCGAAAACTGCGAAGGGGCCGGTATCTTGAAGATCGAAATGCATTTTCTGCCGGATGTATTTGTTACCTGCGATGTTTGCCAGGGAAAAAGATTCAATCGAGAAACCCTGGAAGTCAAATATCGCGGAAAAAGCATCTATGATATTCTGGATATGACTGTGGAAGATGCCATTCCATTCTTCGAAAACATCAGCATAGTTCATAACAAACTCAAAACTTTGTCCAGAGTAGGCCTGGACTATATCAAGCTTGGTCAGGCCGCCACCACATTGTCCGGGGGTGAAGCTCAGAGAATCAAGCTGGCTTCCGAGCTCTCCAGGAGAAGCACTGATAAGACAATGTACATTCTGGACGAGCCAACCACGGGACTTCATTTCGAAGACATTCGCAAGCTTCTGGAAGTATTACATGAGCTGGTGGATCGCGGAAGCAGTATGGTAGTGATCGAGCACAACCTGGATGTTATTAAAACCGCAGACTGGATCATCGACCTGGGACCTGAAGGCGGCGACGGTGGAGGAACCATTGTTGCGGAAGGTAGTCCGGAAGATGTAGCCGGCGAAAGCCACAGTTTTACCGGTCAGTTTTTGAAGCCGCTACTACAGGGAAAAGAAGCCTCCCCGGCCGGTCGAGCTGCCGTCAATGCTGCTGTAAATGGCCATCCGAATGCGAAAGACTCAAGCGCAACATCAGGCACCGGAGTGAAATCTTCCCATCAGGGATCTTCTAGCAAGGCTTCCAGCCGTGGATCATCCGGGAAAGCTTCGGGAAGCAAAAAGAGTGCTGGCAAGAACGGAAAAGCCGGCAAAACGGCGAAAACAGCAACCAGGAAAAAGGCCAGCCGATCCTGATGATCCGCCAGGCCAAATTCAAACTCGAAGCTCAGTGATCTTCGGAATGCTCGTCCAGATCCTCATCGAATAGGTCTGGATACAGGCTTTGCAGAGCCTGCACTTCCCAGAGAGAAAGGAGCAGATCTACCTTTTCCATTCCTTCTTCTGGATCAGACTGCAGGGTATCCAGAAGCTGTTTTGCCTCGGTGTCAATACTGGATAGTGCCTCGGCCAGTTCTCCTGGTTCGTCTTCGTAGGAAAAGTAAGCCACGATCTTCTTGATGGCCAGGCGATGCTTCACCTCGGCCGTGGCCGGGTCTTCGTCGGGAAAGAATTCCAGCTCCGCGATGTTTGCCTGACGATAATAATGATCTATGATCTTCTGCTCGAAATCCAGAAGCTGAGTTTCTGCTTCATGGAAATCGGTTTCAAAAGTATCGGAGATTTTGTTAAGGATTTCCTCTTCTTCTGAATCGGCCACAAGAGCGGCATATATCAAAAGCATTCGTTCCAGCAATGATGGAAAGAGCTCGGATGCCGGGTCATTACTGAATAGAGCTTCTTCTTCGATATGATCTTCTTCCATTGGTTCTGCAATCTCCTGCTCGCGGTCTGTCCGGTCAGGTGAAGCATGCCCGGAGATGTGTCCAGTAATTACCCTGGCCGGTGCAGCGAATCCAGCAGCGCTCCGGGCGGCCGGAGGCTGCGCTACGAATGGGCCGGCAGGCTGAAATCCATTTAGGTGGAGAGGGTCTCCCAGAAGCTACATCTGTCGGAGAAACTCTTCCAGCTCCTGCTGAACATCGGAGCCCAGGGATTCGAACTCCAGGCCAATGCGATGGGCCCTTTCCAGACTCTTGATGTTTCGAATATTTCCCATTATTGGGTAAGATTTTTCGCCCGGGAAATGCAGATCGAATGTAACTTCTTCTCCGGGAAGGAATCCCCGCATTACGTGTGGGTTATGGGGATGAAGGATTCCTGCTCCTCCAGAGTTGATGTCCACTACAGGACAATGCTCCGGATTGTAGGGAACAATGTGGCGATCCAGAATCTCTTTTTCCAGGTTCTTTACGATTTCATCCACCGCTTCATAGTGATGGTCGGTCATGGGTTCCGATGAGATAATCGTAGCCACTCCCATTAAATACAGACCTTTGAATCGCACAGGGATAGAAACTTCGCTCAGGATCTGGTCCGGATGGGGCTCATAGTTCAAGATCTTCCTGTATTCATCCATGGTAATGACAGGAAACTCGGGCACCCGGCTACTGGTGCGATCCGGAATAAATATAGGTACATCTCGCGCCATCATGGCTCGCATTCGATTGTCCAGGCGAAAGGACTTGCGCACGGTAAGTCTCGCTATGGACTGGATGGTTTTTAGCTGGGCCAGGGCTTCCTTGAACGGAGAATCATTCTTTTCATCGATTTTGGATAATCCTTCGGGTATAGAGCGCAACGTAATCAGGTCATCCACCACCAGCTTGCCGGAGTCAGATGCAAGGCTTACCCTTTTCTGCTTTCTGATCTTTCTCTTGAGGTGCAGTCGGACCGGATGAAGTTTCTCCTGGCCCGGATTCAATCGCTCCTGAACCTTGCATTCCATCAACATCAGATGCTGGTCATGATTCACTATGAGAACACGTAGATCTGCATCCGGTCGATTGTGCTCCACAGTAAGCAGTGGAGGTTCATAGCCCAGCACACGAACGGATTCTACTTTCTCTTTGTCTTTGATATGTACAGGAAGCTTTGTAAAGATCCGGGCGCAAATCTGTCTGAGCTGCTCCGGGTCATTGACCTTTTTTACTTCCTCTGACATTTCATCCAGACCAGCACAGGGCCATGTTCTCTTCTACAAAAAAAGAGACTGTATCTCTTGAAGGTGAGAACAATAAACGGTTGCCAGAGGGCTTCCAACGACGAGCCTATCCGAAGCTTCTGCACCGGCATGTTTCCTGAAAAAGCCACTGTCTTAACCTTTATTCTTTTCCTTTTACCGGGGATCCTCTCTACCGGACCTGTATGTACCGGGCCCGGGACACCGAATGAAACCCGATCCCCGGTACTCCCATCGGATTCCTCCGGCAACGAATCCCGGCCCAACGTATCGCATCTGCCCCTTCGAATACTTACCTGGAATATTTCACTCCGTGAATTTCTGCGGGAAGACCGGGCCCGTGAAGTTCGACGGGTTATTCTGGAAAGCAAAGCAGATGTCATCGCTTTTCAGGAAATGACTCCGGAGTTTTACCGTTTGCTATCCTCTGATGCGAAGTTTTCAGAGAATTACAGGCTGGTACCCGGGAATCCGGCTCATGTTAAGGGAAGATTGGTTCTGGCCACAAGGCTGAATGTTGTGGAAAGCCGCTACATTCGGCTTCCCGGCAGGATGGGGCGGTATGCCCAGAAGGCCGTTTTTCAACTGGAGGGTGGGCAGGATGAAGCTGACTCCGGAAGCAGCAAGACGCCGGGCGATATTGCCATACGCTTTTCCATCATGAATCTTCACCTGGAGAGTTACCTGGAGGATGGAGCGATTCGCGCCAGCCAGATTCGCAGGATTGCTCCGTTTATTCAGGCGCCGGCGCTGGTTCTGGGGGACTTCAATTTTGGCGATGGACCGGAGGCAAACCTGGAGCGACAGGCTATTCCGGAGGGTTACAGGGATCTCTGGAAAGAGAGATATAAAGTGGATCCAGGTCTCACCTGGAATCAGGAAGAAAACCCCCTTTCGCTGATGTTTAAATTCGATGGAGAAAAGAGCAGACGGCTGGACTACATTTTACTTTTCGAAGAATCCTGGAGATTGCACGAAATTCAGATGTTGGGGCGCCGCAAGGTCCTGGAATACAGGGGAAAGCCTATTCCTCCTTCCGATCATTATGCAGTCATGGCCGATCTAATCGTTCCCCGTTCCAATCCCGTGAGCAAAGAAGAACCAGATAAGCAGTCTACATCAGATTAGATCGCGCTGGCGGGCCTATTCCTTCCAGGGTAGTAGTCCGCTTCTGAAAGGAAGTGCTGTTCGCCGCCTCTTGCGACTAATAGCCCCGATCGTACCAGGTGGCAATGAGCCTGGGTTGCTTGCAGCCTTTACGAACGCACTCGCTAATTGTCTTTTGAGTTGCACTTCGCAAATCCGGATAGCCAACTACTCCTACCAGCAGATTTCCATCTGCGGCTATTGCTCCGTAACCATGCTTATCTGTGGAAACCAGGATTTTAACGTCAATGCCTCCGTGCTTTTTGGCCATTTCAATGGCCAGCTTCTCGGCTTCTTCCACGGTTCCCACGTTGAAGCTGTATCCATAGGCCTGGGGACTGTAGGCGATAGCGGATGCGCCCCGGACCTCTGCAGAGGGGATACTCATAAACAGGGCGGCCATCGTGGCTGCCAGAATCATTTTTATTCCTATCAAACTTCGCATAGTTCTCTTCCTGGTTACTTTATTGCTATGGGCCTACACAGAATGGGCAGTGAATCATCACTTCTTCGCCCTGAGCATTGATAAACGGAACTCTTCGCTGCGGATCTCCTCGAAGCTCCGTGCTCTCTCCGGGCGTGGCGCATTCCATATGCGAAGGTAGCTGATCGCAATCTGTATACAGCTTTCCTCCACCTCCATAGAAGCTGGCACCTGTAGCAAAGGGCCCCATGCGAATGGGAGGAGACAGGAGCTCTCCGGCCACGCCCACTTTTCCGGGGGCCAGCCCCATATCCAGAGCCTGCAGGGTTTCTACGAAGTCCTCAGCATGCCCATCCATGTTCTCTTCATTCCAGGCCGCCTGAATCTGATCATGGAGGTCCAGGCGGTATACGGTACGTTCTGGATCGGAATAGATCCATTTTGTATCTCCGTAAATGAATCCGCGAAAATCGTCCACTCGCCAGACCCAGAGAGGAAGATGAAACTGATAGTCGGGATCAAAGGCACTTCGTCCGTGACGGGTACCATCGTAGGACAGTCCCAGGATATCGAATATGGTGGGAAATAGATCCAGCATTGTAGCCCGTGGTAGCGGCTTTTCCTGCCAGACCCGATGAAACTGATGGTGACGAAACACCAGGGGAACCCTTACTTCTTCATTGTAGATGCTGAAGCTATGACCGTGGGCCCCTCGTTCTCCAAAGCTCTCACCGTGATCCGATATCAGAACAAACAGTGTTCGTTCTGCCATGCCTCGTTTTTCGAACTCTTCTACAATGCGATCCGCAATGTGTAGTCCGTAGTCGATGCCATTTCTATGACGCCCTTTGATTTTAGTATTATCGAAGCGATTGAATTTATCTGGATGGGGGTTGTGGTAAGGATAATGCGAGTTTGTCATGACAGCTGTCATGGTAAAGGGTTCCTGCACACTATCCAGGATGTTCTGGGTTTCATGAACGAGAGCCACATCGTCCAGGCCAAACTGAAAGCTTGCGTACGCTTCGCCGGTTTCAGGATTTTTCCGCTTCATGAAATCGGCTTTTTCGATGATATTCATGTTCAGCTTACGAAGCATCACAATTTCTGATTCGAAGGCCGTGCTATCGGTATAGATGTAGTGGTTCTTGTAACCCAGTTTTTGAAGAAGAACGGGCATGGTGGTGCCAGGCTGCAACTGAGCATACAGCTGATCAAAATCCCGGGCGCTGTGCATTCCGGTGAACATGGAGTAGTGCGAATTGGAACTGTGCGGCACTGGAACAAAGAAATGGTCTGCTACAATGGTTTCTCTCAACTCAGGCGCGAAATATCTTGACTTCTCCAGATCCACAAATTCCGCTCGCGCACTTTCCAGAATAATTATGACTACATTGGTTCCTGCAGGCAGGTTGAATCCGAATCGCTCTGAAAAGAATTTTTGCTGAGGATGCTGCTGAAGTTCCAGATCCTCTTCCAGAGGGAAGGGGGAATCTCCGGTGGCCTCCTTTTTGCTGCCATCTTGCGGTCTGGCCACCTGGTTATGGCTATGGGTGGGGGCCATAAAGGCCATGAGCGGACCGCAGGCCAGGATGAGTACGGCAATGCTGGCAACCACCGGCTTTATGCGATAGGGTTCCGGAGAGAGGGGAGCTCTCAGCCAGCGATGAAAGCCATAAGCCCATCCGATGGACAGAAGCCACAGAGACAGAAAGAGGGATGGCAGGGTTAGATCTATGCTCAGTGCCTCGGGGGCCGTGGCGAATATGAGGCCCCGAATTTCGCTCAATCCGTAGAGAGCCAGTTCCGGAGTCACTTCCAGCCGCATATAATAGTAAACAACCACACGGACCATGGGCCACAGAATCAGCAGGCAATTCGTGGTAGTGGCCAGAACCAGAAAGGTTCGGGGTAGTCGAAAGTAGTTCAGCAGGTTTCCTGCGATGGTTAGAATGCCGCAGTATAATAGAAGAAAGCCAATGGGCCGCAGAGCATATCCGCTTTCCAGGAAATAGCGAGACATTCGATTCCCGGCGCGATCCCAGTCCTGGAATTGATAGATGGAAAACAGAAATGTTTCGGTGAGCCATGCCAGTCCCAGTATAAGAGCCAGTCCTGCTGCAAAGAGCAGAATGGCGCGGTCCGAATAGTGCTCCGAGCGATCCATCGGGGCAAAGATTATGGATCACGTCAATTTGAGCAATAGAAATCAGCGATTCAGGGTGTTGAAATATTATCTTTAAGAGTCCCTGTTTCAGTCCACCTGGCTTGCTTATGGAATTCTCGATGAATCAAACATAGTATTTCCAGCGCCGATGTCGAATTGGGAGGGCCATCTCACATGATGTGGTTACAACTACCGGCCGAAATTTCATTGCCTGTGAGGCTACACCCGGGAGCAGTAACCCGATGAGCTGGTATAATGGAATCAGTCTTCTTGGAATCTTTGGCCTTATTGCTATTGCCTGGCTGATATCGGAGAATCGAAAAGCCCTGCGGTGGAAGCCTGTACTGGCTGGACTAATCCTGGCTTTTCTGATTGCCGGGTTCCTTTTCTCACCCATCGGGGGCACTACTGTATTTCAATGGATCAATTCTGGAGTGCTGGCTCTGGTGGATGCCGCTGCAGCCGGGGCTCGTTTCCTCTTTGGACCGCTGGCCCTGGGGCCTGGCCAGGAAGGAAGCCTGGGTTTCATTCTGATGTTTCAGGCGCTGCCAACAATTGTATTCTTTTCCGCCTTGATCTCGGTGCTGTATTATTTTGGAATCATGTCCTTTCTGGTGCGTATGTTTGCGAAGGTTTTCACCAGATTGTTTCGCACTTCTGGTGCGGAGTCTCTGACAACAGCCAGCAACATTTTTGTAGGTATTGAATCCGTTCTAACCGTAAAGCCCCATCTGCAGAATATGACTCGAAGCGAGTTGCATACAGTGCTTACTGCCGGAATGGCTACTGTGGCCTCCAATGTCCTGGCGCTCTATGTCATGACCTTACAGGGCCAATTCTCAGAGATAGCAGGTCATCTGGTTTCGGCAAGTTTGATCAGTGCTCCGGCTGCCATTATCTTTTCCAAGATCCTTGTACCGGAAAGGGAACAACCCGAAACACTGGGAATGAATGTCCATCCTCACTATGAAAAAGAAGACTCATTGATTGAGGCGATCATCGGCGGTTCGAACAATGGAATGAAACTGATTTTCGGTATCGTAGCCTTATTGCTTGCGGTACTGGGTCTGGTGGAGCTGATCAATCTGATGCTCAAAGGAATCTCGGGTTGGCTTAGCGATGGAAGTACTGTGATCAGCCTGGAGGATCTCCTGGGCTATGTTTTCTATCCTTTTGTCCTGATGATGGGTGTGACTCCGGACCAGGCGCTGGAAGCGGCCCGTATTGTAGGGGAGAGGATTATAGTAACCGAGGTTGCCTCTTATGGACATCTGGCTACAGCTCTGGCTGAAGGTACTCTCGATAAGCGAAGCGGAATTATCGTAAGCTACGCCCTTTGCGGTTTTGCTCATTTCGCATCTCTGGCCATTTTTGCCGGTGGAATCACCGCCATTGTGCCTGAGAAAACGAAAGAAGTAGCTTCTGTCGCAATTCGCGCTCTGATTTCCGCCAACCTGGCATGCCTGATGACCGGTGCAGTAGCAGGGCTATTCTACACCGGCCAATCTGTGCTTTTTTCAGGTTGAGGAATTATCGGAGTAGCTGCATTACCGTCTGAGGTTTCTGATTCGCCTGGGCCAGCATCGCAGTGGCTGCCTGGGTCAGAACCTGATATCGGGTAAAGCTAATCATTCTCTCGGCCATGTCTGTATCTCGAATGCGAGATTCAGATGCCTGGATGTTCTCGTAAGCGTTCATGAGACCTTTGGCCGCATGCTCCAGTCGGTTCTGGTAAGCACCCAGATCCGCTCTTTGCTTGGAGATACGCTTCAGAGCTTCATCCGCCATTCCAATTACAGAGTTGGCTTTGCCCGGAGTACTGATTGAAATAAAAGTCAGCACCGTTGGGTTTCTCAGCCCCAGAGCTGCTGTGGTCATGGTATTTACATACACTCGCTCACGCTGGTGCATGTTAGGACCAATATGGAACCACATAGAAGCCGTGGGATTCAATCGGGCGAAAGCTCCGGTAAGCATTTTCATTTTGTTGAATTCTGCCTGAGAAGCGATTCGATCGATTTCGTCGATTAGCTGTGAAACTTCTACCTGGATTTGCTGACGGTCTTCTGCGGAATAAATGCCGTTTGCAGATTGAACAGCCAGCACTCGAATTCTCTGAATGATGGATGCCGTTTCCTGCAGATAACCTTCCGTGGTTTGAATGAAAGAAATACCATCTTCAGCATTCCTTTCTGCCTGACGCAGACCCTGGACCTGTGTGCGCATCTTTTCCGATACAGCCAGTCCAGCCGCGTCATCCCCAGCACGATTAATCCGCATACCTGAAGAAAGCTTTTCGATGTCCTTGGATAAATCCCAGTCATGAAATTTCAGTGTGCGGTGCGAATTAACGGCACTGATGTTGTGGTTGATAATCATGAGTAACCCTCCGTGTCTTCCTCGCTTTATTGATCGGAGCCTAACTCAAATTTGATGTAGAACTTTTTTGGATGCGGGAGGAAAATTGAATTAAATGGGTAAAGGCAGACTGAATTAGCCCTGCATTCCAGAGCCCGATTGAATCAACCGCGTGAAGTTGCTGGAATCAGCGATAGCTTTCTGAAGGGACCAGGCGGGGAGTGAACCAGCTCCTTCCACTGATCAGGACATCGCATTCAATATAGCGGGGCAGGGCCCAGGAGAGTCCTTTACGCTGATTCCATCTTGTATCGATGGCTTCCCAGAGAATGAAAGATAACCTGGACTTCCAGGTTGATTATGGCTGCATCGGAAAGTCCGGTGCAGATGGGCCAAATTCAGAATAAATACTAATTCTTCCAGTGAATGCATTCACCGGGGCATTCATCGATTTCATTTTGTACTTTGTCCCAGTCATTTTCCGGGATTTGAGCATCGTTCAGGTTATTTCCGTTATTATGGCTTTCCGACAGATCATCCTCATCCATCTGAAAATACACCGGTAGATTGTCTGCACACTGGTTACATGATGTGCATTCATCTTTATCTACAAATACAATCTTCTTCTCCATAGATTGCCAGAACCTCCAGGGCTAATACATTGCCTCTTCGAACAACAAAATAGAAGAGCATCCCTCAGGCCACCTCTTCCATGGCGTACCTATGAAAAATTGAGCCCAGATTCTTCCAGCATTCCGATCCATACACAGAAGTCCTGCAAGTAGCCTCGGATCATTCGATGGTCCGAAAGTGCAACACAGACTTCGCATCTGTTAATAGAAGCCTGCAGGCAGGCCTTCGAAAGGGGAATGAGTTGGGAGCAACAGCAAGGGAACTGGATTCAGATATTTCGGCAGAAGCAAAGCCTTCCCGCAAAGGGATGAAGTTAAAGCCCACCGGGCCCGGACCGGGGAAGAGGGCCCCTGGATCCAGAGCTGCAAAGAAGGAGCAGATCCTATCGGATAATACCTACAAGGCATCTGATGTTCCGCTAACCATAGGGGAGCTCTGGACTTCCAGGCAGCGCCAGATGCATCCCATCCATTATACTGTGAGCTATCGGGCCAGCTTCAAGCCGGAGCTTCCAGACTACTTCATAAAGAGATATCTTTCGGATAAGAAAAAGGCTCTGGTGCTGGATCCTTTTGGAGGTCGCGGAACTACCATCATCCAGTCCAATTTAAACGGCTTTTCTGCCATCCACAATGATCTGAGTCCCATCGCAAGCTTTCTGGGTCGCGCCAGACGTCGTATTCCTGATCTCGCAGAGCTTGAACTCCGGCTCGACGAAATCCAGCTATCTTCAAAGAAGAGCAATGTCTCTGATGAGGATTTTCTTAGACTGGAACCATTCTTCCATGAAAAGACCATCCATGAGATCCACAATCTACGTCAGATGCACCTGGATAACCCGGATGATTCGGCCCTTTCCTATATCGCACTCACTGCTCTGTCCCGTCTTCACGGACATTCCGATGGATTCTTTTCTGTATATTCCTTTCCGCAGATCTCCATCATGCCAGATGCCCAGAGAAAGAATAATCGTAAGCGAGGACTGACTCCCGAATACAAGGCCGTCAAAGAGAGAATCCTCAAGAAGATGAAGCGGGACCTGGCTCAACCACTGCATCCTTCGTTCAACAGAGCTGCAGCGAATAATCGTTATCTTTCCTGTGATGCAACAGATCTCAATGGAATAGAAACATCTTCGGTGGATCTAATTGTTACTTCTCCTCCATTCCTGGACAAGGTAGACTACAAGAAAGATAACTGGATGAGAGCCTGGTTTCTGGGCGTGGAAGATCGTATGGATGAGCTTCCGCTGGCCATATTCGCTCGGCTGGAGCAATGGAAGGATTTTATGCGAGAGGCCATCCGGGAATTCGGACGCGTGCTAAGACCAGGGGGACACGCTGTGATCGAAGTAGGTGAGGTGATATCCGGAAATCAGCTCATCCTTCTGGAACGGGAAATGGCAGAGATGCTTCCGCTGGAAGTTCGTGGAGGAGGCCGAGTGGTGGCCCGGGAAATATGCATCAATCAGCAGGAATTCACAAAGCTTGCGAACTGCTGGAAAGTCACAAACAATTCCAGAGGCACAAACACCAATCGCTGTCTGGTAATTCAGAAAGAAGGCTGAAATTCGGAGCGCCGGAGCCCCAGGTTCGGGTAAAAGCGCGCTGGTCGTTTTAAGTCGAACCGGCTCCCGGCTGAGCGGGGGGAGTTCGGGTAAATGCCTGCGTGGCGCTATAAGTCGAACTGACCCGTGGCTGAGCGTCGGGAGTTCGGGTAAATGCGTGCTGGTCGCCATAAGTCGAACCGGCTCCGGGCTGAGCGGCGGGTCGGGTAAAAGCGTGCTGGGCGCCATAAGTCGAACCGGCTCCCGGCTGAGCGGCCCCGAAGTATGGAGCGTCTTTACTCTGGTCCGTCGGCTCCAACGAAGAGTGCCACAAAATTATGTCCCGGCAAACCCTACCTTTATTCTAATTTTTCTTCAGATAAGGCCGATGCTGATGATATGTTAAGATCTCTCTGGACTGCAGCTACAGGCATGATTGCCCAGCAATATCACATGGACACGATTTCCAATAACCTGTCCAATGTGAACACAACAGGTTTTAAGAAGAATCGGGCTGATTTTCAGGATCTGGTTTATCAGCAACAGGTACTGGCTGGAACTCCTGCCACTGCTGTAAGCGAAATCCCCACGGGAGTCTATGTTGGACACGGAACCAGAGTGGCCGCTACTCAGAAGCTCTTCGAAATGGGTAGTTTGCAATCCACCGGAAACAAGTTCGATATGGCCATTACTTCGGAGGTAGGATTCTTCAAAATCCTTATGCCGGATGGAAGCTTTGGCTACACCAGGGATGGATCCTTCAAGATTGATTCAAATCAGCAGATTGTAACTTCTAACGGATATCTGCTGGAGCCTCCCATTACCCTACCTCCCGGCGCTATCAATAATTCTTTGCAAATCAGTGAGAACGGAGAGGTTACTGTTAAGGTAGGGGATGATATTCGACCTACAAGAATCGGCCAGATTGATCTTTACAGGTTTGTGAATCCTGCGGGTTTACAGGCTATCGGGCAGAACCTTTTCAAAGAGACTGTTGCTTCCGGGCCGGAGATCCAGGGAACTCCAGGGCTGGATGGTATGGGCTCCATTCTACAGGGCTTTCTGGAAATGTCCAATGTGAAGCTAGTAGAAGAAATGGTGAATATGATTGTTGCTCAACGTGCATATGAGTCGAACTCTCGGGCCGTAATGACGTCTGATTCTATGTTGGGCACAGCCATATCCATGAAGCGCTAATTGCGCAGGTGCAGTACTGTGTTTTTTCCAAGACCGCGTATCCTGTGTTTCATCCGAAGCTCACGCTTCGGATGGCTTTTTTTCAGATGGTTCACTGGAACCCGGTTGGTGCTTGCACTTACTTCAACAAATCCTGCCATGCTATTTCAAATCATTCCAACCAGTCAGTACAGGGTGCGGACTCGCACCCCAGGGGGAGCGGCTCTGTTTCGGGGCCTGGTCTGGTCTCTTTCGCTTTTCTCTGTAGTTGCATTTTCAGCGGGTAACATTGGCGCTGAAACTCAGAGTTTTTCCAACCAGGGGCATCCCACTCTTGTACTTCGCCTCAAGCCAGTGGCCGTAGTAGAGAGCTTTCCTGTCAGACTTTCGCATCTAGGACAGCTGGATGCATCATCATCTCGATTTGCAGAAAAGGTAGTGATGGAGAACCTGGAGTCCCCCATCTATTTGTCGGATGATCGACTCAAAGAAGCGCTACTTCAAAGCGGCGGTATTGAAAGCAAAGTCTACGGAAAAGGAATCTGGGTGATTCCTCTAACAGAAAAAATGTCTGCCTCCGAAACCGGGGAATTCTTCGAAGGAATACTGGAAAATAGCATCCATGGTCAGGGCACCTATCGCATTGAGGCGAAGAAGGGGATGCTCTATAATTCCAAACTTCGATCTCTAATCAAGTTTTCTGGACTTCAGCCTGGTGCCGGTCATCGAAACATTACGGTAGACGTAATGGATCCGGAAGATGGAAAAAGGATTTTGCATCGTCAGGTTGTTCCGGTGCGGGTTCTCCAGAAAGTGCGGGTACCTGTAGCGCAGAGAGATCTCAAGTTTGGAGAAACCATCAAAGAAGGGGACTATGTACTGGAAGTTCGCTATACCGATGGAAAACTCAAAGATTTCTCCGGTCAGAACATCCATGGCTGGAAATTGAATGGGCCTGTGCGAAAAGGTCAGGTGCTTCAAGCGCCGGATATTCAGGAAACTCCGGACATTCGCCGGGGACAGAGTCTGGATCTAATTTATCAAAAGCCTGGACTGGTCTTAAAGATTCGATGTGTGGCCTACGGAGATGGAAACGTAGGCGATGAGATTCCGGTCCGAATCCTGGCATTCAATAACAAGACAGTCATCAAGAAAGCTCGCATTGCATCGGACAGGAGTGTAATCTATGAGCCCTGAAAGAGAGCAAAATCGAAGAAACTCCATTCGTGCCCAGCGAAAATCGCTAATCATCACCATCCTGGTGGCCAGCCTGGCCGTGCTATTGTTTCCGTTCCTGTTGAAAAGCGGCCTCTTAAGCGCCGAGGATCTGTGGCAGGATAAGAATCCTTATGGTATTTCAATAGAGCTGCGAGAGGGAGAAATCCTGAAGCTCCAGATTCGCGAGCCCATGGTTGTGGATTATCTCCTGGAAGGGGATTTAACGGATGAAGTGCAGATCAAAATGGTGCCCGATTCCAAGCTATTTGAGTTTCTGCCGCCGGCGGATGATACCCGGACCATAACGGAAAAGAAGGACGCTCGCATTCGTAGTCGGGGACGACTGGTGATGGATCTGGCTGTGACCATCCAGAGCATAGATCAAAATACGGGCACAGTTACGTTCAGTGGAACAAAGCTTCTGGCCTACCAGCAGGGTACCGCCAGGCAGGCCGTTCAGGTCACCGGCAGAATCAATGCAGGGGACATTATGCCGGGTAAAACCGTTCACTCATCCCGTGTTGCGGATCTGCAGGTTGTAATCCAGGGCGGTCCGGATGCTCAAAGAGACAACATTCAGATGAAACAGAATCCAGGAGAGAATCCTGGTGATCCTCCGCAGCCCAGCGCCGAACTGAGTGATGCTGAGAAACAGAGAATACTGCTGGAGTATTTGAATCGGATTCTGGGAGAGAGCGGGGAGGTCAGTCAATGAGAGCCCATTCCTCCCATATTGCCCGTGCGAAGGGCCATATCACTCGTCGCCTGGCCCTGGTGATGCTGGTTCTGGGCACTCTGCTTCTGGGAAGCGTGGACTCCCGGGCTGAGGAAGCGTCTTCAAAAGAAGATGGAGTTCGCCTGAAGGATCTTGCAAGAATCCAGGGGATTCGCACCAACCAGCTTCTGGGCTACGGAATCGTGGTGGGATTGCCGGGAACCGGGGACACGCGAAGCACACTGGCAAGTACATCCATTCAAAACCTGCTGGGAAACCTGGGCCAGAACTTCTCGGAGAAGGAACTTCGAGCCCGTAATATCGCAGCTGTAATAGTCACTGCAGAGATTCCACCCTTTGCACGGAAAGGGGACCGGATCAATGTTACTGTTTCCAGCATTGGCGATGCGAAGAGCCTGGAGAACGGTGTATTGATTCAAACTCCGCTACAGGCAGGTAACGATAAGATCTATGCTGTGGCTCAGGGAGTCATCAGCGCTACAGACCGTAGAAACAAAAACGATGATGCAGGCCGTACAGTAGGCGTTGTGCTGAATGGAGCCATGGTGGAGAAGGATCTCCAGGAAAGCCTGTTCAAAAGCCGCGAAATTCGAATCCAGCTCAAGTCCTTCGATTTTACCACCCTGGATCGAGTGCATAAAAAGGTTCAGAGCTCCTTTCCAGAGCTCAAGGCTACCATCGATGGATCCTCAGTGGTTATTACGGTCCCTGAAAATGAAGAGCCGGTGGCCTGGATTGCCCGTGTAGAGCAACTGAGGGTGCAACCCAGCTATCCTGCTCGAGTGGTTATCAATGAGAGAACCGGAACCATTGTAATGGGCGGCGAAATTCGGGTGGATCCAGTGGCCATTTCCCGCGGCGGAATTCAGCTACAGATAAATTCATCCAGGGAAGCGTATCGGGGAGTGTATGTAGCGCCCCCTGCTGGTAATGAAAAATCCAGGGAAACCACAAAGGAGTTTTCGGGAGCCTCTATAACTGAGATCGTTGAAGCCCTGAATGAAATGGGAGCTACCGTGCAGGATATCATCTCTATTCTGGAAGCATTGCGAGATTCCGGTGCTCTGCATGCTGAGCTCGTTGTCATGTGAAACCGGCGCCTCTAGTTGGGCCGGCAGGCGGGCCGCAAGCGCATCGACTCAGAATGCAGGATTCCGGCTCCCTTTTGAATTCGCTCCTGGAAGGTAGCCAGGAATTACGTCTCCTTTTGCTTTAGCTTTTTTAATTCAGACCGAAGTTATGAATATGGATATGTCTCTGGATAAACCCATTCCGCAGGAATTGCAGGGTCGACATAGTTCTTCCAATATCGAAACCAGACCGGACCCGGCGAAGCTGGACCTGAAAGGAGAAAGAAAGAAGCTCTATGAAACTGCGCAGAAATTCCAGGCACTGTTTATGGATATGATGCTGGATAGTATGCGAAAGACCGTGAACAAAGAGGACAACCCTCTATATGGCGGGAATCGTCAGGACATTTTTGAGGATATGCTTTACGATGAATATTCTCAGCAGCTTTCGCAAACTCCAGGTATGACTCTGGCCACTGATATCTACTACAGTATGGAAAGCAAGCTGCCAAAAGAAAGGGATATTAGCGAACTTCCTCAGGAAGTGCAGGAGCAAATCCGCAAATTTCAGAAGGAAAGCTACGAGAAATCCCTGCCATCGTCTATTAGCACGGATCAGATCCAGCAAGAATGGATGCGATAGTACCTGGCTCGCCTGAAAATGCGGCTACACTCTTCTGAGCCATTCCTGAAACCATTCCAGGCGAAACAGAATCCATAGAATAACTGCATATTCAATGAACTCCAGACCCATCTGCCAGAATCGAGCTTCATGCTTCAGAATGAAGAATGTCTGGTAGGCACAGGTAAGCGCCATCAGACTGTAGAGGATGGACATCCATTCCGGCAAATTCGAGAATCGCGCCAGGAAGCCTGCAAGGTAGGTGAGGGAGGCCAATAGCACTAGAAGCCATTGCCACATGAGCATGGCCCGGCCAAACAGCGGATTGGAAATATTGGTAAGGTTCCAGTCCGGGTGAAATTCCAGTAAACCAATCACCGCCCAGCCCAGCAATCCAATGTGCACTACGACCAAAAGCAGAGCCAGAGCCTTTTGCAGATAGAACATAATAAGACCCTGAGTTCTTTCATTTTGCTTTGCAAGCAATTTACCTTGATACCCGCCCACCGAGGTTCGCCTAAACACGCTGGGACGATGCAAATGCGAACTCACTGGGGGTGACTACTAGAAGAAAGTGCGGAGGTTCGCCTAAACACGGGGGACGGTGCAAATGCGAACTCAGTGGGGTGGCTGCCAGAAGAAAGTGCGGAGGTTCGCCTAAACACGGGGGACGGTGCAAATGCGAACTCAGTCGGGTGGCTGCCAGAAGAAATTGTGGAGGTTCGCCTAAACACGCTGGGACGGTGCAAATGCGAACTCAGTGGGGGTGGCTGCCAGAAGAAAGTGCCGATGTTCGCCTAAACACGGGAGGAGCACGTAAAACCGCACTGGACGTGGTGGCCTGGATTATTCGGCGTAGAAGGAGTTTTCCGGTCCGGGAAAAGCTCCCTTTTGTACATCTTGCGTATACTGATCAAAAGCCTGAATAATGGGATCGGCCAGATCTGCGTATTTCTTTGTATGCCTGGGGGAGAAATCCGGATCCAGTCCCAGGATATCGTGAAGCACAAGTACCTGCCCAGATGTATCTGCGCCGGAACCGATGCCGACGGTGGGAATACTGAGCTGCGATGTAAGATTCTTTGCGACATTCGCTTCCACAAGCTCAAGCAACAGACCGAAGCATCCGGCAGCCTGAAGGGAAAGGGCTGCTTCCTTCAGCAATGCAGCCGAATCGGATGTCTTGCCCTGTACGCGAAAACCACCGGCAGTAAGGACGCTTTGAGGTGTGAGCCCTGAATGACCCATTACCGGTATTCCCGATTCTACCATTCTCGTAATCACTTGAATCAGAAAAGGCGTCGATCCTTCCAGCTTCAGAGCATCCGCATCTGTTTCCTTCATGATGCGCATTGCATTTTCGATAGCCGCCTCCACGGATGAATGATAGGTTCCGGCAGGCATATCCACAATCAGGAACTTTTCCGGCGCCCCCCTGCGAACCATTTCTGCATGGTAAATGATCTGATCGAGAGTAACAGGAACCGTGGATCGCTTCCCCTGGACCACCATGCCCATGGAATCCCCGACCAGAATGGCATCCACAGAGGAGCGAGCAATGAGTCTGGCAAATGCAAAATCATAGCATGTGGCCATGGAGATCTTGCGACCTTCCGCATGAGCCTGCAACCAGTGAGATGGATATTTCAGTCGTTTTTGAGCCATGGATGGTAAAGCCTTTTCAAGGGCTTCTACCAGAAAACGAAAAAATCCTCGGATTCGTCCACCCTGGAAGGCCTGTCTGCATACTGAATTTCGCACAGAGTCAGAATCGGGCCTTCCGGCCTGGATCTGAGAACCGACTGGATTTCCGGTTTCAATTGCGCTACATCTAGATGGGACGGTCGCACCTCCAGAACAGTGAGCTTGAGAAGAATCATGTGCATCTTCTCGGGAAATGCGGGAGATGGATTCGGCGCGGGAAGTTCCAGAGGGAAATCGAAACTATCGGCTCTGGAAGGAATATCGATTTCATAGCTGGCAACAGGAGTGGCTTCTGGATAGCCGAAGTCCTGGTCGGGGTCATTCAGAGGTCGGTAATAGAAGTCCAGTCTTGCTTTCTTGAGCTGAACAATCCTGGTCCCGTTAGCGCTGGTTTCTCGCTGTCCCGAGCTGCCTTTCGGATTTGAATCGTCTAATCGGATTAAATCCCGGGTGCAGGGGCCGTTCCACACTCGGATTCGATCCGGTACTCTGGGCGAAAATACAATGTCATTTTTATGATCCCTCTTTTGAGTATGATCCGATGTTTGAATCCGAACCGGCATACTGGATTCCTTTCTCTCCGCGCGAATCTCTGGAAAGTGACTGACTCCCAGTTCCAGCCAGAAATAATTCTGCTGCGAAGGTCCCAGAGGATAGTGCATGAAAGACGTATTGCCTGCATTTCCATCCAGAAGAGCTGCAGGGCCGTGCGCATCATGTTGCTGCTTTCCCGCCGGGGTCTGCGCCAACCGTGCAGTTTGAACAATGAATTTGCGAGGCTTGGAATACAGGAAGGCCTGCTGTATGGAAACGTAAGCCAGGGCCGCGGTGAAGGCAATTGCTAGAGTACTTCGTTTCATGATTATGCTTCTGTAAATCCTCTGCAATCTGCTATTGGAAACTTCAGTGCCGAATCTTGCATTTGGAGCAATAACGGCCTTCATTCCTGATAGGGAGTCTCGGGTACTCTTCCGCCAATTTGCCAGGCACCTGTTTCGTTTGCACTATCCCGCTTTGCTAAAACCTGTTTCCATTGGCTGATAAACAGTGGGTCGCACTTTGATTAGATAGGATTGTGCAAAGTTAAGAGCCTCGGAGTGACCCACAATTAAGAAGCCATCCGGTCGCAGTGCAGATACGATGTTTCGGATGATCGTTTCCTTTTCCGTCGCATTGAAATAGATCAGCATGTTGCGAAGAAATATAATATCAAAAGGTCCAAAGCCGGCCGGCCTGTTCATAAGGTTCCAGGTAAAGAATCGACAGTTTTGTCTGAGCTCGGTCTTGATAATGAACTTACCCTCCTGGGAGCGAACTCCTTTGAGACAGTATCGCTTTCGGTAATTCTCTGGAATTCTTTCTACCATTTCCAGTGGGTACATTCCAGAAGCTGCCTGTTTAACAGTTTTCTGGGATATATCGCTTCCGGTTACCTGCCAGCCGCTATAGCCCAGGATGTTCGCAAGCTCCATGGCTACGGAATATGGTTCGGGCCCGGTGGAACAGGCGGCGCTCCAGACAGAAACCGGCGGACGATTCCTTCCTTTGATTTCTGGAATTAGCTCTTTGCGCAGTAATTCAAAATGCCCTTCTTCGCGAAAGAAATAGGTTTCATTGGTGGTAAGTGTATCTACCAGCCTTTGCTTTTCCAGTCCGGTAGGATCTACACGAACATATTCTACATATTGCTGATAGGTTTCGAAATTTAGCTCTCGCAGGATCTTCGCAAGTCGGCCGGCCATAAGGCTTCTCTTGCTGTCTGCAAGCAGTACCCCGGAAAGAGAAAAGAAAAGGTCCCGAATCTCTTTGAATTCTCGATCTGTAAGGTTATAACTGTTGGCTGTCATCGAAGTATTTCCGCAAGAATTCGAAAGCCGGCTTAAGCTGCTGATTCCAGAAGCGAAAATCATGACCGGCACCGTCCACCATGTTTAATTGAACATTAACGGTAGTGCCTTTTTCACTCTGGATGGCCCTGTAGAAGCGAAGTGTCTGATCCGGCGGGACGATTCTATCTGCTTTTCCATGGGACAGATAGATTGGCATGTTCCATTGACTGGCAGAGTTCACAGGATTATCCATTTCTCTCCAGCGTTTGGAGTATTTTTCAAACGGTCCATATACTGCAGTCATCAGGTTGTCGGTGGGCATCACACTCTGGTCAAAGTCACCGGAGAAAGATGCACCGGCCATAAACATCCCCGGGTTGCTCAGAGCCAGCAGGGCCACGCCCCGTCCTCCGGTGGAAAGTCCCAGAAGATAGTTTTGCTTTCCTTTCTCAAAAAGACCATATCTGGCATTCAGGCCCGGTATGAATTTCTTGTTCAGTAATTCCAGGCCGGGTGTTGGATTCCATTTCATCCTGGTCTCGGGAAAGTAGGAGCTCGCATATATGCTGGTATGCATCTGCGGAAGCACAAGTATCATCGAGTACTGATCCGCGTAAGCTTTAAGTTCTGTTTCTTTGATCCATCTGGACTTATCGAATTTCCATCCGGGAAGTACCAGCATCAATCTGTAGCGATGGCTGGCTTCCTGGTCTGCGAGCAACGGAGGTACATAGAGATCGTAGCTCAGGCCTGCTTCGCTCAGGTTCTGGTGATAGCCCGGCGAGATAGGGGCCGGATATCGATCCTGCCTTGCCTGCGCTCCGGGAGTACAGGATAGAAGGCTAAAGAGCACCAGAGATAGAGATGCAATTCGCATGGTGTGCATGGTATTCAATGGACGTAGAATGATCTTTAGGTCAAGGCAAAGTAATTAAATCCGAAGCATTCAGGCGATCATAGAATCTGGATTTCTGTTCAAGAAATGTATGTACCGCACTGCGCATGGTATCGGTGAAAATTTCAGGTACATCTTCATTCATTGAGGCCCAGAAGTAATGGTTGTGCTCATCGGAAAGTTCCAGACTGCCTCCCAGAAGTTGCCCGGCATAGGCAATGCCCAGAGCTTCGGTTTGATCTCTGGCAACAAAATGGGGAAAGATAAACAGTGGATCGGGATTCATTCGATACTGAATCTGGCCCAGTTCTTCCTGTACTTCCCGGGCCAGACTTCGTTCAAAGGGGTCATAGATTTCATCTCGATTGATTCTACCGCCAGGCAAATCGCCCTGACCGGTGGCGGAATCCTGCATTACAAGAAAATACCCTGACTTTGGAGAGGTGTCTGAATCAGTATTCTTAACTACATTCGCATCATCAGATAGCTCTGGAGACCAGAGAAACAGCTTCAAGGTAATCTGGAAGCGTCCTGGATTGTGAATCAAGTGGTTTCCTGATCGATAAGCGTCGGTCGTCCGTCGCGAAAGATGACTTCTCGACCAATAGCTCGAGCGCATCGCTGCATTCTTTTCTGTACTCTCGCTTTACTGGAATTCATTAACTGTTCCAGCTGGAATTCCAGTTCCTGAAGAAACAGTCCTTCTACACGACACAATCCTTCCAGCATATCTTCAAAGGCCTGACCGGTATAGGTGCCCAGGTTTTCGAAAAAGTAGATCAATATTCGACTGGTTTCCAGTACATCGAATAGCTCTTCTTCCGAGAGTAGAGCCAGAATGCTTGCGCTGAACTCCACAAGTGGCTGATGCCGGAATACTCCGCTTTCCAGGCGTTCATCGTAAGGCCATGGGTTTCGCACAGACTCTTCGATGGCCTGGACCCATGCAGGCGAAAGCTGACACTGACTGATTTCGAACATGGACAGAAGACAGAACAATACCTCGTTTTTCCAGTCCGGATCTATAGAATCGATATAGCTGAGAGCCAGCTCACCATTCCATACGAAATCGTAGCTACAGTCATAGGCGTTCTGGATTAAATCGGGATGCAGACGATCGGTAATGGTGATTCCAGCATCTTCGCCTCGAAGATACTGATCCATCACTTCCGGTCGGGTCATCATCAAATAGGCCAGCAGGATTAGCGATTCTGGAAGAGGTTTTCGGATGTCCATCATCCTTTCCAGGATATTCAGAACCTGTCCTTCATCTTCCAGGCTATCCAGGTATCTAAGCGCCAGCCAGATATCCACCCATTCCTTTTCTCTTATGAAGTTCTGGGCTGTCTCATGTGGAAAACTTCCACCAATGATTTCGAAAATGGGAAAGTCTATTTCGTTGAACTCCAGGTTCTTCTGAAGCCGGTAGGAGGACTCATCCAGGCGGGCCAGCAGGGGAAGTTTGGCTTCCTTAAGATAAAACTCGGTTACGTCCTGGTTTCCATTCAGGTCTCGATAGGAATGTAGCGCTTCGGTGAGTTCCAGAAGGCACAGATCCAGTAGACCACGCTCTCCTGTGAAAAAAGGGTCATCAATTTCACTGGCCAGTTCAATCAGTTCCAGGTAAAAATTCTCATCCGGCGCCCCGTTTTCCAACCAGAACAAGATCTGCCTGTAAATTAGACCGGACAGATGTTCTTCAGTCTGTTGATCCTTTCCCTCTTTGTAGGCCCTGTATTGAGCCAGAAGCTGATACTTCATGGAGTCCCCTTATGGCATACTGTTTTAGGTCCTTTCAGATGAACATTTATTTCTGACGCTTCCTGAAGGGCCAATGTCGGTCACCCCGAAGGGTATCCGATGATCCTCATGCAATGCCATTTCCCAACATTGCATGTTATTCTCTCGTCTTTACAGATCGGTATATATTTTCAAGCTGAACTGTGTCCGGCCAGATAGAATTTTCTTTTTCCAGTGTTCTTGCCAACTGATAAAAGATCTGAGCCTTCTTCAAGTATTCCTCGTAAGTTTTCACCTCTTTATTAGCAAGGTTTTCTGTGTTCAATGGCTCCACTGATGGCAAGAGTATTCCCTGTTCAATAAAGAAATGTTTAAACAGTATCCGGTCCGATTCAACCCATCCAATAATGTCTGTGTCGCTACCCCCTGCAAAGAATGCAAATGGCTTTCCATTGTTGCCATGAAAACCACTGGTTAGATCTCGACCCATGGATGCATAGATCTGATTGCCTCCAGATATAGCAAGTATGCTGGGTAGCAGGTCCAGTTGCGATGCAATGTCCATTCTAATTTCTGGCTTCCACATTGCTGGCGCATAGATAAACAGCGGAATGTGCCTGTCTTGCAGATAATTGAGACCAGCATGATGGGAATGATCCGCCACAATGATAAACACTGTATTCTGGAAATAGTCCCGTTGCTTGATCCGGGTAAAGAATTCTTTCAAGGAATCGTCCATGAAATGGGCCGCAGCAAAAAAGCCGCCAAGATGGGCCGTTCGTGGGTCATTTAATAGAGTCTGCTGGTAATCCTCGGGCACTGAAAATGGATGATGTGTACTCTGGGAAAAGAAAACAGCAAAAAACGGATTATTCTTCTGGCTCTGCTGATTTAAATGCTCGGTAAAGACCTGTAGCACTTGGTTATCATCGTAACCTATAGTGCTTCCGGGCTCTTCCTGAATGAGTCTGGAAAGGGCATTCTGGCCATATACAGTATCAAAGCCCAGTTCGGGAAGGACTCGGTCCAGGTTGTCGAAGGCTGCATCGCCTCCATGGTAGAATGATGTTTTGTACCCATTGGATTTCAGAAGTTTGGCCAGTCCGCCGAATCGATTCTGGATTTGCGATGAGCGAAGTATGGTTCGACCCGCACGATCCGGTAGACCTGCAAACATAGAGAATATGCCATTGGCACTACGACCGCCGCTGGCATAGAAGCGATCAAAGAATACAGATCGATTTACCAGGTCATTTAGAAAGGGCATTATGGCAGGATCGCCGCCATTTCTCTCAAGCAGCGATGCCGATCCTGATTCCAGAATTAACAGTACGATGTTTGGTCGACCAGGGACGGTCGTCCCGGGCTTCTGGCCCGCTCCCGCCAGCCTGGTGCTGAATGGCGAATCGCCGAGTTGACGAGGCTCCATATATCGCAGGAGAGGGAACTCTTGACTTATGAATGCATCTGATCCATCCAGCATGGTGCGAACGACATCTACGGCCACCTCTCTATCTACCACCGGACGAAATTGATCTCTGTCTCCCAGGTCGCGGGAAACGGTGAATATACCGTTTAATGATAATTGATCCAGATAGGCATTTCCGGTTACCAGCGCATCCGCCGTTCGTATGGGACTGGTCTGAAAGCCGCCTCTGCCGATTACCAGAAACAGTAGAATCCAGACAGAAATATGTAGAATTTCTCTGCCCGGCTTAACTTCGATTTTGCGATCCAGTCGAATGGGCAGCCAGAAGGCCAGGCCGATCAGTAGAACTACCACCAGGATTAGGAGTAATGAGAATACCAGAGACTGATCCAGTGAAGATCTGGCAAGCATGGGAAGATCCGTCATATAGGCACTGAACTCCCAGCCCAGGTGTCTGCCATTGAAGCGGTAGTTGTATGCACTGGATAACCCCAGACCTGTCAGGAAGGCCGAGCCGAGCAGATGGATAGACGTTTCCAGCCCAATGCTCCAGCGTATGGCGGTTCGCTTCATCCCTGGCTTTCTGGTTAAAACCAGAGCCACAAGCATTCCGGTGAAAGCTGCAATCATTCCTGGAAGTAGAATCAGAGGTACCGTGGCCAGATCAAATCGAAGGCCGCGAAGGAAAGCCATCGTGGTATCGCCGGCGGATACAGGTGACGATGGATCATTATAAATCAGGAAGAATACTCGAAGGCATAGCAATCCAGCAAAGGCTAACAGGAAATAACAGATTCTACGCTGCCAGAGGGTTGCACTCATATCCTGACCCTGTGTGAAATTTGCCGGATCAGTGTCAGCAGTTATTCCTGGGCTCCCCTGTCCGCTCAGGCGAGGCTGTATATGGACCGTTTTGCAGGGGTCTATTGTCCTTGATTTGTGGGCCCCGGTCCAAAAACTATCTCGAATGGAAAAAACAACAGACGTATATGGCGTTGGCAATGCAATCGTGGATACACTTGCATTTGTGGACGATGATTTTATCCGTGAGAACGATCTACAGAAGGGCGGTATGACCCTTTCTGACTCCGGCGTCCAGGCCCAACTACTTTCAGCATTATCTCATAAAAGCCTGGAACTGCGTAGCGGCGGTTCGGCAGCCAATACAATGATCGGTATTGCCCGAAGTGGAGGCAGCGGCTTCTATACGGGCAAGGTTGCCAGAGATCCCAACGGCGAGTTCTATCGCAAGGATCTCCTGGATGCAGGGATTCACTTTGATGTTCATCCCATCCAGGAATCGGAAGGACCTACAGGCACCTGTGTCGTAATGACTACTCCCGATGCGGAGCGAACAATGTACACTCATCTGGGTGTTTCGGTGCAGCTGGCAGAAAGCGACATTGATCCGGAAAGGATTGCAAAGTCCAGGTATGTTTACGTGGAAGGATATCTCTTTGATGGCGAGGGCCCACGAAAAGCATGCTACAAAGCTCTGGAAGAGGCGCGAAAGAATAACGCTGTCCCAACTTTCACATTTTCCGATCCTTTCCTGGTAGGACGCTACAAAGAGGATCTTCATTCTCTGGTTCGAGATTATTGTGACGTTGTATTCATGAACGATGAAGAGGCGCGTGGTTTCACAGAAATTGAATCCCTGGAAGAATCCGCAAAATACATTGGAAACATAGTTGAAACTGGATTCATTACCAACGGAAAGAAGGGCGCTCTGGTTGTGCACAATAAAGAAGTGTTCGAAGTTCCAGGATTTGAAGTAAAAGCGATTGATACCAATGGTGCCGGCGATGCATTCGCTGCGGGTGCTCTTTTTGCTTTGAGCAAAGGAAAGTCTCCTCAGGAGGCTGCTCGATGGGGAAATTTTCTGGCATCGGAAGTAGTACAGATTCATGGCGCTCGTCTTGATAAAGACTACTCTTCGAAGTTCGGAGAAATCCTGTCTTGATTTCTACGGGTGTCCTCCACATTACCACGGCCAGAAGCTGGCGTGGTGGAGAGCAACAGGTATTATATCTGGCCATTGCTCTTGCAGAGGAGGGCATCCGACAGTGTATTGTAGCCCCGCCCGGTTCCGAGCTTGCGAATCGAGCCCGGCAGGCGGGGATTGCTGTCATGGAAGTGCCCATTCTGGGCGAAATCGATTTTCTGGCTGTCTCCCGAATTCGAAGAATTGCCAGAGAGCAGGGCTACCGACTGCTTCATGCACATACTGCGAAGGCCCATAGCCTGGGATTACTGGCTCGTCGAAAGCAATCGGATCTTCGTCTTATTGTAACTCGCAGAGTGGATTTTCCCGCACGTCCTAATTTTCTTAGCCGGAAGAAATATCAGAGCCCATTTGTGGATCGCTACATAGCCATTTCAGAAAATGTGAAGCGCATTCTGATTCAGGATGGGATTTCTGCAGAGCGCATCTCTGTAGCCTATTCCGGCATCGATTCTGCAAAGTTCAAAAGGCTTCCGGACTCGAAATATCTGGCCCATGAATTTGGCTGCCAGGGCTATATGATTCTTGGAAACGTGGCTGCGCTGGTGGATCATAAAGATCATCGCACGTTGCTGGAAGCAGTGGGAGTTCTGGAAGAGCTCACCGATCGTTCCGATGGCCCGGAAAAGCACTGGAAGCTTTTCATCGTGGGCACGGGCGAACTGGAAGGATATTTGAAAGCTCTGTGCGAGGAGCTCAATCTTGAAGATCGTGTAATTTTTACAGGCTTTCGAAAGGATATACCGGCTTTCCTGGATCTATTTGATGTATTTGTAATGAGTTCTAAAGAGGAGGGCCTGGGCACATCGGTACTGGATGCCATGGCCGCCGGTCTTCCAGTGGTTGCCACAGCCGGTGGCGGGATTCCGGAAATGGTAGATCATAAAAAAGGCGGGCTGCTATCACCCACTCAGGGGCCCCGAAAGCTTGCAGAGAGCCTCTATTACATTATGAGCAAACCAGGAATCCGAAAGAGATACGGAAGCTATAACCGAAAGAGAGTCCGGGATTTCGATTTTCGCAACACCGCCATTCAGAATCTGGAAGTGTATAAGTCCGTTCTGGGTGACGATTGACCGGGTTGTTCAAGGCTACGAAGAAAACCAGAAGTACAAATCCCTACCTGCAGGGGTGAATCGCGATGCATCATATCGCTTCCAGCCAGGGGCCGTACCGGTGCTTTCATTAATTCTTATGGATTTTGAAGTAGGAAGCTCCCTGGTTGAGTTCATCGGCCAATCGGGCCACTTCCTGGGAACCGCGGGCGATTTCTTCGGCTCCTGTGCTAACTGTAGATGCAGATTCTGCGATATGCGAAACAGAAGATACAATTTCGTTAATGGCGGATCTTTGTTGATCCATGGCATTTAGAATCTCCCGGGCCTGCTCTTGCAGATCCGTGGCAGAGGCCTTAACTCGAACTCCTGAATCCATCTGGCTGCTCATCAACTGATCGAATTTCATTACCATCTCTTCTATATGTTGCACCCCCTCCAGAATTCCGGAAACCACTGTAGTGGCCTCCGAGACTTCCTTGATTCCTGTTTGCACCTCTGCATCGCTCTGTTGCAGCAGAGATGTAATTTCTTTGATGCTGTTACCTGTCTTCTCCGCAAGATTGGCTACTTGATCTGCAACAACTGCGAATCCGCGGCCTGCTTCTCCAGCCCGGGCCGCTTCAATGGCAGCATTCAAGGAAAGCAGGTTTACCTGCTCGGAGATGCCAGTAATGACCTCAACAATGCGAATAACCTGCGTGGAGCTATCTTGAATCCTTTTCATCGATTCGTTCATGCGCTTCAATGAACTCTGCCCCGATTGTCCGGAACGGCCCATGGAAATTAGTAGCTCCCGGTTTGATGTAAGCACTTCATTCATGCTCTTGATTTCCGAATCCAGCTCTTCCATTTCGCTTACCAGTGCGTTGGTTCCGCTGGTTTGATGCGAAGCCAGTTCAGCCACATTATCCATTCCTGCAGATAGCTCTTCCGAAGTAGCGGATATCTCTTCGGTGGCTCCTGCTGTAGATTGGGCGGTTTCCGAAAACTGAGAGGACCCGGATGCCATTTCCTCTGCGGTAGAGGCAAGAGCCGAAGACCCATCCTGAACGCTTCGCAGTATCTCATTCAGGCGAGTCAGCATCTTGCTTTGAGACTTTATCATTTGACCGAACTCATTCTTTCCTGGGTTGCCTGCATTCACAGTCAGATCCCCATCAGCCAGAGAATCCGTAACGGCAACTGCATGGTCCAGGGGCCCTGTAATCCCTTTCATAAGCATGCGATAGGTAAGCAGAAGAGCAATAATAGTGATGCACAGAATACTTCCCAGGGTAATCACCAGTATTTCCAGAGCAGCCAGGCTACTGAGGTACTCCTCTTTCGCGTATTCATTGGATGCCTGGGTAAGTTCATCCATAGCATTTCGCATGTCTGAGAATTCTGCTTGATAGACTCCGTTGTATATTCTTCTCGCTCGCTCATCATCTCCATCGCGCAGAGCATATACGATTTGATTTGTGGACCGCTCCCACGCTGGGAAATGGGCTTTAAACTGCCCGGTGGCCGGATGCGCTCCGGAGCTTTCATTCCAGATTTTGAGGAATTTGTTGAATCGCTGACTTACCTGGTCTCGGTTCTCTTCGATGGCTGGAACTGTATCTACTCCGTTCATAATACCCTGCAGGGAAGCAAGGTTTGATTGATAGGCATCGCGGTCTGCTTCAAGAAGGAAGCCCAGGCTTTGCAGTCGGACTTCAAAGATATTCTCTATGTCTGTGCGAACTGAATAAAGGGCGCCCAGAGAAAACAGGGTTCCCCCCACCAGTAGCAGGCTCACCAGACCGAAGCTCAGCCTGAGCAGATTACGAATACTCATGCTCAGCAGTAGAGGGGGACCGGTGACTTCTTCAACCCTAATTTGGATGCTCGCAGATTTTGACGGATCTGCCAGAGCTCTTGCCTATATGGTAGCCTTTGCCAGCGTTTATCTCCCGGGAAGGTTATGCATGCCTTTCCGCGTTTTGCAGAGTCTGGCAACAGATATCCCCGGTTGTAACGTTCGGTCCAGGGTTGCCACAGAATCCGGATCCCGGGCTCAGCCCAGCTGCAAGAAGGCAACCTGGGCCCATTCATTTCCAGAAGAGGCCCCGCATCATTAAGCCCGGATCAAATTACTAGCTTAGCTTAAGAATAAACTGCTTTGCATCCTTTACAGGCTCTTCGCATGTAAGATTTTTACAGATAAATCCCCGGGCCGGTTCCTTTTCAGAAATCCTGCCTTCCAGAAGCGGGACTTTGCTGGCGAGGTCCGCCTGCTCCCCGGCGGTAGAACCATTTTCCAGGGGGGCAGGGGGATAGTAGGCAAAGATCCTGTCCGGATGACCTTTCTTCCATAGATAATCCATCATCCTATCAAAGTGCTCATCTTTCTGGCCGGATGTGACTGCGATTTCTTCTGCAGGATCGTGCATTAGAAAAAGACTGCTACACATATAGGGATGAGCCTGGGGATACTCGAACAGAGCTCCCTTGAAATGATTCATTATGTGTGTGGCCCATTTTCGATTGTCAGCCGGGTCGAATCCATATAGCGAAAGACTCAGAAGTAGTCGAGTGGCCGCTGAGTTTCCGGATGGAATGACTCCATCGTAACCTTCAATGGGGCGCACCAGAAGTTCTGTTTGCTCGGGAGGAGATTCATAAAATGCAGATGCGGTATCTGGCTTGAAGTCCCGTACCATCCGCTGAGCCAATTCGTTGGCCTTGAACAGGAAGTCGGGCTCGCCGCAGCTGCGATACAAATCCAGCAGTCCGCAGCCGAACAATGAGTAGTCCGATAGAGTGCCTGCATATCGCTTCTCTCCATCCCGAAAGCGCCGGTACAGCATACCATCTTCCATAAGGTTGTTCAGAATGAAATGGGTGGCTTTTCTTGCTCTGGATGTATATTCCGGTTTTCCCAGGACACGTCCGGCCAGAGAAAGTGCTGAAATCATCAAGCCGTTCCAGGAAGTAAGCACCTTATCATCTCTCAGAGGCCTCTCCCTGCGCGAACGTCTGGAAAGCAGGGCCTTTCTCGCTTGAGCCAGCTTCTCTTTGAATCGATCGTCCACTCCGAACTCTTCTGGAGGAACCGGAACATGTAGAATGTTTTTCCCCTCAAAATTTCCGCGAGCGCTCAGACCCCAGTATCGAAGAATCCTTTTGCGATCCTCCAGTTCGATGCCGGCCTCTTCCAGAACTTGCAGGAACTCCTGCTCGGACCAGACATAGAACTTGCCTTCTTCGCCTTCGGAATCTGCATCTTCGGCGCTGTAGAATGCGCCGGATGGGTCGGTCATATCCCTGCGAACATATTCAATGCAATCATCGGCCCAGTCGGCGTACTCCTGCTTTCCGGTAACTCGATAGGTTTCTACCAGAGCAGAAATGAACAGTGCATTATCGTAGAGCATCTTTTCGAAATGAGGAACCAGCCAGTCATGGTCGGTGGCATAGCGGCAGAGTCCGCCGCCGATCTGATCATAGATGCCACCACGCTTCATGGCCGAAAGAGTGGTCTCCACCATTTGTATACATCGCTTGTCCTGATTTCTATCATACTGACGAATCAAAAGCAAAATGGCCATGCTGGGGGGAAACTTGTTGTTTCCATTGGTGAGGAAACCTCCGCGATAGGCATCGAATGATTGAAAGAAAAGATCAACAGCTTTGATACTCACCATCATGCCCGGCGGAGCGACGTTTTCCACATCGCCTTCCGTGGTGGCTCGATTGGTACTCTGTAGAAAGTCCGTAAGCGCTGTTGCGGACTCCAGGATCTTTTCTCGGTTGTTCTGCCACACATCGCTGATGGTATCCAGAACCTGGCCAAAGCTGGGGCGCCCAAAAGCAGGCTGAGGAGGGAAGTAGGTTCCTCCGGTTACCGGACGAAGATCCGGAGTTAAAAATACGTTCAAGGGCCAGCCCCCCTGCTGACCCATGGCCTGTAGAGATTTCATGTAGATTTGATCTACGTCCGGAAGTTCTTCCCGGTCCACCTTGATGGGGACAAATTGATCGTTGAGCTTACGGGCCAGGTCCGGATTCTCGAAGCTTTCGCGTTCCATGACGTGGCACCAGTGGCAGGTAGCGTAGCCGATAGAAAGAAAGATCATTTTGTCTTCCGATTTGGCCTTTTCAAAGGCTTCCGTCCCCCAGGGAAACCAGTCCACGGGATTGTAGGCATGCTGCAGTAGATAAGGACTTTTCTCCTGGGCCAGGCGATTGGGACGAGCGTCGGTGGAAGACATATGCAACAAGGAAAAAAATCCAGGGCCTGTTGTCATCCGTTATGAGGCAGGGAGTAGCCCTTGCTTTCTACCTCAGTCGATCTTTTTCTGAAAGTCTTCCTGAAGTAACTGATGCACTGCGCCGCTGCCGGCCATTTGTCCTGAGGCCACGGCACCAGCCACGCTTTGCTGCATGGAGGCTATGTCTCCGGCTGCAAACACCCCGGCGACGCTGGTTTCTCCCAGGGGATTGATCAACAGACGGCCCATATCATCCTGCTTACATCCAAGTTGCTCGTGAATATCCGATGCCAGAGTAAGCGGGGCCATGCGACCGTAAAACAGTGCATTCACGGGTATGGGCCCGGCGCCAGCCAGATTAATGGATTGGAGACCCTGATCATCATAATTCAGTTGTTCCACCGATTCGCGATGGAACTCCACGGAAACCTGCTGAAAGGAGTTCCTTGTCTCGGGTGTAAGTGACAGCCCATTGCTCAGAGCAACAACCCTGGAGCTTAAGCCCAGAAGCATGGGCACCATGTGTTTTAACAGTGCCTCATCGCCCATCACAGCCAGAATCTGATTCTGCACTTCGAATCCATGACAGTACGGACAGTGATAGACTCCTGTTCCCCAGAGCTCCGCAAATCCTGGAATTTCAGGCAGCACATCCTGGATGCCATACGCCAGAACCACTTTGCGGGTTCGGAACGTTGCGCCGGATTTCGAAGTACCTTGAAAGCCGCCTTCTGCGGGTTGAATGGCCGTCAATCGGTCTGATTCAAATTCTACCGTAGGATACCTGGTCAGATCTCTCCTGGCCTGCGCTCTCCATTGATTGGGATCTATTCCGTCCAGGCCTACGAGATTGTGTGCATGACTCGAGAAGCGATTCCGCGGCAGAGAGTAATCCAGCACCAGAGCTTTTCGTCTGAGCCGACCCAGCGCCATGGCAGCGCTCAGTCCTGCATGGCTTCCACCAACAATAATTGCATCGTATGTCATATGCCCTCAGACCTTTTATCCCCTGTTTTTCGAGCGTCTGCCCGGGAATACCCAGGCACCCGCTTCCATTGCTGTATCAGTGTAATGCAAGTGCGAAGATTAGTAAATAATAAAATTACTAAATGTAGAGAGGGCTGCAGGATGGTAGGATTTGGCCCCTGCGGGCAATCTGAGAATTCCAGAGATGTTTAAAATTGCGTCCTCCCATCTGCTTAACCCGGGAAGTAGCGGGCGGTGGCATCCCCTCGAACCTGGACAATGGTAGTGCGCAAGAGGGGTCTACTGGTAGAAAATGCCCTAGCGGTCCGGGGAAATGATCCAGACTGGTCACAAAAAAAGCCGGGCTTATCCCGGCTTTTAATGAAACACATATGGGAACTCTCAGGAGATGGCGACTGCTCTACATCAGGAGTCCCGTTTCTGTGTTCAAGGTTTGATCAGCGATGGGCTGGATGGGTAAAACTCAGCGAATATCCCGATCGAGAAGCAACGTCTCTTGAGTGGGCTGGTTCTGCAGTGCATCCGGGCCTACTTTTACGCGATTGAATACATCCAGGAACATAGATCCAATCAGGATGCAGAACAAAATGATTGGATACCAGATTCCATAAAGCCAGACAATCTTGTCCTCGTATTTCATGTGCATGAAATACCAGAGCACCACAAAAGCTTTTACTGTGGCGATGGCCATGGCAATCAATACGTTCACCAGCATACTGCCGGTATCCATGTAGGATGCAGCTACAGTGAGAATGGTGAGTGCGTAGAGGGCCAGTCCAGCGAAGATGTAGATTCGCGTGGGAGAAACGTGTCCGCGGCTTTCTTGATCAGGTATATGCATGATTTCTGTCTCCTAATATTTGAGCTCTTTGCTTATGAGGATTCGTTCCTATTGCACCAGGTAAAATAGCGGGAACAAGTAGATCCAGATAAGGTCCACAAGGTGCCAGTACAGAGTTCCGTTTTCTACCGGTGTATAGTACCAGTGGGAGTAGCGGCCACGGGCCATTTTTATCATAAGCCCTGCAATAATGGACATCCCGATTACAACGTGCAGACCGTGAATTGCGGTCATTACAAAGTAGAAAGAGAAGAACAGCACAATTCCTTTGGGATCCACCGGGTTTCCTTCGAAGGTGGTGGGAATAGGACCGTATTCATGGGTATCGTGATTGATAACGATTTGAGCTACTTCACCAGGAAAGATTCCGTGGGCGAATTTACCGGTGTATTCAAAGTATTTAACAACAAGAAAGCCAGAGGCAAGAACGATGGTAGAAGCCAGCATCCACAGGGATCGGGTTCGCTTGCCGCGTTGAATCCCATCCAGAGCCAGCACCGCAGTTATGGAACTGGTAATCAGGATCAGGGTATTGACCCCTCCCATAACTTTATCCAGGGACATATGGGCCAGTTTGAATTCTGTTCCGTATTTTCCATGGAAGAGGGCAAAGCCAGCGAATAGAACTCCAAAGAGAAGCAATTCCGTGGCCAGGAAGAGCCACATGGCGAGCTTGGCGCCTTCGTAGCCTCCCAGTTCCTCATGGGACGGGTGTCGATCCATTGCGTGGGATTGTGACATGTTCTGTTCCTTACCTGATAGTAAAAATCATCGGCTCTTCCTGTATTTCTTTCCGAGCCTGCATCTATTGTTTCTGGTGACCCCCAATCCTGGCAGGTCTGCTGGATTCTTCCATCCGCACTCCGGGGAGCTGCGGCATCGGAGAATCCAGAATCAGAGCCCGGCCGGGTATCCAGGCGGGCCTCTGAAAATTAATTCAGTTAACCTACCTCTTTCTCCGCAGCTGGCTGCTGAGCGGGCCGTCCCTCTGTACCGTAATCGTAAACATCATCCGGGAATCGGGGGATTTCTACGAAGTTGGTAGTAGGAGGCGGAGAACTGGTCTGCCATTCCAGAGAGATTGCATTCCATGGATTGGCACCGGCTTTTTCGCCTTTCCAGGCGCTTACCAGCAGGTTTACAAGGATGATTACATAGGCACCGCCATTGAACCAGGAACCCACAGTGGAAACCAGATGCCACGTATGATAGATAGGCATGTAGTCAAAGTAGCGGCGAGGCATACCTTCCAGACCCAGCACAAACTGAGGAAGGAAAGTGAGATTAAATCCAAAGAATAGCGTAAGCCAGCCGATCAAGGCCCAGGGCTTGTTATACATACGACCGGTAATCTTGGGGAACCAGTAGTGAAGAGCAGCCATCAGAGCTACCACAGTTCCTCCCTGCATAGTATAGTGGAAGTGAGCCACTACAAAGTAACCGTCATGCAGTAGAACATCTGTGTTCAAAACAGCCAGGTGAATACCGGTCAGGCCGGCAATGGTGAACATAAAGACAAAGCTCAGGGCGTAATACATGGGGGCCGCTTTGTAATCCACCGAGCCTTTCCATAAGGTAGCGATCCAGTTGAAGACTTTGATGGCCGTGGGAACAGCAACAAAGAAGGTCAGAAAGGAAAATACCCATCTGGACCAGTCAGCCATACCCGAAACCAGCAGGTGGTGCCCCCATACGATGAAGGACACCAGGGCAATCGCCAGGGAAGAATAGGCAATGGCTTTGTATCCGAAGATCGGGCGACGGGAGAATACAGGAAGAATCTCTCCGATAACCCCGAAAGCCGGAAGAATCATAATGTATACAACAGGGTGGGAATAGAACCAGAAGAAGTTTTCGAACAGGATAGGATCTCCCCCTTTAGCAGGATCGAAGATTCCAATATCCAGAGTTCTTTCCAGAATAAGTAGAACCAGGGTCATACCTACAACTGGAGTGGCCAGAACCTGAATCAGAGCAGTAGCATAGGTGGACCATACCATCAGAGGCAGTCGACCCCAGGTCAGGTTGGGCGCTCGCATTCTGTGAATCGTTACAATGAAGTTAAAGCCGGTCATAATGGAAGAAAATCCCATGATGAAGGCACCCAGTGTCAGAAAGATCACCAGGTTATTGATTCGCATGGAGTAGGGAGCGTAGAAAGTCCAGCCAGTGTCTGCAGGGCTTAGAAGAGAAATCAATGCGATGGCCGCTCCGATCAGGTATACATAGAAGGAAGCCAGGTTCAGTCGGGGAAAGGCAACGTCTTTGGCTCCAATCAGTAGTGGAAGAACGAAGTTACCGATAGTGGATGGAATCCCGGGAACGATAAAGAGAAAGGTCATAACCGCGCCATGAAGCGTGAAAAGCACGTTGTATGTATGCGGTGTAAAGAACGTTGGACCCGGAGCAATCAGTTCCAGTCTTACCAGCAAAGCCGACACTCCCGCTACTGCGAAGAACGTCATGATGGTAAACAGAAACATGATCCCGATTTTCTTGTGGTCGGTGGTGGTGGCCCAACCCCAGAAAGTTCGTCCTACCTGCAGGTAGGGTGTTGCATCCGCTGCGTGTCCCATATTCTTTCCTTTTTCCTACTCTGGCTGAGGACTCCACCGGAGTGGAACCCTGCTTTCGAATTCAAAGTTTGTGAGATTGTCTCTCTTTGATTCGGTTCTCCGACGATTTATTATTTCAATGTCTTCATATAGAGGATGATAGATTCGATCTGTTCATCGCTCAGGTTCTGGGCCGGCATCAAGTTACTGAAGCCTTCTCGAATCTTCGCTTCTGGATTCAATATGGATTCCTTGATGTAGTTTTCATCGGCCACAACGGTGCTGCCATCTTCGAACGCTCGTTCTGTTCCAAACAGTCCTTTAAATGAAGGACCGACCTGACGGGAGCCATCCACGCTGTGGCAGGACTTACATCCAGCTGTATTGTAGAGTTGCTGTCCCTGATCTGCTGTGATATTGTTGGAGGCCTCTTCCAGCTCACCCATTTTCTTCTGGAACAGTTCCGGTGAAAGGACGATTGCTTTGGCCAGCATGTAGCTGTGATCGTTGCCGCAGTATTCAGTACAATAAACATTGTAAGCGGCGCACTGACCGGGCTCATAGTTCACACACTCGTCCGCCATTTGAGGAATCTTATCTTCCTGACCTGGGGCCAGTGCACTGAGCTCTTTACGCTGCTCGGCGGTCATCGCCTTCTGGCGAGGGCTGATGAGCGGAGTGAAGGTTACGTATGTGTAAATATGACCAACAACATCCTCTTTTACTCGAAAAGCTGGAACAGAGAAGCTGTGAATTACATCCTGAGATTTCATGATCAGCTTCACAGGCTTGTTGGCTTCCAGATACAGCTTGTTATAGCTTTTGAGAGGACTTTTTTTGCTTTTATCTTCTCGGAGGCTGGCCGGATACTGGAATTCCCAGGCCCATTGCTTGCCCCAGACATTGATCTCACGAGCATCTGGCGCTACAGCTCGCAGGCTCATAAATCCCTGGATACCGATGATGTAGAGAATCAGAAATACGATGGAGGGGATGGTGGTCCAGATTACTTCAATGGTATGTGAGTTTGCTTTTCTGGATGTAACATCGTTAGGTCCGCGGCGTCGATAGCGGATGATGAAGTAAACCAGGGCTGCGTTTGTAAGAACAAATGCGATAACAACAATTAAATTCACCAGGTCCATGGCGAAATTCGTACTGGGGGCATGATTGGACCCGTTATCTAAAAACCACTCGAGCATGTTTCCCTACCTTTTTCTCCAGGATTCTGTCTCAAATCATCGGCTCAAGTATTTCTTTCCCTCAGGTAGAGAAAAAGTACGAGCCCAACGAGAAAAACGAATATAAGGAGCCCACCAATCTGCATGAAGCCCATGGCGAAGGGGGTATACTTCCCTTTTTGTGGATCGAAGCGGAAGCAGGTGAGCAGAAATGCATCCGTCAGGCTGCCGATCTTTCCACTGGATGCTTCTACAAGAGAAAGACGCAGATCCGTGGCATCGTACTTTATACCGAAAAGATATCGCGACACTTTGCCGGCCGGTGTAATAAGCATGATGGCCGCCGGATGGCTGTACCGGACCTCTCCATCGGGCTTGTAGTTGTAGCCCATGGAGTCCATCAAGGGTTTGATATTGTCCTGGGTTCCCGTGAGAAAGTGCCAGCCTTCCGGTCCCACTTTCTGGTTTTTCACTGTAGATCTGTACAGCTTTCCTTTTGTGCGGGCTATGGCCGGCGTATCCCCCGGATCAAAGCTCACGGAGAGCACGCGGTAATCTTCGCCAGCGTTCAGGCCTTTATCGGCCAGGTCCGTCATAGCATGGCTGAGGCCGTCGAACACGGCAGTACATAACATTGCACAGTCAAAGAAGGCCGGCGCAATAATTACTGGCCGTCGATCGCTATCAAAGAAGGAAGAGAGTTCCACCAGTTTACCATCTTCATTGTAGAATCTGGTATCCAGTGCTATGGGAGAGGAGAGCTTCTGATCGACTCCTACTCCCTCCGGCTGTCGGGTCTTTTCGGCCTGGACCGCCGCAGGAAGCATCAATAGAAGCGCTAAACATCCTGCAGGGAATTTTTTCATGATAGAGCCAAAAAAGCGTTGAATGGCGCCTCCGTAAAGGACATACTGCGACCAGGATCAAGAAATTATGATACAAAGAAAAACCTTCACATCGTTCTCCACTCTTCTGGTGCTCTGCGGCGCACTGTTTCTCATTCAGTGTAGTTCCAGCCAGACTACAGAAGAAGCACCCACCACTACAGAAAGAGGTAGCGGCGATGGACTCACTGGCTGCGTGGAAGGAGACTGCACCAACGGCACAGGAACCTATGTGTATGAAACCGGGGATAAATATACCGGTGGTTTTAAAAATGGTCTTCGCGATGGCTCGGGTGCCATGATGTATGCCAATGGCGATATCTATAAAGGCCCTTATGTTGCAGATAAGAGAACTGGCGAAGGAACCTACACATTTGCCAACGGGGATGTCTATAATGGAGAATTCCGCGATGGGTTGCGAGGCGGCCAGGGAGAATATGTATGGAAGGCCGATGGTGCGATCTTCAAAGGTGAATTTGCGCAGGATGGAGCGTCTGGAAAAGGCATACTAATTGTAGAAGGCGAGCAGAAAGAATGCGTTCTTGAGCAGCGCAAAGTGAAATGCGAAGACGGCAGCTCCCGGGAAACTGAGCAAAGCTGAGTTTTTAAATCGGCATTTTTTGATGATGTGACAGCCAGGCTGTAGCCACAGCAGATGGCTGAATTGAAACGCATTCGCTGCGAGGCGGATGCGTTTCTGTATTATGGCATTCCCGTAGGTCGGATGGGTCCGGGGTTTATGGTGGCGCCCACTGGTTCTGGAATGCTTGCCGATTTCCTTATGTAGCTCGGTGGCTTGAAGCGTTCCTTCTTGCCATGAGAAAAAACCATTGCGGTGGCTGAGGGATTCTGATGATCAACGGAACTCCTGGCCGCAGCCGAATGACTACTGAGTTTTGATGTAATATCCACCATATCAGGTGGCGAATCGATAAAAATTAGAGGAAAGATATGTATAAAGAAGAATCCCGTATTGATCGTATTTCTATTATCGCAAAGGCCAGCGCCATTGGTTTGGCCCTGCTGGTGGCCTCATGTCAGAGTATTCCAGACGGCGAAACCGGAAGCCCGGCGGATGCTCTGGCTTCTAAGATGCTGGCTGCGGCGAATCTGGAAACATGGAATACCAGAGTGCAGGGTGTTGAGTTTCGTTTTCGCGAAAAGAACACCTACTTCTGGGACAAAAAGCGAGGCCTGGTAGAGTTTCAAAACGAAGATCTCAAGGTTCAGTTCTCCAAGAATACCTTTCAAGGAGTGGCCTGGGAAGATGGGGAAGCTCTTTCCGGCGATGAACTGGCTGAAGCCGTGGTCAAAGCTAACAGCAACTTCATAAACGACTCTTTCTGGCTGCAGCCGGCCTATCATATTCAATCTCCAGGAACCAAACTCTATGCAGTGGACGATTCTACTTTGAGAGTAACGTTTAGCAGCGGAGGGGTCACTCCAGGCGATACCTACGTATTTCATCTCAATGATAAGAATCAGATCGAGCTCATGGAGATGTGGGTGAGCATTATACCCATCGAAGGTGCCGATGCTGACTTCAACAATTACCAGACGTATGAGCCGGGCATCAATGTGGCGGAATCCAGAACAGTGCTTGGGATTTTAACTATCCTGATTGATCAAGTTAAGATGCATTCCGATCTGAAATCTGCGGATGAGAGATTTGGACCTCTGTTCGAGGCGCATCCGAATTTGAAGTAGCGTGACTCGCATTTTTATCCATGGCCTGGAAGGTAGCAGCAAAGGATACAAGGCCTCTCTGCTAAAGAAGCTTTTTCCTGATCTAATCTGTCCTCAATTTACCGGCCCTCCGGAAGAGCGAATGCAGATGCTGGAGGAGATTCTTGAAGGTAAGGGCGACATCAGCATCGTAGGTTCTTCTCTGGGCGGATTGATGGCAGCACTGTACGCTTTGCAACATTCGGATGCCATTGATCGGCTTATCCTGCTTGCGCCAGCTTTACCGATGATGGACTGGTCGGCGTTTTGGGATAAGCCACTAAAGGCGCCGGTGAAAATCTATCATGGAATCCATGATGATGTGGTTCCGTTGGCACAAACCCGGGCACTGGCGCAAAAGCTGTTTACGGATCTGGAATTCAACGAAGTGGATGATGATCACCGTCTAAAGAAGACGGTGCGCGAGTTGGATTTTCGCGCGCTGTTGAGCTAAATACACTGTCCAGCAGCCAGATCCGGCAGAAAAAATCCGGCAAAGCTTGACTTGAAGCATCGGAATGCCAGTAATTCAGAGAATGGAATTTAGGCATCCAATGCGAAAGCGGTATCAATGCAGGCTCCCTGGCGGCTGTGTGCTTTCCTGCATCATTCTATTTTCGATGTTTTCTTCTGGCTGCGCTGCCCATACTGAACAAGAAGTACTTTGCGCCGAGCTTGATGGCTGGCTGGTAGAGAGCCTTCGCCGCCAGAACTATCTATCGCAGACCGTGCGAAGACACTCTCCATCTGACGATTATGCGTGCGGCTTTGCCCTCCAATCAACCGCCGATGACAGGTTCTATGAGTTCATGATCCTTCTTGTTTATTTGGATCCTCTCATGGACGAAGACCGTTCCATCTCTGTGTTTCCGCAGCATTTTTATTCGCCCAGGTCGCCAGAATACGCGCCCGATTCTCATAATATTACAGAACGGATTCTATCAAACCTTCTGATTTTTCGCTACTATTCCCGACGCGGAATTGTCCACCATGTTGTGTATGCCAGGGAGCCTTCAAGCCGGCTGGGTTTTAATCCTGAATCCAGGGAGCTGGCACTGAAGATAAAATCGAAGCTAGATCGGTGGCAGAATGAATAAGGCTTCCTACTCCATGGGAGAACGAATGGAACCCAATGCCTCTCGCATTTCTCGGACTCACCGTGCGAGGCAGGTGATGGCCGCGGCGGTCTGCATGGTTCTCTCTCTTTTGGCTACGTTTTGTAGCGCATCGGATCCGGATCCTTACTACGTTCCGTCGCAGAAGCTGATCCATCCGAAGGACCTTATTTCGGTGACGGGCAAGCATCCATCTTCCGCCTATCGCACATTACCTCTGCAGTCAGGGTTTCCTTTAATCATGGAATTGCCCGAATCGGCAGACACAACTTTGAATCTCCAAAGCGAGGACATTCTGCTGTCAGTGGACGGGTGTTCTGCGAAGAATATCTGCATCGTATGCATAGAGCAAAAAAGCGAAGCCTACCATAGGGCCAAAATCGTTCTGCAGTCTCCAGAGCGCATCAAGGTGGCGTCGATAGAGCGAATTACCTTTCAAAGAGGTGGGGTCATTTATGATCTTGTTAAGCCCTCGTTTAGCGAACTACATGAAAACAAAGAGTTAGATCCGATCCCGATCAAAAAGAGCAAGTATTGGAGGAATCTGGCCGGAAGCTGGGTCGAACAAACGGAATCCGATTGGAAGAAACAGTTCCGGCTCGAGTTTGAACGGGGGTTTTACGTACTCTGGTTTTACGATCCGAATTCGAATGGAGAAATAATGATTTCGGACGTCAAAGTGAATTGCTTTAACGATGGATTATGCGAGGTTCTTACCTCAGATCGGAACCGATTTACCGTTAGGCAAACTGAGGATCAGATCACTATAATTGAACCCTTTAAGCTGGGTGCGAAACGCAGCCTTGGAGCCGGGGAAAGGTTTGAGCGAACTCCAGCCAAAAAGGAAAATCATTGTAGTTTTCTCTGGTGCGATTAACCAGAATGGACGCTGGATTAGAGTCATAGAGGACACTTGCCAATGACATCCTTTATAGAAGTTTTTTCGTGGCCCATCATTCAACGTCATCCACCTGAAAAATCATACCGGTCTGCTCAGAAATTTCTCCCTGACGATTGACCTTCTCATCATGTACGGTGAGTTCCGGAATCATCGGATCAGAGCTGCGCCAGTATTCCGGTGGGCCTTTTTCCTGCAGCAATGCAGCGATCGCAATATTATCCTTCGCCGCCTCCAGAGGGGTCTGCGGTATGCAATCTCCCCAGGTGCCCACAGCTCGATCCGCCCCGTGCTTTAACAGGACTCGCACTCCAGTTTCGTATTCGCGCAAAATGCACTCCATGAGCAGGCCCCACCATTCGCCCCAGGTGTCTGTGAAGTAAGAAGCATCATCTATATGCTTTCGGTCTATTTCCAGTAATCTATCCAGCAGATCCCAGTTCTCTTCCTCTACGGCCGATTTGAGATGAGCCCTGGTAATGCGAATGGCAGCCATTCTCTGATTGCAGTTCAGTTCGAATAATCGGCAACGAATTATTCCAGGGCTATGGAGTGGGCCTGACCATTCCCGGCATTCCTTTTGATTTCTGATTCATATTGCTAACGGGCAGGGGCGCCTAATGGTCCGGTGGGGCTGATTATGCGCCCGGGGATCAGTAGTATTTACGGAGCGGCATTTTCTTTGCTCACGGGTCTTATTGCTATCGGGTAGGGGCGCCTTATGGTCCGGTGGGGCTGATTATGCGCCTGGAGCTCGGTTTTATGTGCGGAGCAACATCCCTTGGCTCTATTTGCTAAGTCGCCGGGGCTGGTCTGTCCTCGGGGCTACTTCCGGAGATCCGGCCTCGCCGTATATCCGGTGCTCCAAAGATTTACAGCAGGAGTCCTGTTCCGATCCCAGCGGGCTGTGCGGGGCAAAAAACCTGCGCAGCGTCCTTGAAAAGCGGGAAGATTCGATGTTTGATGGCGCCATGGCTAGAATCATTAAGACAGCAGTGATTGGGGCCGGTCCGGCCGGCTGTGTGGCGGCTCATGAGGCCGCTCGAGCCGGCCGCAAAGTGGTTCTGTTTGAGAAGGAAAAAGCTGTGGGTGGGCGGACCCTAACGCATCGATCCGGAGGTCATGTGCTGGATACCGGAGCAGGTTTTTTTACAAATTTCTACCCCAGACTCAAGAGTTATAATCGGGCGCTGGGACTGGAAAGCGATGTAGTTCGATTATCTCGCCAGAATGTTCTGATTTCAGACCATCGTATCGCACCTCTGGCCCTGGGTTCTCCCTTGTCTTTCTTTCGTTTTCCGCTGGTGGGTGCAGCCGACAAAATTCGAATGCTTGGAGTAACCCTGGGCCGCACATTAAGATACCGTGGTGTTGATCTTGCGGATCCTGCTTCGCTTGCCGCTCTGGATACTGACTCCATCGCACGTGATGCAAGAAAATTTCTTGGGGAGTCCGTATATCAGTATCTGGTGCGACCGGGCATTGAGCCCTTCTGGTATTTTTCCTGCGAAGAAGTATCAAAAGCTCTGTACATTGGCCTGCAGGCCAAAGCGGCGGATGCAGTATTTTTTACCTATGGTTCTGGCATGGACTCATTTTGTAGAAAACTGGCAGAATCAGTGGAGTTGAGAACCGGAAAGAGCGTGACTTCAATTGGCGAAAAGCCTCGTGGTTTTAGCATTCGATTCTCCGATGACAAAGAAGATTTTGATGAGATTATTCTGGCTACCACTGCGAACGTGGCCGCAAAGCTTACTGCAAAATTGAGCGAATCGGTGGTGAGTGCGAATCAGAAGCACTTTTTGCAAAGCCAGATGTATGCTGCCAATGTAATCGTTTCATTTCGGTTGCCGGCGGGAGTGCTTCCCGATAGCGATACTCGCATTCCCTGTGGAACCGGAGAGAATCCGGTGGCGGCCATTACCTCTAATAGCGATAAGCGAGCCGGCCATTCAGGGGAAGATCTAGTTTCCATATATCTTCGCGGAGACGAAGCGAAGAAACTTTTGAAATCGAAACAGAAAGAGGCATTTGCAAGGGCTCTGGCGCTGGCGCGGAAAGTAGATTCACGGCTCATCAAACTTCCTTTAGAGCCCTTTTATATGAAGCAAAGGGAAAATGCCATTCCGGTGCACTCGGTGGGCCGGTATCGCCAGGCGGCTACGTTTTTGGAGGAACAGTCCGGGCCCATCGTATTCGCCGGGGATTATCTGGCAAATGCCACTGTTGAAGGGGCCATTCATTCAGCGCAAAGCGCGGTTGCGGCTCTACTGAAGGGGGCCGGCCTGCGATGAATGGGGATGCGGGCTATTCCCCTATTGCGCAATCAGGAAATGTTTCCTGCAGATCCATGCATTTGGAATGAGGACAGCGGTGAGGCCGCCCGATTCAATGCATTCAATCTATCTCTCGCCTATATTGATGGGACCATTATCTTCCAGCTTCGTGGAGCCCTGCCCCCTGATGCTGTGACCTTATTATTTTGGGAGCTTTTGATGATTATCAAGGCCATTTCAGCCTGAGAAGCCCTGTTTGAGAGTATGGAGCTCGTCCGAATTTTCAGCGTCGTAACTATTAATCAGTGTTTCAATCCTGTTTCTATCCCGCGCAGTACCATGAATGGAGGACCAGAGAAAGTCCTATCAAACAATCCCGATCCAGCGTTACTGAAGCTCTACTACTGCAACGACACAAATCTGAAACTGGGAGGCGGTGGTCTCTTGATTCTGTATCTATTTGCTATGGCACGCACACTGCCTGGTTGTCGGGGAGCTAATGCATTGGCTGTATGTACTGATGAGGGGATTCTCTGGAACGCGGAAAAACCTGGGGCTCAGGCGGGAATTTCCATTTCTTTATTGCGCTGGATGGGGCACTGCCGTATCTCTATTTTTTGTCCAGGGTTGTGTCTGCTCCTCTTCGGGGACCTATTGCGCAAACTCACTGGTAAATTCTGGCCTTAAAGGATCCAATGGTGAATAGTCGTAGAAACATATTCAGCGGTCCGGAGCAATCGATAGAACCATGTACCGTAGTTCATGTGGATGACCATTCGCTAATTCGGGCTGGTATAGATCGCTTACTGGAAAGCGTTCCGGGCGTGCAAATGGTGGGCTCATTTGGCGGTACCGATTTTCTCAAAGAATTGAAAGATCTCAAATGCGATATTGTGCTCATGGATCTTTCTATGTCGGATGTTGATGGGATTCGTCTACTTGAGATTCTTGCAGCTGACCGGCCCGATATAAAGCCCATTGTTCTAACCATGTATCTCGACAGGGAATATATACGGGCTGCTGTGGGAAAAGGAGCACGGGGTTATATTCTGAAGGATGACCTTCTGGACACAGTAGTTGAGGCAATACGGCGAGTCCATTCTGGCGAAAAGTACTACTCCACAAGTGTTCAAGAAGCCATGATCGGCGAGTTCGAGACCAGGCATAATCGCGGACATTCTTTGCACTTGCTGTCTCAGAGGGAGCAGGAAATTTTACGAATGATCGCCAAAGGAATGAAGAATCGCGAAGTGGCCGCGGAACTGATCTTGAGCGTCAGGACTGTGGAACACCATAGATCCAGAATCATGCACAAGCTTAAAATTGACGGTGTCCAGGGGCTTACTCGATACGCTGTCGAAAACGGTTTGATTTAATTTTTAGCGAATGTCAAGAACCCACCACCATTACGTTATCTTCCATATTTAGTCCGGATCGGGCGGAATACTGGATACATGTTTTTTTAAGGTTGTACTTCGACTACATACGTACTAGTACGAAACAAAGTAGTACACCCCCGAATTGACCGAATCCCAATAACCGTGCTACCTTTGCAGCGTTAATTCGTAATGCGAGAGGTAGCTTGTGAATTTTTTCTCCAAATCAGGTGTATCGCGAATTGTAGTTTATAGTTCTGATTTGCGCGCTGAAGATCTTCCCCGTACGGGAGCACAGTTTCGCTCCTTGCAAGGCCAGCTTGAATCCAAAGTAACCGTTCTATTGAACGATGTAGAAGATCTATCGCTGCACTCATTGGCTCTGTTGCTCCGACTACTCAAGACTCTGGAGAATGGAGATCATGAGATTACCATCAGGTGCAATCCCCGAATATCGGAAAATCTACATTACCTGGGTCTCCACGCTTTGGTGCGAATTGAGGAGGCCTGAACATGACCCTGAATTCCGAAGCATTCAAACAGGACTTTATCGTCGAGTGTCGTGATCTGCTGGATCGAGCCGAGTCCGTTATTCTGGATATTGAACAAGCCGTCACCTCCGATGGGTTGAATCAGCTCTTTCGAGCTGTTCATACGGTAAAAGGAAACCTATCTGCCTACTCCGGTCCGGGTATGATTGAATTACTGCATGAATTGGAAACGCTTTTAAACGCCTATCGCGAAGGCTCCAGCCAGCCCGCCCAGGATGATATTGATTTGATACTGAAGGCCGTGGACTGGGTTCGCAATCAGCTTAATCTGGGCCTTGAAGCCACAGCGTCCAATGCAGAGCTTGTGGATCGCCTGGGCCAGCGAATGGGACGTGCTTCCTCGACCGCTGCTACCCGGGCCACGGAAACAGCAGATTCGGAAAGTCCGAGTTCGGAGCCATCCAGGAAGCCGGCGAAGTTAAGAATCCCCCGGGGATTGCTTGAGTCAGCCGCGAAGGATCATCTGGAAGTCCTGATCGCAACGATTGAGGTATCCGGGCAGAATTGTAATTCATTATCAGAATACGTAGATCTATGCCGGAAACTGGAAGAAAAAGGCTGCAATCTAATTCAGAAAATAAGAACCGAAGAAATAACCGATCTTAACCAGAATTCAGCCTTAGAACTGGACTCGTGCATTCCAGCCTACATATTGCTAACCGCCCCATCCATAGACCTGGATGTATTTTCTGGTATCGGTCTTCGCGTGGATCAAAAGAAATTCCTGAAACGTTCGCCGGCAAATGCAGTAACAGCCAATCGCCCGGGGAATGCTGTCCCCCTTGCCCAATTGAGACAATCAGGTGAGGAAGCAACCGATTACGCAGAACAGGAGGGTGAGCCGAACGGCGGTGGGAGTTCCGGTCGCGAGAGCGCGGACAGCTCGAAAGCTGCGAAGCTGGAGAATCTTCGGGTTCCTCTACGGCTCATCGATAACCTGATTCGCCTGGCGGGTGCTACCGTTGGAGCCAGAAATGAACTAATGCAGCTCATTCAGAGCTATGAAGATCCCAGGTTACAGCTTGTGGGCGGCAGGTTGGGCAAGATGGTCACTCAGATGCAAGAGGAGATCATGCTGACCCGCTTGCAGGAATTGCAGGCACTCTTCAGTCGGATCCCTCGAGTTGTTCGTGATGTTAGCAAGCAATCGGGTAAGAAGGTCGAACTGGAGTTTTCCGGTGCAGACGTTGAACTGGATAAGAATCTAATCGATGCTATCGGAGAGGGTATTTTTCATCTGGTCCGAAACTCCATTGATCATGGAATAGAGAGCCCGGATGTGCGAATTTCCCTGGGTAAGCCGGAATCAGGCAAACTCAGTATCGGGGCCGAAGTTCGCAATGGAAGCGTTGTACTGTGGATCTCCGATGATGGGAAAGGACTGGATTTACCGGCTTTGCGAAATGCTGCGGTGCGACTGGGGCTTTATTCTGCTGCGGATGCAGAAGCCCTTAGCGAGGAAGAAGTTGCAGAGCTGATTTTTCATCCAGGGTTATCCACAGCTCAAAACATTACGAATACCTCCGGTCGAGGAGTGGGCATGGATGCCGTCCGCGAAACCTTCAAGAGCGCAGGTGGCAGCATTTCTGTTACCAGTCGTTCTGGTCGGGGCACTCAATTTCTGGCAACACTACCGCAGACATTATCCATCGTAACGTGTCTGACTGTGTCGGTTTCCGGCCGCTATTATGCTATTCCGCAAACAGGAGTGGAAGAGGTGGTTCTGTATCAGGCAGAACTCCTTGAAGAAGCAGGATCGGCCACCGTCTATCAGCTAAGAGGCCGTCTGATACCACTGGTTCGCCTCGGAACACTATTCGATGCCTCTACGGATGTACCTCCCGGGGACACATTTGTAGTAATTGTGAGAACGGAGCGCCAATCCTATGCTATCCATGTCGATTCCATCGGAAATACTGAAGAAATCCTGGTAAAACCTCTGGGGGAACATTTCCGGGGGAATTCTTTGTACTCCGGGGCTGCTGTTCTGGGGGATGGTACGGTTACTCCAATATTAGACATTTCCGGTCTCGCACGCTTTGCCGGTGTTCAATTCGTTCTTCGTGAGCAGACGGAACAGGTAGTGGAAGAAGAAAAGAACGATGTAGCAGGGCTCTACATTCTTTTTGATATCGCAGACCAGCGATTCGCAATTCCGGCTGAATGCAGTCCGCGAATCGAGAAATACAATGAAGACATCTGCGAATCAATGCTCGGATATCCAATTGCCCGATACAACAATCGAATAGTTCCCATCCTGGACCTGGCATTCTGGTGCGAACTTGAGAAAAGAGGGGAACCAGAATTTCTCCTGTTGCTCAAAAATGAGGGGGAGTATCTGGCCCTTGCTTCCGAGCTGATTGTTGGAATCCAGACCAGTCTTCCTGCCCTGGAAAGCTGTGACCTCCATGAAGCGATGGCAGGGCAGGTCATATTAAACAACAAAACAATTCTCGTGCTGGATATTCTTGAACTTTTTCGCTGGAGAAAGGCGCGTCAGAGAGAACTGAATTCTCGCAGCCATGGGTCGGCAGGGGCTCTCTCTGAGGCGGCGAAGGAGTTAACATCATGACTGAAACGCAATTACTCTGCTGGAGAATTGGCCAGCAATATTTCGGGATCCCTCTGTCTGATTGCAAGGAAGTCAGGGAGCATGCGCGAGTCTATGACATCCCGGAATCTCGATCCTATGTGCTCGGCGTGGCTAACCTGCGAGGCGAGGTAGTGACTGTGATCGATCTCAAAAAGGTTGCTGGAATGCAGGATTCGCAAAGTGCCAGGCCTGAACTAAGCTCCTGCACTCTGGTTAGAATCAAAGACAATGAACAAGAGCTTGCCATAATGGTGGATTCACTTGCGGACATTATGACGGTAGAAGAGAATCAGATGGAAGAACCGCCTGCAAATTTCAATGAGAGGCAGTTGGCCACTTCGCGTGCAGTGGTGCAGACAGAAAAGGGGATGCTAATAGTTCTTGCCGTCTCGGAGATCAAGAAGGTCGCGGATTGAAAATGATGATCCGGAAAGGGTGATGTGGCTCATAATGGAGAAATTAATTAATCATAGAGTGAATAGTAAGAAAAGTGTAGGTATCGGGAGATTCTAAAAATGAAAAAAGTAAAAGGTAAAGGGGCGCCCGGAGAAAAGGGTGCAGGCTCATTTTTGATGCGCATGACTCAAAGGGGATCCATTAAGGTTCGACTGTATGTGATTCTTGGAATTGTGCTGATTCCCATCGCAGTTGTTACAGCGGTCATCGCAAACAACCAGCTGGATTCGATTGCCAGAGCAGAGCAGGAATTGAAAGGAGCCCAGTATGCTGCTGTGGTTCGACCAATGTTGCGTTCCCTGGCAGAGCATAGAGGTTTTTCCCTGCTTGCACTTTCCGGTGTTGCAGGGGCGAAGGACAAAGTAACGGAAGCAGAAAACAGAATTGATTCGATTCTAGAAAAGCTGAACGAAACGGATCGAGAGACCGGAGAATCCATTGATGCGGGGTCCAGGATTTCGGATCTCAAAGCATCCTGGAGGACTCTGACCCAGGCGGAGTTTGCAAGTAATATTGAACTCATCCGAGCCTATAATCCAATGTTCAATGAGGTGCTGGATTTCCAGAGATTTATCGGGGATTCATCTGGAATGGTTCTTGATGCCGATGCAAGCAGGTACTACTTGAATGATACAGCCTTGAATGATCTGCCCGTGGTCGTAAAGGCTGCGGCAGATGCCAGGGCCTATGGAATTCATGCCATTTCTACTGGTGACTCCGGATCAGCCGCAAGGGTACTGGGTGCCCAGAATTTGATTCGCACAACAATGAAATCCGCGGATGAGTCCTTCGATCTAATCGTAAAATTCAGTCCTCAGCTTGAGTCCAGACTTATCGCCCCGAGAAAGAAGGCACATGATGCGACCTCTGCAATGGATCAGATGATCGACGAATACTTCGCCGCAGACCGACATGAGAACTTAGACGCGGAAAAGTTTGCTCTGGTGGTGCAGAATGCTCTGGAAGCCCAGGAAGAGTTACTCAGCCTTGCTACCACCACTTCTGAAGAATCCCTGGAGGCAGGCAAGGCCAGCGAAATTCGAAATGCCAGCATCTTGATTGGTTCCGTGGCCCTTTGTGTAGTAATCGCCATACTGCTCCTGATTCTCACAATTCGAGGAATCAGTGGTCCGCTAGAAAGAACCGGTAATGAAGTGCGAAAGATGGCTGAGACACTATCTCACTCCAGCCAGGGTTTATCCGCCGGCAGTGAAGAGATGTCCACCCAGGCCACCAGTATAGCTGCCTCCGCAAACCAGACAAATCAGAATATCCAGTCCCTGACCAGCGCTATTGAGGAAATGTCCACTTCTGTGGATGAGGTGGCCCGTAGAGCATCCGAAGCTTCTGCATTGGCGCGCGATGCAAACGAGGCAGCCACAGAAACCGGTACAGTCATAAGTCGTCTTGGCGAGGACGCTTCTTCCATCGGAGAGGTCATTGAGACCATTGCAGGTATTGCAGCACAAACGAATCTCCTCGCCTTGAATGCTGCCATTGAGGCGGCCGGGGCAGGCGAGGCTGGCAAAGGTTTTGCTGTGGTTGCATCAGAGGTTAAAGAACTGGCGCATCAGACCAGCGCATCTTCCACGCAAATCAAAGACAAGATCGCAGCAGTCCAGGAAAGTACTCAAAGAACCATTGTGGCTATCGAAAAGATTACCAATGTAATTGCTCAGGTTACAGACATCAGTGGGTCCATCGCCTCGTCGGTGGAGGAGCAATCCATTACTTCCAAGGAGATTGCAGCAAATGTTACAGAGATTTCAACAGCGGTAGGAGAAGTGACGCGAAACATTACCGGAATCTCTACAGCATCACAGGAAGGGGCACGCGAAGCAGCCCGAACATTCGAAGTATCGACGGGCCTCAAGGTAGCGGCAGATACTCTTTACGAAGTGATTTACGCAACGCGAAAATCCAATGATTCGGATTCGGATGACTTTGATGCTCCTTCCGGTGCGTCTCCTGACAAGGAAAAGGACTCTTCCGGCATATCCAGTCTGGAATTACCTCAGGGAACTATTTGATTCTACGAACCTGCACGCAGCTTCAGAAATAAGGAGTAATGAAGTGAACAGTAGACATCGAGTGATGATCGTAGACGACTCCAGCGCATACCGTCGCGTGATTCGTCACTGCCTGGAGCGGACTTCCAATATTGAAGTAGTGGCAGAAGCGGCAAACGGTCAACTGGCAATGCCGCTAATGCGAGAGTTCGCACCAGGCATCGTCATCCTGGACCAGGAAATGCCGGTAATGAATGGCCTTGAAACCCTGAAGAGAATTCGCGATCAGTATCCGCATATCGGTGTGATCATGTTTAGCAGTCACACTATCGAGGGTGCGCAGGTAACGTTGAAGGCTCTGGAAATGGGAGCCCTGGATTTCGTCGCCAAACCTGTGGGTACGGATCCTGTGGATTACATCAGGCAACAATTGGTGCCTCTCATTCAGGCCCTGCAGGTTTCTGAGACAACGGCCGATCTGAATGTGGCCAGCGTTCCGGCTCGACCTGATCAGGCAGCAATTGTTGGAATTGGAATATCAACAGGCGGGCCGGTGGCTTTGCGAGAGCTTCTGGGAAATCTCCCTGGAGATTTAACCACTCCCATCCTGATTGTTCAGCATATGCCGCCTTTGTTTACCCGACAATTGGCGGATACTTTATCCGGAATTTGTTCTCTGCCAGTTTTTGAAGCCCAGAATGGTCAGGCCATTGGACCAGGGGTCTATATTGCGCCCGGTGGAAGACATATGGAAGTTCGAGGAAGTGAGCGCGGAGTCCAGATTCATATTCACGATGGAGATCCTGAGCTTCATTGTCGGCCCTCGGTAAACATTCTGTTTCGCTCCCTTGCTCGAGTATACGGAGCGTCTGCGGTCGGCATCATTATGACCGGTATGGGGGAGGACGGATATGCGGGGATTCGTGAACTGCACCGAGCTAATGCCCGGGTATATGCTCAAAGCCCGGAGTCCTGCCTGATTTTCGGAATGCCTTCGCGCCCGGTCAGGGAAGGTCTGGTCCAGGGTATTGGAGATATTAAAAGACTGGCAACCTGGGTAGCGGGAACAGGGCGTCGCGCCGTACCAAAATTGGAGAATCAGAAACCATGCACACTATGACAAATACCGAAATGTATGGGAATGTGAGGCAGATCATCAGTGATCTCACGGGAATTCAAATTGGCAGCGATAAGGAATATCTGATTCCGGCCCGCCTTTCCGGACTACTCAGCAAATATAGAATTTCTTCGTTCGATGATCTGGCGCGAAGTGCCCAGGAAAATGCGATACCGGGATTAAAGGACGACTTCATTGAGCAGGTATCTACTCACGAAACCACCTTTTTCAGGGATGAAAGTACGTTTACTGCCATTAGTGCCCAGATCCTGCCAGAGTGGATCCTGAGAAATGAACACGAGAGGCCGAAGTTAAGAATCTGGAGTATGGCCTGCTCTACAGGTCAGGAACCTTATTCCCTGGCGATGTTGATTCACAGAAAACACCCGGCTCTCTTTGAGAATATGGAAATACTGGCCACGGATGTCAGTCGGTTGAGTGTCCAGCATGCGAGTGCCGGGCTTTACAATTCCTATTCTGTAGGTCGGGGGCTTCCGGAGGAGTATCTGTCCAGATACTTTAGAAAGGCTGGCGACAATCATCAGGTGTCTGAGGAAATCCGAAGAGTAATCAAATTCGATACGCTCAACCTGCTAGCAGAAGGTTATCCGGGCGGCTGGGATATTGTACTGTGTAGAAATGTACTCTTCTATTTTGATATGCCTCTGCGAAAGAAGATACTGGAGCGCATCAGGCAAGCTCTTTCGCCGGACGGTGTCTTGATTCTGGGTTCAGCCGAATCGGTGGATGGATTTCTGGATCAATACATAATTCGAGAATGTGGACTCGCAAGATATTACGAAATAAAATCCAGCCGGGTGACCTTTCCGGCAACAAAAAAGGAGAAATGAGATTATGAAAACAGTTCTGGCAATCGACGATTCTGAGGCTATGCTGAATATGGTGAAGCAAACGCTGGAATTTGGTGGGTATCGCGTCCTGACCGCAGAGAATGGTTCCGCTGGTCTGGAGCAATTTCGAAATGGCAATCCGGATTTAATCGTTACGGATATTAACATGCCGGTCATGGATGGGCTTGCGTTGATCAAAGCGGTTCGAGGCGTAAATACAGAAGTGCCAATCTTAACTCTAACAACTGAATTTGAAGAAACGATGAAATCTTCAGGTTTTGAGGCCGGTGCCAATGGCTGGATTGTAAAGCCCTTTGTCCCGGCTCAGTTTCTGGATATAGTAAAACAAATCATGGATTGATGAGGTGGATTTGCGCGAAAAAAATACAGTGCTGGTTCTCATGGAAGATGGGCACGGCTCCGCCCTTACTTTGAAACGGAACGGTTTTGAGGTGAAGCTGGCAGATTCGCTGTCCGTGGAAGGAAACGAAAGTGCGGACTGCGCTGCCATCCTCACCGATATCGCCGAAGAAGATGGTGCGATAACCATTGATAGGCTGGAGAAAGCATTTCCTGATTCTCCCATAGTCGCCATGGTGGAAGGATCTTTGTCGCCAGCCCTCAGAAAGAGGTTATTTGCATGTCTGCAGAAAGGTGTAGCGGCGGTGTCCATTGTCTCCAGTGTTGAGCAGGCGATAATATATGGAACGGAGTTACAGGCCACCAGGGGGTTACAGTCTGCCGAGAGATTGAAATTCATGAATAAACTGGAGTGGCTCCTCTGGAAAAGGAACAGTGAAAGCCGACAGTTTATTAACTTTGGAGTAAAAATGGTAGCCAACCTCCGACATTCCATCGCCCAGGGAAAAGGAGTGGGATCTCTGTTAACGCAGGCAGAACTACTGGGGATGCAGGCTTCGGCCGAGGAGGACTATGTCCGTATCCCGGTTTCAGCCCTGCATGCTCTTACTGAGAATGCAGCGGCAGTGCGAAGCTGGATTTCTTCGCTGGAAAGGTTTGCCAGTATTGAAGACCGGAAGTATGGCCATTCCACACTGAATCAACTCCAGTTGAACCAGTGCCTGGAGAATGCGATTCGGGATGTCGAACCGTTCAGGAGAATCCAGAATCAAAGGGTTTATCGTGAGCCAATCAGGTTTGCAGGCCTGGTTCAGGGGAATTGCGATGCCCTGGAATTGACGTTTCGGGAGCTTCTTACAAATGCATTTAAGTACTCTCCGGAAGATTCATCCATCCATATAATATGCTTTCGTGGCTGCGATTCTGTTAGCATTGGAATACTGAATGATCCGGTGGGAGGTCAGGATTCAGGCGAAAAGATAGAGGATGCAATGCTTCCCTTTTTCAGATTCAGTAATGTATACAACGATTCATATATGGATGAGGAACTTGGATTGGGTATTGGCTTGTCGGTTATTCAGGATGCAATCCAGCAAAACAATGGAACAGTGCAGGTACGGTGGGTTATGGACCATACTGGCGATGAGCACAGCCGTAAGCGCTTTATGGCGGAGCTCATATTACTCTCAGGCAGCACGGAGATGTGCAGTCCCGAGCCTGAGCTGGACCTACAAAGATACAGGGCCCATGAAGGAGAGAGCGGCTTTGTCCAGGAGGATCCTGTAGCGCAGCTTCCTTCTAGTTCAGGGAGTAGTGGTGCAGGTTTCCGGTAAATGCTTTGTAGATCAATAGGCGGCTCCCCATGGCTTTACAAACGCTCGGGATAAATCAAAGATTCCGCGGTTGCAAATCAATTGCAGAATAGAATCAAATCAATACAGGCACTACCGAGTGAGCACATGAAACAGAAAGAAGTTCTCTACAGGCATCTTACCCGGGCTGAATCCAGTGAACGAACTGAAATCACGTATCATATGAGCCTGATCAAAGAACTGAGATTTCTGCCTCATTTCCTTCCACCGAGGTTTCCGTCCAGAAAACTGATCGTTGAAGAGTTTTGTGAATCTCTCGATGCGCGCAAACATTTTGGGTGAGATTCCTGTAATCTCTTTGAATGATCTTCGTAGATTTCTCTCGGATACAGCCAGCTCATCGGCTACTGTGCGAATATCTATTCCATAGCCCATCTCCTGCATTACAGCCAGGGCATTCTGTACATTGTGAAGTTTGCCCGGTACAGACTCGGGCAGAAAGCCGCGCAGGAAATTGAATACCAGTTGCCCTTTGCGCCATACATCATCGGTTTCCTGGAGAGCTTCGATTATTGTGGCCTGCTTTCTTGCCGGAATTATTGCAGTGGCATCCACCGAGATGTCGGTGATGCGAAATGCTTGCTCGCGAAATAAGGAGTAGAAGCCAATGGGGGTAAATTCCACAATCATCAGCTTGATCATACTGGCTGGAGTGAAAAATCCATATTTCTTCGAAACCATACCACTGAAGCATATATCCGGTACGATTTCCGGTTCTCCGTTAATGCTGGAAAACACAGGATCGGAATACTGAAGCACCATCACCGTGCTGGTCCATGCAGGTACAAATTGTTCGATTCCGGTATTGGGCGCTTCGATCAAATACATCTTGCGGACGTAGGGAGCTAGATCCACCGGCGGACTGAAATGTAAGAATCTTGGCTCAGGTATGGTTACGGGAACGGACATGTAATTATTGACGCAATTGGAGCTTTCCGGGTTTCCATCGCTGAGATTTCAGGCTTTCCTGGATGGATTTGTCTCCGTGAATCGCATGCACGGATAAGGTATGCGAATGGGAACCAGATCAAATAATAATCCGGGCGTTGATACTGTCAAGAGGAGCAATGCCCAATCGAAAACCGATGTTCGAAGGATGTGCTCTGTCCGTCGCAGCCACCAGGATAATTTATCTCTGTGAATCCGGAGGGCCCTGGATCGTAATTGATTACGAAATTCAGCTGTGCAAGGATGCATTCATTTGGGGCACCCGGCTCGGCATGGAGCGCCATCATTGCATTAGTTCTGCTGATTCATGGACTTACAAAGCCAGCGGCAGGGCGCTTTTAGCCATCAGCCTCAAGCCATTGAACGGCCATTTCGCGCTCATTTCGCTTGAATGCTTTTATGGTGAGGCCCGGAAACATCAGTCCTTCGGCCTCGCTTATAGAGTTCAACCATCCCATATCGCTGAGTAAAGCTGCCTTGCGAAAGCGTCCCATAAGTCCCAGCATAGCGGGCAATCGTGCAAACTCCATGAAAATTGCATCCAGGGTTGGCAGATGATAATCCACTGCATCATAAAGCATGGTGCCGTCTTTTATGGAGGCCGATTCGCGTTCCAGGTCATCCAGGGCCTGCTTCATGGCCGGACCGTCTAGCTGTCCGCTCATGGTGATCTCCAGTCTATTCCCGTTGGCTTTTACTTCAAACATGGCATAGCTCCTGCATGGCATTATTCATGGAAGAGTATGGATTCCGGGACCATTATTGAAAAGCAGGTTTTTAGGACTGCAATGCCATGGTCCTGTTATCCGAATTCCGGTCCGGAGGAGCGGGACTGCGGGGGCGTTCTCAATCGGGCTGACTCGGAGTTGCCTTTTATAGCTGTGACTGAATCTATTGAGTGCAACTGAACCTGGTGCAGGCTAGCTGATCCAATCAGAGGGCTTTGCGGCTGTGAAACTGGCCCCGGGGCTGCGGCCCCGGGCTGAAGGAGGCCGTGGATAGACGGCCTTCCAGAAAGTAGATTACTTGCGATTGATCTTACCCAGAGTACTCTCTACGGCTTTCTTGATCTTGTTTGCAGCACCATCGATGGCCACGTGCAGATTGTCCGCATCATGGGTGGCTGCCAGTGGCTGATGATTGGAAATACGAGCTTCCATCACACATCGCTTATCCGCTGCGCCAGACTTACCTGCGTTTTCATCCTTTAGATGAACCTCAACTCGAGTTACCTGACCTGCGAAATGGCTCATAGCTTTCTGCACCACTTCTTCTACATGTTTGGTCAGTCCTTCACTGGCTTCAATGTTATGATCTGTATTTACTTCAATATGCATGTGTATTCCTGTTGGTTACTTCCTGAGGATATCTTTGATCAGCGAATTTATCCCGGAGTCTCCAGGCCAGCTTTTTTCTATTCTCCGGGGCAGTGGGATTTCTGTGCACGGCCCGGCCAGGCAACTGGACGGTGAGCTGACACCGGTTTTCCTTGCCCCGGGATGAGGGTGCTGATGATATTGGCCTGTGCCCCAACCCCTTCGAGAGCAAACCAGCCGATTGCTGGCCGAGTATTTCCTGGTCCATCTGAAAGCGGAACTGCAGAAGCCGGATCATCTGCTGGATCATATTACCTACGAGGGGATTCCGTTTCGAGATCTTACCCGGGATATGATCGCCGAGCTAAAGGAGGCATTTCCCGAACTGGATGATCCTCCGGTACACCGTCGCAATCTATTTCGTTCCTGGTGGATCCGCAGCCGATGGGGAAGCGATTATGATACCTCCACTTTCAAGCTCTACAATCAGCTTTTTCTTTCGCGTCTCTATGATCTAAAGGAGGGGACCCGCCTAAGCCGGGAAAGGATGATTAAGCGAATGCACGATATTCTTACCGTTGCATTACATCGTAATCGGGATTTAACCTATCAGTCCATTCTGGGCGGGGAAACCATGATGCTGGCCGAGTTGAGGCGAGCCCTGAGCCAGGAGCGGTTACCGACCAGAGCCAGGGATTTATTGCTTACCCAGAATCAGGTTTTGAGCTACGAAAGCTTTCAATTCTTTGACAGAGCTCTAAAGGATTCTCTCAAGAAGGCAGATGATCTGTTGCATACTATTTTACCTGCTCCGGTGGCAGATGAACTCAAGGCCACCGGTCGAGTAGCGCCCGGTATGATCCAGGATAGCTGTGTTCTTTTCGCGGATATGGTGCAGTTCGCCAGTATCGCAGATAAGATGCCTCCGGAGGAATTACTGTCGGAGCTGGATTACTGCTTTTCGCATTTCGATCGGATCTCGGAAAGACTGAAAATCGAAAAAATCAAGACCATTGGCGATGCCTATATGTGCGCCTCGGGTCTGTTCCAGAAGCGACCGTCCGACCCACTGCGTATTGCACTTTGCGCCCTTCGTATGATGGAATTCATTCGCCGATACAAAAAAAGCCGCGATAGAAAAGGAAAGCTATGCTGGGATCTGCGAATTGGTATCCATCAGGGACCGGTGATCGCAGGTGTAGTGGGCAACAGTCGATTCACTTTTGATATCTGGGGAGATACTGTGAACGTGGCCAGCAGACTGGAATCGACCAGCGAACCCCATCATATCAATCTTTCTGCTCCTCTGGCGGAGTTTCTCTCTCCTTACTTTGTCACTTCGGAGAGAGGAAAAGTGCCGGTGAAAGGTAAAGGGGATGTGGCCATGTGCTTTGTGGATGCCCTTCGTCCGGAGTATTCCATCGGCGGGCGTGGCAGAGTGCCCAATAAGGCATTCTACAATGAGATTCGCAGTCTGGATGAGCAGAGGTCTTCCGTAGCGGCGGAAGACCCCTGAAGCTCTCGGATCCAGAGAGCATTCTTCGTATGTTTGATGAGTCCTGCATGAGACGTTGCGTTCAGCGCATTAATTTGAGAAGGTTCCCATCCTATGGTCCGCATCAGCTCGATACAGCGGGATTCTCCGGGCCCTCCTCATTATTCAGACTAATTAGTTGACAGGTAATGATTGTTTGGGTATTACCATTTCGAGGTTTGCATGGCAAAGGATAAGGGTTCTAGCCCTATTGGTAGTATCGTTGGAGCAGTGGGTGGGTTTCTTCTGGCTCGCTGGCTGGGCTGGGTATTCTTTATCCCCTTCCTGTTTTTTATCGGATTGATGGTGGCTCAGTATGCGATCATCAAAGAAGAGCATCGTCGCCATTTTATTTTCTATACCACGTTTACCTGGACGCATGTTCTGGCCGGTTCTGTGTTTCTACTTCTGGGAGTGGCTTCCGGTCAGGTAGTCTGGAACGCTGAGATCGCCGGAAATGCAGCGGAGCTTTTTGTGATGGCGGGACTTGCGGGTTTCATTCTCTGGAAGCCTCGAATCTGGCTTGTGGTCCTCTCTCTTGTCTTAAAGGCCCTATTACTGATGGCTATGCTGGATTTTGCTTTGCCCTCGGCGTCGTTTACCAATCCGGAAGGACAGGGAATTATTTTTAATATTGCCATGCGAGCCGGGGCTTTGATCGCATTGATCTATGGCGGTCATCAGCTGTACTATTCTCTCAAAGAGGCCGGCGATTCGGCTTCCGCAAGTCAGGCCGACCCTTCTTCCTTTTCTGCTGCTTCGGAATCTATGGCTTCAGCTCAATCCGGCGCATTCGAATCGGCAAGCTCTCAGACGGAAGCCAGCTCTAATGGATCCGGGTTAAACGTCAGTGTCGCTGAGGTAAGCCAGGAAAATTCTCCTGGAAGCACACGAGGCCCGCAATCCAATTCCAGTGCCCATACTTTTCTGTCCGAAAGATCCCATCTAGCATCATCGGACGCTGATGAAGGCCGTGAGAGCACCTAGGATACTGGAAAGTTAGATGGCCGGCATCGAATAGTCTGGATCAATCTTCTACACAGGAATCCGCGTACAGATTCTTCAGTTTACGACTTCCCTGATAGCCGTATCCTTCGTAGCGAAAGATGTAGCTACCGGCGATTGTGTTTTTCACGCACTGAATGTAGGCCAGGGATTCTGATTTCGAATTCGCTGCCGGATAGCATGCGCCATCTTCGTTCCATAATGGTTTCGCATGTAGAATCAAATCGGGCATTTGTCCGGTGGCGAGTGGCCCAATTTCTATGGATCCATCAAAGCCGTAGCATCCCGATGTAAAACCCTGATAGGTATCGAATTGAAAAATCGGTCGATAGATGCCGTCTTTATCCTGCTTTTCGATTATTATTTGTCTGTTCGAGTAACTATTGTCTTCGATCCAGATTTCATAAGCACCATCCGAATCTAGATCCCTAAAATGAATATAGTCTTCATGCTTTGTGCCGTAACCGTAGGCGAAAATCAGTCGATAATCCTGACCAGACGAATGTTCGAATATGGCTGTCAGAATAACATGGCCCCAGTATAATCCGTTGCCTGAATCCAGATCGCAACGGAATTGAATATATTCTGGTGCACCGGTGGATGCATCCCAGAGAGGTTGGGTCCTGGATTCTGATTCTGTACGGGGCTCCGATGCTGTTACCGGGAGAGGAAGATCCGGGCTTCCAGGCCATTTACGATCTGTAAAGGGATGCTGCCTCTGACAGGTAATGGTGGGGTAGTTCGCATCGCCGCTGTGGTAGTATACCTGGCCTTCATGGATGAAGGGACCTGCCGGTAACGATCCAATGTAATCGGCTATTTCTCGCACATTGGATCCATCCGGCTCTATTGTAAACAGACTCCCCTTTTGTTTACCGCTGAATTCCGGAAATACATATTGCTTCTCCAGGCTTCGGGGCTGCAAAGTTTCTGATTCTAAAACGTAAGTAGTGGGTTTCTGTTTTTCGCACGTTGCCATGGATATCAGGGCGAAAACTAGAAATAGAGATAGTGATGAGCCTGTTTTTCTCAAGTTCCTTTCCTTTATTTTCCCGCCTGCAGGTCACTCGCATGAAAAGCCTGGCTCAGCTTTGCATTTAGATTGGCAGCGCTGGCAGAAGGAATGCGATAATCGGCCTATATCCAGTGGATTTTCGCATATCTTAGAGTAACCGGCCGGTGTAGAAATCCAGCAATCGATCCATGGCTTCTCTGGTGGGGCTGCCCGGTTCATCGGAGTAGTGGATAGTAAACACTGCATGCTCTGCTTTACCATAGCCATGTTTATTTCCTGGACCGGAATCTATAACAAAGGGAACAAAGGATTCGCCAAACTCTTCCTGTAGACGCTGAAATCGCTCCTGGGGTGCGATTAGATCATGGGAAAATTTGAATCCTCGGATTTCCAGTCCTTCTGTGGCGCATCTGGATTTCGCATGCTCCAGGTCTTCCGGAGAGATATCCAGCGAGCGTTTACATTCCAATCTTGACTTCCTGGAGCCCATAATGCAACCTGGAAGCGATGGCTGGCTAACCACCGGAGCAATCATGGAAGGCTCCAGCATAAGAGGAATAGAATAGGAACCGGTAAGACACATTCCGATGGCTCCCACTCCTTTGCCCCCGCATTCGCCATGAGCTCTTCTACACAGTGCGCGAAGCCAGTCCAGAATGGGGCTGGTCTTGTTTCGCTTGAGCATATAAAACTCCCTGCTGATGCAGAGCCGAATGGTATAAGGCAGAAGGGAGGAGTAGGTAGCTTTCTTTCCTGGAGGACCAAAGAAAAGAGGCATGTAAGTGGTGAATCCTGCATCCTGAAGGCGATGTGCCAGCGCCACCGTTTCTTCTACCATACCTGGTAACTCATGCATGATTAGAATGGCCGGACCCTTTCCGGCTACGTACACCGGATGCTCAATATCATTGTGCTCAAAAGAGAAGCACTGAAAGCCAGGAAGGGTCTTCATGGATCGAATGTTGAGGGAGCCGCCCTGGGAGCCAGAACATTAATTAATCAGCCATTGACGTGAAGCAAGATGAAGGGACGGGCAAGCAAGGGCATTCCCGATTTCCTGATCGGGACCGCTCCAGTACCTCCCTGATTTTTCGGTGAGTCGTCCGAGTCTCCGTTTCACCAGGTACAATGCTGAAATAAACATCCCTGGAATCTGGTTCTACACTTCATTAATTCAGAAGGAATACAAAATTTGCATCCTCTGATTCTGAACCGGTCCTATCGGATGCCGTCTAAAAAGCCTGAGAGGGCTTGCAAATTCCAGTGTAATGCCAGAGTCTTATGTTGAATAATCACGGGAAAAAGACTGTAAAGCCCGAGCCAATCGGCTCCAATTTCTTGGCTTCCGTATCCTTAACTCTTCACATTGTCTTCCTACTCCTTCCCAATTTGCTCATGGCCGAGCGTGTATCCAATGAACAGCCCGAGCCGGGTTCTATTGTTCCTCTGGAGCTGGCCGTGGTGGATGATATGCAGCTTATGGGCAATGATCATCGGGTCATTGGTTTAAGGCTCAGTATGTTCTCTGCTCAGAATTACAGCCTTTATGGGCTGGATTTAGGGCTGGCGAATCGCACAGTTGCGAATTCTGGCGGCTTGAGGCTGGCTTTATATAATGGCACAGGTGGAACTCATACAGGAATTGAAGCAGGAATTGCGAACAGAAGCGATGAGTCTGTGGGATTTCAAGTAGGATTTTTAAATGCCACTGATTCGCTGGTTGGGTACCAGGTAGGATTCGTAAACTACATCGATGATACGGCCGTACTGCCCATGACCGGGGTTCTGGGAAACGGCGCCCGGAATGCCCATCTGGGCCAACTTTCGCTGGGAGTCAACGTTGCCGATTACGCTCCCATTCAGCTTGCAGGTATCGGAAACATACAGTCAAAAGAAGTAGTTCCTGTGCAGCTGGCTCTGGGCTTTAACAGCGGCGATCAAAACTTGCTGCAAATATCCGGATTAATGAACCTTACCGAGGATGAAAGCTGGCTACAGATATCATCGGGTGTAAATATCGCAGAGGATATTCCTCTACAGCTGGCCATACTGGGAAATGGAGCCGACATCTCCTGGATACAACTGGGCAGCATTAATATTGTAGAAAGTGCCAGCCTGCAACTCGGCCTGGGAAATAATGCGGAGACTGTGCCGTTACAGATCGCAGCTCTTGTTAACTCGGCAGATGAAAATCCGTTCCAGTTTTCCGGTCTGGGAAACTTCGCGGAAGACACCAGGGTTCAGATTACCGGGATTTACAACGAAGCCAATGACTCGGTACTGCAGATTTCCCTCCTGGCGAACAGTAGTGAGCAGGGAATATTTCAGGCAACCGCCGGGTTAAACAGTGATAATGCACCTGTGCAGCTGGGATCCATCAATGTAAGCAAGGAATCCCGGTTTCAGCTGGGCGTGTTCAATCAGTCGCATCTCAACCAGGGATTTCGCCTGGGACTGATCAATCGCACAGATAAGAACAACGGCATGGACATCGGCTTTTTTAATGAAACCGAATCTTTAAACGGTCATCAAATAGGATTGATCAACATTGCCTGGAAGGGGCGTTTTCCCTTCACCATTCTTTACAATTACGGAGACGAAGATACCGACCAGGTTCGTACAGGTTTGCTCAGCTACAACTGGACTCCGCTGCAGATTTCCATTTACATGCCAGGTCAAATCTTTGAAAAAGAAGTCCCGGTCTATGGAATGCGATTGAACCTCCTTTATAGTGAAAACGCAGAGGTGTACGGACTGGATGCCGGTGTTCTTCAGTTCAGTGACAATGGCGCAGGGATTCAGCTTGGAGTATATAGTCAGGTCAGGGAAGATTTCGCCGGGTTTCAGATAGGAATCGTTCAGTCGGTTCACTCTGCTACAGGAATCTTTGTGGCCGGGCTCTACCAGGAGGCGAATGAACTGCATGGTTTTTCCATCGCTCCCATCGCAGTTACAGAAGGACCTGTGAATGGATACCAGATTGGACTGATTTACAGTCGCTCCACAAACTTTCCTTTTCTGCAGCTAGGAGGATGGAACGATGCAGATGAAGCAGCCCTGCAAATTGGATGGATTGGCAATGAAAGAGGGCAGGGAACGCCTGCTCCTCAGATAGGGCTATTATTCAATCACAGCGAGGTCGGGGCCATAGTCCAGATTTCCGGGCTTCTCAACCATTCAGACGATTACTCCTTTCTACAGATTTCTGGCATTGCAAATGCATCCGATGAGTTGAGCTTTGTGCAGATCACCGGAGGCGTCAATACCACCGAAAGGAATCTGATCTTTCAGCTGGCCGGGCTGGGCAATATTTCCAATGGACCTGCACCTTTGCAGCTCGCCGGAATCTGGAATACTGCAGAACGGGCCAGCTATCTCCAGGTGGCGGGCCTGGTAAATCTGGGCCCGCAACCCATATCTAGAAAAGAGCTGAACGAAATCTCAAATCCATTCCTTCAGATTTCGCTTATCCATAATAATGGATTCGATGTGCCATTGCAGGCTTCCCTTGTGAATTTCAGCGATGAGGCCTCATTGCTACAGGCAGGGTTTTTGAATTTTTCAAAAAGGCCTTTTATTCAACTGGGTCTCTTCAATGGGCGCGAACTGGCTCCAGGGATTCAGTTTGGTCTGGTAAACGGCGGTTCTGGCACGCTAGCTCAACTGGGCCTGATCAACATTGGCCTTAATGATGGTACCCGGGGAATTATGGCCGGTCCCTGGAACTATGCCCACAGTCATACAGGACTGATGATAGGGGTATTTAACTACACAGAAGAGTTGCATGGATTGCAAATTGGATTGATCAATGTGAATCGAAGTGGCACATTCTCAATTCTACCCGGGATGAATTTTTAAATGAAAGCCAGAGAAAATTCACAATCGTTTTACTCGAAGGAAGAGAAGCCGTCGATTCGTAGGCCAGATAACGCCGGGGCCGGCATTTGGCTGGCTGGTCTCGAATCGTCCAGTGAATCGTTCAGGAATGCCCGCATAAGAGCTTCCATAAAAGCGTCGATAAAAGCTTTCATGGGAACCTTAAGCGGCCATTGCGCCAATGGCTCTGACAAACTGCTCCGCATGAAGCATTACAGTGTAAGATTCATTTGTCTGAGATCTATGTTCATTCTTGCCTCAACTCTCTGCCTCTGGCCCGGCTCTTTGATTGCGAAGAACTATACCCCATTTCAGTTTTCACTTCTTTCTCCGTTTCAGCTATTTGATGAAAACACAGTGGTTGTCGGATTTCGCTACAATGTATTCTACGGCGAAATTGATTCAATATATGGTCTGGATGCGGGTTTCGTAAACCATGTGAAGGATTTTTCCGCCGGGCTGGGCCTGGGCGCTGTAAACCTGAGCGATACCCATGCAGGGGTGCAGGCTGGATTGTTTAACTACTCGGATCGTCTGGTGGGCCTGCAAATCGGCCTGGCTAACGGTAACGATGTTCAATACGGATGGCAACTGGGACTATTTAATTTCACGGATGAGGCCTATCTACCTATGGTAGGATTGGGCTGGAACCATGGGGATCGAGCATACCTGGGGCAATTCACTCTGGGAATCAATGATCTGGATGAAGGACCCGGCATTCAGCTGGCTGGTCTGGGCAACATGAATCGCGGGGAATCCTATTTGCAGATTGCAGGAGGAGGGAACATTGGCGACGCTTCCGTTCTGCAGCTTGCCGGACTGTTTTCTCGCTCCGATGATGGATTCCTTCAGATTTCCGGCTTTGCCAACCAGAGTGAACATAGTCTCCTACAAATTTCTGCAGGCTGGAACTCGGGAAAGGACGTCCCTTTTCAGCTACCCGGAGGTTTCAATGTGGCCGAAAAGAATATTTTTCAGCTGGGTATTTTCGGCAACAGCGCAAACGAATCCAGTATTCAAATCGCAGGCCTGGCCAATCAAAGCGAAACGTCGACGATTCAGCTGGCAGGTTTGATAAACTACAACGATGCCGGTACTATTCAAATCGCTTCTCTGTCCAACCTCACGGACTCCGCCGCTTTGCAGCTTTCTCTTCTAAACAATGGAGATGAAACCGGAACCCAGCTGGGCCTTATGAATAATGCGAATCTGGCCAAATACATTCAGCTGGGTGCATTCAATCGAAGCGAATTACAGACCGGACTGTCCATGGGACTGGTAAACGATGCAGAGAACCTGAACGGAATACAAATCGGACTGTTCAACGTAGCCCGGAATTCTCCCATTCCATTCACTCTGCTATTTAATATGCATACCGGTATTGGCGGTGAGCGAAGGACCGGCTATTTTGATGCACCCTGGACGCCCTTTCAGTTTGCTCTATATATGCCAGGCCAGATCTTTTCTGAATCGGCTGCGGTTCACGGAATTCGATTGAACATCTTTTACGGCACTTCCCGATCCGTGAACGGCCTGGACCTGGGTTTCTTGAATTTCTCTGGCCCCGTGAATGGTATCCAGCTTGGAGCCGGCCATGTAGTGAATGGAGATTTCGCTGGAATGCAACTGGGCCTCACATCGGTGAACACCGGTAATCTGCGTGGTATTTCCGTAAATCCTCTGGTAACCTACACACAGGGTAATGTTAGCGGCTTTTCGCTATCTCTTGTTCAATGGACCATGGGATCGGTTCAGGGTATGCAAATGGGCATAGCTCTTAATCGCATGCATGAATCCAGCTTTCCGCAGATTGGAGGAGTGAATGTGACGCGAAAGGCTCCTATTCAGCTTGGATGGATTGGAAATTTTTCTGAGTTCAATACTCCCTTTGGCCAGCTTTCGCCTCTGGCAAACATCAACCTGCAGGACAGCGCTTTTCAGTTTTGCGGCCTGATGAATCATGCTCGCATAGTCCCTTCCTTTCAGCTGTCAGGTTTCTGGAATAGTTCCTACTATACTCCGGTGCAAATCAGCGGCCTCTATAATCATGCCGAATCAGCCAGTTGGCTTCAGCTTTCCCTGGGGGCCAACCGCATCAAAGGCCGAGACGTAACAGGAGCGTCGGATTACGATCCAGACCTTGCTCTGTATGATCCATCCAATTTGCAGGACTCACTTTTGACCCTCGCTCAGATCTCTGCTTTTTATAACGAAGGAAGAGAAACAGCTCTTCAGGTTGCTTTCGTAAACAATGGAGAGGACTCCTCCTTTGCCCAGGGCGGGGTATTCAACTGGTCCGAAAACTCCTGGCTGCAGGCCGGCCTGCTTAATTTCGCAGAGACTCCAGGACTCCAGGTTGGCCTGGTGAACGGTGCCTGGAAAGGTCATTCGGCTCAGTTCGGGCTGGTAAATGTGAATAATAGAGGAAACTGGCTGGCTGTGGGTGCCTGGAACATGTCCGATGAAGCAGCAGGATTGATGCTGGGCCTATTTAACTTCGCAGAGGATCTGGATGGAGTTCAGATCGGTCTAATCAATGTTCATGAGAACGGAGCGGTGCCGGTGACCTTCTTTTTGAATCTATGATTTTCTTTCAGGCGGGCCTCATCAATGCCGCCATTCGATTAGACGGAATTCAGATTGGGTTACTGAACGTGAATGCCAGCGGACCCATTCCTCTGATGCCTGGAATCAATTGGGGGGGCTAAGAGACCGCCGAAGCGGCGAACCTATTTCTCTTCTTCTTCCTCGTCTTCGGGAACATCCACGGTTTCCTGGCCGTAAACATCTGGATCCGGGATCAGGGATGATACATCTACAATGTCGTCGTCTACCAGGCCGCCTTCAGCTTTTCTACGGGCCTTCTCTTCAAGTTTGGCCTGTTTCTTTTCTCTTTTATTCTTTTCACGGATTCGCTTTCCCATGGTGGGTCTTTGCTTTCCTGCCATAAAATACCTCTTTAGCGGGAAGGCAATGAGCCGCTCATGTTTGCGATTCGTTCTAGAATGGCATATCAGGAGTAAGCATGCTTCCCGTTGGATTTCCTCTCAGGCTGATGCGCGGATACAGCCGGGAATGAAGATAGGTCGCGATCCATGGATCACGGTGGTCTGGCTACATTCAATAGGACCTGAAAGCAGTATATCATACCCTGGCCATACTTGCAAGCAGGTTATGTCTACTCTGGTGGGAATACGGTGAGAATGAGGCAAAAATCCGAACGGGGGCCGAACGTCATAGAGAGAAAAACCTGTTCTGGAAACATGACTCCCTGGCTCCCTTTGATTCCGGGCACGATTGCAACATAACTGGTTTACAGGATCCTGGATTACATGCCAGGATTGCCTATGATCCCATTGCTTCTCGGTATTCTGTTTGGCTTTCTGGCTCTATTGCATATCTACTGGGCTCTGGGGGGAACCCTGGGCTTTGAAAAATCCATTCCAGTTCAACCGGATGGAAATCCGTTGTTTCGTCCTGGGCCTGCCGTGACCTTGCTAGTGGCTGCCATTCTGCTTATGATTGCGGCCTATTTTCTGGGCGGATGGGCTCTTATGCATGACTTTCGCAATCTCTGGTCTGTGCCCGGCTGGATGATTGGGATCGCTTTTTTGCTGCGATCGATGGGAGAGTTTAAATATGTAGGATTCTTCAAAAAGGTGCGAGGCAGCGATTTTGCCAGAATGGATACATTTATCTATTCTCCTCTCTGCCTTCTGATTTCAGGGGTAACGATTCAACATTTGATCTTTCTGCGCTGAGATCCTCTTTTCTTCGAACCAGGTTTGAAAAACAATGGCGAATATGGGGACAACCTTTAGAAATCTAGACCTGGCAGAAAGCACGTTCTGGCTTCTGGATCGTGCATCCTCCATGAATTTTGCCGTTTTCGCGGATGGCAAAGGTACACTGCAGATAGAGGCTGTGAAAGAGGCATTGCTGTGGTTACAGAGCAAGCACCCCATGCTTCAGGTATCCATTGTCCATGAACCACAAGAAGGCTCATTGAGCTTCACAAGCCAGGAAAAAGCCGTGCCCATTCCGTTTCGGGAAATCTCTGCAAAGGATGCCAGAGAATCATTCTCCGATTCGGTGACCCAGGCAATCATGCAGCCCTTCGAAAACGGAGAGTCTCCGCTGATGCGATGCGGTTTGATTCGAACCGCGAATCAATTTCGCCTGTTTCTGGTATTTCATCATTCTATCGCCGATGGCAGAAGTGGACTTAAATTACTGGATCTACTTGTTCAGAAACTGGCGAGCTCGAATGGCTCTGAGCCTCCGGACACCAATCCGAAAGCATTTCCCGCTGCAGTGCATGAAAGACTTCCGGCAAACAACACACCGCCAGTGATGGAATCCAATCCTGCCTCAGGAGTATCTTTCTTTGAAAAAAAGAAATCGCCTCCGGCGGCCAGTCTACTGGAAATCCAGCTCGAACCAGAATTGATGGCTTCCCTTCGCGCTGCAGGAAAATCCAATGGGGCAACCTTGCACGGTGTTCTGGGCGCCTGCCTGCTTCAGTCGCTTGCGAACTTCGAGCAAAGGAAAAGCAGCACCGAAAGCGGAGTTGGGCTATCGGAGGATGCGGCGGCCTCAGCCGACAGCGAAACAAAGCGAATGGCTCTTGCCAGCCCGGCGGACCTGCGAACTCAGATGGCCAGCGATGGTTCTGCGGCCGATGAACTGGCTCTGTACATCAGCCTGATAACAACTACAGCGGATGTTCCTTCGCTGGAATCCTGGAAGCGGGCCTGCGAAGCCTCGGACTTTCAGCCATTCTGGACGCTTGCCAGCTTCATCAGCAAAGATGTCCATAATCAGATTCGCACAGCAGCCCTGGATTTTTATAGAATGCTTCCGGAGCCTGGGCGTTATCTCACCAAACCGGATCCTGGAAAAGCCTACGGCGCATTGATTCAAAGGTTGCCACAGGCCCTGGCTTTCAGTAATGCGGGTATTGTAGGCGAATTCGCCGCTCCAGCAGATAAAAGCTGGAGCATTGAGAACGTTGCTTTTACCGTGCATCCTTCGATTTCGCAGATCATATTTGTTGCTGCTACAACCTACAGAGATCGGCTCAATCTAACGCTACATATCGATGCCAATCGGTGGCCTGAATCCGGACTGGAATCCTACCGTCAGGAGTTGGTGAGTCTTCTGGACGAACTGCGAACTCATTTGCAATAGTTACTCATTAGCTATAGGACGTCGCTTGATGCCTTTTTAGCCGGCCCATTCCTGAAAGGTCAAAGTCCCGAATCATTATCTTTTCGGATCACATCAGAGTCATTTACACGAGATGTGGATTTTCTAGGCCCAGGGAATTGAGCGGTGTTGGCAGCCTGGTGGAGATCTCAAGAAGTGCTGTGCAGGCCGATGCGATTTCCTTCGCAGTCTTCAAAATGACCAACAAATCCATGTTCGCCGATGGCGGTTTTGTTATTCAGAATCTTGCCTCCTTTCTCTTCCACCCGTTTCAGGGCAGAATCGATATCCTTTACGGCAAGATACACAAGGGTGCCGCTATATGATGGTTCGTAGGTTTGAGCCTGCACCAGAGTGCCTGTTGATCCAGGTTTTCCCTCTTCCATGGGAAACCAGGCCATTCGCAATGGGCCCAGTTCATGGAGGGAAAGCTCTTCCTGGAGAACGTATTCATAAAACAGTTTGGCCTGTTCCAGGTCCAGGACCGGAATTTCAAACCATACAGAATGTGTCATGGCTCCAGTTCCAGTTGCGGCATGGATAGTTCATGAATCTGATCTATTTGTTCTTTGCTCAGACCGGTAAAAACCTCCATGAGCTGCGGTTCGTATTTCTTCACAAGAGCTACTTCTTTGTCGTTGGTCAGGGGTCCCACTACCTTCATGGCCCAGTCGGCGTACACTTTGTTCTTATCCCAGGTGTCTGCGATTTCCTCTTTTTGAGATGCCAGTTGTTCTCGGGTCTTTCTTAACTCTGCTTTTGTTTCTTCGGGAATATTGGGATCGGCCAGTTGCTGATCGATCAAATCGATTCCTTGCTGAGTCATGTCCTGGGAAGCCTGGTTTAGATCCTTTTGCTTTTCCATTCCCACCTGAGCCTGTGCCATATTCCAGGCCCAGGCAACCTTGGCGTTTACTTTGACAAAGGTAGCGTAATCCTCAAAACCTCCTTCCTGAATAGCGGCCTCTATCTTGTTGAATCCCTCTTTACCCCCGTCTGGATTTTCAGCCAACCACTGCTGAAACTGAATCCCCTCTTGTCGCAGGATCCGCATGGTTTTGATGTACTTTTCCATTTTCGCATCGTCCAGTTCTCCCACCGAGGACACTACGGAATGATATTTCTTGTACAATGCCTCTGTAGGATTGCCACACTGCAACAGTGTAACGCTCAGTAAGCTCAAAAGGATGCTAAAAATGCGGTATTTCATGGGGGCCTCCGAATGAGGTCATGATAGTTGTAGCAGGGAAATATCAAGCGAAAAATCGGCCAGAGCGGAAATCCCCGAATTCGCATCCGTCGATGTCAGTCATTGCGCACCAGGTCCGGATTTGTAATAATCCAGGAAAACTTCTTTGTATGGAGCGCTATATTGTTTCGGATGGCCTGCAATTGCCCGGTTGTCGGCGAATAGCAGCCAACCATGAACGAAGCGTTTCAGGCTCCAAATCTTAGGAAGAATGCGGGCAGGGACTTATCTTTGCTGCCTTTTGGAGAGAAAAAGGCCGTCATATATAGATTGTAGGGGGACTTATTTCGGGAAAATCGAATGTCTCTGTTAATCCGAGAGATACAGCGAGCGGGATCCATTTCAATTTTCCCGCCGCCTTACTGGATCTCTATGGCGGTTACTGAAACATATTGGAGAAATAGTTTGCGTACATGGCTCGCATACCTATCCCGATGCTTTTGAAACCAGCTTCTATTGTTATTATTTTCCAGTTCCTCAAAGAACGTTATGTACTCTATATCAAAAAAGGCGGGCACTACAGTACTGTCTGGTTTCTCAGGTCCCACAGGTATTTCTCGGTTGCTTATCTGGGGCAATCTGCGAGAACGCTAACTAAGAAAGGGGAAGATATTATTGTCTGATTGGATGGAAAGGATTGTAATGCCGCGTAGTTTTTCGTCGGCAGCTGCAGAAAGGAGGACCAGAGTTCTCGGTCCTGCAATATTCTGGATGCTTGCGGCCAGCATATTGTTTCTATTTCCCCTGGGATTGTTTCAAGTTCTGGGGTCAAGATTCCTTCTACTTTCAGGCATTCTGACATCCCTCTGTATTTTTCTCATATTTCTGCTAAGGGCCGGAAAGTCTGCGGTAGCGGGAATACTATTGATTGGCACGTTCTTAGGTGCAGCCAATCTTCAGCCCCTGCAGGGCATGGGTATCTACGATACAATTATCATGCTCAATCTGCTGGCTATAATGATGGCCGGGATTCTTTTTGGACCTCGTTCTGTGGTCCTTACTGCATTTATTGCGGCCCTGTCTGCCGGCGGTATTGCCTATCTTACCTTTCAGGGACATATCCCTCTGGCAGAACCTCCTTCGCCTTTTGCTGAATGGTTTCGCAGAGTTTCCTATTTTTTCGTAGCTGTAGTTCTTTACTGGCTCGGTTGGAATGCAACACGCAAGGCTTTGCAGCAAAGCGATGAAACCAGAATCGAAAACCGATCCCTGCTACGCTCACTGAACAATATCATGGAGCAGGGAAACATCGGTCACTGGTATTTGAACATCAGGACAGGCGAAGTTTACTGGTCTGCGAATGTGGCCTCCATATTTGGCATCAAGGATGGGGATTTTGATGGTTCCATTGAGAGCTATTTCAATCTAATTCTGGAAGAGGACCTGGGCCGTCTGAAGAATTCCCTGGATGCGGCCATGAAAGACCCGGGCGCCTCTTACCAGGTGGAGCACCGAATTCGCACACCGGATGGGCAGATTCGCTGGCTGGAAGGTCGCGGAAACGTACGATTCGAGAATGGAACGCCGGTGGATATGGCGGGCGTCGTGGTTGATATCACAGAACAGAAGAACATGAAATCTGCCATGGAGAGAGTCTACTCCATCCTGGCAGAGGGGATCGTTGTTCATGATTCCGAAGGTGTTATTGTTTCCTACAATAACAGCGCTCTGGAGATCCTGGGTTTGAGCGAATCACAGCTTCTGGGAAAATCCTCCATGGATCCTCAGTGGCACATTGTTAACGAAGATGGGGTGCCCATTTCAGGAGAACAGCATCCTTCTGAAGTGGCCATGCGCACCGGAGAGCCTCAGTACGGAACCGTTCTGGGGGTCAGTCGGCCGGATGGATCCTTTCGCTGGATTTCGGTGAACTCCATTCCATTCTCGGACGGTGGTCCAAAGCAGCGTGGAGCAGTAGTATCATTCTTCGACATTTCCAGAACTCGAAATCAGGCAAGGGAACTTCAAAAGAGCGAAGAACAGTTAAGATTCATACTGGAGAACCAGCCAAGCATTGTTTTGCTCCTGGATCTGGAAGGCACCATTCTATACGTAAATGCAGTTACCGCTGGCTACAATATGGAAGATGTTGTAGGTAACGATTGCCGGGTATTTGTTCCGGAGGAAGACAGGGCTCGATTAACCTGGGCATTGAATCGCATAAAGGAGGAACGGCAACCTTTTACATACGATATTCGAGGTTATAATGCCAATGGAGAGATTGCCTGGTTTAATACGCGTATTGGCCTTCTGCAATACCATGAAAAGGAACGCATCATTTTGATCAGCTCCGATATCTCCGATCGAATCGCAGCGGAGCAGAAATTGCGAACCATGGCCTATACAGATTTGCTCACCGGTTTGCCAAACCGAGAAGCCCTGTATGCCCATCTATCGGAGATTCTGGAGATGGAAGGGAATCTTCAAAGACGGGCCATACTGTTTGTGGATCTGGATCATTTTAAGAACATCAACGATACTCTGGGTCACGATGTAGGCGACCGATTACTGAATGAAGTGGCTCGAGGATTCCAATCGCAACTTTCAGAGAATGCCTTTCTGGCCAGGCTTGGCGGCGATGAATTCATGATGGTCTACACCATCTCTAAAGAATCCGAGGCAGAGCAGCATGCAGAAAGAATTCTGACTATGTTTCGTAATCCTATAAACGTAGATGCTCACGATCTGTTTCTTTCTGCCAGTATTGGTATTTGCTATTTTCCGGGAGATGGAGAGGACATTCATCAATTGATCAAAAATGCAGATGCAGCCATGTATCGCGCAAAAGCCAGAGGCCGTAACAACTTCTGTAAATTCGAACGCTCCATGGAAACTGAAATCCAGACCAGGTTGCTCATGGATACAGAGCTACGTCAGGCTGCGCGAAAGAATGAACTGGAACTGCATTATCAACCTGTATTTGACCTGGAAACAGAAACGGTGGTGGGCCTGGAAGCGCTCATGCGCTGGAACAATGATCAGCTGGGTCAGGTATCCCCGGCCCAGTTCATTCCCCTGGCGGAAGAAACGGGCTCTATTCGCGATCTGGATTTATGGTCTCTGCAGACCGGTCTTCAGCAACTGGCAAAGTGGAGAGCTGAGGATCGATTCACCGGGCGACTGGCCCTGAATATGAGCGCCAGACAATTGGAGAACAACCGGTTTATGCCTGAGCTGGAGAGACTGCTAAAGATCAATGGGCTCAAAGGTTCCGACATATCTCTGGAATTAACTGAAACGGCGTTGATGAGAAACATCACTGCCATGAGTCCCATGCTGGAAGCTATGGGAACCATGGGCATCGAACTTATGATCGATGATTTTGGTACTGGATACTCTTCTCTAAACTATTTGAAGAGATTGCCTGTGCACGTAGTAAAGATTGATCGCAGTTTCGTTGAAGAGATTGGGACTGAAGAAAGCGATTCCATTGTTCGCACCATCATCGCAATGGCCAGGACCCTGGATTTGAAGGCTGTGGCGGAAGGAGTGGAAACCAGGATGCAACTGGATTTTCTAAGAAAGGAGGGCTGCCATATGGCTCAGGGATTCTATCTGGCCATGCCAGGTTCCGCTACAGAAGTGGGGGATGTATTGAGCTCTCAATCCAGAGCAAAGTTTGCAGGATAGAATTCGCCGGCCGGAAACCGGTCGGCGAACACAATACAGGTTATTTTACTTTGAAGCTTCCTGGATAGCTATTCCAGCTACCTGTGCTTACTCCATTTCTTTCTGATCCGGAGTAGGAATCCTGACCGGCCAGCACTTCTACTTCCACTTTTCCACCTTCAGTGTCGATGACACCTGCATGACGAGCAGCAGTGCAAATGGATGAGTCCGTTGTATAAACATCGGTACCCCATACGGATCGTTCACCGCAGGAAGAAGGACAGGCCACTACAAATGAAGTTTTTCCTGCCACAGTGTCTTTCAGGTCCTTAACGGACTGATCGCAGGTGATTTGAATGGGATCTGGTCCGCAGGCAATTACAGCAAGCAAGGCTGCTACAGGAATAAGTTTCAATATTTTCATAAATCTCTCCTCTGATTGGTGCAGAGGATTGGAGCGCAAAACTTTGCGAAGTCAAGTGAAAAACATTTTCAGGCGGGCAGTAATGGATTTCGCATTCGCTCAGGCAGGAGTGGCCGTTTTTTCCAATGTTCGCGACGGAATTCTGGATTTTCGGATGAACTCCAGCCAGTGCTCCAACGTCAAAGGGAGCTGGCATCCGCTCTTAACTTCTGTTGTCTGCAGTTTAGGGTCAGGGGATTCCGGTCTTTCGGATACCTCTGTTTCATCCGCCGGAGGCTTCCAGTGGCTGTTGCCAGAGCATCGATCCTTTTCCAGGGCAGCCGTTTCGCTACTTCCGGTCCTGGTATTCTCAAACAGGTAAAAGGTTTCGCGATAAAATCGCTCTTCCAGGTTGATGTCGAAGGCTACAAATTCACGTAGAAGTCCTGGATTTTCGAATACCAGAGCATCCGGTCGGTGTGATCTTACTCCGGCCACCAGTAGCTGATTCTTATGAAAAACGGCAAAAAATCGCAGATCTCCCCGGAAGCTAATCCATAGATTCAACTCATCAAAGTCAGTTTGAAAGACCGGGTCTTGAATATGGTATTCATAGGTCTGCATGTAGGCTGCCTGGGCCAGCACCGGACCCAGCCGGGTATTGGAGAAGATTCGATTTCGAACGCGGAACTCGGACTGAGCATACAGAACGGTGGTCAAAAGTAGAAGGACCACAGGTATAGCAGTATTTCTGAGTTTCATAGCGTATAGGGCCCACGGATACTCCTAAAGGAGAGAAGATCCGGGACCTATCCAGCTAATCGGCCAGGGAGTGAATACCTTGATGGCTTTCTGCAGTTTTTACTCTACACCTTTGTCCGGTTCGAGAGGATAGGGATCGTAGCCAGCGTCTTTTAGTTCCTTCTTATAGGTACTGTAGACCTCGTCAGCTTTCTGTTTCTCTGTCTGAATTTCTGCCAGAGCGATGACTGCCAGTACCGTAGCATTTCGGTAATGGGCCACAGCGGCATCCGGCCGCTCCGAGGCAATGGAGCGCCTGGCCAGATCCAACTGTCTCTGGGCCACCAGGATTCTGTGCCTGGTTTCCTGAACCCTTTTGCTCTTGGCTCTTCCGGCTTCCTTCAACTCCTGGTCTACCAGAGCCGTGGTGGTTTTAGAAAGAATCTCCGCTACCTTGCGGTTAAAAGCATCGTTGAAGGAAGTATAGATTTCGAAAGCTCTTTTGCGGGCATCCCTTAGAAGATGATAGGAACGCAGCAACTCTCCGCTATAATAAGCATCTATGGCCTTACGAAATACCTCTGCGGTTTCTTTGTATTTCGCATCTGCGCCTTCAACATCGCCGCCAAAATTCTCTACCAGTCGGCCCAGACGAACCAGGTCTGTTTCTACCATCATCCGGAGCCTGGAAATCTTTCTAGAAGCGATCTGTCGGTCCAGATAGTCCGATCCTTCGAATTCCCGCACCGGGTCGGACCGATTGGCATCCGGGGTCTGGGCCTGCAGCGCCGTACCACCCAGGGAGAGAAAAAAGGCTGCCAGTGTAGCGTATCTGAGAAAATGGTTGTACGAAATCATAGCTTCTGAAATCCTATTATGTATCATCAGTGATAGGATCGCTGCGAATGCATGTAAACCGGTTTCACACTACATTGCGCATTTTTTTGATGAAACGATTCAAGCCAGAACATCACTACCACTGGAAAACCGGTCTGAAAACTACAATCCTTTTGTCAGCATTTCTGGCTCTTTCACCCATTTCCGCTATCCTCCATGCTGCTCCTCTGTATCTCAACGAGGGATCCGTGGAAATGGACGGGCCATCGGAGTCGCGACTTCGTCCCTTGAGTAGCGCATCCCGGCTGGTTCTCATGCAGGGCTACATTGATCTGGCCCGTCGTGACTCCGGCCTTCGATCTTCTGTGAAAAGCATTCTAAAGGATTTCAATGGATTTTCTTCTATTGAGAGGGAAGTTCTAAATCTCATCTACCGCGCTCACGTAGAGATGGACCCTGCCAGGGGACAGTCCAGCCTGGAGAAAGCCTATGGTTCCATCCAGACTCGTGCTCATTCCGATATCGACAAGAAGGCTGTAGAGCTACTGGCCGTACATGCACGTTTACTCCGGTTTCAAAGAAGCGGTGCCGGCTATAGTGCCCTGGGGCCGGATTGCGCTCGCCTGGGAATCGAAGCCTGTTTTGTCATCGATGCTGGCAAGCTCATGGAAGCCAGGATTGCAGCAAAGGACATTGGAGTGTCCGATTATATCGAGCTTCAGTCGAACCTGGATCTATTTCTATTCCAAAGAAGATACATTCCTTTCTTTTCTATACTGGCCCGGCCCATGCCGGAGCTTCTTACTCGCCTGGGGCTTCCTCTGGAAGCTGGCATTCTGGCTGCCGGAATGGCTCGCAGCGATTCCAGTGATACTGCGCTCAAGCAATCGGTGCCCAGATATCTTACTATGGCCGGAGACTATAAATCAGCTCTGCGATACGATGAGCAGATCCAATCCGGAAAAACCACCCTCACAAATACTCTGAAGCGATTGGACTGGTTAATCCTGGCCGGAGAATACGAAGCGGCCAGCAATCTAATTCTGAAAGAAAAGCCAGATCAACTGGGTTCCCAGAAAGGTCGCGATGTCTGGGTGGGCCTGGGCCGCAACGGGGATGTGATGCGCATTCGTCTGGCCGCCCTGGTGTTTTTACAGGGAGACAAGAAGAGGGCCGGTCAGCTACTCCATGACTTTTCGAAGAAGGATCCAGAAAGCAAACGAGCAGAAACCCTGGTGGCAAGGCTTCGCATCGCGCAGATGGTGTTGTCAACCAATGCAGAACTGGCTCACAAGATAGCCGAGGATGTGACCTATATTTCTCAGGCCCGTGGCCTGGAAGTGATCGAATACCAGGCCACTGTTCTGGATGGCTGGGCATTGTTTTTTCTGAACAAGAACTACAATGCGATGATCAACTTTATCAAGGCCCGGGGTATCCTCACAGGAGAGAATCGTACCCTTACTCCGGACTTTTCCAGACAGGCTGGCATGTATTTTTTGCAGCGAAGGATGAGCCGAAATATTCAAAAGCAGGATATTCTCTCTCTTAGTTCCTACGTTGCTGCCAGAAGGTTCGATCCTGCAGATCGTTTCTTCTTACTGTGGCTACCCGAGGTAGTGGATCGCCATTTTCTGATGGATGCATTTCTTCGGGATCTGCAAAAAGTACAGGATACCAATTCGGCGCTGCTGGTGCTTTCCAGGTTATCGGCCGCTCAGAGATTTGAATTTCGTCCTGGCAACAACCCGGGGGGACTGAGAGGCCTTCGCACAAGTATTCGAGAATCCAGATTTCAAAACCGCTTTGACTGGGCCCCTTCGCCGGATCCGGCTCCATTCATTCGAGAAGAAGCCTACGATTTACACAGAATGCATTTACCTTCAGCCAGAAATGGGCGAAATGTATTGTTCTTTGCCCGGGAATCGGAGTCCACAGCCGGTCACTTTGTTCTCTTTGAAGCCACCGGCGGAGTCTGGAAGTTCAAGGTGCAAACTCTGGGCGAGAAAGACACCATCGCAAAGGATTGCGATTTCGAATCCGGAGGATCCTGTGAGCGGGCCCGCGAATTCTTCTCTGAATTCATTGATCATGCTCGGGGCTCCCTGGCTGTTATTTATGATCCTTCCCTGGACCTGGATTATTCCAGAATCTTCACGGGAGCTTCCGTAAGCTACTTTGGATGGCCTTCCGATTCCAGAAAAGAGAAAGTAAAGGACTATGCCCTCAACGAAAGCAAAAGCAGACTAACCGATGCTTGCTACGATGCAGGTACGGCTCAATTGAAGCTGGAGCAGTATCTGGATCCGGAGCTTCGGGGCAGGTTATTGCTACCCGAAAAGATTCGAGGATCCGGTCAGATTTATCTCAGGGAGTTTTCCTGCGGAAATCAGAGCCTGAGACTCTGGGATCTGGACCGAAGATTTCGAGGAAAACCGGATCTTGTGATCTGGGATCCCACGGCCCAGGATCAATGGATGTACAGAAAGGAGCTGATGAGAGTCTTTCATGACCGGGATATTCCCGTAATGGAAGCCTTTGACGACGCTGAAGAGCTACTGGAATCGGACAAGCTGGTGCCGTTGATTCCTGGAAAATACAGGATCATCTTTCCGGCCGTTACATTCATTGAGGATTAGGCTTCTTCTGCGAATTAATCGTTGATCTGTGATTGCCCGCTCAGAAGTCTGGGGACGTGGCCCGTAAAAAGCAATCAAATGAAGAAAAAGGGGAGACCTACGACTCAAAAGAGAATCCCTTTTCCGTAATCGTATCCTTTGGCATCTTACTTATTCTGGTTTTCGCATTCAAGCAATCCATGCTGGATGCAAACAATATCCCCTCCGGCTCCATGATTCCCACGCTAAAAGTGGGGGACTATCTATTTGTAAATAAAATGCGTTACTCCTTGAGATTGCCCTATCTGGGCACAGAGTTGCTTCGCATTGATGATCCCAACCGTGGCGATATAATAACGTTCATTCCCAGGGAAGAAACAGAAAAGAACTATGTCAAACGAGTGATCGGTGTTCCAGGGGATCGAATTCGAATAAGATACCTGGGTGTGTGTGACCCCGAATTTCCGGTGGAGCGTGCAAAGAATCCTCAATACGATTGCAGCACTGAGTTCCAGGAAGGGCGCTATCAGTCTCCGGACCTGGCGTATATAGAATACAAACCCAACGATCAGGGAGACTGGCAGCATTTTACTTACAAAGAGCTAAGCCCCGAGCAGTCCCAATCTATTCTCGTGGATGCAGATAGCGCATCGGTATTGCATCCTTCGATAGTCCCTGGCTATCAGTCCGATGTTCCTGTTGTATTTGAAGAGAACATCGACGGAAACAAGCATCTTATTGTAGAGCGCTTTCGCGGAGTCTCCCTGGATCATGGTTCCATATGTCCTACATTCAATACCACTGGATGCGTTCTGGGAGAGGACAAATACTTTGTCATGGGAGATAACCGGGATGATAGCAAGGATTCCCGTTTTCATGAAGTAGGGGCCATAGACCGCTCCAGCATTCAGGGAAAAGCTCTGATTATCTATTTCAGTATAGACTGGAGGGATCAGATTTGCTATGAATTCTCACGGGGAAGAACCAATGCAGAGTTTGGAGTCGATGGCTTTCGCCTGGATGACTTTCCGGTGGAGGATCAGGTAGAATACTGCAGCACAATGGATCAATACATCATGCATGAAAATCTCTGGCAGTATCTGGTAAGAACGGTGCTATACAGAATTCCTCGTATGGATGTTCGATGGTCCCGCCTGGGTGACCTTCTCCATTGATGGATGGTAGCCCCCTTTTTCCGGGCGAAATACAACACATCTTCCCAGTCTACGCTCTCCATTTTCGGAGAGCTGAGGGCGACCCAGGGCAAGGAATCGTCTGAGTGTCTGAAATGCTTCCCGGCGGGAAGGGGCTCTGCAGGCCAGATTAACATCTGATGCATAGGCTACATAGGAGCCTTCGCAGGTGCGGATAAAGCGAATTTGTTGCATTCCTTCTGAACAATCGGCGGCGAAGCCCGGGCCTTGCAGGTTTTTTTTTGTTGGTTCCGGTAGCCTTTAATTGTGAATTCGTAGAGGCCGTATGAGACGGCGGTGGGGAGCCCCGGGCGGCTGCAAGCACAACATCCAGGAGAGTATATGGGCAAACGACCTCTATTTTCATTCCCACCCAATTTTGGGAGCTATCTGGCTCTGGTATTCGAATTCCTGGGTTTTCTGGCTCTGGGCGGAGTGGCCGGTTTCGTAGCTCAGACCTACATCTGGCCCGAGCATTCCAACTGGATTTTCCCGGCCGTCTTTATTGCCATGTTCTTTCTGGGACTCTGGTTTATGGTGCGACAGACCAAACGACTTGCAGATAAAGACAATGTGCGCCGGGCCCAGGAAATTCAGCAGGACTCCCGGGAAGAACTGAGCCCCGAGGCTGTGGAAAAAAGAATGAAGGATTTCGATGCACGATTCCAGAAGGCTTTCAAGCATCGGAGCAGTAAAAAGGAGAGAGATTAAGAGCCCATGTCATTGGACGCCCATGGACCCCGCAGAGCGATTCAATCCCATAGATTAGAAAAGACCGCTCTTTCTATCATCGTTGCTCTGTTTATCTTTCCAGCCTGGTGGATTACTCATCTGGTAGATCCTGCCTTTCCCGTGGATCGAAAGCTCTATCTATTTGTGCTCATCTTCTTATCCGGTCCTCCGCTTCTATGGGCCTGGCTCTTTTTGAAGGGCAGGTACCCTCGTCTCGGGTTGTCCATAGTCCCTGCAGGATTTCTGCTTCGAATTGTGGTTCTGGCATTGATTTTCTTTTCGTTTGAAGACCCGGATTTACGTAGCAGGGCCATGGTGGTTTTTCTATTATGCATCGGGACTTTCCTCATTTTTGAAGTTGCCAGCGCCCTGTGGGTGGGAATTTATGGCCGCGGGCAGAGATGAGAAAAGGCTCTTCGCCTGCTTTCACTTGACGGCAAGGCTTGTCTCTCTCGAATGCCTGTAGGCTCCACCTGAGTGGAAGCCGACTGCTGTAACCCGGCAGAAAAATGTAATGCGAAGATCGGAAATGGATGGCTTCCACCACCATTTCTAACGCTGAGTCGGCTCCTTCCAGAGTCCAGACTCATTGCAAAGGCCCGAGCTGGCCCAACGTTCGAACTGGTTAAACAGGAATGCCAAAAAGAATCATCAGTCTAATCTTATTTGCTGCAACCCTGGCCGTGCCGGCCCATGCGGAGGAAGTAGACCATTCAGCCCTGGCTGAATCCGGACATGAAAAGCCTGCGCAAGAAGAGCATGCATTTGATCTTCAGGCAACTCTTTCGCATCACCTGATGGATTCTGTTATCATTGAATGGGCCCCCTTTTGCAAAAAAGTCTATAAGGATGAAGATCCCGAAGCCTTTGCCAACGATCCATTCCGCCGCTATACCTTTAAAGATGAGTCCGGAAGGCTGTACAAATACGAAGGTTATTTGCAGCTTCACATCACTCGACGTGTTGCGATGATGTTCATTGTTGCTGCTCTCATGCTCATCATATTCATCCCGGCTGCAAATAAAATCTCCAGCAATCCCCTTAGAGTGCAGAGTCGATTTACTGGCGCCGTCGAAGGGTTAATCCAATACCTGCGAAAAGATGTTGCAGAAGCCAACATGCATCATCCTACACCGGGCTACATTGGATACATCATCACTGCTTTTATCTTTATTCTATTTTCGAACCTTCTGGGTCTTTTCCCTCCTTTCGGAGAGATGATTCTGATGACCAAGCAGCTCATTACAGGAGCTCATCATCTGGGCAACCACCCGGCGCCCGGCGAAACAGATCCTGCTCTTTTGATGCTCTGGCCTGGTATTACCGTTACTGGCGATATCGCAGTAACCATGAGCCTGGCCGCCATTACCACGATTCTCATCTGGGTAGCGGGCTTTCATTACCAGGGATTTAAGTTTCTGTGGCATGCCGTACCGGACGGAGTGCCCTGGCTGCTTTATCCATTGCTGTGGCCCATTGAATTCATTATTGGTCCACTGGCTAAAGGATTTGCACTTACCATTCGATTGCTTGCGAACATGACGGCAGGACACGTACTTTTGCTGGTAATCGCAGGATTTATCTTCCAGTTTCAGACCTGGTGGATGCCTCTTATTTCGGTAACAGGCATGACAGCACTGTATGTTCTGGAACTGCTGGTAGCACTTCTGCAGGCATTTATTTTTACTCTTCTATCTGCAATCTTCATCGGTCTGAGTATGCACAGGCACTGAGAAGCGGGAATAGAAGTATATCGCTGGAAAGCGAAGCAATTAATTTGTATAGGATAGTATAAGGATAACTGGAGGATAGAATGATCAGCTTAGCATTTATCGGAGTAGGGCTCGGAATTGGTCTCGTGATCATCGGGGCTGGAATTGGAATCGGACGAATTGGCGATAGCGCGGCTCAAGGAATTAGCCGTCAGCCTGAGTCTTCTGGTTCTATCACTGTAGCCATGATTATTTCTGCGGCCCTGATTGAAGGTGCGGCTCTGTTTGCTCTCGTTATTGCGTTCCAGATGGGCGGTGTTCTGGACAAGTCCACCGTTAGCGAGTTCGCAAAAGCAAACAAGCCTGCAGTAGAACAACAGGACCAGTAAGGATAGGAAGTAGGAAAGGAGGATCAGAATGTTAGAATTCTTAGCAGCTGAGGGAGGCATTTCATTACTGGATGTGAATCCCGGTCTGGCCATCTGGACCACTGTTACATTTCTGCTGGTCCTCTTTATCCTGCAGAAATTTGCCTGGAAAAAGATTACCAGCGCTCTGGATGAACGTTCGGACAAGATCCATGATGACCTGGATCGAGCCGAACGAGTTCGAAAGGATGCCGAGGCAAAACTCGAAGATTACATGGAAAAGCTCAATGGCCTGAAAGAGGAGGGCCAGGAGATTATCGCAGAAGCTCGCAAAGATGCTGAAGGACTGCGAAACGAAATCCTGGAAACCGCTCGTAAGGAAGCAGAGCAAATCCGAGAGAGAAGCCGCAAAGAGATCGATCTTGCCATGGATGCAGCCCTGGATCAACTCCATAAGGATGTGACCGGACTGTCCGTGCAGATTGCCTCTCAGATTCTGGGTAAGACTCTGTCCGAGAAGGACCACAAGGAACTGATCGAACAGTCCATCAAGTCCGTTCGAAGTCTGCAGAACTAAGGCGGGCTGAAAGCTCGTATGATGGCCGGTTTCATGCCGGCTCTTGAAATCAGCGCACTGGCCTCGGGGTCGTGCATGGGAAAGGATCGCAATGAGCGAGGAAAAGATAGGAAATCTGTACGCTGAAGCGCTTCTGGATCTGGCTGCCGACAAAGCATCCGAGATCGAGCAGGAGCTGCAGGATGTGAACAAAGCTCTGCATCAGGAGCCGTTGGTATGGAAGTTCTTCGCCGCACCTGTGGTGGACGAAGAGCAGAAAATGCAACTGCTGCAAAAATCCCTGAAAGGGAATGTCTCTGATCTGATGTATAACTTTCTGGGTACTCTCTGTGCTAAAGAAAGGTTTCACAATCTGCCAGATGTAGTAGAAGCCTATTCCAGACTGCTGGATCAGCAGCTGGGGCGCAAAACTGTGATTCTCGAATCAGCCACTGAACTGGCAGTGCCTGTAGTGGATGAAATTCGCAATACTTTGAAAGATTATTTTAAGATGGAGATTGTGGTAGAGCCAAGAATTAAGCCATCCCTTCTGGGTGGCATTGTGGTTCGTAGCAACGATCTTCAAATTGATACCAGTCTGTTCAGCCGACTGAAGCGACTGGAAAAGAACCTACTATCTCAGAAAATCCTGGGCGAGGAATACTATGAAAATTAAGACAGACGAAATCGTAAGCGTACTCAAGAAGGAAATCCAGAGCTTCGAATCGCAGCTGGACCTTTCCGAAGTGGGAGAGGTAATCTCCATCGGTGACGGTATTGCCCGGGTATACGGCCTGGAAAATGTAATGTTCAATGAGATGGTGGAGTTCGAGGACGGAACCCTTGGACTGGCCTTTAACCTGGAAGAAAACAACGTAGGTGTTGTAGTTCTGGGCGATTCCAACCAGCTCCGAGAAGGCTATCAGGTAAAAAGAACCGGCCGCGTTCTGGAAGTGCCTGTAGGGGATGCTCTGCTGGGTCGAATCGTGGATCCCATGGGTCGACCGCTGGATGGAAAAGGACCTATCGATACAGATAAGACCTATCCTGTTGAACGTCTGGCTCCTGGCATCGCCAAAAGAGAGCCTGTAAAGATCCCCATGCAAACCGGGATTAAAGCCATTGATTCCATGATTCCCGTGGGTCGCGGTCAACGAGAACTTATCATTGGAGACCGGGGCACTGGAAAGACTGCCATTGCCGTAGATACTATCATCAACCAGAAAGGTGGCGATGTAATTTGCGTTTATGTGGCCATTGGACAGAAAGCTTCTAAAGTAGCCGCTCTATATGAAAAACTAAAAGAGCTGGGATGCATGGATTACACCATCATCGTTTCTGCTTCAGCTTCTGATCCGGCTCCTCTGCAGTATCTGGCTCCCTATGCCGGCGCTTCCATGGCAGAGTACTTCATGTATGAAAAAGGCCGGCATACCCTGGCGGTATATGATGACCTGACCAAGCAGGCAAATGCCTATCGCCAGATGTCTCTGCTACTTCGTCGTCCTCCTGGTCGTGAAGCCTATCCTGGTGATGTATTTTATCTGCATAGCCGTCTGCTGGAACGAGCAGCGAAGATGAGTGAGAAATATGGCGGGGGTTCTCTAACAGCTCTGCCTATCATCGAAACCCAGGAAGGCGAGGTATCCGCATTTATTCCTACCAACGTAATCTCCATTACAGATGGTCAGATCTATCTTCAGCCCGGTTTGTTCGCATCCGGCCAGCGACCTGCGGTAGACGTAGGTATCTCTGTAAGCCGGGTAGGTGGTTCTGCTCAAATCAAGGCCATGAAGTCTGTGGCCGGTAAGCTTCGTCTGGACCAGGCTGCTTTCAAGGCTCTGGAAGCATTCGCGCAGCTGGGAACCGACATGGATGCGGCCACTCAGGCTCAGCTGGATCGTGGTTATCGCGTGATGGAAGTTCTAAAGCAGGGCGAATCGGTCCCATGGGCGGTAGAAGATCAGGTTCTTTCCATTTTTGCTGTAACTCGCGGACTAATGGACAAGATCCCTCTGAATCGAGCCAAAGAATTCGAATCAGCATTGATCAGCTATCTGCACGATGCTCATTCTGAAATTGTAAAGGGCATTCGAGAGAAGAAAACCATCGAAGATGACAAGGCTCTGGAAGCCACCATCAAGGATTTCGCAGAGTCCTTCCTGGCAGGGAAAGCTGCAGACATTCGTCATCAAAAGGGCGAGTAATCGCGGGGAGCAATAGCAGGCTGGAAAGAAAGCGTTAGCGAGGCACCATGGCAGGCACAAAGGAAATTAAGAAAAGGATCAGTTCTGTAAAGAACATCAAAAAGATCACCCATACCATGGAAATGGTAGCTGCGGCTAAGTCACGGCGCATGATGAATCGTGTGCAGGGAGCCAAGCCTTACGGTGAGAAAATGAAAGAGATCCTGGCCGGCCTGGAGCATCTTTCTGGCACTGTGGAATCCCCTCTGGTGGAGAGAAAAGAGAATCCAAAGAAGTATCTGCTTCTGGTGGTTACCGCCAATCGCGGCCTTTGTGGAGGCTATAACTCCAACGTTCTGAAGCTTGCTCGTTTTCGCATTCTGGAACTGCAAAAAGCCGGGAAAGAAGTGGAAGTGCAGGTCATAGGAAAGAAAGGCTCGTCCTATTTCAAGTTTATCAAGATGCCCGTGGCGAAAGTTTACACCGACATCGATGATACCTTTACCCTGGATCGTTCCCATGAGCTGGGAAAGTATTTGATGGGCCAGTTCATCAACGACAAGTGCGATGTAATCGAAGTCATCTCCACGGTATACTATAACTCTGCAACTCAACTTCCTGAAGTGAAGCAAATACTTCCCATCGGCCAGGAGAGCTCCACTGAGCGTCCAACGCTGCATCCTTCTGGAAAGACCAAAGAAGAGTCATCGGAAAAGAAAGAAGAAGGCTACCGGCAGAATATGATCTTTCAGCCGGATCCAGAAACAATCATTGAGAAACTGCTTCCTCATCTGGTTCAAACTGTACTGTTTCGATCCGTTCTGGAAGCGGTAACTGCAGAGCAGATTTATCGCCGGGTGGCCATGAAGGCAGCCAATGATGCGGCCGGCGATATGAACAAATCTCTGACGCAACTATACAACAGAAAACGACAGGCCAGCATTACTCAGGAGCTGGCGGAGATTGTATCCGGAGCGGATGCAATCGCATAAAGAAAAAAGACCTATTTCATAAAGGAATTCGGCGAGGTACATATGGCTACTGCTACAGCAAACAAAGGAAAAATCGTCCAGGTAATTGGATCTGTAATCGACGTGGAATTTCCGGATGGTACAATTCCGGAAATCTACAACGCTCTGGAAATGAGCGTGGAAGTAGAAGGAAAGCAGGAAAAGCTCATCGGTGAGGTTCAGCAGCACCTGGGCGGAAATCAAGTCCGTGTGGTGGCATTGTCCTCAACTGACGGTCTGGTTCGCGGCCAGGAAGTAACCGATACCGGAGCGCCCATTTCTGTGCCGGTGGGAGAGCCTACCCTGGGCCGAATTTTCAATGTTCTGGGTGACGTAGTAGATGAAGGACCGGAAGTTCAGGTCAAAGAGCGTATGCCCATCCATGCCAAAGCACCTGACATGGAAGATCTGGAGCCCAAGCAGCAAATCTTCGAAACTGGAATCAAGGTCATCGACCTTCTGGCTCCTTACACTCGCGGTGGTAAAACCGGTCTGTTCGGTGGTGCCGGTGTGGGAAAAACCGTACTGATTCAGGAATTGATTAACAACCTGGCCAAAGAACATGGCGGTTACTCTGTGTTCGCCGGCGTAGGGGAAAGAACCCGTGAAGGGAATGACCTCTGGCTGGAAATGAAGGAATCCGGAGTAATTGAGAAAACCATCCTTTGTTTTGGTCAGATGAATGAGCCTCCTGGAGCTCGACTTCGCGTAGCTCTGAGCGCCATGACCATGGCTGAGTATCTGCGTGATCAAATGGGAGTGGATTGTCTGCTCTTCGTAGACAACATTTTCCGATTCTCTCAGGCAGGTTCCGAGGTATCCGCTCTGCTGGGCCGTATGCCCTCCGCCGTGGGATATCAGCCTACTCTGGCTACCGAGATGGGTGCCCTGCAAGAGCGAATTACCTCCACCCGACGAGGATCGGTAACTTCCGTTCAGGCCATTTACGTTCCTGCGGATGACCTTACTGACCCGGCTCCGGCCACTGCCTTTATTCACCTGGATGCAACTACTGTATTGAACCGGGCTATTTCTGAGAAAGGAATTTATCCTGCGGTGGATCCGCTGGATTCTTCCTCTCGAGCTCTGCAACCTGGTATCGTAGGTGAACGTCACTACAACATTGCCCGTGAAGTGCAAAGAATCCTTCAGAGATACAAAGACCTGCAGGACATCATCGCCATTCTGGGTATGGATGAACTTTCCGAAGAGGATAAGATTCTGGTGAATCGTGCTCGTAAGATTGAGCAGTTCATGTCTCAGCCTTTCCACGTAGCCGAGCAGTTTACAGGTATTCCTGGAATGTATGTGAAACTGGAAGATACCATTCGCTCCTTCGAAGAAATGCTTTCTGGAAAATACGATGATCTGCCTGTGCAGGCATTCCGTATGACCGGAACCATCGACGACGTAGTAGAAGCTGCGAAGAAAATGGGTAGCTAATATGGCATCGGATTTCCAACTCAGCATCGTTTCGCCGGCCCGGGAAGTCTATCAGGGGCCGGCCCAATCCGCCATTCTTCCGGCCAAAGATGGATCTATGGGAGTGCAACCGAATCATGCTCCCATGATCGCTCTTCTGGGCTCTGGAATCATTCGATTCCAGACAGAGAGCGGAAGCGAATCCTATTTTCTCAGCGGTGGTTTTCTGGAGATTAAATCCAATCGAGTGACCGTACTGGCCGATGAAATTCAGAAGCCAGATGAGATCTCTCTGGAAGACTCTAAGAAGGAACTGGAGACGTTGCTGGCAACATCGGTGTCCGGAGAAGAGGAGATCGACAATCATCTGGAGACTATCCAGATCGTTCGTAACCGAATTTCCGCCGCTTCCGGAGGAGAGTAACTCCGCGTACAACTCCCATACTGAGCTCTTGCAGGAATGGCATTCACCGGCCTCGGTTGCAATGTCGTCAGCTCCATTGCTAATTGTAGAAAGCTCGCCACCCGGCGGGCTTTTTTCGTGAATCCAATATCGCGAAACCAAAATCATCGGTAATGCCTTCATGGTAGCCCGGCGGCTTTTTTTCTCAACGTTACAGTGAATTTTTAACCTGTAGATTTTGACAGTGATAAAAAGAATCGACTATTTTAAATTGTAGTCCCATTTTCTGGAGGAAGCAAACCCTGGACAAAAGAGGGCACTGAAAGTTCCAATATGAAGATCCAGAGAATGCAATGGGATTACGTAGAATCATATGGTTGAATGGCCGCCCAGAATATTATTGGTGGAGGACGATCCACCCACAGCGGCTCTGGAAAAACGCATTCTGGAGAAGGAAGGGTATGTAGTTACCCTGGCGTACAGCGGTGAGGAAGCCGTTAGTCTTTGTTCCAATGACTTTGACCTGGTGCTCATGGACATCGACCTGGGTCCAGGAATGAAAGGCACCCAGGCCGCCCGGCAAATCCTGGAGGGCCGGGACATCCCCCTGGCCTTTCTTTCTTCGCATACAGACAAGGCCACCGTTGAATTAACAGAAGGCATCACTTCCTACGGCTACATTCTCAAAACCTCCGGTCCTGTGGTATTACTGGCATCCATTAAGATGGTATTTAGATTATATGAGGCCAGAGAACGAGAGCAGGAACACAGAAGGCAACTAAGGGAATCGGAAGCTCGCTACCGGGAGCTTTTTGAGCAAAACCCCATGCCCATGTGGGTGTACGATCTGGATTCCCTGAAATTTCTGGCCGTGAACGACGCGGCCATGGCCCACTATGGCTACTCGCTCCAGGAGTTTCTGGACCGAACTATAGTCGACATCCGCCCCCCGGAAGAAGTGGAACGACTGAAGGCCCGGGTAAAAGAACTCAAGACAGACCATGTAAAGTATGCGAACTCGGGATTATGGCAGCATCAAAAGAAAGATGGTACCACCATCCATGTGGAGATATTTTCGCATGGCATGGATTTTCAAGGTCGTCCGGCGCGATTGATACTGGCCCGGGATGTAACGGAGCGTCTGGCCGCAGAATTTGAAGTTCAAAGACAGCTTGCTGAAAAGGAAAGGCTTCTTGCCCAATTCTATAGCCGAACCAGAAATCACATCGCTGCGCTGGAAGAGATGCTTAAGGTTCGAGCCAGAGAAATGCAATCGGAAGAAGGTACCCGGGCCATTCTGGAAACAATGAATCGGGTATCCGGTCTTCGACTGCTTTACGATCAGCTCCTCAAAGGAACCCGTGGGGATGTTTCACCCGCCAGTTATTTAGGCGATCTGGGAAATGCAATCTTTCGAGCCCAATTACGAGCCACCAATGTAAAGCTGGTTACGGATCTGGAAGAGGTGCAGCTTAGCTCGAATCAGATTCTGGGACTGGGGGCGGTCACAAACGAACTGATTTCTGAAACCCTGCGATCGGCATTCTGGAGAAAAACCGGGGGCACTGTATTTTTAGGTTTAAAGAAGGCCGAAGAAGACATAATTCTTTCAGTAGCCGACGATGGAGATCCCTGGAACCTGGATTCCTGGGAGAAAAGCCCGGATTCTTTTGGATTCTCGGTGATGCTGATGGTAGCCGAACAGCTGGGAGGAAGTATTGGTGTGGAGCCCGACCAGGGTAACCGAATCCTTTTTCGCTTCCCGCAAAAGGAGATGGACCGAGCCTTTCGGGAAAGCATTTCCGGCTCGCCACTGTCAGAGAGGTTTCGTAACGTAATAGAAGCCGTGAACCATGCCGGGCATGTGACTCCCCGTCCCGGAATCTGATCCCATCTTTTCCCCCTATTGGAACCGGCCCTTTTTTAGTCCTATGCCGGTAGGGTCATCAAAAATTGACCCCCAGGAGCCGATGATCTACTATACCACGGAATCCGGATTACCATGGAAGAGAATAAGCAAAACTCCTCGGATCTTGCGGATCTGCCCGATCTAGAACTGGATGACCTGGAATTCCAGGAACAGGCTGATGGGCTGGATTCATTAGATACGGAAACAGAAACGAACCTGGATGAGGCCTTTGGTGATCTTGATTTCTCCGCCGAAGGAGAAACCAGTTCCAGTACAGATGATCCTTTTGCAGATGTAGATAGCGATGCTATAGCTACCGGTGAGTATGATCTTCCCTCCGATGGATCTGATTCCGATTCCGATTTTTCCATGGATCTGGACACAGATCTGGACACAGATCTGGATATGGGCCAGCCTTCCGATACAGATATGTCCGGCGATATGGAATGGGGAGACGATTCCAGCTTCGAAGAAGAGACCTTCGATTCCACCGATATGGAAGACTCTTCTGACAATGATGAAATTACTGATTATTCCGCTGAGGATGACGAAATCCCTCTGCCTCCCATGATGGAGGAGGACGATGGTCCGGTATCTTTGAGCGAAGATGAACTGGACCGAATTCTTTCTACGGATGATGATTCCGCCGACGATTCTCTGGAAAGCACCGGTCTGGAAGAAGTGGATATGGCTGAAAGCGAATCGGATTCCGATTTCGGTTTCGATTCCAGTGATACGGACTCCATGGATTTTTCCTCTGATGGCGACATGGATTCTGATGAATTCTCCATGGAATCCAGTGGGGAAGGATTGTCCGACCAGGACTTTTCCATGGACGATGATCTGTCCGGTTCCATGGATTCTTCTCTGGATGATCTGGAGAATTCCTTCGTACAGGATGGAGAAGAGGGTGGCCTGAGCCATGAAGAGTTCACAGACCTGGAAAACGATTTTGCAGCAGATCTGCCCGGTATGGATGAGCAGGAAGGTGGCGAACCGGATCTGGAAGAGGATCTGGGTGAAGTACCTTCTGTAGAAGAAGATGAAGGCCCGGTGGCGCTGAGCGAAGATGAACTGGGAAATATCCTGGAAGATGTGGAAGATGGAGATCCTCAGTTCGCGGAAGGCCTGCGACCGGAGGAAGACCTTTCCAGCATACCTCTGGATGAAGTAGAAGAAGACCTGGACCAGGAAATTCCGGATCTGGCAGAAGGGAATGGCCTGGATGATGATCTAATGGTCAAGTCCGGAGATGACTTCTCGGAAGCCAGCGACGAAACAGACTTTCCGGTATTTGAAGATGATCTGGAAGATATAGATTCTGCCGGTGGCGCTGACTCCAGCGCCGATATGGACGATCTGGACATCTCCGACGATGAACTCAGCGAAGCAGTACTCGAAGGAGACGATTACTCCGATGAGGACTTTCAGTCTCCCCCGCTTTCGGTGCTGGATGCAGAGGAAGACGAATCCATAACGCTTACCCCGGAAGAACTGGGAAATATCGTATCTGACGAAGAGGAATTCTCGGATGATACAGTGACCCGGGATGCTGAAGCCCTGGCCTTTGACGAACCCGGCACCTCGCAGGATTTTGAAGACTCCTCCATGGATGGGATGGGAGAACTGGCAGACCTGGATGATACGGGCGAATCCCCGGATTATGGCCTGGAAGGCAGCCAGGAGATGGATGAGTTCGGTGCCACACCATCCATCCTGGACGAAGATGAAGATGAAACCATCGCTCTCTCCGCTTCGGAACTTGATAATATCCTGGAAGATGTTTCGGAAGAGGCAGTGGAAGAGCCAGGCCAGGTCATGGATTCCGGTATTCTGGATGAAGAAGCGGCCGCCCATGAACAGGAAAGAGAGCGTAATGCAATCGTTATTGATGAGCCCGAAGAGGACTCGGTCTCTCCGGAAACCTCCGAACGTCAAGAAGCCCTGGCCGAAAGCATTTCTCAGGCCGACGGTCTGAACAAAGATGAGCTCAAAAAGATGATTTCCTATCTAGATCGACTTTTTGACCAGCTGCCGGATGACACTGTGAGGGAATTCAGTCGTTCCGAATACTTTGATCTCTACAAGAAACTTATGCAGGACCTGGGGATACAATGATCCATGGGGCTACTGGACAAAGCCGGAAAAATAAAAGAAGGCTCTGGAGATAGTTCCGGAGTATCCGGGGACTCGCAGTCCAGTAATGCATCCGGTTCCGCCACCGGTCTAATGCATCGCGCCGAGCAGAACCGGCATTCAGAAGAATCAGGCAGCGGTTCCGGTTTAATGCATCGCGCCGAGCAGGCGAGGCATTCAGAAGAATCAGGTAGCGGCTCCGGTTTAATGCATCGCGCCGAGCAGGCCAGGCATTCAGAAGAATCAGGTAGCGGCTCCGGTTTAATGCATCGCGCCGAGCAGGCGAGGCATTCAGAAGAATCAGGAAGCGGTTCCGGTTTAATGCAGCGTGCCGAGCAGGCCCGGCATTCAGACGAGTCAGGCAGTGGTTCCGGTTTAATGCATCGTACCGAGCAGGCGAGGCATTCAGAAGAATCAGGTAGCGGCTCCGGTTTAATGCATCGCGCCGAGCAGGCCAGACAATCAGAAAGCTCGGGTAGCGGTTCCAGATCAGAGCCTCACCCGAATTCATCTACATCCAGCAGGCCGGCCCCGGGGTCTGGCTCCGGATTATTGAATCGTGCACTCTTTATGCGAGAAAGCATGAAGGGACTTCTGGCTCGCGCATCTGCCATGCGCGACTCCTCCGGGGAGGAATCTGCAGGATCCGATGAAAGCCGAACCTCTGCAGGGCTGCAGGGCTCTCCCTTTGAATCCAGAGAAGAAAGATCAGGGAGCTCCGCCAGCTCAGACATCAGCACGGATCGCCCCGCTCATACCAGGGAATCCGGATCATTTGAGAGCGCAGATACCGGACCAAAATCGGATGTCTCGGGGGATAATCTCGCATCTGAGGCGGGCCCTGAATACGATCAAGATTCTATTGTGCCGGATTCGGATCTACATGAATCTGTAGAATTCCTGGATGAGGAAGAATTCGCACAGATCGCTCAGGAAGCGGAAGGTGGCGACTTCGATCAGGATATTTTTGAGCCGGAGATTTCCAGCGAAGCCCTGGAAGACTTTCAATCTCCTTTCGATATGGCTGCCCTGGAAGAGAACGATGAACAGGGCTTCGCACCGGATGATTCCACGAAAAGTGCGTTGGAGCCCCTGGATCTGGAAAGCGATGTGGAGTCCCGGGATTCGCAGGACTTCGAGGATCTGGAAAGGGCGAATTCTGCAGAGGAAACGGCTGCTGAAGAACGCGGAATATCAGAAGAGGACGAATTTCCGGATCTGGATCTTGAATACCGGACTCCAGATGAAAGCGAAGATCCTGCTACGCATCAAGAAGAGGACTCCACAGATCTGGTGGATCCATTCTCCAACTGGGAGCAGGAAGCTCTGGAGCAGGCCGAGCAGGAAGCTCATGGACTGCAAAACTCGCCGGTGCCTGACCGAGACGAAAGCTTCCTCTACGAAGATACTCATCCCATGACCACCCTGCCTGCAGAAGCCCATATTGCTTCTCAGAGAAAGATCGACCATTATATGGCCCTGTTCGATTTGCTTCGAGAGTTGCAGGATGTAGAGGAATTGGAGGAGTTCTGGGATTCTCTGGCCTATGCCATCCTGGGTCAGCTGGGATCCAGCAGAGTTGTAATCTTTGCACCCCACGATAGTGGAAAGAATCAGCTATTCTACCCCGCAGCATTTCTGGGGGTAACCCCTCCTGATGAATGGGTGCTCAAGCCAGGGGATGAGATATACGATACGCTGCAAAAAAGTGGAGAAATCCATTATGCCCAGGAGTTCCAGAAGGCAACGTCTACGATTTCCGATCTGGAAAAAGAGATCCTGGACTCCATCAATGCACAGATTATTGCTCCCATCGGGCATCCGGGGGATAATTCAGGCATCATAGTCATCGGCCCGAACATGGAAGGGGTGGACTACACCCTGGATGACCTTGAATACCTCAAGCTTCTGGGTGAGATGTCTGCCGGTGCTCTGGATCGAATTCGCCAGAGAATGAAACGGGAAGAGCAGTCGGAGCAAAAAGAGGCCCGCCTGGAACTCTATGAGCGAATCCTCAGCGCCAGTCGGGAAGCAAGCCAGGTCAAGAATCTGGACGATGTTTACGATGTATTGCTTTCGCATTTAAAAGAGGATTTCTCGGTAGAAAGTGCCTCGCTGGTGCTATTGAATGTTCCGGATCAGAAGTACCGGATCTTCGCAGGAAACGAAATCAGTCCCGAATCCCTGGAGAAATTTCAGTTGCCGGTAAGCTCGGATCTCATCGGCACTATTTCCAATCTTACCAGATTGTACGATTTTACAGATTTCAGGCAGAACCATGAAATCACCAGCTGCTACTCCAACGATGATCTTGCTTTGATGCAGAATTACTGGATTGTTCCACTTATCAATCTAAACTGGCTGGTAGGATTTATTACCATTCATCGCACCGGTCGGCCCTGGACCGAGTTTGATCGAGAACTGGTATTGGCCACGTCTGAATTCTTTGCTCCCATCCTGGCCAATTGCATAATCCTTGGAGAACGAGAGACCCTGTTCAGGGATCCGTTCTCACCGGTGATGGAACGACTGCGCCAGGAGCTGGACCGAGGAGCGCAATTCCAGACTCCGGTATCTCTGGTAGAAGTGCGGGTGAAAAACCTGAAAAGGCTCCTTTCTCTGAACGAACCGGATTCTGTGACCTCATTTCTTCAGGATATGTCCCGTTCCCTGGGTGGCCTGCTTTTCGATACAGATTTCCAGGCCCGGGTAGGCCAGGGCCGATTCGCACTAATACTTCCTGGAAGGAATTCCCAGGAGGCAGACATTTTTGTTCGCAAGGTTCAGGCGGAGTTCAAACGACTGAACCTACTGTCCCGCTCTCCCATCGATGTTCAGTATGCATTTCAATCGGTAACCTCTCCGGATGATGCCCGGGATGCGGAAAAAATGCTCGCCTATCTCGATCCTTGACGGCTCCAACCTCGTCTCTAATTATGGTGAAACGTGGCTATTTTAAGCCACCCATTCGGGGCAAACTTCAGATGTACAAGACATTGATCATTTCGGGCTTTTTACTGGTGAGTGCTGGAGCCTGTAACCTGACTCAGGAGACCCGCTTTCCTACGGCAGCGGACGATGAATTCTTCAAGGAAAAGCCTGCTGAGGATGAAGTATTTCGTATTTTGATAACAGAGGATGAATACATCCTGCGACAGGTGGCAGAGGAAGACCATATTTTTGCCAGACCATCCCCGCTGGCGCGAAAGGAAAATCATAAGCTCTTTCGCGAATACGATGAAAAATGGGACTTCATGGATTTTACTCATCAGGGACTGCTGCGCGTTAAGCTGAACCCCCAGACCGGTATGATTGAAAACGTGGACTATGAAGGGGGCAAAGCTCCCAGAGCCTGGCAGGCCAGTATCATGTTTCGCGATGATCTGATGCGCTACGAGTTCGGATTTAAATCCGGCATTGTGCAACCCCGGGAGTTCAAAGTGCGCTATGAATGGAGAATCAAGAAGGATCCTGATTTGACGCCAGAAGAAGCCAGGGAAAAAGCCAGGGAGTTCTTACTGGATCAGAAAACGTGATATGAACCCTGGAATTGTGATTCCCCTGGCTGTGGACATCCTGCTGTGGATTGTTGCCATAGTTTCCGGTCTATTTCTACTTTTTGCATTCTTTCGCTTCATCCTGGCTCCTGTTATGCATACGCTGCAGGATCGTAATGCACCTCCGCCGAAAGAAGGATATATCCAGGACATTATCATCGACCAGAAAGAAAGACGAAAGTCTGTAATTGTAGGTCAGCTGGATGGCAACATTGCCACGCGACTGGTAGGAATCAAAGAAGATCATCTGAGACTGGACTTCCTGAAAGAAAGGGATCTGGAAGAATATCAGATATCTGTTGAATCCGGAGGACCGGTATTCTTTCGCCCTCCTCATGCAAGGCATCTGGAGCTTATGAAAGGCCGGGAAGTCTTTGAAAGTAGGGAGCTCATTGGACACCCTGCCTCATTTCGGGTGGCCGCCATGGTTCGGGACGGGCGTCCCATTCAATACGTGGAGCTTGAATTAAGTACTCGATTTGTAATGAACCGAATGGGAGAAGAGAAGATGAAATTTCTCCTGGAACTCAAACGAATCTTTCCCGGCCTGGATCCCAAGACCAGAAACAAAAAGGGAATCTTCTCCTTCAGTCGAATCAAGGTAGAAGAGGAAAAAGCTTCCGCCTCTTGATCGACCATTTTTATTGACTCTGACCATGGAACAGTTAAAAGCCCCTCGTCCGTTTAAGGCGCATCTGCAATGTATTGAATGCGGAGAATCCTATGATCTGGATCAGGTACTCTATCGCTGCAAAAAATGCGATGGGCTGATTGATGTTGTTCACGATCTGGAAGCTCTAAAGCAAATCCCGGCAGAAACCTGGAAAGAGACATTTTCGCTTCGCTTTCGACATCCCATGCATCCCTATTCATCCGGGGTCTGGGGAAAGAAGGAATGGGTACTTCCGGACATTGCTCTGGATCATGTAGTTTCTCTGGGAGAAGGGGCTACTCCCTTGATTCCGCTGCCCAGGCTTGCCAGGGAGTGGGGATTGTCTTCGCTGGAAGTAAAGCAATGCGGAGTTTCGCATACAGGTTCATTCAAGGATCTGGGCATGACTGTTCTGGTAAGCCATGTAGTTTCCCTTCGTGCGAAAGGTATTCCCATCAAGGCAGTTGCCTGCGCATCTACCGGCGATACCAGCGCTGCTCTGGCCGCCTATGCCGCGGCTGCAGATATCCCTGTAATTGTATTTTTGCCAGAAGGTAAGATCTCTACTGCGCAGCTCGTACAACCACTTTCCAGTGGAGCCATGGTAATGAGTCTGGACACAGATTTTGATGGTTGTATGGAAATCGTTCGCGCAGTTACCCGTGATGAATCCATCTATCTTGCAAATTCCATGAACCCTCTTCGCATCGAAGGGCAAAAAACCATCAGTGTAGAACTGGCTCAGCAGAGAATGTGGGAGCTACCGGACTGGATTGTAATTCCTGGAGGAAATCTGGGTAATGTTAGTGCACTGGCCCAGGGCATTCGACTGTTGAAGGAGAATGGTATTGTAGATAAGGTGCCCAAGATCTGCGTTGCTCAGTCTTCCCGGGCCAATCCACTGTATCTGAGTTATCAGAAGGGATTGAATGAGCTGCAGAAGGTCCAGGCCTCTAAGACTCTGGCCAGTGCCATCCAGATTGGCAACCCGGTAAGCTATCCCAGAGCCGTTCGAGCTCTCAAGGATTTCCACGGTGTGGTAGAGCAGGCCACGGAAGATGAACTGGCCAATGCCGCTGCCAGGGCAGATCTCCATGGATTATTTAACGATCCTCATACCGGTGTGGCTCTGGCCTGTACTCAGAAGCTGGTAGATGCCGGCACAATCAAAGACAATGAAAGCGTTGTGGTGATTTCCACCGCTCATGGACTGAAGTTTTCTGAATTCAAGACAGGCTATCATGAAGGCACTCTAAATGATGTCAAAGCAAGCTACGGAAATGAGCCCATCCGCTTGCCCGCAGATGTAGAAAAGGTCCGGCAGGCTATCGTTAGCAGGATTCAATAGACCCATCCCGGGGCGCTTCGGAATCCGTGGCAGGTCAGCTTCGCAATGAGCTGAGTTGGATACCTCTGCCACGAGCCGAACCATGCTTTCAAATTAAGGAAAATAGTAGAAAAAAAATGACCCCTGTGCTCTTTTCGACCGTATGCAGCCGGTGGCCGAAAGGATCAGGCAGGCGGTTCGGTCCCGCAAGCGCATAGTTCTTATTACCTACCATCTAAAAGAAAAAGGGGAAAGAGATCTGGAAGGGGCCATTCATGAGCTTCTGACCTTCTACGGTAAGGATGATCTTGTTGGACCGGTGCATGCAGCTATCCGGGAACTGGTGCAAAATGCAGCCAAGGCCAACCTCAAGCGGATTGTTTTTCATGATTTGAACCTGGATCCCACGGATCCGAATCAATATGAAGAAGGAATGCAGTACTTCCGGGATAGCCTGGTGGAAAGCCGCATTGCAGAGTATCAGAGTCGACTGAAGGCCGAAAACATTTACACCAGGATTGTAATCCAGCCCACAGATGACGTCTTGATATTCTCTGTAGAGAATCGATTTCCTCTCTATCCTTCCGAAGAGGCGAGAATTCGGGAAAAATTCAAAACCAGTGCTTCCATCGACAATCTGTACGATTATTACATGGAATTCAGCGATCATATCGAAGGAGCCGGGATGGGCATTGCTATGATCGAAATCCTGCTTCGTCAGGTGGGGCTGGACTCCAGGAGCTTCACCATTCATTACGATCCAGCTTCAGCTCATACAGTGGGCCGATTTCTGATTCCGCTCAAGGACGGGGTGAAAACCAATCGTCAGACATTCGAGGAGTTGATGAACCAGAAGGCTCTGCCGCCGCAGGAGCTACGGGCTTCCATCAAGGAAGGGGAATTGAAACTACCTCTCGCCTCTCAGCATCTAAACTAGTGGTCGCTCACACCGAATCTTGCTTGCCAGGTCCCGGGCCCGTGACATATTTCCTGTAAATGGATCGCCTGAAGGCAGCATTGATTGGCTCCGAGGAAGATATCCCGGATCTGGTAAAGGATCGAGTGGAGGTTGTAGGACTTTCCATCGCTTCCTGTTTGAATCGCGCAGCCAGCCATCTGGGAAAGGATCTATCTCATCTGGATTATGAAATCCTGGAAAGAGGCAAGCAGTCCTTTCTGAATCCAAAACCATTTCGAATCCTGGTAAGCGTTCTGGCTCCTCAGCATCAGTTCGCGGACCTGGAAGAGTTCTCCATGAAGCTTGGAGTGGGGGACAGACTTCTTTCCGAAGACCTGGATCAATATGTAACACCGAAGCATCGTGACGGTCGCGTTCTGGTTAAGGTCTATAAATCCGGCATCTACGTAATCGTATTTCCTCCTCTGGGAGATGGTCGCTCTGTTTCAGAAGAAGAGGCTATGCTCAAGCTGGAAAAGCGGGGCGTCATGAGCTTTGATCAGCGTGGCGTTCAGAAGGCTATTAAAGATCAAAAGGGAGAGCCCATCAAGATTGGTAACTACGTTGCGCGTCCGGAAGCAGATTCTACATGTAAAGTTGAGATAACTCCGGATGAAATGAAAGCCTATGTGAAAATCACTCCGCCTAAGTCCGGCGGACGCGATCTGGAAGTGCAGGATGTAGTTAATGCGCTGAAGAGTCATGGCGTTGTTATAGGGTTTAACGAAGACGAAATCAAGAAAGCTCTTGATGATGAGATGTATATGCAGGAGATCCTGGCCGCACAGGGACAACCTGCGAAGCATGGAAAGGATGCTTACATCGACTACAAAGTGAATATCAAGAAGGACTTTGAGCTCGAAGAAGATGAAGCGGGCAAAGTTGACTTCAAACAGATGCATCTTGTAGAGAACGTGGTGGTGGGACAGATACTCGCTGAAAAGGTGCCTGCCGAGCGAGGCGTGGCAGGACGAACTTTGCTCAATCGAATTGTAGAAGCCAGAGATGGAAAGGATGTAGAATTAAGACAGGGTCGAAATACTATTCTATCCGAAGATCGCATGCGACTGACTGCAGAGATTAACGGTCAGGTAGTGTTTAGCTCCGGTAAAATTTCTGTAGAGCCTGTGTATCGAGTGGTGGGTGATGTAGGACCCAAAACAGGTAATATCATGTTTCTGGGATCGGTGGTCATCGGCGGAAACGTACTGGATAACTATGAAGTGAAAGCAGCCGGTAACGTTGAAATCGGCGGATCGGTACAGAAAGCCAGAATTGAAGCGGAAGGGGATGTGGTAGTCCAGGCCGGTATCCTGGGCCGGGAAGAAGCACATATCGAATCTACCGGCGGTTCCGTTTATGCAAAGTTTATTCAAAATGCTACTGTTGTAGTAACAGGCGATGTAGTTGTGCAGGAAGGGATATTGCACAGCAACGTAGAAGCTGGAGGCAAGATCATCTGCAATGGTAGAAGGGCTCAGATTGTTGGCGGAAATATTCGGGCCACCAAAGAGGTTCGGGCCAGAACCATCGGCTCCCAGGCCTACACGGCCACAGAAATCACGGTAGGTACAGATCCCAGAATCCTTTCCCAGCATGAAGAGTTGAGTAAGATGCTGCAGGAGTCCGAAGAGCAGCTCCGAAAGGGCCAGAAGACCATGGCCACATTACAGGCCAGAAAGAAGGCCGATCCAGAGGGATTTGGTCTGGAACAGGAATCCAAGCTGGAAGAAAACGAAAAGGAAGTGGCTCAACTGCAGGAGAAGTCCAACGAGCTAAAAGAAGAGCTGTCTCGATTGGATGAGCATATGGAAGAGCTGGGAGCAGAGGGAAAAGTCCATGCGGAGCGGGAATTGCATCCAGGAGTGGTGGTCACTATCCGAAATGCGGCTCAGAATATTTCTGACACCTATAACGGGGTGACATTGACGTACGATAATGGTTATGTTAAAATAGGTAAATTGGAGAAGGATCTGGAAGGAAGTTCCCGCTACAATAGACGCAGATAAATGTTGGAATAGAAATGCTACGCCCACTGGACATGCAGGTAGCCTTTCATGCGCTACCCGAGCAGGCCAGGACCCAGTCCGCCGAAACGGCAGGGACTGTGTACCGGCAAATGCAAGATATGGGGCGGGCCAGAGAAGAGAATCTGGTTAGACCTTCCCAGGTAATGCAGAATCAGGCCGCCATGGAGAACCAGAATCCAGCGGTCCGACGCGAAGAAGCCCGGTACCAGGGCAAGAAATCCGAAAGCAAAAACGAAAAAAGAGAGCTGGACAGAGAACCGGCAACGGTGTACGAAAACCTTGGCTGGGGGCAGCGAATGCGCAGTGTGGAAGCCCAGTATTTTGATCAGACTGCATAATTCTAGAGCCTGGATCCTGAGCTGCGGAAGTTGGGTCGGGTGGCCCTGAAGGAACACTGGCCAGGGAAGGTCCAGAAATGGGCCGTGCACTGGAAATAAAGGCCGCAGGCCTGATACCGAAGACGGAAAACAAAGATCTCTAGAGCCAAGACTACCTTTTAAGAGAATCCCGGAAATGGAACTGGCAATACTAATTACAGTAAACATCATAATCTCATTTCTGGTTTATGTCGCATTCTCGGTTCGGTTCAGAATGGCTCTGGACAAGGAACGCAAGAATCGAGTGCCCCGGGCTTTCTATGATAATCTTCAGATGACCATCCAGTACATCAATACAGCCACCAGTGCTGTAGATGAGAAAACCCAGCACTTCTACAGACAGCTACGAAAGTCGGAAGATGTGCTGAAGAGGCTGGAAAAGGCCAATGAGGACTTTGAAAAGAACCTGAAGAAATCCAGAAGAAAGACAAAGACCGGCACCAATCCAGACATAGCGATTCCGGACTCTGTAGAATCGGAGCCTGGTAAAACGAATAGAGCATCCCGCACATCCAGCGCATCCCAGGCTTCCTCTGGAAATGCATCTACCGGACTCCCTGGTTCAGCTTATGCAGATTCCAATCGAACCTGGGACGATGCCCGCAGCGATGAGCCAAATTCCTGGTCCAGTTCGTCCCCGGAGGAGCGGGAGGAACTGGGGGCAGAAGGCCGGCATATGCATCGACTACTGGATCGCATGCAAGGAGATGTGATTCAGGTCAGCTCTACTGAAGATGCATCGGAAAGGGAAAGTCCCGAGTTCTCTGGAAATTCCTACGGAATGCCAAACCAGACCCAGGAAAGTGGCAGGGGAACTGGACTCCTGGCACGGATCGGAGGTATGGTAGGTCGGGTGCTGGGCATAAATAGTGGGGCCTTCGCCTTTTCCGGTGGCGAATCCGATTCGGCGCCGGTCCCGAGAAAGAGCTCGGCTTTCGATCGGGAAGTGGATCGAATGTCCCGCGCACCAGGTTTTCAAGACTCAAAGGCGGCCCAGAACAGGAATGCAACAGCTGCAGAAGAGTGGGCAGAATCCGGATCCGAGGGTTCTACTGGCACCGATTATAGAGAAAGACGCAAAGATTACTACGTTTCTGCCATGGATCCGGAAGGGGAATTTCGCAACTCCTTTCGAGATTATCCGGCAGAAAGAAGCGAATACGGGAAAGATTCGGAAAGCGCGGCAAAATCTGAAAAAACAGGATCAAACAAGAAAGCTACCAGAGGAAATACCGATTCCGCAGAACCATCCCGTCAGGCTACGCCAGCCCGGCCGGAAAACGAAACGGTGCAGCCCCCGAAGTCCGAGGATGAATTCTCCGGTTCCGATCAGGATCGAAGAATCGCCCGGGTGCAGGAATTTCTGGAAAGCACAGGTATCAATCTACTTGACACAAGTCCACAAACCAGGGCCGTTCTCATACGAGAGCTTGGCACCCTGGGATTTGACCCTCCGGACATTATTCGTGCAACCAGGTTTCCTCCCTCGGAGGTAGCGCTGGTGCTGCAATTGCCCACAGAGCCCGGGGACAGTCGCAGGCGTACTCGTAAGATTCGTTCATGACTTCCTTCTCTGAGATCCCGGACCTTGATGCAGATCAGTTTCAGCGTTTTGCAAAACTGATCCATGAAAAGGCCCATATCCATTTAAAAGACCATAAGATTACTCTGCTTTCCAATCGTCTTCGCAAGAGATTGAGAGCTCTGTCTCTGGGATCCTATGATGAGTACTTTAGATACATCAACGATGAAGCCACCGCTCAAAAGGAAATGGTGCATTTCCTGGAAGCGGTTACCACCAACGAATCCTATTTCTGGAGAACCACACAGAACTTCGAAGCATTGAAGAGATATGTACTTCCGGACCTGGTGAAAGAGCACAGAGGCAGCAAACTGAAGTTCTGGTCCGCCGGATGTTCCACCGGTGAGGAGCCTTATAACCTGGCCATTGAGATTGTAGAGTCCATGAAGAATCTGGGACACTTTGAATGGGAGCTTCTGGGATCGGATATTTCCACCAGGGTCGTGGATTTTGCCAGGACCGGCATTTATAGCGGCCGTAAGATTGAACGCATTCCAGAGAATATCCTGAGACGCTATTTTCGTAAACTGGAGGATCAGGATGCTTACCAGGTTCGTCAGGATCTGAGAGAAAAGATCAAATTCGACGTGGAAAACCTTTTTGAAGCCATGCATCCTGGAATGCACTGTATCTTCTGCCGCAATGTAATGATATATTTCAATCGTGCCGACCAGGAGAAGCTGGTAAATCGCTTCCACGAGATGCTGGTAAAGGGCGGTTATTTATTCATTGGCCACGCAGAAAGTTTGCAGATGCTTGACACACCGTTCGCCACAAGGCCTACAGAAGAAGGCGTGCTGTATCAGAAAAAGAGCTAATCCATAGTAATCCATCCGTCGTCACACAACTCTGCCAGGTCCGGCGACCGGATGCTTTCTGTGGGTTTCAATATTACGGGAGTCTAGAATCCAGTGAAAAGCAAGGAACCAAGAGTAGTGGTGGTGTCATCGGTATCCGGTGGCGGAAAGAATACCATCGTCCGGCATTTACTGGAAAAGACCAGCGATCTGGCTGTGGCCATTACCGCTACATCCCGGGATCCCAGGCCCGGTGAAGAACATGGCAGGGATTATCTATTTCTAGATCCGGAAGATTTCGAAAATCGTATTGCGAAAGGCGAGTTTCTGGAGCATGCCCGTGTACACGGCAACCTGTATGGAGTGCCGGAATCATCGGTGAAGGAGATTCTGGATCGCGGCCAGTCCGTAATCCTTATAATTGATGTGCAGGGCAGGCGCCACATCAAGGAGCGCATGGGCCAGCAGGTAGTGAGTATTTTTCTGGAACCCCCTGATCTAAAGCAATGGGAAGAGCGGCTACGACATCGAGGAACAGATTCGGAAAAGGATATCCTTCTGCGTCTGGACGACGGACTCAAAGAACTGGAAGAAGCGAAGCAGTTTGATTATAGAATCGTGAATGACTCTATCGAACAGTGCACCTCGGACATCCTGAAAATACTGGAAAAGGAAGGGGCGCTCTGACAAAGACCATTCCTGTACTGGCTGGGCCTACCGGTGCTGGAAAAACGAATCTAATCGCATCCATGGATCCGGATCGATTCGAAATCGTCTCTCTGGATTCCAGACAGATTTATAAACATCTTTCCATTGGAACAGCGGCTCCAGATGCCAGGATCCTGCGCCGAATCCCGCATCATCTGGTGGGATTTCTGGATCCGGATCAGTCCTTTACAGCCATGGAGTATCGCGAACTTGCGCTGGAGGCCATTCAGGACATCCTTTCGCGAAAGCGCATTCCCCTGATGGCGGGGGGAGCTGGCTTTTATCTTCAGGTACTTATGACCGGGCCCTTCGAATTTGAGGAAGACCCTGGGATTGTAGAGCAGGTGCGCAGCATGAGTCCCGAAGAAAGGCTGACGTTGCTCTCCAGAAAAGATCCGCATTGCATTGTCCATCCTGGAGAGCAGCCTGGCGAAGGTCGTATTCATCCAAACGATGCCTATCGTGTTGAGCGCTATTTGATCATGGTACTGACCAGTGGCATGACGATGAGTGAGCTCTGGACCAGGAAGCGAAAGGAGGAATCAGAACAGGAATTTGATTTTGCCGGATTCTTTCTTTTTCCAGGAGAGGAAACACTCTGGAAAAACCTGCGGATACGAGCCGAGACCATGGTGCGGGATGGTCTGATCCAGGAGGCTGTTGAATGCAGAGAACGCTTTGGATCGAATTGTCCTGGTCTTCAGATACTGGGATATCCCGAGGCTCTGGCCTGCGCCGATGGTAAGCTTTCCGAAGAAGAATTGGTAGAGAAGCTCTGGATCGTGCATCGACAATATGCACGTCGGCAAAGGATATGGTTTCAAAAGAGGCAGTACGTTCGGTTTGTAGATTCGCTGGATGTGCACACTCTGGAGACTGCTGCTGCCAATCTTTTCTCCGGTCTCGGAATTAATCATTGACTCAGAGCCGATCAAGAATAATTCTCCTGCAGAAACGCCTCAGGTGTCCATTGTATGGGAAATAAAAATAATATACAGGATATGGTACTGAACTCCGCCAGAAAGGAGAAGATGGAGATAACCATCTATCTGATGAATGGCGTCCCCCTGAAAGGCCGTGTAGTAAGCTTCGACAATTTCACCATCGTCATTGAAAACGACGGAAAACAGTCTCTGGTTTACAAGCATGCAATCTCCACCATAATTCTTGCTCGGTCGATACAGATCCAGGCTGAGGAGGAATCCTCCGAGTCTAAATGACTGGTCGGTTCTTTCGCTCACTTTTCTGGGGCGTACTGCTAGCATCTGTCATAGCCTGGGCCTACGCAGGCACAGTAACAGCAGGGTACAGAGAAACCATTCTGGTGGAAGACACGGTGGATGGTCTCCAGGAAGATGTTGTCTCTCCCGGGGAAACCACATTCTTACCGGGTCTGGCCGTTCCTGGACGTATCCGTTTACATAGAATTCAGCTGGAACCCAGATTCCTTCGATTTCCCTGGGTTTATCAGTTCCCGGCCGGCCAGTTGCTGGGGCTGGATGATAGCTTTGCCGTTCAGGTGCAGGCCCATTATGAATATTCCATCTCTGTTGATCAAATTCGCTCGCTGTTTCTTAGCCTGCCAGTAGGTGACTGGTCTCAGCTCAAGCCGTATCTGGAGTTGCGGATGCGCTCTTTCTGGGCCGAGAAGATGCGTCAGCTGGCCCCCAATGAGGCCGCGCTCAATGGCCTGGAAGATGATCTGAATATCTATGTTCGCGGAGATCTGCGAACCGAACTAAATAACTACTTTCGCCAGGAAGGCATTGAATTTCGACGTATCTATGTGGAGCGCATCTACGTGCCGGATGCAGGCCGATACAATGCAACTCTCCAGGCAGGTCAGAACTTGCTGAATAATCGCCTGGAAAGAATCAGCATTATTGACCAGGCGCGAGCCAAGAGGCATGCCAGCGAAATCCTGAACGAGGTGTATCTGGACCGGCTGGAGAAGATGGCTGCTCTACTTCAGAAGTATCCTGAACTCAGAGATTATGCAGCTGTGGATTCTTTGAGCGATAATGTTCGTGTACTGGTAATGCCCTATGAACAGTATTTTCGCGGAAATCAGCCGGCAAACAGACAAAACAATCAAAGCCCGGTAGCAGACGCGCCCAGGGCAGAACCGCCAGTAGAGCCCTACGATTTTACAACCATTGAACAACCGGAAACGCAAACTCCTTCTATACCGCAGGATCGCAGCACCTTTCCGGGAATGCGTAACAATCCACCCCAGGCTGCGGCGCCGGATGGAGGGTTTCGGGATCTGACCCCTCCCTGACACCGCCGCGAATCAGGTTCTGATATTTAAGAATGTTACATCGGGTTCGATTATCCGTTGAATGGCGAAGCGAGCCCCGAAAACCAGATTAATAAAAGGAAATCAGCATAAGGCTGAAATGATTTAGCAGGAAATGGCAAAAAAGAAAAGCACAACCAGAAAACCCGGAAACTCCACCGGAGCAACTCTTGCATCTGCAAAGAAATCCGCCGGTACGCGAAAGAAGAGCAAGAACGTAAAGGCAAAGGTGCAACCTTCCAGAAAGGGCCCTCAATCGGCCCCCGCATCTTCGCTGAATGGAAAAGGTGCCGTGTCCAGATCCACCTCCGAAGTTGTTGTACTGATCATGGCTGGAGGGAAGGGGGAGCGATTCTGGCCCAAATCCACAGCAAGTCATCCCAAGCAATTGCAGAAGATCTATTCCAATAAGACTTTGCTGGAAGAAACCGTGCGAAGAGCCCGTCTTGTGGCTTCTGCAAGCAATATATATGTGGGCTGCAATGCGGAACTGAAAAAGACAATTCAGAAGATTCATCCAGAGCTGAATCTGAAGTTCGTGGTTGAGCCCATGGGCCGAAACACTGCTCCCATTATTGCACTGGCCGCGCTGCAGCTGCAGAAAAAGCATCCAGGGGCTACCATGGTAGTAATGAGCGCCGATCATTTCATCGATCCGCCGGCGAAATTCAAAGAGACCTTGAAAACGGCCATCAGTGCCGCCAGACATGGCAAGCTGGTGACCCTGGGAATTGTGCCTACCAGGCCTGATTCCGGATACGGATATATTCAAAAAGGTAAATCCAGTGAAGCCGGAGTATTCGATGTAGAATCGTTCAAAGAAAAGCCGGACCCCAAAACGGCTCTGAAGTATCTAAAGAAGGGTTATCTCTGGAATTCCGGTATCTTCATCTGGTCTCTGGATACAATTGTTCAGGAGTTCAGGGCTCACGCTCCGGCTATCCTGGAACCGCTGGAAAAGGCTGGTTCTCCGGCTGCTCTGAAGAAGGTATTTCCCCGGGTTCCTGAGCTACCGGTGGACATTGCCATCATGGAAAAGTCCAGAAGAGCCAGCGTAGTGCCTGCAAGGTTTCACTGGGATGATGTAGGTAGCTGGACCGCCCTGGAACGAATTGTGGAGCCTGCGAAGAATGGACTGACCCTGGTGGGGCCCAAGAGTCAGAATCTGGTCCAGAAGGAGTCCGCCAACAGCGTGGTTGTGAGCGATAAGAAACTGGTGGCCCTGCTGGGAGTAGAGGATGTGATTCTGGTGGATGAAGGGGACGTTCTTTTTGTGGCCAGCCGTCAGAAGTTGGACGGAATCAAGTCATTACTCAAGGACATGAAACAAAATCCCACTTTACAGAAATACCTCAAATAACAGCCTGGAACACTCACAGGAGAGAATGAATGCCTTCGGGTCGTAAAAGAAAAGCAAGAAAGATTCGCACACATAAGCGAAAGAAAAAGCGTAAAATGAACCGTCACAAGAAGAAGATGAAATAACATCTTTTACGAAAGACGTGAATTATCGGCCCCGGTTGGCCGAAAATATAACCAAACATGAGCCGGGGCGCAGGTGGACAGGGGCCCGCATCTCCCATTGAAGCGGAGAATCGGGCCATTTTAATTTTGGGCGGCATCCTGCTGCTCCTGGTTTTTCTGGATCTTCAGGCTTCAGAACAGATTAACCTGCGCGCATCCACTGACGAAGTTACCCGGCCGGCTGCCTTAATCCAGGAAAAGATCGAAAACGGCGTAGATGGCTCTGCAGAAAGATTGCAGGGTATTCGTGAGGCCGTCCGTGGTGAAGCCGAGGATACGGTTCGAACCGGCGTAGAGAACGGCAAGAATGCTCTGGATGAGCGTCTGGTGCCAATCAAGAGGCCCATCGATGATATCCTCAATTCAAAGATGGAAGACCCTGGGTCTTCCGGAGTGGATGGTCGAATCCGTCCGGAGCAGTTGCAGGCCGATCCAAGGGTGCAGCTGGCCAGAACCGAAAAAGGGTACCATCTATATTTCCTTCGATTCGATGGCAGCCATTCTCAAATTGTCCGTGTAAGCCGAAGCGCCGATGGCCCTATCAGCTATCTGGATTTATTGAATTATCTGCGATCCGGCCCCAGGGATCAGGAAACCGGGCTACTTACCGCTGTAGACCGTACTATAAAGATCCATTCTGTCAGTGAAAAGGATGGAGTCATCACCGTGGATATGGGGGACGGAATCCACCGGATGGGCGCCAGTATTATTCGAGATAGAATTCATCAGATTTGCTTCACTCTATTTCAGTTCTCCAACGTTAAGGCCGTGCGAATTCTCGTGGATGGTCAAAAGCCAGATTACCTGGGTAAGGGACAGGAACGGCTGAAGTTACCTGAATACCTGGGCTATCCAGATCGAAAGATCCAGGTTTATGGTAGTTCTTCCTGATTGTTCCAGTTTGCCTTCATTTCCAGGCGTAAAGCACCATGGAACTGGTTAATGCGAAATTTCCCAGAGCGACCTTGCCTTTGATGTGGTAACCGGCAGTGCGTAAGATTCTGCTCGGGTCCAATCTGGACGGTTGGGATTGTCTTTTCATTTTTCGAATCTTCGCAGCAAGAGGAAAATCTACTGGTCTGTAGATTTTGAACCTTCGAAAGCCTGCATCGCTCAGTAATTGCTTCAGGTTCCTGGCCGAGTAGTAGAAAAGATGACCTGGAAGATAGTAATGGTAACGGGCCCCTTCCTTCCGAGCCTGATTGCCATCAAAGTTGGCGGTTTGAATTACAGCCAGGCCTCCGGGTCTTAACCAGGAATGAAGAGACCGGGCAGCCAGAGCTGGATCCGGCAAATGCTCCATGACTTCGATTAAGGTAACAACATCAAAGCTTTCAGGCGAAAATACAGAAGGTTCCACCGCTCCACACATCAGATCCCGGCCATGCTTTTTACCTTCTGAGACTGCAAACTGCGAAAGATCCAGTCCCCTGGCCCGGTAGCCTGCACGGCTGGCAGAAGCTACGAATCCCCCAAAGGAACAGCCCACATCCAGAAAATCACCGGGAGGCGGATTGGTTTTTCCAATATTTCTGAGTCTGGCCGTCCAGACCATGTCGTTGGCCTCTTCCTGGTTTCTCTCATCCTCGTAGGAAAAGCTGGCCTGTCCTGTATAATATCCTTCTTCGTAAAGGGTGGTCAGATCATGGGGGACCGTGCGATTTTGCTGCAGATTGCAGACAGAACATTTCCAGATATCCAGAGCAGGGCTAAATCGATCAATAATGTACAGAGGTTGCATGGAAGAATCGCATACCGGACAGCGAACTTCATTATTCGTGCCGGACTCTTCGTAATCAATGCCGCCGGTCTTTGCGGCCTCTGAGCTATTGGAGGAAGGATTCATAGCAATCCATTAAGCAGCATTCTTTCTGGCGCGAAAGAACCAGTGAGCCACAATTTGATCCAGCTTGCCCAGCGGGGTCCGCTCCATGTATCCATATTCGAAATTCAAAAACTCTTCGCCCAGCAATAGATTCAGGTCCTGCTCCGAGGAAAGATAAATGGATGACCCGGAAACAGCCGAGTGTTTGAAATGGGTGTCTGAATCCTTGCGCAAGGTACCCAGCATAAATCCATTCGGGCGAAGAGCTCGGGCCAGAATGCTCAATAGCTTTTTTGCTTCCCGGGTGGGCATATAATGCAACACACCCCAGCAAACGATCACATCATACAGACCATCCGGGGCCCCGGAGGTCGGCACGGAAAACTCCTCGGAAACAGAGAAACTGGCCGCCGGATAAAGGGACCTGCAATGCTCTATGGCATTCTTGCTGGAATCGCATCCATTAACAGTATAGCCGCTTTCCAGAAGAAGGGGAATATGGCGTCCGGAACCGCAGCCAAAATCCAGCGCGAATCGATGGCCTGGATGCCGTCCTGTTTCTGCCCGGTCGGTGGAGCCATCATCTGCACTGGATTTCTGAGTAGTACCCTGTTTCTCATCCCGGGAGATTATATCGCCGGACTCTGGAGACAGCTCTGCATCCTGCTGCGGAGGGCTTGAGGGTAATGTGCGAAGCAGTCTTACCAGGGTTTCATCCGGATAGGATTGCTTGCTTTCAGGACGTAGATAGTGGCTATTCCAGACTTCTATATTAGAGGTTTCCACAGAGATACGCTCAATGCTAGATTTCTGGGACCGGTGGTTTTTCGCCTGGCACGAGGCCTCTTTCGCCTGCTTTTCTTCTGTTCCTGAACCGGAATAAGGCGAATCTGACTTTCGAAATGATCCGCCTTTTTGATTAATTCCTGTTGATGATCGATGGAATCTTTCAAGAAAAAGACCGCAGGCCTATCTGCATTTCCATTGGCCGGATCCATTTGATAGCCTCTGGGTTTCAAAGGCTCCAGAAATACAAAAGATGGATCATCTTTCATGCTAACGGGCATGCGAAGATCCTCGATGGATGCTCGGGTTGGCAAGATATACGAAATTACTGCAGATTTCTGCGGCTCCAATATATGGGATAGATCTTCCGGATTCAAGGAGATGCCTGCCTCCAGAAGATGCTGTGCAGCCTGTCCGGGACCATCAGTAAGAAGATCGATCATCATATCGAAGTAGTTCAGATCCAGAATTTCCGGCACCAGGCGATCCGCCAGGAATTCGCCTCCCACTTCTGGCTGACATTCAATCAGAAGCGGGCGAGGATTCTTTCCTCGCTTTGGAATTAGAAATTCTGCGAAAAAGGGGCCATTGTCATATTTGCAGAGATCTACAATCTTCTGACAGGTTTGAACCATACTTCTTGCATTTTCCTCTGAAGTTCTTGCAGGAAACAGATGCCTTCGATCCGCAAACATCGGCTCGCAGTCACTTATGACTTTCTCCGTAAGAGTGAGCGGATGAAACCGGCCATTCAGTACAAAACCATAGGCTATGAATTCTGTTCCCTGGTAGTACTTCTCTATAAACAATGAGCGATTGGCTGGAGTTTTCTTCGCATGTTTTTCCAGATACAGCCTTTTCTCTTCGTGGCTGCTCAGTACTTCGATTCCCTGCTTGGCAGAGCCTTTCCCGCTTCTGGCAATCCATACACCGCGCTTGCGTAACACATCCGAGGGATCTTTACCAGGCTTCCAGGCAATCCGTTCCGGCACCACAATTCCATGGCTGGCCAGATAGGTCTTGAGTCGGTTTTTGTCCTGGAACCGGATCAATGAATGAGGACTGGAACCCGGAACTCCAAAGCGCCTGGCCAGATAGGCTGCACTGAGTACAGCCGGGCCGTAGCTACGGCAACCCGCTGCACGGATCTGTCCTCTGGGAAAATGCTCTTCTATAGCCCGGTAAATCCAGAATGGCTTAAGAATGCTTGCATGAAGTTGCAGGTCCGCCTTTTCAAAGCCCGGAGCCAGAGGATTCTTATCCACGGCGATGACAGAAAGACCCTTACGAATGGCGGCCTCAATCAGAGGCACTTGATGATGGCCCGCACCCAGGCTTAGAAAATAATCCTGATCCGCAGACGCTTTGTTCCCTTGTATCTGCACCTGCATTATAGTTCGGCCTTTTTTCCAGAAATTCAAGCATTTCGTTTTTCCCTGAAATGCCGATACATTACCTATGCTACGGGGTATTTACACGGCGACCACAGGCATGGTGATGAACCAGGAGAAGATGGACGTAATTGCCAACAATCTCGCCAATGTGGATCAAACAGGCTACAAATCAGAAGAAGCCATATTCAAAACCTTTCCGGAGATGCTACTGGAACGGACCAGAGAGGATGGTATGGGCTGGGTGCCGGCCGGAGGATTCGATCTGGCTCCTACAGTGGGCAAACTGGGAACCGGAGTGGAATTTAATGAAAACTTTGTTCGCTTTGAGCAGGGTGCTGTCAAATCCACCGGAAATCCATTCGATCTGATGCTGGATGATCGAGGAGAAAAATCCCCTGCATTCTTTGTTGTACAGACCGACCGTGGCGAAAAGCTAACCCGCAATGGATCCTTCATTATGGATCGCGAGGGCTACCTGGTGACCTCCGATGGGCACAGACTTATGGGAGAGAATGGTCCCATTCAGGTGGCTCGCTGGAACTGGACTGTAAAGGAAAACGGTGAAGTCTGGATCAACGGAAAAATCGGTAATGATCCAGACACTACCGTAAACGAAACCTCCAATCAGTGGGAAAGCCCTGTGCTTCTGGACCGAATCAAGATTCGCACAGTGGAATATCCCAGACACCTGGTAAAGGAAGGAAATAGCTTCTATTCTGTGACTCCTGAATCCGGCCCCATGCTGGAGTTCAAAAGGGATCGAGAACCGCTGGTAATGCAGGGGTATCTGGAAGCTTCCAACGTTAACATCGTTCAGGAAATGACCAAGATGATTGAGGTTCAGCGTCAATACGAGGCGAATCAAAAGTCGGTAACCACCCACGATTCACTCCTGGGCAAGCTGATCAACGAAGTGGCCCGATAATTCAGGGGAGCCGGATGATGGGTGAGGTAGCGCAGGCGGCTGGAATTGGCCGCCTGGCTGAGCGGTTTTACTGCTCGATGCAGACCAAATTTATGGCCGAATTATCATTGCAACCAGTAAAGCCGAAATTGATCAATTGCTGGTCCGTGGCATTGGCCGATCCGAATCGAAAATTGGAACCAGAAGTTGTGTCAGTCCAGTTGTTGCAAGTGTGCTCGACGACCCAGCCAGAGTTCAACCCTGTAAGAAAACCATTTGGTACACTGGCAAAACCATTTGTGGCTGTTCCAAAGGGAAAGATTCCACTGGAGTTGGTGGTAAAAACCTCTGTGGTACCGTCGGACTGAACGTATTTGGTGTTTGGCTTGAGAATCCAGCTCACATTTTCGCTTACACCCCCACCGCAGTTAGTCGTGGTGCAAGGTACTCTCTGAGTGGAATGGGCTAAAAGGGCCTTGTAGGCGCCTCCTCCAGAAGGCTTGTTGGAATCGGAGGCGCAAATCTCATCGGCAGCAGTAAGACTCGTGGGTCTGGTGTAGGCAGAGCTTGTTAAAAAGGTCTTACATGTGCCGGAGCAGCTGGGTCCCAGCGCCAGGCCAAGCAATACAAGCAATTCAGTATCGTTGGAGTCTTCTGAAGTCAGCCCCAGTTGTTCGCATGAGGCGGATGCCAGAAGAATGACTGTTAATGCCGCTGTTGTCGTAAGAAATCGTTTCGCAAATCGCATGATGAGAACCTCTTTATTTATCTCTCTGTATCTTGAACTGCAACCTGGAAGGCCTGTTGGATGCCCGGAGCCAGGGTTTTCCCGGCTGGAGTCAATGGGCTGTTCCTACGAATGGGCCGATGCCATTTCGTTGCAGATCCAACCCATTGAATAGAATTGCGAAATAAAATAAAGCAATTTTCCCGATTCCATAGTACCGGCCTCCCATTCTGTGCCGGGGCCTATTCCAGATAGACTAGATGGGCACGGGGTAGCTCGGAAGGGTGGCCAGCGTGGGACGGAACGGGCCAGCCTCGGGCAAATTCAGGGATCCAGAATAAATCGGTAATGAATCTGGACTGTATCCTCAATGCTCATGCCAAGAAGGGATGGCTTTTCGATCTGGAATTGAGACAGAAGGACGGTAGTGCTTCCACTGATAGTCAGCGAACCTTTTTCTGTTCTGGCTGTGCTGGCCATTGTCTGAAATGGTCGGGTAATGCCCTTGATTGTGAGATGGCCTGTAATGCGAACCCTGTTTCCATCCGGCGTCAGGCCATCTATTTTCGCGATTACGGATTTATGGTCCGGATACCCCAGCACTTCCATCATGTGCGAATCGCGATTGGAATTTCCGGTTTTTAGATCCCGGTAATGGATGGTAATTGTGAATGCAGACAGCAGCTGGAGCTGATCCTTTAATGAATACTCCAGGTCAGAGATCTTCACGTTCTGACAGTGACCTTCCACAGTTTTGAGAGGGTGCTGAACTATAAATCGTATACTGCTGTCCGCCGGCTGTTTTGCAGCGAGCGATGGCGTAAGCAGCAGATACACTGTGGCGAAAAGTAAAGCTTTCAACTGGATTTGTTTCATATCGGTTCTCCTTGACCAGTCCAGAGGATTCCGGGGCGGCTCAATGTTGGAAGGAGCTATGTGAGTCATCCTGCACCGTTCCTGGGACTGTTCGATGTGGGTTTTCTACAATTGCTTTGTTGCTTTGTTGCTCCGCTCCGTTAGAATGTAATGGTAAAAAATGCGATGGATAGTGCACCAAAGCCAGCCCATCCAACGTGCTCCATATCTTCTGCAGCAGAAGGTCCCCTGTGTTCGATTTCTTCTCCGAGCCTGGGAAGCATCAACATCGCAGCCAGATGAAACGGAATCATTGCCTTATGAAAGAAAATGCTATCGATTCCTGGTTCATCGCTTTTGATTCCCTCGGGCGCAAAATATGCGAGACCGGCGGTAATGGCATAAGATGCAAATGTTGCATAGGCCAGGTTTCGATGCATGCTCCCTGATTTCCTGGACTTCCATTGTTCCCGGGACTTCAGTGCCAGATACAGGGCTGCATTGTTTGCAGGATCTCTGGAAAGGAAATATTCTGCTGCGAAGCTACGGGGGCCCGGTTGCTGAATGGCCAGATAGTATAGAGGATCACTGGAGTAGGAAGGATTGGCCAGAAGCAAATATCTTGCCTGTTCATCCGCTGTACTGTAGAGACTTTCCTTCGCCTCATCCCCCACCAGGTTGGTGGCCAGCCAGAGCCCCAGGGTGGTCATCCCCATAACCTGGTGAAGATCCAGGTAATCCCGTCTGGTTTCCAGGGATTCTCTGGTAGGTTCTGCTCGCAACGATGCAATGGGTAACCAGAACAGCAGGAAAGCATAGAGAGCGAATAGAAAAGTAATTCTGCGAATCATACCAACTACGGCTTTTTCGCACACCGTAGTTTCAACTCAAAAAGGAAGATATTGCTGAATATGCGAATCCATCGCAATTAGAGAAATACCTGGCTCTGGATACGGATGTTAGACCCGGGCCGGAGCTGCCACCGTAAGCGGCCGCTCACATACTAAGGGCGACGGAAGGAACAAACGGAGCTCCGGCAACCATCTAGAATCTGCTCCTTTTGCCCAGGCGAGTGTCAGGTTTGTCTTTCCTGCACAGTTTTTTCATCCACAATAGCCCTGAGACAGTCCCGCCTGCTAATCTGCCCCACAAGCTTGCCGTTTCGCACCACCGGTAGCCTCCGGAAACCTTCGGATCTGAATTTTTCTGCCGCATCTACAACGCTGGCAGAAGCATCGATACTTTCCACTTTCGTGGACATATACTGTCCTACTTCATGATTCGGAAGATGATGGTAGGTCTCTACCGTCAGGAGTCGCAGGCAATCCTTCTCTGATAGAATTCCTATCATCTCACCTTTTTCATCCAGTACAGGCCCACCGGCGATTTTGTTCTTGAGCAATATCTGGATAGCCTCATAGACATTCATGGAAGGTCGAAATGTAATGACATTTCGCGCCATATACTCTTCTACCTTTTTTACATTATATTCTTTTACCGGCTCTTCGAATTTAGGTGTGTAACTTGTAGCTCTCATTTGTTTTCTCCTGATTTTCCGGTCTTGCTGGAGAGTTCCGGTCTTTGGTTCGCCGGATAGGCTCCAGGATTCGGGCAGGGGCAGGTAAGCAGAGTGTACAATGGAATTCACCTGCTGACAAGGACGAAATCAGCATAAATAGTGACTTTTCACTGTATCAAGTAATCTAGAACCTGGATGCAATGGCGGTTTCTTACTCAAGTAATATGGACTCTGTAATCGTGGAGCGAGCGGCGGCCCTCTGGAAGCATCTGAATCTGGGGCTGGGTATTCGTGGTATCGATGCACAACACGCCTGGTTGGTGGCACTGGTTCTGGAACTGGAATGGGTGCTCCATCACAATCCCGATGCAGTTCCCGCCAGGTTTCACGATGTGGTTAAGCAGGCCGGGGAGTATGCGGAAGCACATTTTAAAGCAGAGGAACAACTGTTTCACGAATATCATTTCGCCGAGGAAGCAGCGCACATTCGCGCGCACCAGATGTTTCGCAAGGCGTTGCAGCGAATCTTGAGTGAAGAGGGCGTTTCCACGCGCAAAGAAGCGGAGAAGCTATACCGATTTCTACGGCAATGGCTCATTCATCACATTGTGGGTGAGGATCGAAAGTATGCCGATTTTCTGAAACGCAGAAAGCTTCTGGATCAGGCGAATCAGTTTATGGAGCAAAACAACCGCGATGCAGTGGTGTCCGATAATCAGTGGAAGCTTCTGGATATGGTATCCACCAATACCGGTATTACGGTTACTACATCGGAGGTGCTGAAGGAGATTACATCCCTCTGGAATAGATTGAATTTGAAAATCGGAGTTCCCATAATCGATATTCAGCATCTCTGGCTTATCAAGATGATTGTGGATATGGATGAGGCGATGAGCGAATCCGCCCTTACCAGGCGTGCGGTGCTGGCCCGGACTATTGATGAGGCCGTCCGCTACATTGATGTCCATTTCAGAACCGAAGAGGAGTTGATGGAAGTCCTGGGTTATGAACAATCCGCCAGTCACAAAGCCAGACACAAGAAATTTGAACAATTTGTTCAGGACCGAAAAAAGGATTTCGAAGGCGGCAATCCAAGAGCGGCCGCCACTCTGGTAAATGATCTAAGGCAGTGGTTGACCAATCACATCGCTCTTGAAGATAAACAGTTCGTTGCCTACTATCAAAAGAATCAGCAAAAAGCCCTGGAATTCTCGAAAGCCGCCATCGCATCCGGCCGGGCTGGCATTCGACAGAGCCAGGTGGATCTCTATAAAACTGTTGTGCAGGGAGCCTGATCAGCCTGCAACGCTGCCTTTCCTTTTTCCTGGATCTATTTACCCGGAGCTTCAGGATTGTTAATCATTTCAAAGTAGGACGAATCATATTTTCCGGACTGAGAACTTCATCCAGCTTCTCCTGAGTCATATAGCCTTTTTCCAGTACCAGTTCTCCCAGGGAGCGGCCGGTTTCCAGGGCCTCCCGTGCCAGGGCCGAGGTTTTTTCGTAACCCAGATGAGGGTTCAAAGCAGTGACGATTCCAATGCTATTGTTTACCAGTCTGCGACATACCTCCGGATTCGCAGTAATACCTTCCACGCAGCGTTTGCGTAGAGTAGATACTGCGTTGGCAAGCATCTCAATAGAAGTGAATAGATCGTAGGCAATAATGGGCTCAAATACGTTTAGCTCGAGTTGTCCGCCTTCGCTTGCCAGGGCCACAGCGTTATCCAGTGCGATTACCTGGAAGGCTACCTGGTTCACTACTTCCGGAATTACAGGATTTACTTTTCCCGGCATGATGCTGGAGCCGGGTTGAACGGCAGGAAGATTGATTTCGTTGAATCCGCATCTGGGGCCGCTGGACAGCAATCGCAGATCGTTACAGATCTTGGAAAGTCGAACAGCCAGCATCTTGAGCACCCCGGCCAGTTCCACAAATCCGGATGTATCCTGGGTTCCCTGCACCAGATCCATAGAAGTAGAAAGCTGATGGCCAGTTCTCCTGGAAAGCTCCGTAATGACCTTGAGAGCGAATTCTGGATGAGTGTTGATACCGGTGCCGATGGCTGTGCCTCCCATGTTGAGCTGGCTCAGCGGTTTTCGTGCAAGTTCGATTCGTTCAGCACCATCTCGAATCATCAGCGACCAGGCCTTGAACTCCTGTCCTAGAGTCATGGGCACTGCATCTTGAAGCTGAGTGCGTCCCATTTTTATTATATCTTTAAATTCCACGCCTTTAGCTGCAAAGGCATCGGAAAGGCTGTGCACCTCTACAAGCAGGCGATCCATCATGCGAAGCAATGTCACTTTGATGGAGGACGGATACACATCATTTGTGGACTGACTCATATTTACATGGTTGTTTGGATGAAGGCTCTTGTAATCCCCCCGTTCCTTTCCCATGATCATCAGCGCGCGATTCGTAATCACCTCATTTGCATTCATGTTTGTGCTGGTACCTGCGCCACCCTGCACCATATCCACCATAAAGTGGCTATGCCACATCCCCCGACAGAGTTCATCGCAGGCCTGAATAATGGCTTTTTTCTTTTCTTCATCCAGGTTCCCCAGGGAGTGATTGGCCACGGCGCAGGCCGCCTTGATATCTGCCAGGGATTCAATGAATTCCGGAAAATGATCCAGTCTAACTCCGCTGATGGAAAAGTTCTCCATGGCCCGCAGGGTCTGTACTCCCCACAATACATTGTGAGGCACTTCCCGATCTCCAATCAGGTCATGTTCCATTCTGGTTTCGCCTGTGCGAAAGTCCGCAGATATGCCTCGGTTGCCTCGGTTCGCATAGGCCAGTCTGCGAGCCAGGACCTTGCTCAAAGAGAGGACCAGTTCTCCAAACAGATGGGGATCTTCTTGCTTGATCTTGCGTATTGTGGTGGCTTCCAGTTTGCCGTATTTACCTTCGGAACGGGCTCTACCCCCCAGGGCATGCTTTCCTTCTTCAATCAGGATTGGTTCACCCAGAATGGTTCCAGGTCCACTGGTAACGTATACCTTTTCCAGGCCCAGGGTTTCGTCGATTAAGTCGATCTCGCCTTCCTGGATAAAGAACAGAGCATGTCTCTGTTCTCCCTGCTTAAACAGGTAATCCCCTTTTTGAAACTCCTGTAGCTCAAAATGCCCGGCCAGGGCCTCCAGATCTTTTTCCGGAAGTGCACTGAATAGCTCTACCTGTTTTAGATTGCTGGCATTGATTTCCATGGGGATCCTCGAGTCTGCTTTCTGAATCTACTGGCAAGGCCTATGATCCAGAGCTGTAATGTTTCTTTCGTGAAATCAGGATCATAGCTCCCCGGCTTGGCAACCAAAAACCCGGTGGGTCGGTCCAATAGAATAGCTTTACCAATTTGCAACATGGTTGATACTGGAACGGTTCCATGGCTACCCGAAGGAAAGAAAAACACTATACCCTGGAAATGGATGGAGTGTCCATTCAGGTTGTACAGAAGTCCATGCGCAGTATTCGGTTCACTGTCTATCCTCCCGATGGTCGGGTCAGAGTGGCGGCACCAATACACCTCAGTAGAAGCGAGATCAAGGATTACATTGAAAGGCGTCTTCCCTGGATCCACAAGCAGAAAGAGCGATTGGAATCCATGGATTTTGTGCCGGAGCCGGAGTATTCCGAAGGCGAACTGCACTATATACTGGGAAGGAAATACCCTTTGCGATTTGCCGGTGTGCGAAGTACCGCATTGAATGGTCGATCCCTGGAAGTTCCCCGTTCCCTTCGAGGACAGAAGACAAAGATTCAGCGATCTATGGATGGATTGTACAGAACCCTTCTAAAAGAATTTATGGAGCGCAGAATCCCTGTCTGGGAAAAGGCCATGTCTGTGCGGGTCAATGCCCGGGGGGTGCGAAAAATGAAGACTCTGTGGGGGTCCTGCAACATTAGAACTCACCGAATCTGGCTGAATCTGGAGCTGGCTCGTATGTCCGAGAAATGCATTGAAGCCATCCTGGTCCATGAAATGGTACACTTGAAGGAAAGACTGCATAATCGTCGCTTCTACTCGCTTATGGATCGTTATCTACCGGACTGGAAAGAAAGAGAAAAAGAGCTCAAAGAAGGCGGGATTCGCTATTATTGATGGATTGACCGTCGGGAAAGGAAAAGCATGGAAATAAAGAATCAAACAGATTCAGAAGATCGAGCTAAAAGACGCAATCCAGGAAAGTACAGCGAAGTCCAGTACTTAGACAATCGCATCGCTGGAATCAATAAACAGTGTTCCCTCGGCAGAGCCCGATCTCGCAAAGGCTATCCCGGCTGGATGGCTCTTTTCTCTACAGTGTGGCTTTTTTTCGGATCCTGCATGAGCGCGCCGGATCGAAAGCCTCTGGAAACCGTGGAAAAACTGGATGTTGTGAAATACCTGGGCACCTGGCAGGAGCTGTATCGCATCCCAAACAGTTTTCAAAACGGGGACGACCCATGCCTGGACACTACAGCCACCTACAGACGCCGCAAAGATGGCAAGATACTGGTTCTGAATCGCTGTGAACGCTCTTCCGGAACAGACGAAGCTACGGGGCTGGCCCATGTGGTAGAAGGCAGCGAAAACAGCAAATTGAAAGTGAACTTCACAGGAATCTGGCTTCTTCGTGCTCTGGGAATAGGAGATGGAAACTACTTCGTGATAGGACTGGGTCCTGTTGAAGATCGTCAGTATCAATGGGCCCTGGTGGGAGAACCGTCGCGCAAATATGGCTGGATTCTGGCACGAAAGAAACTTCCTTCACAGACCCTGGATGAGATATTTCGTATTGCCGAAGATGCAGGCTACAGCCGCGAGCAGTTTCAGGCCTTTCGCCGAGACTAATCCTCCCAGTCCCAGAAGAAATCCTTGTTTGTAAGTTCTTCTTCGGCGGCGGCAGCGGTTTCTGTTACCTGGCCGGGTTCCATGGATCCTTCCTGAATGATTCTGAGCTGTTCCTGCAGGTCGCTCAGTTCGTTTTCCCAGTAATCCTCGGTCCCAAAATGGGGAAAGGCTGCAGGAAATGCTGGATCCTTGATGCGACGGGCAATCCAGGCTGCATAGTGCACGAATCGCAAGGCTCGCAATGGCTCCACCAGAGCCAGCCAGGATTCCGGGAAATTGCGGAACTGTCGGTAGCCTTCCAGAAGCACAGCCCGATTTCGCATGCCTTCCAGGCCTTGCTGACCTGCCAGAAGCCAGATATCCTGCACCGGAGGTCCATTAACAAAATCATCAAAGTCCAGAAAGAACCAGCCTCGATCATCCCTTAGCAGGTTGCCCCCATGGGCATCCCCATGAATTCGAATGGCTGGAATATCAGCGGCCAGTTGAACGTAGATTTCGCAAATCTCTGTCACCAGGTGTTCGTATCGGGAAGCAACATGGGCAGGCATAAATTCCCCTTCCAGTAAATACTGCAGAGGTTTGAGACCAAATGTTTGCTCGTCCATGGAGATTCGATTCGTTGCAGGTTTTCTGGCTCCAATGTTATGGATTCGCGCGATGAGGCGACCCAGTTGCTTCAGTTCTTCGTCCGAGAATTCATCGGGCATGCGGCCGCCGGTTCGGGGCCATAAAGCGAAGAAGATTCCGTCTCTTTCTTTCAGGGAATTCCCGCTGGAGAAGCGGAGAGGGGCACAGACCGGGATTTCCTCTTCCTGGAGTTCAAACAGGAAATCATGCTCTTCCTGAATCTGTTTCCTATTCCATCGATCCGGGCGATAGAATTTCGCGATTACGTGGGATCCGTCATCCAGTTTTAGATCGTATACTCGATTCTCAAGGCTGTTCAGTGCCAGGCAATGGCCGGTGGTATTGAATCCAGCATCATCTACGGCCGACAAAATGACATCGGTGGTCAGGCTATAGAACGAGCTGGTCATGAATCATGGTCCAATCCAGCCCTGGTCAGTAAAGCGGAAACAAAAGTACTTTAGAAATCCTTCTCACTTGCTGACACCAGCACCGAATTATCTTCCTGAAGCTGTACATCGAACTGAATCTCTTCTTCGCCTTCCTGCAGAGGTTCCAGAGTAATCGAAAATACTTGCTTTTCCGGTACCCGAAGTGCTCCGGTCAAAAAGTCTACGGCAGTAGGCATCATCAAACATCCCAGCCCTGTAACTGTGGCCACTCCCGTACGAACCGGACTGTATCTGAATCGGATATCTTCTGTGGTGGTGCGATACCCTGGTTTGCTAATAATCATGGTCAGGTTTCTATCGCGAAACAGATAGAAGCGACCGGGCGTAGTAAAGTCATCGATCAATTCGCGTTCATCGAATATCTCCACTTTTGCCCCTTCCGGACTTGTTTTTACTTTGATGCTTCGTGCCAGGGGAAATAGAGAAAAGCTCAAGCAGCTACTCAGGACTGGCACTACAATAACAGTCAGTAAAAAGCGGGTCAGGATTTTCATATATTGTCCCTCCCTGTCCGAAAGGTCACGGAAAAATACAGAGTGCTCATATTGCGGCCCAGTGGCCTGTAGATCGCAGGATCGCTAAATATTTCCAGATCATTATCTATAAAACCTCCCCGACTGGTGCCGGAACCATCCTGCAAATAAGTGGAGTAGTAACCAATTGTAGGTTTGGGCTTGTAATAACTGGCGATCCTTTCGTAGCTCAATCCCATGTTCAGCTGCACATAGTCGTTCATGGCATACTGCACTTTGAAATCCGTAGTCAGGACTGCATGGCGAGCGCCCCCCTCCTGGAATTGCAATCCCAGAGTAGTGAGTGTTGTACCACCCCCGGTGGGAGCTATCTGAAGGGAATAGAAATCTGATGTAATATCATAACTGCCATGGGAAGGGGGCATGTATCGAATCTGCCCTTTGAGTCGTATAGTTTCGCTCCAATCGTATTCCACTCCCAGTCCCAAAAACATACTGCTTGCCGAAGATCGTGCATTGCCGGCCTTTTCCTGGCTAAGCCCGATGGTGGCCGGAGTAGTAGAGTTGCTGATGGAAATGACCGTTCCATGCATTTTCATGTACTGGGAATATCCCATAAAGCCATAGGAAGGAATGATTCTAAGCCGATCATTCATCGCATAGAAAATATGGTTAAACCCTACACCGAAGATTTGGTCCGAAATCTCAAAGTCGTAGTTACCCAGGGCGATGCTGTTCAGGGTGGGCCTTTGATAGGAAGCTTTGGTCGTGGGATAGTGTCCTCTGAAGAATATGGAAAGCAGGAAATCATTGGAGTATAAATCCAGCTGACCAAATCCGCTGGGCGCTGCATTCGTGGTGGTTTCAGGATTTCCGGGCAGAGAATAGGAAAGTGGCGTTAGATTTTCTTCAAAGGCCCGATCCTCGATCAGGATACGACTCAGTCCGGGAGAGTAATAGCTGGTTCCCATTCCGATTTCCAGCTCTACCGAGTCAGCCAGAAGCGGGGTAGCCAATCCAAGCACCAGCAACATTGGGCCGAATCGCGAAATCATTCGGCCATTGGAGCTACAACCGTTAAAAAATAAAGAAATTCTTATATTTTCCAGGATAGCGCATCCAGGTGTTCCGATGGCGCAAGGGTTATACTAATTGTTACAGCTACGCTTGAAATCAGTTCCTGAATCGGATATACGACCTGCATTAGCCGGGTGTTGCTGCCATGGCCTCTGGATGGGGCAGGCCAGCGTCAAAGCCCATTGCATCGTAGATAGCCCGCGGGATGTCATATAGAGTGCTTATCTTTCTGGACATTTCCTCTGCATGGGCTCCTGCCAGAAATACCGGCACCTGGTTATTCGTATGGGTCTTGGTGCTCAGATCTTCCAGGTTTCCATGATCTGAACTGATAACCAGGGTATCCTCCAGGGGATTCATTTCCTCCAGAATGCCTTCGATGAAAGGCTCCAGGATTTGAATGGTCATGGCCGCTTCTTCCATGGATTGATTGTGGCCAGCCTTATCCGTGAGAAAGTATTCGAATATCGCCAGATCGTAATCTCTTGCGATTTTCACATACTGTCTTCCTCGTTCCACTGGATCTGCCAGAGGAAGTCGATGTGCATAATCTGGATAAAAACGATGCAGGAATTGATGATTGATATCCATATACAGAGCTCTTCCTTCCGCTACGTCCTCCAGCAAAAATAGCTCCTGGCCGGACACTCGATGCACATGAGTAGAAGCACTTCTAAGTCTGGGCTTTCGCTCAATTCGATCCAGGTATGCCTGGGAATACCCATTCAGCAGCGCCGCGCTTTTGCCACCCTCGGTAAGTCGCTTGATCATGGAGTATTCCTGGATTACTCTAATTAAAGTGGGCCCTGGAAATCCGGTCATATGGCGACCCATGGAGGCAGGACCATTCATTCCCGTCCAGAGACTGGTCTGTCCGGTGGCGGATTGAGGAAGGCCAGAGAATCCCATATGCGCATCGGCCGGAATGCATAAGAATTGTCTGGATACTTGGTCATCAGGTTCCTTGCCAGCCAGATGCTGAAACAGAGTCCTGGAATGTATATGGAAGGGATTTTCCGGTCCGGGTTCTCCCAGGCCAATCCCATCTATGAATAAATAAATAAAAGACAAATCTACTCCTTTCTAGTCCGATCCCGATCGTGGATAGTGCTCATTTCATCCGTAGCTGGCTCCTGTTCCAGAAGCATTTAACTCCAGTTACATTATGTCCTGTTTTTTTCTACAATGTTTGCAAAAAATGGAAATCCCCTTGCTTTTATATAAATCGCTATTTTCCCTTGAGATCAGGTCATGAGTCAATCCCACTTCGACGCTTCCCTATGGAAAGAGCTTCAGGCCCGGCAAGAACGCTCTCGCTCGAATCCTTCTCCATTGATTAAAGATAGGAAGGATAGGTCCCATAGACCAACGGGAAAAACGGATTCCAGTCCCGGGTCGGTGACTGCCAGGGCGCCTGAATCGGAGCCCAATACCACAGAAGGCCCGGTTTTGCCCGCCATTCGGGGCAGAATTTTTGACCAGGACTTTCGGTCGGCCAGAGACCAGGTTCTGGGGCATGATGCCAATGATCCCATTCCATCTCTGGCCACTCTGGCCGGAGAACCTCCGGAAAGCCCGTTATTTCGGTATACAGTATCCCTGCATTCCAGGCCGGTGCTGGAAAGCCACGACTTCGATTTTCTCTTAAAATCCCTGTTGCAGCAATTCCAGGCAGATGCCGTGGCTGTGGAGCCAGTGGATTCTATGGGAAATAGTTTCCGGCCGGCCGTCCATTCCGGCCTGGACGATACTACAGTGGCCAACCTGCATTTCGCCGTGAGGGATCGATACATTGAACCGGGAAACTGGGTACAGTTCAATCTAAAAGAGTTTGCTGACCGAGATCCCTATCTTAAAAAGCGCTTCTCCAGCGATGATCTGGAAAAGCATTCTCATATTGCCATTTTCCATGATGGACACAATCCCTATCCAGTAATCGTTGTTTTTCTCTTCAAATCTCAGGACAGGAGGGAATTCTCCGATGAGGATGCAAGCAGGCTTCAGACCTTTCTACAGTTGATCCGACCTCTGGTTTTTGATATGGTGCATACCTATTCCTTTGCAGAAGATCGTAGAATACTGCAAAAGGCCTTTCGTACCACCCGTAAATTTCTGAGGCGTTCCCATCCGGATGAGCGATGGATTGTTCAGATAGACGGCGTGCGAGAGCATCCCGGTAGACAGGCATTCTTCGACCGAATGCAGGAACTTATTGCCGGCGAGCCTGGAATCCTGGGGATTCGCACAGGAGTGGCCCAGATATTTCTATTTCTCTGCAAGACTGCTCCTAACATTGAACTAAGGCTGCACAATCTGGCTGCGGAATTTGGTTTTAGACTTCATTTGAGGCGTTATCCTCTGGAATACCGGGCCGATAAGCAAAACAATGCGCTGTTGCTCTTACTGGATCCGGAAGCCGCTAACTGAAGCCAGGTCATCTGCCAACCGAGAGCGTACCTGGATATTCGGTTCAGTTCTCAATACCGATTCAGCACCGCGCCAGACAGGCTTTCTCCGAGCCAGTCGTCTATTCAGGAATTCCTTCACAGGCTGGCATTCAGAAAGGGGCCCCTGGATTCGCCCGGCCATCCTGCTCATTTCTTTTCTGATAATCCTGCCACTGCAATCCGCCCGGGCTGATGCCAAATTCGACAGGATTCGTCAGCAGGGATTGGAGGCTTTTGAACAGGCGCGATACACTGAGGCCAGGGATTACTTTCAGAGGGCCTATGAGCTGCAGCCCTATAACGATGATGTCCGTTTTAGACTGGCACTGAGCTTGATCTATCAGGATCCGGACGCTCCCAGAGAACCGGCCCCGGAATTCGGCACCCAGGGCAGCTACCAGGAGGATCTCAAAAGAGCCGTCCAGCTACTGCGAGAGTCCGTGGAAGTGCAGGAGCGAATTGAGGTGCGCTCTCCAGCCACTGGTTTGCGACATTTTCACCTGGGCGTGGCCTACTGGTTCGCCGGTCGACCGGATCTGGCGCTGGACTCTTTTCGAAGATCCTTTCGCAGTGACTTTACTCGAACAGATGCGCTCTACAATCGGATAGTTATATTGAAGCAGATGGGTAAGGAAAAGGAGGCCATTGTGGCCCGCCAGGAGTACCTGCGAATCACCAGAATTGAAGATCTGGACGATTAGTACCGAATTCTGAACTTTACTGCCTCCGGTTTTCCTTGTCAGATTCCGACCCTGCATCAGTCTTTCCTGCCATGGATTACCAGGTGGAATCGGGCAATTTAGTTTTCTTTCAGGAGCCTCTGGCCTGGTGGGCCTGGATTCTAATTCTTCTGGTTCCGGCTCTGATAGCAGGGGGCGCCATCTACTACACACTGTTCAAAGCCAGCAGTAACGATGAGCGAGCCTTCTATCTGGGTTTCGTTCTATTCAGCATTCCTTTTTTCGGCATTCCTTTTGTAGCTCATTCTTTGCATGAGGGACTGCGAATTGAGCTACGTTCGCAGGAACAGAACGTGATTATTTCGGATGATACCGGCAGTGATTACAGGGCCCCGTTTCAGGATTTCCGAGCCTATGCCATTCATACAAGTTCAGAAACCGATGACGATGGCCGAACTCAGTATACCTATACCCTGGAACTGGTGCGAAAATCCGGGTCCACCATCCATCTCTTTGAAACCGGCTCAGAGGAAAAGATGCAAGAAGTCATGGACCTGGCCCGCAAACATCTGGATCGGCCGGTGGCCGGCTCTTTGCAAAAGCAGATTGATCTCACCCAAACACTTCGTCCCGTAGCTTCGGGGCTGCCAACGGAGGCACAATGCACCATGGAATTCTCCGCCATCAAGGGGTTGAGCGATCCTGACGGAGGTTGCCTGCTTACGTGGAAAACCAGAGCCCATCCTGCATTCTGGCCCGTATTGATGCTTCCTGTCATCGCCTCTTACTTTGGTATTCTACTCTGGAAGATCCGAGGATTCAGCTATAAATGGCTTTTGATACTGGGCATCTCTCTACTAATATTCGCAGGCATTGGCTACGCTGCATTACGCTCCTTTCAGGCCCGCTCCACCCTGGAGTTCCGGGCTGACGGTCCATCCATTCGCGCCTACATTGACTCCCCTTATTTTGGACGATTCGACGAAGCGCAAATGCTTCTTGAGGATGTGGCCTTTGTGGATGCCTCGCTGGGACAGAGTACCGCCATTACGGTGTATGACCGAAATCCACTTTCCGGGGGGCTCCTGGGTGCTGTAGGAGCGGTGATGAACATGAAAACCGTAATGATCTACACCGACGGTCTTCCAGCCACCGATAAGCTCCGACTGGCGGATCTGGTAGCTTCTGCACCGGACTGGTAGCCGGGGAATCGACATAGTAGATGGTGAATCGCATTCCTTAATAGGGCTCCGATGCTTTGCTCAGGATAGATGTCCGCCGGGTCCTGGTCGCATTACAAGCAAATGGGCCTATCAATTGCTAATTTTTGATTGACAGGGCTTCAATTTTTGCCCATCTTTGATGGTGATTAGCAGTCGAAGGGGTTGATTGCTAAAGATATGGCAGGAAAGCAGGAAAAACCAGAAGCCTACGGCATTGAAGCCGAGGATTTGAGTCCGCGCCAGGCAGATATTCTGCGTCTGGTAGTGGATACCTATATCGAAGGCGGCCAGCCGGTTAGTAGTCTTGGCCTGGTGGACCGATACGATGTAGGGCTGAGCTCTGCATCCATTCGGCACATTCTTTCCGATCTGGAAAAGTACGGATATCTCTATGGACCCCATCGAAGCTCCGGCCGGGTTCCCACAGAAAAGGCCTATCGCTTTTACGTGGCCTCTCTGCCAGGCCGATTGCCTCCGGCCAACTTCGCAGAAGAGAAGCAGAGGTTCATTCAGAAGGAATATCTGCGACGGGAGTTTTCCATTCGCGAGATCCTGGAAGTTACCTCCAATATCCTATCTGCTCTGACGAACTTCGCAGGAGTGATTATCGGGCCCGCCCCGGAAAGGGCGGTGCTCAAGCACATTGAACTTATTGATATGGGTCAGGATGAGGTGCTGGTAGTGATCGCCACTCGCTCCGGCACGGTTTATACGAAGACCCTTTTTGTTGAGGAGCGGATTCCCCGGGACTATCTGCTTCAGATCTCCAGGTTCTTGAATGAGAAGTTCAAGGGACATGACCTGGATGAAGTGCACAGGCATCTTCTGGGTCTGGAAATACCCGGCGAAAGGGAACTCAGTGGCTATTATCAGATGCTTTCGCGCATTCTGAATGCCCATTTTGAGTCTGTGAAGGGCAAAGAAGAATTCTTTATTTCCGGCCTGGATCGACTGATCGATCAGTATGGCTCGGTGGACCTGGAAAAGATTCGCGACCTGGGCAAGCTCTACGAAGCGAAAGATATGTTTCATGGCATCTTCAAGCAGACTGTGGAGCTGGACGATGTAATGGTTCGTATCGAAGGCGATCAGGAACCTCGACTGGCCGGACTTTCCGTGCTGGCTGGCAGCTATAAAATGGGAGAGAAGACCATTGGCGCCATGGGGATTGTAGGTCCCAATCGCATGAACTATGTAGATGCAATTCGCACCATTGAATATTTGCGCATTCTAATTTCCGGTCTGATGACCAGGATGAGCAATTAAGGCTTTAAGAGCCGATTCGGATTTTAGATTTTGGAAGATGCGAAAATGAATCGATGGAACAGGAAATATAGCAGTAGTTACTATCATCAGATTACCAGGATGATGAAAGAATCATGAGCATAAATGTTCAATCAGAGGAAGCAATGAATACAGAAGAAAAGAATCAGCACCAGGACCATGGTGAGTTTGGTAAGCCAGACGATCATTCTGAACCGGTAGAAGGCCAGGTGGACGAAACGGCAGAGCAGGGCAATTCTGCCGAAGGTTCGAACGATCCTCTGGAGCAGGCCCGAAGAGAGGTCCAGGAACTGAAGGATCAATGGACCCGCGAAAGAGCCGAGTTCGTAAATTATCGCAAGCGAACGCAGGATGAAATGGCCCGGTCCAGAGTATTTGCAGTGGTGAACTTTGTAAAGGGGCTGATCCCGGTACTGGATAACCTGGAATTGGTGCTAAGAAGTAAAAGTGATAATCCCGAAGTACAGAACTTTGTTACCGGCGTAGAAATGATCCGTAACGAATTCCTTTCCGTGCTCTCCCGGGAAAATATCAAGCCGGTGGTAGAACCCGGCGATGCATTTGATCCTAATTTTATGGAGGCGCTGGATCTGGCAGAAGATCCGGCGGCCACTGTAGATACAGTGAAGCAAGTATATGAGAAAGGCTGGATTCGCGACAACGACGAAGGGAATCCACAGGTAATTCGGCCGGCCCGTGTTCAGGTGGCGAAAGCTACTGCCGGGTCCGGTAAGACTGCAGGCGGCACCCCGGAAGGTGCCAGTGCTCATTCCGCTGAAGGCGCCACCGAGCCTTCAGGAGAGCATACAGGAGCCTGACTAAAACGAAATATTCCATGGGAAAAAAAGGAAGGTGAAAGATGTCTAAAGAGAAAATCATAGGTATTGACCTGGGAACAACGAATTCCTGCGTAGCCGTGATGGAAGGTGGAGAACCGGTGGTGATTGCCAACGCTGAAGGGGCAAGAACCACTCCATCCATTGTAGCATTTACGGATAAAGACACTCGTCTGGTAGGGCAGATCGCCAAGAACCAGGCCATTACCAACTCCAAAAACACCATTCGCTCCGTGAAACGATTCATGGGACGTAGATTCTCTGAAATCAAAGATGAGCAAAAATACGTATCCTACGAAGCAGTTCGATCCGGAAGCGATGGAATCAAAATCGAAACAGAGTTTGGCTCGCATACTCCTCAGGAGATTTCTGCCATTACTCTGCAAAAAATGAAGCAGACCGCAGAAGATTATCTGGGTCATTCCGTAAGCAAAGCGGTAATTACCGTTCCTGCTTATTTTAACGATGAGCAACGTCAGGCCACCAGAGATGCAGGACGAATTGCAGGTCTGGAAGTAGAACGGATCATCAACGAACCCACGGCAGCGGCCCTGGCCTATGGCCTGGATCGCAAAGATCAGAACATGAAAGTTGCGGTGTTTGACCTTGGTGGTGGAACATTCGACGTTTCTATTCTTGAGCTGGGTGACGGTGTATTCGAAGTGAAATCCACCAACGGTGATACGCACCTGGGTGGCGATGATTTCGATGAAGCGATCATGGACTGGCTTACCGAAGAGTTCAAAAAAGAATCCGGTATAGATCTTGGAAAAGACAAGATGGCCCTGCAGCGTCTGAAAGAAGCGGCAGAAAAAGCTAAAATCGAACTTTCCGGAACTACTCAGACTCAGATTAACATTCCGTTTGTGACTGCCGATCAAAGCGGTCCCAAACACCTGAATCTAACTCTGAGCCGCAGCAAGTTCGATCAACTCACTCAGAAGCTTGTGGATCGCACTAAAGGTCCTTGCGAAAACGCAATCAAGGATGCAGGCCTGAGCGCCTCTGAAATTGATGAGGTAATTCTTGTGGGTGGATCCACTCGAATTCCTGCCGTGCAGGCTCTGGTGAAACAGATTTTTGGTCGAGATCCGTCCAAGTCCGTGAATCCGGATGAGGTTGTGGCCGTGGGTGCTGCTATTCAAGGTGGCGTTCTTGCCGGGGAAGTATCCGACGTTCTGCTTCTGGATGTAACTCCTCTGTCTCTAGGTATAGAAACCCTGGGCGGTGTGTTTACCAAGCTGATTGAGCGAAATACCACTATTCCGACCAGGAAAAGCCAGGTGTTTTCAACGGCTGCTGACAATCAGACGGCAGTAAGTGTGCACGTTCAGCAGGGCGAGCGGGAAATGGCTCGGGACAACCGAACCCTTGCCAGATTCGATCTGGTGGGAATTCCGCCGGCTCCCAGGGGAGTACCTCAAATCGAAGTAACATTCGATATCGATGCAAACGGTATTGTGCACGTATCTGCCAAAGATATGGGCACCGGAAAAGAGCAAAAAATCCGCGTAGAAACAACCAGTGGTCTTTCAGAAGATGAGATCAATAAGATGGTGAAAGAAGCGGAAGAGAATGCTGGCAAGGACAAGGAAGCCCGGGAAGCGGCGGAAGCTCGCAACGAAGCGGATTCCCTGACCTACAGCCTGGAAAAAGCAATCTCCGATGCAGGCGATAAGGTAGAGGCGGCTGACAAAGAGCAGGCCGAAGATGTGATCAAGAGAACCAGAGAAGCTCTGGAAACCGATGACCTTGAGAAAATCAAAGCGGCTCGGGATGAAATCCAGAAAGTCTCTATGGAACTTGGCCAGAAGCTTTATGAAGCAAGCCAGGCCGGCCAGGCCCAGGAGGGCGGCGCCGAGTCAGGAGCTGAAGGCCAGCAAGAAGGCTCTTCAGATGAAAGAGTCGTAGACGCTGATTATACAGTTGTGGACGACGAAAAGAAATAAGCGAATAGCCGCAGTCTTAGGACTGCGGCTTCCTTGCTTTCAGATCAGATTTCTATCTGGTCAGCGGTCTCCCTGGAAGGGAGAATGAGATTAAGGATCCTGCGGGATCATGCAATTATTAAATATATTGGCGAATCGGCCCGAATCTCAATGAATCGAGGTCCGATTGAATTATGCGACTGGATTCGCATGGACGACAGAACGGTTCGAGAAAGGTCGAAGAAGGCCTGGTTTATTTCAGGGCTGGTACAATCCAGCGAAGGGGAATACAGGAGTTCAGACCTGTAAATATGGATGTAGACCTGAAAGAGAAGCCGAGCGAAGAGCAATAATAAGGTATAAGCTATGTCAGATAGAGATTATTACGAAATCCTGGGGATCCAGAAAGGAGCTACTCCAGAAGAAATCAAGAAAGCCTATCGAAAGATGGCCGTGCAATACCATCCGGACAAAAACCGGGGTAATCCAGAGGCAGAAGAGAAATTCAAGGAAGCCACAGAGGCCTATGAGGTTCTTTCCGATGAAGAAAAGCGAGCTGCCTACGACCGATTCGGAAAAGCAGGGGTAGGAGCCGGTGCCGGTGGCCCTGGCGGATTCGGTTACAAGGCCTATACAGATTTTTCCGACATCTTCGGAGATATCGGAGATATTTTCTCCGAGTTCTTTGGTGGCGGTGCAGGCTTTCAGGGTGCAGGTTTTCGCGGCAGGGGAGGCCTTCGCCGGGGAAATGATCTTCGCTACAACGTAGAGATTACCCTGGAGGAAGCATCCACTGGAAAAGAAATCAAGGTTGAGATTCCCAGACTGGAAAGCTGCGAGAAATGCGGTGGTTCCGGAGCCCGGGAAGGAACAAGACCATCCATGTGTTCTCTCTGTCAGGGAAGCGGTCAGGTGCGCCGAACCCAGGGATTTTTCAGCGTTACAACAAGCTGTCCTCAGTGTAATGGAAGCGGAAAGATGATTAAAGATCCCTGCGGAACCTGTAATGGCAGCGGGGTGACAGAAAAGCGTCGAACTCTACACATCAAGATTCCAGCAGGAGTAGAAACCGGCAGCAGGCTCAAGGTATCCGGCGAAGGGGAGGCCGGGCCAAATGGCGGACCGGCCGGGGACTTGTATGTGGTCACCCATATCCAGAAGCATGATCTCTTTGAAAGGGAAGGAAACGATCTGGTGATTCGGGCCAATCTTCCTGTGAGTACGGCCATACTGGGTGGGGAAATCGAAGTTCCTACGATTGATGGTAAGAAAGTCAAAATGAAGATTCCTGCAGGAACCGAAAGCGGTCAGATCTTTCGCCTGAAAGGGAAGGGAATGCCTTACATGGGCGGATACGGCAAGGGAGATCAGCACGTTGTGATTCTGGTGAAAACTCCCAAAAAGCTGAGCAAGAAAGCCAGGGACCTTGTGCAGGAGCTGGACAAAGAGCTGGCAGCCAGTGGCGAAAATGATTCCATTTTTTCTAAAATCAAGGCAAGTTTTCATTGATCCCCCCTGGCCCCCGACCAGCCTGGAGTCATGTCCGGTAAGATCCGCGTAGGAATCATAGGTGTAGGTCATATGGGCCAGTACCACGTTAATGTGGCAGCTGGCATCAATCAGTACGAGCTGGCAGGAATCTTCGATGCAGATCCGGCCCGCCGCGAAGAAATCGGCGGCCGATTTCAGGTTCCCACATTCGAAACCTACGATGATCTGATCGATCATAGCGATGCAGTGGTCATTGCAGTTCCCACCGCTTTTCACTACGAAGTAGCCAAAAAGGCCCTGGAAAAAGGCCGCCACGTTCTGGTGGAGAAGCCCATAACCGAGACTGTGGAACAGGCTCGCGAACTGGTAAGCCTTGCAGCCTCGAAGAATCTGATGATGCAGGTTGGCCATGTGGAGAGATTCAACGGCGCCGTGCTGGAACTCAAAAAGGTCGTGGATAACCCCTTTTTGATTGAGTCTCGTAGATTGGCTCCCTTCAGCCCTCGTATTTCCGATGTGGGTGTGGTTCTTGATCTGATGATCCATGATCTGGATATCATTCTGAATCTTGTAGATGAAGATCCCATAGCCGTGCATTCCTCCGGAACCCCGGCTTTCAGTGATCACGAAGATGTGGCTGCGGCTACATTGCAGTTTCCCGGCGGATGTGTTGCTTCATTGATCGCCAGCCGGGCCACTCAAAATAAGATCCGAACCCTTACAATCACCCAGGAAAAAGCCTATATCCTGCTGGATTTTACCACCCAGGATATTGATATTCATAGAAGGGCCCAGAGTGCCTACTTGATGACCCGGGAAGAATTGAAATACCGACAGGAATCCTTCGTAGAAAAGATCTTTGTTCACAAGGATAACCCGCTGCGTCAGGAGCATCTGCACTTTCTGTCCTGTATTCGAGGGGAAAGCGAACCGATTGTGGCTGGCGAAAGCGATGTCAGAACTCTGCAGATTGCCCATCAAATCCTGGATCAAATCAAGCAGACCAATCCGGTAATGGCCGGCGCCTGAGCCTGCTTCCTTTCAGAATCCAAGGGTTGAGGCATGCCGCTGGCCGGCGCGTAGTCTTTCTTATTTACCAAATCTCAGAAAAGAGCCATGCAGCTCGTGCATCCAGCCGCAAGCCTGGATTGATTCACCGGGCCCCAGCCGGAAGTCCCGGAAATCAGAAATCAGAAATAGGCCGGACCGATTTGGATTCCGGAACCGCTAATTTCAGATATCAAATCAGTTCCCGGGTTGGCCAACCGACCAATTCTGTTTTCAGCTCAGTAGATGAATCGCTTCGCAGTCTTTGAGTTCAGCAGATGCGTGGGATATAGAATTTCGAATCTTCGACCGGTTCTGGCTTTTTCCCGTCTCAGGGACTTGGAAGTCTCCAGGTAGGTTTCGTATTCATCTTCCTTACGAAGCATCAGCTTTTCCCAGAAGATAAAGTGGGAATCGATAAAGTCCTGTCGAATGTCCTGCTTCTTTCTGGAAAGTGGGCACTTGATTCGGCCTGTATCTGGATCTTTATCCACAAAGTCCCGGATGAAAGTAAGTCCTACCAGTACGCCGCGGCGATCCAGATAGGGCTCCAGTGGAAAGGTGCGGCAACTGATGGATCGTTGATCTCGAATGCAGTGCTGTACACCTTTGCATTCACAGAAGATTTGATCATCGCCTTCCGTTTCTTTGAGCTTCTTGTCGTCTGCGTCCACCGGTCTCCATTCATGCCAGAGATCTCCGACGTTGCGAAGATGCTTGTATTCATTCTTGTAAAGAAGGGGAACTGCATGCTGGGACTGACAACAGTAGGGGACACCGCCATTGGCATCCTTGCATAGATCACCGCAGTCATAGTCGGTGATGCTTTCGTCCAGCAAAGTGTAGTAGTATTGAATCTCTTCTTCAGAAAGATTTCGATCGATTCTTGGCCGTTTCTTTTTTTCGGACATATTTATAGGCTGCCAGGAGATTTGAGGATTGCTGCTTACCAGGAAGAGAATTCCCGCTTTTTCCGGCCACCCTTTTAAGAAGATTCTCTGTTCTTTCCCAGCCAGGGGGCTTTTTCCTTCAGTTGCTCCAGGATGTTCCTTCTGATATCGAAGCCATTCTGAGTATCCTCTTTCAGTCGGGCAACCATCGCTGGATCCGCCAGATTCGGATGACCGGTTTTCATTGGTGGAGCTGGATCGTATTGTAGCCAGAGCTCTAAACGGGAGGCCACTTCCGGACCTTCCAGTTGCTTGACCAGCTCCAGAGCAAAGTCCATACCCGACGTTATTCCGCCGGCGGTGATCCGGTTTCTATCCATTACAACTCTTTCATCCCTGGTCTCAACCCCCAGTTCCTGCAGCAATGGCAGGCTTCGCCAGTGCGTTGTAGCACTGTAGCCTGCCAGTAGACCGGCTGCTGCCAGAAGCAAGCTGCCCGTGCATACAGAAGTCACATACTTTGTATTATCTCCAACGGTCCGCAGTTGATTCAAGAATTCTACATCTTCCAGCATGGCGTTGATTCCTGCACCCCCTGGAATAAATAGAATATCTGCCGATTCATGATCCTGTAGCAAATCCGGTACTTCCAGACCCAGGCCTCCTTCTGCCTGGATCAGCCCTTTTGTTGGGCCCGCTACATGAACTTCCCAGTTCGGAACGTATCGAAATACATCGTAAGGAGCGATGAAATCCAGGATGGTGACCCGGGGAAACAACAGCATCAGTACTTTTCGTTTGCCTTCTTGCATACCTTACACCGGACTCTGCTTTTGCCCTGTCCATTACTTCCCCGGAGCAATCTTTTCCATTGCCAGGGCGGTGCGCAAACAGGTGCTTTGCCGCGGGGTAGGAGGGTGCACCCGCGGTATTTTTCAGACCCGGCGCATCTCACTGGACTCAACTTTGTCCAGGATGCTGGGCGCTGCTTGCAGTGTGCCGGTAATTCGGCCATTCGTGCGTTGCCGGAAGGCTCTCTACCGGGACAATGGTTTTATGGGACGCATTTCTGCACTGGACGCCACAGCCCAGATTTCGAGTCTGGCACTGGAATGAAGGACGGGTCTACATCAGCCAATCGACTGTTTGTCGAAACCTACGGATGTCAGATGAATGAATACGATTCTGGCATCGTGAAGCGATTGTTTGGCGATCGAGGGTACAGCACGGTTCAGAGCGAGTCGGATGCAGATGTAATCCTGCTCAATACCTGCGCCATTCGAGAAAAAGCCCATGAGCGGGTGTATGGACGACTGCAATCCCTGAATCATCTGAAGCGAAAGAATCCGGGGCTGGTGATTGGCGTTCTGGGTTGCATGGCACAGAATCTGGGAGAGGACTTACATGGCATGGGTTTACCGGTGGATCTGGTCCTGGGACCGGATAATTACCGGGATCTGCCTCAACTGGTGGAAGATATTCGCACCGGAAAAGGCGGGGCCACCCTGGCCAGGCTTTCTTCCAGCGAGACCTACGAAGAAATCGAGCCTGAAGTAGTATCCGGTTGTCTGGCCTTTGTTACTATTATGAGGGGCTGCGATAATTTCTGCAGCTTCTGTGTGGTTCCCTTTACTCGCGGGCGCGAGCGCAGCCGTAATCCGGATAGTATTGTTCAGGAAGTTCAGAACCTGGTAAAGAACCGCAATGTTGCAGAAGTGACCTTGCTGGGCCAGAATGTAAATTCCTATAAGATGGACGATGGCCTGGACTTCGCAGGTCTGGTTCGCAGAATTCTTGATGAAACAGAAATCAAGCGCATCCGCTTTACTTCACCCCATCCCCACGATTTTCCTCTGCATCTACTGGAGCTCATGGCAGAAGAAAAGAGATTTTGCAATCATATTCATCTTCCATTACAGGCCGGCTCCACGGATGTTCTGAATCGCATGAATCGAGATTACAGTCGAGAATCCTTCCTCACTCTGGTAGGCCAGATTCGCGAATTAATGCCTGATGTAGGTCTTACGACTGACATTATCGTTGGCTTTCCGGGAGAAACCGAAGAGCAGTTTCAAGAAACCCTGGAAGTGGTAGAGCAATGTCAGTTCGATATGGCCTATATGTTCAAGTACTCTGAGAGAGAACATACCCTGGCCAGAAAGAAATTTGCAGATGACGTGCCAGAAGATGTGAAACTGGACCGATTGAGCCGGTTGATCTCTCTTCAAACATCCCTGGGTGCCCAAAAGAATCGCCAGGAAGTAGGCAAGGTTCACGAAGTTCTTATTGAAGGAACCAGCAAACGCTCTACATCGGACTGGATGGGCCGCACAGATTCAGGCAAGGTTGTGGTATTTCCTGCACCCGAGGGCACCGGTATCCAGGATCTGGAATCCTATCGAGGGCAGCTTGTTCATGTGGAAATTCAATCCTGCACCCAGGCCACTCTCAAGGGTATTGCACGCTGGGAAGAGCATCCAACAGGATTCGAGGTCGCTACCGCGGATTCTACTCTGGCATCGTGAAGCCTTGAGACCAGGTTTCCTGCGACTTTTAAGCCAGGCATAGCCCTGGATAACTTGCCATAACCTGCCCGATGGCACTGAAAACCGTTTTTGTTTCCGGGAATATGTCCGATATTGTTCCTGACGGTACGGATTATGTTACCCAGATCCAGAAATATTCAATCCGCACAGATCGGTTTAAACGCCCCATCCATCCGGGCCGCTTTCCGTTTGGTTGCAGCCGCAGCCATATTGCTCAGTGCCATTCTAATGGCCTCCAGTTCTGTTTTTGCTGAAAGAACCACCAATGCCAGAGGCGATGAATCCATAAATACGGTGCGTCGCTATACCACCGTGGATTTACATGTAGAACACTATCGCTTCGAACCTGGCAAATCCATCGTACTGAAGTTCCAGATCAAGAATTCCGGGTATCAGACCATTCGCATCTATCCGTTTGAGCCAGCAGAAAAGACCTATCAGTTCGAAGTGCTGGATTCCAGTGGTTATGAACTGCGGCCGGTGAGCTACCAGGATTCCGGGCGGGATATGGAACGAAAAGCTGTAGTCAATCTGTCCGGTCAGCACGTTCGGGAAATCATTCTGCAGCCCGGGGAATCCTTTGAAAAGACCATCGATCTTTCGAACTACTACGATTTTAAGCCAGGGCAGACCTATAGAATTACCGGTTATTTCTTTCCCGATGCAAGGCATAATGTATTTCTAAGATCCAGGGATTCCGTGGAGCTTCATATAAACGATCGAAAGAGCAAATACATGTTCGATCGTCCGGAGCTGGAAGAAGAACAGGCCGGTCTTTCTCCGGAAGAAACGGTGTATCTTTTCCTTTCTGCAGAGATGCGAAGAAACTGGAAAAACTATTTGAAATATCTGGATCTAGGGCGCTATATTACATCCTACGACCGGTTTTCGGGTAGATACGCATCCGCTGCACCTCCGGACAGGCGGCGCATTCTCCAGGAATTCTCCCGTTATCTGACGGCGGATCCAACGGATCGACTGCGAAGATTCAAGATTACCGGCACTCGCCGCACGGAAGTGGCAGATCGAGCAGAGGTTACTGTAGAAGCTCTGAGAATGTCTGGCGGATACCGGGTGGCGTACGAATACACATACACGCTGGAGCGTTCGGAGCGCGAAGGCTTCTGGAAGATAATACACGTGGTGGCAAGGGTACTATGACAGAAATACTTTCCCAGGACGAAATCGATGCCCTGTTATCTGCCATCTCCTCGGGAGAGGTGGACCCGGAAGAGTATTCCCCGGCCGGTGAACAGAAGAAAGTCAAGATCTACGACTTTCGACGTCCGGATAAATTCTCCAAAGACCAGATTCGTACCCTGCAGATGATGCATGAAACGTTTGCCCGTCTCACCACCACTGCATTGTCCGCTCAGCTGCGAGCCCTGGTAGGTGTGCACGTTGGATCGGTGGATCAGCTTACCTACGAAGAGTTTATTCGTTCGATTCCCAATCCCACTACCCTGGCTGTAATTAATATGGATCCACTGCGTGGATCCGCTGTTCTGGAAATTGATCCCAGTATTACGTTTACCATCATCGACCGACTGTTTGGAGGTCCGGGAGAGCCCACCAAGATTCAAAGAGAGCTTTCTGACATCGAGCTTTCTGTAATGGAAGGTATTATCGTTCGAATCCTGGGGAACCTCAGGGAAGCCTGGTCTACCGTGCTGGATCTTCGGCCGCGCCTGGGAACTATCGAAACCAATCCGCAGTTTGCTCAGATTGTGCCTCCCAATGACATGGTGGTATTGATTACCCTGGAAACCAAAGTTGGGGACGTGGAAGGTATGACCAACCTCTGTATTCCTTACATAACTATCGAGCCCATCATTTCCAAGCTTTCTGCCCAGTACTGGTATTCTTCCATTCGAAAAGGAGATACCGATGAAAACCGATCCATTATCCAGGAGCGACTGGACCAGGTAGAAATCCCACTCAAGTGCGAAGTAGGGGAAATCGAGCTGCCTTTACAGGATATTGTCAGCCTGAAAGTAGGGGATGCCGTAAAGCTGGGAAATACTCACATCAGTTCGGATATGACCATCAAGATTGGCGATCGAAAGAAGTTTAAATGCGTGCCCGGTAGAATCGGAAATCGACTCAGCGTTCAGATAGGCGAAACCCTGGAAGACATTCCGGATGAACTTCTGGGATCCACTCGAAGCGAAGAGGAAGTCTGATTCCTGAAATCGTTCAGCTCAAGAAGACTTTCCGTCCGGATACCCATCACCGGCTCTGCCTCAATCTCTCCAGCAATAAATCTCCAGGACGGAATCTGTTATTACAGCGCAACGAATCCACCATCCCGGTGCGCTATATTCAAAAATCCACGGAATAAGAAGGACAGGTTGGGCAGGCCGTATAGACCCAGGCTTCTTGATAGGCACTGGAAATGGATCTAAACGAGTCCTGTCCTGATCCGCTAATGTAATAGTAGTCCACCCAGGCCCGGTACTCTCCGGAATTCGGAGCAGTAGTCATCTGAATCGTAAGACTTGAATCGTTTTGAAATAGAAAGCAGCGATAATCCGTCAATCCACTGAAAGAATCCCCGGGATTGGCTCTTGTGTAATTGGTGGTGAGTCTGCAAAAGTTCTGACTGTCCGTAATCAAAAAATAGGAGTACAGGTTATAGGGCTCATCCACATCGGAATACTCTTCGGAGCACTGAACCAAAAGCAGAGCCAGAATGAATGCCAGTAGAATCTGTGCTCCTGTAGAGCGGAGAAATCCAGCAAGGAAAAGACTGTGGCCGCTGGCAAAGGCCTTGTTCGCACCGTGCGATATTGGCCCTATTTTCTTATTCATTATTGTACCCTGCGTATTCATGAAACCCTTCTACAATTGCCCATCCGGGTCAGCCGGATGGGCTTCATGTTTAATTCGATACATCGCCGGGGTCAGGCTGAAGGCCCGGATCCTTTCGCATCTTTTCTTTTAAGCTTTGAATAAACCTTGCGTATCCGGGAACCGAGTTCAGGTCAAGTACCCTTCGACTGTCTGCGCTCCGTCTGAATTCCAGCTGGCGTCGGAGCATGGAATAGGCCACTACTTCCGCTGCATGTTCCCATGCATCTACTGTTGCATAGAGTCCGGGAAAGCCATCCTGCATAGCTCGGTCTACACCTCTGGAATGCTGCTCCCTGGATAGTTCTGGATTGCTTGAATAAAATCGAAGCTTACCCGCGAACGGATACTGGAATTTGCTATTCCAGGGATCCTGCCAGAATCGATTGAATGGGGATGGAAGTTCGCCGCGGGATGCGCGATAATCCTCCGGTGTTGTTCGAAGGCTGGGCAGAAGGCCATATACCTCCGTTGCGATATGCGCCGATTCATGGAAAAGCAGATAGATGGCACCGGAAACGGTGCCCGGGCATGGTAGCCCTCCGCAACTCAGGCGATAGCCCCAGAAAGCAGGCAGCTCATTTGCATTCTGAATAATGCTTTTCTCTCGCAGATTGATCATATCCTCTGCGCTCATCTGAATCCTATCCAGGTCCAGCAAAATGAATCCAGCCACTGCATCTCCGGAGGAGTCGTAGATAAAACCGGTGAGTCCGCTACTTCCCAGATCATGCACTAGATAGATTCCGGCCACTCTCTTGATGAGAAATCGTTTCAGTTCAGGCTGGCTTCTGAGCACCAGTTTGAGCTGGTTATGCATATCCTCCAGCTCCTGCTTCTCTGGATAGGCTGGTCGGGGAGGGGCAAATTCATCCAGGGCATTCATATCGATGCCATACTGAAGCGGCAACTCTGTGGCGGGCTGAATAAAGTCCCGGGGAAGTTCATTCTGCTGGGTGCGGGCCTGAAGACTGGCCTGCCAATTTTCTACTCGATTGGCCGGATGTCGGCTGAATAGATCCGAATAGGAGCGATAAGGGCTGCCCAGGCATCCAGTGAGCAGTAGAAGCAGCAACGCAGAGCCCGGGAAAAAGGTTTTCCTCACAAGCTCTTCTATAGATCTGGTAGCTGCAGGCATGGTATATTATCTGGTAAACGCGGGAATGACTCTGTCAGTCCTTTTTTTCGCTACCGGCTACTGGAAGCGTAAGCAGATGAATGTGCATCGAATCTGGATGGGGCTCGGTGTCCTTGCAAACCTGGTGACGGCCGTTCTCCTGGTGGTGGCTGTGCATGCATTTGCAGGCGGCGATATGAAAAATGCCGGTTTCCATCCGACGGTGGCGTCCCACTGGATTCTGACGCACCGGGTAATCGCTGTAGTAGCTGCACTTTTGATGCTGGCCATGGCTGCCACAGGAGCGATGCGCAAAAGAAAAGTTCACATTGCTCTTCACTATGTTTTTATTCCGCTGTATTTGATCGTATATGTTTCGGGACTGTTCATGTTCGAGGCAGGTAGCTAGAGCAATCTGAAAAGACGTTACCCGGTAAGGATTCGTATACTGCAATTAGCGGAGAGGCGTTGCTTCCGTGGAGACCCGAAAGAGGCCCTGGTATCATAAAGGCGCCCTGAGTTCATGACCGCGGGAGCTTTTTAAGAAGCGATTCGAAGCGAATAAATAAGGAACCTGTGATTCAGGCACACTGCAAAAAATAGATTAGAGAAATTCAATGGCCAGTAAGTTAACCGATTCTGAAATTCAATCTAGAGCCAACGATATTCGCCGCGAGGTGATTCGCATGGTGCATGCAGCTGGATGTGGACATCCGGGCGGTCCTCTGGGACTGGCCGATATCTACGCCGTACTGTTCTTCGATATACTCAAGCATCGACCGCAGGAGCCTGACTGGGATGGGCGTGATCGATTGCTTATCTCAAACGGCCACGTTTCTGCGGTAAGATATGCATCCATGGCACTTTCCGGTTACTTTCCGGTGGAAGAATTACTGGAATTCAGACAACTGGGATCTCGTCTTCAAGGGCATCCCAGTACGCGATACCTGCCTTCCGTAGAAAACTCCAGCGGATCCCTGGGGCAGGGGCTTTCCAACGCAGTGGGTCTCTCTCTGGGCGCCAGGCAGCAAAACAAGGATTACCGAGTATTTGTAGCCATGTCCGATGGGGAATGCGGCGAAGGAATGACCTGGGAAGCTGCTCAGGCAGCAGTGCATCATAAAGCTCCGGTCATCGCATTTCTGGATAACAACGGAATTCAGATTGATGGATACACGAAAGATGTTCTGGATCTTGGAGACCTGGAAAAGAAATTCGCCGCCTTTGGCTGGAAGACCCGTCGGGAAAACGGTCATGATATTAAAGCCATTCGAGGTGCCTTTGAGGATAGCTTGAAATACAACGAAGGTCCTCAGATGATTGTATTCGATACCATTCTGGGAAAAGGCGTAAGCTTTATGGAAAACGAACCGGGATGGCATGGTAAGGCTCCCAACGATGAACTGGCAAAGCAGGCTCTGGACGAAATTCAGGGCGCCCTGGCCGGCTAGATTCGCCGCTCTTATAATGCCCGCTGCATCGGCGGGCTTATTGATTCTATGTAATTTTCTGTACCGCTCCGATCTGGCCCAGGACGCCCTGTGGCTCTATCGATGGGGCGGTCATGGCATCCTGATTCTACTCTTCTTTCTGGGGCTGCTTTCTCCTGTAGTATCCCGTTTCGTTCTTTCCACTGATCGTAAGCGATATCTCATTCTGGTCTCCGGTTTTTTATGCCTGATGGCCACTTTGTGGTCTGGTAGTTCTTTCTACTCGGACGATGCTCTTCGTCATGAACTGGACGGCAACTATATCGTTCGCGGGCTGCCTCTTTACTGCATGAGTCCGAACGAATTGGGTCCTGCCTGCGATAGAGCCCTTATTCACACAGATTCACAGTATTATTTAATTGATCAAGATGGCCCGCGGCAGATGCCCAATCATTCCCATCTGGCCACCATCTATTTTCCAGGAACTCAGCTATTGGCTTTTTTGGGGGCTCTGGGCCCTGGATATCGCGGCCTTTTTGCAATCAGCTCTCTTTTGATGATGGCCTATCTCCTCTTTTCCTCCGCAACATCTCCGTCCTCGTCCTCGTCCTCCTCCTCATCATCATCGTCTTCATCTTCGTCTTCGTCTTCGTCTTTCCGGTCATCAGTAGACTTTGGTTCCAGCCCGGTGAACCAGCGACCCGGGTTTTCCAGGGGACTTTTAATCACTCTCTTTGTGCATCCATTCTGGATGATTGTATTTTACTCCGGGCATTCGGATGTAACGGCCATCCTGCTTTGCCTGGTGGCATTGAAATGGATCCGCGGGTCGGCGATTTCCCGCATATTCGCAGGGTTGGTCTGGGCCCTGGCCTGCTCCATGAAGCCAGAGGCGCTCCTGGTGGGGCTTGCATTGGTGCCAGGACCTCTGGTCGCGCGGTCTTTTCCTGGGTGGTCCAGAATCCGGTTCATGGCCTCTGCCTGGATTTCATGGTTCTTGCCGGTAATGACCGGTATCCTTCTGCTGCTGGCTCTGCTGGTGCCATTCACTCTGTTTGATCTTTTTCATCTAAGCAGCTGGCAGGATCTAAAGCGGTTCAGTACTACAGAAGGCAGCTCGCTGGAACTGGAATGCTTTTTCTATACGGCAAGGATCTACTCGGATTATTTTCTATCTTACAGGCCAGATGCGGTATGGCTCAGCCAGGAAGGTAGATTGAGCTCGGACCAGGCCATCCGACTGGTTCGCATGCTATGGCTTCCGGTCTGGGCTGTGTTAGGCCTATTGTTCATTGCAGGTCGTTCGGGCAGCGCGAGCTCCGAAGAGTGGAGAAGCCCTGGTAGAGAAAAGAAAAAAGCCCAGGGCGAAGGGCCGGGAAATGTGCATCCGGATTCAGGAGGCGATGCCGCGGAGGATTCGCGGTCCGCTTCACAATCGGCTCATTCCAGACAATTCCCTCATCCTTTCCGGACGCTGTTTCTGTATCTTCTGATAGGCTACTTTCTTTACCGGGGTAGCTGGCAACCCTGGTATTTTCTCTGGTTTCTCCTGGCGCCCGGGCTTTGGCACCATCAGCATTCTCCGAATATAGTCGGAATATACGGACCGCATAACAAAGTCCGTTCCCTGTGGCCGGGATTTTTTCTTTCGGTTCTGATTCTTTTCTATCTTCCAGTAGTGAATTACCGGGTGGACGGTGGGTTTGATCTTTCCTTCTTTTATATAGGTTTCCTGCTTGCGCTTCTGGCTGCAGCTATGCTACTTTTCTATGGTTTCCGCCGCAGAAAGCTTCTGACAGGAAAAAAAGACATATAAAACCCGTCCAAATTTGAAAGGAATACCTACGAATATGGAAAAAGACCGCCATGCGAAAACCCGAGAAATCGGCCTGCTTCTAACCTGCTTTGCAGAAACCACGGAGCCAGAGCCTCGAAAAGTATTGCTTGATCATATCCTGGAAGCCATACCTTTCGGAGCTCATCCCCAGAATTTCATTGATGATGTTGAGGATGCCACCCTCAGGCTGAGGCTGCGGGAAGGGCACAGCGATTTTCTCAATCGAAGAAAGCTTACCCGAGATCTTCAGACGGCCCTGCAGTCCAATACCCTGGACCTGGAAACAGGCGTATACTTGATCAGCCGGCTGGATGGCCGCACGGATATGGAGCCGAAGCAGTTTCGCCAGTCCCTGGATGTGCTGGCCGAGCCTCTGAAGGAGCGGCTGGCGTCGGTGGATGATGCCATGGATCGCATTGATCTTTTTCGGGAATACCTGTTTCGGGAAAAGTCCTTCAAGGGAAATACAGAGGATTACTACAATCCTGAGAACTCCTATCTCACTTCTGTACTGGACAGTGGTAAGGGCATCCCTGTATCACTTTCTGTTCTGGCCATTCTGGTAGCCCGCCGGGTGGATCTACCGCTGGAAGGGGTGAATCTTCCAGGTCATTTCATTGTTCGCTACGACAGCCCGGATCTAAGGCTGTTTCTGGATCCCTTCAATGAGGGTAGCTACCTTACAGAAGAGGAATGCTACCATTTCCTGATTCGACAGGGAATTCAGCCAGAAAGCGGCTATTTGAGCACAGCTCCTGCTATCACCATCTTGAAGAGGATGTACCGGAATCTCATAAACTATTTTTCATCGACAAAAAACCGCGCCCTTGAAAAAACTCTACGGGAACATTTTGCCATTCTCGAGAAACATAATCCTTCTCTCTAAATGAGGCGGTTACAGATTGATGAAGTCAGCGATGCTGCTTCGCAAAATAGATGCGAAGCTTGATGCCATTATACACGAAGACCTTACCGTACTGAAAAAAGTCAAAAAGCACGTCATAAAGAGCGGCGGTAAACGAATCCGTCCGGTTCTGCACTGCTATTTGCTCAGGATGCTCGGAGATGAATCGGACCGATGGGTGGACACCGGTGCCATCGGAGAGCTCATTCATGCAGCCAGCCTCCTTCATGACGATGTAATCGATGAAGCTCAACAAAGGCGGGGACGACCTGCGGTACATACCCTGGAAGGAAATAAGACGACCATTCTGGCTGGTGACTATCTTCTGGCCTGCGGCTTTGAGCATCTGAGCACTCTGGAAAAGAGCGTAGAATTGCTGCCTGTGTTTACCGGTGTGATTCGAGATCTTACTGTGGGTGAACTTCTGCAGATGCGCTGGGAATCCAATCCATCTGTGACTGAAAAAACCTACGAAGAAATTATCCACAGAAAAACCGCCAGTCTTTTTGGCGCCATGGGTCAGTCCGCTGGAATTCTGCAGAACCAGTCACCTGAAGAAATCCAGAGGCTGAGAGACTTTGGTATTCGAATGGGACGCCTGTTTCAAATCCGAGATGATTTCCTGGATTATTTCGGGGATGCGAAGAAAGAAGGCAAAAGTCTCTATCAGGATGTAAACCGGCGATTGATTACTTTTCCTTTGCTTCAGCTAATGAAGAAGCTGGGGGCCTCCGATCGAAGGGAACTGAAGAAGCGATGGTCTGGTGAGGAAAATGGAAAATCCATGACCGAGTTTGTAATGGAGCGAATGGAAAAGCATGAAATTCGCAGAATTGTGGCTCTGGAAATGGAAGAAGAAATCCACAGACTTATGAAATACTTGAGAGAGTATCCGGGTAGCGATTACAGAAATAAGCTGGTGGATCGGCTTTCCGATCTTCTGGTTCCTGTCCGGGGCTGAAGGTGCTTTACAGCTAAAGAGCATTCAGTCCAATCGTTCTATGAGAAAAGCAGGGATTGTTCTCGGGGCCGGGCTGATTGCGGCGCTTCTCGTGGAAATCCTGCTGCGATGGATGCAGGCACCGGCCCTGGATTATTATCGCAAGGTCAAATTGCTGCATGTTTACCATCCAGAGTACTTTGTAGCCCTACCAGAAAACGAAGATCTTTACATCCGCCATCATGACGGTCTCTGGGAAGGCCGCTTTACTACCAACTCACTGGGAATGCGTGGCAGCCCGGAGCCGATTCCCGGCCGTTCCAAGATTCTATGTCTTGGAGATAGTCTGGTTATGGGCTTCGGGGTTTCGGATCATGAAACATTCTGCAATCTCTTGAATCAGTATTCGGAATCCGGGCAGTTTCAAAAGAACTATCAATTTATGAACATCGGCGTGGATGCCTTTGGCTCCATGGGTTCAGCTCTTCGCATGGAAGACATGGTGCCTCGCCTGGATAACGTAGAGGCTGTGATGTTCGTTATTTCTCCCAATGACTTTGAAGTTCCGGAGGAGCTGGCGCGACAGGGAGTGGAGCCGGACGATGTAAAAGATGCCCGGCGTATGAACGATCCGGCTTACAAGCTGAGCTTTCGCATTCAATTTGAACTCACCAGGTATTCCTATGCTTTGCAGGCCGCCAAGCTGGCCTACGAGAATTTGCTGATCAAGCGAAGTATCACAACGGAAAGCATTAAAGCCGAACTTATAGAAGCTGGTTTTATGAGTCCGGAGCCGCCGCCCGGAAACAATAATGGTTCCGATTCGAGCGCGCAGGCTCAGGGTGATCAGGACCAGGCCGGCCGGGAGAGTCCGCTGGTGGATCTTTCCAGAACTCTTAACTACACAGTCTCCTCCTTTCGCGGGCCCGTGCGTGATAGATGTAACTATATGAATCCGGAGTCGGAAACCGTGAATCAGTGCCCGGAGCCCATTCCCACCGGAGTGAGTTGCTTGCCGGAAGCGCCACCGGTCTCGGAACTCCCTCCGCTACCCGAGTTCACGCAAAAAGCCTACGACCGAATGATTGAATACGCTAAAAAGAACAATGTAAAGTTAATTCCTGTGATCATTCCTATCCAGGTGGAAGAGATCTATTGCGCCAATCGTGGAATGTATCATCCCCTGGGTAACTATGCGATTCGCTCTTCTGACTACTTCGAAAAGCGAGGTGTTTCTGTCATGCAGCTTCTGCCGGAGGCTTCCTCTATGTGTAGCCGCGATCATTTAATCGTAGATCATTTTATCCCTGCAGACGGCCATTTCACGAAAATCGGAAACAAATGGGCGGCTGATGCGATCAAGAAGCATCTGCCGGAAGAACTGGAGCCGAATCGTTAATGCTATTTAACTCGGTCCATTTCTTCATTTTCGCACCAATTGTATTTCTGGTGTACTTCCAGCTTCCTCTCCGGTGGCAGAGGATCTGGCTTTTTATCTGTAGCATCTACTTCTACGCAGTATTCAAGGTTCCCTTTGTTGCATTGCTATTGTTTTCCATCTTCTGGACTTACGCCTGCATGGTGGGTATCCAGCGACAGAAGGATAGGGGAAAATCTGCCACTCCGTTTCTGACTCTGGCCATTATTGGAAACCTGTCCCTGCTATTCGTATTTAAGTATCTGGACTTTTTCATTCGCGCATTGAATTCCTTTGCTGGCTATGAGGTTTGCGATCCTGCGTATATGGAGCCGGTGGGATTCATTGTTCCCATGGGTATTTCCTTCTTCACTCTACAGGCAATCTCTGCTGCCTGGGATCAGTACAGAGAAGTCATAGAGAAGCCCAAAAGCGGGTATAGATTCGGACTTTATCTGGGGTTCTTTCCGCAGTTAGTGGCCGGTCCTATTATTCGTGCCAGGGATCTAATCGATCAATTCGAAACCAGGCATACTTTTAATCTGGAAGATTTCCGCCTGGGTATGCAGCGCCTCACTATGGGCGTATTCAAGAAAACCTTCATCGCAGACCAGCTGGGGCCCTACGTGGACCAGGTCTATGCCAGTCCCATGGATTACAGCTCCGGTAGTCTGTGGATTGCCATCATTCTGCATTCCATACAGATTTACTGTGACTTCTCCGGATATTCGGACATTGCCATTGGAACTGCCCGAATTCTTGGCTTTCGCGTACCGGAAAACTTCGATCGTCCCTTTTTCTCCACCAGTATGACCGAGTTCTGGAGGCGATGGCATATTTCCTTTTCCAGCTGGCTTCGGGATTATCTCTATATTCCTCTGGGAGGAAGCAGGGTAGGAGTGGCCCGGGCCTATATTAACGTCTTTATGGTTATGGCTGTCAGTGGACTCTGGCATGGAGCAGACTGGAATTTCCTTCTCTGGGGCGGCATTCACGGTGTATTTATGATCGGCGAACGATATCTGTTTTCCTTTGCCTCCATAAAGTCGGCCTTTGATCGAATTCCGGATCCAATCCGAATATTATATACATTCACAGTGTTCACAATCGCAGTTTTATTCTTTCGCGCACGGCCGGTGCCTGAACTGGGCGAATCTGTATCTGTAGGGAATTATATCTTTGCAAATCTGTTTACATTTCGGGATGGGATTTCTCCCATCTTTCCTGCAAGCATAGTGGGTCTGGCTGCGGTACTTTTCCTCATTGAAGCGATCCAGGTGTATAAGCCAGGCTGGCTGGAAAACCATCCGTCTGTGCAGTCTCCGCTTCTGCAGATTTCAGTAATCGGGGCTGTGCTGGGTATCGCTTTCATTCTTTACAGCGTTACTGTCAGTCAGCAGTTTATATACTTCCAGTTCTAATCATGCATGCATTTCTGGCAGACATTGGTCTGGCCATTGTTGTGGCCTCCATTATCGGTATTCTTGCCTACAGGGCGGGCCAGCCTCTCATTGTGGCTTATCTTCTGGCCGGTATCATCATCGGACCGGAGATAGGCCCGCAGCTGGTAAAGGATCCAGAACACATCGATCTAATCTCCGAAATCGGACTGATCCTTTTACTGTTCATTATTGGGCTGGAAATCAACCCGAACATGATTCTGCGAAGCGGTAAGCTGCTGCTCACCACGGGCCTGGGGCAGTTTGCTGTCAGTGTGGCCCTGGGGCTGGTCTTTTTCTCTCTTGCCACCGGACTGGCTCTGCAGGATAATCGAGTTCTCTATCTGGCCATCTTCGGTTCGCTGAGCTCCACTGCCATTGTTGTTAAATCCCTGTACGACAAATACGAACTGGATTCGCTTCATGGACGAGTATCTCTGGGAATATTAATTTTTCAGGATGTATGGGCCATCATTATCCTGGCTCTGCAGCCATCTCTCAGTGCTCCTGGCTTCTGGCCTGTATTCCGATCGTTAATTCTCACTACTGTGCTTACCGTGGCCGGTTTTCTGTTTAGCAAATACATTCTTCGCTGGATCTTCGCACGGCTGGATCGCAGCCCGGAGATGGTGGTTTCCACAGCCATTGGCTGGGCCGTGACCATGTCCGGATTGGCCGGAGCCATGGATCTTTCTGTGGAAATGGGGGCTTTGATCGCAGGTCTGGCCATTGCAAACTATCCCTACAGTTTGCATGTTACGGCCCGGGTTCTGCCATTAAGGGATGTGTTTCTTACATTGTTCTTTGTATCTCTGGGTATGAAAATTCCCATGCCAGAGATGGGAAGCATGATGTACCTGCTTCTTCTGGTAATCTTTCTGTTTCTTTCGCGTCCGCTAATTGTCTATCCCCTGGTAAGGCTGGGCGGTGGATCCAGCCGCACTGGTTTTCTAAGCAGTATCAATCTAACTCAGTTCAGCGAATTTTCACTGGTGATCGCGGCCGTAGGGTTGAGCCTGGAGCATATCGATCGAAATATGATGTCTGCTTTGCTCTACGGCATGGTGCTAACTTCTATTCTCAGCGCCTACAGCATCAAGTATAACCATAAGATCTATGGTATGTTCCATAAATGGAATGCAAAGCGCAGAATGCGAAAGGAGATCTTGAGCGAAGGCGGCACAACCGGTGCACCGGAAACGGAAGAAGAGGTGCATCTTCCCGGGCGGAGTATCTTTATTCTGGGGTACCACCGGGGGGCGCAATCCATGGTTACCTCATTGATGGATCATCGGCCGGAGCTTCTGGAAAAAGTGACCGTTGTGGATTTCAATCCAGAGATTCTAAGGCAGTTACAGCATTATCCGGTGCAGGGAGTCTTTGGTGACTTGAGCGATCGCTCCACTCTGGAACACATTGGTTTGCAGAGGGCACGAGTCATTTTTATTACGATTCCTGATCTGCTGCTAAAAGGAACCAGTAATCTTCGGCTGGTAACTCTCTGTAGAAGCCTGGCTCCGGAAGCGGCAATACTTGCTACGGCGGATGACTCTGCGCGTGCACAAAAACTGAGAGAAGCAGGGGCCGATGGAATCGTCACACCCGATCATTACATTGGCGAAATGCTTGCCCGGACGTTGATGCGACTGGAAAAGAAGCAGGAAATCCTGGAAGAGATGGATGCTGTAGAAGAGGAAGAACACATCAGGGATGACTAACCTTGCACTCCGATCATCAGTGGCCCATTCTGGTAGGGGGCGCTTCCCAATTCTATTAATTCTCTCTAATACAATCTAGAGTCAGCTCCTCCTGGGATCCGGCTCCACTTATCCTAACTCTCTCTAAAAAATAGAGCCTGCTCCTACTATGATCCGGTTCCACTTATCTTAACTCTATCTAATATATTCTAGAGGCCGGGCCAGAACACTGCCTTACCCAGGTTCTGATCAAAATGTGCGGGATGTCTCAGTGCAAGCTTTCCGGCCATTGCAGAGGCAAACAGGGAAGCTGCTCGCTCTGTAGGATGCCCGTTTCCTGGAATATACATGTTATCGTTTTCCAGAAATTCGCTGGATAAATCCATTACTTCGATGCCTTCCTCTTTCAGGATCTCCATGCTTTTCTTCTTATATGGATCCTGTAGATCGGGCTTGCCCGAAGGAAGCATACCCGGATAAAATAGCACCGTAACGGGAAGTTCCTTTTCCTTGATGAATTGGGCAAATTGTCGCAATAGCTGGATGGTAGGATGGTTCTCCGGCACTTCCTGGCTCTGAGTGGCATCTTCCGTATCTTCCGGATACACGGAGTCTGATATAGTAACCTGGGGCTGAATTCTAGTTAAAGCATAAAGATAGGAAGCTTTGGCCAGATTGAAATGGACTCGATAGGCCATGCGATACAGAGCATTGTTTAGCAATTTCTCTTCTCGATAGTCATCCACATAATCGGACACATTGTAGATCCAGAAGATATGGTCTGGAACAATGGCCCTGTATTCCAGAGCATTCTCCAGGCGGATGCGAATCCCCTGTGTCCCCAGAGAGTCCACACCCAGGTTTCTGGTTCGTATTCCGGTGAGCTGCGAAAGCAAATAGGGAGGACTGTAAGGATCTGATAGCAAATACCCCATGGCAATGGAATCCCCGATGACCCACACTTCCTTTACTGTGGGATTGCTTTCCGATAGAGGAGAGTCCGGAGCCAGTTCCAGGGGATGGGTAATTCTTTCTCCGTAACGATTTGTGGTCAGAGTCCAGTTTCCGTTCCCGGGGCCTTGAAGCTTTCGGCTCTGGTTCTTACATAGAAATACCAGGCCTGTGCGATCCATGCAGTGCATTCGCCTTTCTTGAACGCTGGAGCTGATGGTTGGACTTCTTCGCAAAAAAGCCTCGGTCAATAGAAAGAGGGCCAGCAAAGGTAGAACGATGTACTTTAAAGCTATTTTCATGCAAGCCGGGCCTGGAATTCAGAATCCCCGTCCGGATTATTCTTGTCCAGTTCGCCATCGGATTTGTTTCTAGAATCCGTATCGCTTTCGGATTCGCCGTTGGCATCTGGTTGCGAATCGTCGCTTTCGCTTTTGCGTCTTGTATCTGGTTGTGACCTGTCCTGGTCGGCCGATTCCTCTTTTTCCGGTTCTTTATATGGATTCAAGACCGGATCATCGGAAGTAATGTCTTCCTCTTCGGGAGCCAGAGGTCTTACTTCGGAATCCTCACTTCTTCGCTCATTTTGTTTGTCTGGAAGCGGGTTCTCTGCATCTGGCTCCTTCTTATCCTGATCTTCTGGAAATTCATACTGACCTGGCTCGGCTGGCTCGTTAAGCCGATTGCATTTGCCTTCATATACATAGCGACCGCTCATTTCCAAGTAGCGTTTCCGAACGATTTCGATTTCATAGATCCCGCCGGGTTCCACCTGGCATATGGCTGCCCCCTTGATACCGGTATACTTCTCACGAAATTCCAGCAGATAGCGGCCTGGAGTTAGCTGAAGCGTATCTCCCCATCGCTGGCTTTCAGAAACCGCCACGGTGAAGCCTGATTTGCGAATAATTGCAATTCGGTGCTGTGGCTGATAGTCTGGATAGTTCTGAATGACCTGCGGTTCAATGCAGGCCAGCGTGCCGATCAGCGGAAGGCAGGCCAGCCACAACGTTCGGGAAAGATGCATATTCTTAATAGAGAGTGGTGGCTTATCAGGAAAAGGAAAATTTGGGGGTCGGCACGCCAGCAGAGAAGAAACCTTCGAAAGGATCTGCGGATGCCAGCGGAGCCCGGCAGCAGAAGTCATGCTTGAGATGATGCAAGACCTCTGAAGGAATACCAATGGGGCAGGGCCCGGGGCCACCGACGGAGGCGACGGAAGGATTGTCGTCCCCTGCAGGGGGCTACAGGCTATCGTTTACTGTCTGGTAAGAATGAAGGATACATCTTCCACTTCTTCCATAAATCTCATGCGAAGCACATCCGGGCCCAGCTTATGAATCTCCAGTTTGTCCACTTTTACCTTTCCATCTTCCAGAACCTCTTTCATGGAAACTACAATCATAGATCCTGTTTCATCGTAAGTTAAAGTTCCATTTCCTTTGTTGGTTCTGGTCCCTTCACGGAATATGGCACTCCATCTTTCCGGCCCCAGAGAGACTTCCAGATCCAGATTAAACTGAGTCATAATGGCCTGTCGTTCATCGGGGGTATAGCTATCAAAGTTCTGTCCGTTTAACTCAAGCATCCTTCGGACCGTTCTTTCTTTGTCCATGGTCCAGGTTCCATACAGCCAGTCCCGGGTGGGCTCTGACGCTTCCGCAACAGGAGGCATGGAGTCCGGGCCTGTGGGTTGGCCGGAGCTACAGTAGAAGAAGCCAGCAATAAGTAGTAATGGCAGAAATCTGTTCATTTGCATTCTCTCAGGTACGCAGGGTCGGCTAAATCGGAAAGGAGTTTTTTAGTAATTGGACTCTCTGTATTCCCGGTGAGGTTACCGGATTATTGTAAGGTATTTCCGGAAGCTTTTCCTGTATCTTCGGACGGTCTGCACCGGGACAGGCAGGTAGCCGGAATGATGCTTTCCAGCACGCAAATCTGCCCGGAATTACCATCCTACTTTTCCGGGGCCAAATAAATCGCTAATTGATCCTGATGTATTGCCGATTCAGAAAATAGATATGTTTCAGAGTAGAACCATGGATATGCTGGAGGCCGGACTCAAGACCTCCACCGTGCGAAGGGAAATCATCGCAAACAACATCGCCAACGTGGATGTACCGGGATTTAAACGCTCCGAGGTTTCTTTTGAAATGAATCTAAAGCGAGCTCTGGACTCCGAAAGGGCGGCCCGAGAAGAGCCTTCACTGCAAACAAATCAGCCAGGCCATGTGGCCAGAAGAGAGCCCCTGGATTACAGGAAAGTAGGGCCGGCGGTGCATACCGATTATTTGAGCACCATGAGAAACGATGGCAATAATGTAGATATCGAGCAGGAAGTTATGAACCTGGTGAAGAATCAGATGCAGTATACAATGATGATTGATCGCATCGGCTCAACGTTTGGTAAATGGAATTCCTTTATAAGGATGGCGTAGTTCTCACGAACTACGAACTCAGTTTGAGACCGGACTAATACGATTCGAATGATTAAAAAAAGTTGATCACAATTTTGAGCTCAGACGGACGAAACAGAGATAGAATTACAGGACACGGATTATGGGAATGTTCACATCAATGGATATTGCAGCTTCAGGATTGAGCGCACAAAGGCTCAAGCTGGATGTAATATCCAACAACATCGCAAACATCAATACTACCAGGAATGCATCTGGAGACGGCCCCTTCCGTCGTGACCAGGTGGTCATGACTCCTATCAACCTTCGAAATACCTGGAGAGCTCCTATTGTACCCAATGGCCTGGAAACAGGAATGGGACGGGGCGTTAAGGTTTCCAGAATCGTAAAGGACATGAGTCCTCTTCGTATGGTGTACGACCCTTCTCATCCAGATTCCATCAAGATAGGGCCCAAGAAGGGCTACGTAGAATATCCCAACGTAAATGTAGTAACTGAGATGACCGACATGATTACTGCATCCAGATCCTATGAAGCCAACGCTCAGGTAATTTCGGGAAGCAAGCAGATGTTTCAGAAAGCCCTGGAACTGGGGCGAGCCTGATTTGGACATTATACTTCGCTCCTACCATCGCTAGAATCTCAGGGCAAGGTGACTCTAATAACCTGCGGACATAGCCGCTCATAGAATCTCCAGACACGCTGTCTTTGAGACACTGCTGGATTCTCGTAGCGCTTGTAGACATTGCCAACCGTGGCATCTCTGGCCGCTCAGGCAATGTCGGAAATGGCCGTACGTCGCGTTTCCCGGGCATGCGGTCTGTAGCATCTTCGACTGTATCACCTCTAGAGTTAGCCGCTTTTATGGTCGGGAGCTTTTCCGGCCGGGTCCAAAAGCGATGCGCGAACCCCGGATCCATAAGAGACATAAAAAAGTTCTAATGTGAATCCGGTCATCCACCGAAGCTGAAGATAATGGATATCTTCTCCACAACCGGCATTCAAACCTCATCAATGATACCACGACCTGTAGGGGCGCAGACTACGAATCCGCTGCAAATGCGGATGGGCAATGATCGACATATGCAGATCGCATCCACTCCGTCGGATCCCAACAAGGTAGTTACCAATTTTTCCGATGCGTTGACGGAAGCCCTGGGACAGGTGGAGCAACTGGATAATCGCTCCCAGGATCTTACACGCAAGGCCATCTATGATCCGGATTCTGTGGAAGTGCATGATGTAATGATTGCGGCGCAGAAATCCAAGTTTGCATTGAACCTTACGAAGACCGTAGCAGACGGTTTTGTGCGAACCATTCGAGAGCTTACAGCCGGCCGCTAGGCGATAGGCCCCGCGAAAGGGTAGCATAGCCATTGGCTGTGAAAAATACGATCGGTGCGGCACCGATGCCAGCACCGAACGTTAGCGCACTGTACATGCGGGTAGTACTCGATGCATGTTTAGTAAAATAAAATAAGCTCTCTGAAAAAAAATGCTGTACTGCAGCATGAGACATAATATAACCAGGCCCATCCGTCATCGGGAGGAAGAGGATGCCAGAGAGTCTTCAGCGAATATTAGGTCAGATCACCGAGTTCTGGAATGGTCTGGATAACATAAAAAAGATAACCATCGGCGCCGTTGTGGCTGTGGTGCTCATTGCCTTTGTGGCCATGGGAAACTACTCGAAAAAGCCAGAGATGATTCGGCTATACGATTCGGATCTCAGTCCTCAGGAATACGCCAGCATCTCAGAAAGCCTGGATGCAATGGGCTATGACTGGACCGGAAGTGGAACCTCTACAATCTACGTTAGTAGCACCGATCGTCAGGAAATCATTACCAAGCTGGCCCAGGACAACCTCATTCCTGTAGGAGTGGAAGGATGGGAAATCTTCAACATGTCCCGATGGGATGAAACTACATTCGATAAGGATGTAAAGCTTCATCGTGCTATCAAAGGCTCCCTCGAACAGATGTTGATGAGCATGGAGTTCGTGAAGAAAGCGAAAGTCGAACTGGCCATTCCCAAAAGTAATAACTTCCTCACCGATCGGGATCCAGTAAAGGCCTCTGTTATGCTGACTCTTCAGCCTGGACAGGAAAACATTAGCCGAAAGCAGGTTCTGGGAATTAAAAACTTAATCTATCGTGCAGTTCCCAAGCTAAAGCGAGAAGACATTACTATTACAGACCAGTACGGAAAGCAGTTTATGGAGCCGGATGAAATCGATCAGGCTCAAAGGGAACTGGATCTGGTGGATCGAAAGAAGCAGTTCGAAGAGCAAATTCGAAAGAACTGGACCGATGAACTGAAAGGTAGTCTGCATGAATTCTATGAAGAGGATCGCATTTCCATCGTTCGTGTCGCTCTTGATGTGAACTGGGACAAGGTAAGCGAAGAGCAGCATCTGGTAAGCCCGGTAGAAGCTACTCCAGAAAACCCGGAAACTCCCTATCCAGATAGAGAACTGATGCCCAATGGAACCCTGGTTCTTTCCGAGAATGCACGCCAGGAAAGATTCCGGGGCAACGGATTTACACCAGGCGGTCCTACAGGCACTGAATCTCAGCTGCCGCCTGGATATCGTGATCAGGACTATCAGAGATCTGAATACGGAAACAATGATGTAATTCGAAACTACGATTACAATCGCACCGATCGCAAAGTAGAAAGACAACCCTGGGAAGAAAAAGCCCGATCCGTAGCTGTTATGGTGGACGGTGTCTGGATCAAGAAAGGGGTCAAGGAAGATGGCTCCGGCTACATTCGCGAGTACAACGCGCCTACAGAAGAAGAGTTGAAGACTCTGGAAAATCTTTTAAAGGCTTCATTGCTCTACAAGCGATCCAGAGGGGACCAGATTGTAGTAGAACACCTGCAGAAGGATAGAACCGCAGAACATGCGGCGGAGGATGCCGATCTGCGCCAGAAGCTGATGATCCAGCGACTGCTAATAGTTTCAGCTGTGGCTCTGGCAGCCTTTATTCTGATCTATCTGCTTTACCGAGCCATCAAGAAAGAAATCGCACGCCGTAGAAGACTACGTGAAGAAGAGCTGGCAGCCCAGCAGCAGTTGATGCGAGAAGCGGCCCTGCGAGTGGCGGATGAAGGAGCGGCAGAGGTGGAGCTCTCGGTGGATGAAAAGGCCCGCCGTGAGATGCTGGAAAACGCCATCAACCTGGCCAGGGAAAAGCCGGATCAGGTGGCCAAGCTGCTACGAACATGGTTGAGTGAGGAGACCTGAGCGTAATCCCTCGGACTGAGAATTGGCTCCGAGAAATGCCTCGGGGCCGCAGAGATCAGCCGGCAAGGCCCAGGGCTCGGGCCGGTGGGGCATTGCTCAGCACCCTGGCCGCAACGCCAGCCAGCGCCGGGCACTTCCGGAATAGACGGAGTAGCGGCCAGGACCTTCGGCCAAACATAGGCCTCGGAATCCCATCCTGAATCATGCGGGGTGGGTTTTCCGTTTCTGGCCGAGCGCCGATTTCTACTATAGATTGGAAATGTATTGCTTTTTGCGCCCAATGTGGCGAAAATAAATAAGACCATGGCCACAGCTGGAAAGAAAAGAGAGCTAAACGGTCGCCAGAAGGCCGCCATATTCCTGGTAACCCTGGGGCCCGACGTGGCTTCCGAGATCTTCAAGCATTTGCGAGAGGATGAAATTGAAGCGCTAACCTTTGAGATGGCGCGTCTGGATAAGGTAACTCCGGAGGACAAAGAAAGTGTCCTGATGGAGTTCAACGAAATGATGATGGCCCAGGAGTTTATTACTTCTGGGGGTATCGATTATGCCAGGGACGTTCTGGAACGAGCTCTGGGAACCCAGAAAGCCATCGACATCATCAATCGGCTTACATCCAGCCTTCAGGTTCGCCCATTTGATTTCATTCGTAGAACGGATCCGCAGCACCTTCTGAACTTTATTCAGAACGAGCACCCGCAAACCATCGCTCTTATTCTCTGTTATCTGGAACCGCAAAAGGCTGCCCTGATTCTTTCCAGTTTACCGCACCAGATCCAGGCCGATGTAGCCCGGCGAATTGCAACCATGGAACGGGTCTCTCCGGATGTTCTTCGTGAAGTGGAACGAGTTCTGGAGCGAAAGCTTTCAACTCTGGCCAGCGAAGACTACAGCCAGGCCGGTGGTATCGATGCCGTGGTAGAAGTCCTGAACCTTGTAGACCGGGGAACGGAGAAAACCATTATCGAGGCACTGGAAGAAGAAGACCCAGAACTGGCCGAAGAGATCAAGAAGAAGATGTTCGTTTTCGAGGATATCGTTCTTCTGGACGACCGTGCAATTCAACGAGTCCTTCGCGAGGTAGACAACCAGGAACTGGCCAAAGCGCTAAAGTCCGTGGATCCGGAAGTGCAGGAAAAGATCTTCAAGAACATGTCCAAGCGGGCCGCATCCCTTCTACGAGAAGATATGGACTTTATGGGTCCTGTGCGATTGAAAGACGTGGAAGACTGTCAGCAAAAGATTGTAAACATCATTCGAAAGCTGGAAGATGCAGGCGAGATCGTGGTGGCTCGTGGAGGCGAGGAAGAGCTCGTGGTTTGATCCCATCTGCACCGGCCCCACAGGGGGGCTTTCCGCTTTCAGCGGAAGCCGGTGCAGATGGGATCACACCACCTGCACACCAGCTCTTATCAATCAGG
>PBUB01000009.1 GCA_002729885.1 Spirochaetaceae bacterium
CAGTATGTGGGATGTGGAGACGAGGGGGATCGAACCCCTGACCTTTAGAATGCCATTCTAACGCTCTCCCAACTGAGCTACGCCCCCAATCGGATGAGTCAAATTTCCGGGGCCCGGTTGCCCTACAAGGATTTTTCCCCCGGGAGGCACAGCGTCTACCAGATGAATTTACAGCGCACTCAATACAGTTCGGTGACCGGTCCAGGCACTGACGGATGCCGCGCTCTAAAACTGGTTGCAAGGCCATGCATTTTACCGTCCTCTAGCAATAGCGTGACCTTAACTTCCTATATAATCCTGGGGGCCCTGGCTCTATTCATTTTTGTGGGAGCCTACTACTTCGTCGTTTCCCTGGCCGGCCCCAAAAAGATCGAAGAAATCGAAAATCTCATCAGTCGAGGTAAATACAAGGATGCCATTGTCCTTCTGAACCGAATGCTGGAAAAGGATGACAGAAACATGAAGGCAGTGTATCTGCTGGGGCTCTGTCATCAAAAAACCGGGGATTATAGCAATGCAATTTTGAACTATAGAAGATGTACAAAGATTGCAAAGTATTCGCCAGAGACTCCGGAGCCAGAGGTGCGAAAGCGTCTTGCAGATTCTCAGCTCTCCATTGGAAACTACACCGAAGCAAAAAATGAATACTTGATACTCACCCAGGTGCAGCCAGATAACTACGAAAACTACTATGAAGTAGGTAAGCTTTTTCAGCGCGGTGGGCTGCAGCCAAAAGCCATTAAATTTCTGACCCAGGCAACCAGGTTGAACCCAGCCCATGCAGATTCCTGGTGTGCCCTGGGGCAGGCTCATTTTCAGATGAACAATTATCAGGAGGCCAGAAATGCTCTTCAGACAGCCACTCAACTGGCTCCTTCCGATGCAAATGCACATTACTATCTTGGCCTAACCCTTCGCTTCTTGCAGGATGGGGAAGGGGCCCTGAAGGCTCTGGAAAAAGCATTGAAGGATGAGGATCTAAAGCCCCGGGTTATACTTACTCGTGGCCTGGTAATGATGGATCAAAAATCCTACATTCAGGCCGTGGCCGAATTTCAGAGAGCCCTGAAGCTGGTAGACAAGAAGTCCGATATGTTCTTGCAGCTACATTACATGGCTGCGGCAGCTGCGGAACTGAATCGAGATATGCATACAGCCATTGAACACTGGGAAAAGCTAAATTCCATTAAGCCAGATTACCGGGACGTAGCCCAGAAACTGAAGCAGTACTCTGATTTTCGCACAGACGATTCAATAAAGGACTTTATGATCGCATCCGGTGCTCAGTTCGAAGCTGTAACCAGAAAAATGATCGAAAACATGGGGTTCTCAATAAACCAGATAAACATGAATCGAGACACAGCGATAACGGCGCTGGTTTCAGAAACCGATGCAATGAAGCGAGCCAATCGTCGCTTTTACGCTCTATTCTATCTGCAGAGGGATTTAAATACAGTGTCCGAGAATCAGATGCGAGAGTTTCATGAGCAGATGAAGGAACGGGGCGCCCAGCGAGGAGTGTTTATGACTGTAGGAGAATTCGCCCCGGCCGCCATTGAATTTGCGGGAAATCGACCTATTGAGCTTTTTGATTCCGCTGCCATTGTAGAACATGTTAGAGGTGCCATGAGTTGAGCCTACCTCTTCTTCAGAAGACCGGCAAAGGTTACGTTACCATAAGCCGGAATGCGGAAGTGGATTACATCCTGGAGCTTGCCCTGGATGAAGCCTGTCGCATGGTTCGTGCCGGGGAAGGAAATCTTTTCCTCTATACAGAAGAAGGCACCTTGTTCCCGTTTCGTGAAGATCTTCATTCCGCAGAAGCTGAACAGCTTGCCCTGGAAAGCCTTAAGTCCAGATCCAGCCTGAATATCATTCCTCATAAGGCCATCGGGCCGGACGAACAACTGAAAGAAAGCGAAAGCCCCGGGAATCAGGCGGCCCTGTCAATTGTACTGTCCTCTCAGGATGGCGAGATTGGTGCAATTATTCTAAGACGTCCGCTCTATTTTGATAAATTCTATGAAAACGATCTCAACCTGGTGCGAAACTTTGCGGCCACTTTCGCCATTCTATTAAAAAGCAGCTATGTAGATTCTCCCAACCTCAGGCTGAACTTCAAAAGCAGTCTCCTCCTGCTTCTGGAGAATGCTCATCTCAATCAGAAGGTGAAGGAAGCCGGTTATCAACTCAAGACGGTTCTGGAAGTATCAAACGTAATCAACTCATCCAGGGAATTGAATGAGATGATCCAGGTGGTGCTTTTAAGTGCGCGGCGAGTGATCCATGCAGAAAGTGCCAGTGTATTTTTGAACGATGAGTCCACCGGCGAAATGGTCTTTGATGTCATTTCCGGGGAACAGACCCAGCTTCGAGGGATGCGCATTCCACAGGGACAGGGCATAGTGGGCATATGCGCCAGAGAAGAAAAATCAATCATCGTCAATGATGCTCAGAATGATCCACGACTATTCAAGAAAGTGGATGAAGTGGCGCAAAACGTTACTCGAAATTTGATGGCCTGTCCTCTGATTGTAAGCGACCGGGTAATCGGCGTTATTGAGGTTCTAAATACCATTGACCGGGCCGATTTTACCCAGCAGGATCTGGAGATTTTTGAAAGCTTCAGTGATTCGGTAGCTATCGCACTTCAGCGAAGGATGCTTCTGGATGATCTGCAGAGCACCAATGAGCAGCTGGAAAAAAAACTTCGAGAAGTAACGAGTCTACACTCTGTGGCCAGAATCCTGGTGGAGGCGCACTCCATCGAAGAGCTTTTTGCAAACGTACTGCACGTGATATGCGAAGACCTGAAGGCCGGCCGTGCCAGCTTTCTGTTGAAGAATGCTCAGGGAAACCTGGAAGTGGTGGCCAGACAGGGAGACTACTCCCAGGACGAATCTCTCTATACGTTCAAGCTTTCGGAGCGAGTGATGGAACAGGGCATGCCTCTGTTCGTGGAAGATTTTGGCGATGATCCTGCCCTGGCTCAGATCGAAAGACCGGATCTATACGAATCCAGATCCTGTATTATTATTCCCATGAAGGCTTCCAGTAGCGAGGATCCTTTTGGACTGCTCTGTGTTGCAGATCCTGAGTCCGGTAGCTTCCACCGCGAAGACTTTCTTTTGCTTACTACCATTGTTTCGCAGACGATGCGGGGTTATGAGAACTTCAAGTTAAATGAGGAGCTCCTGGCCAAAAGAGCGATGGAAAAGGAAGTAGAGATTACTTCAAAGATCCAGAAGAATATTCTTCCCTCCCGAATTCCATTTCATCAATATATGGAACTGGGGGCCCGCTCCATAATGGCGCGAACCACTGGCGGCGATTTCTATGATTACCATGTCCATAGCGATGATGGCGAAGTCACCATGCTGGTGGCGGATGTTTCTGGAAAGTCCCTGCCTGCTGCACTCTTTATGGCCGTGTCCAGTTCTATCCTGAGAACGATTATTCGCACAGAAAGAAATCCTGCTGAGATCTTGAGGCAGGCAAACGATCTGCTCTACGAAGAGAGTGAATCTGGAATGTTCGTAACGGTGTTTCTGGCTCGATATAATCCGGGGAATGGAACGTTGCGATATGCATCCGCCGGGCACAATGAAATGCTGTTGGTTCGTAAAGATGGCGCCACGGAAGTCCTTAATTCCAGAGGAGCTCCCCTGGGTGTTGTGCCGTCCGGATCCGTAAAGTTTGAAAGCCGGGAAACCCAGGTCAACAACGGGGATCTTCTAATCCTGTATACCGACGGAGTGGTGGAAGCCATCAACCTGGAAAACGAGGAGTATGGCCTGGACAATTTTAAACTTCTGCTGGAAGAAAATCGAGGGCTGCCGGCCACTCAACTGATTGATCTGGTGTATAAGAATGTAACCAGATTTGCAGAATCAGACCTTCAGTACGATGACTTCACCATGCTTGTCACGCGATTGTATCGAGATGTAAAAGGGCAGCATTATGAATTTCGATTCCCGGCACGGGCCTCCAGTGTTCCCATGCTGAGAGATGAAATAACTCGGATTCTGGAACAAAATGAAGTTGTGGGTCAGGCCCAGGAAGATATACTTCTTGTATCCGATGAAGCCGCCACAAACATCATTCTTCATGCATTTGAAGAAAGCAAGATCCTGGAACCTGACTTTCTCTGCAAGATCCAGATCGGTCAGGGCAGGTTACTTCGAATGGAATTCGAAGATAGGGGCCGACCGTTCGATATAGATGAGGTGGCTCAGCCCGACGTGAATGAGAACCTTGCAGGAAGGCGCAAAGGCGGTTTCGGTGTTTTTTTAATTCGGTCCCTGATGGACCGGGTGCAATATCGCAGAGAGGGTGGTGTGAACTACCTTCGAATGGAAAAAAAAGTGTGACTTTTTTTCGTCTTATCCTTGCGTATATGGATAGTCCAATACAATAGAAATCCGAGATCGAGGGCATATGAGTCTGAAAGTAAAAGAAAGCGGTTCCAACATGGTGGTCTATCTCCATGGTCGCATGGATGTTCATCTGGCTTCCGAAATTGAAAACGAGCTAAATGACATCATACAGAAAAATGATCAGAAGAGCATCGTACTGAACCTGGACGATGTGGAGTACATGTCCTCTTCCGGCCTGAGGGTATTTGTTTCTCTGATGAGAACTCTTAAAGAGTCCGGGCGGAATCTGAAGCTCTGTAATTTATCCCTGGCTGTTCGGAAAGTGTTTGAGGTAGTGGAGCTCATGGACATGTTCGACATCTATGAGTCCGAAGAGGAAGCACTGGCCGGAGAGTAGATCATGAAGAGCACCATCATGCGTCGCGGGCTGTCCGGCCTGGCGCGCTTCATGGGGCTCCATCCAGATGTCAGTCGTCTGATTTCAGGCGGTTTTCGTTTAACCAATCCCAGTAGTGCGCTGTTTCCAGCCGAGAATCTGCCCCTGGCATCCAGAGTCATTGCCAGCGGAATGTGGAATTATTGCTTTTTCCAGTTCTATCGCAACTTCGCAGGCCCGTACTGGGTAGAGCGCCAGTATAATCCAGAGGATCCTTCGTTCATTCCCAGAGCAGGTTCCATGCTCAGTCTGAACCTTACTCACAGAAACTGGCTGGGTGTTCGCGGCCCCAATACTCCATCTTTCGCACTGATTGACCCAGCGGGAGGCCTGAGTCCGGTTATTGGCTACTATAGCATTGAAATCGCGCTCTGGAAAAACGGTCGCATCTATCTACCGGCCCGGGGACAGGTGAAGGTGGAGCAGACACTTCAGGGGGATCTTCCTCTGCCCATCACCACCTATAGCAGAGATGACATTCATGTTACATGGAAGGTTTGCGGATCGCCCAGAGAAGATGGATCTATATTGAATCTGGTGGAGTGGGAGTCCGGATCGCCAGGCTGGGAAATCATCATAGGTGTTCGCCCGTTCAATCCGGAAGGAGCCGCCCTCATCAATGATCTAAAATTCAGCCCCGATAAGATGGGCGGTACAATCGTAATTAATGGAAACGAAGAAATTGGTCTGCTGGACACGCCGGATCTTGTAGTCTGCTCTTCTCTGGAGCGTGGAGATGCCTACTTCAACCGCACCATGGTGGGAGAAATCAACTGTCCCTACGGTATTGCCACCGGAGCATTTCATTATCGATTGAAGGGCAAAGGTCGAATTCGTTTTCATGCAAGAACCTACGAGCAGGTATTGCCTCCGGAACTGGAGTTTGAAAATCGATCAGCTCTGCGAAAGCAAAGTGAAGCTCCTCAGCTGGACGATATTCGCAAAGAAGGCGAAAAGATGCGCGAAAAGCTCATCGTTCAGGATGATTTTCCTCTAACCAGTCGATTTCGCAGCCAGGATCTTCTGGAAACCGAGATGAAGGAGAGTGGAGAGCAATGGGCTCGCTATATTCAGCCGGGGTCTGTGTTTCAATCCGCTCGTGGACTCTGGAATCAGGCTGCTCAAATTAACAAAGGCTTTGTTCTCTCGCTTCAAACAGGAAAGAAGATTACTCCCGGGGTATTTACCTACAGACAGTTCTGGTTCAGAGATGCAGCCTACATGATCAGCGCCCTTGCCGGTTGGAACTATCTCAAGCAGGCAAGGACTGTACTGGAAACCTATCCCGATCGTCAGGAAAAGGACGGCTTCTTTCGCTCCCACGAAGGGGAATGGGACTCCAACGGTCAGGCCATATGGACTCTGGTGCATTTTGCCAGGATGACCGGCGATGTAGAGCTTCTAAAATCCAGCTACGATTCGATTCGCCGAGGGGTGGACTGGATTCGCAAAAAGAGAAAGCGGGGATACGAAAAGAGACTTATGCCTGCTGGCTTCAGTGCAGAGCACCTGGGTCCTGCAGATCATTATTACTGGGACAATCTATGGAGCATTGGAGGGGTTCGGGAAGCTTCTTACGTGGCCGGGCTGCTGGGGCAGACCGGGGATCAGAAGGCTTTCGACAAAGAGGAGTCCACCTATCGATCGGATTTTCTGACTCTTTCTCTGGAAGATAGACAGAAATATGGCGTACTGACCGCAGCCCCGTCCCGCCCGGTGGATTCCGGAATGATTGGAAGCATCTGCATGCTCTATCCTCTGGACCTTCAGATCCTGCCAGAGGCAGAAGAAAAGAGCACGGTGATGACTATTTACCGCGAATTCTTTTTGCGAGGCCTATTCTTTCATCCAATCATTCATTCCGGCTTTAACATTTATCTGAGCCTGCAGATGGCTCAATGCCTGCTTCGCCTGGATGAAGTAAAAGAAGCGCGAAGGGTGCTCAAGCGAGTACTGCAGAGCAGAACTCAACTATGGACCTATCCAGAAGCCATTCATCCCAACACCGGCGGTGGCGTTATGGGTGATGGTTTCCATGGCTGGGCCGCCGCGGAGCTATTGATTCTGTTGCGAGAGTTTGTGGTAGCCGACAGAGGAGATCATCTAAGAATTTTTTCCGGGCTCAAGCGCAAAGAGCTTCAGGGGGCCCCTCTGAGGTTCGGGCCATTTCCCATTCATGGTGGCCATATAACAATCAGCGGCCAGCTCGAAAAATCGGAAGGCGAACTGGTAATTGAATTTCCAGGGCTGTCGCAATCTGCCCTGAAAACACTCCATCTAAACCTGGGTTTTCTGGATCTACAGAAATTGAATTTCAAGGTAGATGGGGCCGGACATTCCGTTAAAGGCTATGGACTCCAGCTAAAGCCATCTGCGGATCGAATTCGAATTCGATACTGAATCAGTTTCCTTTTCTGGGCCGCTGGCATCAGTTTCGCTTACTGCACGGAAGATAGATGCGAAATGATTCTTTCGATGTTGTTTCCCTGGTATTAGGATGAAGAGTAGTATACGTCCGGTTTTTCCTTATTTGGTCACAGTTCTCATATTATCAGGCCTCGCCTCTGGCCGACCACTGTCCGGCGGGACCGGTGTGCTGAGCTGGGCCGTCACCATCGCAGAATCATTCGCCGGCTGGCACTTGATGGTTCTGTGCCTGATTGTAATGACTGTTTTGGGCTGCTTGCTACTCTGGAATAAGTCTGGCGGATGGCCATGGTTACTTCCGCCGCTGGCCCTGAGTCTATACTCCCTGATTTCCATTCTGGGTCCGGCACAGAATGGAGTGACCGCCCCTGATATTGCAACCCGGGCCATGCCAGATCAAATTCGCATATTGCATGCGAATCTCTATCTATATAATTCCAGCGAAACCATGCCATGGGTGCTGGCAACACTCAGACACTGGAATCCAGACATCATAATCCTGCATGAGCTGGATGTGCCCCATCATGCGGTGCTCGGCTCCCAGCTCTCTGATTACAGCTATCAAAGAATCAATACCACGCATCCGTATTTCGGTTCCGGAATCTATTCCAGGGTTCCTCTACACAATGTGAAGGAAATCTCAACTCGGATTGAGACTCTGGTCTCTTTTGAACTGGAATTGCATCAATCCCACGGTGCGTACCGCCATTGCAAATCACCGTCCAGGATGTCTGTGGTGACGGTGCATCCGGTGGCTCCGTTCAATCCTCGCATACTGGAGATTCACCGGCGGGCATTGAGGCATCTGGCCGAAAGTGCAAATGAGAGGGATGGAATTCTGGTGACCGGCGACTTTAACACCGTGGATTGGTCTGCAGACATGCAGCATCTCCAGGAAAGCACAGGGCTGAAAAAAGTGTTTTCGGCTTCTTTCAAGGAAAAACTCTTTCGAGGCACCTATTCTGCCCAATGGCCGAATCTATTTCGACTGCCCATCGATGGAATACTGGTATCCAATGATCTGAATGTTTCGGGCTTCAAAAAAATTGAAATCCCGGGTTCCGATCACCTGGGACTTGTTGTGGATGTTCAATGGCCTTCGCCAGAGAATTGCGATTCGCTCAAGAATTTCCAGAGATCCAGTCCGTAGTAGATTCTCTTTTTCGAATCTCCTCCGGTAATCAAGGACACAATTCTGGCGTCCTCATCCAGTATGGGAGCCCCCTGGCAGCCAGATGGCAACTTGAATGGCTCATCTTTATGGGCCGCTCGAAAGCGAAATAGTCCGTGGCTTTTTCCTGTGAATTCCAGGTTCTTTTCTACGAAGGTTAGATGGTCGTAATCGTCCAGTCGCGCCAGAATATCCCGAAAGCAGCTGAATCCGTAGCGATCCGAGAGGTTCGGCACTCGTCCAGGATGAAGGTCTCCAGGTTTGCGGATTTTTTCCTCGAGTACATCGCCTTCCGGTCCCACTTCCTGATACCGGGCATCCAGTCCGCCGGAGCTATCTTCAGGTAGGATGGGATCCATTAACTCACTACAAACCAGGTAGGTTTTCCGATTATCCGGGCCAATTACATCCGGTATTTCTATAAAGAATGGATCCATCAAAGGGTAAATGACGGTTCCTCGGAATGCATGGTGATATCCATAGATCACCGGTGCTCCAGGTGGCTTGCCGTATTGCACGGTAAGAGCCAGTAATCGTGATCCATGCCGAAATACGCAACCCGTGGATCCTGCAGCTACCTTTCGTCCCACAATCCAGCGAAATGGATAGGCAGTTAGAATTAACTCCCAGAGATAATCGTTAGCATGCACGAGTGTTTATCCAGGCAAAAAACCCGCCCTGAGACAGGGCGGGTTTCCAGTATAAGGCTTCTGAAGCATGCTCCATCAATCGTACATCGTGTTGATAACGTCTTGATACTTATCAGTTACGACGTGCCGCTTGATTTTGAACAGGTTGGTCAATTCATCGCCCACTTCGAATGGTTTGGGAAGCAGTCTTACATCTACCACTTTTTCGAAGGATTTGAAACCGGCTTCGCTAGAAACCAGCTTCTTCACTTCGTTGCGTAGAAGTTTGGCTACTTCTTCATTCTTCGCGATTGCTTCCAGAGTATCTCCATAGTCCTTGAATTGCTCCAGAGAAGGAACAACCAGGGCTGCCAGATACTTCTTGTCCTGACCCACTACCATTACCTGGTCAATGAGTGGAGACTCGGAAAGCTTGTTCTCGATTGGGACCGGTTCCACGTTTTCGCCACCCAGAAGAACGACGGTTTCTTTGGAACGACCAACGATTTTCAGTGTACCGTTGAAGGTAATCATACCGAGGTCACCGGTGTTCATCCAGCCATCTTTGAGAACCTTATCGGTTGCTTCGGGATTCTTGTAGTACCCGCGCATAACCTGTGGTCCTCTGGCATGAATTTCACCTTTGATGCCTCGTTTGGCAGATCCGCCCTTTTCGGTGGTGTAGATAAAATCTCCGTTGGAGATATCTACGATCCGAATATCGGTGTCCGGATAGATAGGCCCTACAGAGCCAATCACCAGTTTGCCCCAGGTTCGAACCGCCAGTACAGGACAGGTTTCGGTCATGCCATAGCCTTCCAGTACAGGGATTCCGATGTTGTTGAAGAACTCATCCACATGAATGGGAAGAGCACCACCACCGGAAACAGAACCACGGAGTTTTCCACCGGTTGCTGCTCGAATCTTTCGCAGAACGATTAGATCCAGCAACAGGAACGGAAGCAGGAAGATGGTGAATCTTAGAATGTTCCATAGCCCAATGAACATGGATACAATGGGGTTTCTTCCCGTTGTATCCAGTTGCTTGAAGCTAAGGAAACGAAGGGCACCTTTAACCTGTCTTGAGCAAAAGTAAGCTGCCTTGAACAGGCCGCGAGCCACACCAGGGCCACCTTCTACTTTTTGCTGAATTCCGGTATAGATACTCTCCCACAGTCGCGGCGCACTGGCCATGAATGTGGGTTTCACAATTCCCATGTCTTCGCGCAGGTTTCGCACGTTTGTATAGTAAGTGCAGCAACCCCCGCCAATTGCAATCATCTCAAATACGCGTTCGAATACGTGCCAGACAGGCAGAATGGATAGGATTCGATCCGTAGTTGTTATATCGATTGGGATTTTCTCTACTTGCGAAACCATGCTGGAATGCCGAAGCATTACGCCCTTGGGCGCTCCAGTTGTTCCGGAAGTGTAGATCATCGTAAAGAGATCGTCAGGTTTGATTTGCGCCATGCGCTCTTCAGCTTTTCGATCTCCGCCAGCACGTAGTTGCTTTCCTTTTTCCAGGAGGTCATACAGTCGAAGGACACCATCCGGAACCGGAGTGTCTTTATCCATCATGATGATGTGCTGAATGTTTGGTAGTTTATCTTTGTTCTTTTGAACTCGATCGAGAACAGCTTTGTTCTCTACGAATACTACTTTTGCATCCGAATGCGGTAGAATGTATGTGACGTCCGCATCAGTTACGTCCGTCCCCCTGGGAACGTCTGCCGCACCAGCAATTAGAATGGCATAATCAGTTACGATCCATTCCAATCGGTTATCGGCAAGGAGCCCCACATGTTCTCTCGCCTGAACACCCAGGTCAATAAGACCGGTGGCCAGGTTCAGTCCCATTTCGTACAGTTCTTTGAACGAAATGGCTTCAAAAACCTTGTCTTTATTCCTGGTCGCAAATGCAGGTTTGTCGCCGTAAGTCTCGGCGGCCCATTTGTACATCTGAGCCAGGTTTGTAGCGTTTATCTTTATAGCCACACCAGACCTCCAGAATAAGCTGGCGTAAGGATCATAGGAATAGTGCAAAATGTCAACCTTTTACACGAGATATCGCGAAAGAAGAGAGGCCATTAAGTCTGTATTATGTGTCGGTCTGGATCCTGATCCCGCTCGTTTGCCCGATGGATACGAATCCGGTGCTCAAGGGGCCGGCGATCATCTCAGGGATGTTGTGGATGCAACCCATGATCTTGCAGTAGCTTACAAACCTAACGCAGCATTCTTCGAGTCTATGGGCTCTGCAGGCTGGGAATTGCTCAAGGATGTAATCCAATATATTAGAAAGCGAGCTCCAGGGGCGCTGATTGTGCTTGATGCCAAGCGAGGCGACCTGGGAAATACTGCATCGCACTATGCTGCAGCAATTTTCGATGATCTGGAAGCTGATTCCGTAACTCTGAACCCTTATATGGGCAAAGAAAGCCTGATTCCATTTCTGGAGCGCAAGGACCGGGCTTCGTTTATACTGTGTCTTACTTCTAACTCCGGTGCCCGGGATCTTCAATACCATGGAGACCCTCCTCTTTACCAACACGTCGCCCGTTTATGTCGCCAGTGGCATGATGAATTCAAGAACCTGGGACTGGTGGTAGGTGCTACGCGCGATCCCGAGGAGCTTTCCAGGGTAAGGGAGTTGGCTCCTGGTATGATTTTTCTGGTTCCTGGGGTAGGAAGTCAGGGCGGAGATTTAAATGAGGTGCTAAGAAAGGCCGGCGATGATGTGCTGATCAATTCCAGTCGCTCCATTTTGTTTGCATCGCACAACAGAGCAGAGCTACCCGAGAAGTGTAGAGCAGAAGCCAGTTCCCTGGTTGAGAAGATGCGACCTTACCTCTAGGCCTGCACCGGGCCGAGAATACGAGCTCGAACCTGAATCATTGTTCTCTGTCATATCTTGAAATGCTGATGAATGTCCATAACTGTCCGGAAGTCTCAAGAAGCGATTTTTTCTTTACGGGGTAAGGTACAGAGAAAGCCTGTGAAAGATCCCTTCTATAAGATGTCGTGCCGGTTCAGGCAGAATTCCACCGATCCGGAATTGAAACACTATAGAAGGTCTAAACGTCCGCCTTTCGGCGCCTCATTAGCGGCCCGCAAGTGACCTGGACGATAAGAGGCCTCAGGCCGCAGATAATGCATGTCCGGGTAAGGGCATGACAGGAGAAACGGATAAATGATCCTTAAACGTCTTTTCGGTTCATCAATTGGACGCAAGATCCTGGTTGCTACCACGGGTCTGTTGCTCATCGGCTTTGTTGTAGGCCATATGCTGGGCAACTGGAATATGTTTTTTGGTCGGGAAGAGATGAATGCCTATGCAGCATTCTTGAAGAGCATTCCCGGTCCTCTCTGGACAGCTCGCATCGGGCTTCTGATAGTTTTTGTATTGCATGTCATTATTGCTCTCAAGCTAAAGATGGAAAGCAAAGCCGCTCGCCCGGTGGCCTATAAGAGTAAGAACACTCAGCGAGCTTCCCTGGCCTCCAGGTTCATGGCTCAAACCGGACTTCTGATCCTGGCATTTCTGATCTATCATCTATTGCACTTTACGCTGGGACAAATCGAGCAAGGCGGATTCGCACTCACTGACGATAAAGGCAGGCATGATGTATATGGAATGGTGATTCATTCCTTCAGCAATCCATTGATTGTTACCAGCTACATCATAGCCATGTTCTTTCTGGCCATGCATTTGATCCATGCGGTGCAAAGCATGCTGCAGACATTTGGCCTGGCCGGTGAGCAGAGCAGGCCGATGGTAGAAAAAGTTTCTGTGGGCTTTGCCATTTTCATTTTTGCAGGGTATACATCCATTCCAGTGGCCATTCTTTCAGGATTGGTCAAATAACCGGCTATTATTATCTAAGTTACAGAGGGAGAAATCATGTCGCTCAATTCCAATATTCCTTCCGGGTCCGTTGACCAAAAGTGGGAGAAGCATAAGTTTGATTTGAAGCTGGTGAATCCGGCCAACAAGAGAAAGTTCGACGTTATTGTCGTAGGGACCGGGCTTGCCGGCGCCAGCGCCGCTGCCAGCCTTGCGGAGCTAGGCTATAATGTTAAAAGCTTCTGCTTTCAAGACAGCCCGCGAAGAGCTCATAGCATCGCTGCTCAGGGCGGGATCAACGCAGCCAAGAACTATCAAAACGATGGGGACAGCGTTTACCGCCTCTTTTACGACACAGTAAAGGGCGGGGACTTTCGATCCAGAGAAGCCAATGTATATCGCCTGGCTCAGGTAAGTCTTAATATTATCGATCAATGTGTTGCCCAGGGAGTTCCCTTCGCGCGAGAGTACGGCGGGTACCTCACGAACCGTTCCTTCGGTGGAGCCCAGGTTAGCCGAACCTTCTATGCCAGAGGACAAACCGGACAGCAGCTTCTTCTGGGGGCTTACAGCGCTCTTTCGCGGCAGATTGGTCTGGGTAACGTTGAGATGTATCCCAGAACAGAGATGCTGGATGTTGTTCTGGAAGATGGCAAAGCAAAAGGTATTGTCGTTCGAGATCTAAAGACAGGAAAGATATCCGTACATAGTGGTCATGCTGTGGTACTGGCTACTGGCGGATATTCCAACGTTTACTTCCTTTCTACGAATGCGATGAACTGTAACGTTACTGCAGCATTCCGTGCTTACAGAAAAGGCGCCTACTTCGCCAACCCCTGTTACACGCAAATCCATCCTACCTGCATTCCTGCAAGCGGTGAATATCAATCCAAACTGACTCTAATGTCTGAGTCTCTGCGAAACGATGGCCGCGTTTGGGTTCCGAGCAAAAAAGGTGATACTCGGGCGCCCAACGACATTCCGGAATCCGAAAGGGACTATTATCTGGAGCAGAAATATCCCAGCTTTGGTAACCTGGTGCCACGAGATATCGCCAGTCGTGCTGCGAAGAATGTATGCGATGAAGGGCGCGGTGTAGGCAAGGGAGAGGTCTCCCGAGCGGTTTATCTGGATTTTCGAGATGCCATCAAGAGGCTGGGTGAGCCCGCTGTAAAAGAGCGATACGGCAACCTGTTCGAAATGTATCAGAAGATTACCAATGAGAATCCCTACGAGGTTCCCATGAAGATCTATCCGGCTCCTCACTATACCATGGGTGGTCTCTGGGTGGATTATAATCTAATGACCAATGTGCCCGGCCTGTTCGCCATCGGTGAGGCGAACTTTTCCGATCATGGCGCCAACCGACTGGGAGCCAGTGCACTGATGCAGGGTCTGGCGGATGGCTATTTCGTGCTGCCATACACTATTGGCGGTTACCTGGCTGATCTGGGCTGGGATCCAGTGAAAAGCGATACCGATGCATTCAAAGAAACGAAAGAAAAGGTGGAGTCTCAGACCAAGCAATTCCTGTCCGTTAACGGAAACCGCAGTCCGGATTCCTTCCACAGAGAGCTGGGAGAGGTCATGCTGGATAAGTGCGGTATGTCTAGAAGCGAAGCCGGGCTCAAAGAAGCTCTAAAGAAGATTCCCGAGATTCGCGACGAATTCCGTAAAAATCTGAAGGTCACCGGCTCCGGAGAGCAATTGAACCAGACTCTGGAGAAAGCCGGCCGAGTGGCGGACTTCCTGGATTTTGGCGAACTAATGTGCCGCGATGCTCTGATGAGAGAAGAGTCCTGTGGAGGTCACTTTCGCGAAGAGCATCAGACTCCGGAAGGAGAAGCGCTTCGTCATGATGATAAATTTGCATTTGTGGGGGCCTGGGAATTCAAAGGCGAAAACGAGCCTACATTGCATAAAGAAGAACTGGATTTTGAAAACGTTAAGCTTACCCAGAGGAGCTACAAATGAAAATCATACTGCACATATCTCGTCAAAATGGACCGGACGATAAGCCCAAAATGGTTCGCTATGAAATGACCGATGTGGATCACCACTGGTCTTTTCTGGAAATGCTGGATGTACTGAATGAACGGCTGATTGAGAAAGGAGAAGATCCGGTAACATTCGATCATGACTGTCGTGAAGGTATCTGTGGTTCCTGCGGATTCATGATTAACGGTCTGGCCCACGGTCGACAGTTTGCTCCGGAAGGCAGAACCACTGTATGTCAGATGCACATGCACCGATTTGCAGATGGCGATGAGCTTTATCTGGAACCCTGGCGAGCACGTGCCTTCCCTGTAGTAAAGGACCTGATGGTAGATCGCAGCTCATTCGATCGAGTAATCCAGAGTGGTGGCTATATTTCCGTCCGTACCGGTAACGCGCAGGACGGAAATACCATGCCGGTGCCCAAAGATATCGCAGACGAAGCGATGAATGCAGCTGAATGTATTGGCTGTGGAGCCTGTGTGGCGTCCTGTAAGAATGCCAGTGCCATGCTCTTTGTTTCCGCCAAAATCAGCCACCTGGGTCTACTGCCTCAGGGACAACCAGAGAGAGATAAGAGAGCTCAATCCATGGTTGCCAAAATGGATGAAGAAGGCTTCGGAAACTGTACAAATCAGTATGAGTGCGAAGCGGTATGTCCCAAGGGAATCAGCGTGAACTTTATTTCTCGCATGAATGCGGATTATCGCAATAGCATTAACAAGAAGTAACCATGAAACGAAAGTCTTTCAGCTCAATGATACGCTTCCTGGCAGTTGCTCTTATTGGGGCTATTGCCCTGCTGGGCACAGCCTGCGGAACCTATCAGCCACCTTATGGCTATATCTATCACAATACCCGGATGAACAAAGATGTATCGGAGGCTACCAACATCGGTAGCCGCTCCGGAGCATCCTGCGTTCAGTCCTACATGGGTATGATAAGCTTTGGCGATGCAAGCATCAAGGCGGCCGCGGCTGCGGGTGGAATTCAGACTGTGAAAGCGGTCGATTACAGCGAGCTTTCTATCTTTACCTTCTTTTATAATCGATTCTGCACCATCGCGCACGGGGATTGATATGGCTGTAGAAGATCTGGTGGGCCTTTGTGTTACGGATGAGGCCCTGTATACCAAATACCGGGAAGGAATGATGCCGCTTCTGGAAAAAGCAGGCGGCTACTTTCGGTACGATGCAAAGATCCAGACAGAACTGAAATCGCCGGTGAGTCATTCCATCAATCGAATATTCATCATTGGATTTCCAGATCAAAAATCCAGGGATGATTTCTTCTCCAATCCAGAATACAGAGCTGTTCGAAGCGAGTTCTTTGACAAATCTGTGTCTGCTGTGTCCAGGCTTTCGCAATACAAAATTGAGGCTGCGCCAGGTCTCTAGGAGGTCTCGAGGAGGCTCCTTTCTTTGCGAAAGGGTATTCGGAATTCTTCAGGGGGAACTGATTGCAACCAATAGAAGAAAATAAAGATCTGATTCGACGCCTGGTTCGTGCCATGAATGAACGGGACTGGCGTGGGGTTCGAAATACGTTGCATCCAGACTTTCAAAGACACAGCCATGCTGCTGGAGAATCCGTTGTAGAAGAGGGAGAAGACTTCGTATTGCTTCTTAGAGGTCAATTTGAAGCCTTTCCGGATGGCCAGGAAGAGATTCTGGATATGATTGGCGAAGGAGATCGGGTGGCTGCTCGTCATCGGTTCAAGGGAACTCAGACCGGCGCATTGGGCCCATTTGAGCCTTCGCATCGTTCCCTGGTCTCTGAATACATTGCATTCTATCGCTTCGCAGATGGACGAATCGCTGAATCCTGGGCAGAATGGGATAATCTTTCAGCTCTGGAACAACTGGGGCACTCTACTGAACCCAATTAACCGTGCCAATGACTGGCACAGGCGAATGCCTTTTCGTTTTAAGATCTAGTATTGATTGCTCTGGATTGGTAGCTCAAGGGTCAGGCGATTGAAATCCTTCCTTACGAAAATCTCCAGGACAGCGATTACTCGGCTGTGCATTTCGGAGACACAGCGATTCATACTTCAGCGATTCCAGGATTCTGCCTTTTTTCCTATATTGATCCAGTGACGGACCTTCGCTTCATCCAGGTGCTTTCTGGACCGGTAGATAAACAGCACTCCTCTGGATTCTTTGCGCTGCATTACAACAATTCTATGCTCGTAGGGGTTGCACCTGGTGTGTTCAAATTCATAGATAACAAGATTCGGGGAATCTTCGATTGCTTTCCATGTTCCGGTGCGACAATCCTGGTATAACTCATACTTTCTGCGCTCCTTAAAGCTCTCAATGGTATCGTCCGAGATTGCGGATGGAATTCTGGCTACCTCAATGCGCTCTTCCCAGGAATGGAAGGCCTCATTCGACGGAACCATTTTGGAAAATACAATTTCTGGCTCGCGGGTTGTTCTTCGATTCCAGGTCCGATTGTCCAGGTCAATGGTGTCGTCCTGTCGGTTTTCTGACTGGGTGCTTGCACACCCTACCATAAATGTGAATACCAGAAGCGGGGAAAATCCCTTGAAAAATCCAGACGCCATGGCCTGATTTTACGAAAGGCTTCATTTTTAGTCCACCAAAACCTTTGCATCGCTCGTCTAAGCCTGTGGACCTATTTCTTATGTTCTATGAGATTCAAGGAGTAAAACAGGAGTCCGGAGCTCCCTTTCGTAGATGGTTTCATGCAGATGACATGGACCTTTCTATATGGTTGGAGGGCTCGGATCCGGTTCGGTTTCAGCTAAGTTACAATCGGCATCTGGGCGAAAAGAGTATTCTATGGAATAGAGACAGTGGCTTCAGTCACTTTTCCATCGATGATGGGGAGCAGCAACCGGGCCATTATAAAGCCAGTCCCATAGTTACAGGCTATTTACCCATGGATTTTTTGCAGGCAATTACAGCTTTTAAGCAGCATGCAGAACCAATGTCCGAAGACATATTTGACTTTGTTCTTCAGAAGTTAAAGGAAGGCCATAGAATCCTGGAGTAAACTATGCTTTCTGGAGAAGCCAGATCTTTCGATACCGAGCAAGTCAGGCCGTCTTCATTGGATCAATATATCGAGAGGCAAGCATCAATCCTTTCCTTCTACATCAAGGCCCCAGCGTTCCAGAATTTGTCTCAGGGAGCCGTTTTCTCTGATCTTTAGTAATGCGCCATCTACATCTTTAATGGCCGGATCGCCTTTGCGAAAAACAAAACAATAATGCTCGGACAGATCATGGCTTCTTACCAGGCGCAGTTCTGGACGGGAATCCACCAGGTTATTCAGAACGGGGTAATCGTAAACAAATGCATCCACTTTTCCATTTCGCACCAGTCCTACTGCATCGGAAACGCTGTCCACAGGTCGAATCTTTCTGGAGAACCGATGGGCGAAGTCTTCGCCGGAGCTGCCCGGGATTACTGCAACGGTTCGACCTGTAAGGTCTGCAGGAGATTGAATGGCCGCATGCTGCAACTGAAACAGTGTAAACGCACTTGCGATTCCCGCTGTAAGAGAAGAAGCGGTTATCATTGCGGTCACCATCCAGATTCCTGCCAGCACTCTGCCTCGCTTGCCGACCGGTACCAGATCACCGTAACCTACAGTTGTAAAGGTTACTATGGCAAACCAGACTCCCTGGCCTATTCCTTTGATAGGATCACGAGACCAGGCATCGTTGGCTTTATTTTCTACCGTCCAGATGATGGCGCCCACAATTAGAAGAAGTCCCACCAGGGTGGTTACACCGATCAAGAAAGGCCCGCTTAGAAAGGGCTGAATGGCTCTCCAGAAAGATGTATCCGAGCGATTTGTAAGTATGGCCGGAGACGTTACGTAAAAAGGATGAGTGAACCCGAAGCGTTCGTATCTTTCCTCTGTGATGGACACCGGGCCCACCACTACATCAATTTTTCCCTGATTGAGTAGTGAGAGCATTTCCGTAACAGATCCAGTGGAAACCTGTCTGGACTGCAGATTGGTGTATCTCGCTGCTTCCTGCCAGATGTCCACCGCTACTCCGGAAGCAGCTTCTGTAGAAATATTAATAAATGGCTCGGAACCTCCGTAACCAACTCTAAGTTCCCGAGCGATTAACGAAGATGATGTAGTAAAGGTAATAATTAATGTCAAAGCTACAGCGAAGCTACGAAAGTTCATCTGCACATGATAAATCATCCATTCAGAATTTCAAGTGAGTCTATTGCGTTTTTATGCCGGCTGCGAATTGGCCTGGTCAGCGTTATAGCTGAATTCCCAGGGGAGTCTTCGTTTTCTCTACGCGAATGCTGCTTTCAATCCTGTCCAGGGTAGGCCTGTCTGCCACCGGGCCCACCATTACCACCACTGCGATTCCTGAATCTGTTGAGAATATATAGAACCTGGCGGAACTACTGATTCCGTATGGTCCCGGAAGCATTACCGACGCATCCATTCGAATGGCATTCACTTCTTTCAATTCTCGCTTTTCTGCTTTTTCGATCTTCTGATGGCCTCTTGCAAAGAGAAAGCTGTAGTAACCCTTTTCGATCCTGGTCTGCCATTTTTCCATTTCGCCGGCCATTACCACGCCTTCGGAAACTGGATGGTGATCCATAATCAGGAATGCGCCGTTGGGGGCCGTGAGGCGAATTCCGCTATAGTCGCTGGAGCCGGAGAATGGAACGGGAACCAGCAGAGAGTAGTTTCCATTGCCGGCAACGATGCGCTTCAGTTTGTAAGGCTGTTCTTTATGTACCTTGAGGTTTTTGATGGTTTCTATAAACTTTTGACGGTATTTCTCAATGTCCGGGGCTACCAGGTAGAGAATACCTGCTGTTGGCCTGGAGACGGAATCGGTCCCCTCAAAGCGTCGATTCATGACAACGGCGGCCAGCCACTGACCTTTCTTTCCCGATCCTTCCAGAAGCGTTACGGATGCGCCTTCCACTTTAGCTCTGGAATCTATGGCTCCGGCCTCTGGAAATAGTATCTCCGGATCCTTTTCGATTTGCTTCAGTAAACTCTCCGGTTCCGGGAAATCATAACCAACATTATTATAGACCAGGTACGCGGAATCATCCACCGGAAAAATATGAGCGATGGCTGTGCTGTATGGGGATTCGCATAGATGTCCCCATCCAGGAAGCTCCAGGTAATCGATAATCAAAGATCCTGATTGGGATCTGGCTTCGCGCGGCAAAAAGGATTCGCATTCTGTATCTTTGCCGGAATCTTTATCATTGTCTGCATAGAGTGCCGTAGATGTAAACAGGCTCAAGGCCAGAGCTATGGATATATTTCGAATGGTGGCGGGCATTCTTGCTGGATTCTTTATCACTTCGCTTCGCATAGGTTCCCACATTGTTGAAAATTTATGATTCTGACAAGGTATTCTTTTGCTTCCGGGTTATAATCGCTGCCGGAATTCTGGAACATCCCTGGAACGCTCCATAGAATGAACATCGGCCGGTCCCTTCTTTCATTTCTGGATCCTGGAAGGATTTTGATCGCCGCTCTCTCTTAATACTTATCTAAATTCAGTTATCAGTTAAATATCGGCCATTTTGATTTCTGCTTTATAGTCCAGGTCTTTACCGGCAAATAAAGGAACCAGTTCATCCGCACCAAAAGGGTAGCTTTCTGGATTCTTCGTCTTAACTTTTTGAAGCTCCAGCCAGATTCCTGTATCAATCCCCTGTTTGTCATTCAATGGAAGCCCGTAGAATCGTTCTCCGCGCAGGCATAGAAAGTCTCTTAGAAACGTTTCCAGGTCTTTAAGGTCTCTTCCTGAATTACTGAAAAAGCGTTCGAATGCCATGGCATATAGTTCTGGAAAAAAAGGCGCAGTATAAATCCCGGCAGCACAACTATGGGATTCTTTGCGCGACCGCGGATGAGGAGCACTATCTGTGCCTGCAAAAACATTGTCATGTTTCAGGCATGCATTGAGGAGAGCTGTACGATCCTCTTCTGTCTTTACCACGGGCAAACAATAATGGTGAGGTTTCAGTCCACCTACCAGCAAATCGTTGCGAGTAAGTAATAGATGGTGAGGAGTTACAGTGGCTCCCATTCTCTTTCCCTGGGACTCTACGAAGTCTACACCATCCTTTGAACTAACGTGCTCGAATACAATGCGAAGCTTCTTAAAGCGATTGCAGATCCAGCTCAAATCACCATCTATAAAAGCCTTTTCTCGATCAAATACATCGATGTCGGGCGAGGTGGATTCTGCATGCACCAGCAATGGAAAATCCAGCTCCTCCATTCTTGCCAGTGTGGATTCAGCTTTTTTTACTGAAGTGAGTCCGTCTTCGGAATTGGTGGTGGCACCTGCCGGATACAATTTGACCGCGAATACGAAGTCAGAATCCTTTGCTGCCTGAATGTCTGCCGGACTGGTGTTATCTGTGAGATACAGGGTCATCAGTGGCTGGAAATGTTCGAACTTACAGACTTCACGGATTCGGCTTCTATAGCTAGCTGCTTCTTCTACCGTTCGGATAGGAGGCTTGAGATTGGGCATTACGATGGCTCGCCGGCATCTGGAAGCAGCATGATTTACGGTTACAGGGAGAACATCTCCGTCGCGAAGATGCAGATGCCAGTCATCGGGCATGGGAATTCGAATAGTGTTGGTCTCGTTACTCATCAATGTGTCTCGTTTTCTTTATTGCATGCAATTCTTTGCAATATACTGGCCTGTTTTCAGGGCCGTTTTTCAGGAGCGCCATCGTTGCTTCTGCTTCCATCCGTTCCAATCTATACAGTGCTTTATACAGGCAGATCGGTTTTTCGCAAACATCTATTTTGGGTCTTTTTATTTTCCCTCAATGCATTCGGCAATAATGCTCGAAAGCGTTTGGGATTGATTACGCAGGCTAAAGGCTATCTATAGAGATAGGCAGCCAGAGTTCACCAAGTGTCGTTACATGTTGCGACATCGATTCTGGATGCGTTCCGGGCTTCTTAATCAAAATTAGTAATTCGTAATCAATCGATTGGCATCTACTCCAATATGATTCAATGCCCGTTTTAGAGATTCTCCAAATTCATGCGATCCTATCCAGAGCAATTGACTATCCTTGAGATCTTCTTCGTAGGATTCCAGAGCTTGCTGCACCTGACCCGCAAAGAAAACCTGATCGGTTTTCTCTGTTTGCTCATCCAGGCAAAGATGCAGAGAAATAATTCCATCCCTTTCGAGCTGGGCAATCTCATGGAGAAGAGGTACAGCGCTGAGCTTGAAGGCTGCCTGCCAGAGATGCATTTTGCATCTACTTTCACCGGCTGCTACCTTGCGGATCAATGATCGGAAAGGAGCGAATCCAGATCCCATGGAAAACATATGAATGTCTGGCTCTCCGCTTTCGCAGCTCAAGGGAAATCCGGGGCCCTGAATGGATCGACATTCAACGGTCTGGCCGGGAGTCAGCTCCAGCATATCGCCGGCGGCTCCCGGGGCCTGCTTGATAATAAACTCTAGATATGGATCGTCAGGGCTGGATGCCAGCGCGAAGAATGCAGGTCGTTCCTGTTCCGGAGAAGTATGAATGATTGCGTACTGGCCTGGAGTTTTGAATTGGTCAAGCAGGCCTTGATCGCCTTCGAAGCGAAGCAGATATAGACCATCCGCGGCCCTGCTCTTTTCGCTGAGACTCAGATCCGTCATTTGCGGCCGCCCTTTTTTCTGGCCGCTTTCTTGCTGCTTCCTGTTCTTTTACTCGCCTTACCGGATGGACCGGTAGTTTTTCGAGTGCGTAAAGTCTGGGCGTAGCTTTTGCGAGCCGGGTTCTGGGGGCTTCCATAGAATGGGGTTTCCAGATCTGCCAGTTCCTCGGCCATATATTCAAGGTACGGCTCGCGATTCTGTGTCCTTTCGTAACAGGTAAAGAGTCCCCAGGCCATGCCCGGAAGTACCTTCGCCAGAGGCTTGCTCATGAAAGGAGGGAAGGGGTAAAAGTTGGATCCGGCCCTCTTTTCGAAGCGAAAGAAGCCTCCCTTTTCTGCCAGGGTCTTTTGGTCAGGAAGAGTGAAGCTTCGCACGTGAGCACTGAAGCTCTGCTGGGCTGTGGGATGCTGACCAAAGAGAAGAAGCATGCGATTATGAAAACTCGCCAGGTTGGGGGTGCCCAGAATCAGTCTTCCGCCGGTCTTGAGAATGCGCGAAAACTCGGCAAACATCCAGAATACTTCCTTTACATGCTCCAGGACCTGATTGCAGATAATTACATCCATGCTGGCATCTGCGAAAGGCCAGGGGTCTCGCTCAATATCCACGGACTCAACATGGATGCCTGCCTGCTTGCAATCCTCAACATATGGCGGATAATTCTCCACCCCATGTAGATGCAATCGCGGTGCAGCCAGGATATCTTCCCTTTCCAGTAGATCCGAATAGGCCTGTCTGCAATTTAGAAGGTCTGTGCCATGTCCACAGCCGGGATCCAGGATATGGAGGTCCGAGGTATTGGGGGCTGCATCCACCAGGGCTCGGGCGGCCCAGCCAGCAATGATGGGGCGGCCATAGTTTAGTTCCTCGGTTCCCTTCTTCAGGGAATAGGCGATCTTCCTTAGCATGTGTAAGGTAGGATTGGAGCCCCCTCGACCCTGTCAAGCCAGTGCATTCTCACATTCTCGTCGCAGGGGACAGTCCGGGCAGAGTGGGTTCTGTTTCTTGCAGTATGCATTGCCCAGCCTCACAATCAATGCATGAAATTCGTTGAAGTGCTGCACCAGGGAATCCGGCGCCAGGTGAGCCTGGAAATCGGACTGCACCATATTCTTGAGCAAATCGTAGGAGCCGGCGGATGCACGGGCCGCAGCGGAATCGTATCTGGCCAGCCATCGATGGGTGTAGGCATCCACTACAAATACAGGAAGCTCCAGGGCATAACAGAGTATGGAATCTGCGGTTTCTGGGCCGATTCCTTTAATGCTTAGTAGCTCTTTTCGGATGGGCTCGGCCCGGGACGCTTTCTTTCGCAGGAGCAGGGAAGGGCTGTAGCTGTAGCTGGAATACCAATCCAGATAATTATGCAGTGTTCGGGCCTTCTGATTGAAATATCCGGAGCTTCGAATGGCCTCCGCAAGATCTGGATGAGGCATTAGATGCATCTTTTTTGGGCGTAGTGCCTGTAAACTCTTCAACCGATGGATGGCCTTCTCCACATTCCTCCAGGAAGTGTTTTGAGTAAGTATGGCACCCACCATGACCTCAAATGCAGTGTCTCCTGGCCACCATTGGGAGGGGCCCAGCGCCTTCAAAAGGGTTTGATAGGGTTTGAGAAACATGGGGAAACCTGATGGAAAAAAAGGTGCAAAATGCCGATAGCTGCACTGTGGACTATGAGGACAAATTACTGAGGCTTCAGAGTTACCGTGAAAAATTGGACGAACTCTGCGATTTTGTCGATCAAGAACTGCGGTTCAATCGTCAAAAACGAGAGGAATGGAATCGCCGCACTATCGAATGGAAGGAATCCTACAAAGCGGAGGAGTCCAACGGAAACAATTGACTGAAGCAAATGGCAGGGATTGCTGGATATGATGGGTACGGACCAAATACTGGTAGAACAGACTGATGATGTACTCATTGTTTCCCTGGCTGGCCGGCTGGATATTACCAACTCCGAGGAGTTCGAGAATTCGGTGCTGGAAGCCATGGAGAAAAAGAAAACCCCGGTCATTGTTCGGCTGCAGGATGTTTCCTACATGTCTTCTTCTGGAGTCAGAGCACTGCTCTCCATCTATCACGCACTCCGCAAGCATGGAAAAGAGCTAATCATTGCCGAGCTTTCTCCGGCAGTGAAAAAGATAATTTCAGTCACAGAGCTGGACCGGGTATTTCCTGTGCTTGGCAGCCTTGAGAATGCGTTGCAGAAGGTGCGGGCCGAATAACATCCTGTCTGTGCATGCTGTCCAGATTAACCAGGTTTTCACGCACACTTCGATTCAGTCTTCCCGCCATCCTGGTCCTGGTTCTGCAAATCCAATTTTTTGGCGGTTCCCATCCTCCGCCCTGGCCGGATGAAGCATTGTTTTCCAATCCAGCCCATGAGCTGGCCCGGGGAAATGGATTTCGCACTATGGTTCTGGAAGGCCTGGTTCCAGGGATGGAAGAGGCAACTCTGTGGAATTCGCCTCTGTACATGGTAGTTCTTTCCGGTGCCTATCTCGGGGCGGATGAAAGCCTGGCTCTGGGAAGGGCGGTTTCTCTAATTATCGCAATCGTTATTCTTCTGGTATTTACCGGATTTCTACAGAGTCTTCAGATAGATGCACCGGTACTTTTTATTGCACCGTTGCTTCTGGCACTGGATCCTACCTTTGTACGCGGCGCGAATGTGATTCGTATGGACGGGCTATGTTTGCTGTTCTGTATGCTTGCACTGCAATTTTCCTTTCGCGCCTTTCAATTTCAGAGGGATCATTATTCCTTTCTGGCCGGGGTATTTCTGGGTCTGGGGGCGCTGTCGCATCCCGCTGCTCTGTACGGTGTTGCTTTTGTTGTTCTTTTTCATCTGTTTCGATGGAGGGGCCTGTTCTTTGCAATTTGCGGAGTGCTACTTGCTTTGAGTCCGTGGCTGGCCTACATCGCATCTAACTGGGACATCTTTCAGTTACAGTTTCTTTCCCAGCTTGTGCGAAAATCCGGGCTTTTGACTCTGTGGGGCGGGCCTACCGGCGGAGTCTTTGTAGTATTTACCTCCCAGTACGGAGGCGGATTTTTCTCAATGATACTGGTGGGCCTGCTGGTCGCTGCTGTGGCCGGGCAATGGCTCTGGCTCTGGAAAGACATGGTTTCCGACAACGGGATGTTTCAGTGGAAAACTGCCTGGAGCGGAACTCTTCTGGCATTTCGGCAGAATCGGTACTTTCTTCTATCGCTGGCCTGGCCTGCAGTTACACTTTTCTGCATGCTCAGCGTTGAAGGCTGGTATGCGATGCACAGCTTTCCCTATCTCCTGCTGGGCAGCGCGGCTCTGTTTGCTCTTCCCTATAAAGAATCCAGACTTCGATTGCGCGGGGTATGGATTCTCAGGACTTTCGCAGCAGGAATTCTTTTGCTATCTCTATTAAACACATACCGGCATTTGAGCAAGGATACAGATGAAATAGTGGATGGGGCCCTGGAACGAATGGTGCAGCAGGCAGGTAAATGCGATTCTGTTTTTGTTCGAATGATTCCTGACCCATATTTTGCTCTTCGAGCAAGTAATCCGGACATTCGGTATCTGGAATTTGTGCCTGCAAGACTCAGTTTTCCTGCGGAGTCCGTGGATCAGCAGGCAACACTTGAGTCTGTGGATTGCTTTATCCTGGATGATACTGGACGGGAAAGCGGCAAAGCAGATGCCTATATTCAGAATAATCGGGAACGATTTGAACGAATCCCTCTGATCTTTTCGGGGCCGGCTCTGAGCGGGCATCTATATAAGAGGATTTCTTCGGAAAAATAGTGAAAAGCACAGGAATTCGACCGATCCATAAAGCAAATGGAATCGGTGGAATTATGCCTCACTGTTTTGCAGCTGGATGCATTGCCGGATGAGCGTACATTAAAACGCAGCTTTCGCAAAGCCATGCTGGAAGCTCATCCGGATCGAAATCCCCGGAACCGTCAGTGGGCGGAAGAAAAGTCCAGGGAAATCATTCATGCCTATGAGCTCATTTCCGATGAGCTCCGAAATAGAAATAGCACAGGGAAATCTTCCCAATCCTGGAATACGGCCGGCTGGCATCCCGATGCCGACGAAATACAGCATTTTCGCAGCAATTCGGAGAAATCCGGACCGGAAAAATACCAGGTCATTATTACGTCTGAAGCCAGATATGCCATGCCTTTAAGATGGATGAAAACGGTAGTTCGCTTTGATGAAGTGGATCAGAAAAGAGGCTTTCACGGCGCAATGATCATGCATAATAATCGCATGTATCCGGTATTCTCCGTTCGAGGCCGAAGCGCTACTGCGCGTCCCGGACATGCGCTGGTGCTCTTCGAATGGCCCGGCGGACGCGCTGCTATGGTCATGGCTCATTCTGTGGAACATTTCTATACCGTGGAAATGGATTACAGAGAGATCTTCTGGAGTCGAAAATCCGATGGAACCGTTCGACTGCTTCGCGGAGGCCAGGCGCTTCTTTTTCCTGCATTCCTGGTTCCTGCCATGCAATCCGAAAACCAGATTTTTGGCCAGACTGCCGGCGAAAGCGGGATGCCAGTCTAATTCTTTCTCAATTCATGCCTGCCTTCTGCCAGCATACGCGAAAACCCTTAAAGCCTCTTTCCAGCGTTTTCTCCCAATTCGCATCGGTATCCGGAGCGGGAGACTATTCCATCAGCGATGAAGGGGTTATCTACTCACTGAAAGCCCGGAGTCTGGACTACGGCCCGGAATACTTCCTGGAAGAATACGAAAATCAGTATGGAAAGTCTTACCTGGAGGATGAGTCCAATCTTCGAAGAATGGGTGAGCGCCGATTAAGATGGATGGAAAGTTCTCTACGAACGGGAAAGCATGTGGTCCCCTGGGATCATCCGGAGGGCCCCCTATTATTGGAAATTGGCAGTGCTGCAGGGTTTTTCCTGGATGAAGCTGCCGAGCGTGGTTTTCGCACAGCAGGAATTGAGGTATCGGACTTTGCTGCTGATTTTGCCCGGAACCGGGGCCATAAGATTTTTCGACAATCCTTCCTTTCCAGTAATCTTCTGGAGGACCCGACGTTCAAAGAACTTACCAGCGAATCGGTGGATGTACTGGCCGCATTCTACACTCTGGAACATTTTTCGGACCAGGCCCTGGCTTTTCGTAGAATTTCCAGTCTGCTAAAACCCGGGGGACTGTTTCTTCTGGCCATTCCATCCTATCATGGTCCTGTATTTCGCTGCGATCCATCGAGGTGGGTGGATTCGCATCCTCAGGACCATTTTGCAGATTATAGCCCGGACAGTCTGGCCAGGATACTGAAATTCTACGGGTTGGATCAGATTGCTGTTCGGCCGGCCAGCTTCCATCGTCAGCGGATGTGCGGATGGAGGCGTTATCTACCGGACGGTTTTTACAGGAAGTGGGCTACAAAGCATGCATTCGGTGATACCATGGAAGTGCTGGCCATCCGAGACGGGGCTTCCCCTCTGATATAGAGGACTTATCCTTTGCGCGAAAGCTTCATGGAGCCTTCCCAGTCAGCAGGTGGTGGATTCTCCACGAATCGCCTGCATCGTTTTAAATAGATACGAGAAAGCCTGTCTTCCGGAGCCAGTCTGTACATGGAGGTAAACTCTTCTGTGGCCTCCTGGAATTGACCCAGTTTGTATAGCAGAATGCCTTTGTGTAGATGGATTCTGGTCTCCATCTTTTGCTTCTGTATTTCTTCTATATCGCAATCAAAAATTTCGTAGAGCAGACTGGGCTGCTTCATTCCTTTCGCAATTACTGTATCGATCTCCCGATAGAGATACTGCTCTGGCTGGTCCAGACCAGAAAAGGTATCTTCCGTGATCAAAATGGAAATTCCATAGGACGGAGTAAGGCTTTCCAGTCTGCTGGCCAGGTTCACGGATCTACCCAGCACCGTAGTATCCAGTCGGGTTTCTGTTCCCACGGTTCCAATAATCACATCTCCGGTAGCGATTCCCATACCGGTGCGAATGGGTTCGACTCCCTGCTCAACTCTAAATTCATTGAAGCCTGCCAGCTGTCTTTGCATGGCAACGGCGGCATTTACTGCTCGATTCGCAGAGGGCAACTGATCTCTGTCAATGAAGAGAGCCATGATTCCGTCTCCCAGGTACTTGTCCACAAAGCCACCATGCTCATGGATAACCGGTTCCATTACCTCAAGATAACTATTCACAAAGTCCAGAACTTCGGCTGGAGTCATATCTTCGCTTAGAGTTGTAAAAGAGCGGATGTCGCAGAACAGAACAGACATTCGAAGGACGTTGGATTCCCCTGCATTGATTTCTACTGCATTGTCTTTTCCAAGAATCTGAACAAATTCCGTAGGGACGAAGCGAAAGAAGGCCTGGTTCTGTTTCTGTAGATTACCTGAATATTCGCGAATCTCACGAATCATGGCATTGAAAGTATCTCCCAGCACTTCCAGTTCGTCGTTGGTCTTGATTTCAATCTCTGTATCGAACTGCCGATTTCGCACTCTTTCGGCGCCGGTTTTTAGAATATGTACCGGCCTGGTGAGCAGGCCACCCATCAAATAAGCCGCAGACACCGTTAATAGCACGCTTATAAATACGATTCCCAGATAGAGCCAGAACAGATCGTTTACAAGGTTATATTCATTCGTGGCCAGCATATCCAGTCCCAGAACGGCGATTAGATTGCCATCTGCATCCAGTACCGGCGCATAGGCAGAGATCATAATTCCCCAGGTGTCCTCGGTGTATTCAGGATCCGCCGTGATCACCTTTTCTTGAATCGCGCGATGCAACTCGGTAAACTTAGATGCATTGTAAACCGTTCCTGGAGTAGCCTCCGCTTCTTCGTCCGAGAGGTCTCCGTCCTCGTCGTAGTCGAAATCCAGAAAATCCGCATCTGCAACGAATTGCATATATTCTGGATTTGATTTCACCGGCACAAGAAAATAGGCGTAACGTATGAGCCGTTTGCCGTCTCTTGTGGAGCCATTCTTGATTCGATTGAGCAGGTTAATAAGGGCTAGAAAATCTTTTCTCGATTCCAGATCAGCCGTAACAGTTTCCGATAGAGGTTCGGCCACATCGCCGGGCTCGATGTCCTGGAGTGCCTTGCCGGACAGGGCCTCTTCCGGTGTAACCTTCAATATTTCGCTGGAAAGCGATTTCAGGGACTGCTTCTCTTCTTCGCTCATCAAACTCAGTCCGGTTCCGGCCACATCCATCAACCGAAGGGTCATCTGTTCCCAGACTGTGCGATAAATGGTTCTATAAAAAAAGAAAAGAGCGCCCCCGGTAATCAACACCGAAAGTAGACCGATGGACAAACTGAGCTTGTAACGATAGGGGATGCGCACCAGCCATCCAGATGAAGTCGGATTTCGGGGCTAGCTCAATACAACTGAGGTTAGATTTTTTTCGAAAGCCGAGTTGACCTTTTTAACGGGGGTTCCGAACTTGTTACCAGTGATTCGCTCTGCAAACAGCATGCTAGCCGCGCTCTACGTCACAGTAGTGCTGGTGGTGGTATGCACATTGGCAGGGTGACCTAAATTCATTCCCCTGCCTGTCCTGGCGGGGGAAATCAGCACCATCTCCGTCCGGATTGTCAGGGTCAGGAAACGACCATGACCGAAGGAACCTTACAGAAGTCACGAACGGATAGTGAAAAAGCCGTTCGAAGCGAGACATCAGCCAGTTTTGGCGTTGCTGCCAGCACCATCGACCCGAAAGACCGTCCCACCGGTGCTGAACTTGTAGTCCAATTCTTAAAGAAAAAAGAAATTCCCTGGGTAGCTGGAATGCCTGGAGGCGCCATTCTTCCCATTTACGATGCACTCCATGGATCCGGCCTCAGGCACATTCTAATTCGGCATGAACAATCAGCCGCTTTTATGGCGCAGGGATTGTATCGCAGTACGGGAAAGGTGGCTGCCTGTTTTGTTACGTCCGGTCCTGGAGCAACGAACATCATCACTTCAGTGGCGGATGCGATGCGAGATAGTATTCCGTTGCTTGTCATCGCAGGCCAGGTGGATCGCTCTTTGAAGGGCACCGATGCTTTTCAAGAAGTGCCGATTACCGATATGCTTTCGCCCATGGTAAAGAAGGCTTATTACGTGGACCGGGCTTCAAGGTTACCCTACATCCTGGAAGCTGCTTATCAGAAGATGCTGGACGGAAGACCGGGGCCGGTACTCATAGATATTCCTAAAGATATTCAGCTTGCTTCCATTTCTCTGGCTCCTTCGCAATCAGAGGCCATTCGCAGAGCGGCTGCCTGGATTCGCAGTTGCCAGAGGCCCATCATCTATGCCGGTGGCGGCGCGAAATCAGCCCAGGATCTGATTCGCTCTTTCGCCAACACCTATGGAATACCTGTTGTACAGAGTTTGATGGGCCTGGGATGTTTGCCCCATGGAGACCCGTTGAATCTGGGCATGATAGGGATGCATGGCAGTGCTGCTACAAATCGAATTGTTCAGGAAAGCGATTTGATGATTGCCCTGGGGGTTCGTTTCGACGATCGCGCCACTGGAAATGTAAAGAGCTTCGCCTCGGAAGCGCGGATCATCCATGCAGACATACACTGGCCGGAGTTTGGCAAAAACGTTGCTGTGGATCTGCCACTGGCCATGGACGGACGGGAATTCCTGGTTGAGTTATCAGAAGCATTGAAAGAGGAAGGATTACCGGAATTCAAAAGAGGTACAGTTCTGGGTTCGGTTGCCCTGGATAGATACTCTGGCTGGAATCGTCTACGTCATGAGATTCAAAGCAAGAGCAGGGATGAAAGCGATGAGCCAGCAATCTTCGGAGTTCGAGGAGACATTCGGCACTTTTTTCGCAAAGTATCCAGCCTTTCTCGCTTTGGACCTGTTACCACGGATGTCGGTCAGCATCAGATGTGGGTGGCTCAGTATTATCCTTTCCAGAGAATGGGTCAGTTGCTCACCAGCGGAGGACTGGGCACCATGGGCTTTGGATTGCCGGCAGCCCTGGGGGCTTCTCTGGGAAATCCCGAATCGTTTATTACCTGCATAACCGGCGATGGTTCCATCTTGATGAATATTCAGGAATTGGCGACGCTGAAGGATCTGGAAGCGAACGTAAAGATCATCGTTCTGGATAACGGACATCTGGGGCTGGTTCATCAACAACAGACTTTATTTTTTCAAGAGAGATACAGCCAGGAACGATTCGCCGGTAATCCAGATTTCGCCGCGCTGGCTCGCTCCTTTGGAATTCAGTCCATGAGTGTTTCTCCTGAAATTGCAGAAGGTAATGGGAAGTGCTATAGCAGAAACCTGCCGGCCGATGTTAGCAAGGGCCTGGACTGGCTGTACTCCTTTTCTGGACCGGCTCTATTGCATTTGATGATCGATCATAAGGAACAGGTGATGCCCATGGTAGGCCCCGGAAAGTCCAATAGCGAACCACTGCGAAAGAAATGAAAAGAAATCGGAGCGCCTGAGGGGATAATGCGTCCAATCGATTTGAGCCGAAGAGTCCGGGCAGAGTTGAAGAGAATTGTTTGTGCGAAAAGCCCTGCAGTTAGATTGGGTCAGCCCGGCCGCCTCTTTCCGATTTTCGATTCATGGATAGACTTCCTGGGATCCTGCCTATTTGCCGGGAATGCCGAAATGCTTTAATACACGAAGAGCGCGAAGCGTATTCCATCGACCGGGCTTGCCGGCCTTTTCCATTATTAAGTGTTGTTTGCCTGGATGAGCAGCCTGCATATTCCAGGTTCCATCGGGGTTACGCTTTTCCAGAAGACTTTCTATGGCATCACTCATCCTTTCATCCCACCGTTGGCCGGAGTACTGAAAGTAATCCAGACAGCGCAGAATATCGTACTTCCATCGGGAAGGGTAAGCCAGTTTCAGAAAATCCTTATGGATGATTTCGCCTGTCCTGTCCGATTTATAGAGCCGATGCATCAATAGAAATTCGTGTGCCGTTTCCATCGCATTATTGATTTCATCGTGACGATAATCATAGCCAGCTCTCTGAAACTCGTAGAATCCTTCGAGAACCGAGATTGTAGAATGCATGGAACTATGTCTGGCTCCACTGCGTGTGCTTCGGCAATTAAACCCACCGTCCGGCATAATCTCCAGAAGTATGCTGTCGACAATGGATTCCAGATCTTTCTGAGCACTCTGGAAATAGCTGGCATAGTTGAGAAACATCGCATTTACGCAAACGTCGCTGTGCGCCGTAGTTGAGGGGCCCAGAGGGATTCCGCCATCATCTGCCTTGCTGCCGGAGAGAATGAATTCGATGGTCCTTTTTGGGACGGCCTCTTCGGGACCCAGATTGAGATTTCGTAGATCCAGCAATGTGTAGTGCGTGGAGACCCATTTAGGCTGGTAAAAATCATCGCCCCATCCGGGGAGACCTCTTGAGTTCCATCTACCCAGGATTGTCTTGCCCCAGCCTTCCTGCGAAATACGAGCCTGGAGTTCTGGCTTTTTCAGGTTCAGTAAATCGCGGTAGGTTTGGTACTGGATGGAAACATCCCCTTCCAGTAGCCAGCGAATGATAGGATCCTGTGGCATGCCTCTTTCGCAGGTTGGAAGCTAGTTGCAGCTTTCCACGTATTCAATTTCGGGTAGCTTTCCAACGCTGATCTGTTGAATGAATTGTCCGTCGGATGTGAAAATAATTCTTAGATGTTTGTCCGCATCATCCACCGGAAGAAAGACAAGGTTCTTCCAGCCTTCTACGTATTTGTGCGGTTGCTCCTGAATCTTCGTGCCATACAAGTTGTGAACTTCTGATTCCTTCGAACCTACAGATATTCCAGAGAGTGTCCGAACTACCCTGGTGTCGAAATAGATTCTGGCCAATCGAGCACTTTCGCCTTTTCCGATGAACATGAATGCATAGGACTCCAGCGAATCAGCGGGAACCATGACGAAGCATTGCTGATCTGATTCTGGATCCGCCTGGGAATCCAGGGCGAAGGGTAACAGCTTTCGCGTGTCCTCAAGCGACATTCCAATCTTCAATGGGCCCCATCCCCGGAGGGATATCGTCCATTTATTATGCGGACCGGGTAATTCCCGATCCGGGTCAACCATTAGTGAAGTATCTTCTGGCTCATCGGAACCTTGATGCACCGGTTGAGATTCCGGACCTTTTATGTCTGTTTTTCCGGGCTGACAGCCAGGGCTGACCCATACCAGAATCACAAACAGGAAAAAAGAATGAATTATTCGCATTCGCAGGCCATCCGTATATCACGCTTTAAGTTAATCTAAATGCTCCGATCCGGTTGTGGCCGAGGTTCGCTCATGCCAGATTCCGTTAGGTTTGTTCTCTATCTACACGGATTAAAATTTCTAACCGGGTACTACTCATGCTGACTTTGTTGGTTCCATGAAATAGACCCCGGAGCCACCGAGAAACAATACAGAATAGTTCTATTTATTCTTTTCGTCCTTCCCATCAATTCGCAGGGGCTGGACTACGCAATCGCCACGTATGTAAGTTCCATCCGGAGTTCGCAGCCAGGAATTCTGGGGAAAAGTATCCAGGTCCAGAATATCGGCCCCGATAGGTCGGTTGGTTTGAACCTGGCCATCGTAGATCTCTGTTCCTGCGCTGAAGCATATGGCACGGTATACATACGTTCGGCAGGAGGATAACAGGCCCAGCGCCAGAATGAATACTGGAAGGGCTACTCGCAAAAGTCTCATACCTTTCTCTAATTTTTCCTCGAAAATGAGGCAACAGGTATTCTAGTTGGATCGCGAAAATATTGTCCTTTTTTGGAGTTCGGTTCGATTGTTATTCCGACTCATGACTGCGGCCCGTTGAGTGCCGGTAATGTCTATCAGTGGGTTTCACCCGGCTCATCCGAATTTCTGACCTTTCGATGCTTTGTAGTGTGGGCAAGCTCTTTCAAGAAGACCGCTCCTTAGGGCCGCTGACTGCAATTCCAACGGTACAATACGGACGGCCAGAATCGGACTGAGAGTCCAGTACATGCAATTCGCCTCCAGATCTTCGCATCAGTTCCCGATCGAATTCCATCAACTGGTGGCATGCATGACGATTACCCGATCCCCGTAGAGGACAATGTAGATGGATTTGTCCCGGAGAAAGTTCATCGCGGAATCCCGGTAGGTCTTCATTTCTGGAATTCGATGCAAAGTAGGCATCGCCTGGAATGGGAAACTCCCGACTCGATGGCATGAGTCTCTGCCAGACCTGTGCCAGGCTTTCTGGAGATCCGGCGGTGGGGGAGCCGCTGGACCAATGAACCGTCCGGGCAAGAATGCGCATAAATAAACGAACCGGCCTGGCAAGCTTCGGTCGTTTTGACAGCGGAGCTAACAGATGCAGAACTATTTTGAACACTGTTAGAGTGTACGTCTTTCGAAGAAGCGCTTTCATTTTTCTCTTGAATCATGGAGCAATACATTTCCCATTGAGCACTGCCACCGGGTTCAGCTTCGGTGCCTGCGACGTGCAGGTTACTGGATTTCAATTCTGTAGAGCGGATTTACTTCGTTCGAAGAATGGTGCCTTCTTGCATTCCATCGTTTCGAAGGCGGCTACCAGCAGAGTTGGATGAATTGGATCGGAATCGAATTAAAATGTTGGCAACAAGGTTAGGTTAATGGCTCTACTCAATCCTCACAAAGCTGATTTCTCCAATTTCGATAAGCGGACCCAGGATATCTTTCAGAAAACCATCCAGTTCTTTGAAAGCAAAGGCCTGGCAGAAATGAAGAAGGAAGACCATGAAGTGGTATGGTACACTGACTTCCTGGATTTCCTGAAAGAGAACCAGGTATTCTATAATTTCCTTACCCCGTCCGAATTTGGCGATGAAAACTGTCGATGGGATACAGCTCGCAACACAGCTTTCAGCGAAATCCTGGGGTTTTACTCTCTTTCGCATTGGTACACCTGGCAGGTCAGCATTCTGGGTCTCGGACCTATCTGGATTGGCAACAACGACGAAGTTAAGAAACGCACTGCTCAGAAACTGAAAGAAGGTCATGTATTCGCATTTGGTCTTTCAGAAAAGGAACATGGAGCAGATTTGATATCCAGCGATATGGAGCTAATCCCCGAGGGCGATGGAAAGTACGTAGCTCGAGGAGACAAATATTACATTGGCAATGGAAACGTGGCCGGCTACGTCTCTATCTTTGCCAAACTCAAGGAGAAAAAGAAGGAATACGTATTCTTCGTAGTAGAGACCGATCATACCAAATATGAATGCACCCAGAATGTTGTTCGATCCCAGAAATACGTGGCGGAACTGGTGCTCCATGACTATCCCATCACGGATGCAGACATTGTATCCCGGGGACGAGCTGCCTGGGATGCATCCCTGGCAACAGTTGCCTTCGCGAAGTTTAATCTGGGGCTGGCCAGTGTGGGAATTGCTACCCACAGTTTCTATGAAGCTCTGAATCATGCATCGGCACGAAAGCTTTACGGGAACTATGTAACAGACTTTCCTCATATCAAGCAATTGTTCAATGAAGCCTATGCCCGGCTTGTAGCGATGCGAATGTTCAGCTATCGAGCCAAGGACTACATGCGCATCGCTTCTGGCGAAGACCGACGGTATCTGCTATTTAATCCTCTGGAAAAAATGAAAGTAACCCTGGAAGGCGAAAAGGTCATCGAGCGTTTATGGGATGTGATCGCTGCCCGGGGCTTCGAAAAGGATGTTTATTTCGAGTCGGCCACCCGTGATATTCGCATGCTTCCCAAGCTGGAAGGAACGGTCCATGTGAACATGATGCTGACTGTGCGATTCATGAATTCCTTTCTGTTCGATGAGCGGCCCGTTTCAGAAGTGGAAGCATCCGAAAAGCCACATGAGGAGAATTTTCTGTTCAATCAGGGCGCCACTACCAAGGGTCTGGACGAGATACCTTTTGGCCCCTGGAAGCCCAAGTTCCAGACCGCATCGGCAAAAAAAGCGCCCAATGTGGCTGTATTGATGGAGCAGATTGAGACTTTTATAAAGTTCCTGAAGGATACTCCTCCTTCCGCAGAGCAGGGAAAGGACATCGACTGGATGCTGGCTGTGGGAGAGATTTTTTCCATTATTTCATATTCATCGCTGATTCTGGAGCAGGCGGAAATCGGTGGACCATACGCGAAAGACGTGAATGCCGATGTTCTGGATCAGATCTTCTCCGTATTTGTGCGCGACATTAGCGGTCATGCCGTGGAGCTTTTCGAGAAATCCTCTACCAGCGAGCAGCAGCAAAAGGCCTGCATGGCGATGGTAAAAAGACCGGCCCACGATCAGAAACGAGAAGAGCGCGTCTTTTCAAACGTGATGTCCCTGAAAGAAGCCTATAGAATGAAGCCTTAGAGTGTGGCGACTGCGGCCTCATGGGAATAACGCCAATCCGGTTGGCTATGGATACCGGCGCCTTTCGGGAAGGTCGATCGGCATTATCCTGAAATCGAACTCTTAATAGGCTGTGCTTTCAGAGGGATGGCGATGCGAAACCGCGTACCTCCTTTGCGACTACTTCGCACATTTATCTGTCCCTGTAGAGCACTGTTCACCAGTTCCTGGGCGATGCTTAATCCAATCCCGGTATGGCCCTTACCTCTGCCTGTAGTATAGAATGGATCGAATACTCGCGTAATGGTATCTGGATCAATTCCGCTTCCATTGTCACTCACTGAAATGTAACAGGTTCGGTCGGAACTGGCAGCCTTTATGCTCAGGCTGCCTCCAGGAAGAGGAAAGGCATGTTCCAGAGCGTTACTGAGAAGGATTTGCAGCACCTGACTCAGGGGGCCCGGAGCCCCAAAGAGCATCATTCCGGGCTTGATATCCACTTCCAGTCTATGACCCTTTTCTCGAACGGCGCGATCCATAATTCGGGTAACATCGCCCACGATCTCGGACAGATCGAACCAGCGTAGTTCCATGGATTCCCGGTCTACGCTCATCTTCTTGAACGTACGAACTAGTTCGGCTACTCGTTCCAGGCAATCACTCACCAGATTCAGACCTTCCACAATTCGTTCCCTTGCGTTGTCCGTCTGTACCTCTGTGTTGTTATTCGAGACAGCGGTATTGGCTTCGGGAGGCTGCAATTCGCTCACTAGCGAACTGGTCATTAACTGGGCCGCGCCGATGGGAGTGTTGAGCTCATGGGAAAGGCCGGCCATCAGACGCCCGATAGAGGACAATCTTTCTGCTCTAATAAGTCTGGAGCGAGTATTTCGCAGAGAAGCTTCCAGTTCCTTTTTTTCATGCTGCTCTGCCACCTGCCTGACAATTATGAGAAAAACTGTTATCCATCCCAGAATAAGTAAAGCAAGCGCCTCCAGAAAAGATTGGCCATGAAGTCCAAGTATGGTAAGAGTCTGCAAGCGGCTAAGGAGCCACCAGCTCGGGGACTGTATTTTCCAATTGGTAGAGAGGCCTATTATGCGAAAGGAAAACCTGGAGAAAACCCAGTGTCCGCCTTCGCCGGTGAATTCTCCAGATGCTTCGTTCTCTATCGCTTCCCATAGATCAGGATACCGCTCCGAAATTGGCTCTGCGCGATCCAGGTCGCCGCTCCAGCTGTCATTTTCTTTCTCACCTTTGATCCATTCCCCTTCTTCGTCCACCAGGAAGAATCCCAGATCCCAGTCTCTGGCAAGTGCATCCAATCCGCGAATCAAGTTCCCGGCATCCAGATTGATGATCAATATACCAGCTCGCATTCCGTCAGCACGAAATAAAGGCTGCCCAATGCGAATAACAGGCGAGTAGGGAACTTGAATCTTTCCATGTTCCTGGTTCAGATCCCATGGACTGATATAGGTTTCCCCTCGCATTAATTCCATGCAGTTCTGGAAATAATAACGATCGCTTTTATCCTGTAGACCCCTGGTTGCGATGATGCGCGGGCCTGTTCGGCCCTGGTCTATCCGCAGGCGCTCTTTCCCGTTTGCATCGATCCAGCGCAATTGGAGGTATTGATTGTTCAGCCCCGCAGCGGAAAAAAACTGCTTTTGAAGCTGAGCTGTTGCGATGGCCGGCGGAATGTTCGCGAGATTCTTTTCGAATTCTGCGGAAATCACAGACAATTCGCGAATCGATTCAAAAATACCCTGAGAGAGTAGACTGCTGGCTGAAGAAATCAGGGCTAATTGATCTCTTTGGCTTTCCTGAAGGGCTCCTTCGGAACGGACAAAAAATAATAGTACAGAAGCGAGTAGAATCAGCGGCATCCAGAAGATGAGCTTTTTTTCAATCTCCCTTCTGTGGTTATGGAGAGTTAAAAGAAGAGCAGCGATCCGGCGCATACCCCTCAGGCTCCCTGATGTTCTTTAACCCATTGCAAAAAATCGCTGAGTGGCATGGGCCGAGCATAAAAAAATCCCTGTACCTCTTCGCATTGTCGTTGCTTGAGCCAGGAAGCCTGGGCTTCCGTTTCCACACCTTCGGCAATCGTGGATAGACTTAGCTTCTGCGCCAGCTCAATAATGTTTTCTGCGATGGAAAGTCTGGAGTCATCGAATCCCACCTCATTCACAAAGGCCCGGTCAATTTTCAGTCGGTCGGCTGGAAGCCTCTTCAGGTAGGCGAGAGAGGAAAACCCGGTACCAAAGTCATCGATGGCAACCTGTAAGCCCATATTCCGAATCGCGGCCAGTACTTCAATGACCTGATCGAAGTCTTTCATGGCCGCAGACTCTGTGATTTCCAGCTCCAGCCTGGAAGCATCTACTTTAGATTCTGCGATGTTGTGCTCCAGGCGCTCCAGAAAGCCAGGCTGAAAGAGCTGAATCGTGGACACATTGAAGCCCAGCCGAATGGCTTGAAGGCCCACTTGTTCAATCTGTCGGGCCGCCTCCAACGTTCTTTTGATTATCTGATCCCCCATCCGCATGATCAGTCCTGTGGTTTCTGCCAGGGGAATAAACTCTCCTGGGGAAATGAAGCGACCGTCAGCTGTCGTCCATCGAGCCAGGGCTTCCGCTCCTACAATTTTTCCCGTGGTAAGGGATAATTGTGGCTGCAGTGCAATGGTGATTTCTTCATTTTCCAGAGCTCTCTGAAACGCAGTTAGTAGTTCAAACCGGGCCTGAGCCGCCGCACCAATTTCTGGATCGGAGCGGATATGTTGTCTGAGGCCCCGAGCTCGCCTGAGCTTTAAGGACAGTCGCGCCCGAGTGATTACCTGGACTCCGTTGGTAGCAGGTTGCGCCAGATCCGATGTTACCGTGCTAATGCTCAGCGGGCCGATGCCTATTTTCTCGATGGCCTGCTCCAGAAGATACTCCAGGGCCGCTGCATCGATGTGCGAATCTGGTCCCAGCAATGCGAAGATATCGTCCTGCAGCCTCGCCTTTATTACCACCGGATCTACAAATTCATGTAAGCATTTTCCCACGGCCTGCAACAGCTGATCTCCTGCATCGCTTCCCAGGGAGAGGTTCAGATCCGAGAAACCATCAATATTCAGCAATAGAAGAGTCTGTCCTGGTCGACCCAGCATGGATTCTATTCCCCGAATCAATGCATTGGCATTGGGTAAATCCACCAGAGAATCATGATAGGCCATCTCATCCAGTTTGCTGACAAGAGAAACGTTATGAAGACCTCTACCAAGATTTTCCACAAAGACTTTGAGCAATTGGACCTCGGTTTCGCGAAGTCGGCGACCGGTGGCCACATAAGCGGCGTACTCAGCACCGGCTAGCTGCTGTGGGAAAAACAGCACGGTATAATCCTTTTCGAAGTCGGATTGTTTTTTCTGGATAACGTCCAACAGGGCCATCCGTATTTGATGGTTGTCCAGGTTTACCAGTGGTTTTCCATTGCTTATTGCCTGGGAACCAGCGGAGGCGATGACCTTCGGAGCCGAGCCCGGAGGAATACCCACGCATACAATTCCTTCCGGATGTACGCCCAGCAGTTTGGCAACTGCTACCAGCATTCTGCTGGAGAAGTCTTCCAGCGTTCTGGCCTGAGACAATGCATTGCTTGACTCTGCGATAAGCTGCAATCCTTTCCTGGCCCGGTGCACTGTGGCCAGGTGCTGATACGCGCGAACGTTGGCTGTAACCACGGCTCGTAGTCGTTCCACCGAGAGTTCTGTCTTGCTCCAATAGTCGTTTATGTCGTAGTCAACCAGGCTTTCCTGCATACTGGAGAAACCTGGTTGTCCGGTAATCATGACAATGCGAACCTGGGCGTTTCCCAGGACCTCTCGGATGGCCCTTACTACCCGGAATCCTGCGTCATCTGTATCCATTACCACATCTAGAAGGATCAGCGCAATGTCTGGATTCTGAGCCACAGCAGCACAGGCTTCCCCGTATGAGCCAGCCTGGATGAGCCGAATGGGTCTTCCCAGAGTCTGAAAGTTTTTCAGTGTAAATTCTGTGGTCTTTCTATAGAGGGAGTCATCATCCACAGCCAGGACCAGCCACTCCTCTTCGTGGTCATCTCTGGTGGGCCAGTTTGCCTGTTCGGTTGCTTTTTTATTCTCACCAATCATGGCAGCCTCCGTCGGATCCGTGCCACTGTAGTTAAACCAGGGCCGGTATTGTGACAATCAGTATTGCCTTTGCTTGCAAATGCATGCAAGATTGTTTTGTTAATGGAGAGTCCTTTTTCGTGAGATAGTCGATTCATTGGATGCTTGGTCGGAACCGGGCTGCCTGAAATGCCTTCTAATGACGTGGCGCTGAGGGTCGCCTCAGTTGGTGTCTGCTGCAGGGCTTTTGACGATCTGGACTTTGCTGTAGTTCCGGGAAGGATGCCTCCTCCAGGCAAAAGAGGAGGTCTTTCTCAGATTCAATGTAATACAAGGAGTGCGCATACACTATGGTACATATGATTGTATAGTGGTTTATAAACATAGCATGCTATTGCATTAAAGATATGCAACAGAATTTCTATGCAGCCCAGGCAGAACAGACCATTTTATTCAGGAGTCCTCGTATCCTTACATCGATCCTGGAATCTCTTATATATCGTTATGTCTCAGCTTTCGAATCGCACATCCACGCTATGGCCGTGTTCGTGCTCCAGGCCTTCCACCTTGCTCATGATCTGAATGGGTTTCCAGGCATCGCGCAGGCTTTCCTGCGTCGGATGCTGATAGGTGATACGCTTCATATAGGTTTCTACGCCCAGGCCAGAATACATGCGCCCTGTGCCGCCGGTAGGCAGAACATGGTTGGTTCCACTGTAGTAATCTCCCAGAGCCACCGGTGCGTAGTGCCCCAGAAAAACGCTGCCGGCGGCGGTGATCCTGTTTAAATCGTCCTGCGGATGTTTCGTGCAGATCTCCAGGTGTTCCGGAGCGTACTCGTTGGAGAAGCGAAAGGCCTCTTTGAGATCGTCAAAAACGATGGCATAGGAATGCTGGCGAATGCTGGTTTCTTTCATGGATCGTCGCTCCGGTCGCTCTTCCAGGCCCTTTTCGATTTCCTTTGAAGTTTGCTCGGCCAGTTGCCGGCTGGTGGTTAGCAATATGGCCGGGCTGTCTTCTCCGTGCTCGGCCTGGCTCAGCAGATCTGAAGCCACGAAAGCAGGATTGGCCGTTTCGTCTGCGATCACAATTACTTCGGATGGTCCGGCTGGCTGATCTATGCGAATCTTTCCGGAAGCTGACAGTAGTGTCTTGGCCGCTGTAACAAAGCGATTTCCGGGACCTACAATCAATTCAGCCGGCGGTGCATACAGTCCGGCTGCAGCGGCCGCCACACCATGGGCGCCACCGATCTTTAGAATTGAATTTGCACCGGCCATTTTCGCACAGTACAGGACAACATCGCTCAGCTTACCTGAATCGTCTGCAGGACTCAGTAGTAGAATATTTTTCACTCCAGCCGCCACTGCAGGAATGACTCCCATTAATACGGAAGAAGGATACTGGGCCTTTCCCCCCGGCACGTACACCGCCACATTCTCTACCGGTGTATAATAGAAGCCCAGTTCTGCACCCGCCACTTTGGTGCTGGCCGGCTGCAGTCGTTCCTTCTGAAATTGATGGAACTGTCGAATATTGTCTGCGGCGCGGTTGAAAGCTTTTTTGATTTCTGGATCCAGGCGATGTTCGGCTTCCTGGATTTCCCGGTCGCTACACAGGGCAGGATCTGGATAGAATCCATCGAACTTTTCAGAATAATGACGTACCGCATCGATTCCGCGCTTGCGAACATCGTCCACTATGGATTGCACCGCGCTCAGGGCTTCGGTGTCCTCGGCGCTTTCGCGTAATTGAAGCTTCTTTCGCAGCTCCGGATTGAGCTCGGACTCTGAATAAATACGCAGAATGGACATATTCGTTTCTTTCTGTGTACCCCGGAGGATCAACTCTTTTCATCGGAAGGAAGCCTGGAGCTTTTCGTTTGATCCCTTTTAGCAGTGCTCCGATTACCAGCTACCGGATGCACCTCCGCCTCCGAAGGAACCCCCACCTCCAGAAAAACTGGAACTGCTGGAACTTGAGCTACTGGAACTGCTAGAACTTCGCGAACTGCTGGAGCTACTGGAGCTGGAAAAGCTGGAACTGGAGAAACTGCTGAAGGAAGGACTGTAAGAACTACTGGATCTACTACTGCCACTTCCGCTGGTTCGGGGAGGCCTTCCGCCGGCCAGCCAGAAAGGAACATGGAAGGCTACGAGAGAAATGACAAACCGCCAGATAAATGGGTTAATAATGAAGAAACCCTGCAAAAAAGTCCAGAATGCAGGTGGATGCATGCCAATCAGAAGAGCCCAGATTAAGGGAGGAGTGTATTTCCCGGATTTGGCTGCATACCAGCCCAGTGCACCTGAGATTCCGTAAACAATCCAGGACCAGTAGTAGAGAAAATCATAGAAGATGTACCACCAGAAATCGCTGCTTGATTCTGAACTTTCCGTTTCTGCTGCATAGTCCGGTGTAGAGACTGGCTCCGCCGCGATTCTGGCTTCCACCGCAAGAATGCCATTCTTCAGCCCCGTGTAAAAATCTCCCTTCTTGAACTCCGGGATGATTTCTGTGTCGATAATCCGATTTGCGGTGGCATCTGGTATATTTCCTTCCAGTCCGTAACCTACTTCAATTCGCACCTTCCGATCCGATTTGGCCAGCAGAATGAGCACTCCATCATCTGATTCTTTTCTGCCGATGCCGGCGGATTGTGCCAGACGGATACTGTATTGCTCTATGGCTTCCGGGCCGGTAGAATCGATTATCACCAGAACTACCTGGCTTTGATGATTATCTTCGATTCGTTTTAGAATCGAGGTCAGGTCATCCTTTTGCTGCGCTGTCAGGGTGGAGGTTTGATCCAGCACATAGGATTTGATTTCGGGAATGGGCTTTACCGGTTCTGCGAAAAGGGCAAGCGAAGATAGCAAAATCAACACCAATAGTTGCGCCCGTACCAGTGCTCGCCGGTATCTCCCTTTGACTTTGTACCCGGAGGTAGAATGCTCCTGACTTTGCATGGTCAGATTCCAGGCTGGCCTCCCTATCTGTCCACAGGACTTTGCCAGGGACTGTATTTGTATAATCACAGAAATCCCATGTAGCACAAGTCCCAGTCAGGCTCCCCCACGGGCTTGCCTGTTTTTCAGGTTCCATGCACTCCTGGAGGGATTGGAAGCCATCGAAGGAATAGTATCGCCGGCGGAGAAACCAGGCAGAGGTGGTAGCCATTCAGCCCATTGGTATTTTTATAGAGGATGGATCTGCCAGCGGTGACTAATTGAGACCTGGAATCAAATTAAGAAAATTTAGTAAAATACCCGGGATCCGCAGGGCAAAAAGTCTTGCATCCTTTCCAAATATTGTCCAGGGTCTGGCCGGTGAATCGTGCATGGAAATGGCTTCTGGTTCTGGGACCGGTGGGAACGCTTCTGGGGATGAGCGTATTTACATTTATATACGCCCGGGGACATTCCTATTTCACCGATAACAGCGAAGCCTGCATCAACTGCCATGTAATGGAGCAACAGTTTAATGCCTGGGTGAAAAGCTCCCATGGCTCCTTTACTTCATGTAACAGCTGCCATACTCCACCAGGAAATCTGGCCAAGTACATGACGAAAGCCCAGAACGGTTTTGCTCATGCCTGGGCCTTCAGTACCGGCCGATTTCCAGAGAATATTCGAATAACAGATAGAAACAAAGATGTAACGGTAAAGGCATGCATCGGCTGTCATGGTAACGTCTTTTCGCATCCGGCAGCTATGGAAGGTGCCGTGGAAGAACAGAGCTGCCTGATGTGCCATTCCGATGTAGGTCATTCCACAGGAAGGTTGCGATGAAAGCTTTATTGAACTGGATTGAGAACCTGGGAAAAAGGGGGCTTCTGATCATTCTTGGCAGTGGGTTTATTCTGGGACTATTGATTGCCTTTCTGGTTTCGGATGTTTCTTCCCGAATTCAGGAAGCGAAGCAGCCCTACTTTCAGGTTGTGGAACTGGACGATTCCATAAGTGATCCAGAGATCTGGGGTAAGAACTTTCCTCTACATCTGGAAATGTACAGAAAGACCACTGATATGGAAAGGACTCGCTACGGAGGATCCGAGTCTCTGCCACATGTGCCGGATGAAGCGGATCCCAGGAGTGTGGTTACTCAATCCAAGATCGACGAAGATCCCAGGCTAAAGCGAATGTGGGCCGGATATGCATTTTCCATCGATTTCCGCGAAGAGCGAGGCCACGCATACATGCTCACCGACCAGCTGCATACTTTAAGGCAGAAAGTGGGGCAGCCAGGAACCTGTTTAAACTGCCATGCATCCACATACAGCATCTACAAGGAACTGGGTGATGGAGATATCATGGCCGGATTTCGTGAAATGAACTCCCGCCCGTATATGGAAGTAGCCGAACTGGCAGATCATCCTGTGGCCTGCATCGATTGTCACAACGCTTCCGATATGAGCCTTCGTGTAACGCGCCCTGCCTTTATGATAGGTATTCAGAAAGTTAAGAAGCTTCAGGGCATTTCGAACTACGATGTGAATCAGGATGCCACCCGAAGGGAGATGCGAACCTATGTATGTGCTCAGTGCCACGTAGAGTACTATTTCGAAGGAAAAGAAAAGACTCTGACCTATCCCTGGAACAATGGTCTCAAAGCGGATGAGATTCTATCCTACTATGAAGAGATTAAATTCAAAGACTGGACACACAAGGATACTGGAACGGCCGCATTAAAAGCCCAGCATCCGGAATTTGAAATGTACAGCCAGGGAATTCACGCTCGCAGCGGGGTAGCCTGTGCCGACTGTCATATGCCCTATGTAAGCGAAGGGGCGTACAAAGTATCGGATCATCATGTTCGCAGTCCGTATCTAAATGTGGATGCAGCCTGTGGAACCTGTCATAGCCTTAAGCCAGAGGAGCATCGTGCCAGAATCGATACAATCCAGGACAGTCACTGGCAGCTTCGAAACGTTGCCATGGATGCTTTGATGGCTCTCATCGATGATATTGAAAAGGCCCAGAGTTCCGGAGTTTCGGAAAACAAGCTAAACGTGGCCAGATCCTATCAGAGAAAGTCTCAGTTCCTGCTGGGCTTTGTGGAAGCAGAGAACAGTACCGGCTTTCATGCACCTCAGGAAGCGGCCAGAATCCTGGGAAATGCCATCGATATGGCGCGAAAAGGGCAGGCAGCTTTGAAGTAGAAAGCTTCCTGCACCCGGGTCTGGCAGATTTTTATTCCAGATTCAGTTAAAGCAGAACTGGTTTACGCGAATTACAGTCTGAGGCTGTTTTTTTCGCAGCCAGCTCTGCTTTCGTTGAAAGTCCTTGAACGGAGCAGGGCTGTATCCAAATACAGGTATGCTGGAAAAATCGTATACCCTTCCCTGTGGACAGACCATTGCCAATCGCCTGGTTAAGGCATCCATGACCGAGCGCGTGGCCGGCGCAAATCACAATCCCAATCGCTATCATTTTAAGCTCTACGAAACCTGGGCCCGGGGTGGGGCCGGACTGCTTCTTTCAGGAAATATCATGGTGGACCGCAAATCCATGGAGTCCGCCGGAAACGTGGTTCTGGAAGATGATCGAGCCATGGATCAATTCCAGGAGTGGACTCGCATCGCACGTTCCGGTGGCTCCCATTTCTGGGCACAAATCAATCATTCCGGACGCCAGACTTCCAGGCTTGTGAATATGAGACCTGTGTCTGCTTCCAGTGTGCAGCTACATGAAAAGGGCCTGTACGGAAAACCCAGGCCCCTTACGGAGAAAGGCATCCAGGAGATGATCCAGAAATATAGAACCACGGCCAGGCTCTGTATCCAGGCAGGCTTCCAGGGTGTGCAGATTCATGCAGCCCATGGATATCTTTTGAGTCAGTTCCTGTCTCCCATTACAAATCAAAGGCAGGATGACTGGGGTGGATCCCTGGAAAATCGAGCCAGACTGCTTCTGGAAATTGTAAGGGCTGTGCGAAGCGAAATTGGGCGCGCCAATGCCCTGTCCGTAAAGTTGAACTCTGCGGATTTCCAGAAAGGCGGATTCGATCAGGATGAATCGGAACAGGTGGCCATCATGCTCGAAAAAGAAGGCATCGATCTGCTTGAGATTTCTGGAGGAAATTATGAGAGCCCATCTTTTCTATTGAACGACCAGCAGGGAGTGCGGGAAAGTACAAAGAAACGAGAAGCCTACTTTCTGGATTTTGCTCGTCGTCTTCGCACCAGTATCAAAACGCCACTTATGATCACTGGAGGATTTCGCAGTCGTTCTTTCTGCGAAGAAGCCCTGGAAAGTGGCGACACGGACTTTATTGGAATTGCCCGTCCATTTTTGATTTCAGAAACATTTGCATCGGACTTTCTGTCCGGAAAATTAGATCAGGTGCAGTTACCACATCTGAAGCCTTCGCCGGCCTTTGGGTTGATGAGCGAAGGTGGATGGTATGCCTACCAGATTTCCAGGCGTCTTTCGAGAGGAAAACCGCCCAAATTGAATCTGGGGGCCTTTCATGCAGTGAGTCACATCCTGTGGCATGAAACAAAGAAATCCATGGCCCATCGATTTCTGGGGTGATCGAATTTCGCGGAGCCATCTAACTGGTCCACGCCAAGGCTCGAAAGTATGTCTTCATCCCGGCTCGATTATAATTGAGTCAAAAGCAAGTTTTCAGCCGGCGAAGACGTGGACAATTTTTGCTCGGCTCATGGGAAATGTGATCCCGGGCCATTGGACACTTTTCGACTATTCTCCATTCAGGGTGAGGGTTACGGTTCTGGGTCCGCCATGGTTTCTGTGTTCGCACAGATAGATTCCCTGCCAGGTTCCCAGTACGAGTTTTCCGTTTCGTAGAGGAATGGTAAGATCCGATCCAATCAGCACTGTTTTTATATGAGCTGGCATATCATCCGGCCCTTCCAGGGTATGTTCGTAATGTGGGGCATTTTCCGGAGCCAGAACAGAGAAGTGTCTTTCCAGATCGCCGCGAACATCTGGATCTGCATTTTCATTTATGGTTAGAGAGGCGCTGGTATGGTGAATGAATAGATGGCACAGGCCAATGTTCAAAGGGCCGTCCCCCTGTAGCTGGTTCACTGCTCTCTGGATCTCTGAAGTAATAATGTGAAACCCACGGCTCCGGGCTTTCAATTGAATATCTGTTTGCAGCCACATAGTACTAATAAGTAAATCCTGAGCTTCCCTGTAAAGCTCAGGTTCGCATCCATCTTGAACTGTAAGCGGCTCGAATCTGGCCAGAAGCCACCCGGGACGGCCGGAGCAAAGGCCATAGAAGGATCAAGAATCCAGGAAAAATTCAGGGAAGATTCAGGAAAGACTAAGGGAAAGATTAAAGTAGAGATTAAAGTAATAGTTTGAGCTGATGTTTCGGTAGAAATTTCAGGAGATCTGGCAGCCAGGATCCAGCATTGAAAGCCAGCCTTTTCCCGCGAAAAAATTCGCAGAATCCTCAGTCAAAAAACACTTAGGGGTTGACCTAAGTATTGCGCTGTGCTGAAATTGGCTATGGCCGCGGCACCGAATGTGGATCTGCTTTTCAAGGCTCTGGGAGATAAAACCCGGCGCCTGGTGGTAGAAAACCTTTCCCGGGGACCAGCTACGGTGTCGGAGCTGGCCATGCCATTTGATCTGGCTTTGCCATCCTTCATGCAGCATATGAAAATGCTGGAGGAAGCTGGCCTGGTGAAATCAACAAAGGAAGGTCGGGTTCGCATCTATCGGCTGAATCGTGCTGGATTCAAACCTGTACAGTCCTGGCTTTCTTCCCAGGAAAGGATGTGGGAGAAGAGACTGAATCAACTGGATAGTTATTTGTTGGAGGAAATGGAATGAAAGCGGAAGAATTTGATAGCGAAAGGGATCTGGTACTGGAAAGAGAAATCGATGTTCCAGTGGGAAAAGTCTGGGCAGCCTGGACCGAACCGAAGCATTTATTGAAATGGTTCGTTCCCAGTCCCTGGTCTCTTGCGGATTGCGAAGTTGATCTAAGACCCGGTGGCATCTTTCGCACCGTGATGCGCTCTCCGGAAGGGGAGGAGTTCCCCAGCAACGGCTGCTATCTGGAAGTAATCCCGAATCAGAGTCTGGTATTTACAGATGCACTGGAACCAGGATTCAGGCCAGGTCTGGAGCCCTTTATGACGGCTCGATTGACCTTGAAAGCTACAAAGAATGGAACTCTCTACCGCGCGGTGGCCATGCATTCTGGCCCTGAAAATGCGAAAAAGCATGCAGATATGGGCTTTGCGGATGGGTGGGGCAAGGCCCTGGATCAGCTCATAGAATTGATGAGCTAGGCCGGAGCATTCTCCAGGGACAGAAAGTAAATTGGATGGCTTCCGCTCAGTCCTTTGAGAGAAGCCTGTCTACGCAGGAGCTTTCGCATACCTCGGCTCACCAGTAGCTTTTTGATACCGGGAAAGCCGAGTATCTCCTCTGAAAATGCAATCTGATGGCTTCGGGCCAGGCTCTGAATCCTGGCTGCCTTGTTCACAGTGCTTCCAAAGTAGTCCAATCGATCGTTCAAATTAACCAGGATAGCCGGACCGGAATGAATTCCAATCTTCAAGTTAACGCGATGGTCGTCATCTTTCTGGCTATTGTAATTTTCGAATTCATCCATGGCTTCAAAAATCGAACGAAAGGCAGTTTCGCTTTCTATGAAGGAGGCCATGACCGCATCCCCAATGGTTTTGATAATCGTACCTCCGCGATTTTGAATGGCTTCGATCAATATTTGAAAGTGATCCCTTACAATATTGTAGGCCTGCACATCTCCCAGACGCTCATACATTCGGGTGCTTCCGGTGATGTCCGTAAAAAGGATGGTCACGGACGATATCGTCATTTTCTCGCGATCGGAAAGTGCATCGTCGCCAAATATTTCTCTAAATTCTGGATAATGGATAATCTCCAGTCCGTTAAGATGAAGCTCCAGGTCCTGGAAGGGTATTGGATGGGCCAGCTTGTCCTCATGGATGATCAATCCACTGATAGGAACGGTTTCATTCACTGCCTTTAGATGCACCTGTCCGGCAGAAATATGAATCTCCGGAGGGTTAAAAGTGGAATCGGCAAGCTGATGAATCTCCAGTTCGCTTTCGCCCTCTTTATCTTCTACATGCATCTTACCCATGGACATAGTGATGGGACAATAGTAACGGTAAACCCCCGGGCTCACCTGGAACTCTGCGTCTTCCACTTCTCCGCGGGCCATGGATAGCTGGGCCACCGGTTTCAGGGACCTGGGCGGAAGACAGTAAGGAGGGATTTCCAGCTCCTCAATGGATGGATGCAGAGAAAAGGTTACTTCCACTCGCTCCTTGAAGTCCACGCTGTATTCTGTATCGCACATTTTGCAATAGGATTCGCCGGACGATGCGGCCAGGGAATCATATTCAGCAGTAATCATATTACAATGAGGGCAATGCTGCTGCCAGTGTAGCTGGAATACGGATTTCTGAGTTCCCCAGAGAAGTATGCGAATCAATCGATCCACCGGGATAGCTGTGGATTGCGAAACTCTGTAGGCATTCATACGATGCCTTTCCTGAGCCTGCGAATTCAAGAGCCATCCATGAAGATCCTGAATCTCACTTTCGTAGTCTGAGTGGTTAGCAGCCAGCAGTTCTATAGCAGGCTTTAATTTTTCCCTGGATATATCTTCCATCATGGTGCTCCCTGTATTCGAGTCACGAAGCTAATCAGTTACGATGCTGCACCGGGTCAAGGAGCTAACGAACATACCGCTTCCCCGGTACAGACCCGGGCATATTTTCTTGCCTTTTTTCCTGAGGGCCGCCAATGATGAGGGATGCAAAGGCCTCTGCTGCTTGTTTCTACCACAATAATCATTCTCAGCCTATTTCATTGTTCCCGTGAAACTCGTACAGGCCATCTGCAGGAGCTTGAGCAATGGCAATATTCCCGGGGATTGCATTTACCGGACACAAGCGCGATTCAAGGACTGGCCACAAAAAAAGATACATCCAGGCCCGATTGGAAACCCATTGAATTGCCCACCATCCTTTCAGCCAATGAAGCTGCCAGGGATTATTCAGGATGGATTACCCTGAAGCATGACCTTCCGGCCGATTTAAACGAAAAACTGAATCAGCGCGAAATTCTGGCAGTGAATGCCGGTCGATTGCTGGATGTTTCTGTTATCTGTTTGAACAGCCATTGCTTCGGGCAACTGGGTCAGGAAGAGCCCTATCAGGCCGGGGCCATGCGTCCTATGTTACGTGGTATTCCACTCAAGGGTTTGAGCGAGAAGAATACCCTCTACATCGCACTGTACTCGAACGGAAAGTATCCCTTGCAGTTTATGGATCCGGTGGAGGTGGGGCCGGTGAACGAGGTTTTCGCAACTCACAGACAGAGAGAGATCCTGGCCTTTATTTTTCTTACCATATACGTGGCCTGGGGGCTGTACCATCTAATGCTTTTCAGTCGGCGTCCTGGCGATCGCTACAACCTGTATTTTGGACTGGGTGCCGTACTTCTTTCGATGTATTGGTTTACCGCCAATACCTTCAGCCGAGAAGCGTTGTTTGCTGAACATGTGGAGATTCATCGCAGGGTAGAGCATATACTGTTATTCTTAATTCCGCCTTTCTTCGTAGCATTTCTTTCTGAGTTTACGCAAAAGAAAATCACTCTTCTGGTCAAGATCTACGGAGTTTACTGCTTCATCACATCGGCGCTCATCGCATTCGTACCACTGGGCATCATGCGAATACTCAGAGATGTCTGGTACGGTATGCTGGGAGTAGCGTTTCTCTATATGATCTATTTTATTGGGCGAGAAGTGCTTCGTAGAAATCGAGAGGCCTACTTTCTGGCTGCCGGAGTGTTAATCGTAGTCTTTTCCCTCAGTCATGATATATTACAGTCCAAGGATATCTTTCACACTCCCAAGATAGCCAGCTTCACATTTGTGGCCCTGGTCAGTGGCCTGGCTGCCTTGATGGCCAGCCGATTCATGCGAGTAACCAATGAAGTAGAGGAATTGAACCGGGACCTGGATCAGAAGGTTCGGGACCGGACCAGCGAACTCCAAAAGAGTATGGAAAGCGTTCGCGCTCTAAAGGAACAGCAAGACGGGGACTACTATCTTACCTCTTTGATTCTGGGGCCCATTGGAGGCGACCTGGCTCGTTCCAGGTATGATGTCAGTATACTGGTGGAGCAAAAGAAAAAATTTGAATTCAAGGATAGGGCTTCCGAGATCGGAGGCGATATCTGTATTGCGGATCAGCTGGAGCTGGGAGGCAAATTGTATCGGGTGCTTCTGAACGGAGATGCCATGGGAAAATCGGTGCAGGGCGCCGGTGGAGCCATGGTTCTGGGAACCGTGTTTCGCAGTGCCCTCGCTCGAACCCAGTTATTCGAAAACACGGAAAATGCTACTCCTGAACACTGGATGCGGCAGGTGTATGTGGAGCTGGAAACTGTGTTTCGCCCATTCGACGGAAGTATGATGGCTTCCTTTATCCTGGCACTGGTTGAAGAAAACACCGGTTTCACCTATGTCCTGAATGTGGAGCATCCCTGGGCAGTGCTGCTTCGAGATGGGGAAGCTCGATTCATCGAAACTGAGTGCAACTTGCGAAAGATCGGAGTGACCACTGATTCCACCGATCTGGACTTTCGGTTGGATACCTTTCGTCTACATCCCGATGATCGGCTCATTCTTGGTTCGGATGGAAGGGACGATGTCTGGCTCAATGATCAGGACCGGGTAATGAATGACGATCATACCAGGTTTCTGTATCATTGTGAAACTTCCGATGGCGACCTGGAAGCTCTGAGACAGGAAATCAAAAAGACAGGAGAAATCAGCGACGATCTGTCGCTACTGAGTTTTCATTTTCAGGAGGCCATGGCCATTCCTGAGGAGGATGATCTTTATCAGCGCCTCAAAGAGCTGGAATCCGCCATGAGTAATTCCGCTTTGCAGGGCGCTCTGGAAAAAGCTGCAAACCTGGTGCGTGGCGGCGCCGAACAGGAGGAGTCTCTGTATAGAATCGCCGCTACCTACCATCTGGCCTCTCTTCATGACGATCCAGGGTATGCTGCTCTGGCCTTGAAGCATGCAGAACGACTTTTCTTTCGAAATCCGTCTCATACTCGCAACCTGATGCTGCTTGTGCACCTCTATGAGAAGACCGGCAAATCAAATCGGGCCCGTAATGTAGTTTCGCTTCTTCAGGAATTGCGACCCGCGGACCGCAGGGTGCAATCACTGGTTTCGCGCATTCTGGCATCACATTGAGCGAAAGCATTGGGTTTATCGGTTCGCATGGACTTTTTCTTGCTCTCTATACCCCCTGTTATAATCCTTGGGCATGAATCGTGGTCTATTTCTTATTTTCGTTTCCTTTATCCTCTTTTCGCAGATTTATTGTGATCCGGGTTCTGTATCATCCGGGGAAGCGCTTCGAAGCATCGGATATGCGAAAATCTCTGTATTAGAGCCTTCGCCGGAGGTGCAGCAATCTCTGGATCGCTTTATGGCTTTTAAGGGAGATCTTCAGAAGCGTCTCATCGGGGCCATTCAAGAGAAAGGGGCGCCCTATGCCATCCAGGTGTGCAGTGTTGCTTCGCCGGAAATGGAACAGAAGCACAGCGAAGATGCCTGGAAGATCTATCGAGTTTCTGACAAACCAAGAAATCCCGATCATCGAGCCAATGAGTTTGAGGCCGTGGTAATCGAAATGTGGAAGCAGCGGCTCAAGAATCAAGAACCGCTGCAGCCGGTGCACTTTCGCACAGAAAAAGAAGAATATGTAATGAGCCCCATTCCAGTTCAGGCCGCTCTATGCCTTCAATGCCATGGAGGTGTCAAAGAAATCAAGCCGCAGACCCGCAATGCTATTGAAGCGGCCTATCCAGACGATGAAGCCACAGGATATTCGCTGGGTGAATTGAGAGGAGCATTCGTTTCCAGGAGGTCACTATGATTGAAGGAAACTATTTTTCCGATAACGATGATCTAATGCTTCATTTCGACCACATCATTCGCTGGAATGAGGTGGTGGAAGCCTACGAAGCTGATTTTTTCGATGCGCGACGGTACCAGGAAACCGGGGATGAACGATTTGCCATGGCACCGTCCAGCAAAGAAGAAGCCCTGGACTACTACCGTTCGGTGCTGGATAGTGCAGGGGAATTCGCAGGACGTAAGATCGCTCCTCATGTTCAACAGCTGGACCAGGAGGGAGTACGATTTGAAAACGGAAAAGTGCATTTCCCTTCCAGGATGCTGGAACTGGTGGAGGAAGCCAGACAGGCCGGTCTGCAGCCCACAGGATTGGCCCGGGAATATGGCGGCCTTGGATTGCCCTGGACCGCCCGAGCATTCTTTACTGAGATGATGTATCGAGTGGATGCATCAGTTACCATCGCCATTGGATGTATCAATCTGGCAGAAATCATAGAACGAAATGGTAGCGATGAAATGCGACAGCGCTGGATACCTGCCCTGGCGGATGGCCAGTATGCATGCGCCATGGGATTAACCGAACCGGATCATGGATCCGATCTGCCCAATCTTCGCACAAAAGCCCGGCCTGCCACGGAAGAAGAAAAGAAGAAATACGCAGAGTTCGCCGGCGAAGATAGTGATTCTCTCTACATGCTGGAAGGAGCCAAAAGGTTTATTTCCCAGGGATGTGGTACCGGCGATAAACCTGCTCTGCTATTGCTGCTTGCTCGCACCGGCGGTCCGGATAGTGGAGCCAGAGGCTTGAGTTTCTTTCTGGTGAATAGTGATTATGCGAAGGTAGCTGGAATCGAAAAAAAAATGGGAATGCATGCCTCTCCCACATGCGAAATTGTTCTGGAGGATACTCCAGGATTGCTGGTAGGCCAAACCGGCATGGGTCTTGTCCGTTATACCATGGGCATGCTCAATGGTGCGCGTATGGGAATTACTCAGCAGTCAGTGGGCCTTTCTACGGCGGCCTACGAAGAAGCCAGAAAGTATGCCTCGGAGAGGGTTCAGTTTGGTCGTACTCTGGACCACATACCTGCAGTGTCTTCGATGCTGGAGGATATGCAGAGTAGAATCCAGGCCATGCGATGTCTACAGTTTGAAGGTGCCCGCGCCATGGATCTTTACTACTGGAGAGGTGAGCATCTGAAGCGACAGGGGGCCACCGATAAGGATGTAAAAAGCGATACAATCATCAAATACTGGGAAAAGCTGGCCGGGATCCTTACACCCATTTCAAAATTCTATTGCTCGGAAAGCTGCATCGAGATCGTAGGCCAGGCCGTACAGATTCATGGTGGAGCCGGCTTTACAGACGATTACGATGTGTCCCGTCTGTACAGAGACTCGCGTATAGTTACAATCTACGATGGAACCTCACAGATCCAGGTAAATGCTGCCATTGGTGGCGTAGTCACGGGAATGGGCCCCCAGGGATTTTTGCGGGAGTATCTGGACTGCGAATGGGATCATTTCGATAGTTCTGAAACCAGAATTCTGGACGAGATGCGAGATACCTTCGAACAATGTATTCACAGATACAAAGAATTATTGTCCGAGGAGAGAGAAAAAGTGGCCTCTCTGATCGTGGAAGGGGCCGCAAGATTGCTTTGCTCCATGCTATATTATCGCTCCACTCTGAAGCTTGAGGGTGATGTCCGTAAGAATCGCCTGGCTCTGTGCCAACGTTACCATCTGGATTGCATTGCATTTCTTGCTGGAGTCGAAAAGCGACTTACCATGCAAACCGTGAATGCATAGAGTTCGCATTCGATTTGCTGTAAATTTCGGTCATGTTGCGCGCTATACATCGCGCACGGGCCCGGGCAGGGAATTTTCTTGCTTGCATGGACGTTGTACTCTGATATAATTCTTTTTCGCATCCATCGGACAGATTACTGTCCGGTCCTGAAAATCCAGGATCTGATCGGAATATAGAGTCAGGTTGGATGCGACATTAATTCATATCAAAAGAATGGAGTGAGCGAATGAAAATCGTAAAGCAACAAAAATGGATTCTTATTCTGGCGGCCGCAATGGTGTTCAGCCTATCTGCCAGTTGCAATGAAGCTTCGGCAAAGTCAGAAGGGGTGCAGGGAACTTATAAAGTAGAAGGTACCAATCCTGATGGTACAAGATATAGAGGAAACGTTACTGTAACTCAATCCGGAGATGATTACATCTTTAACTGGAATATCGCAGGGGACCAGTATTCCGGAAAAGGTCAGCTGAGCGGAACCGAGCTTACCGTTGACTGGGGCCAGGAGCATCCTGTGATCTATCAGGTTCAGGAAAATGGAGCTCGTCTGGAAGGCACCTGGGCCGATGGTCAGGGCACGGAAACACTGTCGAAGTAGTCTTGCCAGTCTGAGCCTATAGCTATCTGAGTCTATGGCTCTTCTCATCCGGAGTACATCGCGGCATCTTGTTCCGCGGCAACTTTTGCTAAAGAGATCACGGTATGGTTTTCCCAGGTGGTTGCTTAGCCAGACCATGACGTGGTACTCTCCAGTGTCGTTGAACTCAAGAGATACTCATCTCTGAATCTGCGAGCACGGGGATTGGAAACCGGAAGCTGGTAATGAAAAAGGCCGCATGCGCGGCCTTTCTGTTTAATTGGTGAAGTGCTGTGGGCGATGACAGGATCGAACTGCCGACATCTTGCTTGTAAGGCAAGCGCTCTCCCAGCTGAGCTAATCGCCCGAGAGTATTAAGCAGAAGCCTGAGAGGCTCCTCCGTTTACCAGGTGGGCCAGACGGGACTTTCTTCGGTCTGCCTGACGATGGTGGATCAGATTACGTTTTCCTGCACGATCTACGAATGCAGAAAAGAGGCGAAAAGCTGCTTTCGCTTCGTCCGTCTTTCCTTCAGCAACCAGGTTTCGCACCTTCTTATCGAAAGTTCGCAGTCTGGCTTTTTGCTGAGCATTCAGCGCACGACGTCTTTCTGTTCTTCTTATATCCTTTTTAGAGGACTTAATATTAGCCACAATTAACCACCTTCCAGCAAGGAATCCGGATGGTGGGTTGCCGGTCAAGTGTTTTAACCAAAAACGGCCTGGACTCAATGGGAATGCTTGACCCGCACTGGAATGCATGCGCTCATAATAGATTGCGGTTTTTTGGATCAGGATTATGTCCAATGCCGTCCGTTTTGCCCGAAAAGAGATGGGGGGATCTGTGGAACGCTGGCAACTTACAAATGCGGAAATATATCAGGAAGATGGTTTCCACTCCATGTCCGGCCTGTGTTTTTCAGGAGATTCCATTGAAGAAGTACTCTCCGATGGGGATGAGTACGACGATATCCTGAGTCTGAATCTGCACGGCCTGGCCGTCTTGCCAGCATTGATCAATGGGCACGATTCTCTTCTGGCCAGTTATCTTCCCTATCGAGGCCGAGGATTTCCCCACATGAACTGGCTGTCCTGGGACAACGAGGTGAAATCCTCCCAGGAATTCCAGGATCGCATGCTTCTGGACGTTTCTGATCTGTACCGCATTGGTGCTTACAGGAATCTAATGCATGGATGCACCCTGGTGGTGGATCACATTCCCGACTTTGTTCGCAAGCCCTTTGAGGATCAAATACCGGTCACATTGCTTTCTGATTTTGGAATCGCCCACAGTGTTTCATCCTACTCGCTGAAATGGGGGGAGGGGATTTCCCGGGAGTATCAGCGAGCCAGAGATAAAGGACTGCCCTTTATTGTTCATATTGCAGAGGGCTTTGACCCTGAGAGCAGGAACTCCCTCAAGATGCTGGAAGAGTTTGGAGCCCTGGGACCGGAAACCGTGCTGGTTCACGGGCTTTCCCTTTCCGAATCGGACCTGGATCGTGTGGCCGAGGCCGGGGCTCGATTGGTGTGGTGCCCGGTAAGCAATGAGTTCCTCTATGACCGGACAATGCCGGTGGAGGCTGTGCTGGAGCGCCGAATTCCATTCTGCCTGGGCACAGATACATCCATGGCCGGAGGCAAAGGGATGATCGACAATGTTCAACTGGCACGTCAATTCCTGGCTTCCCATGTGGATCTCTTACCAGAAATACTGCTGTCCAATCCATCCCGTATATTCCGGCAGGAAGATAGGGGCTCCCTGGAACCGGGAAAAAAAGGTGATGTAATGGTTGTTCAGAGCCGGAGCCGGGATATTCATGAAGTATTGAGCGACCTGAGTCCGGAAAAGGTTTTCCTTGTCGTTCGGGACGGTGTACCGGTCTATGGGGAGGAAACCCTGGAGCCTGTGTTTCGGCATTGCAATGTGAATTTTGATCGAATTCAGGTGGGTACTTCCCGAAAATTGATTGTAGCGGGTATTTCCGGGATGGTAGAATCTCTATCTTCTGTGGCCGGACGCGACCGAATTCCAGAAATACTGCCAGTAGCTTTATAAGATGCCTGTTTCAAGAATTTATACCGGTGGTTCCATCGTCTATTTCCAGGGCGACAAGGGGGACGATGTATACGTGCTTCAATCCGGTCGCGTGGTACTGATAAGTACCGCCATTGATTCCGGCGAGGAGATCCGGGAAGAAGTACAGGTAGGGGAATTCTTCGCTGTAAAGTCCAGCATGGGACGTTATCCTCGAGAAGAAACAGCCCAGGTGATTGGAAAGACTACCCTGGTAGTTTTTAAGCTAAACGAATTCGAGCAGTTTATTCTAAAGAATACTCGATTGATTCTAAAGATGCTACGAGTATTCTCCAAGCAATTGAGAGACATTCATCGCCAGGTGCGAAACATCCTGAAGGCTGATTCAACTCGCGATCCCGCTTTCGAATTGATGAATGTAGCCGAGTCCTTCTATAAATCCGGCAACGTGGATCATGCCGTGTACGCCTTTGAGAGATATCTGGGCTATTATCCCAGCGGAGAGTTTACATCCAGAGCCCAGGAACTTCTTCAGATGGCGCGAAAGGGCCAATCCTATCCTACAGGTTATCCCGAACTTGAGTCTCAGGCGGGGCCGGGCCATGATACCCTGGACCCATCCTTTATGGCTCAGAGCATGCTTCCTGCGGATTCCGTGGACGATGATCCGTTCGCCATGCCAGAAGACGATAGTTTTGGTTCGGACGATGGCGGGGCCGTAGATGCCACGGAGCTATTACAGGAAGGCCAGGAGCACTTTCGCAACGGAGATTTCGAAAGTGCGGCGGAACTCTATCAAAAAGCCCAGGAAGTAACCAGTCCCCATTCTGAAGCAGAGGCTGCCGCTGTGGCCCGTTGCCTTTACGAACTGGGTAGAACACAGATCAAACTGAAACAGGTCAATGAAGCTTCCCAGACTTTCAGCGCCTACATCAAGCAGCATCCTACCGGTCCGTCCGTGAAGCCTTCCATTTTTCAGCTGGGCATGATTGCTCAATCGTCCGGAAACAATGAAAGGGCTGCAACGTTATTCAAGAAAGTAGTGTCCATGAATCCGCCAGATGAAATGACAGATGAGGCCAAAAAGAGGTTGGAAGCGCTATGATGTTACTTCCTGAATCTCTATTCGAGAAGTTCGGCAAGACCTTCGAGCCGGGACAGATCATTTTCTGCGAATTCGAACCAGGAAACGATTTCTATTTTATTCAAGACGGTCAGGTAAAGATTACCAAGACCTTTGGTCAGACTCAAAAGACTCTGGATGTGCTCTCGGTGGGCGATATCTTCGGAGAGATGGCCATTCTGGAAGAAGAGCCTCGAAGTGCCAGCGCCATAGCCATGGATACAGTGAAGACGTTGCATTTTAATCGTGCGAACTTCGATACATTGATGAACGGCAACCCTCAGCTGGCCCACCGACTGCTTGTAATTTTCTCTAAAAGAATATACGATGCGAAAAGACGATTGCAGATTCTGCTTCTGGAAGATCTGCAAGCTAAAGTTGCAGATGTATTTCTCATGCTTGCTGAAAAGGATCCCAATTACGGAAAGATCAACAACATGGTCTTCAACATTTCTGTGGATGATGTGGCCAACTGGTGCGGCCAGCCAACCCATGAAGTGCAGAGAGTAATCAGTCAGTTTGTGAAACAGGGAAAAGTGGAGCTATTTGCCGATCGCATTGTAGTACCGAATATTAACGACCTGGGAAGAATTGTCGCAGCAAAACGAAAAAGCAATCAGTGAATGGGTTCGTGGCTGGATTCCGGACTGGTTGCAAAGCTTCCAGTTTCTGGATATAGAATTGTGGCAGTGGATTGGTATGCCCCTGGCCATCGCTCTGGCTCTGGGATTGGCCTTTCTGATAGGCGGCCTTATTATAAAGGTCCTGCGAAAGCTATCCAGCAAGACTGAAATCTCCTGGGACGATCAGCTCATCGATCAGATGAAGGGTCCCTTCCGATTTTTCTTCTTTATCCTGATCCAGTTCATTTCCTTTCGGCTTCTATTTTTGCATCCTTCTGTTCAGGACGTGGTAGATCGCGTACTGCTGATTACCCTGGTCATTGCTCTTGGCTGGGCCGGTCAGAGAGTTATTGGATTTCTCTCCATGCTGGCCTTGATGGCCGCATCCCGGGAAGACATTCATCGCAGTCGAGGAATTCGAACCCGGGTGGCCGTATTTCGTAGAATTGGCGGAATATTCATCGTAGTGTTTTGCGCTGCTCTAATATTGATGCAGTTCGACGTAGTGCGAAAGATCGGAGTTTCCCTGCTGGCATCAGCGGGTATTGCCGGAATTATGATTGGTTTTGCAGCCCAGCGATCCATTCAAAGCCTTGTAGCCGGCCTGCAGATTGCTATTACCCAGCCAATCCGCCTGGGAGACGTGGTTATTGTAGAAGGACAGTATGGCACGGTGGAAGAGATCCAGCTCACTTTTGTGGTGGTTCGCACGTGGGATTTGCGCAGACTCATTCTGCCGGTAGGAGATATCCTGCATTCAAGCTTTGAAAACTGGACCAGAAGCTCCTCCGATCTTCTGGGCACCGTGGAGGTGCACGCGGATTACTCGGTGCCGGTGGATGAAGTGCGTAAGGCCCTGTTGGAATTCGTAAAGGGATGCGAAAACTGGGATGGTAAGGCTGCAGGGCTTCAAGTGACTCAGGCTACTGACCGAACGATTGTGCTAAGGGCTCTCATCAGTAGCACGGACTCAGCCAAACTCTGGGATCTGCGATGCCAGGTCCGGGAATGGCTGGTTGGCTATATGCAAAAAGAACAATCCGGGAAATTTCTGCCTCAGATTCGCCTGGACAACAGCTACTGCCGAGATCCAGGGCCCGGGGGCTGAAACCGAAAAACAAGCTCCGCCTGAAGAAGTGGATTTAACTAGGCGACCCTTGCGAATACGGCTCTGCGGAGACTCTTCGCCGGACAAGGGCTTCGATAACTGGCACTTCCGTGGGTTGCCGGTCATACCTGCCCCCGTGAGGGCATTCTGGAAGTAAACACCCATTGATCCAGAACGGCCTGGGACACCGTGGCATCCAGTTTGACCCCGTACTGATATACATGGCTGGCGCTCATGATTGCGCCGGGCCCATGCTCCTTTCTATAAAGGATACGACCGCGAACCGATGCATTCGCAATTTGCAAGGTTACGTTCCCGGAGGGGATCACCTTTTCGCTCAGAAACCCCACTCCACCCCGGGAAACATTCATGCTTACGCATTGAACCGTGGATTTCGGGGTTTTTACTGTTATAGGAAGCACCGAGTTAATTCGTTTCTCTTTGCGTTTCTCAGCCATAGTCTATTGGACGAGCTAAACAAAGGTAGCGATGGCTGTCCAGTGGACGGAAAGCGGTGGACCTGCGAATGTTTGCAGGTCCGACTCTTTCTGGACCTGGTACTAGCCCAGGTTTTCTTCGATGCTTTTTATGACAGAAGCATCCGATGGGCTGGTTTTCGGAGAAAACCTCTGAAGCACTTTTCCCTGACCATCTACCAGGAACTTCTCAAAATTCCAGCTGATGTCTCCAGGGAACGCTGCATTTTCGCCGGCCAGAAACTGGTATACAGGATGGCGATTCTGGCCATTTACATCGACCTTGGAGAACAGATCAAAGGTAACATCGTATTTGGTTGAGCAGAACTGCTGGATCTCTTCTTCAGAACCAGGCTCCTGGCCCATAAACTGGTTGCAGGGGAAGCCAAGGATGCGAAAGCCTCGATCTTTGTACTTTCGATATAGCTCTTCCAGATCTTTATACTGTGGAGTAAGACCGCACTTGCTGGCCACGTTTACCACCATCACTAGATTTCCTTCATAATCCTTAAGCGATCTTTCATCGCCCTGAATCGTACTGGCTTTGATTTCATGAAGAGACATACTTACTCCCTGGTCTTTAAGATTTGCGGTCCTGAACAGGCCCGCTGTCTTGTAGAATAGCAATGGATGACTCCAGGGGCCAGTCCATTCTACCTTCCTTTCTATTGGGCCAGGCAGACCACAATGATTCCTCGGTTCCGGTCATCCAGCCATGGCGTGGGTCCAGTTCTCGACGTATACTGGCCATCCGCCATTATCCTGCCAGATGAACCATGTGAAATCTGTTCGAGGTCCATGGCCGCTCAACACCGGGGAGACCGGATCATCATTCTCTAGTCTCGGGGGCTCTACTTTTCCGGGTGCTAGTTCAGTCTCGAGTCATTCTTTCCGGGGCTTTCATTCCCAGCAGATTCAATCCATTGCGAATGCAGAGCGCCACAGATTCCAGGATTCCCAGAAGCACTCGGGCTTCTTCCGGGCTCCGAGTCAGTACTTTGTTTTCTGGAACGCCGTAGAATCTAGAAAGTGCCTGGGCCAGTTGATACAGTGTCTGTACCAGTCGATGTGGTTCAAAGGACTCCGCGGCATCCCGCACTTCCTCCGGAAATCGAATAGCAAGCCACACCAATCTTCTGCGCTCTGCAGCAGATATACTATCCAGTTGAGAAGCCAGCGCATCCGGGAGATGGTCTTGAATATCGCTGGAATCAGATTTGCTGGAACCTTCAATCAGACTCTGCAGCAGTTCGGACTCACTTTTGATAATTCCTTCCTCTTCGCATCGGCGAAAGATTGAGCGAACCCGGGCATGAGCATATCCAACATAGTAATATGGGTTCTTATCCGAAGTATCTTTCGCCTCTTCCAGATCAAAATCCAGATGGGATTCAAATGAACGCATTACAAAGAAGTATCGCACCACATCCAGCGGGATCTCTTCAATAAGCTCTTTAAGGGTTACGAATTGTCCTGTCCGTTTGCTCATCACAACGGGCTCTCCGTTGGACAGCAGATTTACCTGTTGGGCGATCAATACTTTGAACTGATTTTCCGGAAAGCCCAGAGCTTTCATGGCACCCTTCAGTCGCGCGATGTAGCCATGATGGTCCGGCCCCCAGATATCTATTATCTCTTTATGGCCGCGGTCCACCTTGCTTTTGTGATAGGCGATGTCTGCCAGAAGATAGGTAGGTCTTCCATCATCTCGTACTACAACTCGGTCTTTGTCATCTCCAAATTCAGTGGAGCGAAATAGCTTCTTCCCGTCTTCTTCGAAGATATAATCCTGCAGATGATCCAGTGCCTTGAGTACTTCACCGGATTCATGAAGGCTTCTTTCTGAAAAGAAGCGATCGAATTCAACACGAAATCCTTTAAGATCTTCTTCATGAGTGGAACGTAGATATTCGGTCACGGCTTTTCCCAGGGTATCTGCATAATCCAGGGCGCCGGCTTTCTGTAGAATTGAAATGGAATCCGGCTGGCTGGAATGATCTTCGCCTGCCAGTTCTAGTAGCTTCGTCGCGATCTGATTATCCAGCGCCAGATCCGGCTCCTTCTCGATTAGCTGATTGAGCACATCTACCAGATACTGTCCGTGGTAACCCTGATCTGGAAAAGGCAGTCCCGGTGCACTTGCATACACCGGTCCATCCGGACCTTTGCTGGAAAACTGGATAGCGGCGCCACGGGCCTCCAGCAGACGAAGCACGCAGCTGATCCCCAGGAGAAACACCTGGTTTCCGTAATCGTTTACATAATACTCCCTGAATACCTGGTGACCGGCGGCTTCCAGGAGATTGCAGCAACTGTCTCCCAGCGCAGCCGCCCGAGCAGAAACGACATTTAGAGGTCCGGTGGGATTGGCAGAAACAAATTCAAAGATAATGTTTCTTATGCTATCTGGCTGGCTGCTGCCGTAATTCTTGCCTGCATGCAGGATCTGCCCCAGAAGTATCATTAATAGTGGGTTCGAAAGAGTGACATTAATGAATCCAGGTCCTGCTATTGATATGTCAGAGAAACACTGCTCACCGTTAATGCGAATCTTGTGACCGGAAGCACCGCCGGTTTCCAGCTCAATGGACGCTGACTTGAGCTTTTCGATGACCTGTTCTGCCAGCTGTCGGGGGTTCTTGATCTCACATGCTTCTCGAACCCTCTGATCCAGGGCAGATGTGCATGCGTAATCGCCGAACTTCTCTTCTCTCGCGTACTCTATCCTGGCCTGCAGGGGGGCTCCGGCAATGTCTGACAGTGATTGGGAGAAAAGGTCCGAAACCAGATCCTTCAGAAGCTTCATGAAGCCAGGATTATGAGTCCGAATCTGGCTTCAATCGGAATCGGCAAATCTTAATTCCTTTAGAGGTCCCAGGAAATGCTGAATGGAGCGAATCAAGAGGGAGGGCGTATTGCCGGGCCCGGTAATCGTAGGAAAGGTTGTTAACGATTTTTCAAAACTACTGAATCTCATCCTTGCTGCTGCATAAATCCACACAGCGTGCAAAGTCTGGGCTCTTGCAGCCAGTTGACCTTCTTTCAATGCACAGCCTTCACAGAGAAAGTCCAGTTCCGGTTCATTCCAGTAGGAAGACTCCCAGAGTTGAGGCGGCCATTGTTCGCTATCCCATAGCGACTTTCCACAGCCGGAGCATTGATGCACTTCTCCCAGCATCCCCTGAAGCTTCTGGATTCGCACAATCATAAATCCCAGCAGGTTCTGGAACCATTGCGCATCCTCGGAATCGCGGTCCGCTTCCAGGGTTTCAAGGGCACCGGAACAGAGTCCAAACAATCCGCTGAGTGACGGTTCTGCAGATGCCTGGACCAGGGCCAGGATGGCGGCCAATCTCTGCAGGTCCAGATATCGTCCCTGGATTTTGATCTCCTTTTGCAGGGAAAGTTCCTTGATGCTGAAGATGTTTTCGTTCGCCTTTCGATAGAATACAGTCTGGACCATATTTCCGGGCTGAATACTTAGCTGGCTTCTTCTCTGACTGGCCTGAATTCCGTGGTATTTAAGCGCCAGCATCTCATCGTCTCGGGTCAGAATGTGCAGTATTCGATCCGCTTCGCCGAACTTGCGACTTCTAAGTATTATTCCTGTCCTGGTTTCCAGCATAGTGATTCAATTAACGGTGATGCTCCAGATGTCCCATGACGGGGGCGAGCTAGCAACCACGATGGCTACCGTGTTCAACAAGGTCAGGAAATTCAATCTCATAAAAGTTGCAAGCAGGCAATGCGAAGCCAGAGAATCTGTGAGCAAAGGGGCGGGCCGTTAATGTCGCTTCAAAAAAAAGGAGCCAGCAGGTATTTCGCAGGACCATGGCAATTTCTCAGAGGGCATACTCTTTGATTTTTCTATACAGGGTTCGTTCTGAAATCCCCAGGGCTTTCGCTGTCTGCTCTCGATTGCCACCAAAGTGAGCCAGGTTCTTTTCTATAATTGCTTTTTCGTACTCTTCCATGGAAATACCGGGCTTGATCTCATCGCTCATATCCTTCTTTCCCGGAGTGCGGCTCAGGTTGCCGGGCAGATCCTTCAGTTCCAGGATATCCTCCGTAGCCATCACTACCATTCCTTCCAGAACGTTGCGAAATTGTCGAATATTGCCGGGCCAGTCGTATTGCTGAAAGAAATCCAGTAATTCCGGCGAAAGCCCGGTTACGGACTTCATATACTTCTCGTTGAACTCTGTGACGAAGAAATTGAACAGCAGTGGAATATCCTCTTTTCTCTTTCGTAGGGGAGGCAATTCAAGGCGGATGACAGCCAGTCGATAATAGAGGTCTTCTCTAAACTCCCCGGAATCCACCTGGTCCAGCAAATCACGGTTCGTGGCTGCAATGATGCGAACATCGATGGGAACTGCTCTTGTGGATCCCACGCGCATCACTTCTCTTTCTTCAATCACACGAAGCAATCGAACCTGGCTTTCCAGATCCATTTCTCCAATTTCATCCAGGAAGATTGTTCCTCCCTGAGCCGCTTCGAAAAGCCCCGTGCGATCCCGATCCGCTCCCGTAAAGGCTCCCTTTACTACTCCAAATAGCTCGGATTCCAGAATGGACTTGGTAAGTGCTCCGCAGTTTACTTTTACAAAGGAGCGATCCTTTCTTTTCGAGTTCTCATGCAATAGATTCGCAAGCTTTTCTTTACCGGTGCCGCTTTCGCCTTCCAGTAGCACCGTTACATCGGTGGGGGCTACCTGGTTCACTCGCTCCAGAACGCTTTTCAGAGCAGGTGCGTTCCCGATGACACTGGAAGTGGAGAAAGTGTCTGCCAGTCTTGCTCGAAGCCTGCGGTTTTCTTCTTTAAGGCTTACAGTCTCAAGCAGTGACTCCACTTTCTTTCGAAGAAGTGTAAGATCCACAGGTTTGGTAAGAAAGTCGTTGGCACCGGATTTTATGGCTTCCACCGCAGTCTCGATTGTGGGCTGAGCGGTAAGCAAAAGGAAGGCAGTATCTGCGGTCTGTCTCAATTCTTTGAGTAGATTTAGACCGGTATCATCCGGAAGAAATAGATCGCTGATTACCAGGGAAAAGGACTCGCTTTCCAGCATCCTTCGGGCATCTCCGATGGAGGCCACAGCAATAACGGAAAGGTCTTCGGACAAAGACGACAGGTATTCCTCCAGAGCGGATCGCTGAGCCTGGTCATCTTCAATTAGTAGTACCCGAATCATTCTGTAGTCAGTGCTATTCGTTTTCTGAATCCTGCAATGCTGTTTTTCCACCGAAGTAGATGGTAAATGCAGTGCCCTGTCTGGGATCGGAAGAAACATCGATCCATCCGCCCATTTCGGTGATCATCTTTTTAACCAGCGCCAGGCCCAGGCCGCTGCCATCTTCCCTGGTGGTAAAGAAAGGTTCGAAAATCTTATTCTGGTCTTCAATGGAAATACCGGGGCCATTGTCTTCAATTCGAATGAAGTTCTGTTCATTTTCCTGACCTGTGCTTATGCGGACCTCGCGCTCACCGGAGGGCCGTTCCGACTTCTGCAGTGCCTGCACCGCATTCAAGATTAGATTAATCACCATTTGCTTGATAAAGCCTGCATGGATTTCTGCGCCGGAACGAAGTTCCCCTGGCTCAAAGCTGATCTGTGTGCCAGCTTTGCGCGCCTGCGGCTCCATCAATCGAATCACTGCAGAAAGAATGTTATTCAAATCCTCGCTGGTGGTGCGCACGGTACGCTCCGAGCGAATCAGATGAATAAAATCCTGGAGCACTTCGTTTAGTGAAAGCACTTCCTTTTTTATGATATCTACCCGACTCTTGAGCTTTTGCTGAAGATCTTCATCGCTCACTTCCAGGAGGGAAGCTTCCAGCATCTGCAGATGCAAATGAATGGCGGCCAGTGGATTCTTGATCTCGTGGACAATACCGGCCGCGAGAGCCGGCATCTGGAACGAGGGAATTTCGCTGGAAATTCGTGTTAATTCCTGTGTACTCTGTGTATCTACCATGTTATCTGGAGTCCACCACCTCCACCAGGAAAAACCAAATGTCCTGCTTTTTCAAGAGTTTCTCGGATTGAAGCTGGTGGTATCTTTGAATGAACAAAGAAGGGACGTCAGCGGCACTTCGAATAAATATTAGCGAAGGGTTGTTTTCCAGTCCCAGAGAACCCTGTCTTAGCTGAAGGCCCAGATACACTGTATTTCCGGATTGTCGAGCCCTATTCAGTTCCTGTGCAACAGAACGGCTCTCACACTGTATCCAGAATGCAGTGGATTGATTCTTTACCAGGAATCGGTAGGGGGCGCCGCTGGAAGAAGACATCAAGGATTCCAGACCGGACTCCAGACTGCTCACCAGGTCCCCGGTTCCAATCAACCTGAGGTTCTTCTGTTTCGCGTAGGAACGGATCACCGATGGCAGAGTTAGATTCTCATCCCGCAGGTTTACGGTGGCCACGGGCTCCAGCGAGTCCGGGGACAATCGCCCGGTACGTAGTGCGTCCGAAATATCTCGTCGCGATATGTAGAATCGATCCCCTTTCTGAACAAACAATAATGAGAATCCTTCTACGAATCCTGCCCGCATTCCATAGTAAATATCTGGCTGATTCAGCTTTAGAGAGCGATTCAGTCGAGCGAACAGTTGTCGGCTGGACATGGGCAGTCCCGGGGAATTGAGTAGAACAGGTTTCCATCCAGAGGCGGTGAGGTTTCGAACAGAGCTTTCGAATGAAGCGCTGGATTGGCCGGAAGCGTCGGTCAGAATAATAATTCTGCGATCCGAGGCCGGAAGCTTCTTCAATTCCTGAAATGACCGGGAAATCTGATTCAGGGATACTTCACCTCCATTTGCGCTGGCTTCCAGAATAGATAACACTTCTTTCAAGTTCCGGCTGGGAGGAATCATTCGGTTTCCGTTCTCCGATACCAGTAGAAGTCCCAGGCTTAGCTTTCCCTGGAGCTCTACAATTAGAGATCGCAGTGCCCTGGCCATCTCAAGCTTCGTTCCGGCCATGGAGCCGGATTGATCCAGGACAATAATCCATTCTTCGCTCTTCGTGGACCATCCAGGTAGGGATCGATTGGGAAGAGTCAGGGAGCTTGCGCGAATGGATTTTACCATCAGAGACTGCAGATCATTTAATGGGCCATAGGCAACGCCGGAATCCAGGGTCCGACCTGTGTTGCAGGATTTCAATTCCATGCTGATTCGCACAGAGGAAGTGCCAGAAAAAGATGCTTCGCCGGTAAGGACATGGGTCCCTCTGGTATAGGCACAGTAATCGGTTCCCGGCATTGCACCTTTCGCCGTCGTACCCGGGGGCAGAGCCCGATTCAATCGCTCCATGGAATCCAGGGGATAGTCTTTATGAAGTCCAAACAGAAATCCGGTAGCCTGTTGCATCTCCGTGGGCAGTGATTGCGGTGAAAAATACTGCTGCGGTACCTGACCGGAGATTCGAAAAGGAAGTATGGAGACCTGAAAGTCCCTTGCCTGGAGCAAGGAGGGCATCAGCAGCATGCCAGTACAGAGAACTGCACTGCAGAATCCCCGGAGCCCGGATGCAGCTCTGGTATGCTTCCCGTGACCTGTCCTAAAAGGATTGGAACGCAGAAGGTACTGTGATGATTTGGACATAATTCTAAGCAGTCTGAGAGAATTCATGGGCCTTAAGTCTTCTATCGGTAGGATTCTGGCATTGCCTGGTGCCTTTCTATTCCTGCAATGTCTGGGAATGCCGGACATACCGGAGAATCATTACATCAAGGATTACTATTTCACAGGATTTTCCGTGCAGATCCTGGGAAAAGCAAGCATTCCTCCGTCCATTGTTACCCGGGAATATGATGGAGAATCTCGCCGAGAATTTGTCAATTTTGACGAACGTTTGGAGATGTGTAAGGAAAAAGCCGTTCTGCAGGCGGATTCAAAATGGCTCAGCATCACCGAGGATGATCCAAACACCCAGTTTGAATGGCTCCGTCGACTAGACCTGGGGGCCAAAGGGCGCTGGTCCGGCTGCCTGGAAGATGCTGAAACCCGCTATATGCTTTTTGACTATCCAGGCACCTGCATTGTGGTGCGTCAGTACCCCTGTGATCCGGCCTACTACTAGACTGTAGCCTCCTCACTTCTACCCATCGATTCAAAATAGAGCACCGGTTATTTATCTGGCTGGATCCGGTTTTACTCATTTTGTCCTTGCCTCATTTTCAGGAAGCCTTCTAATTTCGCCATGCGGAATCGGTTCTGGAAAACGGGCATAATGTCCCTGGTGATTCTAATCTTGCTGGGCCAGCCCATCCAGCTTCATTCCGGACCGGTCATGAATGTCGGTCCTTCAGATATGGTGTTTCAGCCCACCGATGAAGAGGGCTATATGCAGGCCTGGAACGTTAATTTCCGGGGAAATGGGATGTTGATCTATATTACGTTTGTGATCAGCAACCTGGGGCCCAAAAGCCTGAACAATGGTGTTTCCATTCTTATTGTGCAGCAGGGCAAGGTCCGGGTCTGGACGAAGGAATATGATTATCAAAGCCTGGAAGCCCAGAAAGGTCAGTTCGGTCATAAATCGTATATGAACTGGCTAAGATACGAAAACGGGAAATACTTCATCGAAATAGATCAGGGCGATAAAAGCACACCTGTTATTAAACTTCAGCTTTCTCCTTACGGCCCTGGCCTGGGACTTTCCGATGGAAAGATCAATGTCTCCGGAGGAGGGTACATTCGCTTTGATGTACCAGTGGTTAGTTCGGCAGCCACCGGCCATATTATTCTGGACAATGAAAGAACGGAACTAAAGGGCATCGGAGGTATGGAATATCTGCATGGGAATCGCCCGGTGCATCAATTCGCAAAGCGATTCCATCTAATTCGCTCATATCACCAGGGAAATGGATTCTTCGTAGGTGGATTCTACGGAACCGACGATAGCGGATACAGTTCACTCATTCATGCAAAAGTGATGAAAGGTGGTAAGCTGCTGGACTCCGGCATTGTAAAGAAGGTCGAAAATCTAAAAGAAAGCCAGAATGCCTTTTCGGGTTATACCATACCTCAGAAAACTCTGTATCGCATGAATCGATGCGCCGTTATGGAAAGTCAGAACTACTACAGCGGCGGTTACTATGTTCTGGGTAACATTTCTTTATTGCTCAGAGCAGTACTGAGGGTATTTTTCGCCAAGCCCTATGTACTTCATTACAATACCACTGTATCTGCCTGGTGCGATGATGGAGATGCAACAAAGAGCATTGCAGAGCTGGAAAAGAAAAAGCCCACAGCAACGTTTCCCTCAGAAAGTACTTTCTATTTGATCAATCCATAGAGAGTCCAACCCGGGGCGCTTGAAATGCGGCCGCGATAGGTCAGGCCAGTGAGATCCACTGAGCCCACTGAGACCCATCCCCCGGGCTCGATTTCGGGCCCAGGGAAGGTCTCTTGTATGCCTTACTCCTTTTGATCCGCTACGTAGATTTTTCCGCCCATTTCCAGAAACTCCCTGGATTTCTGTTCCATGCCGGCTGCTGCATCTGAGTTTTCGGCATTGGCATCGTTGTTTTCTTCGCTTTGCATCTTTCTGATCTGATGGGTAATTTCCATAGAGCAGAATTTAGGTCCGCACATACTGCAGAAGTGGGCCACGCTGGATCCTTCCCCGGGAAGGGTTTCATCGTGGAAGCTACGAGCCCGTTCCGGATCCAGGGAAAGATTGTACTGATCCTTCCAGCGAAATTCGAATCGTGCTCTGGACAAGGCATCATCTCTGAGTTGAGCTCCTGGATGCCCTTTGGCCAGATCCGCGGCATGCGCTGCTATCTTATAGGTCACCACGCCCTGTCTCACATCTTCTTTGTCTGGAAGCCCCAGGTGTTCTTTAGGAGTAACGTAACAAAGCATGGCTGTTCCGTACCATCCAATCATGGCAGCTCCAATGGCAGAGGTGATATGATCGTACCCGGGAGCGATATCCGTAGTTAAAGGCCCCAGGGTGTAGAACGGAGCTTCATCGCACCATTCCAGTTGTCTGTCCATGTTCTCTTTAATCTTATTCATGGGAACATGTCCCGGGCCTTCATTCATGACCTGAACATCGAACTCCCAGGCGCGACGCGTGAGATCACCCTGGACCTTGAGTTCGCCAAACTGAGCCTCATCGTTGGCATCTGCAATGGAGCCTGGACGCAATCCATCGCCTATGGAAAAGGAAATATCATAGGCGGCCATTATCTCGCAGATATCATCCCAGTGAGTGTACAGAAAGTTTTCTTTGTGGTGGGCCAGCATCCAGCGAGCCATAATGGAGCCACCACGACTGACTATTCCGGTAACTCTCGCCGCTGTTGTTGGTACAAATCGCAGCAGAACTCCAGCATGTATGGTGAAGTAGTCCACTCCCTGCTGAGCCTGCTCGATCAATGTATCCCGGTAAATTTCCCAGGTAAGCTCTTCGGGTTTTCCGTCGACCTTCTCCAGCGCTTGATAGATAGGCACAGTTCCCACCGGTACCGGTGAGTTGCGAATGATCCATTCCCTGGTTTCGTGGATGTCTTTTCCCGTGCTCAAATCCATGATGGTATCTGCTCCCCAGCGTGTAGCCCATACCATCTTTTCCACTTCATCTTCAATGGAACTTCGGACCGCAGAATTTCCGATGTTTGCATTGATTTTCACCAGGAAATTTCGCCCGATGGCCATGGGCTCCAGCTCTGTATGATTCACATTTGCGGGAATAATGGCCCGGCCCCGAGAAACCTCATTCATTACGAATTCTGGTTCCAGGTTTTCTCGCAGGGCAACGAATTCCATTTCCGGGGTGATTTCGCCTTTTCGTGCATAGTGCATCTGCGTGCATCGCTTGCCTGCTCGGGCCACCAGAGTCTTTCGCTTGAACTGGCCGGGCATGCCGATGCTGCGTACTTCTTCTGTTAGCTCCTCTCTCTGATTCAGGTAGGAAAGTCGGACCTGCTGCAGTCCCTGTGTGACGTCTATTTCTGCGGCAGGATCGGTAAAAGGTCCGGAGCAATCATAGAGCGGAAAACAGGAGTCGTCCGAGAGTCTGACCTGGCGAAAGGGAACTCTTAATTCCGCTCCATCATTTCTGGTTTTCTGCAGATATCTTTTTTCTGAGCCGGGTAGTGGGCCCAGGGTTACTTTGTTGGATGTTTCGGGTTGCATTGGTTGTGCCTCCAGTTGGCCAACCGTGCAGGAAAAGGACTGGTAAATACTGTATGTAGATTCATATCGCTTCCCTACGACGGTATGAGCCGTGTCAGGTTCCAGGGCTCCCCTGTGTAGTTCATTCCAGGTCGATACCCGGAATCGCAGCAACAGAGTCTCAGATCGTTTTTGCGACCACACCCAGCGGTAAGCAGATTCTGGCAGCTCCAATGCTGTGCGCAAGTAAAATGCAGGCACCGAATGCATCATTCTGTCCTTTTCAGATGGGAACTACCTGCCATTCTAGAGTGGATGCTACTTTGCTGTGTTATTTTCAGATTCGTTTTTCGCACCGCCATCCGGATTTCACGGGCACTACCCGACAAATTGTGCGAACATCGAAACTGTGAATCGATGGTGTAGAATCCTGGATACTTGATAATCGGTATTGGACGTCTCTTAGAGCTGTGGAATAAGAGGCCACCAGAAAAGCTCCAGAAGCCTTACAGCGAGAGAGCGCGATTCAAGTTCTTCGCGGGTCAGTTCTCGCGAAGAATCCATGTATCTCAGAAATACTGTAGCCAGAGCATCGTTTGTTCTTATATCATAGGAAACAATGTCCAGCTCATGATTATAGTTGAAGCTTCTACGATCCAGATTGGATGTACCGATCAGGGAAAGATTCTCATCGAATAAAGAAGCCTTGGAATGGAGAAATCCGGATTCGTAAACGTAGACCCGGGCCCCCATCCTTAATAAGGCCTCAACGTAAGGATTCCTCACATAGTTCACAGGGAATTCCTGGATGCTTTCGCTTGAAGCCATAACCAGCCGGACATCTACTCCTCGCTCGCAGGCCTGGTTCAATTCTGCCAGGAATCTTGCATCCGGTATAAAATAGGGAGTAACCATCCAGATTCTATGCTTGCTTCGGGATATCGCGCCCAGATAGAAGTTATAGTTTGCGGATGGATTATCAAATTCGCTGGTAGGTAAGATGCTTGAAAGCCCTGTGCAGCCCTGGCGAAAGGAGTTACAGGGCGAATTCGGATCGGGAAGAGAATTCCGCGGGCGCCTTGAATCAGGAGAGGGAATGGTTTCCATAGCCAGGGAGCTGGAATCCAGATCGCAGAGAGAGTCTTCGTTCTCTGCAGCCAGGCACCAATCTCGAATGAACAGACTTTCCATTTCCTGTACCAGAGGTCCCTGGATCCAGACCTGAAGATCCTGCACCTGAAAATCATAGAGATCGGCCCAGACATCCTGAATAGCAAAGCCGCCGGTGAGAGCATACTGTCCATCTATAACAATTAGCCTTCTGTGGTTTCGCAGAAGATGACGATAGGGACGCAGTATTTCAAAGGGACGGAAATACTGGATTCGAACACCGGACTGGCGCAGATCCTCTTCCATTTCCTTTTCGAAGTAAATAGAACCCCATGCATCCAGCATCAGGCGCACATCCAGTCCTTCGCTGGCCTTTCTCTTGAGCAGATCCATCAGGCGTTTCCCTGTGGAGTCTGTCTGGAAAATATAGGCAGAAAAGAATACCGAGGAGCTGGCCTGACTTATGCGGTAATGAAGGGACTGAAACGTTTCATTCCCCCTGGTCAGGACCTGGATTTGATTGTAGCTGGAAGGTCCAGTGAGGCCGGATTTATGAAGGGAGTCTGAGAAATGTTCCTCTTTAGAAATGCTCAGTTCTCGAACAGGAATGCTGCAGTGTAACGTCGGTCCGAGCAGTGGCAGAACTGCCAGGATAATGTTGTACAACCGCTTCATTGTGGCCTAACTCTGGTGTAGAAAAGTTAGACTCATTAAATGTGCACTGTGCCTGTTTTTTATGCGGCTGTCCTACGGGTGGACAAAATAAAATGAAACGTTAGCCCTGGGTACATTGTCCCCGGTACATAGTCGGTGTAAAGGAGGTGCTATAGCTGGTATTCGTTTCGTAAGCTCTGGATTTGCTTTTCAAACCCCTTCCAGATCTTGGCCGGTTCATTGTGGAAAGTTGAATAAACACCCTGTCGAACCAGGTCCACCAGTTCCGGGATGCTAAAATCCAGATGCTTATAGAATTTGAAGTATTCTTCGGAAAGATCTACATTGAAGATTTCCGGATCATCTGTATTGATGGTGCAAACCAGACCATCATCATAATATCTTCGCACCGGATGGTCTTTCTCCTGGCGAACATACTTACCTGTGAAGATATTGGAGGTCAGACAGATTTCAATCGGCACCTGCTTCTCTTTGAGCAATTCCATTAGAGAAGGATCCTGAATGACGCTGGTTCCATGACCCACCCTTTGAGCCTTCAGGATCTCAACTGCATCTCGCACGGACCAGGGGCCATCGTCTTCGCCGGCATGGGCTACTCGAAACAAGCCTTCTGCCTGTGCCTGAGCAAATACATCTTTAAAGTCCCGGGCAGGGCCCATGAGCTCAGCCCCGCCAAGGCCGATTCCAATGTGACTGTTGCATTTTGCTTTGAGTAAACGCTGGAGATTCTTGCTGGCATTCTCGGCGCCGAAGGTTCGAGAAACGTCCACCAGGTAGCGAATATCCGGTCCACCTTCCAGTCTGCAGTCTCTAGATAGACGATCCAGAGTCTGAGCCACTTCATTGAAATCCAGTCCATTTTGCACAAGCCTGGAAGGGGCATAAAACACCTCTGCATACGTTACGGAGTTCTTTTCCATATATGTGCGAAGGTTGTTGAATATAAGTTCAAAATCATCTGGCTGCTTGATGGAATCGATAATGAAGAGGAATAGTTTGATAAACTCCTGCAGATTGGAGAATTTGTAGAGCTTCTCCACTTCTTCCGGATCATATTCCTCCTTGTTGTGATCCAGAACTCCCATGAGAGTTTCCCGGCTAATGCAGGCTTCCATGTGCAGATGGATTTCTGTCTTGGGTATCTTTCGAAGGAATTCCCGGACCTTTTCTTCTCTGGCTGTTAGCTCGGCTTCTGGCTTTTCTCGATCCACGCGAATGCGCGAAGCAGTTGCCATATCTACTGAAAGAACTTCGTTAATTAGCTCTTCGGAAGGGGAGTCGATTTCCAGTTGTTCCAGGCCAAGTTTTTCGTTGAGCAAATCATTGATGGATTTGTCAAAGGCCACCTGCAGGGTCCCGGAGTAAGGACGTTCCAGCGGAAGTTTGTCTTTCAGTCTTGTCAGCTCATCCACTTCTCGGCTGATACCGCGAATTCTCTGTATTACTGAATCCAGTCGAATAGACATTTCCTCTCCTTGGTCTCCTTTAAATCTCTACCGGCAGGCCTGCCTGATGCCAGCAAAGTTATGATCTGGCGGACAGGCTTTCCATCATCTGCTGCGCCTGTCGATTATCCGGCTCCAGCTCCAGAGCTTTCTCTGCGAATATCCTCGCTCGGCCGGTATTTCCAAGCTTCGCATGTAGATCGCTGAGCTGGATTAGGTTGGGTACCCGCTCAGGATTCAGCTCGAATACCTTGTCCGCAGCTTCCAGGGCCTTATCGTAGTTTCCGGTTCGTTTATGTGCAATGCTCAGATACAGCCAGAAATCCTCGATATTGGGATCATGTTCCAGGTATTTCTCCAGAACATCGACCGCAGTTTGATACTCCTTTCCTTTGAAAGTAAGCACTGCCAGAATCTTATTCAAGGCTGGCTCATTCTTTTTTAGATCGTAGGCTTGCTTCAGCAGCTTCAGAGCTTCCTCAGAATTGCCTTCTCGGGCCAGAGATCTACCTTTATGGAAGAGCTCTTCGAATTCGCTTTCCGCAAGTTCTGTATCGTATGCATCGATTTCAATAATCTCGCGGTCCGGGTTCTCCAGCAATGATCCAGATGAACGACTAACGCTGGATTCCCGGAAACCCAGTCTTAGCAGAGAAAGGTCATCGGTAAGGTCTCCGTACTTTTCCGTTTCTGCCTGAATTCGCTCCAGGTTACCATCTGCCGATTCCACCGTGCGAAGGATAAGATACTCATCCTCATTGATTTCGCGGATTTCTGCGCCCGGGGCCAGGTCAATGTCGTCGCGACCGTCGGAGCCCATTATGATTACATCCCCGGGTTCCAGCTGGAACCTTTGAACGGCAAATGGAATGTCCGATTCCAGACCAATTTTTCGAAGCATCAGTTCTTCTTCGATGAAGCTGGCTTTACCGTTGCGATACAGAATTGTGTACGGGTGCTCCGCATTAAAGTACCACATTTCGCCGGAATCTTCATCGATCACACTTACCACAGCAGAAATGGCCATGGATCCGTTAAAAGCCAGAAATACGCCCTGAAGTTCTTCGTAGAATTCCGTGAGCCACTGTTCGGGAGTATAATCCAGAATCCGGTCATGTCGTGCGGAACGGGCCATAATGGAGTTTACAACAACACCCATCACAATGGCTCCACCGGCTCCCTGCATGGATTTTCCCATGGCATCGCCGTTCACTGCCACTACGTAACGACGGAAATTCTCATCGTTACCCAGGCGAAGGTTACCGGTAACACAAATATCACCACCCAGGTCTGCGCTCTTGTTCCGGAATTCGAACTTCTTCTTTTGCTCCAGAAGGAAGTTGGTGCGAATGGCATCTGACTTGTTGGCGTTGAAGTTAAGCGGTTTGGCAAGCAGGGAAGTAAGGAAGTAGTCTCCATCCTGCTGGGACTTTAGCTTCTGGACCTGTTCCAGGGTTTGATTCAGCTCTGCAGTCCGTTCTTTTACCTTGTCTTCCAGGTTATTGGCATAATCCTGCAGTTTGTCCCTGGCTTCTCGAATAGAGCTCACCATATTGTTGAATGAATCTGCCAGAAAGCCAATTTCATCCTGAACATGTATGGGCACCTTAACATCCAGGTCGCCACTGTTTACCTTTCGCACACCATCCAGCAGGTTGTTCAAAGGACTCACAAGGCTTCCGCGAAAAAACAGAGGAAACAGACCCAGAACAATAATCAAAAGTCCAAACAGAATGAGACTCTGCTTATAAGAAGACGGGTGCATGAAGATACGATATGCAGTATAGGAGTAGCCGGCTTCATAGGCTACGTGTTGGTTTTCGTCATAAATAATGTATGCTACGAAATGCCGCTTCCCGTCCCGGCTCTTGCGATAGTGTCGGGTTTCCTCTGCTTTGAATGGACTGAGAAAAACCAGTACTCTGTCCTTTAGCTCATCCCCATTCATGGAAGGATGCTTTGCCAGAAACTCGGTAATCTCCTTTTTGAAAGGAGCGAAGCCGGGCTTTGTAGTATCCAGGTACTTTTCCAGATTCTCCCGGAAATGATCCCGGTGGATATAGCTGATTCGATTTGAATTTACGAAGGCCAGCTGATTCAAGTCATTGATGTGGTCTAAAAGGGATGCTTTCTTTTCCGGCGCAGTTCCCTGGTAATCCTTCATAAAGCTACTGATGGATTCCTTATAGCCATTGAAAGTGGCGGGCATGAGGGAAAGTTCGCGGTTCAGCCTTTGCTCAAAGCCGGTATCGGGCATCTGCTTCAATTCTTGATACAGGGCCGTGTTCAAGAAGTCGGTTTTGGCCAGATCGAAGTCGATTCTCTTCTCCGGCGCAGTGTTGAAGTATTCATCGGAGGTATAGTACAGATCCAGTTTTCCGTTGGCTTCCGCCTCCAGCTGGTCCTGTCGGTCTTGCCGGTGCATCGGTATTCGCGCAATGTACTGGATGGCAGGATTTATAGCCCCTCCTTCCAGCGCCCGTTTCGCATACTCAAGCCTCAATTCGTTGTACTGGTTTTCCTTATCCTCCACGAAGAAGTAGCTCAATCCCTGCAAAACGAGAAGGAATGTAACCAGAGTAATTCCCACAATCTTGGCCATGAATGTGGTCCGGTCTTTGGTAGTGTTCGTATAGATTACTACGATGAGAAAGAATGCCAGTACCGTGCAGAATACCAGAGTGATCAGAAACACTCCTCGATCTACGCTTCCATCCCGGCTCAAGGTGTTCAGCGAGGAGGGGGGAATGGCGCCTGCCAGAACCGCAAACAAAATGGCACCGATGGCCAGTTTGGTCTTCACTCCCTGAACCCGAATGATACGGGCTATACTGATTCCAATAAAGATCAGCAGATAGAGGATAATGAAATAGGAACCAATCTTGCTTGCGAACTCTGCATCAAAGTCCCAGTAGTGCCCGGTGAAATGGTATTTGTAGTCTGACTGCTGGGTAACGTAGATGAAATAGGTCATCAAGCCTATCCAGCCAATCCACTGAACGATTCCCAGGATCCTTGAGGCTTTGGGATGATGGTCTCTTGGGAACTTTCGAACCCACTGAGCCAGATGGATAAAAGCGGGCCCCACCCATCCAAGCGTAAAATACCGGTGCCAGGCTGCCTCCGGGGCGTAGTACATGGCTGCCAGAAAGTATCCCAGACTGAACAGCGCGAAAAAGAAGAATGCCAGTCCCAGGTGCAGGGTGCCCTTGGACTTGTTTGGCAGGGTTAGAAGGAACACGGACAAAAAGCCGGTGAAGACTACTGCCAGCAGTGTTCCAAAGCTGAAGAAGTTAAAATAGATGTTTAGATCGAAAAGAAAATCGCCGGTGGCCACTGTCGCTCTCCCTGTTTCACCCTGCTGGCAGAAGAATCCGCCAACCACGCATGAGACACCTGTTTTCGTCCAAAAGCACAGAAATACCATCAGGCATCTGCAGGACGCTGCTTTTATTGTCGGCCTTTCAGGGGAGTGTCAATACAAATTGAATGAACTATATTTAGGAGAAAATACCAATTCAGCCAATTGGTGTTCATTCAATGGAGCCCATCCTGATCCGAAATTTTAGATCAGAATGGCGGCTCCGATTATAGTCCACCGGATATAGATACCGGTTCTGCTCGTTCGATTCTTTCTTTCCGGGAAGCCAGTTCATCCATGGCAATTCTGGTCTGGATCTTTTTGCCCAGAGAAATATCCAGGCTATGTCCGGCTCTAAAAGCTACGATATGGGCTTTCAGAGGTCGTCCCAGGAGATACAGATCTCCTACCAGGTCCAGGATCTTATGCCGGATGCATTCATCCTCGAATCTCAGATCATCGTTCAGATAACCGTCTTCGGTAAGGACCACAGCATTATCCAGGGATCCACCCTGAATCAGTCCTCTTTTTCGGAGCTCTTCTACATCTTTTAGAAAGCCAAAGGTTCTGGCTGGCAGGATGTCTTCTATGAGGTTTTCTGCATTCAGACCCATGGTCATGGTCTGTCCCCGCAGCATGGGATGGGGATAATCGATGGTATAGGTGACTTTAAATTCTTCGGAAGGGAGGGCTACAACATAACGGTCATTCTCTATGACCCAGACTGGATTGGAAAGCTTCAGCGGCTCCATGGGCTCATCCAGATCCTGAACTCCCGCTTCCATGATTAAATCGTAGAATGGCTGGGAGGAACCGTCCAGTATGGGAACCTCGGACATTGTTGTTTCCATGATACAGTCCGAAATGCCGGCGGCGGCCATGGCGCAGAGCAGATGCTCCACTGTCTTTATCTGCCAGTGCCGGTTTCCCAGAGTTACGGCCTGAACACCGTCTTGAGCATAGAACGGGCTCACTGGAATATCTCCGATCCGGCTGCCTGTGCCCTTAAAAATCAGCCCTGTACCCGCCTCTGCAGGCTTCAGAACAATCTGGCCGGTCTCTCCGGAGTGGATGCCGGTTCCCTCTATGGTCACCGTATTCGCCAGAGTGGCTCGATTAAAACGTCCAATTCTATCTACAGGTCTCATTGTCTTTGGAGAATGTGTCATCATTCGTAGCTCCTGATGCACACTATGAAGCAAGAAGTGTACCAATGACCGGTTTCTGCAATTTTATCCGGGATTTGAACCAGAATTTCGCAAAACCCGGAATTCTGGGCTGAAATCCGGGTTTCGAAGGCTTTGAGATTGAATCGCAAGTAGGATTTCCATCAGCACGCGCCCGCAATCCGATAGAAAGCAGTGGAAAAGCTCTGAAGCCTGTGTCTTTTTGGATACACTGTGCGGATCTGGCAACGGCCGGGGTCAGGCTGGACTTTCGCAGGCCTGCACTCAAATACAGGGAGATTACAGGTTCCTGTGGGTTCCATCGCAGTACGGCGGATTACCGGTCCTTTTACAGCCGCACCAGGCTACTTTGCCGGACTTTTCACAGACCACCACTTTTGGACTCATCCCGGTACCTTCTCTGGAATGGGAGCCGTCGCAGAATGGCTGCTTGCTGGAAAGGCCGCAGGCGCACCATGCTTTCTTGTCTCCTTCATTCTCTTCCAGAACAAACGGTTTTTTCTGTGGTATAGCGGGTTCAAATGACATAAACACTCCTGGTTACAGATCGCATCCTGCGTACTGTAGATATTTCCTGGCATCAAATTAGGGCTGATTCCAGCTTCTGACCTCAAAAAGCTGCTGCTTTTTCGCTGAATCCGGCCATTCGTTTTTCAATGGGAGCGGCTCGGGGCTACGCTGCCGGGCCCGCAAATTCCGGGCCTGAATGCCGGTAGAGGGCTACGGCGGTATGGTATAAGGGGCTCGTCAAAGGCTATGTGCGAACTCTGCCGCTCCATGGATGGATAGGCAATCAATAGAACTCGGCTTTTCGGGCGAAATCCAGGAATCGGTCCGGCTCCGGCAGCTCGAATTCCATTTCCTTTCCTGTCACCGGATGATGGAATCCCAGTCTCGCTGCCAGAAGCAGCAGTCCAAACTTGTAGAACTCTCTGGAACTTCTGGAATAAAGATCATCTCCAACCACCGGGCAACCAATATGTGCGAAATGAGCCCGAATCTGATGGGTACGCCCGGTAATTAGCTGAATTTCCACTCGGCACAGCTTACGACCTTTTCGGGTCCTGTAAACATCGGTCATACGGTAAAGGGTAACTGCATCGCGGCCCGCTGAATGTACAGTTCTCTTTCTGCGATCCACTCGGTCTCGCATCAGGGGAAAGTCCAGTCGGCCTTCCGTTTCTGCCGGAGTGCTCAGCAGATAGGCGATATATTCCTTTGTAACACTTCGCTCCTGAAACTGCCTCGATAGCTTCCATTGAACTTCAGGGTCCAGGGCAATTAACAGTAAACCCTCCGTGGGTTTATCCAGGCGATGTACGATCCCGGGCCTGGACCCCTGGCCTTTTAGATGAGGCCAACGGTGCAAAATACCATGTAACAATGTAATGGATGCATCTCCGGGACCGGGATGGACTGCGATTCCAGGAGGCTTATGAATCACCGCTAGATGTTTGTCTTCAAATATTACCTGGAAATCCAGCTCTACGGGTTCCTGGGTATTCTCCGGAATAGTTCGGGGAACGGCCTGGATGCTCTGGTTTTCCAGAAGCTTTTTGGATCTTTCCAGCACCGGTTCGCCATCGATCTGAACCAATCCTTCTCGAATCCACTTCTGAATCTCGCTTCGACTGTACCGATCCTGCAGCGACGCGGTAAGAAATTGGTCCAGCCGCATTCCTTCCTGGGGGCCGTTTACGGTGAAATGGTATGTTTCTTGCTCCATTGCTATGGTCCGGGGAAAAAATTGTAGTTTACAAGCAGCTGTGATGCCCCCATCCTTCGTCAAAAAATTAGGAGTATTGCCATGAGCAAACAAATCAAATCTGTGCTCAAGCTTGCTTCCGTGTCTCTGTTTGTTGTAAGCCTGGCAGCTTGTGGGTCCTCCTCGGATACCGGGTCAACTGATCGCGGACTGGGAAGCCCACTTGATATCGTTAACAAGGGACTATCCCAGCTTGGATACTCTCCCGACAATAACGGTTATGCTTACAAAGCGGTTGCATTTCCTGCAGCTGATCAGAAGTACGTTGAAGACGAGCTGAAACAGCCCCTGGAAGACGCTCTGAATAAAGTTGGTGACGGTTATGTACTACAAGTAACTGGCCACACCTGCTCTATCGGACCTCGAAACGCAATGGGCGGCAAAAAAGGAAACGTATGGTATTCTACTCAGCGAGCGAAAGGCGTATATGATGCGCTGATCAAAGCTGGTTTCCCCAAAGAAAAGCTGACCTATAAAGGGGTGGCAGACGACGAACTGCTGCTTGACGCGGATCCTCGCGATGCCGAGAACCGTCGAGTAACTTTCAAAATCGTACCTCAGCAATAAGGAATTCGTTCCTTTTATAGCTGAAATAAGCGGTCCTTCGGGGCCGCTTTTTTTCTGTACAAACCCTGTCTTACCTGTTTTCTTTCCATTAATAAGGCCGAGATTCAAATCATGCAGGTTCGAACGAATTACGGAGATGACCTGAAGCGCACCGGTAGCCGCAAAGGTCAGAAGGCATCTTCCACTGCTTCTTCCACGGAGAAGAAGAGCAGTCCTTTTCTGGACATTCTAAATGAGGTTCTGCCTGCAGAGAATGCCGATGCAGCGGAGCTGAATCGGCTTTGGTCCGATCTTCCCGAAACGGAGCAGAAATTGCTCAACCATCCTTCCCAGGAAAACCTTTTGTTCTACAAGGAACTGGTGCGAAAGATTCTGAGCGCCACCCTTCGACTCAATACCCGGGTAGAGCATGTGCATCGGAAGGGAAAAGGCACCGGAGAAAAAGTGGAGCTGAGATATGTCCGAATACTGGATGAACGAATCGATCAAATGGCCGGTCTAATTCGTTCCAAGCGAAATGCTGCCTTCGGTCTGCTGAAAGCATTGGAAGGTGTAAGAGGAATCCTTCTGGATCTGCGTCGCTAGGTCTGAAATCATTCCAGGCTTGCATTCGATTTTTTGAAATGGTGCTTTTGGGAACGCCGAAATGCGGAAAACTCTCAGCAACCGGGAAAAGAAATAGGGCTTCACCGGCAGCCCCACCACATTTAACCTGGGATGTTCATGCCAACCGGAATCCAAAAGAAAGCTGTATTATCTGATCATACCAGGTCTTTCTGCGAATGGCGTCCTGCCGGGGAATCTCATTCTAATCGCAATGTATTTTACGCTCGTGAAGCTCTCCCTGTTCGCAGATATATGTCTGTATTCAGGATCCTTGTATTATTTCTTCTGCTAACAACAATGGCCGGTTCAGCCCGGGCCCAGCCTCAAACACCTTCTTTCTTTGTATTACCCCAGGGCAGCTGGGAGGAAAAGAACGGAAGCACAGTTCTAAAAATTCTCGCGGAAAACAATATTGAGCTAAGTTTCACCGGTACCCTTACAGGTAAAGGTTGCCGGGTGGAAGTTTTTGGTGCCCTGCGAAGCGAATTCACTGCACGTCCGGGTGAGTGCGTGGGAATCCATTATGATATGCTCTACTTTGTTTTTCAAGGCCAGGAGCTGGTTCTAACTCTGGTCAATCCCGGCGAGAATTACCGGGAGATCATATTTGTACCGGAAGGGAGTCAGAAGGATGCCCCCGACATTTAATGGCAGAGTGCTTATTATAGAAGATGAGCCAGCCATAGCAGACACTCTTTCCATAGCTCTGGATCTGGAAGGTTTTTCCACGGAGGTTGTTCGCACAGGAGCAAAAGGACTGTCCTCCCTGAGCAATGATCCGGATGCCTTTGTGGTTCTGGATGTGGGGCTACCGGATCAGACCGGCTTTGAAGTGCTTCGCCAGATTCGCGAGAAATACTCCGTTCCGGTCTTGATGCTTACTGCTCGCACAGAAGAAATCGACCGAGTTCTGGGCCTGGAACTGGGTGCAGACGACTATGTAACCAAGCCTTTTTCTCCACGGGAAGTGGTTTCCAGGATCAAGGCCATCCTGCGTCGCTGGAATAAGAGCGGTGCTTCAGAAAATGGAGAACCAGGGCCTGTTGATACTGTGGGGCCCGCTCCGGCTTCCAGCGCAGCAAGTGCAGGAGCTAAAAATGACAGCCGGTTTCGCGTGGATAAAGATGGAATGGAAATCTATTTTCTGGGGCAAAAGCTACCTTTGAGTCCATACGAATACGGCACCCTGACACTTATGCTGGAAAGACCTGGGATGGTATTTTCCCGGGAGCAGATCATGGATCATGTCTGGACCGAACCAGAGGAAAGTTTTGATCGAGCCGTAGATACAGTAATCAAAAACATTCGAAATGCGCTGCGCGCCGTGGATCCAGATCAAGATATCATTGAAACCAGACGCGGTCTGGGCTACTGTATTCGCAGAGAGTCTTTACAGGGGTAAATAACTTGAAACTATTCTTTCGTTTACTGGCCGGTTTTTTTTTATCCTGAGCGGCACGTTCTATTATTTCATACAATCCACCCTTTCTGAAATCCGTCCCAGGTATCTGGAATCTGTAGAAGAATCCATGAACGATACGGCCCACCTTCTGGCCGCCTATCTGGAATCCAGGCTTGTATTACCCTACGGAAATACCATTCCTGGAAATCCCGGGACCGCATCCAGCGCCCCCAGCGCTAACGCTAAGAACTCTTCACTTAGCGGGGCGGATTTGCGAAGTATTTCGCGTCGACTGAGCGATGCCACAGAATCCCTGGCTCTGGTGATGAAAAAAGCGGAGAGCCGGCAGTTCGAAGCCAGGATCTACGATATCGTAAAAACTAAGATGAATCTGTACGTCTACGTTACGGATCACCAGGGCATTGTGCTTTATGACTCCAGCGGGTTGCGCACCGGCGAAGATTTGTCCCGGATGAACGATGTTTATCTTACACTTCGGGGAGACTATGGCGCTCGATCTTCGCGAATGGTGGAGTCCGATCCTCAGACCGGGGCTCTGTATGTGGCGGCCCCGGTGCGATACGGACAGCATATAGTAGGAGTACTCTCTGTAGTTAAGCCCAAAGATAGTGTAACTCCTTTCATTCAACTGGCCCAGCGTCGATCCCTCACAGCGGCCCTGCTGGCTGCCTGCGCCATCTTCCTTTTTGCCGGTCTGATCTTTTTATGGGTGAGTTTACCGGTGCGAAAGCTATCCAGATATGTATCGGATTTAAGGGCAGGAAAGCGTGTGCAGCTTCCTTCGTTGCCACGGACTGAGATTGGTGAACTGGGCCGTGCACTGGACGATCTTCGCCTGGAACTGGAAGGAAAGAACTACGTAGAGAAATACGTTCAGACTCTGAATCATGAAATCAAGAGCCCATTAACGGCTCTTCAGGGTTCGGTAGAATTACTGGAAGAGGATCTGGATCCGGCTCGAAGAGCCCATCTTGTAGAAAATATCAAGATGGAGACCGCCAGAATTCACAAGATGATCGAAAGGATGCTGGATCTTGCCACGGTGGAAAATCAGTCCATAATAGACCGGCAGCAGGTATCCCTGTTAGAAATATTGAATGCACAGTTGAAAGAAATGCCAGATCGATTTATAGTCCACTTGCCCGAATCCGGGACCGGCCGATGGACAGTATCCGGCGATCCATTTTTGATTTCCATTGCAGTATCGAATGTACTGCGAAATGCCCTGGATTTTGCGGATCCGGAATCCTCTATCCAGGTCAGGCTCAAAGGACATGGAGATGCACAATGGAGGACTCTGGAAGTGGAAAACAGAGGACCTGTAATCCCTGACTACGCACTGCCCAGAATCTATGACCGATTCTATTCTCTACCCCGGGCCACCGGTCGCAAGAGCACTGGACTGGGGCTACCATTTGTTCAGGAGGTCATGGCATTGCATGGAGGAGAAGTGCGGATCGAGAACCTGGCCGATGGAAGCGGGGTGGTCTGTAGACTAACCTTTCCGCTGGATGTAACCGGCGAAGACTCCCGGGAAAGCCCTGCCGGATAGGGCTTTCCCGGCGGATTGCTGCTCACATTTCCATCACAATTGCTGAAGAAGCTCACGGAATCCTCACCGAAATTTTTCTTCTGATCGTACATCGCTCAAATTGGGCCCACTGTTCCGGGCGATTATTCCTGTGTAGAAGAGGCCAGCGTTGTCTCTTACAGGAGGAAGTATGAATCTTTCAAATATTGGTCGATCCGCCATGGTTCGGATTCTGATCATTGGCTTTCTAATTCTGTTACTCTTGATCCCGGTTCAATTCGTAAGAGGGCTCATCGAGGAAAGAATGTTCAGGTATAACGATACCGTTACCGAAATTGCTTCTCGCTGGGGCGGATCGCAAACGGTTCAGGGGCCTGTAATCATGGTTCCTTTTCAGAGGGTGACAGCAAGAACCAAAGATCAGGTAGAGGTGGCCATGGACCAGGCCTACTTCTTGCCGGAGGACCTTGACTTTAACGGGGATCTCCAGGCACAAACTCGAAAGAGAGGCATCTATGAAGCAGTGCTCTATACACTGGATCTGGATGTAAAGGGAACCATCCGATTGCCACAGAGCATTCCCTATCGAGGTGAGATCACCAGGGTTTTCTGGGATCAGGCAGTGATTCTGGTTTCTATACCGGATACAAGAGGTATTAAGGAGCAGCTCACCATGAACTGGAATGGAGTCCAGAGAAGCTTTCTACCCGGAACAGCAGGCTCCGAGCTATTTCCTCAGGGACTGCACATTCCGTTGCATATCAATCCTGCGCAGGGAGGTCAGGCAAACTTCTCATTCTCTCTTCGACTGCAGGGAAGCAGCGATTTCTACGTTACCCCCATGGGCAAATCCACAACACTTCAACTTAAATCGAACTGGGCCAATCCAGGCTTCACCGGTTCATTGCTTCCAGATTCGCACAATATCACCGAAGGCGGTTTTACAGCGAACTGGAATACTTCCTTCTTTGGAAGGGGATACAGCCAGGAGTTTGTAGCATCGGAAACAGCCAGCCATGCTTCGCTGTATCCATCTCGATTTGGACTGGAACTGGTGATGCCTGTAGATCACTATCAAAAGTCAGAGAGAGCGGTAAAATATGCCATTCTCTTCCTTACCGTTACCTTCGCCGGTTACTTTCTATTCGAGATATTTGGTTCCCGTAGGATCCATCCAGTGCAGTACCTGATGGTGGGAAGCGCCATGGTAATATTCTATGTGCTGTTTACATCCTTCTCAGAACACATGCCATTTGGACTTTCGTATCTCATTGCAGCCACCGGTGTGGTGCTATTGATCGGGCTGTATACCCTGGCCATATTGAAGGATCGTAAACGAGCACTCGTTGCCGGTGGATTGATGACCGGTCTCTACAGCTATCTGTTTGTAGTGCTCACCCGGGAAGATACAGCTCTGCTGCTGGGCTCGGTGGCATTGTTCATTCTACTGTCGGTGGTGATGTATCTTACAAGGAATGTGGACTGGTATAGTCTTTCTGAAAAAGGAACGGAAGATCTTCCGGCGCCACAGCAATAAGTGGAAATCCTGTAATTTTTCGGGTATTTCTCCAGCGCCCCGTCCACCGGATGGGGCTTTTTTTTCTGCCGGCGACCCTGCCGATTTCCCACTCGTTGAACTTGATTTTTCTGTTGATGGCTTATTCCATGCCAGCCGATTGGAAATTAGATGAAGCAAAATTCCGGGCAGAGTTCTGCCGCCGTCCCTTCTACCGTCCGACTAACCAGGCTGTTTCCGGTTCCGGAATCACTGCTGTTCTTATTCACTGCCATTTTATCCTGTTTCATATTGTTTTTCACCGTAGAGTGCAGCGGTGCCGGTCAAAAGCCGGGTTTGCTGGAAGGGGAACGCTCCCGGGATTTGCCGGTGGCACAGAGCGTTCTATCCGGCCAGGGTGAGGATCCGGTCTGGAATCGCACGGCAAGACTGATTGCCGGTCTTGAAGGAGGAGATCCCTCTCATCGAAATTCCATGGATCGTCTCTGGGATAGAATCGAAAACCAGAACATCAAGCCCATTCAGTCCTGGATTGCAGATAAGAGTTATCTGAAAGAAACCACCCGCCCTGTTTTCTATCCATTGAGTGGGGCAGATTTCATCAATGCGCATACCTTTTTCCCCGGGGCTCCCTATTACGTTATGGTTGCTACCGAGCCTCCTGGAAATCCAGCAGAGGTTCGCAGCATGGAACAAAGATCCACAAATCGTGGGCTGGCATCTGTTCGTGCAGTTATTCAAAACATTTCTGACGAGAACTATTTTCAGAGCCGGAAGATGTCTCAAACTATGAGCAATCCGGAACTGTCCGGAGTATTGCCGGTGCTACTGGTATGGCTGGCGCGAAAGGACCAGCAGGTGCTGTCGGTGCAGTCAGTTGCTATTTCCCAGGATGGAAAGATTACTGTGGCTCCAGGTGTGCATCCGGGACTTAGAATTCGATTCAAGTCCAACGAAAAGGCAGCCTCAAACAAAGGGGAAGATCAAATCCAGACTCTGTATTATTTCAAGATCTTTCTGGGACCGGGAAGTGTGAATCCTGCCGGCGGAAAGCCAGAATCTGCAATTCTGGGTAACCTTTCGCAGGTAAACACCATCATGAAAGCCGCCGTTTATCTATTGCATAATGAAAAGTACGAGCCTCTGGCGAAAAGCATCATGGATAGAAGCCAGCTAATCCTGCAGGATGACTCCGGTGTTCCGTATCGAATGTTCGACGAATCCTGGAAGCTAGATCTGTACGGTAATTATACAAGACCGGTAGCATTAAAGGGGATGCTTGACCCCTATGATAACTTGCGGCAGCCTGCCCTGGCCACAGAATACGCAAAGCGAAGCGAAGGTCCGCTGCCATTTCCTTACAGTTATGGCATTTTGCGAAGTGGCATGAAGGAATCCATGTTAATGATTGCGCGAAAGAAGTAGTGCTGGCCTTTTATCGTCCACCCGGTTGAACATCCCGGGGCTTCTTTACATGAAACCGCTTACATGAGGTAATTGCCCCGGGGTATATAATGATGCGAAGTACTTTCTTTTCTCTTTTTTTTATTCTATCTACAGTGGCCGTTGGGGCGCAGACACTTGAAGTTCCGATACCCCGTAAGGCATGCTTCAAGCATCTCCACAACATCAGAGCCCTGGCGGACGAAACTTTTGGCGAAGGAGCTTCGGAGAAAGTTCAACCGGAAGAATACACCGAACTTCGAGGCTGCCTGGCCCGAGCTCAGCTGGAGGATGAGGGTCTTATATTCTTCGTTGTTTCCTTCCCCGATGCTGACCATGCCCGGGTTTACTGGGAGTTGATTGAAAAGGTCCTTCGCCAGAAAATGGCAGAAGCGAAACAAGAAGATCCAGATCGGAGTATTAGCTTTGTGCTAAATGAAAAGGATTTAATGATTCGCCAGGTCACCCCGGGCTCCATTGCTGATGGTAATGGCTTTCTGGGAAATATGAAATGTCGTTGGGTGGATGCAACTGTGGCCTGTGTCGGTGCAGTGGGTTTGCCCGAATCTGGCATTGAGGTTACCGAGGATTCTGAAGCCTACTGGCCACATCCGAAATGGTTGGAGTATGTTGAGAATCTATAGTCCGATTCACGGCGAGCTTAGTTCCTGGGATGAAGCCTGGCTATCTCATCCAGCGCTGAAAACACATCCCCTTCAATCAATTGGCCGCCGGTTTCCTCAATGGCGTATTCCATCATCAGGTTGATGCTATTTCCAAAATTTTCGTTCACCAGATAACCATCCTCATCCTGCGGCACTCCCGATACATGCTCTTTCAGTGGAATCCTGGTGGCTACGATCTCTGGCAGGGTTAGTCTGTGTGTAATGTATCCGTAGATGGTCTTATTTCGTGCTGCAGCGTAGCCAATTTCAAACGATGTTCCATCATCTACGAGAGCACCGCGAAAGGCATTGCAGTTCGCCAGGATAAAATCACATTTTTCAATTAGCTTGATGTTTTCTCTATAAATGTGGCGAGCAAGATCAAGGCCGGATAGGTTTTCTGGCTTTATTTCTGAATCAAAGGGGCTGAATGCCTCAAAGCCCACTCTGGATGCATGACTTTTGATTCCTTCGAACTCTTCTATCGGCTCCGGGAGAAATACTTCCGGTCCTGCAAGATAGATCCTTTTCATCAAAACATCCTACACCGAGCGGTGGTAAGTTGTCAATTATACGGTCCTTTCAGGCGTACTTGCGCTGATTTCACCGCAAGATCGAAAGCTCAATGCCCCGGTATTCGATATCCTGGCAGAGATGCAAAATGCGAAAAGCGCAACATTAGCAGTCTTTCTGCATGACTGAGTGCCTATGGTTCACGTTCCTTTTATGGAGTGTGTATAGAGAGCCAGGCGACAGGCTGGCCCCCGACATTCACCAGGGGCAGCTGTTCGTTCGCTATTCTACTTAACCGGTCCGGCCGTGGTGAGGGTTTTCTCTACGCCCCAGTTCTTCTCGAATGCGAATGTGTGGTGCTTATCTCTGGGTGGCACCAGGCTCATGGCTCTTTCGCTCAGGGCCGTAATGGTAAGGCTTGGATTCACGCCCAGGTTGGCGGGGATCATGGAACCATCACAGACGATGAAGTTCTGATAGCCATGCACCCGGTTCTGTAAATCCAGGACACCTTCTTCTCTGGACTGCGAAATGCAGGCTCCTCCCAGAACATGGGCTGTGGAAGGAATATCCAGCATCACCTCATTTATGGTAGAGCGAGCAACACCGCCCATTCGTTTTGCCATCCTTCGTGCGAATTCGTTTGCAATAGGAATAAACGTTGGAATCTTGCTATCATGATCCTGACGACTGGTCAGAGATTTGGAAAACGGCCAGAACCATCTTCGCTTTCGCAGAATTCGGATGTAATTGTCCGAAGACTGCATTACCAGAAGTATGACACTTCGTTTGGCAAAGCCAAATGGAATGAGCATTCGAATGGCCCGAATAGGATGTCTCAGGATTCCCAGAAGGAAGCGAATCTGTCGCGGAACCTTGCCGCCGCCATCTACCAGAACCGGTGCTGCCAGGAAGTTCATGGCATCGGATCCTTTTGGGTAGCGCACAGGCTCAATATGTGTATCTGAATCTGGATAAACGCTGGAGGTGATGGCAATTCCTCTGGAGAAGTCATGGGACTTGTCCAGCGAAGAAACGCCAATCAGGGATTCGCTGTTTGTGCGAACTACATCCCCCAGTCGCGGAGAAAGACCTGGAAGCCATCCTTTTTGATGGTGCTTTAGTAACAGTTTAAGAGTGCCCAGGACTCCTGCAGAAAGAACAAGGCCTCGTGTGCGGAACTTCTTATGAGGAGCGCCAAACAATCCTGTGGTGGATTTAGTGCGGATTTCGTAGCCTTCCGATCCATCGTCCGAAAGTGGAACGATGCGAGTTACTGTAGTTTCTGGAATGATTTCTGCACCCAGTTTTTCTGCGAAATACAGGTAGTTCTTATCCAGAGTGTTTTTCGCATTGAATCGGCAACCTACCATACAGCCGCCGCAGTAATTGCATCCTGTTCTGTCCGGACCTTCGCCGCCAAAGTAAGGATCCGGAACAGTCTTGCCCTGTTCGCCAAAAAAGACCCCTGCAGGAGTAGGCTTGAATGAATCTCCGAATCCCATATCTGTTGCTGTATCTTTCAGAAGTTCATCGGCTTCCCAGAGTTTGGGATTGGTTTCTACACCCAGCATTCGCTTGGCCACGTCGTAGAATGGACTCAGTCCTTTCTCTCCACCCATTCTCTGTACCGTGGGATTCTGAAAAAACTGAGGGAGTGGTACATAGAGTGTATTGGCATACACCAGGCTTCCTCCTCCCACGCCGGCGCCAGAAAGTACCAGCACATCTCGAAGCATGGTAATTCTCTGGATGCCATAGCAAAATAGTTTGGGCATCCAGAGGAATTTATTCACCCGCCAGTTGGTTTTGGCATAGTCGTTTTGATGAAACCGTTTTCCGGCCTCCAGTACTGCCACTTTGTAGCCCTTCTGGGCCAGTCTCATGGCCGAAACACTACCACCGAAGCCAGAGCCGATGACAATGTAATCATAATCAAATGAGTTCTCGTTCATAGTTCCCCCGACCGCAGATTCCACATCCGGTACATGGATGCCAGCAATTTTCCTGACGCCGGCGTCATCTCTTGTTATCTTGTGCTCATGGCTTCTTTTCTGGATCGAGCACTGGACTGGATGGTATTTCCCGGTTATGACGCTACAGGCTACCATATCCGCAAAATGTCCTGGGATAAATCGGATACGGAAGTAGATCTTTCCGGAAAGGAGGCCCTCATAACCGGGGCCAATCAGGGTATTGGCCGGGCCACTGCAGAGGCGCTACTGCGGCGCGGAGCTCGGGTACACATGGTCTGCCGGGATCCAGAGAAAGGCAGCCGTGCTCTGAAGGAGCTGGTGACAGAGGACACTTCCGGGAAGCCGGAGCTTCATATTGTAGATCTTTCGGATGTTCGGGCTTTGATGGACTTTCTCCACTCGTTTCAGCGGCAGAACCGGAGTCTGGATATCCTGGTAAACAATGCAGGGGTTCTCCTGGCCCGCCGGATGGAAGCCCCGGATGGGCTGGAAATGACCTTTGCCGTTAATATCCGGGCCCCATTTTTGATTACAGAAACCCTTTTTCCTCTATTAAATAGATCTGGAGACGGGCGGGTGATCAATGTCTCCTCCGGGGGGATGTATCTGGCCCCTATCCAGTTTCAGGATCTGCTCTGGGAAAATCGACCGTTCGACGGTGTGATGGCCTACGCAGAAACCAAACGAGGTGAGAATCTGCTCACTCAAAAATGGGCGGAAAAATGGAAAAACACCGGCATTAAGATCAACAGTATGCATCCAGGTTGGGCGGACACTCAGTCTGTGAAAGATTCCCTTCCCCTGTTTAGAGCTCTGACTGCCCCCTTCCTTAGAAGTCCGGAGCAGGGTGCCGACACCATCGTCTATCTGGCCTGCAAACCGGATCTTTCGGAAAGCGGGAAGTTTTTCTGTGACAGGGAAGTTCGTCCCATAGATCGAATGAAGAAGACCATGCTGAGCCCGGAGCAAATAGATGATTACTACAGCAAGGTCAGGGAAATTTCATTCGACGCAATTGGAAACCCTGTATAGCCTGTAGACATGTCTGAACTCCCGGACCGTTTGATGCAACAGCTCAGCTTTGCGATTCGAAACCCCATCAACGTTATACTGGGTACCATTGACCTGCACAGTACCACAGAAACGACCCCGGAGCAGGATCATTATATGCAAATGATTCGCCGGTCCGCCATGCAATTAATGGAAGCCAGCGATTCTCTCCTGGATCTGTTTGAGCTCAGGTCTGGCGCAGTAAACCCGGAGCTCCAGGAGTTCGACATTTCCGAGCTTGTACTGGAGGCCGTGAAGTTCAGGCAGCCCACTGCCAGCGGCAAAGGTCTGGAGCTGGAAGTATTTATGGAATCGGATCTGGTTAATCCATGTCTTACGGATCCCTTCCTGCTGAAAAAGATTCTGTTTCAGTTGCTGGATAATGCAATAAAGTTCACAGATCGAGGCTCCATTGCTGTGCATCTGTCCAGGGCCGAAGTTCCGCCTTCCGGTCAGGTGGATCAGCCACATCTATGCATCGAAGTAAGAGATACCGGCATTGGCATCGATGCCAATCGGCTGGAACACCTGTTCGATGGTCCTTCTGAAGAAAGAAACTATCGATCCAGTTATGATGGAGCAGGGCTCGGTCTCTTGCTCGCTTCGCGGATGGCCTCCATGATTCAGGGCACTCTCTCCGTAGAAAGTGAGCCAGGAAAGGGCAGTCGATTTTCGCTGGTGTTTCCGGTGCAATCTGTAGAAAAGCGAATGAGCGGCGAAATCCATCTGAGCGGAGCAGAATCGACTTCGAATCGCACCGAAGGAATTCGCATTCTATGTGCAGAAGACGATCCGGACAGTAGATATCTGGTAGAGCATCATCTAAGGGCCAGAGGCTGGGAAACCCGAATGGCCTCGAATGGGCTGGAAGCTCTGGAGGCCTGTAGAAAAGAATCTTTCGATATAATTCTGATGGATGTTCAAATGCCGGAAATGGATGGATTTGAAGCCACCGCAGCCATTCGCAAGCTTGGCGGCGATGAAGGAACACAGGGGCTGGATGTTCCCATCATCGCACTCACAGCTCATGCTCTAAAAAAGGACCGGGAGATCTGTCTTCAGGCTGGAATGGATGATTATCTTTCCAAGCCGGTCCATCGGGAGGAGTTGTACTCGGCTATTGAATATCATGTTAGAGCGGCCCGTCAAAGACATCTGGTAGAGTAGAGCGAAAGGGCTTCCACGCAACAGAACATGGAAGCCCCGGAAATGCCATCGCGGAGCTATGGAAGAATCCTACTGCTCCTCTAGAAGTTCCACCCCATTATTGTTCTTAACAGGCTCCGGTTCCGAAGGCAGGGCTCGTCCAGGGGCAGTATTGATGGTCATCTTGATTCCTGCATAAATGAACCGCGGTCTACGAGGATCCAGCTCGGCATTGTAATGATCGAATACATTGTCAACGCCTGCGAAAGCCTCATAGTAGTCCCAGAATCTGTATCGCACCCGAATATCCAGGGTATGATTGGCATTGGCCAGATAATAACCGTAATCCGGCGTATCCGGGTCCAGATCTATCAAAGTAAACTCTCGGTTCTGATAGAGCGCTGGAAGGATTACGCTGGTATCCAGCTCGAATCGCCGATTCTGAAAGGTAAGCAGTGCATCTTTTTCATAGTAGAACGGCTGATGCCCTTCGATGTGGCCGCGAATGGAAAAACCGAACCCTGCGTCGGGGGAATAGGACAGCGAGTAGAAGCCCCTGTGTCTGGCTCTGCCTTCCAGCGGAATCTCCTGAACCTTGTCGAACGTATCTGTAAAAGTATATCCCAGTCCAATGACCCAGACTTTTGCAAATCGGATTTCAGCCATGGTTTCCAGACCTCTGGTAAACGCTTTAGAAATGTTTACAGTCTGATACGTGGTCAAATCGTCGCTGCGATCCGGTAGCCGGCGAAAATCGATTAAATTCGTAATCGAATTGTAGAATCCACTGGCCGACAGCCAGAGCCAATCGGTAGCCGCATAGTCCACAGATGCATTGTATCCGTTGGATTTTTCCGGCTCCAGATCTTCATTTCCCACTACCTGATAACCTACACCCGGATTCTGAAATGCAAAGTACAGATCCTTAAACGATGGGGCTCGATACCCCTGGCCTGCTCCGACTCGTAGTGTCCATTTAGGAGCCGGATCCCAGCGAGCCGAAAGACGGGGGAGTGCCTGGGATCCAAACTGAGAGTCGTGCTCAAATCGAACTCCCGGAGTAAAGTAGAACAACGCATCAAATGGTTGCCATTCATCCTGCAAGAAACCGGCCGTTCTCTGGCGATAACCGTAGCCGCTTCCTTCAATTCGAGGCGATACGTATTCTTCGATCAGTCCCTCCAGCCCTCCGGTGAGGACATGATTTCCCAGACCATAGTCCAGCTGGGCTCTAAATTCGTGGGTTCTGTCCTCCTGGGTTTCCTCTGAATCCAGATCATCGGATCTGCGTTGATCGATGTTCAATGTGTCCAGAAACCTGGCATGGGAATAATGAAGGCTTAAAGCCGTAGGATAGCTCCACTCGTACCTGGTGGAAACGGAAGCCTGAGCGTCATGGGTTTCATTTCTGCGATCCAGCACAGCCCGTGGAGGTGAAAAATCTACAATCTCCTGATCCAGATATCTGTAGGATAGACTTCCATCTACATCCCAGTTTTCCTGGATGGAGTAGCGAAAGCGATCCGATACATTCAGATCACGGAATGCACTGCCAGTTTGATCTTCGGTACCTGGGATGGATTCATATTCGAAACCGGGCAGGAGTCTTCCAAGAATACGTGCCTTCTTCTTTTGTTCCGTTTCCGGATTTAGATCGTATCCATCACTACGATGCCAGCCAGCGATGAACATGTTGGAAAAATTCTCCTGGCTGGTTCCCAGGGCAACACTGGCATGACTCTCATTCCCGGAGCCAAAATGAAGCTTTCTTCCGCTACCGTATTGCATCTCTGCCTGAGCGAAAAACGGACTACTGCTTCTGCGAGTGATTATGTTGATGACACCGGCCATAGCCTCGGAGCCGTAGAGAGCCGATGCCGGCCCTTTAATGATTTCGATTCGCTCGATCTCCTCGGCCTTGATGCGACTCAGGTCAATGGCGCCATCGATGCGACCTGTAACCCGGTCTCCATCGATTAGAATGAGCACGTACTCAGGATCCAGTCCTTGCATGCGAATTTCCTGACCGCGAATGCCTTCCCTTACTTCAATACCTGGATGATTTCGCAGAACATCGGAAAGGTTTCTGGCTCCCTGTTCCTCGATTTCCTTTCGATCCACAACCTCTGTGCGCGTTATGGATTCGCTTATAGGTCTGGGGCGCTTGTCGCCGGTAACAACAATGGTTGCATCCTGAGGCTCTTCAGCTTGCAAGGGCGAGAAGAGACTTCCAGAGAGAAGGTTGATCAAGGAACAGCACAGTAGCCCGAGGCAAACGTCCACGATCCTGTGGCTCCGATTTGATGTAGATATCCTTCGCCAGAAAACAGAACTGGAAATCCAGCGATACCTCCGGGATCTGCATCCATTCTGGATGTGATTGTGCCGTTCTATCATGGATCGATCCTTTTCCAGTCAATGGTGATGTATCCGGAAGTGCCTGCTTCGGAGTAGTAATCGTGGAACTGAACAGCGTAATAATCCGCACTATCCGAAGATCGAATGACATACACTTCCCCTTTGCTGGTCAGTACATGGGTTTCGCTATCGTAGGTGTACCATTCCAGCATTACCGGCGAACCGCTGAAACTGGTGCTCCCGCTTCCGCTGCCCCCGCCTCCAGAAGTGGATAGATTCGTATCGCTGGCCAGGTTGGGACAGAAGCCAGAAGTCCCGGACGAGAACTGCGAGAATGAATTAACGGCGGCCAGACTTGAAAGACCCGTGTTGCAGCTGGCCCCGGTTCCCGAGCCGGAGGTGCCTCCATTCGTACCTACTGCGAAGCGCCTGAATCGCATGTCCCAGGGACCACCGGCCAATGTGGTGGCTCCAATATTCAAATCGCAATGAGTCCATTCCAGCTGGGATGTGGCCTGCACCAGTGTGCGATTGAATCCGGATTGCACATTGGTGGTGCAGGATCCAGTGCCTGCCTCCGAATCAATCTCGAGAACAGAGTCCAGAATACCCTGGAGCTGGTTGTCATGGGCCGGATGTCTGCACTGAGACGCCAGTGCGAGGCTGAGTACGAGCGCGATGAGCAGGGTCGTCATCTGGGAACCCCTTCGAGTCTTTCGGCAAGCCTGGCAGCATTTCTTTCCCTTACTGCATGCAGCGGATTGTGTCTCGGAGCCCAGGGAGGTTTTTGCCTGCGGTTGCTCGTTCCGGGCTGCTTTCAGTCCGGCCCCGGCGCGCCTCATATGCGGATGAGACTCAATCTCAGGCCAGGGGCGCAAGATTTCATTCGGCAGTCTCATCCGATTACACCCCCACAGCTTTCAGGGAATGAGCCAGTTCAGTCCAGGAATCCTGCTCTTTCTGCCCGGGTTTTCGCTTACCAAAGAACTGAACGATCATTTCTCCATGTTCATCGAAACATTCCACAGACGTTACCGTTCCATCGCTTGTGGGCTTTTCTACTAGATATACTCGATGAATGAGATCTGTCCGAAGATGCAGATTGAAATCCGGATCCATCACATTGATCCATTCATTCAGAGGTTTGATGCTTTTTACCGGTCCTGTATGGATCTGAATGAGTCCGGGGCTGCCAACGAATACCATGATTTCCTGGTTTTTTTCAGAGGCGAGTTCCAGCATTCGTGCAGGAGTCTGATTGTTCAGCAGAGTGGTGAATTTGCCTTCTGCCAGCTCCATGGCCTGTAATCTGTGGCAGTTATACTTCTTCAGCATGCTGAAGAAGTCATGGGTGTCCTTGAGAGATTCCCATTCAGATAACAGCGCACTGCTATCCACTTCACCGTACTGATCAATCAGGGGGGAGGGGGCAGGGGCTGGACTGACATCGAATTGAAGGCTTTGATCTTCGTTCTTGAATGTTTCCGCAAGTTGAGCCAGCGCGCCCTGTTTTGACGCTTCGGTTTCATATATCTTATGCAGTGCCGTTCCATGAGCATCGAAGAACTGCAGGCTGCTGCGTGGTTCGCCGCGAAGTACATCATTTACGGCAAAAGCATGCTTCCAGCCGGAATAGAAAATCCTTAGATCGATGTCCGGTCCCACGACCAGGCCCATAGGTCCGTTGGCAGATATGTTTTCGTAAACGCCTTTCCTTTCGTGAACACAGGCTTCGTTTCGTGTAAGTGCCATTACCTTTCCCAGAGAACCCATTTCAGCCATAATGGCGGTGAATTCAGGTCGAAGGTAGGTAACATCTTCGGTCCGTGTGGCCAGAAGCTCCATTTCGCTTACCGAAAGTTTTTTTGCGGCGTCGCGAATGCGAATACGGGGATTTTCTTCCTTGAGAGCATCCCATTTTTTCTTTAACTCGTTCATTTCAGTCTCCTTTCTAATTTTTTCTCTGGAATCTATTTCTTTGCTACTCTCAGCCCGGTTGCCCGGATTGGACTCGCTGGGCCCGGCCGGCACGATTGCCTGGATACCGTTTTCGTTCTGAAAGACATGAATTCGCACATCATACAGTTCACTCAGACGTTCCCGGGTCAGAACCATATGCGGTGGGCCGGACGCTTGCAGTGTTCCCTCCTTTAGAAGTGAGATGCGGTCTGCGTAGCGAGCGGCCAGTCCTGGATCATGCAGAATGAGAAATACACCGGTGCCTTCATCTGCTTTACTGCGAGCAATCTCCAGCATCTGTAGCTGATGCTTTATATCCAGTCCGGTTACCGGTTCATCCAGAAGCATGTAGGAAGAGCCGTTTTCTCCCTCCAGCTGGCAGAGTACCCGGGAAAGCTGGATTCTTTGCTTTTCGCCTCCAGATAAAGTGAGATAGGACTGCTCGCTAAAGGTAATGGATTCCGTTCGTTTTAAGGACCTTGTCACAGCCCAATCGTCCAGACCTGAATCCGGATGCGGAAGCCGTCCCAATAAAACGATTTCTCTGGCCCGGTATGCGAATGGAACCACGCTGGACTGCAGTAGTACTGCTCGACGACGAGCCAGTTCTCGAGACCGGTAATCCTTCAGGGGCCGCTGATCCATTAACACCGATCCACTGGAAGGATGTAAATCGCCCGTAAGCAAGCCCAGTAGCGTGGACTTTCCCGCTCCGTTGGGCCCTAGAAGAACATGCAACTCACCTGGATGCACTTCCATGCTTGCATTCTTTAGAATGCATCGGGAATCCACGCGATAGCTGACGTTATCGAGTATCAAGCCCATGATAGTTCTCCTTTCTTTCGCTGGATCAAATACAGGAAAAAGGGAGCCCCCAGAAAGGCGGTGATGATTCCGATGGGAAGCTCGGCTGGAGCAACCACGGTTCTTGCCAGAAGATCTGCCAGAGTGAGTACAATTGCGCCCAGCAAAAAGCTATAGGGGAGCAAGGTGCGATGATCCGGCCCGGTAGCCAGGCGAACCAGGTGAGGAACCACGAGGCCTACGAAAACTATGATTCCAGCCACAGCCACGCCGGCCCCCACACACAGTCCGGATACGATGACCAGGGCCTGCTTGAATCGTTCCACCGGCAATCCCAGATGCCTGGCTTCCCTTTCGCCCAGGGATAGAGCATTCAGACCTTTGCCCAGAAAAGGAAAGCTGATCAGAGGAAGAGCCAGCACCGGCAGAATGTAGGGCAGCTTTTGCCAGGTGGCACCGCTCAAACTTCCCATGCGCCAGAAGGTAAGATCTCTAAGCTGATCGTCATCGGCCAGAAAAGTTAGAAATCCAATGCAGGCCTCTGCCAGAGCCATAATTGCCACGCCGGACAGTAGCAATGTGGCGATGTTGGTTCGACCGGATCTTGTAGAGATGATGTAAACCAGAAAGCATGTACCTACGCCACCCAGAAAGGCTGCCACGGAAAGAGCGGCGTTCCCCTGAAGCAATGGGATATGAGCGCCCAGAACAATGGAAATGGCGGCCAACAGCGCCGACCCGGAAGAAATTCCTATAAGACCTGGATCCACAATCGGATTGCGAAACAGTCCCTGCATCAGCGCACCGGCGAATCCCAGTGCGCCGCCCAGAAAAACCCCCAGGACAATTCGCGGCAGACGGATGGCCCACAGAACCTGAGAAGCCATAGCCTGGTCCTCTGTGGCCTGCCCCAGGAGCATTGCAGGAATCCATTCCACGGGAATTGCGAAGGCTCCCATACACATGGAAGTGATAGTGGAAGCCATAAGGATTACCAGACCTGCGGCTGCCAGGACGATGTGAACCGGAAATCTCATTTCAACGCAGACAATTCCGAAATCAATTCTCGAAGCGCGATATGGAGCCTGGAGGAAAATCCCAGTAATAGCAGATCATCCATGGCGATCACTCTGCGATTCTTTCCTGCATCTGTAAGAGCTACCCCCGGAATGCGAAGCAGTCCATCGATTCCACCGATGCTTGCAAGTGCACGGGTAGGGATAAGGATGACCTCTGGATTGGCACCCACCATGGCTTCCGAAGTAAGAGGTCGAAAGCCGTTGAATCCAGTTATGGCATTCTTTCCGCCAGCCAGCTCTATCATGCTGTGGGCCTGAGTTCCGGATCCGGAAACCTGAACCATTCCGGGCCCTCGAGCATAGATAAACAGAACCCGCCATTCCTTCTCAGGCTTCGCAAGCGCTGCAATGGCCTGCTTCATACGGGAAACCAGGGCCCGGGCCTGCTCTTCTTTGCCTGCATGCTTTCCTGCGAAAAGAATTTTCGCATAGGTGGATTCCGGGGTCCACTTATCTTCAAATAGCTTTAGATCCACTCCGCTGGATCGCAACTGCTGCAGCACCGGCGGAGGCCCTGCCTCTCCTGTGCCTATGACTAAATCCGGCTTCAGGGAAAGTACTCCCTCGGCAGAAATCTTTCGTTGATATCCTACTTTAGGGAGTCCCTGGGCTCTGGGAGGGTAAATGGACGATGTGTCTACCCCCACTACCTGGTCTCCGGCGCCAATGGCGAACAGGATCTCGGTCATACTTCCGTTAAGAGATACAATGCGCTTTGGAGCACTGGCCAGCGCAGCGCCGGAAAGAAGAAGCAGTGCCACAACCACTGCCATGGTTCGAGAGGTTAATTTCTGTAGCATGGGGGCCACGGAATGAAGAGCGGAATTTCCTGGCAAGCGAGAATGAGAATGAGTCTCAAAAAAAGAATGACAGACAGTCCGCGGTACGATATTGAGACGCAATCTCAAAAAATAGGAGAGTCAATATGACTACAAAAAGAATGATTCGGATCGCCATTTTGGGGATGAGCATATACAGCATCGTGGGATGCGGCTTGCTGGGTCAGCCCGAAGACGAAGGCAGCGATGAGGCGCTGGCTCTAATCGCTCTGGCTACCGCTGTGGTACCTCCTCAGAACTGCGAAGTTACAAGCTCCAGTGGAGGTGGAGGAACTACAACGGGTACGCGGGTACTCTACACAGCATCCAGTACCGAGCAGGAGATGTTTACAGATCATGGAAGCGGAGTAAACTCCACCAGCGATTATAGCGTTCTGATCCAGGTCAATGCCTCGGTGGGAACGAGGCTGGAGATAAAGAACTTCGCTAAAATTGGTACCAGTTCCAGGGTGATTTCTGCGGCAGTACAGGCATCCGGGTGTCCTACAGATCTGACTACAGCTCCGTCGGCATCCGAGGGCACGCATTACAGCCAGACAGACGAATCCTCATCTCCTCGCTACATTGACTTTCTACAAGCAGGTACGTATCAGATTCAGATATACACTGGCACTGGAACGGCCAGCCCGGGCGCTCCGCAACCCATCGACTCCAGCGATCCCAGGCCTACAGTGCGAATTTCAAACTGAGATGGAAAGATCCATTCAGTTGAATCAGTAAGCCGAAGAACGGGGCCCCGGTGGCCCCGTTTAAAAAATGAGGTCATGCCAGTTTTGCGCAAAGCCCTCATTTCATTCTCCGATGAATCATAGGTATTAAGCATATCTGGATATGGGCGAATAGGCGCATAATTATTCCGGTGGATGGACAGACTGATCGTTTCTCAAAAATGAGGATGCATGGTTTTCCTTGAGGGCCGGGGCATCATCGCTCCAAATGCCCGGGAAAGCCACGGCCGCTTAAAAGTCTCTGGCTATTTTTCCGTCGTTCGCGGAGACGAAATCTTTACGACTTCGCTTCGTTCTGCTGGTCTCCAGTCAGGTACTTATGATCAAAAACGAAGGGGCCGAAAGGCAATAAGGATGCGATCCAGGCGTATATCAGCTTTTTAGCTCCCCAGTGGTCTCGCAGGGCCAGCCCCAGAGCCATTGCACAGTAGATGATCCAGAGAATACCGTGGGCCATACCCACGATTCGAACAGCCAGAGGTTCATCCCAGATATACTTTAGAGGCATAGCGACCAACAGAAGTAGCAAATAGGAACCTCCTTCCAGCCAACCGGATACTCTGAATAATGTAATCATATCATCCTCCGTTGAGCACGATCGGAGTCGTGCCGGGGACCAGAGTCACAGGCAGGGGGTCGGCCTGCAACATCACTTTGTAAGCATTCCATTGATGGAAAGAAACAAAGCAATGTGTAGCCCTGCAGGCTCTTCTGCCTTACCGAAAATTACAAAAAGGGTCTATATAAAAATAGGCGGAGAAAGATTATTTCGGGAGCGCCACTATTGCAGGCGAAAGTCCATTTTCAGGTTTAATGTAATGGAGCCCTGTTCCATTTCCGAAGGAAAGGGAGGAAACGGTGCACTGCGGCGAATACAGTTCACCGCTTCTGTATTGAATGCTGAATACTTGCTCGGAGCCGTTACGCTGGCATGGGCTAATTCTCCGGTAGAGGAAATACTCAGCTTCACATAAACCGAATCCTGAATCCGATCATTCAATTCTCTGAGTGGATATCTTTTATTTCTCTCGATCCTGCTAAGAACCTGTGAAAGATAGAGATTTTTGCCTTCTCCCGAAGAGGTGCTTCTTTCTTCTCCCGGAGAATCCGTATTCTTCGCCAGTTCGTTTCCCTGCTTGGCCGGTTGCGAAAAACGAAACGAAATATGCGAAACAGGCGCATCATCCGCGGGTGGGCCGGGCGAGGAGCGCTGAATCATAAGAAATAGCAGTACCGGAAAGAAAAATGTGATATAAATCCAGAACAGGGAGCCGCTTCTGAGCGTTCGGTCCCATCTATTTTGGTTCATATTCCAGCCTCAGATTCTGTACTCCGGCCTTGCGTGTGCGGTCCATCACCTGAACGAACAGGTTGTAAGTAATTTTGCCATCGGCGCGAAGCAGGACCTGCGTTCCCGGTCTCTTTCGGATCATTTCTGAAAGTCTTTCGCTGAGCGATGTCTGGTTTACCTCGGTCCCTGCAAGATAAATCCTTTCTTTGCGGTCCACGGAGATGATTATGTTTTCCGAATCGCTATTGTTGCCGGAGCTTGCCGATGGAAGCTCCATTTCCAGGGACGGAGTAGCGAATTTCGAGCCTACCATAAAGAAGACCAGAAGCAAAAATACCAGATCCACCATGGGCGCGATGTCCATAACATTGCTCTTCTTGTTCAACGGCGGAAACCTCATGCTACCTCCTGAATCGAATGCCCTCCCCGTTCTTCCAGGTAATGAGCCGTGCGATTCATCAAGGACAGTCGGCGGTTTACGACACTTAGAAACAATCCATGAAACAGATAGGCAGGAATTCCGGTCATGAGGCCAAATGCCGTAGTGGTCATCGCCACCCATATTCCATCCGCCAGTTCCCCCATGTTGGCCTGACCTCCGCTGGCGGCGATGGCCTGAAAGGATTCCATCATGCCAGCCACAGTACCCAGCAGACCGATCATGGGAGCCACCGAACTCACCAGCGGAAACAGGGACAGTCGTCGGCTCATTTCCTCACTGATCTCATTTCCTGCTCTTTGAAGAGCTGCATCGAAGGATTGACCTGAGTTGCCATGGCGAGCACTCACAGTGGTTACCATGCGCACAGGAGCGAATCGTGCAAATCTACCAGCTGCATCCGGAAGCAGACGGTCCAGGATCGTCCGGACCTTTGGCTGGCTGGGCTTTCCCTCCCGGAGAAAATCATCCGGCTCTCCGGGGGAGCTGTAAGTCCAGGCATAATAGATGAGACGCTCCAGGGCCAGGCTGATTGTAAGGACCAAAAGAGTGAGGATGGGCCACATGAAGGGGCCACCCATATGAAATAGATTAATAATATTCATCGGCTTGCCTTGAAGAGAATGAGACGCAGTATCAATTGTCCATATCCAGAATTTCCCGTATCTCTGGCAAGCGAAAGATTTCCGGCGCTGGAACCCTCTGTGAGTTACTGTTGTGTCAGGGAGGGCAGGAAAAACTCTGCATCATGATCTATTACCCGGTTGAAGTGAGATTTCAAGACCTGGATGCCTTCGGGCATGTGAACAATGCTATATTCCTGACCTATTGCGAGCAGGCCAGGGTGCGGTATTATGATAGCCTGTTTCCTCTTAAGAGTGCGCTGGACTTTCCTTTCTTGCTGGTTCATGCAGACCTTGATTACAAGAGGCCCGTGACGATTCTAGATGAGATAGAGGTGGGCATTGGCGTAGGGCGCATGGGCGGCGCCTCCTGGGATTTCGAATACGAGGTCCGTAATCGGAAGGATGAATTCGTCCACTGTACGGCACGAACGATTCAGGCTTACTGGGATCATACGAAACAATCCACAGGTCCCATCCATCCGGATCTCCGTACAGCGCTGGAAAAGAGTAAAGGAAATTGACTGAATGGGGATCTGAAAATTAAGTAGCCTGGACGAATATGTAGTTTTCGAGTATGTCAATGAACAATCGGCCAACGCTTTATCCTGTCAGTTTGCTCGTCCTGTTTACGGTCCTTCAATGTAAGCCTGCGGGTCTGGATCTAACTCCGGAAGGTCTGCAGGACCCAGTTATCCATTGGGATAAAGACGGCGGTAAGTCGGAAAAGGATTCATTTCAATGTCTGGAAATCATTACCAGTTCCCGGGGCGGCGAAAAGTTGGCAGAGAGATTGGCCAAACCCTTTTTTCGAACTGCCGATCCCAATCGGGGCCAGGAGGGTTGCACCGAATTCAAGAGCAGGGCAGACACCGCCTGTAGAATTGAGATTCGCCTGGATTTTACCCGGGTAGAAAAGGAGCTAAGGGCTCTGGAAGAGAAAATCAATGAGGATACGATTCCCGATCAACTGGAACTCTACATTATCCTCTACGAAGGCGGGGCTGAATATCCGGCTGTGACGCGACTAAGCTGTCTTGATCAGAAAGATCGTGCTGCCGAGAGAGTTCTCAGGACCCTGTCCATTAAAGGCGCCAGAATCACTCGCCTGGAAAACCTGTTTCAATCCGCTGAAAAGTAGACCTGAAGGGAAAGGCACTGTTACCAGTCTTTCGGGTTCTTGCAAGAGCAATCATAGGCCTTCCAAATACAAAGGAGTATAGAATGAATAATCGAATCTATTGGATCATACCGGCGATTATTGCGATGTCATGGAACTGCAAGGAATCCATGCCGAATCTAAAGCCAGAGGATATGAAGACGGACCATGTCCTATGGAGTGCCAAAACATCAGAGGAAAACCCGAACGAATTCGCCTGTATGGAGTTCTACGTGGACATTGCAGAAGAAAATCATCGGAAATTCGTTCTTTCTGAATTGAACGTAGACAATGAAATGAAAGACTCCGTCGACGGATGCTCTACAGAGCGGGCCAAATCCTATGAAGGCTGCCGTATGCGAATAACTTACGAAATCAAACCTATTGATGATCGAATGCGACAGATAACCGAGAGCATCATCAAGGGAAAACTATCCGATAAGGTGGATCTGGCTATAATCATTTACTCCAGCAAAGAAGGCGCGCCACCCATGCAAGAGCAGGGATGCGATGAGCTGGGAAAGGCCTTTCAAGATCGGTTGAAAGGCGTGGTGGGACCTCCGGGTACCGAAGTGTCCAGCTTCGAAACCAGGTATGTTCTTCTGGATTGATCCACCATTGAAGTGGAAGTTCAGTGATGTTCTTCCACTTCGTAATCCTCTATCAAAATTCCACGTTTTTTAAATCGCCAGACGGCCAGTACAGCCTCTACAATCAGCCACACTGCCAGAATTAGAAGGAAAGTGCCTATGATGGTCAGGGGCCATTCAATACCTCCTTCGCGAAAAATGAATCCATGGATCCCTTCAATCATAGCATGGATTGTGACTCCAAGCAGCAAGACCATGGGGATACCGGCTATGTACCATTGCCATCCGCGCTTGAGCAGGTAGATTGTAATTACAAGAAGCGCAAGTCCTGCCAGAATCTGGTTTGTGGTACCGAAGAGTGCCCAGAGGGCCAGGCCCGCCGGTTTTCCATCAATTTCATAGTATGCGAAAAATGCGATAAATGCAATTCCAAGAATACTGGCAGGATATCGATTCTGGAGCCAGGAGATGTTCAGGAAACTGGCAATCTCTTCTATGTTATAGCGCAATAGCCTGGTTGCACTGTCTAAAGAGGTGAGAGCGTAACTTACAACAATCACACTTATGAATGAGGCCCCCACGGATTGAGGAATACCCACTCCTTCCAGAAAGCGGCTGCAGCCCTGAATGAATACTCCTACCTGAGCGCCCAGCCCCTGTATCGCATTCCAGTTCGCATATCTGTTTTCCCAGGAAACATGATCTGTCATACCTGCAGTGGTGGCCAGTACCGCCACAAATCCCAGTAGAGATTCTCCGATCATTCCTCCGTAACCAATGAATTGAGCATCCGTTTCTTTGTCTAACTGTCGCGCCGTTGTGCCGCTGGCTACAAGACTGTGAAATCCACTGGCAGCACCGCATGCGATAATGATAAATACAAATGGAAAAAGCCCGGGGGATCCCTCAACATCCAGACGCACGGCCGGCGCAACGAATTCTGGCTGGACGATAAAGAATCCAATAAACAGTCCAATCATTCCTGCATAGAGAAGCAGGCTGTTAAGAAAATCCCGGGGTTGCAACAGGGACCACACCGGAAGCACCGATGCAAGTAAAGCATAGACCAGAAGTATACCACTCCATACCTTGATGGAATAGGCCATTCCTTCTTTGCCTACGTAACCCAATCCCATCCAGTCGCCGTAATGCGAGTAACTGGAAACTCCAATCAGTGCCAGCGTTAAGATCAGACCTACTGGAGTTAGAATCTTCAGAGAAATGTTCCTTTTGTAGATCAGGTATCCTGTAATGGCTGCGATAATGATCAGTCCAAACGATGGCGTTACTGCCTGAGGAAAATGGATAGCAGCGTTGGCTTCATTGGGTGCAGGAGAGAACAAAAATGCAATAACGTAAACGAAGACCCCCATGGCCAGAGCTACCAGGAAGAGAATTATGATATGAAACAACAATCGAGCTCTTGGATGAATAATACCTCTGGCCACTGCTCCTATGGACTGACCCCTGGCTCGTGAACTAACTACCAGAGAACCAAAATCATGAACACATCCTATAAAAATAGCTCCCAGGGTTACCCAGAGCAACGCCGGTAGCCATCCCCAGATCACGGCAACAGCCGGACCCAGCATGGGAGCCAGGCCTGCAATGGAGGCATAGTGATGGCCAAACAGCACGTAGCGGTTGGTAGGAACAAAGTCAATTCCGTCGTTTTCGCTGTGGGCCGGGGTAATCGCCTCTTTTCTGAGCTTAAATACCTTCCGGGCAAGAAAGCGGCTATAAAGGAAGTATCCGGCGATGTAGGCCAGAATCACTGCTATGGCTGGTAAAGTAGCATTCACAATCATACCTCGGAAGCCCTGGTATGAAGATCCAGCAGGATTTCATGGGCTCATGAAATCTCTATCCGAAAAAGATCCAAACAGAAGTTATCCCACTCCATGCAATGTCAAGTAATCGGAGCTTGACACTGCCCGGGGCTGCATTGACCTGGAATCATGGCTGTTTTTGATACTCACTGTCACCTGGATATCGTGGCTTCCCAGGGAATTTCAGTAGAGCAAAGCCTGCGCAATGCCATGGATGCGAATCTGGCCGGACTGGTTCAGATTTCTACGGATTTGAAGTCTGCTACCTTCAACTCCAGGATCATGGAGCAATACTCGAAATTACTGAAGGGAAGTGAATTCTCTCTGAGATGGACCGCCGGACTTCATCCGGAAGCCGCTCAGGAGTTGCATACCCTGGATGAACTGTTTTCCTTAATTCGCAATTATAGAGATGATGACTCTTTTCTGGGAATAGGGGAAACCGGCCTGGATTACTTTCACACTACTGAATTCGTTTCAGAGCAAAAACAGTCTTTGAATGCTCATTTGAAATTGGCCAGGGAGCTGGATCTGCCTGTGGTGATTCATACCAGAGATACCCGGCAGTACGAACCGGGCAAGACTCAATCTGTAAGCGACACTCTCCAGGCTGTTCGAGATGTGGGTAATATTCAGGGTGTGCTCCATTGCTTCACATATAGCTACGAAGAGGCCATGCCTTTTGTGGACCTGGGCTGGAAGGTAAGCTTTAGCGGAATACTTACCTTCAAGAATTCCCATACATTGCATGACGCTGCAGTGAAGTTACCTCTGGAATGCCTGATGGTGGAAACAGACGCTCCTTTTCTTGCTCCCGTGCCCAATCGAGGTAAGACCAATGAACCAGCTTACGTTGTGCACACCCTGGAGTTCTTAAAGAAGCTTCGTGCGGAAAAGCTGGGCGAAGATCCAGAAAAAATCCAGAAGCAGATAGAAGCCAATACGGCCGAATTCCTGGCGTTCAAAGGCTCTCGTTAAATCGAGCCTGTGAATATTTGCAGCTTCGTTCCCGATTAACGACGCTATTTTCCGGAATAGATCCAGACCGGGGCCAGCTTCTCTCGGACGCCATCATTTGAACTGGCATCAGAGCCATTCTGCGAATCGTTTGAATCCATGGCCTCGCTCATTTTTCTGGTTCGGCCAATTTCGCTGACTTCGCTGACTATGCTGATTTCGCATTCCATGATTTTCATTGGTTCTCCCAGAGATTTGCGAATCACTTCTGGAGCCAGGTTCTTCATATACACTGCATCCGGGGGCCAGGTGCCTTCGTACCAGTTTCTGTTGGAAATAACCCGGGAAGGTTTCCCTGTTACATAATCTGCGTGGTAAGTCAGGATGTTGTTTTTGCTGAATAGATAGATGGGCTTCGCATGCCAGTAATCGGCCATCACAGTTACCGGGCCAGAAAGAGTATCCAGGCAGCGAACAAAGTCCGGGTAATACTCAGCCCAGTTGTCTTTCGGAATTTCTGCCAGCACCGATGAAGACGAAGCGAATCTATCTCGAGCGATGAGCAGGAGTAAGGCTGCAGAAAGCACAATGGCTCCGGATCGTCGGAAAGCCATGGCCAGAGGCCCGGTGAATCGGGAAAGATGCGCCGTCGGTCGATTTCGCAGACTACAAAGTATGGAAAGCATCCCCGCAGTTGAAACGATAAAGGAACCTGCAAAATATCTTACCGAGTATGCATCTATATAGGCGCCACTGAGTATAGCTGCCAGAGGCGGAAGCCAGATAAAAAGCAGAAGATTGGATGAGCTGATTCTACCGTAGAAGATAAGGGAAGGCTGATCCGCTCTGCGAATCTCGGTTTCTGTGGCCAGCAGTACTCGATGAAGTAGAAAAATCGAAAAAACAAGAACAGCCAGGCACTGAGCATAGAATAATCGCGGTACCCCGAAGCCATCTCTGAGATCCCTGGCCATGGCCAGGGCAGAATTCAGTACTGAAATAGAAGCCACCTTTCCGGTACTCAGGATAACGGAAGCCAGGAAATTCAAGACAACACCCAGAGCCAGAGCTCCAACCGTAACCTTGATCCAGTAGTTCAAGCGGCTTCCGGGGACTCGCCTGGCATAGTCCGGATTTTTTTTGCGCAGTCGCTTCGCATAAACCAGTGAAATCAACGTAGGAACGATGGACTGAACCAGCATGAGTCGGTCGGAAAGGATTACCAGTGAAAGCAGAGTAATGTAGATTCCCTTCCAGGGAAGCAACTCTTCGTGCCGAATGCGATGAAACAGGGTGAGCGAAGCGATGAAAGCAGCGCAATGCATTCCCGGCAGGTAAAGAAATGCATAGAAATCCTGGAAATATACGAAGGCAAGAAACTGCAGGGAAAACAGAATGCGAAATATTCCGTAGCGTTTTCCGGGCGGGGAAAACAATCTTAAGAGCAGAAAAACAGCCAGGCTGGCCTGGATTATACCGTAAACGCGCAGTGCCAGGGTATGGCTTAGAAACGAATACAGAATGGCATAAAGAGAAATATCCGGAAAGAAATAGGGAGCAGGTGTAAATGACCAGCCCAGAATGCTGATGCCATTATACAGATCCTGGACCACAGCAGAGATATAAAGGACATCGGACTGAAAGATTTCCTGGTTTGTAATGAATAGACTTCCAGAGATTGCCAGCAAGATTGCAAGAATGGTATCTCTTAATCTCTCCGGTCCTTTTTCTGGAAAGAGTCGGTTGTGCTGGAGATTCTCCATGATCAATCCTGATTGACTCCAGGGTTGCCGACGCCCATTGAGTAACGGACAGGTTCGCATTCGGCATGCCTGTGGTCTGGAGGCGAAAACTGAATGCTATCCTCAGGAGGTCAATAGTTTGCCATGCTGGAGCTAAAAAGAATACAGGAAAATCCGGATGAACTGGAAAAGATGCTCAAAGACCGGATGTTTGAGCGAGTTTCAGTGGATGAAATCAAAGGATTGATTCAAAAGTCCAGAGACAAAAAGATCGAAGTAGATGAGCTCAGAAATGAGCGGAATCGCTCCAGCAAAGATATTGGAAAGTTAATTGGCTCCGGCAAGAAAGAAGAAGCTGAGAAGCGCAAGGAAGAAGTGCGCAAGATTGGCGAACAAATATCGGCTCTGGAAGAGGACCTGAACGAGATCGATACGGCTCTAAATAATCAAATTCTAAACTTACCAAACTGGCTGGATCCGGAAGTGCCCATTGGTCCGGAGACTGAAAATCGAGAACTGAGGAAGCATGGGGAGATCCCATCGTTCAATTTTGAACCCAGACCTCATTATGAAATCGGCGAAGAGATGGGCATTCTGGATTTCGAAAGTGGAGTCAAGCTGGCCGGCTCCAGGTTTTATACCTATCGTGGAATGGGCGCCACCCTGGAGAGGGCAATTGTTAACTTTATGCTGGATCGTCAGCGAGAAAACGGCTACGAAGAAACCTGGGTGCCTTCTACAGTAGTGGACGAGTGCATGGTAACCACCGGCCAGTACCCGAAGTTCAAAGGCGAATACTATCGCATGGACGCCGATGAGTTATCTCTCATTCCTACGGCAGAAGTACCGCTGGTCAATCTCTTCAGGGATACAATTCTAACGGATCTGCCGGTGGCTGTGACTGCAGCCAGTAGTTGCTTTCGCCGGGAAGCGGGGGCAGCGGGCAAGGATACTCGTGGTCTTGTGCGAGTGCATCAGTTCCAGAAAGTGGAGCTTGTACAGATCTGTGCTCCGGAAGATTCTCTGAAAATTCATGAGGAGATGCTCGGACATGCAGAGGGGATCCTGAAAGCTCTGGGGCTACCCTATCGCGTAGTTCTTCTGTCCAGCGGGGATATGGGAGCCACGGCCATGAGAACCTACGATCTGGAAGTATGGATGCCGGGACTGAATCGCTGGCTGGAGATTTCCTCCATTAGTAACTGTGGTGAGTTTCAGGCCCGTCGCGGAATGATTCGTTTCAAGGCCGAAAAGGGAAATCGTTACGTTCATACCCTGAATGGAAGTGGCCTTGCTGCTGGCCGAACCATGATTGCCATTATGGAAAATTACCAGCAGGCGGACGGATCATTTCTGATACCTGAAGCTCTGCGACCGTACGCAGGAACAGACCACATCCGCAGCAGATAAAGGATTGAAAGCTGAACCGGATCTCCTCTAATGCAGTCTAAAACAGGTGCGGCCAGGCCGCCCATGGCTTTTTAGTCAGCTGCGACAGAAGGAGAAAAAATGAAGTTACGAATCTTTGCAATACTGGTCTTGCTTTCTGCAAGTCCTGCTTTTGCCGGAGAGTTTGGTCTCCGATTTGGCTACTGGGACATCCAGGAGGGATCCTTTAATCTGGATCTACAACAGCGAATTATTGCCGACGACGCACTGGTAGGTTCCGGAAGTAACAGTTATGCTCCGGGTACCGCTTTTGGGGATTTTCGATCCGATGCAAGCTTTACCCATCCATTCATGCTGTATTATGGTCCGGCTGGCTGGCCCGCAGGTATTCGCTTCGAAACCGAGTATTACGGGACCAAAAGAAGCCACTGGAGAGGGGAAGGGTTTTCTCTCACTTCTCTTAGCCAGGCCGAGATTGAAGGCTTTCGAGAACGTGCTGCATTCAGGCTTGCTATCTTCTTTCTGGATACGCGCCAGAATGCGCCCATCGATCTAATCCTGAGAGGTGGCGTGCTCTACAATCATCAATTCTCCAGCGAAGAGATCTATACCTACAACAGTACAGGCATTCAGTCCGTGACCAATTACATTGGAAATCGTGACATCAAGATGTTCATGCCTACCGTTGGCCTGGAAGTAAAGGTGCCTCTGGCCAGAAGTGGATTCTCCCTTATTGGGGCAGTGGACTTTTCGCAGAAAGGGTCCGAAAGTCTGGATTATGTGCGAACTACATATGCTCCGTCTGGTACGACTCTAACAACCACAGCAGAGAATATGAAGGCGGATGTAAACGTAATTCGAAACATGTATGAGGCTGGCCTGGTCTACAACGTTACCAAGGATTTTATGCTACGTTTGACCTATCGCTCCGAGGTGGATCTGGTATCCTACTCAGGCTATCGCGGTCTGAACGGTACGTTTGTGACCACCCCATCGTCTCAGAGTTTCACTGTGAATCTGGCCGAAAGCTTGCTGGATGCCGCCTCCGCTTATAACGGAAGAAAAAAAGAAAGGGTGGAAGGTATCTATTTCGGGATTGAAAAATTCTTCGAATTCCGATAAACCTGTCAACGCATCCGCTCTGGCTCAGCATTGGCCTGAGCCAGAGCTCTTACTTTCCGGAAACTGTTACACGGCTCGGGCCGGCCAAATAATGCACCAGGTTGCAGGTTCAAACTCAGGACCAGTTTGCCCGTGGATTTCTGATGATAGTCTGACGGTTTCGTCTGCCGATTGCTGATGGTAGTCCGATAAGTCATTCCGAAGTTGCCGATGTATTCCTGCCAGGCTGGCTCCAGGATTGATTCAGAAGAGATACTACGTGTCACTCTTGAGTCCAGGGCTCTTTTTTAACTCAGGCTAACTGTTATACTTGCGAATCCCCGCCACTTTCGTAAATGGGATGTATGCGCCGAGCGTTCTGGTTATCTATTATTCTAATTAGCTTCTGTTCCCCGGGGCCTTTGCAGATGGAAGCGGAAGAAACCCTGGACTTTCCCGAGATCTACAAGGGTCGATGTCTGAACAATCGAAGCGGATGTCCCTGCTTCAAAGAAGCGGATCCACAGTCAGACGTTGTTCGTAACTATTTCCATGCTGAATCATTGCGAAAGTCCGGACCGGAGACTTCCAGAGATGGCAAGACCTATGTGCCTGTTGTGCGAAATGCCGTCATTTCTACAGCCGGGCCAGAATGCTTTGTTCCTTCCAATTCTTTGATCCCCATGGAATACAGTAAAGTTCTGGAAGCGAAGCATCAGAAACTGGACCACACACCACTTAGTCTGAATCAACTTGTGAATCTCACCGGCGAAGTGAGTAGCGAACGATTACAGAAGGACTTTCGGCACATAGATGTGCGTAAGGTCTGGCCCACTTTCTACCATCTTGCTATGGAAGATTTTCATCCGGGCCCGAAAGTTCCGGTCAAGAATCCTGCTGGAAAAACGATTGGCTACGCTTCTCAGGAGTTTCTTGAGCAGGTTCGCTGGGAAGGTAGCGGCGTTGGGCTGGATGGTAAGAAATATCACTATGCCGGGCGTCCTGGAAAATATAACAGCTACAATCTCAGATGGGGGCACGGGGCCGGCTACAATTATCAGGTATTTCCCTATCGCACCATAGCGGTGAATTTTAACGGATTGTGTCGCTCTCTGGGTAAGAGTATTCCCGGATGTGCTAAGAAAACCCTGATTGGACTTCTGGTGTACATTCCCGAGGTGGCTTCGAAGCGGATCAAAATGCCGGGAGGCGGAATTCATGACGGCTACTTCTGTATCACCGACACAGGCTCTCCCTACTATATTCGAGACGATCGCATCGATATGTTTGTAGGCACTCATGGAGGCGGTAATCCTTATTTGCCAGAACAAAGGCAGACCAATCATTTGATTCAGGGCGGAATCAAGAACCTGGTCCCTTCGGACTGGAAGATCTGGACCACCGATACGAAGCGTGTATGGTGCGATATTGGCCAGGCAGAGTCCGGAAAGTGTACACACGATTATAGAAATACAGCGAAAGATAAATCTTTGACTCTACAGGCTGTATTTACCGGCGATGGAAGCCCTGTTCGCTGCAAAAAAAATCCCTGATTCGATATGTCGGACATGGCTGGTCGGACAGTTTTATGTCAACCCGTGCTTGCGCCCTGGCAGACCTTCTCCTGAGTGACCGGAAATGCCTACGAAGACGTTTAAAGGTTTTGTTCCGCGCGTCGATGCAATCAGCAATGGGTTGCTATTGAATGGAATGCTGTAGTATGGACATACCTTTGTTGATAGTAGGCCCAAACCAAAAAGGAGACATTCATGAGATACATCATTGGATTTGTTTTTACTCTACTTATAAGCACATCTCTCGCTGCGGAGCCCGCAAGCGAAGGAGCAAAGCTCAACGGACAGCCTGAAGGTGGCGTTCAGGGCCCTCAAGCGGAGCTTGCGAAAGCAAATGAAGGCGACACCACTGATAAAGAGCTTCAGCAATTCGCCGTTGCGTATAGCAAAGTAGCCAGAATCCGAAAGTCCGTAGGCCCAGAACTGAAAAGTCTGGAAACGAAAGCGGAAAAAGATGCGCTGAAAAAAGAAGCTGGTCGGGATATGAAAAAAGCGATCAAGAGCACCGGACTATCTGTGGAACAGTTTAACAGCATTGTCCAGGAGCTGGATCAGGATCCGCAGCTTCGCAAAAGGCTTCGAAAGCTGATTCAAGATCAGCAGAAGTAAGCAGCGAAAGATAGAAAGCATCATGCACGGAGACTCGATATTTCGGTCTCCGTGCTGGGTTCCTGGACCATTCAGGGCCCTTGTGCGATTTCCGCGAAATTGGCTGTCATCATTAAACTGCCAATCATCCAGCTATCTTCCCGCAATCCTGCATCATCCGGAATCCATGGATTACCGAGCCTTCTTTGATCTCCATCGCCGTTCAGACTCCTAAAAAACATCCACCTCCGCTCCTGTATTGTAACGTTAGTTATTGAGCCTTCCTGATTGGCGGTTCGGGCTGTATATTTTACGTGCAATCTGCCTCCTGGATAGGAAAACATTAGACAAAATGTTGGGTTCGGCACAATACCATCGGTGCCGGGTGAGGATTGAAATTCTCCCCATTGATCTGGATCAAGGCATTCGGATCTTTTTCGGTCTATGATCTCGGCAAAACGAGCGCAGGAGCGAAAGTATGCTTTCGAAATCACAGGCTAAAGCGTTCTTTCTGGGAGGGACAGTCCTGTTCAGTGCTGTCTTTCTAGGTCTTACAGTGGATACCCACCGGCAGATGGCAGAAAGAACCAACGAGCAAGAACTGAGTGAATCCGTTATTCGCGGCAAAGAGATCTGGGAAAGGGAAAACTGTATGGGCTGCCATACCATTCTGGGTGAGGGCGCCTACTATGCACCGGATCTAACCAAAGTCGTGGATAAGCGAGGAGAAGAGTGGATTCGGGTTTTTATCAAGGATCCCCAGGCCATGTTTCCGGGAGAACGGAAGATGGTGAAATACAACTTCAATGATCAGGAAATGGACGACATCATCGCATTTCTGAAATGGGTGGGAAACATCGATACCAATGGATGGCCACCGGAACCTAACATTTCAACCAGTACCATTCCTGGCACGCGAAAGGTAGACGGACCGACCTTACCCGAGGCTGCCCAGGCACCCGCAGTGGCCGAAGCACCGGCTAAATTTAAATCTCTATGTGTGGCCTGTCATCAGGTGGACGGAAAAGGCGGAAACGTAGGACCGGCTCTGGACGGAGTGGCCAATCGTTTCGATCGCGAATACCTGGTGCGATGGCTGAAAGATCCGCAGGCGGTGAAAGAGGGCACTACCATGCCCAAGCTTCCTCTAAACGAACAGGAAGTAACGTCCATAGTGGACTATCTCATGACTTTGAAATAGGGGGGCACAATGAAATATAAAACGCAAAAGATTGCTTATTACTTTTTCGCCGCTGCCATGTTGCTACTGACTCTGCAAATGGTGTACGGCTTCATCATGTTATTCGCCCGCATCGGAATGGATGGCTTACATGACTGGATTCCATTTAACGTAGCAAGAACCACCCATATCAATCTCCTGGTGGTGTGGCTTCTTACAGGCTTTATGGGATCTGCCTATTACGTAATTCCGGAAGAATCTGGCCGCGAAATTTACGCGCCACGTCTGGCTATTCTTCAACTGGTTTCCTGGCTTACAGTGGGCGTTGTTGCCGTAGCCGGTTTCCACTTTGGATGGTGGGAAGGCCGTAAGTTCCTGGAAATTCCGCGACCGCTGGACTATCTGGTGGTGGTAAACGTTCTTCTCTTTCTTTACATCATCGGAATGACGATCTGGAAAGGGGAACGACATAGTACAACCCAGCTGGTTCTCTACTTCGGTCTATTTACTGCAGCACTGCTGTATCTGCCCGGCATGATCTGGTTCGATAATCAGACCCTGGATTCATTCTATCGCTGGTGGGTAGTCCATCTCTGGGTAGAAGGTGTATGGGAACTGATTATGGGATCGCTGCTTGCTTTTCTATTGATCAAGCTCACCGGCGTAGACCGTGAAGTAGTGGAAAAATGGCTGTATGTTGTCGTGGGCCTTACCTTTCTTTCTGGAATTCTGGGAACCGGCCACCACTACTACTGGATCGGAACACCAGGCTACTGGCTCATGATCGGTGGCATTTTCTCTGCTCTGGAGCCTCTGGCATTTCTGGGAATGGCGATCTGGGCCATCAATATGTATCGCAGGAAAGGGCGAAACCATCCTAACAAGATTGCGCTGTACTGGACGCTGGGATGTGCAGTGATGTCCTTCGTAGGTGCTGGCTTTCTGGGATTCGCACACACCTGGCCTGCAGTGAACAAATGGACTCATGGCACCTTGATCACTGCCATGCATGGTCACCTGGCGTTCTGGGGTGCCTATGCGATGCTGGTTTTTGCAGTGATTTCCTATGTGATGCCCAATATGACTGGAAGGAATCTGATGAATAACATGACCGGATATCTTGCATTCTGGTTTTCCAACATTGGTATGGTAGGTATGACCGGAGCATTCGCGGTGTCTGGCATCGCACAGGTATATCTCGAACGAAAGCTGGGAATGGACTTCCTGGCCGTGCAGAAGGAAATCGTTGTGCATTTTTACGGCGCGATGCTGGCTGCTTCCTTGTTTAGCGTTGGGATTCTGATGTTTCTGTACACATTCATTCGCTACGGTCAGCCCAGCGAAGAGATGGTGGGACAGGATATGCAGGATGATGCAACGGAAATGGGAGCCAATGCATGAAATCCGTGGCAAGCAACAAACTTCCCTATTATAGACCGGTTGGTCGGGAACTGGAAGTATTTGAGCATGCCTATTCCAATCGGTTGCCCCTTCTATTGAAGGGGCCCACCGGCACGGGCAAATCCAGACTGGTGGAATTTATGGCCGCCAGTCTGGAAAGGCCGCTCATCAACGTGGCCTGTCATGAAGAGACTTCTGCAGTGGATCTGCTGGGCCGTTACCTGATTTCCGGTGGCGAAACCCTCTGGACCGACGGTCCTATGTCTCGTGCTGTGCGCGAAGGCGCCATTCTATATCTGGACGAAATCGCAGAGGCGCGACCGGATACCCTGGTAGCCATTCATTCGCTCACCGATCATCGTCGTTCCCTGTTTCTGGAACGAAAATCCGAAGAACTGGTAGCTCCTCCGGAATTCATGCTCGTGGCCAGTTTTAATCCTGGTTATCAAAAGGGAACCCGGGAGATGAAACCATCCACAAGACAGAGATTCGTTTCTCTTAGTTTCGATTACCCCGACCCGGAAACGGAGATGGAAATCGTTGTAGGGGAAACGGGGTTCGAAGGTCCCAGCATCAAAGCTCTGGTTCGTCTGGCCCAGCGAATTCGAAAAGCTCAGGATCTGCCGATTCAGGAGACTATCTCAACCAGACTCATTGTGGATGCGGCTCGATTGATTCAATCCGGTTTGCCCCCCAGACTGGCCTGTCAGGTGGCTATCGCAGAACCATTAACGGACGATCGCGATACGCTGGCTGCTCTACAGGATTTCATCGCAATGCATTTCTGAGATCATTGCAGGGCCGCGCCCACGCACCCCGGATACCGGGCTTTCGCCGGACCTGGGTATAGTAGAGAAAACCAGGCTGGATGCGAAGCGCCGGATGACAGCCAAACCAGGTGGAAATCGGACCAGAATCTGGCAGAAACTAGCCGTTGAAGCACATACCTATCTGGTAGCTAGCAATACTGAAATGATAGCAGGAATATCGGCGACTTAATGAAACTGAAACAAAGATATCGTAGAGGTAACTAAACTGGAACTGGATCAAAAAATCTTTCAGAAGGTATGGAAGACCTTCTTTCGTTCCCCCGAGATCCAGGAACTGGAGCTGGAACGATTTCGCATTCTTGCCTGTCTTCTGGCGGGCTATTCCATCCAGGTATCCGTTTCCGGGGATGAAGGTGGATTCAGAGACGGAGAGATTCGACTGCCTTCTATTTCCTTTCTGGCAGCGCAGAGCAAAGCCCTGCGAAAGCAGCTACGAAGGAGCGACGTAGATCCAGTGAATTCCCTTGCTGCGGATCTGTACCGTTTTAGAATTCTTCAGGCATGCATAGAATTGAAGCTATTTCCGGAAGATCCATTTGTGCTGCGAAACCATTCAGAGAATGAAAGATCCTGTGTAGGCGAGCTGGAGAAGTTAGGATTGGCTCATTTGATCTCCGGTCATCGTTTGCCCGGCGAGGGGGCGATGAAACCTGAGAATGTGTCCGACGGGGATCCGCGAACAGGCCATCGTCAGACCGAGAAAAGCATTCATATGGATTCCTCTATAGACCGCGTTGAGGAAAACAAAAAGGAAATCCAGGACTACACTCTGAACCATAGCTTCGAAAAGATTGAGACTCTGGAAGAATTCAAAGGTAACTGGAGAGAGCTGGACGGGGCGGATCAAATTGAAGAAATGTCAGATGCTCTGGACGAGCTAAAATTCAATCAGGTGATTCGCACTGAAGAAAGTTCCGAAGGATATCTTAAATCCGATCATGCCGGTTTTGCTTCAGAAATCATTGGCGAAACCAGGGGACCGCATCTGTATCCGGAATGGGATTATAAGAAAAGAGCCTTTCGAATAGATCATTGCAGCGTCACGGAATCAAAGCCCGAGAAAGCCGGGGATGGAGCAGAGGCCGTTCTACAAAAAAACCATGGAACATTGCTAAAACTGAAACATGATCTGGATCGAATATTGAATCGATTTTCTCCGGAGCCACGGCAGGTACAGGGGGATGATATCGATCTGGACGCAGCGGTGGAATATCTGGTGGATCGTTCCATCGGACATACTCCATCCGAGAGATTGTACAGAAAAAGACGCAGAAATATGCGCGAAGTCGATCTATTGCTTTTGCTGGACAACAGTCTATCTACAGATTCCTACAGAAATGGAATTCGAGTGCTGGATGCAGAAAGGGATGGAATGCTTCTATTCGGTGAGGCGCTGGCGGATGCCGGATTGCCATTTGCCTGCTACAGCTTCCATTCAAAGACAAGGCATAACTGTCAGGTAAGTAAGTTACATGATTTTGAAGACTCCTGGGCGGTATCCAGAAATCGTCTGATGGGTCTCGAACCCAGAGGCTATACCCGGATTGGTCCGGCGCTGAGACATGCTATATCGATTCTCTCGGAGCGATCTGCCAGGCATCGATGGATTGTTCTATTTACGGATGGGCATCCCAATGATTACGATCGGTATGAAGGCAGGTACGGACAGGAAGATGTGAGGCATGCTATCCAGGAAGCTGACGGTGAAGGAATAGGAGTCCATCTATTGTCCTTTGACCGTTCCCGGGATGTTTTCGGTTCTTTTACCAGGTCTGCCCTGAATCTAAGGCGGATGCCAGAGCTGCTCATGTCTTTTTACAGTCGTATAGCCGGCAATTGAATTGAAAATGAAATGCAACCGGCTGATGGTGACTATGTGCCGGAAAGCGAATTCTGGAATAGAGTACCTGAAAGTTGCCGTGATCGATTGCAAAGGGTGGCCCGACGACTAACCGTGGAAGCCGGGGAGACCGTGTTTCTACAGGGAGATCGATTTCGTGGACCTTATGTCATTGATAAAGGAATCTTCAAGATCTATCAACTCAATGAGGCTGGCAAAGAAGCCATCTTAAACTTCTTTTTTCCAGGTTCTATTATTGCTGCCCTGCCAATGCTAAAGACGATGCCGGTGTATCCTGCATCCTGTGAGGCGGTCCGGGACGGTGCGGTAATCTACATACCGGTGGATGAATGTGTTTCGCTTATGCAGAAGCATCCGGAATTGAAGCAATGCTTTCAGGAAGACTTCGTTTCGAACGCCGAATTCTTCAAAAATAAGACGACCCTATTAATGCTGCATACCACGGAAGAGAGAGTGATCTTTTTTCTGGAAGCTCTGGGAGCGGCGGATCGGGAAGTCTACTTGAACATCCCTAAAAATCAGGTGGCTCTGTATCTTGGTGTATCTGCGGAAGCCTTCAGCCGGGCTTTTACTGCGCTTAAGAAGCAGGGACGCATTACAGAAAACGACGGCTACGTGCGCCTCCTGGAACCGCAATAACCCTGGCAGTACTGCCTTTTCTTTTTTCTGGACGAGCATCGAATCGTCTCTTAAACATTTCTGAAAAATCACCGGTCCTTGATCTGTAGCAACGTCCTGCAGCGTATGATCGGCTATATTTAAGAATATTATCCGGATAATATTCTCTGGAGAGCATCAAGAATAAAGGAGAGAAAATGGAACAAAGACAACAGCAATTGTTCTACCCGCCAGGAGGGATCTTGATATGGATGATCCTTTCCATTGAGTTACTTACTTTCATCCCGGCATTGATTGCATTTTTCGCCTATAGAAGTCAGGAAATAGATTTGTTCATTCGTTCATCCGGTCATCTGAGTCTGGGAATCGGCACCATTAATACGGCCATTCTGATTGGCGGTGGCTGGCTGGTGGCAGAAGGGATTCGTAGACTTCGCCTGAATCAGAAGAGCCGTGCATCCAGAATGATATGGCTTGGAGCAGTTGCGGGTATTGCATTTCTTCTTTTAAAGGGTTTCGAGTATTATCAGAAACTGGATAGCGGCTATGGCCTGAACTACGACACATTCTTTACTATGTACTGGCTGATTACAGGTTTTCATTTCCTGCATGTGGTCGTAGGCACTGTATTACTGGCAATGGCTGCGAATGGAATCCGAAAGGAGCGATACACGGCCACAGATCATGACGATGTAGAGACCATCGGGATATTCTGGCATATGTGCGATTTGATTTGGATTCTGGTCTTTCCATCGCTCTATATTCTTTCGCGAGGAGGATTGCAATGAATCGATCTTACAATACCTTTGTATTTGTGGCACTTTTGATCTTGATAGCGGCGATGTACTTCTTCGCTGAATTCAGGGCAGCTTCCGTATGGCTCATTCTGGGAGTTAGTGCAATAAAGTTCGCACTGGTTTCTCTGGAATTCATGGAAGTGAGGAAAGCACATCCTTTATATGGAACCTGGCTACTGATTCTGTTCTTCTTTTTCGCTGGAGGACTATTATGGTTTTTATGATGAATTGATCCAGATCAAGGATCAAGTCCCGAGACCATGGTATATGAATAGCTCATCAGTCAGATTGCATTTTCGCAGATTCAGCCAGATCCTGGGAAATCCTCCCACAGCGTCTGATTGATCTCGGGGATGCAGTCGCTACCTGCAAAGGAACTCGAACAAAGGGGATCTTGCCGGGGACCACCCGGCATTTTTTTTCCCATGGTGCCGACCATCCATCGAACGACCGCGCGGGGCCCTGGCTGGTGACAGCCACTTCTGAGGGGCTCCAGTCTAGGGACCAATCCTTCGCGCTCAGCGCCTACTTGAAGAATTCATGGTAACTCCCCAAATAGCTGTTTAATTCCTGCACACGGTCCTGGCAGTTCTCAGTACAGTTCTCCAGGGCCTGGATCTTTTTTCGCAGCGGGCCCAGATAAGCATGAAGCTGCTGATGCTCAGGTCCTTTCATTGTGCACTGTTTGAGCAGAGTATTAAACTGACCATTCAACTCCTGGGCCAGAAGTGCAGGGGGCTTCGCATTCTCTGAGGCCATCCGCTGCATTTTGCGAATGGAGCCAGTAGTGGCCTGGTCTGCCTGCCATCGCTTGCCTTCGTTTAGTTGTAGCCCGGATTCTCTGGCATGGTGTCCGTCCTCTGGTCCTGCAATTCTCTCCGGATGATTCTCCCCATGGTTTTCGAAACCATGGGGCTCATGCTCTGTGCCACACCCAATTGCGAATGCAATGACTGCCAGAGCAATACTGGTTATTAATCCAGTTTTGGATGCCAGTTTAATTCCTTTCATAGATTCATCTCCTAAATTTAATCTGCATTTCTCTCCTGGTCTGTCATGGAATTCAGGCCAGGGTTCCACTAATGGCTCATACCCAGTAGCTGTCGCAAGCCTCGGCTCTCCTGGAGTAGATCCTTCAGGGTATATCCGTCCAGAACCAATAAGAAGGCCGATAGGGCTTCCTGGAGAATACCTCGAAGTCGACAGGAAGGTTCTATCTGGCAGCGTTCCTTCGTGTCTTCCCCGGCAAAGCAGGGCACAATGGTCAGATTCTGTTCAGTACTGCGCACAACCTCTCCCAGGGATATTTCCTTTGGCGAACGGCTCAGGGTAAAACCTCCGGATTTTCCTCTTAGATTTTGAAGAAAGCCCTGCTGGCCCAGAAACTGGACCACTCGCATCACATGATTTCTGGAAATGCCAAACTGATGAGAGACCTCGCCTACTGTAGATAGTTCCGGGGCCTTAAGCGAAGCATGGATCAAGATTCGCAGGGAATAATCGGAAAACGTGGTAAGCTGCATTGTCATTTCCTCCAGTTCTGGCTGAGCCCTCAGAGATAATTCCAGGTGTTTCCGGATGCCACCAACAAATGCCATAACCGAACCAGATTGATGCCACCTGCCCGGTTGGCCCGGGCCATCCATAAAACGTGCATCATCTATATAAAATGACTGGTCAGGCCCCATAAGATGTATATAATATACATCTTATGGGGCAGTCAACGAAAAAGCCCGATTTGCAGGCATTTCCGGGGCCCGGTCTTTCTGACATCAATAGCTTCCCGGAAAGGTCTGGTCCTCCAGCATGGGCCAGCTGCGAAAGAGAGTTTTGTTCTCCAGATCGGAGTGCTCCTGCAGTTCCGCACAAAAGGTCTCCAGTAAAACGTACAAACCGGACTCCGTTTTATTGGCACTTTCCCTGGCGATCTGGTCACGAAATGCCTGGAGAACTTTCAGATGCTTCATATGGGTGCGATGATCTTCGCGCATGTGATCACATGCAAGGCGAAGGGCCGGTTCAATCGCCTGGCTTGTATGTTCCAGTCTTGATAGAATCAGAGGGAAAACCAGTCTTTCCTCCATGCGAAAATGAATTAACAGCTCATCCGACATATTCTCCAGAAACCGTGCCAGCGGATAGTTATGACTCTGAACTGCCAGAGAGCGCAGGCCGGGAAGCAGGTTCTCCAGGAACCTCGAATGATCTCTGGAAAGTTTCGAGACCAGGTCAGGCATACTTTGTGGTTTTTGCTTTGATTTTTCGCTTTCCAGTTGCCATTCCATTTTTTGCTTCCTGCCTGCGATACTATATTCTGCGAAATCTAAAATTACCTCTTGAGCCTTATCCTGGCATTGATCTGAATCAAGGCGCCGCCGTCAGAATATGGCTTAAATATTTGGAGAAGATCGCAAGGCTGGTGACCCGGGAGCAACCGAATACGCTTCGAACGCATCTCGAACCAGTGATCATTTAAAAAAGTGAACGAATAAAATTAAACAGAAGGAGATTGGCATGAGCGAACAAAACATTCTGGACGTTACCGTTCTGGAACCGAGAGAAAAACATCCCACAATATTCAGTAGGTTTAACGAACTCAAGAAGGGAGAATCCTTTATTATCTACAATGACCACGACCCGCGGCCTCTATACTATCAGATGCAGGCCGAATTGCCCGATGCATTCGGATGGGAATATCTGGAGGAGGGGCCGCAGTTTTTTCAGGTGAAGATTACCCGTCTGGGAGAAGGTACACTTGGTTTCGGCGGCGGATGTTGTAGTTAAATCAAATTCATGCTGGTAAAAGGTCAGCAGACAGATGGTGCTTATCGCCCATCCTCTGTTGATCCCACCGGTGAGAGATGTGGCCTTACGGAAATCTCGAGAATCAGGGGATCAGGTATTCAAAAAAGCCCGATCCATAGAACGGAACGAAGAGGGAAAGATGAATAATAAACTCATGGTGGATGGCGATACCAGGATAGCAAAGATCATCGCCCACCCCGGTGCAATCGAAGCTCTGATTGCTGTTAGCAGTCGCTTCAAGAAACTAAAAAATCCGGTGCTGCGAAAGGTTATGGCCGGGCAGGTAAATGTGACCATGGCGGCTCGCATTGGTGGTGTGTCCGTAGATGAGATCCTGGACTCTCTCGAAAGAATTGGGCTCAAGGTATCGCGGTATCGGAAAAAGGATTCCAGTGGTGCTCCGAGCGCTTCAGGCGAGTCAGAGTGGAGTGAGGAAGAAAAGCAGCTCTTTTTCCAGGAGTATGGGCGTATTGAGCCCCAGCGGATCTATTATCTGGATGCTCGCCCTCTCCTTGAGAAAGGCAAGGAGCCTCTGTCGGCGATTCTTCAGATAGTGGCCAGGATGAAAGCCGGAGACGGTTTATGCATTCTCAATTCATTTTCCCCCGAGCCTCTCGTTCCACTTCTGAAAAAGAAGGGATTGGATGGCACGATAGTGGAAGTGGATCAGGGTTTTGAAGCCAGATTTATTCAGAGGGATGCCTATGGCCTTAATCCCACGGCAGGGGCAGCTTTTGACAGCGAAAAGCCCTCTGATTCTATGATGAATGCCGTTACGGGAAACCAGCAGCAAACAGCTTCTTCTATGACAGAGGTGCCGGCTGTGGATCGCCTCCAGCAAGAAGTGGATACTTGCAGCAATCCTCTGGTTATCAAACTCAACGTTGTGGGGCTTTCGCCTCCGCAGCCCATGATGAATATCCTTTCTCGATTGCAGCAAATGAAGGACTCACAGGTGCTCTACGTTTTTCATGAGCGAGAGCCCAGATTTCTGTTTCCGCACCTGGCAGAACAGGGGTACGATTATAGAATCTCCGTGCGAGACTCGACAGATGTTCGCCTGTTAATCGGTCGAAAACGATGATACTACAAGCAAGGAGCAACCATTATGATCTGCTGCTCAGCAATTTTGCCGTTAGCCTGGTAGGCTGGATGGCCACTGCGGCCGGAGTATTGCATTTCCAGGATGCTTTTGAAGGGCATTATTATCAAGCCTCCCTCATCGCACTATTGCATACATTTACTCTGCTAACCATAAGCCCTACCATTCTAGGTGTGCTGTATCAGTTGCTTCCTGTGGTCGTGGAAGGCAGACTGGGCAGTCGAACTCTTGCATGGACAACGTCGCTTATCTGGTGGTCAGGGGCCACGGGCTTTGTAATAAGCCGATTGTTCCATCCCGCTTTGATGCCCGTATTTGCCGGACTGCTTTTTACAGCAATCTTGACTCTTATCGTGCAATTGATCTGGACCACCGGAAAGGGACACTGGAACAGCTTGGCGGTACAGGTACTGGCTGCAACCGTGTGGCTTCTGGTGATGTCTGTGTCCGGCGCTCTCATGGCCTCCGGCTACTATCCCGTCTCGGCCATGCGATTTCTACAATGGCATGCATGGACAGGTGTCCTGGGATGGTTTTCCTTAATGATTGTTGCACTGGGAACCAGACTGGTGCCCATGTTTATGCTCAGTCACGTATCCGACGGATGGGCCCGGGTATCAGGTTTCATTCTTGTTATCGCTCCTGTGATTCTTTTTGGTGAGGCTGTTCTGGAAGAAAGGGGCTTCGCCCTCGCGGTGCTGCTCCTGGTTCTGGCCAGCTATGCCGGCTTTTGCCTTTACCTGATTCAATGTATTCGAAAGAGGATGCGCAGAAAACTGGAATCGCCTATGCTTCTGTTCTTTAGCTCATTTCTTTTTCCGCTACTTTCTCTAGCATTGATTTGGGGAAGTTTGCTTCCCGTGGGACTTTTAGAAAGTTCCATGGAGTCCTATAGTCTGGCATTCGCTGCCATGATTCTGATTCTCCTCGGATTCGTGGGTAGTGCAACCCTGGGTATGGGATTTAAGATACTACCCTTTATGAGCTGGATGGCATTGCAGTCTGGTGGTGGAAGAACAGGCGGCGTTCCGTTGCCACAAGACATTGGCCTGCGCTGGATTCCAGGAATTATATTTTTTGTGTATCCTGGCTCAGTTCTCGCTCTAGCTTCAGGTGTCCTTTTTCCCACCATTAGACTCGTCGGAGCTGTTGGCCTAATAGTTTCCATAGCTCTATATTCGTTTTATTTCATTCATCTGCTATTGTTTCTATTGCGAAGGAGGGTTCCATGAAAGGCAAAGAAGAGCTCAGAAATGAGAGATTCATAAGATCCAAAAACGAACTTACAAACAGATCAAAGGAAGCTTTCAACGAATCAACGGACAGACCGCGCCAATGGGCACGGAAAAAAGCAACAGAATCAATAGAGCAATCTATTAGAGAGAAGTTACGCAGCATTCTGGATCCGGAGGTTGGCATTAACATCCTGGATCTGGGGCTTGTACGTAGAGTATCGGCGAACGATGAAGATATTGAGATCGAAATGACACTGACTTCACCTGGATGTCCTGTGGGTCCCCTCATTCTGCAAGAAGTGGAAAATGCGATCAAGGCATCGTGGCCGGAACATGATGTACTGCTTTCCTTGACGTTTGATCCTCCCTGGTCTCCGGAGCGAATATCCCCGGCCGGGCGAGAGGCACTTCAGATTTAGCCGGTTTTTCTGGATTTCGCACATCCAGTTGATAACTATCAAGGAAGGCATCTCGCTTTATGATATTCTTAAGCTCAATACCGGGAGTCTGACAAACTTTATATCGTTCGCTTCCCGGGTTTGCAAATGTCATGGGACGGTGGAACAAATTTCGAAGGGCCAATGGGCTGATAATTTCTCAGCTGGTAATCGCAAGCTTTCTTACGGCCAATGCGGTGCCGGCCCTTCATTACTGTCCCCGGATCGGTTCAGTCCCCCGGAATGCCCATAGTCTACAGGAGAGTTCCAGACCCTGCCACAGTAGCGAAGCTATAAAAAGCGATGCTCATTCAGACAGGGAGCATATCGGGCCTGCAGAGGGAAGCACCGAAAATCCAGATCATGACCATGATGTTTGCCCGATATGCCAGGGGTATCTCTCTATTCAGGATCTACAGAATGCCGATTCCTGTACACTTAACATCTACTCAGAGCCGAGCTGGAACGCTCTTCTATCGCCTCCAATAACGATTGAAGCAAAGCGTGTAGCGACCAGAGCCCGGGATCCTCCCTCAATGCGATTCGCATAATCGCCACGGGGCCCTCCCTCGAGGGTCCCATTTCAACAGTTTATCCAGAGAGGGAAATTATGAAAAGAATTCTTACAGGCGGAGCTCTGGCTTCTTGCCTGCTGTCCATTTTGTATGTCCGGCCCATTCAGGCCGACACCGGGCTCTGTTGTCTCCATTGTGGTGGCAATATGCCCTTGAATATTGTGGGAGCCGGAATTCCGGAAACCCATGAATTCAGACTGAAGATCAAGCCCATGCATATGAGTATGCGCGGTCTTCAATCTGGCTACAGTGATCTTTCGAACGAGGAAGTACTTTCGCTTCCTGCCGGTATGAGCATGTCCATGGATGCCAATACCATGGCCATAAACAACAGAGTCATAGGAGAGCTTACGGGAAGAAAATACATGGCTGCGCCACAGCGGATGTACATGAACATGTATGACATTTCCCTGGGCTACAGTTTTTCGGATCGATTCGCAGGCATGTTGATGACCATGTACCAGGAGAAGTACATGAAAATGAAGTTCAATTACATGATGCGAAATATGCTTGGCAGATCTCATTACACAATGAGGACCTCGGGTATGAGCGACACCATGCTTATGGGAAAATATAGAGTCATGGAGGATGACTCCCTGGCTCCCACGAATCAGCTATCTCTCATAGCCGGGCTGAGTCTCCCTACAGGTTCCATCGATGAAAAGAACAGGAATCATCCTCTGGGTAATCCCACGGCGCCATTAACGCTTACAGATTTCAACAACACCGCACCGGATAGGCGAAGTGAGCCCATGCCATATTCCATGCAACTCGGGTCTGGAACCTTCGATCCAGTGGCCGGCATTGCTTATCAGGGCTCCGCTTCGCCTTACTGGTGGGGCGCCACTATGCTTTATATTGGTCGAGCCTATCGTAACAAGCATAACTATGCACTGGGAGACTTTTACAGATTGGATGTCTATTTCATGTATCAATTGTATTCCAACGTTGTGGCTCATCTGCAGTGGAATTCGCAGTGGCAGGGAGCCCTGCGCGGTGAACATGAAGAAGCGTATCGCGGGGAAGCCGGACGAGCCATAGATGGTAACCTGTTTTCTGAATACATGAGCCCGGCCTGGGATCCTGGAAACTATGGAAGCGAAATCCATTCGGTCACGGCTGGAATTCAATGGCAGCCAGTGCCGCTACAAATTCTTGAGCTTTCCGTGGCGGTTCCTGTCATCCAGAGGTTCAAAGGAATTCAGATGCCGCGGGAGTACACTGTAGAATTGGCATACTACGTGGAGATTCCCACCTCTGGCAGCGTAAGGCATTCGAAACCGTCGGATGCACCGGATCCCCTGGGCTTCTAATGGTATAAGGTCTTGTTCGGCATGCATTGGCCGAACCGGGCCGCCAGTAAACCGATGAACCGTCCAGGAAAAATACGAGGCCAGAAAAAATCACCCTCGCGGCCTGGCCTGCAAGATGTCCGGGTGCCCGAGCTTTCCGTTCCCGGGAGGATTTCGATTTCAACTCGGATGCTTCCTGTCTTATGGCTTAACGGATTGATAATTCTGATGATACTTTCTATTTCCAGCCTTCGCCCACAGGTTTCCGGATCTTTGTCTCCAGAGGATACGGACGGCGGGCGGAGATTGTTTGAACATGTTTGCGGAAAATGCCATACACTTCCCAATCCCAATCAGAAGGTTCCCGGAGGCTGGACCGTGACTGTTAGACGAATGGAAGGATATCGCCGGCGACAGGGGATGCCCGCACTTTCGGCCCGGGAGCTACGAGCCATTCGAGATTACCTTGAATATAGAAATGCCCCCTGAAGGGCAATGCTCTGGTATATGCGGTTTGTGCAGGTTCGATCATGGCTCTTGATCATCTAACACCACAATGTGCCTCACCTGTATGAATTCAGTGATGCTTAATACCATTCCAGTTTGGTCATGAAAAAGTTAATCTATATTATCATGGCTCAACGGTGCCGCGGGCTGCCACTACTTCAGTATGAAATGAGATATTATACAACTCAAAGGACAAAGCTATGTATGGTCCAGTAATGCAGAAGAGACCCTGAAAGAACAAACAGATGCCATATAGCATGATGGGCGCGAAGTGAAGACCAGAAATAGAATGCCACTCCAAGGGTATAACTTAGACCTCCTGCTACCAGTAGAACCAGTCCGGCCGGTTCCAGTCTCTGCACGATTTCAGAAACACCCAGTATGGCCACCCAGCCCATTGCCAGATAAAGCAATGTGGCAATGGTATCAAATTTATGGATGAAAAAGGTCTTGTACATGATCCCGGCCACTGCTGCAGACCAGATAAATACAAATAGCGGCCATCCCATCCATGGATGGTCCCGAAGTAAAATCAGACTGAACGGAGTGTAGCTGGCAGCAATGAAAATATAGATCGCGGAATGGTCCAGCTTTCGCAGAAAGAACTTTATCCTAATCCGCTGGATGCTATGATATAGAGTGGAAGCAGCATATAAGAAAAGAAGAGCGAAAGAAAATATGACTGAAGCAAGGAGAGTGACTTCGTCCTCTGTTCGAAAAGCCTTAAATAGGAGCACGATGCTGGCTGGAATGCTGACGAATAGACCCATACCATGGGTAAGAGCATTCCATGCCTCCTGCCTTTTGCTGGGTAGGACTCCAAATAGATCTGTTACTCGCATGTCCATAGGAACGCCGGTCCTGCATTCGGTTGCATATTTTCGCACGGCTGGCCGTTCTTTTGATACATATCAAGGCAGGATTTTCTGTCCTGAGCGATAATGATGCGCGGAGGCCAGAAAATGAAACCTTGCAGCGCCATCGGGACTTTATGGGGAATATCGATACTTGTTTTCGCAGGCGTCTTGTTTGCTGAGTCAGGAAATGTCGAGTCAGGGGATCCAGAAACCACCATGTGGAAAAATGCCGGCTATGAGGTGCCTCTGGTGGTGAAACGTGCTCCTGATGTTCATCTGAGAGGCATGGATGGTTCCGACGTGAATGCATCATTGCAGGATCGTATTGTCATTTTGCATTTCTGGGCCACCTTTTGCGCTCCCTGCAGGGCGGAAATGCACGAACTTGACCAGCTACAAAAGCATTTTAAACGCGAGAATCTGCTGATTGTTGCCATTTCGATAGACAGTCATGATGGGGCGGTAAAGAACTTTATGGAGCGAGAAAAGCTCCGTGACATCTTGATCGTACGTGATCCATCTACTGCGCTCAGGGATTCCTATGCAATAGATGCTATTCCCATGAGTTATGTAATTGTAGACGGACGAATTAGAGCTCGCATTCGAGGGACTGGAAACTGGGCACCGAAGTTCTGGAAGGCGATGCTGGACAGGTTTCTGAATATTTCCTGAATGGGTATCCGCGAAAAGTCAGAAGCCGGCTACTGCTCGGATCCCAGACTCAGTAACATCAGCTCGCTTGCAGCAGGAAATACTACCGAATTCCATGCATGTTCCCGTTCTTCATCGCTTGCTGATTCATGGTATCGTTTTCTTATTCCGTGGCGGGACAGATCAATATGGACATCGCATTGTAATTCTCGGTTCTTCAGACTCAATCGGGCGCAATGGAGTGGGCAACCATCAAGCACCAGAATGGGGCGGCCGGAGCTGGCAGTGTGAACCAGGGATTGCACCCCCGCACCGACGCCGGCGATGCAGGACATTTCGGCCAGTTCTTCTCGATCTGCGCGAAGAGCCAGGTCATTGGCCAGTTGAGCTGCACTGGAGCATCCAGAACAGGAATAGACCAGAGGCAGTTTTCTGTATCTGGCCAGAGTTGCACGCCGGTCAATAGAGCTGTCTTCATCTCGCAATACCATCCCATTATTTTACGGCCATCCAGTATTGCGGTAATTGATCTGCATCAATTCCTGGTCAGAATTTGGTTTAGGCGCAGGTCCAGGGAATAACTCAGGTTGCTTCGCAACCCTTTCGTCTGGCAGGGTTGCAGTGGATCGGCATTCAGCCTCTGCCCATCTTTAGAAATCAAAGGAAGGGGACCGATGCGCTCCATTGCGAGCGTCGGTTCATCCCGGGGAGTCCTGGCTCCTTCATTATCCAATGTTCCAACGCGGAAACGCTGCACCAGCTCAATCGGTGACCCTCTATTGTTGCATCCTTTTGACAATTATCAAGGCACCGGACGGCGGCATGATGTAACCTGAAGCATTATGAAATCAAAGAATAAATCCGGATACGGTAGTTCCTGGAATTTCTCCAGGTTCAGGAAGTGTATTACTGAACAGGGTGCCGCCAGAATTGTTCCTTCGCTTCGAAGGTTTCGGGGAACGAGTAGATGGCAGGCATTTCTACTGGCAGCTCTGCTGATCCCTGTAATGCCCCTGGCTTCCGAGCCCGGCTGGAGCGACGGATTGACGATATTTGGATTGGCTCGCATTCGGCCGGAGTTTCATGGAAATTCGGATTTTAATCGAAAGACAGACGATGCCAATGAGTATACCGGCAGCATTGTTCAATTCGGTCTGGAAAAGAAACTTTCGTCGGATACATCCATTGTCTTAAGAATTCAGGATTCTCGTCTCTGGGGAGGACATCCTGGATCGGATAACGGATTCAGCACCGCAAACGATACCACTGAAGATTCTCTGGATATGCGAGAAGCCTATATTCAATCCGACAATTTGCTCGGCCCGCTGGGGATTCGCTTTGGGCGCCAGATGCTGGCCTATGGAAGCGAAAGGCAGATAGGCAAGGTAGGATGGAGCAACGTAGGTCGCAGCTTTGATGCCCTGGAGCTACACTGGCAGTGGGGAGTCTGGAAGGCGTCCATGGCCGGAGCAGTGCTTGCGGAAGAAGACAGCGATGGAGGCGGTAATGGTACTCATGTGGGACGGTCCAATCCTTCGGGTATTCAGTTTAACTGCGATCCCACGACGAAACTCTGTACCGTAAGGTCCAGCACGGCCCGGGAACTGGATGATGCCTATCTCGCCGTCTTCTACAACGAAATTACCCTGCATCCGCAATTTCAGCTGGAGCCATACTATATTGGTGTCTACAAGAAATGGATTCCTGCCAGCGTATCTCCTTATCCGGGTATTCCCGTGCCGCCGAAAGCCAGGGACAGGCAGAGGGATAACCTGCACACAGTGGGACTGCGAATTACCAACAAGACCGTAAAAGGTAAGAGCGCTCATCCATTATTCGATTATTCTCTGGAAGGCGCCTACCAGACCGGATTTAACGGTCAGCGCGTACAGGCCGGCTGGGACTGGCTCAATCAAGTAGATGCCACCGGAAATCCTGTCTACACCGAAAGACAGAGGTATGAAGCCTACGCAATTTACGCTGATTTAGGATTCAAACCTGTGGAGTTTCTTCGCATCGGATTGGTGGGAGACCTGGCCACCGGAGATTCGAATCGCACGGATGTAGCCGTAAACACCTACACGCAGCTTTTTCCCACGAATCATGGGCCCATGGGAGATATGGACCTGGTGGGCTCCAGGAACCTTATTGCTCGCGCGCTAACTCTGAACTTCGATCTGGGAAACTATGGAGGTCTTAAACTGGCATACTGGCACTTCAAGAAACATAAGGCTCAGGATAGCTACTATAACAATGGAGGTGCCATTGCCAGGGATGGTGATGGAGAGCTGTCCAGCACAGAAACCACCAGCAATGCACGGTATGCATCTGTGGTGGATGCTTCGGGAAAAATAGCCGAAAACTCTGTGGCCCAGCTGAGTTCGCAGCTGTTTCACGAATACAACGTCACCTACTCGATCGAAGCCAGCCAGCTAAAGTTCGATGTTGGGTACGGTCAGGCTTATGCTTTGAGCTCCATTCGACATAGAATAGACGAATCCTTTGACCGGCCGGATCTCAGGGAGCCGGCATTCGATCCACGTAGCGATTTTGGCTACTTTATGGTTACTGCGAAATTTTAAAAAAAGGGACGTCCGATATCTCCTTCGAATCCTTCCATAAGGTTGATCTCCGGACTTCCTGTGCTTTATCTTCCCCCTCAGACCTCCGCCCGGAGGTCTTTTTTTTGAATCTTGATCTACTCTTGATAGTTATCAATGCCTGGTCTCCATGATCGGTGTAAGCTGAAACCATTGGAGGCGATTATGAATCCCAAGAAATTAATATGGTTCATTCTGCCATTGCTCCTAGGAGGCCTTGTGGCCTGCGAAAAGCCAACGATTGAAGCGGAATTAACCTATGCTCCTAACGTTCCGGCTCCCATTGATCGGGGTCCGGCTCATGTGATCGTCAAACTTGAAACCAGCGAAGTGGAAATGAGACTGGCCGATGGTGTGACCTATACTTTCTGGACCTTTGGCGGAAAAGTGCCCGGGCCTTTTATTCGAATCCGAGAGGACGATGAAGTAGAGTTTCAGCTCAGCAATCACCCGGACAGCAAGATGCCGCATAACATTGACCTTCATGCAGTAACCGGTCCTGGTGGTGGAGCGGTGTCTTCTTTCACTGCTCCGGGTCATACCTCAACTTTCAAGTTCAAGGCTTTGAATCCGGGACTGTATATCTATCACTGCGCAACTGCTCCGGTGGGTATGCACATTGCCAATGGCATGTATGGTCTTATTCTGGTAGAGCCTGCCGGCGGACTACCGGAAGTGGACAGGGAATACTATGTATTGCAATCGGAATTCTACACAAAACAGCGTTTTGGCAAACCTGGACATCAGCCATTTGATATGGAAAAGGCTGTACGCGAAGATGCTGAATATGTAGTATTCAATGGATCGGTGGGCGCATTAACGGACAAGAATGCGATAACAGCGAACACCGGCGAAACCATACGGATTTTCGTGGGCAATGGTGGGCCAAACCTGGTGAGTTCATTTCACGTAATCGGAGAGATCTTCGATCGTGTTTATACCGAGGGCGGCACCCAGGCCAATCAGGAAAACGTGCAGACAACGCTGATTCCGGCGGGCGGAGCTACTATCGTTGAGTTCGAGACTAATGCTCCGGGCACCTACATTCTGGTGGACCACTCCATTTTCAGGGCGTTTAACAAGGGTGCTCTGGGAATGCTCAAGGTAGAAGGGCCGGATGCGCCTATCATCTACTCCGGTAAGGTTTCGGATGAAATCTATCATCCCGAGGGCGGGGCCATTCAGTCCGTGGATGATGAGGTCCGGGCACCCAATCTTACAACCTTGAAAGAAAGAATCGAAGCCGGAAAAAACGTGTATGAGCATAACTGCGCAGCCTGCCATCAGATGAACGGGAATGGAGTTCAAGGTTCCTTTCCGCCTCTGGCAGGTTCGGATTATCTCAAGGATAAACGCGCCAGTATACGTGCTGTGGTCCATGGTTTGCGTGAGCCAATCACTGTGAATGGAGTGAAATACAATGGCGTAATGCCAGCTCTGGGACTCAGTGATTCGGAAATCGCAAATGTTCTAACCTACATCAACAGTCAGTGGAACAACCCTGGATATCAGATTTCACCTGCGGAGGTGAAGGCACAGAGATAGAAGAAGAGATAGAAGAGAGCCCTGCATCTTTCTGCACAGGTGTGCAGGAAGTGCAGGGACTTTGAGCCCGATTCGGGAAAGCAACAGGGAGGTCTGAAATGAGCGCAAAACGGATTCGGTTTATTCTGGCAATCATCATGTTATTCGTACCTGCACTGATCCTGGCGCGAAAAGACGGTCTGGTTCGAGTCCCGGGAGGAATGTTCATCCCCTTTCTCGATGATGAGCAACCCACCAGAATTGCAGCGTTTCAAATTCAGGCCTATCCCGTCACAAACCAGGACTTTTATAGGTTTGTTCAGGCAAATCCTCAATGGGGTCCTTCGCGCAGCGCTGATCTCTTCGCAGACGAGTACTATTTGAAGCACTGGAAAACTCCTTCTGGAAGCATGGCCCAGGTGAAAGGCGATCGAAAGCCGGTTACCAACGTGTCCTATTTCGCGGCCCGTGCCTACTGTCAGTGGGTGGGCATGAGACTTCCAGAAACCAATGAATGGGAATACTCGGCTGCCTTTGCCAGCACTGAGGCTCCCAACGAAACCAGATCTGAATTTTCCAGACGAATTCTAAGTTGGTACGGCAAAACATCAGCTGAACTGAAACCGGTGGGCCAGGGGTATCAAAACGTTCTGGGTATATATGATCAACATGGTCTGATCTGGGAATGGACTGAAGATTTTAATACAGCCACCGTGGGCGGAGATTCCAGAGATACAAAAGAAAGCGCTCTGTTCTGCGGATCCGCGGCCACTGCTGCTGCAGATCCATCGATGTATGCGGATTTTATGCGATATGCCTTTCGGTCCGGTCTGCAGGCCCGATCAACTTCGCGAAACCTGGGGTTTCGCTGCGCCAGTGATCTATAATGGAATTTTACTCGGAGGAAAGTTATGAACCGTAAAATGGAATACGAAATGTTAAATAGGGAATTGCCTCAGGGAGTACTTCCGAGGCAGCCTCAGTATGAAAATCGGGACAGAAGGGGCGCACTGAATGAATCTGCAGCATTCATTGGAGACTTCAAGGGGCTGCTTCTGAGCCTGGCCTGGATTTTAGGTTCGCTCATCGCAATCAGTTCATTGCTGCTTCTGGCATCCTGCCAGGAAAAACCGATGAAGCCCCTGGGGCCATCTATCTATCAAATCGATACTGAATGGATAGATCAAAATGAGAAACCCACACATCTGGGGGATTTGCAGGGAAAGCCGGTGCTGATTTCCATGATCTATACAAGATGCAAAATGATCTGTCCTCGCATGGCCACGGATATGCAGAGGATTCATGATACCTTGAGCGAAAGTCAGCAAGAGAATCTGCATCTGGTAGCCGTAAGCATTGATCCGCAAAACGATACTCCGGCTGTGTTAAAGGAATTTCAGGAACGAATGAAACTTAATGGAAACTGGCATTTACTCAATGGTACCGAAACCGAAGCCCGGTTGCTGGCTGCTGCCATAGGGTTCCAGTTTCGCAAAACACCCGACGGGCATTTTACCCATTCCACCACTGTGATGCTGCTTAATGAGAAGGGAGAGCCGGTGCACAGGAAAGACCGCCTGAATTCCTCTCTGGAAGATATTACCGAAGCAGCAAGTAGACTTACGGATTGATGAGACTTACGCATTGATCTTTTCGCCCACTCGAATCGGGTCTATTCTGTGGATGCGGTGAGGGCTCTAAACTGTTACCTATGTGCCCGGTCTGTACAACCGGGCAGATCCATCGCCGCGGACAGTGCAATACAGGATTACGTTTTCTGGACAGGCATCCCGGTGTATTTCATTTTTAGGATTGCAAAGTCCTGACGCCCATAAAGGGAAGGCTGTTGCAACGCCAAGAATTCCGGGCGATCAATGCCAGTAAGCCCTGACAACACCTTCCATATAGGATTTGAAAAAATCCTGCACCGAGATATCATACACTTCTTCGAATCCGCTTCTGCGCATAAGAATGATCTGCATAATTCCATAAGTCTGGGCCCAGAAGCTGATCATCAATTGACGAGCGGTGAGGGAATTTCGCAGTCGGCCGGATGCGATTTCTCCTGCCATCCAGCGTTCAAGGATATCTCCACAATCCAGAGATAGATTCTGGCACTGAGCCCAGGCATTGGACTCTTCGGTTCGGCCCATCTCGTAGCGATGCCTTTTGCTTTCGTATTCCATTAACAGGGAGAAGAATTCTGGATGATCAATGGAGAACTGGAAAAAGCAATCTCCAAAGGCATAAGCTCCATCGGCGCCCACGGGTCGGCTTAGTTCCACTGCCTCCAGGGTAGATCTCAGCAGGCGCTGGCCTCGGGCCACCAGAGCAAAGAAGATCTCATCTTTGTCTTTGAAATAGAAATAGAGAGCTCTCTTAGTGTAATCTGCGGCCAGAGCCAGGTCTGCGATGGTCAGGGAGTCGAAGCCCTTTTCAAAAGTGATCCGTTGGGCTTCATCCAGTATCATTTCCTTCCTTTGATTTCTGGCCCGACTTGTCCGTGATTTTTCCATGCTACAACGAAACGGATACTTTTCTGCTTGCAAGAAATTTCATTTGTGTGAAATAGTTTTCACTATAGTGAAAAAAAGCTCTGGGCCATCGGTTCTGAGCAGGAGACAGGTGTTCATGGAAGGAAGATCTCTGGTCATCGGGCTAATTCTGGTTCTATGCCCGGCTGTGCTGATTTATCTCAGCTCTCGCATCGAATTACTTAAAAAGATCGGTGTAGTTATTTTGTGTTATTTGCTGGGCGCGATCCTGGGGAACTCGGGACTTACCGGTCCGGATTCGTTGCCACTACAGAAAGGCCTGGCCGAAGGAACGGTGGCTCTGGCCCTTCCCATGTTGCTATTTTCCATGGATGTGCCTGCCGTATTTCGGCTGGCAGGCAAATCCCTGCTCGCAATGCTTCTGGCCGGTCTCTCGGTGGTGATGGTTGCCGTGCTGCTATTTTTTGCCCTGGGAACTTTAACCGAGCATGGGGATGAGTTGGCGGGTATGGCCGTAGCGGTATACACCGGAGGGACTCCGAATCTGGCGGCGGTAAAAACTGCGCTTAGCATTCCGGATGATCTATACATCAAATTCCATACCTACGATACCCTTATGGGGCTCTTCTATCTGTTGTTCGTATTCTCCGTGGCACGTCCATTATTCGGTCGCTTCTTGAAGCCTTTCGATGCGCTGGATCATCAAGCCGACTCCACTCCTTCCGATTCCAGGATGCATTCGGCTGATGCCCCTTCAGATCACAATTCTGCACTCCGAAAGCAGGCCGATTTGGATCTGGATGCAGAGGCTACGGAAATCGCGGAGGCTTACGAAAGCGAAGATCGTCCGGTGGGAGTGGAAGATTACGGAAGTCTGATCTATCCCAGAGTCTGGCCTCCGATTCTGGCTGCCCTGCTATTATCCATGGCCATTGTTGGTTTCAGTGTATTTCTGGGATCTCTATTCTCCGAGAACGTTGCGCCTGCCATTACCATATTGTCTATTACAAGTCTCGGTATCGCAGCATCGTTTGTACCTGCGATTCGCAATATTCGGAAGACCTTTTCAGTGGGAATGTATATCATTCTGGTGTTTTGCGTATCTGTGGCTTCCCTTACGGATGTGGCCGGCCTGCTCAATATCGAACCGGTGATTATTCTATTTATTGCAGGTGCCGTTATTGGAAGCCTGTTTCTACATTCCCTTCTTTGCAAGTGGGCGGATGTTGATGTAGATACGTTTCTCGTCATCTCTTCTTCAGCTATTTGTTCACCGCCTTTTGTTCCGGTGGTGGCATCTGCACTGAAAAACCGCCAGCTCATCGTTCCTGGCTTAACCACAGGAATCCTGGGTTACGGAATTGGAAATTATCTGGGAATATCTATCGCGTATTTGCTGCGAACGCTGGCGGGTTCATCTTGATACATTGAAAAAGAATCTCGAGAAAGGATTCCGGAGATGGGATGAATACTCGTAGGAAACGATAATTCTCGAGGCGAGTTGCGAAATTAGATCTGAAATTAATCTACTGAAAATAGAAATATAGCAATAAAGGAAGCGAAATGAAACTGAACGAGAAAGGAAGAGCAACAGAGGAAATACTGGAGGAACTGCGGGGCATGCGAAGCCTGGATCCAGACTACAAAGATGGAAAGCTATGGAGCCTGGTCTATTATCTGGGAGAAGATTACACTGCATTTTTAAATGAAGCATACCACCTGTTCTTTTCTGCCAATGGGCTGAACCCGGGGGCATTCAAGAGCCTGAAGCAACTGGAGAGAAAGATTATTTCCATGGTAGCTGATATTTTGCATGGCGATGACCAGGTTTGCGGAGTGGTAACATCCGGAGGTACCGAAAGCTGTCTTCTTGCTGTAAAAACCTATCGCGATTTTGCCAGAGCGGAAAAGGGGATTCGTAAACCGGAAATGGTTGTGCCAGATACGGCCCACGTGGCCTGGCTCAAAGGCGCCGAGTACTTTGGAATCAAGTTGCACAGAGTTCCCGCTTTACCCGGTGGCGGCGCAGATGTGCAGGCCATGCAGCGAAAGATTAATCGAAATACCATAATGCTCCTGGGCAGTGCACCGGAATATCCCCATGGTATGATTGATCCCATTCGGGAACTGGGTGAGCTTGCGCAGAAAAAGAATATTCCGTTGCACGTGGATGCCTGCGTGGGTGGCTTCCTTCTACCATTTATGGAGAAACTTGGGCATGATATACCTGAATTTGATTTTCGCGTGCCCGGGGTAACATCCATTTCAGCAGATATTCATAAGTACGGTTTTGCTGCCAAAGGCGCGTCCAGCATACTATATCGCCATCAAAAGCATTTCAATCATCAGGTGTTCGTTTTTGAGAACTGGCCTGGAGGAATATTCGCCTCCCCGGCATTACTGGGAACCCGACCGGGCGGAGCGTATGCGGCAGCTTATGCTGCGTTGCAAGCCCAGGGGGAGCAGGGCTATATGGAGCTGGCAAGAAAGGCCATGCAGGCCACCGATGCTCTAAAGGACGGAATTCGCAACATGGGACTTAAGATAATCGCTGATCCCAGGGCCACCCTTTTCGCCTATCGCTCCGAAGATCCAGCAGTGGATATGTTTGCCGTGGCAGACTTGATGGAGAAAAGGGGATGGTACATTGATCGTTTACAAAAGCCAGATGCCTTGCATGCTATGGTTACTCCAGAACATCTGAACGTTGTGGATAGCTATCTACAGGACCTTCAGGAAAGTGTAGATTATGCCAGAGAGCATCCCGAATTATCCAGAAGTGGCCAGGCGGCAACCTACGGTATGCTGGCCCATGCTCCATTTCGCAAGATGGTTCGCAATGAGGTGCGAAAGATGTTCGCTTCTACGTACTGTATTTCCGGCAAAGATCTGGATCTGGAGCAAAACGACATGTCCGTATCCGATTCGGATGAGGGAAATGGCTCAAAGCGAAGCCTTACCGAAAAGCTGGTTCAGTGGATTGTGGACCGACAGCGAAAGAAGGAAATGCAGTCCCGCTAAGCGGCGGGGAGTCCCTGTAGCTTCTTGATTCAAATCAATGATGATATACGCCGTTTCGCGTGGATCGTCCTGCAAGGTCCTTTTTCGCACAAAAAATTAGACGTAGCGCTTGACCCTGGATAAAGACTCTTTGCACTGAGACTCAATCTCATAATTGGAAAGGAGGGCTGCCTCGGAGGCTGCCTTTTTGCCTTTCCGGGGCCAGGGTTCAGTGCCAAAGATAACAGGAATACTCAGCAAGATTTGGCCGTTGGGCTTACCTATGGCCCGGCATCCACGGGCCCGGTATTACTTCCAGGTTCGGGGCTTTGTATCCGGGGTGGACTTCGAAAGTCAAGGGGGGACATGCCCGGGTCGGATCCGGATTCCGGGTGCATTCGGCGGCAGAATGCTCCTTTTGCTGTGGTTTCTTCTGTATTTTGGAGGTCCGCTCCAGCCGTTGCAAGCGTTCCACGGAATCTGGCTTCCGGCCTTTGGTGCAGATCAGGCGGGTCTGGCCGGAGCGTTCTACAGTGCCTATGGCTCGCCACTGGTTGTAGAAGAGAATCCGGCTTTGCTGAGCCGGGTTCAAGGGCATTCCTTTCAGGCATCTCTTGCCGTGAACCGTGCGACGATTGAATACCGCGACAGATATCTGGATCCGGCCACCGGAACATTCTACAATAACGATCGCACGTTTCAACCTGTAGCCCCGCTGCCTGCGCTGGGGTATGCTTACGGCGGGCAACGATGGAGCTATGGCTTTGCGATTTATGCCCAGGGAGGTGGCGGAGCGGGCTTTGAAAATATGCTGCGCGCCTATCCTGGAGCCGAGGCCCGGTCCGATGGTGTGGATTCCAGCTCCGTGGCCGGAAATCAGAACTCCCTGGCAAAAGAAGAGGTGAACGTTCGATTGGCTCTATTGAAGGCAACACCTGCGATGGCCTATCGTATGGGCTCGCTCAGCCTGGGATTGGGCCTTGATGTGGTTCATGCCACCAAACGAATGGACCGAAGTTACAATCATCTGGAAACAGGAGCTCTTCTTCCTGGCGGGATCCATTATCGATCCGACTCGGCCTGGGCTCTGGGAGCGAAGCTGGGACTGAGTTATGATTTGGAAGATTTGACTCTTGCCGCCTCCTTTACCTCATCCAGTCGATTCTATCTGGATGGGGATCTTCGCGTAGATTCCTATAGTAATCCGGACCAAGTGAGCGGTGTATCTCGCTATATGGAATGGCCGGCGCGCTTTGTTGTGGGTCTGGAGTATCGCCGCGGGCCTTATCGCATTGTTGCGGATGTCAGTCATACTCTGTGGTCTTATTCCATGAATAGTCTTTTGTTTTCATTGGATGCACCCCTTGCCATTACTCCCATCGGTTCTCGCAGTCCATATTTGCGCATGAATCTTCGATGGAGAGATCAAACTGCCGTTAGTGTGGGGATCGAAAGACGGATGGATCGGCTAGCGTTGCGGGCCGGTTACAGCTACGGGGGCACCCCGCAGACTGCCCGGGGATTGAGTCCGCTTCTGGGTACCACGGTGGAGCATCATATCTCTCTGGGCCTGGGCTGGTTTTTCGGTGAAGAAGCACAGCCTTCCAGCGTGGATCTGGCGTTGCAGTATTCATTCCCAAACACAATGAAAGGAGTACCATTTTCTGAATGGTGGCTGGGACATGCTATTCAAACCGAGCCATTGCGACCGGCCCTGTTTGAATTTGAAAAGAGAACCCGGGTGTTCAGCCTTTATCTGGGCCTTTCCTATCGATGGGGTGGTCAATCCAGTTAAAAGAGAGCAGGCCAGGGAGCCGCTTTCCTTGGACAGTACGGGTCATTATGCTTCAGGCGTTGCCAAATAAAGAGGATGCCAGAAACCATATGTCGTCAGTGGAATCATGAGAGTATTGAATAGAAAAGTAAAAACACCACGGAAGAGGAGAATCTTTCAATGAATAATCGCTATAAAGTCGCTGCCCTGGCTTTCGCATCGCTCTGGGTTTTCACAATAGGAGTCTTTGCCTATTTCTTTGTCTTTGGTGTGGGTCGTATGGGCCCGGATGACAGGGAAATCATAAATGTAACCGCCGGCGAAAAGCAATTTCTACTCAAGGAAATGCGACAGCTCCTGGAAGCCACTCAGCAGATCCATGAGGCTCTGGGTACAGGGCAGCGAGAGCAAGCGGCCCTGGCCGCAGAAAGCGTTGGCATGGGTATGGTACAGGAACTGGCCGCGGTGGAATCGACTATTCTTCTAAAGTTGCCGGTGCCCATGAAAGAGCTTGGTCTGGGTACTCATCGAGAATTTGATAATCTGGCGCGAACCATCCGAAGCGATGCTTCCGAAAAGCAGATCATGAAGGAAATGGGGGAACTCATGACTCGCTGCACCGCCTGCCATGCCAGCTATCGTCTACCGTGAAACTCAACATTGACAATCGCGAAGCCAGATCCCACGACGCGCCTGGGGCTCACGGAATGAATTCACCGGAAAATTGAAAAAAAGAACGTAACTACACGAGAGCCTGCTGGTCTGTGATGGCAATCGCAGCACCGCGACGAGAAATCCGTTCACTACATCGGAAAAATTTCTCGCGCTGAATCCGTGAAATCGAGAAATTAATGGGCCAGAAAATGAGATTAATGAGCGAAAAAGAGTCAAATGTATGTGCAACAGATGTTGATTGATTCGGACGGTTATCCATAACTGAATTCTGGAGTTCGGATGGTCATGCTATGAAGTCTCTATTGCTGACACTAACTGTTTCTATTGTAACCTTATGCTCGGTGGCTAGCTGTGCGAATAATGGCTCGAACGACTCGGAAGCAGCGGCTCTGCTGGCTCTGGCATTCTCCGGTCGTGAATTTAGAACAAGCTTTGAAGCTGTAAGCGAATTCGATGGTTCCTACATTGTACCGCAGAACTATCAAAGTGCGGCCACCCATGATCTAACGGCCGAAAGAGTTTATTCGGGCAACTATGCACACAAGGGTTGGATCTATTCTACCGCAGGGGATAGTCATCGCGCCTATCCAACGGTACAGTTCCACAAGCTGGACGGAGGTTCCTTCCGTGGCCTGGTTTACATGGAGCTGGAGGTTTATCTGCAAAACGTAACTCTGCCCACAGGCAGCGGACACTGGTTCAGCTTTATCACGGTGGCCCGTCGAACAGAAGATGCTTTCTGGGACGCAGTCACTGTAAACGTGGGTTATGAGGGCATCGTCCATCTGATGCATGTTCCCACTGTAGGTAAGAAGGAATGGAGCTATCAGAGTACAAGTCTGTTTTTTCCTCAAAACCAATGGGTAAAACTGGGGCTGTGCATATCCATGGATGAGCAAAAAGGATTCGCTCGTGCCTACCAGGATGGGGTGCTTGTGTCTGCTGCACCTGTAAGTGGCTTTGGAACCATTCCTCAGGTCCACTACGGGCTCTATGCCCATAAGGACATGAACCAGGGAATCATCTATAACGATGATTTGCTCATCAAAGAAGTTCTGTTCTGTCCTTGATTTCTACGTTGACAATGCCTCTATGTCGCACTAGAATTCGGCTGTGTCCATAGCTTCTTCCCATTCCGGTGCAATCGGGTTCTGGCGCACATGGTTCGCACGATGCGCATGGTGGCGATATACAGTTGCTATCATGCTTACTCTCTCGCTGGCCGTCTGCGCTCCGGATCAGCAGTCTGATCCGGGTGGGTCCTCAAAACCTCAGCCTACCGACCCGTCTACCTCGGCCGAATCCGGGTCTCGCCCCACAGCAATCCTGCTAGAAGTTAAAGGAGCAATCACTCCTGCCACCACCGATTACTTGCTCAGAGGCTTTCGCGAAGCCCGGCATATAGATGCGGATTTGATTCTGTTGCGAATGGACACTCCGGGCGGACTCAGCTCATCCATGAGAGATATAATACAAGAAATTTTAAATTCTCCTATTCCCGTGGTGAGCTATGTCAGTCCCCCGGGCTCAAGGGCAGCCAGCGCAGGCACCTATATGCTCTACGCCAGTCATATTGCGGCCATGGCGCCCTCCACAAATCTGGGATCCGCTACGCCGGTAAAGATGGGTGGTATGCCCGGAAGTCCTGAAGGGCAGGAAAAGCCATCGAAAGATAAAAATGATAAACAGGACGAAGGCGCACCAGGGGCCGATCCAGGAAAGCGAGAGGGCAATACCGCCATGGAGAGAAAGGTGCTGGAAGATGCTGTGGCCTATATTCGTGGTCTGGCCAACCGGCATGGCAGGAATGCAGATTGGGCGGAGAAGGCGGTGCGCGATGCGGTGAATATTACAGCGGAAGATGCTTTGGATCGAAACGTAATCGATGTCGTGGCTGTGAGTTCAGAAGAGTTGCTGGAAAGGATTCATGGGCGCGAAGTTCAGATGGCCAGCGAAACCTCCAGGATCAAAAGCGCAAATGCACGGATTGTAGAATTCCTGCCGGACTGGAGGCATGAGCTGCTTTCTGTTATTGCCAATCCCAACGTAGCGTATTTTTTGATGATCATTGGATTCTACGGAATCCTGTTTGAGCTTTCGAATCCCGGGGCCATCTATCCTGGAGTAATCGGCGCCATCTGTCTATTGCTAGCGTTGTTTGCTTTTCAGGTACTGCCAATAAACTACGCCGGCCTGGGGTTAATGGTGCTGGGGCTGGGACTAATTCTGGCGGAAGCATTCGTTCCCGGTTTTGGTGTTCTCGGTGTAGGCGGCATTGTGGCTTTTGTGGCAGGATCGGTAATATTGATGGATGAACAAAATTTAGCAGTGTCCCTTCCCATGATTGCAGGGGTTGCTCTTGTGGCTGCCGGATTTCTCGCCTGGGTTCTAACGCACATGGTGCGAATGCGAAAACAGAAATCCATTTCTGGCCGGGAGGAGCTGACAGATCGAGTAGGGGAAGTAACAGCGGATTTTCAAGGACGTGGCCGAGTTCGTCTGGGAGGCGAAATCTGGTGGGCTCAGTGCGAAACTCCTGTGCAGAAAGGACAGAAGGTCCGAGTTCTTTCTGCACAGGGCCTGGAGCTGACTGTTGTTCCGGCAGAAGACCAGTAATCATCTCCGGGAACGTGCATTTCTCGCGCATCGCAATTTTAAATAAACAGGACTGATTTCCTGAAAGAGGAGTTGTATATGACATCGATTATTCTACCGGCCGCACTTGTTGTGGCTCTGCTTGTGCTTTCTGTTCGTATTCTGCCTGAATATGAACGAGGAGTGGTTTTCTTTCTTGGGCGATTTCAAGCTGTGAAGGGTCCTGGATTGGTTTTGATTGTGCCCGGATTCCAGAAGATGGTGCGTGTGGATCTGCGTATAATTACGCTGGATGTTCCCAGTCAGGATGTGATTTCCCAGGATAATGTAACGGTGCGTGTGAACGCTGTTCTGTATTTCCGGGTCGTAGATCCTGAGAAAGCCATCATTCGAGTGGAGGACTATTTCAGTGCTACCAGCCAGCTATCTCAAACTACATTGCGATCTGTGCTGGGCAAACATGATCTGGATGAGATGCTTTCCGAAAGAGATAAACTGAACGACGATATCCAGGAAATTATCGATGCTCAGACTGAAGATTGGGGTATCAAAGTGGCCAACGTGGAGATCAAGCATGTGGATCTGGATGAAAGTATGATTCGTGCCATTGCTCGCCAGGCAGAAGCCGAGCGGGAGCGACGAGCCAAGGTTATCCATGCAGAAGGGGAACAACAGGCATCCGAGAAGCTCCTGGCCGCAGCCAATGTTATGAGCCAGAATCCGGCAGCATTGCAATTGAGATACTTACAGACTATGAGCGATATGGCTCAAAAGAATGCATCCACGGTCGTGCTTCCGTTTCCCTTTGATCTCATGGAAGCTTTCAAAGGTCTGATGACAAAAAAATAGGTATTAACCTCGGAAGCAGAACTATCAGCACCGGCTCGAAGCCCCCTAATTGAGGGGCCCGGGGGTATACGAAGCGAATGAAACATCTCATCTGGATCGCATCTCTTTGTCTGTTGATTGCAGGAAGCTATCTCTGTAGTTTGAAAAACCATACTGCAGAGATAGCCGGATTCCATCCGGCCCGCAATGATAGCCTGGCCAAGACCTTCGCACCCGGATTAAGAGCGGGCGAATATGGGATACCGGAACGATTGCTCTATAGAATGAGCGAAGCATCGGACGGATCCATACATATTGCCTATTTCTTTGTATGGCCCTACGAACGAAATGATTCACCGGGTATTATGCCATGGCTCAGTCGAACGCTCTATACAGATGGGCTTTCTCTGCAGGGCATTCTATTCGGTCCCGGTGATGTGGAGGTGATTTACCTGGTTCTGGAGAGAAATTCCGGGGGCCCGGCGGACGGATACCGTATCAAATCCATGGAATTTGAAACCGCCGGCGATTATGATCCCAGGGATTTTGGTGTTAGCCATCTTCCCGTACAGTATACATTTCCGCTGGAATCTGCGTCAGATTTGCGCGCCGCGCATGGGCCGAATTCAGACTTCCTATCATTTCCGGGATCCAGGCATCTGATCTTTCGCGTGATAAGCTGGAACCATATGTTTGAATGGGAGCCAGCTTCCAGAGCAGGTGCCGAGGAAACTGTGAGCCTGCGGCCCGAGTATTTCTCAGAGGAGGACTGGAATCATTTTGGAATGTTCAAGCCGGTAGAAAGCATAGTATCGCGAAATCGAGCCCATCCAGAATTTGCCCGAGAAGCCGTTCCTATTTCAATTGCGCCAAAGCCAGGTGTAAAAAAATAGGATGAATGGAAACTGGAATCGCTCGTCGGCCTGAGCTTGAGTCTTTATCTCAGAAGAATATACCATACCCGGGCAGCCCTGTGGAGATTGTGGCTCCTGCCGGAACCCAGGCCATGGTGGCTGCGGCCCTTCAAGCAGGTGCAGACAGTATCTACTTTGGCGTTGAAAATCTGAATCTGCGAAACCAGGCCAGCGGAGCCTTTACGCTGGAAGATATGCAATATGTGGTTCGAAAATGCCACCGATTCAAGGCAAAAGCCTACCTTACATTAAATTCAGTGGTCTATGATCGCGATATGCGATTGCTGGATACAGTTATAAATGAAGCGAAGAAATCCGGTGTTGATGCTATCATCGCATCGGACCCTGCAGTCATTCAGAAGGCTCTGGAGTTTGGACTGACGGTGCATCTGTCCACGCAGGTTTCCGTTTCCAATCTTGAAGCCGTGCGCTTCTGGTCCAGGTTTGCAGATGTAATCGTTCTGGCCCGGGAGCTGGATCTATCCATGATTCGCAGGATCGTGGATGGAATTAAAGAGCAGGATATTCGCGGGCCATCGGGAAAGCCTGTAAAAATAGAGGTATTCGGACATGGTGCACTCTGCATAGCGGTTTCAGGCCGCTGCGGTATGAGTCTGTATTCAGATCTTGCATCGGCGAATCGGGGAGCCTGTCGCCAGAACTGCAGGCGAAAGTATAAGGTAATCGATGAACGTGGAGTTGAACTGGAAATCGACAACGAATACATCATGTCGCCAAACGATATTTGCACTCTGCCATTTCTAAATCGCGTGGTAGAAAGCGGAATCAGCATGCTCAAGATTGAGGGCAGGAATCGAGGGCCAGACTATGTGCAGAATACCGTGCAGGTGTATCGCCAGGCTCTGCAACTTGCAGCCTCTCCAGGAGCAGAGTTCAAGGAAAATATCCCCCGGTGGATGGAAAGCCTGAAACAGGTGTACCATAGAGGGTTTAGTAGCGGATACTACCTGGGGGAGCGCCAGGGATGGGCCGGAAGTGACGGAAATCAGTCCTCCGTTCGCAAGGTTTTTGTAGGCCAGGTTCGTAACTACTTTTCCAGAATCTCTGTAGCGGAAATCGAATTGCGGACTGGAGAAATCGCGCAAGGTCAGCAGCTGGCCTTTTTTGGACAGACTACGGGTGCTCTTCGTCAGGAAATTCAAGACATCCGGGTAGAAAATAGCAGCGTGTCCAGGGCGAAAGGACCGGCCATCATTACCGTTCCTGTTGATGGCAGGGTGCGAAAAGGGGACCAGGTTTACCGAATGGATACTCATACAGAGGCATCGACTTGAGCTCTGCCGGACGACTGAGCGCATGCATGGTCGGGAGATCCTGTGTTTCCAAGAAGATCATTGCCGGGTCTATTGCCACGGCAGGTTTCGGATATTGCGATAGATGGTGAGAAGACATTAGCCTTATGGACTCTACGAATACCGGGATCGGCGGGTTGTACAGAATTCAGTATAACCGGAAACGTTGTATTGGCTGTGGACTCTGCGCTTCCATTGCCCCTGATCGCTTCATCATGAATGAAAAGGATGGAAGAGCGGTTCTATTACATGCTCGCGGCAAAGGTCATATATTTCAAAGTAAGGTTGCTTCCGATGGAATACCAAAAGAAGCGATAGAGTGCCCTCCACGGGCCATTACGGCCGAAGAGTTATCGCCCAGGGGATAGATACGGCTCGAATAGAAATCTGTTCTCGATGTTCATATGCAAATACATATATCTGGCAAAGTCATCGAGACTGTGGATCAAAGGAAGTACTTCCGGTCGATCCAGCTCATCTTCCAGCTCATGCTGAAAGGCGGCCAGCAATCGAAGATGTCTTTCATGCATGGAATGATCGGCCTCCATATGTCTGCAGGCATACTGTAGGGCCTGCTTCAGTGAACCCGGATCTTCGTGCTCCAGGGATACAAGAACGGGAAATACTATGGTTTCCTCTGTGCGAAAGTGGCCTTTCAGTTCTGTATCCAGAGTCTCAAGAAATTGAGCCAGGGGTTTGTGCTCAGCCTGTCCGGCCAGCTCTTTCATCCTGGGCAGTCGCTTGACCAGAAAGGTCTCATGGTCTGTGATGAGATACTTTACAAGCCGCTCGGCGGGCCATACGCTTTTTTCAGCAAGTTCTCTTTCCAGGTCGTTCAATGGCATATATCACTCCTGCCGCGCCAATTAATTGGACGTTTAGAACTATCTATAGGCCTAAAATAAGTATTTCCTGGAATTCCTGCTTCTCCGGTACAGGTAGTCTGGTGCATTCCTTGTTTTTTTTTTCGGATTTTTCAACAGATTGAGATCTTCTGGCGGCTAATTCACGTCCAGCCAGTGGCCCGATTTGAACGGCCCGGGAACTGTGCGATGGATACCTGTATGTGATTTACATTGAATTCATGGGCCATGGACTCCCGGATGCAGGCTACCCATCGTATTTAAGAATTCAATACACCTTGATTCGTTCGATTTCAATTTTGCTCTGGACCTCGTACATATCGATTCTACGGTCTCGCAGTGGGCGTACGCTTCCGTATTCCCGCTGCCTCTGCAAATCGCTGAGATCTACCTCTGAAATTACAACTGTTTCTGTATTCGGCTCCGCTTCAGAAAGCACCGCCTCATTGGGAAACGGATGATCGCTGGGGGTTAGAATGGCGGATTGGCCGTAGTTGATCAGAAAGCTCTTAACCTGGGGCAGGTTGCCTACATTTCCGGCCAGTACCGTATACAACCAGTTCTCTATGGATCTGGCCTGAGCGCTAAAACGAACCCTTAAATAGGCTTTTCGATGTTCCGTTGAGAAGGGCACGAACAGGGTTTCCATACCAGCAAAGGTCTGCATCCTGGCAAGCTCGGGAAACTCCACGTCGTAGCATATCTGAATCCCGATTCTTGCCATACCGGTATCGAATACTCGCAAGCCTTCCCCCGGAATCATGTTGTAGTATTTTCGTTCGGAGGGCGTGATGTGCAATTTGTCCTGGGTGAAAACGGCACCATCCGGCGTGAAAAGATGAGCCACATTGCGAAGACCATCGGGAGCAACGATGGGATGGGAGCCACCAATAATAAACATTCCGGTCTTTTTTGCACGTTCCCGGAATATTTCAATGTAGGATTCTGTGAAGCCAGCCAATCTTCGCATGGCTTCTCGATCATCGGTTTCTGGCGCCAGTATCAGAAAGAGTTGAGCAGTGAACAGTTCCGGAAAAACCAGAAAGTGGCAGTGATATTCATTGGCAGTATCTACGTAGAAATCCACCTGTCTCACAAACTCATCCAGGGAATGGATGGGGCGCATGAAATACTGGGCCGCGCAAATTCGAATTTTTCTTACCGGATGAGTGACCGGGGCCGAAGAGATGCGATGTCGTTCTGGTTTATACCCTGGATTGATGTATTCTATCAAAGTCGCATAGTTCAGACTTTCCAGGTCCTTACTATAATCCATGTAGATTTCTTTTACATGGTAGCCTACTCTTAGCTGAGGAGTGAGAGTGGGATCCTGAAGCTCTCCCGATACCACTCTTTCAACGTATTGCTCTGGCGTTAATTTGCCTGCATGGGAGCGATAACCGGGTAGTCGTCCGCCCGCAATCATTCGCCTCAGGTTAAATCTTCGCAGCAGCCTTTTTCTTTCCGCGTATAGCTTGCGAGCCACACCCATTCCGCGATAGTCCGGGTCCACGGCCATGTCTGCGCCATACAGAGTGTCCCCGGCCGGGTTATGCGTTGTAAAGGTTCCGTTCCCTGTGATTTCGACAAAAGTGTAGTATGTATCCCGTTCCAGGTTTACAATAAGCGTGGCTGTATAGCCAACGATCTTGCCATCCAGCTCCGCCAGGAACTGACCTTCTGGAAAAGCGGCCAGTTCCAGCTCAAACACCCTGGGTCCGTACATTCCCTCTTCGTAGGCACTGCTATACACCTTCTTCTGAAGCTCAACCAGGGCCGGAATATCTTCCGGTTTCCAGTTTCGAGTGCGTACCGCCGGATTTCGGTTCCCGGCCTGAGGTCGCTTTTTTCCTTCCGCCATAGCGGACGGGATCTAATTCAAGAGCTCATCGGGATAGCGAAAAACAATGTGCACCCGATAATTGCTTCCATCCGGCTTTTCTAGATTGGAAACCCCTGTGAATCGCAAAAGACGTCCTGTCTTCTTATCGTAGATGATATATATCGGATCTGCAAGTTGCCGGATCACTATGTTTGTGGGTTCCATGACAAACATCACAGCATCCCGCTCCAGGAACGTCAGATCCTTCACTTTGTAGATGCGACAGGGAAAGAAGTCCAGCCGATGGGACACAGTGAAATTTCCTGTAAGGGTCTTACCTGCCAGAAGAGACTGCATGTTGGATCGAACAAAATAATCGAAGCCACCATCCACGACGATGGGAGAGGGAACGTTCACAGTTTGAGAATCCTTCCCTTCCGATGAAGAAGGCTTATGATACAGGGTTACCGAGTTTCCGCTGACCCGGGCCCCTTCCTCGAGTCCGGAACGTTTGTCAGACAGATCGAAATTGGGAGCCACTTTGCTCCCTGTGAATACAATTCGCTTCACCGCCATGACTTTGCCCTGGGGATCCGTGTAGGTCACAATGCTATAGGCATGCTTCCCGTTCTGCCAGTGCTCGGCATGGTTTTCAGTGTACATATATTTTCCGGTCTTTATATCGTATGCGTTGGATCGATACCGTACCACCTGCTGGGCTGCCAGGGAGGAGCTGAAACCCAGAAGTGCCAGAATTAATGCCCATTTTGCTGTCGCTTGTCCAATCATGATAAAAAACCTAATACAGAACTTCCCTGTCCGCCACCATTTTTGCGCTTTTCAACCTGTTATCCCGAGTAAAATGCTCTCAGGCCTTTTGCAATGCCGAATTCCCGCCAATGGCGGCTGATGCCTTGTGCTGGCCATGCCTCGGTCGGACCGGGAAACACGGAAAAATCCCGGGCACGGATTCGCCGCTTTTGCCATCTGGCTGATACAGTTCCTGCCCCCAGGAGAATTCAATATGGATTATGTCACCTCTGCTAGCTCTAAAATCTCTGTCCGAGCCCTCTTTCGGACCCCGTTCCTTTTCCTGAATGCCCTCCGCGCGGTCCGGGCATTCATTCGTGGCCCAGGCAATTCATCGCGGGTCCCACTGGTGGGGGCATTCGCAATTGCGGCATTGATTTCTTTCTGTCAAATACCGGTAGCCAGGGACTCTGAGCCTGCGAATGGACCGGGCGCAGACAGCAGGCAGGACAGCAGCGAATCCAGAGAAAGTAGCGAACAGAATAGCAGAAATGACTCCTCCTTGGAAGCAGATGAATCGGAGCAATCCGATAGCTCCAGAAAGGAGGAGTCTACCAGAGACAAATGGAAACCGGAAACACCTGAAACCGAGTGGGAGGCAAAGAATCTACATCCACCTCTGGATGAGCCTATTGTCCTTACCGGAACAACCGGCGAATACAGGCGAAGCCATTTCCACTATGGCATCGATTTATCCAGCGATATTGGAGATCCGGTATATTCGGTGCGTCAGGGCTATGTTTCCCGAATTCTTTACGATGGCTATGGCCTTGGGTACGGTATCTGGGTGCGCCATGCCGATGGAAGGGAATCGAAGTACGGGCATCTCTCCGAGTTTGCGCCGGCTATTGTAGAACAGATTCAGTCCATCCAGCCAGAGATCACAGAATGGCTAACGCTGCGAAAGCGATTTGATCTTCGCTTCTCTCCAGGACAGATTCCCGTAAAGAGAGGAGAACAGATTGCTCTTAGCGGAGATACCGGCTCTGGACCTTCGCATCTCCATTTCGAATATCTGGAAGGTGATCTGATTCTAAATCCCCTGAAACATGGATTGTCCCTGGAAGATGGAAGGGCTCCTGTAGTGGAGTCCTTGATATTGATTCCCTGTGAATCGGGAGCCACTGTGAATGGAAAGGACGCTCCGCTAATCCTGCCCGTAACGGAGAAATCCGACTGCGGGGATCAGAGCCAGGCATGCAGTAGCAGAAAATATGAAGGAAAGGAATCGGTAACGGTTCAGGGAAAAACCTGTCTTCAGGTCAGATACTTTGATCCGTCCGGAAAATATGCCCGACTGGGAATCTCCAGTCTTCGCATGTCACAGGACCGCCGCGACATCTATTCATCTTCCTTTTTAACTCTGATACATTCAGGTTCCTTTCGCCATCTAATGCTCTATAGTGAGTCTTCCCGAATAGGCGGCGGAACTCAATACATCCATAATGCTTTCGATCTTCTTCCCGGTCAATATTCCTTTCTGAGGTCCATCGATCATGGCCGGTTGAGTCCGCCGGATGCAGGGCAGAGTTCCAGGGTAACCGTAGAACTTCTGGATGCTGCGGGAAACAAGTCCCTGGTGGAACTGGAGTTAAAGGGCGCTGTATCTCCCATGGCATTGAGGCAAATTGCAAATAGCGATATGGGATGGGCTCCTTATTCAATGGACGAGCGATTGAAGGATGCCATGAATTCGTCAGCCGGAGTGGGGCGACCGGGAAAGGATCTTACTCTAATAAGTCCCGATGAAAAACTCAAGTTACATGTAGGTCCACACAGTCTTACCGGAGCCGTTAGATTCGAGATTTCCCAGAACGAAGAGGCACCGGCCACTGGAAAGCTCAAGAGGATGTCATCTGTCTATATCGTTCGCGCCAGGAACCTGGATGAACTCACCGGCATGATTTTCAGAGACAGAATTTTTGTGCTGGATCCTGTTCGAATTACAGTGGAAGGTCTGGAGGACAACGATGGTCTTTATCGCATTACCGATTCCGGAGCTCTTTATCCGGTGGCCTACAGTCGAAACGGAATGCTTACAGGTTATATTCGCACTCTGGAAAAATACGTGGTACTGAAAGATCTTTCTCCGCCAGTGATCCGCAGCATACCGACTTTGCGAACCAGAAGCGGAAAACCGTTGCTTCTTTCTCTACGGTACTTCGCAGACTACGGTACCGGCGTGAATGTTAGCAGCCTGAAGCTGGAAGTAAATGGAAAACCTGCGCTGGCCGAGTGGAATCCGGATCGATACGGGTATGAGATCTTCTATCCAGAGGAGATCCTGAAGCCGGGACGGTACAATGCCACAATTCAGGTCATGGACTATGCAGGTAACAGCTCATCCAGGAGAAGCTTTGTTTTTGTTGTAGACTGAGGCCTTGCCTGCATTCCTGAGCGGGCCTGCCATCGCACCGATGGCGCCCATTAATTCTCAGCGAAGATTTAATGGAAGCAACCGGGCTCCGGGTTCTTCAGGTTTCTGACGAATATCGCAATACCTTTGTCTTCTGATACAGGATCGGGCCAGTCTACTAGCACTGGTCCGAGTCAATGTCGCAGGCATCCCCGGTTTGATAATCGGCAGGTTCGGCTCTGGAATCGCCGGTAGCGGGCTTCAAGATCAAATTATCCATTACGTCCTGAATCTGATCAAAGGGCGTGTAACCATAGGAAATCACCATCGCTCGCTGATCCTTTAGATGAACCAGCGCCGGAAATCCAGTAACGCCTACAGCCCGGCCCAGTTGAAAGTCCAGGTTGGTCTGGTACCTTGCCTCATCGCTATTAAAGAATTCGCGGTATTTCTCCCCATCCAGATCGTAGGATTCGGCCAGTTTTACGAAGGTATCTGCCTCGCAGGGATCCTCCCCATCTCGATAGAAGGCGGATTGCACATCGGAGAAGAATGCGAACTCCCTCTGGGGAAGAAAATTTCGAAAGCTTACCACAGCTCTGCAGGAAGGTTCCGTATCGTAGACGAATCCTTCTCTGTCCAGGAAGTCATAGTTGAATGGCTGTCCCGTGGCTTCCTGCACCTGTTTCCAGTGATGCCTGAGGAATTTGCTCAAACGAGCATCCAGGGGTTCGGCCAGCTCTCCCGGACGAAGTCCACCCATAACTGCTTTTAACGGAATTCGGTCCCCGTACACTTCTTCCACTTTACCCAGCACAGGATTAAATCCATAGCACCAGGAGCACATCGGGTCTCCAATATACAGAATAGCTTCAGCTGGTAGATGCATATACTGAATTAGCTACATTATCGAAGCATTGTCCAGAATATTCGTGTAACCACCGAAAATGAAACGTGGAGCTACTCCTTTCAGAAAAAATATACTCTGCGTTTCAGCAGGATCTACTGCAGGCACGTCGATTCGTCTGGATTGCCACTGCTGATTTGAAATCCACATTCATTGAATCGGGCGGGAAATTTCGCTCCATTCTGGAAGTATTTGCCGATCTGGTCCGCAATGGAGTGGAGATTCGACTTATCCATGCGAAAGAGCCAGGAATCCTGTTCAGAAAGGAATTCGACCGTTTTCCTGCTCTGGTGGAGTCCGATCGATTTGAGCGCTTCCTCTGTCCCAGAAATCATTCCAAATGCGTCATCGTGGATGGGAAATCCGCCATAGTGGGATCTGCGAATTTAACGGGGGCCGGTATGGGGGCCAAAGGTATCCATAAGCGAAACTTTGAAATGGCCTACCGCACCACAGATGCCCGGGATATCCAGACCATGATGGATCAGCTCGATGCACTCTGTCTGGGCGATTTCTGCCAGGCCTGCAAGTTGCGATCCGCCTGCCCGGACCCCATAGCCTGACCATGTTACACTGATACAATCATCTAGGTCGACCGTCTGGTCCTGACCGGCCCCTCCAAAAAGTTGGATGACCAAAAATTGGATATCCAAATAAATGGTTCCTGGTGGGAAGATCCAGAAAAACTATCATGCCCGGTCTTCTTGCCTATGCAGTGCGCATAGGTGAAGTGCTGGATTTGCGCATGAATCGTGAGCTCAGGAATCGGCTTCCCGGGATCAGTCGTGCCCAGGCGGAGGTGCTTTTGCTTCTGGAAAGAAAGGGTAGCATGGATATGGGTTCTCTGGCCCGGGGGCTTCAAAAAGATCCCGGTACCATGACAGCTGTGGTTCAGGCTCTATGGAAGAAAGGCCTTCTGGAGCGAAGAGCGATGGAAGGTAATCGGCGGGCCCAGCAGGTTCAGCTGCTTCCGGAGGGGAAGACTATCGCTCGAAGATGTCTGGCAATATATCGAAACCTGGAGGAGCAGCTACAGGGTGATATTTCCGGGTTTTCGTCTATCCTGAAAGCGATGGATGGTTTTCACGGGCAGCTAAAGGAGAAGGGATACTGGCCGTATCCGGAATGATATGGGAAGCAAAAAGGATTCGAATCGCAATAGAAGATTAAAGGGGGATGGGAAGAATGATTTTCAGCCCTACTTTCTCTGGAGATGGGCCGAAAAGATCATCGGGCTGAAATGGGCTTTAATGCTGTATTCTCCGTATCTGGGGGCCGGAGTACGGCTCAAAGAAATGAGCAAGAACTACGATCGCATTGTCGTAGAGATGAAACAAAGATTCTGGAATACAAACTATGTTGGAGTGCATTTTGGCGGTTCACTGTACGCAATGTGCGATCCATTCTATATGTTTCTGCTTATGAAGCGACTGGGCCCGAGCTACATCGTTTGGGATCAGGCAGGAAGCATAGAATTTGTGCGCTCCGGGCAGGGAAAGGTCCGGGCTGAATTTTTTCTGGAGGAGACGAGACTGGAAGAGATCAAGGCCCGGGTTGAGAGAGATCGAAAAACCACTGAAACATTTCATGTAGTTGTTGTGGATGAAAAAAACCAGGTGGTTTCCAGGATAGAAAAGAAGATCTACATTCGCAGGATGAGGCAATCCAGAGCGGACAAGTAGACGTCTACGGTGGGTGTTGCAGGATTTGGAATTCATCCAGACTGCGACAATTGAATGGCAGCCTTATGCCGGAGATAAATCCGGCCGCCGCATGCTGCTTTTTAGCTCCGGGCTCAAAGATATTAGCCCTTTTTCTGTAAGCGAAATAACAGCTCCGATCCCTGACGGGCCGGATGGGAAACCTTGCAGCTTTCCCAGATCAATAATTCAAAATAGGGCTCCAGCAACTCTCTGTACTCGGCGGCGCTACCTCCGAACGGTGGACGATGATCATACATGGGTGCGTCAAAGAATACCCCGGCCAGCTCCCCGGCGGGTTCCAGAAGATCGTGCATCTTTCTGGCGTAATCCGGTCGCAGGGAAGGATCCAGGGCACAGAAAAAGGTCTGCTCAAGAATGAGATGGAATGTCCCATCCAGCGAAAAGAAGTCCCCGTGAATTAGCTGAATTCTGTCCAGGTGCCCGGAACTTTCAGACAATCTCTCCTTCAAAGATGTCAGTGCCGGTTGGGCAATATCTACAACGGTAATGTCCTTAAATCCCTGCTCCAGCAAATAGTTAGCTTCGTATGCATTGCCGCATCCCGGTAGCAGGATTCTCAGGTTTTCCTTGGATTCGTTTTTCCAGGCATCGATGATGTGCTTTAAAGGGGGGCTTACAGCACCCAGGTCCCAACCAGTCTGTCCGGCTTTGTATCGCTGAGACCAGAAGTCTTCCAGTAGATCGGCTGTTACAGGTAGTATGGGCTCCACACAGGAAATCTGATTTTGGCTACGGATCTGGCCAATCCTTTTCCTCAAACGCACTCCCGAACGTCTCATTTGTCTCGATGGATCGAATGAGACCCCAAAATGACCCGCTGAGGGGCCATTTTGGGAATTGGGATTGCAGGGATTCACCTTTCATTTAGTCTTATGGGGTGCCTGATTAGCGGGAGTGACGAAGGCCGCTTTCGCCCGGCTGAATCAAGGAGTAATCCCATGAATAAATCTAAATTGAATCGAACAATATCTGTCCTGGCATTTGCGGTGACGTTGGCCATGGCATTCTATCTGGTAGGCTGTGATTTGATCCAATCCAGCGATGACAGCGACGATACCCTGGCGCTGGGGCTTCTGGCTCTGTCAGCATCCTCCGCAGGCTGCAATTCCTGCGTAACCAACAATGATTCCTCTCTGCCATCCTGGATCAAAGACAACTTCAAGTGCATGACGGTTACGACCAGTGGAAGTAACTATGTGTTTAAAACAAGTAATCTGCCTCCGTACACCAATGGATACTACAGCCAGATTTCCGGTTGCTATACCAATGACTTTCCTTCGGGAAATTCACCCAACCCAAACACTATTTCCTCCCAGAGTATTACCCTGACCATCCCAAATGAAGGGACTCGAAATAGCACCGAGACCGCTACGGACTACGGCGCAATGGGTGTTACCGTCAACGGTCTGGCCATTTACAACAGTCAGGCAGCCCCTGGAGATACCCTGGCGGATGAACTGGATACCATGGACTCTGCCAACGGCCATCCAACGGACATTGGACAATACCATCACCACACGGAGCCTTACAAGATTACGAATAATGGATCTGAGCTGGTGGGTATTTCTCTCGATGGTTATCCGATCTTCGGCCGAAATGAGCCTGACGGAGATCTTCCGGGTGCCGGTGGGACTCCGACCCCTGCCCTGGATGGGAACGGTGGGCATACACATTCGCACACTACATATGGAAGTATTTATCATTACCATGTGAACTATGATTCTGGCTCCGGCGGCTATTTGATTTTAAAGAATAAGTTCCACGGGACTCCAGGAACGTCCGGCAACTGAGGTAGCGGTGGCTATGCGGTTTTCCATTATCATTCTGGGGGCCATTCTGCTTATGGCCCCTGGCTGCACCCGGGATAGACAGGGGGTGCCCAACTCCCATCCGGGGTTTGAGATTCATAAAGGAGTGATGCTCTTTAAGGGGGAGCCATTCACCGGAATCAGGCGAACTGAATTACCTGGAGGATGGCGAGAGACTCCCTATGTAGAAGGTAAGATCCAGGGAGTGGAGCATGACTGGTACAACGATGGTCGCATGGCTTCTGAGCGGCCCCATGAAAATGGAAAGCGAGTGGGGATTCACAAAGGCTGGTATCCCGATGGAAACCGAAAGTTTTTCATAGAATATCAGGATGGATTTCAAAACGGAGAGTCCTTTACCTGGCATGCCAACGGTAAGCTCTATACCTATTCTCAGTTTGTGGATGGGAAGCCCATCGGTCATAAGACCTGGCGCTACACCGGACAGATCTATTCGAATTATGTGCAGGTGGGAAACCGGGGAAGAATCGGTTTAATAGGAAGCGATCTGTGCAATGGCGTGGAAGCAACCATACCAGAGATTATCGAACAATCCAGAAAGGATAGAATCATCTATAATCAAAAGTAAGACCAGGAATGAGCCATCCTGTATCCTGTGCAAAAAGCGGTGCAGTGGTAAGGCATCAAGATTCCGGCTGGAGCGAATGATGAATGCAGAGCAATCAAGAATCCGACAAAGAAATAAAGAAACACTTCAGCCGACGTTCGTAAATTCGGGCTCTCCCGAAGGCTGCAAATTTGATGCATGGAAATTACAGGCGCCAGGGCGAAAGAAATCAGAATCGCTCAGTAAAGGGACTGATGTACACCGACATCCTGGGCCCGTTTTCGTTCGCATTGCTGTCACGATGCTATTGATATCTGCTTTTTCCCCGGCGGCGTTCAACTGCAAAAGGGAAAACCAGGATTTTGACCCCAGAGAGAAATACAATGAATCCATTCGTAACTTTGATAAAGGGGATGCCAGCGCGTTGCCCTATCTTGTAGGCGAAGATTTTCAACCGGTCTGGAAGAAAGAATCTATTCCCGAAAAGGCCAGAAAGGTTCCAGGCTTCCAGTTTACAGATCAGAACAGGAAGGCCTATGGAAGCGAAAATCTAAATGGCCGAATCTATCTGGCAAATTTCTTTTTCACGGAGTGCAATGGAATCTGCCCCATGACCATGCCCAGGCTTCGACAGGTTCAAAAGGATATCACGGATCTAAAGGACATTGTTCTGATCTCATTTTCGGTCACTCCAGACGTAGATACCCCGGCGGTGATGAAGAAATATGCAGGCCGACTGGGTATTGAGCAGCGAAACTGGCACCTACTTACAGGCGATCGGGATCGAATCTATGCTCTGGCAAGGGAGACTTTTGGCGCCGATACAATGCTGGAAGGTAGAAAAGGGGCGGAGGATTTTCTACATTCAGAGGAAGCATTTCTTGTGGACCAGAATGGATATTTAAGAGGAATCTACAATGTAAGAGGCTCCGGGGATCTGGGACGTCTGGTAGCAGACATCCGGTTATTGCACGCAGAAAACTGAGATCAGGTTTCCCGGGAATGGTTTATGTTTCCCGATACCAAATTTGCCATCATTTCCGGTCTTTCCATTCTCATATTCTCAACGCTCATTATTCTGACCCGTCCTGCCATTGAGAAGAGGAGGACCCTGGACTTAATCGCCTATCTCTGGTTACTGGCCATGCTCAGGCCGCTGCTACAACCCTGGATTGTGAATGCAGGGCTTATTTCCTATGTGCCCCGGTTTTTACTTTTGCCGGCTCTCCCTCTTGTATACGGACCGCTTTTTTACCTCTATATTCGCAAACTTACCAGGCCCGATAAAGATTTTCGCGTGGCCGAGTGGCTTCCCGCACTGCTTCTTTTTCTGGTTATCCTGTTCTTTCCTTATTTTCGCAGGCCGCCTGCCTTTCACGGGGCGCCAGCGCAGGGCGGATTTCTTCCCATGGCCCTGATTGATCCGGGACTGACTTTGATTTATGGTACCTTGATATTTCTCCTTCTAAAAAAACATAAACGGCGAGTAGCAGAGAAGCTTTCGCAGATCAACGAAATGAAGAGCCTGGGCTCTGCCTATATTCTACTGGCCATATTTGTTTCTTTGAATCTCTTGCTGGCCATTCATCGCACCACGTTTCATCACTGGGGGTTGCCACCATCCGTTAACCAGGAGATTCATGGCTCCGGTTTTCTGGTAATGATTATCTCTTTCTCACTTTTTCTGGCGCGTCAGAGACCGGTGTATTCGGATTCGCCTGACCCGGATCCCGAGGATGTTGGTCCCGAGCAGAAAGAGTCTGACAGTCTGTTTTTCGAAGCAAAAGAAGATTCCGGTGGCATGTCAGCCAACGAGGAAGGGGGGGAAGAAGCACCGCCAGATAGCGAAGTGAAGGAAATAAGGCAGGCCATCGAAAGGCAGCGATTGTATATGGATTCGGAATTAACCCTGGAAAGCCTGGCAAGGCTTCTGGGCCGGAGCAGGCATCAGGTAAGCTACCTGCTGAACCGTGGAGTGAACCAGAATTTCTATAGATACATCAATGGTCTTCGAGTGGAACATGCTTCTGAACTGCTGTTGGACTCCGAGTACGCTGCCTGGCCGGTGTTGCGAATTGCGCTGGAATCAGGATTTAGCTCCAAGGCTACCTTTAATCGGCTATTCAAAGAATACAAAGGCAAAACACCCATGGAATGGAGAAAGAAAGCCAGCTAGATTTCAATCTTCATGGGACTGCCATCGAAATGACATGACGGCGGGTTCTCTGGCATCATGTCCGCTGGATTTTTATTTCAGATGCTTTCCGGAAAGTTCCGGTCCCATTCCATGAGAGAAGAATTGCTGCCCACCGAAGATGGTGAGATCCGGATCGATGTCTATGAGCCGGGGAGCACCGAAAACTCAACCAGGGCTGCCAGATGTAGAGGAGTCATTCTAACCATCAATGGTCTGGCTCCCCTGGGGAATCGAGATCCCAGGTTTCAGAGATTGAATCGGGCTATGGCAGGCATTGGCTATCGTGTTATTTCGCCGTTTATGTCCGATCTCTGCAATTATCGCATAGGAGTTCAAAACATTCGGCAGGTGCGCAGTTTCATTGAAGCCGTACAAAAGGATGCAGTTCTCTGCCCGGATGGCCATCTAAGCATTTTCGCTCCATCCTTTGCTGGAACCATCAGCCTCATTGCTGCCACCGATCCAGCTGTGCGGGACGGAATAGACGCCATCTGTGCACTGGGCTCATTTGCCAGCGCTCCCAACGTAATAGAAAGATTGTTTGTGGATTCGGATGTGGATGAATACGGCCGGTTGATTCTGCTATTGAATTATCTGCATCTGTCCATCGGTCGGAACCCTTCGCTGGAAAAAGCCATTCAGCTGGCCATCGAAGATAGCTACTTTCACTATCGTAGCCCTGAATTACCCGCCTATCTGCGGAGAATGGATCCCGAGATCCGCATCCTATTTGAGTCTATTCGCTCCAGCGATACGGTGCGAAGATTTCACTGGAACGTAATCGAGAACAGGGGGCGAAACATAGGTCAAAATCCAGATGATCTGAGCGCAACAAATGCAAGTGTAATTCAAAACCTGAAAGCGGCGGTGGCCCTCATTCATGGAAAAGAGGATAAAGTAGTGCCTGCATCGGAATCCAGACAGTTGCATCGCATGCTAAAGAAATCTGGAAAGGAAGTCAGGCTAACCATCACTCCTCTGCTTTCCCATGGGGATCAAAACAGTGTGCTCGGATCGCTGCATCATGTTCCTGGACTCATCGCAGGCTTTGGCTTTTTCTTCAAGAAGGCAAAGCGCGTACTATCTCCTGCCTGATGCTGCGAAACCGATCGCTTCATCCGTTCAATAGCTGTATTGTAATTTGAAGTGCTCCGTCCAGGACCAGATTAGAGTAACTGGATAAGCTCATTGTCTGCTAGATGCCGGCTCCGGTTTCCCGATCCGCATCGCTCTGGAATCGTTCCAGACCATGGCCGCAGAATTTACAGTACTCTGCGTCTGCATCGTGTCCTTCCTTTGCGCAGGCCGGACAGTGAATGGCCTGTCTACCTGCATTTTGTGCCTGTGCCAGCTCCACCGAAACAATGCCAGTGGGAACAGCCAGGATGGCATACCCCATGATCATGATAATGCTTGCAATGGTCTGACCCAGCGGTGTGGCCGGTGAGATGTCTCCGTACCCAACGGTGGTCATGGTTACTATGGCCCAGTAGATACTTCTGGGAATACTGGTGAATCCGGATGCTTCTCCTTCTACGAGATAAAGGATGGTGCCCGAAATTATGGCTGCATTGATTATGGTAATCAGAAATACAATAATCTTGGGCATGGACGATCGCATCGCATTGTAGAGGAGGTTTGCCTCTCCCATGAAGCGAAACAGCTTGAGTATACGAAAGATGCGAAGCAACCGGAGGCCCCGGATAACGATCAAATACTGTGAGCCTGCCATGAAAAGAGCCAGATACGTTGGTAGTAGAGCAAGAAGATCTACTATTCCAAAGAAACTAAAGATGTAATGGCGGGGATTTCGAAGAGCAAGGATTCGAGCCACGTACTCAACGGTAAAGATTGCAGTTAGCACCCATTCAATAATCCTGGTGGTGGCATACAATTCAGGGTCCAGCCCGGTCACACTTTCAAGACTGACAACGCAAATGCTGAGTAGAATAATCCCTATTAGAATCAGATCGAAGGCCTTTCCGGAAGGGGTGTTGGAAAGGAAGATAATCTCATAGAGTTTGCTTCTCCAGCTGACCTGATGGGATTCTTCTTTCATGGTGGCTCGTTAATTCTCTGTTTGCGATCTAATTATTCGGGCAGGAGGGATTTAATTAACCGCCGCTGTGGCGCGCGGGGCACCACAGCCGGAAATCAGAAGCAGTAATTATTTCCTGCGCTCATCGTAGAGACGTAGCGCTCGACTGGCTTCTTCTGCATCCACTCCGCCCAGGACGTATTCGGAGGCGGGAGCCTGAGAGCGGGCTGTCTTACCATCTGTAAAGGTGACTTCGTAGCTTCTAAATCTGGTGGAGTCCCATCCTGGAAGTTCGCTTTCCTGGATTTCTACATCACCCCAGGCACCGGATTTGATTTCTCCTTCCAGCTCCGAAATAACAATGTTCTCTTCCAGCGCATCTTTGCCAGCGGACTTGTCGTTGAAGATCTTGTTTCCTGATTCGTCCAGAGCGAAGAAACTGATGGTGGCCTTGCTGATGGTTTTTCCGGAAATATTCAGAACGGAAAAACGGCGAACTCCATCAACGCTTTCTTCACCCAGAATGGCAATGGAATGTCCTTTCAATCTGGCTTCTGCGAGAAACAGGGCTGTGCGAGTGGCTGTTTCTGAAGGAGTGCTAACTTCCCCGGTTTCGCTTCCGCCATTCAGTACCGGTAAATAGGCACATTGTGCCAGCAAAATCAGCGTAACAAAAACTGGTATAATTCGATTCATGTATACAGTGAGCCCGCCGGGGATACTTTTGTAAACAATTTCATTTAATGAAGTCCGTGGCCGGTTCTGGCGGCCTCCGGCGCAGAGCTTACTTTGCCCGAAATGCGAAGAAGGAACTTTAGAATGCCGGTACGATCCAGCAGAGGATTCAGCCAGCCGGAGGTAATACAATAGTTAGTCAGATGCGGGGCTCGATGATGAAGCTCATGGTGCGACGGAGAAAGTATAAGTCCGGATTTTTGGAGCAAACGAATGAAAGGAGAAGGAGTTTCCTGATGCGCCCATTTGTGGATTTGATTCGTTAGAAAAATAAACACCAGCGTGGAGTTTACAACAGCTCCCAGAAGAAATGCGATTCGGGGCGAAAACCAGGAGTATAAATAGTGAACTCCAAGAAGTACAGGAATGCAAATCAGACAGTTGTTGCCATTGGTCTCCAGAAAGCCATGTCTGGTAATGCCTTTCGGATCTACATGATGATCCCTGAAAGGGTGGATGAGTGCTGGTCCCAGCACCGGAGTGGTTTCGTTGCCATAGTTATCCGCCAGAAAATGCACGATACCGGAAAGTAGATCCGCGGCCAGATAGGCAAAAACAATGATCAGGCCGCAATAGAGCAGAAGGAATGGATCCGGATGGGCCTGCCATGAATCCAGCATTCGAAATGCAAGCCATACGCTGAGGGCCAGATAACCCAGAATGGAAAAGGTGTCCAGAATTCTGAGATATTTCATGAGTATCCTCCCAGCCCCAGAATATCCACGGGCTCGCGACGACCTCGAACCTGCACCGAGCCCAGATCCGTAAGTCTGAATCGGTGAGCCAATTCCAGAGCGCTGGCTGCCTCTCTGGATACAATGGCCACGCAGCGATGTTGCTGTGTTAGCTTTTCCAGTCGCGACGCTACGTTTACAGAATCTGAAATAACAGTACCGTCAATGCGCTTCTGTTCTCCTACCAGCCCCAGGATGCACCGGCCGGTATGAATTCCTACTCCTACTTCAATGGGTCGGTAATTCCGCTGATTGCGAAAGGCATTGTACGCAACCAGATTTTCCTGCATATCTATGGCTGCAGAAAGGGCTGCATCGGTTCCGTCCGGAAACAGTGCCATAAAACCATCGCCAAGATACTTGTCTATGAAGCCACCATGGTTGCGAATTACTGGTCCCACCCGTTTATAATAGGAATTGATAAAGGCAAAGTTTTCTGCAGGGGTCATGGATTCAGAAAGGGTAGTGAACTCTCGAATATCGGTGAACATTACAGCGATCTTATCCAGAGCCACTTGATCTCCCAGAGACGTTTGAGTAATATCTTCCTGGCCCAGAAGTTGAAGGAAACCTGCGGGCACAAATCTGCGGATGGATTCGTTTGTACGGGCCAGCTCCTGGTTCAACCGCACGAACCGATTGGCCAGCACACCTGCGATGCCCAGAATGAAAACTGCCAGGCCGATTGGCGTTAATGTGGGCAGATTGGTAAGAGCCTGGGATTGCAATACATCCAGAATCATGGAGACCAGAAGTGCAATAAATCCAAGAATCATCAGCCGCGCATCGCGCTTTTTCAGGTTGGTGACCAGAATTGCAAAGCAGGCCATCACATAAGGAATCCAGGACGGCTGTACCAATCTTTGATTCCAGAATTCCCAGTCAGTGGCCCGGTTCGCAAGCAGGATCAGACTCCATGCGATTACCGGAATCAGAATTAATGCAGTCAGCCCAAAACGAATCCAGCGAAAGGCTCTGTGCGTTGGGCGAAAGAAGGAGTCCAGAAAAAAATAGAAAGTGGGAACCATGCCCATCAGAGAAGCATACTGCAATTTCTTCATAGTGGAGAAACCCAGAGGAAGCTCAAACTTCAGCTGCGTGCGAAAGAAATGATAGATTACAAGAAAAACCAGAAACAGGCCAAAGTACAGATACTCCCTTTCCACTCTGCGCCTGGCAAAAAGAAACAGGAAATACAAAGCCATTACCAGATATGCTGAAAGAAGTGCGATCTGGCCAATCATCTCCAGATAGTATTTTTTCCAGATCAAGCTGGAGGGTCCTGCTTCCAGTTGTCCTCTGTAGATTCCCAGTTCATCGTTGTTCTGGTTTCTGACCTGAACCAGAAGTTCATGGGGCCCGGGGCCCTGGCCCACAGGAAGATCATAAATGCGAATTCTGTCATAGGCCTGGGGTAGCGTCGCATCCCAGTCACCGGTAGAGGCCATTGGCTTTCCGTTAAAGTACACCTGATCTCGATCGCTGATTTCGCCCAGTCGAATACTGTATTGAATATTCTTTTCCGGTAATGCCAGTCTGAACCGGTAATAGGCAGAGGAACTGCTGTTACCAATACCTGAATGAATCAGATCCCCTGGAACTTTGATGGATTGCCAGGACGAAATACCGTCCGGGTATCTCTTTTCCAGAGTGGCTTCTGCAACGTCCACTGTATCCGGTGCAGGACTGATGCTATCTGGAGCCACGCGCCAGAGCGGGCTTTCCGCATTCAATCCTGTCTTTCCCGAGAAAAGCGAAATCAGCACTGCTGCTACAAGAAGTATGTTATTTCGTCGAACCAAAGCCGGGACTCGACTATATAGAAGCGAACCAGGAGTTATCTTGCAAGCACAATGGCAGAATTTTGAATGAAAGTTAGTGCTGCCGCTTTAAGTTTTCAGGGCAGTTCTTCCGGACCAGGATTTTTGGATTTCCGGCGGATTGAGCTCAGGTTATTGAAAAAGCTGGATTGGATAATCCCGGAAGCCACAGAAAGCGAAACAGGATTGAAATGCTTTCGGCAGAATGCGTTTTTTTGTCCAGGCATGAGACTCTGGTCTGAATCTTCAGCCTTCTGGCATTCCAGAAGGCTGAAGAAAGATTAAAGTCCTATTTTTCGTCCAGGGCTGCCACGCCAGGAAGAGTCCTTCCTTCCAGTAGCTCCAGGGATGCACCACCACCGGTGGATACATGGGACACCTTATCTTCAAGGTTGGCCTTTTCTACGGCGGCTGCTGAATCTCCGCCGCCTATGATTGTTGTGGCACCGGATTCTGTGGCTCTGGCCAGTGCCCCTGCTACGGCAAAAGTGCCTACAGCGGTTTCATCCATTTCGAACACTCCCATCGGTCCGTTCCAGATTATGGTCTTGCATCCGGAGAGTATGCCAGAGAATTCTTCGATGGTTTTTGGACCTATATCCAGGCCAATGGCACTGGCTGTCATATCGCTTACCTGGATTGTATCCAGTTTTCCTGCCCTCATTTCTTCCGGATTAAAAGCATCGCTGATCACCGTATCTACAGGGAGTACCAGTTTGCTTCCTGCTTTTTCCAGCAATCGCTTGGCCAGTTCCACTTTATCCGCTTCTACCAGGGATTTTCCTGTTTCCATGCCCTTGGCTTTGAAGAAGGTAAACATCATGGCTCCGCCGATGAGCAGTTTATCTACAATGGGCAGCAGGTTTTCAATTACATCGATTTTTCCTGAGATCTTCGCCCCACCAATAATAGCAGCGTAGGGTCTGGCCGGATCCGTAATGGCTCCTCCCAGATAGACAAGTTCATCCCGCAGAAGCAATCCGCATACTGCAGGCCGCAGATAATCCGCTACACCGGCGGTAGAACTATGTGCACGATGGGCTGTGCCGAACGCATCGTTAACGTAGATTTCGCCCAGTTTGGCCAGGGACTTTGCAAGCTCCGGATCGTTCTTTTCCTCTCCGGCATGGAAGCGAACATTCTCAAGAAGCAGAATCTCCCCTTCTTTGACATGCTGAGCCATCTTCTCCGCTTCGGGTCCGATGCTTTCGCTGCAGAATTCTACGTTTATCTCTTTTCCCAGCTCTTCTCTCAGTAAAGCGCTCAGTGCCTCCTTAACAGGCTCCAATGAAAACTCGGGCTTAACCTGACCTTTCGGGCGGCCCAGGTGGCTCATCAGGATGATCTTCGCGCCATTTTCAATCAGGTATCTTAACGTCGGTAGAGTGGCTCGTAATCGCTTATCGTTGGTGACCTTACCTGACTTGACCGGTACATTAAAATCCACGCGAACCAGAGTTCGTTTGGATTTAACGTCTACATCCTCTATGGTTTTTCTTGCAAATCCTGCCATCATGTCCTCTCAATTATTAGTTCTCATTCGTCCCATCATCGTTCTGATTCCTGGGTCGAGTCTCTCAATTTACTATTAACATCGTTTCGCTTTCTTCGTAGAGTTGCCCGATTGCTCCCGGTATCCTTCTAATTTTTCGCCGGTCCCGGGCCACACGAGCCGAGAAAATAAAAAGCCCGGAGCTAGCCCCGGGCTTTTCTACGAAAATGGGGCCAGTAGCTTAGCTTACTGTGCTCATGTGCTGGATTAAATCCAGAACCTTGTTGGAGTATCCCCACTCGTTGTCATACCAGCTTACCACTTTTACAAAGTTATCGGAGAGCTGAATGCCAGCATCTGCATCGAAGATGGATGTGCGAGCATCATGGAGAAAGTCCATGCTTACTACAGCTTCATCTGTATAGCCCAGGATGCCTTTTAGAGCTCCTTCGGATTGTGCTTTCATCTCTTTGCAGATATCTTCGTATTTCGCGCCTTTGTCCAGACGCACAGTAAGGTCCACTACGGAAACATTGGCTGTTGGTACGCGAAAGCTCATTCCAGTAAGTTTACCGTTCAGTGATGGAATAACCTTTCCTACAGCTTTGGCAGCACCGGTAGAAGATGGAATGATGTTTTGATAGGCTCCGCGACCGCCTCTCCAGTCCTTCTTGGAAGGACCATCTACAGTTTTTTGCGTGGCGGTTACTGCATGCACTGTAGTCATCAGTCCTTCGGCAATGCCCCATTTATCATGAAGCACTTTGGCCACGGGAGCCAGGCAGTTAGTGGTGCAGCTTGCATTGGAAACTACAGTTTGTCCTTTGTATTCAGAGTGATTCACTCCCATGACAAACATGGGTGCATCGGAGGAAGGAGCAGAAATAACTACTCTTTTGGCTCCACCTTTAATATGAGCTTCCGCTGCTTCTTGCTTGGTGAACAGGCCGGTGGATTCCACCACGTATTCGGCGCCTACATCCTTCCAGGGAAGGGAAGCTGGATCCTTCTCGCTAAAAACGCGGATCTTTTTTCCGTCTACTACCAGATTGTCGCCATCCACCTCAACGGTGCCTTTAAAAGGGCCATGAGTTGAGTCATACTTCAGCATATAGGCCATATAATCCGGTTCCAGAAGATCGTTAATGCCTTCTATCTCGAAGCCACCTCGTTCGTATGCGGCTCGGAAAACCATTCGGCCAATGCGGCCAAAGCCATTGATTCCAACTTTAATCATTTATTCCTCCTGAATTTGAATACGAATGACTGCGATTTCTGTTATCTAACAACAGTTACGCTACAGGGTGCATGATGAACCACTCGATCCGAAACAGATCCCAGCAGGAATCGGCCCAGAACTCCCAGTCCACGGCTGCCAATCATAATTAGATCGAAGTTTCCTTCCTCCGCTATTTTGCAGATGGTTTCTGCGGCGTAGCCTTCTTCCACTTTTCTTTCCCAGGGAACGTTGGTACTGTCCAGAGGGGTATGAATTTTTTCGAATCTCTGTTCTGCTACCCACTGGACCCGGTTGGCACCGGCAGGAGCGGCTTCGTAGTAACCGGGCAGAGGGCCGAACTCTTCTATTACTTCAAGCACGGTAACACTGGCGCCGGCGGCTTCTGCCATGGCCAGGCCCATCTCCAGAGCCTTTTTTGAGGTATCGGATCCATCCACAGGGATCAGGATTTTCTTAATGAAGCGTTTCATGGTAGGCCTCCACATTGCAGATTCCGTTTCTGTAGAAAAGTAGAAATTGAAATCCTTTTTCGCTTTCGATCTTGAGTCCGTGTCGCAGTATGACCCGGTTTGGCACCGATTAGCTGGACAGCTCTGTATCTAGGTAGCTTGATTCTCTCTCAGCTACTGATTCATACCGCCTTTCTTTTTTCGCTCCTTCGAGCGGAAGCACCCGCTTATCTATTTTTTCAGATTCTGGGAATGTATGTCATGGTTCCTGCTACCCTGGGCCTGGGTTGGGGATTCAAGATGGCCAGAAAGGACTCGCTGCGGGACTGTATGTCCTTTACCCTGCCGGCCGGATTGCTGGGAGGAGCTCTGGGGTTCCTTCTCTATCTGCTATTTCCGGGAGTTCCCGGCTCCATGGATCTTTCCTTTCTGATCTGGGTGCTGGTTTTTATGGTATCCTTTGCTCTATTTCTTCTGAGTCGGCAGCTCTTTCGTCGACATCAGCATCTAAAGAATGGTGCTCGATCCCGCTCTCGGTCGACTCCGGGGGCCGCAGGGGCCGATCAATGAAGCCTCGTTTCCGGCAAATTGGCGCAATGCATTTTTTTCATCGCTCCTGCATTTGAGTTTACTTATTCAATTGGACTCTTCCTTTTCGAATCTGTGACAGCTACAATTGACTGGTCCGGCCACATCTCGGCCCTGGAGGGCAGGGGATTCTTTGTCCTGGAGAATTTCCTGGAGGATGGGTATTGTAACCGTCTGATCCAGGATTTTGATCGCCGACGGGAGCTGGGAGAATTCCAGGATGCCGGTGTGGGGGCTTCCGCCGAGGTGCAAAAGAAAATCCGGCAAAGCGAATTGATATGGCTGGATCCGGAAGATCCGCCGGACGCATTCGGCCAGTTGCTTTCGTTTATCGAAGAGCTTCAGTCCCGATTAAATCAACAATACTATATGGGACTCAAGGACTGGGAAGCTTTCTATTCGGTGTATCGTCCAGGTAGTTATTATCGCCGTCACATAGATAACTTTAGAGGGAAGAATCGAAGAATCATAACATTCATTCTCTATCTAAATCAAAACTGGGAAAAACAGAAAGGAGGCCAGCTTCGCATCTACTGGGATCCAGGGAAGGCCAGTCCTTCCAGCAATCCCGGGGCGTCCGGTATACCGGAATCCAGGAAGGAAATTATTGTTTCCAGTGAAAATGATGTGCTGAAATGGCAGGAATGCTATCTCGATATTGAGCCCGTGGCAGGCCGACTGGTCGTATTCTATGCACCGGAACTGGAGCATGAAGTACTGCCCTGTTTTTCCGATCGATATTGTATTACAGGTTGGCTTCGCCGATAGCCATTTCGCTTTGTCCCGGGTATCAGGCCTTGCGATGGTCGCTAAGGTCTCCCGGTCCCATGAATAAATCTCCGAATCTGATTATAGGTCTTGAAGTTTCACTTTTATGATTCTTCGCTACGCCGATCACACCTGGCCATGGTCTCGATTCCCGGGGGAAGGGAATAGTTCCAGAACGCGACAATCCTTTTCCAGAGCATTGGGTATTTCTTTCGCCGATGGAATACTTGTTTCGAGCAACGGATAGCGAACATTTAGATCGCCAATTATCTCTGCGGCCTCTGAATCGCTCACTGGATGGGCTTCATCGTTTTTGGACATTATGGTTGCAAAGTCCATTTCTCCCGGTCTTTGAATGTAATAAAGGCTCTTTCCCTGGAAAACGGACGTTTGCCAGAGATTGTGCAGAAACTGCTCTGCAGAAATGCTACGCGGCCAGTGGCTCTGGTCTTCCTCTGCATCAAGAAAATCAAAGAAAAATACTGCATTTCTTTGCGACAGGGTAAATGCAGAAATGGAATAGTGAATGATATCGAATCGCTCGCCAAGAAATACAATGGTCTTGCTCATTAGCTTCTTGTAGAAGAACTCGGAGAATCCAGTGGGCTTGCCGGCCTTCTCTCTTACTTCCTGGAGGCGAAAGGCCATATTTTCGTGAGCCGCCGCTTTTCTAATAATAAATCTGCGACGACGAACGCCCAGGGCAAGACCAAATGTAACTATAAGATCTACGAAGCCGTGTACACTCAGCGCGTATGGGATTGCATCTTTCCAGAATACCCGACTGTATTCCATAGAGTCGATCCGTATATTACTCTGTACCGCTGCGGCCAGATTCTCGGGACCGGCAAAGAAGAGCATGAGTACCAGACCTGTAAATATTAACCAAAGGGCTATGGGATCCAGGATGCGAAATCGGCTATTGGGACGTACCGATTCCACGGCAGGAATCAGGCCTGCAAGCACCGACGTTACAAAGAAAAGTGCAATCTGACCGGTGGATGTCAGTGGCCGAAAGAGAGGCAAAAAGAAAGCTGAAAATGGGAGAATGGTTCCCAGAATGAAATAGGCCGGTCGCACAAATACAGGGAGCCATGTACCGGGCATGCGGTCATTCATTTTCCCCGGGTGAATCAGCTTCGGCCAGACGCAAAGGCTCGAAAACGGTTTACGCGGCAGTCCAGAGAGAGAAAACGAAGCATGCATCGAAGGTCTTTCATTACTTCACTGTTTCTTCTAATATTAGGGACTCCTATCGTCTCTCTACAGGCTGCGCCCGAGGTGAACTTGACGGCGGACACTGTAGCCCGCTATATTTCCGGGCTTCCAGTGGAGAACGCTGCACTGCCTGCCTCCCTTCAAAACCTGGCCGACTTTAGGGCCCAGAGGCAGTTCTTTGAACGACGATGGTCCGAGCTCGAGCCACAGCGGCTGGATCCCATGCGTTCCTGGGCTTCCCGAGAGCTAACCGCTGCAAGAAGCGATGCAGAGACGCTATTCTATCCATTTGGCGGGCCGGATTTCCTGCATGCATTTACATTCTTCCCCAATGCCAATCGATACATTCATTTTGGTCTGGAGCCTCCAGGTGTAATGCCGGACCTGCTCAACATGAATCAGAAGGAAACAGCAGAAATGTTAACTCTGATTCGCAAATCTCTATTTGCGGTTCTGGAGTGGTCCTTCTTTAGAACCAACGATATGAAGGTGGACTTGATTCGCAGTCGCATGGGGGCCGCTCCGTTAATTCTGTCCTTCATCGCTCGATCCGGAAATGAAGTATTGAAAGTGGACTATGTAGAACTGGATGCTTCCGGAAACCTGGTTACGGTTTCTGCGCCCAACAATACGCCCGCCTATCAGGGCCCGGTGAAGGGCATTCGAGTGTACTTTCGCAAGTCTGAGAGCGCGGCTCCTCAGGAGGTGATCTATTTCTCTCTGGATGTTTCTGATTCTGCTTATTCCAGTAACAAACGGCTGCATACGTTCATTCAAAAGCAGCAGGGGGTGGTTACCTATTTGAAGGCGGCATCCTATCTAATGCATTACGCAAGCTTCAATCGAATTCGAGGTTTGATTCTGGAAGAGAGTAAGCATATTCTACAGACGGATTCAGGGATCCCCTATGGATATTTTTCACCGGCGCAGTGGAATCTCACTCTGTACGGTACCTATACAAGTCCTATTCCACTGTTTAGAAAACGTTATCAGGCTGATCTTCGTTCTGCCTATGTAAAGTCAGCGGAACCGCTACCGTTTGGAATTGGTTACAACTATAGAAAGGGCACCTCGAATCTAATGCTTGCCTCAAAGAAGGATTCGCAGTAGGCTCTAACAGGGGGTAATATGCGAATCATCTTTTCCAGTGATGACTACGGTAATCTGGTTCCGGCCATTCGAGAAGCCGTACAGAAGGCAGGACATGAATGCCTCTACATAGGTCCGGGCCCTGGCGAAGAGAAGGATTGGCCGGACGTTACCTCGGAAGCGGCAGCGCGAGTCGCCAGCGGGGAGTTCCATGAAGGGATTGTCATGTGCTGGACAGGAACCGGAGCCACAATCGCGGCCAACAAGGTTCAGGGAATTCGCGCGGCCCTCTGTGCAGATGCAGAAACCGCCCGAGGAGCCAGGATATGGAACCATGCAAATGTTCTGGCACTGAGCATGCGAAAGACATCGGAACCACTTGCAGCCGAAATTCTGGAAACCTGGTTTGCCACACCGTTCAGCGAAGATGACTGGAATAAGCGGCAGATTGAGTCAATTCACCGTCTCGATGCAAGGTAGCGTTGAGAAAACCGCTCTAGAGTTCAGCTCTTAGCTGCACTAAAGCGTCTTGAATGAGTTCTGCGCTTTTATGCCCGGGCCGCAGTTCCAGAGCCCGCTCAATACATTGCTCGGCTCGGTCCACCTGGCCCAGCATTCTGTAGATATCTGCCAGGTTCACCAGGTTATTTGCATGAAAGGGATCTCGCAGCAGTACCCTTTCTCCCTGGATTCTAGCTTCCTCAATGCGATCTGCTCTTTTGAGTGCATAGGAGGCAAGGTAGATATAGCGAGTACTTGTTGATTGTCTCATCATCCATTCTTCGCTCCATCGGGCTGCCTGTTCGTAATCCTGCCGGCGAAAGGACATTTCAAACAGCTCCCTGTATATTTCCGAAGGAACTGGATCTCCGGCTTTCTGAATTTCGGCTAATCGCTCCAGTAGAATGGATTCGTACCTGCCGGAATCGGTGGATTTTAGTTCTCTTGCCGAGGAGGGCAGATCCAGCCTGGGAGACGGAAGATGTCCCTGAAGTTCAATGCGAAGCAATGACAGATCATCGGATAACTGCCCTCGCTCTTCCAGATTCTTCTGTATAGAAGGAAGTTGCGCCTGGCTCTCTTCCACAACACTTAGAAAGGCACTTTCATCCATGTTGTAGATTCGATTTCCTTCTTCATCTTTTCCGATGATCAGATCATCCCTTCCATCGCTCCCGGAAATGAAGATATCTCCTGGTAGCAACTGAAGAGTATAAATTCTGAGCTTTCGCTCGGCCCCTGGAATACCAAGTTTGTGGATGATCTGCTCCTGTTCTGCGAAAGGAAACGTTGCCTGTTGGTTTCGATAAAGTACAGGCCAGGGATGCTCCGCATTCAGAAAATACATCAGTCCCGAGTGTTCCTCTACAACACCCAGAACCATGGAGGCCATCATGTATCCATCGAATGTGCAGAAAATCTTCTGTAGCTCCAGATAGGCATCGCGAAGCCACATCTCTGGATAGAGAGTCTGGATTTCCCGGCTCAGCTCCGTGCGCTGAATAATGGATTCGAATACACTTCCCAGAATCAGAGCCCCGGCCGCTCCCTGAAGGGACTTTCCCATGGCATCGCCATTCAAAAATACAATGCATCGCCGGCCCCTTAGTTCAATTGTATGGGCGCTGCAGAAATCTCCGCCGATTTCGCCGGTCCATCTTCGAAAAGCGAATCGCTTCTTCTGCAAAAGAAGCATATCGGTTCTTATTCGGGGACTCTGAACCTGATTGGACGTTAGAGGATGTATGAGAAGACTCGTCAGGAAGAAATCTCCATCCTGTCTGGTCTTCAGTTCCTGGATCCTTTTTACAGTGTCCTGCAGTTCCAGGGTTCGTTCTTCTACTCGATCTTCCAGAGTTGTTGCATAATCCTGAAGCTGACCTCGTGCCCTTCGAATGGAGGTCACCATTCTATTGAAGGAGCCAGTAAGAAATCCGATTTCATCCTGAACCTGCACCGGCAACCTGATCTTTAGATCGCCTGAATTGATCTTTTGAACTCCGCTAATCAATGCCTGTAGCGGATCGATGAGAGTCTGCTTGAAGAAAATGCGAAAACCAACCAGAACTACAAAGAGGCAACCCAGTAGCATCCATAGTTCGGCCCTGGCTACATTCATCTGCTCCTGACGATAGGATAGATAGGAATAACCGGCTTCGTAATACTGCCCATCTTCCGATCCCGGTAGTGCAAAGCAGATGACATGTCCGTACTCTGGATGATCTCGATAATATCTCTTTCCCCCTGGATGGACCGGTAGATAGTAGCGAAAGATTTCCTGTTTTTTCGCATCCACCGAGTTGTTGTTGTCCCGAATGTAATCCTTCCAGGCATCATAGGCGGCCCGGTCAAAGGGCTGCAGCATCGTATCACTTTCTGCCCATTTTTTCAGATTTGCATCCAGCTGATCCACCATTCGATCGGGAATCATCCGAATCTGAATTCTGCGAATCCTCAATTCTTTTTGCAGATTCTCAAAGTCTTCTTCCGGATTTTCCCGGTTGCCGCTTGCATCCAGGTAATCGGAGTAACCATGCAAATAATTCGGCAGGGATTGCACGGCAGGATCGCCTGATACCTGACTGCGATCCTGATTCTTACCGGACATAGACTCGAAAGCCGAAGCAACGCGAAACATTCCATCAATGCTTTCTGGGAAATCCGGTGGTCCGGTGCGGTAGACAAAGGAGCTTCCACTTTCCGGAGTATAGTCTATCAAGTATAAGAGATCTGGTGAGTGTTCGCCGGTAGCCATGGAAAGCTTCATGTCCTTTATGCGAAGACGGTCATAGGCGCTTTCTGCCTGAAGATAGGATGCATAGCTGAGCCATTGAAAGATGACCAGAATGGTAACCAGGCTGATGCCAACCATTTTCGCCAGAAAGGTAGTGCGATCCAGTGTCTTGTTAATGTAGATAACAATCAGGGCAAAGAAACCCAGAATGGTCATGAGGTTGTAGAGAACCTGGAAATTCCCTCGACTCATTCGCCCGGCATGACTGAGTTTATTTGCGATGGCTGGAATCAAGGTGCCAGCCAGAAATGCCAGCATCATCCAGAAAATGGTCCATCGAAGGTTTCTTTCGTTGCGAATCATTTTCCAGATGGCAATCCCTGGAACCATCAGCACAAAAAGTGCGATTAGATTGGCTATATAGGAGCTTAATTCCCATTCAGCGAAATCCCAGTAATGCGCGCTAAATCGAAACCAGCGATCTCCATTCAAAGTAGAAAAGATAAACAATCCAGTTAATGACAGTGTGGCCGACCACTGGATCAGGAGCACCGCTCTGGCGATCTTTCGATTTGGATTGTTGGGAAAGTTCCAGAAAAAATGACCGAAGTGGATGGCCGCCAGAGGGACAAAACAAACGGTGAGGTATCGATGAAAGGCTGCCAGCGGATGGTATACGGTAGAGGTAAAAATATAGGCCGTATTGGCAATTCCAATGAACATCAGGCCCAGGCCCAGATGTATGGTGGCTGCCGATCTTCGAGGAACAGAAATTAGAAAGAAAAGACTTGCAAACAGGGTAAATGCAGTTGCCGTGCTGGAGCTTATGGCATGGAAGTTAAGCTGTATGAAACCTGGCCAGTCCATAGATGCATCTCGAATCTGCAAGTTGCCCGGCCTACGGTCAACCTTAAAGGTCCAGGTCAGGGGCCGGCGGCCAGGACACACGGCGCATTATGTCCTGGCTGTAGTATTCTGCCTGCTTTTCTCTGGCTGCAGTGGATACAGCGCCTCCATTCCGGCATCGGACTGTTCAGGCTTTGAACGGGATTTCCTGGTGCTGGTCAAGGATGGTTCCACCATTGAAAAAACCGGAAATCTGTCTTTGCTCAATCAGGAGCTGTCTCCTGCCTCTACAATCAAGCCCGCCATGGCCCTGGCTCTACTCCGTGATGGATTCAATCCCGAAAGAGAAATAACCGTGGATGATAAATTTATAAAGGGAACACCCAGGGCCATTGATCTATCCGAGGCACTCCTGTTTTCCAGTAATGACTATTTTCGCACTGTGGCCCGGGAAAAGGAAGGTCCATTCTTTCGAAGTGCGCTGGGCGAAATGCAGTTCTTTCCCGGAGCGCTGCCTGCTTCCTGGCCGGAGCAGCTGGATGAGATTGTTCATGGAGCTGGCCAGAAAACCACAGCCCTTCATCAGCTTGAGTTTATGGATCGATTGCTACGAGGTGAACTGGATTATTCAGAGAAGCTGATTCCTCTTATTGAATGGCCCAGGACAGATTCGGACCGTTCCAGGATGCCGGAACTTCATATCTATGGAAAGACCGGAGCCTGGGATCAAACGGTATGGTTTGTTGGTGGTGCCCGCCAAAGTGCTCAGGTTCGTTCTCTGGTTGTGGTAACGAAAGGACACTGGACCAGAAGGAAGCAAGCCATACAGTACTTCTACTGCACTTTTGCTCAGCAACTGCCGGACCACCCTCTCATTCCATGAACATGCTCTGATTACTATCTATGCTATGGGAGTATGGGCTTTCGCGATGATTTCGCGGGAGTTACCAGAGGCAGGGGGCCCTACGGCATCTCCCTTTTCCCTTTTTCATTTTCGCTGTTCGCTTCGCCATTGTCCGTTGGTTCTCTTTTCCCTTGCTCATTGCATCTTTTCTTTTGCAGATTCCTTTTTGTCCGAGGTTCGGTGTTCCGGGCTTTTTTAATTCCATTTCTCGGCCAGGGTTGGCCTGTGGACCACAGAATCAGAGATTTTTTATTGACGAAATAGAATTCGTATGTTTCTGTAATAGCAAAGCTTATCCTGGAGTATTTATCTAATGCGAAGATATATCAGTATTCGAGTGGTGCATGCGATGCTCTGGATCCTGGCGGTCCTGGCATTGCTATCCTGTTTCTGGGTCCTCATTCAGGGACCGGAGACCTTACAGGTCCTGAAATTCACGGTCCTGCGTATCAAGGTAGCTCTTTCGCTCAGGTTTGATGCCCTTTCAACTATACTATTTCTGATGATTTCGCTTCTGGCGGCGGCCATTGCCCGATTTGCCATACGACATCTGGATGGGGAGGAGCGTCAGTGGTACTACTATCAGTATCTGCTATTAACTGTATTTGCTGTTTCTTTATTCGTGCTTTCCAGTAACCTGCTGATGCTTTTTGCAGCCTGGCTTCTCACAAGTTATGGTCTTCACAGGTTGCTTATCTACTATAATGATCAGCCGGAAGCGTTGAATGCAGCCAAAAAAAAGGCTGTGGTGAGTCGCATCGGAGACCTGGCATTAATTGCAGGTATCATACTTATTTTTGATACCTTTCATACTCTGGAATTTGAAAGAATCTTTGCCATGTATGAATCCTGGCCATCCTATCGCCAGGACTCCCTTCGCATGGAAATAATTATCCTGCTTTTTGTGGTAGGTGCCATGATCAAGTCGGCTCAGTTTCCTTTCCATTTCTGGCTGCCAGATACCATGGCCACTCCATCACCGGTGTCTGCACTCATGCATGCCGGAATCATAAATGCTGGCGGGTTTCTTATGATTCGCATCAGCCCGCTATTGCAGGAGGTTCAGTGGGGGCCGGCGCTGCTAATCGTAGCTGGTGCTCTAACTTCTGTGTATGGCGCACTTTCCATGATTACGCAGAGTAATATTAAGAAGAAACTGGGTTACTCTACAATCAGTCAGATGGGTATGATGCTATTTGCCTGTGGCCTGGGTGCATACAGCATCGCTCTGTTTCATATTTTTGCGCATAGCTTCTACAAAGCTCATGCATTCCTTTCCACCGGTTCTCTGGTGGAAGAGTCGCGAAAGACCGGGTTCAAGCTCAGGCCCATTTCCTGGCCTGGAATGCTGCTGGCCATGGCTGGCGGGGCAGGACTCATCTATGGGGCCCTGGAGTTTGATTCTGGCGCGCACTTCGCACTCTTTATCTATGGAACAGTGCTCTGGTTCGGTTTGATTCAGAATTCAGGCAGCGGCTCTGTGGAATATTCCTTTCTGAGAGTCTGGAGCGGCATACTAACGCTCATGCTGGTGGCTCTGGGAATGTATGCTCTCCTGGAATTCTCCCTGGGACTGTATCTCAAAGATCTGGTACCGGAGAACAGAACTCAGAGCTGGAATTCGCCTTACTTTATCGCAAGTATGGTGGCTGCATTCCTGTTCTTTCTTGGGCTCTTGCTTACCCGGTCTCTACAGAGGGGAGACCGCATTACTCGCAGGCTGTATGTGTTTTTGCTCAATGGAGGATATTTCTCCGCTCTATCCGATCGATGGATGGAGAAGAATACACCCCTGATGTCCAGAGGAGGCGCTTGAAATGGAAGAGTTAAAGACGAATCTCTCAAATTCGAATGGCATCTCTATAAGGCCGGAAGAGACCCTGAATATGGTCAGTCCTTCCTGGCCACTTCAAAGCATTGCTGCTGTAAACCCGTTCTGGTTCTTTCGGGACAGGACATTCTATCAGGTGGTTACGGAGCTGAGTCCCATCCTCCATGCCTCCCTGCTCATGCCTCTTCAGTACTACCTGGAGGAGTTTGCCCGGGGAAATATCACAGATTCTTCTATAGAGTCCGTCCTGGAAGAATATAGATCGGAGTGGGAAGAGATTCCCAGAAATGTGGACGATTTGATTCAGCTTTCGCGGGGCACCGATGCTATGATTCGCAGATATCCCTCTGTGGCGGAGCAGATTCAGGCCAATCAGTACTGGCATAGATGTGTGCAGCAGGATCTGGGAAAGATGGTAGCTGCCTATCTGGATGATCAGCAGGCTCTTGCTCCTTTTCCCGGTCAAAACGGAGATTTCTGGAATGCCTTTACGGAGGCCATCCAGTTTGACCGATCCATGGAAGCCTACGGCGCCACGGGCTTTCGCCAGTATGTTCGCGAACTAACCGATCTTACGGCCGGGGAAGCCATTGAAAGAGCCTTGAAGCAGATGGGTCTGGCATCGGCGGAAGCGCAGAAAATGTATCTTCAGCGCTTGCTGGCCTCTATTCTGGGATGGGCTTCGCAATTCAAGTATATGGAATGGCAGACTTCGCTGGGCTACGATGTGGCCAGGAGAAGTTCGGTGCTGGATCTGCTGGCTGTACGGGTCCTGTATGATTACGGATTGTTTCGCTTTTCCCAGGATACAGACTTTGCTCCGGCACTTTCCTTCTGGCAAACCTCCTACAATGAGCTGGGCAGTAAATCCGATCGGATGGTGCATGGCTATCGATTGCATTATGTATGGCAGTGCGCGCAGGAACGATCCTTTCAGAAAAGGGTTGCTTCTGGCTTTGTGGATGCAGCGCCGGGGCAGGAACCGCCCAGATATCAGATGGCATTTTGCATCGATGTTCGCTCGGAGGTGATTCGCAGAAGATTGGAGGCGGAAGAACCAGCATTGCGTACCATCGGTTTTGCAGGCTTCTTCGGGCTTCCTTTCGCTTACAAGCAGATCAGCGAAAAGCATCCAGCCAGTCGACTTCCAGTGCTTCTAAAGCCAGCTTTCGTAGCAACGGAAGAGCCCAGAAAGAATGCTCGCGTGGGTAGAAAATCGTTAAACACAGGAATGATTCTGAGCTACTTTCGTAATCTTCGCAAAGCTCCTCTTTCTTCATTTCTATTTGTGGAATTGTTCGGGCTTCTGTCTGTGGAAAAGGTAGTGCGTCAGACCTTCCATTCGCTCATGCGAAAATTTAGAGGCAACAATCTTCCTCAAAGATTCGATGACCGAAGAACCATACCGGATCATAAAAATCTGATGGGTAGCGATGGTCAGGCTCTTTCAGTATCGCAAAAAGCAGACCTTGTAAAAGGACCTCTGAGACACATGGGTCTTCTGGACAGGATGGCGGAGTTTGTGTTTCTCGTGGGCCATGGTGCGGATACCACAAACAACGCTTTTGGTTCTTCCCTGGACTGCGGGGCCTGTGGCGGTCATGCAGGAGATATCAACGCCAGGCTTCTGGCATCTCTGTTAAATGAGCCAGAGGTCCGATCTGAGCTGGCCGGGCAGGGAATTCGCATTCCGGATGCCACATTGTTTATTCCTGCAATACATGAGACGGTAACAGACAACATCTATATCCTGGATCTACATCGCGTTCCAGAAGATAGAAAAAGAGAAGTCAAAGAGGTTCAGAAGACCATGGATCTGGCTTCCCGGAAGGCCCGCAAAGAGCGAAGCGTGGCACGCTCGGCGGTTCTGGATCCTCATTTCAATCGAAGACCCAGAAACTGGGCCGAAATTCGACCAGAATGGGGGCTTACCGGAAATGCATCGTTCATCGTGGCGCCCAGGGAAAGGACCAGAGGTATGAATCTGCATGGTCGCTCCTTTTTGCATGATTACGACTGGTCCAGGGATGATGGCTTTCAGAGTCTGGAGCTCATCATGACGGCACCGATGGTAGTAACGAACTGGATCAATATGCAGTATTACGCATCGTCGGTGGCCCCGGACGTATACGGTTCCGGGTCAAAACTACTGCACAATCTGGTATGCGAAACCCGGGTTCAATCCGGCAATGGCGGAGATTTGAGAGTTGGATTGCCTTTTCAATCCGTCCATGATGGAGAGCGCCTGGTGCATGAGCCACTTAGATTGAGTGTGTTTATCGAGGCCCCTGAAGATGCCATCGAATCCATCATTCAGAAGCATGAAGTAGTGCGCGATCTGGTGGACAATGACTGGCTGCTTCTTCTGCAAATTCATCCAGAAGACAAAGTAGTTCGCAGAAGACAGAAAGGCGGAAAGTATGCCCCGATGGGCTAGCAATAAGCTCGCTCAACAGCATTATCGGGTCCGGCGATTCTCGCTGAATCGCCGGAGGAATCCCTGGCCGGTTCCGGCGAAGAAGTGGAAATTAAAGTAGAAAGCTTTTGAGCACCCTGGCTGTGTCTTCCGGTCTTTCATACTGGGGAGCATGGCCGGTCTGATCCAGAATGATCAATGTAGAGTTTGGTAGCAGTCTGGACCAAACCTGGGCATGGGCCGGACTTACTACAGTATCGGAATCTCCCCATAGAATCAAAGTCTGGGTTGTAATATCCTTCGCTCTCTGGTTCAGGATGTAATCCTCTCCTTCGCGAATGTCCCGGCGCATGCGATTCAGCCAGGAAAAATTCCTCATCGAGTTTTCAACGAAGTGCACCTTGAATGCCTGCGGTATCCAGGGTTTTTGCTTGAACATTTCGCCAATAGATTTATCAAAATCTTCCACTGTTCTGAGAGGGGCTTCCGATGGCTTATAGGGCACAGGATCATCCACTCGCAGGCCTGCCGCATTGATCAGAATGAGTTTTCTCACCTGTTCTGGATGCATCAAAGTGAATGCTGCGCTGATATGGCCTCCCATGCTATTTCCGGCCAGAAATACGGAATCCAGCTCAAGCTTTTGAAGAAATGCATGCAATGTTTCGGCCTGATTTCGGATGGAGTAGATCCGGCCATCTTTTTGCTCTGTATCTCCAAACCCGGGAACATCCAGCATGATGACATCGTAGTCGGACGTTAGATGCTTTGCACTTTGCAGAAAACTGATCTTGCTATCTCCAAAGCCATGGATGAGAATCAGCGGAGGTCCTTCGCCCCCTCTATAGTAGGGGATTTCATAACCATCGATTTCAATGCTTCGCTCCTCCACGTTTGCCTGAAAGGCATAGTAGCGATACATGACCTGAAGGATAAAACCGGGGAAGAATTGAGCGATGAGCTGAACGACGACGAATAGAAATATGAGTCCGGAAACTCCAATCAGTAGCTTCTTCTTGCCGGACATTCTCTTCCTGGAGGGGTTCACGACCCAAACCTGAAAAAGCAGTGGTGACCGTAAAGCCCGGATTGATGGGCACCGGAGGGTAACTTTTTTTCTATTTTTGCTTGACCGGGCCGGCGGGCCAAACACTCTGTCCTTGCTGGCGCCAATAGAGAGGGTGTTACACCTGTTCCCATTCCGAACACAGAAGTTAAGCCCCTCATCGCCGATGGTACTGCAGGGTTC
>PBUB01000010.1 GCA_002729885.1 Spirochaetaceae bacterium
GACCTTTCAAGGATCGTCAGTGAAATGCTCGATGCGCCTTCGCCGGAAGGAATCTACCCGACGACGGAGTGCCTGGATAGGCTGGAACAGCAGATAGCCAAAGCGGTCATTTACGGAGTTGGCTGGGGTCACGCGGATGCCTGCGCGGACATAGACAACAAGCGCGATCCCCGGGCGAAAGACCTGGGCGATATGTTGCGCCGGGCAAAGGTAGACCTCGGACTCTCACCCAGGGAAGACGCGGAGGCAGTCAATGCCAGTTGACCAGCTCTTGTTCGCCCTCGGCTTACTATCCGCATCTGCGCTCTATACCATTGCAGCCTTGTCCGGGAGGGTCCTTCGGTGGAGACAAGAACGACAACGTCTCAATGGTTACGCCAGGCTATATGGGGTCCCTCCTTATTTTCCGGAAGAGAACACCGGCATAAGAAAGCGGATCCTGGATGCGGGCAAAGCAGTGATGAATAAAGCATTTAAGTGGGTTCGATTATACCTGGGTATCGCCCGAGTTCCCGAGATTTGCGAAGCGTCAACCGGCAAGAGAGACTTCCATGATTACTCGGTCCATAAAGGTGGCACCGGATGGCCTGCGCACTTCTATACCTACCGGTGCTGGAACTGCGGCAAGGAATTTGAGATTTAGGAAGGAGTGAAGAACATTGCCAGTCGAGACATTGCCCGATAAACGAAAAAATCAGAAGAATACCGGGTATGGGAGGCAGAACACATTGAAGAGCCACCATACCGAGAAGGTCGTGGATCTGGATATCGCCGATCTCAAAGAGCATCCAGACAATTACATATTCAAGGCCAGTTCACAATTCATCAAGAACCTGGCCGCTTCCATTGCCCGGGATGGCCTGGAAGAGCCGATTCTCGTAAACCGTGAAGGATATATTATCTCCGGACACAAACGGGTCAAGGCCTGCAAACTTCTCGGGTGGACCGCGATCCCGGGAAAGATCCGAGACATCCCGCTGAAAGGCAGCATAGGAAAACTCATTCGATCCAATACCGGTCGGCAGTCGGTTACTCGCAGGATCCGCAACCGCATCTATGAGAGAATCGCGCCGGAGTTCTGGGACCTGGAGGCCCGAATAACCCGAAAGAGAGTGAGAGAGATTGCACCGGAAATCGGGATCTCCGAGAACACCGTCCTCAAGGATCTATCTTACATCCGTGGCGAAACGAGCGAAAAGGTCACGCAGGAAATGGTCGCCCAGGAATGGCGCTCAAAATACCGCAAGGCAAAGGTGAACCTGATCGACGCCGGAGACGGACTCTACATCTGCCAGGTATCCCTGCACAGCCAGCAGATCAATTCCGGTCCGGATAAGATGCAGGCAGTCCTCTCTGACAGCTTAAAGAAAGCGCGCTCACGGTACTGGGAGCGGGACTCACGTTACAGCGCAACCGGCCTGGAGATCCGAACCATCCGCAAGCAGCTCGGGCTTACCCAGTCCGGTCTTGCCCACGCTCTCGGGATCTCGCAATCCTACCTGGCGGAGGTGGAAGCCGGAATGTATGAAGCTGCGAACTCAATTCTACAACAGGTTCAGGATTACCGCGAAGAAGTCCGGGAATTACGATAACGCAACGCAGGGAGGATACTTGAAATGATCTGGGAGACAATAGCATACGCGGCCCTGGGAGGGGCCATTGGCGGCGGCATAACGACTCTGGTAATTATTGGCATTCGCTGCATTCTGGAAGGATGGGAATGATGGGTAGCGATGGATATCAACCAAAAGGCTCAGGGAACATGTCAAACCCACCACAAGGAGGCAGTGGCATGCCTGCCAAGGAGCCTTCTCTGATAGGCAATTATTGTCCACGATGCGGGAAAATGCCGGAGGAAGATGAACGCCCCGACCTTCCCGGTAGCCTAAAGCAGGGAAAACGCATCGCCCAGCTTGAGAATTTACTCATTGCACATGACATTCCCATTCCGGAGGAACCGTAGATGGCCGCGACAATAGATCTGGCTTTGACAGAAGCAGGCTTTGACCCGGAGCTTCAGCCGAGAGAATCGGAACGATTTCTCATCAAGTCAGTTCCTCGGAACGGCACGCCTTTTATTGTAGAGTCTGTCATTGGAGGAGAAGAGCTGAATTCCGGAAAGTCTCAAACCTCGTTTAACGTGGCCCGGTTTAATCGTAAAGAGAGTCGCATTGAGAAATTATCGGGGGACTTCATTTTCGGCCTGCCAGTTGGGTGGTATAAGATTCACGGCTTTATTCCAGGAAATCCCGGCCCATTGGAAACACTGTACGCCCAGCGGTACCCGGCAGAGCCAACGAGAGATGAGCTGGAGGATTGGGCGACTTCTGCCGCCATCTATATCGAATATCTTGAGCGGAGATGTGAAGCTCTGGAGGCTCGCTGAATGGCGAAGCGGAAACGCATATCACTGGACCTTCCCTACCCGCCCACGGTCAATACCTACTGGAGAAAATACCGTGGGAAAATGGTCCTCTCTGCAAGGGGCCGGAGCTATAAAGAAGCGGTCCGGTATTCCGTCTTATCCAAGACCAGGGGCCACGTCTTCAAGGATCCAGATCCTCTGAGGGTCATTGCCATTCTGTTCCCACCGGACCGGCGCAAGAGAGACATAGACAATTCCCTGAAGGCGCTACTGGACGCCCTGGGGAATGATGTTCTCTACTCGGATGACTCTCAGATTTCCGAACTTCATCTTTACCGAGGAAATGCACGCCCACAGAATGGTTGCGTTTCCGTTACAATCGAGCGACTCTGACAGTTCATTCCAGGGGACACCTGTTAGGGGGACGAAAAATCCATGGGAAAAAAAATCACCTATCTTCTGGGCGCCGGTGCCAGCGCGGGGGCCGTGCCAACGGTGAATGGGCTAGCACAATTCTTGAGGCACCTCGCAGCTCCGAAGGACGCTCCCAGATCCTACTTAGCCAAATACAGTGAAGTTGAAGATGGGCGCGAAGCTCATGGAGAGTTTCCGGCAATCAGGCAGTTGATCGAAAAATCAGCCTCACGAGACACATTGGAGCAAGTCAGCCAGAAACTTCTACGAGACATTGAGGAGACTGCGCGCCTTTCTATCGAATTTGGGACCCCGGATACCTATGCAAAATACCTGAGTCTCAGAGGGTTGGAAGCCCCTCTGGTTGATCTAAGTGGAACGCTGGATTTCGCCCTCAGCCTTGCCCAAGCACATAACCGAGTTGATCTGAGATACTACCAATGGATTTCAGCACTTGCTACCAGAGACTCCAGGACCGGCAAGGTATGGTTCCCTCAGGAAGTCAAGATTCTCTCCTGGAATTATGATATTCAACTTGAGATGGCGATTGGCGAGATCCTCGGGCCCGCCGCCGGAAAGAGCCTTTTCTGCTCTCAGGCGGGCATTCCAAACCCGATCCCACCGGGACCCGGGATTCCTGATTTTCCCGTTTATCATAAGATCAACGGCTCTTCGGGGCACTTACTCTCGCTGCAGCGAGAACCAGCAGCCTTTCAAATAATATCTGAAGGGGGAGGTCATGTTGATGCGGTTTCAAATCTGATGGAAAGCCTCTTGGCCAACGGGAGATCAGGACAATCGAGAATCCGTTTCGCATGGAGTCGCCCAGAGGCTCTCGACCTGCAACGATTTGGCGACACCGAGATTCTTGTTGTAATAGGATACTCCTTCCCCTCCTTCAACCGGCAAATCGATGGAGAAATTCTTACCTCAATGCAAGAACTGGAAAGGGTAGTAATTCAAGATCTCACTCCAGGGCCGAAGGCCTCGATCGTAAGAGAATTGCTGAGAAACACGCATCCTGACCAAGCAAGAGACATTGCAGTTCAAACGGAACTGGCCAAAGATAGTCCGTTCTTTATCCCGAGCGAACTTTTCGTCCAACCAAAGGCAAGCCGCACTCACCAAGAAGATCAGGCTCGCTCCCCTCAGTAGAAGAGGTAGGCTGCTATCCCTGCCAGGATTGCTTCTCTCTGGTTCCTCACTGTCCGATAACCGGGATTTGGATAATCCTTGCAGTAGTCATGGCCAAGAGAACGGAAGAGAAGTCTGTACGGAATCAGATTAACAGGGACCGCAAGAGTGCCCCAAATGCCCCACCGGATGCCTCGTCGGCAAAGGAAAGAAAGGGAGCTAAGACAGCCGCCAAGAGTGCAACAAGCAAGCCAAAGCGGGCAACCAAGAAAGAGCAGAAAACGGCGAAGAAAGCCGAGCCTTTTAGCTTTCCCGGACTAAAGGAAACGGAAGCCAAAGCAGCGGAGCTCGTTGCCTCTGGGATCAATTTCAAGAAGATCGCCAAGTCCCTGCAGATAGACAGGAAGACCCTCTACCGCTGGAGGAAGAAAACCGCTTTCATCGAAGCTGTGAAGTTCCTTCTGGATGAAGAGGATGGGGACCTCCTCGCCGAGGCGAGGATCACTGCACGGATGGCCAGGGCCGCACTCCGGAAATCCTTTGAACGACAGAGCCCCCAGGATAATGCCATTGCCCTCCGCTACCTGGAGCGCACCGGCCTGCTCTACGTGACGGACGAACAGGCGGACAGAGAAAAAGCCATCCAGGAGGCCGCTGGAATCATGGCCAACATCCTATCCAAGCATGGCATCGAATCAGTCAATTAGACAGAGGATCCTCTCAGAGCTGGGATCTTCCGGGCTGAATCGCTTCCCCCCGCAGGTTCTGGAGTTGGCATTCCGGAGAGTGGAACAGGAATATGCGGGACAGGTCGCCGAATCGGCGAACAGGGAGAAATCCCTATGCAGGCGCCGGGCCACGGGAAAGCGGGGGCAGTTTCACTTCTTTCTCCGCCATTACTTCGGGCACTACTTTGGAAGCCCGTTCGGCCCCCAGCAGAAAGCGTTGATCGAAGACATCCAGGCACTACGGGGCCGACAACGGGATCCGGTGAAGATGACCCGAGCCCTCTCCCGTGGTTTTGGGAAATCGACGGTTCTGACTCTGTGCGGCACCCTCTGGCTCATTCTCACGCGGACCTGGAATTTCCCCATCATAATCTCCAGCAGCCTCGAATCTGCAAAAGGATTCCTGCAGGCGATCATCGACGAATGCGAGGACAATGCGGTGCTCCTAGAGCATTACCCGGAGCTGCGACCGAAGAAGGACCAGAAGGGACAGACCGTTTCCTGGAAGGACGGGGACATCGTATTCCAGGGCGGAGCCCGGATCCTGGCGAAGGGATTCCTGAACAGTATCCGTGGTAAACGGCGCAAAGAGTCCAGGCCGGATGCATTGCTTATCGATGATCCGGATGAAGAGAAGGACGTGGCCAGCGAATCGACCATGGTCCGCAAGATGCGGTGGCTGGACCGCGCGGCCCTGCGCCTGGGTGGAGCCTGGGGCCTGGATGTGATCGTGGCTTACACCACCATCGCCCCGAATTGCGTCGGTGAGCAGATATTCACGGATAACCAGAAGTACGGGCATTGGGACCGGAAGAAGCTCAAGGCCATCGAGGTGGACGAAGACGGAAACGAATTCTCTACCTGGCCGCAAACCTGGCCATTGAAGGCACTCCAGGAGGAACGGGCGCAGGATCCGATCGGATTTGCCCAGGAACGGCAGAACGAACCACTGGCAGAAGTCGACCAGCGATTCAAAGGGCTAATCCAGAGGTACCGCTTTCCACCTGCCCCGAGCTGGACCGACTGGACGCTTGCGCTGGCCGTGGACCTTTCTCTCGGCAAATCCGAGAAATCAGACTACAGCGCCATCATAGGCGTGGGTCTCGGTCCGGATGGGAAGTTTTACGAGGTCTACTCAGACATCCAGAGGCGGCGACCGGATGCCATTGAACGGGATCTAATGCTGGCACTCCAGACGCTTCCCTGGAATATCTGCGGCATCGAAAGCAACGCCAACCAGGAATACTTCCTCCTGAACTTCCGGCGATTGGTATCTGAGTTCAATAAGACCAGTGCCAACAAGATCACTATTCCGATTGTGGAGCTGTCCAACACCTCCGACAAGGAAGCCAGGATCATGGGCGCACTGCAGCCGTTGGTAGCCTCCGGCCTTCTATTGCTTCGGGATGACTCCGAGATGCTCTTTCAGCAGCTAAACGAATTCCCCTACCGACACAAGGACGGGCCGGATGCCCTGGAGATGGGAGTCCGGCTCATTCGGGAGATGCCGGGAATCCGCGCATCAAAGCCCAAAGAGCAGCCTAACCAGAACACCGCAAGGCAGGTGCAAGAAAGACGAAAGAACACCATTCAGAGCAGGCAGTATGATAGCCTGTTGCGAAAGCTGGGCTACGATGGGCCGAATGATCCCAGAATCCGATAGAGATTCCTGATTCAGCATCAGCGGCCTCAACTACCGGTGTGCCATCCGCATGGGCCTTCGACAAAAGCTAGAAAGCACCGTCCAGCTCTTCCTTGCTTTCTGCCTCCACTCTCTTCTGTTTCTCAATATACCCGGCCGGTGGCTCCGGGTTGTTCTCCTTCATTCTAAGCTGGATAATGGCTTCCTCATTACTGGCTTTGCATGGATACATCTCAATCGAATACCGCCCCTGATCAGGTTTCCATCGACAAGTACTCCCTGGCCCAGGATCACCATACTTCGCCTTCAGCTTCTTTGCTAATGCTGCAGGGGGACCCTTCCATTGGAAACGGATCTCTCGAACAGTACCCCATTTGGTAAAGTAAACATGAGGCCCGGTACCGGAGCTGTAGGTCCAATTCTCTGCTTCATCAAAAAAGATCCCAAGGTGACTGGTTAGGTTTTCTCGGCGAGTATCGTTCAATTCAGAGAAGGACTCTGGCCAATGGCCCACCATGCCAGGGTATTTGGAGCTGAGACGACTCATCAGTTCATCATAAGATATTCCGATTTCGAATTCAAAGAAGCGAGGAGCTTCTGCCTGGATCGGAACAGAAAGAAATACTGCCAAATAAATAGGAAGGAAAGCTCGCATCAGTAATTCTGAAGGGCAACAGGAAGCGTTGTCAACCGGTTCCTCCGGAGACCCCTGCCCATCAAAGAGAAAACTCCACAAGGGCCAGGAGAAGCGGTATCCAGGGGCAGAGGCTAACAATGGACCAAATGACCGGAGGCAGCCGAAACAAATAAACCGTTGCAATAGAAGGTATCATCGATATCCAAGTGGGAAAGGGAGGGTTTAGTAATGCCAAAAAAGGCCGCCAAAAGAACCACGAAGAAGAAAGTCGCAGCAAAGAAAAAGACCTCAAAAAAATCAGCCAAAAAGAAGACCAGTAAGAAGAAAGCCACCAAGAAAAGAAGTGACCGCCCTCGATTTGGCGGCGGTGCAAAGAAGCGTTGAAGAAAGGTAACTGGGAAGAAGCGAAGAGGTGGAGTGACGAAGCAGTCAAGACCGCCCATGAGAACTACGCTTTCTATACGGGAAAGGCCAGTGGACTAGTGAGGCAATTAGCGCTGGGAGGAATTGCTGTGGTCTGGCTTTTCTCACTTGAGCCATCGAGCGAGGGGACCAATTACAAGCTTCCTTCCAGTCTTGCATGGCCCCTGTATTTGATGGTCTTATCCTTGGCAGCCGACTTTTTGCACTACATGATATCCGCTGGCATCTGGGGCTGGCGAAGTCTCCATGGGGTGGCGAACTTCAGAAAGTTGATATTCTGGCATTACCGCCAGACCCCAGAGGGCAGAAATCGCCGGGACTTCTGGGTGGAGTTTCCCTCTCATTTTCTTTTCTGGCTTAAATCTGCTTTCGTACTCATAGGCTACATTTGGCTCTTGATTGCAATGCCTATCCAGTTCGCATAGATGAGCTGCCCGATAAAGCGAAACTCTGTATGCTCCGGCCATGGAAAACAAAACACAAGCCGAAGACATTCAGCAATCGGAGCCAGGGAATCCGGAACTCCCTGCTGAGGATACCGAACAGGAAACCGAAAGCACTGAAGGAGTGCCGCCGGATCCAGAGCCCGAGCCTGAGAAGGAATCCGAGCAAGCGGCCAGCTATGCGAGCGTCCTGGCAGACCACATTTCCAGCCTGGACGATTTCATTCAGCAGCGGCTCTGGAGTAAGATCCAGTCCTATGCCACCCAGAAATTGCCGCCCGCCACGGCATTGAATCTGGCTGTGAGAGCAATCGAGGCCGAACTGCGCAACTGAGGCGTTGGCAGAGAAGCGCGAACAGTTCGAGGGTCCGTTCCTGCCTTTCAGGTTTCTCCGGGAATGGCAATACGCCTGGCTGGAGTACTACGCCTGGATGCAGGCGACCCTTGTGGGCGGGACCGTATCACGGATACAGATCAACAAATCCATGCTCGGCGATGTCTGGAAGCGGGCCAACGGCTTCCTGGGGCGCCTCATGGAGCGGAATCCATTCCCTGCCCCATCGATCCAGGTTGGCACAGAGCTGGATGAAGACTCCCTCAATGAATACGAATCGGAGGCCTTCGACTGGCTCCGGGTGAACTACAACGAAGTATACCGGGGCGAGAACTACAAGGGCACCGTGCTCGGAATGATCGCCCAGCACTTCCAGCGCAAGGGATTCGACCTGAACCGACTGAAGGAATTGAGCCTCCAGGACCTGGACTCGGAGATGCAATCCGAAGGATACGCAGGTCTGGGAAACCTGGACGACTTCCTGGAAAAGACCGGCGTCCGGAAATCCTCAATCTACGCCTCCATCTTCAATGAGTCCGAGGGAGCCCGCTGGCTTGCCATCTACGACGAAAACGGCCAGAGGGCAGGCCGCAGCTACGAGGTTACCAGGGACATGGTGCGCGACATCGTGCAGATGGCCATAGACAATGATCTGTCCCTGGATGAGATCCGTCAGGAACTGATCTACGCCAGCACAGAAGCACAGTCCGGACGGTATATCAATCCTGACGGATCCATCGATGAGAAGGGATTCCAGGAGCTCATGCTGAAGCACTTGAACCGTGACATGGTCCGCGTTGCTGTTACCGAGGCGGCAATATCATTCAACAACGGCCTACTACTGCAGCAAGTCCATGAGGGCGGGAAGTATGTTAGATTCACGTGAATCGACAGCCGCAAATCCGGGAGTATCGCGGGTTATCTTTGATATCACCAAGTCCGAAGAAAGCGGACCCGGATCGCGGGGCGGAATTGTGGTCGGTTACTGGCCGTCGGGAAAACCGAAGTACCTTTCGGAGCTCAAAGAGTACAACCCCGAATCAGGCGAAATCCAAACCTCAACTGTGAATATCCCGAAGAACAAAGAACAAAGGCGAGAATTTGCAAAGAGGCAAATGCAGTCTCTTGTCGGCCTTTCAGTACCAAACATCAGCCTCGGCAGGGATGTTGTCTTTACCCGGTCGAAAGGCAAGAAGGGAGTATCCGGAATCCGAACCTCCCAGGACATCGCTGTCATCCCATTACTTGGCGCCCTGGTGCATACGGCCAGACTCGTTGGCTCAGAACCAGACAGCAAAGACCGTCGCCAGATTCTCGCCGTCCATAAACTTGCAAGCCCTGTCACGATCGATGGAGAAGAATGGGAGACTGTTTTTACAATCAAGGATACGCTGGAAGGCAAAGAGAAGGTCCTGTACTATTATACGCACCAGGTTGGGAAACAGGATAGGCCCGGACTACAGCCCAGCGAGAAGGGACCGCCCCCTACCATACATCACTCTGGGAGTCCGGGCAAATCCAATTTGGGCGGACAGGGAGAGGATAACTCTGTTCCAACGAAGCGTCAACAGAAATCATCACTACCCCGAGTGATCTATGAAGCCAGTCCAGCGTCAGTAGAAAAGGATAAGCCTGGTTCAGAGAGCGCGGATCTACCACCGACCCCCGGCACTATCCATCGCAATTCCCCAGGCCCCCATTTGGTCGGTATCGAAAATAATACGGCAGGATTCAGGGAAAGCAAACAGAAAACCTCTCTGCCCTACCAGATCCAGAAAGCAGGCCTCGTTCCAAAGATGTGCGAGTATTGCCGAGAGTGGGAAGCCTCCCAGCCGATCCTGCGGGTCTTTGCCAGCTACGCGGAGTTTGCACGGTCGGAATTCTACGCTGGCGGCGACCTGATGCAGAATGACCCATACGCAGAGTATGCGGTCTGGCCGGGCAAGACGAACGCCAACCGGCACTATTCAGATTGGTGGATCTGCACGCCGGTCCACCCGAACTGCAATCACAGCTACCAATCCTGGGAGCCTCCGGATGAAGACGATTACGACTTCAGCGAGCACTTTGCGGACCTGGACAGGCGCATGGCCGAACGCCAGCAGAAGGCCGAAGAAGAATACTACGGGAAATCTCGGATCGCTCCTATGGAGGTGCGCGGTGTCTGGCATGAGCGGACCTGCGCTTGCGAGGATCCGGCCCATGATGACCGAGGATCCTGGGTGCGGGAGTATATTGCCCGAAGATTTCCGGTCGTTGTAGGGTAAGCCATCCACGTGGGGAATTTCCCCACGGCAACCGGAGGTGCCCTATGAATCGCACTATTCTCACGACTCTACTGGCAACCCTGCTCATCGGGATTTGCTTGCATCCCCTCCCCGCAGCGGACACTGGACCACAAAGAGATATCTACCTGGAAGCAGCCTTCCTGAATGGACTGGATCCGGACATCGTCCGGGCTGTCGCAGAAATCGAGTCTTCCCACCGGCCCTACGCAATATCCCATGCTGGAGCCCGTGGACTCATGCAGATCATGCCAGCGACGGGAGCATGGTTCTGCGACCTCCGGGGCCAGGCGCTTTTCGTGCCCAGAAATAACGTTCATTGCGGCACTGCCTATCTGCGATACCTCCTGGACAAGTTCAACGGCTCATTGCCGCTGGCCCTGGCTGGCTATTACACAGGCCCTGGAACCGTGAAACGGAATGGCTACCGGATCCCGAAGCGAGCCTACGCCTACATCCGGAAATTTCGTGCAGCCTACTACCGCCTGAAACAAAGGACTCCTGAGCAGGAGCTGGAAGAGACACTGAGCCTGCGTGAGGAAGCCCGACGCTATACTCCCCTACTGAGGCTTTCAGGCGGAGGGTTTCTGATATGAAGCGGATCGGCTTCTTTGCCCTGGCCCTCTGGCGCGGCGCCTTCGGATCACGCTGGCGCGCAACCGGCCTCATCAAAGTCACGACACTGAAACAGAGAGTCCATCGGGAGTATCTGGACCTGGTCGATCCCTGGAGCAATGCAGAACAGGACGTATACATGCGCCATCCGCTGATTCCCCGAAGGAACAAGCGCATAGTCCGCAGGATTGGAACTCGGACCATCCGGCACCGCCGGTCCTTCATCGACCAGCTCGCAAGAAAAGGAATCGCCCGGCCGGTAGAGGACTGATTCATGAGAAGGGTACGCAGGGGCGGATTTACAGCCTTTAACCCGACCATCCGGCCCAACATCTTCAGCCCGGTCGGAGTCGAGGATTTAATCGAGCGCAAGGGAGAATCCGCGCTCTGGTTCCGGTTGCAGCCGTGCCCCTGCCCTCCCGAGGAACGTACACCGGATTGCCGTGCCTGCATAGACGGCTACGTGAAGTCTTTCCAGGACTCCATAACCATCGAGAATGAAAA
>PBUB01000011.1 GCA_002729885.1 Spirochaetaceae bacterium
CTCCCGACCGCACCGCCGGTTCGGCTTATGATCATCAGAACGTCATAAGTCGCACGTTGAGAACGGCGCGCAGGGTTCCACTTATGATCATCAGAACGCTTTTACGCGAGCCTCCCGAGCGCACCACCGGTTCGGCTTTTGACCATCAGAACGTCATAAGTCGCACGTCGAAAACGGCTCCTGGTTAGCCGTATACACCTATATCCCTCGCTTACCTGGAATAGGCAAGCGAGGGAACGCCGGCTGAAAAATTGTATTCTGATTAAGGGGATCGGGCGAATTCAGGCCGTTTGCTCGGACGCGCTTTCCTCAAAGTCACAGCTACTGCAGGCCACATATTTACCTTTTTCGCGGCTGGACTTTTCCAGTAGTAGCTTGCCGCAACTCGGGCACAAACGGCCTTCCACCGGACGGTCCCAGGAACTGAATTCGCAGTCAGGATAGTTGGTACACCCGTAGAACGCTCGGCCTCTCTTGGTTGCTCTCTGGATCACTTCACCATTTTCGCAGGAAGGACAGGGTCCCAGAGGGATGGCACGTGCATTCTTGCATTCCGGAAAACCAGGGCAGGCCAGGAAATAGCCGTTTCGACCGATCTTCTTCACCATATTTCGACCGCATTTTTCGCAGACCAGATCCGTGGGCTCATCTAGAACATTTCGCATCTCTTCGATGTTTTCCTGAGCATCCTGAATGGTTTGCGAGAAAGGAGCGTAGAATTCTGCCAGCATGGATGTCCATTGAAGATCTGAATTGGCTACCTTATCCAGGTCATCTTCCATTTTCGCAGTAAACTCAGTGTTTACCATTCGCGGGAAATGGTTTACCATTGTGTCATTGACCAGCTTGCCCAGGTCAGTAGGCTTCAGGGCCTTCTGAATCCTGGTAACATAGAATCTCTTAAGCAGGGTCTGAATAGTAGGTGCATAGGTGGATGGGCGCCCTACACCGCTCTCTTCCAGGGTTTTTACCATGGATGCATCGTTGAACCTGGGAGGCGGCTGAGTAAAATGCTGCTCTGGCAGTACCTTCATCAGTTTCAGAAGGTCCCCTTCGTCCAGTTCCGGTAGTTTGTTATCCTTATCCTTTTTCTTCTTAGCTTCTTCAGGAGAGAATACTGCTGAAAAACCCGGAAACTTGACTATACGACCATTGGCACGAAAGCCAAATCGACCGGCCTGAATATCTACGGAGGTATGATCCGCGATTTCATCCGCCATTTGCGATGAAACGAATTTCTGCCAGATAAGCTGATACAGTCTAAACTGATCTCTGGAAAGAATACTCTGGATGGATTCCGGAGTTCGCGTAGGATCAGTGGGCCGGATGGCCTCGTGAGCATCCTGAGCTGATTTATTAGATTTATACTGTCGCACTTCTGGCGAAAGATACTCGTCACCATGCTTTTCTTTTATAAATCCGCGAACCTGCTCCGCTGCTGCAGGGTTGATCCTGGTAGAGTCGGTTCGCATATATGTAATTAGACCTGTAACTACGCCATTAGCCAGCTCCAGACCTTCGTAGAGCTGCTGAGCCACCATCATAGTTTTCTGGGAAGTAAATCCCAGCTTGTTGGCAGCATCCTGTTGCAGTCGGGACGTTGTATATGGGCCCGTAGGTTGTCTTTTTCGCTCACGCCTGGTGATGGAGCGTACCTGGAATTCCAGATTCTTGAGCTCCTCATCCATTCCGGCTACATCGGCTTCTGTTTTTAGATCAATCTTTTCGCCGTCGATAGTATTGAGAGCAGCCGGAAAAGTAGCTTTGTTCTTCTGTAGTTTAACATCAACAGTCCAGTATTCCCGGGGAACAAATGCATCGATTTCTTTTTCCCGATCGCAGATAAGTCGAAGTGCGATGGACTGAACTCGACCCGCAGATAGACCGCGCTTGATTTTTTTCCAGAGGATGGGTGACAGGCTGTATCCAACCAGACGATCCAGAATCCTTCGCGCCTGCTGCGCATTCACCAGATTCTCATCAATTTCCCTGGGACTGGCAATGGCATCCTTCACTGCCTGCGGAGTAATCTCATTAAACTCTACCCTGCGAATGTTGGAATTTCTGGGGCTCAGTGCTCGTTTTAAATGCCAGGAAATGGCCTCTCCTTCCCGGTCCGGGTCAGGGGCCAGAAGTACTTCCCTGGAAGCTTCTGCCAGCTTCTTCAATCGGTTCAAAATAGGGGCCCGGCCCCTTACGGTAATGTATTCCGGTTCAAAATCGTTCTGTATATCTACGGCCATTCTGGATTTGGGCAAATCGATGATATGACCCATGGAGGCTTCGATCACGTAGTCATTTCCCAGGTATTTATGGATGGTCCGGGCCTTGGCCGGGGACTCCACAATTACAAGTGTTTTGCCTTTCGCGGATCGGGCTGTGCGCTTCTTGCCTGCCGTTGCCGATTTCTTGGAGGTTTTCTTGGATGCCTTTTTTGCTGTTGCCATAGATTTCAGTTTCTTCTATATAATACGAAAATCGACACCTGCCTCCAGGAAAAAAGCAAAATTTGTATTATGTTCCCATTGGAGCGCTGCCCTGATTCATGTTTTTGGCGCCAGGCAGCGGGGAAAGCAGCTCAGGGGCTGCCGTAAAAGTATGAATTAACCCAGGATCCAGTCCGCCGGGTTCTACGTCTCAGAGAATTTCATGAGTCCAGAAACAGTAGGCCCTGTCCCAGGGGCCGCATTTCACCGGCCTGGAGCTTTTTGTGCAGCCAGAGCTCATGGTCTGGATCCGCAGGACCGTCCGGTAACCGATGAATGGAGTCCGCAGGGATTAGATTCAAATCTTGCTGCAAATCGTAGGCTCCCTGCTGCAGGAGCTTTCGCGCTCCTTCGTTGGCGCCCGGCTTTTGTAGCAATGGATGATCAAATACCATCAGATCGCGCCCTTCTTCCAGCGCGAACGAGGCGCTTATCAAAGCGCCGCTATTCTGCGGCGCCTGCATCAATGCTATGGATCCACTGAGTCCTGCAATAATCCGGTTCCTTCGGGGAAAGTGATAGCTCCTGGCCTGCAAACCTGGAAGGAATTCACTGACCAGATGCATTTCACCGGGATAATTGTTATTCCACAGATGGGAATTCTCCTCGGGCCCGGCCTTGAGTACACCGGCTCCCAGCACAGCCACGGTACTTCCGCCCATTTCCAGACAGGCCCGGTGTGCGCAGGCATCCACTCCCCGCGCAAGTCCGGAAACGATGAGACTGTGTTTTCCGGCAATCCGGACAAGTTTCTCCGTGGCCAGAAGCGAAACCCTTTCCGGACTTCGCGTACCGACCACGGCCATGGAAGATCTGTCTTTCCATGGTACGCCCGGCTGACTGTTTTCAGGAGATAGAAGCCATAGAACACCGGGGGCATCGAAAATATGCAGTAGCTGATCCGGATAGGACGCTTCTTGAATAAAATGGACAGATATGCAAGAGATAAGCTTCTGAAAGGAGCCCAGCTTTTTTAGATCGCGAAATGTCTGCCTGCCTTTTTCAATCCATTGAGGCCCAAAGATGTAGGCCAGTTGTTTGGGCCAGTTCTCCAGGTTCGAATCCAGTGTTCGAAAACCACCTCGTCTGAAGAACCCTCTTCTATAAGGTAAAACAGAGACAATGCAGGCCAGCTCCAGACGGAAATTTTGGCCGGACTCCATTCAGGGCTGGATTGTATCTTCAGTAATGATCTCGCACCCGGGTTTTCCCTGAAGACAGGTTTCCAGTTTTTCCAGATTCTCTCGCGCAGATCGGTACTGAACATTGCGCTTCTTATCGCCGCGAAGCACTCCGCGATTGTACAGGTCATCCATGATTTCGATGATTCTTCGATATTCATCCGCGCCGGAGCGGAGATTGCCGGTTTCCACAAGTATGTTAGCCTTGGCGAATCTCACAGGAATATTCTGCTCCTCCTTTCGAAGGATACCGTCCAGAATTTCGAGAGCCTTTTCTGGATTTCTTTGAGGCCCATCGGATTTTCCGTATAATAAAGCCAGTTGATATCGTGGTCTGTGATCATCTGGTTCCAGGCGGCTCACTGCCTCAAACAGGAATTCCGCCGCTTCAAATCTGGATTGCTCCCATCCCAGAGCTCTGCTGGCATTCGCATAGCACAGGCCTGCTTCGAAGAGTAGCTCCGGATTCGCTTTGTGGTATGTCAGAGCCTTCTTATAATAGGGAAGCGCTTCTTCAAAGTAATTGTTGTCTTTCGCTGCCAGTACCGGTCCCGAGTCTTCGTCTATGGACTGACGAAAATATGGGTCCGCCGCTTCGTATCTTCCCTGCTGCATAATGGCTTTTCCAATCTTCCAGGCCAGATCTCCCTGAATGGATTGTTCCTGGAGCAAACCCTTCAGGTTTTTTTCAAACTCCACGGATCGCTCCTCGCTCAGCTTCAAATCCCTTTTGAGACGCTGGATATCCTCATCTGAAAGATCCAGGATCTGTTCACCCCGTTCTCTCATTCCCCAGTTTCGCAGTGAATCTGATGTCCATTCGCAGCTCAAAAAGATGGCAGGAAAGATCAGCAATATTGGAATCGAGATGAATTGCCAGATAGCTCTCATATTGGTAAATGGTTCTATGCAGCGCATTCGTTTGCATTTATTTTTTCATTTTTCTGCCGACCACAAATCTGTAGCCGGATCAGGTAGAAGGTTCGATAGGGATTAGGTCTCCGGGGAACCGGGCTAACCAGCAAGATGAATTTCGAAAGTCAAAGTCCATACGGAGGCAATCCGTCCTATCCTGAGCTTGCATCCCTGGAGCGAATCCATCTATTGATGCGGCTGGAACAGGAATGTATGACAGAGCCCTGGAATGAACGGATGATTGAAAGCCAGCTCAAGCAGCCGGCTCAGATGATACTGGCCATAAATGATGCAGGGGAAATAGTCCCTATCCAGGAGCCCCGAGGACTGAAAAGGAAAGAAGCTTTCGGAAGTCCGAGCTCAATAAGCTCTGCCGAAAACCAGAATTCTTCCGCGGAAAAAGAGGCAGAATCCAGGAATGAGTCACCCCTGCTCCCTTCCTTGAAGGCAAGCGAGGATGCCGGTGAGGAGATTTCCCCAAAGACGACAGAGGAGAAACAGCCCGGAAACATTGCCGGCTATATCTGGATCGAAGATCGGTCGGCGGCTCAGGATACAGATTCGGAGCTTCTGGAAACTCAGTGGGAGTTGCTACGTATAGGAGTCTTGCCAGAGCATCGAAAACGGGGACTGGCCCGGAAGCTTATTCAGCATGCCATCTTGAACTATGGGCCGGGGCCGGACCGGATACTTCTGGAAGTGGCGGAAACCAATGAGCCGGCCCGGAAACTTTACGAATCCTGCGGATTTCTGGAGATTCATAGACGCAAGAACTACTACCTGGATTCCGATGCTCTAATTATGGAAAGAAAGGAGCGCACGAATGAGACCTGAACCCATTGGGCCCTACGATGAACTGTTTTTGTTCTTCCTGCAGTTTCTGATTCTTACGTTCATCTATTATACGATGATCTCCAGCGTTCTGTATATTCCGTGGATCGGAAAATGGATTCGAAAACCGGTGGGTAGACTGGTGCACGGAATTGTATTTATCCTGGCGGCCATCGTTTTGATCTATTTCCTGGTGCCCATGCGCCTCATCCATGCACTGTTTCCTAAAGCCAATCTGGATACCCTACTCTGGGCAGATGTGGTGCTTTCCGGACTGGCACTGTTTCGAGGCGCCATGCTCTGGGAGCATCTGTTCGGATGGCTCCAGCAGAAATTCCCTACCGGTGGATAAGGGCCGGTCTGGCCCCGGGGTTGGGTTCAGAGCCATCCTCGTTCTAAATAGGCCTCCGCGATAAATGCTTGTTGCCGAATGTGAAGGCCCCGTCATACAACATAAATGAATCCGCGATCATTCATGGTCCAGTGGATACGGTGGGCTACGCTTTCGCTCCTGACTGTAGCGAGCGTTAATTGCCTGGCGCATCCACTTGTACAGGAATTTCAGGAGGGCTCCACTGACAATGGAACCCTGGAGCTGGGACAACAGCTCCGGACAGTTTTCCTTCGGGGATCCGTCTCGCACAAATTCGGCTTTTCTATTCCTTTCCAACAGTAATCCATGCAGTAGCTTCAGCCATCCGTTCGTATGTGTTGAACAGTGATGCGAATTAATTTCTGAACCGGCGATCTTATGCCGGCGATCCTCCCTTCGCTTCCCGGGGCAGCCCTGATCCCTGACCATTCCTTCCCGGGCTTCGCTCCACGCGGTGGCCTGGATTATTCACTACTTCTTCGCTGCCTTTTTCTTTGCGGCCTTCTTCTTATTTCTATCCAGATACGCATGCATCTCTGCAGGAGTCTGGAATAGATGCATATGATCTTTCCCAACTCTGGAGCAGCTATCCGGCGAATAGTCCCGGCATAGCTGAGGTCTGGTTTCGTAGATGCTACACATCCCGTTTGCCAGAAGTTTATCGCAAGGAGTTTTGAAGATTATGGCCCAGGATTTGTCATGATCGATGTAGATTTCCACATTGCGATGCAACAGATACCAGGTGTATAGGTCCTTCTGGTCATTGGACCTGGGATACTCCAGCGGCACTGTAATGTACATACAGCAACCATGACATTTCAAACAGATTTCTGTTTGATCCATTCGCTTTTCGTCAGGGAATCTGGGAAAGGTAAGATCTACTTCGCCGGCCGTCCTTAGCTGGGGCATTCCCTTTGATGTAGAGAAGTCCTCGGTAAAATTCAATTCTCCGGTTCTTCTGGGCGTCCTGTTTTGCACGCTGCCAGCCGAGTGCGAAGCCGCAGGCTTACCGGGGGCTCCGGTGGCCTTCTTCCGGGAAGAATCCCCGTTCCTGTTCGTCCCGGTGGCACTTTTCTTTGTGCTTTTTTTGGCACTCTTTTTGGCCACTTTCGCGTTACCAGATCCTGCGCCTGTATTGGAATTTTTTGCTGTGGTGGTTCTTTTTGATCTGGTCTGTGCCATATCTAGCTCTCCTTGTTTGGGTATATTGCTCTGGCTTTGCAGGACTATGTATAGCGCTCATTTCCAGAATTTATCCGGGCACCGGGAATAGATGTAAGCATGCGTTCCTGGCTACTGTCTTCGCAGCTGGATGCTCGAGTCAACCCGCAGTACAGGTTTCGCATTATTTCTCGGGACCTGCAAGCACTGGCTCTCTTTCCAGCCAGACGCCGCTAAATTCAAATACCTTTTTCTGAATCTTTCGAGCAAGTTCCATCAACGCAGATGCACGGCCTCCTCGGTTTACCAGAGCCAGACTGTGACTGCGCGATATACCCACTCCATGCTCGGTATATCCCCTGGAAAAGCCGGAGTGCTCCACAAGCCAGGCTGCACTTAACTTGAATGCATTGTCAGATTCAAAGCAGGGATAATCCGTAAAACCGGCCTGCTCCATTTTAGCCTTGAACTCGGCCAGTGCTTCTGGCTTGATTACAGGATTCAAGAAAAAGCTCCCGGCAGATACCGATTCCGGATCGGACTCGTCCACGACCATGGATTTCTTTTTCCTCAGGGCAAGAACTGCATTTCGCAAACGAAGCAATGCATCGATTCGGTCTTCAGGACGCTTCTGCGTGCTATCCTGGCCATCAATGGGGTCCAGCGCCTGCCGTAACTCTTCATATCTCGGTTCCTGGATTTGCACGGTGGAAAGTCGAAAGGCTACAGCCAGAACAATGTATCTATCGCGATCATAGGATTTAAAGCGGCTCTGACGATATGCGAACTCGCACTCCTCATTGCTAAAAACTATCTGCTCAAATGTAATCCGGTCCAGGCAACGAACAGAAACTATTGTCTGGGCCACTTCCTGGCCATACGCGCCTACATTTTGAATGGGGACAGCTCCCACGGAGCCCGGGATGCCGGATAAGCATTCCACTCCAGCCAGTCCAAATGCGATGCAATGTTGCACAAAGGCATCCCAGGTTTCGCCTGCCGCCACATCCAGAACCACCGAGGTTTCATCCTCTTCAATGGTTTCTATTCCAGCGGTGGCTATATGAAGCACCAGTCCGGGAAAACCCTGATCGGAAAAGATTGTATTGGATCCTCCACCCAGAACATAGAGCGGCAACTTCTGGTCCTTCGCCAGGGAAAGCCCCTGGATGATCTCTTCGATGGATTGGGCCTTTATGTAATTCCTGGCCGGCCCACCCAGTTTCAAGGTGGTTAATTCGGCCAGAGGGATCTGGCTTTGAATCTCTGCGCTCATGAGGTGGTCCTGGATTTCGCCGTCTGGTACAATTCTTCCAGTTCATCAAGAGATAAACTTTCCAGCTCTACTTTACTGAGCTCTTCCATTGTGCGAAATCGGGTAATAAACTTTTCGCAGGTTTCGTGTATAGAAAGCTCTGCAGGCACATCCAGATGTCTTGCCAGGTTCACCACGCAAAACATTACATCACCCAGTTCGCCTGAGATCTTCTTCTTGAGTGCAGTGGCTTCATCCGTAGTAGTGGATTGATTCGCAGCAACGGGAACGCTCCCGGATTTGGCGGTATCGGTAGCGCTTCTGTCAGATGCCGGAGTATGGGCTGACTCCAGTTGCTCAATCAGCTCATCCAGTTCTGCCAGCTCTTCGTTAAGCTTCTCCCTCACGTCGCGAATGTTGGTCCAATCGAATCCTTTAAGAGCTGCCTTCTTCTGTAGCTTTTCTGCTCGGTGCAACCCGGGCAAATAGGCAGTGTTCTTTCCAAACTCAGATTTCTTCTGCTCCGCCTGTTGCTGCGTGCCTCCGGGCTCAAGCCCCTGCGCCTTACCATCTCTGGTCTCCGGACTCGGCGCCTGACTTTCATCGCCACCATGGCGGACACCGTTCGCGCTGGATTGCTGGCTTTTATCGTTCTTTCGCTCTTTTTCTTTCTCTTTTAGCTTTTCCCAGTTCTTGAGAACTTCGCCTGCTCCGTTTACTTCAAGATCACCGAATACGTGAGGATGTCTAAAAATCAGCTTATCTACACTGGCTCGGGCTGCATCGTAGAGACTGAACCAGCCTTTTTCCTCGGCCAGACGCGCGAAGAAAACTACCAGAAACAATAGATCTCCGAGCTCCTCTTTGAAATTTTCCAGGTCCGAGTTAGCTATTGCATGAATCAGTTCATGGGCCTCTTCCAGCAGATGAGGCTGCATACTTGTGAGATCCTGTTTTCGATCCCAGTCGCATCCCCCTGGCTCTCGCAAAATGGCAGCAAGTTCTACCATCGATTGTACATCATGAGGCGCATTTTCAATGCGTTTCAATTTTTCTGCGGCTGATGGCGAAGTAGAATTCATTTTTCCGGAGATTGCCTGGAAATTATTGGACAGAGGAATGGGAGCCGATGCTCTACGTTGCATGAAAAAGACCTTCCGATATGAAGGCAATTCCTTTATTCTAGATCTACAGACTGTGAACGGGGAGTATGCGATTTCGCTGCAAAATGATGATGCGAAAGAGATGCTCCAGTCTGCCCATCAATTCCGCTTTCTGGACAACCAACGATTTGAACTGCACGGAAGGGAAGGAATTATCGAAGGCACCTACCACTTTACTGAACAGGATTTCTTTCTGCATATTGATGGAAAGAATCTGCATTTTCAGCCGGTTCAGGCAGATGCAGCTCTATCGGACTCGGACCTGGCCTATAAGAGTCCCATGCCAGGCAAGCTCATTCGCATGGCTGTACAGACCGGGGATTCAGTGGAAGAAGGACAGACCCTTTTCGTGGTTGAGGCCATGAAAATGGAAAACCAGGTAAAAGCCCGACGTGCAGGAAATGTAGCAGAAGTAAACGGAAAGGAAGGAGATCTTGTAAATCCGGAAGATGTTATCGTTACCCTGGAAGAATAACGCTACAGGCCCCGAGGGGCCGTTCGACTTGAATTATTTCTTACCTTTCAGTTCCTGCAGATAGCTTTGACGCTGCTGGAATCTCTCACGAGCAGTAAGTCCCTGCCAGGACTTTTTCAGATCCTTCACATTGGAACCGGTCTTATCTGCATAGCGCTTGAGAAGTTTGGCCGTTTTCTCGTTCATCGCGTCCAGAAATGGAAAAGCTGATCTGGAGTCAAGCGGGTACTACGCCGATGGCTGCAGATAGGCCAGGTGATGCTCAGCATGCACCAGATTTAGCTCAATCCACGTTTCTCGATTCAGTTCGCCAAAAAGCGGCGAAGGATGAAAAGTGCCGGTATGGCTGGAAAGGCGCTTCAGAGCCCTTTCCAGCCGCTGGATCTGTGCGGACTGATCCAGTTCTTCTGGATGCACGGATTCCTTGATGGTAGGACTACCGGCCCCGAATCCACGGTTTTCCAGCACCTTCTTCAGTTGCCGGCCTCCGCTTGTAATCCGAAGCAAAGCAAGGAGGGCTCGAACGGGACCAGGCACGGGCGGATACCCATCCAGAGGATAAAGGGCCCAATCCGCAAGATGAGAACAAATTTGAGCCAGGTTCCAGTTTCCGGTCCCGGTATACCCGGTCTTCGCCAGACGATGCACCTCCGAGATGATGTCCTCGGGGGTACGAAAGTGAAGTCCTCGATTTTCTTGCTTCATAGACAAAAAGAAACCGAAACAGGCAGGAATTTGCAAACCTGAATCCTCATCTCAGGATAAAGCGCCATATCTCCGGTATAGTAAAAACTCAGGAAGTGCGCCAGCGTTCGGTATAGTGATTACTGGGATCCCGATTTTCAGGATAATCGGTGTTGAAATGAAGACCTCGGCTTTCCTGTCTTTCCAGTGCAGACTCTATGATAAGCCTGGCAATGAGCACAAGATTTCTGAGCTCCAGAATCTTGTTTTGAAGCACTGTTCTTTTATAGAAATCCATGATTTCATCATAGAGCAAATTGATTCGGCGAAGCGCTCTGTTCAACCTCAGGGTGGAGCGCACAATACCAACATAGTTCCACATGATATGGCGAATCTCACCGAAGTTATGCTGCACCAGAATCCATTCTTCTGGATTGAGCAAGCCTTCCTTCTGCCAGGGTCGTACCAGCGGAAGCTGACCCGATTGTGGTAGAGCATCGTCCGGAATCACTTCTGCAATTCGATGAGCGAAAACCAGCCCTTCCAGAAGACTGTTGGACGCCAGGCGATTCCCTCCATGAACTCCGGTGCAGGCCACTTCTCCCACAGCATAAAGACCGGCAAGACGAGTGCGGCCATGCAGATCCGTGCGAACACCTCCACACATATAATGTGCGGCCGGCACCACTGGAATGGGCTGTCGACCAATGTCGATTCCACGCTTCAAACAGGTGGCATAGATATTGGGAAAGCGAGCCATCAACTCCTCCTGGTCTGTGCCGGTGCAATCCAACCAGACATGAGGAGCGCCGCTACGCTTCATCTCAGCATCAATGGCGCGAGCTACAATATCTCTGGGAGCAAGTTCCTGCCGCTCATCGTAGCGGTCCATAAATGGACGTCGCTCAAAGTCCAGAAGCTTCGCACCAAAGCCCCGCAATGCTTCGGTAATTAGAAATGAATTCTCTCCGGGCATATACAGAGAAGTGGGATGAAATTGATAGAACTCCATATTGGCCACCACTGCTCCGGCGCGATAGGCCAGAGCTACCCCATCGCCGGTAGCTACATCTGGATTCGTATTGTGAAGATACACCCGGCCCGCTCCTCCGGAAGCAAGGATAGTGGCTCTTGCACGAATTATGCTGATTTCCCAGGTGTTTCGGTCATAGACATAGGCACCGTAACAGGCCGGTGGTTTCTCCCCCGGGGCTGCCTCATCCTGCACATGGTAGTTGGTAATGAGCTCAACACCACAGGTATATTCCAGAAGTTCCACACCCTTTCGATGCACTGCATCCACCAGAACATCCTCTACTTCCTTTCCGGTAAGATCGCCGGAATGCACAATTCGGTTCGCGCTATGCCCACCTTCTCGTCCCAGATGCAGATCCCCTTTCGCATTGCGATCGAATTCTGCACCCATTTCCATGAGCTTATGAATATGGCGAGGTCCTTCAGTGACCAGGATGCGCACGGCCTCTGGATCGCACAAGCCGGCTCCCGCATCCAGGGTATCCTGAATATGGCTTTCAAAACTGTCGGTGGTAGCAAGAACGGAAGCGATACCTCCCTGGGCATAGCTGGTATTCGCTTCCACTACGTTGGATTTGGTAATTAGAAGAACCTTTCCATGATCTGCCAGGTGATAGGCAGCATAGAGTCCGGAAACTCCACTTCCAATAACCAGGAAATCTACAGTGCGATCTGCCATGTCAGGGTCTGGGTTTCTTTTTCAGAGCATCAAAATATGCGATGGCGCGAATCAAAGCTGCATCCGGCTTGATTGCATCGTCCTTGTGTTCTTTTAAGAACTTCTCTGCCGCTTCATTTTCGCCTACAACATCATTCAATGTCTGAATCCAGGCCTGCCGGGCTGGCTTTTTCTTTCTTTCCTGAAGTTCAGGTAGATGCTGCCACATATCCTCTTCCCGGAATCTCGGAGGAAATGTACCATCCGCCTCCGGCGAAATTGCAATGTCCGGATGCACTCCGTACACCTGAATGGTGTATCCGTCCGGTGCATAATATCGCGCTGTAGTTAGCTTGATGATTACATCACCCAGGCTCTCCAGGCTTTGCACCGTGGCCTTTCCAAAGCTACGTTCCCCTACGATCAATGCGGCATTGTGATCCTTCAGTGCAGAGGCCACAATCTCACTGGCGGATGCGGAACCTGCATCGATCATTACAACGAGAGGCGCCTCGGCAGAATGCAGAAAGATGGGCCTCAGGTTATTCTTTTCTTCTTTAGAATCCCGTCGTCCTTTGATCTCTACAACTTCCAGTCCTTTGGGCAGAAACAGTCCCGCTACCTTGATGGCTTCACGCAGATCTCCGCCAGGGTTTCCGCGAAGATCCAGCACCAGGCCTTCCAGCTTTCCATCCGCCTGGTTTACCAGGGATTCGTATTCCTCTCGAATGAGATCGGAAGGATAGGTTCGATCAAATAAAAAGGAAGATAGCTTGATCACTCCGATTTTTTTCTGGGTATAAGCCTTGAGAGGAGAATCGGGAATATAAGTAGAGGAAACTGCTTTCTGCTCAATGACTCCCCGGCGGATGGGAATATCCAGGGTTTCCAGGGTAGTGGGTCGCTCAACAGTCAGAGTTACTGTAGTATCTCTGGGGCCACGAATCTGTTTTACTACGTCGGAGAGTGGAAGCCCTTCTATGCTATTTCCATCCACTTTCTTGATAATGTCCCCTGCCCTGAGTCCAGCCTTCAATGCGGGAGAGCCTGGTAATGGAGTTTCCACGATGACCTCGGCAGAGCCGCCACCGCGAAGCATGGCACCAATGCCTTCAAAGGTGGAATCCTCGGATTCTTTGCGAATCTTATCCCAGGTTTCCATATCCAGGATAGCGCTGTGCGGATCCAGGCTCTTCAGAAAACCGTTGGCCGCAGCAAAATATACATGATTCAGTCCAAAGCTGGATGGATCAAAGTCCGGAGCTTCCGATTGGGACTCCGTATCCGGAGGAGTCATATAGCTCTCGCGATTATCCTCGATCCAGACTACGATCTCGCGGAAGTCATCTCTGGAGAAATTGATGCTTCGCCAGGCCTCTTCCAGCGCTTTCTGCTCTCCCTGGATCTGTTCACGAACCGATTGGGCTTTTTCTGCTCGCTGGTTGTTACTCAGCCCTTCTCGTTCCTTCTGTTCCCTTTCTTCTATCTGATTACGTTTCTTTTCGTAGGCCTTCCAGTCCGGTTCCAGAATTACAAAGGATCTGGAGTGATAACCGGGCACAACTTTACCCGGGATGATTCGAATGGGCCGCAGAAGCTGGTTTTGATTTTGATAAAAACTTTTGGGATACAGAATCAATGGATAGGGAAGCGCTCGCAAAGCGGATTCCGCTGCGCCAACATAGCCACGGCTGGTGTCCACTCCTGGATCGATATAATTGTCCAGAGCATATTTTACGATATCATCGAAGTTATCCTGACCAAACTGGGCCGGAATATTCTTGCTTTGAGCCGGATCACACCCGCAGAATGCAAGTAAAGACAATGAAAGAAAGAGAGCAAGAGTACCTGAAAGCTTCACAGAGAGTACTGGGCACCATGTCCGGTGTTTTGTCGACATTTTTAGATTTCCTTTTATCTGGATGGATCGCAGAAAACCTCTTCCGGTTCCCACCGGCCGCGCCGGAAAAATGCCAGAACTTTGGCCCGGGCCCTATCCCACGAATTCTTGCGGGATTTCTGACACTTTGCATTGGCTCCTTTCTGCTTCCCACCTGCCATCAAACTGTATCTGAGCCCTATTACCTGATCCTGGATCGTGCAGTCAAAGAATACTTTTTGCCGGATGGAGACAAATCCGAAGGGCTGCGATTGCTTCAGGAAGCCTGCTATGAAAATGATGATAGCCCCGATCTGCTCTGTTACAATGCCGGTGTGCTTCTTTTGCGCGAGAATCGGCCGGGAGAGGCTCTGGATTACTTTGAGAAAGCGAGAGCTCTACACGACATCCCACTGTATAGAACGGCAGTTCGCACAACTGAGCTTCAACTGGACAGAATGGGCGATGGAGACTATACAGAAAGGGCCGATGCTCTTATCGCAGCCTGTAGAAAAAGAGAAAAACAGGCGGTGGATCTAATACGGCAGGCCCTGGAGGAAGAATCGGAAGTAAGACTGAGACAATTCGCTTCGCAGCCCTTGATGGAGGAATGTTTGAGATCAGTGGGCTCCGAGCAGATGGATGATCTGATATCCAGAATGGAGAAAGTCCGTCAGGAAATGCCCGATTACCAGGCCCAACTAAGGGAAATCGAGCTAAGTCAGCATCCACTGAACAGACTGTGGAATCCGTTCTGGAAATATGGCCAGAATCCTGGAGGCTTTCCGGCCGTGGAAGCCTGGGCTGCAACACTGGACGCGGCCAGAAGAGGATCTGCGTCTGGCGCAGAGGGAGCCGCCAGACGATTCTTTTCGCTTCCGGAACTACGAGGAAGTGACCAGGGAGTGGCATTACGTCGCGCAGGTGCATTACTCATTCTTCAGGATCCCTTTTTCGACGGAGTTCGCAGCGGAGGATTAAAAGCGCTGGCCCAATCAAATCTGTAGGTCTCGACTCCGATAATCTCTTCATGGAAGGGAAAACCGGCGAAGATCTGAATCAGCAGGAACGAAACACCATCCAGAAAGCTCTGGAATTGTCTCAGAGTGATCCAGGTGGTCCCCGGGCTCCGGGCGAAAAGGTGGTGAATCTGAATGTATATCGAATTCAGAAGGCCCTGCGCCAGGAAGGATTCGATCTGGTTCGCGACGATACCGGGAAATTGACCCTGGTTCTTAGAGTAAACAAGGATGTGCGAGTCTGAGCCCCGCGCCAGGCTCAGCGGACCGAACATTAGAAACTCAGCGCAGCGGAGATCAGAATCCCGGCCGGGAAGCAATCGAATGGGAGGCAGGCGAACACTGGAAACGCAGCTCAACTGAGAAGAATATCTGAGCCGGACGCAGACGAAAGCCCTGATCGGATGCAAATCAGTGGCCAGCCTCCAAAAGAACGTCAACCTCAGGCAGCCAGCAAATCCTTAAAATCCAGAGCAATTCGATCCAGCCAGACTGTATCTCTGGTGATTAAAAATAGCTGAGTGTTTCCTTCGTAGATCATAATCAATTGTCTTGCCAGTTTTTCCGGTTCCGCATCCAGCTTCCCGGTTTTCGAAACCTCTCGAAAATATTCACCGAGCAAATTCAACCATTCCTCCAGCATGGATTTGAGCACCGGTTGAAAGCTGTTTCCGTGGCTCAGGGTTTGAGCAGAGAAATTCGCCAGAGGACAACCATAGAAGGACTGGTTGCGAGCCTGGCGTTTCAATATCTGTACCCAGCTTTCCACCATGGCCACCGGATCCTTCTTCCTGGTAAGGGTGCGTAGCAGATCCATCACCTGGGCCCCTCTGGTCTGAACATAGGCTCGACCCAGATCTTCTTTGGATTCGAAATGTAGATACAGACTTTGCTTATGAGCGCCGGCTTCGTCCAGCACACGGTTGATCCCTGTGGCCTCAAAGCCCTGCTCATAGAATAGACGATCCGCCGCTTTACGAATTCGAATCTCCGGCTTTTCCGCCGGCCCTCCCGAATGGTTCTTTCCTGATGGTTTTCTGGCCATGGGAAGACCGGAATTTTTTTAGACCAATCTGTCTATTTTTTTCTGGACTTTTTTACCCCGGATAGGCCATCTCCACAAATAGACAGACTGGTCTATTTGTGGAGGATCGAGATGAAACGATTGGACCTTGTGAAAAAGGGCATACTGGAATGGAAAGAAGTGCCGGATCCCGTGATCGATGCAAATGGTCAGGCCATAGTGGAACCGGTAGCTGTGGCCCGATGCGACCTGGATTTACCCATAATTCAGGGAAAAACTCTCTTTAGACCTCCTTTTCCTGTAGGGCATGAATTTGTGGGTCGTGTGCTGGAACTGAGCCAGGATCTTCAAAGCGAAGAAAACTCGGGCCTGCAACCAGGAGCTCTCGTGGCGGTTTCCTTTCAAATATCCTGTGGTCATTGCAATCCCTGTCACAAAGGTCTGACCAAGAGCTGCGAATCGGTGCCTCCCACGGCTGGCTTCGGTATGCCTCCCGGAGCTTCACATTTTGGCGGAGCACTTTCGGAGCGAATACTGATTCCCTATGCGAAGCAGATGTGCATTCCCCTTCCGGAATCTCTGGATCCTGCATCCGTGGCCAGTCTAAGCGATAATATAGCAGAAGCGGACAAACTGATTGGCCGATTCCTTCCCCGGCTTAAGGATCAAAGAATTCTAATTCTGGGGGGAATGGCAGCCAGCATTGGAATCTATTCGGCCCTGTACGCGAAACAGATGAGCTCCAATGAAATACTGTATATGGATGATGATCCCACGAATCTGGAACGGGCCCAAAAGCTTGGTATTCAATGCCTGGAAGCTGCCGGGTTTAAGAAATCTCCCGGAAGATTTGATCTGGTAGTGGATGCCAGCGCCAATGAAAAGGCCTGGGATACGGGACTGCGGTCGGTTGCTCCGGGCGGCTTATTCAGCTCGGCCTCTATATTCTGGACCAACAGACTTCAGATTCCTTTTATGGAGCTCTATAACAATGAAGTAGAAATGCATCTGGGTCGCGTGAATTCGCTGGAAAGCATGCATCGAATGCTACCTTCCATTGTTTCGGGCCAATTCACTCCTGGCGAAGTTGTAACCCGAAAGGCAGACTTTTCCGATGCCAAAGAAGCCTGGAGCGAACCAGGAATCAAACTGGTAATCGAGAAAAAGCCGGCCTGATCCTTTTTCAGGGAAAGATAACTGTCCCTTGATCAATTCATAGCCTCGCTGCAGGGGCGGAGGAGCGTTTCCTATGGTGCACTGATCGCCTCCCAGGGATGGCCAGCGTAGCTGCAACTTCGCCATATATCCAGAGCTATTCCAGAAGCATGTGCCGGATTGTCCTGAAGGAATATACCGACTACCGGTGGCCGAATGACTTTCGCGAAACTCATCTCTTCTGGTTTCGTATTCTCCATAGGCCGTAGAATCTGTTTGCGGCGGCTGAGCTATAGAGAAAAAGAAGTGACCGATCTTATCCATCTGAATTCTACATCGCACCAGTCCATCCTGGCCCAGTATCTCGTGTTGAATTCTTGCATCTGGATAGCTCTTTTTCAAAGACCGTACTACATTGAGACAGCTTCTGGATAGATCAGATCTGGCAATCATTTCTGGACTCAAAGACGCTGGTTGCGGCTCGGGCGAAGATGCGCATCCAGATGTGATAAACAACAAAAAAGCAATGCATGGTACTGCGACTATTCCTGCCCTAAGTTTCTGTAATTCTTGCCTCTGCATCCTTGCTCCTTGATAACGAACACCAGTTCTGATTCGCAGCACCGTGTTCTATATCTGAAAGTCTGCAAGTTAAAAAAATCAAGTTTTCAGTGGCCAGAGTTAAGTTCGCAACCAGGCTAATTTCCATAGCGCCATCTTATAAATCCTGAATTCGCGCTTTCGCAAGATTGCAGATTCAATCAGAAATCTGTAAGGTCTGGTATTCGAGACTGCAACGGCTATTGCGGTCCACTGCCCTCTACTTCTGGAAGTTCTTTAAACGATTCTGTCTTTTGTGGAGCAACTCAATGCCACTTTTGCAATTTTTTAAGACGATTCTACTTTGCCAGAATCAGATTCATTTGTATCTTCAATCAATGCCCTACGAAGACTCTGCTCCGGAAGAAGAAAGACGCTACCAGGGTAATGGGTCTCTTCGGCTGGCCACTGGCATTGTAATTCTGGAACTATTAATACATATCTTTCGCATCAATGGATGGCTGCCCGATTTCATTCTTGGTGTTATTCCCAGAACAGAAAAGGGAATCCCCGGTATACTTTTCGCTCCGTGGCTCCATGGAAGCTGGATCCATCTATTTTCTAACTCTGCACCGCTTTTTCTTTCTGTATGGGGTACCAGCTACCTTTATCAAAAGATTCGCTTTCGAGTGCTGATTGTAAGTATGATCGCTCCAGGCCTGGCCGTATGGTTCTGGGATGATCCCTCCATGCACCTGGGCGCCAGTGGCTGGGTCTATGCTCTCCTGGCGTTCATTTTCTGGTCCGGCCTGTTCAGACTGCATCCGAGATCCATCGCTCTTTCGCTAATTATTGTATTTCTGTACGGTGGAATGATCTGGCGCATCCTTCCCCTGGAGGAAGGCATCTCCTGGCAATCGCATCTGGCCGGAGCAGTCACCGGTTTCATACTGGCTATATTTTACAGAAAAGTACCTGTGGATTCAGAGCCAGATGAACTGGAAGAGGAGATGGCATTGGATACCCATGAGCATCCGGAGAACCTGGAATATGGAAATAGAGAATGGTGATTCTGCCAGAGTTAGAATCCCGGACCATGTCACCGTTCGCCAGCAGGGGAGCGGTTCCGGTTCGATATCACTCAATCAGGGTCTGGCTGAGCCCGACAAGATCGTGGCTAATTGTAGAATGCCAATTCTACTTTTGATCCAATGATTGCACAGCGTGGGCTTGCGTCCAATCGTTCAGATTGGGCTCGGATTATTGCCTGGAGTCCGCAGCTTCCACGCTGTCTTTGATCCTTCGAATCCAATTTGCTATCTCGCCTATTTGAGCCATATCACCGGAATCCTTTATCAGGTTTTCCAGGAATTGCGCAAAGGAAGCGAATTGCATGGAAAGAGCCGTTCCCTTCATATGATGTAGCACTTTTTGCATTCTGGAAGGGTCCTTCGCATTGCGAGACTCCTCCATCATAGATAGATCTTTTTCCAGAGATACAATGGCTTCGCGCAAAATCTCCCTCACCACTGCATAGTCCAGTCCCGTTTTCGCAGAAATCTGATCTACAATGCTTTCGGATCTATCCAGGCTGAGCCAGCGATTCAGGATATCCAGGAAATCCTTTCTCAAGAGGGGCTTGGATAGAAAATCATTCATTCCTGCCTCAAGACAGCGTTCTCGTTCCCGGTCCAGAGTAGCTGCCGTTACGGCGATGATAGGAACATTCTGGTTCCAGCGGCGAATCTGTCTGGCCGCTTCGATTCCACTCATACCCGGCATATGGATATCCAGAAAAACCAGGTCCGGTTTCTTTTCCATGGTCTGCTTCAGGGCCTCTTCACCATTTCGCGCCTCGATAATCTGTATGCCGGGAAGCATGCTCTCCAACATATGCCTGGTTAAACTCAGGTTCACCTGGTTGTCTTCTGCCACCAGAATCCTGTGTTGCTTGAAGGGTCTCTTCTGGACTTCTTTAGAAGAGGTCTCTCGAAATAGCCGCTCCAGACTCACCGGATCCAATGGTCGGGTAATCTTTCTGATCTTAAGGCCAGATATTGAATCTGGAATGAACGGCATGTTATCGGTTAAGCGGCAGGTAAATATTACTGTGGCATCTGAGCTGGCACTTTGCTGTAAGAACGTCTTCAATCCTGCTCCGTAGAATTGCTCATCGATTATGATTAAATCAAATGGGTTTGTAGCAAGCCTGGACCCAAGCTCTTCCAGGTTGCGTACGGTCATTAAGTCAAATCTTTGCGACTGAAGGACTCGACTCATTGCCTGGATGCCGGTACTGCTACCTTCTGCGATGAGCACCTTTTCGATTCCAGAGGCCCAGTTAAATTTTCGCGGTTCGGAATCCAGGACATGAACAGGTATGCTGAAAAAGAAAGTAGAGCCTTTCATCTTTTCGTCCATGAGCTGAAGTTCGCCTCCCATCAGCTCTACAATCTGAGAGGCAATAGTGAGACCCAATCCTGTGCTACTGTCAGCCGAATACTCTGTTCCGCGAAAGGCCTGGAAAATGTGATCCCGAATATCCGGGGCAATCCCTGGTCCATTGTCCCGCACCGAGAAATGGATGGTCTGGTTTGAAGAATCAAAGTCCAGTTTCAATTCCACATCTCCGCTCGAACTGAATTTCACAGAGTTGCCCAGTAAATTCACCAGAACCTGCTTCAGTCGGGTTGCATCAACATAAAGAAGCGAAGGAAGCATGGGATCCAGATTCAGGTGCAATTCAAGACCCTTTTGATGTGCCTGGTAGACAACTGTATCCAGCGCCTGCCTGGCAAGATCCCAGGGATCGGCTTCCACCGGCATCAGTTGCATCTTTCCCGCATCCAGCCTGGAGAAATCCAGTACGTTGTTAACTACACTCAATAGTAGCTTCGCGGATTCGTGTGCGAACTCTGCATACTGACGGGCCGGACTCCCGAGATCCGAATCCGCCAGCAACTCTGAAAAGCCAATAATACCGTTCAGCGGAGTGCGAAGCTCATGGCTCATATGGGCCAGGAATCGACCTTTTGCCTGCACGGCGATTTCGGCTTTTTCCCGGGCTTCTTCCAGTTCCCTTTCTGCTCTTTTGCGCTCGGTTATATCGCGCTGCACACCAAAATGACCGACAATGCGTCCCTCATCATCGTACATGCAGATATAATCTCCTTCCACCCAGAATGGCGTGCCGTCCATTCTTCGCTCATCGGTTTGCAGAATGGCCTGACCATTATCAAACAACTCTCGCCAGACCTGCTTACCATGCAGTTCGTCATGCCTGAAGAAGTCTGCAGGCGTTAGTCCAAGAAGCGACTCTTCGCCTGCCCCGTATTGATCCAGCATGGCCTTGTTCACCTTGGTTATCCGTTGATGAGAGAAAACGTAGTCCAGGGTGGACTCTTTATCTATGGTGTCGTTCCAGGTCACGGGCTCATCCAGCATCATAAAGAAGAAACCGGCCAGGGAATTACGAAAGAATAACTCAAACCGTTGATTGCTTTCCTTGATTTGCATCTCTGCCTGAATTCTTTCGGTTACATTTCGCACAGTGCATATGATCTGTATACCGTCCCGGGGACATGTATGCCTGGCCGTTACCATATTGAACCATTGCCGGCCAGTAGGCAGATCCAGATGATAATCGGCAAAACTACGCTTACCTGTATCTGCAGTTCTTTGAACTGCACTGGAGATGATTCTTAAAGGTTCTTCCGGAAAGCCGAGTTCGAAGATGGAACGGCCCATGTATTGCTCCGGAGAAATGAATAGATCGGAGTCATCTGGTGCGTGGTAGTACTGAATAATCTGAAGATTCTGATCCACGACGAAAAGTAGATCTCCACTTTCCACGAGAAGCTGATGCATGTACTGCTCTTTTTGAGCCAGCTCCTGGGAGGTATGCACAAAGTCTGTGGCATCAAAAAAGGCAAGCAGAACAAGTTCATCGTGCAGATTTCCCCGCACAATGTAGTGACGGATCTGGCCGCCCCAACCGATCATACGAAGCTGGATTCTCCCTGCAGGATTCTGAAAGAATTCCATGGCTCTGGCCAGGTCATCCGAATGGATCAGTTCAGCCCAGCTCAAGTCTGTAGAGGGATCTGTAGAAGACTGGCGGCCTCTTCCCAGGGAATTGCGCAAGCGTTCCTCGATAAAGAATCGCTCCGGGTCGCTCTTTTGAAGTATGGCTGTTCCATCCTGCAAACCGCTCAATGGCTGGTTTTCCATAAGTCTTACCCAGAGGGCATGCATATCTTCGTTCACGGTCTTCATCTCGGATGTTCTGCGGATCTGACGTTATATAAGATGACGAAAAAATGTAGCTGTCTGCCAGTGGCCATATGGTTTTCGCGCAATTCAGGGCGCTTCCTGGACTGCCAGTTTTTACAGTAAATACCCTGTGCTGGTTCTAAAAAACATTCGCCGAATCTGTTTTCCGGTTCGTGGGAATCGTCACTGAATCAGGGTATTCGGAAGTCACCAATCAAGGGCCAGTGATCAGAACCTTCCCGTTCCTCGGTCCATATATCATCCACGGTCAGCTGTGCGAAAAACATATAGTCCAGGGTTATGGCATCAGGAATAGCCCATCCCGGTAGAGATTTTTCCAGGGCATTTCGAGTGGAGTCTGGAATGGGAAATGTATCTTCGTTCAATGGCAAAAATCCGCTGTCTGCATCTTCATAGCCTGCATCATCCAGCATTTCGTATTCATCCAGCCAGTAGCCAGGTAGGCCCCGAAGGAAATTGAAATCCCCGAGTAACAGACGGGGGCCCTCAGGAGGACCCAGCCACCGAAAAAGATCCCTTAGCTCTAGCTTGCGATGATCTGACCTTCGCATAATGTCCTCACGCCCGGAAGAAGAGCCGGCCAGAGGAGTCAAGTGCATGGTCACAAACTCTACCGGAGTACCCTTCACATCCAGAAGAACACGCAAAGCGCGACGGGAGTGTCCAAGTCTGATTTCGCTTCGATCCAGAACCGGAAAGCGGGTAAGAAAAGCCAGAACCCAGTAGGACGATCCATAGCGCACGTAAGGTTGACTCATCACATATTTGTAGCCAGCCTCATGGGCCAACAGCGGTAATGGAGAGGTGCCAGATACCAGCACCTCCTGTAATGCGATGACATCAGCATCCAGGATTTTTATGGTGCTTAAAGCTCCCTGCCAGCCGGATTCAAAGTAATGTACATTATAAGTGGCCGCGCGGAAGCGCTGGCCAGAACTACAATAAGATAAAATGGAGCAGGCCGCGCCCAGCAGCAATGCCGCCGCGGCCAGAATGACTATTTGAAGCCTATATCGCATTCGCAGAGTTCATACTGATTTTTGGTGCTTCTGCAGGCAATGATTACAGCCGTTTCCTTTTTTCCACCGCTACCACTCATGGACATACCGCTTACCTGGGCCAGTCCCATCGCTGCAGACTTGCAGGATGCCTCTTTTTTCGCATCGGATCCTGTAGAAATGGCGCTGGCCTGAGCCCTGGCTTGAAAGGATTCAATTCTCTTCAGTTGGTATTGATCCATGGCAGCTTGCCGATCTGCGCGGGTGAATCCATAATCGCTGACCGCAGGTTCCCCGGTAGTTATACAGGCCGAAGCAAAAGCCAGTATGGCAAGAATCAAAGTGTATCTCATGGCAAAAGACTGATCCATGCTGCGAAAATGTCCACAATATTTGGAGCAGCAAATAGCCTGGCATCGGGACGCTTGCCCGACTCCGGGCGCACTATTCTTCGAAATAGGAGGTCAGACCGGTTTCGAATGCTACAGCGGCCTCATCCATAGAGACCTGGAAATCCAGGAGATCCATGCTCTTTCCGGAGTCGATTTGACCCAGTATTTGAACAGGAAGATCGTATTTCTTTGCCAGGGACTCCAGGGCATTTCTGGACTCTGGTGCCAGGTTTATGAGAGCGCAGCCCGTAGTTTCGGAAAACCAGAAAAGATCGGTGCGCCTTCCCTGGCCCAATGAACTGCGAATGCCATGTTCCAGTTTGAATCCTACGGCAGCCTGTCTGTAAGGATCATAGAGACTGCGAAACAGAGCAAAAGCAAGGCCGCCCAGAGATACATCCCTGGCCCCCAGAAACAGCTTCTGGCCAGCGCCATCAAAGAGCGCTTCGCAGAGCCTTTTCTCCTGGTCCAGATCAATGGCCGGAGGCGATCCCTGGATCTTCCCGGTTTGCATGTTCTGATATTCGGAACCGCCGGCGGAAGGGCGAAAATCTCCCAGCAGGGCAATCAGGCTTCCTTCTCCAGCAAAGACAGGGGAAACAGCAAGGTTGAGATCGGGAACCAGGCCTACCATACCAATCGTAGGCGTAGGAAGTACAGGTCCGTCCTGACTTTCGTTATAAAAACTTACGTTCCCACCGGTTACCGGGATATTGAAGGCGCGGCATGCATCGGACATGCCTCCTATGGCCTCGGAAAACATGTAATAGTTCTCCGGAATGTAGGGATTCCCAAAATTCAGACAGTTTGTGATTCCAAGAGGCCTTGCTCCGGTTACAGCAACGTTTCGCGCTGATTCACATACAGCTATTTGAGTGCCCTGCCGCGGATTGAGGTACACGAACCTGGAGTTACAATCCGTGCTCACCGACAGCCCTCGATCTGTTCCGGGAATTCGCACAACGCCACCATCTCCCCCAGGACCATGGACTCGCACCAGTCCTACTTCCGTATCATATTGCTCATATACAGGTCGCTTGCTGGCCAGGTTCGGCCTCTTGATCAGATCAAGAAAAGCCCTGGAGAGTTCTGTTTTTCCGCTAACTTCTGGAATCGTATCATCGCTTATTGAAGCGAGTTCGTCGATGTAAGCAGGCTTTCTCGTCTCTCTCCTGTATCTGGGTGCTCCGCCTCCAAGAACCAGGGATTCCGCCGGTACTTCTGCGCACAGCTTGCCTTCTCGCTTGACCCGCAGCATACCGTCTTCATTTACTTCTCCGATCTGCACTGCGTGTAGATCCCATTTCTGAAAAATATCGATTATTTCCTGTTCCCGGCCGGGCTTGCCCACAACCAGCATCCTTTCCTGACTTTCCGAAAGCATGATCTCATAGGCATTCATACCCTCTTCGCGAAGGGGAACTAGATCCAGATCAATGTTCATTCCGGTTTCGCTTTTGGCGCTCATTTCTGAGGTACTGCAGGAAAGACCGGCCGCCCCCATGTCCTGTATACCAATGATGGCGCCGGTACCAATTAGTTCCAGACTGGCCTCCAGTAGTAGCTTCTCCATAAATGGATCCCCTACCTGAACAGCGCTTCGCTTCTCTTCTGACTCCTGACTCAGATCCCTGGATGCAAAGCTGGCTCCATGGATTCCATCCCTTCCTGTAGTGGCACCTACATAGAATACAGGATTTCCAGGACCATCTGCGCGAGCACGGGCAATTCCCTGGTGGGGAACAATGCCCACAGTCATGGCATTCACCAGACAGTTTCGCGAAAACGTTGGATCAAAGAAAAGTTCACCGCCCGCCACGGCAATACCCAGCGAGTTTCCATAATCTCCGATGCCTGCCACCGCACGCTTGAGTAGGTACTGATTTCGCTTTTCATCTGGCGGACCAAAGCGAAGGGAATTCAAAGAACAGATGGGTCTGGCTCCCATCGTAAAGATGTCACGCATGATTCCACCCACGCCGGTGGCCGCACCTTGATAGGGCTCGATGGCAGATGGATGGTTATGCGATTCGATTTTGAAAACTACGGCCAGGCCTTCGCCTATATCCAGAGCGCCAGCGTTCTCTTCGCCGGCCCTGGCCAGAGAATCCGGCGATTCAGATGGTAATGTCTTGAGCAGCAAAATAGAATTCTTGTAGCTGCAATGCTCGGACCACATACCGGAATAGATTCCCAGTTCGGTTACTGTAGGTACCCTCCCCAGGTATTCCTGAATTTTCTGATACTCTTCTTCCGTTAGACCATGCTCCAGAGCATCGTCCAGGGTGATCTGTTTCTCCGAGTATAACATAAGACAAGGCTGCGATAGGCCCACGGCAGGGCAACCGTTTCAGAAAAATAGGAAAACCGGTTGAAAGCCTCTCCCTTGCTCACATTGTTACTGCATGAAAATCTTCAACAAGTATGGGCTTCATTTGAACCCGTACGTGTCCATTTTCTCAGCAGTACTCATATTTCTTTTTGTTTTTCTGGGCGTAGCCTTCACAGATGCAACGAAATACTACTTCGGAAATATTCTGGATTTCCTGGGCACCTACGTAGGCTGGTTTTACATTCTCTGCGTAGGATTCTACGTCATCTTCGTAATCTGGCTCTACTTCAGTCCATTTGGTAGGATTCGACTGGGGCCAGATGATGAGAAACCACAGTTCAGCTATATGTCCTGGTTTGCCATGCTCTTTAGCGCAGGTATGGGAATTGGCCTGGTATTCTACTCTGTAGCGGAACCCATGACCCATTATCTGAAGCCGCCGGTGGGCGATCCCAGAACAGTGGATGCAGCCCAGAGATCCATGATCACCACATTCTTTCACTGGGGGCTACATGCATGGGCCATCTACATTGTCATGGGCCTGGCTCTGGCCTATTTCACTCATCGAATGAAGATGCCTCTTTCTTTGCGAAGCGCTTTTTATCCATTGATCGGTAAACGAGTGGAGGGTGCCGCCGGAAACATTATAGATACCTTCGCAGTGCTGGGTACTCTGTTCGGTCTGGCCACTTCCCTGGGTCTGGGTGTAATGCAGGTCAATGCAGGTCTGGACTATACCGGAGTAATGGAGCTGTCGACCCAGAATCAGATAATACTCATCGCACTGATTACTCTGGCAGCCACTATTTCGGTCGTAACAGGTCTGGAAAAAGGCATCCTCTATTTGAGTAACTTCAACATCATCCTGGGATTCATCCTGTTATTCTTCGTGTTCTTCACAGGACCTACGCTATTCATCCTCAAGTCCTGGGTTCAGAACATGGGAGACTACTTTCAGCAATTCATTCATCTCACCTACTGGACGGCCGCCTATAAAGGAGAAACAGAAGCATGGAGAGACTGGCAGAAAAGCTGGACTCTCTTCTACTGGGCATGGTGGATTGCCTGGTCTCCTTTCGTAGGAATGTTTATCGCGCGAATCTCTCGAGGACGCACCATTCGAGAATTCATTCTGGGAGTTTCCCTGGTCCCCACTCTAGTCACTTTCTTCTGGCTTACCGTCTTTGGAAACACAGCCATCTGGTTTGATCTTTTCGGAGGTGGCGCAGAAAACATTGCGGCGGCTGTAGGGGATTCCAGGACCATGCCCACTGCGCTATTTATGCTTCTGGATAAACTCCCCTTTGCCAGCATTACGGCTCTGGTGGCCACCGTGGTGATAACCGGATACTTCGTAACATCCTCTGATTCGGGTTCCCTGGTAATCGACATGATCACAGCAGGAGGACATCATGAGCCTCCTGTAAAACAAAGGATCTTTTGGGCTTTGATGGAAGGTCTGGTGGCTGCTGTGCTACTTCTGGCCGGCGGCCTTGTGGCTCTGCAGACCGCTGCTCTCACCACTGCCTTGCCATTGTCGATTGTGCTGCTATTGATTTGCTGGGGCCTGGTAAGACAGCTGCGAAAGGACCCGGCCAGGGCCAAGAAGTATGGTGTTAATCCTCTGGAAATCCAAAGAGAGGAAAAGGACCGAGCCAGAAAGGCCACGGCTTCTGCCAGGCAGGAAAGTATGGATCTTCATAATTAACCGAGGATCAGCGGACATGCAGTCTCTTCAGGGCTCCCGGCAAATCGCCGGTTTGGCGTTGGTAAGTGGCCGGGTTGGCAAATCACCAGGCTGGCCTTCCATTACTCCATTGCTCCGGGACCGAAGCCAGGGGAAAACCAGGGGACGAGCGAATTTACGAAGCTCAGTTGGGAACGCGAAGTTTCTTTGAAAGCTTCGTCTATGTTATCATATCTTTGCCGTAAGGTCTATAGAAAGATTCGCGATCAGAATACGGAATTCGAAGCACAAAAAAAGGCTGCCTTGAAAGGCAGCCTTTTTGGTTTTCGGTGGGAAAGTACGGGCAGAATCATCTACCAGATTACTTTCTCTCGAATTAATTCCACATTACTTTTTGAAATGTAGAATACCCCAGTTAAGGGCCCCTTTTCGACCAGCTTCAACCCAGTGGGACAGACCTTTAAGCATTCGATCCACATACTCTTTACTGATGTGGTTCATCTTATCTGTCTTCTCTTTGAGTTCCGCTGCTACTCTGGAATAGTGCTCCGGCAGTTGATGGGATAGATCGATAATTTGAATCGTTTCCATGCCCAGCTTTTTGGCCTGCTCTTCGTAAAATTTAAAGGAGCCCATGGTTTCCAGATGGATTCGATCCAGCACCGGCTGTAGATCTTCCTTTTTTGCTTCCGGGCTCTGCATTGGATCGGTGAAGATTAATTCACCGCCCTTTTTCAGCACTCTGTGCAGCTCCTGCATTACTTTCTCGCGGTTTCCGCTGTGCAGGAAGGAATCCTCGGACCAGATGACATCAAAAGTTCTATCTTCGTAGGGCAGATTCTCAAAGTCTCCGTCAACAACGTCGATCAGCTTATCCAGGCCCTGCTCTTTGTTCATCTGACGATCGCGTTCATTTTGCTTTTCGCTTAGATTCAGAGCCACCACATGGCATCCGTATTCTTTCGCCAGATAGCGAGCTGCACCGCCAAAGCCGGCCCCGGCATCCAGAACCTTGCTATCTTTGCCAATCTTCTGTATACAGCTGGCCATCTTCTCTACGGTTTTCTGACTTGCATCCCGAATGGGATGATCCGGTCCTTCGTAAAGTCCAATGTGGATGTCTTCTCCACCCCAGACGTCATAGTAAAACTTATCTGCGTCGTCGCTATTGTAGTATTCCCGAGCTTTCTCTACTACTCCGGTATAATTTTTCTCACTCATTCATTTCCTCCTATCTCGTAGCTCTTTTCTGCCACATGAATCCAGAAATCTGGCTCATCCTCATGATAGGTCTCTTTGAAGTCTCCATAGGATTCCACCTTCTGGAATCCCACTTCTTCCATAAGCTTGTGAACATAAGCCTTGCGAAGTGGAAACATATTCAGGTGAAATACAGATTTATCTGGAAAGGTGTAGCGAAAGCGAGCCAATCCTTCGTCCACGTGTTCGGGCACCGCTTCAACATCTTCCCCGGCATAATAGTAGGTGTGCTTGGTTGAAAAGCCATGATCCAGGATAGAATCGTAATTTCGCTGATCCAGAATCAATAAACCATCGTGTCGAAGCGCTGCATAGAACTCCGCCAGGGTCTTTCGTCGATCTCTCTCATCAAACAGGTGAGTAAACGAATTTCCAAGACATATAATCGCATCATATTTACCGTGCACATCACGGTTAAGCCAGCGCCAGTCCGCATGGATAGTGCGAAGCACGTGACCTCTTTTACGAGCATTCTCGAAAGCTTTGGCCAGCATTACCGGACTACCGTCCGCGCTAAAAACCTCAAAGCCTTCTTCCAGAAGACGAATGGAGTGAAAGCCGGTCCCTGTAGCTACATCCAGTATCTTCTTACATCCTCGTTCCTTAAGCGTACGAATAAAGAAATCTCCTTCACTTTTCGCTCGCGCATCCCAATCAATAAGATCGTCCCATTTATCTACAAAACCACCGACGTATTCTTCTACATAATGGTCTGTATCACGAACGGATGTAGGATCTTTTCCAAAATCCTGTGTCTTTGCATCCGCAACAGTATCCTTTGAACTCATAAATATACACCTCGACTGTGAATTCCCCGGGGGGATTTCGAATTTCTACGAGCCGCTGAGGGCTCATTTGGGCTTAACTAACCGGCAAGTTAACAAGACGCGTACGCGCAGTTTGGACACTAATAGGAGGCTGACAATTGGATCGTGTGTCAAGGAAAAAACCCGGGAAAAAACCGGTCCACATCCGTGGATTATCCCGGTTTCTGAAAATATCGACTACAGAAAATTCAGATTTAGATAGCACTAACGTCAAAACCAGTACTGGTTTCCTGCGACAGAACCACAGAATGTAGTCAAATCAATGGTTCCGAATCATCTTCGCAAAGCAGGTGCCTGATTTGATTATGAAAATAAAAGAGATTAGAATGATTCATTGAAAGAGGGGCTCATTATGTCGCGACCTGGCCAGCACATGATCATATTTCTTAGCCGGGAAACCTATCGCATCCATTTAACCAGGACCGCTGGCGAACGGGACGTTGCATTCTGGCACTCTGTGCATTCCGGGTAATCCCACTGGATTAAAGCGAATCTGGTCCGTCCATTGAGGACGGACCAGGTAAGATGCCGGACCGCACTACATCTCCATGCTGAGTTCTTTCCAGTTACCGCTTTTTTCTGCGCATTCCTCTTTGGTCATCTGAAGCCATCCCTTCCCCTTGCAGGAATTCTGGCCGGCGCAACTGGTTTCCTTTGTGTGACAGGCGCTCTGCCCCTTGCAGGCATTCACGCCATGGCATTCGCCCAGGTCAGTCTGTAGAGGGGTATCGGCTGTATCGGAGCCACCGCAAGAAGCTGCCATAAGCATTCCCCCCAGTGCAGCTCCCATCAATATCTTGGTTTTAGAATCCATGGCCCACCTGGATGCAAGAAGCGGTAAAAATCAATCCTTCTTTCTCTTTCGTAGCAAGAATCCGACCTTTGTGGCTTTACATTTTCGTCTTATGTAGCGAAATTGTAAATGGCGTCGGTGCCCGTAACAAATACATAGATTGGCCACCGAAATTATTGAAATCGAGGTCCTTGATGATCAAATTCTCTCTAACCTATGATCTGATTCGTAAAACCAAGATGGTGGATCTGGCGCGGATACTGCGCGAGGCCAAGAAGGCCCGTCTTAAGGATATTAAAATCTATGATATCCTGACGGAGATCCAGCATGGAAACGGTAACGGTCAGGGTCTGTATCTATTGTTTGGCCCCAAAGGGGAACTTTACTACGTAGGCAAGTGTGTAGGCAGTTCTTTCATAGAAAAGCTACCCGAACAATTTCGCTACCAGGAATCCGGCAGACAGGCTACACTGCTGTACTCAATTCAAAAGAAGGATGGCTTTGGCAAACCAAAGGATCGGGATGAGTATATCAAAGGCGCACTGCGAGTGATGGAAAACTTTGATGTGATGTTAATCCATTTTGCGCCCGAAGATTCTACAGAAATTGCGCCTGTGGAATCACTCATGCGCAGAACCCTGCAGCCTTTACTGAACGAAATCTACGGACGCACCGATGTTCGAGGAAGTACAGTTCAGGAATGGGTAAAAGCCTTCCGCGTTCGAGCTGCAAAGCTAAGCGCAAATACCAGAAGATAAAGAAAAGCCCGCTGTGTAACAGCGGGCCTTCCATACCGGGGCCACTTCTCCTCAGGCCCGTAGTTGAATCCCATGACCTACGGATCCGATGGTCCGATCATTAGCTCCGGACGTACCATTTCATCAAATTGTTTCTCATCCAGAATGCCCAGTTCCAGAGCTGATTCCTTCAGAGTGATACCTTTCTGATGCGCATTCTTTGCAATCTTCGCTGCTTTATCGTATCCAATATGCGGATTCAATGCAGTAACCAGCATTAGCGAATTGTTCAAATGTTTTTGAATGTTTTCATTCCAGGGTTCGATACCTACCGCGCAGTTATCGTTAAAGCTCAGTGCGGCATCACCCAGCAATCGAATGGAATTAAGTGCATTGAATACGATTACCGGCTTAAAGACATTGAGTTCAAAATTACCGGAAGCTCCACCAACATTCATGGCCACATCATTACCCAGCACCTGAGCACAAACCATGGTCATGGCTTCACTTTGAGTGGGATTTACTTTACCGGGCATAATGGAGCTGCCCGGTTCGTTTTCCGGAATACGAATCTCGGCCAGGCCGGATCGTGGCCCACTGGCCATCCAGCGAACGTCGTTTGCGATTTTCATTAGATCAGCAGCCAGAGTTTTCAAAGCACCATGAAGCTCCAGGATTGCACCGTGAGAACTCAATGCTTCGAATTTGTTGGGTGCTGTTACGAATGGAAGTCCGGTAATTTGCGCGATCTGCTGTGCCGCTTTTTCTGCGAAACCTTTAAGAGTATTCAGACCGGTGCCAACGGCGGTACCGCCCAGTGCAAGTTCAAAGATCCCACCCAGGGCATGATCAATACGTTCCATGTCATGGTCCAGCATGGTAACGTATCCGGAGAATTCCTGCCCCAGTGTTAGAGGAGTGGCATCCATTAGATGAGTACGGCCAATCTTAATGACTCCTTCAAACTCTTTAGATTTTTTATCCAGAGTATCGCGAAGAGTCTTTAGCCTGGGCTGCAGATGATGTACCGTTTGTTCTGCAATGGCAATGTGCATTGCGGTGGGAAAAGTATCATTGGAACTCTGAGCACGATTCACATGATCGTTCGGATGCACCGGGTCCTTGGAGCCCATGGTTCCCCCGGCGATTTCGATGGCGCGGTTGGATATCACTTCGTTGGAATTCATATTGGTCTGGGTACCGCTTCCAGTCTGCCAGACAACCAGAGGAAAGTGATCGTCCAGTTTGCCTTCGATCACTTCGTCGGCTGCCTTAACTATCAGTTGCGTAATTTCGTCTGGTAGATTGCCCAGCGCCTGATTGGTAAGAGCTGCGGACTTCTTCAAAATTCCCAGAGCTCGAATCATCTCTCTTGGAAATCTATCATTACCTATCTTGAAGTTGGTGAGAGAACGCTGGGTTTGAGCACCCCAGTACCGATCCGACTGGACCTCTATTTCACCCATTGTATCTTTTTCAATACGAACGCTCATTGGTTCCTCCTGTAACCAGGAATCAGCTACTGCGACGAATGGTCAACAAAGTCAGATCATCTTCTGGTTCTCTATCACCTATGAAGGTCTGAAACTCTTTTAGAATGGCAGTCTGTACGTCGTCCAGGCGATTGTGATTCTGTTTTAATCCGGTGTCGATGGCACGAAACAGTCCATCCATGCCAAATGGTTGCCCATCTTTATTCTGTGCTTCGATGAAGCCGTCGGTATACAGGAAAACGAGATCCCCGGGATCCAGCCTGAACTCACTTTCCAGGTTGCGCTCCCTGGATGACTGCAGACGATTCACTCCCAACCAGACCCCCTGGGTATTATAGGATTCCAGTCGATTCGAGGATTTTCTATAGACTAGAATACTTAGATGGCTACCAGCATAGACCACATTACCTCTGGGATCCATTCTCAGAAGTACGAACGTCATAAAGGATTTTTGAAACAATCCCTTGATGCTATCAAAGAAGGCATTATTGATTTGAATCAGTGCATCCGAAGGACGATCCATATTCTGCACATTCAAGCAGTAATGTAGCAGGCTTCGAACCTGCATTACCAGCAGGCCGGCCTGTACGCCGTGGCCGGTAACGTCCCCCACTGCAAACCAGGTGTAGCGTTTCGTAGGAACCACGTCAAAATAGTCGCCTCCCACCTGAGCTGCAGGATGCATCATCCCGGTATAACGGTAGGGCCCCGTTCCCGGGTCTGAAGGTAGTAGACTTTGCTGAAGTGTTCTGGCAAAATCCAGTTCCTGGCGATGAGTAGCCTGAAGGGACTGAAGCTCGGTTTCTGATTCGTTGCGAAAGCGGTCATACGCTTCGCTGATCAGCCAGACTATGATTCCTGCCACCAGAACGTTTACATAATGGCGAATGCGCCAGAAGGGTATGGACTCGGCGCGCTGAGGAGTGGCAAATCCTCCCATTTCATCTTCGAACAGAAAGGGAAAGTGAATGGCCCATTGAATAACCAGCACAGCCAGAGCAATCCATCTACCAAAAAGGAAATGTAGCAGGATTACCATAACAACTGCGTATGGTAGATTCACCGGTGGATAGGTGCCAATATGGTAGGAATTGAAGGTGATGACCCCCGAGGCAACCAGCACCATCAAAAGTCCAATCTGCAGGAAGTATTTTCCTTTGGTGCGAATAATGAAGACCAGGGCCAGAATAAAAAACAGACACATTATCCCCACAACCATGGCAATTACCGGAGTGTGCCGGTAAATTACAGGTATTCTGGTGAGGAAGATGGCCACAACCACGGCGCCCACACCCATAATAATCCTGAGCTTTCGTCGAGCCGCCAGGTCCTGCATGATGGGATGGTTCGCGGGCAGGAAGGCATCAAGATACTGCCTAAAGATTTCGTGTAGATCAAATCCTTTCATCAGGGCCCGGAGAGGTTTGCCACTAGATCTTCAAAGATCTCCCTGGCCATCTCTGCATCATAGAGTTCCAGAGGATCCTCAAATTTTCGCCCTTCCAGCACAAGAGCATTTTGCATGGATTTGTCCATTATTGAAAATTCAGGCACCAGAATACGGACGTGCAAACAGGTTGTATCCTTTACCCGATAATATTCCAGCCAGGCGCCTGGAGTTCCATCGGACACAGATACTAGAAGCTCATTGTCAGATTCTTTTTTCACTGTTTCATTGAGCCCTGCCGAACGAGTGGAACCGGGAGTGTAACCGGTGCGATCTCTCCACAGTATTCTGCAATCCCGGGGACGGATGAATTTATCCAGGACATCCGATGAAGTAATAATAATTGCCTCTTTACGTTTTCCGGACTCACTTACCAGCTTTCGCTTCAAAGCCAGGGTATGTAGTTCACCTGGTTCCATGCTGCGACGTCGTCCTGCTTTCTTGAAACGAAATCGCGCAGCCCTGTACTGCTCCGGCAGGGAGAATCGATATCCATGTTCCGGATGGGAAACCAGGGTCTCTTTTTGCTCTGTCCTGAAAATGACTACAGGGCCGGTAAATGAAAGACCGGTGTTTTGAAGCATACGGGCCGATTCCCGGGCTGCCTTTTTTTGATACGCCGGAATCTCCAGAGCAGCCAGAGCATTGAAGGTTTTCCATAATCTGGCGGCCTCCTCCGGCTGGCCGCCGGAATACCGGGCCCGGGCCTCTGCCATATGTAGCGGAGCGTCCGAATCATACGGCACCGAAACAGGCATGGTTTCCAGAATCAAAGAATCCAGTCCAGTGCCAGATAGAATAAAGCTTCTTCCATGGCCGTCCTGTAACCACCAGAAGCCGCGAACCTCTCCTTTTCGGTTCTGCATTCCAGAAAGCCAGTCCAGCATCCGCTGCTTCTCGGCCTCTACCCAGGGGCGCCGAAGTAATGGGGGTTTCTCTTCGGCCCAGACGGGCGGAGCCATCAGGGCCGCTAAAGCCAGATAGAGCACCGGAATTTTGTAACGACTGATCACCTTATTCTTTTTTCGGTTTTTGATGGAACTGCTTGACTGAGACTTTTATTAAAACATCCTACAGGTAATGGCCGACCAGAAGCAGGTATTCCAGAACATCAAGATGATGCTAAAGCCTTTTCTAAACTTGATGGTATCCATCGAGAAAAAAGGTCTGCAGCATATTCCGGATACGGGCGGTACCATCCTTGTAGGAAATCATCGATCGGATATGGATCCATTCATAGTGGCCTCCGTTGTTCCAAGATATATTAGCTGGATTGCAGCCGAATATACAGAACGAATCCCCATATTCAAGAACTTGATCCGCGAAACGGGAGTAATTCCCATGGACATCAGCGGAAATGTTTCTGTTTCCTCGATCAAAAGATTGATGGGTGTACTTAAATCAGGCGAAATCCTGGGAATCTTTCCAGAGGGACATGACTATATGGTTCAAAACGATTTCGCAGCACCCATGGTATCGTTCCATTCCGGATTTGCTATATTTGCCTATCGAGCCAGAGTACCTATTGTACCTTTCAGCATTATTCCCCTGGAGGAGGAAATCGAGGCCATGCCTGTTCCTCAACAGTTGAGACAGCTTATGGGATTGCCAGAAGAAGTTTCCAGCATTCCCCAGCGTGCGAATTACAAGAAAGTCAAGGTAGTCTTCGGAGAAGGAATAAAACCCGAAGAATTTCGAGAGATGAAGGAAAAGGAAGCTCTGGGATACATCCAGGAAAAGGTGCGAAGAGCGATGCTGGACATTCAATTGCAGGAAGGACTGCTGGCAGAAAATGAATTTTCCCTCCAGACCACTCCGTAGAATTCTCCCGGCCCAGATCGTCCGGTTGCTTCCCTATTTTCTTGCCTGCGGTCTTGCACTTTTACATCTCCTGGTCTGGTTTCGCTTCCAGGGAATCGAGCACTCCAGACAGCAAAAGGAACTTCAAAAAGCAGCGATGGAGATCTCCCGACATGTTCAGAGGAGAGTGGATTTTTACAACAGTGAGCTTCTGGCCCTGGAGTCACTGTACAAAGCGTCCGACCTGGTGACCCGCGCAGACTGGCAGGCCTTCCTGAAGACCATGCGAGCCGATGAGGACCCTGCGATACTGGATCTGGCCGTGGGCACCATGAATGCAGACGGAAAATTTCAGCCCCAGTATAGTAAGGCGCGGTCCAGTCCCTGGATTGATGCAGGAAAGAACGCATTTGAAGTTCTTATGCAAAAGGAAGAGCTATATTCGGAATCATTTACCCCTCCCGTTATCCTGAAGGAACTGGGAGAAGGACATGCATTCCAGATGTATCGACTGATGAATGCAAGAACCATGCAGGTAGCCGCCATTCGCCTGGACGGTGAAGCTCTATTCGAAGAAATGCAAGACGATTATCCGGAAGGGGTCGCCGTAGAAGCATTCCTTCCGGCCCCGGAAGCAGAAAAATTGGGAAGGCCTCAGAGTACAGGCATTCGTCCCAACTGGAGCCCCGTTACACCGGCCATCGGCGGCGAAGGAGAGACACTTCTTTATCACGGTCCCTATTTTCGATACAATGTACAGGCCAGCCCCAGGTTCTTTGAGATTTACTCCGGCGCCGACCAAGGATTATTCCGATTGTTCTTTCTATTTGGAGGACTGGGACTTTCGGTGCTGATTGCACTTCTATTCTGGCAACAGGCCAGCACTCGTGTCCGGGCTGTGGACCTTGCGCGAAAGATGGCCCGAGCATTTCGCCTATCCAGAAGTCGCCAGGCTCAGGTGTTTCGCAAAAATAAAGCAGTGCAGCTACTTCTGGAACCGGGAAGTGGTCGCATTATAGATGCGAATGAGGCAGCCATTCATTATTATGGTTACGATCGAGAGGAGCTTCTAAAAAAGACGGTTATTGACATCAACACAGCCACAAAGGAAGAGATTGTGGCTGCCATGGAACGGGCTCGCACAGCAGGTCAGAGCCATTTTGATTTCAAACATCAATTGAAAAACGGTGAGATTCGCGATGTAGAGGTTTATTCCGGTCCCCTGGAGTTTCAGGGCAAAACCTATCTCTATTCAATTGTCCACGACGTAACCGTGCGAAAGCAACTGGAGCGAGAGCTTGTGCAGGCCAAGGAATCCGCTCTTTCTGCATCACGAGCTAAATCTGCATTCCTGGCCAATATGAGTCATGAGATTCGAACTCCCATGTATTCGCTCATGGGCATGGCCGAACTGTTGCAGGAAACTTCCCTATCGGAAGAGCAATTGGAGTATCTGGAGACCATCCAGAAAAGCTCCAGGGCACTTCTGGGCGTTCTGGATAGTGTTCTGGATGTTTCCAGAATTGAATCCGGAAAGATGACGCTGGACACCGCACCTTTCAGTCCGGATCAGGTCTTTCAAAACGTTCTGGCCATTATGGAACCGGTGGCCCGTCAGAAAGGACTGGTTCTCCGAGTGGAGTCCGGCCTGGATCCCAGACTCCGTTTGACCGGGGATTCTTTTCGTTTGCAGCAGGTACTCCTGAACCTGGTGGGAAACAGCATAAAGTTCACTTCAAGAGGCGAAATCGTAATTCTGGCAGACAGCCTGGCAAGTCATCCTTTGAGCGGCGATGGTGATAGCCCTCCCACTCTGGAAGTCATACGACTTGGTGTTCGAGATACCGGTCGCGGTATTGGTAGAGAAGAGATGGAACACATTTTTGACTCCTTTTATCAGCTGGATTCCTCCATGAAAAGAAGCGGAGGCGGAAGCGGGCTGGGATTGAGCGTCAGCAAGAAAATTGTAGAGCTTATGGGCTCTTCCTTGCGGGTTATCAGTCAGCCCGGCGAAGGAAGCCATTTCTTTTTTACGGTGCAGTTACCCTCTGCGGTAGCGCCACAGATTGAAGAACCACAGGAAGCGGAAGTGAAAGTAAGTAACCGGGAAGCAAGCATATTGATTGTAGAGGACAATCGAGATAATCAGCTCTTGATCAACAAGATGCTGGGTAAAGGACCTTACGAACTGGATTCCGCCTGGAATGGTAAAGAAGCTCTGAAGAAAACCGCATCTCGTGATTACGACTTAATACTTATGGATTTGCAAATGCCGGTGCTGGACGGTCTCAGCGCCTGTCGCATCCTCAAGCGACGATACTCCAATCGTCCCTCCTATGCAGGTCGGAATTGTCCGCCAGTAGTGGCTCTTACCGCTTCCAGCCTGGAAGAGGACAAACAGGAAGCGCTGGCTGCAGGTATGGCAAAATTTGTGAGCAAACCCGTGACTCCGGCTCAACTGCGAAAGATAGTAGAAGAAACTATTAACGGACATCAATAGTTGGAATCACCATCCACTGCAGATGTCTGAGCTTCCAATTTCCTTTGACATATAAGCAGAAGTCCTGGAACTTAACGCAGTGCGGATTCAGATCCTACAGCACGCTCCCTTTGAAGGTCCGGGACATATTACGGAATGGGCTGCCTCTCGTTCGTTTTCGCTTGAAGTGATTCATACTTACAAGGGCATCTCACCTGGAAATCCGGATGAATACGACTGGTTGGTAGTTCTGGGCGGCCCCATGAGTGCCACGGATGATAAGCCCTGGCTACGAACCGAGAAACGGGCCATTTCGGAAGCCCTGAATGCTGCCGCCGGTGGCAAAGCCCACGTCATCGGAATCTGTCTGGGAGCCCAGCTGGTAGCTCAGGCAATGGGGGCCAACATCAGTCAATGCCCGGAGAAGGAGATTGGCTGGATGGATGTGGATTTCACCGAGGAAGCCCGGGCCACCCATTTCTTTGCGGACTTCCCGGCAAGCTCCACAGTATTTCACTGGCATGGAGAGCAGTTCGATCTTCCTCCCAGTTGCAGTAACCTGGCCAGTACAGAGTTAACAGAATGCCAGGGATTCTTTCATGGCTCGAATATCTTTGGTTTTCAATTTCATCTGGAAATGTTGTCCAACGGAATCCAGAATCTAATGAAGCATTGCAAGAAGGATCTAAAGGGCCATGAAAAAGCGGCCTACGTCCAATCCCCCAAAGAAATTGAAGCCGGTATCAAAAACCACCTTGCAGAAAACCGTCGTCTGCTGGATCGTTTCCTGGACGAACTGGTTGAACGAACCTGACAACTCTCTTCCACCAAAAACCAGAAATCCATTTCGTTGCGGGGGCAAACATGATTTGTAATATTCCTAATTTTCGGTCCCGGGGAATGGGAGCGTTCTCTCGCATTATCTGCATCGCCCTGGCCCCTGCACTGCTACAATGCATGACAGCCGGACCTGCCCCGGAAATCAAAGAATTTCGAGAACCGACCAGAACACTCACCATGCCTTCCCTTGGTCTACAGTTCCAGGTACCGGAAAACTGGAAAGTAGAGTATGTAGATAATGCCATTGAAACGGAAGACCCGGATCTTTTTCCGTCCATGCGCTTCGCCCCGGCTCCTGGAAGCTGCAGTGCAAAGCATATTTCAGAATTAAAAAGAGAGCTTTCCGGAATGATTCAGCGATGGGAGCCCGTTAAGGGACGCAACATCAATGGACTGAGGGGGTACTCCTGGTCAGGCTCTGGCTTTCGCGAAGGCCTGGGCTACACTATCTTTCTGCTTCTGCTGGAAAATCGAGGCGGATGCCTGGTTGCCGTTTTGTTCACACCGGATGATATTCTGGAAGAGAGCAGAATCCAGACAGAGCCCATAATGCATTCCATTCGCCCTATCTAAAGGGTATTGATCTTTGTTCGCAGGGCCGACCGAGTTGCGCTGGAGGCCCAGTTAATCTGAAAATGCTCGTATCGCCCCAGATCGGTGGTGGGATTGGGATTGGTTACTCCGGAGTACTGGGAACTGGTTATAGGAACAATGCAATCTCCCCGAAATCCATCCGGATGCAGAACCGCGCAGGCCGTTTGCATCACGGCAGAAGCGGTGCCACTGTCATCAAAGCTGGAGCCATCGTCCACGTCTCCGTAGGTAAGATGGATCAGGTTATCCCTACCCGTTTTGGCTGCCAGTTCAGAAAGAAATGGATTGGAAGCTCCGGAAATATTGCTGTCGAAGTTATCCCAGCGAAGATCCGAGCCTCCATCTGTCTGAGTAAGAAAGGAAGCTAGAGTTCCCAGAAAGCTTTTACTTTCCTGGTACTGAGGAGAGGCCCAGGGAGATCCATGCAGCGGCGAACCGTTGATCAGGGCCGCCCTTAGATAAAGCGGCGTACTTCCCAGGTATAATGCCGTTCTGGTAACAATGCCGCCCATGCTGTGGGCATAGATGATTACCTCCGGTGAAGTGACAGATCCAAACGTGCGATCCAGCCAGTAACGAAAACGAGATCCGTTCAGGGCGATGGAATCGCTGGTAAGATAATCGAAGATAAAGACCTGATATCCATCCAGAAGTAGATTATCATAATCGGTGGTCTTGAGCAAATGATTCCACTTGGTAACCAGAGCCCTTCTTTCCAGATCATTGGGGGTGGGATAATCCACATCGCTTCGATCCGAAGTATCCCAGCCAGATACCAGAATTAACTTCTTTTGACCGGAGAATACATCCGATGGCTGTGCTTCGCGAATAAAGTTTATGTTTTCCTCATCGCCAATAACCAGAGGATCTACATAATACAGCCGGGCCCAGTAATCACCCAGTGGTTGAAGCAGCCCCAGTAAATACAGTACCTCGTTTTCATCATCTTTCTGACAGGCATTTCCCTGACAGGCCGCGAATAGAGAAAGAAGTAGAAGCCCTAGCAGGCGAAATCCCTGGATGCGCAGCGAAGCCATAAAGCTCCTTGCCGGACCTGATATAGCTAGAGTCTTCCTGGAAAGAAATGCCCTGGAGAAAGCGTTGGATGCCCTTCCCGGACATCCATCAGATAGCTTCGCTCCCGATTCTCTGGCACCGGCCGATGCCGATGGGTGATTGACTATGATCCCACTCGAGCCTGAAGCTCTCGATGCACGATATCGGCGCATTTACGACCCTCGGAAATTGCCCAGACAATAATTGATTGGCCGCGGCGAACATCTCCGCAGGCATAGATACCGGGAGCTGAAGTTTTGAAATGATCGCCACCAATGCCAAACGTAGCCTGGATATTACCTCGATCATCGAACTCCACCCCTGCATTTTGTAGCTGCTTTAGCAAAGGAGTCTGTCGGGGGCCGGTAAATCCGATGGCAATGAGAACCAGATCTGCCGGAATCTCAAAGTCCGAGTTGGGCACATCCGTAATCTTGCGCCCCTCTTTCTCTACTTTGTTTCCGCGAACGGCCACAATTCGACCGTTCTTTCCCACAAATTCTTTGGAGTGAAGACTCCATTCTCGATTCACGCCCTCTTCTTGCGAAGTGGATGTGCGATAGATCTTAGGATACAGAGGCCATGGATCGTTGGGTCCTCTTTCTTTGGGAGGCGCCGGATTGTAATCCATTTGAGTGATGGATTTTGCGCCCTGACGGTTGGCTGTTCCAATACAGTCTGAGCCAGTGTCTCCCCCACCAATTACGATAACATGTTTGTCCTTCGCATCGATCTGATCTTCGATTGTATCACCAGCCACTACCCGGTTTTGCTGAACCAGATAATCCATGGCAAAATGAACGCCTTCCAGCTCTTTTCCCGGAATCTCCACTTTACGAGGCTCTTCGGCACCCATGGCCAGAATCAATGCATCGTGCTTTTCGCGCAGTTCTTCGATGGTAATGTCAATACCCACGTTGACGCCGGTCTTGCATTTTACCCCTTCGATTTTAAGCTGCTCGAAACGACGATCGATACGCCATTTTTCCATTTTAAAGTCAGGAATGCCATATCTCAGAAGTCCGCCTATGCGATCTTCTCGTTCGTAAATGGTAACATCGTGACCGGCTCGCGCCAGTTGCTGTGCCGCAGCCAGTCCTGCAGGACCTGAGCCAATGATTCCGATGGTTCTACCTGTAAGCACTCGCGGAGGCCTGGGCTCCACCCAGCCTTCTTCGAAGCCACGATCGATAATAGTCCTTTCCATGGCTTTAATGGCCACAGGAGGCTCGTTGATTCCCAGAACACAGGAAGACTCACAGGGCGCAGGACACAGCATTCCGGTAAACTCCGGAAAGTTGTTAGTGCTATGAAGATTCTCCAGAGCTTCCTTCCAGCGACCGCGATAAACAAGATCATTCCATTCAGGAATTAGATTATCTACAGGGCATCCGGTATCTCCCTGGCAAAAGGGCACACCGCAGTCCATGCAACGAGCTCCCTGGATACGAGCTGTTTCATTATCGAAGGATTTCTCGAATTCCTTGTAATGCTTGACTCTGGATTCCACCGGATCCTTGGGCAATGGAGCCCTGCGATATTCTTTAAAGCCTGTTATCTTTCCCATATCAAATCCTGGATGGCGTGATTAGATCCGCGCCTGCGCTTTATTCTGCTGCATCTTCATGGCATTCTCTTCTTCCATTTTCTGCAGCGCCATTTTGTAATCTCCAGGGATCACTTTTACAAATTCTCGAATTCTTTCCGGCCAATCCTTCAGGATTTCAGCGGCTCTTGTAGAGTTCGTGTACTCCTGATGTCTGGTAATCATATGCAGTACTTCGTCGATATCCTGGGGCTCTACCAGAGGCTCCAGATCCACCATAGCTGCATTTACCTGCTCTCGAAATTTATTTGCAGGATCCCAGATATAGGCAATTCCACCGGACATACCGGCTGCAAAGTTACGTCCGGTTGTTCCCAGGATGACCACGCGACCGCCGGTCATATATTCGCATCCATGATCGCCCACACCTTCAACTACTGCGCGGGCGCCGGAATTTCGCACTGCGAATCGCTCTCCGGCCATTCCATTGAAGTAGGCCTCGCCGGATGTGGCGCCGTAAAGACAGGTATTACCAATTACGATGTTATCTGCAGGATCAAACTCCGCATGCACCGGAGTAATCACCGCCAGACGTCCACCGGACAGACCTTTTCCTACGTAGTCATTTCCCTGACCGGTAAGGGATAAGGTTACGCCTCGAGTTAGAAAGGCACCAAAGCTCTGACCTGCATACCCATTCATTTTGATCTGCAGGGTATGGTCTGGCAGACCTTCTTCGCCGTAACGTTTGGCGATTTCCCCGGAAAGCATGGCACCCACGGTCCGGTCTGTATTCTGTACCGGAATTTCAATGGTAGTGGGTTCCTGATTTTCCAGAGCCGGTCTGGCTTTTTCTATTAGAACATGGTCAATCTGCTTGTCCAGTCCATGATCCTGTTCTTTGGCACAGTACAGACCGGTTCCAAAGGCAGGCTTTGGCTTGTTCAGAATCTTGCTCAGTTCCAGACCACGTGCTTTCCAGTGATCCTTCAGTCGTACAGGGCGGATGCGCTCCACCTGCCCGATCATTTCATTCATTGTGCGAAATCCCATTTCAGCCATTAGCTCGCGCACTTCCGTGGCTACAAAAGTTAGATATCGCACCAGATGCTCTGGTTGTCCGCTGAACTTCTTGCGAAGATCCGGATCCTGAGTAGCGATACCCACAGGACAGGTATTCAGATGGCATTTACGCATCATTATACATCCCTGGGTTACCAGAGCGGCTGTGGAGAATCCGTATTCCTCGGCCCCCAGCAATGCAGCCACGACCACGTCGCGACCGGTCATCATTTTACCATCGCTACCCACTACTACGCGATCTCGCAATCCTTCTGCAACAAGCGTCTGATGGGTCTCAGAAAGACCGATTTCCCAGGGAGTTCCTGCGTAATGGATGGAAGAAATGGGACTGGCCCCTGTTCCACCATCATGGCCGGAAATCAGGATATGGTCCGCATGGGCTTTGGCCACACCGGCAGCCACGGTGCCCACTCCCACAGAGCTAACCAGCTTCACACTAATGCGAGCCTTTGGATTCACGTTTTTTAGATCGAAGATCAGCTGTGCAAGATCCTCGATAGAATAGATATCATGGTGCGGAGGAGGAGAAATTAAAGTTACGCCGGGAGTGGAAAAACGCAGTTTAGCGATGTAGTTGTCCACTTTATGGCCTGGTAACTGACCACCTTCGCCTGGCTTGGCACCCTGGGCCATCTTGATCTGGATATCATCTGCATTTACCAGATACTGTGTGGTGACGCCAAATCGTCCGGAAGCCACCTGCTTGATGGAACTTCGCATGGAATCCCCGTTTTCCATGGGGTTGTAGCGAATGGCATCTTCACCGCCCTCACCGGTATTGGATTTTCCTCCAATGCGGTTCATGGCAATGGCCAGATTGGTATGGCTTTCCCAGGAAATGGAGCCAAAGCTCATGGCCCCGGTTTGAAATCGCTTCAGAATATTTTCCAGGGGCTCCACTTCTTCCAGAGGAATTGCGTTACGACGATCCAGATCAAAAAGGCTTCTCAGAGTGATGCGATCTTTGCCGGTTTCGTATACTTCCTGGCTGAATTCCTTGTACAACTCATAGTTATCTGTATGAGTGGAATGCTGTAGCTTGAAGATAGTCATGGGGTTCCACAGATGCTTCTCCCCGTACTTGCGATAATGGTGATGACTTCCTGGAGCGAGCACCCCTGGGTAGTAGGTTGAATCGTATGCCTGGCGATGGCGACGAATGGCCTCTTCTTCCAGCATCTCCATACTCATGCCTTCCACAAGAGTATAGGTTCCTGTAAAATAGGTGTTCACCAGCTCGGAATCCAGTCCTACCGCTTCATAGATTTGAGCGCCGGTATAGGACTGCAGCGTGGAAATCCCCATCTTGGAGAAGATCTTGAACAGGCCTTTGCCAATGCCCTTGATGTAGTTCTTGCGAGCATCTTTGATATCCTGCACTTCAGGAAGGGCCCCTTCTTTGTGCAGATCTACCAGGGTTTCAAATGCCAGGTACGGATTGATGCCGTTTGCACCATAACCCAGTAGCATGGCAAAGTGAGCTACTTCTCTGGGCTCTCCGGATTCAATGATCAATCCAGTCTTGGTCCGCAGGCCGGCGCGAATCAAGAAGTGATGCACTCCAGCCATGGCCAGTAGACTGGGGATGGCGGCCATATTATGGGCCACACCGCGGTCGCTAAGAATAATCAGGTTATAACCGTTTCGCACAGCCTGGGCTGCTTCGTCGCAGATCTGATCCAGGCGGTTTCGCATACCATGCTTTGCATCCGGATCAAACAGGATGTTTATGGTAATGGTCTTGAATTTTCCCTGCTTGATGCTTCGAATCTTCTCCAGCTCATTGTTGGTGAGCACAGGATGTTCCAGTTCGATGCGATGAGCATGCTCGGGTGTTTCGTCCAGGATGTTTCCTTCCGGCCCCACCCAGGTGGTAAGATCCATAACCAGGTCTTCTCGAATAGGGTCGATAGGCGGATTGGTTACCTGAGCAAACAGCTGCTTGAAATATCGAAATAGAGGCTGTGGTTTCTCGCTGAGTACGGCCAGCGAAACGTCATCTCCCATGGAGCCCACAGGCTCTTCGCCGCTGATAGCCATGGGTCGCATGAGAGTCATTACCTCTTCCGAGGTGTAGCCAAAGGCTCGCTGACGCTCTCTAATGCTATCATGATCTGGCTGATAAACAAACGGAGGATCCGGTAACTGGCTCAGACGAATCATCTGAGTATCGATCCATTCCAGGTATGGCTTCTGATCAACTATCTGGCCTTTGATTTCTTCGTCGTCGACGATTCGTCCCTGCTCCAGATCGATCAAAAACATTCTACCTGGCTGCAAGCGACCGCTGCGAGCCACGTTGGAAGGCTCCACCGGTAGAGTTCCTACTTCGGAGGACATGATAATCAATCCATCTCTGGTTTCCAGATACCGAGCCGGGCGAAGACCATTTCGGTCCAGGGTAGCTCCAATCACTCGACCATCGGTGAAAGCCACAGCGGCTGGCCCATCCCAGGGTTCCATCATGGTTGCATGGTATTCGTAGAAGGCCCGTTTTTCAGGACTCATTCCTTTTTTCTTACCCCAGGCTTCCGGAATCATCATCATCATTGCATGGGGCAATGATCGACCGGCCATGTACAGAAGCTCCAGCACTGTATCGAATGTGGCTGAATCGCTCTGACCTTCCATGATGATTGGCAGCATTCTACGGAGATCTTTCCCATAGTAGGGACTTTCCATAATCATCTGGCGGGCAGCCATCCAGTTGATATTACCCCGGAGAGTGTTGATTTCTCCGTTATGGGCAATCATACGAAACGGATGAGCCAGATCCCAGGTAGGAAAGGTATTGGTAGAAAAGCGCATGTGGATCATGGCCAGCGCGGATTCCATATCCTCTGCTTTTAGATCCGGATAAAATTCAGGAAGCTGCTCGGAGAGAAGCATTCCTTTATAGTTGATAGTGCGGCTGGAAAAGGAAGGTACATAGTACTGACTGCGATCCAGCTTATGCTCTGCACGTACTCGACGGTCAATCACCCGTCGAATTAGATACAGTCTTCGTTCGAAATCGCTATTGGTTTCCAGATCGTCGGATGCCTGGATAAAGCATTGCTTGAACACCGGCATGGTGGCCCGGGCCCCTTCTCCGCAATGTTCTTCATCAATAGGAACGTCTCTCCAGGCCAGAAAGGTCTGACCTTCATCCATCACCACTTTTTCGATGATGTTTTCCACCGCTTTGCGGACGGTTCGATTCTGTGGAAGGTAGACAAATCCTATGGCGTAGCGGCCTTCCGGAGGTAAAATGATATCACAATCTTCCTTGGCTACTCGGCGGAAGAATTTATCGGGAATCTGAAGCAATAAGCCAGCGCCGTCCCCGGTCAGTGGATCCGCCCCCACAGCTCCTCTGTGCGCCAGGTTGCAAACAACCTGAAGGCCCATATCTACAACCTTGCGGGATTTGACGCCTTTGATATCGGCTACGAAGCCCACGCCACAGGCATCGCGCGCCATATCCGGGTCAAAGAGTCCGCTTTTCTGCGGTATAAAATTCCGGTTGCCTGCATTTTCCATATTCATACTATCCTACAAACAGGGAACTTCCCCATCCTGACCAGAGTCCAAAATAGCTCGTTTCCTGTAAATGTACTAAATGAGAGCCCTATCGTCCTTGCTTTCGTACAGCCGTTTGAGCCCAAAATTTTACAATCTAGCCTGTTTGCCCTGGCCAGTTTCTCTTCGAGTTGCCTGGCTTTGCAGCATTCTGGCTATTGCATTCCTGGTCCCTTTGAACCCGATTCAGGCTCAGCCAGATTCGGATCTAGAACAGGAAGATTGGCGGATTGTTGCCCGAGGGCAGCCGCTGGAAATGCCCGGCTACGATTTGTTCAGCGTCAAGATTGTGAACGAGGCCGATGAAGACCGTAGCGTGCTGGGGCTGATTCATCTGGCCAGCCGATCCAGCTCCGGAAATCCCGGAAAAACCGCCAAATGTCAGTTTTTTGCCTCCGTGCCTGCAGGCAAGTCGGTTGAGATTCAGGTTCCCTGTGTCTGGGAAACGGAAAAAGGCGGTCAGGCAGACTCAATCAAGCTGGAAATCGAAAAGAGTTATCCCTTTCTACTGGAAAGCGAAGATCCGGAAGGCTGATACTTGCCTGGCGGTGCATCGGCAATGGGTGTATTGCGGGTTCAGCCTGTAGTCAAGTCCAGTTATTGAATTGGTGGCCATTCATCCGGTTCCGGCCGCTAAAAAAAGATCCGAAACATCTGCACCGAGCCCTGACTCTGGCAGGACGTCAACGTGACAGACAAGATGGAACTATTCAGCTATCGTCTTGCCTGAACCGCGGATCTTTGATCTTCTTTTCCCAGTAACTCTCTGGCAACGCCATGCGTACACTATGAGCCAGATGGTCCGCCGATATAGCATCGATTCGGCCAACCTCAAATCCAATGTTCTGCTCGAGTAAATATACGTAAACGTTAGGGCCTCCGAAAACTTCATCCACTGGAGAGCAAGTGATTCGTAGATCGTAAGGATAGTATTCTATCAGTCGCTCTTTCAAATGGTTGAGGTGGATCGCATAGCTATCGTCAAATCCGTTCCAATCAGAAAGCAAAACTACCACCAGTCGTACCCTTTCGTCAGATGCTTTCTCTGACGCTCATCACGTATCATCTCGAGTTTCACTCGAATCTCATCTGCGATTGCTTCCGGACGCTTATCCATATGGTCCCGAATCACAAGACTTGCCTTCTCCGCGGGTACCTCCACAACCAGGGCCTTCCCTCTTGAATCCACCGCTGGCTGCACCTCAGCCAGCATTTCCAATGGCTCCTCTCCTAGAAGGGACAACTTAAGAGAATCCGTGTAACGTTCTTCCTCCGAAGAAAAGCCAGTCCACTTTGTCAGCATATTCCCCCCTATCAATAAACAACCATATACCGGACTACATTTTTACTAATTTTCTCCTACTATATACTCAGGAGAGAATAGACTCAAAGGATAATGGAAGCAGTTCCTGGATCCAGGAATTCTGTAGCGACGCCAACGCTCCGGAGCGGAGCGATGACTCCCTATGGTTTTAGATCTATGGAATCCCATCGAGTCGAGATGCACGTAGATCGAGAGGAATCGACTTGCTATCAGGAGCCAGGTTTGTCCCTGCGCTACCCCAATTCAACCAGGCATAATTCCAAGCAAAAATCCCATGGATCAGCTATACTTCAATTCTCCTGGAATCCCAGGGATTCGTTCATTTCGCATCCGGCGACTAAATACCCAGCAGGAAACCTCGAAGGCCACCACTCGAACGTTAGATTGAATTATTTTGTAGGAGCCCGGTTTAATCCCTTGACCCAGCCTAAATCTCCATCCATAGAAGAAGTGCAACGTCCGATGCAAACGTGCTACGGATTATTTCAGATATGAAGGCCGGGATTCAAAATATCACCCTACTCATTCTGTCAGGAGCATTCTATATACTGAGCTGCCGCGCTCCGTTGGAATGCAGGTTGGATGACCCTTCCTGCGCCCCGGTAGCCGCTGCAACATTTTTGCTCGTCCCGAAGGATCCGGGCCCCCTTTTTGCCGCTTCAAGAGGCACTAACGCTGCGGTAAGGGTAGATGAATTTAAGAGTGGGCAACTGAGTATCTATCAGCCCGGGGCTTCCATCGACGGCCCGCAGGGCATAGCAGCGGATTTCCAGGGAAACATCTATATCTCGTCGGGGAACATCGACAGCGTGATGCGTATTCAGGATATGTCGGGAAGTGGCCAGATGATTTATAACCCTGGTATTGCGACTCTGGATCGTCCCACAGGGATGGCAGTAGATTCTATAGGCCGCATCTATATTTGTTCCCGGGATACCGATTCCCTGATCCGAATCGATCATATAGATGGCTCTGGTCTCGTCATTTATCAACCGGGAATTGCAATTCTGGATGGTCCGCAGGGTGTGGCAATCGATGGGCTGGGGCGCATCTACATTGCATCAGGTTTGACAGATTCAGTGGTGCGCATTGATGATATGAGTGGGGCCCGTCAAACTATCTATGCTCCGGGGGCTGCGACAATATCTGCACCAAAGCGCATAGACATTGATCCGTTCAATCGAATATACATTACGTCCGAAGTCGATGATAAGTTGATCCGAATCGATGATATGCTGGGTTCCGGACTAGTGGAGTATTCCCCTGGCACAGCTATACTGGATGGCCCGGTGGGAGTGGAAGTGGATATTAATGGGTGGATTTATTTGACTACTCTGGTAGGAAAAGGCATTTTGCGAATAGAGGACATGCTGGGAACCAATGCCACAATCCTGGACCCCGACGATACTCAGCTAGATTTCCCTCAGCAAATCGAATTCATCCGATAGCTCCGGGCAACCTTAATTCAAATAGCACCAGACTGATGCCTGCCAGACGGCAGGACATCGTCTTGCATCAGGGTTTCGATTCTGGCTATTTAATCCGATCCGGCGTTACCCATTCGTCCCAGGAATCGCTCCAGCCAGTGTAGTGGATGTAGTACTGGCTACAGTCATCCTTTACTTTGAGAATCTGAGCATCGTACCATTTTCCTTTCCACATTACCTGAACCGACTGAGCTACATCGTATTCGCATTCGGCGGTGTTCACAGGCACAGGGCTGGCATCTGGTGCCGTAGATCGAACCGGCATAGCCATTACAGCAGAAAGACCGCCAGCCAGCAGAAATGAGATCAACAATGCACGAAACGTATTCATAGACTCCTCCTCTTTCGGGCACTGATTCTGGTGCCGGACGAGAGGCCTTTCAATACTTTTTTCCTTTTTTCTGCTCCGAGTAAGTGAGGAATCGATGAATTCCGGGCCTATTCCCGGCCGAAAGCACAGGCCCTTTCTGCGCGCTTAGATGCCCCGACTGATATGTTCCACGAGAATTCTTGATCCGATTCCCAGGAGTATTACCCCGCCCAGAGCTGCAGCATAGCGATCCAGGGGCCCTCGGGAATAGCGCCCCAGGATAACCCCCAGAAGAGTCATGATCGCCGCTACCAGTCCTATGCAGAGCACTGGAACAAGAATGCTTACCGACATGACCGAAAAGCTCAATCCAGCAGCCATTGCATCAATGCTGGTTGCCACAGAAAGGGTAAGAAGGCCCTTCCAGGTCATGACCCTGGTTATATCCTCCGCACCATCGTCCTGCCAGGCTTCATAGAATAGATGCAGTGCAATAATTGCCAGTAAGCCAAAGGCCACCCAGTGATCGAAAGGAGCAATCAAATCCGTGAAAGCCCTTCCTCCTGACCAGCCTAGAAAGGGCATGAAGCCCTGGAAAAAGCCAAATAGAATCGCCATACGTATGGCTTCAGCAGCTGAAGAGACTCGCTTGCCCAGGCTGGCAGCGAAGGCCACGGCGAAACAATCCATGGCCAATCCCAGAGAAATCAATCCAATATCCAGAAAATCCAAACCATGCCAGCGAAGAGCTACCTGCCGCCCCTCGCAAGAAAAAGTTCTGCGCCCTCAGCCCAATCTTATTGGCTTGACACGAATGTGACTTACACTGTAAGTTTCCGACTCCCAAAGATTCCCCGGAGAAATTGCAATGAATCAGGACAGAACAGAATTCAGGAAAATCGCCCGAATAACCGGAGTATTCTATCTGTTAATCATACTGTGCGGAATGTTTGCAGAAGGAGCTGTAAGAGCCCAGATCATTGTTCCAGGAGATTCTGCCGGAACAGCAGCCAATATACTGGCGCAGCAGGGACTCTTTCGCGCTGGAATTCTTGCGGATCTAGTTATGATTGTTTGCGATGTCATTGTAGCTCTGGGCTTTTTCGTTCTGCTCAAGCCCGTAAGCTCATCTCTATCTTTACTGGCCGCTTTCTTTCGATTAACTCAGGCGTCCATTCTTGGGTTGAACCTTATCTTTCTCTGGATGGCCTTGAACATCAACCTGGGCCCCGACGTATTCGATTCCACACAATCTGCTGATGCCAGCCTTGCCCTGACGTTTATGAATGCCCATGCCACTGGATACAAGATTGCTCTTGTATTTTTCGCTGGAAGCCTATTGGTCCAGTCCTGGCTTTTTCATCGCTCGGATCTGTTTCCTGGATGGATTGCGATTCTGATTCTGATTGCAGCAGCTGGATATCTCATAGATACAGTAGCCACCATCGGGCTGGCGAATTATTCCGAGCATGCAGATCTTTTCGAAACGATTGTAGTTGTAGCAGCCCTGGCCGGCGAAGTGCCGCTATGCTTATGGCTCCTGATTAAAGGCGTGCGAAATCCTGTCTGAGCGCGTTTGTAATCCGCTGGCCCGCATCCAATTATGTGGCCTGATCTATCTTTTCCCGGGAACCAGCACGATGACCTTTTCATCGCATTCAGAAATGGCCGGTTCATTATCGGGGCCTCCCTGATTCCTGAAAACCAGCACTCCAGCGGAAGCATCGAAGTTCGCCGATGCCACCTCATCCAGATAAATCCATTGTTCTGTGGCATTTGCATGGCCGGAAACCGCAGTCCGGGCCCCGCTTAATCGGAAGGTTAGCTCACCTGCATCGTTTCGCTCAATGATGAGTGAAATACTGCACTCGCTGTCCTCTCCCTGGGACCAGTGGCCCAAATATCGCTCTTCCAGGGATTCCGGCACTGGCACGAGAGGCGTTTCTTGATCGCTTTGCGGACCTCCCCCCATTAGCGATGCGCAAAAAGCCAGGATACAACCAAAGGGCCCCAGAGAATTCATCATTATAGAAGCGGAGAATCAGAAAGCTGAGTCAAGAACATATGTCTGTGCCTGGGTCTGCTGGAAGCGAACGGATGAGACCTGGAAGCCGGTCCAAGGCTTTCCGTCGCACCAGTCCAGAATCCTGATGGCTGCTTTTTCCTTGATTTGAATTCAGGATCTGACCCGATCAGGTATGCGCCGAGCAATGATATCCATTCTGATCCTATTGCATGGTTCTGGATTCATTGCAATTTCAGGCTGCACCTTACAGAGTCGACCGGACCTGCCAGATCCAGAAATCGGTTTCAACGGTTTACGACTGGGAATGAATTTGAACCAGTTCCAGGCGTGGGTGCTTTCAAATAATTGTTTGATTTATCGAGGTACCGGGTTGCCCGTCACCCAATCCAACCTGGACGATCTTCTACTGGGAGAATACCGAAAGAATCGACCTGTCTATTCTGGAATCTATTACCGTATTTCGCAGACTTGTTCCAATGGCTCATGGAAAGGTATTCAACAAGTAGGTATCTTATGGACTGAGAGACCAAAGCCAGAACGTATCTTCAGGATTACTGTGAAATTCTCGAATCGTTTTCTTTCTCTTGCGAGACGCAGAGCTTATGCGGAGTTCGGCAATCGCGATTCCACTTCCTGGTCGCTATTTTCAAGCCCGGAAGCGCAATGGAAGTTTGGACCATCACTGATAAAGGCGTCGGGCCGCGAGGTTCCCGAGGTTACAGCCAATCTATTCGAGAGCGGTGAAATTGTTATTGAGAACCATCGCTATATGAAGGAATCGATTCTTGCTGCCATCGAAGCCGGTGTTCCGAAAGAAGATATCCCTTACTGGTAGTCGCAGGCCATCCCTATCGATATTAAGTCCTGCAGATCTTAATAAAGTCAATGCAGCCGACGACCAACCTCCCTGCTCGTCGATACCGGCCCTTACTGAAAGAGCGAAAGTGATAATTCTTCTGAAATCAACTTTAGCAACTCCATTCCCGCTTCGCTGTTTCCATGGGTTCCCAGACGCGGCGCAAATGCAGCGATAGACATCTTACCAGGAACAATTGCCAGAATTCCGCCGCTTACGCCACTCTTGCAGGGAAGACCGATCTCGATAGCCACTCGCCCCGCATAGTCGTAGGTTCCGCAGGTAGTCATCAATGTAACAATGGCACGACAACTTTCCTCGTCTACGATTCGCTTCTGCGTAAGGGGATCAATACCTCGATTTGCCAGAAACAGCCCCATGCGTGCCAGCTGGCGAACATTGGTCAATGTGGAGCACTGCATGAAATAGGTTTCCACTGCTGTGTCCACATCTTCGATCCAGCCATACTGTTTCAGGAAATTGGCCATGGCGCGATTCCTGTAGCCCGTTTCCGATTCGGATCGATGGGTATCCACATCCATAACGGGCTTCTCCTCGCATATTTGTTCCAGAAATCCCAGGAAATTCGCATAGCTGCTTTTCGCATTCCCACCCGGAATCATACTGCTTACTGCTATGGCACCGGAGTTCACGAATGGGTTTCGGGGCTTTCCATGCTCGGATTCCATGGGAAGCATGGAAAAGAAAGGATTCCCGGTGGGCTCAAAGCCCACTGTATCGAAAACGGCAGCCGCATTTTCCTGAAGCACCAGAGCAAGACTGAATGCTTTACTAACGCTTTGGAGTGTAAACTGAGTCTCTGCATCGCCGTAGGAACATTGATTCCCCTGTAAATCAATTACAGAGATGGCCAGCAAATCCGGATTAATTCGGGCCAGCTCCGGTATGTAGGTAGCCACCTCGCCGGAGGGAGCAGATTTTCGCACGGTTTCATAGGCCTTTTGCACGGCTGCTTCGGTTGTTTTCACATATCCATGCTTGCGTTCGCGCTGTGCGGGTCAAAGGATCTTTGTAACTGAAAAATACGCCAGTTAATTGGAAGGGATCAAAGATGCTGGAACTATGAGTTCGTCCCGGGCCGTCGCATTACCGGCCGGAAATGAAAAATCCGGAAAGAAAGTGCCGAAGTCCACCGTTCGCACCGCAGCAGCATTTCCGCCGCTGTCCTGTCCAATGACGTAGAAAAAGCCATCTGCATAAGTGATGTTCTGCACACTGGAGAGAGCAAGACTGGGCGCTGTTGGCGATGAATTCCAGTTAATTCCGTCTGTAGAAAGCATGAATTGATCGCTACCAACGCAAAAAACAGCGAAGATCCCACTGCCATAAGCAGCTTCATTGCAAAGAGAGGCCCCGGTTAACGGATGAACACTCCAGTTAGCCCCGTCTGTGGACCGAACCACCTGAGTCCCGGAATTGTCTACCAGGACAATAATATTTCCGTTTATGGCTACACCCGAAACATCCGGTGAAACCCCGGTTCCAGAGACAGTATAGGAACCGTCGGATTCCCGACGATAGAGGAATGGATCCGAAAAAATGGAAGCATAAAAGCTACCATTATACAGAAAGCAACCTCCCGGCGATCCGACCGTGGGCTGACTTATAGCCCAATTGCCGTCGGGACCGTTGTAGTAAACTTCTGCTTGAGGCGTATTGGATCCACAACTAGCATAATCGCCTGAATCCAGCACTTCAAGTCCGCGAAGCGACGCACCGGTGGTTGTGAAGGCTGGCTGCCAGTTTGATTCCAGAGATCTGGACTCAATAATATATTGATTAGGTCCATTGTTTCCGCCAGCCAGAATTCTGGTGGCACTGACGATCTTTATATGGGAATAGTTTGTCGCGGGATCGCCTGGAGTTATTTGTTGATAGCTCAACCCTCCGTCTCTGGACACCCAGATCACTCCTGCGCTTCCGGCATAAGCAATAATCTTTTGCGGAATGAAGATCGCACCCAGAAGGGCATCATTGCAGGAAATGTCCCCGTCAAGACAGTCGATTTTTGCGAGATCGCAGGACGGAAATGTCCCCAGAACCAGAAGCGCAGACAGAACCAGCCGAGCACGCAGCGATCCATTTACATCTGCCCGCCTAACTGAAGGATTCAGACGTCTGCGGTAAATCATTCGCGAAGTTTAATGGCATGCGAAAACCTCGCGAGAAAAAAAAGAAAAAAATGTAGTAATTATCGGCCAGGTACGGGTGCGAATTTCGCAATCCTCTGGTAGTCTTTTCCGATTCTGGATTTCAAATGAGATGAAAAAGAAATCGTTCCATCGGATGCGCTGGATTACTCACGAAATCCAGGGAATGCGGCCCCTACAATCCTGCTCGCACCAGGTCATGGATTCGCAGAAGCCCTACCGGATGTTTGTTTTCGTCGATTACAGGAATAACGCTGATTTGCGATGGACGGTCTTCCATAATGCGCAATGCGTCCAATGCCATGGTTTCTCGTGTAATGGCTATGGGATTGGCTGTCATAATATCTTTTAGATCGCGCTCCAGAACATTTCCGAATTTCAGAATAGCCCGGCGAATGTCTCCGTCTGTGACCAGGCCAACTACTTCATTTTTCTGGTTTACGATCATTGCGCCGCCCTGGTTGGGTCGAGTCACAGCTTCCAGAAGCTCCGTCATACTGGCATTCTCATCGCACACAGGCATGATTTCCGGAGTATCCAGCAAATCCTCTACCTTGAGTAACAGGCGCTTGCCCAGTTGACCCGCTGGATGATAGAGCGCAAAGTTCTCTGGCTGAAACCCTCGTTTTTCGGACACAGCCGTGGCCAGAGCATCTCCCACTACCAGAGATACAGTCGTGGATGCTGTAGGCGCCAGGTTCAATGAATCTGCTTCGCGACTGACACTGGCTCGAATGATCACTGTAGACATGCGACCGGCCGATGAATCTGGATTTCCGAGAAGGGAAATCACCGGGTTGCCCATCTTTCGAATTACCTGGAGCATCTGAACCACTTCATCGGATTCACCGCTCTTGGCCAGGAGCAGTATTACATCGTTTGGTTGCACCACTCCCAGGTCGCCATGCAAAGATTCGCCTGGATGTAGAAAAAAAGCAGGAGTTCCGGTGGAGGAGAAGGTGGCCGCCAGTTTTTGTGCGATGAGTCCGGACTTTCCCATTCCGGAACAAACCAGCTTTCCTTTACAGTTCAGAATCAGTTCGCAGGCCTGTTCCACTGAGCCAGGATCAATCAGTTCTCCGTTAGATTGGAGTTCACCGATTTGCATGTAGTAACTGTTCTTGAATAGTTCAAAAAAACTCATAGATCTTCCAGCTCCAGGTCCATGGGATCCAGCGTAGCAGTCATTACGTGGCCAATGCTCTTTAATACTACGTATACTGTGTTTCGACTGTTTACTTTATTCACCAGCCCGGTCAAACCTTTGAGCGGTCCGGATCGCACACGAATAGGCGTGCCTTCGATGAATCCCACGTATGGATCTACGCGAATGGACTCTGCATTGTTCACCAGCAAGCGAATGTTTTCAATCATCTGAGGCAGAATCACCACGGCCTGACCTTCGGCACGAACCATATGCACTGTGCCGGCTGCCTGGAGTGCGCGCACCTTTTCCCTTATATAATTGATGCGCACAAAAATATAGCTCTTGAGAAGTGGAGTCTCTATGACCTTGGTTCGATCGGACCACTGGCGCTTTTCGGAAATCAGAGGTAGATAATTTTCGATTCCCAGTCGATCCAGGGCCAGACTCAGTTTTTTCTCTGCCCGGGCTTTTGTGTACAGAGCAAACCAGTCCTTTTGTTCTGGATCGTTATGCTCCTGCAGCCGTTCCCTGGCCTGGTCCACATCCAGGTGGTCCTGTAATAGTTCCAGATTGCTCTGGTGCATACTGTCAGGGTAGAAAATGGGAGTTCTCGGCCAAGTCAGAATTGGCCGCAATTCCTGCCGCAACTCATCGAAACATCACTGCTGAATATCGGCAGGCCGCACAGGACTCTCGGCCTGCACCCCCACCTTCATCTTTTTTCCCAGTATTTCCTGAATTCGGTGGGATTCCAATTCTCCTGCCGGTCGCATGGGTAGTATATCTGCCTCAGAGATTGTATGGCCTGCGGCCAGGTCATGCCTAAAATACAACGCCCGTCTTCCACCGGATCGCACCCCCTCCTCTGAAGGCATGCATCGTTTGATTCCGTCCCCCATGGCCTGCTTCAATAGGTCAAGTCTCTGTCGCAGCGAGGAAAAATCCTCCGGAGTGGAGCTAAGTTTATGATCCGGTCCCTCCATATCTCGATCCAGGGTGAAATGCCGCTCAATGGCCACTCCGCCCAGGGATGGCATTTGTAAACTTAAATCCAGGTCCATGCAGTGATCGCTAATACCGGTGAGGCATTTATACTTTCGCTGCCAGAAGGGAATGACCTGCAGGTTATAATCAGCGGCCTTCGCAGGATAGGATGAGACGCATTGAAAGAGAAGTGTAGGAGTTCCAATCCATTGAATGGTTCGTTCAATCTCCTCTTCGTTAGAAGCACCGGTAGACAAATAGATTGGTAGCTTTCTTCGCAGCACGGAATCCAGCAAAGGCTTGCAGGTTAAATCCGTAGAAGCAATCTTCACGGGAAATTTTCCCAGACTTTCATAGAGATCCAGAGACGGCTCATCGAACACTGAACAGAGAAAGTCTATGCCGTTTTCCTGGCAGCTCTGAACGATACGCTTCCAGGAGGATGCAGAAAGCTCGAATTGACGAAAGAATTCCTGCAGGGAACCCGGAGGCTGATCCCCCAGGCTGGCCTTTCCATTGATGAAAAATCTGGAATCGAAAAGTTGAAACTTGGCGCAGTTCGCGCCGGATCTGGCCGCTGCCTCCACCATTTTCAAAGCCAGCTCCTCGCTGCCGTTGTGGTTCAGGCCAATCTCGGCAATCAAATATACCGGTTCATTGGGTCCGATGGAATGAAACTCAGTGCGCATACTTCATCATCGGAGTGATTTCTACGAGCACCCAGCAGTTTACTGCAGCTCAGCATGCAAGGATTTTGCGATTCACTCGGGAAACGGGCATCCCATAACCGGGCCAAATGCGGATAGAATAAGTTCAACTGACAATACTGCAATCAGGGATAGAGAAAATTGGCGATCATCTGCATTCCAGCTTCGGTGGCAAATGACTCGGGATGAAACTGGATGCCTTCCATGGGATATTCTTTATGACGTATTCCCATCAGCTCCGGTTCCGCCTCCAGGGTTCGCGATGTAACCTCGAAACAATCTGGAAGCGAATCCTGCTCCACAATCAAAGAGTGGTATCGCATCACAGAAAGCTCGTCCGGTAAATTGCGAAATACTCCCTTTCCATCGGTGGATACCGGCGAAGTCTTTCCATGCATGGGCAGGCGGGCTCGTTTCACCACACCTCCATAAGCATAGGCCATACCCTGCATTCCCAGACAGACCCCTAGGACCGGAGTTGTACGGGCTGGACCTTTGAGGATGTCCAGGCAAACACCGAAGTAGGCAGGATCTGCTGGATCCCCGGGCCCGGGGGAAAGAATTATTCTTTCATAGCCACCGGATTCTACGCCGGCCAGATCGATTTCATCGTTTCTGAAAACGTCCAGCTTGAACTCACCGCTTCTATCTTCCAGAAGCTCGCCTGCGAACTGGTATAGATTATAGGTAAAACTATCGTAGTTATCGACAATCAGAACATTCATCGATTGCCTCCTGCCTGATTGGAGCCGTTACTTGCTCCCTGGTCGATACCATTTTTCCCGGGGCCGCTTTGAGCGGCACCATCTTCGAATCTTTCCAGTGTTCGCACAATGGCAGCCAGCTTGTTTTCGATTTCCCGAAACTCATAATCCGCGTCAGAGTCGAATACGATTCCGCCGGATGCACGGGCGAAAGCCTTATTTCCGTTCACAAATAGCGTGCGAATTGGAATGGCAAATGTACAATCTCCATTCCATCCAAAATGCCCCACGGCCCCTCCATAGGGCCCTCTGGGAGATTTTTCGATTCGTTCAATAATTTTCATGCTCTCCACTTTGGGTGCCCCGGAAAGTGTTCCCGCCGGAAATGTGGCTCGCAGACCATCGAACATATTCATATCTTTTCGAATAATACCCACCACTTCGCTGGAAATATGCTGAACATGTGAAAACTTACGAATGTCCATTAAACGGCGAACCTTCACAGTTCCAAATCGCGCCACTCGGCCCAGATCATTTCTATGTAGATCCACCAGCATATTATGCTCTGCGATCTCTTTGGGATCGTTCAACAGTGACCTGGCATTGCTCAGATCTTCGCCTTTATCCGGGGAGCGTCGGGTGGTGCCCGCCAGAGGATAGGTTTCCATTTCTCCCTGGCGAAGTCGAAAGACCAGCTCCGGGCTGGCTCCAATAATCTGTCTTTCGCCAAATTTTACAAAATACATGTACGGCGATGGATTCACTTCTCGAAGAGCTTCGTAGAAGGCCATGGTGGAGCCATCCAGCTCATAGTTCACCTGAAATCCTATCTGGCACTGAAATGTATTTCCGGCCCGAATCTCTTCCAGGGTCTGTTCCACCATCACTTTATGCTGCTCGGCTGATCTGGTTTTTTCCAGAAGAGTGGCTTTCAGCTTTCCGGATTCCGGCGGTTTCTCTTCCATCCATTTTTGTACCAGCTCGGAGCGGTCTCGGTCATAATGGAAATAGAATACTTCGCCGGTCATCTTATCGTAGACCAGACCATCCGTATAGATTCCAAACACAAACGGATCGAAGTCTGGATGAAATCTAAGTCCCAGACCTGGCTCAAAGAAATTTGTAGCATCGTAGCCCAGATAGCCTACCAGGCCGCCGCAATAGTTACGCGAAATGCTGTTATCCGGCATCCATTCCGAAATCATCTCATAGGGATTTTCAGATTCGTAAAAATCCGATTCCAGAACCGAATAAGGGCTATCCGGAGTTGTATCGATCCTCTCGTAATGCAGCCCGTGACTCTGGGCTCTTAGTACTACCTCTGGCAGAAATCCGATTACAGAATACCGACTATCCGAAGATCCTTCTTCCAGGGATTCCAGAAAGAAACATGTATGGCTGTGCCTTTCAATGATGCGAAATAGACCAAAGAAATCCAGGGTATGATGAATTCTATTATACGTTGGCTTGAGCGGTAGATCCCATCGAGGCAAACCGCCAGCGGCCGGTCTTTGCTTTCGATTTGGTTGTTGACTCATCAGTTTTCTTTCCCGTAGCGATTCGGTCTCAGCTGCTCCAGCTTCTGGCGAATTCGCTCTTCCTGACCCAGTGGGTCCGGTCGATAGAAGGCCTGTTCATCCCAATCATCCGGAAAGTAGCTCTGTTCCACATAGTGGCCCGGAAAATCGTGAGGATACTGGTAGCGCGCCTTACTACCTGGTTGAGTTCGATTTTTCAAATGTGCTGGAACTGTAACCCTTTTTTTTGAGACCTGCTCCATAGCAGCATTAATGGCAAGATACGATGCATTGCTTTTGGGACTGGCTGCCAGAAAAGTTGCCGCCTGAGCCAGGAGGATTCTGGCCTCTGGCATTCCAATCTTACTTACTCCCTGAAATACAGACATGGCCAGAGTCAGTGCAGTGGGACTTGCATTTCCAATGTCCTCGGAAGCCAGAATGACCAGTCTGCGAGCGATGTACACCGGGTCCTCGCCGGATTGAAGCATGGTAGCCAGATACAGCAGAGCTGCATCTGGATCGGAACCGCGAATGCTTTTTATAAAAGCAGAAATGGTATCAAAATGCTCATCCACTCCATAGGAAAAGCTCAGCTCCGGCAAATCTCCATCAAAACGAATCTCGGCACGATTCGCAAACACCGCATCACTGGCCAGATTCTCCAGGATTCGAATCAATCGCCTGGCATCTCCATCGGCGGCCTCCAGAATTTTTTCCAGGCTGCCTTCCTCAATAGACAGTGAATGCTCCGCAAAACCCTTTTCCAGCACTCTACCTGCGATTACCTTGAGATCATCCTTTTTCAGCTTTTCCAGATAGTATACAGTGCAGCGGGAAAGCAGAGGACCGATGACCTCGAACCTGGGATTTTCCGTAGTAGCTCCAATAAGCAGAATGCGGCCGGACTCTGCACTTTCCAGAAGCGAATCCTGCTGAGCTCGATTGAATCGATGGATCTCATCCAGAAATAGAAGAGCACCTTCCATGTGGCTGCGAGAGGCTTCCAGAACCTGTCTCACCTCTTTTACGCCGCAGCTGACGGCACTCAAGAAGAACGAAGGTCTTTTCCAGTGCGATGCAAGGATGGTGGCTATGGTAGTTTTTCCGGTGCCCGGCGGGCCGGATAGAATCAAAGAATGAGGAGGTAATCGCTTCAAGCGCTGAAGCAAGGTTTCATGTCCTACCAGCTCATCCCAATCACCAGGACGCAACCGCTGCGCCAGAGGCCCATCCGAAGGCCTCTGGAACAAATCCCCTTCCCCGAACGGGGAATCAGGAGCGGACATTTCGGTTGGCTACGCTTTCGCGTACATCTTCCTGCACCCGGTCCAGAACTCGAATCACATCTTCAATGAGAGCTTCCTGAGATTCAGGATCGCCCATATCTTCCATGATGTTGCTCACAGAATTCTGAAGAATGCGGCTGAGTCTTTCGGTGCCTTCGGGACCGGAAAGAGCTGCCTCCAGACCATCGTTTACGGTGGCATGCACAGACATCAGAATCAGACGCACAATGGGTCCAATGGGTGACAGAAGATATGGTTCCATCGCACGATTGATAGAGTAAGAAACCATTTCTGAAATCTGAGGTTGAATTTCAGGAATTACCTTCTTCGCCACACTGGCCATTTGATTGCTGAGCAGATTCTCCACTGCATCCCGGGTATCGCCTTCCATGCGAATTCCGGTGCGCTTCAGAGATGCTTTGGTCTGATCCAGAATGTTCAGAACCACGAGACCACTGATCTCCTCGGCAATAATACCGGCATTGCTTTTGATTATATCCGGTGCAAGACCATCGTCCGGAAGCCATCCGTTCTGGCGAATACGCATATAGAACGGTATAACACGTAGCAATCTGAACCAGGCCGCATGATGCGGAGGAAATAGATTGAACACTTCATAGGATTGTCGCACAGGGAAAAGATACCATTTGCGATAACGCTTCTGAACAATTGCCATTATCCATCGCGCAAGAAAGTCGAGCAAAAAGAAAAGTACGAACCATCGATCAATTAGATGAAAGTAGTCCTTCTTCTCTCCATCTTCGCCAATCCAGCGAAAGTAGTTCTGATTCATGAGATACATTACCTCTGAATCAAAGAACTTGAATTTATCCTGATAATTGTCCGGTGTCAGATTTTCCTGACTGAAAAATTCCCTGAATGCATCCTTGGCTGAATCGTCTTCATTGGGATACTCTTCGCGCATCTTGTTCTTGATGCGTTCCAGAACTCCGTCTTTTTCTGCCAGATAGAAATGACTGTCCACACCACGGCGGTTGATCATATCCACCGTCATCTCAATGAGAGTTTCACGGCTCTGCACGGAGGTCTGTCTGGCCTGAAGATTGGCCGGGTTTTCTGCAAGTTCGCCCAGCGCATTTTTTAGATTCTTGATTTCGTCTTTGTAGGAGTCTACAAATCGATGGGATTCAATACCCTTTACAGGGTCATATTGTTTCACCAGTCCAGGAGCATAATCCAGATACACATCCCGAAAGGTCATCCGGGCGTAGGGAATTTTCCAGAGGTAGGATGCGTCAAAAACTACCAGCGAAATATTGGCAAAAGCTACCAATGCGAAAAGAATTTCGTAGAGAGTAACTACTAACTTCTTCTCTTTTCGGGTAGATTGGTTCTGATCCCAGAGCTGCTCCAGAGCCCTTTTTTCCATGGGAGGAGAGTTTACAGTAGCGCGCCCTGCGGTAAAGTGGAAACCGATGGCCGCTATTAAAAAAGAAGAAAGTGCCGGATCGGGCCGAGCTGGCCTTTTCATTGTCCTGGAAGGCATCGATGGGTCCGGAAAAACCACGGCCTGGGAGTTTCTGAGGGAGGCCCTGGCTTCGGATGCGGATGTGATTTTCCTCCGCGAGCCCACAAATCTGCCCACAGGACAGAGACTACGTGCCTGTTTGCAGGGAAAATCGCCTGCTCCCGAAACAGATGATGGATGGATGGAGCTCTTTCTGGCGGACAGGCGAGCCAATGTTACAGAAAATGTGATTCCGGCTCTTTCTCAGGGCAAGGTTATTGTGCAGGATCGCTATATCTATAGCACCGCTGCCTATCAGTCGGACAATACAGATCGGGCCGTTGAACTTCTGGAATTACAGAAGGAATTTCCCGGACCGGATGGAATCATATTTCTGGATCTGACGCCGGAGCAGGCTCTACAGCGCATTGATAGCCGATCTGGCTCAGAAGGCAGAGAGCACTTTGAAACACTGGATAGACTGGAACGAATATATGCCAACTATCAGAGCATTCTACCGGAGAACTGCCATCGCGTGGATGCAATGAAGCCTGCCCTGTCAGTAGGCCAGGAGCTCCTCGACATGATTCAATCACTGCGATCGAGAATGAATGTCTGATTGATCCTCTCATCTGGCTTTTTTAAGGATCTTTTGATCCAATATCTTTTTCTGGAGAGTAATTATGAAGATTTATACAAAGACCGGCGACGCAGGCCAGACCGGCCTGGCCAACGGAAAGCGAGTATTCAAAGACCATCTGCGAGTGGAACTCTACGGAACCTCCGATGAGTTGAATTCCGTCATCGGCCTGGGGCTTTCCTTTCTGCAACAGGAGATGTCCGGAGGAAAGGTTGCCAGGGCTTCGTTCGAATCCGTTGAAGAACAGCTCCATGCCGTTCAGAGTTTGCTATTTGAGCTCGGAGCGGAACTGGCTGGCTTTCCCACCGAGGAAGGATCCATTCTGCAGAGCGATGTTGACCATATTGAAAGCTGGATCGATGAAATGAATCTGGCACTTCCGGAAATGAAGCAGTTCATTTTGCCAGGCGGAGAAGCCTCATCGGCACAGTTCCACATCGGTCGCACGGTCTGCAGAAGACTGGAGCGATTGCTGGTACATGCAAATCGAATGGGAGCCATGCCGGTGGAGGAAATCAATTCGGATGGCGCAAACGATATGACTCAAGGCGAAATCCTGGGTTCCACGGGTATGATCTGGGTAAATCGACTTTCGGATTATCTCTTTGTTCTGGCAAGACACTGCCAGAGACTGAACGGCGGACAGGACATTCCCTGGAAAAGTCGAATGCAGCGGCCTTCTCGAAAAAGAAAGTGAGCAGACAATGAAGTATTCAGCATCCACCGTCACAGAGTATCTGACTCAGATACCTCCGGAACGCAAATCGGCAATACAGCCAATTCGCAAAGCCATCAAGTCCGCCCTTCCGTCGGGATATCAGGAATTGATCCAGTACGGAATGATTACCTACGCAGTTCCCTTGAAACGTTATCCCGCCGGATACCTGGAAAAATCGGATACCCCGGTGCCTTTTTTGAGCATCGCCTCTCAAAAGAATCACATGGCCATCTATCTGATGTGCGTTTACGGAAAGGAAGAAGAGAATTTTCGCAAGAGATACAGAGAGTCTGGCAAGAAGCTGGACATGGGCAAATGCTGTATTCGATTCAAAAAGCTGGAAGACCTGGCTCTGGATGCAGTATGCGAAGAGGTTCGAACCTGGACGGTGGATCGATTTCTGAATAAATACGAACAGGGGCGAATGACGGCAAAGAAATCCAGCAAGGGGAAACCATTTCAGGTCTCGAATGCCAGCCTTAACTCTGCGAAAAAGAGGCCCGGTGAAGGAAAATCACCGCAGGGTTCGAAAGCCAGTCCGGCTTCCGTAAAAAAGAAGTCTGCAAAAAAGTCCGTAGCACGGAACTCAGCCAAAAAGAAATCCGCGAAAAAGACATTCGCCAGAAAGAAGGCGCTTCGAGTCTAACTTCAGTTTTCGCTGGAAAGATTGCGAATCTGGTCTCTAAGTCGAGCCGCTTCTTCGAAGTTTTCGGCCTCTACAGCCCGCTGCAACATGGCCTTCAGTCGATCCAGCTCGGAAACAGGCTCTGTCTCGCTTTCGCTTTCCTCTTCTACCAGGGATTCTTCAGCGGACTCTGCTTTTCCCTCTTCGCCTATGGTCACCGCCGCTTCTTTGTAGACCTTTTCATTCATATAGATGGGACAGCGAGCTCGAATGGCCAGTGCCACCGAATCCGAAGGTCTTGCATCCAGCTCAACAATTCCATCTTCGGACTGAATTACAATCCTGGCATAGAAGACGTTTCCGATGATGTCATTTATAACCACATGTAGAATCCTGGCTTCCAGCTCTCGAACCATCTGAATCATTAAATCATGACTGTTGGGTCTTGGAGGAGTAACTCCGTCCAGGGCGCTGGAAATGGAATAGGTTTCCAGAGGTCCAATAAAGATGGGCACAACCCGGGCGGATTCATCGGTGGTGGGCTTCAAAAAAATGGCAAATCCAACATTGGTTATGGATACGTCTGAAATAGTAACCTCAAATGCATTCTCTGGTAACATGCTATCTCCAGTTAACGAGGATGCTCCGAGACACCTCTGTCCGCAAATGTTTTTTGGAACTCTCCAGCATCAAAGTGAGCTTAACCGGGAAATAGTCTCGCTCCGGCCTGTTTTGCAGAATGCCCTCCTCTTTCTGAAGGACGGCCAGAAGTGTGCCCAGATAATCAAAGCACCATACCCCATTCTTTTCCAGTCTCTTTCCTTCCAGCTCGCCCCGGACTTCCATACCAGAAGTGGGATGCTGGATCAAATAGCTGCAATGTAGATCTTTTCTGAGCTCACTCCGCTCCTCCAGGGAAGCCTCCCTGTTCCAGCGCACCAGATAACCTACAGTAATGGGCGCTTCAAAATAGATGAAATAATTCCATTCTTTCCAGGTACCAATTTTGTGATCGTCAGAAACGGTGAATTCTACTGTCAGATGGTCGGACGCTGAATCCGATTGAAAGCCATGATCATTGCAGGCATCCGAGGCTGCATCGTAATCCGGGCAGAACTGGCTGGATTGTATTTCCAGAGGCCCGCCACAATTGCAGGAGCAGAGAAATACTACGGGTAGAAAAGCATAGAAGGCGTAAATGTAGAGAGGATGGTTCAATCGAAGTCTATTTTTCATGGAGTATATAGTATTTTTCGGAGCTGCGAAACGGATCAGGAGCTGATGTAGATCAATCGCATATCATTAAAAAGTGCAAGTACCTCGGCGTTACGAAAGAACTCTGGACTGTGCAAGAAGGGGCGAAAGGAGTATCTTTCGAAATAAAGCAGAGGTTCTGCGTAGATTCCACCATAGAGATAAACCCGATGAATATCATCCTCCAGACTGGTGCGAACAGCAGCAAACTCGGTAATATAGCCGGGATCCAGTTCTACCCTGGGCAAACCATACTCCTGGTATTTGTATTCCAGGGCCAGGCATCTCTTTCGAATATCCACCATCTCTTCGCGGCCTATTGGCCGTGCCAGAGAGAATATATGCATCTTTTCGCGCTCCGGAAAAGAATAGAGCGAAGGTACCGGATCCAGGGCATCGGTTCTGGCTTCAAAGTCGATGGTTCCGAACTCCGCAGTTACTCGTTTGCGCATCTCTTCAATAGCGCCATCTTCATCATAGCCGCATGCGATATACATCCTGGCCCCTGCGGGCTCAACAATCTCAGGTTTCCATTTACCGCTACCTACCATAGGCCTGCCGATTGTAGCATGGCAGTGGGCCAGGCCAAATAGAATTTGACCGGAAAAGGGAAAAATGAATGCTACAGACCATGACTCAGGACACCCGGGCCGGGGATCTGGCCTACGCCGATGCCAGAGATCGATTGGAAGCCGAGATTGAGCGATTTGCTCGCCAGAGTGGTCAAACAAGCCTGGAAATTCCGGCGATAAGCTTCGAAAAAGGGGAAACCAGATTCGAATTCTTACCGGAGGACCTTCCGGAAGAGAAAATACTGGAAGGGCTGAAGGTAATCAAGAATCACATTGAGCACATTCGAATCCATACCCTGGATCCTGGATATGTGGTATTTCAATCCCTGGGACCCAACCTTTATGACACGAAGCACTTTCTTTCCGGGATTAAATTCAAGTTTGTAAGCATCACCAATAACTATCGCGTAGAAGCCTCCAGGTCCGGCAACTTCAACGAATCGGAACTGCAAACCTGCATTGAACTCTTTCAACTATTCAATCCCGGTAAAAAAGAAACGGATCCTACCAAAAAGCTGGAACAATTGGGAGTCACCGTATTTCCTCCGGAAGCGAGCCAGGACTCCAACAATGGATCGGCCGGAACCAATCCCTGGGGTCCCATTGCAGGATACGATTCCATAAAACGAGAAGTTGAGGAATGCCTGCTTCTACCCGCCCGGCACATGTCTGTGTTCCAGGGTGTAGCTCAGCTCACCAGGGGAGACGGGGCAGCCAATCTTCCCGGTGCCATTCTATTCGAAGGACCTCCTGGAGTAGGTAAAACTACTATTGCCAGGCTGGCAGCTCAGGCAGCGGGATTGCCTCTTATTTATGTACCGGTAGAGAATATACTTTCCAAGTTCTACGGCCAGAGTGCTCAAAACCTGGCTTCCATTTTTGACACAGCCAGTCTATTTGAAAGAGGGATTCTTTTTCTGGATGAAATCGATGCTCTGGCCACCTCCAGGGAAAGCGGACTCTTTGAAGCCACTCGCAGGGTTCTATCCGTGCTTCTGCGAAAGATCGATGGACTGGATCGAACCGGTGGACTGCTTACAGTAGGTGCCACAAATAGAGCTGAAGACCTGGACCATGCATTGCTCAGTCGATTTGACCAGATTCTTAGATTTCCATTACCCAATGAACAGGAACGTTCGTCTATATTCCAGTCATATGCAGCTCATCTGTCGACAGAGGCCCTGGCTATCCTGGGACGGGAATCTGATGGGCTATCAGGCCGTACCATCCAGGACATCTGTGAAAGCGCGGAGCGCCGATGGGCCCGTACATTAATAGAAAAGAAGCAGGCACTTAGCACTCCAGAGGCAGAAACCTACATTCGGGTGCTCAAAGAGAAGAAAGCCGGAATGCTTTAATTTTTTTGTGCAGTGCAGCAAAAATGGATTTGACCGCAGTAAAGCACTCGTTACATTGATCCCAGCGTGCAGCGCAATAGCGCCAATCGCTTTTCGCATGAACACTCTTCCTGCCCCCGGATTCCCCCCCGGGGGTTTTTTTTGTACCCTGTCCCGCCCCTTTTTTCCAGGATTCCCCTTTTCTCCGGTCAGAGCTCTTTGCAGTGCACAATAGGCCAGGCTGTCCAAAGGCCCCTGCCGTTCGAGAACCCTTCCCGGATCCTGATCTCCCGCCCGAATCAACCACGTCTCCTGGCCAGAGCAGGCTGAACCTGATCTGGAACCTTCCCGTTTCCGCCCCGATCTACCGGATGGGCCGGAATTGGTAAAAAAAATGAAGAAAAAATAAAATTATGAAAAAAAATGATTGCTACTGACCGGCTGGCCAGTCAGTATAGAGGTATAGGAATTCCAGCGAATGGTTCAATCGCCCAATGGGGACCAATCTTCGCAGGATTTCTTATCCAGGGGCTGGCCACAGAATCAGCAAGGCCAGAGCGACGGACAGAAGCCACTGTACGGGTGGAAATTCGGCGTGACCTGGATGTTTTTATTGCGAAGGTCTACACGGAAGTACCAAAATAGAAAAAAAAGTAGATCGTATCGTTTTGCGAATAGGTGGCCATCGGCTGACTGTCCGGCCACTCAGGAAGGAGTGTGGGTATGAGGTTCATGTATTTAGGTGTGGTTCTGGCCATGCTATTCACAACCAGGTGCGGTGGCCAGGATGAGGGTTTACCAATTGCCATTTTTGAGCCGGTAGCAGAAGACCCTACCGACACGAGAACTCCTCTGAGCTCCAACCCGGGAGATATTGAGCTTCCGGATCCTCCTCCGACTTTTGGTAATTCAGGCCCGGAAGCCTTTTTGCGCATCTCACCTCTGGGACAGGAACACCATGGAGAATTTGAAATAGTATTCTCCCATCCCATGGATCTGGCCTCCATTCAGGCCGGCATCTCTCTGGTATCGGATGGCGGAGCCAGTCCAGCCGGACCTGCCCCCGGAGGTACACTGACATTTCTGAACTACAGGCAGGCCATTTTCACTCCCTATGCTCCTCTGAATGAGAATGAGGGGTATGAGGTGAATCTGCCGGGATCAGTCACCACAGTTTCCGGCGATCCTCTCATCTCAGACAGTCAACAGTTAAGCTTTCACACCCGTCCCTGGTTTGAAATGACTCATGCCATCAATGGCATGCCCCATGGACAGAGAGGTATTGGAATCGATAATGGCGGCAGCCCGGCGATCATTCTTACTTCCAACTGGACGAACGGCGACTTCATTTCCAGACTGAGTTTGCATAAACTGTCCGGCGGCGAATTCGAAATCTGCACCAATTGCAGCTCCGGTAGCACAACTATAAATCTGGGCACGTCGAGCCTGCCGCCGGATTCTGGCATCAATCAGTATTACTATCAGATAGAAGCAGAAGATGGAACGGTACGACATTACCCGTTCGCTTTCGCATACGGAGATATGGCGGCCACCCCTGCAGCGCTACAGGGCGGTGCCGCTTCCGTATTTCTGGACGGGCAATATCTACTGCCTACTCTAAGCCGTACCCTGGAGCGATTCGCCGGCCAGGACTTCCTGCTGAATGGCGATACATTTAACGATTTCGCCAATGCAGAAAGAACATCCACCAAGCGATCAGGATGCATTGGATACGGATCCTTTGATTTTATTCGCTCTTACGGAAATGGAACCGGAACCTACGGAGATGGCTACTGTGGCTATTTTGTGAGCAATGGGGCGGAACTTTGTGCTGACGTGGGACTTTTTGAGGTTTGTTCCGAAAGCGACGTTACCCTGGATGTTTATGTGACTGGAGTGAACATTCCAGGAGGCGTAGACGGAAACGAAAACATTGCAGCCACCATTTCTGTTCCGGCGGGAACCGAGGATGCGCGTGTGCAATTGAGCGCTCGAAAGGCCTACCTGGATCTAAGAATCATAGCGAATTTAGAGGATGGTCTGGTTTGCGTTGGAGGATGCATTGTTTCCGAAAACACAAAGATTGAATTCAGCGCAAAAGCTGAATTGAATCGCGACCATCCCAATGACTTGAGAACATCCATCTCCCTGGCCGACATTGAATCTCTAAGCGATGGTAGTCTAAGGCTAACGATTAAGGAACCCTACGGTGCGCCCAACTTCATCTGGAGCGACTGGACCGATCATTTGACCGTGCATGATCTTAGCTTCGTAGACAGCACTAGCTGGGTGGCGGATCTACTCTCCAGCGTGGTGGAATCCATCGGAAACGATATTGTGCCTGCAGTGAAGCCAGGTATTGTTCGGGACGTTTTAAAGGATTTCAAGCAGAGAATCGCAGTAAATGTTTTGAATTCCTTTCTGAGTTCGCTTGCAACCCAGGGTGTAGAATTGAGCCTTCCTCCTTATTTGCCGGCGCCCTTGAATCAACTGGATCTGGCCGTACAGGTTCAGCTGGAACAAAATAATGATTTAATCAAGTCTCTGAGCTTCAGGGATGGGGGATTACTGACTAACGTCAATGCCGGAATGTTTGTAACCAACAATTGCGCCACATGCGAAAGACCACAGGACGTCATCGCTCCGCCATTACAGGGGCCCCAGAGTTTTATCACCAGTCCCTACACTCTTAATCGGGACTATCTATTGAATAAGAGCAGTTCCTATCCAGGTACCTTGCTGGCGCTTCATCAGGATGCATTGAATCAGTTGCTCTACCAGCTCTGGAGCAATGGCGGACTTAATCTTACACTGGATGAACCCTTTATTAACCAGGTAAATGCATACGCAGGGGAGATTCCGTCCTTAACATTAACATCCAGTTTACTCAGGGCAGGAACCATACTCAATGTTCTGGCGCCGGGAAGAGATAACCTGGTTCGCCTGGATGGAGGTTCCATTGTTACAATCAATGACGATGACCCAGTGGAACTGAGGCTGCGACCAAGACAGACTCCGTATATTCGAATCCTGCCTACATTTACCTCATCCGGCACTCGAGAGCTACAGCTTCAGGTTTCGGATCTGGAGATTCAAATTGTAGGAAATCCAGGGGGAAGCGAGTATCTAATGGCCACCATTATGGCCCACGCAACCGTAAATGGAGCGGCGGATCTGGTTCCTTTTAGCAACCCTACTTCGAACCCTTCCATGAACAACCTTCAGGCACTGAACGTAACGTTAAGTACCGAAGAACTCTTCTATACCATCCAGGCCATGGATGGCTCCACGCGAAATCCAATGGGACTCAGTCCGGACCAGGTTCGTCAGGTAGCCCAACCGCTGGTGCGCTCCTTGATTGTTCCTCTATTGAACAATGTATTGAAAGAAGTGCCTTTGCCGGCCACTGCCGAGCTATCCACATTTACCAGCGGGGGTTCCAACTGTGGCTTGAACCTGAGTACGGATCGAATACTGGCAGATAATCTTCCCGTGAACGATACTGCAACTCCCATGATTCTTCTGCGGCTTCGCACACCTGGAAGTCTGTACGTTCCCGGAGTCACGAATCCCGATGTTCTCGAAAATTTAATCGGATGTAACTGAGGCCCGTAGCTTTGAAGCGAAGAATTAACATATTACTTGCGCTCTGCCTGCTTCTGGGAAGCTGCAAGGCTGCGAACGATGATTATGATCATCTGTTTGCCCAGCTTTCCAATGATCGTTTTCAGTTTTTCAATCTACTTAACGATTATCCGGCGCTGAAATCCAGTGTATCCAGCCTTGAGCCTGCTCTATTCAATGAGACTATGTTTCGCAGCATGAATCGTAACCCGGAAGCCGGTGAAGGATTTCTGCGCCTGGCCTCCGAAGTGCTTCTGGATCTGGATCCATCCATCCAGGATATTCTGGCCAATGCCTCCATATTGATGGGCCGAGCCCGAGTGGATTCGGCAGCCTTCGATACTGCCATGGGCTACATGGATCGCCTCAGAGGCTCTTCCCGGCCATTCCTACACGATGGAATGCCGTTTCAAAGGATAGGATTCCAGGATACTTTTGATAGCTCCAGTCGAGATTCTGTACGCGATCTTACCAATCGAACATCGGATTTCCTGGCACAACCTTCTGTGGCAACGGATGTCACAGAAATCCAGGCATTCTTGATAAAGATGCTCCAGACCAATGCGAATTCCAGAGCTGCTACGGAAGAAATGTTTAACGCATCTCTGGATCTTACAGATTCAGAAGGCCCTGGAATTTTTCTGGTACTTGCGGAACTTACTGAGATGTTTCGCGCCAGCGGCGGCTTCGACGGCAATACCTCTGCACGCATCTCGATGGTATTTTTTATTCAGAGAATGAATGAATACTTCTATCCGGGAGGAGCCGTGTACGATGCAAACACTGCCTACCAGGACTCTGAATTCCCGTCGCATCTGGCAGATCAGCTGGTGGATCTGTATTCTACGATTCGCCCATTTCTGCTGGCAAATGGAGCACATACAGGAACTCGGCCTCTCGTTGAGACTCTGTCTGAGAATCTTTCGGATTTTCCGGAAGGGATGCATGAGGATGCGGACCTTTCTCTTGCACAGATGATTGACCTGGATGCCTATGGAGCTGATCGACTGAACAGTGTGCACAGTACTGAGATTTCAGCTCTGGAATCTCTTCTATTTCTTCTCTCACTGGGTCATCACTTCGGTTATAGATGGGACCCGGATCCTTCCAGTGCAGCAACCATTACGGCAGAAACGGACGGAGTACTGACCATAGGCGATATTCTATTTTCGCTTCGATCACTCATCAAAGGGGATCCGGTGCTTTCGCTTTCAGGCTTTCTGGAAGATAGCCAGTCCAGCGGACATGTTTACCGAAACGGCTCAGTAATGAGCTTTGGCATCAACACTCCTGCTCTGGCTCTGTTGCAGGGAGAATCTCGCGGATCTGCGAACTCCCTGGCTGATTCAGGATACACCGTGTATCATCGCACTGTGCCCTATATGATGAACTGGATTGTCCGTGCGATCTATCGCGGTGAGGCTCCCTACTTCAACCAGAATCGAGTAAACGGCTCCGGAGATGTTCTGACTATGGATGGTACAGTGTATCGCACATCAGGTGGCACGGACCTTACCTATGTGCCTTCCTGGCAAACGGATGAATTCAGAGTTCGAGTTAGACAGTATCATGGTGGCGGCACCTACACGGATCATTTTGTGGCTCCCTCCGGCTACGAAGATCCTCCAGGTAACGGCACTGCCTTTCAAATCAGCGAAAGTGCCATCCCCCTGAGCGAACGAGCGGTGGACAGCGATCTGGAAGCTCTGTATAAAAACTATCAATGGCTACTGTATAAAAAGAGATTTGTAATTGTAATCCCTCTGCATGCAAAGCTCGGGGCCAGCGGAATTCAACATGCAGTTTTTGTTAATGTGGTGGCCAACGGATTGATGGGACTTGTGGCGGCCCGCCCTTATTGCAATCTGGCAGATAATCAATGCTACAGCGATGACAACGGGCGCTGGTCTATTTCAGGAAGCAGGCTGCAGCCGGATTTTCAAACAACCAGCATTCGAAACAATACAAACATGACTCTGACTCTGCAGATGTCAGAGGAACCGGGGGACCATGCAATTTTCGTGGAAGCCTACGGTTATGGACTCACCGGCGAAGATACCTTTGGATATGCAGATGCCACTCTGTATCAAATCCTCTATAACTCGCTGCTCTTTCCAGTACCGCCATCTCAATTCCATGGCGCCATTCCCGGGGCCCTTTCCTCCAATGCCGCCGTTCTGGAACGACTGGGCTTTCTGGTTACTGGAGTTGTGGAGCCTGATGAAGTAGATTCGCAATGGGATGAGCGAAATGCGATGCTGCCCATAGTAACAGCTCTCATGCGCACCCTGGATGAAAAAACCGACCCTTCCAGTGCCCAGGGAGCCTTTGGACTGCTTCGCGATGTAGCCGATGTGCTGGCCAGGCCCTACATCTACCGCGGCACCGATCCAGAGTCTGGCCTTTCCGGAATAATTCAATACAGAATCGAAGGTTCCGGGCCGGCTTTTAATATTAGAAGCCCTTCCCTTCCTGCCACAGACTATAGTCCGGATTCCAACCTTCGCAGCCTGATTTCCATCGCAATTGAAAGCGAACGTAGATACAAAGATGGGCCAGTCTCATTGCTGGCATCCAGCAAATTTCTGGAAACAACAGGTGAGTTTCTCCGGGGACTGGGCAGCGCTTCGCATGGTGTAGCGCGAATTGAGTTCTTTGATGCCCTGGCAGATCTACTGGCAGAAGAGAACCTGGATTCGAACAACCCATCCTCCACCCAACTGGACATCTCCTATTCGATTCGAGATTTCGGAAATTTCCTGGGATCCTACTCGGCTCTACTTGATTCCGATGCAAGCCACAGCGACTGGGTAAATGTTCGCACAGTTACCGAACTTGCAGGAACATGGATGGCTGCGAAGAGTTCAGCATCCCTGGCAGCCGGTCTGCAGCGAATGGTGGATATGCTGGGTCAGGAAGCTCCTACTGATTCTGAAACCACCGCCCTGTTCACAGTATTTGTTTCTGCCATCAGTGATGCAGGAGTCCCGGCTGCAGAGATTCCGGAATTCGTTCAGGTGCAACTACCGGAGCTACTCCGGGAGACCAGCGACGATTTCTTCGATCTGGCCGGAGCCATGGCAGGCCTGTCCATGGAAGGAGGCTTTTTTAAATATCTGAACTCGGATATGCGAAACGGCTTCAAATCGAAAGACATTTACCTGGATCTGGAGAGATTCCTTTCCTCCGGTATGGTGCAGGATAAAACCCATGGGAATCATTCTTTGATTTTCGCCGCAGGCAAGCTACTGGATTATCTGTGGAAAATTCGGAAACAGGGCCATCGAATACCAGGTCCTGGCAGCTACTGGTTTGAAGATCATCAGAGCCGCGGACAGAGCAGCAGAACCCCCTATGAATGGCTGAACAGTCTATTGAGTACAAAATGAAGTTAGTCCAGACCATACAAAGGCCCTACCCGGGACTGCGTGCCAGCGCAAACAATAGGAGCGAAGCGGTCCAACGGCGGAAAGCCTTCCGTAGCATCCGGGCAGCCGGGGTTCTGCCGCTTTCGCTCTTTGCTTTTTTCTCTTTGTTTACGACCAGCACATTAGTGCATGCGAATAGCTACCCGGATGTGTATGGAGCCACGCCCTATACCACAGGCCGAGCCGGCGCGGTAACCGCTGTAATAAACGATGTATCTGCAGTTTTTTACAATCCTGCTGGTCTTGCCTTGCCTTCCAGAGGAGAGTCCCTGGGAAAAGAAAAATCGGCCGAGTTTCATGAGCTTCAAATCTACTATACCGGATCATCTCATTCACTGAACTACACTCCCTACTCTCCAGATCTTCTCTTTAGCGATGAAGACACCACGAATGTGAATGATTCCTATGCAGGTCTGGGACTTTCCCTTCGCCTGGATCAAATCTATGACGTGGATCGTAAAGTGGCCTTTGGCCTATATGCCAACCTACCTGGAAATGGAAAACTTCTGTCCATAAACGATGTGAACCCGACGGTGCATCGTTTCCTTCAGCATGGAAAAAGCCTTACTCGCCCTTACATCGCCGCATCCCTCTCTGCAGAGCTGTGGAAAGAACACCTCTATGCTGGAATTGGTTTCACAGCCCTGGCCAGAGGACAGGGAGCCATCCTGATGAAGGACGTAGAGATTTCTCCCAACACAGTAACGCCGGATCAGCAAATCATCGTAGATGTAGAGCCGGCCACAAATGCACAGTACGGATTGATTGGAGTGTATGAAAATATATATGTAGGAGTCTTCTATCGCAGAGAGCTGGCCGTAGAGCTGGACCCTGTAAATGCCCGGGCCCGCACTTTGCTTCTGGGTCTGGAACTGGATCTGGACCTGGCTGTGCTGGATCATTATCAGCCTAGAACTCTTAGCTACGGGGCCGGATACAGGCTCTTCGAGACCTTTCTATTCTGCGTAGATGTGCGAAGAGAGCTCTGGAGCGGATTTCGTACATCCCGCGCCAAAAGAACCTATTCGGAACAAATCTATCTTTCGGACACTACATCGGTAGGCGCTTCTCTGGAGTTTGAGGTAACGGACTGGTTCCAGGCAAGACTGGGCTATCGTAGAGCGCCCACACCGGTTCCGAACCAGCCCGGAAGTACCAACTGGATGGGCAGCGATCGTCAGATTTATTCTGCCGGTGCAACTTATATGATCTGGCCTTCTGGCGGGGATCTAAATTACCCCATTGGAATTGATATTTCCATTCAGAGTCAGAAGCTAAAACAAAGAATGCAGCTTAAGTATAATCCCACGCCTGAGAATCCGTTCTACGAATATGGAGGAGTAATAAACCATTTTGGGATTGGAGTGGTAATTCATTTCTAGTATTACTCAGTTAAAGTTACAGCTAATGTTGGAGTTGGAGTTAAAGCGAGAACTAGCATTGAAGGTAGAATTCGAGATAGGTTTTTCGTGAGAAAGTTTCCGAGGTATGACCGTTGAAGTGCCAGATAGCATTTCAGAATTCCAGGAGAGTGTATGAGACAGATTGAAAGGACATGCGAACAGAATCACAGAGTTCCACAGTATGGCCCGATTCCGGTTAACAGGCTGAATATGGTATTGAAAACTCTTGCATTACTGGTGTTTCTAAGCGCTATCTTGCCCGCCGTCCATTGCACTGCACAGATTGAGGATCCATTCGCGGTGAGAATTTTTCAAATGTCCGGTAGAGAAGAAGTACCTGTACTGATTGCCCGGGATACGGATGAATGTGAGGAAGTGCTGGAGCATCGAGTGTACTACTGGCCCTACGTTTTACCTATAACGGACTGGAAAAGTGTTCAGGAGTCCCTGGAGCCCGGCGGTAGATACAGATATAGAACGGTACTTCGCACCTGGGATGTTCTACTACTGATTCCTCTGGGCATTATGGGCTTTTCTTCCCAGACGCATGTTCTGGAAAAATGCGAACATACGGAACTGCCGGTACTCTACGGAACCCAGAGAAAAACCCTGGCAGAGTACTCCGTATACTTTGAACTAAATTCATTTTCTGTGCCAGAAAGCGAAATTCGAAAGATTCGCAAGGTGGCCGAGCTATGGAAGCGTAATCCCGACTTCGTATTTCTACTTCTGGGCCAGACCGACCAGGCGGGGCGCGAAGGGTTGAATCGATCCCTTTCCTTACAGAGAGCGGAATCGGTTCGCGATGCACTGGTTTCTATGGGAGTCCCAAGAGGCAATCTGCGAGTGGCGGCTGCCGGCTCCGAACTTTCATCCAGCGAAAGGTCTGAATCCGATCGAAGAGTGGAGATGGTTCTTATCGTTCGCTAGAAACGGAATTTGATATGAAGGCCCGAATACTCATACTGATTCTTCTTCCCTGCATTAACTGTCTTTTCGCAGGTATGAGTGGAGGAGATTCGGATTCAGAAGGCGAAATGCTCATGGCCATGGGATACCTGGCCATGACTGCACCACCCCCACCGGGACCTCTTATAGCGGGCGATAGCGGCACTCTTCAAACCACGAATGTAAACGGACCTTTAACTCTTCAATGGCAGCCGGCCAGCGGCGGGCAGAGTGGCATCCACGAATATAGAGTCTATGTAGATAGCTCCGGCCCCATGGACAGTCCGGAATCTATTCAGGCATCGGCCACGGCCGATTCAGAATGGTTTTCCTATTCCGGAAGCTATACCATGACTCAGCTTGAACCGAACCAGGAGTATTATCTAAATGTACTGGTAAGGGATGGCGATGAGGTTGCGACCTACGAAACCATCAACATTACCACCGCAAATCCGTATGCTACAGGCACGGGCCTGGTTCTTTACGACGATGGCGTTCAAACACTGGCCTACTCAGCATGCTCATCGGGCCAGGTCTTTGATGAATCAACTCAGACATGTACCGGAACGCCTGTCAGTCTGCAATTCTGTGATGCCAGTACAAACGATTGTAATGGAGGAACCAGTTCGGGAAATCTGGTGGCTTCCGGGTCCTGGACCTCCGGGGCCAGCAGTTCTGCCTGGCAGGCATGCGAAGATATGAATACTGCAAGCTACCAGGGAATCACAACGTGGAGAGTACCCACTCTGCAGGAACTGAGAGATATTCGGTATTGCTCCTCAAATCCGGCCTACTCCGGACCGGATGGTTGTCCTGCAGGTTCCGGGCATCCAACAATTCGCCTGGATATTTTTCCCAATACACCGGAGAGCCAGTACTGGTCTTCGCAAGGAGTTTCCGGTAATTCTTTTTCTGCCTGGGCTCTGAATCTAACCGATGGTAGCGCTCAGTCTCAGGATAAATCGGGCCTGCATCGAGTACGCTGCATTTCGCTCTTTCCGGGGTACTAGCCTGGACCGGCTTTCACCGGACAAAATGGAGAACGAATTCGGGAAAAAGTTCGCTAATCAACAGAAAGGAGCAATCTGTGTACTATCGAAAAAGTTAGAGAATACCTGCATGCTTCAGTGGCTGCACAATTTCATCCTGGATGGCGGGCGCATCGGCCCGATCCGAACTTCGAATACCAACAAGCTGAGCCTGCCAGCCTCTGTTTCTGGCTGGCTTCAGATTCGCGGGCCTATCGTCAAAGAACCAGATGCTTTCCGGTGTGCCGTCCTTTCCGGATCTTTCCAGCACTGATTGCTCGATGATTTCAAAGTATTCATTGTCTGGCTTTCGCACACCCATCTCGCATGAAAAGAACAGAAAATCAAACCAGCTATCCAGTTCCGGCCTTTTTTCCAGTACATCATGATACCAGGCAGAATAGTTCGATGCGATGCCCAGCACCAGGTCATCTCGATGGTATAAATCTTTGAGGATTTCATCCATTCCAGGGCGAAACTGAACGCTTTTGAACATCCGCTTTTTGATTCTGGCCACCGGCGGCATATGGGAGGGCACCGGACGGTCATCGTAAAACTTGCGAAAGTATTCTCTTTCGGTGATTTCTCCTTTCTCAAATGCTTCGAATATCCCCGGGCGCCGCAAGGCAGCCCATTGGCGAATTCCTTCTTCATCCAGAAAGCTTCGAATGGCGGGAAAGAATGGATCCGCGAGAACAGTATCCATCAAATCAAAAAGTATTAGATGCCAGCCCATATCAGTCCGATACTCCATAGTTGGATGCCAGACGTAGATACGCACGCAGTTCTCGTAACAGGGTCCATCCGGCCGGCGGTTTTAGCCCGGCTCTGCGATTGCTATTTCCCAGAGCAAATACCAGGTTCCAGTGATAGAATAGAGTTCTGTAGGACTCCATAAGTCTGGCCCGGGGATCCCAGATATGTGTGGCCTCGGCTCCGGCTCCGTTAATTTCCACAACTTGCAGGTCGGTTCCTGCCCTCAGATGATTTACATCCGGGAAGCGAATATCCAGCCGTCCAAAGTAGAAATCCGGCAGATCGCCACAAATGCGATTTACCGCCTGCTCCAGAGCCGATGTGCGAAGAGAGGTACCGTCAAGAAAAATGCATCCCTGTTTATGATTTCCGGATTTTACAAGATAAACATACTCGCCGGGCGCTGGCACAGAATTCAGATCCAGTCGCTTTGCGTAGATTCTTTTTCTGCTCCTGATAACATCCACAGAATCAATGAGCTCCTCCAGAGTATGATTACCATCTCCAATGATTACTGGAAAACCCTTTAGAGTTATAGAAGTAATCCTGGCAGATCCGTCCGGATGGCGAACATAGAATACACCTGCTTCGCATTCATAGTCCGAAACCCTCTGAAAGATATACTGAACCTCTGCTCCTGAATCCAGGGAAGTGGCAATGGACTGCAGCCTGGCCTCCAGCTGGCGATAATCCTGAAGAAAAGCTACTCCATCGCCTCGCTGCCCCAGATCCGGTTTGCAGACCACAGGAAGAGACATCCGATTCTGCTTAAGCAGTTCCAGGCAGGCCGGAGCCAGGGTATGCAATCCCACTTCGCGCACCCTTCCTGCGCTACTGAGCAAGAAATGCTGCGAACGAGTTCTGCGCAGCGAAAAAGCGAAGGACTTTAATATATGGCGCCTGGCAACAGGACCTGCAGAATCATAGATCTCCTGCTTGGATTCTCCTATCAGGCCTCCCATACGAATACCTGGATTGGAAAGTACCGGCAGCCCAATGGATCTGTATCTGGCGGAAAGATACGCGAAATGAAAGATGATGGGGATGTAGAAAATGCCCGGGTGCCAGAATTCGAAGAAAGAATTGGGAGGCAATGTTCGAAGTTTGCTGGCATCCACCGGTCCGCAGGCCAGGAGGCGGGCGGCTGACTCGGCTGCCTGACTTTGCTCCACTGCCTTTCGCACCCTTGCGCTTATGTAGCGATAAACCAGAACAAGAGTAATGATTCCTGCCATACCCAGCATGATGCTCCAGGTCGAGTCCATTCGCTCCAGAAAATATCGCAGGGGTCCCAGAGAAAGAAAGAATACCAGGCTGGTCCATCCTGCACTGGCAATAAGTACTGCCAGGCCAAAGACTCGCCCATCCATGCGTGCAAGACCGGCTGCAGTAAACACCGGGAGTCGCATCCCTGGAACAAAGCGACTTAGAATAACCGCAAGCAGGCCGTAACTCCTTACAAAGGATTGCATTTTATCCAGATGAGGATTCTTCTTAACTTTCTCGGGAAGAAGTTTGTAGCCCCCGCGGCCCAGAAGATATAGACCCAGGTCTCCCACTGCAATGCCAATCAATATCCCTGCAAATGCATGAAGGGTGGAAACAAGACCTGCAGCGGAAAGACTGGAAGCGAGGAGAATGGCTGGATCCTCTGCAACAAAGGTGGCCAGTCCCAACAGGATTGCCTGAAGCCAGGGATTCTGGGCCTGGTTCACCACCAGGTCCGATAGATATTGCAGCATCAGTGCCTCAGACCGGACTGATAGGCCAGGGTGGAAGGAGCCACGCCGAATTTTTCCATGTCACGGATCTGACGGCTGGTGGGGTTTTCCAGACCATGCAGCAGTCCAGTTTTGATGAGGGCAGAATGGTGAAGAAGATGGTCCTGCACATAGTGTAGCTCCCGGCTCAATGTGGATGGCAGAGCATCCCCTTCCAGCCAGTCTACATGCAGCTTGATTTCATTTCCCTCGCTGGTAGCATCAATCTCTTTTAGTCCTTTGCGAATTTGCGCTACAGTATCCACGGCAAATGCAGGGTCGGACTGAATTCTGGGATCCCTTTCCCTTCTGTCGTAGCACACAGATCCCAGCTCCGCAGCTGACAGGTAGGCAAGGAAGAATTCCAGACTGTGACGAATATGCTCTCCTATGGAAGCTCCATTCAATATGGATAGTGGCTTTCGATAGGAAGGCTCATCCAGGGACTGAATCAATTCCTCCAGCTGGGCTAACATCTCATCTGTAGAATCTAGCAATGCTTGGAACATAATGGCTATCCGCACGGGTCTTCCGACTCGCTATTATTATACTATATCATCGAATTAGTCAAGTGCTTCGACTGGAATCTGTTACCTGATCAAAGTAGCGTTCGAATTCGTTCCGATTCCTTCTATCCAGAATACTTCCCACTATCACAGCCAGGATCAGCCCCATGGCCACGGGCAACAGGTGACTGATGAGCACATGACTGGCATGATCATCCGGACATACAAATGCAACGCCGGAACCGGCCAGAAAGGCCACCGCCAGAAAGGAAATGGAAAGACTATTCTTGAAAGAAAGACACACGCTTTTGCGAAGAAACCGGTATAGTAAAACGGCAGGAGCCAGAGCAAAAAGCACCATCAATCCGGAACAACCGGCTGCCACTGCATGCGGATCCCGAACCCCATGCGACCATTGCAGATAGGACAGAGTGGATAAAGATGCAATGGCCACAGTTACGAAGCCAAATAAGATCCATCTGAGGAATGGTCGGTCCGATCCGGGAAAAATGGATCCGCGGGCCAGAAAGAAGGCCCATAAACCAAGAAAGAGGAACAGAGCCCATTCAATAAGAGCAAATAGCCCGCTTTCCCGAAATAGAGACTGGCGAAGCGCGGGAGAAATCAATGCCAGCACGCCCACTCCCAGAAGCATCCAGAGCAGGCTCAGCAGCAGAGCAAAAAAGAACTGCTTACCGGTAATCCGAACCGGCTGAACCGGATTGCAATCGGAAGACAGGCTTTCTATGAGATCAGGTGTTTTCATAGTCCTCTTGCTGTTCCAGAATCTTCCTCAGCGCTTTATAGGCCCTGTGGGCCGTTACTTTTACTGCTGTTTCTGTCATCTCCATCTTGGCGGCAGCCTCCCGCACCGAGAGTCCGTCGTATTTGAGCAACCGCACCGCCCTTTTCTGCCTGGGTGGCAACTTTTCCATGGCCTTTTCCAGCACTTCCTGAATAAGAAATGGATGCTCCTTCTCTTCCTTCGCTTGAAGCTCCAGCAGGGTTTCACCCTGAATTTCCTTTTCTGAAACCCGGGACCATTTGCGCATATGGTCTACAAATCGGCGATGAGCTATGGCATGAATCCAGGGAAAAACCGGACGGTCCGGATCGTAGCTGGCCCTGGCCCGATGAATGGATACCAGCACTTCCTGGGCAATATCTTCGGCCCAGTCCGGATCTCGAATCTTATTGTTCAGGAACCGACGAACCACCGGAAGAACTCCTTCCAGGAACTGACGATAGGAATTTGCATCCCCGGTCTGGCCACGAGCCAGCAGGCCTGATAGACGCTTCTCCGCCTCTTCCCGGGCATCCTGCCCTGCATTTCTCTCTTCAGATGATGCCATGCAACCTGTCTTTCCGGATCCGCCGCCAGCCTGTTATAGTCATTCCAGATTTGCCGAGACGTCGGCAATGCTGGCTCTCAGATCTATATCACAGGCCGCCGCACTGAGCCCAGGAGAGCAAGCTTTACCTCAAAAATCGATTGAATTTTCCAGATTATGTCGCATTGATGCTTCTGTGAACTTCTTTTCCAGTAGCGGCTCCGGCGGCATCCCCGAAATGCATCGCAAACGGTCGGCCAAAAAGAAACCGGCCACGGGATCTTCCATCGACTTCACCGTAGGTGCCGAAGATGGAAGCGCGGTACGCAAGAAACAGCCCGCACCCGAGGCTCAGCCTGCCTCCAACTCCAGGGAAGCAGGTATTCGGAAAGCAGCCAGACTCATTCTGGCTCTTGGCCCGGACCAGGCGGCCGATGTACTCCGAGAGCTTTCGGAAGATGAGGTGCAGCGGATTGCTCTGGAGATTACTCGCATTCCGGCGCTAACCTCGGAAGAAAGAAGACATATCCTGGAGAGCTTTCATCAAGAGCTGGATTCAGAACAGACCCTGTCCGGCAAAGAAAGCCTTAAAGAAATATTACACAGAAGTCTGGGCGAAGATCGAGCCAGGGAATTCCTGGAAAAGCTGGAAGAAAGGGATGCCAGAAAGGACTTCGAATTCCTGGAACAGATTGAAGCTCCCTTGCTTGCCAGCGTACTGCAACAGGAGCATCCTCAAATTGCAGCGGTGACGTTGAGCCAGATCAAACCCCAGGTGGCGGCCAGTGTATTCAAGAACCTGGAAGAAGACTTTCGCCTGGACGTCGCTCTTCGCATCGCGCAGACAACCAGAATCCATCCGGATGCCATTACCAGGGTAGGTAAAGTGCTCCGGGAAAAATTCGAGAAACGAAAAGAAGAATTCTACGCTGTTACCGGCGGAGCAGAAACCCTGGCCGGAATTCTAAACCACATGGATCGCGGACTGGAAGAGAATCTGCTCACGGATCTTCACGACAAAGATCCAGAACTCATGCAAAATGTTCGAGAAAGGCTCTACACTTTTGAGGAGCTTCTGAATCTACATCCCAAAGAAATGAGGCTACTGCTTTCTCGCATAGACGATGATTTGATGCTTGCCTCCGCTCTGAGGGGTGCCGGCGACGAAATGCGAAGACACTTTTTTAATGCACTTTCTCAGAACAGAGCGGCAGATGTGATGGATGAAATAGACAATCGAGGTCCTGTGTCTGTGAGAGAAATCAACGAAGCTCGCACCTACATTCTAACTGTGGCAAGACGAATGGATGAAGAGGGGCGAATCATCATCAAAAAAGAGAAGGACGACTATATTTAGAGCCTAGATATCACCCTGGCTGAGTTTGCGCAGTTTCTGGATGTGTCGCTCGATCTCCTGAAGCTGCTCGGACATACTGGTGCCCCGGGAAGTCATCTCCATGGAGTTCTTTTCCAGCCCGGATAGATTTCCAATTACTTCTTCATGTGCGGAGCTCTGCTCTCTGGCTGAATTGGCAATCTCTGTGGCCAGATCCTTCAGCTTTCCCAGATCCGTAAGGAAGTGCTGATTCATTCTTTCCTGTTGTTTGTACTGGCCATCCAGGAATTGAATCTTTTCAGCGATGGAATTCAATCTCTGGTCCTGGTTTTTGGCCTGCTGATCCGCATTGGCACTGGACTGGCGACCTTCATCGATTACTTCACGACTGCTTTCCAGGATGTTTTGAATGTTTTTCGCATTCTCTGCGCTGAATTCCGCAAGCTTGCTTACTTCGGTTGCTACCACTGCGAAGCCCCGGCCATGCTCACCGGCACGGGCTGCCTCGATGGCAGCGTTTAGTGCCAGCAGGTTGGTTTTATCGGAGATTTCTACAATTACACTGTTAAACTCTGCAAGCTTTTGAAATGCTTCCTGAATTCCCTGAAATACTTCATTGTTTCTGCTCACGGATGCAGTTACTTCCCAGCTAAGGTTGCGAATCTCAGAGCTAAGCCTTTCCAGCTCTGCACTGGAGCTCAGGATTTCGGAAATCATTGCCTTGAGCTTTTCGCTCTCTTCATTCAAACGATTGATGTTCTTTTCCTGCTCTTCGGCTGATTTCAGGGTTCTGCCGGCACTGGCGGACAGTTCTTCTGTCACCGCACTGATCTGTTCCACAGCGCTGGACTGATCCTGCATCATGGTTGCACTTTCGTCCAGATAGCTGCTAAATTCCATGAGGGTGTACTGCAAGCCTTCTGTGCTATTTGCGATTTGTTTGCGATTACTCTCTTTGCTTCGGTTGGACTCTCGAATATCCTTCATGGTATTGTTGATGCGAGTCATCAACTCTTCCATAACGCCCATGACAAGATACGAAATCACACCGATGGCCAGAATCACCACTGCCTGCATCACATGATTTACAATCTGGATGTCCGTGGAACCCGGCTCATCGATTACCTTGATTTCCAGACCAGAAAAGGTTGCGAAGTAAATCAAGCTTCCATAAAGCGTAGAGCCAAGTACTGTAACCGTTAATGTGATTTTTTTCGAGTTCAGAAATGAGCTGTAGGTGATCGGAACAATAAACAATCCCATGGCCACGGCAGAGCGAAGAATGAGAGCGGCCGCCACCGGATCCATCAGTACATCGCCCAGAAAGGAGCCGAACATCATCAAGGTGTCCAGAACGACGAATCGTCGCGCCCCTTCGATGGAAAGTTTTCCCCTGGCAAACATTACCCAGAAAAGGATGGCCGTGATAATATATACTCCGATGGCAATCGATTGCACTACCAGCATCTTCGTGGTAAACGTAGGAGCCAGAAGGCTGACCATACCCACGTATACGAAAGCCATTGTGATTCTGATTCTATTTACGATTTGGATGGAACGGTTGTAGGACTTCTTCTTTGCCATTATTAATTCCGATACTGTCTCGAACTGATTAAGCCCGCATCCGGGCAGGCATCAGCTACCAGCTCGCCAGCGCCGTGCGACTGTGTCCAGATCCTTTCCTGACTCTGTGTTAGGTTTCGGAGGGCCGCCTACAGCGGCTCAATATAGATCAAATCAATGGGTCGCAAGCCTCCGAGCAGGGGAACCACTCCCAGGGGAATGTCTCCGGCAGATGTATCGAAAATTCGGACTCCAGGAGTTGTAATTCCCACATCCCCGGCATACAATCTACCATCGGGACTTAGCTCCAGACCTGAGAAAAAGCCAAAACTGGCCGGGTAATAGGCCAGCTGACTTACAAAACCACCGGTAAGTGGATTGAACCTCTGTAGCGAAATACTGAAATCCGCATACTCTACCACAGCATAACCGGTGGTATCGTTCTTGATAACCACATCCAGAATATCGCCACCCGCGGCTGCCTCGGTGTAAAGAAAGCCGCTTCTAAACTGTCGTGTCTGAAGATTAAAGGCCTCCACTCCACCGTCGATGGCGAAGTTAAAGCCCAGTTTCGCAGGTGTAGAAATTACCAGATGATCCACGCCCTGGAAATTCACCAGTTTCAGTTTTCCAAATGGATTCGTGGATTGAAATGTATGGACACCGGTAATAGCCAGACTGCCGGCATCGATTTCCACAAGGTAGGAAGCATCAGAAGGCGCATAGGTAAGCACCGGATGATTGCGATCCAGCCTCTGAACGGATACATAGATGCGACCCTGGTATGCATATACAGACGAAATCTCGGGTAAACCATCCGGGGCCCCGCCTGCGGATACAGGCTCTGCCAGAAATCCCAGATCAACGCTACCCACCGGAATCAGGGAATCCGTTAATACAGATACATCGGTGCGCTCGTAGCGAGTTACAAAGGCTCTGCCATTGCTAAATGCAATGTCCTGAGGATTACTACCAGTTCCAACGCTGATTTCCGCTTCTGTAAAATAACCGGCCAATGGATTCAGGACCTGAATGTTGTCCCGTCCCAGGCGATTGATTACATACACCCTGTCGCGATAATTGCGAGCCAGAGCATCGCTGTGCACATTTACATAAAAATCGGTCTGGAAGCCATCCAGGCTCATTACGGAAAAGCGACCGGTGCTGGACAGATCCGAAGATATGATTCCAATCTTATCGCCGCCACTGACCGAGCTAAAAATGAGCGAGGCCAGGTCCGGCCGCTGAATATCCTGACACGATAATGTGGAGACCATTAAACAGGCCACTAGAGCGCCGGTCCGTAGACTGCTTTTCCCGAATCTTCCCACAGGGCCTGCAAAGGCTACAGATCTTCGAAAGCGAAAATGTGTAATCAGGCAGGATATCCATTTCACTGAATGCACCTTTCTCCACAGAGCATCTCTGGAAATCGGTTCGCAATTCATAGACTGGTTCCGTTGGCAGCAGTTAGAAACTATACTGAAGACTTGCATAGACGCTCCTTCCCGGAATAGGGTATCCGATTAAATCCTCGGTTCGATCATTGAGCAGATTGTTGACATCCAGGCGAAAGTCCAGGGCATGCTCCGGGCTCTCCAGCAATCTGCATTCAAGAAAAAAATTGTGCAGCCAGCGAGGCTCCTGATAAAAAAAGAAATCATTGGAACGATCCTGAAACACTGCCCCCGTATAATTGGATTCGAACCCTGTGCGAAAAATAGAATAGGTAATACTGAATCCGCCGGTAAAATCATGCAATGGACGCAAAGGCAGATACCTTCCACGGGCAAAGCGAACATCTCCCTGATTTATGGCTTCCTGGTAGGTATAGCGAACAAATACACCGAGCCATCGCCACTGAAGATCTGCACTGTTTTCAATTCCTTTGATGCTGGCTGCATCCACATTCTCTGCGCGAAGAGTGAATCTGGAATTTGGAATAAACAGAATCATGTCACGAATATTCCTTTGAAAAACTGTGGAGGACAGTGATAGATCCAGTGGGCCCGAATAATGAAGGTCGGCTCCTCCTTCAAATGTCTCTGCATCCTCGGCTTTCAAGTCAGCATTGGATACAATACTTCCGGACTGGCCAAATAGTTCCACAAAGAGAGGCACCCTTCTGGATCTATAAGCAGCGGCCCGAAGAAAAATCTGAAAACGATCATTTTCGAATACAAGCCCTTTGATTCGTATGCCTGGATCCAGAAACTCTCGCACTACTTCACTATCTTTGAAAGGATCCTGGACGGTTGCCGGTTCGTTGAAGCGATCCACGTACCTTTCGTATCTCAAAAAAGGATGAATCTGCAATGCATCGTCAAAGAGATTTATCTCATCCACCAGATGAATGCTGGACTGATTTCTGAACCGGGTAGGCACTCGATCTACTCGCTTGTCCAGTGCATTCCTTTCATCTTCATGGTAGATTTCCCTTTGATTCCCGAACAGGAATTTGAACGTCTGGTAGAACTCCGGAACATGGATTTCTGGCATTAGATGAAGGCCGGCCTGCTGCAATCGACTCTTGCTACCCGGGAACTGAAAACTGAATTCCTGCTCTGGATCAAAGAAATGATCTCGCACTTCGGTGTAATAGAGCCTGGACTTGAATCGCAGGCGGTCCCATCCGGCAGCCCTGGTATCTGTGGTAAGACCGGTGGTATTTCTAAGATGCTTGCGCCAGGTCTTTTCCGTTTGATCGCTACCCGGTCCGGGAATGCCATGCTCCCGATAAAAGAAATCGTTTAGAAGATCCCACCTGGTGCCCAGTGCATACAGGCCGGCTGTGGCGGTAAGAGAGGCTTTGCGATACTGCGCATTCTTTCTGCGATCATCGAAATCATCGAAGGTGTTGATCACCGGAGTGCCGTTTTCGTTTCGAAAGATAAAGTCCTGATCCGAGGATTCGCCTCCAGCGCCAATGGAAAACCAGAAATCTCCAGGCTTTAGAATGGACGGAGGTCTATTGGGCTCATACTCCTGTCCGTTCGGCTTTTCAGATGCATCTGGATCTGACGTCTTTTCCGGAGCATCCGCCTTGCTCGCCTCCCGGGCATACGCTTTACTGGACTCGCTTCCATCGCAATAGCTTCCCGAATCTATGTTTCCTGTATGCGAAAAGAACAGGCCCGCTCCAAAAGTGCGATAGGACCCTCCCCGAATGTACAGTCGATCTATGCAGCTACGATCCGTAGTTTTGAAATTTACGGCGCCGCCGATGGTTGGGTTGGATAGCATCATGGCCGTTCCTCGGTGCACATCCATGGAATGCATAAAAGAAGCATCCAGATCCGCCAGATTCACTTCTCCGGTAACGGCATTGTTTAGCGGAATCCCGTTAATGTAGACATTCACCTGATTGGCATTGGAGCCTCGGATGGAAAGTGTGCTGTAGGCCCCTGCTCCACCGTATCTCTGTACCCTTACAGAAGCTTCTTTTTCCAGGATTTCGGTAAGGGGGCGATTTCGATTTTCCAGACTGTCCAGAAGTATCTTTTCCGATGTGCCCCCTTCCACATCGTCTCGATCCATGGATCGTGCTGGAGCCCGAACCTCGATTTGCTCTGTCTTTACTTCAGAATCATCTTCGGATTGCTCGGCCTGCAAGCCCGGCACGGTCGCTAGCAGGTAAACCGGGAGCAGCAAAGGAATCAGTTTCCTTCCAACCCGACCCCCCCAGGCCCCATGGATGTAGCCAAATAAGTGGGTCCGATTCTGCAGGCATCCGGGAATTCTGCGGATTGCATCTGCCGATGATGCGGCCGGCCCGCCGTTCAAGGATTGTTCTGATGGAAAATTTTTCCGGGCTCGGTTTCCGTGAAACCAGCATCTAACCGGGTATTTGATGGATGATGACAACTGGCGCTCCTGTTTATTCCGAAGGCCCCCATTGTCACTGCCGGACCGATTCGCGCGGTCCTTGCGGCGGGGAAGATCTGGCTTATGGGACTACCCAATCACAGTTGCGCGTCAGCAGAGGAATTGCACCTCTTTCCACCCGGAAATTTAAACCAGGCTGCGGGCCCCGGATTTTGAAGCAAGGGAAATAGACACCAGAAGCAGTTTTACAGAGCTGGAAGAGAAAAGCATTCCAGCTGCAATTCAATACAGGAAATCCCGGGAACTGGAAATATCGAGCCAATGAGACTGAATCTCATTTAATTCTGATTAGCCGGACCTCTGACAAATCCCTGACAACTTGGTTGTAGCCCATGCTAGACTATAATGGCTGGTATCTATCCAGATGGATTTTGGGAAGAACAGGGAACGATTGCGATATATATGAGACACCTGGGCGCTATCATTCTTAGTCACGATCAAGGCGAAGACCTGAGTCATTTGCTTTCGTGGAAAGGACTGACTCTGGAGCATCTGGAAACCAGGGTGCAACAATCTGGCTATGACATTGCCGGGTTTCTGTTGCTCTCCACCTGCAATCGAGTGGAGATTATCTATTCCATCGAAAATCCGTCGGACCATGCTGCGTTCTATGAAGCTCTGGTAGAGAGCCTCCCACCGGTGCAGGGGCCGGCTCCGGACTTCAAAACCGGCCGCCCTGTGGCTCGACATCTACTGCGTCTATCAGCGGGCCTGGAGTCCATGGTTCTGGGCGAAACCGATATTCGCCATCAAATGAAAGAGGCCAAAGCAGCAGCCATTCGTGGAGGGCATCTGGATTATCGTCTTCGCACGGTACTTCAGGGAGTGTTTCGTCACTCCAGATACATTCGAAGTTATATTCCTTCCAATCTACCGCTTTCTGTTTCTTCCCTGGCTGTGCGCTTTCTGGAGGATTCCCTGGGTGGTCTGGATAGTTCGGATTCAGGAATTGCAATCATTGGCTCTGGCCCCATGAGTCGGCATACGGCGGAGTATCTTTCTAAATGGGGCGGCCGCAACCTGGTGTGGATCAATCGCACGGTGGAAAAGGTGCAGGACCTGGCTTCCGGAGTAGGTGCTCGAGCGATTTCGCTTCAAGAATTTCTGAGCAATCCTGCCAGCGCTGGAAAGCTACGAGCCATAGTCAGCGCCACATCCAGCGAAAAGCCCATAATTGATGAATCTCTCATTTCCAGGATGAATCGAGATCCCAGGCTTGTGCTTGTGGACCTTGCACTGCCGGAAGATGTGGATCAAAATGTCACCGACTCTTCAGGAGTAGAACTCATCAGTCTGGATCGAATTCGTCAGCGACTGGAAGCCAACAGAAAGCAACGGGAAGAAGCTGCTTCCAGGGCAGAAAGCGCAGTGGATGAATCTCTGTTTCGCCTGGAATCAGAGTTAATACACTCTTTATCCGGTCCCATTCTAAAGGAACTACAAAAGGACATTCGCAAGCAAGCCCAGGAAAGGCTGGAAGGATTGTTGCAGGGAAGGCTTGCCCATCTAAGCGCCCGGGATCGTCGCATACTTTATGACTGGGCAATACGCTCCCATCGAGAAATGAATCGCATCCACAGAAGCGGTGTGGAGCAGATTCTAAAAAGCTATTTTAAAGATTCAGAGCATGCCTCTGCGGATGAAGCCGTAGGCGGCGGCTACAGTCGGTGATTCGCATTGCCACCAGAGGGTCTCATCTGGCCCTTGCACAGGCTCGCGCGGTCCAGACAATGCTTAAGACAAAAGCTGGAGCAGAATCCGAGCTAATCATAGTAAAGACTCGCGGAGACCAGATCCAGGCTCCCCTGCATTTATCCTCCGACGAAGCCAAGGGCTTTTTTACAAAGGAAATCGAAGAAGCTTTACTGGCCCACCAGGCCGATATCGCAGTGCATTCCTACAAAGATCTTCCCACATCCGGAGCCGATGGACTGCTCATTGCTGCACTTCCGGAACGGATTGCACCACGGGACACCATGGTGTTTTTAAAAAAGCATCAGGTAAAGGATTCCTTTCCCTGGATTGGTGAGGATGGCTACGTAGGCACCTCATCGCTGCGGCGCGTATCCCAGCTGAACTATAGAGCTTCGCATTTAAAAACCTGCGATATTCGCGGAAATGTGCCCACCCGAATTCGCAAGATGGTCACTAGCGAAGGCAGCGATACAATCCATTCCATCATTCTATCAGGGGCCGGAATTGAGCGACTGCAGGCCACCGGAGAGCTCATCGAAGATGGGCTGTTGCCGATTCTCGAAAAAGAAGAAATTTTGTTTGAGGCCCTGAGGCCAGAGCATATGGTCCCGGCTCCGGCCCAGGGGACCCTGGCTCTGCAATGCAGAGAAGGTGATTCAGAGATCATCCCGGTGCTGGAAAAGCTAAATGATCCGGAAATTACTCTGGTTTCCCGCATAGAGCGATCGGTGCTTGCCGGCCTGGAAGGCGGGTGCAATCTTCCTCTGGGAGTTTTCGCACACCGAATAGCCGGCGGCCAGGTCTTCGGCGTGCATGTATATCTGGGAGAAGAATTCGAAACCAATCGGCGACATCGGTCCCATTATGCCTATCGCGAAGATACAGATCCCGACCGACTGGCAGGCCGAGTGCTAGAAGAGCTTCTTCAGCCGCCTACCATCTATATCTTTGGCAAAGATGATAGGATGGTGGAACTGGAAAGCCGGATTCCGGCAATTCTGCCAGATACAGAATCTATTCGAACGGTTCCGGCTATTCGCGTAATGCCTGAAGAATGGAAGAAGGCGGAAATGGAGGCCGCCAGAAATACACTTTCCGGAGTAAAACGAGTCATACTCTGTCTCTTCAGTAATTCAGCCGTGGACATTCTACGCCAGAGATTTGGCGACGGGGAATCGCTGAAGAAAGAACTGGGAATTACAGAGAAACATCTGGATGTTCGATGGGCTACCACGGGCGAAAACACAGCCCGGGCTATCCAGACCCTGGACCGCGGGGAAGACATTCTAATGAGTGAGGACGGAACATCGGCAGGACTGGCTCTGGAACTTCAATCACTGAACAATCAAGATACCGCATTCATTTTCCTGGTCTCCAGAAACGGGCGTAAGGAGCTCATCGAAGAACTTCGCTCCGGCCCGGCCTCTATCATTGAACTACCGGTGTACAGAAGCGAATCGGTTCCTCTGGACCCGGCTCTTATTGATGAGATCAAAAACAGCGATGAGTCCTGCTATATTCTTGCAGGCAGTCCGCTTTGCCTGAGAAACCTCCAGGATTCCGGTATTCTAGATGAGCCTCTGGGTATTCGTTTGCTCTGCCTGGGTAGAACCACTTGCGAAACAGCAAAAGAGCTCGGGCTGCATCCCTATGCAGTGGCCAGCAGCCCGGATTATGAACAATTCCTGTCTGAATTCTTCTAAATTGAATCCGAGGTAAAGGAAAGAATCTAGAGAGCTTCCGTGCCAATTCCTTCTATAATTTGTCCTTTGCACCTTTCCGGGATTCAGGATTCTGGCCAGACTCGTGGATTCAGGTCCACGGCCTCAGTGTAAAACAGAAGCGGTTCGGCCGCTGGAGCTATTCATGAACAGATGGGAGAGATTTCAGGAGATCAGCCTCAAGGTGGCCAGAATCGGGGCCCCTATCATGCTGGCCCTGGGCACCCTTTTTAGCAGCCTGCTCATCGGTTATCTGATTTCCGAGGTACATAGCCAGAAGCAGCTAAAGTTTCTCGTTGGCTACGAACCCACTCCCCCTACCCGTCTCTATGATCGAGAGGGTCGGGTATTTGCCGAGCTCTACAGGCAGCGCCAGGAACTGATTCCATTTCATACCATTCCGCCCCATGTTGTGCATGCATTTCTAAGTACCGAGGACGATAACTTCTTCAATCATTTTGGAATTGATATCCCCGGGATCTTTCGCGCCGCCATCAAGAACCTTCTGGCCGGTCGAGTAGTACAGGGTGGCTCCACCCTGACTCAGCAGCTGGCCAAACAGCTCATTCTGGATGCAGAAGGCAGTAGAAATCGAACATTCAATCAAAAGATACGCGAAACCGTGCTTGCTCTTCAGCTGGAAGAGGAGTTAAGCAAAGAAGAAATCCTGGAAGTCTATTTCAATATTATCTATCTGGGTCATGGCTGCCAGGGACTGGCCTGCGCAAGCCAGATATTCTTTAAAGAAAAGGTTCCCGATCTTACACTTCCCCAGGGCGCGGTGCTTGCGCGGATGCCCAAGGCACCGGTGGACTATTCTCCTTTTCGAAATCCTCGAAAGGCCATGGAGCAACACAAAGTTATCCTGAAGTTGATGGCCAACGATGGCATCATACCGGAAGAAGAGATAGATCAAATCCATAAGAACTTCTGGAGAGACTACTGGGTTCAGGTAGTGGTTGAGTATCCCGGGCAGACTACTTGGGGGCAGAAGCTCTACAAGGCCCCCTACTTTACCGAGCATGTGCGACAGATCCTGGAAGCGAATCCGTCCATTGGGGAGGAGAAACTCTACGGCGAAGGCCTGAGGGTCTACACCACTCTGGATTTGATTCAGCAGGAAGTGGCTGAAGAGGAGATTCAGAAGTCTTTAAAGAGAGTCAATGTAGGAAGTCCCATTCTGCGCCAGGATGTTTACGGTTACACTGCTAAAGATCCGCGAAGTCTGTTTCGCAAAGGTCTGGAGGATAGCTCGGACCTGGATGCATTGCAATTACTGGGATATGTGACTCCAAACTGGAACCCCACTGCCGCCGTGGACGAGTTTAGAGCTCAGAGCGTGAACTACAGAACCAATACTCAGGTTCAGGCTGCCTACATCAGTATTCATCCGTCCACAGGATACATTACCGCCATGATTGGTGGCGCCGATTTCTCTCCGCGAAATCAGTTTAATCGCGCGATCCTTGCCAAACGGCAGCCTGGAAGCTCATTTAAGATCTATGTGTACGGAGCTGGCATTGAGCAAAGAGCCATCAATACCAGCACTGGATTGAATGACCTGCCATTTGCATTGATTTCTAGAACCGGCCGAGTCTGGGACCCCAGCAACTATTCCGAAGGTTTTAGCGGTGTGGTTCCGGCGAAAACTGCTCTGGCTCTTTCTTTAAATACCTGCGCCGTGCAGACCTTCTTTCGCGTAGGTGCAGAGCCGGTAATCGATCTGGCCTCACGGCTTATGAAAATCCAGGACCGATCCAGATTCAATCCAGATCCGGCCATGGCGCTGGGTGCCAGCGAGGTCACACCCATGGAAATGGCGCTGGCCCTGGCAATCGTGGGCAATAAAGGCAAGGATGTAATTCCATTCGCCATCCGCTATGTTACAGACTCAGATGGTAACGTTCTCTACAATAAAGAGGCTGCTATTCGCAAAATCATAGCCATTAAAACCCAGACAGGTCAGATTCAGGTGATTGAACCGGCCCTGGCTTACATTATGCGCGACATGATGGAAGAAGTGGCCAACGCAGGAACAGCCCAGGCTGGATTGAGAAGTTATCAACATGATGGCGGCCTGTTTCAAGGGGATTTCGCCGCGAAAACCGGAACCACACAGCAGTGGTCCGATGCATGGCTCGTTGGATTCAACCCCGATTTCGCCCAGGCGATCTGGTTTGGCTATGATCAGGGCAAATTCTCCATGGGTGGTCAATGGGCCGGTGGCTCTCTGGCTGCACCCACGGTTGGCCGAATCATGACTTCCTATTACAAGCGAGCCCGCAGGGATTCGCCCCGATTCGATCGAGACAGGCCGGACGGTATTGCAGGTGCAGACTGCAATGGTATGGCTCTGGCTCCTATAGAAGAAAACGGTGAACGCATCGAAGCTCCTACCGATGGTGTATGCGCGAACGATCCCAATCTGAAGATCTATGATCAAAGAGAATTGATCATGAAAGAGTTCGGAATCACCAAGGAAGACCTGGGTCTGGAGGAATGGGAACGTCTGATGTTCAAGTACGAAAACCTGGAGCAGAAGCGAAAGGAACGCGAGCAGCGCATTAAAGAAGAAAAGATGGGCATTGATCCAGAGAAAAAGCCCGAAGAAAAACCTGCCGAGCAGTGATGATTGAATGGGTCCAGCATGGCCGGACCCATTGACCGCATCTGCCAGGTGCAACTAAAAGCACCCTCACCGTCATAAGACGAACTCGCCCATTGACCGCATCTGCCAGGTGCAACTAAAAGCACCCTCACCGTCATAAGACGAACTCGCCCATTGACCGCATCCGCCAGGTGCAACTAAAAGTACCCTAACGGCCATAAGCCGAACTCGCCCATTGACCGCATCCGCCAGGTGCAACTAAAAGTACCCTAACGGCCATAAGCCGAACTCGCCCATTGGCCGCATACGCCAGGTGCAACAAAAAGATCGCCGTCGACCATAAGCCGTGCCGGCTCGCTGAACAATGGAAAGAGGTATCGATTAGCTATCGATTGGCCGGGGATTCTGACTGCAGATTTACCGATTCATGACTGCAGGAAAAATAAAGCTGATGCCAAATATATTTCCATGCTTGAATATCTCTGGCGGTGGCTGGCCAAAGTTGTGGCCTTCCAGGGAGCGAATGCAGGCCTGATCCACAGGTTGTTGTCCCATACTGCTTACTACCCTGGTATCGCGCACAGTACCTTCTTCATCGATCAAAAAAAGCACGCGGACGACTTGAGGCTTTATGGGCTGCGAGATAACCGTGCCAGCAGAATCCCGGTAGGCAATGTTCAAACCTGGCGGTGCAAAATTGCTACGCACCTGACGCAAAAGATCCCGGAAATACCGATATCCTTCCAGTTCCCGCCGTGGGATGGAAAGACTGGGGGATTGATCGTATCGCATGGCGAAATCATTCTGGAAACGATAGTTCGCTGGTATGCGCATGGGCAGGGATTCGGTGGCTCGGTCCGATTGGCCCTGCTGGCTGGTGGCTGTGGTGGCCTGTCGCTCTCCGGGCCCTTCGTTTCCATTCCTGGCTTGATTCTGCGCGGGTCTCTGTTCCGGAGGAGAACCTGGACCATCGCCACTTTGATATCCCTGGAGTTGAGCATCTGCCGGGGAGTTTTGACCACCACCGGGATTGCCCCCACCGGAAGTGGATGGCTTTCCGGTCTGAGCACTGCCGTAGGAAACCTGAAGCACATCGTCGGAGGACAGGGTATGAAAGCCATACCGTTCGGTCAGTCCTCCAGAACCGCCTGCGTTTACATCCGATAGGGCTGCTGTTTCATTCCTGGTCACCGGGGCTGCGTAATCCTGCTCCAGAAGGACAGGATAAACCATGCTCTGCATAGCAGGTTCTCGACCCAGGAGCTCGTTGATCCATTGGGCAATACCAGAATCCCTTTCATTTGTAATCAGGAAGGATACCGTGGATGCGAATACAAAGAATACACAGGCCCCCGCCAGGAGCATTCGCTCCTCGGAGCGACCTGTGGAAATGCTTTCAAAGGCAGAAAACCATCGCTGCACGAAAGAGCCGGCATTGGCCGGAGCAGACGAGGAAGGACTATTTATAGAGTCGCTTTGCATATCAAGAAAACAGATCGGTAGATGAATACTGAATGCCAAAGTGATCGTAGGCAGCTCTGGTTACTCGCCGTCCCTGGGGACTTTTTTCAATCAATCCAAGTCTGAGCATAAATGGCTCATGATCCTCTTCCAGAGTTCTATCCTCTTCGTCCACCAGAGCGGCCAGGGTCTTTAGACCTACCGGACCACCTCCATAGCGTTCAATCATCAGACGCAGCACTTTACGATCCAGTTCATTCAGTCCTTTCGTATCAATGCCCATTCTCTGCAGGCAATCCTGGACAAAATCGGAATGAATCGTTTCAACCTGCTCCACTGTAGCATAATCCCGAATACGACGCAACAACCGATTGGCTTCCCTGGGAGTCATTCTCGCTCGATGCGCGATTTCCAGAGTGGCATCATCATCCAGCTTCAATGCAAGCACCTGAGCCGTCCGCTTCAGTATCAGGGAAAGATCTTCGGTTTCGTAAAAGTCCAGTTTCAAGTCCAGGCCAAAGCGATTCTTCAATGGGGCCGATAGCATCCCTGACCGGGTGGTAGCTCCAACGAGGGTAAATGGTTTTAGATGAATTTTTACACTGCGAGCGGCCACTCCTTCGCCCAGGACCAGATCAATAACCCCATCCTCCATAGCCGGATACAGAATTTCTTCGCATTGACGATTCAGCCTGTGAATCTCATCAATAAACAGAACATCGCCCTTCTCCAGAAGAGTCAGCATCCTTGCAAGATCTCCGGGCTTTGTAATGGCCGGCGCGCTGGTGGAATGAAGATTGCTGCGCATTTCTCTGGCAATGATGGCTGCCAGGGTTGTTTTTCCCAGCCCCGGAGGACCGGAAAACAGTACATGATCCAGAACTTCACCGCGATGCAGGGCCGCATCCACAGATACGCGCAGCCGTTCTTTGAGCACCGTCTGACCAATGAACTGCTCCAGTGTTTCCGGACGCAGATTCAGATCGTCGGGGATTTCGGCCATACGCAGGGACCGTTCGGGGATCATCCCTACAAGGTAAGCCTGCCGGGTTCTGCAATCCAGCGGTTTTTATGCCCCTTCTCTGTGACAGAGAGGCGAAAATTAGCCATGGGCAGGCAGTGCAGGAAATACAGGTTATACAGGGATTACAGGGAAAGAACGAAGGTCCTGTTATTTGTACACCAGAAACACAGCCGGCTTTTTGGGCAGGCGCAGGGATTTAAGCTCCTTCAGCCGTAGCCGATGCAGTTGCTCATCGTCCTGACCCAGGCTCAGTGCAATGAATACGTGCGGGTTTCCAGATACACTGGACATGAGTTCTGCCGGAACATCCGGCACACGGTGAGGAGCTTCATAGAAGCCAAAGGTATGGCCATAAGAGCCAGCAGATGCAAAAAAGGACTGCCGCGATTTTTTCTCTCTGGGCGGGAATCCTCCAAAGGTAAAAGGTCCGTTCAAACCTGCACGAGCGATGGCCGATGTGATGGCGGTGGGCCCTCCTATAACCTGGATGTTAAATCCATTTTCCTCGGCCAGTTGTATCCAGCTTCGCCCCGGATCCTCAATCATGGGCATGCCTGCATCGGATACCAGCAGAAGCTGAACCGGTCCCTTGAGGCTCAGGTCGATCAATTCCTCTAGAAAGGAATCGTACTGCTCTGGTCTGGTCTTTTTATCAAAAACCACGAATCGTTCATCCGGAATGTCGACACCGGCTCTCTTCAAATGAGTCTGGGCGCCTCGCTTGCTTTCGCATAAAATAAACTGGAGGTGCTGGGCCAGCTCCACAGTAGCCAGTGCGATTTCCCCGGGATGTCCTACAGGCATCCCGGCAATGGTCAGGGTAATTCTATGCATGGTGGGAACGAATCTTCCTTTATTATTGGACAGTTATACGACAGCCAGAGACCGGGATTGGACCATCCCTGTCCGGCGATGTTTGCGAATTTAGCTGTTTTCCAGTTCTGTTTAATTCCAGGGCTTTGACTACGGTCCCTAAATTGGGAAAAACGCCGGGAAACGCCCGCAAGAACACAGCGAGATCTCAGTGACCCACCGGTCGATAGTCCTTGTTTCCTTCCGGATCCGCTACATCGAAGGCTTGAACCAGGAATCCTTCCTGCTCGGCCAGACCTCTCAGATCTTCCTTACCTCGATCCACAAGCAATGCCATCCGCGCAGCCCTGAGCATATCCAGATCCGTAAATGAATCTCCGGCCGCAAAGTCGATGGCCCTGTCATCCAGTTCCCGAATGGCCTGCACCTTTCCAGGTCCGAAAGTCATGGGCTCCTCAATATAGGGAAGCAGCATATCATCCTTTCGCTTCAAGCGCATGCCGCGAACCGCCGCCTCTTCCAGATTCCAGTGCTGAATCACTGACTGAATTGTAGGCTCCGGAGAAGCAGTAATGATTCGAACAGTCCATCCTGAGGAAAGCATGGATTGAATCAATTGATAGATCTCTGGAATGATTCGAATACCCCTGGGAATTCTCCGTCCGGATGGCAATTCTTCGAAATCCACCGGCATTCTGGATTCGTCCTGAAAAACGTAACTCGCTATGCTTCGTAGCTCTTTCTCTGGCTGATTTCCAAACAGGCTTCTGGTCCAGCGATAGGCCTGCTCCAGTCCTGCTGTTTTCACCAGGGATTCGTATAAGCCCAGAAGCTCATCCACCCATTCCAGATGGGCCTGCAGGTCTTCAAAAGCCTGATTCCGATCCCAGGAAGCGCGAATCTTTTCCAGTGTCTTATTGGACAGAGATGGATGGGCAATTTCCTGCCAGAACTCATCCAGATCAGCGCGCACCAGTCCCTGAAAAGCAATGTAGTACATACATGCTTCGCCCAGGTCGCCATGAATGAGGGTATTGTCGAAATCGAAAACGGCCTGCCCGGGAGGTCCCTCAAGCAGGCTTTCTATCCGTTTCCGATTTTCCGGTGTCCATTGGTCGGCACCGGGTGATGTCATTGGTCTTGCAGATTCAGAGCAGAAGCTTCAGACGGTTGATCTTCCAGTCTTTCGCGCACTACAGTTTCAGGACGTGCCAGTCCATACTGCAGAAAGTCTTCTGGATCCAGAGGAACATTTTCGTATCGCACTTCCAGATGAACGTGTGGTCCGGTAGAACGTCCGGTATTGCCGGAAAGAGCAATTACCTGCCCGCGTTGAACTTCGTCGCCCAGGCGAACCAGAACTTTAGTATTATGCGCGTATGTGGTTTCAGTTCCATCTTTGTGGCGAATTACAACAGCGTTTCCAAATCCGCCCATCCACTGGGAACGAATTACAGTGCCTTCCATGGCAGCCACTACGATGGTTTTGGAAGGACATGCGAAATCCAGACCATTATGATGCCCGCCAAATCGATTTCCGAATCCAGAAGATCGGTTGGGAGTCTCTACAGGCCAGATCAGCTTGCGAGAATCTACCTGCAGGATGCGACGACCGTAGCCTCTTCGAATCAGCTCGGCGTAGAATTCCTTGCTCATAGGAACGAATACATATTCGCCACCTACGTCGTTTCTGTTAACCTTGTAGATTTCCTGAACCGTAGTGCCAAATCGATGTGCAAGGCCGTTCAAAGACTGACCGGCTGTTTCTTCCCAGCGCCCAATCACACCGTTATAGACCTGAATTACTTTGTTATCGATAGTTACAGTCTCCAGCCCGGTGGCTTCGCCTTCCTCCGGTTGCCCGGCAAATACAGAAGTGCTCAGCATCAGTGCTGCAAAGATTGAAATCAGTGCTTTTCTCATTGAATTTCCCAAAATATGATGATTTCTTTATTCCTCTTTCCGCCAAAAAACTTCAACGATGGGCTCTGAATTTTCGTCTACTTTAGTACACAGAAGCCAAACGCAGTCCATGGTCGGTGAACTTCCTTATAGAATCGGCGATGGAACGCTCAATCTATATCCCGATGCCAGAAAGCCGTCATCGGACGGAATTGCAGGCAATGTCCGTGGATATCTCGGGTCTGGCAATCATTTTTGACCGGACATAGGGCTCTACTAATCCCTCTGGATTACGATTTTCTAATTATTTGGCTGATTTTTTGCCTCTTTTTCCGGAAGGAATGAAAGCTGCGATTGTACTTTCTCCTGTGGAAAGTTGATTAGAATTGGCACATGCACTCCACCGAACGCTTTCCCATCCGGAAAAACTGGACCTATCTCAATAACTCCGGCATCGCCCCCATGTACGCTCCAGGTTGGGAGGCAGGCTCGGCCTTTGAAATGGCCAGGGCTGAAAAAGGTCAGATGGCCTTTGCAGACTTTGGCTCGGTTCCCGGAGGACTGCGGGATGCAGCAGCTGAGTTGCTACAAACCTCCAGCGAAAATCTGTCCTTCATGAAGAATACGGCGGAGGGTCTGTCTACAATTGCCGGTGGCTATCCCTTTGAACCCGGCGATGAGATTATCAGCTATATTCATGAGTATCCTTCAAATCACTATCCTTATGTACTCCAGAAGAATCGAGGAGTCATTTTGAAGCTGATTCCGGATCGAAAGATGCACGAAAAGCAGAAGGAAGGTATGCCCGGTGGTTTCGCACTGGAAGATGTGGAAGCTCTGATAACGGATCGCACGCGAATGATCGGATTGAGCCATGTGCAGTTCACCAGTGGATTCGCATGTGATCTTCAGGAACTGGGGGAACTGTGTGCGGATCGCGGTATTGATCTGGTAATCGACGGTGCCCAGAGTATGGGATGTTTGCCTCTGTATCCAGAGAAATGGAATATCTCTGCCATCGCCGCCTCTGGCTGGAAATGGATGATGGGACCTGTGGGAACAGGACTGCTCTATACTTCCCCGGAGTTCAGAAAAAAGATCCATCAAACCATGGCCGGAGCAGACTTGATGAAGCAGGGCCAGGATTATCTGAATCATAGCTGGCAGCCTTACGAGGATGGAAGACGATTTGAATATTCTACGGTTCCTGTTTCGCTTGCCATTGCCCTGGAAAAGTGCATTCGCGATGTCCATCTGGACACTGGCATTGAAAAGGTGCGCGATCATAACTGGAAATTGCAGGATGCTTTCTTGACGAAATTGGAGCATCCCGAAATTCATCCGGTGCGATTCGATGAAAAAAATCGAAGCGGAATTCTATCGCTGGTCTACGATGAGCCAGAGAAACTCTGCGCTCATATGAAGCAGAACGGTATCATCGTAACTCATCGTGGTGGTTACTGCCGCGTGGCACCGCATATCTACAATACGATTGAAGATGTGGAACGAGCCGCAGAAGTGCTGAATCGATTGTAATCAGGGATGAAAGACTTTAGGGATGAAAAAACTTTGAAGGGGCCGTATGCTTGCCATCTTTACGGATTTCAAAGTGCAAGTGCGGACCGGTTACTCGGCCCGTTTTGCCTACTTCGCCGATTTTCTGGCCCTGGCTTACGGAATCACCCTTCTTGACGTTTATTTTTGACAGATGTCCATAATAGGTAGTGTATTCGAATCGGTGTTCCAGGATAATTAGATTTCCGTATCCTCCGGCGGGACCGGCATGGATGACCTTTCCAGGAGCTGAGGCCAGCACAGGAGTACCCACCTTTGCAGCCAGATCGATGCCACCATGAAAGGATTTTCGATTATTGATTGGATCCCTGCGATTGCCGTATCCGCTGGATAGCACTGCTCCAGGCAACGGATGCGAAAAGCCCTGTCCACGGAAATAGAATCGTTCTTCTGGCTCAAATCGTCTGCCCGGATAGAATTTGAATCCATCCAGCAGTTTATCTGTACTTGCCTGACTCTGTGGCTTCTTCTGTAAATTCTCCTTTAGCAGAGCCACTTCCTGCAGGGACCGATTCCTGCGAAACACACCCCTTGCATTGGGAATCATCAAGACATCTCCCGGGCCCACGGAAGCGGGATGCGCCAGACCATTCAAAGAAGCAATGGTGTCCGGATCCTGGCCCGTTCGGGTGACTACTGTGAAGAAATTCTCGTTCTCCTTGAGTCTGTAGAGATAGATCTTCAGAGGCAATTGCAGCCTCTGCTCCCTGTAGGAAGAGCGAAGGTTGGTACGAATCTGATCCCGGAGTGTCTGGAGTTCAGGTGTGGAGTTATCCAGGGAAGAAATCCAGGGACCGGTTTCCTGTCTTCGTCCGTCAACGGTGGACAGAGACAGAGCCCCCAACAAAAAGACGAATGCCGCTTTATTTCTCATCTTCCCGGAAATACCCGTGGCCCATGGCTTTCCTGATGGCCGGCCTGGTACATCTACTGTATCGGCTACTATTTGAAGAGGTTAATTCCTTTCTCAGCGGCTATCTGGACACTTACCTCTCCGGTCCGGCCACAGGAACCCTGCTCTTGCTCATCATTTATCCCATCTATCGCTTCATCCTGGAAGATGATAGAGATCCAGTAGAGGAATCCCTGGCGCCCATTCGGGGTCATTCCAGCGCATTTCTACAGGCTATCCTGCTGGGTCTGGCCACTGGCATGATTGTCTGGTTTATTGCCCTGTTCTGGCCCGACACCGGCAAATCAACGCTTCCGCCCTGGCAGGGTATTGTGGCCATCGTCCTGTGGACTCCCGTTGTGGAAGAGATCTATTATCGCTTCCTTCTTCAGGGATTCTTGATGCGAAGTATGAAATCCGGGGGGCCATCCGCTCTGGCGCTTTTTCTGCCTCTGATATTTGCCACCGGCTGCTTCATCTTTTCTCATGATTATTTCATTGCTCCTGTTCTCCTGATTCCTTCACTGGCATTTGGATTGATATTTATTAAATGGAATGTGACGGCGGCCACGGTTAGCCATGCCGTCTACAATGCTGTATTGATTGGCGGAACTTATGTATCTCAAAACCAAGGATAGATTCCCCCATCCGGTCCGATGGGCTGGAAACCTTCTGGCTATTTCGCTGTTTTTCTCTCTATGGACTTCCGGTCTGGCTGCAGATTCCTTTGCAGCCTATCAGACACCGCTGGAACTGCAGGTTTTAGAAACCAGACTGCCCGGAATTCTGGATGAGTTTCAAAAGGATGGGTATTCACCGGAAGAAGAAACCCTGGGATTCAGCAAAGCCTGGTCATCGGATTTTTTCTCTCCATTCAACTACAGCATCTACAGCGGAACTGTTTCTCTGGAAAACAAAAAGGCTTTCATACGTCTTGAAGGGGATTCGGGAGACGTAAAGAGCATTACTCGAATCCTGGAGATCAAAGGACTGATTGAAGTGCCTCGTCAGGAGTATTTGCCGGAGCCGGTAACCCTGTATGAAAAATCGCATCTGTATGCGCAGGGCTTGAATTTTCTGGCCCCCTGGGCAGGAGTCATGTACGCATCCTGGGATTCGCCCCGACTCACCACGGGCCAGACCTACTATCGCACCATCATGTATTTCCTGGTGGACTCATTTCTGATCTGGGCCGCTGGACGAAACTGGTTTCAGGAGCCCTTCGATGTTTCCAAAAATGGCGGACAGGTAGCGGCTGTAATGATACTTACTCGCTCCATCGGAGCTTTTCAGTCTGCCAATCTAATTCGAGGCCACAACAGGTTCGCACGCCTGGGATATACATTCTACCTGGAATAAAGTTCGGTTCTGGTTTATACAATTCCGGACCCATCAGACAGCGGTATCCGGAGGCATGAATGCAAAAGATTCAGGACAGCTACTGGTTTTTTCTCGCTCTAAGCGTGCTGGCCCATGGCGGAATCCTGCTCATTTTTTTTCTAACATCCGCTTCTGAAAGCTTCGATCGAAATGTGGTGCAGGCAGTATCCGGCTTTTCTATCACAGGTGAGACAAACGATGAAGGGACCGATAACTCATCGGATGCCAGCGCCGATTCCAATTCAGGAACCGACAGCAAGGACTCTTCTTCCGGTCCGCAGTCCGAGGCGCTGTTCACTCAAAGTATTGGAAGGCTCAAACAGTCCATTCCCTATCCAGAATTGGCGGCCCATCAGGATATTCAGGGCACCGTTTCTGCCTTTGTAAGGCTGGAAGACGGAAAGCTGGTTGAATTCAGAATTGAACAGAGTTCTGGATTCAGCATTCTTGATGATCAGGTAAAAAAGAGTGTAAGTCAATGGCAATGGCCGCCGGTGACTGCATCCAGACGATTCACCGTAAGCTTTATTCTGGATCGTCCCGGGAACTAGAAAGAAAGCATTTATCGCGCGCTAGCTCTCATGGCAGATAATTCCACAAAAACCGGGCCCGATTTGATTCCGGAAATCCTGTATGAAGATAACCATATCCTGGTAGTGATCAAACCACCGGGACTTCTGAGTCAGGCTGATTCCTCCGGGCATGCCGATATATTCTCCGTTCTAAAAGACTACATCAAGCAAAGCCGCAACAAACCTGGAAATGTCTATTTGGGCCTTCTTCATCGCCTGGATCGCTCCACCGGCGGAATTATGGTTTTTGCCCTGACTTCCAAAGCAGCAGCCAGGCTTTCAGAAGAGATACGAAAATCCCGGTTGATCAAGAAGTATCTGGCACTGTTGCCTTTTAGCGAAGATCAGGTTCGTAAATCTCTGGGCGAATCCGAAGGGGAGCTGGTAGACATCTACAGAAAGGATGAAGCCAGCCGGATGGCCATTGCATGCAAACCCAATGAGCCTGGAGCCAGAGAAGCCAGACTGCGTTACCGCCTTCGCCCTGATCTGAGCCCATCAAAGCATTCGGTTCTGGAAATTGATCTCATCACCGGCCGCTTTCATCAGATTCGGTTTCAGCTAAGCAGTCGTGGACTTCCTCTCTGCGGCGAAGCAAGATATGCAAACCAGGGATTACCGGATTTCAGATTGGGCCTGTGGGCCTTTCATCTGGAATTCGATCATCCGGTGGGTACAGATAAGCGAAGGATGATATTCGAACGAATGCCATCCGAAGAATGGTGGAAAGTGCGATTGCAATCTCCACCCCCGGGGAACTGATACATAGAAACTCCCATGCTTTGGGATTCCACGAAAGCGAATTGCAGTCGCCACCGGAAAACGAACTTCCAGAAATAAAAAAGGCCCGCTACCAGGCGGGCCTTCGAATGAGACTATGCTGTTGCCAGTTAGTCCGATGATTATCTGCGAGAAGCAGCCTCTTTTACCAGACCGGCAGCGATTTCATTTTTCTGAATCTGGCTGGTTCCTTCATAGATCTGCAGAATCTTCGCATCGCGAAAGAATTTCTCAGCGGGATACTCTTTTACGTATCCGTAACCGCCATGGATTTGAACTCCATCGGTAGCTACTTTCATTGCTGTATCTGCAGCGAAGCATTTTGCCATGGCAGAGAATTTCGCAGTGTCTTTATGACCGATTTCTGCCAGCTGAGCAGATTTATAAGTAAGCAGACGAGAAGCTTCGATAGCCATAGCCATGTCCGCCAGCATGTGCTGAATTGCCTGAAAGGTTGCAATCTTAACGCCGAACTGCTCTCGTTCGCGGGCATATTGAATAGCTGCTTCGTAAGCACCCTGAGCACATCCTACAGCACTGGCCGCAACAGCCGGTCTGGAAAGGTTCAGAGTCTTAAGAGCATGCAGGAAGCCATTGTTTTCGCGTCCGCCTACAATGTTCTCAGCAGGAACTTCGCAGTCTTCGAAGATCAACTGACGAGTTTCCGAACAACGAATACCCAGCTTATCTTCTTTCTTTCCGAAAGAGAAACCGGGAGTGTCCTTTTCTACAATAAAGCAGCTGATTCCACGAGGGCCGCGGTTCTTGTCGGTAAGAGCAAATACGGTATAAACATCCGCCTGGCCGGCGCCGGAAATCCATTGCTTGGTTCCGTTTAGAATGTACTTATCGCCCTTCTTTACAGCGGTAGTGCTCAGAGCAGGTACGTCAGATCCAGCTCCCGGCTCGGTTAGACCGAATGCTGCGATCATTTCGCCAGCCGCCAGTTTGGTCAGATACTTTTGCTTTTGCTCGGGAGTGGCGCCTACTTCGATAGGCAGGGAACCCAGCTTGGTAGCCAGAAAAGCAGTGCCGACGCCCAGACATCCACGGGCAATCTCTTCGGCCAGGATGATGTTTCCCATCATTCCCATGCCCATTCCGCCATATTCTTCTTCGTACATGGCCTGGAACAGACCAGCTTCCTTGAATTTTTCCAGTACCTTATGAGGGTACTCATTCTTCTCATCCAGTTCCATTCGAACGGGAACTACTTCATTTTTAACAACATCGCGCACCAGGTCGCGTAGCATGGCCTGGTCTTCAGTCAGGCCAACGGAGATTTGAGGTTCAGACATGGATCACACCTTCGTTCAGAGTTACCGACCAGAATTAGACGAGGCAGGTTGGGGACAAGAAAAAACGGTGAGAGAGTAGTTGAGACAGAGATCACCGGGAATCATCCTCATGCCTTCCAGGGCCATTAGAACACGGACAAATGCCCTATTCTTCCGGAGCTGGCTCCAGACGTCGGACCCGAAACTGCACCATCTTCTGGCGTACTCTTTTAACCAGCTCAAAGGAAAGATTGCCGGACACGATTTTTTCTCCCACTTCCGGAAACCGGCCGATTTGCTCGATCACGAACCCGGCAACGCTGGTGTACGAATCCGCTTCGGGAAGGCCTTCCTGCATGAATTCGTTGAAATCCGAAATTCCGCAGGATCCGCTCACCAGGTAGCTCCCATCCGGCAGAGGCATGAATTCGTCTTCGTCCGGAATTTCTGTAACATCCTGGATTTCACCTACAATCTCTTCCAGGATATCTTCCATGGTAAGCAAACCGGCTGTACCACCGTATTCATCCACCACAATGGCCATGTGCGTTTTTCGCTTCAGCATCTCCTGGAGGATCTTGCCGATCTTCATGCTTTCTGGCACGAAGTACGCGGGACGAGCAAGCCGGGAAAGCTGATAGGGTTCCTGACGTGCCAGGCAACGCATCAAATCCTTCATATGCAGGATTCCGATTATATTGTCCAGGCCCTCCCCGAATACAGGAAGGCGGCTGTAAAGTGAGTCCACAGCCTTGCGGACTTCATCCTCAGCAGCATCCACGCTGATGGCCTTGATATCCACTCTGGGAACCATAACCTCTCGTGCAGCTGTGTCATTAATCTCCAGCACATTTTCGATAATCTCATGCTCGGAATGGGCGATGGTTCCATGTCGAACCCCTTCTTCCAGAAGATGCTTGATCTCCTCTGCAAGAAGCCTGGTCTCACTGAAACTGGTGCGATCCTTGAAAGGACGCAGTAGCAGGTTACTTGAAAAAGTAAGGAATCGAGTGAACCAGTAGACCATTCGATTGAAGGCCTGCAACGGATAGGCCACCACCATGGCTACTCGTTCGGAGTAGTTCAATGCCAGGGATTTAGGAACCAGCTCGCCAATCACCAGACTTAAATAAGTAATAAAGAAAACAACGATTACGAATGAAATCTGCTCTGAGAAATTCTGGATCAAAGGATACGGAATCTGACTTATCAGAGGCTCAAGCTTTTCCTTGAAGCTGGAACCGCCAAATACTCCGACGATGGCTCCAACCAGAGTTACACCCACCTGAACCGTGGCAAACAGTCTGTCTGGATCGCCCTGAAGACGGGATATTATCTTCGCTCTTGCATTGCCCTCCTCGATAAGGGCTTTGATCCTTCCTTTGCGGATGGATATCAGCGCTATCTCTGCGGCAGCAAAGAAGCCGTTAATCAAGATAAGAATCAGAATGATTAGAAAGTCGAGGGTGGTATTGCCCATGGGCTGGTATTACAGAACCTCCTGGCCGGATAACCGAACCGAGAAATAAAACATCTCCGGATTAAATTCAGGAGATTGCAGTCTGAGATGGATATGATGTGGACGGATACGGCGAAGACGCGCCGATAAAGGATCTCCGTTGTCCGAAGATTCGCCTTGAGCTATTTCGCTATGTGAAAGGTCGTTCATTCCCGAAAAATATCCCGCTGAATGAAAATATGCGAGACGTGTGGTGCCGGGGTGAAAAATGCAACTTGAAGGCTTCCCGGACTTCGTGTTAAATAAAAAGCGTAGCTGGCCCACGCTGTATATCTTTTTTTTCCAGGGAGAGTCCGAAATTTTCCAGAAGCAAAGCATGATTCATATTAAGAATAGCAAAGAAATCCAGAAAATGCGCGATGCCGGTCGTCTGGCAGCTGAAGTATTGCATGAAACAGGACTGCGCGTCAAGCCAGGTGTTTCCACTCTGGAGTTAAATGACTTCGCAGAGAGCTTCACCAGAAAGCATGGTGCCATTAGCGCTCCCCTGAACTACAAGGGATTTCCCAAAAGTATCTGTACATCCATTAACAATGTTGTATGTCATGGAATACCTAGCCAGGATGATGTTCTCAAAGATGGTGACATAATGAACATCGATGTCACGGTCATCTATCATGATTTCCACGGGGACACTTCTCGAATGTTTACGGTGGGAGAAGTATCTGCGGATGCAAAGACTCTGATAGAAGATACTGAAGAGGCCATGTGGGTTGGCATTCGCACCGTTAAACCCAACAATCGCATCAGCGACATTGGAGAAGCCATCGATCAATTTCTGACCCCCAGAGGTTACGGAATTGTAAGGGATCTTACAGGTCATGGTATCGGGCGGAATTTCCATGAAGACCCGCCTGTGCCTCATTACAGGCAAAATCAAGTGCGGCAGCGAATGCAACCAGGTATGACCTTTACCGTGGAGCCCATGGTAAATCAAGGCACCTGGAAAGTAGATTTCAGCAAAGAAGATGGATGGACTGTCACTACCTCTGATGGCCGCCTTTCCGCACAATTTGAACATACCGTACTGGTCACCGACGACGGATACGACGTGCTCACCCGGATGGAGAACTGAGGTTGCGCGTAGCCGGGCAACATCTGATGTCTCTGGTGGTAGCCTGCCTTCTGATGGGCTTCGCCAGCAACTGTCGCACCGGCTCATTGTTCAGTTACGGAGACAGTATGCGATCCGTGGCTCTTACGGACTATGGTATAGTGTTTCGCATCCCGGGCGACTGGGACGTAAGCCTGAGCAGAGACAGATACTTTCAGTTCGTAGCAGTCTACAGAGAGGATTCACTGCCTCTTGGACTGGTGGAGTACCGTGGACTGGATACAGAACCCAGAGATCAAAGATCCAGGGATCTGTATGCCAGCGGATGGTATGATGCTATGCGACTGAACTATCCTGGCTGGAAATATGTGGATCGAAATAAAGATGCGGAATCCCGGTCCTTTACTTTCGAAGGAAGCTATCTGGAAGGGACCACGCGATATATAAAAATCGGCAAGCTCAGATTCAGGGACCGTAGAATACATGCAATCTACTACACGGCCCCGGAAGACGAAATCGACCGCTATAGAGAAATCTTTGAAGCTGTGGACCAACTGATTCAGTACGGCAGTGCTCCCCGGCCCAATTAATCGATACACCGGGCCAATTTCATTGATCCGGGCCGGCCGTTCCCTTTAATTGATTGCCAGCAGACTGGAATCCTGGAATTTGAAGTTGTAGCGCCTATGGCTCAAATAGAGCGCGGGTCTCCGTAGCCTCAAGTCGGGATTCTACGTTCTGTGGGCGCAGAAGATTACAATGCTGGCAATTCTGAACTACATAGTTATTGGGACAGGAATCCTGCTGGCCTGCTGGGGACTATTTCATCAGCTAATTGTTGGTGGCGCAGTGGCCATGCTGGGCAATCCAGATGAGAAGGAAGCCCGAATCGTGATCATGGCCTGGGTAGCCCAGGGCGCCTTTATGACCTTTTGTGGTCTACTTCCCTTTATCTTCTTTGTGCTCTATGGGATGGAACATCCTGCCTACTTGACCGCAACATTGCTTGCAGGATTGGCCATGGCTATTCTGGCCGCCCATGTAATGATAGTGGGCTTCGCCACTCTGGTCCGACCGGTTCAGATCGGGGCTGCGCTGGAAGCTATATTCGGCCTTCTGGTAATTATCAAAAGTCTTATCGTAACTTTTCTACTGGGCTAATTCATTTCCGCTGTCAGGGTTGTCCGCAAATCTATGCAGGAGAATCTAAATGGAAAAAGGACCTAAAATCGTTGCGATTGTATTTATTGCCCTGGGAATTCTGGGCTTTCTGCTCTCTACAGGGTTCCTTACGAACTTCTCGGAATCAGCGCTCATGGGCGGTGCCTTTGGCATCCTTTCTGGAATTGGAGGAGCACTGGGCGCTTTCGTAGGCAATCCATCCACAGGAAAGTCCATTGGACTGGCCATTCTGTTCTCCATTCTTGTGAATGTAATTCTGATCGCGTTCTTTCAGGTAATCTGGCCCATGCTGTGATTATCATTTCGAGTTTTGCTCTGGCAGGGCGGCAGGACGGGCTTCACTGACGCGGACACTGCACCAGCCAGGCCCATCGATGGGTATTATTGTTGTAGCCGAGGCCAGGCACGATGCGAAGAAGTACCGGGAGGATGCTCATCCCTGATGCTGAAAACCCATCGAATCTATAGATATCTGGCGCTATCATTTCTGCTGGTATTTCTCTGGACGCCCCGCCCCGAACTGGATGCATTCGCAGGTGCGGGTCCGGAAACGCATTTCTCCATAACCAGGCAGGCCCTCCAGAATTTCGCCGCGGATCGAAACATCGCGATCAGCCCTTTATGCGGAGATATGATTCGGCAGTATTCTGTAATCAGCGATTCCGGGGGCTACGCGAAGGATTTTACCCTCCATTGCGATAATGACCGATTGGCCGATTGCGCCTACCGATTGGATGAACTGAAATTTCAGGCGGTGCATGCAGTGGAAATGATGTCCAGTATGCGCAACATGGGCATGGCCCTGCATTTAATCCAGGATTTCTATTCTCATTCGAACTGGGTAGAGAATGCAGGTTTTTCCATGCTACTGGCTCCCATCGCGGCCTTTAGCTGGCTTCCAGCCCCCGCCAATCTGCAAACAGGCCTGTACCCGGAATATGTGAGTCCCCCTTCGCTGCAGCTGGATTGCTATCTTTTTCCTGTGGAGGACTGGGGTCAGAGGATTCACGGGGCCACCCATGGATGCATGAACAAAGACAGCGAAAAGCAATTCCGGGGAATTACTGTAGTGCCGGGCAGCCCGGGAATCACCTACCATCGACTGGCGGCGGAGTATGCGAAGCTGCATAGCGTTGAGTTTCTGAATGAAATGGCAAAATCAAATCCATGGTTCAAAATGTGTTTTCGCCCCCCTTATGCCGGCGGAGTGGACTGCTCCGGTGGAATCGTAAATCTATAGGATGAAAGATTTAATCCGGGGTCAGTCGCAGCATGTTCCAGGGAATGCCCCACAGAGAATGCCGCTGGGCGCGAACAGGACTGGTAGTGGTGCGTTGGCTCGCTTGACCTAAAGATTCTTTCTGCAATGCAAGACGAATGGAAATATTAGCTCAGTTCTGGTCCTGAACATCCTGTTCCGGTGCCAGCATGGATCGATAGTAATCAGCCTTTTCCGGAGGCATCCGCTCAATTAAGACTCGCATGGTAAAGTTTCCATGGATGTACCCATTTCTTCTAAACATCCAGTCTACAATTTGTGCCTGTTCTACAACGATCGATTGTCCAAAGGAAACGGATTGAACTTCCTTTGGTTCATTGGCAATGGTGCACCGAATCTCCTCTGCACTCTTCTGGATCTTTCCACACCAGAAATCTTCGGCTCCATAGGGATCCTGAATCCTCACTTTAATCATGAAGGAGTCTTCCCCTTCCTTTACGTTCTCCAGAGCCAGCCAGAACTTCTCCAGAGAGGCCCGGGCCTTCTGCTTGGCCTTATAGAGCTCAGGATCTTCCTCCTGTATGGACTGGTCAGACGATGCGGCTTCTTTTGACTGATTCGGTGATTTTGAATGATTCGGCGAATTTTGTGCCTGCACCGGACTCCCAGTAATGCTCTCTGAATTCTCCGAGGGACCGTCAGCACTATTTTTTTCTTCGGCGCTGAGCTGCGACCGAAAGCCCGGCAGTAGTAGATTAACAATGCACAGAGCGAGTACGACCTTTCGCATGAGATCCAGGCGCACTTCTGCAATTACCGAGTTCAGCCAATGCATAATAGATACTACCCGGTCCGAACAATGAATAGCAATGCTTTTTCCTGTTTTGCGACGAATGATGGAACAGTAAAGTTCAACCAGGATCGAGGACTGGTTTCGGGAGGGTGTACCATATATTGCATTCAGATTGCCAATGTTTTGATGGCAAAAGACAGACCTGTTTTCAAGGGAACAATGAGGATCATCTTGACAGATCCCATGCATTATTAATTTTTCTTTAATGCATATAGGTTCTATAGGTACTGCAATTCACATTTCTCGATCTTTCCTGAAGAGGATAATTTTACCACTGGTACTATCTACGCTATCTGGATGCAGTGCCGTTAACGTGGTCCCGGGAAACCATGAGTATGATTCCGCACGCTCCTGTGAGAATTTGCAGCCCGTGCCGGTTAGAATAGAAGTTCGAATGCTGGAATCTGAGGCATTCAAGGTTATGCACCGGAATATGATGGATCGATCACCGGCGGAAAGGGAGGTGAAGGATCGCGTCGCCCGGATGTTTCGTTCGCATATTTCCCGTCATCCGGGCCTCAAAGTCCAGGATGATGCACCGAACACGGTGGTCATTACCGTTCGATTAATCGATACGATAGAAGATAAATATCAATCGGGCGCATCGGATCTGGCCATCCTTCTGAGCTGTGCCACTCTGTTGATTTACCCGGGTTATACAGAGACGGAAGAGCATGTCGGAGTGAGTTTATTTCAGGGAAACACATTGGTGGCGGAGAACCGTTATACGTTCTATCGTGTTTCCTACATGGGATGGTCCATGATTCCCTTTAACTTTTTCTATACTCCCTCCAGCCCATCCTGGGGAGTAACCGCTTCCTCCGTGGACTACGATCAGGCCCTGGCTCCGCTAAAACCTGCAGTAGATGCCGAGCTAAAAGATGCTCTGTGTAAGATGGGGTCGCAGCCCATTCCGTCCAACGGAGGATCCATACAATAGGAAGGGATGCAGTCCCCCAGGCCAGGACCTGGCTGATTCCAGGCCTGCCCGAACCGGGGGACTCTTGCCAGGCTTTTGCCACCAACCCGTGGTTGCCACTGCCCTGGCTTCCTTCCCAACGTTTCCAGTTCCCTGAAAACCCGGACCACCGTTTCCGGCTTCTTTCTTATCTCCGCCTAGCTTCCAGCGGCTGCCAGGTATCGATCTTCCTTCTTGCGAAAGTCCCGGGCATAGACACGGTCTCGGAAGAATGTACCTTTTCGGTCCAGAATGGAACCAAAAACGGATGCTTTCCAGCCGGGACCAAGCGCAGAGTAGCGACCAATATCGCTCAGATCCACTCTGCTATTCGTGGCAATGGCTCGAGCAGTGCGAATCCCGCTTTCAATAGCCGGACCAATTCCTTCCGCCAGATCGCAGGTGGCCAGACCCGCAGAATCCCCTACCAGAAAGGCATTGTCCGATTGAGTTACTTTAGCCTTCTGGTGAACAAAGTAGGTATGGCCTTTAGGCTTCCATTCATGATCTTTTATCAGGCCCAGGTCCTCCATCTTTCTGGTAAGCAAATCCCAGTGCTGGCGAAGAGTGATTCTGGAATTCTTCATATGTTCTGAAAAACCGCCAATTCCAATGTTTATATACCCACCGGCCTTGGGAACATACCAGGAATATCCGGGAAGTCCATGCTCTCCGAACCATAGAATACATCTCTCATCCTTCCATTGATAGGCAAATTCCTGCTCCAGTGCCCCAACCTGATAGGCAGGGCTTCGCGGATTCAAATCTGCGAAGATCTGTCGGGCCACCGGGCAATGTGTTCCTCCAGCTCCGATCAAGTATCTGGCGCGATAGAGATCGTCCACGACATAGTGATTTCCATCCTTTCGAATCTCCTTTACTGGATGGACAATAAACTCGGCTCCCGATCGTTCCAGCATCCAGTGATCGAATTCGTATCTGCGAATAGAATACTGTGTAGTATTCCATGTTAGTGGACGCTGCTTCTTCAGGCCGAAGTATTCTCCATGGATTTCATCGAAGGTTACAATACCTCTGGGATATTCCTCCGGCCGGATCTGCAGGCTTTCCAGCACTCCCGGGGTGATCCAACCTGCACAGAGCTTCGTTCGAGGGAATGCTTCCTTGTCCAGAATGATGGCATCCATTCCATGCTTTCTGAGCTCATGGGCGCAGCTGGATCCACCGGGCCCACCGCCAACGATTAGAACGTCTGTCTCAACCATTATTAACTCCTTTTGCCTGTGCCAGCCCTGGCTCGCTTCTTGCTCACCGCTGGCTTCTTTCCCTTGCTTCCATTGCTACCATGCTTTCCATTTCTGGCCGACTGAATGCTTTGCCTCATCGAATCGTCGGAACGGGACCAGGGAGATTCCAGACCCAGGAAATGATGTCTGGTAAGAGGCGCATCGTTTAGATAGCCCTTATGAAGCAGTAATTGAATGAGGGTAATGCCGCCATACCGAAAAGCTGCTGCAGAACCTCTCAAATAGATTCGAAACATTCGCACAAAAGATTCGCCATAGTTTTCTCGAATCCAGTCCACGTTCTTTTCAAAACGTCTGGACCAGTGGTCCAGAGTAAGAGCATAATGATATCTCAGATTTTCCATATCCGCGACGAAGAATGGGCGATCCTTTTTCTCTATGGGAGCGAACATCTCGGCATGGGAGGGAATTCGGCCGCCTGGAAAGATGTATTTCTCCAGCCACGGATCCGTTTTCTGACTCCAGACCCGACCGATGCTATGTACCAGTGCCATGCCCTTTTCGGGTATGGCATTGTAGATCATGTCATAGAATTTTCGGTAATTCTTAACGCCTACATGCTCCAGCATTCCAATGGAGACAAATTTATCGTACTTTTTTCGCTCATCGCCGATTGCTCTGTAATCATCCAGCACATACTCCAGCTGACTTTCTGGAATGCCTTCTTTTCTGGCTCGGGCCCGGGCATATTCTACTTGCTCTCTGGAAATGTTAAAGGAACGAACTCTCGCACCATAGTTCCGTGCCATGTGCAATCCCAGGCCACCCCAACCGCAGCCAGCCTCCACAATCGTTTCTCCGGGCTGCAAACGTAGCTTTCTACAAACTAGATCCAACTTCTGTTTCTGGGCCTTCTCCAGGGAATCGGAAGGATGCTGGAAGTAAGCACATGTATACTGCATTCTTTCATCCAGCCATAGCGAATAGAAATCGTTTCCCAGATCATAATGGTGCGAAATGTTCTTCCGCGCTCTTTTTCTGGTTGGATGGGTCTGAATCAGTCGAAAGAAGAATTTGATCACTTCCACAGGACTCGGATGCAGCCCACCTACGCCCAGATAGACACTTAAATGCTGCAACTCCTGCAGATCCCCTTCAATGTCGATGTCTCCGTCCATGTAGGATTCCCCGAAACCCATGCTACCTCGACGGAGGACATCCTCCAGGGCTCCTTTTGCCTTGAAATGCATTGTAAAGGCAGGTCCGTTGAACTTCCGGTTTCGCAGATAGGCCGTAGGCCCATCCAGAAGGCCTGGGCCACTGTGTTCGTACACTTCCCCATCGTGAAAAACTACGCGATATGGCAACGGGAACTCGGTTCGGTTCAGAAGGTCGATGAATGCTTTTTTCATTGTTCTGCTCCAGCTTTGCAAATATGACAATTCGTGAAGGAACCGGTTGAGAAAAAATACTTTCCCCCAGCTCTAATCCTGAGAAATGAAAATCCCCCGGTGTCTTTCAAGAGGATTTTTTTAGACTAACGCTCGTTATCCTATCATGGTGACAGTGTGTTACTGTCATCGCCGGCCTTCCATCCTTGAGTCTGCCGGACAAGCCGGAGCGGAGCCAGAAGTCTTATGGGACCCTCATTTTCGCAGAATGGATCTCCCGTCAGGCGAAAACCGGACCTCACCGCCCATCAGCGAAAAGTCCTTGCTAATCCTTCAAATTGCGCAACCTTTCAAAGGCTGGTTTCGCGCATGAATAAATGGAATAAAAGAAAAGCCCTTCGAAACGGTAGCCTGAGCCTACCGGGCGTCAGCCTGCTGCTACTCTGTCTGAGCTCGCCGATTCTTCCCGTGCCTGTGCCGGGTACCGAGACGAATTCTTTGAAATCCAGCCGAAACTCCATCATATTTGGCGGATCCAGAAATTATGCACCATTCGAATGGCTCAGGCCGGATAACAGCGCCCGGGGCTTCTTGATTGATCTGGAAGATGCCATGGCCAGAGCCGATGGACTGGAACCAGTTCACCGTCAGAAGGAATGGAACCTGGTTTTATCCGATCTCAGAGGGGGACAAATAGACATCGTCCCCATGTTTCATTCGGAAAAGCGAGAGCGATTTTTTGACTTCTCTCCTCCCATCTATTATCTAACTCATGGAATCTTTACAAGAGAGAACGGACCCATCGCTTCCAGGCCGGGTGAACTTCAGGGTCATACAGTGGCTGTTGTGGAGGATGGATATGCTGCAGATCGTCTTTCAGAACGATACCCGAAAGTGAAACTTCATAAGGTGACCGACATTCACGATGCCCTGGAAGCTTTGATTCGCAAGGAAGCAGATTTCGCAGTGCTTTCCAGGCCGGTGGCAAGACGTTTCATCGAAGAGGAGGAATTGGCTGTTGATGAAGTGAGTCCTCCGTTCTGGCCCAGAGCCTATGTGTTTGCTGTTAGAAAGGGAAATGTTGAGATGTATAACTGGTTATTGCATCGCCTGGCCCTTTTGAAGGCTAGCGGAGAGTATCACCGAATCTACGGAGAGTGGGAGGATCAACTGGAATGGTCCAAACCTACGATCTCTGATTTTGTGCAACGATACAGCTGGGCGGTCCTGGTTGTTCTGGCGCTGTTGATATCTGGAATGATCTGGTCGTATACACTGCGAAAGGAGGTGGCTCGCAGAACCAGCGAACTGCAGAGCGAACTCAAGATGCGTCGCGCAGCCGAGGAGCGCGCTGCTTATCGAGCGAGCCATGATCTACTAACGGGACTTCCCAACCGAATTCAATTTCTGGAAGACCTGGAAGGGGCGAGCCTCCCGAAAGATCAGTCCATTACCATACTTGCCATAAAACTACGCGGGATCGAGGAAATCATACTGACTTTTGGCTACGAATCCGGCGAGGCGCTGCTCTGTAGCTTTGCGAACCGACTTCAAAACACCGAGAATATTGCTCTGTCCCATCTTGGCAGAGGTGAGTTTATCCTGGCCAGAAAGAGCAGTCCTACCGCAACGGGTATTCTGAACGCCATCAACAGGCCCCTGGAATTGGACGAAATGGAGATTGATCCTGGACTTGCCATTGGTTTCAGTACAGAACCGGCGAATGCTGTGCCAGCCATGGAACTTTTGCGAAGAGCCCGAACTGCACTGAGCGCAGCCATTGAAAGAAGACGTCCCTGGCAGGAGTATTCACCATCTATTGAACCTGATCGTGAAGCTATTTCACTTCTACGGGATTTCTGGCAGACCGGTACCCGGGATTTCACCGCATTCTTTCAACCACAGATCGATATTCAAAAGAATGAGATAGCAGGTGCGGAAGCACTGGTCCGCTGGCAGCATCCACAACTTGGATTGCTCAGCCCTGGCTCATTTATTCCCATTCTTGAAAGGACCGGTGCCATTCATCACATTACCGGTTTGATGCTGGACAGAGGAGTGGAGTTCGCTTCCCGCTCTCGAAAAGAAGGATATCCCTGCCATGTTTCGGTAAACGTCGGCACCTCTGATCTTCTGGAGCATGACGTCGTTTCGCAGGTAGAAGAGGCCTTGTCGCGGTACGATGGTCGACCGGAAGATCTATCTCTGGAGATGACAGAAACCGGGCTGATTTCGGAACCCGGTCATGTAAGCATTGTGCTGCATCGTCTGCATGAAATGAACGTTAATTGCTCGATAGATGATTTTGGCACCGGTTATTCTTCCCTTTCCTACCTCAGTGAATTTCCGGTGACAGGCATCAAGATTGACAGAGAATTTGTAGGAGGCATGCTTTCGGATGGCCGCAAGCGAGCGATTGTTGAATCCAGTGTGAATCTGGCCCATGCCATGGAACTAAACGTAGTTGCCGAAGGACCGGAAGATACTTCTACCGTAAAAGCTCTGATAGATATGGGATGCGATCTAGCTCAAGGTTTCGTATATTCTCCGCCGTTGCCGGCCAGCGAATTCAAGCAGTACTATCGCTCTTTTGGACTCAAGTGATCATGGGTTTGAGCTACGCCCCTGGATCATCTATTAAAGCATCCCGGGTGTTCAAACACCAGCGTGCAATCAGCTTATGGTCCAGCCAGCCTTGCTGTTCTGCTCAGGATTCAGATTCTCGGATTTTAGCTGGATTTTCATCGATGCATTCCTGCACGTTTTGCTCCACCGATTTCATTTGAGAGAAAGTAAACGAGAAAAGACAAACACACTCATTTTCGCCCCTTTCGCAATGGTACAATTCTGCCCGGGATCGCTCCAGTATGCAGATGGAAGCCTCGGAATAGTCATATTTTTCCACATCTGGATTGATTTGATATTCAATTGCATAGAAGTGGGCATTGGGTTGAAAATCAGCATACCCGCATTGCCCATCCTGATATACCTCCCCTTCCAGGGTCCATCCGGCATAGAGGATGTTATCCGGATTTCCTTCCGGACAAATAGGTGTACCGGAAAACCAGAATGGATCCGTGGGAGAACGGCAGGAAATTCCTTCGCCGTACCAGGGGTATTTCAAGTTGAATTCGATAGGTTCATGACCAACGAACTCAGGATTGGAAGAGAAGCATCCCGGTGCAGCAATTGAGGAAAGTAGAACCAGCAGTAAACCGGGCATGCGAGGCATGATTACTTTTCCTGTATTGTTAGGATTCATTTGTCTTCCTCCGCAAGTACACGAATCATTCCCAGCAATGCTGACCTCAGTTCTTCATAGCGAGTTTCACCAAAATTTGGGATGCATAATTGAGATTTCAGAGCCTCCAATCGCTGGGTCTTTCCCCGAGACGCCAGGAACATGAGATTGGATTCCAGGATCCGACAGAAGTGCTTATCGCTCCTGGGATGAAGCATACCCTCCGGGTCCTCATTCAGAGCTAAAAGGCCACTCTGGAGAAGATTTTTCAGTTCGCTCTTTATTTCATCCTGTTTTGCAAGTCCGATATTCGTTAACCGATCCACTTCCTTGCTGGACGAGTTTTCTGCCACCGAAGCCAGACTGACGAAGAATTTGTGAGGTGCTGGATGCTCTCCTGCAGAAGGACGGAATTCGCAGTTCATTAATGACTCCCAGGGTCCGGACCTCAATGCTGCATATAGAATAGTTCCTCTGCCATCTTTGATCGCTACCTCATGCTGGCCACACCGGATAGTCCCGTCGGGCCTGAAGGGCTTGTATTCAGGCCGCTGCCAGCGGTTCCAGACCACCTCCTGATCAAAATCTGTATCACGGAGGCGAAAGGGCAGAGTCACCTGATCAATTAGGAGAGAAATGAGAGATGTTCCCAGGCTGGGAATGACATAGGTACAGTTCAGGCCATAATAATAGCTTAGCTTCATTGGTTGTGGATCATATGTATCGGAAAATGAGTCATAGACATAGTACCTACCATCCGGGGCTTGACTGAGTTCGCGAATTACTCTATTCTTTAATACGACTCGTTCCTTTCGCTTAATCAGGTATACTCGATTACCCTCAATCTGGAAGGCCAGACCTTCTCTCAGAGTAACCTCGGGAGCATACTCCGTTTTCCAGAAGACCTGATCCTCCCAGCTGTTCAGAACTTCCTCGGCCAGAGTAACAGGTTCTTCATTGATTGCCAGAGTCACACCGCAGCCGGTACCACAAAGTAGAGAAACGATTATGCCTAAACGTTTTACGAAATGCATCCTGCAGCCAGAATCTACCAGTTATGGTCATCTGAAAAGAAGAATTGAAACATTCAATTTCTAAATCTTTATAAGGCTATACAACCATATTGCTGCGTCTAGTGACTTGTGGGCGGATGCTGGAGCATACAGTCCGGAATAATCAATGTCATCGCTGCGCGGCTCGCGAACTCAAAAGAGTAAAGACAGGCGCAGCTGCCTGAATCCTCTTCGCAATGGATGAGCCTGGTCTTCGTATGTTCCAGAACGCATCTTGCGGCGTCGTAATAGGATGAATGAATAAGACCCGGATTAAGAAATACATCCAGAGCGAGAACTGCGCCCCGCTGCCCGCGGTCCAGGTTGCCACACTGTCCATCTGTGTTTTCCCCTCCATGAAGAACCCAGCCGCTGTAGACTATATCATCCGGCTCACCCTCCGGACAGATTGGGATACCCGAATAGTAACTCGACTTTTCGCAGGATACGCCAATATACAGCCAGGGGAAATCGTGTTCATAAACGTCTCGTTCCGGCGGACCGAAACAGCCGGCTACTACGAAGAGAAAAGTCGCGATTAGTCCGGTCCGGCCAGAAAAACGTACCCGGCTCCAGGGCTGTATCGCATGCAATGTCATAGTCCTCATTATTCTTCGTCCAGGATTCGCAGCATTTCTACCACCGGTACTTTCAATTCGCTTTCATACCTGGGTCCCCGGGATTCCCCTGCGCATAACTTATCCAGAGGCTCCTTTAGAGAACCCTTTGGGCTTGAATCCAGAAAATGGACAGAGGAACTCAGCATGGCGCAAAAGCGAGTAAGGCTGTGTCTGTGGGGGCCAAAGTGGTTTCGATCCTTTAGAAGTTCCAGGCCATCAAGAAGAGCGGATCTCAATTCCTGGCGGATTTCTTTCTGTCGATGGGCGGCAAGATTTTTTAACCATTGCGGGTTCGTCCGGCCTGGCTGTTCAAGCTGCGCAAGATCAAGAAAGAAGACATAGCTTTCTCCATGAAGCTCGCATTCCTGATACGAGTGCCATTGCGCCTCCGACAGGAGGCTACGGGAAATGATCCCTCGGCCATTCAGTATCTTGACTTTGAATGCCGGACATTCCAGAACATCCTCGACGATTCGATCCTCTTCCTCGAATCGCTGCCAGATGGGACGTGAACGCTTTCGACTATAGCGATAATCCAGCGTGCGAAGAGGTAGGCTTGCTAAATCCAGAGTCATGACAACCAGGGACAGGCCCGCGGTGGGCAGAGCCATAAACAGGTTGATAGTGGCATATTGGCCAATACCATCCACGTTCTGGGAATGTGACCAATCGAAGAACACATGTTCCCTGGTTTTATAACCGCCCTCTTTGATTCGCATCACACTCCGAATGGCCTCTCCTTCCTGTAGATACGTTTCAAAATGAATCAGGCGATAGACACTCTGCGACCTGATGGTGATAGTTATGGTTTCATCAGAACCGAGTTGCGCCTGACTCTGGAAGCGATTCATCCAGAATTCCCTGGTTTCATAGGTTTCAATCAGTCTGTCCGGCTGCTTACGGTACTCGGTATCGACCTTGAAGGACAGGCAAGACAGAGACAGAAATGACAAAGCCAGTAGAAGTATCTTTCGGGGCATAAGGATTCTACGATTTAAGGGATGTCACCGGCCCGGATCCTCCCCGATCCGGACCAAACAAAAAACGCGTTCACCGGTCCGCATACCGTTGCGCCTTTCGACGAGACAACAGAGGTAAGCGTTCAAAACAAAAAAGCCCTCCACATGGGAGGGCTTTCGTGCCATCTAGCCGGAGCGGATTCATAGATCCGCTGTGGCTGAACTGAATTTTAGATTACTCTACGTTCTCTCGATCCATGTCAGTGGAATCAGAAGAATCCATATCTTCCACTTCTTCCTTTTCAGGCTTTGTAATAGGGCCTGTTTTTGGAGGAATGTCGAATACCTGACCGGGATAAATCAGATTGGGATTCTTGATCTTATCTTGATTGGCCTGATAGATTCTCTTCCACAGGAATGGGTTCCCGTAGTTTTCGCGCAGTCCGGAGATTCTCCATAGAGTATCTGCAGGTCGGCGCTTTTTAACGGTGTACTTCTTCCAGCCTTCAGGGGAAGTAGTATCGGTGTTTCTCTCAGCAATTGCAGTGCCGGTTTTCTCGGCCACTACCTGAGCCAGACGCAGAGCTTCTTTGGACTCGGCGATAGATTCTTCGTAGTTCTCATCGTTCAGATTGGTGCCAGCTTCAGTCAGGGCTTCCTTAGCAGCTCGCAGGAATTCTCCCACGCTTTGCACCTCGGCCTGACTACCTCTGCGCTTGAAACCAGCGAATTGCTTGTCTGCGCTTCCCACGGCTAGATCCGCTTCAGCTTTTAGCTTTTTCGCATAGGCTGGCAGAGCAGCCTCCAGAGCGGCACGAGCCAGTTCTTCGGACTTCTCGATGGACATAGCACCATCTTTTAGCATATCATCGTTGATTAGATCTCTAGCGTTCTGAATCTCTTCTTGAGCTGCTGCATACTCTTCTGGAGCAGTTTTCTCTGCTTCATAGGAGCGAGCTTTCTCGAGAATGGATTCTGCGCCAGACAGACTGGATAGCAGCTGATCTTTCTGGGCCAGAGCGGTAGCTCTCGCTTTTGCGGCTGCATCCTGCGATTGCTGATAGTTCTGATAGGCTACTCGATATTGATCCAGAATGTTTCCGGATTCTACCGCAGTTACTGCATCACCTTGATCTGCTGCGCCGCTTTGAGCATCTTTTGCTTTTGCATGCTCATCATCGCCTTTTTCTTTTAACAGTTTGGCAGACTCGAAGTCATCGGTTGCCAGTTTCTCTGCATAGGCTTCATCGGCGCTGGCGATCAGCTCCTCGGCTTTCTTCTCCATGTCTGCTGTATAAGGACCTACTGAGTCCAGACGCGCTTTTGTGGCAGTAGCATCTGCAGCCAGAGCCGTGGCCTTCGCGGCATCGTTCTCTCCGGCCGCCAGTTGATCGTGAGCTTCTTTGAGGCTGGTAACAGCCGCATCAAACTCATCGGATGCATGTTTTTCTGCCTCTTCTTGCTGCGCCAGGCCGATCTCCTGACGAGCATCGCTCAGTTCCTTTACAGGAGCTGTGCTGGCGCATTGCATTACGAACAGCGCCAGTGCACCCACCATTGCGGGTTTCAGAAAACTTGCTATATTTCCCATTTGTTCCTCCAGATAGTTGCAGGATCCTCATTAAATAAAATGGCCGACTTTCGGGGAGCCGGCCATCTCTGCTTCACGGGATCCATCTTCCCGAACGGGATATCAAGACTTGAATGCAGCCAGTGCATCCGCCTCGGAATCATAGATTTCAAAGAAAGATGTTAGCTTGGTTAGCTCAAATACCTTTCTTACTGACCCGGATACATTCGTGATCTTCAGTCCACCCTGATATTTCTTCAGGTTGGATAGACTGGAGATCAGAGCTCCAATACCGGACGAGTCAATGTAGGATACGCGATCCAAATTGATTACAACATTATACTTTTTCTCTTCAATGAGCTTATTGATCAGCTCTTTAATCTCTGGTGCATTGTAGAGATCGATCTCCCCGTTTACATCCAGAATGACTATGTCGCCGCTTTCTCTTCTGGAAATTTCCATAACTGACTGTCCTGAAAAACCCCGTTAATTTTTGTTTTCCTGAGATGATAACCAGGATAGGTGGCTGTCA
>PBUB01000012.1 GCA_002729885.1 Spirochaetaceae bacterium
CAAATCCAGGACCGGCAAATCCAGGACCGGCAAATCCAGGACCGGCAAATCCAGGACCGGCAAATCCAGGACAAAGCCGGATTGACACAACTCCCGGGCTCGAGCCTCTGACAGTTAGTGGCCTGGACACAATTCCGCGGTACATTCTTTGAGCTTTTATACCCACGAGACTGGGAACTGGAGATCATAGAAGACATTCCTTGCTTCTTTGATCCCGAGGGTGGGGGAGCTGTGCAGGTAGCCGCTTTCCGCCAGCCAGAAGGTCAGGATTTCAATTTCGATTCCGAAATGGAGCGCTATCTAAATGGCCATGGAATTCGGATGGATAAGTCCAGGATTGCAGAATTCCAGCTGGCCTCCGGTCTTCCCTGCCGCGCCTGTGAATTCGTGCTGGAGGATCGCTTCTGGCTGGTGAATATGATCGTTCAGGGAAGTCGGATGATCCTGGTTCTATATAATTCGGATGACATTCCTGATCAAGAGACGGTTCAGAAAATCTCAGGTCTGATTCAAACCATTCGCCTGGAGTCAAAGGATTAGTGGTGCGAATTCTGACACTGGCCTCCGGTGCAGGAAGTAACTTTCAGAGGCTTCTGGAAGTGCATGCAGATCAACCCTTCCAGGGTCAGTTTGTAGGTCTGATAGTGGATCGTCCCAACACCGGTGCTGCCGAAATTGCGAATTCCAGTTCGGTGCCGGTGACTCTTGTGGAATACAGAGCTTATGAGCAGAGATCTCAATTTGAAGATTTCCTGCTTCAAGCCATCCAGTCCTATGAACCGGATCTCATTGTAGGGGCCGGTTTCATGAGAATCCTTCCCGAAGCAATTATTCAACGATATGAAAATCGAATTATGAATCTGCATCCCTCGCTGCTACCTGCTTTTCCTGGTTTGCATCCGCAAAGACAGGCGCTGCAGAGAGGAGTAAAGGTTAGCGGATGCACAGTTCACTTTATGGATTCCGGAGTAGATACCGGTCCCATTATCGCACAGTCTGTAGTGCAGATTCCGGAAGGATGCGACGAGCAGACATTGATCAATCTGATTCGCATTGAGGAGCATGAGCTGCTGCCGGAGGCCGTGCGCCTGTTCTGTGAGAATCGCCTGGCTGTGCAGAACGGAGTGGTTCATGTGAAAAGGGCGGGACCTGGCACTCCGGGATGATGCCACCGAAGATGAGAGCAGGAGTTTTGCGAATTCCGAAAAGTAGCGAATGCTATGGCATTACGCGCGAAAGTGAAAGTAAAACCGAAAGCGAAAACCGGGGTGGGACGCTGCAGGGTTGAGGCAAGGGAGCGAATGAAAGAGCCGGCCAACCAGAATAGCAATAATTTGGGAGAATAATATGATCAAAGTAAAACGAGCACTGATATCTGTAAGCGATAAGTCCAACCTGACGGACTTTGCCAGTTTTCTGCACAGCCAGGGTGTAGAGATCATTTCCACCGGTGGCACCTTGAAAGCGATTTCAGATGCCGGGATTCCTGTGAAAGCAGTGGATCAGGTGACTGGTTTTCCAGAAATGATGGATGGAAGACTGAAGACTCTGCATCCAAAGGTGCATGGCGGACTTCTGGCTTTAAGGGACAATCCGGAGCATGCGAAAGCCATGAAGGAGCACGGTATCGAAGGAATTGATCTGCTGGTTGTAAATCTCTACCCCTTTGCAGCCACCGTTGCATCAGGTAAGGATTTTGCCACGTGCATTGAAAATATCGACATTGGCGGCCCCGCCATGATTCGTGCAGGAGCCAAAAATCATGGATTCTGCGCTGTAGTATGCGATCCTACTGAGTATGGAGCTGTTCAGACGGAGATGAACTCCCTTGGTGCAATATCCGCAGAAACAGCTCGTCGACTGGCCGGACTGGCCTATGCCCATACCGGAGCCTACGATGCATTGATTGCGGATTACTTTCATCGCACGCAGCTTGCGGAGGGTCAGAAGGAGGATCGTCAGGACCACAACATGGTGGATGAATTTCCTGAGACACTTACCCTGAGCTATAAAAAGCAAAGTGATCTACGCTACGGAGAAAATCCTCATCAGAAAGCGGCCTTTTACAGACCTGCTCTTGCCCTGGAAAAAGAAAAGCAGCAGGGAATCAAGGGAACCGAACAATTACAGGGAAAGGAGCTTTCCTTTAACAATCTGCTGGATACCAGTTCTGCTTTAATGTGTTCTCTTTCGCTTCCGGAGTTCGGAGTGGCCATTGTAAAGCATTTGAATCCTTGCGGAGTGGCCAGCGCTACCAGCGAAGATGGAATTACGGACGCTTTCTTGCGTGCCAGGGCCTGCGATCCAATCAGCGCTTTTGGCGGAGTCATTTCCATAAACGGAAAAGTAGATAAATCTCTGGCAGAGAAGATTGCAGAGCAATTCGCAGAGGTAATTGTAGCTCCGTATTTTTCAGACGAAGCAATAGAGATTTTCTCGGCCAAGAAGAATTTGCGTCTTCTTAAAGTGGATGATCCAGAACGCTTCCTGGAATCTCAAAAGGAGATTCGTCAGGTACATGATGGAATCCTGCTGCAGGATATGGATGTATCCTACAACGACCAGGAGCAATGGAAGGTAGTGTCCAAAAGGCAACCGGATAGCCGGGAATGGCAGGCTATGAAGTTTGCCTGGAGACTGGTGAAGCATGTTAAGTCCAATGCCATCGTATTTACCGGTCCGTCCGAAAGTCTGGCCATCGGTGCCGGACAGATGAGTCGAGTGGATGCCGCTGAAATTGCCATGTCCAAGGCAAGGAAGCTGGAAATCGATCTGCATGGTTCTGTGGCTGCATCGGATGCCTTCTTTCCGTTTCGAGATGGCCTGGATATCCTGGCCCAGGCTGGAGCCACAGCTGTAATTCAGCCCGGGGGTTCTGTGCGGGATGAAGAAGTGATTGCTGCGGCGGATGAGCAGGGAGTGGCCATGGTATTTACCGGAATGCGTCACTTTCGTCATTGATGATGGTAGCGGGTAGTGGCGGATAGTGGCGGATAGTGGCGGATAGTGGCGGATAGTGGCGGATAGTGGCGGATAGTGGCGGATAGTGGCGGGCGGCGGTAGCTCTTCAGGTCAGTAGTTCTATGCCAGTCTTGAAGTATCGAAAAACATTCCTGGCTGGCCTCCGGCTATTGCTTTGCATTTCAATGGCCTTCGGTGTCGTTTATTGTCGCACGGTTGAGCCCATTGCGCCTCATAGTCCGGGCAGCGTGCAAAACCCCATTCGCTTAAACGGATTCCAGGGACAGAGGGAGTACCTGGAATCCCTGCATACAGAATCCGGGCCCGTGAATTTCGAATTTGAAAAGACTGTTCCCGGATACGATAATCACTGGCTGGATGTATATCTGATCAGCCCTCCAGAACCTGGCTCTGAACTGGAGGCTGCTCTGGAGGAAACCCCGGATGCCGTTCGAATTTATCTGGATGGGTATCACCCGGAAAGCTCTGCCAGGTCCGCTCCGGTGCCTCCGGGTTACTTTCGCAAGCCGCCTTCGCAGTAATTGGCAAACTGCATTTCGCTCTATTCTAACGTTCTGTTCTGGCGTCCTGGCCAGGAATCATTCTTAAAGGCGTTGCTATTTCAAGGCTTCGGCCACTGCCTGATGCGCCGGATCGTTGAAAGCAGGGGATGACATAGGAGCGGAATGGGGCAGATAATCTGCAGTAAGTACATCCGGTGCGATACCGGTAAGATGCAGCGGTTTATCGTCCGGGCCCAGAAGCACTCCTGTGGTAAGTCTTAACATTCCTTCGCCCAGCTGAATGGAATCTGCAACGAATGCATTTCCTCGCAGCCTGGGACCAATCAACGTCACGTTAGAAGCGCCAGAAAGGGAAGCGGCCAATACTTCCGAGAAAGGTGAGGCCGAATTTCCTACCAGAACAAAGACCCGGCCGTTGAAGCTGGTTTCTGCAGATGCCTGATAGGTCTTTCTATCCTTACCCTTTTCCTGGATGGAACCCAGGATTCCCCCGGATACAATCAAATCTGCCATGCGAAATACTTCATCGAATTCGCCAAAGTTCAGTTTGCGAAGATCCAGAACCAGCGTATCCTGTTCCTCGCTGCCTCGGAGCATCGTTTTTAGATCGTCAGCGGAACCGCTCAGTGCAGAGCGTAGCTGAATGATCAGGACTTTTTTACCTTCCAGTTCCCAGGTGTTTCGCATGGGAGTGGGACTGGGAAACTGTGCTCGAACCAGTGTATAATTCTTTCCGTCCAGGACGAGCTCCACTTCAGTATCCACCGGTCCTCGAATTCGCGCAGCTACCCCTTCTACGCTCAGACCTTTCACGGACTCTCCATCCACCGATTCAATAATGCTTCCAGGAGGTAAACCTTTTCGCTGAGCCGGAGAGCCATCCAGGATATCTACAATGCGAAACTTTCCGTCTGCATCTCTGCGAATGACGATGCCTGTACCGGCTTTTCTTGAAGAATCCTCCAGCAGGCCCAGGGATTCTTGATCTATATAATAGCTGGATTGATCCGGTAATCTGAGCAGCACTCCATCCAGGAATCCCAGGGTATTGGCAGAGATGGTTTCCGGATCGCCTCCCGAGGCCTGTAGCTGCTTGACCACGGTGTCCAGATCCGCTGTGCTTTTATTATAACCGGTGATGTTCTTTAATGATTCTGCGTAGACTTCGTTCAGGCTGTACTGGAAATCTGCGTCCGGATAAAAGTAGTAGTTCTCTTCCAGGGCCTTATGAAAAGCAGGAAGAAGGGCGTCCGGCTTCACCGGTTCCATGGGTGCCTTGCACGTCAGAATCAGACCGGCGATAAGAACGGATATCAGGACATTGAAAGTTAGTTTTCCAATCACAGCAGAAATCTAGGTCTTTCACCTTATCGGTCAATCCTTTTCAGCGCAAGCTCTGTTTCCCGTGTGTGGGTGGATTGTTACAGTTCTTCTCTATAACGGTTCGATGGTCCGGCAAAGAAATCCGGACGACCTCTTGATTCGCGGTTGTGGAATTATGACCTGGTCTTGAATCGCTCCCACCATTCCGGTCGGGCTGCCCTCTGTCTTAGATAGGCATCCATCAAAGTAAGATTGATCACGGATTCTACAATAGGAACGGCCCGGGGTAACACGCATGGATCGTGACGGCCGCCGGCCCGCAGGGTGGTGGCTTCTCCGGCTTCATTCACAGAGTCCTGTCTTTTCTTGATGGTGGCTGTAGGCTTGAAAGCCAGACGCATGGTTATGGGCATTCCGTTGGATATTCCGCCCTGGATTCCGCCGGATCGATTGGAGCTGGTTTGAACTGTAGGAACTCCTTCTATACCGGGTCGATGTCCTGGCTGTGGGGGAGGATTCTGTGGTTCAAAGATGTCGTTGTGTTCACTGCCGCGAAGCATGGTTCCCGAAAACCCGCTGCCGGATTCAAACCCTTTGCAGGCTGGAATACTCATACAGGCCCTGGCCAGATCCGCTTCCAGTTTGTCAAACACCGGATCTCCCAGGCCAGGAGGCACGTTATACACGATAACTCCGATGGTGCCTCCTACCGAGTTGCCGTCCAGCTTGGCCTCTTCGATTTCCTTTACCATGGCTTCCGCCGATGGCAAATGAGGACAGCGCACTTCTACTTGATCTACCTCTTCCGCCGTTTGCGGAGGTTGATCCATAACAGGAGAGTCTACTTTTCCGATGGAGTTCACCCAGGCAACAGTGCGGATCCCCAGCTCTTCTTCCAGAATCTGGGCAGCCAGTTCGCCAGCCGCCACCCGGCCAATGGTTTCTCGCACCGAGGCTCGGCCGCCGCCCAGAGGGGTGCGGTAGCCGTATTTGATGTGGTAGGTATAATCGGCATGGCTGGGCCGGTAGATGTCTGCCCAGCGCATGTAATCATTTCCTTTGGCGTTGGTATTTCGAACAAAAAAGGCAATGGGAGTGCCCAGAGTAATTCCCTCATAAACTCCGGACAGAATCTCGAATTCATCCGCTTCCTGCCTGGGAGTGGACAATTTTCCCTGTCCCGGTCTTCTGCGAGTGAGCTGTCTCTGGATTCGGTCCGTGTCGATCTTAAGGCCCGCCGGGCAGCCATCCACCACAGCTCCCACTCCGGGGCCATGGGATTCTCCAAAGGTAGTTACTCTATAAAGGGTTCCGGTAGTTGAAGACACAGATTCAAAATGGTTCGGGCTTTCCTACTGGCAAGCCCTTCCGGTTTTCCACCTACATTTCCACATCGAACCTGGCCTTTCATGGATTGCGGGGCGGCGCGCTTTCTAAAGCAGACAACCGAAGGTTGTCCTTCATTTCTCCGGATGGGCTTAGTGGCTTTCGAACTTGTGGCGGTAGTCTTGCTGAGCAAGGCGACACGATGTCGCTTTCCGGTCGCTCAATCCAGGGAGGGATTGCGCGGCCGGCGAGGTAAGGGTTACCGCCACATCACCTGTAGAAAGCCACCCCATCGGGGATGGACCGCGTGGCGGGCAAGGGAGGGTCCCAGCGGGCCCCAGGAAACGATGTCATGGAGATGTGGGTTGACCATATTTCCAGGTATGGGTATTCTCTCCGTATGAAGACCACTGTGGAAATCGATGATGATCTGCTTCAGGAGGTGAGCAAGCTCTATAAATTTCGAACGAAAAGGGAGACCATCGAAGCTGGGTTGAGGGAATTGATTGCAGCGCATAAGCGTAAGGCCCTTGCCGGGATGTTCGGAGGACAAAAGAATATCAAAATCAGTCCGCGTAAGCCAGCATGATACTGGCCGATACCAGTACTTTCGTAGAATTCTTTCGTGGTAATCTCGCAGTGCATGATTTACAGGAGTCCATCGTTGACAACGAGGTCATCCTGCATTCGTTGGTGGAACTGGAGCTAGCCCTGGGGGGCCTCAAGCCGGAGATAGCCGAGCTACTCCAGGTGCTTCCGCGTTGCGAATCCATAGCAGATTCTACCCTCCTGAAGTTTATTGCGGTCCGCAAACTTGCAGGGAAGGGGGTGGGTTATGTGGATTGCCAGATCCTTGCTGCCTGCCTCGCCAATGGGTATCATCTCTGGACTATGGATAGAAAACTCAGCCGAGTCTGGAAGAGCCTGGCATAAGTCCGCGTAGCCATCCAGTTTTTGCTCTGGTGTTGGCGTTCTTGAGGATGGCCCTTGCACCAGTTCATCGAAGAAAACCTTGGGTTTTCCACCAAAATTTCCACATCGAACAAGGCCTTTCTTGAATTGCGGGGCGGCGCCCCTTCTGAGCCCGGCAACAGGACGTTGCCATCCGCGCGCTCGGTCCAGGGACGGACCGCGTGCGCGGCGAGGATGGGGTGTCGCCCCGCATACTTAGGAAGCTGTCATGGAGATGTGGGTTCTGTAGAACTTTCCGGCGCAGGCATCCTTTCGGCTACTGCATCCATCATTAGAGTTGTAATGAGCGAAGCTCTTTCCCGGGGGAGTTTTGTGATCAAGAACGGAACGATGGATTGTTCACCGGCTTCTTCTGCATTTCGTTCCATTTGAACGAATACATCCACGACATCCACATTGCTCCATCCACGAACAATGGCTACAGCATCGTCCGGAGGCATGGCGCCAAGACGCTGCGCCATCTGCTGGATCTTTTCATCCCTGGTCTGTCTTGCTTCCGATTCCCGCTCCAGTTGCTTGCGGGCTTCCTTCAATCCTTCCCGGGCTTCATCCAGTTTCTGTTGCTCCTGCTGCAGTGCTTCCTGTCTGGTCTGAAGCCTTTCCTGCATTTCCTGCAGCTCCAGTTCCTTTTCCTTTAACTTTTCTTCCTGCTTTTCCAGGGCTTCTTTTTCCAGAAGCGTCTGACTGTCTTCGCTGAGCGGTGTTCTGGGTGGATCCGATGCCAGAAAGGGAAGCTTCTCTTCCAGGCGAATCACTCCCCATGTATCCAGAAGATACAGGAATACTCCACCGGTGAAAAGTATAACAAGGGTCAAATAGACGATGCGCACCTTGGCTGAAAAACGACTCATAATTATCCTCTATCCTCATTCCCGGCCAGCGGATCCTGATCGTCCACCGGCATGCCCATCTGTCTGTAGTACTCTTTGAGCTCCTCTTCTCTTCTTGCACGAAGATCCTGACCGGTATCTTCTGATTGGTCCTGATCTTCAAAGGATCTTCTTTCCGAGCTAACCTGGCCGAATAGAGATGCCTGAAATGCTTTCGCATTGATCTCTTCCAGCTCTTTCTTTTCCTGGCGCCTTACTTCCAGGTCATATTGTTCCTTTCGACGGTCTTTTAACAGTTCCAGGGCTCTTTTTTTTCTGCGAGCTTCCATTACCTTCTGCTGTTCTGCTTCCAGAGCCGGTCGCATGGCTTCCAGCTCTTCGTTTGCCTGCACTTGTTCTGCTTCCAGTCTTTCCAGATATCGGTCATACATCTGAAACAGTTCCAGACGAAAGGATTCCTTCTGTTCGCGGCTGAAGTGTTCTACCTCGGAGCGATAGTTTTCCTGGGCTTTCTTTTTTTTCTCTTCGCTTACGTTCACCTTTTCCAGGACCCTGGCCAGGTCGGCCATGGCCATTTTCTCTTCATGGGTGCGAATTCGAAGAAGAGACTCCAGAGAAAAACGGAAGCGCTTAATAGAGATCCTCCTCTTCGCCTGCATGCACCAGTCGATGCAGTCCTGCTATGGTTTCCTCAAAAGGAATTCCTTCTTCGATTCTCTGTCTCAGAAACGCGTTAATGGCCGGCATTAAATCGATGGCCCGGTCCACATCGGCATTGGAGCCCCGAGCATACGCTCCCAGATTGATAATATCCTCATTTTCTCTGTAGGCGGCCAGTAATGCTCTGAGTCTGCGAGCATCCTCTTTATGATCTGCTTCCACCACATTATCCATAACCCTGGAAACGGATTCGGTAACTTCAATGGATGGATAATGGTTTCGGCTGGCCAATCGCCTGGATAGAACTATGTGTCCGTCCAGCATCCCGCGGGTGCTGTCCGCCACCGGGTCATTCATGTCGTCCGCCTCTACGAGAACTGTATAAAAGCCTGTAATGTTTCCTGTGCCAATGGCGCCGGATCGCTCCACCAGTCGGCTCAGTTTGTACCATACTCCTGGCGGATATCCACCGGGACCCAGCTGTTCTCCGGTGGTGATACCGATTTCGCGCAAAGCCATACAGTAGCGTGTCACGGAATCCATGAGAAGATTCACCGACAGACCCTGATCCCTGAAGAATTCGGCGGTGGCGGTAGCAAAACTGGCAGCATACACCTTTTCCATGGAGCTGCGATCGCTGGTGGCTACGAAAACTACACTTCGAGCCAGACCTTCCTTGCCCAGATCCCGTTCAATAAACTCCCGTACCTCGCGGCCCCTTTCGCCCACCAGACAGACGATGTTTATATCTGCTCTGGTGTACCGGGCCAGCATTCCCAGAAGCGTGGACTTTCCCACACCGGTACCGGCAAAGATTCCAATTCTCTGGCCCCGGCCCACAGTTAGAAGTGAATCAATGGCCCGCACTCCGGTGGGCAAAGGTTCGTGGATGGGAACCCTTTCTGTGGGGATGGGAGCATTTCGTTCTGCATGGAAGATGTTTCCGGTGAGAATAGGGGGGCCATCGTCCAGAGGTCGTCCCAGGCCATCCAGAACCCGACCCAGCATCTCATTACCTACATGAATAGTCATGCGCTGTCCGGTGGCATGTACCATGGAATCCGGAAAAATACCTGTGGTGGGGCCCAGGGCTACCAGCACAAGATCGTGGCCGCGAAAGCCAGTGACCTCGGTCAGTATCGACGTACCGTCAGAGGATTCTACCTTGCAGACCTGGCCAATGGAAGTATCCGGTGGGCCGGATGAAAGTATAGTCTGGCCGCTCACCTGAATCACTCGACCCAGGGGACGCATGGGATCCATCTGATTCAAGATTGTATTGTACTTGTTCAATACGAGCAGATGATCTTTTCTTGAATCTTCTGACATTATTGCGAGTCTGGCCTCCAGGCCCGTGATTTGTACACAAAATTTTGCCCTCAATTCTTTCGGAATTATAGATTTTTCTAGTCTCAGAAAGAGGGGGATTTCAGATCTGAAGGCCCTATTTCAGTGAACAGTGCGTACCCCTGCGAGTGAAAGAGAATCGAAGAAAAACTAGTATGTCCACACCGGGCAGTACCACCACCATGGCGATCCGCAGCATGGATGAGGTGGCCATACTCGGAGTGCTTTCCGAGCACGGACTGATTACTCCAGAACAGAAGCAGGATGTAATCAATCTAAATCATGAAACCGGTATGCCTCCGGGGCAGATTCTGGTTCGAAAGAGAATCCTCAAAGAAAAGGAACTCTACAAGTTTATTTGCAAGGATCTGGGCATGAATCCTACCAAGCCCTATTCCACCAGGTCCTTCACTATTTCCGGTCTTACTGTTTCTAAATTTCGCACAAGCGGGGATTTCTACGGAATCTTTCCCATGGCCGATGGCCGAATTGCTCTGACTCTGAGCGATGTAAGCGGCAAAGGTCTGGAAGCCGGCATTCTGGCGATTTTGCTGGGCAATTTGCTGCGAGAAGGAATTCAGATGCAGAACATTGTGCCCAATGCGATCATGAAAAAGATCAATCTGGCCAGCCGCTCCTTCTTTGGAATAGATCAGTTCGCTACATTTGTGGTTATGCTGCTGGATCTATATTCCGGCACCGTGGAGTATTGCGCTGCTGGAAGTCCGCCCATACTGGTGTATCGTCACAGGGATCGATTCATCGAAGAAATCGATCAACGTAACATACCTGTAGGCATTTACGAAGATTTTCAGTTCAAGGGCAATTCCCTGAACCTGGACAAAGGCGATATGCTTCTGGCTTACACAGATGGCGCCTTTGAATCCCGGGGGCTTCGCGGCGACATGTACGGGGTGCCCCGCCTCAAGAATGCATTCTTCAAGCTAAGAGATAAGAAGCTAACACGTATACTTACCGGTCTCAAGTCAGATATGCGAAGGTACTCTTTTCTCAGAGGGCTGGCCGACGATACAACCTATCTGGCTATAGAACGTCATAGAAAGAGGTAACCGTGGAATCCCTGCGAAAGGAATACTACGGCCTCTGCTCGGTGGAAGGATCGGTGCTGGGAACAATTCGAAAGTTCCCGGAACGCCCTGTTGACTTTCACTCCAGAGAAATTCGAAAAGATCAGGTATCCGGAGAGCTGGAGAGGTTTCGATCAGCTCTCAACAAAGCGCGAGAAGACACCCGGGAGATTTCGCAGGATCTGGCCCCGGAACTGAAAGCCATCTTCGAAGCTCAGGATTTGATGTATGAGGATCCAATGTTCGTGGATCCAATAGAAAAAAGCATCAACCTGGGATTGAATGCTGAAGGGGCCCTGGAAGATACCTACCTTGATCTGAAGAGAGGATTTGAAGCTCTGCCGGAAGGAGTCTTTAAAGAAAGGGTCTCAGATCTGGAAGATGTAGTCCATCGTCTTCTCAAGCGCCTTCGCTCGCAAAACGATGAGCAGTTTCCCTACCAGAAGTTCCTGGAAGGATTAAAAACAGACGATATTCTGGTGGCTCAGGATCTGGATCCGTCTGCTCTACTCCATATTCGCACCGTTGGTGGCATTGTTCTGGAAGGTGGCGGTCCCATGGGACATCTTTCCATCCTGGCAAGTAATCGGGGCATTCCCACCCTGGTTCGCTGCGAAAATGCCTGCGACCTTCAGGAAGGATCCCAGGCATTGTTAATGGCGCATGAAGGCCTGGTTGTATTGCATCCCCAGGAAAAGGAGGTGCAGAAAAGTCAGAAAAGAGCCCTTGAGGATCTACCGACTCGCGCTCGTCCACCCGGAGCATTTCATTCCATTCAGCTTTCTGTTAACGTAGATGACCTGGAGGGCGCGAGGCGAACCAGCGAACTGGGGGCCGGCTCTGTAGGTCTATTTCGCACTGAATTTATCTATATGCGACACCCGGAGCTAATTCTGGATGAATCAGGTCAGATCGATTATTATGCAAAGATTCTTTCCTGTTTCAAGGATCGCAAGGTGGTGCTCAGGCTTATCGATCCAGATGAAGACAAAGATCATCCTGCGTTGCATCGCTCTGCCAGCAGTAGAGGTTTACGTGGTCCTGCCTACTTGATGGCCGAGCGAAGGATTATTGAAAGCCAGCTAAGATGTGTTTTTCTGGGAGCCGAAAAGGCCGGTATGGAGCCGGATCGCCTGGGAATTCTTATACCTCTGGTTTCTTCGGTTACGGACCTTCAGGATGTTCTGGATATCTGGCGTCCGCAGGTGCACAATCTATTCGACAAGAAAAGACCTCTTCTGGGAGCCATGTTGGAAACCCCGGCGGCCTGTTTCAGTGTAAAGGATCTGGGACGATATGTAGATTTTTTCAGCATTGGAACCAACGACCTGGTTCGCTATAGCTTTGCCACCAGTCGATCCTTCCTGGCGGAGTATTACCGAGAGCCCGGTCTTTTTCGATTGTTAAGAAACGTATTTGAGGCTACCGATCGTCCTGTAAGCGTATGCGGTCAGCTGGGAATGCGAGAGGGATTTGCTTCTGCCCTGGCCGGCCTGGGTGCTCGGGAGCTCAGCGGGTCATTCAAGCAAAGTTACAGCGTTTATAGAGAACTGGAAAGCCATTCGCTCAAAGATATGCAGGATCTGGCAGATCAAATCTGTCATGCCGCAACCAGAGACGATGTAGATTCATTGATTCATAATTATTTGCATGTCCGCGGGTAGATCGCAGCGAAACTCCAGAGGTTCCCCTGATTCCGGATGTTTCAATCTAAGTATATGACTGTGTAAGGCCACTCGATTCATTCGTAATCGTTTCAGTTGTTCCGGCGTTTCTTCCTGATGGATAAATCGCAGATATTGCACAGGATCCACTCCATACATTCGGTCCCCCACTACAGGAAATCCCATGCTGTGCAAAGTGGCGCGAATCTGATGCATTCGGCCCGTATGCAGGATGCATCGAACCAGACTTAGATGATGCTTCATCTGCACACGGTAAAACTCGGTGCGACAGTGCTTTGCCTCCGGTGGTCTTTCTTCGTTTACATCTTGCCAGAATCGCTGCATCTTGCGTACTTCGCTTTGCGGATCCGCTGCAATCCATCCTTCTGCGATTACAGGCTCCGGGCCGGGAAAGTCACCCTCTACAATGACCAGATACTCCTTCTGCATTTCATTTCTGCGAATCATCCCGGAAAGGATCCTGGCGCAGTTCTGGCTTTCTGCAAGAAGCATGATACCGGATGTTTCTCGGTCCAGTCTATGGACTGGTCTGGGTCGATAATCGGACCCTTCACTGGATAGCATTTCGATTAGAATATGCTGCAAAGTGTTTTTATGATAGGTGCCGGATGGATGCACCGGAAGATTGGGCGGTTTATTTATTACAAGCAGACAGGAATCCCTGTAAATGATCTCCACATTCTTGAGTACATCTGGCTCTTTCTTTTTGCGGTACTCGATTCGAATCACATCTCCGGCATGAAGACGCCTACCTGGTCTGGCAGGCTCGCCGTTTAGCTGTACATGTCCTTCATGGATTCGATCCTGCCATCCACTTCGATTCACCACCGGAAAACGCCTGGAAAGAAATAGATCCAGACGAATCCGCGCTTCTTCCGGGGCCACTACATGTTCTACATCTGTCCATTCCCATTCCATAAAAGGGTTAACGCACCTGCTGCATTGAACCTGTGTTTGGAAGACAGGCAAAAAGCAATCCTGTAATGGAGGATAGAAAATCTATGGCCCAAACCATGCCAACCGGAAAGAAAGAATGGAGAGAGATTCAGAAGGGAAAGGAGAGCTTTCAGGAAATTGTAAAGATGCTGGTGGAGTTCGACGAGCGTACTGGCCGCCACAGTTATGCACCCCTCAAAGAATGTCATTATATGCGAAAAGCTATATCTGTAGGGGATCCAGAGAATCTACTTGTAATGGCCTGTGCCTATCCATCGCATCTGTACTACGTGACTGCCCGACTATCCAATCAGCAGGGTAAGGTTACCACATGCTGGGTCCACGAAGACGGCGTTGCAGCTGAGCGATTGGACAGAAAGGAGGAGGAGAGCCATCCCGTACATCAGATTGTATGTCTTACAGATATCTTTCAGCAGAACCAGAAGCTTCAAGAGAATGCAAAAATAGATCCTGATCTAAAGCAGTACATGGACCGTGCCGATTCACCGGAGGTATTCGCCGCTGTTGACGAGAGATCCACGGGCTAATCCGGGGCAGACTTCAAATAGGGTCGGGGCTACTGTTCGGTGAATTAAGCCTTTCGTGGCCTGGAGCAAAAAAAAGGCCGCCCGAAAAGGCGGCCTTTTGCCGGAAGTACCGGCTTTCTCGTAGCTGAGCATTGAGCACAGCGAGACGAGTTATTACATAGCTACTTTGTAGCCGAATCGATAGCTCCATCCGCCGATTGCAATCGGATAGGAAGGGAAAGGAGCCAGACCCTGTTGGCCTGCCTGACTTTCTGCACGAGCGTTGTCGATTCCACCGGAGTAAGCGCGATCGATTTCGAAGAACAGTTTGTTTCCGCTAGCCAGTTTCTTTTCAACACCGATCAGGAAGTTGAATCCCCAGCCAGATACACGGAAGCGTACAGCTTCACCAATTACGTTACCACCTTTCAGTGCGCCTGTGCTGGCATCACGAACGGTGTGAGGACCGGTTGCTGTTCCCAGCAGATAAGTAGGAACATCACCCAGGATGTAACCACCTACGTTCCATCCACCTTTGAAGTAGTGAACACCACCACCGGCGTAAACAGAAGCGGATTCACCGATTCCTGTTTTGAAGCCATAGTAGAAAGGAATTTGCCAGGCGTAGTAGTCCCACTTCTGGTTCAGCCACTTGAATCCAAGCAGTCTGGAAGTAGTATGACCACCGGTCAGTTTAAAAGTGTATTGTACACCAAGTCTCCAGAAGGTGTTATCTCCTTCTGACTCATAGAATGCCGTTAGCTGCAGACCGGTCATACCACCGTTCAACTCGTTGTCGAACAGCATGTCGCCAGTTGATTTGTCCAGAGCATCCAGGTTCCTTTCAGAGATGATCAGATCCTGATTGTTGCCTCGAACTTCAGTCTGGCAAGCGGTTGTAGGGCATCCTTGCAGACGCTGTACACCAGTCAGGTCGGCAGTTCCAATGGAGCTTTCCAGACCGTCCAGAACGATAGTATTAGTGAGCTGACCCAGGTCAAATTGTAGACCTGCTCCCAGCCCCAGGTAGCTTTCAGCATGAACACTGCTGGCGAACACAGTTGTGAACGCTACAGCAAGCAATTTATTGCGATACTTCATGAAAGTTGCAATCCTCCGATATTTTCAGCGAGAAGCCGAATTTGAGCGCGAGTATGCGATTTCATATATAGGGTAGTCAAATAAAAAACGATTTTATTCCTTGCCGAACCGGGAATTACTGATTAATGCACTGCACAAGAAGGTGCGGTGCATCAATGAATGTGGAATAAACCAGAAAAGGTAAATAGTAGCTATTTCAATGCTTCATTTGCCAGGGCATCCGCGCGCTTATTCTTCTCTCTGGGAATATGCTGCACCTGAAAATGGCTGGCTGCTTTTAAAACAGACAATGCCTCTTTGTGCAGAGGCTTCAGGTTTTCATTTTTGACCTTGTATTGGCCTTCGATCTGTCTGATTACAAGCTGGGAGTCCATTCGAACCTGGATTCTAGTTTCTTTGAATTCTTCCCCCAGACTTTTTTGAAGGGCCTTCAAACCCTCAATGAGGGATCTATATTCGGCCACGTTGTTTGTCGTGCTTCCAATGGCCCGGCTTATCTGTATTAATTCTGCTGTTTCGGGATCGGATTCCGGATCCTTCCCATACACAACAGCACCGATGGATGCCGGTCCGGGATTTCCTTTACTTGCGCCATCACAATAGAGATACCGTTCTGGTTCGGGAAAGAGTTTCTCTGAATCCACAAAACCAATCATCAGGTTCAATCAATGAGTGCAACACAGAAAGCGCATATATTTCATTCCTTTGGTCTCGATCAACTCAAGCTGGAAGAGGTGCCCATACCGGAGCCGGGGCCCGGAGAGCTGCTACTTCGCATGAAGGCTGCTTCTTTGAATTACCGGGATCTGCTCATGGTTACCGGAAATTACAACCCCAGACTGAAAATGCCTCTGGTACCCTGTTCCGATGGAGTGGGCATCGTGGAAAGCGCAGGCGAGGGATGCTCCATGAAGTCAGGAACTCGCGTCAGTCCCATATTTGCTCGCACCTGGCATGATGGTCCTCCCTTTCGAGAAATGTTGAAACGTACTCATGGCGGTCCTCTGAACGGCACGCTCCAGCAATTCATGGTTGTGCCCGAGGCGGATGTCGTTGAGGTTCCCGAACATCTTAGCGATGAGCAGGCGGCGGCTTTGCCCTGCGCCGGCCTTACTGCCTGGAGCGCTCTGGTGGAGCGCGGCCCGGTGCGACCAGGGGAAAAACTTCTGATTCTGGGCACCGGCGGAGTGAGTATTTTTGCCCTTCAATTCGGAAAAATCCTGGGCGCTGAAATCATAATTACCTCTGGCAGCGATGATAAGCTACAAAAAGCAAAAGAGATGGGCGCTCACCATCTGATTAACTATCGCACCAGCCCCAACTGGGATCGGGAAGTATTCAAATTAACCGGTGGTCAGGGTGTGGATCACATCGTAGAAGTAGGTGGTGTGGGAACTCTTGAAAAATCCATACGTAGCGTTCGTCCTGGTGGATCCATCTATTTGATCGGCGTCCTGGCAGGAAAGGAAGCTCCTCTGGATCTTACTCCTGTGCTGATGCAGGATATTCGAATCCAGGGAGTGGTGGTTGGTAGCCGAAGAGCATTCCAGAATATGAATCGGGCCGTGGAAGTGCACAATATCAAACCAGCAGTAGATAGGGTTTTCTCCTTTGAAGATTCTGTGAAGGCCTTTGAATACCTGAAAGGTGGATCGCATTTTGGTAAAGTATGCATTACTATCCAATGAGTAGCTTGATCTGTCTTAAGTTATACGTATAGAACCTTGGACTTTTTGGGGAAATGTCATGGCCTGAAAGGGAAATCCCTTGACTGAGTCCGATTAAGGACCTGAACTCAGAAAGCTCATGGGATTTTCCATCCAGACAGCGATCCAGGGTGCTTTCGTTGTATCGATGGTACTCTCACTGGGCCTCTGGCAGGCCTCGCTAAAGGCCAGTCGAATCTCATTTGTTCGCTACTGGGCCTCTGGCATTGCCATGGTATCCCTGCGATACCTGGTCTGGATGCTGGAGCCTATCATCGGTGTTCCGCTATCACAATTGTTGGGGGAGCTGGCCCATAGCCTGGCCATGTATCTCATCTTTTTCGGGGCCACTCGACTCATCGGCTTTCGCCTATCTAGATACACAATCGTGCTGGTGGTGCTGATTTCCAGTAGCTGGCTTTATTTTACTACTTACATCCGTCCGGATTTTCTCTGGCGAAGCACACCGGTATATCTATTCGCGGCCGCTTCGCTTTTTTTTAGTGCAAGGCTTTTCTGGCTATTGATGAAAAAACATCCTGGTACAGGCTATGGCTTTGCCTGCAGCGCAGCCATCCTCTGGGGAATTCATAAGCTGAACTATCCTATCCTGCGTCCTATACCCGAAGTTGCTCCCTTTGGTTTCATGGCCGCTATCGCTTTTATGACTTATCTGAGTATTACTCTTCTCATCATTGGTCAGAACAGGCGAAGAAGTTTGCTGGACAGACTGGCAAGAGCCGCTGCTTTTAATGCGAATCATGATCTTCTTACCGAGTTGCCCAACCGAAGATTCATGATGACAAGCATGGCCCGAAGAACATATTCCCAGACCGAGTTTCATCTGATTCTCGTGGATCTCAAAAACCTGGGGCAGCTCAACGATTCATGGGGACGAGAGGTTGCGGATCGAGTATTGATCAACGCTGCTCGAAGACTGGAGCAGATTCTCCCGGAGAAAACTCTTCTGTCGCGGGTAGGAGGCAAGCAATTCGCCATTATTAGCGAAGCTTCGTCGTTGGATCATTTGCTGCAGTTGGTACTGCAGGCATGGAAGACACCTCTGGTTCTGGAAGGGCATCGAATCAATCTGGAACTTCGCATGGGAGCCTGTACTTTTCCAGAAGAGGGAAGCGATGCAGATGAACTCTATCGGCACGCATCCCTGGCTCTGGCGGATGCTAAAAATGCAGGGATTGAACACCGAACCTTCGGAGAGCTGCGCAGCACAGAGGTGCTTCGCAGACTGGAGTTAAAAAGAGATCTGTTTGAGGCTCATGAAAGAGGAGAGATATACTGCGCCTATCAGCCTCAGTATGATTTACGTTCCATGCGAATGATTGGTGCCGAAGCCCTGGTGCGATGGAAGCATCCTCGATTTGGAGAGATATCGCCAGCCATATTTATTCCCATCGCAGAAGCCAGCGGCGCCATAATCAAACTGGGCGAATTTGTACTGAATACGGTTCTGCAGGATCTCAAGAAAAGCGCGCTACCAGAGAACTTTCGTGTCTCTGTGAACCTTTCCCCTCTGCAGTTTACTCAGGAGAATCTGGTGGGAACCCTGCTTTCGTTGATTGAAAAAAGTACCGTACCTGCCAGGCGACTGGAGCTGGAAATCACAGAAAGCACAATCTTCCATGATGTAGATTTTGTAGATAAGATGCTTCGAGAGATGGGCCAGGCAGGCATTGAATTTGCTATCGACGACTTTGGCACTGGGTACTCATCTCTCAGCATACTTAAAGCATTGCCCGTACATCGACTGAAAATAGATCGCTCTTTCATTCGAGACATGGATCGAAGTTTTCAGGATCGGTCCATTGTCGAAATGATGGTCTATCTTGCGCATACTTTACAGCTAACGATCATCGCAGAAGGTGTGGAGAATGAAGCCCAGAAGAAATTGCTGCAGGACATGGGCTGCGACCAGATGCAGGGTTTTTTGATGTCAAAGCCCATCCCGTTTTCAGAACTTGAAGGACTGTGGTCCACCGAAAGCGCCAACGCAGGATAGATTCCGGCATTGGTTTTCGTTTTCATCATAATTTTTCCTTTAATCAATCCAGAAAGAATGGCGGCAAAAGGGTAGTTCCTGCCTTTTTTTCGGCTTTTTGTAGATGATGAATACTGTGAAAGATGGCCATGTAGGCCGCTTCAATAAGTGGAATTCGCCCCAGCAATGGATGATAGAATTGCCGGCTAATTAGTTCCGAATCGCTGTATCGGCCCACGTTTTCCGCCAGTGGCTGCCAGGAATCCTTCCATTTCTCCAGAATCGTAGCCTGCCTCAATCGAGCTGAGTCCGCATCAGCCGCTTCTTCCCTTGCAGGAGTAAATGGACCGGATCTAAATCCCTTTTCCAGTCCTGCATGGTACTCCTTCATGAACTCCTTTAGATCCGGTCGCTCATCCGGAGCTTTTCTCATTACCCAGGTGGCGGGATTGTGCAGAGGCGAAAAGATCAATCGCATGGTATGGCAGACGCCGGTGATGTGGGTGTAGTTTTCTGCCACTGACCATCCCTGAGTGGGTCGGGCAAAAAACACATCTGTATCTATATCCAATGCCAGTTCAAAGGTGCGAAGATGAAATCTCTCAATCTCCTGCTGAAATCGAGCTGATGTCCGGAAAGGATCCTGGCTTTGCAGAGTAATCATGAATGGCTCCTATTACTACGGTCGGTTGTCTTTCGCTAGCTGGAAAATATCGGGAGACGAGTAATTGCTGCCGGATTCGCAGTCCGGATTCGCAGAAAGGATGATGCAGCCCATCACGGAATGAATTAGCCCTTCACCACAATATTTACCAGTTTTCCCGGTACGACTATGACTTTTACCACTTCTTTGCCATCGGTATAGCCCTTCACTGCTTCGTTGCTTCGGGCCATTTGCTCCAGTTCTTCTTTTCCAAGGTCGGGAGCCACGCTGGCTTTGCCGCGAATCTTACCGTTTACCTGAAACACTACTTCGATCTCATCCGCTGCTGCCAGAGATTCATCGTATTCAGGCCAGGACTCATGAGCCAGGCTTCTGGAGTGGCCCAGTCGATTCCACAGCTCTTCTGCGAAGTGAGGCGCGAAAGGAGACAGTATCTTCACAAAGGCTTCTGCAGAAAAGCGCCCCAGGGATTCTTTGTTCAGCTCGTTGACAAATATCATCAGCTGGCTTATGGCAGTGTTAAAGCCCAGCCTTTCAATATCATGGCTGACCTTCTTAATTGTGCTATGGGTAACCTGCTCTACTTTGCGCTTCGCATCGCCTTCAGGCTCGTTTAGCAGTTCGCCCTGCAGTTGCCCGGATTCTGATACGAACATTCGCCAGGCTCGGGACAGAAATCGAAACACTCCTTCAATTCCACGGGGGGACCAGGGCTTCATCGCTTCCAGAGGCCCCATAAACATTTCGTATAACCGGAAGGAGTCTGCTCCCCAGCTGGAAATAACTTCGTCCGGATTCACTACGTTGCCACGGGACTTGGACATCTTCTGACCGTCTTCGCCCAGGATCAGTCCCTGATGCACCAGTTTGTGAAAAGGCTCCGGACTGTTCACAACTCCATAGTCATATAGAACCTTGTGCCAGAATCGGGCATAGAGCAAATGCAGTACTGCATGCTCTGCGCCCCCTACATATAAATCTACACCGTTGGAACCCATCCATGATTTCTCACGATTCGCATCAAAGATGGACTCTTCGTTGTCAGGGTCCAGAAAGCGAAGATAGTACCAGCAACTGCCAGCCCATTGAGGCATGGTATTTGTTTCCCGGCGAACTTTGATTTGCTGTCCGTTTTCATCTTCAATGGTATGTTCCAGCCATTCCTTCAGTCTGGCCAGAGGACTTTCTCCGGTTTCTGCAGGCTTGAAGTCGTCGGATTCAGGCAGCATCAAAGGAAGCTCATCTTCGGACAGTGCGTACTGGTTTCCTTCGTCATCGAAGGAAATGGGAATAGGCTCACCCCAGTATCTCTGGCGGGAAAAGAGCCAGTCTCTAAGGCGATAGTTGATCTGGCGTTGGCCCAGGCCTTTCTTCTCCAGATGTTCGATGATCTTCGCTTTTGCTTCGCCCGTAGGTAGATTGGAAATGAAGTCGGAATTGATGGAAATACCTTCTCCGCTAAAGGCCTCTTCCTGGACCTGGAAATCTGTACCCGCTTTCTTTGGGGCAACAACTGTTTTGATGGGAAGATCGAATTTCTTTGCAAAAGCAAAGTCTCTTTCATCGTGGGCAGGTACGGCCATGATGGCTCCAGTGCCATAGCCCATCAGTACATAGTCTGCAATCCAGACAGGTAGCTTTTCGCCACTTACTGGATTTATCGCATAGGAGCCGGTGAATACACCTGTCTTTTCTGCTTTTTCTCCCTGAATCTGACGATCGCGTTCGGATTTGCGCGAAGCTTCCTCTACATATGCCTGGATTTCCTTTTTTTGACCGGCGGTAGTAATGGAATCTACCAGCGGATGCTCCGGAGCCAGAACCATATACGATGCACCAAACAGAGTATCCGGTCTTGTAGTAAATACTTCGATTGATGTGCTTACAGATTTACTTGCCGTGGCCTTTTTCTTTCCTGCCGTTTTCTTCGATGATTTCTTTGAGGACTTCTTACTACTTTTCTTTGTAGATTTCTTCGCCGACTTCTCGGCGCTCTGGCTTGCGATTTCGAATCTTACCAGCGCACCTTCGGATTTTCCAATCCAGTTCTTTTGAAGCTCCAGTGTGCCAGCGGGCCAGTCCACCATCTTCAAGTCTTCAAGCAGGCGATCGGCATAGGCTGTGATTCGAAGCATCCATTGTCGCATGGGCTTGCGCACCACGGTATAACCTTTGGAAGTCCACTCATCTACTTCTTCGTTGGCCAGAACGGTGCCCAGTTCCGGACAGAAGTTAACCGGCGCTTCGTCCACATAGGCCAGGCGATGATTTTCTATGTACTGGCGCTTTTCTTTCTCTTTGCCTTTCTTTTCCAGTTCGGCGGGAATGGGGAGCTCTTCGATGGGCCTTGCTCTTTTCTTTTCCCGGTCATAGAAGGAATTGTAAATCTTTAGAAAAATCCACTGAGTCCAGCGATAGTATTTGGGATCGGTGGTATTTACTTCGCGATTCCAGTCATAGGAAAAGCCCAGGCTCTTGAGCTGCCTGCGAAAGTTATCAATATTTTTCTTTGTTGTTTCTGCAGGATGAATTCCAGTCTGCATGGCATACCGTTCGGCTGGCAGACCGAATGCATCCCAGCCCATGGGATGGAGAACTCTAAATCCGTTCATACGTTTGAAGCGAGCCATGATGTCGGTGGCTGTGTAACCTTCCGGATGGCCTACATGCAATCCCTGGCCGGAAGGATAAGGAAACATATCCAGAACATAATAGGTGGGCTGCTGGCCGGATTCCGGGGTCTCAAAGGTGGAATTCTCTTCCCAGTGCTTCTGCCATCGTGCTTCCAGTTCTTGAAAGGGATAACTCATAGTCCCATTCGCCAGAAATGTCCTGCTGTGGCCACCGTTTTCAGCTTCAAAGGAAGGGCAGTTGGCCCGATATTTGACTCAGTATGGCTTCAAACTTTTGCAACCCTTCCGGGCAGTCTATCCAGGCATCGTTTCCATCCCGTTCCGGCTGGAAAACCCTGGTGTTGGTCCTTCTCACTCTGCTCATGGGCACAGAGGCTGCCACGGCCCGGGAGCGAAGGGAAATTGTATATGCATTCAGGAACTATGAAAGAGCCAGACCGCTTAAAATGATCCTGGTGGGGGAAATCAAAAGTAAAATCAAAGCCGCTCAATCCTTCGATCGTGAATCCCCCTATCAAAACTATGATGTAAGAAAGGATCAGATTACGGTTCGAGTAATGAACCGCGAAGGACTGCGAGTAGGGCAGAAGCTTTATGTTATCGAAAAGAATCCGCACCACAAGCAATACAGAAATGGAATGATTGTAGCTGAAATCACCGTAGAGTCAATCCTGAACAATCCGTTCTATGGATGGATTCTTACCGGCCAGGGAAATCTTCTGCGAGTAAGGGAAGGGCAGTTTGTGGCAAGAACCCTGGAATCGGAAAACCTGGAGAAGGCCCGGGTCATTAAAAAGCGCGGCGATATGTACATGGATCGCGGGGAGAATGAGAAGGCCATCGCAGCCTATCAGGATGCGTTGAAGGCAGACCGAAAGCTTCCGGAAGCCCATGCTGCCCTGGGAAAATTGTATCTCGAAGAAGCCAGGCGAAGCGGAGAGTATCCAGTACGGGCTCTTTCCTCATTGCAGAAAGCGTGGGAAAATCGCGAACACTTCTATTATGCCTCCGAGACTTTTGCATTCACCATTGATTATATGGAAGCGCTGTACCTTGCCTACAATCAGGATCGCTACACAGGTACTTCAGGAAATCAAAATCGCACTCTTATGAAAATAGACGAAGCAGCTCAGGCATGTATGGCCGTAACGGACCACCCGGACTGTCAGCTTCATCGAGCACGAGCCGGTTACTATTTAATGGAGTATTATAGTAGCCAGTCCAGTTCCGAGCAGCGCGCCCAATACGATCAATACAGAGCTCAAACCGGCAAACTCTTGAAAAGCCTGGAGGAGTCTCTGTATGGCTACTCTGAGTATGGTGCCCGATTTCAGGACTATCAGGCCGGGAAAACACCCCATCCGGAATCCAGTTTCGAGCCCGCAGAATACCACACCGTGGCAGCATTGTACTATGCACGAGTGTACAGCGATTTGCCCGCCAATGAAAACGCGAAGCGAAAAGAAAAAGAAGATCTAATGAAAGTGATTCAGCATCACTATCAGAAAGCCGTTCAGGAAGGATCCACCAATCACGATTTAAGGGGTTTAAAAACTCTGCTGGAAAAAGCCAGTGAAATGATGAATTAGTCCAGGACGGTTGCAATTTGAGGAAGATCGCCCTGAACCTCCAGTGCACCAATCTCTGTAGTGTCTTCCAGAAGTATTGTTCCGCTTTTCTTTTCCGAAAGCTGAAAGCTAATGCTGGCAGTCATGGTTTCGCTTACTCGCTCAATCATGGCCTTTTCATAGGGAGCCATTAGCACCGCTCCGCTGGATCTGTGGCTTTCGATTTCCAGGCGATACCTGCTGTCCTCTACTGTCATCCAGACCTGCTTTGATGAAACTTTGACTTCCTTTAAAGTCGCTCCAGTGTAGGTCGCAAAGCGAATCAGTCGGTTATCAAAATAAAGGGCCAGGATAAATCCTCGGAAGCTTCCGGTCACCCAGGGGATCTTTGCAGCCGATGCAAACAGGGAGCCTTCCTTATGAAAGTGGTTGGATTGCATCCAGATATAGGCAGACGGAAAATTTCGGCCCCAGTCCTTTTCGATGTAGCCCTTTCCGCCCGTAAAGTCCACGTTCCTGCCATTTATACTCAGAGCACCTTCCAGACTATGATCCAGGCTTACCAGTCCATGGTAGCATTCCATAAATGGAGTGTAGGCGAAGGGCCCCATGATTCCCGGGCTTTTCCAGGTCACCGGAAATCTTACAGAGTTGAGGTAATTGAGCTCGCCCTGAATCTCGAATGTCTTGCCCTTTAAATCTAGACTCAGGCCATTGTTACCAAAGCGATTGTGCGATATCCCAGCCTGAAATTGCTTCTTTTTATAATGAAATTCCTCCAGGGGAAATCGAATGTATTCGTACCGAGCATTCATTCCATCCAGTACCTGAAAAAAAGCATGCGAATCCTCCTTTCTGGGTGCGATAAACACTCCTGGAATCAGCGCAAATCGGTGCTTTCGATCTGAGGAAACATGCTTTAGATACCAGCCTTCGAAGTAGGCTCTGGGACTACTGCCTTTTTTGAAGGCTGAAGAGCCCTGAAAACTGTCTGGATAATAGATGTGGGACACAGCTACTCAAGCACAGAAAACCTGGAGCAAGTAAAGCGGGTTTTCCTTTTCTCTGGTGGCCGGTATGGGAAATGGGACATTGCCCATGAGCCTGACCTTTGAACAATTGGACCGGGATCCTGAATGCCTTGCGCGAACTGGTAAAATGAACCTGGCAGGTATCCAGGTGCAGACGCCCATGTTCATGCCAGTAGGAACGCAGGCTGCTGTTAAAACCCTGGATTCCTATGATCTGGAGGATATGGGCTACGAATTGATTCTGGCCAACACATACCATCTGTATCTACGACCCGGGGAGATCATCCGCTCCTTTGGCGGTGTTAAACGATTCATGGACTGGAAAGGTGCAATCCTTACCGATTCCGGCGGCTTCCAGGTTTTCAGTCTTGCTGCCATGCGCAAGTTTGTAACCGGAGGAGTGGAGTTTCAAAGTCATATAGATGGAAGCAGGCATCTGTTTACTCCTGAACGAGTTCTGGACATTCAGGGAATGCTGGGCTCGGATATAATGATGGTTCTGGACGATTGTCCTCCCGGCGATGCAGATGGCCACCGTCTTGCAGAGTCACTGAATCGAACTCATCGATGGGCAGAGCAATCCATAGAGTATTTCCATGCAGGTCTGGAGCAGGGTCGATTTCAAAACCAGAATCTATTTGGTATAGCACAAGGTGGAACCAGTGAATCCTTGCGTTCGGAATCTGTAGCCACCATTCAAAGTTTGCCTTTCGCAGGTATTGCCATTGGAGGTCTTTCGGTAGGAGAAACCAGGGAAGACTTCTATAGAGTACTGCATCACATTGGGCCCGAGCTGGACCAGAATCGACCCAGATACTTGATGGGTGTGGGAACCATTCCGGACTTCCTGGAAGCCATTCGATGCGGTGTTGATCTATTTGATTGCGTACTGCCCACTCGAAATGCAAGACATGGAATTGCATACACCAGGCAGGGAAAATTAAATCTCCGTAATGCGATACATTCGGAAAGCCAGGAGCCCCTGGATACAGAGTGTCAGTGCCGGGCCTGTCGTCGTTTTAGCAGAGGTTACATCAGGCATCTTCTCAGGGCCGGAGAAATTACAGCATTAAGGCTACTTACCATACATAATTTGCAATTCTTCTTTGACTTCTTTGTGATGGCCCGACATGCTATCCAGAAAGGGCAGTTTATGTCCTTTTATGAGGGCTGGAAAAAAATCGGATTTTGACTTTGATTTTTTATGTTGACAGCCACCTATCCTGGTTATCATCTCAGGAAAACAAAAATTAACGGGGTTTTTCAGGACAGTCAGTTATGGAAATTTCCAGAAGAGAAAGCGGCGA
>PBUB01000013.1 GCA_002729885.1 Spirochaetaceae bacterium
ACTCAATGGTCCCGAGCGGACCAGAAAGAGTCGTAGACTCTTTCGTGATCACGATGATCACTAGCGGCGGAGCCGCGCACCCGAGACACGGGAGGGCCAACTGGAAGGCGGCAGTAGGATCAGGGGCTTCTTAATGAAGCCCTACCCACTTGTAAGGCGCCGAACGAAGCGATATTGAGCCGCCGCTCGGTGGCGCAAACGACGCCTCCATGCATCGATTGCGCCACACACCACTTCCTGTGGTCTGACTCGCGGATGCTCGATTTCTGGAGGTCCGCACGGAACTCAATGGTCCCGAGCGGACCAGAAAGAGTCGTAGACTCTTTCGTGATCACGATGATCACTAGCGGCGGAGCCGCGCACCAGAGACACGGGAGGCGTCCTTACACGATGTAAGGCGCCGAGCGTACCTCTTTAGAAGGAAAGGAATAGATTATGCAAAACAAAGAACGATGGGGATCTAGAATCGGGGTAATTCTCGCGGTGATGGGAAGTGCCATCGGACTGGGGAACTTCCTTAGATTTCCAGGGTTGGCTGCAAAATATGAAGGGGGAGCCTTTATGATTCCTTACTTCATCGCCCTTCTCTTACTGGGCCTTCCTATTGCATGGCTGGAATGGTCTATGGGGCGATATGGCGGCGATAAAGGATATCATTCCAGTCCTGGTATCTTTCGAGCGCTTTGGAAACGGAAAGGATCACCCTATTTTGGATTTCTGGGTCTTCTGGTGCCGGTGGGCATCTACATGTACTACGTTTTCATCGAAGCCCTCTGTCTCTACTATGCTTATCTCTATCTGGTTGGCGGTCTTCCTGAATTCAATGCATTGAGTGGAGGAACACCCTTTAAAGATCTATTCGCTTCCGCCACAGGATCCGGGGCCGATGGTAGTCTTTTTACCGGAACCCATCCAATTCTATTTTTTGTTCTCATCTGTTTCGCTTTGAATACGGGCATCATCTATCGCGGACTGTCCAGGGGCATTGAGATTGTAACCCGGGTGGCCATCCCGGTGCTATTCATCTGTGCCATACTTGTGCTTGTTCGTGTACTCTCTCTGGGAACGCCGGATCCGGTTAACTTTCCCGAACGCAACGTACTGGATGGTCTGGGTTACATGTGGAATCCGGAACCCAGAAACAAGACATTCATTGAATCTCTCCTGAATGCTGAGATGTGGATGGAAGCTGCAGGCCAGGTATTCTTTTCACTGTCAGTAGGCTTTGGTGTAATCATCACCTATTCAAGCTATGTGCGAAGAAATGAGGATGTTGTTCTATCTGGCACCACTTCGGCTTCCGGTAATATCTTCGCCGAAGTAGCGCTGGGCGGATTGATTACCATTCCCGCCGCATTTATCTTTCTGGGACCTGCCGGAATTAGCGACTCTACATTTGCGCTTGGGTTTGAGACCCTGCCTCAGGTATTCCAGGCCATGCCGGTGGGGAACTTCTTTGGATTTCTCTGGTTCTTTCTATTGTTTCTGGCAGCTATTACAAGCTCCCTGTCCATGCTTCAGCCAGCCATTGCCTTTTTTGAAGAAGGGCTGGGATTGGAGCGAAAGACCTCTGTAACATTTCTGGGGCTCATCACATTAATAGGCACCGGATTTGTAGCTTACTTCAGTCTGGGAAACAAAGGCCTGGGATATATGGATTTCTGGGTAGGCACCTTTGCCATTTACTTGCTGGCAATGCTTCAGGTGCTGGTGGGCGGATGGTTCTTTGGCGCCGACAGGGCCATCGAGGAGGCCAATCGAGGCTCCTATCTCAAACTGCCAAAATGGGTGGGATTCATCTGGAAGTACGTTTCACCGGCTTTCTTAATCGTTATCTTTGTACTGTGGATTCAGCAGGAACTGCCCAAGAAGCTGGATGCCCTGGGCTCAGATGTTACCATGCAGTTGACGGTAACATTCCTTGTAGTTCTATCTGCTTTCTTTATCATCCTGATTTCGGCAGCTCTCAGGCGATGGCGTAAGCAGGAAAAGGAGGATCTATGACACTCGGCGGCTGGATAGTAATGACATTATCAGTAGGATTTGTAACGGCTCTTTTTGGAAGCACATTGTATATGATTCTGCGTAAGAAGCCTGATCCCACAGAACACATGCATTCAACAATGGAAGAGACACCGGACATGCATCCGGATGAATGACATATGAGCGAATCCATATCCCTGGAAACAATCGATAATGGCCAGATAGGCATTCTTTATCTAAATAATCCGGAGTCCAAAAACTCCATGACGCTGGAAATGGGGCTGGGGTTTCATCGTGAACTGCATCGATTGGCCTCCCAGGACCCTCTGCCCCGGGCTGTCATCATCACGGGCAAGAATGGTCTTTTTTCCAGTGGCGGTGATCTGGGCCTGCTTCGTTCTTTCATGGAGAAAAGCCAGAAAGACAATGAAGAGTTTATGGAGTCATTCTACAGACTGTTTCTGGAAGTGCGCAACATGCCATTTCCGGTGCTGGCAGCCGTAAACGGCCATGCCATCGGCGCCAGTCTGGCCCTGGCTCTGGCCTGCGATCTTCGCTATTTCGTTCCTGAAGGAAAATATGCATTCAACTTTGTTCGCATCGGAATTCATCCAGGCATGGGCTCCAGTTTTCTGGCGCGCAGCGTAGCCGGCCTGCATCAGGCCCAGGAACTATTACTTACAGGAAGGCAGATTTCCGGAAAGGAGGCGCTGGAGCGAGGACTCTGCCATGCGGTGTATTCCCAGGAGGAAATTCTGGATAAAACCATTGAAGTTGCCAGAGAGATTGCCGGTGCGGCCCCGGGAGCTGTGCGAGCTCTCAAGCAGGGACTGTACCGAGACACCAATCTGGAACAGACTCTAAAGTACGAAGCTTCCAGCCAGGCAGAGAACTATCTAAGTGCAGATTTCAAAGAAGCCATGGATGCCATCCAGGAAAAGAGAAAGCCCGATTACAAAGACAGGTAGCTTTCCCGGGATGTGCGGCCGGTAAAAAGCTGTACTCAGATCCGAGCGGCAATGGACTGTTCGGAGTTTTCAGATGCCACAGGCAAAAGACAGATGGACAAGAGCTAAATGAAAAAACTTTCAGCGGCCATAATTACTTACAACGAAGAAAAGAACATTCGTGACTGCATTGAATCCTGTCTTCCGGTCGCAGATGAAATTTTGATTCTGGATTCACACAGCACGGATGAGACAGAAGCCATAGCGAAAAGCTATGACCGGGTACGATTTGAAGCCAGAGATTTTGACGGTCACATAGAACAGAAAAATGCAGCCATTGAGCGCTGCAGCCATGAATGGATACTATCTCTGGATGCTGACGAAAGGGTTTCGCCGGAGCTACAAAACAGCCTCATCCAGTTCAAACAGGAATCAGAGACACAAAATAACGGTTACAGACTTGCAAGACTTACCTTTCATATGGGTCGATTCATTCGGCATTCTGGCTGGTATCCTCAGAGACGATTTAGACTCTTTCGCAAAGGAAAAGCAAAATGGGCCGGCGAGAATCCACATGATTTCGTGGAGATCCAGGGCAACGGAGGCGTCCTGAAGGGAGATATCATTCATTATAGCTTCAAGGATTTATCCCACCAGGTAGATACCGTAAATAAGTTCAGCTCCATTGTAGCTTTTACAAGATTTCGAAAAGGCCGACGATTTCGCTGGCTTCCGGTGCTTTATAAGCCCTGGGGAAAGTTCTGGGAGATATATTTATTCAAAAGAGGGTTTCTGGACGGATTTCCGGGCTTTGCCATTGCCATGGCCTCCGCTTTTTCCACATTTCTCAAATTTGCGAAAATCTACGAATTGGACCGTAAATTCATTGCTCGCCCCTCAAATGTTCGACTATCTTATGGAGAGAAGGAATCTTCCGGGGAACCTCGAGAATTTCCGCGCCCTGGAAAGCAGTGAAAGATGAACAAGGTTAAAGACATTCGTTACTGGGCCGGTGCCCTGGTTTTTGTAGGATTGGGCCTGATACTCTACCTGCAATTTTTAAGTCCATCTCGCGCCGCTGGAGATGGATCGCAAAAGATAGTATACGATTTGAAGCACGGTTCTGGCGCCTATAGCGTGGCCCGGGACCTGAGCGAATCCGGCATCATTCGATCGGCGGACTATTTCAAGCTGTATATGCGCATCACCGGTCTTCAGGATGAACTGAAAGCAGGCTCCTACGAATTGAACGACGGAATGTCCACCCATGAAGTGGCAGATGTGCTCACCGATGGAAGAGTCCGTATGGTGCAATTCACAATCCCCGAAGGCTGGCATAACCGGCAGATTGCCGAGTTGATGGTGAAACGGGGCTTCGCAGAGAACGAAGAACAATTCATCAAGCTCACAGAAGATCCGGAAATTCTGAAGAAATATAAAATCCCGGCCAAGTCTACAGAAGGTTACCTGTTTCCGGAAACCTACACAATCAGCCATGGATACCCTCTGGAAAAAATCCATGAGGCAATGATTCAGCGTTTCTTTGTACAACTGGAAAAGGCGGATCCTCCGGAAAACCTGTCGGCTGCAGATTTACATAAGAAGCTCATACTGGCATCCATCATAGAAAGGGAGGCTGCGAAGAAGGATGAGCTTCCCCATATGTCCCGGGTATTTATGAATCGACTGGATAAAGGGATGCGATTGGAATCCTGCGCCACAATTCAATATCTACTTCCCAAACCCAGAGAGAAACTCTACGAAAAGGATCTACAGATCAAGAGCCCTTACAATACCTACGAACATGGAGGCATGCCACCGGGGCCAATCTCCAACCCGGGGCTGGCAGCATTGAAGGCAGCCTTTCATCCCGAAGAAGGGGACTTTCTGTTCTTCGTATTGAAGCCCGATGGCTCCCATCATTTCTCAAAGACATTTCAAGAGCACGTAAAGGCCAAACGAAAGTACCTGGGCTCCTGACCATGAAGCACCACTCCAGGATGCATTTCCGGGGGGCTCTACATTTCAGGCGCATCGGTAATTTCTTGCCTGCACAGAGCAATGGGGCATAATGTGGACTGGCACGTGGAGTGGAACCCTTGGCAGAGAAGAAAAGTGAAAATAAGCAGGCCCAGGCAGGAGACTTTCAGAGGATTCTGGATCAGCTAAAGCAGCTGGAAGATGAAAATGGAAAGTTGCAGAAGGAACTCCAGAATCGCAGGAAAGAAAGAGCCCGATTAATCCAGGATCTTCGCAAGCAACACAAAAGGGCCGGAGAAAGGGTCAAGCTACTGGATGCTCGCCTTCAGGCAGGCACAGAGAAATTGAAGCAGCTACAGGGCCTGGTGGCACGCCTGAGAGAACTACAGCAACAAAAAGAAGAGCTTATTGAAAAACTGGCCCTCAGACTTCAGATGGGAGGGCCGGCCCCTGCTTCCGGGACGCAAACTCCACCATCGGCTTCCCCTTCTGCCCCCGTAAAAAGTGCCAAAAAATCGGCTTCTAAGAAGAAGGCGCCGGAAAAATCGACATCCCCCTCCGGCAGCAGCAAAACCACGGCTCCAACTTCGAAATCGGAAGCACCAGCGGGGGCCAACCTGGGAGATCTGAAACAGCAACTGGGCTCGCTTCTGGAAGATGTGAAAAACATGAAGCGAACACGGGTAAAACTGGAAAAGGAGATTGACCGGCTGAAGGGAGACTAAATCCTGTCCAGATCAGTATGAGCCATCTATTGCCTACACAGAGAACCCCGCTAACAGCGGAAAAGAACATCACTAAGAAGTGGATCCTGGTAGATGCCGACGGGCAGAATCTGGGCCGTCTGTCTGCTCAAATTGCTTATCGCTTGCGTGGAAAGCACAGAGTGGATTTCTCTACCCACCAGGACGTGGGAGACTTCGTAGTTGTTGTAAACGCAGAAAAGATCAAAGTAACCGGTAAGAAACTGGATCAAAAGATCTATCACAAACACTCCGGCTACACGGGAGGTCTTACCTCCATGAGCCTACGAGAGAAGCTGGACAAGAATCCTGTGTCTGCTCTGGAACTGGCGGTGCGTAGAATGCTACCCAAAGGCTCTCTGGGTAGAAAGATGTTTCGTAACCTGAAGGTCTATACCGGAACCGAGCATCCCCATCAATCTCAAAAACCAGAAGCCTGGACTCCAGCGCACAGAACCTGAGAAATCATCTAGAATTAAAGACTATGGCAAGCACACAAACAACATACCTGGGAAGAAGAAAAACCTCCGTGGCAAGATTGCAAATGAGCAGCGGCGATGGGCAGATTACTGTTAATGGTAAGCCCATTGAGCAGTATTTCACTGTGCCTCGAATGATGCAGCATGCTACCGAAGGGCTGAAACTGGCAGGAAAAGAAAGTGCCGTTAACCTGAAGATCAATGTTCGCGGCGGTGGCGTGAGCTCGCAATCTGGAGCGGTTCGCCTGGCACTGGCTCGTGCACTCCAGTCCGAGAATCCCCAGGTTCGTGAGCCTCTGAAAAAGGCAGGATTGCTTACCAGAGATCCAAGAATGGTAGAACGTAAGAAATACGGTCTGAGAAAAGCCCGGAGAGGAACTCAGTTCTCCAAACGTTAAAAGGGTCCAACATGGTCCGTTTTTACAAGCCGCAGAATTCTGCGGCTTTTTTCATCCCTGCACTATGAGACTGATTCTCAAAAAAATTTGACGAACGGACCCAGGGGCTCTTTTTTGAAGGAAATGATCTGAGTTGTTCCTCCAGGCAGAGATCCGTAATAGCTTCCGGGTTGATCTACTCTGCGGGATAAAGGAAAAGACAGCAGGACGCGAGGTAACGATGACATACTGGGAAATGGCAATCATAACTCTGGTGGTAACAGGTGCCGGAACCTATCTGGCTCTACGAGTCATCAACCTGTTTCGCGCGGCAAGAAAGCCAGCGGGCAGTTGCTCTTCATCCTGCGGGTGTTCCAATGAATCTAGGTGATCTGCAACCGGGCCAGACCGGCGTAATTCAATTTCTGGATGATTCGGATCCATTTCTGTTTCGTCTGGCTGAACTGGGATTTGTTCCAGGAGAAACCGTAGAAGTCTTGAAACGTGCACCCCTGGGCGATCCTCTGGAAGTGAAAGTCATGGAATCCTCCATGTGTATTCGCATGGAGCAGGCACGCCGAATCGAAATGCAGACCGGCTAGAACCAGGGCAATACATTAAATGGCAGAAACAACCACTCAGACCGTTCGAATTGCATTAGTTGGAAATCCCAATACAGGAAAGACCTCATTATTTAACGTACTCTGCGGCGCACGTCAGAAGACCGGAAACTATCCCGGAGTAACTGTTGAAAAGAAAACCGGTATGGTACCGGCTTCGGACTATAATCGGCATAGCTTTTCCGTCATCGATCTTCCTGGCCTGTACAGCCTTCGACCCGCCTCTCCAGATGAAAGGGTATCTGCCAGAGTTCTTCTGGATCGCCTGGAGGGACTGGATCGACCAGGACACATTGTCTTTGTGGCAGATGCCACGAATCTACAACGAAATCTTTATCTACTGAGTCAGGTCCGGGAACTGGACGTCCCTGTTCTGGTAGCACTGACCATGACGGACCTTCTGGAAAAATCGGGACAGAAGCTGGATGTTGCCGCCCTGCAAAGAGAGCTGGGTTGCCCGGTAGTTCCTGTGGTGGCCGGCGACGGACAATCGGTACGGGAGTTTCGCAAGGAACTGGATCGATTCGTTGTAGAGTCTCCCAGACCCTCCAGCCATTTGCAGTACGAAGAACCTCTGGAATCCATTCTGGAGGATTTTCTGGTCGAAGCAAGAAAGCATCATGATTTGAGCCGCCAGGAGGCCATTCAGCTTCTCTTCTTTCCAAAGGATGAAAGGCAATGGGAACCCAATGAAGCGGTACTGGAACTGGCCGAGGAAGCCATCGAAAAACTAAAGTCCGGTAATCTCCACAGTCCTGCAGTATTAACCAGGAATCGCTATTCCTGGTCCAAGAAAATTAGCGAAAGTACCATCCAACGAGTTTCTGCTCCTGTGCCCGGTTTTCGCAACCGAATGGACCGATTCCTCACAGGAAAGTTTACAGGATTCGCATCCTTTCTGGCAATTATGGCCCTGGTTTTTCAATCCATCTATGCCTGGGCCGGACCACTTATGGATGGGATTGAATGGTTGTTCTCTGCGGCGGGTGATCTGGCTGGATCGGGACTGGAAGGATCCCCGGTGCTACAATCTCTGCTGGTAGATGGCGTCCTGGCCGGTGTGGGTTCAGTTCTGGTCTTTTTGCCGCAGATCATGATTCTATTCGCATTTATCGCTGTGCTGGAAGACTCCGGTTATCTGGCTCGCACAGCCTTTATGATGGATCGACTGCTGGGCTGGACCGGCCTGAACGGTCGATCTTTCATTCCATTGCTATCCAGCTTTGCATGCGCCATTCCCGGTGTGATGTCGGCCCGAGTCATAGGGGATGAAAGAGCGCGAAAGGCCACGATCCTGGTGGCTCCATTGATGAGCTGCTCGGCTCGATTGCCGGTTTATGTTTTATTCATAGGGGCATTCATTGAGCCGGACTACGGCCCCTTTGTGGCCGGTGCCATGCTTTTTGCCATGCACTTCATCGGTCTGATTGTAGCTCTACCTGTATCCTTCATACTGAATCGAGGAATTCTGAAAACTCCTCCCTCCCCCTTTGTTCTGGAAATGCCTCCGTATCGAATGCCCATGATCAAGAATGTGTCTATTCGAGTCTATGAGGCAGCCAAGAAGTTTGTGGTCCGGGCCGGCACGGTAATTTTCGCCCTCAGCATTGTGATCTGGGCCCTTAGCTACTTTCCATCCACAAATCCGGCCATGGAGGGCGTGGAAGCAAAATACAGTTCCCTGATGGAACAGGTAGAGACTGAATCCAGCAATCCGGGTTCGGAATCGGACGATTCCCGGGCCATAGAAGAACTTGAAGCACAAAAGGAACGAGCTCTGGCCAGCGCCAGACTGGAAGGATCTTATCTGGGAATGGCCGGTAAATGGATTCAGCCTGCTTTTGCCCCGCTGGGATTCGACTGGAAATTGACGGTGGGACTACTCAGCGCCTTTCCTGCACGAGAGGTTATTGTGTCTACGCTGGGAATCATCTACAATGCATCCGACGAAGAGGAAGGACTGAAACTGAGTCTTTCCTCGGCCCGGGATAGTGAAGGCAACCCCCTCTATGGACCACTGCATGCGATTACCATGATGGTATTTTTTGCTCTATGTGCTCAGTGCATGAGTACGCTGGTAGTTGTGCAAAAAGAGCTGGGGTCCTGGAAGTATGCGGTGTTTACCTTCTTCTACATGACAGCTCTTGCCTATGTCGCAGGCCTGATCGTTTATCAAGTGGGCTCGCTCATCACCGGTTAGAGAAAATCCACCACCGATGCATGATTGAATTTGTCATTCATTGTCGCAAGTTTGCGCGGCTCTATGTATAGATCATTCGATGAACGCAGGAGCGGATTTTCGTTTGATTAATATCCAATGGATGGATAACTCTCGGAACTGGCACCGGAGGGCTGACAAGCTCCTAACCTGCAGACGTTCCGTAGATGCCTTCTCCTTCGCTTCTGGCGATTACCGCTGCGCCGCAGGAATCGCTCCACACATTCACCGCTGTTCTAAACATATCCAGAATGCGATCCACTGTGATAATCAATCCAATGGACTCCGCAGGCAATCCCACAGCAGATAGAATGATGGTAATGGTCACCAGGCCGGCCATGGGGATTCCAGCCGCACCAACTGAAGCAAGCAGGGCTGTAAAAACTACAATCAATTGCTGGGTAAGACTCAGTTCGATTCCAGATGCCTGGGCAATAAACAGAGTGGCTACGCATTCATAGAGGGCCGTTCCATCCATATTGACAGTAGCTCCCAGAGGTAGCACAAAGCTGGTAGTGCGATTGGAGATACCTCCCTGCTTTTCGCAGCATTCCATGGTCAGTGGCAAAGTGGCGCTGGAGCTGGAAGTTGAAAATGCCATCAGCAATGCGGAACCCATAGCTTTCAGATGACGGAGTGGATTGATTCCGCCATAGAATCTCAGGATGGCAAAGAGAGTAATAAAGGCATGCACGAACAGGGCAATGATTACCACCGCCATGTATGTGCCAACGCTTCGAACAGACTCAAGAAGGTTTCCTTCCAGATACTTCTCGGAAACCACTCCAGCTACAATACCCAGAATACCCAGCGGAGCAAATCGAACAATCCAGTCCGTGATTCGCATCATCAATTCAAAGGCAGACTGAAAGAATCGAATCAGGGTATCTCCCTTTTCATGCTCCATGCGAAGCATGGCAGCGCCTGCCAGAAATGCGAAGAAAATGATACTCAGCATATCATCCTGCATCAGTGCCTGAAAGACATTTCGAGGTACGATTTCCAGAAGCGTTTGTCCCAGCGGCTTTACTTCTATAGAAGAATCCTGCAGTGCGGGAGGCTCCATACCGGCCCCGGGCTGAATCAAGTTAACCAGAATCAGGCCTGTGGTAATGGCCAGAAGACTGGTTATTGCATAGTAGGTCAGGGTTTTCAGGCCCAGCCTACCCAGAGCACCGGCTGCACCGGAGCTCTGGCTGGAATCGCCGGATGCCGGGCCGGTGGAACCCATATTTTTCAGGCCCGCCACGCCACTAATGATGGAGCATAGAATTAGTGGAGCCACAATCATTCTCAGGGCTCTCAGAAAGAGATCACCGGCCCAGGTAATGTAGCCGGCCTCCTGGGGCAGCAGGAAACCATACAGGGCTCCCAGAATCAGGGCGGCCAGGATTTGCCAGTGCAGAGGTATTGAAATTAGGGCGCGCAGGGCTCGAGACATTGATTTCACCGATCTGGTCTGCTCCTTCCCGGGATTTTCCGGGGAAAAGGGACAGAATCCGAATTTTCGGTCGATTTAATGAGTTGCCGTGCAGCGCACCATATAAATTTGGTGCATTGTGAGTCGGATTGCTACAGATCTGCTCCGCATTTTTGCCGTTACTTGCATCGTGTTCAATCACGTGAGCTGGCCACTTTTTGTGTCCTCAGCCAGCGCATCCGGGGGAATGCTGGCCCATATCTCAGCCATAGTGAATCAGCTGGGCAAGCCGTCCGTGCTGTTCTTTCTCTTCCTTTCAGGAGTAGCCTTTTCCGGTAAGAAGGAAAAACTCACGATTTCTGGATTCTACCGCAGCCGGCTGCTCCGAATCGTCCCTCCGTTCCTGCTATTTTCCCTGCTGTTTTTCCTGATTTCCGGTGAATCCTTTGGAATCCTGGATCCAGTAGCCTGGCTTTTTGCAGGAACGGCTCACTATCATCTTTATTTCGTCGCTGTTCTTCTATATTTATACATTTGCTATCCATTGCTACGCGAGATTCCTTACAAACCTTCCTATCTTATGACGCTGGTGGGTCTGGGAATTGGACTTCATTTGATCAACTCCTTTCGCTACAGTGCACCACTTCCGGTGATGCTGGGTTTTAGGCTTTCGGATCTAGGAAATCTGGCCATGGAAAAGCCAGGGAGCGCAGATAGTCCCGGCAGCGTCATATGGCTGGAGTACTTCGCATTTGCGGTGCCTTTCTTTATGGCCGGGCTCTGGCTGCCCGAGATCGTTCAAAGGCATTCCTTTCTGAAATTGAAATACTCGGAGGATCTTAAGGGATTTTCAGGCGTACTGAAGCAGTTCGCAGGAAGAAACTCCTTTCATCTATTTCTTCGATTCGCACTGGTAGTGGGCGGGTTCCTTCTGGTATTCAATGATTTTGTGCTTGGATATCAGACCGGTTTGCATCCGGATCCTGCCGGAAGAGTGTGGAGAATATCAGTAGCTCTCTATGCGGTAGCATTGATTCTGTTTCTGGTCGCGCTGCCCGAAGGCTCTTCGCCTGCCTGGGTAAAAAAGCTAAGCAGGGCCAGCTTTCTGGTATATTTGCTTCATCCACTCTGGATCGAAGCTACCAGATTCCTGCATCCATGGTATCAAACACAGGTAGTCATTCCACTGTCCTGGCTTACAGCCCTGGCTCTGCACGAACTGGCTCTTTCCTTTCCAATCTTTGGAATGCTCCTGGGCGAAGGAGATCGGTTGGGTCTGGGTGGCGGTCGCGGAGAAAAGGCTACCATTCGCGAAGAAGCCAATCGTAGCAGAAAGTAATCAATCTGCGCGGACCGTTCCCCATTTTCCAGGGCTCACTTCTTCTTTGAGGATTTCTTCGCTGCTTTTTTGGATGCTTTTTTGGAGGATTTCTTTTTTGCAGAAGTCCCCTTTTTAGCAATCCTCTTGCCTGTAAGACCTACCCTTTTCTTGGCTTGAGATGCATTGCCCCGGGCAATAGACATCTCCCATTCCCGGGTTTTCCAGATCTTGCTGGTAATCAAGCGAGCCCCTCTTCGCACCGTCATGTAGGACCAGGCCCATTGCACCAGAACCATCATACGGTTGCGAAAACCGATGAGATAATATATGTGGACAATAAGCCAGGCGATCCAGGCAAAGAATCCACTCATCTTCAGTTTGCCCACTTCCAGAACGGCCGAGGCCCTTCCGATGGTGGCCATGATGCCCTTATCTTTGTAGAAAAATGGCTTTCTGGTCTTTCCTGCAATGGTGCGTAGAACATTGGTGGCTGCCAGCCTGCCCTGCTGAATGGCTACCGGAGCCAGACCGGGAAGAGGCTTTCCATCCCTGGTGTGAGAAAAGGATGCCTGGTCACCTACCACAAATACCTCAGGATATTTCTCCAGGCTCAGATCGCTCTGAACGACGACGCGACCACCGCGATCCAGATCCGTATCCAGTGTGTAGTTAATTTCCGTAGGTCTTACTCCAGCAGCCCAGAGCACTGTTTGAGCCCGAATGACCTCTTCGCCTACAACCACACCGTGCTCATCCACGTCAGAAACCATACTGTTGGTCCAGATGGTAACTCCCAGTCTTTCCAGCTCCCGGCTGGCATGTTCGGAAATCTCTTCCGAGAACTGATTGAGAATACGAGAGGCTCCCTCAACCAGAATGATTCTGGTTCTTCGCGGATCAATATTACGAAAATCCCGTTCCAGGGTGTAGCGACTGATTTCGCCCAGGGCCCCGGCCAGTTCCACACCGGTAGGGCCACCGCCCACAATAACAAAGGTTAAAAGTTCCTTCTGAACAGCAGGATCCGTTTCGCGTTCTGCCAGTTCATAGGCGATCAGCATCCGCTTGCGAATCTCGGTAGCTTCCTCCAGGGATTTTAATCCGGGAGCAAAATCTTCCCACTGATCGTTTCCAAAATAGCTATGGGTGGCACCTGCGCAGGAGATTAAATAGTCGTAGTCTACGTCTCCAAAGTCACACTTTACCTTGCGGTTTTTCAGATCCACCCCTGTCACCACACCCAGGAGTACATCGATGTTGTCGTATCCAGAAACAATGGAACGAATGGGAACGGCAATATCCGCCGGACTGATGGCGGCCATGGCTACCTGATACAGAAGTGGTTGAAAAAGATGATGATTCCTTCTGTCGATGAGGGTTACTGTAACTTCATCCTCTTTGGCCAGACGCTTGGCTGCATTGATTCCAGCAAAACCTCCCCCTATAATGACAACATGTTTGGGTTTGTTCATGATCAGGACTCCCTTCGCCGCACAAAAAACCAGACCATTCCGATGGCAAGCATTACAAGACCCAGAACTGAAAATCCAACAATCCCGCCAATGGAAAACATTACATTCACCTTATCGTAGGGCATCAGATCGGTCTGCAGGCCGGTAACATCTCCGTCGGAATCTCGTACTACTCGAACCATCCAGCCGTCCATGCCGGCCTTTCCCCGGGCCATAAATAGATCCGGAGCCAGGGGAACCAGATGAATGGAAGGTTCGGTCTCAAAGAATCCGGAAAACCGTACCCTGTTGTCTTCCAGATCCAGATGGGTATCCGCCAGAAAACGAAAGACATCTGCAGATCCGGTAAGTAGATATCTAGGTCTGTAATAGCCGGTAAGCTCTTCGAGCATGGCCGGTGTTACGTTATCAGGATAATACCCTGGCTGAACTTTATCCAGGAATTCCCGGCACTCAGGATAAAGATCCAACATAATTCGATCCAGAATCTTCTGTAAGGTAATCTGCTGCCTGGCATTCAAGAGCACCACTGCTCCCCGCCCATCGTCGGTGAATATAGCACCGGAGGCAAATCCCGGGTACTGAGAAAGGATTCGATAAAATCCAGGACCTGAAGGTCCGCATAATCTGTGATAGTAGAAGCCTGGACTTCTACCGCCAGACGCAGAGGTCTGCCAGCGACGATCCAGCATATACCGGGCCACTTCTCCGCCAGACCGCGCTTCGCCTGTAAGTTTCTGTAGAAATGTACCGTAATCCTGGGCTGTGGTGAGCAAATCCAGGTAGCTATTGAATGCTACCCGGGGTAAATCTATGGGTGCAGGGGTCTTTCCTCTGGGTTCATAACCCTGTGCCAGTTTTCGTCCTTCCTTTTCATCGTAAAAGAAGGTGTTTTCCATATTCGCAGGATTCAGGATTTCATTTCTTACCAGTTCGTTGGGATTCAATTCTCTGGATCGAAATAGCCATTCATAGCCCTGGGGTGCATAAACATAGTGCTTTCCTGCAGGCAGGGTCTGCTCCATGGTTTCTTTCAATAGTTCGCTACGAATCTTCTCTACGGATTCCTGCACTCCCGGCGATAGTAGTCCTTCATGGGTGCTTTGAAGTCCCGCTGTCATCAGAAGCAATTGCTCGGAAGTGACCTGCCCGGAAGGAATGGAAATGTCCTGATCCAGGGCAACGTTTCTGGATTGCAGATAAGAAAGGAAGGCATACGCAGATAGGGGTGCTCGTAGAGCTCCGGCGGCGAACGCTGTATCGTTCGTAAGCTTTTCACCGGATTCAGAACTTACAACACCAAAGCTTTCGGCGTAGGTCCGACCGGGGCGAAATACGAAAACCTGCACACCCTGGATATTTTGATCCTCCATCAAGGAAGGGATATAGGAGCGCAAAGTATCGGTTAGATCCCTCGCCTGTGGAGGAGGCAACAGAGGAAAGAAAATAAATCCAATAAACAATCCAGTGAGAACCCTGTATCTGGATAGAAATGCTTTCGTATTTCGCAGGAAGTATAATCCTCCGAACGGAGAGAAGGATCGTTTAGACTCTAATTTTCGCTTACCGGGATTTGCTGAATTTTCAGGAAAGAGACAATGAGACAGGAAAGCCATAATCAATGGTCATTCTCGATTTCACCTTCTGCGGGCAAAGAAAAATCAGAAAAATCCTCCGGCCGATTACTGGCATATTCGATTAGCTCCGGAATCCGGTTTGAGGAAGTATTCTTCCAGTAAACCGTCCAGTAATCCAGCCTGTGAAACCCATCTGCAAGACGCTCGTACCAGCGATGAATGGTGTTTTTTCTGCGAGAACGCCAGAAAAGGGGCCCCGGCTGAGCCAGCACAGAATCCCAGAGTTCCTGGGCCACACCTTCCCCACGAGCCTGCAGACCCACTGCAAATTTGGAAAGATAACGCATTCCCTGGTAATCTTCTAGAAGCACAGCACCTCTGTAGCGCGAATCAATATGCATCTCGATCATTCGATCCAGGATGGACTCATCGTTCAAACGGCGGCCAAAGCTTTCCTGAAGCAATGCCACCAGTCGTTGCCTGTCTACGCCATTCATGGAATGAAACAGATTGATCTCGCTTCTTTCCCTTACGATGGTTCCTGCACCTTTGACAGTAAAAATCTCCTTTAGCAGGTCAAAGGGAGTGGTTACAGACAGGTGGATGCCGGAATCATTACTCAGTAATTCTCTACACAGATTTAAGATGGCACCATCTTCCCATCGCACATTTGCTTCCGGATTGCAATGGAACAGGGACTCCCCCGAATTCGTGCGAATGGCACCGGCCAGCCGAACAAAGTGAATACGCTTGCACTGCGAAGGCACAAGTCGATGCAATGTATCCAGAAGACCCCGCTCACTATGAATCACTCTGAGAGTTCGATGATCCTCCGGTGCTGTTAGCGAAAAGTTTGCTTCTTCCTTTTTCCAGGTTTCAATCCGGAAGGTTCGATCATCCTGAAAATGATGGATCTGTCCGGAAGCCACAGGCTCGGTGAGTAGAACTGCCGGGAACAGCCCCAGTCGGCTCAAGAAGTACAGATGAGTGCGCAACATCTCCGGCGCCTGGGAAACGCTTTCTGCATCTGGAACAATAAGTGCGAACAGATCGCTGCCACTCTGGCGAAACTTCTTGAGATAGAAGTCTATCTCTTCGCTACGTCCAATACTCTGCAGAAAGAGACTGAATGCATCATCAAAAAACATAGTAATGGTCCTGGATCTTGCTCAGAGATTACCGATTAAGATAGTCCGGGCGAAACAGGGAATCAGAAATCTCCAGTGTGTCGTCAAAGGTGTATATTTCCAGTCTGGTAATGGTTCCGGTTTCCAGATCCAGAGCTTCCCATCGCACAGGCCAGGAGGGAACTACATCTTTCTTTTTGCCCAGATGAAGCACCGGAATATCATAGCTTATCTCCATTGTCTTGAAGAGCACAGTATTTTGATCATAAACATCCAGTCGCATGGGCCTCAGGTTTCCCGGATCCTGAATAACAGAGATCCTCCCATAAGAAGATGGTAACATGGGAATCAATGAGTAATTGATGGCGGACTCACCACCTTCAATTTTAACCTCTTTGGCCACATTCGCCGGATGGTAATTCGCTTCCAGACTTGCCCCGGAAAGATCTCTGAAAGAAAGGCCGGATCGCATAATGGCTTTGTATTGATCTGCTCCTCGTAGTTGGAGTAGATCCCTGCGCCTGGCATCCCAGACCCAGATCTCTTCCCCCTGTCGAAGATAAAGCACGCGAAGGGTTACGCCCCGAGCGGGCGAAGTAAATTCCAGGAAGCGACCTTTTTCGGAAACATGCATCTGAAAATCCTGCATGTTGGGTCGGCCTTTTTCATCTATGATCGTAATCTTTCCGGAATACATTCCCACCGGGTAATTCAGGCTTGAATCCAGAGCTGCTACCAGGGCCTGCACCGGACGATCCTTCCAGCCGGTTCCGTTTCCATCTTCTGCCGGCAGGGAAGGAACCATTAACATCAGAAGAAGGAAACCAGGTAGGTAAGCTTTTTTACTTTTTAATAGCATACGGTTTTTTGGTGGACCCGCCAAAGCCGGACCCGGAATCTTCCGATAGTCTTACCTCAAGATTCGGAGGATATCTTTATGAAGGCAATACAACGAGCAAGAAAACTTGTTCTTTTGCTGGCTGCAATGACCGTTTCTACGGTTTCTGCGGATCAAATACGATTAAATGTAGGTCTGTGGCCCGGGGAGCTGGATCCAGAACTGGAAAGTAGATTACTTCTGGACGATCTGGTTGAGCCCACAAGCCGTATTGACCTGGCATGGTCCAACAAGGACACCACTACTGTCTATCCGCTGGGCCTGCAATACTTCAAGCCCATGGGATCCGGTCAGTTGGTCATCACTGCAAACTACATTCGGTACGCACCGGAATACTCCTTTAACGGTATAAGCACAGGATCTGTGGCGCTGGTAACTCTGGAAGACTTTGCCACAACCGACTGGGAACTGGAAGCTGGATATGAAATCCCTCTCGTAGGAAATAAGCTGTTCATTACTCCCAGGCTGGGATTTCGCTGGCATACCCAGGAATTCAATTACGATGAACTTACCATCGGTAGCCCCTCTGCCATCAGTCTGGATAGCCCATTCTCCGGAAATGCAAGAGGAAGCTACATCGCTGTTGGTGGCAAATTCTATCTGATGCCTCAAATCGCACTGTATGTGGATTTTATGACTACTTCCATCTTTCCCAATTTCGGGGGCAGCATGGAGTTCGAACAAACCGTACTGCAAACCGATGGAGTGCTGAGATACGACCGAGCAGAGTCCAGCTACCAGGTGGAATTTTCCAGGTATACCCTGGGCATTCAGTATGACATCAACAAGAATGCATATATCCAGGTAGGAATCCGCGAAGAGGTGCAGAAGACCAGCTATCCAGGCTACTATAACCTGGCAATTCGCACCAATTCCTCCGGGATCAACGCAACTGTAGATGAAATCATCTCTGATATTGTTTTCTGGGATTTCCAGGAACAAACTCAGACCAAAGGCTTTGCCTATTTTGCCTTCAGCTACGGAATCGATATCTAAGCACGGAGAGCCCTGTTTGAATATCGAAACAGGATAAGAAGGAATCAGGGTCGCATTCAGCGGCCCTTTTTCTTTTTATTCAGGGACGAAAGCCCGTCGGAATCGACGAATCCGGACCTTCGGAAAAGTGGTCTTGTGACTTCATAAGCTGATCACCGGTCACCGGTTAGAAAGCCTCAAGTTTCCTGCGAAGAATCTGTGCCAGAAGGCGATGGATTGGTAGATGGCGCCATGGATTCCAGATACTCCTGCCATTCATGGGGAAGATAATATTTCTTTTTGCTGTTACATTCCTTGCAACAGGCAACGATGTTGGACTTTTCCGAGGAGCCGCCTCTGGACAAAGGAATGATATGATCCATGGTTAGCTCGGACGGTTTAAAAGTCTGATGACAGTAGTGGCATCTGCCGGTGGATTTCTTTTTCTTCCACCAGGGACTGTCCTTTAATTTACGAGCTTTCTTTTTCTCTCGATCCACCCAGTCAGGATCGGGAGCAAAAAAGGGATCAAATTTTTCCGGTTCGGACCTCATCATGCGTGCGACGATACCAGCGTACCATATCTACATAGGACAGAATACCCATAATCTTGCCATCGTCAATCACAGGAAGACTTCGCACCTTTTTGGAAATCATCAGATTTAGCGCTTCGCGCAGGAATGCATCCGGAGGCACAGATACCATTTCCTTTCCTTCTATTACCTGCTCCACAGTGACTTTAAGAAAGTTCCGCTCAATATCCAGGGAATCTTCATAGGACAGCCTGAGCAAGTCGAACACGGTAATGGTTCCCAGTGGAACACCATCTCGCATTACCAGCACTCCCAGAAAACCATTCTCCAGACAGATCCGCGCCGCTGCAGCCGCAGGATCTCGTGCATCACAGGTAACAACATCTCGAGTCATTACATCCGAAACCTTCGCTTCCAGCATCTTCTGGGTTCGGCGTAGTAGTTTCTCTTTCAGTCCATGGTCCTTGATTTCATCGATCATTGACATGCCATTCCTCCTGATCTGTAGCTCCCTCATTCCAGGGCAGAGAGCTTCCTGGATCCCCTTTCAGCTCCAATCCCGTTTAGCCGTCCAGAGTGAATTTGAATATACCTCTTTCTACAAGTTCCCGGTTAATTCGGTGCTGAACTTTCATCCTTACGATTTCCGCCGCTTCCTCCAGAAATCGAATATTGCGAGCATCCTTCTTTCCAAAGCCATTAAGCGTCACTGGCTTTAGAAAACAAATCTTCCATTGTACCGGTAGTGGAATCAGATTTATAGGTACCGGTATTTTCGCACCAAAGAACTTCTCTGTCCAATCCAGCGTACCCAGATTCAGATGCGTTTCCTCGGCACCCAGAATGGAGACCGGAACGATGGTGGCCCCGGTCATAATAGCCAGAGAAATAAAACCTGGATTGAAAGGCTTGAGCTGGTACATCTCTATACTGGATTTGAAGTTTCCAGCCTCTGCTTCCGGAAACAGGATCAATAGCTTTCGCTTTCTCAAGACCCGTATTGCGATCTTAAAATCCTGGGGTATGTAGGCCAGTTTTGCGCTGGCCATTTTAAGGAATCCATCTTTATGCCAGTAATTGTGGCTCATGGTTCGCGGCATGCGTCTGGCTTTTTTTAGAATTTCGTTCTGCAATACCATTGCATCCCAGCCCAGCACTCCGCTATGATTGGGAACTACGATTACAGGACCGGTGCGTGGCAGGTTTTCCAGTCCTTCTACCTGAAGGTCTGTGAAGTCTCGCATGGCATCCAGAAATCCATGGGTGACCCCGCGAAATAGAAAGTAGTCCAGGTCTTTGCCCAGAAATTCCCGCCAGTCGGGACTTTGAAAGAAACGCCTCTGTGTCATGGCTCGGCCTGCTATTCTACCCGAGATGCCCAAAAGTCAAGCAAGGAAAAATATTCGGTCCTGCTGTCCAAGAAAAGAGAGGCAGGCCCGGACTGCATAGCCCTGCCCGTCTACAATTACAGGAAGGTTTTCCCGCACAGGCGGAGGAAGGCTTTCCTTTTGAAACAGTGTTTTGATTTTTCCAGTATGCATTCCGCTTTCTGTTTTGAATCGATAACGGGAAACACGGGATGCCGGCTGTGCTCCCTGGACCCCGTGGTACAGTCTTTTTGTTCCCAGCCATTCTATCTTCCAGGTGTGATCCATGAACTTCTCAGAGGCATCGGACTCAAATTCGCTGGAGGAATTTGCCTGGATTCCCGTGGACTGCGAAATCTGAGACCCCTGTTCCCGTGAGTGATTTTCCATGGAAACAGACTCTCTGGAATCTTCCGGTGTGGAATCTGACGGTCCCGGAGTAGTCAGTCTTTCAATCCGCGGCGGTCTGGTTATCTCTCCGTTGCGGCGATAGATCCATAAATCCTGCCCGGCGCACCAGAATTCCAGCTCGGTATTCTGCACCCTCATCCAGCGATGCCGGGTGTTTTGCAGTCCGGAATAGATTTCCTGAACCATGGGCCCGGTGATCATCTCTTCACACAAACTCTTCAAGGAAAGCCTCAGCAATGTGGCCAGCTCAGAAAGCGTGCCTGATTTCCAGAGCGGTCCGGGTATTCGCACAAAAGGCTGAGGCTCCCTGGCCAGTCCGCCGGAATGCTCCAACTGCTGCAGAGGATCATGATTTACTGACCAGAGAGATGCCGGATTCAATCCTCGATCATAAAGTGCAGGTAGTACTTCCGACCTCAGGAAGTTTCTCAAATAGGTAGGGTCCTGATTGCTTGCATCGTGTACAAATGGAATTGAATGAGCCTGAATTAGCTCCATAATTTGATGACGATGAATCAAAAGCAGCGGACGGACTATGTTCAAATGTCCCAGAAATCGTCGGCTTTTTCGAAGCGAAGACCATACGGGCATCTGGCTTTCCACAGGCAGAATGTCTTTCAACTCCCGGGAAGAAGAACGAATCCATCTTTGCAAGGCCGTTTCCACAAAATCGCCGGCATGGTGGCCGGTGGCACAGTATTCAGATTCACTCAATTTGCAGACACGAAATAGATCTCGATAACGCAAGAATCTGGCCGCCGCTTCCAGATTCATTTTCATTCTTCGAGCGAAACCCTCTACATCCTGATACTCCTCGTAATGCGTCAAATCCAGAGATGCGGAAGTCTGTCTTGCCAGATCGGCATCTCCAGCGGACTGTTCCCTGAGCCCATGATCCAGATGGAATGTAATGGCCGGGCGAACCGACAAATTGCGCGACACAGAATATAGAAGATAAACCAGTAGCTGAGAATCCGGACCTCCGGATGCAGCCACCACCAGGCCATGTTTTAGCCAGTTCATCAGCTTTTTCTGGAACAGATCCAGGGAATCTGAATGCCATCCTGTATTGGACCGGACCAGTTCCAGATAGTCTTTTAAAAGGCCTTCATGCCCCATTAAAACCAGGCTAAATCTACTTTCCTATCTGGCAAGGCGGCCAAGAATGGTATCGTGGCTTTTTTCGAGAAAATCGGTCGCATGTTGCAGGAGGATTTCTCTCCTCCCTTTGATGGTTTCTTCTTTTTGAAGTTACTGCTCTATCTGGCATTCTTTACCTTTTGCTTCCGGGTTTTCGGAAGCAGCGGCTGTATGAACACCCAGCCCGAGGGTCGAATCATCCAGGGTCCGCAAATGCAGCAAAACGCAATTAAAGGTCCAGGACCTGCTGGCAGCACCGAGGTATTCGGAGCCAGCCAGGCATGAATACAGGTTCTGCCTTCTATCCTATATTTCCGGCCCTGAAGGACTACGCCTGGGGATCGCAGGATCCAGAAGGGGCTATTGCCGATCTATTAAGAAAAAACACAGGGGGAGAGATTCCGCCGGGCCCCTATGCAGAATTATGGTACGGTGATCATCCCTCGGGCTGTTCGCTGCTACCGGATGGCTCTGCCCTGAACGAACAAATTGCCCGGGAACCAGAGCACATCCTGGGCCCCTTCGCAAAACAAGGCAAACTACCGTACCTCCTGAAAATCCTGGAAAGCCAGAGTCCGCTTTCCATCCAGGCCCATCCGGATCGGGAACTGGCCAGAACCTTACATGATAGGGATCCAGAGCACTATCCAGATTCCAATCACAAGCCAGAGATCGCAATCTGTCTAAGGCCAGGCTTTACCGCCATGGCCGGTTTCCAGGAGCTTTCTAGAATTCAGCAAAATCTGACCAGGCATCCGGAGCTACAGGAAATCCTGCCCGGGCTACTGGAAAGCAACGGCAATGCCAGACAGGCCCTGAAACAGGCCTTTGAATTTCTCTACCGTCTCCCCGGACACAAAATCGAGGAAATCGCCCGGAAGCTGCATTCCCGGATTGAAGCAAGTTCACAGAAGGACCCATCGGATTCGTATTTCCTGAGATTCTGTCAGCTGTATGGCTTTCAAGATCCCGGGCTGTTTTCCATTTTCCTTTTGAATCTACTGCAGTTCCATCCAGGACAGTCCCTGTTCATGGGGGCCCGTGAGCCCCATGCCTATCTTCAAGGAGCCATTATTGAATGTATGGCTTGCTCGGACAATGTGGTACGCGGAGGACTCACTCCCAAATTCGTGGATGTGGATACCCTGGTGGATATGCTCCATTACAGAATGGGCCCCCCGGACACCATTGAGCCTCGGAATCAGGGAAAAATTCGCATCTATCAGCCTCCGGTGGAGGATTTCCAGGTCTGGACAATGGAAACCGGCGCAGAAGGCGTTACCCTGCCCCGGAATCTATTTCCCGTGATTGCATTATCCCTTTCCGGCACGGCCAGAATCCAGACAGAGAATGAAGTGTTTGAATTGCTTCCCGGGCGAAGTGTGCTGCTGCCTGCAGGGTCGGGAAATACCGGTGGTGGGTATTCGATCTCCTCGGAACAGAAGGCGGATCTGGTGCTTGCAGGGCCTGGACAGCCAACAAATTTGTAGTACTTACGGGATTTTATCTTGACACATCATGTGACATAATCCAGTTACAGGGGACAGAAAGAGGCTGTGCAAAGGGGCAGGAAGTTGCTAACCTTTGCCAATAAAGCCCCCAAAGGAATGGTATGGCTCTGGCTGGAATTTATCGAACAGAAAAGAAACCTGGTCCTATAGAGGCCCAGAGACCGGCACTCAGCAAGGAAGAACTGGAATCTGTCCTTGACTGCCTTATCCAGGATAGACTGGGTTCCGGCTCCATTTGCGAACGCTTTGAAAAGTCCTTCGCACAGGTAGCATCTTACAAACATACACTGGCTGTAAACTCACTTACGGCTGCCTATCATCTGGCCTTTCTTGGCCTGGAAGTGGGACCCGGCGATGAAATCTGGATGAATGCACTTTCTTCCATTTCTGCGCTGGATGCATGCCGCTATGTAGGCGCCACTCCCCGTCTACTGGATCCGGCCCGGGGATCCTTCCACGTAGACCAGGAAAGTATTCAAAATCTGTTGGCCCGCGAAAATGAGCAGGGACCTGTTTCCGAGGATCCTACGTTTCGCGTGGAAGAGAAAAAAGATTTCAAGCGAGTCTTTCTACTGGATCATACCTACGGCAGTCGCAACCCGCTGAACGCTTCCTGGCTAAAAGAGAATGGATTTCTGCTTCTGGAAGACTTTACCGGTATGCCAGGAGCCGATAACGACGGACTCTATACCGGCCAGACCGGCGATATTGCTGTATGCGGACTTTCGGAATATGACCTGGTAACCACAGGAAATGGGGCCATGGTGGTAACGTCCGAGCCCAAATATCAGAAAAAGATGCTCAGCCTCCGATACGGAAGCAAGCGAGATAAAAAGAATGTGGCCTACGACTATCGCCTGGAGGATTTCCAGGCAGCCATGGGATTGATTCAGCTCAATCGGCTGGGCCTCACTCTTTCGCGACGCAGGAAAATTGGAGAGAAGTATCTACAAACACTGCGACAGACCAGGCATGAAACCTATTTCAAAGAAACGGGCATAGATTGCTATCATCTCTTTCCTGTAGTTGTGGGCAAAACCCACGACGAAGTAGAACGATACTACAACTCGCTGCAAATAGGAATAACCAGGATTCCGGAGCCTCTGCATCATTTTCTGGATCTTGCAAGACTGGAATTTCCCAACGCCGAGCGAATCTATCAGAAGTCAGTTTGCGTTCCTGTGTATCCTGCACTTACAGCGAATAATGTGGAACGGATTGCCAGCTCACTGAGAGGAATGCTCTAATTTGAATGAAAGCGGGTGGATTGAGACAGTCCAGACTTCTTGTCCTACTACTTCTGGCATCGGTAGCTCTTGGAGCTGAAGAAAAGCCAGATAAAGACGGACCGGAGATGCGCGAGTATGCCGCCACGGCCGAAATAACTCTGGGCGACGATCGGGTGGTTTCTGGCAAGAGTAAGTTTACCGCGCCTGAATCCTTTATCTTCCAGCACAATCGGGACGGTGTCCAGTATGAGAAAACCATCCGTGCCCGGGATGTACGCGCCCTGCATTTTCAAAAATGGGAGCCCGTCAAGGTTGGAGAAAACAAGCAGGGCGATGTTTACCGCTTTGAAGTGACGTCGTTTCGCATTGAGCTCAAGGATGGCTACAAGCTACAGGTAAACAACGGTTTACCTTCCTTCTGGCAAAGCTTCTATCTGGAAAATGATAACGGTCGGGTCCGATTCTTTACCTACTGGATGGATCTTTACAAGAAGGAAGATGGCAGCTGGTACACCGGTATGGAAGGACCTGCCACCGGCGTTCGCTCCTTTCCTCACAAGGATGTTATCCGAAAGATAGAATTCAAAGTGGACTGAACTTCTCCTTCCCCAGATTTTCCCTCTAATTTTTCTTGTGCCCCGGGGCCCTCTTCCGTCCAATCAGTAAATAAGGCCTGTGGCATCAGGAATCAGGAATGGACTGGAATACTACATTTGTTGAATGGCTGGAGCGGTTTTCTGTGGTATACGGAATTCTGACCCTGCGTTACATTATAATTGCTGGACTGGCATTTCTTATCGTCTGGAAGATTCTGTCTCGCAGACTGGAGCACAAATACATTCAACCGGATCGCAGACCTACAGGTAAGAACATACTGCATGAAATCAAGTATTCCTTCATGACCTTCTTTGTATTTGGTCTGGTGGGCGTATTTATGTTCGAAGCTACGCGAAATGGATGGACCAGGATTTACAGGGATGTGGGAGATTTTGGCTGGCCCTATTTCTTCGTTTCGCTGCTGGGAACCATTCTATTGCACGATGCCTATTTCTACTGGACTCACAGGCTAATGCACTGGAAGAAAATCTTCAAGCATGTGCACCTGGTTCATCATCGCTCCACGAATCCAACCCCCTGGGCTGCCTTTAGCTTTCATCCTTTGGAAGCCATAATCGAAGCTGGCATCGTACCTCTGGTTGCCTTTCTTTACCCCATTCATGCAGGCGCTCTGCTGCTCTTTTTGTTCTATATGACTTCGCTAAACGTACTGGGGCATCTGGGTTACGAGCTCTTTCCATCCGGATTCACTCGCAATCGATCCACTCTGTGGCACAATACTTCCACGCATCATAATATGCATCATAAGTACTTTAACTGCAACTATGGCCTGTACTTCAACTGGTGGGATCGATTCATGAAAACTAATCATCCTGAGTATCATGAACAGTTCGAATCGAAAGCAGCGGCCACCTCGTCCAATAATGCGCATGCAAAGGACCGAAAGGAAATAAGCAGCCCGGACATCGCCACTCTCTAACCTCGGTCTTCACTCCCCGGGAAGAATTCAGGCCTTGCAGAATGGACTGCCGAGTCCATCACCTGCTCTATTGCGAATCCAACTCAGGATATGGCTCTGGCCGAAAATAGTATATGCTGATGGTTACAGGTAGCAGTATAGTATCTGCGATGGCGCTGAACGGAAGATCCAGCAAGGCCAGGGCTCCCAGTAAGGGGTATTCCAGCTCTCCGGTGATGGCCCCCTGGATGGCGAAACCGTCTGTAATGACTCCACCATAGATCAATGGAATGTCCTGATCTGTGTCGCTCCAGGCAGATACAGTTAGCATAGTGGCACATCCTGGGCCAGATGCCAGAGATAGACAAAGAAAGCATACAAGTGATGCAAAGGCCCGCCCCGTTCTGGATTGCCCTGCAGATAGAAATGATTCAATAGATAACCACTCCAAAAAGAGAAAACCGGATCCCGGCCTTATTCTATGATCCGCTCTGCATTCATTGGCGGACTCAGAGTAGAATTTGTATTTGTTTCGCATTACAGTTTTCCGTTTTAGCCAGGCTCAGGAGCATTGCGATCTACATCTCCAAAGCTACCTGAACCGATGAAAGACTGAATATACGGAGCCAGTGAGTCAAAATTCGCATAGATAGAGTCATGGTCATAGGGAACGTAGCAATGATCTGCAAAGGATGACTCAAAGGATTCTGGCTTCCATTGAATGGGGCCCATCTTTCTACAGTCCGCAGCAAAGAGCTTAATAATATTGGTGCGATTCTTTTCAATGATAAGCGCAGGCTTCAGACCAATAGATTCCAGGGCATCGCACATCTGTGGATAGCGCGCATCTCCCAGTTCAAAAACGAAATCACCCAGAAGCATCCTTGCAATCCAGGGAATTCGGCGCGTTACGATGGCCGGAGCTCTTTCCTGATAGGGGCTGCGATCCAGAATTACTCCGGATATTTCAGGACCCTCCGATTGCATCCAACGATGCAGAACATAACCACCGGCAATAAAACAAAATATGTATAATCGACTGTACAGGGCCAGCTGATGCTGAGTTGAATACTCCTGTAAAAATTGTACGCTGGCATCGATTCCAGATCGCTGGATGTAATCTGGAACAAATAGATCCAGTTCAGCTTTTCGAAAGAATCGCTTCATGGCCCTTCGGCCTGACGGTCCATACCCAATGCCCGGCAAGACAAGCAGAGCATCCGAATGTCCGTTTCTTAACTCCAATGACTTTGCAGGAAATAGACCCATTTTTCATTGACCTGCCCTTGATCTGGCTTCATTAACCATTTGTGGCAAGCATTTATCAATTAAAGTCTCGCTTTCAGGATATTCTCCGGCCGCTTTGCAGGTTTCTTGCAAAGATTGGAGTAACGGCCAACCAGGTGACGGTGCTTGCTCTTCTACTGTCGCTTGCATTTGGATCCTATATGGCTTTTCGCTTCCTGTATTTTCCGGAGCGAAAACTATTTTTGCTGGGACTGCCGGTTTTGCTGCTGCTAAGGATGGCCCTCAATGCAATTGATGGAATGCTGGCGCGAGAGCATAATATGAAAAGCCATGCAGGAGCATTTCTGAATGAGCTGGGAGATGTTCTTTCCGATGCTTTCCTCTATCTGCCTTTCGCTCTTTATGGTATCCAGCATGGAAATGTAGAACCCTGGATTGCGCTTTCGGTAGTCATCTTTGTTAAGTTTGCAATTATTACAGAATTTATGGGAGTGCTCTCCCAGGCCACAGGTTCCAGCCGTCGATATGACGGGCCCATGGGAAAATCGGATCGTGCTTTCTGGTGCAGTGTTCTGGCCATCTATCTTGCTCTGGGCGGTCCGGATCGACCCTATACAGAGATTTTCTTTGCACTTCTGGCAGCCCTGTCCCTTCTAACAGTTATAGTTCGAGCGAGGAAGGCGCTGCAAGAATGAAATGGACCTTTAATACATTAACCCCCAACGTTCTATATACCTTTGGCGGAATCCTGGCCGGCCTGGTGCTTGCATCCATCGTCGCATTTGCACTGGCGAAAATCAAAAAGGACAGTGACTTTACAGAACTAAGGTTAAGAATCAATACCTGGTGGGTACTGGTAGGGCTGATCGCCGCCGTGCTACTCAGCACCATTGAGCTAAGCATTCTTTTCTTCGCGCTAATCAGCGTTCTGGCTCTGTATGAGTTTCTCTCTCTAATTGATCTGCGAAAGCCCGATCGTAAGATACTGTGGGTGCCCTTTCTGGTGATACCACTGCAATATTTCTGGGTCTACGAACGATGGTATGGAATGTTCATCGTTTTCATTCCGGTATATGCTTTTCTGTTCTTTCCTCTTGCAATGGTAAGCATTGGAGAGACCCGAGGATTCCTGAAGGCCGTGGGTACTCTGCAATGGGGGCTTATGACCTGCGTATTCTCCATCAGCCATGGTGCCTTTCTAATGGTTCTTCCCCAGGAAAAGAATCCTGCAGGCGGCGGTCCGGGTCTCGTGCTGTATCTTCTTTTACTTACCCAATTCAACGATGTGGCTCAATATATCTGGGGAAAGCTTCTGGGAAGACACCCAATAACTCCCAGGGTCAGCCCCAAAAAGACAGTGGAAGGCTTTCTGGGTGGACTGGTTACAACGGTAGTATTATCCTACTTCCTGGCTCCCCTGCTTACGCCTCTGAATCTGTATGAATCTCTGGGTGCAGGTCTTCTAATTGGATTCTCCGGATTCGTAGGCGATGTAACTCTGTCTGCGGTCAAACGGGACATCCAGGTTAAGGACAGTGGTTCCATGCTTCCGGGTCACGGTGGTATTCTGGATCGCATCGATTCTTTGACATTTACCGCACCTCTGTTCTTCCATTTTATTTACTATTTTCGCTACTGATTGGAACCGAATTGCAGGATCGCAAGGATTGCTGGAGACAAAGGATCGATAGATATCAGCAGGCGCAGAGAAAGGATCGCCATGGGACCACAATGCAGGAAAGAAAGGATGGCTACGTGGCCAATACTGTTGCGCGACACAGGAGGGCCAGGGCCGAGGCTAGAGTTGCATGAAACAGATCGATCCTGAAGCAATGGTGCCCTGGATCAATGAATCGAAATTTGATAATCAGCGAATGTGATCAGGAGTAGAATTTTTTCACTACGTCCACCACTTCTGCCAGCTCATCTTCTTTCATATAAGGAAAGAGTGGCAGATTCAAGACGCTGCTACAAATTCTCTGCGCGGTTTCGCCGCCTACCCGCGCTTTTAGATAATCTGGCGAAGCATCCTGGGTGGACATGGGGCCCGGATAAACGATTCCAAAGCCAATGCCTTTATCTTTTAGAGCCGCCTCGAGCTGCGGCCTTTTTTCGGAATCAACAATCAATACGTTCAAATAGCCATTTTCCACATAGCCGGCCGGAGCTTCCACCACCCGGATAGGCAGATTGGCCAGTTCCTGTCGATAGAAATCTGCCGATTTTCTACGGCTTTCGAGACGAGCTTTTAGATGTGGATGACTGAGGTTCAGATAGGCTGCCTGAAAGGTATCCATTCGGGAGTTCCAACCTACCAATCCGTAGGAATAATGCGTAGTTCTTCCGTGATTTTCCAGACTTCGCACTCGGTGAGCCAGCTCATCGTCGGATGTAAGCACAGCGCCTGCATCCCCTGCCGCACCAAATACCTTGGCGGGATAGAAGCTGATGGTGGCCAGCTGAGCGCCTTCATAGATGGACTTCCCATTGTAGGTTACGCCGTAGGCCTGGGCTCCATCTTCGATCAAAGCAATGCCTTTTTCTTTCGCGTAGTTGCGGAAATCCTGGATCCTGGATGAGCCCCATCCATAAAGATGAACAAGAATTGCAGCTCTGGGTTTATGCTCTTCGCAGGCCTTGCAAAATAGATCAAAGTCAAGTTGAAGATCCTCTGCGGATACATCTACAGTAACAGGATCGCCGCCTACATTTACAACGGCTTCGAACGTTGCCCAGAATGTAAGATCAGGCAATAGAACAGCATCCCCTTTCCCCACGCCGGCGCCACGCAACGCCAGTTGCAAAGCATCGGTGCCGTTGGCACAACCGATGGCATGGGACACTCCGCATTCCTGCTTTAGAGTAGCTTCCAGGTTTTCAATTTCCGGGCCCCCAATGAAGCGAGTATTCGCAGAAAGATCCGCTACTTTCGCATTCCAGGAATCCAGAAATCCATCTTCAAAACGTTTTAGTTCAATAAAAGGTACAGACATGATGCCGCCGGTTCAGTTGGAGAGGTCCGACTCGGTTGCTTCCAGAGCTTCTTCCAGAGTCGGGTAGAGCTTCAGTTCGGGGGGTAAATCCATCAAGCCAAAAACCTTTCTAAGGAAATTATGAAGACCACCAATGACCAGGCGTCCTCCGTTCTCCCTGGCTCGATAATGAATGGAGAAAAGAATGGCTACTCCGGTGGAATTGATGTAGTCCAGCTCGGATAAATCGAACACCATGATCTGACTGGAGTTTGCCAGAAGCTTGTAGAACTTGCGATTGAATTCTTGAGAGTTGGTGTTGGTGATTCGACCCACCAGCTTCACCACACGAATGGACGATGAGCCCAGCTCCTTCTCCTCAACCGCTACTTTGAGTTCCGGGAACTCAAGCTCCATGCTGAACTCCGCTGTCATCTGGTTGATTGGACGAGGAAAACATCATCAAATACTCCAAAGGGTAAAAAACATTCCACTTTCTGGATCGCCCATCGGGCTCATACTCCTTATGGCCTGGTGCCCTCCTGGCCGGCATGTACCCCGAACCACAGTTTTTCTGGCAACGGCTTCAGCGGAAAAGTAAAATTTAGCTTACCTTTCAAAACAGAATACAGATGCCCTCGATTGGATACAGGACCTTCATAGGAAAGATACTTTTTTCTATGGTCCGATTTTCTATGCGCAGGCCAGACTTCTCCAGATGGATTACTCTCTTCGCTGATTAGAAAGAAATGCGGATACGGAATATCATCTACCAATTGTTTGATCGCATCCAGATCATTTTCTTCTATTTCATATGTAGCCAGTGTTTCCTCGCCCAGATCCAGAAACAGATCCCCGTGACTGTTTCCTTCCAGAACGTGATGCGCCAGATGAAATTCTGCAGCCGGCATGCCGCTGAAATCTAACCCTGTCCGGGTTCCTCCAGGCGCAGTGCCACTGTAGGAGCCCTTACAATCTCCATGTCATTGATAATCTTCAGCGCACCGGCCAGCTTGCTTTCCCTGGCTCCATGAGTGACGATTACAACGTCAACTGGTTCCGGCCCCTCTTCCTGATGCATGGTGGCAATGCTGATTTCATGATCTGCAAGCACCTTTGATATGGCAGCCAGAACTCCAGCACGATCCAGGGTCCTGAACCGAAGATAGAATCGATAGCTGGCATCGCTGGCACATTGTAGACTATCGGTTCCGGAAACCCAGACCTCCGGTTCGCCCTGCGGATTTCGAGCTATGGCTGCGATATCGCTTAGAACTGCACTGGCGGTAGGATAGGCTCCCGCACCGCGTCCCACAATCATTGTGGGTCCAGAGAATGGATCATCGGTGAACAATGCATTGTTCTCTTCTTCCACTGAAGCCAGCAAATGTTTGGCAGAAATCAGAGCCGGATGCACTCGCAGATGGTAACCATCGTCCTTTTTTTTGGCCACTGCCAGCAGTCGAATTACCTTGCCCATCCGCATGGCCATGGCATGATCCAGGGGGCTCAGTTCAGTAATTCCTTCTACTCGAATGTCCGATTCCTGCACCAGATGATCGAAGGCAAGTGTTGAAAGAATGGCCAGTTTCTGGGCTGCATCGCGACCGCTCACATCGAAGGTAGGATCTGCTTCTGCAAATCCTTTCTCCTGGGCAATCTTCAATGCATCTTCATAGGCCATGTCCTCTTTCTGCATTCGCGTGATAATGAAATTACAGGTACCATTCAGGATGCCAAACATTTCATGCATGTCGCTTCCTACCCATACACGACGCAGGTTACGAATCACAGGCAGGGCGCCGGCCACGGCTGCTTCAAAGCCAATCTCAACACCTGCCTGATGCGCCTGTGCGAAGATTTCAGCCCCATGATTGGCCAGCAAGGCTTTGTTCGCGGTCACCACATGTTTACCGCTTCTTAATGCATGGAGTATCCATTCTCGTGCCGGCTCCAGTCCCCCAATCAGTTCAACAACAACATCTACATCGTCGCGCTCAATTACGGCCCTGGCATCATTGGAAACATGAAATTCCTGGTTGTACAGGAACGATTTGCGCTCATGGGATCGATCGGCCACAGCCACAATCTTAATCGAAGTGCCGGTTCTTCCTTGCAGCGCCTGAGCACGATTCTGTATTAATTCAATAAGTCCACGACCTACAGTTCCAGCGCCGAGAAGTGCGATGCGCAACTCTCTCACGATTTACCCCTTCGAAAGAATCCACCCTTACCCTGCTCCGGCGGCGTAGAATCTGATTTCATCTCTTCCAGAGCCTGTTCATCTACCTGGAAAGCGGCCTCACTTCTTTTTCGTCTGCCTCTTTGCGGCATATCTCTCAGTAGCTCTTCCAGACGCTTTTGCGCTATTCGGTTGTTTCTTACCTGGTTTACCACGGATTTAGGATAGGATTCCGGGTAATTGTGAATATTCAATAGTTCAATGTCATCCAGAGGTATGGATTCCTGTTTCTTGCGCGCCATAGATCTCTGGGAAAACGCCTACAGGGCATGACTCAGTCAAGTCAATTCACCCGGTTTTTCTTGACACATCAACCAGAAGAGGCCTTTCAAGAGTCTGTGAACCCCTTTAAAGCCCTGGAGCGCTCATTCAAACGATTCTATGCTCCAGCCCCAGCCACCACTGCCCTGCCTCCCGAAGAAATGGAGAAAAAGTATCCATGGATGAGATGGCAGATACTGGAATCTACCTTCCTCGGTTACGCCACCTTCTATCTGGTGCGGAATAACCTGGCTCCGGCCCAGGCTGCTTTCGGGGAAGCGATGGGCTATGACAAGACCATGCTGGGAACCATCATTACGGCAACAGCCATTTCCTACGGCATGGGCAAATTCATCATGGGGGGGATGTCGGATCGTAGCAATCCACGAGTGTTTATGGCCACAGGTCTCATTCTAAGTGCTATCTGTAACTTTTTGTTTGGAATGGCCGAGGATTACCATGCGCATCTATTTCTCTGGTCTCTGAACGGATTCTTTCAGGGCATGGGCTGGGGCCCCTGCGGGCGAAGTCTGGGTCACTGGTTTGCATTGCGCGAAAGAGGAACGATTTTCGGAGTCTGGAACATTGCACATAACGTAGGAGGAGCAACCATTGGCGCTTTATCCGGCTATCTGGCCAAGAACTATGGCTGGGAAAATGCATTCATAGTTCCCGGAGTCATTGCCCTGATTGGCGCTGCCTATTTGATCTGGCGATTAAGAGATACTCCGCAGTCCGTGGGACTTCCTCCGGTGGAATCCTACATCAAGCAGCATCCGAATCGCGCGCTGGATTTTTCAGGAAAATCATATAAAGAAAGCGGAACCAATGATCATGAGCCGGAAATATTGCACCATCCGGAAGTGGATGATCCAGAAAGGGAGCTTACTACAAAGGAACTGTTCTTTAACTACATCCTTACCAACCCGGCTCTGTGGCTTTTCGCGCTGTGTAATTTTTTTGTATACATTGGTAGATACAGTCTCCTGGACTGGGGACCTACCTATCTTGCCGAGGAAAAAGGTGCTACGTTACTGCAAGGAGGAAACAGCAATACCATCTTTGAAGTAGCCGGTATCTTTTCTACCTTGCTGGTTGGCTGGTTATCGGATCGACTGGGTGGTAGACGCGGTATGGTTTCACTTCTTTGTCTGATTCCCATACTTGGTTCCGTCATAGCCATCTGGATGATTCCGCCAGGGCATCTGTATCTCGACTTATTCTTCTTCGGGGTCATAGGATTTTTCATCTATCCACCGGTAATGCTGCTGGGTGTGGCCGGCCTGGATTTTACATCAAAAAAAGCAGTGGGGGCGGCCGCAGGCTTTATTGGCCTGTTTGGTTATGCAGGCCGTGCCGTGCAGGGCACAGGTCTGGGCTGGATTGCCGAGAACTATGGATGGCATGCCTCTCTTTCTGCCATCGCCGTGTGTATGATGCTGGCCATCATCTTGCTGTCTTTCACCTGGAAGCTTCGTCCACACAGTTAACCAGAATCGCAATGTTTAATGCAGAACACAGAAAGCTAAGACTTCCGGGCACTGCTGTAGCTCCGGGGGAGGAAGAACTTACATCCGTTTATCTCGCCGGGCCGGATGAATCCATTGAAGCAGAGATCTGTCCTGAAATTGGATGCACCTGCTTTTCTCTTCGCTACATGGGCGAAGAACTGATTCATTTTCCTTTTAATTTGAATCATTACCGTGCCAGCAAGGATCTGGCGGGCATTCCGCTCCTTTATCCCTGGGCCAATCGTCTGGAGAAGGATCTCATTCCCTTTCGCGGCAAGGAGTTTCCTCTGGCCGGCGAAGAGATCTACAGAGATGGAAATGGATTACCCATACATGGATTGATTCTTAAGAGCAGCTCATGGAGTCTAAAGGATCTAAACGCCTCCAGGGATTTCGCAAGGGCTCTATTTGAGTTTAATATTGAATCCGATCCGGCCATTCGCATTAATTTTCCTTTCGCCCAGGCGCTTTTTCTCACCTTCGAATTGCAGGAAAAGGAAATGCGAATTTTGCTGGAGGTTGAAAACCGGGACCGAAATCCCTTTCCGGTTTGCCCTGGATTTCATCCATATTTCTCTCTGGGCCATTTTGATCGAAACGACATTCGATTGTCCATACCGGCTAGAAATTCTTTAACGCTGGACAACCAGTACCTGCCGGATGGTTCCACTGTATCTGTAAGTGCGAAGTGGCCGGACCATGATGATCTGGTGCTGGGTAATCATAAGTTCGATACAGTATTCACAGAATTACAGGGTGACGATCCTGTGTTTCGCCTGATTCGTCCGGATCTGAGCATCGACCTTCATTGCGGGGAAGATTTTCCTGTGGGTATTGTATACAGTCCTCCTTCCGAGCGATTCGTATGCCTGGAGCCCATGACCGCTCCCACCAATGCATTGTTCATGCATTCCAGAGGACAATGGGACGTGCCCATCCTGGAACCCGGTCAGAAACGAACATTTGAGCATCGAATTGCCATTCAACCATTTGCGGGCAAATAGCAGTACCGAAATGAAAGCCGGGACTCCATAACTGCCAGAGCTTCCTTACAGCCGAAGTTTCGTATGAGACCAGATTGTCAGAGACCTCAGAATTCCGTCCGACTTTCTTATTTAAATCCATCCACCTCAGTTGGGGCGAAAATCGATGGCTACTTTTGAAAGGGACCCGAATTCGAAACCATCCAGTACGTAAACCGGCCTGTTCATCCCTGCTTCGCTGGCCGCACCTGCAACCACGATCAGGGGCAGAAAATGCTCGGGAGATGGATGATTGATGGATGCATGAGGAGCTGCTTCTCGATACTTCTGAATGGAATCGTAATCCTGGTTTTCCAGGCAGTTCTTGATAAAATCCTGAAATTCCTGCATTGGTTCCGGAACCGGCATACTCCCGGAAAAATCGATGGCGCGAAGATTATGAGTAAGTCCGCCGCTTCCTATGAGCCACACACGATTATGAGTCTGCATCCAGCGAGCCAGGTTCTGACCCAGGGAAAAGAGCTCTGCTGTGGAACAGGCAGGAATGCTGATCTGCAGTACCGGAACGCTGGCATCCGGAAATAGCCAGTATAGAGGAGTCCAGACACCGTGGTCCCAACCCCGGTCTGTTAAATCCACCGAATGACCTGAATCCGTCAGGAAGCTATACAGGGAGTTTCGCGCATCCGGAGCTCCAGGTGCCCGATACTGGATGCGATATAATTCTTCGGGAAATCCATAGAAATCGTATATCAATTCTCCGGGTTGTGCAGTGCCCAGCGAGATACGTTCCGTTTCCCAGTGAGCTGAAATCACAAGCACAAGATCTGCTCCCTTGCTGGACCGAGCCCATTCGGTGTATTCCTTTCCCCTTTCCTGATCCAGAACCATGGTGGGGGCCCCATGACTGATAAATGAATATCGATTCATACTACATTGGTCATTTTTTCTACAAAGATGTTACCTCTTTTCACAGCTTCCTTTCCCAGGAAGCATTCTTTTTCCTGCTATGATTCCGGCGCTTTTCGCAATTATCTTGATTTCCTCTTCCTGAAAACCAATATCATCCCCGTTGAAAACCCGGGAATTTACCTTTCGTGCAGTCCTGCTGGGACTTTTGCTTTCAGTTGTACTGGGGGCCGCCAATACATACCTGGGTCTATATGCTGGCCTGACGGTGTCTGCCTCCATACCTGCTGCGGTAATCTCCATGTTTCTCTTGAGGAAAGTACTCAGGTCCGGAAGCATTCTGGAAAACAATATCGTTCAATCCATGGCATCCGCTGGAGAGTCTCTGGCGGCCGGCGTCATATTTACAGTACCGGCATTGATCATATCGGAGAACTGGCATGACTTTGAGTTCTGGCCTACCACCCTGGTGGCATTTTCCGGAGGTATGCTGGGTATTCTATTTCTAATTCCGTTTAGAAAGCCTTTCATCTCCAAAGAGCAACAGCGTCCGGAATTGAAACAGGATCTAATCTATCCGGAAGGGGAAGCCTGTGCGCTGGTTCTAAAGACCGGAGATAGCGGCCAGGCCGGCTCCATCTTTACCGGTATGAGCCTGGGAATCCTATTCAAGTTTATTACTTCACTGTTTGTAAAAGCCAGCATGTATTCGGTGATTCCGTTTTCCGCCTCGGGCAGAAGAGCCGGTTATCTGGGGTTGGATTTTTCGGCAGCTCTGGCCGGAGTAGGATTCATCGTGGGGTTTCGCATAGCGGCCATGGTTTTTCTGGGAGGCATCATCACCTGGATGATTATTCTTCCTCTATTCGGTCCCATCAATCCGGCCACTTCCCTGGAACCCCAGGTATTCAGCTTCTGGTCTTCGCATGGTAGATTCGCAGGCGTAGGAGCGATGCTTATTGGAACTGTAGAATCGCTGCTTCTGGCTTCCTCCGTTCTAAAGAGCATTTCGCTTGAAACTCTCAAGCTTCGTATCCGCTCCTTAATCAAGGGCCCTTCTACCGAAAGCAGCAAAGAAATAAGCCACAACGATAAGGGACCGGAGTTAGCGAATCCAGAGGCCTTCCATGAAATACCGCTTCCTGAATCCAGAGCACCGGAGCACGAAGAGAATCTGCCCGGGTCTGCCGATCCTGTCCAGGAAGAAAGCCAGAAAGTATCTTCCAGTCCTACTTTAGAAGGCCCGGAGAGCACGGATACCTTTTCTGAAAGCGCAGCTGGCGAAGACAGCCAGGGCAGCGGTAATGGATCCAATGAACAGTCCCTGGCTGCCAACAATGAAACAAGGATGATCTCTTCAAATGATTCGGACACAGAACGAGATCTACCTTCCTGGATGATTTCTATTCTGATAGTCTTCACTGCCTGCATCGCAGGGTTCTTAATTGTTCAAATGAACGGATGGATGGCCATACCTCTGTTATTCTGGGTGCTATTGCTTTCGCTACCGGTGGTGGCGGTGGCCGCGTATCTTGTAGGACTGGTGGGCTCCTCCAATTCTCCGGTATCAGGGATCACTCTATCGGTGCTTCTGCTTACAGGATTGATCCTCATTCCCTTTATGGACGGCGAGCACGGTGTACTGGCCATGTTACTGGTAGCGGGAATGATCTGCTGCGCCGCAGCCACTGCAGGCGACATTGCCCAGGATCTGCGCACAGGTTCATTAATCGGAGCCCATCCATATAAACAGCAGATTGCAGAAATACTGGGCGTGGCTATCAGCGCTCCCATCTTCGCGCTGGTGCTTCAGCTACTACACGAAACCTACGGCATAGGAAATGAAGGCTTGCTGAAGGCTCCTCAGGCTACCCTGTTTGCCTCCCTGGCCAGCAGTATGTTTTCCGATGCCCCCCTGCCGGTCTTCATGATCTCAGTAGGAACGTTGCTAGGCGCTATTCTGTTCTTCTGGAATCGCTACGGTCTATATCGCATACCTATAATGCCGGTTGCTGTGGGAATGTATCTGCCTCTAAGCGTTTCCACTCCTCTTTTACTGGGAGGTATCCTGTACCATGCTCACAGGAAATGGAGTTCAGGGACAGTAACGGATAGCCCGGAATCCTCTGCCAATTCGAAGAGTCGTTGGGAGAAAGTGCGGAAATGGGCCGGGGATCCCTTACTCTATAGTTCCGGATTGATTGCAGGTGAAGCCCTGGGTGGCATTCTACTTGCTCTATGGATTCTATATGCCGGTGGCAGTACTTCTTCAGGGGGGTCTTCGCTTCTGGGACTCATCATATTTTTAATTGTGTTGTTGCCAATGACTCCGCTTATTTCAAGATTCTCCAGGCGTTCCTGACACATTCCATTTTAAAGAAAGCCCGGATAAGTGAATGAGAGTTAAAACAAGATGAAACGCGAATTAAGGGGCATATTCTATATTCCATTAATCTACTTCATCTTGAGCTGCCTCTGGATACTTCTGTCAGATAAGATAGCTCTGTCAGAGGTAGGCGATCCAGTGGCAATCAGCAAGCTGCAAACAATCAAGGGATTGGCCTACGTTACCATCTCATCGTTCATCTTATTTGTTCTTGTATATTTGTATGCAAGAAGCCTGGAAGCCAGCCGAAGCAGACTGCAGGACTCCAGAAATAAGCTGCGAAACATCATCGAAAGCTTGCCCACGGGTCTGGCAGAAACAGATGCCTCCGGAAAGGTGGATTTCGTATCTGATCGATTCATCGAGATTGCCGGATTGGAAAAGAAAAGAATTCTAAACCAGTATATTCAGGACTTCTTTCCCGAGGTTTCGCAGATTATAGACGCAAACCTTGGAGGCCCTGCTCCTCCAGAAGTGCTTTCTCTGTGGCAGGCATCCGGCATGAGCCCTGATCAGAAGGCATTTCGCATTCGGTGCTTTTATCGAAATCCTTCCGAGGTTACCGGAGGAACTGCCGGCCGCAGATTCGAACTCACCGACATTACCAGATCTTACCGCAGGGATCGCATTCAGAGAACCCTGAAGGATCTGGATCAAATGATCATTAACGAGCAATCTCAATATCAGATTTTTCACTTTCTGTGCCATAGATTTCAGGAGATCTATGGACTGCCGCTTTGCTGGATAGGAGTGGCGGAGCCGGACTTCAGTGTTCGCATCGCAGCCCATGCAGGTCCCAGAAAGGAATATCTTCGAAATCTCAGTGTTCGGTGGGATGAAAGCGTTGCCGGAGAAGGACCTGCCGGCCGGGCCATTCGATTTCAGCAGGTTTATAGATCCGATCAACCGGAGATGAATATGGGCCCCTGGGCTGTGGCCATGTTTACCCATAACCTGAAGTCGGCAGTGGCCTTTCCCCTTGTGGTGGATCGCAGATCCATAGGCGTTTTCTGTCTCTACTCCGAAGATAGCCAGGGATTCAGAGACGATGTGCTTACGGAGCTGGACGAAATAACGGAGCGACTTTCGCTGAGCATTAGCTTCTCTCTAAAAAAGGAGCGTCTGGAATTGTTTTCCAGGGCCATGGATTCTGCTGCGAACGTTATTTTCGTTGTGGATCATTTACTGCGCATGGTATGGAGCAATCGAGCTTTTCAGGAAAGAAGTGAGCTTGCCACTGCTGATCTATTTCAAAAGCCAGTGTCAGAAATTCCCTATCTGGCAGGCCGAGATTACCAGGAAGCCCTGGGGCGAACACTACTTAGCGGACGAGTCTGGACTGGCGAAATCATGGAGGGTTCTTCCCAGGGTAGCAGTCGAATCGCATTTTTGACGGTGACTCCCATTGAAAACGATACAGGACAGATTCGATACCTTTCTGTAGTGCAGGAAGATATTACTGAAGTAAGAGAAGCGGAAAAGCGCATTCGCAGTATTTCCATTTTTGATTCTGTTACCGGTCTGCCAAATCGTAAACGTTTTGAACAGATCCTCAGTCGTGCCATAGAAGATGCTCAGCAAAAGAATGAGCTTCTGGGTCTTTTCGTATTCGATATTGTGCGATTCAAAGAGATTAACGAACAACTGGGATTTCGTGGCGGGGATCTATATCTTCAGGAACTGTCCAGGGCCTTGAAGGAGCAACTGCCGGACAATGGTACTCTTTTCAGGCTGGATAGCGATGTATTTGGCGTACTTCTGGAAGGTATTCCAGATACAGACTCGGCCATGAAACTGGCTCATCGCCTGGCCCAGTGCGTGGGCAGCAATGTTACCATTGGAGACCACACCTGGATACGAGAAGTGCATGGTGGTATGGCCTTCTTTCCGCTGGATGGTGGTTCATTTGAACAGCTATTTAACAGCGCCGAAATTGCTCAGGACCAGGCCAGACAGCAGGGGCCGGGAAAGATTCTCCAGTTCTCGGAAGAGATGGTTCGCGAAAGCCGAAACACGCTCAAGTTACACCAGGAGATATACAGCGCTCTGAATCAAGGTCAGTTCCGTCTGGTGTTTCAGCCTGAGTTCAACGTACTTACACAGGAAGTCTTTCGCTTTGAGGCGCTGATGCGATGGAATCATCCGGACAAAGGGGAAGTATCTCCTGGAAACTTTATTCCTGTGGCAGAGCATTTCGGCAGCATTCTGGATCTGGGGGACTTTCTCTTCAAGGAGCTCTTGAGGCTGGAAAAGGAATGGAAAGCAAAACTGGGACGGACCCTGCCCATCGCCATCAACCTTTCGCCGGCTCAGTTTCGCGATCCTCATCTGGTGGAAAAGATTGGAAAGCTTCTGGAAGAGTTCGAAGAGGATGAACCATTTCTGGAACTTGAGATTACAGAAACGGCTCTCTTTTCTGATTTTCAGATTGCAGAAACCCAGATGACCCGATTGAGAGCGCGCAATCTTCGCATCAGTCTGGATGACTTTGGAACCGGCTATTCATCTCTTTCTGCCATTCGAGCCTTTCCAATCACAGGAATCAAAATCGATCGAAGCTTTATTTCCGGTCTGCCAGAAAACCACAGAAACCAGGCCATCGTTAAATCCATGATCGATATGGCCAAGAATATGAAGCTAACCGTTGTAGCCGAAGGAACGGAAAGTCGATCTCAAATTGAGATCCTGCGCGATCTGGGATGCATTCGTTGCCAGGGATTTCTGTTCAGTCCTCCGGTGGAGGCCAGCACTCTGGTATCCAGAATTCAGGAAGGCACCTACACACTTTCCCGCACCCATCAGCTATATTAAAAGCAGCCATTCCACAGCGAAGCACTCCCAATGGACTGGCGCATCATGAATCACTAGAACCCTGGCGAATGGCCTGGCGCATAATGAATCGCTAGAATCCTGGCGAATGGCCTGGAGCATCATAAATCGTCTGAAGAACGGTGAGAGCCTGGTAAATAATCCGAACCTGGCTCGTTGCTTCGATGCAATACACCTGGAGAAACGTGCCCGAAAGATCAGGACAGTCCGGTTTCGCGCACAAGCCTGGTGCGGGATGCTTCAGCGATTTCAGAAGCCTTACCATACAGAATGCATTTCTTGCGCGCCCTGGTCAGAGCTGTATAGAGCAGCTCACGATTCAATCTCTGTCTATCGCTGTGGCCGAGCAAATTTAGAACCACATCGTATTCAGATCCCTGAGATTTATGGATGGTATGGCAAAAGGCAGGCTCGTTTGACGGTAGAGCATCCCTCTGAAAGCTGCGAAGAGAGGTTTCTTTTGGATCATTGTTATCGGCTTCGGAAACAGAAGGGAAGAATCCCAGTAGCTCTCCGCCAGATGGTCCTACAATGCCGGTATCTCCATTGTAGAGCCTGCGAACATTGTCGTTTCTATGAAGCATGACCGGCATCCCGGAAAACCAGTCCGCATTGCCGGCAGGCGAAAACCGATCCATAATGATCTGACTGCAGGCCCGGTTCACCGACTCCACTCCGAATGGACCCTTGCGTAACGGACTGAGGATCCGGGAACGATTCAAATTATGGAAAGCCATTGCTGGATCCAGGTCTCGGTCAAACAGTTGTGCATCAACGTTTTGAAACCACTGCATCAATAGAAGGGATAGAGCTACCTCGTCTGAATCAATGAATACAACTCCCTCACCTTCCAGAAGATTATCCAGGGAATTGGATACGGATCGATTCTGGAGCGATTCTTCTGTGAGTTCTCCGTTTCGCAACCAGCCAGCAAAATCCATCAATTCGCCGCCAAAGCGATGGCTGCCTTGAAGAAAGACGGAAAACCAGGGATGCGTTTCCATTGCCCGGGGAAGATGGGGGTATTTCTGATGCAAACTGGAATAGATGTTACTGGCTTTCTTCCCGGCAGAGTCCACATCTTCCAGCCGCAGAAAATCCTGGATCACGGCACCGGCCTCCACCGAAGGTAGCTGATCTGGATCCCCCAGTAGAACAAGCGTCGTCTTTTCCGGATTCACAGCCTCCAGAAGCCTTCCCATCAGAGTAACATCTACCATGGACAATTCGTCCACGATGATCAGACGAGCCGGAAGAGGCAGGTTTGCATCGTGGTAGTAGCCAGCGGTACTGACTCCCAGCAATCGATGTATGGTACTGCTTTGCACCTTTCTGAGGGACTCCTCCAGAGAAAGCTCCCCTGAGTCCGGATTGCCTTCCCTTCGTGCCCTCTGTTCCAGGCTTTCCAGTACTCGACTGGCTGCCCGTCCGGTGGGTGCGGCAATGCGAATCTCATCCGGCTGGATGCCGCAGCGCAATGCCAGTTTAAGTATGGCATAAATAGTAGAAGTCTTTCCAGAACCCGGACCACCGGTAATCAATGCCAGTGGCAGAGCTCCCGCTAATAGCACCGCATAGAGCTGCTCCGGTGTAAGCTCTGATCCCTCATCCAGCATTTTACTGAGACCATTCAGGACTGTGGACTCGTTCAGCAGCCCGGAATGTCCGGATCGTCTTTCAACAGATTCCAGGAATTTCTGCCGGTAATAGAAGTGCGCCTGAAAGAAGAGAAAGCCGTCTTTACAAATCAAGGGAACAAAGGGCACTTCGCCTGAACTGGACTCCTGCAGAATGCTACCGGGAGCGAAATCAGCGAATGGAATGGCCTGATCCAGCCACCAGTTCAGACCCTCCTCCGGCAAAGAATTACCCAGGATCTCTCTAATTCGGCTGGAGTCTCCAGCCACGGGGACACACAGGCTTCCCGAAGAGTTTGCCAGAAGTAACGTTAGAATCCAGAAAAGGCCTGCATCGCCAGCATGTCCCATTTCCACCAGATCATCGCAGAGCTGCAAGCGATGCAGATCCAGCCAGCCCTCTTCACGAAATCGCTCCACCCAGGGATGTTCAGACATCAAGTTCCTCCGGGCTCAGATAGAGTATCCCCTCGGGCGATCCTGGTTGCATTCCACGGACAAATAGATAGTAAGCCCCCCCGAGATGCAGCGCAGGTTCAAAGCCAGGGATCACAGATTCCAGCCACTTTCGCATAGCCTGAAAATAGATTCTAGCCTGAACATCATACCGGTGATGTTTCATTTCCTTTTGTAACTGCTCTGAATCATAGGAAGGCAGCCGATTCGTCTTCCAGTCCAGTAGATAGTAGCGATCATCTTTGCGAAAGATAAGATCCACGAAACCTCTCAAATAGATTTCGCTGTATTGGCCGGGATCAATTCCAGAAATCCGTTGAATCTCTGCCGTATCCGATGACAGAAAGAACTCCATCTCTGCCAGCCGATCCGTCGCGGACAGCTCTGCTAGAGGCATATCGCAGCCAGGAAGAGCGGCACTCAAAGTATTTTGAATCATTGTTTCCAGAGCCTGGATAAAGCCAGTATTCTCTGCCCTTTCCGGAAAGTATTGCCGGGCCCTTCGGATTACGATGGCTCGAAGCTCCTCATCTACCGAAGCAAAGTCTATGTCTTCCAGTATGCTATGTACCATCAGGCCAAAATCGATGCCCGCCGGAAGCTCTTCCGAAGATGAAGCGGACACTTCAGCACTGTCTGCATTGGTGGCCGGTATCCTTGCAGGAGAGAGCATTTCCTGCAGCTTTTCCTGCAGTGACCGACTTTCCAGACTCGAACCAATGCGACTGATGAGACTGCTAAATGAATGAATACCTTTCCTTTCGAAATCCAGCCGCAGCGATGGGGAATCAATCTGAAAGTCCTGCTGTGCCTCTGAAATACTGGGGGCAGTTTCCTCTGCATCGATGCCTGCAGAAGGGGCATTTCTAAATCGAATAAGCTCCTTCGCCGATTCCGTCTCCTGGATCTGCGAGAAGATCGGTTCCAGCACTTCCTTTTGTAGAGGATGAATGCTTTTTGCATCCGAAACGAAATATACATAGAGTTTGAGAGCAGCTCGGGTAAAAGCTACATAGGCCAGACGCCTATCCTCGTTCAGGCTTTCCAGTTTATGCAGCTCTACTCTCTGCTCATCATGACTCAGACTGAGCTTCATTCCTTCCGTTCCCTGGTACCTGAGTATTTCCGGTGCCCCGGACTTTCCGGTAAATTGCAGCGCGCTGAATACCACCGGAAATTGCAGACCCTTGCTTGCATGAATAGTCATGATCGAAACTCCAGGGTTTTCCCTCTTTCGCCTCATTAAATCCTGCTGCACTTCGGCGCCATAGGCGGCCCGCTGAACATACTGAATCAATTCTTCCAGACTGCAGCCATAGCCAAGAGCATACTCCGAGAATTCCTCCAGCAATTGTAGAGTTACCGAGATGCGAGCTTCGTAGAGATGATTGGATTCTCGCTTCTGTAGAACGAAAGTGGATTCCATTAATTCGCGAAAGAAATTGGCCCAGCGACCGCCCAGAGCCAGCTCTCGCAGTTGATCCAGAATGCGAACCACCGGATGGTCCGAGCCTGGTTCAGCCAGGGAGGCCACGGAAACCACCGGAGCCGGGAAATAAGAAGTGAGACGTAGCTGTCTGTAATGACGGTTTAGATCTCTAAGACTGTGAAGTAGAACCAGGAATTCATAGGCAGGAACACTGGTGTAAAGCCCGGCTTCCTTGTAGATACTGCAGGGAATGGATCGCTCTCGCAGGACTCTTTCAATAAGTCTGGCATCCCGGTTTCTGGATACAAGAATAGCCAGATCTTCGTAAACCAGGGTTCTGGATTTGTCCCTTTCCAGGAGATTCAGTTTGCCTGCAATGTTTCTAATATCGCCAGCAATAATCCGACCGGTTTCAAACATCCGATAGGTCTGATTCCCGGCATCTTTCAAATCATGAACTTCTACGGGAGGGGCACCTGGCTCGCCTTCCCATTTCCATTTTCTTTTATCTTCCGGTGCAGCCTTCACAGAGTGATAGAGATCCCCGAACCAGTTCTTATGAGAAAAGAAAGCATCGAATGCAGATAGTAATCCGGGAGAAGATCGGTAACTCAGAGCCAATCTTCCTTCCAGGCCGTTTTGAACAATGGCCTGCTGGGCCATTCCGTATGCAGAGATGTCTGCGCCTCTAAATCCATAGATGGATTGCTTGGGATCCCCCACAACAGTGATGGAAGCTCCCGGGTCTGGAACAAGATAGATGTGTTTGAAGATACTCCATTGAACAGGATCTGTATCCTGGAATTCATCAATGACTGCGAATGGAAATCTGCCCCGGAGTAATTCTGGTAACTCCGGCTGTCGCCGAACCTCTCGATCCACAAAGCGAAGCAGATCTTGAAATTCGAGGCTACGGTTATTTCGCTTCCATTGCGCAGTAATGTGGTCCACCTGAAGACTGCACAGTTCCATGAATCGCTCATAGAACGGCCGGGAAAGGCGGACCATGGCCTCCCAGAGCTCAATCAATTCCAGCAAGAAGAAACCTGCTGCAGAATCCACCTTCTCCCAGGATGGATCTATAGAAGGACCCATGTTCTGGACCGACTGCTCCCCTGCACTCTGGAAAAGGGGCCAGAGATTTGCCGACTCTGTCGGAACATTATCCAATAGATATTCCAGAAGTTGACGAATGGATTCCAGCCATGGAAGAGAAACACTTCTAATCCGAGTATTGAACTGTTTTCTGGCCGCAAAGATATCCTGGTATAGAACTCCCTCCTTTCCTGGAGGCCCCTGCAACCAGTGAGCGTCCATTTTCTCTTTTAGTCTTGAGGCTGCAAAGAGCAGACTCTGATCCAGATCCATTATTCTCTGATTTAGATCCTGGATTCGTGCACGAATAGCCGGTTCAGTGGTTTCCGAAGCTTCGGTGGATGTAGCTCCAGGATTTGTGCTGTTTTGCTCGTAGTACTGAAAGAGATCCTGCGCTTCTGGCTCTCGATCCAATTCTGGCTCTGGCTTCGTTTCTGATTCTGGCACTGCGTCGGATTCTGTTTCTGGCCCTTTTTCTAATTCTTGTTTTGGCTCTGTTTTTGATTCCGATAGTATCTCTACCCCGGATGACAGGTTAGAGACATTGCCGTCCGAAAAATCCAGGGGCAGTCCCTCTTCGCGAATATGCTCCAGAAGATTGAGCAATTGCTGATCAAAGGCAAAGCTCTCTGAGCTATAGCCTCTCCTGTAATCGAAGAATCCGGATATGCTCAGAGCAAGAGGGAGTCGGTGTTCGAACCAGCTCAGAAGGTATTTTCGGACTGTCTCTGCAAGAGCCTCCTGACGAAGTAAATCGTTCTGTTCGATCTTAAAGTCCGCATCCCCGGCCAGACCGGTGGTGCGAATTATATGATTACAGAAGCCATGAATGGTAAAAATACAGGCAGAATCAAAGCGCTTCAAAGCTCGATTCGCCCTTTTTCGCATTTCCAATTCATCGGCTCCGGCCGGCAATCGAACAGTTAGACTCTCAATTCCTTCCTTCACAAACCTGGCCAGTCTCTGTCGAATCCGAATTTTTAGCTCTCCGGTGGCCTTTTCTGTAAAGGTTAGAACCAGAACCTCATGAATCTCAGGTACCTTATGTTTTTCGCTGCCCTGAAGATGCGCGCCATGCAATATCCAGAAAAGCACCTGCTCCTCTATAAAGTGAGTCTTGCCAGTGCCCGCGGATGCCTCGATAATGCGATGGTGACCGCTTCCCAGAAAAGCCGGATCATAGGGATCACAGAAGCGATCAGTCATTGCCAGACCTCTTCGATTCTACTTCGCATCTGAATTCTGCGCTCTAGAGCTGACTCATCCGATGGATGGTTTCTGGACTGAAGGATCAACTCCATAAGTTGGCTGGCATCCAGTTTTTCCATGACCATTCCAAGTACGGGATGCGAAGAGTCCTGTAACTCCTGCCAGGAATCCAGAAGCAACTCTTCCAGGTGAAGATCGGTCATTTCTTCTTCCTGCTGAAAAGCTTCGTAAAACATTAGCGGGCCATAGAACTGCAACTCATCGCAAATATATTCCGCCATTTGTTGTAGCTCAGCGAGCGGGACTCTTAAATGGAAGCTCTCCACCTTTCCTTCGCCGGCCAGGGAAATGAAATGCACTTGATGATTCAACTCCAGCCCCCGATGCAAGGCGAAGAAAAGAAGATTCAAGAATGCAACAGTCAATCCACTGGCATCCACCCTTCCGGTTCCAGAGAACAGAAAGGTCTTGCTGGCTTCGGAATAAAAAGGAATAGTAAAATGGAATTCCATGCCCCTCAGGGACAGAGGCGTAGTCATCTGCATGAAAGGCAGCGGTTGGATTGGAGGTCGTAGAGATGAAATATAGAGTCCCTTATCCTGAAGGGCTACAAGATCTGGATTCTCCAGGGCCAGAAATGGCTGACTGCGGACTATTGACTCTCGGTCCAGTTCTGCGAAAAAGTCAGCAGGTGCAGCCCCACGGGCCATCTCATTGCTGTAGCATTCTTCCAGGAGCTCGCGATATCTGGATCTCTGTCCCAGATAATGCGGCGCCAACCCCAGAAGCAGGTACTTCAGGTTTTTCCTTTCCCGGGAGATCAGTCGATAGGGTTCATCCGACACATCTGCAGAATCTTCCTTCCTCAGCGGATAGGCATTTAGCTTGAATTCAAGAAAGGCACGCAGTGGCTCTGTAAATATTCGAGCCAGCTGATGGGCCCTATAGCTTTTTCTATAAAGACTCACTTCCTGTAGTGGCTCATCCAGTGGGTTGCCGCTTCGTATCTCACTGTGCCATCGTTCCTTTAAGACACTAACATGCAGAGGATCCAGCACAGGACGATTCTTGTAAGCATCCGAAATCCAGAGAGCAGGTAGCGACTCTCTGGCACCTTCGGCCAGGAAATCTTCCAGCTCGAGAATGACCGAGGAAGGCTGAAATTCGTCGTCTCTGGCAAGATCCTTTCCAACATAACTCAGAATCAGTCCATCTTCGAAACTGGTAAGTCCTTCCAGAAACAGAAACCGGTTCCCATCCGGAAGAGATGAATCACCGGGTAGCCTGAAATTTCTTCTTAAGTCCTCAGGATGAATTACAGGAAATCCTGGAAAGTCTCCTTCCTTCAAACCGGCAACGTAGAGATATCGAAATGGTATAGGCCGCATGGGCTGCAATGCAGATACAGTGATTCCCTGCACCAGGTAATCTCCAATACCACCCGCCACCTCTTTGAGCGATTCCAGTACCCATTCCCTGGCCATCAGAGGATCGGGCTGAATGTCCAGGCGATGACAGTCCTCGGAGGCTGATGCCAGCGCTTCCATTAATGCCAGATAAATGCGTCCTTCCTGTCTATCTTCCACACTTATAAAGGTCTGAATGAGTTCTCGGATCACAGAAAATGGATCGGTGGAGCACTGGATGTCTTTGCGAAACTGTTCCAGTCTTTTCAGGAATTCCCATAATCTTGCAAAGAGCTCAGAATCATAAATCCCCGGACCGGCCGGCAGATATCCCTGGAATTCGCCTGGCCCCACCATCACTTCTGAAAGACGCAATCGACGGAGTCCGTGTTTCCAGGAGTGTACGGGAAATATGCTGTCTTCGCTTCCGCGAAAGATATTCAGTTCATCCACCTTGTCCAGGAGAGCCTCATAATCATCGGACCGAATCTCCCATTTCTGGCGAATCAATGGATTGGACAATAGATGGAATACATTTCTTCGATCCAGGGGCTGATCAAATTTCAGAATGGTTCTCAGTGCATCCCCCAGGCGGCTGGTTTCTCTGGCGGAGAAATCCGTTAGATTGAAGGGTAGCTGCTTTCGACCTCCGAATACATACTCAAAGTGGGCCCTGTAACGATGCATGGTGGGAACAAGAATACCTATATCCTCTGGCTTAAGAGAATCATCGGCGGCCAGCTTGAGCAAGATATCATCGTGAATGAATTCTATCTCCTTTCGCATCCCAGGCGCTTCAACAATACGAACGTCCGATTTTTTACTCAGTAGCTGAAGCACTCCCGGGGTTTTGTTCCCGGGAAACCTGTGCCATTCCAGGTCACTGTTGTTTTCCTGAAGGAATGTCTGGCCCAGGCGAAATAGGTACAGTAGCTCAAGACCATCCCTCTGAAAATTGTATTCCTGCTCGCTCAGTTGCGAATGCTCCACGATGAGAGCATCCTCATCTAATCTTGTCTTGAATTCCGGGGCTGGAACGGATTGCCAGGAAGAGCCCTGGGGTATTTGAAGGGCACCGGCAAATACATCGAACAGGAAGATTCGCACCGGGAAATGCAATGACAGTCGAAGTAGAATAGATAGATGCAACCGCGACATCCTGGACATTCCAAAAACATAGAGTGGATCTGAATCAAAGTCTTCGCTCTCCAGGGCCAGACCTGCCAGTTCGGTAAAGGAAAGATAGCCGGCTTCATGCAATCGCCCAAGGCTGTCCTGATACAATCGCTTTTGTTCCCGATAATGAGAGTCTTCTGCATCCAGAGAGAGGTGGCTTTCCAGCTGGAAAATATCCGGCTCCAGTGCGGTGGGACTGGTCTTCAGCTCCTGCTGCCAGGCGCGGATCATGGGATTTCTATGATATTCGTAGTCTCTAAATAGATAAGTTAGATGGGAAGCCCGGCGATAGATTTCCAGGGAATCCCCGGGAGCCCGAGTATCTTGCTGCAAAGCCTGGATGAGAGCCCATAGCTGAAGACTGGCCGGCGCCTGCTTACGGGCAGAATGGGCCAGAATCGATGATATTCCCTGCTCCAGGTACTGAAAGTTAAGGTTGGCCGCTACACCCTGACGCCTGGCCAATTGCATCTGCATCCAGCGACGAAGGTTTCGGTTGGGCACCAGAATCCTGGGTGCGCGCAACGGATCTGAATGCTTTTGAAGCTGGGATTGCAGTTTCTGCAACAGATGTTCAAGACTATCCGCAATGTAGAGCTTCATACTCACCTGTACAGAATACCAGCTCTATGTGACAGAAATCAGGTAGCGATGGGATGCTTGCCCCGGGCCACCTGACGACGACTGAGAAAATGGATTACATCCGGCATCCAGCGCGATCCAAAGTAAGAAAGCCTGGCCATCAAACCGGGCAAATATCTTCTTTTGCGCTTTTCCATGGCTCGCACCATACCAGCCACAACTTTGTCAGGATCATCCACAAGCCAGGAAGGAATGCTGGAGGACCGATCTTCGCCGTAACCCGGGGAATCCAGAATCGCCGTTTTTGTAAAGAAAGGATGGATGTTCAGCACTCGAATATTTCGACCGGCCAGTTCCTGATCCAGAACATCGCCCAGGGAGCGTATGCCCCATTTGCTCACGACGTAGGATGCCAGGCCTGCCGGGGCCAGAACGCCGGCCACGGAGGAAATATGAACTATCATTCCGTTGCTATTGATGCGATCATGCAAACCGTGGGTAATGCGAATGGGAGCCAGAAGATTGATGGCCAGTACCCGCTCTGTCTCCTCCAGAGGAACATTTTGGAAGGATCCCTTACGTGCAATCCCTGCATTATGGATTACCATGTCCAGATCACCCAGTTTCTTGATAGCGGTCCGAACCAGCTTCTTGCAACCTGCTTCCGTGGAAAGATCACAGTTCTCGGAGTAGACCTCACCGTTGGATACACTCTTGATCTCCTCCAGAAATCCAGGACTAACCTTTAAATCTGCCAGCAGCAATGTGGCGCCGCGAACTGATAGCTGCCTTGCAAGTCTGGAGCCAAATCCGCCGGTAGCTCCTGTCAGTAGAATCTTCTTTCCCGTCCAGTCCATTCGTTGAAACCATCCTTCGGCCACAGAGAGTCAAGCTACCTTTTCCAGAAACAAATAGGACAGCGCCAGACTTCCGGTATAGAGAATACTTACTTTAATTGCATTATAGAGCTGAATCCAACCTCCTCTGTTCTGGCTCTCGTGAAAATACTGATACAAGAAGAAACCCAGGAGAAACTCAGGAATCAATACATACACAGCGATATGACCGATCATCATTACATCCCGGGCATACCACGACCCCAGGGTCCAGAGGGTTGCCTCGGAGAATCCAAAGATCAGAATCGCCACTGAAGCGGCCACCAGTGCTGCTTTGAATTCTGTGCCATGAGTGAGCCATTGCGTAGATGAGTAGCTGGACTGGTAGAATCGGCTGGCCAGAAGAATGAAAAAGAAGGGTATGGCCCATAGACCGGCCATATATCCACTGACATTTCCAAATTTGAACAGTCCGTCCTCTGGAAAAACCAGCACACCCAGCACCGCTGATAAGAACCAGTCTGGCAGCACCTGAAAGATACTCACGAGAGTAGAGAACAGCCAGATTCGCCACAGCTCCGGCCAGCGATGTCGATTCCTGAACGAGTGGCCCCCAAAAAGACCGGCGAAAAGCAAGACCAGAATTAGAAATTGCCAGCCCACCGGAATGGGAACAAGCAAAGTGCCTGCAGATATAGCAGCGAATAAGACAGATAAGATCAAAACTGAACGGTACATGAACACTCCGGTATTTGTATTGCCAGATCGTAATTGGATATCAGCCTGGGCAGAGAACAAGTGAAATAAGAGTTACCGAATGAAGTTTTTGAAATTGGAAAATACTTACCTGAATATTAAGCGAGCGCGCAGAATTCAGCTGGAAGAAAATGGCGATATCCTGGTGGTCTTTCGCAAGAAAGAGGCCTATCGCTTCACTGGTAAGAAAGCAGAGTTACTTAAGAAGTACCTTTTGCAGAATCATATCGAAGCTTCCTGATTCCAGGGCTCTATACTAAGCAGGTAGTAGCTGCTTCGGCATTAACCGAAGCAGCTATGGAAATTATCTGGTGGCCTGAAGTTGCATTTCTGCTTGAATCAAGCTCAAGCGTTCTTCTGCTTTTACAGCTTCTTCTCTCAGCTGCATACCGGATTCGATTACCCGATCGCCCTCGCGAACATAGATTGCGCGCAAATCACCTGCATCCATATAGCTTGCATCTACTGAAACCCATTTACCGTTGCGAATCACGAAAATCTCAGACGGTTTATCCCGAAGCGCATAATATGTACTGGTTTTGCCTTCTTTTTCAATCTGGATCTCCAGTGTGTTCTCATCCAGGCTTTTCATGGTCACTCGAGAACCGTCCGGAGTTTCATGAGCAGTAAATACAGGTCGACCGCTCCAGAACTCAATCAGATTGAATATTATAGTATCTAGCAGTCCAGCAATCGAGTAAATCTGGCACACCGCCAATATTATGAAGAGAATACTCTGTACGACCCCTGTGGCTTTGGGACCGCCTACAGTTAGGGAGCCATTTGCCTTATACAGGGTTCGAACAATCGGGAAGTGCCCGTAACATCCACTGAAAACCAGCGGGATGATACTGGCTACGGCCAGACTTGCAATCCATTTCTTAAATCTGCTCATACAAACTCCTTTCCTCTTTTTCAAAAATGCGAATACCTTTTACCGGCGCCGCTTATTTAGTCGTTATTATGACATAACGCTAACTGGGGTTCAAGTCTTTACGTGCTTCGCATCAGGAAAAATTAGAGAAAAGCCTTCCAGCCCTCTGGATCGTATCCGCATGTAGCCCGGTCCCTGGTTCGCACCACCGGAGTTCTTAGAAGCAATGGATATTCCAGAAGCTTTTCAAGAGGATTGTACTGAATATACTGTAGCTGTTGCTTTTTGTATTCCTTGCTCTCTGGATCGATCAATTCTTCAACCGGAACGCTTCTAATAACAGATTCCAGCTCTCCTCGACTCATTGGCTTTTCTTCGATGTTGATAAAGTGATAGTCTATCCTTCGCTCTTTAAAAAACATCTCCGCCTTTTTGGACGATTTGCACTTTTTTGTTCCAAAGATCTGAACATTCATAGTCCACGTGTGAATATCCAGATCTGGGCATCATTCAAATTCTTCTTCTGGCAGCGAGGCCAGACGCCGTGGTTCTCCAGTATTTCATCCCATACATCTGCCAGCCTTTGAACGGCAACAATAACGAACGATACAGCATTTCAGCAGTCTGACCTGCCCGACCGGCCCCTTTGCACAAATCAAATGCCCTGGCGATGCAGATCATATCCCATCACAGGCCCGCGGCCCATTGCGTATGAGACTGATTCTCATTTTTTATTGACCCAGGGGGCCCGATTCTGATTCTCGATCTCAAAACAGGGCGTTAGCGCCCAGGACATTTTAGAGGAACCATGAAAGACAGATTGAGAGTTTTACCTGATATTTCCCGAATTCTCATCGCCGTAATACTTCTCAGCTGGGCCCCGGCCCTGCTGGCGGAGCAGCCAGCCGAAGGCCAGAATGAAGAAAGAGCGGCGGAGAGAGATCGAAGACGAGAGAACAATGCGGATCGCATCAGCATTCTAGAAGAAGAAATCGAGAAGATGAAGCTGAATCGCGCCACCAAGCAGTACAAATCCTATGGCGGTCTGGGGCCTGCAGCTTCCGGCGTCTACTATGTGGATGAAGGACTGAGCTGGGGTGGTTACGGCGAGATCAAGTTTAGAGATTATCGCTCGGACGTAAAAACAGACGAGGCAGATGTACATAGATTCATTCTGTACGCTGGCTACAAATTCAATGATTGGATTGTTCTGAACACCGAGATTGAATACGAGCATGCTGGCTTCGTAAGCGAAGAAGTCAATGAATGCTCCGACGCAACTTGCTCTAGCTCCAGCAGCAAAAGCTTTAATGAAGGCGAAGTATTCGTGGAGTTCGCCTATCTCGATTTTAAATTCGCCAACTGGTTCCAGGTTGCGGCTGGCCTGCAGCTGGTACCCATGGGAATTACGAACTACATGCATGAGCCCACTACCTTCTATACAGTGGAAAGACCTCAGACAGAAAGCACCATCATTCCCAGTACCTGGAGAGACATTGGAATTTTGATCCATGGTGAGCCCATGGATGGACTACTTCGATATAAATTTGGAGTACTGACTGGAATGAAAGGCAGCGGATTTTCCAGTAGTAGCTGGATTCGAGGTGGCCGTACCAAAGGTAGCGAAGTGAAAAGCGAAGATCTGGCCTATGTAGCGTCCCTGGATGTATTTCCGCTGGCTGGATTGATGGTAGGCGGTTCCTACTATTACGGTGGGTCCGGTCAGGATGAAATTCAGCAGGTAAACTTTATGAGCCGACTGGATTTTAATAACCTGGGAATTACAGATCCTGTACTCAAGTCCGATGCTCAAAGAGAGTTTCGTGCAGGAAGACAGGAACGAGCCAGATTCCATATTGCAGAAGGCCATATTCGCTATCAAACCGGTCCCTTTCACGTGCAGGGTCTCTTCGCCCAGGGCTGGATGAAAGAAGACACTGCAAGAGCTATCAATGCCAACACCGGCAGCAATGTAGGCGTTGTTGTTGAAGGTGGCTATGTTGAGCTCGGATACGATCTACTGAGCTTCTTTGATACAAGCCATCGATTGATGGCCATCGTGCGAAACGAGTACGTAAATACACAGAAAGAAACCGTACGTCGTTACGAAGGCGGCATCGAAGACCTCCAGGATACCGTGGCCAGCAATTCCGGCGGTCTTTTCCAGGTAGCCAGCAACCAGAACGTTGGAGTAATTTCCAACTCCAAAGCAGGGGCAGAACTGTATGGAGTGCAGGGAACAGCGGATCGAACCCTGGATCGTCGCATAGTTACCTACGGTCTGGCTTATTTTCCTCATCCCAATGTTGCGATCAAAGCAGATTATGAAAGCTGGGATTCTAAATCCAACCTCACTGCAGACATCGAAGAAAAGAATGGCAGCAACAACAAGATTGATCGAGTAAATCTGGCTGTTACGTTTATCTTCTGATTCAGTCCGGAAAAACCGGCGGATTTCCCTGAATTGGATTTTCGCCAGCAATGCAAAAACTCAGGGCCCCTCGGGGCCTTTTTTTGTTCTGTTTTGCATTGACCAAAATGGTATAAAATTTTCTTTAATAGCATGTATCTGAACACCATCGTGGTGGAGGATGAGGCTCCCTCCCGGGAATTGCTCATCGAGTATGTGATCGGGGAGGAACAGCTAAATCTGGGCGCTGTAGCTCGAAATGGTCGCGAGGCGCTGGAAAAGTTAAAGGAAAACCGCTACGATCTCTGCTTTCTGGATATTAACCTGCCCTTCTTAAATGGTCTTCAGGTAATTGAACAGCTGGACTATGTTCCCTATATCATTTTCACCACGGTCTACAAAGAATATGCTGTGGAGGCTTTCGAACTGGGTGCTGTGGATTATCTACTCAAACCCATAAGTCGGGATCGTTTTAAGAAAGCGGTGGCCAAAGCGGCTTCATTGATACCCAGCCTCGCGACAGAGGATCCAGATCACAGCAGAAACAAGGGATTGTTCCTGCAGCAAAAAGGATCCCATCATTTTGTGAAGTTTTCGGATATCATCTATCTTACTGCCAACAATAAAAGTACCATCCTGCATACTATAGAACAGGATCTGGACTGCAATGCCCTTATCAAAGATCTACTGGAACGGCTCCCGGAGAATCAGTTCCTGAGAATTCATAAGAAATATGCAATCAATATCGATTATCTGGATCGCCTGGAAACCCAGGATAATGGAAAATTTCTGCTGGTTCTAAAAAATGAAGATGAAACTGTTCTTCCGGTAGGAAGCACATTTCTGCGAAGCCTTCGCGAAGATATGGGACTTTAATTCTGGCGCCCTACAGCCCTGTTCCATTTCTTTAATTCGCCTGATTTGCAATAAACAGGTCCGCTTACCGATTCAAACTACTACGTTTCGCAGAGGCTTACCGCTGTAAGTCCCATTGAATCGTCCGTTTCGGATGGTAAAGCGACCATTCACCAGCAAAGCCTCTACACCGGCCGAGAGTCGAATCGGGTTATCGTAGCTTGCGTAGCTCCGTATTTTCTTTAGATCCAGAACTCCAATATCTGCCTTCCAGCCCTCTTGAATCTGACCTCGATCGGTGATTCCGGCTACACTGGCAGGTAAAGCGCTACATTTGCGAATGGCCTGTTCCAGAGGCATGATCTTTTTTTCCAGCACGAAATAACGCAGGAAGTGGCTGAATGTTCCGTAGTTTCTAGGATGTGGATTACCTTTCATTCCAGGATTCAGGGCAGACCCATCCGAAGCAACAGAAGCAAACGGATCCTGAAAGATTCGTATAAGATTCTCTTCGCTCATGGCAAATACCACCGTGGAAGCAGAGCCGCTGGATGCGATGTCAAACATCAATTCGTAGGGAGGCTTTCCGGTAGAACGTGCAATTTCAGCAAGACTTTTGCCGGAGTATTTCTTATAGCGATTGGAATATACGACACCCAGGCGAATGCGATCGTAGCCGCCTATGCCTGAAATCTTGTCTTCTACCTGACGTCTGAGCACATCTCCGTCTCGGCCCCGGGCCAGAGAGAGATTGAGTCCCTTTTTCTGAGCCCATATAGGAAACAGGCTATTCAGGGCCGTATGATAGGCTGTGTAGGGATAGCGATCCATGGTCAGATTCAATCCATCGCCTCTGGCTCTATGAATTAAATGGAATGCAGAGTCCGCCTTGTTCCAGTTTCTCTGCCCCTGAAGCTTAAAGTGGCTGATATTTAGACGCACATCCGATTCGCTGGCAATGCGAATCGCTTCAATCATGGCCTCCAGAACCCGATCATCTTCATTTCGCATATGTGTAGAATACACTCGAACGTTTCTGCACATCTCTATGAGTTCTTCTGTGGTAGAATGAGCATTGGGCATATATTCCAGCCCGCTACTGAGTCCACAGGCTCCCTGATCCAGAGCATCATCGATAAGTCTGCGAATGGTGCGCATCTCTCTGGAGGTTAGCTTTCGCCGCTCATAGCCGGCCTGTCCCTGGCGCAGAATCCCGGAGCCAATCATGGTCTTGATATTTACAGTGCTTCCCAGCTCTTCCAGAGCATCGTAGTAGCCGGCAACGGTTTTCCAGTATGGTAATTTACCAAACCTGGATTGCATATAGGAATGCATGGCTCTTCCCAGAGAATCCGTAAATGGAGCCGGAGAGCGTCCATCCTGACCCACAATCTCTGTGGTTACGCCCTGATATATTTTGGAGATCGCCCTGCGATCCTGAAAGATAACATAATCGCTATGGGAATGCAGATCCACAAATCCAGGGACTATATGATAACCAGTGCAATCGTAATTGGTAGCGGCAGTGGCCTCGGATAAATTTCCAATAGCGCCAATTTCATCGTCGAAGATTCCAACATCACCCTGGAAGGAGGCCTCCCCGGTGCCATCCACAATGGTGCCATTTCTGAGAATCACGTCGAACTCACCGGACATCTTTCGCAGGCTATTGCGAAATGTTCGCAGGCTGGAACAATGGCTCAGGGCCAGGCCCACTCCTGCGGCGGCTCCAAGTTTAAGGAATTGTTTTCGGCCCATGATCTCGGGCCTGGGCTGGTTTCTGGAATCTACTCTAGTGGAATCGTCTCTAGGGCTGGAACTCACGATGCCATGGATGCATTCCCCATTACAATGCCCACCCTTTCTATATTCAGGACTACTTCGATATTGCCTGAATCAGCTCTGGATCCGGTGATTCTGCCATGCAACTGCGGGCAATACGCTCAGCACTCCAGCCCCGCTCCAGAAGGGAGCGAATGGTGCTGGATCCTTTTCGCTTGGCCAGCCTTTCACCGGAATCATCCCGGAGCAACGGACAGTGATAGAATTCAGGAATTTCCAGCTCCAGGGCACGGTACAGAAGCAGTTGTCTGGCAGTGGAAAGTAGCAGATCCTCGCCTCGAACAACTTCAGTTATTCCCATAAGAGCATCGTCCACAACTACAGCAAATTCGTAGGATGGATAACCTTCCACACTCCATATCAGAAAATCACCAAAGTCTGTGCCCCCCTGGTAGGCCACAGATCCCAGATGATTATCCTTGAATTCTATTTTTTCGTCGGGAACGCGAAAGCGAAAGGCCTGATTTTCGGGTCGCTGATACTTCAGGCTGGCCGAAACGTCCGATCTTAGAGCCCGGGGAAAGGAAAGTTCTCCGGTGGGCCCCGGCCGGATGCCCTGCTCTTTTTGCTTTGCCTGGATTTGTCTGCGTGTATGGTTGCAGGGATAGATCCATCCGCCATCCCTGAGCTTTTGCCAGAAAGGTAGATAGATATCCCTTTTCAATCGTTCGGACTGACGATAGGGCTTATGGGGCCCTCCCAGATCCGGGCCTTCCTGCCATTCCAGAAACAATCCCAGGTCCTCCAGAGAGGCCCGGTCAAACTCCGGTCTACATCGAGATCGATCCAGATCCTCCATGCGAAACACCAGCGTGCCCTTCTGCTCGGCACAACGCCGGGCCGCAATCAAGAATGTGGAAAGATGCCCTGGATGAAGATACCCGGTGGGCGAAGGAGCAAGTCTTCCACGATAGCCAGATCCCATCAGGACCGATTCTTTTTGAAATACTTGACCAGAGCTACCCGATTTCCCTTTTCGTTGTATCGCACTATATCGAAGGCAGAAACGGTCATCATGATTCCTCTACCATGGGCCATAAAATCTTCGTTCAGCTTCTTTTCATCGGTTTTGAGCATCTTTCTGTGATCGAATCCCTGGCCTTCATCGGTTACTCTGAAGGCCACTCGATCTTCATCTATGGAGTATTCCAGATAGATCTTTCGATTTTTGAACTTTGGATTCTCTCTTCGCTCTTCGATCAAGGCCAGGTAACTACCTTCTTCCAGAGCCTTTGTCTTTTCATCGAAGGTAATCTCCAGGTTTCCATGTTCGATGGCATTGATGATGATTTCACGAAGGCTGGTACGTACGGTCATCTGCACTTCAGCATCCGCAAACCTGGAGATCAATGAACTCAGTCGCTGACTCAGGATCTCCGCGTTTCGGACGTAGTTCTCGATGGAAAACTCTACTCGTTCTTTGATGAGGTATCTTGCCAGCACATCTTCGGTAATGATGTTACCGCGGCCCAGGATTTCACGGCGACCATCTTCGTATTGTAGATACTGCAACTGGATTTGCGTATCCCGGGGCTCCATTACATGCTTTTGTTTGAACTCTGTCTGAAAAGAAACGGAAGTTCCTGGTTTGGACAACTCTTCCAATTTTTCCAGGGCGAAGATCTTGTTCAGAGAATCCTTCCAATCCCTGTTGTAGATCAGCTCCAGGAAGTTCATACTCAATAGCTCTTCCTGGCCATACTTTAGAATTCTCTGGAATGTTTTATTCACCATGGTAAAATTCCAGGATTCATCCAGAGTAAAGATGAAATCGTCCGCCTCTTCCACCAGAGTCTGCAGTCGAATACCTACCTTCTCCGATTCATTCTGCGCGACGCTGAGAGCCTTTACATTCTTCTGAAGAGAGGCAGAAAGCTGATTGATTCGATCCCCCATACCCAGCGAAAGTACCATCGCTTCCAGGGCCGAGCCGATCTGGATTCCGTAGGTGGTAATAAAGGTGTCGGGAAGAATCCCTGCAGATTTCAATACGTTCAGGGCTCCGCCCAGCAGAAAGAATAGCCAGGCAGCCAGAAAGAAGCGAGCCTGCCTCACTCCCAGAATCATGATATGTATTCCGTTTCCAAGCACCAGCCCCAGAGTGGCGATGGTAAGAACCATGGAAGCCACCAGGTTGATGCGATAGTTAAACAAAAAGAGTGCAGATAGCATTCCGGTTATGTTCAGGACCAGCACCACCCAGTAAATGCGATCTGTAGTGGGTGTATGCTGTTTCGAATGCAGGTAGGCCCTGCAAAACAACAGAATCAATCCGCATGTAAGAAATATAAAAAACGGAAGACTATTATTTCCCCAGGTGACTGAGTCCGGCCATAGATACTGAAAGGAAAGCCCGTTTAACGTGGCCTGGAAAAGCACATAGGCCAGAACGAACAGAATATACAGGAAGTAAGTGCGATCCCTGGTAGAGAATAATAAAAACAGATTCGTTACTACCATGGCCAGCATGATGCCATAATAAAGACCCAGAATAATCTGTTCGGTAGCTATATGAGAACTTACTTCGGAGTCACTGAATGCGTACACCGGAATAATCATGGAACTGGATGTCTCCAGCCTCATTAGGTATTCATACCGAGTACTGGCAGCCTGTTCAAAGGAAAAGATTACATTTCTGTAATCGATTTCTCTTTGCGAAAATGGGTACCGATCCCCTCCGATGGCCACAGGTTCAGCCAGGGCATTTTCTGGATCCTGGCCCTGCGCAACTCTATAGATCTTAATATCATCAAAGGGAGAAAAATCATATTCCAGATGCAAAGTTCTGGTTGAGGAAGAAGGATTCTCCACGGCAAAGCGAAGCCAGAATACTTCATCCGAATACCCAAAGGAGTTGCTTTTCAGAGGCTGAAAAGAATCCGCTGAATTCCAGAATTCCAGCGGACTGCCCTCCCCTTTCGCATACGTAGCATAGGGTTGAAGCGAAGTTCTGTGCAGGGAATCCTCAAGCTGGAGAGATTCCGGGGCCGCCCAGAGAGACTGCGCAACCAGCAGCAGCGAAAGGGCAAAGGCCCTGGATAGAAAATTGCTCATCAGACCCTGACTCCGCCGGTGATTTCCAGGATTTCGCCATTCACCAGATCGTTTTCGGCGATAAAAACTGCAGTGTCTGCGATTTCTTCCGGCTTACCCAGTCTACCGATGGGAATCTTCTGCTGCCATTGCTCCAGGGCCTTTTGATTCATAACCTGCAAAACCATCTCGGTGGCAATAAATCCAGGGGATACACCCGCCACTCGAATGGAATGTCTGGCCAGCTCCAGGGCCCACAGTCGGGTCATGGAGGCAACTCCAGCCTTGGCTGCGGAATAGTTGGTCTGCCCTGGATTTCCATGACGGGCCACAGATGAAATAGGAATGATTACTCCAGGATTCTTTAGATTGATCATGGCTGCCGACGCTTCCCTGGCGCAGAGAAATACCCCGGTCAGATTCACATCGATCACGGACTGCCACTGAGCAAGACTCATCTTATCTTTTACAGCCCCGGTCTGGCGATCCACACTTACCAGCTTTCCATCTCTCAAGATGCCTGCATTCAATACCGCTACATCCAGGCGATGCGTCTCCTTCACTACCCGGGCAAAAAGCTCTTCTACTTCTTTTTCATCGCTTACATTACAGGGAATTCCCAGAGCTTCGATGCCTTCTTCCTTCAGGGAGGCCAGCGCTTGATCTACCTTTTCCTGATTGATATCACTTACAACTACCCGGGCTTTCTTTTTTGCAAATGCTTGAATCATGGCATAGCCCAGGCCCGATGCCGATCCAGTTACCAGTACAGTCTTTCCTTCCAGGTTCATATCCAGGTTACTCTCTTTTTATGTTTTCTGCCTATTTCTTTAAAGCGATCTTTCTCTCGATTCAGATGGCTGTTCGCTCTGCAATCCTGAGCTCAAAATGCTCGATTGCTAATTCAGGTTTGCCAGTGTTTTGTCGCTGCGATGCTCAATGTCCAACGGCTGTTTTGCAAACAGGCCAGCTTTCTCCCAATTCGTGGAATTCAAATGAAAGCAGCCAGGCAATAAGCCCGGCCGCTCATGAACATCAGACCTTCCAGCGGCCAAACATCTTGGGAATCATATAGCCCATCAGTTTCAGTCCATTGGAAAGCTTGCGAAACGGATTTCCGCCTGCATAGTTAAAGCGAAGCGCCTGAAGCAGTGCATCGTAGGTTCTACGAGAGAATGGATGCCACCAGAGATTCCTTCGCGCAGGCAGGATGTCATAGTTGATTAGCTTGGGATGGGTCATCTCAAGAAGACCAAACTTGCCATGGGTCCGACCAATGCCGGATTCCTTCCATCCGCCCCAGGGAGTTTCGGACTGACCATGGGTGTACAGATGATCGTTCACTGTGGTTACACCGGACTGAAGGGCTGCACCCACTCGCCGGGCCCGCCTTTTGTTTTTGGTCCATACCGATGATGTGAGTGCCATTGTACTGTCATTGGCCAGTTCCACAGCTTCCTGTTCGGTCTTGAATTTCATCACTGGCAGCACAGGACCAAAGGTCTCTTCTCGCATAACATCCATAGAATGATTCACACCGGTCATCAGCGTAGCTGGATAAAAATACCCTTTTTGCTCCGCCTCTGCATCAATGGAATGGGAGGTAGCCACAACGGTGGCGCCGTGATCCAGAGCGCTCTGCACATGGCGATGTACAATGTTTCGTTGAGCTTCCGTAGTCATGGATCCCATGTCTACATCGAAGTCACGGTCCGGACCATGGCGCAGGGCAGATGTTTTTTTCGCCAGAAGCTCTACGAATCGATCATAGACCTTTTCCTGAACATAGATCCTTTCCACACCTCCGCAGCTCTGGCCTGCATTCTGATAGCCTGCCCATACAGCTCCATTGGTGGCGCGCTCCAGATCCGCATCTTCGAACACCACCATGGGATCCTTTCCGCCCAGTTCCAGAGAAAGGGGAGTCAATGTATCTGCAGCCTGCTTCATAAGCTCTTTTCCGGTAGGCACGCTTCCGGTAAAAAAGATCTTATCCACACCGTTTTCAAACATGGCAGTGGAAACCGCTCCACCGCTACCGATGATATGCGTAAACAGTCCGGAAGGCAGATCCGCGGCAGCCACAATCTTTTCGATAGCCTTTCCTACCATTACCGTGGTTCCAGCCACCTTGAGCACAATGGCATTGCCGGCCATAAGGCCCATCACCACTTCTCCAAACGGAATGGACAGCGGATAATTCCAGGGACTGATAATGCCCACCACTCCCAGAGGAACATGCATCATCTCATTCTTCTTGTTGAAAAATAGAATTGTGGAGCTTGCCAGCTTGAAAGGTTTCAGAACACCTTTCGCTCGCTTCGCATACCAGTTGGCAGCCAGGGCACATGGCACAACCTCGGTGGCCAGCGCATCCACTCTCGATTTACCATTTTCTTTGCTTACGATGTCTGCCAGTTCCTCTGCATGCTCGACAATGTAGTCTCGCATCTTCAGGATCTGCTTCTTTCGCTGACGAAAGCTGAGAGAGGACCATTCCTTTTGCGCTTTTCGTGCCCGGGCAATGAGCTCCGGCACATGACTCATATCGGTGGGCTCGTATTGACCAATGACCTCACCGGTGGCAGGACTGAACGCCTGTTTAGAACCGGTTCCGGTGCGTTCCTGTAGTATTGTTTCTGACATAATTCCCCCGTCTGTCGGATGAACTCCCGACACTATCTTTGTTCTTCCCGGGCCGGACTACCCTGCACCCTGAGGCAGGATGACCGGTCTGGAACCAGGGTTACAAGCTTTTTCCGAAAGGCTTGTAATTCAGACAGCCAGCCTGTGATTTGCATTATGGCAGAATCTGACCCATCTGACCGCAAGAAGAGCAAGCGGCCCCGCCTGGAAGATGAAATTCATAAAGCTATTCCCGAGGATGGCGCCGAGCGCTTACAGAGATTCCTATCTCACAGCCTTTCCTGGTCCGGACAACAACTGGAAAAGCTTTCCGACTCCCCCTTTGTAGATCGCACTGGATTCGCCAGAGCCGTAAAGAGCGCCGGAGACCGACTGCAACAGGCCGCTCAAGATGCACCGCAGATTCTGGAATCCACCCTGGCGGATCTGCATCAGGCATTTGAAGGAGCTTTTCAGTCCACAGTGGAGTCCTATCGCCTGGCGGATAGTTCTGTACGCCGCTCCGTGATGGAAAACGTGCCTGCAGTGAGTATTATGGGATCCAGCTTTCGAGCGGCGGATCAGAATATCAAAACATCCTTTAGAAAAGAAGGAAAGGACATGAGCCCGGAACAGCTGGTGGCTGACTTCAAAGAATCCGGCCAATCCAGAATGGCACTTTTTCTGCCAGGATTGTTCTCTGACGAAAGCCTCTGGAACAATTCCGGCACTCCCTTTTCTTTTCCCGAAACTGTGGGCTCCATGGACATCTATTCTGCCTTCCTGCGATTTCCACCCCTGCAATCGATTCCGGACAGCGGCGCTCAGCTACTTTCCCTTTTGAAGTCCCTGAAGAACCTGCATTCGCAGCCCATAGATATCGTGGCTTACAGTGAAGGCGGTCTCATCCTCCGTTCTGCTCTGGACCAGGACCAGACATCTGGAGCAGATATTACGCCATGGATTCGCCATGCATTGATGATCAGTTCTCCGGATGCAGGCTCCTTTCTGGAGAAAATGGGATTCTGGATTGGTCTGGGGCTGGCCGGACTATCTCAGCTGGCCAATCAGCTGTTGAACTATCCTGAGCTGGAGCGAAGTCCTGCCATCGAAGATTTGAGTCTTGGCCGTATTCGGTCCGGGCAAGGCGAAGGAGCCAAACTCTACTACGGTGAACTGGATCAGGTTCCAGCTACCCAGATTTATAGCCTGATTACGAAAAATAACAACGTATGGGAATCCTGGCTGGGCGATGGAGTGGTAGAAGAGGTTTCCCTGGCGTATCTTTCCGCCAGGGTGTATGCCAGGAAAAAGAATCCAGCCAATCGAGTGCATTGCATTCTAGGCAGAAATCATTTTCAAATTCTAAACGATCCAGCTACATCCAGAATTCTTCGCAGCGTTCTGCAGGAGTCATTTGAAAGTTAATGGATCCCCGGTAATTTTGATTCTGGATGCCATTCGGGAATTCAGAGCACAGGATTGAAACAGTGAATAAAGGTACCGTACAGGATATACTGAAACAGGAAGAGGTGCATGGAGCGGTGATGGGCAATCGCTTCCGATACGGCGCAATCGTCTTTATTGGAGTAGCCATCACCTGGAATACTCTGAGTCTGGAAGGAACCGGAGTACTGGCCAACATTCTTTCCTTTGCAGCCTTTGCTCTGGTTACGGTGCTTCACAGTTTAATTCTAAAATGGGGAAACAACTTCTGGATCAAAGCGTTTAACTATATCACTTTGCTTTTTGACTATGTTTTGATCTCGGGTTTGATTGTATTCTGGACCCTGGCTGAAAGCCCGGACAATGCGGCGTTTGCCATCAAGAATCCTACGAATCTGTATTTTCTCATTCCACTGTTAATACCCACGTTTCAATTTCGCATCAAGTATGTAGTAATTTCCTATGTAATCTTTATTCTAATTCATCTGGGCAGCATTGCCATTTCTTTCCATTTAGGTGCCCAGGCCACCAATAGCTGGTATTCCTATGTTATGGGCGAAGGAATTATTCTGGCAGATATAATTCCCACCAGACCCATGCTATTTGGACTTGTAGCGCTTACTGCCGGACTGACCATTCGCAGGTCTTTGAACATGCTTCGCAGACTGGCCAGCGCGGAAGCCCAGAAGACGATTCTGTCCCGGTATTTCAGTCCTGAACTGGCCGAGCGATTGACGTCCAGGCCGGATCAACTTCGCACCGGGGATCGAAGATATGTAACGATTCTATTTAGCGATATTCGCGGATTTACCACACTTTCGGAGCATCTTCCACCGGAAGACCTGGCCAGAATGCTCACAGAATACCGAGAACTTGTAACCGAAATAATTTTCAAGCATGGCGGAATGATCGATAAATTCATTGGCGATGCTGTAATGGCTGTATTTGGCGTCCCGGAAAGCAAGGGCCCCCAGGAAGATGCGAAAGCTGCCGTGGCCTGCGGTAAGGAGATGCTTACAACCCTGCCAGATTTCAACAAAGAGCTGGCGAAGTGGCTTCCTGCCAAACTGGACATTGGCATTGGACTACATTGCGGAGAGGTATTCGCAGGCACCATCGGAGCAGAAAATCGTCTGGAGTATACCGTACTGGGAGATACGGTAAATACTGCATCCCGACTGGAATCCCTGTGCAAGCGACTGGGGCGACGATTGATCGTGAGCAAGGAACTGGTGGACCAGGCCGGGGCAACAGGGTTCGAAAGCGTGGCCCGAGTCCAGGTGCGAGGCCGGTCTCAACCGGTTCAGGTATTTACGCCGGTGGGCTTTCCTCTGGCCAGTAGCTCATGAGTATATTTCAGTCCACTGAGCTCTGCGATTTCATGCATTCTTTCATGCAGGAAGGTATCTGGCACGGAATGCTTATCATAGGCCGTAGGTAGGCCGATGCGAATCAGCACTTCGGTTCGCCTGGGGAATTTGTGGTCCTTGTATTCGAATCCCAGAGGTACAATCTGCACTGGATGGTCTGGACGACCTACAACAAAGCGAAATCCGGGAGTTCTGCCTCGACCCATCTTTCCTTTAAAGTGCGTTTGCTCCGGAAAAATCGTCACTAGATGGCCGTCGTGCAGGATCTTTCGCGCAATTAAAAGATCCCTTTTGCTTTTTTCAGGATTCTTTCTATCTACAGGAATTCCGCCGCAATGAAGAAAGAATTTGGCAGCCAGTCCTTTGGCCAGACTGTCTTTCATGATGCACCATACATCCCAGCGGGCCGGATGGAGGCCTCGGACCAATCCCAGGGGGATATCGGAATTTCGCACATGCTTGGCCAGAATCAGAACCGGGCCATCCTTAGGGATGTTGTCGATTCCCTGCACTTTGACTTTGAACCTCATTCTGGTATAGAGCTGACCAAATAGCTCCAGAAGATAAACCGCATAGCGCTTCTTTCCTGGATGACCTTCGTACTTTTTATAGATCCGAGACACCTTTACTTACTCCCCGTTGAAATTGAACTCTATTGCCTGTAGGTCTGAGCTGAACTCAGAAATCTGCCATCAGATATACTCTTATACACAGGCTTGCGAAATAGGAACTGCATTTTTAGGATTGGTTGCAAAAATAAACCCTGAAATCCCCGCCCCTGATACTGAATGGAGTCCAGGATTCTGGTCTGGACCCTGGACCCATGGGCCCGGATTTCCTCGAATCGGTGCGTATGTCTCCAGAACCTCAGGAAAAACGGAAGCTTTCTTCCTTCGTCAACAAATTGAAACAATCCATCTTCCAGAAAGCCTGACTCTACGTTTTCGCTGATCCATTCCTGCTTGAAGAGCAAGAGATTCAGGCTTAAATGCGTGATTCCGCCCTTTTCCGTACCATCGAATTGCAAAATCTTTACCGGAGGAAAAGGAGGATTCAATCTTCGAAATAGCTCCAGATTCAGGGAATTCAGCACGGTTGCCAGGTCGGCGTCTACTATGGTTTCTATCTGGATTCGCTTCAAAGCTATTCCTCACTTATTTGAACACTGCGGTGTGGCCTTGACATCCCGGAGGCCAAACGGCACGCAGTATCATGCATTGCCTGGTAACCGGAGGCGCCGGTTTTATAGGATCCCATGTTGTTAAGAGCCTGCTGGAAAGAAAATACAGAGTAAGGGTTCTGGCCCTTCCTTCTGAGCCCAGGAATCGGCTGGAAGGACTGGATGTAGAGATAATGGATGGTGATCTCACCAATCCGGAGGATCTGGATCGAGCGCTCCCCGGCATTGACGCTGTTTTTCATCTGGCCGCCGTCCATGCGCAGTGGATGCCGGATTTTCGTCCAATGTACAGAGTTAACGTGGAGGGCACTCGCATTCTGCTGGAAAAATGCAAGGAGCATGGGATCAAGCGAATCGTCTATACCAGTACCCAGAATGTTATTGGATGGAATCCCCGGGGACTGTCCGATGAGAACACTCCCTTCAAGGAATTCAAGAAATCATCTCACTATACAAAAAGTAAATATCTGGCCGAGCAAGAGGTATGGAAATTTATCCAAGAAAACGATTCTCCGGAAATCGTAATTTTAAATCCATCCGGCCCTTTTGGTCCGGGAGATACAGGTCCTACGGGAAAGGTAGTGCAGGACTTTTTGCGCCAGAAGGTTCCTTTTTATTTCTACGGCTATTTCAATGTAATCGATGTAGATGATCTTTCGGAAGGTCAAATCCTGGCTCTGGAAAAAGGAAAACCCGGGGAAAGATATATCCTGGCCGGTCATGACGTTTCGCTGCATGAATTCTTTCAGCTTCTGGAAAAGGTCAGTGGAGTCAAAGCCCCTTCCCTTCGCATGCCACGATTTCTGGTCTATGGTATTGGCTATCTAATGGAGAAAACCTCTGACTGGTTCACTCACAGGCCGCCCAAAATGACTGTGGATCGTGTGAGACAGAGAGGCAGAAAGAAGCTTCTGGATAACTCCAAAATTCGCAATCTGGGACTGGAGATTCGGCCCATTGAAGATACCTTACAAAGAACGGTAGAGTTCCATCGAAAGTACCTGGCGGAGCGCGAAAGCGGGAAGTAATCAGGACTGGACTATAAACACTGCGGCGTCACGTTCAAGCTTGAGGCAGACAGCACCCAAGCAGAGAGCCTTTGCAGGACATCAGAAGGACATTAGCAGGACTTCAGCAAGGCCGCTGTAAGGACCATGAACCGGTGCCCGCAAGAAATCAGAAGATCTCCATCCTGGACATCCGAAAGCAGATTACCGTGATGATACGAACCGAAATTTCGCTACTCATTTTATTTTTGACCTGCGCCAGTTGCAATGGTGCAGGCAACCGAACAATAGAAAATGATGCACCCGCCATGTATAAAGATGAATTAATGCCCGGTGAACATGCCTGGTTCGTCTCGCCGAGCTACGCAACAAAGTCCCTGTCAAAAGATACAATTCTTCTGGATGCCCGAAGTTACGCCCTGTATGCCATCTCGCATATTAGTGGATCAATGCATATTTCCTGGAAGGACTATTCCCGGGAGCATTCTGGATTGCTTCGGGAGCCGGATGTATTGAAGCATAAGTTAACGGAAAATGGCATAACGGAAAGTTCCTGGATTCTGGTATACGGTGGAGCTAAAGATGGATGGGGCGAAGAGGGTCGCATCGCCTGGATGCTTCGCAGTCTCGGCTACAGGGCGCTCATTGTAGACGGCGGCTTCGAATCGCTGGCAGATTACCTGGAAACCAGCTATGGACCTGCCCGGGGTAACTTAAAAGTCAGGGAATCTTCGCAAGTTGCCGTTCTGGGCCTTGAAAGCGAAAATGTAAGAAAGGAGCAGCGAAGCGACCTGGAGCGCCTTTCCATAAGGAAGCAGTCCGCCAGCGAACTAACCATTGGCATGCAAGAGTTAAATGAAATTCGCAAGTCTGCACGGATAATTCTCCTCGATAGTCGAGAAAGACGAGAGTTTCTGGGAGAGACCCCCTACGGAGAAAATCGAGGAGGTCATATTCCGGGAGCCCTGCATCTTTACTATCAGGACCTTATCCAGGACAATGGTCGCATTGTTTCGAAGGAATCTCTATTGAAGATACTGGTATCCAGAAAGGCTGTTCGGGAAGCCCTGCTGAAGCCAGGAACCGTGCGCTCGCCATCAGAAGTTAAGGGATCCAGAGAGGGTTCCGACTCCGAAACTTTCCTGGAAACGCATACGAATGACTCTATAGAGGACCATGAAATGGAAGCAGCTTCAAGACAGGAGCTGGAAAAAATTAAGGAAATACAATTCATTACCTATTGTACGGGCGGAGTGCGATCCGCATTTGTAACCGCTGTGCTGCAGCACTATGGATTCAAGGCCCGGAACTATCCAGGAAGTATGTGGGAATGGTCCGCCCAGCCAGACGCGGACTATCCCCTGGAATCAGGAACCGATAATCCATGACCCATCCGGCAATCATCAGATCAAGCATACATACCATCCGGAAATTCTGGACAGCTCGCGAAATAGCCGTCCGCTGGCTTGCACTGGTTTTCACCTTGAGCCTTATTGCGCTACCGGGCTGTGACGACCCTTCGCCCCCGGACAGCGTTTCTGTGCAGGATATGTTTCCCGGCGAAAGCTGGGCCCTGCCCATGGAAAACATGGGCCCTTTACAGGGCTCCCCGGGCATAACGGCCCGGGACTGCGGTTCCTGTCATACAGAACATTACCGGGAATGGTCCCAATCCACACATGCACATGCCCTATCCGATCTACAATTTCAGTCCGAACTATCCAAGCCATCATCACCGCAGTGGCTTTGTTTGAATTGCCACATTCCGGTAGGCAACCAGCGAAAGGAGATTGTTCGCAGTGTAGAAAGTGGCGATTTGCTCAAACCCATTGCTGAACCGAATCCGCATTTCGACCCACAGATGCGTGAGGAAGGAGTGACCTGTGCAACCTGCCATCTAAGAAACCAGGACGGAAAGACTGTGGTTATTGGCCCCCTGGGAACTGGCAGAGCTCCGCATCCAGTGGTGGTAAATCGAAAAGCACTGCAGAACCGATGTCTGGATTGCCACAACGTCAACTACAAAGTAAGCTCCTCTCTGGTTTGTTTCTTTAATACCGGAAATGAACTGGCAGGCTCGGATCTTTCCCATAAAGCCTGTTCCGATTGCCATATGCCCGAGACCCAGAGACAGATTGTAAAGCTTTCCGGAGATTATCCCTCACGGCTTTCGCATTTGCACTATTTCATTGGCGGCGGTATCCCCAAAGAATTTTCTTTGCTGGAGTCTCAATTAAAAGGAGGGTATCGTAGCGGGCTGGGTTTGAAACTTCTAAACCATAGCTGGAATCCGGAAACAAAAAGATTCAGATTCACAGTTCAGATGTCCAACCTGGATACAGGACATTATCTTCCCACCGGAGATCCAGAGCGCTTCATTCGCATCAGTCTGCGAATCTATTCCGGGGGCCCCCCTGTAGAAAAAACCTACAGACTTGGTCAGCACTGGCAGTGGGAGCCAGAGGCCAGACAGATCCAGGACAATCGACTGAAATCCGGCGAAGTGCGAGTCTGGCAGGAATCAGTGAAACTTTCCAGAAAGCCCTCACGCATTCATCTGGAAGCGGTGCATATTCGACTCAGTGAAAAGAATGCAACCTATATGGAAAGTACGGCGCAACGAGTTCCGGAGCCCTATCGAAGCAAAGTAGCCGAGTTAAAAAAGCATTATCCGGTAGAAAGAGTGATCCACAGAGAAGATATCCTGGTTCCATTTTCAGAATTCAGTAGCAACAAAGAAGAATAGAGACCGGGCCGCCCTGATTGCGAAACTAATCTGGTTGCCAGCACTTAACCAGCGAATGGGCCGGAGCGACTCTGAATCAATTGGGCACAGTATTGTGCCCAATCCAGATGCCCGCGAACGAAAGCGAAATCAGGATAGATATGGAAAATCGAACAGAAGCAGGCAGAGATGAGTTTCGCCGGTCAGGAATTCTCGCCGGTAAAGTTCAGGTTTACTGTTTCATCCGCCGGTCGATCTCTCCATCCCCGGGGATCCTTGCCACGAACGCTTTCGAACTTTTCGCTAAATGGAATCTCGATGCGACCCATGGTCTTTCCTTCCACGTTTCCAATGCGAAACAATGCAGGGTCAATCTCCTCCCCTTTTAGAAGCAGTAGATTCATGACCAGGCCCATCCCTTCTCCTTCGGTTTGATCTCCGTTGGCCATGTAAAAGGAAAGCAGATCGTCGTAACTCATGCCTTCAGCCAGCTTCTCCCGAATGCGCACTTCATCGGCACCGATCAAATCGGTATCGTTCAGAACCAGGATTCGGACTCCATCATCGGTATGGTCGAAAGTAATAGAGGTTTCCAGACCACGGGCCCGGGCTTTATCCCCGTACTCTCGAATCCATTTTTCTGAGATATTGCCTTTCAGTTTCTCCATGCCAGTGCGATACTCCCCCGGATCGTTGATATCCAGATTGAGCTCCTCGAAGAAGACTCGCTTCGCATTTGCCTTGGTGGCATTTACCACAAGTTCCTTCAGACAGGAATACAGGGTACTTTGCAAGGACGGATGGTCATGCTTTTTCAAAATGGCTGCAATTACAAAGTCCAGCTGCCTCTCCATGGTATCCGTCAGGGAGTAGGTTATAAACCGTATTCGCTTCCCTTCATTTACCGCCTGGAGGATCTTCTCCCGGTCTTTTACATCCAGATCTGTTCCCTGCATGATGCCAATTTGACCTTCCCCGATAGTCTGGCCATATTTTTTCTTTCCTGTACGGAGCCATGGGATTTGCTAAGCTAAGTTACGGAGGGAACAGATATGATTTCCAGAAAGGCTGCAGTGCGCTACGGGGTGGGCTTTCTTGCCCTGGTGATCTCCACCTACCTGCTCACCATTCTTACAGTGGCCATCTTTAACTCGGGACGCGCGGAGAAGGTTTCTTTCCCTGCTTCTTTTTTTGAATCGGCGGCCAACAACCTGGTGTTTGCCCATAGAGGACTCACCGAAAACACCGTGGAAAATACTATTCCTTCCTTCCAGAAGGCACTGAGCCTGGGCACCGATGTTCTGGAAACCGACGTACAGCTCACCCGTGATGGCTTTGTAGTTCTATTTCATGATGATGATCTGAGCCGACTGGCTGGCCGGCCGGAGCGCATCCAGGATCTGACTCTGGAAGAACTTCAGAAAATCGCCCTTCCCCGGGACTGTGCAGAGCAATGCTCATCCATTCCCACTCTGGAGGAGTTTCTGAAGGCTTTTCCGGACCAGCCCACCAACATTGAACTCAAGAATGATAGCAAGGAGCTTGCGCGAAAGGTGGCAACTCTTCTGGCGCAAAGGCAGGATCGAAAAGATGTAATCGTCGGCAGTGCACATGGCGATGCGCTGGAGGAGTTTCGACGGCACTCTTCTCTGCCAACCTCGGCTTATACATCCGAGGTAATCCATGCATCCATCTGTTATCTACTGGAAGCCAGATGTGTTTTTGACTTCCAGGCCCTTCAGATTCCCTATCGCGAGAATTCCATCCTTCCGGCGTTGAGGGCTGATCCAGAATTCATCCAGTGGGCCAGAACTCGCGGATTGAGAACCCATTACTGGACCATAAACGATCCCGCGCAAATGGAGACGCTGGTTCTTCGAAAGGTGGATGGGTTGATGACAGACTTTCCGCAAAAGGCCCTGGATGTTCGCAAGGCAATAGGCACCGGGACCGGTCCCTGAGTATCACTAATTCATGGCCATCGAGGCAGGAATAAGTTAGTTTGGGACAGAACATGAAGAAAGCTCTACCAATTAATCTCAGTCCAATTCAGTCTGTTTTGAAAATCGTTCCTCCAGCAGGTGCCATCATACTGCTGGCTTTTTCCCTTGGAATCTCCTGCTCGGACAGTTCCCAGAATGCATCAGAAAAAGAACAGAAGAATGAGAGCCGCCCTTCCATTCTATTTCTGGGCGATAGCCTCACCGCCGGTCTGGGACTGGAAAAGTTCCAGGCAGCCCCTGCCTTGATTCAGGAAAAGATCAATCAGGAAGACTGGAACCTGAAAGTGATCAATGCAGGTGTTTCTGGAGATACCACTTCTGGAGGTCTATCCCGCCTGAACTGGTACCTGCGTCCGGAAAATCAGATTGAATATTTGATCATCGGACTGGGTTCCAACGATGGAATGAGAGGTCTGAGCATTGAAGAAATGCGAAAGAATATCCGCGAAATTGTAAAACGGACGCGAAAGTTCAACCCGGACATCGAAATATTCCTCTATGAGCTGCAGACATTTCCCAGCATGGGCCCGGAATATGCCAGTAAGTTCAAAGCAGCCTTTCCGGCTCTGGCAAAAGATCTAAACCTGCATCTGATTCCTTTTCCTTTGAAGGGGGTAGCAGGAAAGGATGAATTGAATCAGTCCGATGGAATCCATCCCAACGTAGAGGGAACGAAGATCATGGCAGAAAACATCTGGCAGAGTATTCGTCCGGTGCTGGAACAGACCAGGAATCAGTAAGCCAGTATGGTAAGCTGCAACCGGTATTTGTTGAGTATTTACAGGCAGCATCTATCCGCTTTCATGACTTGAAAATCACGCTTGATTCAAAAGGCCTAAAGAAGATTGCGAGCTTTAATGCGAAGATACTCATTGATGATTCCTGCATTCAAATCTTCTGGTAGAGTATCCATTACCAGAACACCGCGATTTCTTAACTTCTGCTGCAGTTCCGATTTCCACAACAAATAGTCCGCCACATTCGACTGAAAGAAGGCCTCATCCAGGGTGGATGGTGGCCTATCCAGACTATGATGTAGATCCGGCGGATTCAGCATCACAGCAAAGGGAAGATGCTTACCGCTCAGTGTGCCCAGATAGGCATGCACCATATCTGCTGTGCGATCGTCGATGATGGTGGTCAGAAGAATGAGCAGGGTGCGTTTGCGAAGCACGGTATTCAAGAAGCGAAAGGCTCCTTCGTAGTCGCTTTCCGTATAATCAGCTTCCAGGTCATAGGCTGCCTGAATGATTCTCTCCCGACTGTTTCTTGCTGGCTTCACATAGCGAAGCACCCGATTCGAAAATGCCAGAAAACCTACCCTGTCCTGCTGTCTTTCCGCTACAGCAGAAAGCAGTAGGGAACCGTTAATCGCATAGTCCAGATAACTCTGGGAATCGTCGGTGGCTGTCATGGTACGGCCGCAATCCACCAGAAACAGAACGCTCTGGTTTCGATTCATTTCGTATTCACGGACTATGAGCCTTTGATTTCTTGCAGTGGCCTTCCAGTCTATATGGCGAAATTCATCGTCTCTGGTATAGTCCCGGAGCCGTTCGAATTCCTGATCTCCACCCCGACGACGAAACTTGCGCACCCCCATGAGCCCCAGATGGCTTTTCCTGGCAAGCAACAGATAGCGGCTTATTGCCTTCAAATCCGGATATACCCGGACATCGGACTGACATGGCAAAACGTGGATTTTTCGCATTAGCCCAATCAGAGAAAAGCAGGTTAAATAGACATGACGAAAAGGATAAAGTCCTCTTTTTGCTATGCGAATACGGTAGGAAAGACTGTTGATTCCCCGGCGAAATCTACCGGTGAAGGGCATTCCATATTGTTTTGCCAGATCAAATTCATGGTCCGCCAGTTTGACTTTGAATCGCCCCTGCAGGGTTCTTCTAACATGCACATCCAGGGTTACATGATGTCTGAATCCCTGGGAAAAAATCCGGTCTGTCTTTCTTTCTATATGGAATCGCTTTTTCCCCGGAATGGTAAATGCATCCAGCAGTCCCAGAAGCATCCAGAAAGACAGGGCCCCCAGGATAATGAGCCTGGCCGGATCGTAATAGATTCGCAACGATGGAATAAAATACAGACCTCCTGCGGTTAACACAGAGAGGCCGGCCAGCACCAGAAGCGGATACCAGAATCTGTTCGTAGGATAGAACATTTCAGGTTCCTGGAACTTCTACGCTCTCCAGCAGGCTGTTTACAATATCGTCCGGCTTCATCCCTTCCACTTCGCTTTCCGGAGTGAGCATTAATCGATGCCGGAAGCAGGCCGGTGCCATTTCCTTGATATCATCTGCGATTACATAGTCCCGGCCGTCCATGAGGGCAAGAACCCGGGCCGTGCGAATCAAGGCAATACCGGCTCGGGGCGAGCATCCCAGTTGCACCTCGATTCTTTTGCGACTTTCCCGAACCAGTCGATTTACATATTCCAGAATGCTTTCGGAAATAGTAACCTTTTCGCACAGACCCATAGTGCTTAGAACACCTATCGAATCCATGACAGGTTCCAATTTCTCGGGCTCCGGTTCTCCCTGACCAGCATGCTGGGAATAGATCCTGTATTCTTCATTCTCCGCGGGATAATCAATATACAGTTTAACCAGAAATCGATCCAGCTGTGCTTCCGGAAGATTATAGGTACCTTCGGACTCCACCGGGTTCTGGGTGGCCATGACGAAGAAAGGATCATCCACCTGAAACGTACTGTTATCTACGGTTATGGTTCCTTCCTGCATGATTTCCAGAAGCGCCGAGTGGGTCTTGGCCGGAGCCCGGTTAATTTCATCAGCCAGAAGAAGATTCGTAAACACAGGTCCTTTATAGAATACGAACTTCTGTTCCTTCTGGTCATAGATATGGGAACCGGTGATGTCCGATGGCATTAGATCCGGGGTAAATTGAATTCGATTGAAGTCACAACCCAGCAGACTTCCCAGGGTTCGCACAAGCAACGTCTTACCCAGGCCCGGAACCCCTTCTATAAGAGCATGTCCCCCGCCAAACAGGGCTGCAAGGATTCCGCGAACCAGTTCATCCTGACCTACATAAACCCGGGACATCTGCTCCTTGAGTTTTCGAATTACTTCGCGCATTTGCGCCTGTTCCTGTTCACCTAACATTGCTTACTCCCAGAGTTTTCGTATCCTTTTTAATATGGTTGCTTCATCCAATTTCGTATTCTGATTGATTTCGGGAAAGAGCGCATCCAGACTCTGCTTTTTCTTCCATCGCCCCAGAGGTGCCAGCCCCTGAATTCTCTTTCGAGACCTTACCATTTTGCTTCCCAGTGCTTCGAAGTGCTCTTTGAAGTTTCGGGTGCCAGATTCAGCAGGCTGAAGTGGTGTTCGTTCATGAGGAAACCGGGACCAGATAAAAACAATAAGTACCAGAATAAACTGCATCAATATGAGACCCCAGGGCTCCTCTGCGAAAAGGAAAAGAAGACTCCTTTCTTCAGTAGCCCTCTGGCCCGCATTGACCAGGCCCCGCTCTACGTAGGTTACCTTTAATGGTTCTGAACCGGGGGCTTTTTCGCTTACTGCATGTAAGAGAAAGGTAAGGAATGAAACGTTTTTCGATTGGGCCATTTGCCAGTTCAGGAATGGCTCGCTACCGGCCATGATGTACACCGGGACCTGACCATATTGAACTCGCACCAGCAGCGGACGTCCGGCAACCGAGATAATGGTTCTGTGACCTTGCTGGAAAAAATGATAATCCTCCAGTTCCCTTGCCACTTCCTCATTCAGCTCATCCTCTGGAGTACCCAATGGTCCGTAGCCAGAGTATTCAGAGGGCTGCATGGTGCGTCGGACAGGCAAAGTCTCTGGAAGCTCACCGAATCGCTCTGCACCCTCATCTCGGTTCGGTACCCGGGAACGCCAGTGCGGATAGTAGCTCCATGCACGGTTCTGCTCCGGAAGATCAATGGAGCCATACCATTCCTTCATGGGCGGCCAGTTACTATCCTTCATAATAGGCAGCCCGCCCTCCAGCTGAAAGGGTAATTCAGGAGACACCTTACCTTCTTTTTCCGATTTTGTCTGGGCCATTCCCAGAATGGGAGGCATGGGATCCTTATCTTTATAAGATCGAAGCATCTCGATGGCTGTGATTTGCTCCGCCACCTTCCTGGCCTCTGTGCCCTCTGGCATGTCCAGTGCAATCCTTCTCCAGGCTTCGATACTGGCATCGGTATCCTTCAACAGTATTAAAAGAGAAGCTCTTTGCTCCTGGCTCTCCTCCTGGTCCCATCGATTGTTTAATGCATTTAATACAGGTACCAGCTGCTCGAATGCAGAAGGTCTACCGAAGCGATCCAGATACAGTATTACATCCCTCTGCTCGAAGAACCCTTCTTCCAGAAAGCCCTTTCGCTGCAGATCCACCTTTCTCTCGACAGCCTTTTCAAATAGGTCGAATCCGTTAATACTTTCCACTCCGTCCAGGCCATATACCTCGATAACTACCGGTTCTGCACAATGAACGGCGGCTAATAATAAAAGGCCTGGAGCCAGTCTACGCAGGGAACCTGGAAGTCTCAACGTCCTACCCCCTGTAACTGCTTTTCCATGCGATGAATCAAATCTTTATAATAATCCTGGCTCCGTGGACGTAAAGCGTAGACTGTTTCTTCAAAGGCAGGGGATAAATCGTCTGCCAGTTCTACAAAAGAGGCCGGGGCCACTTTCTTAACCAGTCTCTGGAATTCCCTGGGCGTAAATCCGGTGCGTCGCGCCAGGTATTTCTCTGCATAGCTGAATCGAACCAGGATTTCCAGAAGAATCTCCATAACATCGGAATAGCGTCCATCCTCCATGGCTTTCAGGGCATCGTCGAACAGAGGATCTCTTTTTCTGGGCTCTTCGCTGGAAAAAGCAAGGTCGGGAAGATCTTCTTCTATCTGCCTGGCGCGAGACTGAAAGGAAATGCCGTTGCGAAATAGAAAAAACAGAAGCAGAATCACTATGGCACCCAGCAGCCCCCAGAGCAGAATGATCGGATTAAATACAGGCAGACCGCCGCTATCTCGCTTTCTCTCCGGAGCCTGTCTGATGTAGGGCTCCATGTCCTCTTCGGTAAACTCACGGTAATCCTTCTTTTTGAAGTCATACCATTCCATCTCTTTAAGTTCTTTTTCGTACCGGCTCAAGTCCTGCGAAGACTCTTCGCCAGAGAAATAGTCCTTCGCCTGCTGGCAGCTAAAGAGGAAAGCAACGGTTAGCAGTAGAAGTAGAATTCTGAATTTACCGGAAAGCAAGCGCCCCGGGTTCCTGCGCAATTCAGAAGTAGCTCTGTCCCTGGAAAGAACCATAATCAGCTAATCCTCTTTTGAGAGGTCATCTCGTCCAGGCCTCGAATAAACTGAAGTTCCAGATCCCAGCCTTCCAGAAATGTTCTGGCATCCACATAAAACAGGAATCGGGAAACAGCGAAAAAGACAGAGTAGAGAAAGATAAGAAAGATGAATAGCACTGAAGTCAGGGAGAAGGATGAATACTGCTCAAAGTTCTGGACCCTGAGCAATTCGAACACCGATTCAAAGAAGGTCAGCGCCAGAAACATGGCAATCCAGAACAGTATAATATGGAATAGCCAGAAAGTGAATACTTGCAAAGCGCTGGTCAAAGACGAAATTCTCTTTCGCATATCCTTACCGCGAAGGCCCTCCAGGAATAAAACTTCCGGTCGATAGAAACCACGAATCAGGACATTCCACAGAGTGATCAATAGAGGAGCAAGAATGGTTAACTGGATAAAATAAGGCAGAACGATTCGAAACAGAAATGGAAAGAAAGTTCTCCAGCTGTCCTTCCAGATGGCCCGGTCCCTCACATCTGCCTCGAAAAGCCATCGAGCATTCATATGGAACACAGGAATTTGCAGAACCATTACCTGAAGCATGATTACAGGAAACATCAGAAGCTGTTCCAGAGCGGCATCTCCGTCTGATATCTGCTTCAGAAGCTCGATCAAAGCAACGTCCAGTAAAAGGAATAGAGCGAAAATGGGGATCAGAACCCTCAGTATTTGACCCAGCTTTTCCCGAATCACGACAAAAGCAAAATCCAGAAGTTCATCCGCTCTTCGTTTACGCAGTTCGTACTGTATTCGTCTTACGTCCAGAATGAGCCCTCCAGCCCAGAACAATGAAATATAAAAACAGGATCAGAATGCAGGTGCCGCCGATAGAACCTTTTACCCATGTAGGCAAATCCGACGGAGCCACAAAGCCTTCGATAAAGGCAGCGATAAAGGTCAGAATAACATCGGCCACCAGAGCCGGAACACTGCGAAGCCCGGCCTCGGTAACAGCGCGAATTCGAGTAAGGTTCCCGGGACTGAAGAATGCGAAACCGGTTCGCATTCCTGCCCCGGCTGCCAGCCCAATGGCTGTAAGCTCAAATGGTCCATGAGCCAGAATCCAGTTCATTATGTTATCTCTGGCCGGCGAATGCAGAAGAAATCCGATGAGAGTGCCCAGATAAAAACCATTATAAACTAGCATGTAGAGAGATCCCACACCGGCCAGGATTCCCAGACCATAGCATAGCAGTGAAAGACTCAGGTTATTCAATACGTAGCCACTGCTTCCAATCAATGCATCCCCGGCACTGAGCTCTTCGCGATCCCCGGAATGCATGGATTCGTATTGCTGTAATGTAGCTTCGCCCAGAATGGATGCCGCGAAGTCCCTGTACTGGTACCCCAGTACCCCGGTCACTGTAAAAAGGATATAGAATATCGCAATGCAACTCCAGGCATAGCGATCTGAAAAGACCCCGGCTGGCAGTGTCTCCAGAAAGAATTTGCGAAATCGGCCTCGATCCTTTCTCCCGGAATGCAGGAAGCTATGGGCCCTACCTACCAGGTTCTGCAATCGATCCGTTAAATCCTCGGGAAGACGATAAACCGTTGCCAGAGAAAGATCTGTGGTAACCTTGCGATATAGCCTGGAAAACTCTCGAAGTTCCTCAGAGCTGGCACCCAGGGGGTTGTATTCCAGTAGCTGCAATAGAGTCTGGAATCGATTCCAGTCCGGATTGCATTTCTCTATCCAGGCTGCCGGTGTCATAGGAAAGTCCGATTTACACCGTAGTCAGGTATCAAGGTCAAGTAGAATCCAATCCCACCTGTGCTGGCACTCTGCAAATGTTCAAAATAGGCAACGGACTTCCTTTTTTTCCTTGATTCTTAGCACCCAGAGATACCATGGATTCCATGCCTCAGCCCATCGATAACGAAGAACTAGAACATGTATTAAAAAAGTGGACCTCCACTCCTTTTGGTCGAAAGGCCTTTCTTGCAGCAGTGCCTACGCTCATGGCCGCCTGTGTTTCCGGAGACCGAAACCGGGAAGGCGACAATACCGGCCAGGATTCGGCGCTTACTGTAGATCAGGAGAAGGAACTTACCCGCGCTGTCCTTCCTGAATTGGAAAAGGATTTTCCCAGAATGCAAAATGGAGCAGTCCAGGGATATATCAATAATGTAGGCCAGAAAATCGTAGCTCGAAATGGCCTGGCACGAAACCCCTACACCTACACCTTTCGCGTGGTTGAGGCGCCCTACCCCAATGCATTCGCACTTCCAGCCGGTACCGTTTTTGTTACTCGCCCTCTGGTAGCCATGGCAGAAACCGAAGCCGAGCTGGCCGGGGTTCTGGGTCATGAGATTGGCCATATTAAGGCCCGGCATACGGCGGAACGTATGCAGGAAGAAAAGGATGACTGGCTATATACCGGTATTGGAGCTCTCATCGGTGCTTTGCTGGGGTATGGTATTGGTCGATCTGCCTGTCCCAAGGGTGACAGCGATTGCGTAACCTCGGCAACATTAATTGGAACTGGTCTCGGCGCAGGTGCAGGATACCTGATCAGCAAATATGCCTTCTTCGCCAATTCCCAGGAAGATGAAATGGAAGCGGACCGAGTGGCTTTTAGAACCGCGGTAAATACTGGTTACCATAAGGATTACGTAGGCAAATTCTACGAAAAGCTGTATCAGATCGAATCCGGTGGTGATGATGATAGTGAATTGTTCTCCAAGTTGAATGATGCCATGACTACCCATCCTCCAGCGGAAGAACGAGTTAAGCAAATGCATGAACTGGCATCCTCCGTTGGTGGAGCCGGAAACGGTGTTGTCTCTACACCGTATTTCGACAACATTCGAAAAGCCTGTGATGCCTGAGAATTCCACTCGAGCAAATATCCAGAAAGCCATAGGGGCCACAGATTCTGTGGCCCTTTCTTATTCTACCACAGACTCAGATGGCACCGATGCACCGGTAGTGCTGCTGCATGGGCTCTTTGGTTCTTCCAGAAACTGGCAGTCCATCGCTCAGGAGCTATCAGATCAAAGGACTGTGTATTCGCTGGATCAGAGAAATCACGGAAACAGTCCCCATACAGACTCCCATTCCCTCTACGACATGGTGGCGGATCTGCACAGATGGCACAACGATCATCTATCCAATAAGGCGATCTATGTGGGTCACTCCATGGGCGGTCTGGCGGTGATGGCGCTGGCATTGATCTATCCCGAACTGGTAGAGAAGCTAGTGGTAGTGGACATTGCACCGCGAAACTACGCACCTCACCACGACCTGGAATTCCAGGCACTGGAAATGGATGTTTCTGGATTCAACAGTCGATCCGAAATTGATGCTGCGATGGCAAAGATCCATCCTGTGGCGGCGGTGCGAAAGTTTTTGCAGATGAATCTGGAACGAGATAAAGAAGGATATCGCTGGGCCATCAACGTTTTGCCTCTTAAAAATGCAGCCTATCTAAGTGGATTCCAGGAGAGCTTTCCCGAGCTAACTTTTGAAGGCCCGACTCTGGTTGTGAAAGGTCAAAACTCAGACTATATTCAAGAAAGTGACCGTCCGTTGTTTTCCAGATACTTTCCTTCCAGCCGACTGGTAGAGCTGAAAGGGGCGGATCACTGGCTGCATTACAGTGCACAAAAAGCCTTTATCGAAACGCTTCGAGCTTTTCTGGAAAATGGATGATCGAGAACCGGGAAATCCGGCGATACTGACTCAAGATCGCATAGTCGCATCAGAAATTCATTGAAAAGAACACTTGCCGGTCAGGGGGAAATAATCCTGCCTTTCCCCGTAACCGTAGCGCACCCTGACCAGAATGCCTTCGCTTCAATTAGAAATATGGTGCTTCGAATGGAGACCACCACTGGCTTATCGGACTGAACATTAGAACTCCCGAGAAGCTTCATCCAGGAAGGCCTTCTCCTTTCTCGTAAGCGAATCCATGCCTTCATTGGATATCTTTTCCAGCAATCGATCCACTTCCTCCTTCATGGAAATGCGTCGATCTATCTCGGCCTGCTTTTTGGCCAGACGCTTCTTTTTCTTTCTGCTTTCCCACCAGCCAAAGATTCCTCCAGGCTTCTTTTCTTTCAGATGCTCGGCGCCTATGCCGCCACTGATAGAGGAGCTTCGCGTAGAGCCCTGAAAACCGGATGAGCTTTCTGCCATCACTCGCCCGCGACGAGCATGATAGAACAGATAGAGTGCCCCTGCCAGGGCTCCGCCGGAATACAGCACCACTGTGTCCAGGCTTCCGCCCAGTGCGAACAGGAAGATAAATATAAACAGTCCCAGAATGAGCCATTTCATCTTCACTGGAAATACAAAGAACAGCAGCACCTGACGATCTGGCCAGATCACGGCATAAGCAATCAGCATTCCTGCAATTCCAGCTCCCATGCCCCATACCGCAACTGGCAGCACAGAACCCACAGCAGCCCAGACAAGAACACCACCGAGCAATGAAATCAGAAAATACTTCAGAAAATGACGGCGTCCCCAGAGCATCTCCAGCTGAGAGCCAAAGCCGTAGATGATTACCCCCTCAAAAAAGACCGATATCAGTCGGCCCAGGAAATGGGCACCGGGACGAGGGTCCGTTACAAAAATGTGAGTGAGAATCTGGGCGGGATGAAAATTCTGACCAAAATGCAGGGCCAGCGGGCTTAAATTCGTCCCCATGGAACCTGCGATGACTTCCAGAACGAAAGCGGACCCCAGGAGAACCAGGATTCGAAGCACTCCCTGGGATACCGGAGGGACGGAGATCTGTGAACCAGCCTGCATGATTCCGTAATCGTTCTAAGAACTCATACTAGCAAGCACAAGAAGAGGGGTACCCTATGAAAAGTAAGCAGATCGGTAGAGAAAAGGCGGATTCATCTTTCGCCGAATTGCTGGAGGCCAGCATGGATGGTCGCCAGGAAACACGTCCTGGAACCCCGGTACAGGCTCGCATCGCAAGCACTCGAGACAAAGACTTTATCTTCGTAAATACTCATCTGGGCGCCGGTGTAATCCCCAAGGGCCAGCTACTGGATCAGGACAATCGAGTAACTGTAAATCCAGGTGAAACCATTCAGGCTTATGTTCTTAGCCGAGAAAATGGTGAGCTGCATTTAACACTGTTTCCCAGCGGAAAGGCGCAAAAAGCAATCCTGGAACACAGCCTTCAGGAAAAGCTTCCTGTACTGGGTACCATTCAAAGAAAGATCAAAGGCGGTTACGAAGTGGTCCTGGGCGAAGCTTCCGCATTCTGCCCCATGTCCCAGATGGAAGGGGATCCTGCACCAGGAAGTGTATTGAATTTTCTGGTCATTGAACTGTCCGATCGCAAGGTTGTAGTATCCAATCGCTCCTTTAGAGAAATGGAAAAGGAACGCCAGAAGGAAGTTCTGCAGCATGAACTGGAAGAAGGTGCCATCATTCAGGGCACTGTAACCAATCTTCTGGATTTTGGCGCTTTCGTAGAAATTGGCGGAATGGAAGGATTGATTCCACTTTCCGAGCTTTCCTACAAACGAATTCGCCATCCTTCTGAAGTTGTGACGTCTGGACAGCCCATCCGCGTAAAGGTGCTTTCCATCGACTGGAAAGAAGAACGAATTACTCTATCTCTAAAGTCTCTCCTGGAAAACCCATGGCAGGGGCAGATGCCTTTCGCCCCTGGTGATATCGTGGAAGCTACCGTAGAATCCATCAAAAACTTTGGGGTTTTCGCAAGACTGCCGGATGGCTTCAGCGGGCTCATTCCTATGAGCGAAACCGGTCTTCCCAGAGGTGTAGCAGCTGACAAAGAATTCCATCGCGGCGAACAGCTAAGACTCATGATCCTGGATGTGGATCGTCAAAAAGAAAAGATTAGCCTTTCGCTGAGACGAGTTCAGGATGCAGATGCACGAAAGGAATACGAGCAATACATGCAGGAAAACCAGCCAGAACAAAAGGAAGAGGTTTCCAGTTTCGGCAAGGCGCTTCTGGCATCCCTGAATCAGAACGATAAAGGCTGATTCACTCTTTTACAGGGCCGGTGCAACGTCCCGAGATTTAGATCTCTCTACAGATTGCGCACCGGCTGCTGCAAAAAAGGCAGAGATCTCTCTGCCTTTTTTGTAATCCGCCGCCCTGCCCTGAACTTCAGGAATCTTGAAGAGTGCGGCCCCGGTTCGCATTGCGAACTTCCCTGCCTGCATTCTTGATTAAAGCCAGGCTCAGCACGGATTATTCGTTGTGGCTGCAAAGCAGTTGCTTCGTCCCTGCGCGCAAGGGATGAAATTCGGGCCCGGTCGCAGTCGCTTTCCGTCGCCGCTACGTGCCGCAAAACGTGGCCCTTACCACTTCCCCGGGCTCCGGTGGGCGCTCGAATTCGGCGAACTCTTCGCGCCTTTCGAAGGGCGCTTTCAGGCATTCATTCATGCGCTCGAAAACCGAGTAATCTCCTACCACACCGGACTGGATGGCGCGCTCCACCTGATGATTACGTGGGATGTATACCGGGTTGCTCTGTCGCATTCGCTCCCGGGCCTGTTCAAGACTATGCGCTTGCTTCTCCAGGCGCTGGTGCCACATCCTGCGAAAATCATCAGAGACCTGGCTATCATCTCTGCTATTGATTCCGTCGTCACCAATGAGCCTGCGAAACTCAATGGTGAAGTCCAATTTCTCTCCTTCAAGATAACTCAAAAAAGCCTGAACTATTTTTGCGTCTTCATTGCCAGGTTCAAAGATGCCAAACTTCGCAGCCATTGCCCCCAGCCACTCTTCATCGTAGGCCCCCATCAACTGACTCATACACTCCTGGAGCTTTTCAACAGAGCTGTTGATGTCCGGATCCACCAGCGGCACCAGACAATTGGCCAGCTGAGCCAGATTCCATTGTGCGATCCTTAATTGATTCCCATAGGCATAGCGCCCGCCCCGATCAATGGAGCTAAACACCTTGTCGTCTGAGAAAGTATCCATGAATGCACACGGGCCGTAGTCTATGGTCTCGCCGGAGATGGACATGTTGTCCGTGTTCATTACTCCATGTATGAAGCCCAGAGACATCCACTTTGCCACCAGCGCCGCATGCTTTCGGCCCACAGCTTCCAGAAAAGCCAGATACGGATTTGCCGCCTGGTTGCACTGCGGGTAATGGCGCTCGATGGAATAATCGGCCAGGAGTCTCAGGCTTTCCACGTCACGGCGGGCGGCAAAGAATTCAAAGGTACCAATTCGAATATGACTGGAGGCAACCCTTGTCAATATTCCCCCCGGTAATGCAGATTCGCGATACACCGGATCGCCGGTGGTGGCTGCCGCAAGGGCCCGTGTGGTGGGAACGCCCAGATGGTGCATGGCTTCGCTGAGGATGTATTCCCGGATCACCGGGCCCACCCAGGATTTACCGTCCCCTCCCCGAGACCAGGGTGTAGTGCCAGAACCCTTGAGCTGTATATCATACCTTTGGCCGTCGGGGGCCTTTACCTCGCCCAGAAGCAGAGCCCGGCCATCCCCCAGCTGAGGATTGAACTGTCCGAATTGATTGCCTGCATAGGCAAGGGATATGGAGCTCGCTCCTTCCGGCAAGGCCTGGCCGGTAAACAGCGCAGCGCGTTTTTCGTCCGATATAGATGAAAGGTCCATACCCAGTTCCCTGGCCAGTTCATCATTGAATGCAAAGAGTTGGGGATGTGTAACTTGCTCTGGCCGCACCCTTACATAGAATTTTCCGGGAAGGCTTGTGTAAGTATTATCAAATGCAATCATCGGTTCCGGGCCTGAGCACAGGGTACTCACGTCCCTGGACCCAGGCTCACAAAAAAATGGCGCTCCTGATTAAATCACTGAACCTGTGCTGTCTCTTTCCCGGAATTGTAGACCTTATCCGCATTCTGTATCCGCGTGAGTGCCGCCTGTGCTACTGCGAGGCTGTCCAGATGAAAGGCCTCTTTGTCTGTAAACCAGTGGGCCGGCGTATCGTCCCCGAGTTTGGCTGCAGCACGCTCAAAGACAAGGCTACACATATACCGTGCCGCGGTTAGCACCAATGGCTCGGCGAATCGTTCCCTGATGCCATCGCCAAGCGCCCGATACAATGGGATAGCTGTATCCATTGCTTCGCGGATTTCAGAGAGAAAATAACCGGGTTCCGGAATATCTGCAAGCAGTGCATCGAAGTATCTGCGGAGGTATCCGTCGCCGGCCATGCCAGCAACTACCATGGCGACGCTGATGCCAATGTGCAACTGGCTTGTTCCCTCGTAGATCGTATTCACTCGGGCGTCGCGAAACATACGAGATACATCGTAGTCATTTGTATATCCGGCGCCGCCGTGTATCTGTAGCGCTGTGGAGGTACATTCCATCCCTTTTTCGGAGCAATAGTATTTGGCCAGAGAAGTAAAAAAGGCAGCCAGACGACTCCAGTGCTGAATCGTTTCGTCTTTTCGAATATCTCGATCCTTCAGCCCCTGCTTTTCCAGGCGGATCTGTCGGTGCTGATATTTATCGATGGCAACGCCGGTTTCCAGACACATCAGTCGCATCGCAGTTGTTTCCCGGCGTAGCCTTTCAAGCATGTCGGCCACAGCCGGTATTTGATCGATGGTCTTAGCGAATTGAATACGTTCGCTTGCGTACTTCTTACTTTCGGCATGTGCTGCACATGCCGCTCCAGGTCCGCCGGATGCGCTGATCAGGCGCATGAAACTTGTCATTCCAATGGTGCATTTGGTCAGACCCTGGCCCTCTTCTGCGATGAGTTCGCCGGGTGTATCCTCCAGAACAACTTCGCAGGTGGGCGATGCATGGATACCTATCTTCTTTTCGATACCGCCGATTTCTGCATCCGAGCTACGTACAAGAAAGGCCGATAGCCCCCGTGCTCCGGATTGGCCAGTACGTGCCAGAGTAATCATAATGGAAGGATAAGGACCGATGCCACAACCCTGAGAAATAAATCTCTTCGTGCCGTTAAGCCTGTAAGAGCCATCCGGTTGCTTTGTGGCCACCGTGCGACAATTACCGAGATCCGACCCATAGTCCGGCTCGGTTAATGCCATGGCAAACAGATGCTCGCCAGAGGCCATAGGCTTTGCGAAACGCTCTATTTGATCGTCCGTTCCATATCGGGTGACGATCTGCGCCAGGTTCGCAAGGCCGGTGAGCATAGAAAAAGACACATCCGACCGGGTCAAAAGAAAGTTAACAAAAGCCCACATCACCGCAGGCATTTGCAGTCCGCCTGCCTCTCTGGGAATAGCGTAGGGCAATAGACCGGTGTCTCGAAACTTCTCGTACAATCGTACCGCCTCATCCGGAAAACGAACCTCTCCATCTTTATAATCAAGCCCGGCCTGATCCAGAGTGGCGGATGCCTGTGCGATCTCCCTGCCGCAGAAATCACCCAGAGCTTCAAGGCTGGAGCGGTAAAACTCCACGGCTTCCTCTACACTGGAAGGGGCCATAGCATAAAGCTCATCGCCGGATTTCTGGTAGCGCTGATAATCGGCAAAGTCTTCACCCTCTACCTCTTTGACTACCTCTGGCCAATCAACCAGACGGTCAAAGATGAGCTTCAGGTCTTCGTCATCTGAAAAATAGTTATTTGATATCATAGATTTTTTCCGGTCCAGTTATGTGTATACAGGACAACTGCGACATGTGATTACTCCCGGGGCAATTGAAATATCTAACTTTGTATCGATGTTTCCCGTGTGCAGCCGGATGTTTGAGTCCATTTCTGATTGTATGCGCCCTCTTGATTACCCGGGATCGTCCGGCTCGCCAGATGCCGGACCAGTTCAGGCCGGCTCGAAAAAGTGTGTGAACAATGTGGTGCCGGCTCCGCCGATGCTTTGCATCAGTGCAGGTCCAATTTTCTCAGCCGGTAGCTGATTGGCACCGGCGGTTTCGGTAAGTTGAGCATGGATCTCCGCCGCCTGATAGAGCGCTGTAGCCCCGATGGGATGACCCCTGGCCTTCAATCCGCCCATGGTTGCAATGGGTAGCTTTCCATCCGCATAAATATCTCCGTCCTCTGCCAGTCGAAAGCCCCTTCCTTTTGAGGCAAATCCGCAGGCCTCCAGACATAGACAGGCCATAATGTTAAATGCATCATGTACTTCAAAGAACTTGAAGTCCGGAGTGTTTCGTCCGCTTGAATCGCAGGCTTTCTGAAAACTCTTTCTGGCAGCCAGAAAATCCAGAGGATCCTGTCGATCTTCCAGCACGAATCGGTCGGTGGAGCAGGCGCTGGCTGCAAGTTTCACATCACCGGCTTTATGATCGGATCTACTCAAAACAATGCAGGCCCCGCCATCGCAGACAGGAGAGCAATCGTAGAGTCTTAGCGGCTCTGCAATAATGCGGGCTTCCACAACCTTCGCTTCATCCACTTCCTTCTGGAAGAGAGCCAGAGGATTCTTCGCACCGTTTCTATGAGCATTTATGGCAAAATTGACGAACGATTCATACTGCACTGAATGATTCTTCAGATACATTGCCAGTGCATCAGCATTCTTGAGAACCATGGTTTTTTCTGATTCTCGCACGGCATGCAGTGCCTTGCGAAGCACAGGATTTGCATCTCCGGCAGACATTCGCTCCACTCCAACCACAGCCACAGAGTTCACTTCCCCGCTCTGAATCGCTAGATAGGCCGCCCGAATAGCTGCCGCACCGCTGGCAGATACCGCGCTTATATCCATAGCCTCTACTCCGGCCAGTCCGGCCTCATCAGCGATGAGAGAAGCCAGATGCATCTGACCTTCCAGTTCGCCGCTCATCATGCTGGAGGCATAGATGGCATCCACAGACTCCAGGCCGCTTCTTTCCAGAGCTTCCCGGACGAGAGTGCCTCCCATTTCCCAGGAGTTCTGGTTTATGGATTTGGCTACAGGTAATCTGGATGCAGATAGTAGATGGACCGCCATCCGGTCAGGCTGCGGAGAGCAGCCTTAATTTCCATAGAAATTTCCGGAAATGCCCTCTGGCACCTCCACCTGATAGCCCAGTCGAACGGTGCGCTTCTCGCCGGCCTTGAGTTCCATCGACCACACCAGGATTCCGGTGCTGGCCGAAAGCTCCTTATAACCAGCTGTGGTATCTTCCAGAATGCGAACTTTAACTTTCTCGGTGGCCGTTACAGGTATGCGCTCATAAAGCTTGATGGATTGCTTTTTCCCGGTAGGATTTTCCAGCTCGAGCCTGACTTCTGTCTGAAAGATCCGATTGGACGAAATCAATCCGGCTTCCTTTTGACTGCGATAGATCTTTCGATTCAGTCGCACATCGCCGGTCACTCCCAGTCCGGCCATAAGCTCAGAACCTGGTGGAGTATATTCGATGTAGGTCATTCCCATATAGCCGTCCGGCCCATAGATGTAACCTTTTCCGGACAACATGGAATATCTTGAATCGTTCTTTAATTGAAGAGCTCGGTGAGGACTTGCAGACACCTGACCTACCACTCTTAGATGCTCATCCAGAACCTTTAAATCCAGGGATGCGATGTTGATTCTCTGGTATCGTTTTCCGGATGGTATACTCACACGATCCGGGATCTGAAATCGCACAAGCCTGTCCTGATTGTCGGATCGCTCACCACCTTCAGTGGTTTCCGTTTCCATACCGTCAAAGTCCACTGCCTGATTCTGGGTAACGATCTGAGTATTCGCCTGCACCTCTCTGGCATGCACTCGAATCGCAGACAGCGCCGGTCGATTACCGCCTCGGTCCGGCCTGGATGTAGATAGCTCCAGTTTCACATTTACCCAGTCCTCACCGCTGCTTTGCTGAATGAGACCCACAAGCTTTCCAGGAATGGATTTTGCGCCAGCGCTGTATTCCAGGTTATACGAAACATCCCAGCCTGCATCCTCTACCATATAGTCGAAGCCTGCATTTACAGTGGTGGCGGCCGGAACGTATAGAGTCATCTCTACAATTCGAATTTCATCGGAAAGATCCGAATCCAGTTGTTTGATTCTGGATTCTACCAGATCCAGTTCTTCCTGCAGATCATCTTTCTTGCGAAGTATCCTCTGGATATCCAGCTGTATCTCATCGCTGCTACGAGATACATGGCCGCGAGCCGATTGCCAGGCCGCCAGTTCCGCCGCACTTCTTTCGAAGGCAGCGTCCGAAACTCCCTGGAGAAGAAGGGTTAAGAATCGATCATTGAGTCTTGCCAGAGCTTCCAGCTTATCCTTCTGGCGATTGATGGCATCCAGTTCTGTTTGAAGCTCCTTTCGGCGCTTTTCCAGGGCTGCCAGTCTTTGATCCACCGCTTCGCTGGCCTTTTCTGTTCTGGTCCATACACTTTGAACAATGCAATTGCTCTGAGCACAGAATCCTACCAGGCTTTCGGACTTCAGTTTAACTGCGGGTCCACGATAAACGATTCGGTTCTGTCCGGCCTGCAGAGGAACCTCAGCCGCTCGACGCACCAGGGCCCGGTCATTGTAAAGAACTACACTTTCAATGGGAAAGGGTCGAGTCTCGGCCGCCAGAACTCCGCCGGCAAGATAGAGGCCCAGAAACAATGCTACATTAAGGCGCTTCATCGGGAGCCTCCTTCGTTGGCCATGACAGGGATTACATCTCTGTCATGTATGAGCTGATATTCCAGCTTTATCTTCTCTCTGGCTCCTGGCTTTAGATTGAGCTTGAAGCGCATGATCCCATTATCCTCCTGGTGTGCCGGCGTGGGACTGACTTTGATGTTTTCGATGTTGATTCTATCGTCTGCAGATCTGGGAATTGCGCCGTAAAGATCCAGGGAAATGGCATAGGATCTACGATTATGGATTGTGAACTCTTCCTGATATCGTACCGCGCGCCGACCTCCAAATAGACCTTCCGAGGTTTCATATTGTCTGTCCTCGCGACTGATTTCTATATCTGGATCTTTACCCAGATTCAAATCATAACGTTCGCCGGGAGCCACCATGGGATGCCTGGAAGTACCTCCAAAGTCTTCGCCGTAGTAGATATCCACCGGACCTGCCAGAAGTGCCTGTTTATCCGAGTATTGAATGTTGGCTGTAAGATACGCTCCAGGATTTCGATTGAGAGATACCTCATAGCTAAGTGAAGCATTGTAGCGGTTTTCAGAAATAAATACTGAGCGAAAAACACCGTCGGATGTAACCGATATCTTTAAAGGAGCATCCATGGAGAAATCCCCGGGCACCTGCTTTCCAGGGGCGGTGAGCTGTCGTTTGAGTTTCTTTGTCTGCTCCATTTCGTAGGACCAGGCGCGAATCTGTTTGGCCTGCTCTATTTCTCTTTTGAACTTCTGCTTTTCGGAAGTGGACAGTCTTTGAATGATATCCAGCGTTCTGGTAGCGTGGGTTCTGGCATTACTGTAGTCTCGCTTATTGTAATAGTTTTCCTGTTCATTCACAGATTCTCGAAAATCTTCCATTAGATCCCTGGCTTCCCGGGCTTTTTGATCCGCCAGCTCTTCTTTAACGTCTGCCAGGTTCTTGTTGTAGAAACCGCGAACATCGTTCACCGATTGTTCCATTCTCTGCTGCTGTTCCATGGCCTTTTTGGGAGCTGGCTTGTAGGAAGTGGACGGTTCAGGAGAAGGTGCATCCTTCTTCTTTTCCCGTTCGTAATACCCGGCCGGAGCTTCTTCATCGGCCGCCTGGGCTACATTGCTTTCCAGTCCCCTGTCGCTGCGGGCTACGCGGGTGGAATCCGGACGAATCACAGAAGCGATGGTCCAACGACTCAACTCTGGCAGTCGGCTGGGATTGGTTAGATCGGCGGTGGATAGAGTTAATTTTGCATCGCTCCAGTCTTCGCCGGTTTCGTTATAAACATATACGGCTGTGGTCAGCTTTACCGATGGACTGGAGGATCGGGACTCTTCCAGGGTAAGTCGATAATGAGGAAACCATCCCGCATCTTCTACTCCGTATTCCAGGGCAATGTCATAGCTGCCCGCCCGGGGAGCTTCCAGATCCACCACTACAGTCTTTCGTCTGGTTTCCCGATGGCTTTTGTAGCGCTCGGCCACAGTAAGTGCGATTTCCAGTCTTCTGCGAGCATTGTCGATTCGGCCCAGCAGTTCATTGATTCTGGAATTGATGCGAGTCAGGGAGGAATCTACAAAGCCAAATATATGTTTCCAGCGATCTACCGAAATCAACGGCTTATCTTCTCCGGAGGGCTTGAGATCAATGGAGGATAATGCCTTTCGCTGCTCCACCTGGGCCAGATACAGCGCGGTAACTTCCCTCAGTTCCTGTTCTGCTGCTTTCAGTTCCTTTTCTGCGGCTTCCGCTTCCTGGGTGCGAAACTCCTTTTCCACAACGGTTTCCACTCTTAGATCCAGCAGCCTTAGATCCGAGGAGCCTTTCAGTCTTAGCCTGGCTGTCTGATCCAACAGCTTCTCTGGAAGATCTTCGAAGGCCAGCCTGATGCGACCGGCCGGTAGATCCAGAGTGGTGGTGCGGAGTAACAGTGCCTGACCGTCGAATAGATGAACCCGGGAAATGCTGGACGGAATGGCCCGGTAGTCCTCTTCTTCAGCCCACAAACCTGTAGTCATCAGAGTTAGTAGGCAGACCGCGGCGGTCCGCCAGGAAAGGAGGGAATTCATAGCCCTATAGACGCCTGCCCGGGCCGGAAGTTCATTAAGGTGCATACGCTTCTCCTCCCGGGATTCCCGTGGTTTTCGCCGCGGGCAGGCCGGACTTAAATCATTTGATGGTGTTTAGAGCTCGCTTACGAGCATCCTCGTAGCTCTTTAGAGTGCGCTGATTCATTTGCTGAACCTCTTCGAATTTCTTGCGCATGTCATCGGACATATTGGCATCTGCCTTGTTCAGCACGTAATCGATCAGCTCCAGTCGATCATTCAGTGCCTTTTGCTGATAATCGTAATATTCGTTCACCTCAGCTTCGGAGGCTTCTTTCTTTACGATTCTGGTCTGGATCTGATAGATTTCCTGTCTTCTCTGTTCTTTCTGGGCTTTTAATTCCGGAGTCATTCTCTGAGGGATCACGGTATTATCCGGAAATTTTTTACGCAGGGTATCGAACTGGGACATTTGACGGTCGGTGAATTGCTGACCTGTCTGTGGATTGATTGGATTTCCTTCACTGACTGGATCCAGGATCTCTGGATCCCCGTAATTTCTCTGGCGGGCATCCGGCTGGTCTGGCAGGTTGTTTTCCCCTACTCCAGAATCCATGAAGCCAGAATCAAAAAGTGAGTTTCCTGGCTCATTGCTACGACCGGCAGGCCCGGAGGGCCGATTCGAATCTTCCGAAGAAAGACCAAAGACACTGAGGGCTGCCTGGTCGGCATCGGACATTTGAGGCTTCTTCGAAGGAGCGCTCCACACCACTCCCACGGCTATTACCAGCGAAATCACCAAAAAGACGTTTCTGGCTTTTGTATTGGAATATTGCATATACTTGAGACGATGCTGAGTTACCGGCGGTTTGGCAAGTTTTTTCGTTGTATGTGCAGCACAGTGCACCACGCAGGTATACATATGCGGCGCCTGAGCCTCAGTTTATCGTTGCTGGCATTTCTGGCACTGCCCTCTTGCGGCACAAATACGGACCGACCGGTTTATTCCATATTCTCCATTCTGTCCGTGGCCGCACCGGCTATTGTGGATGTGGCTCCGGTGGACATTTCAGAGGGGCTTCTGGGAACACCGGGCTACAAGCTACGTTACGGATTCGATGTAAAATACTACGTCACCAATCAGGAGCCGGAATTCGTAGGCTATAATCTCTATATTACTACCACAAGTCTGTCCACGGAAGCCATCCTATCTGGCATCGGTGCCGACCCCTATTTGCCGGCCGGGTATGAACCTACTTTCTATCACAGCCCATCTGAGGCCAATACATCGTCTTCATCTCTAATAACCAAACGTGTGACTGCACTGAAAGCACCTCCGGGAGAAGTCCCATTCCAGGTATGTGAAAAGTACTTCTTTCGACTCCAGGCTGTGCTCCTTACTGGAATTGAATCGGCTCCCGGACCACAGATCTCGGGATGCGCTTTCTATGACTCTACTCTGTGCCCCACGGACAGCTCCTGCAATTAGACCATGTCATCCGAGTATGAGTGGACGTTTCCTCTTGGGCAGGACTGGAATGATGAGCTACCCGCCGGGCCGGCCCTATATATAGTAGCCACGCCCATCGGCAATCTGGAAGATATTACCATCCGAGCCCTCCGAATACTGAACGGAGTGGATCTGATTCTGAGCGAGGATACCCGGAAAAGTAGCCGGTTGCTGCAGAGGTACGGTATTACGAGCCAGCAGAAGTCCTTTCGGGTGCATCAAATCCATGCCGATGTAGCCTTTGCACTACAACAGCTGAAGGCCAATCTAAGGATTGCAATGATATCCGATGCCGGCACTCCCGGAATATCCGATCCAGGTAGCCATCTGGTACGAGCCGTTCGAGCGGAAATACCGGATTGCCCCATTGTTCCCATTCCAGGACCATCCGCCCTGGGGGCCGCTCTATCGGTATGTGGATGGCAAACCAATCCGGCCACCTTTCTGGGATTTCTGCCCCGAAAGCCTGGCAAGATGAAAACGGCGCTGTCTGCCGGTCCGCCGGATGGAGTGCTGGTGATCTATGAATCCGTGCACAGGATTCGCAAGACTCTGGAATTTATTCGAATTGAGATGCCTGGACGACCAATCTTGATAGGTAGAGAGCTAACCAAATTACATGAGCAATGGATTCTCTGGTCAACGGAAGAGGCGCTGCCTGATTTCACAGAAAAAGGGGAATTTGTAATTCTGGTGGGCCCGGCCCGATCCTCCTCGGAAAACCAGGATTCTGACACCGAAACCTCTGCAAACTGAACCTCCGGGATGGATTCCACCGATCCCTCATGAATCGTGAAAATACGCCGATGTCATATGGGTCCGGGCCAGAGCCCCTGGAAACGTCCAGAGCAAATACAATTTGAGGCGATCCGAAAAAGAATGAGGGTCCGGAAAATCTGCAGGATTGAGAATATCTATGATTCTGCGGGCCTGGTTGGGCGCCAGGGTTCAGTGGAAATGGCATCCCGATAGACATAATCAGAAGCCAAAACGGAAAAAAATCCAGTGTTTGACGGTGAAAATTGGAAATCTATGGTGGAAAAAAGGCTCGTGAGAAAGAAAAATCGTTTAGAAAATCCCATAAACGGCCGATATAATTCCCAGAGGTAACTGGAATGGTAGTTGATAAAATTGGCGGCGTTGGCCCGGGCTACGGTCCAAAGAAATCGGAACCTC
>PBUB01000014.1 GCA_002729885.1 Spirochaetaceae bacterium
ATTGGGGGCGTAGCTCAGTTGGGAGAGCGTTAGAATGGCATTCTAAAGGTCAGGGGTTCGATCCCCCTCGTCTCCACATCCCACATACTGGACATTTCTCGACTCCGATGGTTAATTGGCTTCAGAAGGCCTCATCGGGTCTGGAGAATAACCATGGCAGTTCGAAAAATTCTAAGAATCGGTCATCCCTTGCTGCGGCAACGCTCAGAAGAAGTACCGGTTACCGAAATCCGTTCCTCGGAAATCAAAAAGCTCATTCGTGATATGTACGACTCCATGGAGTCCGCCGACGGCATTGGCCTGGCTGCTCCTCAGATAGGAGTTTTAAAGAGAGTGGTAGTGGTAGGATTCTATCGCACCGATCGCTACCCGGAGCTAAAGGATGGAATCGAACGCCGGATTCTGATCAATCCAGAGATCGAGGTGCTGGATTCCCCGGAAGTGGGATTCTGGGAAGGCTGCCTCTCTGTGCCAGACATGCGGGGCTATGTTGAGCGAAAACGCAAGATCCGGCTGAAATTCTACGACGAAAAAGAAGAATTCCATGATGAGATCATCGAAGGATTCGATGCAGTGGTGTATCAGCATGAATGTGATCACCTGGATGGAGTTCTGTACGTGGATCGATTGAAGGATCCCAACCTCTTTGGCTACAACGATGAACTGGACATGGCGGACCGCGGAGCCGGAAAAGCACCTGCCCAGGTAGTTTAATCGAATTTACCAGATATTCTCCTCACTCGACCCCGGAATGGCCCTGATCTCTGGATTTCTACGCGATTTGCAACCTGAATTGCCAGCTTGACAATAACCGGGGCCGTGCAATAAATCATATATGTATACTTACTCTCGAGTCCTGGCGCTTTTGCTTGCCGCCGGGTTTTTAGCTGTCTGCAGCGGATGTCTTGCTTTGAACGCAGAATCTGTGGGAAAGGACTGCACCTTCAAAGGCGTTCCATTAAAAGGAAAGGTAAAGGTGGTGGATAGCTTCCCTGATTTCAAGGTCAAGGTAGTAGACAGCTTTCCAGATCTAAAGGTAAAGACGGTAGATAGCTTTCCCGACGACTGCGGAGAATGGAAATTCGTAGATTCCTTCCCGGATTTCAAAATCAAATTTGTGACTTCATTCCCGGATTTCAAGATCAAGATGGTGGATTCCTTTCCCGGATTGCCTTGAAAAAGATTCCGGCCTGGCTTTCAGTCTAACTGGAAAAACTCAGCATTCCGGCGGCCGATAAGGCAGTGGGACGCAATGTACTTTTACAGGAGATACGGGAGGCTCAGCCTGGCTTCGCCTTTCGAAGCAGAATCAGGCCAGGGCAACGCCGGTGCTCCAACGGAACACGTAAATGTCGCTGTTTTCGATATCCTCATCCTCTGAATCCGGTCGCACCAGGTTGATGATCACCCAGAGCCCGGAATTCCGTTTCTCCATGTAGACATGACTGGGCCGACCGCCGTGCAGCTGAATTTCTACAACTGCATTCTGTCCGTCGCTTTCAATCATGCGGACATCGTAATGACAATCCCGACCGCCTTTTCCTTCTCGGATCTGGCTCCGGATCTTTCGCTCCAGCCCACGAGCCATATCATCTCTACGACTCATTAGCATGCGATGAGCATCGCTGTTTTTAGCCAGACCTCTTCTTTCCAGAATGCGCTCCATACTGTTATCGATGACTGCGCCGGTATCCATAAAGCGCATGAATTCATTGTCATCGCCTGCGCAGGCTGCTTCCTGAATTCTGCGAGCTGTTTCCAGAGGTCCGTCCGGATCTTCACCCCAGGAGGGACCGGCAACATCGTTTCCCAGTGAGTTGCGAGGATTACGAGAGCCTGGATCGGTAACATTACCGGTTCCGCCGCTACTGGCTGCCTGTACACCATCCGTAGCCGATCGACCGGTTTCCAGGGAGACTACAGTCCATCGTCCGTTGCTTTTTTCTACTACTACATATCTGTCTTTGCGAGTAGGAAGCCTGCTAATTACCCTGGCGCGATCTCCTTCCTGGCTTTGCAATACAGCCTCAGCCTTACAATTGATGGAGTAATCCTCCGTGGACATTGAGTTTTTAAGTTCGCTTTTAATCTGGGAGATGAGAAAGCGAATTCGTCTCTCTTTTTCCTGAGTGGATAAATGCGTTTGGTCCGCTACTTCTGCGGATGCGATATCGATGAAAGCCCGATCCAGATCCACAACGTTGTCGAAGGCCTGAAAATCGCCAGCACACAATGCCTGATGCATGGCCTGCACAGCTTCCTCGGGTCCGCTGGCCCCTGTTTGCTCGGCCCTGGTTTCTGAGCTTGCGCTTCCGGTTTCCGAGATTGGCGCGCCCTGGAGCCCTGCTTGAAGCAGAAACGATACCAGCAGGGTTAAAAGGATGGTTCTGTTTACTCGCATATTAGTCTCCCGGTGCCTGAATGCTGGTTCCTTCACAGGGTACGTCAATAAGAATCAGCGAAATGCTGGTTGCATTCCATCTTCCTGGCTCCTTTCAGAATTGGACGAAATGCATTCCATGACGGTTCTGCGAAACTTGATACATATAGGTGACACTGTTTGAATGGTCTCCGGATAGCGAGGCCCAATCTGCTTCAATCGATACCCTGTCTGACTGATGGGCAGATAAACCGAATCCTCCTGATTATGTCACATTATAAGGCGCCATTCTACGGCACCCTTGAATCAGACATTCGAATGTGTCTGATTCTATTTTGGCGTCGCAGCGATACCGTTCTCATTGAGGCCGGGTCAAAAGAATTCTGGTCGTCTGGAGCAACATAGAACCATAAACTAATGCCAGACTCCTTATGATGCATGACCTTCGCATTCCCGTTAGATACTTTATATTCCTATTATCCATTATAGGTCCCTGGCTGGGACCTACTCTTCTGGCAGAAACCCTGGGGCCTTACAGGACTTCCCATGGGGTAGCTTATCTGCATCTGGAAAATGGTCCCGGGGAAAATGACTCCAGAAAAAACCCATCCAGGGAGGAGTCCGATGAGAAGGACTTCCTTCCTCAGCATGAGTTTCGCGCCATCCTGGAAATCCAGCTTGATGATGGGTGGCATACTTATTGGAAGAATCCGGGAGATTCGGGCACAGCGCTTCAACACAACTGGAAATTGCCGCCAGGCTGGACTTCGCCAGAAATCTACTGGCCCGCGCCGCACCGTATTGCGGGCGGGCCGCTCATGACCTATGGATATGAGGGCACGGTACGTATTCCGTTTCTCATAGAACGGTCGGGACCGCCAGGCCAATTCAAACTGGATCTGGAATGGCTGGAATGCGCCGAGATCTGTATTCCGGCTCGTGTCCAGATTCAGGGGCCTATCGATGGCTCTCGGATACTTGACTCTGACGCGGCAGCGGATTCTGAAACGGCAGCAGATTCCGGGACGAGAAGCAATGTCTGGAAAGAGACTGTTTCGGCTCTGCCATTACCCCTGGAAGGTGAGATCCAGGGCCAAATGGATGCGGACCATTTGAAACTGCAATTTCCACCGGGTTCTCGGGCGCTTCTGGCCCTCGGAGCCGGCCAGGATGATGCCTACGTATTTCTGGAGGATCCTTCCATTGCTCAGCATGCGGAAATTCAATCGGTATCGGGCAATGAAATCCTTATTCCTCTGCAGCCCGGCGTTCAGATTAAAGAGATAAAGGGAGTCATAACAGGAGGAGACCATAGCTATTCTTTTGTGGCCAGTGTAACCGGAGTGGATTCCCTTGCCGAATCCAGTTATAGTTCCATGCTTGAATTGATAGTTTACTCCGGATTTGCCTTTCTGGGCGGTTTGATTCTGAACCTTATGCCCTGCGTACTTCCCGTGCTTTCCCTCAAGGTTTTTCATTTGATGAACCTGTCTGGAGAAAGTCGGCGAAAGCTGTTTTTGTACACCGGCACTTACTCTCTGGGAGTGGTGCTTTCTTTTCTGGCTCTGTCTGGCATCTTAATCGCCTTGCGATCCGCCGGGGAGCAGCTGGGTTGGGGATTTCATCTGCAATCCAGTGGATTTCTGGTGTTTATGATTCTATTTCTTTCTCTCTTCGCATTTAATCTGCTGGGAGTTTTTGAAATCGGACTTTCGCTAACTTCTATCAGCGCTCCAGAGATAAAGACCGATCATGGACATCGAGCGCTGGGATCCGCCTTTCTGAGCGGTGTTCTTGCTACTGTTGTCGCGTCGCCCTGCACGGCTCCTTTCATGGGCAGCGCCATAGGCTTCGCATTGTCGCAGAGCGCCGTTGTTACACTTGTTGTATTTTTCTTTCTGGGCCTTGGCCTGGCCTCTCCCTTCTTGCTGGCAGGTGTATTTCCATCAGTATTGAAAATCTTTCCCAGGCCGGGAGCATGGATGGTTCGCTTCAAGCAGCTGCTGGCCTTTCCATTACTGGCTACGGTGGGATGGCTACTATGGGTTCTGGGAAACCAGACCTCCATAAATGGAATGACCCTGGCTCTTTTCGCAGTGCTGCTTCTGGGACTGGCTGCCTATCTTTACGGTAGTTTCATGCAGCCATTTTCGCACAAAGTCTCCAGCTATGTAGCTTCTGCATTCGTAATTCTGTTTTTGCTCGTTGCCGGCGGTTCGGGAATCCTGTCCGCTGGAATGGAGCGAGAAAGCAAAGAAATCCCACCCATCAATACGAATGCGGACCTGCCAGATTACGTTCCAGGCCAATGGCTGGAATTCAGTCCCTCGCTGGTACAGCGCTTCAGGGATGCCAATGTTCCAGTATTCGTAGATTTTACCGCTGACTGGTGCTTGAGTTGCCAGGTAAACAAAAGAACGGTCCTGCATACGGAAGAGATCATTCAGTTATTTCGCCAGACCAATACGGCCACCATTCAGGCGGATTGGACCAACGAAGATCCTGTGATCTCAAGAGAGCTGGAGAAACTGGGTCGCAACGGGGTTCCTGTATACGCATTATATATTCCAGGGAAAGAAGATCCGGTGCTCTTGCCCGAAATACTGACTACAAATATAGTCCGGGAAGCGTTTTCCCCGCTTACGGAAAATGAGGCCAGAACCTCTGGTAGCTCCATTTCTGAGCAGTGAAGAAGGATTCAGAAGCATGCGGCCAAGCTTCGATCCGAGAACTAATGCGACAACATATATGAATCGGGAAGAAAAGGAGTAAATATGACATCCATTAATAGCGCCATCGCCATTCTCTTAACGCTTTCGCTTATCTATTGCGGCGAAGACTCCGATGAACCTACCCGCACCACTGCAGGGAACGCAGCGCCGGATTTTACCCTGGTGGATTCCAGAGGAACCGAGCACAAGCTATCGGACTATAAGGGGAAATTTGTAGTTCTGGAATGGATCAACTTCGATTGTCCCTATGTGCGAAAGCATTACGAATCGGGAAACATGCAATCGTTGCAGAAAGAGTTCACGCAAAAGGGAGTTGTATGGCTGGCCATTAACTCCAGCGCGGAAGGAAAGCAGGGGCATTTCTCCCGGGATGAGATCCAGCGCCGAAGCGAAGAGCATGGCGCCAATTTCACCGCTTATTTGCTGGATGAAAAAGGCACGGTCGGTCGAAGCTACGGAGCCAAAGCCACGCCCCATATGTATATAATCAACCCGGAAGGAACATTGATCTATTCCGGGGCCATAGATGATAAACCCACTTCCAATCTAAAAGACATAGAGGGAGCCACGAACTATGTTCGCCAGGCCCTGAATGCAGCCATGAATGGAAAGCCAGTGGAAAAGAGCAGAACCAGAGCCTATGGTTGCGCGGTGAAGTATTCAGACGGCTAAGAGATCGCTTCTCGCTCTTGCACTCGATCTCTGAATCTCTACCTGCTTCACTGTCTTGCTGCCCCCTGCGATTTCAGTGAATCTATAAACTTCAGCTACACTATTGAGTTACACCAATATTTCATCTGAACCGCAAATGCATCTGAATCAGGGCACTTCCTGGCCATTGCCTGCCGACCAGATGGCATACCAATCCTGCTTATCCAGGTGACGGGTTTTAGATTCCACAGCCCTGCGAATTCTTTCCGGCTTATTTGTACCCAGGATTATGGCCGGATTCGAAGGATGCATTAGCAGCCAGCTGTACAGAACTTGGTCCATTTCCATACCGTATCGCGCTGCTATTTCCTGGACTGCGTCGCGAACTCTTACCGAGGCTTCCGATGTATCGTTGAAGATTCTACCACCTGCTGTGGGTGACCAGGCCATAGGTCGAATCTGTTTCTGGATTAGATAATCCAGGGTTCCATCCAGGAAGGGTTCCTGATACAGGGGGTTCATTTCCACTTGATTCGTGGCCAGCTTTCGTTCCGTGCAAGAATTGAGCATCTTGAATTGCGACACAGTAAAATTGGATACTCCATAGTATTTGATCTTTCCCGACGTTCGCATATGATCCAGGGCCGCACCCAGCTCTTCTGGATCCATCAGAGGTCCCGGTCGATGTATCAAAAGCAAATCAATTACATCTACGTTAAGATTCTTCAGTGATCTTTCCACGCTCTTGATGACATGATTTCCGCCATGATCATAGTGCTTGATTCGATTCTCCGGTCTGGCAGGATCCACCAGCATGATACCGCACTTGGTAACAATCTCAATATGCTTGCGTAGATCGGGGGCCTCTTTCAACGCACGACCGAATGCTTCTTCGCATCCATAGCCACCGTAGATATCTGCATGATCAAAGGTGCTAATGCCGGATTCCAGACAGGCATCGATCTTTTGACGAATCCGCGGCACATCGGCTCCTTCGGGATCGTCCAGTAGCCTCCAGCAACCGTAAATAAACGAAGAGACCTTCGGTGAGTCTTTGGATAGCGCCTTCTTTTTCATTAACTTCAATTCCTTTTGCTCCGGATGCCCTGGATCTGCACTTTGAGACTTCTCGGCCCGTTCCTTTTTCTTTTCCTTTTTATCTTTCTTATCCTTCTTAACTTTTCCCATGGTATTTTCCGTATTGAACTATGGACTGAAATCTAGAGTCATCTATTCTATTTTCGCGGACCGGTAGTTAAAGGAGTCACCGGCTCCCGGGCGGGTTTTCGGCCCTGAACTTCCGGAAAGCTTACCAGCTTCAGTTCTGGCAGAATATACCTGGAAATGTAATCGCATTCATCCAGGAGTGGATAACCGGACAGCACAAATGAACGCACTCCCATGTCTACATACCGTTGCATTTTTTCCAGTACCTGACCAGGATCCCCGACAATGGCAGATCCGCAGCCAGACCGCCCGCGACCAATGCCGGACCACAGACAGGGCTCAATAAATCCATCTGCATCGGCCATATTTCTGAGTTCGTCCTGCCTCAGAACTCCAGCAGAACGAGAATCCTGAGCTCTGTGCTTGATTTCGTTGGCTCGATCGTCTTCCAGCCTGGAGACCAGCCTTCGCGCATATTCTCTGGCTTCCTTTTCGGTCTCTCGCACAATCATATGGACTCGATAGCCAAAATCGATGGTGCGACCGTATGTGGCTGCCTTTTCGGACATACCTTTCATGGTTTCCTTGATTCGGTCCTCCGTTTCTGGCCACATTAAGAATACATCGCAGAATTCCGCACAGAGCTCCTGAGCAGGAGGGGAAATCCCTCCGAAATACAGAAGAGGCCCGCCGTTTTGCTGATATGGCTTCACTGGATCGGAGTTCAATTTCAAGTTATAGAATTCGCCCTGAAAATCGATTTCATCTCTGGTCCAGGCCTGCTTCAAGATCTGAATCACTTCGGAGGAGCGTCTGTATCGCTCCATACCGTCCATGACAGTGCCGGGTAGATCCGAGGAGATGATATTAACTGTGAGTCTGCCCTTCAGGATATGGTCGAGGGTAGAAATGGAGCGGGCCAGCATGGGAGGATGCATTTCGCCCATGCGAATCGCTGTTAGCAGATTAATCTGAGAAGTGCGGGGACCCACGCCGGCCGCAAATGTCATTACATCCTGTCCCACCTGATACGAAGAGGGCAATAGAATATTTTTGAATCCATTTTGATCCGCGCGAAGAACGATATCGGAACAATGATCAAAGCTGCTTCGCAGATCTCCGTCCGGTACTCCCAGGTATTCATAGTCTCCATTGCACAGGTCACTGAAATAGGCCACTTCCAGGCCCGGATCCTCTGTTCTGATTCTAATATCGCTCATTTAATGAGTTCCCCCTCTCTTATCTCTTATCTCTTATCTCTTATCTCTTATCTCTTATCTCTTATCTCTTATCTCTTATCTCTTATCTCTTATCTCTGCGACGGCCGAATATGGCAGCTAACCATTACTCGCACTAGAAAAATCTAAAAAAGATGAAGGTAGCCAGTGAGAACAACAATCCTGCATAAAGCCGATCGTCCCGGAATGGCAGTCCTCTGGGTCGAATGCTCATCCGCCAGGCGAAAGGTAACAGAACTAGAATGGAAGTAATACACGCTACCGAAAACCGGGACCAGTCCAGCAAGCTAACTCCGCTGGCAGATATGATATAGATCAGCAGCAAAAACATTGCTGGAATGAGTGTGCTGCCTTTTAGAAAACCCATGCTCAGCCTGGAACGCAAATCCAGCTGTAGATGCGCACGATAGTGCCAGAATATAGTCCCCAGCAGACCGGAACAGAACAGCACCGTGGCCATGACTCTGTGAAGAAAATTCAGTCTCATACCCAGAACATCGGTAATCACGTGTGGCAAATCACCGGCCAGGGAGTTATAGGTGTACTCCAGACCAAAGGAAAACAGAGGAGCCCCCAGTATCACAGGCACAACGGAAATCCCTCGCACCATGTCCTTCTCTGCGAATAGTATACCTGCGAAGAACGCTACAAGAATTCCGGGGGTAAAGTGTGAACTTAGATTCGATACTACCAGAAAGAAGTTCTCTCGCCCCTCCGGGTCGTAGCTGTAAATGGCCATCAGAATAGACAGTACCATCAATCCGGCCACCACCAGACGCCCCTGCAACACCAGAGCCCGGTCCGAGGCTTCGGGATTAACATATTTCTTATACAGGTCCACGGTAGCAAGAGTGGATGCAGAATTCATCATGGAGTCGATGGTGGACAATATGGCTGCCAGCAGCCCGGCCATGATCAGGCCGATCAGTCCCCATCCGGCAGGCACCACAGTGGCCAGCAGTTGAGGAAAGGCATCGTCCGGTGCGATTTCGGTGAACCCCCGGGACAGAAACAACTGGGCAGCTGCTACTCCGGTGGCAATGGACATAAAGGGAATCAGAAGCTTCAGGAATCCGCCTGCAAGAACTCCGATGCGAGCCTCACCGTCGCTTCTGGCGGCCAGAGCGCGTTGCACAACGTACTGATTGGTGCCCCAGTAGAAGAAATGTAAGAACAGCAGACCGGTAAGTGCTCCGGTCCAGGGAAGGTCTGGATGATCCGAAGGCAGCATCATGGTCATCCTGGGATTTTGAGCGCTGGCATCACGAACCATCATTTGATGCCACCCTCCCACTTCACTGTGAGAGAATGTAAAATAGGCCAGGATGAGGCCACCGACAATGAGAAGCACCGTTTGTAGCACATCCGTATAGATTACAGCCTTCAGACCGCCTGCAATCGTATACAGAGCGCTGAAGCCTGCAATCAGGACGACTCCGAGGGCATAGTTTAGCTCAATGCCTGCGGCTCCCAGTAGATGTACGAAGGATCTGGAGCCGATGTAGAAAGCCGCAGTGAGCTGCACCACGATCAAAATAAGCATGATAGCGGAATACAGGACGCCAGCGCCCGCTCCGTATCTCTTTTCCAGAAATTGAGAGAGTGTTACAAGGCCCATCTTTCGATAAACGGGCAAAAACAAATAGCAAAGTGCAAATAGGGCGAGAATAGCACCCAGTTCATAGTGCGCCTGGGCAAAGCCGATGGAATAACCAACGCCCAGCATTCCAACCATATGAGCAGCACTTACGTTGGTACCAAATATGGAACCCGCAATGGACCACCAGGGCACCGACCGACCTGCCAAAAAATAATCATCGGCCTGTCCGCCGGATTCAGGACTGGACTCCTTCCAGGCCGCCCACCAGCCAACCAGCAACACCATTAGCAGCGCCAGGCCAAATACAATCAGGTCCAGTGGCTGGATCACAGGCCGAAACCTAAAGTTAATGAAGCTCGGGTCAATCCATTCCTACGTCTCATATGGGATTTCCTTGCAGTTTAAGCAATTATGACATTTTCTGTCGGCATGGACTCGGCTGACGGGCAAAAGAGCTACTTCCCTGTATTTCTGGATCTTGCAGGCTCCAGGGTTGCCTGTCTGGGAGAGGGACCGGAAATTGATAACCGCATCAAACGATTACTGGGATGCGAAGCTACTGTCTATCATGCAACGCTATCCCAGGAAGGAAGCTCCCGGGTAGAGAGACTGGATCCCGGCCCTGCACCCGAAGCCGCCGGGCATGATCCGGATTTTCGCAATCTGTACTGGATACGAGACATGCGATTGGTTATCGTTGAGCCGGGATATCTTGTAAACCAGCAGCACTGGAGCGGCGATGAACTTCTGGAAGCCTGCAACCGAAACAATACATTGCTTTGCGTCCTGGATCGAAAGAAGTATTGTAACTATATCTCACCGGCTGTTCTATCAAAGGGTCCGTTTCAAGTAGCCATCTCTTCTTCCGGTGTAAGTCCTTCACTCTCTGTTTATATGAAGGAAAGAATCAAAGAAGACTTGCTCACAGAGGAAATGGCTCAGATGGCTTACTTCTTTAAGAAGTACCGACCGGTGGTAAGCGAAAGGATCTATGCGCTGGAAGATCGCCGCAGGTTCTATATCTCTATATTGCAAAGCGATGTGCCGACGTATCTTTCCGACTCCGAAGATAGGGCCCTGGAAAGAATGAAAGTTCTTCTGGATGAATTCGTAGCATCTATGCGATCCGGCTGAGGAGCACAGCGGATCCTTCTTTTTTCTTCTTATCTATCCCTTCTCTAAAGCCCCTGTACAATTCGAAAAATTCCCAGGGCCACCACTGACCAGAAGGATAACATCGCTATTGCTGGCATCGATTGCCTCTGCAGTAATCGACCGTTTAAATAGAAACCGCAGATCAAAAGAGAAAAGAATGCCATGCGAAATAGCCAGTCCATGGATGAGAAGGTCTTGAGAAAAAAAACGGAAACACCCAGAAGAGCTACAAACTGAATGAATGCAATCCAGGTTCTGGAGGATTCCAGCGGTAAGCGATATTCATCCCGGCGAATCTGCTCCATTCGCATACTGGAGGATACCGGATAGCTGGAGGGTTTCTTCCAGAGATGGTGAAAACTGCGCAGTCCTGTGCCCGCATCCAGATCCGTACGAATGTTGTTATAGATATCTGCAAAAACATGCACATTGGCAAACAGAGGATTGTATGACTTGAGCCTCTTCACTGTTCCAAACACCGGCTCCTCCGTTTCCTGGCGGAATGTTCCGAAAATTCGATCCCAGAGAATGAACATCCCTCCATAGTTCTTATCGATGTAAGGATCATTCACAGCGTGATGCACTCGGTGATGCGAGGGAGTTACAAACAAAAATGAAAAGAAAGATGGAATGGATTCATCGGATATGAACTTTGTGTGCACCCAGAATTGATACAATCGGTTCAAGGCATCCACCGTCAAAAATACAACCCAGGGAAGTCCCAGAATAGCCAGAGGAAGATAAAAAACACAGGTGATGGCATTTCGCAACGCGGACTGACGAAGAGCAACGCTCAGATTATACTCTTCGCTGGAATGATGCACCACGTGCGAAGCCCATAGAATATTTATCTCATGGGAAATTCGATGAGACCAGTAAAAGAGAAAATCCAGGACAATAAATGCTAGAATCCAGGAAAATGCGCTTACCGTACCTGACCAGGGCGCAGAAAAATCCAGGAAGTACCCTTCCAGCGCCGTCAGTGAGAAGCTCTTCTGCACAGCAGCATAGATGGCATAGATTCCCAGCAGAACAAAGGCATCCGATAGGCGACTGATCATTCCCAGACTCATATCGGTGATGCTGTCCGACAGATAATAGTAGGACTTTCGCTGCCATCGGGAATAGAGAAGCTCTATACCAATCAGAAGAATAAAAACAGGAATCAATGCTTCAATGATCTGCATGTTGAAAAACATGCCATTGGGGCAGAAGGAGGCAAGTGAAAAACTGACACGCTGTCACACAACTTACCCGACCACGGAAGACTGGCCGGGCACAGCCAGACACAGCCAGACGGTTCCGACTAGTCCCGTCGGCGCCGAATCTGCTGATCAAAAGCCTGGCCCGCCACAGGAAACTCTGCGATGGGACCCCAGAAAAGAAAACCGCTGGAGCCTCCGTCCAGACTTCCCTGCATTTGCTGCACCATGTAATCGAATCCGTATCCCCAGATATGATTCATCATGGGAAATGCCTGAAGCCAGGGTCGCACAGAAAAAAGTCCTCGAGACAGACGAATGGGTCTTTCGGTGCCCAGCTCCAGCAACCGATGTACGCGCTCCGATCTGGGATACATATTTAGATAATGCGTTCCAAAATGAGAGGAATAATGCATGGGCGAAACGAAATCCACGGACGATCCCATTTCCAGAACATCCTGTCCTATCACAGCACCTGCGCGATAGATTCCATTGTAGCCAAAAATGTCGATGCTAATAGGGGCGTTCAGAGTAAACCGGGCCCTTCGCAGAAATGACTCGATAGCCTCTGTGCGATAGGCTCCAGGTGGCGCATGCGAAAAATGACATTGATAGATTGGGCCATCGGACGGGAAGCGAATGTAATCAAACTGTATCTCGTCAAAGCCAAGAGCCAGAACTTCCCTGGCCACATCCAGGTTATAGGATTGCACTTCCTGCGAAAATGGATCCACCCATTGCTCATCGCCTTCTACTTCCCAGGGCCCACCGGAATATCGATTCTTGATTGCATTTCGATGCCCGGCGTACCTGTACATACGCAGGTCTTTAAAGACTACCTGTCTGGCAATCGTGTAGATGCCCCTCTCTTTGAGCTTCGCCAGAAGATCCCGGATGGGGACGATTTCCCGGGCATTGCTCATTTCCCTCGCCATGGGTAGTTTACTACCATAGAGCAATCGCCCGAAGTCATCTTTTACATCAATTACCACTGCATTGAATCCATATCTTTCGATAAGCCCAAATACTATGGATTGCTTTAACCGAGCGGACGTAGGAGAAACGTAGAATGCACTGAGCAACTCCGGGCGCTTCACTTCCGTTTCGGGCGCCGGCCGATGCTTGACCACGGGGCCATTGTGTAGAAGAAAAGAACCCATCAGGTATGCGCGAAATGGCTCCGCTGTCAGAGATTGGCCCGGCTTTCCCTTTTCGTGGGGTGAACCCTCATTTCCTTCACTGGTATTGTCCTGATTCGCCCGCGTATCTAAAGCAGATTGCCGATTTGAATGTTGATTCCTTTCTGCTTCGGCTCCTACTTTTGCAAGTGAACCGCTGGATAGATCCAGATAGAAGGCTCCTTCCGTGCTGGAAAGAAGGCATCCTTTTTCGTTGCAGTCCAGAGCTTCGGCCGTGGCATCGGTAGCAGCCCCGGGAACAGGGCGATAGGAGAATCCAGAACTTCCACTGTCTGTGGAGGCCACCGCGAAGCCGGGCTCGAATAGTGTGGCAGCTACCAGTTTGCGGCTTTCCGGGATCCAGCGAATATCCAGTATCTGCTCATAGAAGGTGATGCCCGGCTCATGCAACAGTCCGGGCAGACCGGCATTAAAATCTCGGATTCGCACCTGGAAATTTCCCGAACTGAGTTTACCCTGAATTCCCAGCCTTTTGACGCCGTTGTAAGCGGTGCCCAGAAACACCTCCTGAATTTCGCCCCTCGAATCCACGCTGGCGGCGATGGAGGAAAAAATGTTTCTGGACTTAAGTGAAGAGAGTCCGCGAAAGTCCAGAGTCTGGAAGGTATGACCTCCGTCGGTGGACAGGAGCAAATCCTGGATATTTACAGCAAGGATGATGCTGGAATTCCCGGGATGTTGCCAGATGCCTACAATATCTCTATAAAGAGGAGGATCGCATTCTTCTTCCTTCTTGCCCACAAATCGCATGGGCTGACTCTCTGGCCTGCGAAAGGTTTTCCCGCCATCGTCTGAAATCAGTAGACCCGCGTTACGAAAAGAAACAAAGAGTCTGCGAAAGCCAGCGGTCGCATCAATGCTTTGCTCCTTGGCCCGCCGGGAAGAGTAGGAACCAGTAACCGTCGCCAGAGAACGTACAAATATTGGATAACTTCTACGAGACCAGTAATCCCTGGATGGATAACCATTGCATTCGATGGGCGAACTGGAAAGCCAGGAACTATAAAGAGCGACTTCGGTTCTGGAATCACCCAGGAGGCTGCTGGAGACCCGGCTGAGGATGGCTTTATTCGTTGCCTCTTCCCATTTCAAAACCAGCTCTTCTTCTGGTTTTTCATCCGCGAAAGAGGAATCGGATTCCGGGATACGGATGGCGCCAGCGCTACATTGCAGCAGTAAGATTAGAAAGGTAACAAAAAACCAGGGAGCGTAGCTTGCTTTCATTCTGTATGAAATCACCCGAAAGGAGAAGGATGGAAGATCAGCCTTCCATCCTTGATTTACTTCTGTAGAATTGTCTCCCTGGCACGACCGCTCATTTCTTTGAACTGCTCGAAGGTATAGATCTGGTATTCGTATCCCTGCTCGGTAAGAAAGAGCTGACGGTTCTGCCCAAACCTCTCCTCTGTTGTGTCCCTACTGACCACAGAGTAGAAAAAGGCCATGTTCTGGTCTTCTTTTGGCCGAAGCACTCGACCCAGCCTCTGAGCTTCCTCCTGACGAGAACCAAAAGTCCCACTTACCTGGATGGCCACGCTGGCATCCGGCAGGTCGATGGAAAAGTTTGCCACTCTAGAAACGATAAGACAGGTAATCTCTCCGTTTCTAAAAGCGGAGTACAGTCGCTCCCTTTCCAGGAGCGGAGTCTTTCCGGTAATTATGGGGAAGTCAAAATGCTTGGATATCTCTTCCAGTTGATTCAGATACTGACCAATGATAAGAACATTGTTTCGTCCGTGCTCCTCCAGAACTCTTTCAATTACATCCAGCTTGCCCGGGTTTTCCGAAGCCAGTCTGTATTTCTCGCGATCATCGGACAAAGAATACTTCATGCGAAGTTCTTCATCCATATCCACGCGAATTTCAATACACTTCGCGTTGGCAATCCAGGATTGCTTCTCCAGTTCTTTCCAGGGCACATCGTATTTCTTGGGCCCGATGAGAGAGAATACATCCTCTTCCAGTCCATCTTCGCGAACCAGAGTAGCAGTGAGCCCCAGTCTTCGCTTCGCCTGAAGCTCGGACGTCATCCTGAATACCGGTGCAGGGAGAAGGTGCACCTCATCATACACAATCAAGCCCCAGTTGTTGGCGCTAAACAAATTGAAGTGAGTAAACTCACCGCCCTTCTTTTTTCTGTGAGTGATGATATTGTATGTTGCAATGGTGATAGGTTTGATTTCTTTCTTTTCGCCGCTGTATTCTCCAATGTCTTCTTCTGGAATAGTGGTCTTATCCAGAATCTCATTTTTCCACTGACGAATGGAAAGAGTATTGGTCACCAGAATCAGGGTCTGTGCCCCCACGATCTGCATTACGCCAATGCCAACGATTGTTTTTCCTGCACCGCATGGCAGCACAATCACTCCAGAACCACCTTCTCGAGAGCCTCCGGCATGGAACACTTCTACGGACTGTCGCTGATAGTCCCGCATTGTAAACTCGCGTCCGGAAAGAGTTGTGGGCCTTAGATTAAAACTGTAGGCCACGCCTTCATCATAACCGGCAAGATCCTGTACAGGATAGCCAATTCGAATAAGGGCCTGCTTGATATGGCCTCGGTAATCCTTGTTAACCAGGATTCGGCCATCTTCTACTTCTTCGATGTAGGGCTGCACATTTCGATGATGTGCGATTTCATTCAGGAAGGGCTTCTCATCCGAGGCAATATACAGTGATCCGTCATCTTCTCGAACCAGTCGAACTTTGCCATATCGCGAAATCTGCTCTTTGATTTCATTCTCAATGTTCTTTGGAACCGGATACTTTGAGTAGTCGCTGAGTGCAGCAATGATTTCATCTGCAGTCATCTTGCTGGAAGCCGCATTCCATAAAGACAAAGGAGTAATGCGATAGGTATGAATGTGTTCGGGGCTCTTTTCCAGCTCCGCGAATCGGCTAACCTGGCTACGGCATTCTTCAAACTTCTCATTATCTACCTGGAGAAGCATGGTGCGATCTGATTGTACAATTAATGGATTGGATATATCCGGCATAGAGGACCTCAAACCCTATGGCGCAAGGACACCCCAGATGTCAAGGGTTTCCGGCCAGTGTGCAGCAGTTTTCCCCGGTCCGAAGAACCACTACCGGCCTCGCGCCTGATATTTGCTTCTGTTTCTCCGGAAACGCAGATTTAGTTCGCAAATTACACCAAACGGCAGGATCCAGAATCATGCGAAGCAGCAAAACAGAAGTCTGTTATTTCTAAATCTAATGCTACCGGCGGTTCTCCGCATCCACAGATTTTCCTTCATGAGAAAAAAAGCACTACTGCAATTCTAGAAAAAGAGTCGACGAAATGATGTTGGATTATTAGGGGCATCAGGAAAAATCTCGAGGTTTTGACTTGCCCGACGTCACAGGATTAGCGTTCTGTTGGTAGTCTGTTTAAGGATTTCCATCGTGTTGCAAGAAAGGCGCTCTGGCTTATTTCACGGGATACTTCCGGAGATATTTCCAGGAAACTTGCGCAGGCAAAACGCTTGAGTACCTGAGCGAGCTACGCATAATGCAACCTGGAACATGGTAGCATTCAAAGATCATTTTTCTCGCCAGTCTCAGGACTATGTTCAATTTCGTCCGCATTATCCACCAGAGCTGTTTGAGGAACTCGCCCGGCTTTCCAGGAATCATAGCGATGCCCTGGACATTGGCACCGGAAACGGCCAGTGCGCTATTGGGCTTGCCAAACATTTTTCGAAGGTCACAGGAATAGATCCCAGCAACAATCAGATTCAGAGTGCGATACCTCATCCATCTGTGCGATATCGCGTAGCGCCTGCAGAAGACACTGGATGCGAAGATGAGTCCATGGATATCATTACCGTTGCCCAGGCAATTCACTGGTTTGACCATGAACCGTTTTTCGCAGAAATTCATAGAGTGCTACGTCCGGGCGCTCTTTTCGCAGCCTGGGGGTATGGCCACCATTTCGTGGATGGCTGTCAGGACACTCTGGAGTATTACTATCATAACATCGTTGGTCCCTACTGGCCTCCGGAGCGAGAAAGCATAGAGGCCAGATACACGGATATTCGATCTCCCGAGTGGTTGGTTCCTGTAGCTCCTCCCGATGTAAAGATGCAGGCAGAATGGAACAGAGATCAGCTACTGGGCTACATTTCTACATGGTCGGCTGTACAAAAATACATTGAGCAGAAAGCTAGCGACCCGGTTCAGATTCTTCGGTCACAGCTATCTGATTGCTGGCCGGACCCCGGAGAAGTGCGGCAGGTTAGCTGGCCTTTCTTTTTTATCATCGGAAGAAAGCCAGGATAAGCCATCCGAACAACATCAAGGCCCCATTACCGGAATTGCTGAACCCTACGATGCCTCAGTCTGTTCTGAGTTTTTTTGCAACCCGCCCCTATAAAGCAGTTCTCATCTATTAAGATGAGCGAAATCAAGCTACCGCGTGCAAAAGGAAAAAAACGAGCCCTACTGGTGGAAGGGGGCGGTATGAAAGGTGCATTCTCCGGAGGAGCCCTGCATGCACTGCACACCTTTCGCAGTTCCGAAGACTACGATCTGATCCTTGCAGTATCATCCGGAGCTTGCTCCGCTGCTTACTATGCCACAACGGCTGCCAGCGATGGCAATGAGCTCGAAAAGAACATTCGAATCTGGAGAGATGACCTTACCGGATGGAAGATGATTTCACCTCTCAATCCACTAATCGGCCGACCATTTCTTGATCAGGGGTATCTGGTAGATTATCTGTTTGGTCACAAATATCCAATCAACCGCGAATGGCTTGCAGAAAGCGAGAGCACTCCTTTCTACATTGCAGTTACAAGTATGCAGCGGCACCAGGTGGAGTTCATTCGAGCCACTCCGGACAACCTTACCGATCTTCTCAAAGCGGCCACCTCCTTGCCAGTGGCTACCTGGGGTCAGCATCCGATGAACGGAGAGCAGTACTCCGACGCTGCCATATTGAATCCTCTACCGGTAGAAGATCTTCTTCAGGCTGGCTACAAGGATATTACAGTAGTTCTGAATTCCCCGCTGAAGAATCTTTCGCCTCCTGTTCCCAGATGGCTCTCCGCTCTGGCTTTCCCGGGTCATGTCATGGGGGATTTGATGCATCGAAATCATCATGTAGGGTATAACCGCGGCCGGGAACTGCTGGCGAATCCTCCCAGGGGAGTGAAATTTACCATTGCTGCTCCCAAAAAAGCCCTTGATGTAGGACTTACGGGAACCTCTCCCCGAGATCTTAATGCGGCCGTGGACCAGGGCTATCTCATCGGACTGGATACATTCCAGGTCTTCGAGAAAAAGCCAGGGAAGCGAAAGAAGTTGCGTTCTATTCGGGCCGGGCGAAGCGAGAAAAAGAATCAATCGGCCAGCAAACGCTAGAATCAGCCTCAAAAATTCCTTAAACGAATAACATTTCATTCGAGAATCCCACTCGATACAGTCCAACGGCCCGGGAGCAAATCCCGGGTTCTTTCAGCTCATTGTTTCATATGAATCACCCGAAACGTATGAATTGGCGGGAGCAAACGGACCGGATGGGTTCATGAATTACAAGAAAAGCGGATGAAGATCCAGTCAGTCGGTACTCTTTCCCATCGTGGCATGCTGGATTCAGAACCCTCGGGCACAGACGTTACATCCGTCAGTGATTGATAGAATAAGTAACTCAGGCGCGAAGAACGGCAAGAAGTTCTAAGGTGTGCAACCCAGATGCGCCTCAATGGGACCAATGGAGAAGTAGGCATCCCCCGGCCTCGCGCGAGACAGCGCATCCGGCAACACTGGCTGGGACAGAGTAGCAGGATCAATGCCGCCTTGCGAAACCGAACACGGATTGGAAACAGAGAACCGGAAATCGCTGGATCCGTTTACAAAGGATGGAGTAAAGTTAACATTACCGGATGCAGAAGCACCGCTGTAAAGCGTACCACAGCCTGAATTGGTACCAAAGTTACCGGAGCAAATGCTTGGATAACTCTGAACAGAGGTGCGAAGAAAAGCCCCTGGGCAATCCCAGAGATTGTTATTTGCTATTGTCACCGCCGCTGGCAGACCTGTCAGATCTCGAATACAGTACTGATTGGTTCCACCACCAGCCTGAATGAGATTGTTATAAATGGGACCGGACGGATTGGCTCCGATTTCCAGCCCGATGGACTCGGTCGCTCCAGTGGATTGACTGCGGATGTAATTATGACCGATCCGCCAGGTGCCTGCTGAGTTGATAGCCAGGCCATGACTGACGTTACCGGCATCTCGAGCGAAAATAAAGCTTGAATCGATCTGGCCGTTGCCCCCATTAATCTCAAGGCCTATGGATCTCTGTGTTGCGGCAGAACCTTGAATGACGCTGGCATGAGTTCGCAGAGTTCCGCTATCCATTCTGACTCCGATTCCATCCTGAGCCGAGCCATCCTGGGCAAGGATTCTTACTCCTTCCAGATCGGTGGTTCTGGCCGGAGATGAACTTACGATAATTCCCGTTCTGGAATTGGTTCCGGTTCCAGGGGCCAGTCGAACATTATGGAAGGACCCTCCGCCCATCATAAACACTGCAGTGGAATCAGTCCCCCCGGGCCCCAGGATTTCCAGACCATCAATGGCAGTATTTCCGTCCAGAGCAGCGATAAAGCGAATTGTACAGTTCTGTCCTCCGCAGCCATTTCCTCCACTGGTAAGAACGGTTCCGTTAGCCCATGGATTTCGAGCGGAAAAATCGGCAGAATACCCACCCATCAATGAAATCCGCGGCTGCATATTAAACGCGTTGGCACCCAGGTTATAGGTCCCGTCCGCAATCTGGATCGCGCAGGTATTGGCACCACCGCATCCAGTTGCCTCGGTAACCGCATGAGCGATAGTAGCGCATGGGGAAGCAGCCACGGAACAGTCATTGGTTCCGCCCATATCATTTCCCGCGGTGGAGACGTATCGCACATCGGAAGCTACAAAGTATCGCATTCCCGTGCTCAGCACAAAGTAGCCGTCGGAATCGCTGCAGTTCGTCAGCTGCAGAATGCGGTTTGCTCCTGCGTTCCAGTTTCCCGCAGGAGTAACCGTTAAAGTATCGTTGGCTGTATTGGTACTCGACCAGGCTGTGGTGTGAGCATCGGAACCCAGTCCGCTGGAACCAACAGTGCAGCCAGTCATGGATCGCGTAAATCGCACCTGAATGGGCTGGGAACCCTGAATAACGGATTGATCCGCAGGTGTGATTTCGGCCGCTTTGAGGCAATCTACGCGAACATTCAGTCGATCCTCGGTGAGGACTCCGCCGCCATTTTGAATATTGCAGATGTAGCCCGCTGGAACCGCAGCCAGCACTACGTCGTAGGCTTCCCCGGGGTCAAACCGGTCCTGGAACTTGAAAGAACCGGATTTGCTTAATGATTGAAAATGAATGCCGGACTGAAGCACCAATCCCGGATCTTCCAGGCCATGAACCATGCCGCCCAATACGATTCCAGGTCCAGGCAGCAGGAAAAAGTCTTTATCGTCCGGATAGTCCTTAACACAACCGCTTGCGAATGCAAGCAGCACGAGGAAGCACCCAACCCTCATATTGCATTTGACCTAACGCTCGGTTACTAGCGCAAGAAAAATATAGGGGGGTATATAAGAAAAAGGCACTAATTGGCGGGATTAGAGGTTTAGAGACATCCCAGGGTTGGTTCGTATAATCCTATGCTGTAGAGACTATCCGCCCCGGGACGAGGCTGCGAATCGGCATCTGGCCGCACGGTAATGCCATAGGTGCCCGGGTCCACTCCTCCCTGGGCAGAAAGACAGGGAGAGCTGGCCGAATAGTGAAAATCGCCAGCCCCTGAATTCAGAAAAACAGGGTTTATAGAGACATTCTGCTTGGTCCCTGCATCGGCGTACATCGCAGCGCAGGTAGCATTACCGAATGTTCCACGATTCGCAGGCATGGAAGTACCGGAATCGCAAATCGTATCGTAGGCAATCCCACCGCTATCTTCCATAAGTCCGCTGGGACAACCGAACAGATTGTTGGAATCCAGATCTACGGCGGCAGGAAGACCTATCGCATCGCGCATACAGAACGACTGAGGGCTGCTTCCATTCCCAATGATCATATTGTTGATTACCGCTCCTCCGGAAAGAGCCAGAAGAAAGTGGATTCCTGTGGACGTACCCGTCAATGCCTGGTCGGCCAGAATCAGATTATTGGTTATGTTGTACGCGTTCGTGGAATTTATAAGAATCCCTGTAGTGTTATTGGCAACGCCGGTATAGACTCCATTCGTATGGATGCTTCCGGTTCCTCCGGCCAGAGTAATTGCGGTAGCATTGGATACAGCTCCATTCGTAAGGATTTGATTCAGGTAGAAATCTGCTGTCCCGGAATTGAGAACGACAGCCCGGGCAGAAGTCGCAGTATTGCCCTGCACTTCAATTCGATTCCCGTTGATGATGCTCAGGCCGCCGCCAGAAAGATTCAGAGCCATGCGACTTGCAGATCCATTGCCAGCCTGGATATGATTGTTGGTCATGCGAATGGCGCCATTAACCTGCACCCCCAGAGAGTTCAACGCACCACTTTCATCTCCAACGATTCTAAAACCATCGATAAGAGTGGTAGCTGAAACTGTACCGGGCACAAGAATATGGCAGGAACTGGATCCGCAAAGACTTCCATTACCCACCAGGATGGAGCTTCTGGCCTGGGGGAATCGAGAGGAAAAATCGGCAGCATAGCTACCCATCAAAGAAATGCGATCGGACATGGTGATGGCGCTACCACCCATGTTATAGGTATCCCGAAAGTAGGGAGCCGTTCCATTAGTAGGGCCTTCGGCCACAAGCACAGCACAATCGATGGTACCGTTACACCCATTTGCCACAAGACGTCCTATGGCATAGTTAATCGTGGCGCATGCCGTGCCGACAGTTCCGCATGCTCCTACATCCGTTCCTGTAGTGGCTACGTAGGCAACGTTGGATGCTACTAGATAGTTCAAGGTCAAGTTTATGAAGACGGATCCATCGGCGGACTGACAATTATTGAGGATAAGAAATCTGAGGCTGCCGGTGGTCCAGCCTGCCGTGGTAAATTCTATTGTATCGTTTGCAACGTTGGTAGTAAGTAAATTCGTAGCCGAGATGTCCGAGGCCAGATTCGCCGGAGCCGGGGTTGCAGCTGCATCCGGCGTGCAACCGGTCATGGAGCGAGAAAAGACAATGCGAATGGGCTGCGTAGACGTAAGCACAGAATTGTTGGACGGGGTAATTACAGCCGCTCTAAGGCAGTCCACCTGAACATTGGTTACGTTGGCATTAACGGTACCGGTGGCATTGCTAATGTTGCAACTGTACCCGGCCGGTACAGCCTGAATCACTACATTGTAGCTGCTTCCGGCTGGATAGGAATTCGAAAACTCGAAGGTCCCGGATGAGGAGAGAGTCAAGCTTGCATTTCCGCTGGCCAGAACCAGCCCAGCATCCTGCAACCCTGTTACATTAACCGATACCGAATAGCCGGCGTTCAAGGCTCCCAATCCCAGAATGGATGGGTCATCCGGATACTCCTGAACACAACGGGCCAGCAAGGCCGAAAGGAGTAGTATGATAGGAAGGAATCTTTTTCTCAGGCTACGGAGCATAAGGTGTATTTGTGTATGTCAGGACTGTAGCCGGGCAATAGAACGGAAGTATTTCTACCCTGCCTGGCCCTCTATTCTACAACAAGAATAGGGGTTCTTTTTTTCATCGCAAAGCAGGGTTTCATGGGAATGTCATTAATGCCTCTTCAGTCCAGAAACTGGAGTATTCAGGTAGTTTATCCTGGATTTTAGATGGGGGACAAAATCCTTCCAGCTAATGATTGCTTCCGACGTATATTGATGACCAGTTTCGTTTCAAGCCCGGGCCGTGGAATTGTGCGAAAAATTGGCTGTACTGTACCGGAGAACCAGGTGAAAAAACTGCAATCGGTGCTAAAAAAGGTGGCCAGAAGTAAACCGGATGTTAGTCTCTGGCGTCCAATTAGGGCGATCGGGACCCCACGGTCCTGCGTATATTACCCATGGGGAGTGAGATATGAAACTGAAACTACTGGGAGTCCTGTTTGGCCTCGCATTCCTGCCCGTAGCGGCTTTCGCGGATACTTCAATCTATTTCTGCGAAGAAACTGGCGCTTATGGCGCAAGCTGGGGACAAGCTGACAATCATGGTGTTGCAAAATCGCAATGCGAAAAATACGGCGGAACAGCCTGCGAAGAGCTGATCAGCTGTGGCACAGGCTTTGCTGCCATCGCAACCAGCAACAACCAGGTAATTGGTGCCTCTTGTGGCGCTGGAAACCAGGGTGCTGCCAACAAGGCTGCTCTGGACGCCTGTCGTGATAGCGGCGGAACCGGTTGTGCAATCAAGCACAAGTGGAAAGGCTAAGAAACAGAAACAATCTAACTTCCCGGAAGTTACCCAGGTAACTGTTGGGAGATCTTGAAAGGGGCCGGCCTGTAAAGGTCGGCCTTTATTACATTCCCGCTCGAATGGCCTTTCTCATTGAAGCATATCTGGCCTGTTTTCGAGATATTTTTCTACCATATGAACGTACTCCGGGCCGGCTCTTCTTGGCCTTCTTCTGGACAGACTTACAATTAATTGCTCTTCGATATTGCTCATGATTAACTCTCCGGCCGTATCCAGCACATCGCTTCTAAGGAAGCAGCGAATCTTTTCAATTCGATCCACCCAGGTGTAAACCTTCAGCAGTTCTCCGGCAACCGGCTGCCTGTAAATGCGAAAGGTACCAGAGGTGAAGAATGTTACCGTATCCATCTCAAGAATTCGCTTTTGATCCAGCCCGATTGCATGCGAAAATCCCCAGCGCCCCTCTTCAATCAGCCTCCAGAATGCCGCGGATGGATAATTGAAAAATGGAGTTCTTTCTGAATACAATGCGGTTACAGTAGTTTCCACCGCTTCGCAGTTGGTTCGCTCAGCAAATGAACCGGGTAGACTGGAAATGTATTCTACTGGGCTCACGCTGGAGTCAGACTCTGGATTCTCAACATTCATAGACTGGACTTCTCCGCCCTGGATTAGAGTGGTTATTGTTGCGATTCTACATGCCAGGGACCCATCGTCCTGTTTCACTTCCTGAAGCCAGAGCTGTTTGGATCCTTGCAGTTCCAGCACCGTCTCAACTATAAGCTGGTTTCCTGGCAGCTGCTCCCGCGAAAAGGAACAATGGGTGAGCTCAACGTCCAGCCTCTGTCCCTTCTCGAGCATGGAGTCCAGGGAATAGCCCAGATCTGCCAGCAGGCGAAGTCGGCCTTCCCAGCAAAGAGCCTCGTAGGTCCGACTGGTAACATGCCGCTGGGTATCCAGGTCGAACATCCTGGGCACTGCATTAAAGGTATGGAAATAGCTCATGATTCCTCCTGGGCCCGTTTCATTGTTCCTGCGGGCTACCGTCGACCCTAACGATCGTTCGTTCCGGATGCAATCAAAAAAAACGAACGATCGTTTTGAGTGGACAGGATCTCGAATAATTGGTATCTGAAAGTGGTGGCACGGTCAAAGAGAAACGTAAAAGAACGGGTACTGCAGGAAGTACTCAAGCAATTCTACAGAGGAGGATACTATCGAACCGGCATCCGCGAAATTGCGGCCGGCGCAGATGTGGCCCTATCCAGTGTTTATGATCATTTCGCCAGCAAAGAGGAGCTCGCAAAAAACTATCTTGTAGCCGAAGAGGAGCAGATGCTCCAGAACCTCAAAGCTCTCATGGAACATTTTCCCGATATCAACGATTTCGCCCGTGCCTGGTCGCTGGCCAAAAGGCGGGATCTAAAGGCCGGACGCTTTCTCGGTTGCCCGTTTGCAGGATTCGCCTATCAGTCCGTAGATCTTGAGCCCGAACATCTAAAGCAGCTAAAAGATATTTCTCGCCGGTGGCTCGTCACTCTTCGAGAGTACATCATCTTCAATAAGGAATCGGGTAAGGTTCGACAGGATGTGGATCCCGATTATCTGGCGCGCAGGATCATGGTCCTTACCCAGGGAGCCATGACCATGTGGCGTATTACCCGGGACCCACACTACATTGAAGTTCTGGAGGAGTACTGGCAGGATGAAATGACACACATCCAATAGAGGACAGCTTATTTCCATTTCCAGTGCGAATGATCTGTAAGTTCCAGACGCGTCCGACTCAGTAAATCATCCACGAACGTATCCAGGTCCTTTCCCAGCTGATCTCGCGGGAGCGTAATTCCCTGTCCGGTCTGTAACATCAGGATCACGAAACCCGGAATGAAGACCACCGATTGAATATGCTCTAATTTGATCTGAGATTTCGCGAATTCGTCCTCAAGGAGCAGTTCCGCCGCAAGCTCGATTGAAACCTTTCGATTCATCATTCCTTTCAGGGCCTCATCAATGTGTTTCTCATAATGTCTGCGATACCTCCAACGCGAATAGAAGGGATATCCGGCCAACCATATCAAGCCAATAATTCCCAGAACGAATGCGCCGGCATAGTATCCAGAAGAGATATACAGCGGAACGAGAATGAGGCATGGGATGGTGACCACAAACCACCCCAGTTTACGTTGCCTTTGAATGCGCCTGGATTGCGAAGCGAAGTATAACTGGTACACCAGCAACGATTCACGGTTAACTTCATAGTTCATCTTCATCGCTTTAGCACCAATTAAATAGTCTTTGCCCTCGGATGTTCGGACGAGACCCGTCAATGGTCGAAATGCACGAATCGGATCATTTGACCTGGATTCGCGAATGCGGGCACAAGAATGAGCAGCGTGTGCTACACCAGGGTGCCCGGATCCGGGTCACCCTGGAATAGCCTTTGGGGCAGGATTCCTAGCTCTTCAGAGGTACCCAGTGTTCCCCGAACAATCGCTTCTGAACTTCACCGTTCTCATAGATCTCGTGGTCCAGCTTACCGATTCTGCGATAGAACATGGTAACGAAAGAAGACGATACCACGATGAAGAACGAATAAAGAATCGGTAACCAGAGCATACCCGCCAGTAACTGAGCGGAGTCGGCGAAGCTAAAGGTTACAATACCCACAGCCAGAGGACCGTTCTGAATACCCGTTTCCAGGGAAACTGTCCTTCTATGCCGCTTATCCAGACGTACAATGGTGGAGAGCAGATAACCAAAAAGCATTCCGCCCACACCAACGCCAATGGCAGCTACATAGGTTTGCCATCCGGTTTCGGCCATAAGGCATCGCTTGTAACCGTCCCCCAGAAAGGTACCTACCAGAAATAGAATTACGATGATACCCATGAAGCTTGCAGTATCCTCTGCAGCTTTGGCCCAGCCCGGGGAGTATCTTCGCAGAACCATTCCCAGAACTACGGGAAGTAGAACAGCTACGAGACTAACAATGATCTTCGCCGTAGGGATAGCAAATTCGCCATCGCCGGGTAACTCAATCTGGTTTGCAAATCCAGCCCCGTAGGAATCCAGTATTAGAGGAGTCATCACCACCGCAGCGATCGTCGAAAATGTCGTCATCGTGATCGACAGAGCTACATCGCCTCTGGAAAAGTAGGCAAACATGTTGGACGTTGTGCCCGCCGGCAGCGATCCCACCAGTATCAATGCAATAGCCAGCATTGGATCCAGTTCCAGCCAGATAGCCAGTCCCAGGGCCACAAGTGGCATCACCCCGAACTGGGATGCAAAACCAATCAGAACACCTTTGGGGTCCTTCGTAAAATATTTGAAATTTTGTAGAGTCAGGCCAGAGCCCATCCCGAACATAATCACCAGAATCATTATACCCAGCAGCGCTTCCTGCAGCGGATTGATCATCTGGTAATCCGCGGGTATATTGCATGCTTCCATCATGGACTTAATCTCCTTTCGCAGAACATTACTCTAAATCAGGCGAGTCTTCTTTTGAATAAACGCCAGAAGGCGCCGGTTCCGCAAATCTCGGCGAAACCGGCTCTAAATCTATCTTGCAGCCTTATTCTTCTCTGAAGGCGCTCTACCGTACATCTCATCTATGAGATGTTGATACTTTTCCGTGATTACATGCCGTCTCAAAGACAGCTTCGCTGTAAGCTCGTCGGCGGCCTCAAAGGGTTTGGGCACAAGCTTGAACGTGGTAATTCGCTCGAAACTCTTGAATCCATTTTCCGATGAGATCTCCTGTTTTATGGCCTGAGAGACTTTGGCCTCGATTTCCGGATGGTCAGCCAGTTCTGCCACGCTCATGGATTCGTAACCAAGGGACTGGAATCCATCCACGGAAGGAACGATCAGAGCACCGAGGCTCTTTTCATCCTGACCCACTACCATTACATGATCCACCAGTGGGGACTGCAGCAGCCGATTCTCTATTGGGACCGGCTCTATGTTTTCACCACTGGAGAGTACGATGGTATCTTTGGACCGTCCCAGAATCTTCAGGCAATCGTTGAAGGTCATCATTCCAATGTCGCCGGTATTCATCCAGCCATCCTTCATCACTTTGTCTGTGGCTTCCTGGTTCTTGTAATAACCACGCATCACGATAGGACCGCGAACATGGATTTCCCCACGAAGCCCCCTGCCATTGTGCTTGTTCTTTGAATTTGGGAACAGGACTTCACCGTGATTCAAATCCACAATTCGAATCTCAACACCCTTGAGCACGGGACCCACGGTCTCGATTACAAGTTTATCCACCGTTCTGGCCGTAATAGGACCGGCCGTTTCGGTCATACCGTAGCCTTCCAGCACCGGAATACCTACGTAGTTGAAGAACTGATCCACGTGACGTGGCAGAGCACCACCACCAGAAATGGTGGCTTTTAGACTGGCACCGGCTGCCTGGCGAATTCTCTCCAGAACAGCTACGTTAAAGAATCCGTATAGTGGAGTCACCAGTAGCCATCGCACCAGGTGGAATAGCCAACCCAGCGAAAATACAAGTGGATTCGGCTTATGCAGATGAAGCTTTCTGTTCTTCAAATAGAAAAGAGAGTTCTTGTATATCTCTGCCAGTCCATAACCGGTGTGGAATAGAAACCTTCGCACAGGATGCGCAGCCTGGGCATTATCCAGGATTCGCATATAGAGTACTTCCCAGAGTCGAGGAGCTGATCCCATAAACGTAGGCTGTACATTCTTAAGATCATCCCCCAGCATGCGAATGCTGGAGTAGTAAGTAGAGCATCCTTTCGCAATAGAGAACATTTCCAGCGCACGTTCAAAGATGTGCCACACTGGCAGAATACTCAAAGCACGGTCATGAGCTCCCAGATCCACAGGTATACAGTCAATCATATACATGATGTTGCTGTGTTGGAGCATCACACCTTTTGGAGCACCGGTGGTTCCTGAAGTATAGATTATAGTGGAAAGATCTTCTGGCTGAACCTGAGCAGCTCTTTCCTCGGCACGACGATCTCCCGCCTTTCGCAGATCCTTACCTTTTTCAATCAAATCCTTGAGATGTAGCACACCCTCGGGAGCTTCCTGCTCCAGATTCATCAGAATATAGGTTTCTACATTGGGCAGTTCCGATTTAAGAGCCGAAACGCGTTTCCACATCTCAACATTTTCAATGAAGCAGATGCGAACATCCGCATGTGGTAGAATATAGGTAATGTCCGAATCTGTAAGATCGGTTCCCCTGGGAACATCAGCGGCACCGGCCAGCTGAATACCGCAGTTACTGATAATCCACTCGATTCTGTTATCTGCAATTAGGCCTACATGCTCCCCTCTTTCCAGGCCCATATCGATCAAAGCAGTAGCCAGACAGGCTCCCTCTTCGTAAACCTCTCCAAAGGTTGTGGGCTTCCAGAGTCTTGACTTGAGTCGAGTACCAAAGGCCACTCGTTTTTCATGCACCTGGGCTGCCTTTAAAAACAGCTCCGCCGCTGTACCGGCTTTAACTTCCATCGAACTTCTCCTCCTGCTGACCTTCTCTTATGGAAAGTCAGCGCATGGACATTTGTCCTGCGAATCCTTTTTATTCCTTTCTATCCGCTACTGCGAATCGCATCGGCCCAGACTGCACCGCAATAATAGCGGGTGCGACAGGCATCAAAAAAATATAGCCAGTGAGTTCAATCAGGCATACAGTTCATCAATCTGCTGTCTGAAGTTCTCCTTGATAACAGGCCTTTTCATTTTCAGAGTACGGGTCATTTCCGTATCCTGGTCGAAGGCACGCGGAGAAACATAGAAGCAATTCCCGGGAATCACTTCAAAAGACTTGAATCCTGTCTCCTTGCTGATGAGCCGTGTAATCTCTTTTCGATAAAGATCGCGCACAGGTTTGCTGGCATCCCAGAGCTCTGTGTTTTCCGGAGCATCACTTCCCAAAGTGCCGCGAACGTTTTCATAGGCAGGCACAATTATGGCCCCCAGCGTCTTTTTGTCATCCCCCACGACCATTACCTGATCGATGTATTCGGACTGAAGCAGCTTATCTTCAATGGGCACCGGTTCTATGTTTTCGCCGCCGGCCAGAGCTATGGTATCCTTGGCGCGACCGGCAAACATTAACTCCCCTCTCCAGTTCAGAGTCATCAGGTCGCCGGTATCGAAAAAGCCATCCTTATCGAATACTACCTCATTTAACTGCGGCCTTTTGTAATAGCCCATAAGAATTTGTTCACTTTTAACCCACAATGATCCTTTCGCACCGGGTATGGCGGTTACATCCTTGCCGGTATCATCCTTCAATTTGATCTGGTAGCCGGCCAGAGGCACACCCACCGTTCCAGGAGTGGGCTTGCGAAGGGTGCGGGAAGAAATGACGGCACTGGTTTCTGTCATCCCATAGCCTTCTAGAACAAGGATTCCAATGGCTGACAGAAATCGGTCCACCACTCCTGGGAGTGCGGACCCTCCGGATACCGACACCCTCAAGCGTCCTCCGAGAGCGCTTCGTATGGGCGCGAAAATCTTGAGCGATAGCAATTTCAGGGGCGACAACAGGATCAGAATTACAAGAGAGTAAGTTCTATAGAAGAAACTTAGAATGAAGTTTCGCTTCTGCACCTGATGATCGAAGCCCATGAGTATCGAGCGATACTTGAACCAGGTGGCACCCACTGATAAAAAGAAGTTGAATATCTTTTGCTTTCCTGCTGACTCCTTCTTGATTTTGCCAATAATTCCATTGTAGATAGATTCCCAGATACGGGGAACCGAAGGAAATATCGTGGGCCGGATTTCCTTCAGGTCTTCGCGCAGTACGTTAATGTCACTAACGGTGAACTCCATGCCTTTGTAGGCCAGCGCGTATTCAGCGGCTCTTTAAAAAGCATGCCAGGGAGGGAGTAAGCTCACTGCAACATCATCGCTGCGAAAACCGGTTCTTTTCAAAGTAGTCAGAATTGCATAAATCCAGCCAGCCTGAGAAAGCATGACACCTTTGGGCTCTCCAGTGGTTCCACTGGTATATATCAATGTTGCCAGTGCCTTTGGGTCCACGGTATTTACTGTTCTGGATACAATTGCAGAATCCCTGGACAGAGCTGTGCGTCCCTTTTCAGCCAGAGCCCCCAGGGTATGGGGCCCCTCGGCCATTTCCAGGGAGTCCTCTTCCATGTAGTAAATGGTTTTTACCGTGGGAATCTTGTCTGACATGGATTTCAGACGATCCATGTCTTTCTTCTTCTGTACAATTGCAATGCTGGCTTCGGAATGATTGGCTATATAGGAGATATCTTCGTCGGTTACATCGGTTCCCCTGGGAACACTCACGGCCCCGGCTCCGGTAATGGCAGCATCCGTTACAAGCCAGTTGCTGGAAGTATCGCATAGAAAGAGTACACGATCCCCGGTGCTTACTCCAGCCTCTACCAGGCCGGCCAGTAGCTGATCGCACAGTTCTTTTAGTTGCCGGTAGGTTCTTCCCCGGATCTTACCGTCCGGCATTCTTCGCTTGAACGTCTCTTTGTCTGGATGCTGATCTGCAGCAATTTCCAGAATTCCGTAAAATGTATTTGGTATGCGGTCGGAATTCATTCAGTGCATTTTAGGTATGCACTGGGTCGGGCAAGCAGATTTTCGCTTTCACCTCTTCATAGAAGCATTTCCTGTAAGATTTGCTTGCCGGTACCATCAACCGGATTGCTCATTAATATAAGAGGAAAGCCATGGAAAAATCACTACCTCCCTCATTTGATGCTCTATTGAAGAATCATGATCGTCCGGTGCTGGTTGATTTCTGGGCGCCCTGGTGCGGCCCCTGTAAAGTGGTAGCACCGGTGCTTGAAGAGCTTGCCCGGGACTGGAAGGGCCGGGTAACCATCATCAAGATCAATACCGATGAGAAGCCGGAGATTGCATCCAGGTTTCAGATAACAGGAATTCCTACGTTAATTCTATTCAAGAATGGACAACCGGTTCATCGCATTTCCGGGGCCCTTCCCCTGGAGCAATTAAAAGCGCAGTTCCAGGGCTTTCTTTAGTCCGCTACAATTGAGCGACCCGGGAAAGCTACCCGGGATCGATGGGCGTGGATTTTCAAACAAGGGTCCAGCTTAGAATCCAGATCCCGCCTGGAGGACGCGAAAGCTAAACCCTGGACATTCTTAACCGGAATGGCCAATAAAACCCAGGACCATGGCCAGTCCCACAATTACCAGAAGTGAAGCAACACTGAGCTGGATAGTTCGGATGGTTACCTTCTTCAGGAATCTCTTGCCAAGCATGGCACCCGCGAAAGCAGCCAGCACCGCTACCAGAAGTACGGACACATTAGCACCGGCCAGCCTGTCCCCCATTTCGACACTGTAGACTGTTATTCGGCCCAGATCCACAATGCAGGCGATAGCTATACCACTGGCAATGAAGGTATCTCTGGATAAACCCTGTCTCAGTAAGAATACGCTTCGCAAAGCCCCCTGGTGACCGGATAACCCACCAAAAAAGCCACTTATAGCTCCTCCCAGAACCAGGTGAGATTTTCCTTCTGATTTTTTTGGGCTCCAGAGTTCAAAGAATGCGAAGAAGATCAAAAGACATCCCATTATAGCGCCCAGATAGCTGACGGTGAATTCCCGTTCTCCCAACTGCCATTTGTAGAGTGGTTCCTGCAGACCTCCCAGAAGAGTAAGCAAATGAGCCCCGAGAATGGCCATCAATATCCCGGGAATCCCAAATGCCAGCACTACTTTCCAGTTTGTATGCTTTCGCATCAGTACAAACTTGAATAGATTGTTGGAAAGATGTACGATAGCCGTCAGCGCCACCGACACATCCAGAGGAAAAAAGAATGCAAAAGCGGGTAATAGAATCGTGCCCAGTCCAAAGCCGGAAAAGAACGTAAGCAGGGATGCGAATGCGGCCACCAGGGCCACCACAATGTATACAGGCTCCATCATTATCCTCGTCCGGACACGGTCGGTCCAGGGCCAATATTCGAATAGTCCGACTTACGAACGTCGGCAACTGGTCTGTGCTCTAAGCTGACCTATCAAGCTTTCTGAAAAAGCAAGACCATATAGGCTTTGTATTGCGAAAAGATTTCAGATCCTTGATTGGAATATTTCACGTGCAGTTTACGGATTTTCTTTCCAAACATCCATCCAAGTATTTTGTAAATGAAAGGGTACCTTCTCTGAACAATTTCAAAGATACCTTCAAATACTGGAAAAATCTTCTCGGTGATGGTTTCCTGATAGAGATCCATCGTCGGAGCTACGAACTTGGTAATGTCGACCTTTTTCTTTAGCTTGAAGCCGTGATTGGCTGCTTCCTGAAGGAAATACTCCAGAGGATGTCCGGATTTACTGAGTCCCGGTCGATCCAGTTCTTTGATGCGAAAGAAATCCGCAACCAGTACGTGGCCTTTTGGCTTGAGGAATGCACTGCTCTGCTTCCAGCCTTCTTCTACTTTGATATACTGGCATGATTCGCTCATTAGAACCATGTCGAATGGAGCCAGGCCTGCCGTGGCCGGATCCAGGTTTTCGTAGAGATCGGTGATGGTGGCTACTTTGCCGCCGGTGTTTTCCAGAGTCTTTTCAATCAGATAGGGGTCCGGAGCAAGACAGGTAACGTCGAATTTCTTTTTCACCAGCTGCGTAGCTACGCCTCCGGTTCCGCATCCTACATCAAACACTCGCTTAACTCCGGCAGGAATGTACTTCAATAGGTTTCGAACGTAGGCGTCCTGAGCGGATGGCAGAGTCTGCAGGGTGGGTTTTTTGCCTTTCTCGAAGTAGCCATAGTGCAGATGCTCCACTCCGAATAACTTGTGTCCCAGGCGGAGCGCAATATCGTTGTAGTAAGATTTCTTATGAGAATGTTTCTTTGCGGCCATTTAGCTGCTACCTTGCATTTTACTGGATTGAACCGGCAGTTTTCTCTCGAACCCTGAAGGCTCAACATAAATTCTGCTTTCATATTTTCGCGAAGAAACGTCCAGAGGAGGACTTTATGAGTAAGCCCTACAGATTAAACGCCGGCATGATTGTATTCAACTCCTCAGGCCTGGTTCTGGCCGGAGACAGAATTCAATATCCGGGACATTTTCAGTTTCCCCAGGGTGGAATTGATGAAGGGGAGGATGCCCGTGCTGCTGCCATTCGAGAGCTGTATGAAGAGCTGGGCCTGAAGCTGGATCATCCAGAGGGAGAAATTCCAGGATGGCTAACATATGAATTTCCGGAGGATATTCCGGATCATCTAAAAAAGTTTCGGGGACAAAAGCAGAAGTGGTTCTACTTTAGATGGGACGGGGATCCATCAAGTCTGGATCTAGATTTGCATGAACGGGAATTCAACACGGTACTCTGGATGGAGCTCTCGGAGCTGGTAGCTAACATTATACCGTTCAAACGGGAAGTTTACAAAGAGATAGAAAAACATGCCCGAGAGTTCATCTCCAGCCACCTGGGCGATTGAATCGAAAGACATCCATATATCCTTATCCCGAGTTCCTGATTTAGCGTTTCTGGCTGCCGGGCTCTGGCCAGAAATCCGGACTCCGTACCGATTGATACAGATCTGAACCAGTGCCGGAAAATTTCTTTACAGGGTGCGAAAGAACTGTAATCAAATAGTTTCGCATAAATATGGAGCCATTTATTCCTCCCGGATTTTCTCTGCCCCTGGCGTGGGGCATCGACTTCAGTCTTCCTGTGCTTCTGCGTATGGTGCAGAATCTGGAAGGCGTTGAAATTCGACCTGAAGATAAGAAGATGCTACGAGATCTTCGAAAAGAGAGAATTCTGTATTGCAGCAACCATCCCACTACGGCCGAACCTCCGGTGGCCTATGCAGTGGCCAAGACCATGGGTGCCCGATTTCATTATATGGCCTCACGTCAGGTATTCGACTGGGGCAGCGGAGTAGTGGGCAGATTAATTCAGGGAATTGGAGCTTACTCGGTACTTGCAGGAACAGCAGACCGGGAAAGTATCAAGATGTCTCGTTCCATCCTGTCCCACCCTGGCGGCAAACTTGTGGTCTATCCGGAAGGAGAACCCACCAGCGGTGAAAACGACAGCCTGCTTCCTTTACAGCCCGGTATCGCACAAATCGGATTCTGGGGCCTGGAGGACGCCAGGAAGCTGGACGCCACTGCAGACATTATGGTCCTGCCAGCCTTTGTAAAGTATGTCTATTCGGGCACAGAGGCCGCAATCAAGGGGGATCTGCACTCATCCCTTAAGAAACTGGAACGAAAGTTAGGAATTGATCCGAAGAATAGAAACTTGCTCAGAAGGTTTCTTGCAATCGGCCGGGTACTTCTGGAGAAAGAAGAAACAAGCTACAGTATTTCGCCTGCATCGCTTACGGACTGGGATTATCGTGTGGGTCGCGTAAGGCATGCTGTGCTGGACCAGGTTGCAGATCGAATTCAGGTCAAGGGATACAATCGAAACGCGGATGCCATTGAAAAGATGCGATTCCTGCTGAGCATACTGGAAATGATCGCTGTGAAATATCCGGATCCCAGGTTACCGGATGTAGACGAAAAGACTCTTGAATGGGCCAGAGAGGAATGCGAGAAGGCCTATCTGTTCATTGTAACTCGACCCGAGTATTTGATTTCACATCCTTCGGCGGAACGATTCTACGAATGGCTGGGCAGATACGAAACCTATATACTGGGAAAGACATCGGCACGAAACAGAAAGGCTCATGTTCGCTTTACCGAACCATTATCTCTGGCCCAGTACTACACAGAGTACAAGAAGAATCGAAAGCAGGGAATTGAAACCATGCTCCGGGACCTGAAGGACTCCCTGGAAAGATTGATGGTGGAATGCCTGCAACTTTCGCCTCCCATTGTTCGCCCTTTCGATGTAGGCGACGATCCCATGGGAAATTCCTGAGTTGTTGCCACCTGACTCTCGAACCAGTTCCAGTTTTCCCCGGACCGATCCTTTCTTACGCAAAAGAAAAATGATTTTTGCTTGCCAGAATCGCAAACTACTATACATACGATAGCCATGCAGGCGACTAGCAAAGCAGACCATGGCCGGGGCTCCCTTTCTTCGCCTGAGGGAAGGTTCGAAAAGATACAACGGCAGAAGCTGGAGCCTGATCTTGACTCCCCGGGCAATACCCGGGTTATCGAAGAACAGGCAAAGTCCATCCTGACGAAAAATCAGTCACCGGATGTTCCATTCGATGTAAGCTTGAATCCCTATCGAGGTTGCGAACATGGCTGCATCTATTGCTATGCAAGACCGTCCCATGCCTACCTGGATTTGTCCCCGGGTCGGGACTTTGAAACCACTATCTTCGCCAAGAGAAATGCAGTGGCCCTGCTGGAGGAGGCATTTCAGAAGCGAAACTACGAAGTGAGTCCGATTGTGCTGGGTGCAAATACAGATCCGTATCAGCCCATCGAGAGAAACGAACAGATAACCAGGGGTATCCTGGAGCTCTGCGAAGAGTACCAGCATCCGGTGGCCATTACCACAAAAAGCCACTTAATTACTCGTGATCTGGACTTACTATCCCGGCTTGCATCCAGAGGACGGGTAAATGTTAATATTTCTATTACCAGCCTGCAGCAAGACCTGATTTCGAAGCTGGAACCCAGGGCAGGCACAGGCCTGCGAAGGTTGGATGCACTACAGAAGTTGCGCAAGAGCGGTATCCCTGCAGGAGTCTTAATGGCCCCCGTGATACCCGGATTGAATGACTCAGAAATAGAACAGATTGTGCGACAGTGCGCAGAAGCAGGAGCATTGTGGCTATATCATATCCTGCTTCGCCTTCCCTATGAAGTGAAAGATCTTTTTACGGAATGGCTGGATCATTACTATCCGGAGAAAAAAGACAGGATTCTACACCTGGTTGAGTCCACTCGAGCCGGTAAATTGAACGATGCACGATTTGGACATCGTATGGCCGGGAATGGCAACTATGCCCGGCTAATTCAGATGCGAGTGCGAGCCGCTGTACAGCGCAGTGGAATACCGGGAAAAGACATGTCCCTGCGAACAGATATTTTCAAGCGGGCCCCCGGAGGTCAGCCGGATCTATTCCTGTGCCAAACGTAAGCTCAGCGGCTTGATTCGAACGAAAGCAGGGTATCCTTGATGACAGCCAGGGCTGAAGAGAACCAGAAGATGAAAGGATGCCGCTCCCACTGACTACAGATGCCTGGAGATCAACCAGGCGAATCCAGGAAAATCTATTCAAATCCGGAACCATCCAGGGGACCAATGCGAAATCGCACCAACGCTCCTTTCCTTCGGCAGTTTTACTTTACATTTTCTTTGAACACTTTCTATAATGGTATATGATCGCATCCGCTTCTAAAACAAAGAAGGCTTTGCTCCTGGGCTCGGCGCTAATTGTATTGCTGCTAATCTATCTACTTACCTGGCCCACTCCCATCGACCCGCGAGCCTACAATCCACCCGAAGCCCCGGCCCTTGAAGGGCCCACGCAACCCAATAATCTCCTGGAAAATGCTTCACTGGCACTTCAAGGCCAGATAGAAGGCCCGGAGGATGTAGCTGTTGGTCCGGACGGCCAGATCTATGCGGGCCTGCTGGATGGTAGAATTATTCGATTCACCCATGATCGCAGTGAAGAGACTCTGGAGGATTACGTAAACACAGGCGGAAGACCGCTGGGCCTTGCCTTTGGCCCGGAAGGAACGCTCTATGTTGCAGATGGAGTCAAAGGACTACTAAAAGTCCAGAACGGGAATATTGAGGTTCTCAGCACCGGTGCCGATGGTGTGCCATTCGGATTTACAGATCATCTGGATGTAGGAAGTGATGGATCGGTTTATTTCTCCGATGCCAGCGACAGATTCGGAATTGGCGAATATCTTTATGATTTGCTGGAAGCGAAGCCGCACGGGCGATTGCTTAAGTACGATCCGGTTCAAAAAAAGACCATCGTATTAAAGGACGGGCTCTATTTCGCCAACGGTGTAGCCCTGTCCAGCGATGAATCCTACTTGCTGGTTCATGAAACCTATCGATATCGCGTGAATCGATTCTGGTTAAAAGGCCCCAGAGCCAATACCATGGAACCCCTGATTGAAAACCTTCCAGGATTTCCGGACAATATCGCCCGCACCAGCCGGGGTACCTTCTGGCTCTGTCTCTTTACTGTGCGAAATCCGATCATGGATTCTCTGCATCCTTCTCCTTTTCTTAAGAACATTGTTGCCCGACTACCAAAGTTTATGTGGCCCAAACCAAAACCCTATGGCTTCGTGCTGGAAATTGACGGAGACGGTAAAATTCTTCGTAGTCTACAGGATCCGGATGGAAAGCATCTAAAGGAAATTACCGGAGCAAAGGACGACGGAAGATATCTGTACATGGGTTCTCTTCATAACGATCGAATTGGCGTCCTGGATCTGCACACGCTCGAAGGCTCTCCCTGGGCAAAATAAACCGGGCCGGATGCGTATCCAGTAAGGTGTGGCATCGCCGTGCTACGCATCCGGCGAAGATCTTCGAATAAAAAGTGCTCAGTGAATCCAGTGGCGGTGCATTCGATTCGGCAAGGATTCTATCGCACTGCGAGCAAGGCGGACCGCGGCGGGGCCTATTTCGCCCTATGCATTGGAGACAATGTGCTCGGCGACTTTCTGACCCGAGATCAATGCTCCGTGCAGGGTTCCCGGGTATCTTGAGTTACATGCCTCCCCGGCAAAGAATATTCTATCATCGTCAGGATCTGCCAGGGTTTCAAAGTCTTCTACCGAACTTCCGGCAGCGATCATGGAGTAGGATCCGCCGGTATATGGATCGCTATACCATTTCGTTCGAATCATGCCCCGGGGCTCCGGAACCTTTCCAAACATCGATCGCAAATCAGAAAGAACCAGGTCCTGAATCCCTGGCTCCGACATTGCTTCCAGGCTTCGAGCGAAAGAACCAGCGCTCAGAGCCACCAGCACAGGTTTTCCATGCACAGGTGCCATGTTCCAGTATTCCATTATGGGACCTTCCTTGAGGTTTCCCATACGGTGAATCTCGGCTGGCCAGAAGTTCCGGTCAAAAGCCAGGGCAACTTTGTTCATTGTCCCCATTCTCATTCGCTTCAATGCATGGAGCTTCTTCTGGCTCAGACCCGGTTCAAATCGCATAGCTCCCTTGCGCAATATTTCCAGAGGGACGGTAACTACCACAGTATCGCATTCAAAACTCCCTGCAGATGTATCCAGGCCTACACCCGTGGCTGTTTTTCGCACAGTTTTAACGGATACACCGGTACGAATGGTTAATCCTGCAGCCAGCTTCTGGGCCAGAGCTCCAAATCCTGGCTTGAGTAACCATTCTGGCCCGGAAAAAGCATAATCCTCATCCCAGTATTTCAGACTCAGCTCTTTCGCATCTGCAGCAAGTTCGATCTCCACTTCAGAGGCAAAGTTCCAGCGGACCCCCATTTGAACCAGAGCAGACTCATCTTCCGGCAACTCATCCAGGGTTCGCTCCATGGATTCACCGGCGGACGCTCCTTTCTTCAGTCTTCGCGCCGACTCCATGAAATCCTGAGTAGCTTCATCGATTGCTTCATAACTGGCATCCGAAATCTCGCGGCCTCCATGGTAGAGGGCCACAGAATCGCTATCCGAGGTAAATGTGCCAATGGAATGCTGCCGCACGAGACTTGCGAGGGGATTGGACTTTTCCGCTCCATGTACCCAGGCAGGTCCCAGATCCAGTGGGATTCCAAGGCTGGTATCGGTCCACATCCGGCCACCTGCGCGATTTCGCGCCTCCAGGATTTCCACGGAATACCCGGAATCCTGAAGCTTCCGGGCCGCTGTCAATCCGGCCATCCCTGCCCCTATGACAATGATCTTCTTGTTGATGCTCCTGGCCTGGGCACAGCTGCCGGGAAGCAGGGTAGCTGCTGCCAGAAGCCCCAGCATTTCCTTTCGACTTATTTCTCTCATATGAAATTCCAGCGGATCAGAATGGAATGATTCCTGGCCCGATTCTAAAAAAATCCACTCCTTTTCTTAAATTGCAGCGGATCTTTGCGGATTTCAAAACAGAGCCCTATCCCGGAACGTGACTTCTTTTCGGCGGGCTTCCAAACAAAGCAGCTTCAGAGAATGCCGGCCAGGTTTTGTTTCTTTACAGCCAGTACGGTGAATCTATCTATATTGCCATGCACATCACTCTTTCGACGAAAGCCGAGAAATTGCAGCAGGATATTCGCGCATTTATCAATGAAATTGTCATCCCCGCAGAGAAGCATTTCGATTATTCCGTGGGCCGCATGCCGGACGGAGTAGTCCAGGAAATTCGCAGCCAGGTAAAAACGGCAGGTTTCTGGACCCCGCATCTGCCGGAAGCCGAAGGGGGCCTGGGATTGAATATGATGGAAACGGCAATCATATTCAGCGAACTTGGAAGAAGTCCCATCGGTGCATTTATGTTTAACTGTGACGCTCCGGACGAAGGAAATATGCATCTACTCAGCCTGGCTGCCAGCGAAAAACAAAAGAAGCAGTTCCTGGAGCCATTGATTGCCGGTAGCATCCGCTCGGGCTTCGCCATGACAGAGCCTCCTCCAGGAGCCGGATCTGACCCGAGTACACTTACGGCGAATGCAGTAAAAGAGGGGGACCGTTATATTCTAAATGCTCACAAATGGTATTGCACCGGAGCCTATGGGGCATCCTTTTTGATTGTGATGGCTCGCGTAGGAGGCAGCTTTCGCAAGACTACGATGTTTCTGGTGCCCACCGATGCACCGGGATATACGATGGTGCGAGAAATCGAAACCATGGGTTCCCACGGACCAGGTGGTCATTGTGAGTTGAAATTCGAAAACGTTGAGGTTCCGGATGATATGGTACTGGGCAAAGTGGCCCATGGATTTCGATTGAGCCAGGAAAGATTGGGTCCGGCCCGACTGACTCATTGTATGCGATGGATTGGACTTGCCCGTAGATCCATGGAAATCGCACGGAAGTACGCGAAGGAGCGGCAGCTTTTCGGATCGCATCTTGCTGATCACCAGGGTATTCAATGGATGTTTGCGGATTCAGCTACAGAAATTGAAGCTTCACGCATGCTAACATTGAAAGCCGCCAGTGAACTTGTGGAAAGAAAAGATGCCCGCCACAGCCTTTCCATGGCCAAGCTATACACCAGCGAAATGTTAACCCGGGTTATCGATCGAGCCATCCAAATATGCGGAAGTCATGGATACAGTCGGGACCTACCTCTGGAATGGTTTTACCGTGATGCACGCGCGGCCAGACTTGCTGATGGTCCCTCCGAAGTGCATCGCATGGTCATGGGGCGCGGATTGATGAGCGGAAAGGAGGATTTTTGATGGATCTAAAGAACCCTGCGGGCGAATACGAAAAACCGGCTGCATTTGATGCCAATCTGGTGAATCGCCAATCCAGGCAGATCGCGGAGTTTCCCGAGAAGCTGGAATGTTGTATTTCTGGATTTAACCAGGACCAGATGAGTACGCTCACACTTCCAGGGAAATGGACGGTAGCTCAGGTGGTGCATCATCTCGCAGACAGCCATATGAATGCATTGCTTCGCTTGAAACTTGCTCTAACAGAGGACAATCCGTCCATCAAGCCTTATCCAGAATGGCTATGGGCCGAACTGGCCGATGGAATCAATCCCGATGTAGGACCTTCCCTGGAAATACTCCGTGGAATACATCGCCGCTTTTCTCAGGTGCTGGACAGTGTAGACGAGACTTCAGCCAGCCGTACATATTATCACTCGGAACTCCAGCGTAAGGTTCCGGTGTATGAAATTCCTGCTCTGTACAGCTGGCATGGAATGCATCATCTGGCTCACATCGAGCTTTTGAAGAAGGATCGTGGCTGGTAAGAGTACAACAGGGCTATTCTCCTGGCTGGAAAACAGCAACGTTACTCGTATTCAGAGTTACGGTCAGATAGTTCGCAGACTGATAGACAAATTTGACCTGGACGAACCGGAAGTACTGGGGGAATACGAACTGGGCGGCGAATCCTGGCCGGTCATCGCCATTTCAGTAAAATCGGCTCGCATGATTCTGAGATACGAGCCGGGTCGATGGCCGGCTTCATTTCTAATAACTGTGGAGTCTACAGCGCCGGTACCATCTTTGTTTGGCCTATTTGATCCTACTCTGGATATGTCCGGCGAAACCCTTCCTGGAATGAAGCCCGAATGGCTGCACGGCCCCTATCGAGCAGACCAGCGGAACTTTAGCTGTGAGCTTGAAGATGAGTGGGATCTGGCCATGCTGGTCAGAATCTTACGAAGCGTGGGTCTGCTGGACTGGGCAGCCATACCAAACACAAAGGCCGGTGAATAGAAATGAATCCATTTACCAGTTCAAACCTGAAAAAGCCTGAATTGATCATTATTGATCTGATGAACACAATTATGTTTCAGCACGATAGGTTTGGCCCCCAGGAGCCCTATCTAATGACCTATGAAGCCCTGGGAGGCAGAGGTCTGGATAGTCAGGACCTTCATCAAATCATAGCACGTGGTCTGGAAAGGATCGAAGCAGAATACGAATCTGCCAGCGACGGAATGGATGTGTCACCCGTTATCCGTGATGCTCATTTTCATTTAAGGGAAGAGGCTACCAGATTGAAGCTGAGCCTGAGCCTCGAAGATCGAATTGCATTAAATCTGACTTTCGCCTTTCATGAATGTGGATGGATTGATCGATTGCATGTAGAGTCACTGGCAAGACTGGCAAAAAACTATCCGGTGGCCGTTCTGAGTAATCTCTGGGGACTGCCCTACTTCTGCAACCTGGTGATGCAGCATACTGGCGCCAGTTCCAGCTTGAAAGGAATCTATTATTCCTCCGAGATTCGCATGCTCAAGCCCTGTCACGATGCATTCCATTACGTCTGCAGGAGCGAACAGGTTTCGCCGGAAAACTCATTAATGATAGGCGATAATATTGATCTGGATATCATCGCAGCGGAAAAAGCCGGACTCCAGGGAATGTGGCTCTCCTATGGAAGAGAACCGGGGTCCAGAGGCAGCAAAGTGGATGCGATGGCGCTGGACTTTCCGGATGCAGTAGCCATGCTGCTATCGGGAACTTGAATCCTCAGCAGCATTTGACTCCACTACAATAGACCAATCCCCGGAGGTTGACTGCTTCCTGCCCGGACAAAAAAACTGGATGAATATTTCTTTCACTTCGCACAATCGACCACAGGAGGTTCTTGAATCCATCCTCCGAAATGACTCGAGTCTTACCGTCCAGGACCGGGCCGATAAATACGCAAAAATGTCCGCCTCCCCCTATGGCTTTTTTCGCGGCTCCAATCATCTTTACTGGCTGGATTTCTTTAGAGACTGGCATCTTTCCCTGTACGGGGGCATTCCCGAAACCCAGACCTGGATTCAGGGAGATGCTCATATATATAACTTTGGTGCCTTTGGAAATGAGAATGGCGACATCGTCTACGGGATGGATGATTTTGATGATAGTATCGTAGCCGATTACCAATACGATCTCTGGAGATTGGCAATAAGCATCGTTCTGGATTGCAGAGATAACGGAAATTTTAGCACAAAGAAAATAGCGCGAGCGGTTCGAAAGCTCGGTAAGGCCTATCTAAAGGAAGTGTCTTCCTACAATGGAAATATTTCCAGTGCGGATGCCCCTACGGCTCCGTTGCGAAGCTTCCTCCAAACTGTTAAAGAAAAGAAGGATCGAAAAGAGCTTCTGGAGAAATGGACAATACTTCTGGACGGCAATCGAATATTTCGCACAGAAAGGGAAAAACTGCAGACCATGGAAGCTGAAGAGCAGGAAAATCTTGCCCAAGCATTGCAGAAGCATCTTCATAATTTCGACCATCCGGATGAACCGGCCAGAAGGCATTTCAAGATAAAGGATGCAGCGTTTCGTCTCAAGGCTGGTACCGGCTCCCTGGGCACCCTTCGCATATACGCACTGATCGAGGGCTCAGATTCCAGCACCGGCGATGATGTAATCCTGGATATAAAAGAGCAGACCCTGCCGGAAGCCTGTAAGCAAATGAGCGAAAAGGAATTGAAGCAGTATCGCAGAGCTTTTCCGGATGAAGGACTCAGACATGCCCGGGCTTTTCGCGCCATCTCCCGACGGCCTGACAGATACCTGGGCTGGATGCACTGGGATGGAAGAGATTTCTCTATACGGGAAAGATCACCCTTTAAAGAGGATTTTCCCACTAGAGATACGAAACGGGCAAAAGATTACCGAAAGATGGCGAAACAGTGGGGAGGGCTCCTGGCTCGTGGGCACCTGAGAGGGGCCAGCGACCTGGGACCCACTCGGGCCACCGACTTTGCGTCGTATATGAAAGCTATCAAAAAGAAGCGAAAGTCCAGGTTTCTGGATTTTCTGGAAAGCATAGCTACGGGCTATGCAGATTGCGTTGAGCAGGATTTTCAGACTTTTCAGAAAGCAATCGGTGGGTTGGTAGAGGGAACGCTAACTACTGACCATTGAAGGACGGAAGAGCACAAAGCCCGGGCGGGATGCCCGGGCTCAATGTATCATGCAACTCTGGAAGCCATAGCAGGCTCGCGAAGATCCGAGCTACTTTTTCCTGGATACAGATGCATTTCTTCAGATTCGTAATCCTGCACAGTCAATGTAAATGTTGTGCGATATTTCAAGACGATCAGAATACTGATTGCTGCAGCGGCAACCACTCCATAGGCAACAGGCATATTGGGAGTGAGATAGAGAAGCCACTGAGGATTATCTACCGAAAAGACAGCAAATACTCCAATGGCGATAAGGCGCAATGGTTCCATAAAACGGGCCCATCGTTTACCTTCCAGGATACCGCCCAGGCAGATCAATGAGATCGTTGTCGCTGCGGCAACTCCTCCAATCTGCCACATGTTGAAAGCATCAACCTTTAGAAGGACAGCGAAGGTCAGTGCTGTCATGGATGCGAACCAGATCAGACTATACACCGAAAGAATGGGAGGTACGGTGACATCGAATTTCTGGTAGGAATCCGCCTCCAGCTCTGGAGCAACTTTGGGTCCTCCCATTTCCTCTGGCATCCACCCTGGATGTTTGAACCAGACCAGAATCTTATCCTTCCAGCGTGGAGCTGCCACGGCAATGTCCCACATTTCCTTCCAGTATTGCAGGTTGGCCCAGAACGGATTAAAGCTCTTGAATGGCTTTACTGTTCCGTATACAGGCTCTTCTTCCTCTTGCTGGAATGTGCCAAACATTTTGTCCCAGATAATAAATGTACCTGCATGGTTCTTATCCAGGTATTTGGGGTTCTTGCCATGATGCACTCGATGGTGCGATGGGGTATTCATGAAGCTTTCCAGAAAACCCATGCGACCAATCACTCGCGTATGAATCCAGAATTGATAGATAAGGCTGAGGCCTCCGTTGGCCAGCATCACCGCCGGATGGAATCCCAGAAATGCTAGAGGTAAATAGAATGGCCATGTTACCAGACCACCAAAGGCAGACTGTCGCAATGCAACAGTGAGATTGTACTCTTCACTTTGATGATGAACCACGTGTGTAGCCCAGAGAAAGTTAACCTCATGGCTCATGCGATGAGCCCAGTAGTATGCCAGGTCATACAGCACAAAGCAGGCCCCGAAAGTTACGACCATTCCCAGCTCCCAGCTTGGCTGCGCCGGAAGATCAAAGAATCGCAGATGGTCATACACCAGCCAGTACACATAAACCGAAGCAGCGGCGCTTAGCAGACCAAACAATCGGTTCAGGACACCGGTGCCCAGATCGGCGATGGAGTCGTTCAATCGATAAAGCTTGGCCCCTTTGATTGCTCCGTAGAGCAACTCCAGCCCAATAAGCAAAAAGAAAAACGGTATAGCAAAAGTCACAAATTCAGGAAATTTCGGATCCATAACATCATCCCCCATCCACAAAGTAGAGAAAACTGACACGGTGTCAACTTTTTTCCGGGCCGATCCCGGTGTATATCAGATTGGAAATCGCACCAATTCAGGCCTCCGTCCAGAAAACCCCGGTATCCGCGGATTGAACAGATGCCGGGTTTCGAGCCCAACCCCGGACTCCAGGGCTTCACTCTACAGTAGACGGAAAAAGATAGAACAGGAATCATCATGAGCCTGGCTTCAGGGCCTGGTCTTAAGGAATTCAGAGGCAGCCGCATAGAGCCGTTGGATCATTTTAGTTAATCGGGAATTTCTCCCTGGCAGCATGAATCGAAGAAAGGGCCACCTTTCCTTTATTTTCTGGAATCGGATGCATGGAAGTTGAGCGCATAGAAACCGGTACCGGCGATGGGCGCCGGTACCGGAATAGATTCTGATTTGGATCAGCTTTTCGCAGCAAGCACTGGATAGTCCAGGTATCCTTTCTCGCCTGGAGTATAAAAGGTCGCCATATCCGGTTCGTTTAGCTCTTCCCCCTGCTGAATACGCTCCGGAAGATCTGGATTCGCCAGAAATGGACGACCGAATGCCACCAGATCCCCCCGCCCTTCTTCCAGGGCAGAATTGGCCAGAGCGCCATCGAATCCGCCGCTGAGGATCAAGGTACCGGAATACTTCTCGCGAATCGCATCAACCGTTCGCTGCTCCGGCTGCGGAGCACCCATGGGGGAATGATCCACAAGATGCACGTAAACCGGATTTAGATCATTTAGCCCCTGGATCAGGGAAACGTATTGATCGTGAATCTCATCGTGCCGTTCCAGATCATTAAACACACCATAAGGAGAAAGACGGATACCGGTCCTTTGAGACCCAATGGCATCGATGATGGCCCGGGTTACTTCCAGGGCGAAGCGATTACGGTTCTCGATGGAGCCACCATACCGGTCCGTTCTCTGATTCGCAGATGGATGCAGGAATTGCTCTACCAGGTAACCGTTTGCGCCATGGATTTCCACTCCATCAAAACCTGCCTCAATAGCATTTCGCGCCGCACTCACGTATTCCTGGATCGCATCCTGGATGTCTCTTTCGGTCATTTCAACAGGCACAGGATGCGGTTGCGGCCCCTGGGTATCTGTGTACATATCACCTTTCGCGGCGATAGGAGACGGACCCAGAACCTTTCCGTCCGCAGGAAGATTGTCCGCATGACCGATGCGCCCTGTATGCATCAATTGAACAAATATCTTGCCGCCAGCCGAATGGACAGAATCTGTAACGTTACGCCATCCAGATATCTGCTCTGCGGAAAATATCCCAGGAATTCTAGGGTAACCAAGTCCATTCTTTGAGGGGGAAGTGCCTTCAGTTATGATTAATCCTGCGCCGGATCGCTGTTCATAATATCTGGCCACAATATCTCCCGGTATGTTATCTATACTTCGATTGCGGGTCATCGGAGCCATTACCATGCGGTTCTTGAGCTCTATTTCTCCGAGTTTGTAAGATTTAAAAAGTGTGTTCATCAATTCTCCCCGGCCCGTTCCAGGCCTGTTTGAATGGTTAGTATCCCGGGAAGCGAAAAGGTTACAGAAAAAACGACGAACAGGGAGAAAGCTTCATTGATCTCCAGGAAGTGTGATGTGTTCCGCTCAGAGACGCGGTCCAGATTCAGAGCAGCCAGGTCGCAAAAGACATGACTGCTCTAACTCCAGTTTAAAGATATCTGAGGTGATCTGCTATTGACGATACTGCATGAAGTAAGTGCAGGTTCGCACCACCTCTTTGTAAAATTCTGTGTCGTCCATATCAGCCAGACGATCGAATTGAGTCTTCTGTTCATCTGCCAGAGTAATAGTATCCGGAGAAAAGTAGCCTGTATCGGCTGAATCCAGATAAGCAATGGTTGCTATCATAAACCGGCTGGCCGCAATTAACTCCCGGTCCTTCGCAGTTGAAATCGCATTTTCGAAATAACCACGGGCCAGCTTCAATTGTGGATCGCCCACTTTGTCTGAGTACTCGTAGTATATGCTCCAGTCCGTATCTACTGCAGACCACCAGTTGCCAAAATGACTCATGTTGAATTGAGCAAGACCCATGCGATAGTAGGCCCGGGCAGATTTGTCCCCTGTCTGGCTTTTCGCTTCCTTTTGAAGCTCCTGCATTCGAAGCGCAATGGCATACGAATTGTAATCGCTGGCTTTCTTTCCTGAAGCGAATTTCTCTGAAAACGGATTATCGAAAGGACCGGCTTCGATTCTCTCGGAATAATACATTTCAATTTCGTCTTTCTTGAGCTTCTTCAGAGCATTAACAGCTCCCTCGTAGTCACCTGCTTTCAAGCGTCGAGCTCCCAGACGAGAGACGACGGTGGCCAGAGTGGCATTTGAGATTTCGATTAACTTTTTCTCATAGGCGCCGGCCGGCTTTCGCATCACATTTTCGGCTTTCTCCAGGGCAGAAAAAGCGTATGTGTTGATGGATGTTCCGCTATAAATCTGAGAAACATCCGGCTCCCAGAGGAGAGCTTCCCCTTCTTCACCGGCCTTCATATGCAGATTCACCATATTTCTATGCAATAAGAGTCGAGCGGCATGGTCCGACCATCGACATCCATAATCCGAAGACTCATCCGTTTCTTTAATGGATGCATAATCTTGCAGAATCAGTTTCTTTAGTTCTTCATCTGGATTCTTCTTTTCAGCAGAGACATTGAGCAGGTTAATTCGCCGCTTCTGTAGCCGCACGAAAGGAGACTCGGAAGGATTCACCAGGGAATGACTCAGAGAAGAGCGAGCAGCAGAATGCTGGCCCAAAAGCATCTGTAAGTAGCCCTGAGCCAGCTTCCAGGTGCCTGGAGATCTGGTCTTTTTTCCTTCTGCAGTCTTTCCAATGAAATCCGCCAGGTCCTTCATATACTTCTGCTCTTCAGCAGGGATTTTCGCAATAGGGCTGGCTTCCAGAGGAGGAACAATCCAGTGCCATACCTTCATAAGAAATGCAGATATCGAAAACCCGGAATCCTGTTCGTTGCCGGAGGCGATGTCCCTTCCATGGGATCTACGGGGAAGGTTCCCGGCATCATAGTAGAGAGGTCCTTCCAATCGATCTTCCAGTCGGTCAATTTCCCGAATCAGCATATAATCCAGGGCTGGATCTCCAGGAAACATTTCCGTCATTTGCTTGATCAATGCAAGGTTGGGTTCCGCATTGGAGAAGAATCGCAGCAGAATTAAAGCCTTCTTTTCCTCCCGCGAAGCTTTCGCAAATGCAGCATCATAGGCTCCTTTGGTGGCCCAGTATCTATCGAAATCCAGTGAAACTCGAAGCATCATCTCGGGCTCTTGAGCAGACATCCGGGCCAGAACCCCCAGACCGTTTGCGGTCTGATTATTCTTTAGTAGAGCACCCGCCTCCAGATGAAGGATTCTAAAATATAGGGGGTCCGTGGCCTTTAAACCGCCAGGTAGCTGGCTCAGGATTTTTAGAGCGCGAGAATGCTGTCCTGAATAATGAGCCAATCTCATGGCTTGGTACAGATAGCGAACCTTCAGGTTTCGATCCTTCTGCTGTGAAGATTGCTTCAAAGCATTTCCAATGTAGCTCTCTGCCTTTTCCGGAGATAATGGCTCCGGCGTTTCCCAGTAGTTGCTGGGTGCAACCAGTGGCTCAACGGATTTCGCATAGAGGATGTAGCCCAGAATGTCGGACTGGCCTTTAGATGTGAGACGACCGGGAATGGAATCCGGATTCTTACTCGCCTTCTTGATTTCATCTGCAGAAAGTCTGTAGATCAGCGAATCCAGGGCTGCGGAATCCGAGGTGATCCCGGCACGATCCTTTAGAAGAGCGGCCCAGTTTTCCAGATTTCGATCTACATACTTTGCTCCCTTTGGAGCATCGCAGGTACCGGCCAGCTGATCCAGGACTGACAGATATTCATTTTCTTGCCCATCCGGAAACAGGGCTGCGGTGATTTGCAGTGGTCTGAATATTCGGAGGGGATCTGGCTCGCCAGCACCGCAGGGCCAGATCCGGGAAGGGGATACCAGAACCAGTAGAACCCCGACCATCAATGTATTACGAAGATATATCAGCGAAGAATTCAGCAGGAAGCCGCTAGTCAGAACACGATGCATGGCTACAAGAAGCGCCGGATATGCGAAAAAGGTCAATCAGGTCTTTTTTTTCCGAATCGCTCTTTGTAGAATCGTAATCAAAAATAATAAGAGTGCGATTATCGGAATCCAGCAGCCTGGAAAGAATTCTGAGAACCTCCAGACGCGCGCAGGAGTCCACCTTCTCCGTCCGCATTTCCGTGCCCTCCGGAAGCCTGTGGCCATCCAGGGTCACCGGCTCTGAAAAAATGAAATTTCTCCCCTTGTGCTCCACCGGCAGGTCGACCATCGTTTTCTCGGTTACATCGTGAATCAAAGCATGAAAGGATCCATGCACGAAGGCGACGCCCCAGTGAAAATCCGGAAGTGCAATATCCAGAGGAATGGGGTATTGCAGCGTCCAGTCTCCCTGTAGATAGCTGGCCGCAAGGTCCGTTCTAAAAATGGAGTTGGTTTCTGTCGGATTGCTTAATTCTCCCATGTTGTAAATCATCAGGGTGCCCCTGTCTGCAGGAGGGACTCCGGTACTGCGAAAATACTTTAACTGATGTAATCGAATTGTGGAACTGATAGTCACCGGGCCCTGCTCCGTATGTTTCGCTTTTTTTCGCAGGGATTCCAGTAGAGAGAAATATGCGATGCGGGTGGAAGGTGTCCAATCGCAATCCAGCTGAATCTCAGAAACGGGTCCTCCCATCCTGCGAACCAGACTCCAGATATTTTCTGCCAGCGCATCAATCCCTTCTTGATCCAGACCTTTCAGGGCAGCCACGGTAATGTAGATGACGGGAATCACCCTCGCATCCGTGTCCAGTGAGTTGCGGATCCCCACAGGTCTGGGCCCCTCAGGGGCGGCCACTACATCGAAGAATCTAACATAGAGCGTTTCCACACCATAGGCCTTGAGCTCCGAAAGTCCTGGAAGTGAGCCTCGAACCTGCCAGTGGTAGAAGGCGCCTCTGTCTGCCAGCGGAAAGTTTTCCTGGCTCAGCGCGGAGCAATCCCGAGCAGTATCAATTTCTGCAACTGAGCCCTCCTCACAGAAAGTTAGAGCCGGAAGCAAGAAGATCGCCAGCAGTAAATATCGAGGCATACCGGCCAATGAAATCAGAAAGGGAAAAAGGACAAGCGAAAGGATCACTTGACAGTCCGGCTATCGGTGAGCAGCCTTCGAAGGCGCAGGTCTGGAATGCTGCGCCGGGAAGTGCCATGACAGTAGAAGAACTAAAAAAAACCCTGGAGCCCTGGTTGAAAGGTCACTTTCAATCAGCCGTGAAGATCTACGATGTCATCCCTCTGAGTGGAGGGGCCTGCCAGGAAAACAGTCTTCTGGAACTGGACGTAGAAGATGGTCCCAGAAAAGGCAGCCACCGACTGGTACTGCGATCGGATCGAGGTAGTTCCCTTTTTTCCAGTTTAAATAGAAAGCAAGAATTTGAAGTAGCCAGGGCAGCTTTCGAAGCAGGGACGAAGACTCCTGAGCCCTTCTTTTATGAAATGGATGAGGCAGTGCTGGGTAAACCGTTCTCTTTGATGGAATGGATTCCGGGCAAAGCCACCGGTCGGTATATTGTGAAGGACAACTCATTGAAAGAGGTCCGAAAGACATTGCCGGATAGCCTGGCGGAGCATCTGGCACACATTCACTCCGTAAAGGCCGGAACCAAAGGCCTGGATTTCTTAAATATGCCGGAGGAGAGCCCGGCCCTGGAAGGATGCAAAGAGATGCGCAGCGAAATGAACAAGTTGCAAGAAGCACATCCGGGCATGGAACTGGCATTAAACTGGCTGGAAGTAAATGCTTACGGAACCGATGAGCTGGTTCTGGTTCATGGGGATTTTCGCACGGGTAACTTTATGGTAAGTCCGGAAGGACTTCATGGTATCCTGGACTGGGAATTCGCTCACTTTGGAGACCGGCATGAAGACATCAGCTGGCTCTGTATGAGGGACTGGAGATTCGGAAAACTGAATCTGGAGGCCGGTGGAATCTCCAGAAGAGAAGATTTCTATGCAGCCTACGAAAAGCATTCCGGCATCAAAGTGGACCCGGAAAAGGTGCGATACTGGGAAGTGATGGGTAATCTCAGATGGGCCGGGGGTGCGGCCGCCCAGGCAGAGAGACATCTAAGCGGAAAAACAAAAGGCATTGAGCTGGCTTCCATTGGAAGACGAGTGGCGGAAATGGAATACGAAATGCTTCGATTGATTGAAAACGCTGCGTGAATTTAGCTCGCCCCCTTTTTATGCTACACGGGGGGATTGAGATTAGAACAGAGAAGAGGAGAAATCATGCAATATAGACCGGAAGCGGCAGATCTATGCGAAGCCATCGCAGATTATCTTTTGAAGGAAGTAATGCCAGCGGTAAAGGAATCCGATGAGCTGGCCTACAAAGCGCTGGTAAGCTGGAACATGCTGGGTGTTGTGGCCCGAGAACTTCGAGATGAAGAGGATCTGGTACGATCCGAGGCCGGGCGTTTGCATCAAATCCTGGATGAGCCTGGCCTGGAAGAGCTGGAAACCCTGGTGGACGTAAAGCAGCGCATCACCGAACTGAATGAAAAGCTGGCAAATAAGATTCGCACAGAGAAGTTAGCGGACCCCTCAAGTCAGATCTGGGCCCATGTGCGTCAGACGCTGGTAGAGAATCTCAGCATTTCCAATCCGCGATTTCAAACCGAGGATTGACTTTTCATTTTTCGAGCCCATCTCTCCCATTCCATACATGCATATCCATCTAATTCGACATGGCCAGGCAAATGCCTCCGGCATGAACTATGACCAGCTTACAGACAAGGGCCGGCAGCAGGCGCGAAAGCTGGGTCAGCGATTCCGTGAGAATGGTCTGGAGTTCAAGCTGTTTGCGCGGGGCTCTCTGGTTCGCCACATGGAAACCCTGGATGGTATTCTGGAAGGGATGCAAATGCTGGAATCTCCGGTTTCCATTCCTGCAAATGGGCGAGAAAGCCCCAACACAGATAGAAACACATCCGCCCCCGGGGATTCAATCCAAACGGAAGAATCCGGGAGTTCTGTCATAGTGCTGGAAAAACCGGGTCTCAACGAAGTGGACCCGGCGGCCTGGAAGTCCATCGCAGAGGAGATTGCCAGCACAGATCCCACTTTTTCCAGCATTCTCGGTCATCTCAAAAACAGTGAAGGATCCGGACGCAGGCGCCGGCTTGCAGCCGTTACCGGTAGAGTGCTGGACTTCTGGATACGCGGGCAGAGTCCGGATTTCCTGGAGTTTCGCACAGCCGTTCTGGAATCGCTGAAGGAAATTGCATCCAAGCCCGGAAGTGGGCCGGCTCTTGTTGTAAGCTCAGGAACGCCCATGGCCATCGCAATTGCAGAAGCCCTGGGACAGAGTAATCCGGAGTCTATCTATCACTGGTTAAGACAACTATCCAATACTTCCTATTCCATACTGGATATCTCATCCCGGTGGAAAGCATTGCAGATCAACAGCCTGGATCACTTACCGATGGCTCAGCGTTCTCTAATGTAGTATATAATCCAGAGCCTGGATGCAGGTACCAGTGGTGCCAGATGCCCGGAATGCCAGAGGTACCAGATGAGCCTCAGATACCTCAAGAGTCGGTAATATGCGAATTTCGCTTTTGTTGAATGGAGACGCCAGAAATCAGAGTGTTCTTCGCAGAGCGATATACAGACCTACATCCGGTGTAGTAGAGTAAGTCAGGAAGTTTTCGATGAGGGCCATCTCTACTCTATACGGCCCCGCATCCGTGCTGAATCCAAGACCCAGTTGATGTCCATCCGCAGATAGTCGGCCAAAGTCTTTTACAGGCTCGGTGAAGTAGACATACTCTGCAAAGAACTCTGTGTTTTCCATCTGATAACCCAGCCGTGGGCGAAAAGCCCATTGCTGAGCCGGTAATTCCAGAAGACGAAACTCTCGGTCCTCGAACGCAGAGTAGGAAAGCCCCATCAACCAGTAGAATTCATGCGGCTTTTTCTCCGAGCGAAGCAAGAAGGAAACAGAACCCACTCGGCCCGTATCGCCGGCCATTAAACTGGAAGAACCTTCCAGAGAGGCCTGCAAAGAGATTACAGCGCTTTTGGCAGAAAGAAATCCCTCTCCTATGGAAAAAGGAAACTGATAGTCCGCGTAAAATCGCACCTCACCAGGTCCGGATCGGTTACTGGAAGAAATCGAGTCCTCTGGAACCCACTGGGGTCGAATGCCTGAAAGATATAGAGTTTCCGGGGTCACTTCAATGTCCAGCGGTGGATCCAATGGACTACGAGGATACTTTCGGGGCAGATACTTATCCTCCACCATTCTTTCAAGACGCATAAGTATGGGATAGAAGGCCCCCAGAGGTTCATAGCTTGCATTCAGCCGGTTCCGGGGAAACCGATCCCTCTGGCCCTGGGTCACTCCTATGCTGGAATGAAACCTCTCTATGGTACTGTCCAGAACCCCGCCCCCCTGAATAATGTAGGGTGCCACCAGTCCTATCCTTATGCGATCACTGAGACCATAGGCCAGGCCTGCATTCAGGGAGACCTCTTCTCCATCCAGAATAAACCGATCGGATTGAATGGACCATACGTTCATCCAGTTCGCAGCAAGCACCATCTGCCAGTCACCTCGCACCCAGGGTTCATCGCCTCTGGGAAGATGGGGCATACGAATGGACTGAAATGTGGCTGCGTAGGGAGCCTCAATATAGGCTCGGGCCCGGGCAGGAACGAGCAATAGAATGATGAATGTGAGAAAAGCCAGAGCTGTTCCCTGCCAGCGCATGGCTAGATTTTCATTCGGTTTAGTTCATATTCCACAACTTTTTTCCTTCTTGAGAATAGTCCCAGAAATCCCCACCAGACTCCCAGACCATAAAAGAAATGAACGCAGAAGAACAGAAAAGGCAATCGAATGGCCGAAACCGCCGCTCTTGGAGGGCGCATTCCAGCAAAGGTCTGGGCGCCAGCGAACAAAACCAGAGAAATATACGGAGGCAAAGAGATTACATAGGCCAGAGCCCACATCGTCCATGGCCAGCGAACCAGCTCAGCCAGAGATGCGATTCCTGAAATGTGGGCGGCTTCCCCTGAATAATAGAGGCCAAAAGCGCAGATGGGCAGGGCCAGAAGAAACAGGCTGAAAAAGGCAGGAAGAAAGAACACCAGGTTGGAGATGCGAAAGTCTACAGTCATCTGCTTGAATCGACCGCGTCCATATCCCATTAGCATACGAAGAAATGATTTTAGATTGGGTCGTGGACTGCGATGCACTCGAATTTCCGGATCGTACATCAGTCTGTAACCGGCGCTCTGAATCCGGTTCATAAATTCGTTTTCTTCGTTGGGATAGAGATCTTCACGAAAGTAGCCCAGGTTGTCCAGGATAGACTTTCGAATAAACAGGTTACAGAGGATTAGCTCTCGGTCGGTGGCCTCTCGAACCGAACCAGTGGAGCGATACCGATCGGCAACCGGCCCCACAGCCAGGGGCGACGCAAGTATGGCAGAGAACTCCCTTTGAAGACCCTGCTGACCTTCCCGGGGCAGATTGGGCCCGCCCACCACCGCCACCTTTTCATCTTTGAACAGCCGCAGAGCTCTCTGTAGATTTTGAGGCTCCGGTTCGGAGTCGTTGTCCAGGAAATAGATGAACTGGCACTGACTTTCCTTGATACAGGCATTGCGCTGAACAGAAGGCTGATTGCCAGAAACAGTAAATAGCTCCAGATCAATACCGGTGCGATCCATCTCTTTGAGATAGCGCACGGCCTCGTCCAGAGACTCTTCTTTGCGATGAGGAATAACTACAGAAAGGCCCGATGCCTGAGACATGGGCCATTCCTGCGCAGTCAGAAACCTCAGGCGAGGATTTTTTTGGCTACCAGACCTGCGGCCCGGGTACCGGCTTTCGTAAACTCACCTGCGTTAAAGCTAATGTTACAGCTGGCGTTGCATTCATGGGTACAGAAGCATTTTGTATCTACAACCCAGTCTGCAATCTCCTTGTTCCTTTTGCTGAACCATAGCTTGCGAAAATCCATATCGAAGTCTCGAATATTTCCGATGAGCTTCTCCGGTCCAAACATCTCGCAGGGATACACATCACCGTTGGGATACAGAACTCCAAAGATTCGGGAAGCATAGCACAGAGTCTGAAACTTCTTCTCTTCGTAGGTTTTAAGAATCAAATCATAGCGACGGGTGGACATGGCAGCCAGGAAGGGATCAAAGCCCGGAAGCTTGGCATCCATCAGATCGTTTTTGATTCTCTGAGTTACATGGCGAAATTTTGAAATATCAATGTTCTTCACCGCCGGATCTTTAGGAGTTCCACGAATCAGGTTGATAGTAACATTGTCCGGTCCCTGACCTTTCAGGTAATCGTAAACATCATCGATTTGATCCTGGTTTGTGGCAGTGAATGTGGTAATAAAACCCATTCGCAGATTCTTGTATTCCTTCTTCATGGGCTTGAGAGCCTCGAAGGTTTTCATCGTCGTCTTGAATAGTCCAGAACCACCTTTTCCACCGGATCGAATTCGGTTATGCTCTTCTTCCAGTCCATCCACTGAGAAGTTCAGCGTTACCAGCATGTCCGGACATTTCTCCAGCATGCGCGGAAGAATCTCCTGGGTCTTTTTCAGATAGGTTCCATTTGTAGGAATAGTCAGATAGTTGGTCTGATTATGCTTGTAGAATGCATGGGTAACATCATCCAGATCATCGCGCAGAAATGGCTCGCCACCGCTATAGTTGAGCACCGGAAATGGATCCATGGTGGAGGCCATCTTGTCGATTTCGTCCACTGTCATTTCCTGCGTGGGAAGGTTCAGTTCCGCTGAATAGAAGCAGTGCTCACATTTCAGGTTACAACGATTGGTAACAAAGAAAGTCAGGTAGAGAGGGGTTCGCCCGCCCTTGTAAAACAGTCGGGGAATATAACGTGCTAGCATGAAATCCTCCAGAGCTTGCAATCTTTATAGATGCAGGTTCGGATTCTATTAAAATCTTCCAGATCTATGAAATAAAAGTCTGTAATGTCGCTCTTTTACAGCCTTGCGTCAGTTAAAGGTACCCTCGGGCACACAGGCAACCTTTTTTTGCACTGCACCAAAGGGATACAGGGGCATAAAAAAAGCAGCGCCTTAGACGCTGCTTCCTGAAGCTTTCTCTAGGAATTTCCGGAGGTTTGCAAAGACCTCCGAAGACGGAAAGAAAGGTCCGGGGTTACCGGGCCTTACTACTTTTGATTTTCCTAGTTCGGCTGATCGTTCAGAGGTTTGGCCGGCCCTGGAGCCTGGCTACAATCCTTCAACTCGATGGTGTCCGGATTCCGGGCATGTTTGCGAATCATCTTCAGAAGCTTGTTCTTTCTTTCGCAATCAGCCTGGTCGAAGTCCAGACCCGCTCCGTCAAAGTGCACTTCAAATACATTGGTAAGCACTCGCAGTTCATCAAAGAAGATGTAAACGGTTTCAAGTGACGTTTCCGGAGTAGCTCGCAACTTGAACTGACGGAAAACCAGGTTCTTGGTCTGAGGATAGGAGCTTACATCCTGGGGCACCTGGCGAGGAATCTCCACGCTCAGAGGTCTCCAGCCTACGAAGTCCACAGAACCGAAATCATAGATATGAGTATCGCCTTTCCAGTCTTCGATCCAGCCTTCCAGTTTATACTCGTTTCCACGGCCCAGCACCCATACAGATACCTGTTTCACCTGACCTGGAAGCTCGACACCGGTAACGCAATCTACCATCTGCGCACGCTGAGTGTCTGCGCCGGATGAAAGAGCAGGATTATCATAGCAGCTTCGCTTCTCATAGCCTTCTGCCAGCGCCAGCTCGTTTAGGTACGGACGAGGTCTTTCTGTGGTATATTGATCCACGGAAGGAGGTCTCATGGTTACAGTATTGTATCCGGGAAAGGTGAATGCGAATTTAACTCCAAGCACTCGTGCTTTTTCGTAGTTCTCATTCTCCTTGATATCTCTGGGAGTTCCCTTGATGAGCTTCACTTCCCTTTCGGACTGCAGGTTGGAAGCTTTGGGCTGATAAGGACCTTGAGTTTTTACATCTTTATCTGTAAGAACTTCCCAGCCGTATCCGCCGCCGGAATAATCCTGGTCCCAGCTTTCTACAGTGATGGCGCGCAACTCCGCAGAGCTCACATCGCTACCTACTGCAGTTTCCACTCCGGCCTGACCGGTAATGGCGAAGCCTCCCAGAAGGGCAGCTACAGACAATGCACCTGCCACAGAAGTATATGTTTTCCAGTTTGCTTTCATAGATCTATCCCCAATTCGATCCCAATCTTACCAGTTGTCCTTGATCTCGGATCCCGGGTATTGCTGTTCGCTTTGATCCACCAGAACCTTCAGTCCATCTACATAGAAGTAAAAGGTTCCAGGAACTTCATGCACATCATGAGTCACGAATAGACTGACGAAGTGCAGATTCTTATCCAGTAATGAATAACGGGTGCTCTGCGGAAGCCAGCCAGGAACAGTCACAGTTAGTTTTCTCCATCCGAAGAAATCCAGCCGTCCCATTTCCAGCTTATGAATCTTACCGCGGTAATCGCGCACCTTCAGGCTCAGAGTGTGACGGAAATTTCGCCCCAGAACCCATACGGAGAATTGACGCGCTTTACCTTTGATCACATACTCATGAGGTGGCTTGATTTCCACGCGGTCAAATCCGCGATCATCGAAGAATGTCTTAACTCCCAGGATATGGTTGGGATTATCCGGATTTTGCTGAAGGCTCAAAGCCTCCCCTTCCGGTGGTCTGGCATTCTCATCGTCCGTTGCACGGATCTCTCCGCGCTGAACAATTTTTAATGTTTTCGTCTCACCCAGCGGAGATGTAGAATCCGCAATCCAGTCCTCTGCTTCTTCAAAGGTTTCCAGATCCAGAAGCAGTAGCGGACTCTGATTCGAGGGCTGCTGCGCCGGATCCTCTGCGAAGATCGCATGGCTGGCAAGATAAATAGTGAGGAGTAAAAACATCCGTGTTTTCATATAAGTGCTCCTAATACTGGTCCTTACTCTTATCGGTGGAATTGAAAGCAAACCTGGCATATGCCGGGGATTTTTCGGGTCAAAAAAGAAAAAAGCAATCGTTTTCTGCCACCGGGTTTTCATACACAGTTCATGACATCGGCAGTTATCATAGACGGAATGAGATCCCCTTTCGGGAATTTTGGCGGCTTTTTGAGGGACATAAGTCCTGCTGACCTGGCCGCTCATGTTGTCCAGGGCGCCATTCAGAGATCCGGTCTGCCTTATAAAGAAATCAAAGAAATCATAATAGGCAATGTGCTACAAACCAACGGTCAGAGCGCCTATCTGGCCCGGCATGCTGGCCTGAAAGCTGGCATGGACATGCGAGTTCCTGCCCTGACGGTAAATAGGCTCTGTGGTTCTGGCCTGGAGGCCGTTAGCATCGCTGCAGCCAATATTCTTCTGGGCCATACAAAGACAGCTGTGGCCGGCGGCGTAGAAGTCATGAGCCAGGTTCCCCATGCCACTCAGGCCATTCGCCGGGGCGTAAAGATGGGAAACCTTGAACTGGAAGATATGCTTACCAACGGACTATTCGATGGAATGGCCGGCGTGGCTATGGGCGGTACTGCAGAAAATCTTGCTCTGGATTATCAGATCAGCCGCGAAAAGCAGGATGAATGGGCTTTGATCTCTCAGACTCGTGCAGAACAGGCAAGAGAAGCAGGATACTTTGCAGAAGAGATCGCACCACTGGAAGTGTCCGATGGACGAGAGATGGTAGATTTCACCGACGATGAGTTTATCAAAGGCGCCGCCGTAAAAGATAAGTTACCTCGATTGAAGCCGGCTTTTCAAAAGGAAGGAACCGTAACACCTGGAAACTCCTCCGGCATAAATGATGGGGCCTCGGCTATGGTAGTGACCTCAGAAGATTATGCAAAAGAAAACAGTCTCAAGCCGCTGGCTCGCATCAAATCCTGGGCTACTGCCGGATGCCGCCCGGATCGCATGGGACTGGGGCCGGCCTTTGCCATTCCATTGGCGCTGGAGCGAGCAGGAATAGCAGCGGAAGATGTGGATTTGTATGAAATCAATGAAGCATTCGCAGCCCAGTTTCTGGCAGTAAAAGAAGAGCTGGATCTGGATCCGGATCGTACCAATGTAAATGGCGGTGCGATTGCGCTGGGGCATCCTCTGGGGGCTTCCGGAAATCGGGTACTTCTGACATTGATCCGGGAGCTGCAAAGAAGAAAGAAATCCATAGGTGTGGCCTCTCTCTGTATTGGTGGCGGACAGGGCATTGCCATGGTTGTAGAAGCCATGTAGGGCGCTGAACCGATTTCGATATTTCTAACGGGCAGGCAGTTTCGCTTGCGAATTCCAGAACTGAGGCCAGACTGACTGGATGGCCTCCCCTCGCGGACAAAAAAGGCGAGCCGAAATCATTGAGGCTGCACTTCATATTTTCGCCGAGAAGGGATATCATGCAGCCGGTATTGCCGATATAGCCGGTCACCTTGGCATCGGTCATGGTACGGTTTATCTGTATTTCAAGAATAAAGAAGACATTCTGGATACAGCTGTACGTCGCGTGATTCGGGACATGACCTCGATAGTGCTTCTGGAACGACCGGACCAGGCTCGTAGCCTCAAAGAATTTGAAGGACAGATCATGCGCATCGGCTCCGCCTTCTTTGAGCTGTTTCGCAAGGATCTGAGAGGGGCACGAATTATTCTGGAAGAAGCCCCGGCGGTGGCGGATCGAATCCGTAGAAGACTGGCAAGGGCCTCCGATAACACCGCCTATCTGGCAGAAAGGTTTCTAATCCACGGAAAGAAGCAGGGGTATCTGGCCCCGGAGCTGGATACCGCCATTGCAGCCAGAGCAGTCAATGCCATGATGTACGAAGCTATTCGACAGGGCATTCGAACGGCTCCGGAAGAACTGGAAGCTCTGTTTTTGCGCTGGAATCGTACTGTCTGCGATATAATGCTTTCAGGTATGCGCACAGAAGATCGCCAGGATTAACCCGGGCCCGGCAGTTACTATATTCGAATCGCGGCCACAGTTCTGGCTAGAATTTAGGTCGTCTGCCTTCCTGAGCGGCTGCAAGGCCCTCCCTGGCTTCTGGATGATCCAATGATTTCAGGTTTTCCTCAAGATCGCGCTTTAGCAATGCCCGGAATGCTGCAGGCTCCATCCGGCTTGCTTCTCGGATCCCGGCCAGACCTGCCGATGAAGACTTTTTGAATTTGGCTGCTATAGCAAGGCACTTGCTTTCGATTTCGCTTTCAGGATGCAGCGAATCGGCAAAGCCACAATTCAGAGCTTCCTGGGATTTAAGAGCCAGACCTTCCAGCACCTGACGGTTGGCTTCTGCGTAGCCCACTACTTTCTGCAGTTCGTAAATCACGATGGAAGGTATGCGAATTCCCATTTTGACTTCCGGAAGACCGACTCGAACGCCAGCATCCGACATCAACCGGTAGTCTCCCATCAGAGCAAGCATGCAGCCATATCCCAGTGCATGGCCACGAATTCCGGAAATCACGGGCACGGGCATTGTGTACAGTTCTTCCAGATTATTATAGAAGAAACCCAGGACCTGCCCGAGGTCGCCGGCATCGCCCAGGGCCACCAGGTCCAGGCCTGCGGAGAAATAACCCGGACGTTCACTTAGAAGCAGCAGGCTTTTAATCTCAGCTTTCTGGGCTGCCTGGCGGGCTTCCTTCAAGGACTGCCCGAGAGTCTGCAAAGCATCCACTGTAAATGCATTACTATCGCTAATGTTCAGGGAGATAATTCCTGCGTTCTGCTCCCCTTTTTTGAATTGAATACTTTCCATTACTGTCCCTCCAGAAACGCTTGACTAAATTCTGTCACATCTCAGAGGAATATAGTGGGACGTCCAACTAAAAACAGGGAGTACACATTGAAATATGCAATGCGAATTTCGGAATGGATCGAGAGCTATATTCGCCGGGAATTGATTTCTCTGAACTATCCCGAACTGGTACTTTCCCATTGCGAGCTTCTTACATACATCAAGCGAAAAGGGCCCCGGACCCAGATGGATCTGGCCCGGGCCATCCACAGAGATAAATCCACCATCTCTACTCTGGTCAGAAAGCTATCCATGCTGAAGCTAATCGAAGTAGACAGAAATCCCTCCGATGGAAGATCCCGGATAGTAAGCCTGACTCAATCCGGACGGCATCTTGCGAGAAAACTGGCTCTGCGGTATGCAGCTCTTCAACGAGAGGTGGGACGGGTCTTGAACTCCAGGCAACAGTCGGAATTCTACCGCATTACAGAAGCGCTTTTCAAGGAAGCCATCGAGGAGCCAATCGCATAGACTGTAGGCTTCCCCTGGCGGGAAAGACCTCTACGTGATTAAATGCATGACAATAGCCGGAGTCAGGGCTCCGCATTGCCTGCATCACAAGAGCGGGAAGCTATGTTTCGCGTTAAATGCATTATAAAGTCAAGGTTCTTCTACTAACTTCCAGAAATCATTCCAGTTGGCCTCGGACAGTACATGTCCTTCCCCCGGGTACACTTTATAAATTGGCTCCACTTTTGCATACATGCGAAAGAAATCCGCAGCCTGCGGTGCCTGCTGTTTTACCCTGGGAACATCATTTTCGCCAACAGCGAAAAAGAGAATCTTGCTTCGTACCAATCTATTCCAGGTTTCCTGATATTCCTCCACAAATGGATTCATATCAACATAGCCTTCATAGTAGTTTCCCTTGAAGCTTGCAAATCCTGCATAGTCAAACAGGTTCATATCGAGGCCGCCCACCTGGCTGTAGTAATGTCTGATAACATCATCTTCGTCGATTTCGAATTCATACGAGTACAGCGAAATGGCTTGATCCCCAAATTGGTTCAGGCTGTTCAGAAAACTGAGAACGGCAACATAGCCGCCGGCAGAAAAACCCACCGGATAAGCTCTTTCTGGATCAAAAATGTCTTCGTCTTTCAATTCATTCAGAACAAGATTTACTGCCAGCCTGGAATCATTCGCTCCACGAACATCTCCGTTCCCAAGAGACCACCAGTTCTGCGCGCTGACCAAAACAAACTTATACTTATCTGCCCTTGCAGTCATGTAGGCCACAGAATCCCGGTAATAATTTCGATCTCTGGTGTTTCCGTGATAAAACACTACCACCGGTCGGTCCTTTCCGGCCACACCTTCCGGAACATATACCATTAATTGTACAGCTCCGGGGGCCTGGGAGTAACCGGAGAATCGGACTGCTAAGTCATATTGTCCCGACTTTCCTTCCTGCAGACCTGAAGGAATAGAAACAGTCTGAGCACGGGCCGGGCTGGAAAGCACCCAGGCCGCTGACAGGACCAATATCGCTACAGAGATTCGATTTCTTTTTTTCATTATGGCCTCCAATCATAGGACGCGAAAAATAATTCTTCCGCGCTAAAAAGCGGAGGCCCGGGCAGAATGCACCCGGCCTTTATTCTTCGATTCGTGCGGGTTCTTCTTTCGGGATAGCCGATTCTGGAGTCATTCTCTGCACCAGATCGTTCACCATGTTCGCAGTAAGAAAGCGCAACTGTCGGCCGGCTGTGGACTCCTTGATCTGCAGCGAGTTTTCGCTTCTCCAGACGATGAGATCCATGTTATTTACAGACTCCAGACGATCCAGGGATTGCTGATCTGCGTATACCACAGATCCAGTGTAAGGGTCCACCAGACGCAGGTTTACCGATGCGCTGATCCGGAGTTCCAGATCCTCGGTACCCAGTCCGAGCTCCCAGAATTTAGAATCCGAAGGCAAATAGATGGCCAGACGAAGCAAAGTATGCAGAATAAAGGCTCTGGTATCATCATCTTTAACTACAAATGCTGCGATCAATAACAGAGCCCAGAGAGGCACCTTCCAGTACTCAACATCCTTTTTGACTTCAAAGTCTGTAATTTCGGCGAACAGAAGATAATCCACTCCCTTTGATTTAAGCTCTTCTTTCTGTGGCACACCGGCCTGACCTGTAGTGGAAAATGCAGCAGGACTCAGAACTTCAAATCGATTGGTCTGCACCATATTGGAGATGAGCACCTCTTTCAGAATCTCCCCTCCATCCATGGTAGGCACTGTTTCGCTGTCTATAATCGTTACCTGACTGGCCTCCGGGGTAGGTTCGCCGCCGGACTCTCCAGGAATCAAAAGTCCAGATGCGACTTGCTTTTCTGGCTCAAAGAGGCTGGATGGCAGGTTTGTTTCCTGGAATTTGGAAACATATTCTTCGCCTTTGGTGTTGGGAACTACCTTGCTGGCATTGGATTTTACCCCTTCAGCATCTTCGTCCGTATCGCCTGAGTATAGATCAAAGCTGGAATCCGGAGCGGGGCTTTCGGTTCTGGAGAATGGATCTGGATCGGATTTTTTGGTAGTGTGGATCAGTCCATTGTGTTGCTCGTCCGAGATAAAGTTCAGACGTTGCATGTTGGCAGAGTTCTTGAACGCTACCGGAAGTATGCGAAGCTTTCGCGTATCCCGGGGAAGCTGGTTTATCTCCGGTCCCTGTAGCTGCTCAAAAGACTGAAATGTGCTACAACTTACAAGACTTCCAATGAGAAGTAGCGCCACGGACTGGCGCAGTAGCTTACTTCCTATACTTACCATTCTGGACAATTCTCAGGATGAGATCCGCCATCGCATATCGCAGCAACTTTCCTCCGCTGGACTGGAGAATATCTGTACTTGCGCCGCTATAAGAGAACAGAACCCCCGCTGCTTTGGAAGTGTCTGTGCGGCGGTTTTCTACAGCGCCGGCGTCCAGGATGGAAGCTGAGTCAATATCTGTAACCCGATAATCAATACCGGTCTCTACAATGTATTCTTCCTTCTGGTAGGAACCCAGTAACCCGAAAAGCAGGCAGAACCCGGATTCATTCTTACGAACCTCAAAATTTGTAAGTGTTCCGGTGAGCACGATGTCCGCTCCAAACTTTTCTTTGAGCTTTTGGAGATTCTCAGGACTCAGGTCCTTCTGGCTGCCCACTATGTTTTCCACAAATCCCGGCTCAATAACTTCGAAATAGCCGGTCTGAAGAAGCATGGTCGTGAGCTGAGCTGTGGCAGGTTTAACCAGAAAAGACTTCCCGGTTGCATCCCGGAATGGTACCAGAGCCACCTTGACTTTCTCCGTTCCTACCGGCGCCCGGGGAAGATCGATCTTCTCGGTAGTATTCTCATACTGCGTGGGCTGAGGGGACATACACTGAGCAAAGGTCAGCGCAAAAACGGATAGCAATACACCAAAGCGAATTCGTATCATGGCATATAATAGATGCTTTCCGGGAAGGCTCTGTTCAAGCTTTTTTAAAAGAAATTGAGGAATTCCGAGCGGTATGAACGGTGTAACCGGTGAAGATCAAAATTACTCATATAGATACTGCCTGCTGCCTCATTGAAGCCGGCGGACTGCGCATCCTTACGGATCCGGTGTTCGATGCTCCGGGAAAAATCTATCACCATGGCTGGGGCGCATTCTCCAGAAAGACATCACAGCCGGCCCTGCAACCGGACGAACTGGGCCATCTGGATCTAATCCTATTAAGTCATCATCAGCATAAAGATAACCTGGACAAGACCGGTGCCACTGTGCTTGACCGGGCCAGCAAGATCTTCTCTACCCGGGCTGCGAGTCGGGCGCTAGAAAACTGCCATGGCCTGGCTCCTTTTGAAAAGGCGGAGTTCTCCGCATCCGAGGGAGAGCTTGAAATCACAGGAACTCCCTGCAGGCATCATCCAGCATTTCTTCCGGGCTTTCTCTCCGGACCCGTAACCGGTTTTCTATTGAAATGGCCTGCCTGCCAGAAGTATCTCTATATCTCCGGAGACACTGTCTTCTACCCGCCTCTGCAACGCATTGCCCGCGATTATTCCGTAGGGATTGCCATTTTACACGTAGGCCGGGCCTCCTTTCCGTATCTAACCGGCTGGGGAAAATATACCATGGATAGCTCCGATTACATCAAGTGTGTTCAGATGTTACATCCAGATGTAGCCATTCCCATTCATAACGGCGGATGGACTCACTTTAAGGAAGATAACCTGGGCCTGTCCCGATCCATGGATCATCATCCGGCTGTGAAGTCGGTGACGGCCATTCCCGGAGCGGGGGTCCCCAGGGAATTTGAACTACTGTAGGGATCTGGAATAAGTCTGGCCATCATCAGGGGCCACTTCTTACCCTGCAGGAATGGGAAAAACTGTACTGGTCACCGGCGGATCCGGATATATTGCCTCATGGATCGTGAAATATCTTCTGGAGGAAGGCCATAACGTTCATGCCACTGTTCGCAGCCTGAAATCCGAGGATAAGGTTGCCCATCTCCGAGGACTGGAAAAACTTCCGGGATCCCTGACCCTATTCGAAGCTGATCTACTTTCGGAAGGATCTTTCGACCAGGCCATGAAAGGCTGCGAAATCGTAATGCACACTGCCTCCCCGTTCTTTATCAAGGGACTGAAGGACGCTCAAAAGCAGCTCATTGATCCTGCACTGAAGGGCACTCGAAATGTCCTGGAAACAGTGAATCGACATCCAGAAGTAAAACGAGTGGTGTTAACTTCCAGTGTTGCAGCGATTATGGGAGATAACGTGGATGCTCTGGCCAAAGATAATCAGACCATGGATGAAAACGACTGGAATCGTTCCAGTAGCCTGGATCATCAGCCCTATTCCTATTCAAAAACCGTAGCCGAAGAAGAAGCATGGAGGATTGCGAAATCCCAGGATCACTGGAAACTGGTGGTCATCAATCCAGCATTTGTGATGGGTCCGTCCCTATCGAAGCGAATGGACGGAACCAGCGTTCAATTCGTCCGGGATCTGGTGGGTGGCCCCTTAAAATCTGGAGTGCCGGATCTTACCTTTGGCATTGTGGATGTCCGGGATGTGGCCCGAGCTCATGTCCTGGCAGCCTTCAAGGAAGACGCCTCCGGAAGACATATCCTCTGCGCCGACACAAAAACCTTTGTAGAGCTGGCGGATCTTTTGCGAGAGCGCTATGGAAAGACATTGCCCCTTCCCCGGGGACAACTTCCAGGGTTTATGGTTTATTTGATAGGACCGTTCTTTGGACTATCCTGGGGTTTTTTGAAGAAGAACCTGGGAGTGCGCTACAACCTGGATCATTCCAGAAGTATTGAAGATCTGGGAATCGCGTACCGCCCCATCGCAGACACTTTGTGCGATCACGTAGATCAATTGAAGGAAGCGGGCATCGTAGGCTGATGGTTTCAGCTCCGGGCGCCTGGAATACCTCAATAGGCCGTGTTCTACAGGTAGTCACTGCAACGGATAGCCCGGTCAATTGACCGGTATTGTTTTCGTCCCAATTTTCAAGGCTGATTGGGCCTCCAGGCCAACCAGCGTGGTCTGTGGTAAATTCGTCCCATCATCCTGAATAGACACTACCAGCTCAATCCTCCCAGCAATCGCACAGCCAGATAGGCCATCTTTCGCTTCATCGGTGATACTCCGGCCTCTCGCATCATGCGACCAAACAGGCGATCGCAATCCTTGCGTTTCCATTCCCCGATGGCGCTTTGCCAGGCAAAGTCATCCAGGCAGAACTGATGGCTGCCCTCCGGTAAGGCACCCTGCCAGCGATAGATCCAGTCATGTACGGCAGCAGCCGCTCGAAGCAAACCATCCGGACGAATTCCCGTTAACGACCAGGCCAGTCTTGGAACACTGGCTCCATCGTAGGTGAAGCCAGATGGAACGCAGATCTTATTGTAGAGGCAGATCATTCTTCTGGGTGACTGATTCCTGGGTTCCGCCGAATTCGCAGACTTTCCGGGAGAACTTTTTTTCATTCTCCTGGCTTTCTTTACAGCAGGAGGATACAATGCACGATCCAGGTCAGGCTCCTGACCGGGATCTATTTGATAAACCCAGCCATATTCGTAATCCTGCACCAGTCTATAGAGATCATCATCCACGGGTACATTTACGGGCTGACTCAATTCAGTAACGTTACATGTCATTCCCCGGCCTGGCGAATTCAGTTCATTTTCTCAAGTCATTTTCTGTACCGTGGTAGATGTAGCCGTCCCGCTGCTAACGTATCTCATTCTCAAAGTTTTTACCTGAAAATTGCCGCATACCCCCATAGGGTTCCGTCCAATAGAATAGAAAGCGAAGAGCAAACAGATCAACAGCAGAGCCATCGGCTCTCTGAAGCTCAATCCAGGAGAAAACAATGAAACAATTCAAGCGAATTCTACTACTGGGTGTACTGTTGCTGCCGGTAGCGTTGCTGGCAAGAGACGTAAAGGTACTTCTGGGAACGAATCAGGGCAACCTGTGTGCTTCAAGCACCGGGCCTGCCTATCTGGAAAACATAAACATACCCATGGACACCTATTTTCAGGGAATGGAGGGCGGAAACTGGGTACGAAATGGCAAATGGAAGGCCCTGGCCGTCATTCATGAAGGCGGTCGAGTAGTGAGTACCAGGGTAGTCTGGGAAGGATATCCCACTGCTTTCAAGCAGAATGGACGTATTCAACTGGGCACCGTTAAAGGAAACGAATGCCTGGTAATTCACAGTCTTTCGCCAGCCAGTAACATGGCGTGGTTCTACAGGGTTCATCTGCCCTGATTCCAGGTCCGGAATGGCATCCAGGTGCCATTCCGGCACCACTTTTCCTTGCGCGATTTACAGTAATTTGTTCTAACGGTTCAGTCTTATGCTGAATCCAGATTTCTGTAAAATGAACACAACCGGTCTCCTCATTGCAACGTTTGCAGCGGTCATTGCATTAAGTAGCAGGCCCATTTCCGCTACAGAAGAAGTGGGCCCAAATGATCTGCGCATTGGCCTTGGGCTCGGGCCCGCATTCCTTAATAGTCAATTTGAGCCCAGACTGCAGAGCGAATACCAGTTCGGCGGTGCCTTTTTCGGCGGATTCGGTCAGATGCCGGAGTGGAATTACAGCAGCGCATCCGGCCAGAATCTGCGAATTGCCTATCTTCGAAATGAATGGCTCTTTGAACTGGATCAAAAATCAGAGTATTCCAGTATTGAATTTTCTTCCTATCTGCAGGGTACGTTTAACACCACCTCTGTAACCAGGAGCAGCAATCATTCGGGAGAGTACAGTCACAATCGCACAGGATTTCTTTTTGGCTGGGATGCCCTGCATCCAGGCCGCCACAGTCTGTACGTTCTCATTGGCTTTCGCTCAATCCGAGAGGAATTCCTGAACGAAAAGACTTCGATTACAGGGCTCAATGTTTCCGGCAGTGACTTCGTAATTGCTGGTGCCTCGCCCGAAAATCAATCCCTGGCCACGGCAGGCACAGTTTATCTTGGCCTGGATTTTACCTACCAGTTTGAATCTCCCTTCGCACTGCAATTTCGCCTAGGACTTGAATCCGGAACCGGGGACTGGGAGGAGACGGATATCCTTTATGGTCTGAACAATTCCTTCGAATACAGAAAGGAGATTGGCAGCACTGAGATTACTGGTTTGGAGCTAGATATTACTTTCAAGCATGAAATCAATCTGGACTGGACATTCTTTACAAGTCTGCAGACCTATCAATTGTCTCTGAGAACAAAAGAGGTTATCCCCTTGCTGGCGAACAGTACACCGCCTACCTCGGCTCAGATACTGCAAGATGTGGCTCTGACCTACGGCGGTGCAGAACATAGAGGCCGGGCCACCAGCCTGCTATTTGGATTTACCTACAGTTATCGTTTCTGGTAGGACTCGGGGGCGTTGGACCTAAATTTGCTGTAGACCCAAGCAGCAGCTCTGCGCCAGAAAAAAGTTACGAAGCCAAGCCGGTCCGTGGAATATTTCCGGGCTTTCGAAATCTGGCTTGAGCATCGCTACTAGAAAAATCCTGCTTGAATCCCGGGCCAAGCAAGTTCCAATCAAGTCAATGGAGAATTGGGGAAAGCCTTTTGTCACCGGTTTGATTAGCGGCAACGTCTGCGCATTTGCTATGATGATGGCACTCCTCGCAGGGGCCACCAGTGAATACTGGATTCTTCTGGCCGCATTGCCAGTGCTGCTGGTAATTCCGCAGCTTACGCTGGTATTATTCAATCGATGGACGGACCTGCCCCACCCTGCATGGTGGCATGGACTGGTTTATCTGGCTCTGGGTACACTGGCTTCTTTTCCTCTTTTCTTTTTGATGGCCTACATCGTAGAAGCGGCTTTCGACAATCGAATAACGCCTTTACTGTTCTGGTGTATTTACGGATTGAATGTGGGGTTAATTGGCATGGTATTGCTCATCGCTTACCGGGCCATGTTTCTCCGCCGATAGCTACGCAGGGTTCAGACCAGTATCAGAAATAGGATTGAAATCGGTAACCGGTTTAGAAGCCAAGTCTGGCTTCTAAACTTGATCTGATTGCGGGACTGCTATTTTCGCTCTATCCGACATATGATCTGAATCAGGAACTGGAAAATTAGCTTCCACACTTGAACTGGAATCGAAACTGCAACTCTAGCGTGATCTGGATTCGAAACTGAACTTTTAGCTCTATCCGCCAATTGATCTGGAAGCGCAACTGGAGTCTGTACTGCGCCGATGTCGATGACCGAGCTTGAAATTTGCCTGGCTCAAGATACAAGACCAACCTATTCCAGACTATCCAGGGTAACGCTGCCTCCATGATAGGAGTTTATTATACCTTTCATGCTCAACGTTAGCATTCGGCATGACTGAGTAAACAGACGGTTCACCATAAGCAATCTGGTCACTTCCTCTTCGGAAAGTCCTTCGTTTCGCACCGCTCGGGAAAGCGAAGCAATGAACACTCGATCAACCTGCTCCACGCTGGCAAAGTAATCATCCAGATCTTCCATCAATGTGGCCCGTTCCGGATGCTGAAATACGGAAGTAACTACTCCTTTTAGATTTACCAGTCTACCGCGAAAATCCTGAACGGCATGCAATGTAAATCCAGACTCCTCGGCCTGCATCTCCAGGACTTCGTTAAGCAACTCTCGCAGATTCCGGGTGGAGTTCATTATACTTCTGCTGGCGCGCAAAATGCTGTCCAGATGCACAGATTCTGCTTCAGAACGTTCCACGGGAATACCGGAGTAGAATCTAAAAATCTCTGCATGCAGTTCTGCCAGTCCACCGTAGGTTACCAGATGCTCCGGATAATCCTCCTCCAGATCCGAGTCCCGGGGTTCAATGGAATACTTATGGCAGATATAATACACAGACAGGAATAGCTGATTCAGCACCTCATTGCGAAAAGCCACCAGAGCCGCTTCCACGACGTCTGGCGCAGTGAGATTTATGAAACGACTGAGTAGATTCCTGGACTCTGGATAGATTCGATTTAAAAGACGTGTAAAATTTTGCAGGAATGGCAAGAAGACCGCGGCGCCCAGACAATTGAACATTGTATGGAAGAGGGCAATTCCCAGAACACCATTTTGACTGAAATCTGCCAGATCCAGGATGACCCAGAGTAACAACGGAAATAGAACTAAAGCAAAAGCGGCGCTTACCGTATTAAAGGCCACATGACTGAAAGCCGCCTGCTTTTTGGGATTTGAGCCACCGATGGCTCCCAGGAGGATGGTAATGGTAGTTCCGATGTTCGCTCCAATGACCATGGCCGCTCCGTCGTCGAATCCAATCATTCCTGAGTGTAGACCGGCAAGAACTAGAGCGATGGTAGCTGCGCTGGCCTGCATGGCCGCAGTAAGAAATACTCCCATGATCAGGTAGAACCAGAGTCCAGTGTAAGGAAGGCTTCCCAGGTCTACACTGGAGGAGAGTCCAGACACGCTGGATTTCATCATCTCCAGACCATGAAAAAGAAGTCCCAGAGCTACCAGCAAACGGCTGAGACTGTAATAGCGAAGGGACCGGGCCAGAAAAATCATCCCCAGGCCTCCAATGCCAATCAATGGCAATGCGAAAGCATCAATCTTAATCTTAAATCCCAGAATGGCCACAATCCAGACGGTCAGGGTCGTACCGATGTTAGATCCCACCATCACAGCTATAGCATTGGTTAGTGACATCAGCCCTGCGCCCACGAAAGCCAGAACCATCAAGGACACTGCAGAACTACTCTGCAGTACAGCAGTACTAATGATTCCTGTGATGAGTCCTTTGAGGCGACTACCGGTGTATCTTCGAATTAGATGTTTGAAGGAAGGTCCGGCCAGAAGCTTGATACTCTCCTCCATTGTATACATTCCAAACAGGAAGATGCCCAGTCCGGCCAGGAGAGTCCAGAATTCAAAGTCAGCCACAGTAAGCCAATCTGTACAGGTCCAGGAATTCGTGCAAATTACAATCTTGAATTACCGGCAGAAGAATTTGGAATCTGTGCCAGAATTTATTATTTTTTCTTTACCAAAGTACACAGCTCATTGATATCTTCTTTATGTTCTTTAGCACTCGCATTCTACTAATCGCTGTGATGGTTTTCTCTGTTAGCTGTAGTGTCGATTTGCGACAGATTCCGGTTACTTCCGATTCCAGTGCGGGTCCCAATCTATGCGAGATGCCAGTATTGATTGGGGATGTACAGGTGGTCTCTTTTGATAGCAGACACGATTCCATAGCATGGAAATCCTACCTGCTCTCCGTGCTAAAGAGCCGGCGACTATTTAAAGATACCATGAACCTGGAACGGGCCGGTACATTGAAAGGCCCCTTTATGGTTCTGGACCTGGTTTTCCGACCTACGTATACCAATGACTATGACTGGTGGTGGACCTGGCCTGCTGTCTATCCCCTGGTTGGCTACTGGCCGGTACAGATTCGAGAAGGCACCTACACAGCCAGCATAGAGTACAGACTTCTGGATCGATCCCAGAGATTGCTGGCGGAAGATCGGGTAGAACTCAGGGAAAAGGAATCGGTGGGTATCTACGGATTTTATAGAACGAAGCCGGTGGAAAGAATGGTTTACAGGACCAACCAGGAGCTGGCCCTCAAATGGGTTCAGTCCGTAGAAACCAGCATTCGAAACCTGGACCTTTGCAGGCAAGAGCAAGAAGAGAACTGATGCATTAATGCTCGGCCACCTGCATTCTCACCGGGGAAGGAGGCTCCGCCACAACGCAGCGATTTCTGCCCGCTCGCTTTCCCTTATACATCGCTCTATCGCCGCGTTCCAGAGCCTCTCGAAGCACTTCGGCGGATCCAACCAGGGCCAATCCAACGGTAAATGTGAGGCAGAGTTCCCCGGCCGCGGTGTTCAGCGGAGATACCTTGAGAAGATTCATGGCTCGATGCAACGCTGCCAGGGCCTGGGATTCGTCCTGCACTTCCAGGAAATGCAAGAATTCCTCTCCACCCAGGCGATACAGAGGTTCATTTTCGCGAAATGCCTTCAGAAGCAGAGTTGCCAGGTGCGCCAGTGCATCATCCCCTACATTGTGCCCAAAGCGATCGTTGATTGACTTAAAGTGATCTACGTCGATGATTGCGATGTAAAAGAGAGTGCGATTTCTTCTGGTTCTTCGTTGAAATTCTAGAAAGGAATTCTCCAGAAAATGACGCAGGGGTAATCCGGTAAGCGGATCATAGTGGCTTCTGCTTTCTGCAAGTCGCATGCGGAAATGGGAAAGCATATCGATCATAGCAGTCTGGCTGGATTCAAAGTCTGCCATCAATTTTCGCTTCTCATCTACGCTCTGATCCTGCACCAGCAATTGCCGAATCGTCCGGTGCAGCTCTTCATGGGCCGAGCACAGTCTCTGTTCTTTGTCCGAATCGTAATCCCTGAACAGAGTTTGATTCGCCTGAAGCCATTGACCAAAGTGACATACCGAATGACCGTCTGGATCGATCATATCCGGGCGCGGAGAGTCTCCCAGTAGATACAGACGTAGCAGATGTCGGGTCCAGTCCAGATGGGATTGAACGGCATCATCAATTTCTTGAATGGCTCTATCAATTGCAGGATCGTCTCGCATTGTCTTTTGCCTGGATGCAGTAGCAATTTCCGGTCTACTGCAAGGGCCCGGGCAGACCAGTGTTTTTCGGCGCATTGACCCGACAAAAGTTAGAGTGCAGTACAGCTTTCGGGCTATGAGTAGCTCAAGCTGAACGTCGACTCCGGTTTTCCTTGATCTCTTCCGCTGTTCCTTCCTGGCCATCCAGATGCTGTTTCATAGAATCCGGTAATTTCCTGGAGTTGCTGGCTCCCATTTTCCGGATCTTTTCCGCTCGGGAGATTAGATTCCCCTTTCCATGCTTTAGCTGATTCATTGCGCGGTCGTAGCTTTCCTGACTCTTTTCTATGGAACGGCCCACTTCTTCGAAGGTACCAACAAAGCTTGCAAACTTATCGTAAAGTCTTCCCCCTTCCGCTGCAATTTCCAGGGCAAACCTGGTTTGATTTTCCTGTTTCCACATGGAAGATATGGTCCAGAGAGTAGCCATCAAGGTGGTTGGAGTAACTACCATAATTCTTTTGTTCCATGCGTATTGAAACAATCCAGAATCCTCGGACAGAGCTACAGAAAAACTGGCCTCCACAGGCATAAACAACACTACGAAATCAGGAGTATTCAAATTGGTACTTCCCTGATAATGTCGAGCGCTGAGTCCGTCTACGTGCGAGCGAATGGAGCGAATCAAGTTCTTTAAACTGGATTTTTTCTCTTCTTCCGTTTCCGCCGCTGTATAGGCTTCATAGGAGTTCAGAGAAACCTTGGAGTCGATTATTAGATGTTTCTTCTCCGGCAGATGAATGACAACATCCGGCCGCACCCGCTTGCCATTCTCGTCGGACACAGCGATGGTGGAACCCTGGGTGTAGTATTCCTTTCCCTTTCGCAGTCCCGAATCCTCCAGAATTCGCTCCAGCACCACCTCACCCCAGTTGCCCTGAACCTTGTTATCCCCTCTTAAAGCCCGGGTAAGCCTGTCAGCTTCTCCGGACATTTGCAGTCCCAGACTTTCCAGAGCCTTCAATCTTTCCGTTAAACTTACAGTGCGTTCGCCGGCCTCCTGGTGGGAACGCTCCACCTTTTCCTGGAAATCCCGGATTCTTTCTTTCAATGGGCCCAGAGCATTATCTATGTTTTGCTGGTTCTGGCGGAGCAACTGCTCTCCATGCTTATTCATGATCTCCTGGGAGAGGTTGCGAAAGGCATCTCCAAAACGCTGCTCTACATCCTGGCGAAGTTTCTCCTCTTCGAGTATTCTTCGGTTCAGAGAGGCCAGATCCACTTCTCTTTCATAGAGAGCAGATTTGAGCTCTGAGTTGCGCTTATTGGCATACAACCAGCCCAGAAGCATACCTGTAAAAACACCAATCACAATACCGATAAAAAGAGATAGTAATTCCATAGTTCCTCCTCATGACTCTTCCCTGGTCTGAAACTGCATCCAGACTTTCATGAGAGAGCCGCCAAACAGCGAATCGCCGAAACACAGAAAGGTTGTCCAGGTGAGCCGCTGCTATCTTACTATCTTATAGACGGGGTGTGACAGTTCAGGAGGATTCGGTATCGGAAGTGTTCTCTGGCTGCAATACGGGATTCAGCAATATTTTCTCGAACTCATGGGCTGGCACAGGACGACTGAAGTAATATCCCTGCCCCAGACGGCATCCCATACCAAGCAGGGCATCTAGAACCTCTCTGGTTTCAATACCTTCTGCAACCACGTCAGCGCTCAAGGCATTGGCCAGGCCAAGCACCGTTCGCACGATTTCCCGGCTGGATGGCTGATGCACCTTTCGAACAAAGGATTGATCGATTTTGATCTCATGGAATGGATAATTCTGCAAATACTGCAGAGAGGAATAACCGGTACCAAAATCATCCAGAGCCAGGCGGATTCCAGACTCCCGTAGCATTTCCAGCTCGGATCTGAGCCCGGGGGATTCCTGTTCAAAGATGCTTTCTGTAATCTCCAGGGAAATTAAATCTGCGCCCACTTCATACTGGCGAAGCAGATCATTGATTCTTTCCGCGAAAGCCCCATTTCGAAATTGAACCAGGGAAACGTTGATGGCTACCGGGACTACAGGCATTCCTTTTTGCTGCCACCGGGCAAGCTGCGCTACAATCGTTTCCAGGATCCAGTCCCCCATCTGCGAGATAAGTTGACTCTTTTCTGCCACCGGGATAAAGATTGCCGGAGATTGCATTCCACGTTCGGGATGATTCCAGCGAATCAGAGCCTCTGCACTGTTCAGTTCTCCTGTTTCCAGGTCAACTTTGGGCTGAAAATACATTTCGAATTCATTCAGTGTAAGGGCCTTACGGATTTCCCGGGTAAGCTCAATTCTCTGCCTGGTCAGTTCGCTCAATTCATGACTGTAGGCTTTAACGGTCTGTCCAATCTCTTCTCTGACACGAAAAAGAGCCAGCTCCGATTCGCGCATCAAATCTTCCATGGACCTACGGTTTCTTCCCAGAACCGTGTAGCCGTAACGAACATTGACGCTGATTTCCAGGTCATTCAGAATAAAGGGAGCCGATAAGGCCACAGCCAGATCTCGCACCATTTCAGCTGGATCCTCGCCTTCATCCGGTGCCAGGTAGAGAACAAATTCATCGCCCCCCGTACGACCTGCCAGACCTCGATCCCCGGCCTGTTCCCTTAATCGATGTCCCAGAGAAAAGAGGAATTCATCGCCTACATCGTAACCGTGGACATCATTGATATCGCGCATTGCCACGATATCCATAACTATCACCACTGCCGTTTCATGCCAGCCTATGCGATCCATACGACGTCGCATACTGCGTACAAATCCTATACGCGATGGAAGGCCGGTGGCTGCGTCCTGGAAGGCCAGACGATTCAGTTCTAGCTCCGCCATCTTTCGCTCGGACACATCGATGTGCATAACCACGGCGCCATGACGCTCCTCTGGATCCCCGGAAATAAGCCTTCCCACAGTCATCTTGAACCATCTCAATTTATGCTGGGAATGAGCGGGATATTCCATGGAAAAAGTACTCTTCTCGCCGGAAAGCACCGAACGAATTCCTGCTACCAGATTCTCCGCTTCTCCCGGAGCATCGTTTCGCAGAGTAGCACACAGAGCCGGATAGTTTCTACCCACTGGAAAATCTGTTCCAGAGTATCCATGACTCTCAGTGTAGTATTGCCATTGCTCATTCACTTCCAGGATCTGGCCTCCTCCATCCAGAAGTGCAATATGCGCCGGAAGGGAATTAATGATTGATCTACGGGAGGCCAGCAGATGAGACAGATAACTGTTCGTTTCTTTCAGGTTCGAATCCTGTAGACGAAGTACCTTCTGCTGAGCCTGAATCTGTCTCGTCCGGGCGCGAACTCGCATCTCTACAAGCATCAATCCACCAAGTAATATCACAGTGGCTCCCAGAAGTCCGGCCACTACCCATTTCAACCAGTCCGGGATTACCGGCGCATCGGAGCCAGAAAGTCCCAGCCACTTCCCCTGCAGGCGATAGAAATCCGAGTCCTGATCTCGCTTCTTCGCAGCCAGGCTGGCATCAAAATGGGATTTAAGTTTCCGGGCAAAAGGAGAGTTGGGAGCGAATGCAAAGCGAAGGTCAGCAGGTTGAAATAAGATTGGAGTTCGAATGATGTCGAACTTCTCTTCCATCTGATTTCCAAAGTCTCTGTTTGTGACTGCGGCATCCACCAGCCCATTCTCCAGTGCCTGAAACACAGTTCCGTAGTCAGACATGGGAACAATTTCAGCTTCCACTGCGAACTTGCTTAAGAGATTTCGCAATCCTTCGGGACCATCCAGATTTATACTTCCGGAAAGTGCTGCGATTCGCTTCCTTTGTAGATCCGGGATGGATTGAATCTTCTGGCCGGGAGCCGCATAGATTCTGGACCAGCTAACGTGAACTGTCTCTGCACCAAACAGCAGATTTCTTTTTCTCTCGGGAGTGACGGCCACATCCACCATCACATGGATTTCCCCTTTCCGTAGACGCTCCAGGTTTTGCTCCCAGGTGCCATGGATCCATTTCACTCTGTAGCCGCCTTCCTGGGCAATGGAGCGCGTTAGATCTGGCCAGAAGCCGGCGGCCTGACCTGCATCGTTTACAAAAACCTTGGGTGGATTACTGTAGATTCCGGCGCGAATGATGACAACTTCTGCATGCAGTGCCAGGGATTGCACCAGGAATCCTGAAACCAGAACCAGTGGTTTCCAGAGCTTCCAATTCACGAGTTCCCCCGATTTGATCTCTGCAACCCTGGCAGGTAAGCGGCACTGTACCCCGTTCGAATATTCATTCCAGCCACTATTCTGAAACTTCTATCTTATTGTTCAAGCGAATACGGCTCCATTTCCAGAATCCGGCGGAGGCAAGAAATAGAAACACTGCATAGAGTCCGGCCGTAGGAAGCAGCCCTTTGTAGAAATATACTCCAATGGCCACTATGTCTACAGAGATCCAGAAAATCCAGGAATCCAGCTTCTTTCGAGTGAGTAACCATTGGGCGGTGAGACTGGCCATTGTGGTGAAAGCATCCCAGTAGGGTAGCGAAGCATCGGTGTAGCGTTCCATTCCAGCTCCCCAGAGGAAAGTGGCCAGAAGGGTGAGCACCAGAGTGATGAGAAAGCCGGAGATTGACATTCTTCTGATCGAAAGCTCCGTATGTCCCTTTCCGCCGTAGAGCCAGCTATACCATCCGTAGAACTGCAGAAAAATATATACTATATGTAGAAGAAAGTCTGAATACAGCTTTGCATTATAGAATATCCAGACATAGAGAGAGACCTGCACCAGCCCCAGTGGCCAGCACCAGATATTTTCCCTGATGGTAAACCAGACACAGAGCAACCCGGCCAGCACAGCCAGCCATTCAATCCAGCTTATTTCCATCAGCCGGACAGATGGGCCGCTTCTCCGGCCTGAACACTCCAGAGATCTGCGTAGTCACCTTTTCGGGCCACCAGCTGCTCATGGCTGCCCTCTTCGGTAAGCTGGCCGTTCTTTATCAAGAGTATGCGATGGGCTGCTCGAATGGTGGAAAGTCTGTGAGCAATGATCAAGGAAGTCCGCCCTCTGGTCAGCCGATCCAGATTGGATTGAATAGCCCTTTCGGTTTCCGTGTCTACAGAACTGGTGGCTTCATCGAGGATCAAAATAGGTGCATCCTTGACGATGGCTCGGGCTATACTCAGTCTCTGACGCTGACCTCCGGAAAGCTTGATCCCACGCTCTCCCACAATTGTATCGTATCCATCCGGCAGGGTCTCTACAAAGTCATGAAAGCTGGCCATGCTGGAAGCCTCCTGAACTTTCTCCAGGTATTTTTCTTTATGGTTCTCAAGATCGCCATGGGTTACTGAGCCATAGAGGATGTTTTCCAGAATGGAGCCGTGGAATAGATATACATCCTGACTTACCAGTGCGATGTTTCTGCGAAGGGTTCGTATATCCCAGCTTCGCAGATCATGTCCGTCCAGGGTAACGGAACCTTCCGTAGGATCATACAATCGAAGCAACAGCTTTATTAATGTGGATTTTCCGGAGCCCGTGGGACCGGCGATGCCGATGGTCTCCCCAGGACGAACGGAAAAGGATAATCCTTTGAGCACCGGAGTTCCACGATCATACTTAAAATGCACATCGCGCAGGCCTATATCTCCCTGAACTGTTTCGACTTTAACCGGGGATGCCGGGTTCTCAATACTGGAGCGACTGTCCACAAGGCCAAACACACGGTTTGCAGAAACGGATGCTCTTTCGTATTCGTCAAAGGTGCGGCCCATCTGAGTCAGTGGCCATAGAAGTCGCTGCACCATCATGGAAAACAACACCAGCTCACCTACAGTGAGTATACCAGAGCCATCCAGAATCCAGTAACTTCCCAGAAGCAGGACTCCGCCAAAGCCTACAGCCACCGCCATGCGAATAACAGGTACATACAATGCGCTCAGTTTAATGGCATTGAAATTCGCGTTCCGGTATTCATCGGATACGGACCTCAATCTCTCTGACTCGAAAGCCTCTGCTGTGAAGCTCTTGATTACCAGTATTCCGCTCAGGTTATTTTCCAGGCGGCTACTCAACCGGGCCACTGCTTCTCGGACTTTTTTATACCTGGGCGAAATCAATCTCTGGTATATGAGACTTCCGGCAACAATCACGGGAAGAGGAGCAAGGCCAACCAGGGCCAGCTCCCAGGAGATGGAAAAAAGTACGCTGCCTGCAAAGATAAACAGAGTTGCCAGCTGAATCAGTTCATTGAAGCCATTATTCAAAAACCTCTCCAGCTGATTCACATCATCGTTCAGAATGGCCATGGTTTCGCCTACACGGTGATTCTCAAAGAATGCGATTTCTCTTTTCTGCAATCTATCGTAAGCGTCGATTCTAAGGGAGTGCTGAAGATTCTGGGCCAACGTCAAAAATCCATACTGATACATCCACTGAAACAGGCTTTCAAAGAGGAAAATCAGCACGGCCAGTATGGCAAGAAAGGAAGCTCGCTCGAAGGGGTTTCCCGGCGGTATCCACTCAGGAGGATTCCCCTGTAATGAGTCGATGACCCAGCCCACAAGTAGTGGGGGCATAAGATCCAGGATTTTGTTGGATACGCTGGAACTTACTGCGAAGGACAGACGGCCGGAATAGGAACGGAGGTATTGAAACAAACGAAACACTGAGTCAAAAAAGCAAAGCCGTCCAGGGTTGCCAACGGAAGTTCTTAATGAGAGGAACAACTCTGTGGTTGACGGATGTCCGAAGCAGCAGAAAGTAGAAGGCGGACATGCGAGCTTTCATAAAGGAATTCAGGGAATTTGCTGTAAAAGGCAATGCAGTGGAGATGGCCATTGGCATCATGCTGGGAGCGGCCTTCACCTCCGTAGTAAAAAGCCTGGTGGCCGATGTGCTAATGCCTCCCCTGGGATTGATGCTGGGAGGCGTGGATTTCACCAATCTATTCTGGGTATTGAAACATGGCGAAATCGCCGGACCCTATGCTACTCTGGCCCAGGCGCAGGAAGTGGGTGCGGTCACAATCAACTACGGGACGTTCATCAATACCATACTCAGCTTCCTAATTGTTGCTGTGGTGCTTTTCTTCGTGGTGCGAGGCATGAATTCTATGCGAAGAAAAGAGGAGCCTGCTGCACCCACCACCAGACCCTGTCCGGAGTGCCGTCAGGCCATTTCGCTGGATGCCACAAGATGCCCGTTCTGCACATCCAGAGTAAAGAAAGAGACTACCTGAAGCTCATTCTGATTCCTTGAGCCTCACCCAGGTGGAAAGCCATGAGCATCGAACCGATGCCGGGTCATGGATTCTTAAAAGCAAATGAAATATTCGCTATTGATAGTACACAGTAAGCAAAGAAAGATCGTCCGTTACCTCGCCCAGGTCTGTTATAGATTTTCGAATAACTTCCGGATTTCCCTGACATTCCGCAACCAGTCTGAGAAAGAGACCTTCATCCGCATTTCGCTTTTCCGTTCCGTCAGCGTCGGTGAAGATCAGGTCATCCTTTCCGTCGGAGCCCATACACAGAGCTTCCCCGGGCTTTAATTCCAATTGATTTACTTCAGGTTCTGTTTCTGGTCGAGCCAGCCCCAGCTTCGTAGTAAGCTTTTGCTCCGGAAAGCTGGCTTCCCCTTTGCTATAAAGGGCCACATAAGGATGTTCGCAGTTTATATAATAGAGCTTCCCGGTCTTTTCCTCGATAAGTCCCAGCAACATTGTAGTCATCATACTTCCCTCGAAGGATAGAAACACTCGATTCATCTCGCGAAAGGAATCCCGAAGCCAGGTTTCTGGCCTTCGATTTGCCTCGGCCGAAGAAAGCTTCGTACGCTCCACAGCAGACCCAAACGTTGTTCCCAGCACAACGGCACCACCGGCGCCCTGCATGGATTTTCCCATGGCATCGCCATTTATGAATGCGATATAGAGCTTACCCTGAAGTTCGACCTCCCTGGCCAGACAGACGTCGCCTCCAATGGATGCTTTTCTTCCGCGATATTCGAATCGTTTCTTCTGCTGAAGCTCCATGGCCACAGTGACAGAGCCGGATTCCAGATCCTGAGGCCTCAGTGGATGCATCAAGAGCGAAATCAAGAAATAGTCCCCATCCTGCTTTTCTTTGAGCATCCGCACTTCTCGCAGGGTTCGATCCAGACTGGCTGTCCTTTCCTGAACTTTTTCTTCCAGACCGTGGGAATACTGCTGGAGCTGACGATGGGTATCTGTATATCTCAAATATAGAATGCTTCCGAGAGACACCTGGAAGGCCAGAAATCCCCAGGTAATAATTTGAAAAGGCCAGAATATGAGACCCAGTGCTCCCAGCATATCGTAGATGGCACAGATCATCAACGTAGTGAGTCCTACCAGAATGATGCGTGCTTCCCTGTTTTTATGGAAGGCCTGCACAATAATCACGGCAGAAATCCCCAGACAGGAAAGCAATGTGATGTAAAAAAACGGATACAGCAATTCGTACAGTGGTACGCCGAACAGGTTCAGTATCGCAGCAAGAACCAGGTAGGCTCCCAGAGTCAGAGTAATCCATCGCACCGTTCTGGAGGACGGCAGTGCCTGCCACATAAAAGCGCCAAACGTTAGCGGCGCCAGCCCCAGAGATATATGCTCCAGATACATCCATAGCACCGGAGCATCCAGCAAAAGGTGCTGTAATTCTACCGTGCGATTGCTGATTACATAGATTCCGCAGGGCAACGCAAAAAAGCCAAAAGCTCCCAGCAATTTTTCTGATCTATTCCGTATATATAGAATCAATGCAAAAATGGCTGCGAATGAGAACAAGAAGCCCAGGCAGATTCTTGCCAGATCCTTTTGAATAATGGATCTTACGAAATAACCACGCTCTCCCACAGCCAGAGCATTGGCGGGAGAGCTCACTGCCACAGACAGTGTTTCAGAAAAGACCAGGGCATAGATTCTCTTTCCTTCCAGCTCCGGCGACAGGGAAATAATATGATTGGGCCATCCCGCAAAACCATCCGGACCCAGCTCCGGCTTTCCAAAGCGATAAATCTCTTCGAGACCGCCGCTGCCCTGAACAAATAACCGAATACTCTGGTTCATCAGTGGCGAATAAAGCACCGGATCCCTGTAATCCAGGGACGGTATTTCAGGAGAACGAAACCATACCGTTCTTGCCTCCCAGCCAAGGACATAGGGCCCCCGCGGAAGTGTAATCAGAGGTCTTCCGTCTCCAATGGTCTGAAATTCAGAATCCTCTGGAACAGCGAAATTCGACTGATCATCAACGTTCAGTTTGGAGGGATTCGAAACAGGCGCGTAGCTCCAGCCTGTGGAAAAAGGTTCAGACTGTGGAATCGTTCTTGGCTCGTTGCAGGCAGAGGTTAGAACTGTAATGAGCAGGATTATCGGAAGCCAGAAGCGGAGCACAGACCGAACTTTTCGAAATCTACAGAGGATTACAAGCAAATCCCGCATGGCGCGGCCACATTGCCCACGGCCATACCACGGTAAGGAGTTCAGGATTGAACGAAGAAGAGAAATTGGAATTCAAGGAGCGAGCCAGAAATGAAATTAGTTCTCTGGCTGTAGATATCCAGAGTCTGGAAAACGATACTCAGCCCATTTCTCCGGATGTTTCCCTGGGTCGGCTCACCAGGATGGATGCCATTCAGAACAAAAGTGTGGCGGAAGCGAACCTGGCCTCGGCCCGTAGCAGGCAGCAAAGAATCCAGGCACGATTGGAAGAGCTGGATTCGCCGGACTTTCAAAAATGCAGAAAATGTGGAAAGGACATTCCCGCTGCCAGAATCCTTTATCTGCTGGATGCAGATACATGTCTGGAATGCGCATCAAATTAGATAAGTTACAAATGCCCGGCATACGGAGAACCAATTAATGGACAACTTTAATCCGGAGCCTCTATCTATCCGCCCGTTTCGACCGGAAGACAGGAACGATGTGCGCGCATTATGGAAAAGTGCAGGACTTGTTCGCCCGTGGAACAATCCAGATGCAGATATTAATAGAAAGCTCCGAGTGGACCCTGAGTTATTTCTGGTGGCTGTCTGGAAAGAGGACCTGGTAGGCACTGTCATGGGTGGCTACGATGGGCACAGAGGCTGGGTCAACTACCTGGCCACGGATCCCGAGTATCGAAACCGGGGCATCGCTCGTAAACTAGTTCAGCACCTCGAAACGGAACTACTGAAACGCGGCTGTCCCAAAATCAATCTTCAGATTCGAGAAGAAAATCAGGAGGTCCGAGCTTTTTATGAAAAGCTGGGCTACAGCGTTGATGCTGCCATATCCATGGGAAAGCGAATGATTGAGGATTCTCTCTCGCAAGACATTGAACCCAAATCATGAAGACAAATGTCTTCGCAGTATTGGTTCACTTTTTGATTGCACCGACTGCAGTAAGATAGAGGCATTAACTCAATGAATCCTGTGCTCAGTCTGTTGTTGTTTTCCTGGGGTAGTGGAATTACCGCTCTTCTGGGCGGACTGCTGGCGCGCGCCGAGTCCATGCCGGAATCAGACCGGAAACAGAGACTGATCCATGGAGTGGTGGCTTTTGGCGGGGGTATCCTGCTGGCTGCCGTAGCTTTCGCATTACTTCCTGAAGGAATGGAATTACTCAGCCCCTGGATTCTAGCACTCACTTTCCTTTCAGGAGGCGTTCTATTCAGTATTCTGGATGCCTATCAAAGCAAAAGCGGTGGATCTGGTGCCCAATTCCTGGCCATGCTTATGGATTTTTTGCCCGAGGCATTATCGCTTGGAGCTGTGTTCAGCCATGACCATAAACTGGGCCTGCTTCTGGCAGCATTTATTGCATTGCAGAACTTTCCGGAAGGGTTCAACGCATACAGAGAGATGGTACTTTCCGGCGAAAAGCCACGAACCGTGCTTGGTCTTTTTGCCCTGATCAGTCTTCTGGGCCCTGCCATGGCCCTCGCCGGCCATCTTTTCTTTCAGGATATGCCCGGAATCACGGCCGGCATTATGGCTTTCGCGGCTGGTGGTATCCTGTATTTGATTTTTCAGGATATCGCACCTCAATCAAGGCTTGAACGTCACTGGAGCCCTACACTGGGTTCTGTTCTTGGATTTCTGCTGGGAATGATGGGCCATGTGCTTATTGGTTAGACCCGATTGATTGACTCTAACTGGTGATTTCCAGGAAAATGCATCTTGAAAAAGCGAAGCAGACCCATTGCGCCTCGTATACTGGAAAGCCATATAAAATACAGAATTGGAATTACTTGTAAAGCTGAAGAGACTCCCTTTCCATGGTTCTTCCATTGGAGCGAAAAGAAGTGAAGCAAGTCTATAGATCCGCAAATGAATTCGAAGCGCAGATGCTATGCAATCTCATGGAACAGGCCGGCATTGAAGCGCATCTATCCGGAGAGCACATCCAGGGCATCGGGGCCTCTGTTCAACCTATTCAGATTTTTGTTCCGGAAGAGGACTTTGGTCTAGCTTCTAGAATCGTGGAGGAGGGTAACCTGGACTTCCTGGAAGAGGACCCGCAAATTCGCAGGTTTGGACCAGAACCCGGATCCGAGGAGCCATCGCTTTCCCGGAACTCTGTAAAGATAGATGCGAATGATCACCATAGCGCCAGACAAACAGATTGGACCGGAGTTCTGCTGGGCCTCCTGGTAGGCATTCTTCTGGGTGCCGGAGGAATGTTCTGGGCCTACAACAGTCCTGTGGAAGAGAATGGGGTGGATTACGATGGTGATGGCAGGCTGGACGAAACCTGGATCTATGTGGATGAGAGACTATCTCGCGTGGACCTTGATAGCAATCTGGATGGTGAAGTGGACGAAATCAGTCACTATGACCACCTGGAGTTCCTGGAACTGATCCAATCTGATCATGACTTTAATGGAACCTTTGAAACCGAGTACTACTATGAGGACAGTTTTCCCACCAGTTATCGTCAAGATTCAGACGATGATGGCTTCTTTGAATATCAGGAGCAAATCCTGCCAGATGGACTTGCTGAAGGAACTTATTTCCATCCGAAATCGAAAAAACCCATCAAAACCATTTCCTATAACTACTTCAAGATGCTGGAGTCCAGACTTGATCTCAACGGGGACGGCACGATGGACGTTATAAGAAAATATAATGATATTGATGAAGAAGTGAGCGAAGAAAGGATTCAGTAATTGCAGCCGAAGAATGGCACTCGATTTGAAATGATTCCCTGCGGTTTCGCATTCAAGCAAACCCGCCTTCCCTGATCAGGGAAGACGGCTCAGATCAGGTTAGGGACTGGAAAGAACTTCGCCTTCAATCGTAACGAGCGTGCAACTGGGAAAGAACCACACCCAGGTAAGAGGCATGAAATAGCTATTCGCACATGGCTCTGCAGTGATCTTTACACTTCGCATGGCAACTCCACCGTTAGAAGAGATAGTGTCGTTTATGGTCTGCGATAGGTCTACTTCACCGGTTAGATCCCAGCCAGTGTATACGAAGCTCCAGAATCTTTTCTCGATAACAACAGGCTTTCCGGGAGCGAGGTCCCCAGCACCATACCTTTTTCCTTCAATGTCAATAGACTTGGTCAAGGTAACAGGATAACTGAGATTTTCGAACGTCATAGACCCGGCCCCACCGGCACAGGAAATGACAAAGATGATTAGTGTCAGAGGTAAAAGAAATGGTTTCATTTTCCGGTTTCCCCTTTCATTCGAACGTAGGAATCCAGAACCCAGCCTCCGGCAACAAATGTAGTGGAGCCTACCTCGACTTTTCGAATATAGATTGATTTACCACCAGATGCTTCTTTGACCTGTTCGGTAAATTGCTCTACCGAAATATCGACCTGTTGATTGACGGAAGAGCTAGTAGTCGTTGTTACTCTTCCGGTGGTGTTACTGGAGCTTGATGAAGCCACAATGTTTTGGTACTGCATTATCAGTTCGACAGGTTTTCCGTCTCCAGGACCTGGGCCAAGATACACCGGCGCCTGAGAATCGCTCTGGATGATTGCCGAGGCAGAATGACAGCCAGTAAGCAAGAACGCCATTAATATAGACAAAAGAAGTATCCGATTCATTACAATTTCTAGATAGCTACCGTAAATAAATCAAGCGAATTTTGATGACGTAAACGGGCGTGGATCAGTCCATTCTCTTAATCACCGATTCTACCATTTCGGTAAATTCTCGGCGCACTTCTTCATTCTTCTTGGTCTGATCCTGGAAGATATTCTTTCGGGAGCCCAGTAGTTCGGCCACTCCCATGCGATCGTTGATGCAATCATCCATCAGAGCATCGCCATAACGCTCTTTAAGTTTATCGCTCTGTTCCTGGTGCTCATGGGCCATATGGCCGCCAAAGAATCGCACTCGATTTCGGATGATTCCCAGCAGCTTCGCATTACATTGAGCGCCTTTTTCTCGCACATCCTCCTGCATGTTTTTGATATGCTCCAGGATAAATGGAATTCCGTAGCAGCTAATGAAGTCCGGGATGGTGGGCACCAGATAGTAATCGCTGGCCACAATTGCATTTCTGGAAATCAAATAGATGTTTGGCGGACAATCGAAGATAATATAATCGTAATGCGATTTCAGTGGCTCCAGTGCCTTTTGCAGAAGTAGGTATCTTTCTTTATTAAACTCTTCTACCGTTCTGGCCCATTTGGGCTTCTTGGCCACAAGCTTCATTTCGTAATCCGGCAGATCCAGATGCGAAGGCAGAAGATCCAGGCCGTCCACTTCTCCCGGCATCGTTTCCCAGGTCCGATTCAGAGCCTTTTCGATAATCCATTCCGGCTCTATGCGTGCTGGATCCTCCTGGTAGAAATTCTGCACTACGGAACGAATGGAGCCCCGTTTTTCAATCCAATCGATCCAGAAATGCTCCTCCACCGTAGAAACAGAAAGACTGCATTGAGGATCCAGATCCACCAGCAGAACCTTGCTGCCTTTTAGCTGGTTCAAACCCAGCCCAAGTTGCAGCGAGATGGTAGTTTTTCCCACCCCTCCCTTATAGTTGATTACAGAGATTACTTTTGCCTGATTTGCCATGTAGAAGCCAGTTGATGCATCTATCGGCAGGTTCAGCTATACTTTGCAGCACGATTCTGAGGTGATCATGGAGCCGCATTGCAGCCCGCCACCCGGTCCCCGGAGGCGGAAAAAGGCACCAATCGGCCCGAAGCTGTGTCGGTACTTATCAACTAGCTCCGCTTAAAGCCCAGAACGGCCAGCATCAGCGCCGCTCCAAAGGTTCCGTACAGAGCGATCCTGGACCAGGGCCGGACCAGTGCCTCCAGATGTGGTTCATGGAAAAAACCGGCCAACAGGATCCAGGGAAGAAACAGGAATATAATGGAAACCAGTAATTGGATGGTTCTTCTTATTCCAGTGAGAGGCTCCAGATAGACTCCGGATACAAGATTCAAAACAGCGGCAAATAATAGATAAATATGCCCGGATCGAAAAATCATCCTGGGACCGTCTTCCATTCCCTGTAGATGATCGTACTTTAGATCCATATACTGGCCAGTAAGGAGGAAAATCAGGACAAAGATCAGCCCCGTCCAGAAGTGCAGCTGTTTCACGATCTTCATCCATACGGTATATGATCAAACCATCAGAGATCAACCTCAATTATGAATGGCTTGCAGTCATGCCGGCTTTACAGCTAATGTCAGCTACATCTGTCGAAAGACATCCACATCAAGAATCGAACCGAGAATCATCATGAAAGAAAGCAAGATACTGATTACCGGAGCGGCCGGGCTCATTGGCAGTGCAGTGGTGCGCGAATTGAATCACCGGGGCTACGATAAATTGATCCTGGTGGATCATCTGGGAGACTCTGAAAAATGGAAAAACCTGCGCTCCCTTCGCTTTCTACAATATCTGGAAAAAGAAACCTTCCGGGCACTACTTCAGGACGTGCAGGATGGTCTGGGCGGACCCGAGGCAGAGCTTCTGGAGGACTTAACAGGGATCATTCACCTGGGGGCCTGCAGCTCCACTACAGAGTATGACGCATCTTACTTGATTGATAATAATTATCAGTATTCCATCGACCTTGCGCGATTCGCACGAAGCCGAAATATTCGAATGGTGTACGCTTCCAGTGCGGCCACCTACGGTGATGGCGAAAATGGATTCGAAGATGATCTGAATGCTATCGATACTCTGCGACCGCTGAATCCTTACGGCCATTCCAAACAGATGTTCGACCAATGGATTCGCTCCAACACTGGCTTTGAGCCTCTATTCGCCGGACTGAAATATTTCAATGTCTATGGCCCCAACGAATACCACAAGGGCTACATGCAATCTGTGGTTTTGAAAGGTTTTCGCCAGATTCGCGACACAGGAAGAATTGGACTGTTCAAAAGCTATAGGGATGATTACGGCGATGGCGAACAGAAACGCGATTTTCTCTACGTTAAGGATGCCGCTCGAATCACCGTTTTCTTTTTGTTGGATCAGACTCAGGCCAGCGGAGTATTCAATGTTGGTAGCGGCATGGCCAATACCTGGATGGATCTGGCGCGTGGAATCTTTCAGGCTATGGAAAAGGAACCTGCCATTGATTTCATTGAGATGCCAGAAGAGATGCGTGCGAAATATCAGTACTATACCTGCGCCCCCATTCAAAGGCTGAGAGAAGCCGGCTACGGAGATCATATAGGAACCCTGGAAGAATCCATAGCAGACTATGTCCGCTCCTACTTATTGCCCGGCGAATGGAACGCATGAGCGAAACGTCAGACGATAGCCAGGGCCCGGTTAGTCACCGGGAAGCTATTCGAGAGCTATTCGAGAGACCATGACGCCGGACCGTCTTTGCAAACCGCTGTGAGGCCCGGCTTGAATCCAGACAATCTATAGCTCATGGATACGGGACAGAAATCGATAAAGAAATTCCCCGGGCTTTTCCTGCAGCAATCCGTGCCCCGCCGGCGAAAACTGATGCAACTTTGAACCTCGTATAGATTTTTGCAGTTTCTTACCCAGCAGGAGAGGAGTGATGGAATCCTCCTTACCCCAGTAGAGCTCCACCGGAACATCCAACTTTTTTAGATCTGTCGGTTTGTAGAAAACCTCGGACTCTCGTTCCAGGGTATTGGCCGCCAGGTACTGAAATCCAGGTCCAGACCATTCGTAAAGCAAACCGGATATAGCCCAGCCAGGCAGCTCTGGAATCTGTGAATAAAAAAGATGATTGAATAACTCCTGCACCTCTTCGCGGGTTCCCGGGAAGAATCGCCTTCGCAGCACTTCCCGTTCTTCCGGCGAAAGCAGCAGTGCTCCCGGTGCGATCAGATGCATGCTTTGAAACAGGGTAAGATCATGATATTTCCTGGCAAAGAACTGAGCATGAATTCCTACCAGTCCGCCCATGCTATGACTCAGAAGGATGGGGTCCTGCAGCTTCAGCCTGTGATGAAGAAGGCGAAAAATGCTGGCCGAGATATCTGGTAGATGCCACAGACTGCGAATGAAGGGCATTTCGCTTTCTCCATGGCCCGGAAGATCCAGCATGTACACTCGAAATCTTTTCAGTAGCTCCGGAAGCACCCTGCGAAATACATGGGAAGTATCCAGAAAGCCATGCAGTAATACAAGCGGCTGATTTCCTTCTCCTCCAGCATATATGCGAAATCTCTGTCCTTCGTAGGATATAATGTTACTATCCATACCCAGAGACTGAATCTTGCGACCTATATAAAGCCTTCTAAGCCAGAGCAATCTGGCCGCCCACCATTTGCCTTTTCGTTCCCTGTCCGAAATCTCAGGAAACAATAGCTGCCTGGAATGCTCATCAGCTGATGTGGCCATCGGGACTGAAGCGCTGCTGGAGTTTCTAGAGCTACCTGACCTGCTCTTACTGACGGCTGCCCTGGACCCCCGGGCTCCTGCAGGTGGGTTGCCTCCACTGGATCGTGCACCGGTTCGTCTGGTGATTCCCCTTTCCGATGCACGGGCGCGAGCGGATGAGAGCTGTTTTTCGTTCGCGCCGGATCTACCAGACTTCTTTTTAGAGTGCATGATACTCCAGGGATGTACTCGGGGCCCATCATTCAATTAAAATCCCGTGGCCTCCCCAATATGGAATCCCTCCAGGCAAATTGCTTGGCAATACATGCACCGGGAGCTCTACTTCCCGGTAGATGCATATTCTGATCGTGGACGATGAACCGCCAGCGGCTAGAAGAGTCGAAAGATTGCTCAGAGAACATATTTCCGAGCCAATACAATCGCTAAAAATGCTTCATGGAGTAGAGCCTGCAGTCTATTATCTTCAGGAGCATCCGGTGGATCTGGTATTTCTGGATCTGGAAATCGCAGAAGACAGCGGATTCGACCTTTTAATTCGAGCGTCCAGTAATAGCTTTCATACAATTATTGTAAGCGGACATCCGGAAGGGGCCGTTCAGGCCTTTGATCATCAGGTAGTGGATTTTGTCACCAAACCTGTGAAACCGGAACGATTTATTCGAGCACTGGAACGATTGCAGACTGCTCGCAGGCGAGGGATTCAGCGTCAGAGTCTGACCCTTCCCGGAGAAGATGGCACAGAAATTATTGAAATCGATTCAATCGAAACGATTCGCAGCGAAGGCAACTACTGTCTGATCGGGCAGTATGATGGCACCGAGAAGAAAATTCGCAAGACTCTTTCTTCTATGGAGCAGGAGCTCGGATCTGAATTCTTGCGAACTCATAAATCCTGTATTATTCGAAAAAGCGATATTGTTCGCATACTTTCTGCAGCCAACAATACGTTTGTGGTAGAGCTAAGGAGTGAAAAAAGAATGCCGCTAAGCAGATCGGTAAGAGAGGATCTACGAAGCGGCCTGTAGGAGTAGTGTTGCGAATCTTTGGGTGCTATGTAAATTTCTATTCTGGTCTAATGATTAGCCGCGGCAACCTCTCCAGACACCCTGGAGCCAGTCATCGGCAGCTTCGTCGAACTCATCGCCGCAGTTAGGATCGCTGGATCCGCCTGAGCTGTAGTTCTTATGGCTGCACTGATCATGATCCATGCAGTCTTTGGTCCAGGCAGATGGAATCCACCATCGGCCGCAGTCCCCACCACATCGTCCCATACATCCGTAACCGGAACGGGGCTTGGAACCTACGCGAACGGAATCATAATGCGAACCACGAGAATCATCGTATTCTGCAGTTACATAAGTGTTTTTGGAAATACAGGTAACGCCGTCATCTCTGGAAGCTGCATAGTAGCTTTTGGACGGGCCACTGATGCTTCTGGAGCCGTAGTTATAGCCTTCCGGAGCGTCTGCCCAGTAAGAGATTACGGCCAGAAATGCAGTCTGAATACGATTGCCGGAAGTATTTCCCGTAGCTTCCAGGTGAGTTGCGAACTCTTCTGCCAGAGCATTCAGCGCTTCTTTCTGAGACGCAGTTAGAACAGCATTTCCTCCATCCAGCTGAATGGAGCCATCGGCTCCCAGAGAAGCAGTAAACGTCTGACCATCGATTGTAACCTCGGTCTGGAAGTCATCCCCCTGAGTGGTTGCATCATAGCTGAGCGCTACACCGTTATAGGTGCCCTGCCCCTGAATATGATCCGAGCTGGCCGCATGTGCAGTTAGCACCAGTGCATTCAGATTCGCTGAATCATCGTTTTGTGGAGCACAGTATAGTAGACAGCCCGCTGCAATGGCGGCAGCCGCCATGGTAATCTTTGAATTCATCTTGAACCTCGCATGAACATTCTTTTCATCTTTCTTTACTTGACCGACCTGCAGATCGCGGTCTGCAATGCCGGACATCCGTTTTAGGATGCTGTATTAATGACATGGATTGGCGGCGGGGTCAAACCTGCCGGGATGAACGGTGAATTTCCAGGATGAACGGTTGAATTTTTTCTTTCGGGCTCTATTTGGCCGATGTCCGGGCCAACCAACTGACAGTGCAGGGCCCATTGGGCCGGATTCTGACGATCATCGAAATAGGCGTATCTCACAGACAAGCTCTGTAAAATGGGCCGCTCTTTTAACTTCGCTACTGGCTCTGAGCTGCAGCGAGGAAATTACAACCATACACAGAATTCAGATTCAAGAGCCGGCCAACTATGCAAAGGAAGGGGCTCGGTATGGAAATTCCTCCGAAGGTCTTTCCGGGACTCATTCCTCTATAGATAATTCAGAAGAGAATTCGGATTCGTCATCCCGGGGGGAATATTCGGAAAGCGGCCCTCCGGATACGAACTCCATGGAGCGGACCCGAAATATCGAGGAAGAAGATCTAATTATTCCCAACAATATAAGCACAGCTCTGGACCTGGAAGGTGAACAGATTTGTGTGCAACTGCAAAGCCATATCCGGCTCCATCCAGACGATTCCAGGAAGTCTTTCGCGCTGGATGCAGGACGTCTTTCCGATGTTTCCCGAATCTATTTCAACAATACATTAATTTCGCAAAGGGGCTCTTTAAATCCCTATCAGCCCGGTGCCTTCAGGCCCCAGATTGTGGTGATTCCTGCCGATGCCATTCGCTCCGGGTCAAACGTGCTACGAATCCATCTTTGCAGTTACCGCGGATACTACCCAATCCAGGCCATGGACCCCATTCAAATCGGTCCGGCGGAGCAGGTGTGGCAGCAAAGAACCCTGCAGGAGATCATCGCATTCTCCTTTCTGGCATTCTATCTAATGGCTTCGGTGCAGCATCTATGGCTGGGTCTGCGTCGAAAAAAAGAGCGATATCACCTGGCCTTTTCCGGATTTCTGCTGGTAGTTTCGGCCTACTGGTTTGTGGCAGAAACCATGACCAGGGACCTGATTTTTCAGCAGAACGTTCTCTGGCATCGAAAAACCGAATACATTCTTTTGTTCTTTATTGTTCCATTGTTTCTTCTCTTTTTGTCCCGGTTTGGATCTCAAAAAGGCGAACGGATGAGCTATTTCGCTCTGGCAGTGGCCGGGGTCCTGACCGTTGTTTCATTGCCATCCGGAATCAATGTTGTGCGAATCTGCGGCTGGATCTGGCAGGTTGGATTCCTGATGCTGAGTCCCTATCTGGCCTACCTGGCCTACAAACAACTGGTTCGACCCTTCCCTTACGCCAGGCTCATGACCGCTGCAGTCCTTCTCTTGCTGGCCAGCGCGATTCATGATATTCTTGTCTCTCTAAGTGTTCTGCATTCTATGCGAATCTCCAGCTACTCTCTGGCTTTTCTGGTGCTGGGGCTTGTCATTCTGCTGGGAGATCAGCTGGTGCAGGCTACCAATCGAAGTGAGAAGCTACTTTCGCATGCCACCAGGTTGAATCTGGAAATGCTCAAAAAGAATATTCATCCGCATTTTCTGGCCAACAGTTTGAACTCTGCAGTGGAGCTGGTGCACGAGGATCCAAACCGGGCTGAAAAGCTTCTTCTTGCCCTGGTGGATGAATTACGAAGCACCATTGAACTTTCGGAGCAGAAGCTATGTCCTCTGGAAACAGAAGTGCAGCTCTGCCGAAATCATATCGAAGTAATGAGTCTTCGAATGGAAAAGGACATTAGACTTGAGGTACTTGGCAAGCTGGAGGCACAAATCCCTCCGCTGGTGTTGCTCACTATTGTAGAAAACGGAATCACGCACGGGTTTCGTAAGCGACAGGAAGGCTACTTCCGCATCAATGTTCGCACCTTTGGCAATGAAGTATTCATTTCTGTTGAGAATAATGGTGATGCACCCGCGGACTCCGAAATCGGATCGATGGCAGCCCCCGCAAAACAGAAATCCAGAAGTGAGATCCGCCGAGGCACCGGCACACGATATATTCGCAGTCGCCTGGAAGAACTCTGTCCGGGACATTGGAGTATCTACCGGGAAGTCCGGGATGGTAACTATCGCGTCTTTCTATCCTACTCCATCACCGATGCATGAAATCTGATCTGGTCCTACACCGGTAGGAATTCTACTTGATTTCCCGGCATTGTTGTATTTCATAATTAATTTCCATTTTTATTTTTGTGGATTCTGCGAGGTAGGATTTGAACGCATTCGACGCAATATTCGGTTCCATGCAGCTTTGCGCGGCCATTTCCAGTGCCTATGCCCCTTATGAGGCGGTGGAGAGGATGCCTCCTCCAGCCAGTGAAACCATCCCCTATATGGAATTTGCCGCTCCGTCCGAAAGTCGGCCTCGAGAATCCATTCTGGTGGAACGATGCAAGATTCTGGATGACCAGGAGCTCAACAGTCGCTCCGCTCTGGATTTCACCGGCCACTTCAACAATTCAGCTAAAGAACACCCCAGAATAATCATAGTTAGCGGTTCCGGCGTAGATGGGGAACCGTTTCAGGCAATGCATAGATGTTTCTATATTTACGCAGATTAGTTTTCCTGCTATCCCTGGTCTTACTCGGAGCCTGTTCCTTTCACGTAACAGGGATGAAAATGAGTGAAAATGTTCCAGAGGAGTCCTATGTCTGGGATTCTCGCATCATCGTCTATTCCTGCTCCGATGAGGATCGTTCCAATCAGGTGCCTAATTTTTCGGGGCTGCAGGATGCAATGCATCTTGGTTGTCCTCGGGCCAGAGGAATGGCAGAAGCAGATATACAGCTAATAGTCCAGAAGCAAAAACCGGGTTCGGGCTCATCGCCGGAATCGAGAATACATTGCTGGACTCTGCGCGGCTTTCCCGTATTTCCTGACAGAGAAAGCGCAGGCTGCACAGAATCGGAATCCCTCTTAATATTAAAATAGTTGCAGCCTTCGAATCGACTACGAAGGAAGAATCATGCAATCCATCTTGATCGCGAATCGGGGCGAAATCGCACTTCGAATCGCACGCACTGCCCGAGAAATGGGCATTCCATGCTACGGAATCTACGCCAACGACGATAGCACCTCTCTACACACCGCTTTCACAGATGCAGTAGCCTTGAGTGCTGCCGGCCCGGTGGCCTACATGAACCAGGAAGAAATTCTGGAGATAGCAAAAAAGCAAGAATCGTCAATCCATCCAGGATACGGCTTTCTAAGCGAAAACTGGAGTTTCGCCGCTCTATGCGAACAAAACGGTGTCCAGTTTATAGGGCCCACGTCCAGAACTCTGGAAATGTTTGGAAATAAATGGTCCGCGCTGGAGCTGGCAGAGGCAAACTCCGTACCCTGCCTTAAACGGGCAGAAATCCGCAATGCCAGCGAAGGGATCCAGTTTCTAAAAAGTTTATCCGGGCCTGTGATGCTCAAAGCTGTTTCCGGCGGTGGAGGCCGAGGCATGCGAATCATTCGCACGGAAGCCGAAGTGGAAAGCGCGCTGGCTGCATGCCAGAGAGAAGGAAATATGGCCACCGGATCATCCGAGATCTATGCAGAGGAAATGCTGGAGTCTGCCAGACATCTGGAAGTACAGATTCTGGGAGATGGGCAGGATGCCTATTCGCTGGGCCTGAGGGACTGCTCTTTGCAGAGGAGACATCAGAAGGTTGTGGAGATTTCGCCGCCGCCAGGACTTTCGCGGGAGATATCCGATCAGCTTCAGGAGTATGCATTGAAGCTGGCCCGGGCCAGCGGCCTTCGTAGTCTGGCTACATTCGAATTTCTGTATCAGCCGCAGACAAATCGGGCAGTCTTTATAGAAGCCAATCCAAGACTACAGGTAGAGCATACTGTCACAGAAGAAATCTACGACATTGACCTGGTGGCTCTACAGCTTCGCATCGCAAATGGAGAGAGTGTTTCAGATCTGGGGCTCGATTCGATGAGCCCCAGAAAGGGCTATGCGGCGCAATTCAGAATAAATATGGAAACCATCGATGCGAATGGGTCGGTGTTTCCTTCTGCCGGCAATATTCAAAGTTACATACCTCCGGGAGGAGCGGGAATTCGCATGGAAAGCCATGCATATTCCGGCTACAATGCTCCCTCCACATATGATTCGCTCATTGCCAAGGTAATTGTTTTCAACCGCAGCGACGATCTTTCCAGCCTCTGGTCCCGTTCAAAAGCAGCATTAACTGAGCTGGTTCTCAGTGGACCTCCTACCAATCAGGGAATTTTGCTTTCTATCTTGAATCAACCCTTCCTGGAGAAATTCTCTGTAGATACGGGCCTTCTGGACCGAAGCGCATCCGCGATTCTAGAGGGAATCCCGGATGGATTTTCAGCAAAGGGAGCAAAGGGAGCAACGGGAGCAAAAGCAGCAACAGGAGAGTTCCTGGCTTCCGGAACATCGTCGGGCCCATCGGTTCCAGGGACTTCAGAATCTGCTACGGACCGAGCCCGTCAGTACGAAGAGTTTCATGAGGGCCTGCAGGAGATTCGCAGTCCTATGTCCGGCCAGCTTCTGGAGTGGAAAGCCGCAGAGGGGGATCGCATCAAAGCCGGGGAGGCTCTGGCATTGCTTTCTGCCATGAAAATGGAAAATGAGATATCCAGTCCGGTAGGCGGATTTGTGGAAAAGGTCTTGTGCTCCGCTGGCGATGCGGTTGCAGCAGAAGAAATCCTCATGCTCATTCGTCCCACCGGCGACGAGGAGGAGATGAGCGTTGAGTCCGGCATGGACCTGGAGGTGGTTCGTCCGGATCTGCAGGAAGTTCTGGATCGACATGCCGTAAATCAGGACGAGCACCGCCAGCAGGCTAAAAGTAAACGGCATAAAAGAAAGCAAAACACAGCCAGAGAAAACATTGCAAGGCTGTGCGATGAAGGCAGCTTCATAGAGTATGGAGCCCTGGCTCTGGCAGCCCAGAGACGAAGACGCAGTCTGGAGGAATTGATTCGGATTTCTGCGGCGGATGGATTGATTACAGGTCTGGCCACTGTTAATGCCAAGAGCTTTGGACCCGAACGGGCACGCTGCGCTGTCATGTCCTATGATTATACAGTCTTTGCCGGCACCCAGGGTGCCTTTAATCATAAAAAGACGGACCGACTCATTCATGTAATTCGGCAGCTGGGGCTGCCCATGATCCTCTTCACAGAAGGAGGAGGTGGACGACCAGGGGAGGTGGATGTTCCGGCGGTAGCAGGGCTGGATATTCCTACTTTTCGCCAGTTTGCTGCTCTCAAGAATCGATCTCTTCGCATCGCAGTAGCGGATGGTCGGTGCTTCGCAGGCAATGCCGCATTATTTGGGGCCAGCGATATTCGCATCGCGACAAGAGAGGCCACCATAGGTATGGGCGGTCCTGTAATAATCAAGGGAGGAGGTCTGGGCAGTTTTCGCGCAGAGGAAGTGGGACCTGCAGAGATGCATCATCGCACTGGAGTAGTAGACATTCTGACAGATAACGATTCAGAGGCCGTGGCTGTTGCTCAGAAATGTCTATCTTACTTCCAGGGCCCCCTGCCAGCAGGACACATTCAGGATCAGCGGATCCTACGTCATCTGGTTCCTGAAAATCGCAAAAGAACCTACGACATCCATAGATTGATTCAATTGCTGTGCGATAATGACTCCTTTCTGGAACTGAAGGGAGCGTACGGAAAGTCTATCATTACTGGCTTGATTCGAATCGCCGGGCGACCAATGGGACTGATGGCCAGCAATCCAAATTTCCTGGCAGGAGCCATCGATGCAGATGCTGCCGATAAGGCATCCAGCTTTCTGCGGCTTTGCGATTCAGGTAAGCTTCCGGTGCTATCTTTATGCGATACTCCTGGCTTTATGGTAGGCCCGGATGCGGAATCCAGAGGCCTGGTCCGCTGGGCCCCGGAACTCTTCAGCGCCGGAGCAGAAATCTCGGTGCCCATGTTCACTGTAATTTTGCGAAGAGGCTACGGTCTGGGAGCCATGGCTATGGCTGGCGGTAGCTTCCATGCTCCGGTCTTTACCATCTCCTGGCCCACCGGCGAATTCGGCGCCATGGGCCTGGAAGGAGAGGTAAAGATTGGATTTCAAAAGGAGCTGGCAGAAATTCGAGATTGGGATGAACGCCATAAGCGTTACGAAGAGCTCCTGGCGGAAGCCCTGGAACGGGGAAAAGCCATCAACATGGCCTCGTATCTGGAAATCGATGGCGTCATAGACCCTGCAGAAACCAGAACCTGGATACAGCGAGGCCTGGAAAGTCTGGGCGGTGAGTTCTAGCCCAGCAATGTTGTGGCATGCACCTCTACGGACTCGGCCAGAGCATCCAGATGGTAACCGCCTTCGAGAAAGGAAATGATCCTTCCCTGGCAATTTTCGCGGGCGAAACCCATAGCCCACTGGCTCATCCATTCGAAACTGGCTGTGCGAAGCTCCATAGAAGCCAGTGGATCCTTTTCATGAGCATCGAAACCGGCGCTGATTAGCAGGATGTCTGGCTTAAAATCTTCCAGCTTTTTCTGTATGGGACCCTGGAATGCCTCACGGTATGTGATTTCCTCGGTGCCTGCTCCCAGAGGAATATTCATGGTATATCCCTGACCGGCACCGGCTCCCTGCTCGGCCGCGGCACCAGTCCCTGGATAGAAAGGAAACTGATGCAGACTAATAAAGAGTACATCCGGATCGGAGTAAAACATATCCTGGGTTCCATTACCATGATGCACATCCCAGTCCAGAATAGCCGGTCTCTTATAACCCAGGGATTGCAGATAACGAGCTGTAATGGCGATGTTGTTGAATAGACAGAAACCCATGGCTTTTTGAGGAAGACTGTGATGTCCCGGTGGTCGCACCAGAAGAAGAGCCCGATCAATATCTCCTTTATGAATTGCATCGGCAGCCGCCAGCCCGGCCCCGGCAGCCATGGTAGCTGCTTCGAAGGAATGCTTGCTGGTTACAGTGTCTCCGTCCAGGGATCTTTCGCTTTTCGAATACAGCTCCACTACATCCACATAATCCGTGGCATGAACCAATCCGATTTCCTCTCTTGATGCATATCTTGGCTGCAGGGACGCGAACCGGCCGATGGAGCCAGTCTTTTCCATGCGGCTCACAATGGCTTCCAACCTCCGGGCGGATTCTGGATGCATCATCCCTGTATCATGCTTTAAAAACAGTTCATGGGTAAAAAGAGCGCAACTGGACACAGAAAAAACTTAATAAAAAATGACGAACTCTGTCGACCAAAATTGCCGCAGCGTGTCTAAAATCATTGATCCATCGCCCGGTAGTAGAGCACTGGATCTGTGTCCTACCTTGAACATCTGGAAAGGGAAATTAAGAACTGGGAAAGTCAATCTCTACATCGGCAATTGAGATTTGAACCGGAACTTCTAGATTTTTCATCCAATGACTATCTCTGCCTGAACAGCGATGGAAGTCATTGGAAGCTACTTCAGGAACTTCTGAAAGAGAAGCCGGGAACTAACGTTACAGTTGGGAGTACCGGTTCCCGTTTGATTCGTGGACACTGGCCTTCTTTCGACGAAGCAGAGAATGCGTTCAACGCCTGGGCCGAAACCCCTTCCTCACTCCTGTTTCAAAGCGGATATAGCGCCAACGTAGGTACGCTTTCGGCCCTTACCGGCCCGGGCGACATTGCATTCTGTGATCGACTCTGTCATGCCAGCCTGCTGGATGGAGTTCGCCTTTCCGGAGCCCAGAAGCAATATTTCCAGCACAATGACTTGAATCATCTGGAATCTCTATTGAAGAAAAAGATTCCCAGGAAGAGACGCTGGATTCTGTGCGAATCTGTCTTTAGCATGGATGGAGATATTCCTGACCTGGCGGGCCTGCTGGATCTATGCAGAAAGTACGATGCAACTCTGTTTCTGGATGAAGCCCATGCTCTGGGCTACTATGGTTCTCCAGGAAATCCAGGGGCAGGACTTCTGGCTTCGCTCAAAAAGGAGCTGGCAGGCAGGGATCCCTATTCGCATGTAATACTGAGCGCTCCTCTGGGGAAGGCTCCCGGAATTATGGGTGCCTTTGTAGCTGGTCATCCACTACTTCGACAGTTTCTGGTAAACCGCGCCCGATCCTTCGTTTTCTCCACAGCCCAGCCACCTGTACTTGCGGCTCTGATCACTAGAATCCTGGAGAATTTTAGATCCCACGTCTACGACCACAGAATCGCTGCGCTGCGCGAGAATGTAGACTATTTCAAAAATCTACTCAAAGAAAATCGAATCCAGGTTTCTTCCCGATCTGCGATAATACCTGTGGTGCTGGGCGAAGCCGATGTCTGCCTCAAAACATCCCGGCGATTGAAGGAAATCGGAATGGATGTGCGTGCCATTCGCCCCCCTACCGTGGCTCCGGGCTCCAGCAGACTGCGAATCGCCATCCATAGCTGCCATACCAGAGATCAGCTCGGGCGCCTCCTGGATGTGATCCTGGAGATGATTCAGGACCTGAATCTGGAACTATAAAATGCTGCTTTCTCTTGCCTCCAGCAAGGAGGCCTGCAATCCTTAGCCTATGGAAGAACTTCGCGAGCTACTTTCCCGTGCACTTTCCTGGGCCGATGCCCATGTGAGCGCAGAAGAAGTACTGACTGATTATCCTGCAGAATTACAGGGACGCATTATACCAGGGCAAAATTACAGTCCCTACCAGCTTCTGGAGCATCTGCGAATTGCTCAGAAGGATATCCTGGATTTCAGTCGTAGCTCCAGTTTCAGGCATCTCAACTGGCCGGCGGATTATTGGCCCGAAAAACCGGAGCCTCCAGACTCAGAGGCCTGGGATCGCTCGATGAAGGAGTTTCGCTTTGACCGGGAAGAGATGACAATTCTTATTCAGGATGAAAGCAAGGATTTGTTTGAGCCTTTCGCCCATGGTACCGGACAGACTCTGGCCAGGCAGGCCATACTGCTGATAGATCACAATGCCTACCATCTGGGGCAAATGGCTTTGTTTCGCAAGATGCAGGGAGACGAATCCAGAAAACTCAAGTAATGGAATTCCATGCCTTTCTGGAACGAAAAAAGGGTTCAGGAATTCGTCAGCGGCCTGGGCCAGGGAGTTCAGGGTGCCACTCTGGAGGAGTTCCTGGGATTTCTGGCAGGCCTGATGCTTGTGGTAATTATCATTGTCTGGTTGCAGAGAAAGTCAGATACAGCGAAGAGTAATCGGGCCCGAGACAGAAGTAGAGCCCTGTTCGAAAGGGAACTGGAAGAAAGGACGTTACCTCCATCTGCAGTACAGCTGATGGAAGATCTGGCCCATGCCATGGAACAGGCGCAGCGAGACTTCGAAATCCATAGACTGTTTAGAGACCCATCTCTGTTTGATCGATTCGCGGGCATTCTTATCGAAGAGCAGCCGGATCTGCGTCGGCCCCTCAGGTTGCTTAAACCCATTCTGGGATTGGGGCATGGATTTAGCGGAATGACTCAGTCCACCGAAGAGCTCAATCCGGGACACGCAATATCTGTGCAGGCAGAGGAAGATGTCTCGCTGGAATTTCAGGTACTGAGCAACGATTCCAGGTCCCTGCGAATCATATCCCCGTCGCTGATAGATGCGCAATTAATTCCAGGAAGTCTGGTACAAATATCCTGGGAGAAAAACGGCGTACTGCATCAGTGCCAGTGCAAAATTATAAAAATTGATTCCAGCCGGGAACCTTCAACACCGGGGAATACTGTGGCCGGGAATCTGGAATCCTCGCCAGCACCCGAGCAGCAGGAGCGTATAGACTCCCGGCAAATCGTAATTCAATTGGAGCATTCAGAAGAAGTTCAGAGACTTCATCGCCGGGGATTTGTTCGCACTCCTGGTACCATTTCGGCGGTACTTTCCGGGCACAATGTTCTGATTACAAACATCGGAGGCGGTGGTTTTGGCACAGAAAGAATTCCTGAATCCCTTTACGCACTGGATCTGGAGGACTCGGTGCTTCCCTGTCGAATCCATCTGGAAGATCAATGGATTGAGTGCGCGGTGCGATTTGTTAAAGGGTCCCGGGCCGGTTTTCACTTTGCCTTCGAACGAATTCGACCCGGAGATCAGGATCGAATCGTACATTACGTACTCACCAGACAGACCTCCAATGGACTTTAAGTAGTTGCGAAGTGAAAATGCGAATGAGTCTCTGTAGCTCTCCTGGTTCCACCTGGTTCCGCTCGACTCCAGTTGCAATCAATAGATTTCCACACTATTGCGGCTGCGAGCGATTTCAATTTGCAATCCAGTCTTATCTACTTGAAAGGTACAGCCGATCTGATAAACTGACGGCGCTATTGCTTCCCTGCCTGAAATCTCTCAGGACACTAGGTGCAATTGCAAGAAGTTAGTAATCATTATGATGGAACAGGAATCCAGATCTGTGCTAGATCAGCACTTCTTTGAGGGACTGCCCGTAGGAATCCTGGTTTGCGATCATTCTGGATACATCCGCGAATGCAATACGGTTGTAAGAAATATATTTGGCTACAATAAAGATGAATTGAGGGGTCAGCCGCTTTCACTGTTAATTCCGGAATCCATTCAAAAGGTTCATGAAAGGATGGTGGAGTCCTATTTTCAAAAACCGGAAAGCAAATTGATGGAAAGGGGCCGGGTCTTGAGAGGCCGCCATAAACTGGGCCATGATTTACATTTAAACATAGGTTTGTCCTTTCGCAGAAAGGGCGGAGACGTTGAAGCCATTGCCTCTATAAGCAATGTCACAGAGAGAATCGAGGCCGAACGCAAGGTTGAGCGAAACAGAAATCTTCTGGGCGAAATTCGCCAGCTCATGCTGGACCATCTAAAAGATCCTGACTCCGATGAGATCTATTACCGAATGCTTTCCACTTTCCTGGATTATACAAACAGCCCTCTGGGATTCATCGGAGAACTGGGCGAAGATTCCGAGCGATTAACCATTCGCGCGATTACAGACATCTCCTGGGATGCCTGGTCCAGAAACTGGCTGTCCGGAGTTGAAAAAGGCATCTCCACTTTTGACAGGATGGACAGTCTGTACGGGGCGGCCATTCGCACAGGAAAACCGGTTATTGCAAATCACGGTACTGCGGATGAACGTTCCAGCGGAAGTCTGCCTGGCGGTCATAGCCCCATCCATAGATTTCTGGGTATTCCGCTGGTCTATCAGGGTCGCACCATCGCCATTGCAGTTGCAGGTAATAGCATGGAGCCCTACACTGAAGAATCTCTCATCGAATTGCATGCACTTACCGAGGCCATGGCTGGAATCATGGCAGGCCGCCAGGAAAGAAAGAACCTGGTTCAGTCCAGAAAAAAGCTTGAAGAGCAGGAAAGACGATTTCGCTCCCTGGTGGAAAATGCCAGGGATTTAATTGGAGTATTTGATCTGAACAACAGGATTCAGTATTCTACCCCTGCGCAGCAGGCTCTCCTGGGCTACACTCAAGCTGACCTGGAAGGGATGGATGCTGCAGAGCTCGTGCATCCAGACGACCGCCCCCGTGTTCTACGATTGGTGGAACAACTGGTATCAGGAGACCTTATTCCGCCGGATGTTCGCTACCGCTACAAGCATAAGAATGGCTCCTATCGCATTCTGGAAGGCACGTTTCGCCTGGACTATGACATTGCAGACGAGCCCATGCTGGTAGTCAATGCGCGCGATATTACCGAACTGGAATACTATCAAACGTCACTTCTACGGACTGTGGCCAATCTTCAGAGCGAATCTGCAGCCAAGAACCGCTTTATGGCCAAACTGAGTCATGAAATTCGAACTCCACTGAATGCCATTCTGGGCCTTACAGATCTATTGCTTCGCGAGAACATGGACTCCGAGCATGAACAACTGTTAAAAGTAATCCATTCTTCCGGAGATACCTTGCTCAGGCTTCTAAGCGATTTACTGGAAGCAACTCAGCTGGAAAGCGAAGAGCTAAACCTCCGGATGGAGCCACTACGGTTAAGGGATATACTTGAACATACTCTCCTGGCCTATCAGTACAATGCCAGGAGGTATGATCGCACATTCGAGTTTTCGATTTCCGATTCTGTACCGACGAGAGCTATCGGGGATGCTGGCAGAATCAAGCAGATGGTGACGAACCTGGTCTCCAATGCAATCAAATATGCAGAGAAGGGCTTCATCCGGGTGACTGTGGAACAGGTACCCGCCAGAAGAGAAGACCATATTCGCCTGAGCATAGCCGTATCCGATACAGGGGCCGGCATTCCAGCAGAAGAGCATGAAAACATATTTCGCATTTTCTCCCGGGTAAGAAGACAGGGCGATGATGTAGTGCCCGGCGTTGGCCTGGGGCTTTATATTGTTCAGCAGCTGGCCCAGAAGATGGATGGCACTGTTTTTGTAGAATCACCATCGAGAATGCTGCGGGAGGAGTTTCCGGAATGTGTGGGCACCGACTTCAGACTTGAGATTGAGGTCCGCAAGTCTGCCGAATCGGAGGTAGCAGATGTGACAGAGCTTCCGGATAATCCGCAATTCCAGGAGGCGCCGCGAATTCTGGTAGCTGAGGATAATCCATCCAATCAGATCCTGATGGAGAGAATGCTGGCAGAGATGAATTGTCAGGTGAGAATTGTTCCGGATGGGGATTCGGCCTGCAAACAGGCAACCTCTGAGTCCTATGATCTGATCATCCTGGACATCAATATGCCCGGACTGAATGGATTTGAAGCGGCTCGAATTATTCGCAGCGCGAATTCCGATGTACCCATTATTGCCCTTTCCGCCGCGGCAGAAGACCCCAGCGAAGAAAAGCTACATGCGGCCGGTATGACCCTGTACCTGGTAAAACCGGTATGGCAGGCCAGTCTCTTTCGAGTAATTCGAGAGCTTACCGGAAAGAACTGAATAAATGAACAGTTGATTCAGGAATTTCTTTTGCTTCTGCAGCCTCAATTGGGAGTCTTCTACTATATGCTACGCAGGCGCTTGAAGATTTTGCTGTTGCTGCCGGCTCTATTCGCTCTGGCTGCCTGTCCGCGTACGGCCGCATCCAAACCCGGTATCAAGAAAGGTTTCATAGACTTTTCGGGATACTCCTTCTCAAAATCTGGCCCCGTAGAGCTTCGCGGAGAATGGCTACTCCTCTGGAATCAATTGCCCACAGCCAGGGAACTTCCCGCCCTCCTGGAAAGGCTGGAAGCGCAACTCTCTTCTCCAGAAAATCAAGATGATCCTGCAGCGAATCAACCGGACTCGACTTTCATTTCTGTTCGATTACCAGGACGATGGAACGGTCAGAAGCTGAATGATGAGAGCCGTATACCTGGCCTGGGCCATGGGACCTTTTTACTGAGATACACAGGACTCAAATCCGATGATATGAATCGCCTGGCATTTCGCATGAAGGATGCCCTGACTGCGTATCGCATCTATCTCTACTCCGAAGGGCAGGTCACCGGACCGGTGATGAGCAACGGAGTTGTGGGTACTTCAGAAGACACTTCCGTACCCCAGCATCTGCCACTGGTTTCTCCCCTACCCTCGCGAATGTCCAGCGGATGGATTGTTCTGCAGGTAGCCAACTATCACGATAGCATAGGAGGCGCGATCTATCCTTTAATTCTGGGGACCGAAAAGGATTTACTTTCGCAGCGAGAGACCAAGCGAGCGCGGGATTTCCTGGTTCTGGGCGTGCTGCTTCTGATGTCGCTCTATCATCTGGGTCTGTTCTCGCAGAGACCTGAGGACAGGGCAAGCCTCTGGTTTGCAGTCTTTAATGCTACAATAGCACTTCGAATGCTACTTACAGAGAAGTACATTCAGGGCTGGTTTCCGGAGCCCGATGTTTCTGCTTTCGAGTGGATGATGAAATTTGACTATGGAACTGCATTTCTGGCTGTACCTGTTTTCTTCGCATTTTTACAGAGCGTATTTCCCTGGAAGATTTCACAGATCCTTATGAAACCTGCCTGGATCCTGGCCGGTGTTTTCTCCCTGATCCTGATCTTTCCACAAAGAGTCTACAGTTCATATGCCATTTACTATTTTGGCTGGGCTCTTGTACTGGCCCTGGTAATGCTTGCGGGCATCTCCATGGCTATAAAACGAAAGGAGCTGGGTGCAGGGTCCAGCTTCGCAGGGCTAATTGCACTTCTGGCAGGAGGTATCAACGATACCCTGCTGGCGGATGGACTGATCACCAGCACCTATTTGTTACCCTACGCTTTCATTTTCTTTGTCACTGCCCAGAGCTATATTCTGGTGCGTCGCTTTTCCCATGCCTTCCATACTGCAGAGCATTTATCCGAACATCTTCAACTTGAAGTAGCCAAGCAAACCCGGGAACTGGAAGAGCAGAATCGCAGACTATCAGATGTAACCAGACAGAGAACTCTATTCTTCCAGAATATTTCGCACGAACTGCGCACTCCTCTGACTCTGATCTTCGGGCTACTGGAAAGCATAAGCCAGGGAGATTATGGGCCCATCTCAGAAAAATTTAAGCGGCCGGTGGCATCCATGCAGAAGAATGCCCGCCAGTTACTTCGACTGATCAACCAGTTGCTGGATCTGTCTCGTATCGAGGCCGGTCAGATTACTCTGCATCTGGAAGCTGTGAATCTAAGTCGTATGCTGAGTGAGATGACAGAATCCTATCACGAAATGGCCAGGCGAAAGGGCATCAATCTTCTAACCAGCATCGCTCCAGAGGTATTCACCCTGGGTGATCCGGAGAAACTGGAAAAGGTATTCTATAATCTGATGTCCAATGCAATGAAATTCACACCTGCTGGCGGAGAAGTAACAGTAGAGTTGCAAAAGCATGAGCAAAAGCTGCGCGTATCTATTCTGGACACCGGCCCTGGAATCGATGAAGCAGACAGAAATAGAATCTTTCAAAGGTTCTTTCAGGGGGAAGGTCTTCGCAGTCGCTTCCAGGAAGGAACCGGCATTGGCCTGGCCATTGTTCGGGAATTCATAGATTTGCATGATGGACAGCTGGAACTGGAGTCTACTCCGGGCGAAGGAAGCAAATTCTCTGTTACCCTGGAGGCGCTGGAACTGGAGGAACCCACATCCCCGGATTCACAGGTAAGCAGCCTGTATCGCGGAGACAGCGAGTCGGAGTATCTTGACCACCAGGACCTGAGCGAAATCGAGAAACATCGACCCAGGATTCTGGTTGTAGAAGACAGCGAGGATATGCGAAATTTTATAGCGCATGTTCTGGGCCATCGATATGAGATTCTTCTGGCAGAAGACGGAGCCCAGGGCCTGGAGCTGGCCCGCAAGCATTCCCCGGATTTACTCTTGAGCGATGTAATGATGCCTGTACTGGATGGTCCTGCCCTGATCTCGGAGATCAAATCGGATCCATCTTTGCGAAGCATTCCCTGTGCGCTACTATCTGCCAGACTGGAGATTGATAGCGACGATGTTGAACAGGCGGATTTCTACCTTGCTAAACCATTTCAGCCATCGGAGCTAAGGCAGGCAGTGGAAGGATTCTTGTATTCTACTCAGAATCAAAAACCAGGTTCTTAATTCACCCTTGACTTATTCTTGATGTTTCCCTGTGCATCTCAAGGTCCCTTAGACTCGATAGAGTCTCTGGAGTTCTTCTGAGCTCTCCTGGATTCTCTTGCCGTTGCCCTGGAACTTCAGGCCATTCCAGCACTGATGCTGAAAAATAACCGATTCAGCGCTTAGGTCACATTTCCATGACCGAATCCAAACGTTACTTCTAGACCAGCTCCCTGGATATTTGCTCCAGGGCAGTGGCAATTTCCTCCAGATGTTTGTAGGATTCCGTGGTGGAATCTGGACCCAGATCGGCGCGGATGGCTCCGATGGTATCTTCGATAAAGGAGAGTATTCCGTACACAGGCTCCTGTCGCTGTATTAAATCTCGAATCAGTTTAAAATTTTGCTCATACATAGTTATTAATATTCCTGTCCCAGGATCAAGATACGCATAGTTGCAAATTGCGCAATTGAATTCTACAATAGTGTATGAACTGGGGTTCGGATGAAGAAGACTGCCGGGTCAAATCCAGACCATCGATCGGTCTATGTGATGGAAGATTGTATGAGCTGGAAACAGCTCACAGAGTCCGCGGTGGGACGTTGAGGATTCAGTTGAAGTCCTAATAATTGGGAAGATTTCTGGGACAAAGAGTCTACGGGAGCACCAGAAGCGGGATCCGGCATTCCTTGAAGCTCCAATAGCCCCGGTTGCGGAAAGGGGCTATTAGAGCTGGCTCAGACGTATAATGTTTTCTCTTTGGAGCTCGCTTACCTTGCTGTGGAATCGATTATCCTCAGCCACAACCTCACCCTGAAAAGCTTCCAGCAGATATTGATCAAAGCTTTTCTCGGAGTTGGCAGTGGATGGATGTTCAAATCCCTGTCCGGCCAGCGGCTCGCGCTTCTTCTTCTGATACAATGGGCTTTCTAGTTTTCGTACTATCATTTCCAGCCTCCTTTTCTCTCCTAATATTTGACGGATTTTATGCCAAATAGTTTATGTCCCATTTTGGTGCATAGCACAAAAAACCCGGTCATAATACCACTTTATTGTCTCTTTGAGAATAAGTCAATACTGAACAAAAGTCAAGCAGTTTTCTGCTCCCCGCAACCAGGGCTTTCCTTCTCTTCCAGCTCAGCTTCATTCTGGAGTTACTATAATCCCGGGCCGTGACAGAATCCGAGGTTATGGTCCATTTTTTCGATTTTTTTACCGGAGCTGAAACGGGCATGGAGTGGGGCCCCTTTACAGGAAGGAATGCAGGGTTTCTTCTTTAGAGCCGAAGATGTACCTGATATGAAACGAGTCTGGATACTTATTTCTGGCATCCTGATGATCAGCCTATTATCCCTGGGCTCTGAAGAACCGGAATCCCCGTCAGCAGATCGAAAAGCGTTCATTGTTCGCGCTCATGTGATTTCCGTAGGACCGGAGTCGGCGGTGGTAGAGGTTATGGGCAAAGCTCGGGAGGACCTGGCCCGCCAGAGCAATGCTCGGGTAGAGGAATATTTTCTCAATCGAGAGTGGTCCCTGCGAAACGGACAGGGAGCCGAGGTAGGCAGATTTCTATGCACCAGGGTTCTGGTCACCGGAAACAGTTACAGACTATTTGGACTGCACCGAAGCAATGATTTGAGGCCGGGCCCATTGTATATGGGCATCCAGCTGGGAGAAGAGGTAAGCTACAGGCCCTACAAACCCCCGGTGGATTACCGACTACCGGAGCCTGAAATCAAGAGATCCCTCCAGCATCCGGTGGATGGAAAATTGATGAACTACATTCCAGAAGATCTTCTGGTCTATGGTCAGGGCTACGACTCCTCGAAGAACAACTACAATCCTTTCTTTTTTCATAGATCCGAAGCAAGAATGCCGCGCATCCATGGATTCTATATGGATCGCACCGAAGTGACCAACGCAGAGTATTTCAGATTTTGCCAGAAAGCCGGACATCCACTGCCCGCCTCCTGGAAGGCGCAGGGCACCTTTCCGCGAGGTACCGGAGACCTGGCATTCAGTGAAGCAAGCTATTCCGATGCCCAGGCCTACGCACGCTGGGCCGGAAAGAGGCTGCCCACCGAACTGGAATGGGAGATGGCCGCCAGAGGAGGACTGAGCGTACTGATCGATGAAAGCGGACCCGCCAGTCTGAACAATCGCCCCAGGGATTATCCTATGGGTCGCTTCAATCCGGATCTCTGCAATACCCGGGAAAAATGGTCCGGGGCCCCTCGTCTTATGCCGGCCGCATCTATGCAGGATGCCAGTCCCTACGGAATCCTGGGAATGTGCGGAAATGCACCGGAATGGACCTCCAGCTACTTTGAGCCCTATCCGGGCCACAGGTTTCGAAAGGGCAATGCCCGGGATTACTCCGGTCATCTTTTTCATGTGATTCGAGGTGGGGCCTATTATCTGCCATCGGACATGGCTCGCGCCGATGCCCGACAACCGGCAGGTTATCCCTCTCCTTCTTCCGATGCCAAAGCAGGAATTCGGTTGGTGATGGATCCTTGAAGAATTGTGCCTGGTCTCTTTTGCGTTCGAATTGGATTGTCCCGGGATATTTCTGAATATCTCCTGATTTCTCCAGGCATCAATGAATCTCTCTGGATAGAAAAGCTGGACCGCTCTTCCGACCATGCTTGAATCAACCTGTGCGGATCTATCAAATAATCATGGCTATTCTATTTCTTGTAGCGGCAGTTCTGCAGGGAAACGATCCAGACCCCGGTTTCTGGATCTCCATTTATCTTATTCCCGCCATCCTGTCCGCTGCCGAAGCCTGGCGATGGCTGAAAAACAGGTCCATGCTCATTCTAAGAAGCATCATCTGGCCTTTACTGAGCATTGTCTGTCTGCTTTATGGCTTTAGCCTGTTTCAGGGGCTGGAAGCGGAATGGTACAACGATGAAGTTACCCGCGAAAGCGGAGGATTGTTCTTGATCGCAATTCACAGTGTGATCTCATACTGGTCGGTTAGAAACCAGGCAGGCATCACCGGGAATTAAAGGTTAACAAATGGCATACGATATATCCAGTTCCAGTAAGAAAATCCTGAAAACCATCGACAGAAAGGGGAGGAAGGCAGCACTCACTCCGCCGGGTTATACCCCGCTCCTGGACAACCCGTTTCGCTGGCTTTCGATTCTAACGGCACTGGCAAGCCCTGTAGTTGGTTATTATTTTGGATGGCTGGCTGCAGGTGCCACTCTTCTGGGCGCGGCTTTAATATTCGGAATCAGAGAAACTTTCATCCAGGATGACCATGCCATTGTACGTATCTACGGCCCCCTGGGTAGATTGCGGTATCTATTTGAGCGTGAGCTGCGGGATAAATATCTACAGTATTTCAACGAAACAAATACCAGTGGTCGCCCCATACCCCGCATTGTTCGCGATTATATCTATCAAAAGTCCAAAGCCCTGAAGCCCATGTCCAGTTTTGGAACCGAGCTGGACCCTTATGACAGTGAAACCACCACAGGATGCAGAATATTGCATCGGAACTTTCCTGGTTCTCTGGGACAGCCCGGTTATGAGGTTATCGTAGGCGAAAAGCGAAAGGGAGTACGGCCATTCTACGTTCGCAATGTAGTAAACGTTTCTGCCATGAGCTATGGATCCATCAACTACAAGGCTGCAGAATCCTTGAGCGTCGGAGCAAAAGGCATATCTTATGTAAACACCGGCGAAGGAGGCTACGGGCCTCATGGGGTAGCCGGCAACGATGTAGTGTTTCAAATTGGCACGGCCAAGTACGGCGTGGGCGATGCGATTCAGCAGAACAATGGAGAGACCACCAGGGTTCTAAACTATCAGGTATTGAAGGAACTGATCAACAATCATTCAAACATTGGAATGATACAGCTAAAGATTTCTCAGGGCGCCAAGCCAGGCCTGGGAGGACACCTTCCGGGGGGCAAGGTTACACCGGAGATTGCAGCTGTGCGAAGAATCCCGGCTCATAAAACATCCATCAGTCCTTCCCAGCATGCTGAGATCCTGGCTGCCAGCCCGCGGGAAACTATATCCAGGCTCATGGATTTCATAGATTCCATTCGCCAGGCCACAGAATTGCCGGTGGGCATAAAGCTCTGCCTGGGGAACCCCGAGGAAGTGGAATTACTTTGCCAGGCAATGAAAAAGACCGGCAAGGGCCCGGATGCCATTCAGCTGGATGGCTCGGATGGAGGTACAGGTGCAGGGCCCAATCTCTTTATGAACTATGTGGGGTACGGTAGCGCCATCGAAAGCTGTGCGATGCTCCATCGCCGCCTGACACAGCTCAAGATTCGAGATCGAGTGGTACTCAGCGTATCTGGCCGGGTATTTACTCCAGTGCATGCTGCTCTGGCCTTTGCTGCTGGCGCAGAGATTATTGACAGTGCCCGAGGACCCATGCTGGCTCTGGGTTGCATTCAGTCTCTAAAGTGCCATACCAATCACTGCCCCACGGGCATTGCCACCAACCAGCCCTGGAGAGTAAGAGGCCTGGATATTCCCGAAAAATCCACCAGGGTGCATCATTTCCTCAAAGGTTTTCATCAGGATATGATGGATATTACCAGAATTACAGGACACCTGGACCCAAGGGATATTCGCGCATCCGATCTACGACTGATTCGCGGACAATACGCCAATATGGATGAGTATTTTAAAGATTAATTGCTCAAGGGCTGCGTTACTGGATTGACTTCAAAAACCTTTACAGCGCCTTTCTTCCCGCGAAGCATATAATCACCGGAAAGAGTCAAAGACTCGGAATTGTCGAGCCCCAGAGCTGTGGCTTCATCAATCAGTAGATCTACGTTCTTTTCTTTAGTAAGATCCTGGATTCTGGCTGCAGTGTTTACCGGATCCCCCATTACAGCATACTTCAGACGCTGATAGGATCCAATGTTGCCGGCAAATATTTTACCCGTGGCAATACCCATGCCATAGCGAACACCATCCTCTTGCAGTTCAGGAGGAAGATATTTCTCATTGTAGGTTTTCATCAGCTTGCGAATCGCACGCGCCGCTTCAACAGCATTGGCTGCATCACGGCCTGTAGGATCGGGACATCCAAAGGTAGCCAGGATTCCATCACCAAGCAGCTCGTTTACAGAACCCTGATGATCAAAGATCAAATCCATGATGCGGCCAAATAGATCGCTAATAAACTCAGCATACTTCTGCGGGCCAATTCTTTCTGCAATGGTGGTAGAACCGCGAACGTCATAGAACATAACGCTTGCTTCCAGGGTTTTTCCACCAAGCTCCGATGAAATCTCTTCACTCAGGATTTTCTCTACTATGTCCCGGGAGAAGTAGCGGAGTAACCTTTGCTTATCGTGCTCCAGTCTCTGATTCAACTCATGAATCTTTCGCCTGTAAGAAAGCAATTCCAGCGCCTGCTGAATTCGCATGCTCAAATCGGCCAGCTGAATGGGTTTCTTGATGAAATCGCTGGCACCGGTGGACATACCCACAATGCGAATCTCATCTGAATCATCTGCACTCATAATGAATACAGGTACAGATACAGATTTATCGTGAGCGCGAATCTTCTTGAGCACTTCCAGGCCGGGAAGCTGAGGCAGGAAAATGTCCAGCAAGACCAGATCCGGATCGAAGCTCTCCATGAACTCCAGGGCTTCTGGTCCATCGGGAGCTATCTTTGTTTGATATCCCCACTGACTCAAAAACCGATCCAGTAGAGCAGCCTGATCTGGATCATCTTCGACTATTAAGATTTTGGACTGTGCCATATGCTTTAGCCGGCGGCCAGCTGAAAGTAAGGATGCGATTTATACCGTTTTAATTGAGGTTCGCTGATGATCTTCTCGAATGGGTCCGCTTGATCTCCGGAAGTCTGATAGGCCGCCTGGACTGCTGCACGAGATTTTGCATCCAGCGGAATCCCTGCCCCTGCCTGACCCAGAGCCGCTGAAAGGACTGTGATCTTTCCCAGGTCATCTGATCCATTCAGATTGGTAATTGTAAGCTCCATGCTATGCAGCAGAGACTCCGGCAGGTTCCATTTCTTCGCAGCTTCTCGTCCCGCTTCAGCGTGGGTAGTACCGTAGGAAGATTGCTCCAGCTCTCTAAGATCGAAGCCGTTTTGCTCTGCCTGCTCGATCAGGAATGCATAATGGTCACCTTTATTCAGTGCCAGGATACTCATGCCAATATTGTATAGAAGTCCAGATAGAAATGCCTCATCGGCCAGCTCAGGATGCTTGAAGCGTTTGGCCACTTCTTCAGCAATCAAAGCCGAGAGTACCGGATACTCGGTGAGATACTTTTTGAATACAGGGCTTTTTAGATCGGTGGCAATTTGCCTGGTGCTTATAAAAATGATCAGGTTTTTCAGGGCCTTGAGCCCAAGCAATGTGATTGCATCTCGCATCAATTTGATGCGTCCTGACCGGCCGTAATAGGCGGAATTGGCTACCCGGAGGATTTCGCTACAAATTCCCCTGTCGGGGGCTATTAGCTTTTCCACCTCGGCAGCACTTGAATCCGGAGATTCGGTATCATACTTCATGATCTCCATCACCACCTGTGGCAGAGGAGGAATGACCAGGTCAGAATCGCTCATGCTGCCAGTTCTGCCGTACGTAGAACGAGAAACAATAAAATTTCCCTGCCTTACCTGCAACACATAACAGGTGGGCCATGAATACACCGATACAGGCGCAATGACGGGTCCGGCTGGAAAGATGTCTGGAAGGCCGCTGGATTCCCGAGACCCAAAAACCAATGCTGAACCTGATGCTGGCCCGAGATACGGAGTTTCCGTCCAGGGCCGCTGAATCCAGACCGGTGCGCAGGTCGATACTCTATAGAAGGACCCATGCCCTCTCTAGAATTAGCAGCCGCCCTGGTCACCTGTCTGATCTTTTACGCAGTCTATTACAATCGGCTGGGTAAGGTGCGATCCTTTGTGGCCGTAGCCGAGGCATTCCTGGCCGGCGCTGTAATTGCTGTGGCATTGCTACTTCTGTCCCCTCATACATCGGACCGGATGGAGGAGCTAACCCCTGTAACCCAGGGATTCCTGCTGGCCGCTCTTCCAGAGAAGCTTCTGGGTCTGCTGGCCTTGAGCTATATGATGGTTCGGGATCGGGATCAGATGTCGGTGAAAAATACCATCGGCTATGCCATTCTCATTGGTGCTGGATTCTCTTTCGTCGAAAACATTGCCTATGCCTGGATCTATGGAAGTCAGATTGTATACCTTCGATTGTTTAGCTCGGTTTCCATGCATCTTACCAGCATGGGCATCATGGGATATCTTCTGGGCCTGGGCTACATACGTAAGCGAAAGGGCTGGATCTTTTTTATATTCGCATTTCTGATTCCGTTTCTGCTTCATGGAATATTCGACTTCAGCATCTTAACCGGGGATTCCTGGAACTATAGTATACCACTGCATATTTTGCTGCCAGTTTTCATTGTGGAAGCTGCCATTTCCCGTGCCCAGACACTGCCCACTCGCGGAGATCTGGAATCAGAAGGTATATGGTTTGAGGAATGGGCTCTGCTGGACCGCCAGAAAGGTTATGAAAAGTGGATTCTTGCATCCACCGACCAGGTCCATCACTCGGCACCTTTCTTTCGTCTACCTCCAGGAGCTGCGAAGAATATCCTGGCCATCCTGGTGCTGGCCATGCCGGTAGTTGTCCTGATCAGGCCGGAATTGATCCAACTGGAAGTGACCATCAGCTACTCCATGTATCTTGCGCTGTTTGTGCTTTTGCCTGCATCCATTGGAGTTTCCATTCTTACAATTGGATCGGTGAATCCGGACTTCTTCAAAGGAAGATTGATTCGTATTCCGATAGTACTGGACTGGGAAGTGTTCGAAGAAGGTATACCGGCTCCTGTAAATTCTGGCATCTCTTATGAACTCAGTGGTGCATCCCTGTATTTGAGAGGAAACATTGAACCCGGTGAAGACAAGCAGATTCAGTTTCGCTTTGATCGCATAGCCAGCCCGGCTGTTGATTTCAGCACGGTGGAAATTTCCGGCGACCGGGGACGTCCGGGGGATGGCCAATTAATTCGCATCGATCGCGAGACCACCGGATTCCATCAATTCCAGCGAAGGTATCGAATTCGCCGACTGCTCTGGGGGTTGTTCTATTTCTTTCATTTCCCGGGATCAGAAGGCTTTCGCAAGCTATTCATTAAACCAAGAACCATAACTCAAACTCGCAGAACCTACGAACCCGGAGACATAGTCTTTCTGGAAGGAGATCCTGCCAGACGATTCTATCTGGTGGAAAAGGGAAAGGTTCAAATCCTGCGCGATACAGGCACCGGACCTGTGGCTCTTTCCACAGTGGAAGAAGGAGAAATATTCGGAGAAATGGCCCTGGTACATGGAGAGGCAAGAAGTGCCACTGCCATCTGTATGACAGAAACAATACTTTCGTCGGCTCTTTCCGATCATCTGGAATCTCTTATAGAAGCCAACCCTGAATTTGCTTCTACGTTGATTCGCACGCTGGTCAAACGACTAATCCATTCCGAGGAAGCATTCCTGGAGAAGTTAAAGTCCATGGAAGTGGAGGATAAAACCCAGTGGCTGCATAAGGATGACGAGTCCGATGAGGGAGAGCAAAAATAGGGCCGGGAAAACCGGAATTGTTGACAGGGCCCATGAATTCGGAGATCTCTGGCTGACCCATGAATTCTCAGGAACCGCTACTGGATCTGGATACCTTCGAAGAAAGGTTCATTGATGCAAACCGAGGGAAGCCTCTGTTCTTGATCCGATACCAGAACATTCAGGGTATGGAGATGGAACAGTTCCTCACCTATCTAAGGAACGAAGTCCATAGCATTCTAAATCTGACAGACGTAGAGTTTTGCTTTCATATGCTGGATGCAGATACCCTGCTCATGGGGATCAGCCCCTACTCCAGCTGGCGGGGCCGGGACTTTCCTAACATAGACAGCGCTGTTGGCCGATTCCATGATGAATGCGCCAACAACCGGGTGTGCCTCTTTGACTTTGGTGTGGCTCGCACACAATGCAATTATATTTCAGATTCAGAGGAGATCCTTCAGGAATTGCTGCAGGCCTCGGAAAAAAACCTCAAGGATAACCTTACCCGCTGGAGCTGGACCTACTTCAATCGTGCGAATACATATATCGCAGGCGCCGCGAACGAAGCGATGATTCAGCCCACCATTTCCTACGACCCTCATCGACGAACGTTTACGGTAAAGGGAGGCGAGGTCTTCGTAGGTGGTGGCGTATATCAGAATTACAGAGATCTGATTCAGGATATTCCTTCGGATCAGGATCTGAACCGCATAGAGCTTTTGATTCTGGAAAAGCTGATTGTGGCCTGCGAAAATGCTCCCGGCCTGCTAAAGTTTAATATTTCGCCACAATCACTCATCGACACCTTTTCACAGCCAGAGAAAGTTCAACGACTACAAAAGCTGTGGGATACCATGGGCCTCCATTCAAAGAATATTCGCTTTGAACTGGTGGAAAAACCCTATGAGGAACATCGATTTTCCTTGAAAGATGTATGCGAGGAATTCTGGAAATGCGGAGTGAGCTTCGCAGCAGATGACTTTGGAGTAAAGAGCCAGAGCCATCAGGTTGTGCTGGAACTGGGAATAATGATCAAGGAGTTCAAGCTGGATCCCATCAGCTTTCGCTTCAAAGCCAATGAAGATCAGATCAAATTCCTGGACAACCTGGCCTTTATCGATTATTGCAAGCGACTGGCAGATAACCGGGAAGCCATGATTACTGCAGAGGCGGTGGAGGACTTCGACACATTACAGTTCTTGATGGAGCATCAGATCTATCAATACCAGAGTAATATCTTCTGTGGAAAGATGCCTATAGACCAGTATAAGGCTGAATTCTCCAGCATGAGCGAATTGCCAGAATCGGTGGTCAAAGAAATTGTCGATGAAAGAGGTTCAGAAATGTGGAACGATCATTCGTCCAATATCTTTGAACTGGCAAGGAACCGCGGGCAGATGCCCCGGAATTAATCTATGCAATGATCATCTCGAACTGGCGACTCTGTCTCATCTCCACATTCGCAGCAATTCTGACAATGCTGCCTATGGACTACATCCATGCAGAGGAGGCAGTGAGCCAGGCCAGATGCAACCAGCTTCCGGATCTGTCCGATGGCGATGTTCAGGTTCAGGGCCTCAAAGGATACATTTACAAAGAAAGCAGTCCGCTCAGCGTAGATCTGCTTCCACCGATTTCCGAATGGGAAATGCGAAGCCTGGATAATCTCAATCTGGGCTTTACGTCGCCGGTATGGCTTCAGCTCTGCCTGGAGAATCGCTCTACTGATACCTGGTTCGGGCAGCTAATGATCCTGAACGCTTTTCTGGAGTCTCTGGAATTCTACTCCCGTTCCGAGGGCCCCTGGGAACAGGAATCACTTACCCTGGATCGGTTTCTCTCTACTAACATTACGATACAGGAATCAACCAGACATTTCTATTTGATTCGATTCAATGAGAAACTGCCCGCCAGACTTCCTTTCCTGGTTCAGGCAGGTCAGATCGATCTTTCGCAGATTCTATTTATGGATGGCATTGTATTTGGTGCATTGTTCATTCTCATATTATACAGTCTTACGATCTGGCTCTTCTCCAGAGAAATCGACTACATCTACTATGTCTTTTTGCTGTTGATCTTCCTGTTGCATCGATCTTTCTTTCAGGGACTGGCCAACGTATGGCTACCTCCCTGGATTCTGGAATACAGACTGGAAATTGCGCTGAGTGCCATTTGCGCTCTTAACATGTTTTTATTCTTCTGGATCAACTCATTTGCCAGAGATGCGCTTCAAAACACAGCCTGGGCCAGAGTTTCGCCCATTGCGGCCAGTTCCTTTCTTCTGGTACTGCTTCTATCCTGGGTCTTTCCCTATCAGATCAATCGAATGCTCTATTCAATAATGGTACCTGCAACTATTCTTGTTTCTGCACTGAGCTTCGCTGCCCTGGGAAAAGGGTTCAAGCCAGCCAGATTCTTTTTTGTTGCGAACCTGGGATATCCTTTCAGTGCAATCCTGGGAGTACTGGTTCAGGGAAGCAGCGAAAATGCTCCGGCGCTGGTTATTCTACATTTTATCGACATTGGAATTCTATATCAAGTATCATTCATTTCCCTTGCCATTGCAGACAAGATTCGCTTTCGCAACGAAAAAAGAGAAGCGGACCTGGAAAAGATTGTAGCGGAGCGAACTGTCAATCTACAGAGGATGGTGGAGGAAAAGATGGAAGCGCAGCGAATCGCAGAGCAGGCTTCCCGCACCAAATCGGAATTTCTGGCAAACATGAGCCATGAGATTCGCACACCCATGAATGCACTGCTGGGAACGGCCGATCTACTCGCCTATACAAAGTTAAACGAAGAACAGAAGAAGCACCTTCAGGTATTTCAGAAAGCCGGCCGAACACTGATGAATATTCTGAACGATATCCTGGATATTTCCAGGATTGAATCCGGAAACATTGAGATTGAAACGGAGCCTTTCTCTCCCGGGGATTTGCTCAAGACCCTGGAATTAACCTATGCTCCTTCCCCGGATGGTCCGGTTAAACTGATCTTTGAAGGAAAGCACTTACCTCCCCGATTGCTGGGAGATCCTCATCGGCTTTTTCAGATTGCAGGAAACCTGATCTCCAACGCATTGAAATTCACGGACCACGGATGGGTGGAGGTTCGGACCAGCTATACCGCCGCCGGAGTCTTTCTGATCGAAGTCCAGGACACAGGACGCGGAATCCCGGAGGAACAGCAATCCAGTCTGTTTCAGAGATTTTTCCAGATCCGGGATGGACAGAAGACCACAATATCCGGCACCGGGTTGGGACTGAGCATATGCAAGTCTCTGGTGGAAAAGATGGACGGAAAGATCGAAGTTCAAAGCGCTCCAGGCAAGGGCAGCCTGTTTAGAGTGCAGATACCGCTTCCAGAGGCCTCCTCCGGTGTTCAGGAGGTGAAGTTCATAAATCAGACTGGTCCGATCCGGAATCTCACAGTTCTGGCGGTGGATGACAATCCAGATAATCTGTATTTGCTGGAGCGATTGCTACAGAAGCAGGGGCATAAGACCATCGCCACTTCCAGGCCCGATGAGGCGCTTTACCTCATTACGGAAAACTGGTTTGATCTGATCATCCTCGATATCCAGATGCCAGAGATGGATGGATTCCAGATGCTGGAGGAGATCCGATCCCGTGGACTGGTACCTCCGGACAGACCTATTGCGGCCATTACAGCCTATGCCAGTGCAGAGGACAGACGGTCCATCCTGGAGGCGGGCTTTCAGGCCTATCTGTCCAAGCCCATCAGTCCCAAATCTCTGGAAGAGATGCTGAAAGATCTATTCTCCAGATCCGCTGGCCAGGCTTCCTGATGCAATCTGCCTGGGTTCTGGACCTGAATTTGTCTTGACCCTGCAGAAATCCGTGCTAGGCTAGCCGTTTAAGAGCTATTCTGGACGAATTATGCCCCAGGCAAAGAGTAAAACCGCCAAAAAGAAGACAGCAAAGAAAGCTGCAAAGAAGAAGGCCAGCGCGAAAAAGACCGCGGCCCCTAAAGCTAAGAAGAAGAGCAGCACTGCCGCTAAGAAGGCGGACACGGACTTTACTGTAGGAGATTATGTTGTTTATCCCATGCATGGTGTAGGAGAGATCTCCGCTGTGCAAAATCAGAACATCCTTGGAAAGCGAACCCTCTGCTACATTCTTGAGATTGAAAATAGCAAAATGAAGGTGATGATCCCGGTAGATAGCGCCAAAGAGCGCGGCATCAGACCTATCATTCAGAAGAAGGACGTAAAGAAGGTTCTGGACCTCCTGAAAAAGGATGAAGTAGACACTGAAGAGGACTGGAAGATCCGCTATCAGAATAACCAGAATAAGATACGATCTGGATCGATCTATTCGGTGGCTGAGGTGTGTAGAAACCTCTATAAACGTGCCCGGGATAAAGAACTTTCGCTCATGGAGCGCCGCCTTTATGAGCTGGCGTATTCGCTAATTACTAGCGAACTCGCCCTGGCCAGGTCCGTATCCACGGAAGAGGCCAGTAACCTCATTTCCGAAGTACTCTCGTAATTCGTCCATAGCTCAATCCGGCTGAAGTCGGACACCGGTAGATCCGGGCGGCCCTGGCCGCAAGAAAGCACCCAATATGGGTGTGAATTTCAATTAGAAGGGTTTGAGTTATGAACATCCTTTATCGTTTACTGGCAGCATTGGCCGGAGGGGCCTGTGGCTTTTTCCTTTCCACATCCGCTGGAATGGAGTTATCTGCTGCAGCTCTGGCAGGCGGAGTGGTATTTGCCATCTCCCTTGCATTCTTTTTCGTGGACCGACTATTCAAAGGAATAAGCGGCGAACTATTCTTCTGCATAAGCACCGGAATTCTTTCCGGACTTATTGTTTCCGGACTGGCAGCCTGGCTGCTTTCCTCTGCTGGACTTGCCAGCGCAAGCCTGCAGTCTATTGCACCTTATCTGTATGTACTGCCAGCAGCCATTCTTGGCTATGGCGGCTATCTCTTTGCTCAGAGACCTGGACTTCGAATTTTCGGAGGCGGTGGGTTTCGCAAGGATGAACAGGGCGGTGCATCAACCGAAAAAATCCTGGATACCTCTGTCATTATTGATGGAAGGATTCTGGATATCGCACAGACCAACTTCATTGAAGGTCCCTTCATTATCCCGAACTTTGTACTGCGTGAAATTCAGTTAATCAGCGATTCGCCGGATCCCATAAAAAGGAATCGCGGTCGTCGTGGACTGGAAATGCTGAACAAACTGCAGCAACTGGGTACGGTCCGAGTTAAAATCAGCTACATTGATTATACCGATACCCGGGAAGTGGACGCCAAACTGGTGAAGCTTTCTCTGGAAACCGGTGGTAAGCTAATTACCAATGACTTCAACCTGAATAAGGTAGCAGAATTGCAGGGTGTAGAGGTATTGAACCTGAACAATCTCACCAACGCTCTGAAGCCTATTGTGTTGCCAGGTGAAGATATTGTCATCGATGTAATCAAAGAAGGTAAAGATGAAAACCAGGGTATTGGTTACCTGGAAGATGGCACCATGGTTGTTGTGGAAAACGGCCGTAACCTTCTGGGCAAAACAGTACAGGTAAACGTTACTTCAATCATCCAGACTGCAGCCGGTAAAATGATCTTTACCCGGGCCAACGGAAGCGGAGAATCCACTCAAAGCGATGACCGCGGAAAACAGGGCGGTGACCGTAACGATAGAAACGATCGTAACGACAGGAATGACAGAAACGATCGTGGCGGAGATCGCAACGACAGAAATGACCGAAGCGGCGGCCGAAGGGGCCGAGACCGGGAAGCGGCCAGCGGTGGCGGCGGAAGAAGACGCGGCGGCGGCGGAAGATAGACGAAGCCAAATATTGAAAAAGCCCGGGTAGCCATCCCGGGTTTTTTCGTCCTCGGGCATTCGTGCGCCAGCATTCGACAAAACGGACGATTCTTGCAATCTTACTGACAACTGGTACAAAGGTACGGTCCATCATCGCTCCAGTGACATTGGACAGAACCAGAAATTACCCTCCAACCACTTGATCTTTCGTTACAGAACGGAAATCCTTCCGTTACCCCTCTGACACATTATTGTAACAGAAAAAGTCGCATACTCTTCAATTATAGCATAGACATATACCAGATGAAATACGGAATGATTACGTTCCACTTTCATATTGGCTACAAATTGGAGAATAAAATGATTCGATCAAAGAGAAGGCTAATCCAAGCCTCCATGACCGCCGCCATCTTTGCCTGGGTTCTGGGAGGAACCGAAGCAAGCGCGGAAGATGGAAAGCTCAAAATGCGGCTCGGTGCTGAGATATGGCCAAGATTTGAAATGCTGGATCGCCAACCTACAGGCCCGGATACAGCAGGCTCTGGCAGTGAGAATACCGGCTTTGGCCTGGGACGAGCTCGCTTTGATTTTCGCGGCCGACATTACAAGGGCAACGAAAAAGGAGTGGGGTTTAGATTCACACTGGAACAGGAGCAAAATCCTCCGGATTCCTGTTCAGGCTTTAATTGCAGTAGCGATAATCCCTACTACATGAAGGTAAAATATGCCTTCGTAGACCTGCCGGTAACAGACTGGATGTCTGTTCGATTCGGGCAGCAGCATACGCCGGTAGTGGATGGTCAGGCAGGAGTTTCCCTGCAGAAGATATGGGGTCACAGATATATCGCGAAGGCTCCCTGGGATGACTTTGGAACCTCGCCTTCTACAGAGCGAGGAATCAGTGCCCTGTTTTCCTTTGACTACTTTTCCGCTCACTTTCTGCTCTCCAACGGAGAAGGCAGCGATGCAAACAATGCTCAGGCAAGACTGAAAGGAATGACTACTCCTTCCAGTGTTCTGACTTCACTTAGCAATGGAGTTACTTCGAACTATGGTCTGGACTTTACCGGAATGCTCAGCTTCAGCCCTCTGGGAAAGAAAGGAACACATAGAATTCACATAAACACTCCATTTCGCGTACAGAACGTTGTGGGACTTTCCGGTCAGGATACCAGCATGCCTGCCGTAGATGCCTGTACCAATTCGGTTACGATGGTCGCATCAGGACCTACGCCCACTGCAACTTGCGCGAACATTATGACTACCCTGAGACCGGCTATCTACAAGGGAAATTCCCGGGCCGCAAAGGATTACTACACAGGCGTGGAACTGGATTATGAACTTGTGACTCCGGAATTCGAATCCACCATTGGTGCCGGATTCATTCAGAAAGTGGACCGTCGCGGAACCGCTTATCGAATCAGACCGGATGTAACTCTGAACGGAACATTTACAGATCTGGGAAACAACTATCTGTCCCAGGCAGACCAGCGCGGCGATATGGTATATCTATTCTGGCATGGTCGCTATCGCTTCCTGGGGGCCTTTGTTCGATTTGCTACAGGAAATGGTAGCGGCAGCACATCCAATAACCTGGCCACCCACGATAATAGAGATTACTGGCGTCAGATTCTTGCGCTGGATGCTGCAGATAATACCATCGGGAATCTCACTTATTCAGAAGCCCTGGCTGTAGATTTCGGCAGAGCCACTTTCACAGAATGGATCGCTGGAGTTACCTGGCATGTGAATGACTATTTCAAGGTCAGCCTTGGATGGTCTCAGGTTACTGCCACGGATTCACGCGGTGGACCGGCCAAATCCTCTGCCCTGGATGCATTTACACTTCCTGGTGGAGATACAATATCCGAAACCCTGGCAGATTCCAGCACCTTCGCACAGATCCCGACCTTCTACCAGAACCTGGGATACAACAGTTCCAGCGGATTCAGAATCCAGGACTATTCAGGTCAAAAAGCAAGGGACCAGCAAATATTCATCCGCGCAAGCTTCAAGCTGGAAGGTGAATTCACTGTTGAGTAAGGTCTCTCTTTAAATAGTAGCAAGGCCTGGTTCCAGAAACCGGATCCGTGCTATTTGAATTCAAAAAAAGCGAAGAGTCTCTGGCTCTTCGCTTTTTTCTTTGAGGTCGGCCGCGCAGATGCTCTCAATTTTTGCCATTGCTACCATTCAAGACATAGGTAAGGTTATCTATTAGCATGGAAACTTCTGCGGAAGTCGTGCTGGCGCCAAGGGAAATGCAGAGCGCCGTTGAGTTATCGTAAGTTCCTTTCCCCAGTTCCAGCAAAACCCTGGAAGGGCTATGAAGCCCCTCTTTGCCACAGAGAAAGCCCACTTCCTGATGGTTCTTGGCAATGTGAGTCATAACTCGATCCGGAGGCACGTCCGAAAGCAAGATGGCGGAGGTATTGGCCAATCTATTCTGACCCTGGCCTATGAAAGAAATACCTGGAAGTTTGCTTCTGAGCTCTCGCTCGAACAGATCTCTCAACGTTTTCATTGAGGCCAGCTTCTGGGATAAATTTTCCTGGGTCCATGCCCAGGCCTGGGCCATGCACTGAATGCCCAACCTGTTGGGCATCCCGGGCCGCACATTCAGTTCCTCTCCAAAGAGCAGAGCCACCGGCGGCTGCTTTCTATAGAGCAAGGCGCCGGAGCCGGCCAGCCCACCAAACTTATGGCCGGACAAAGATATAGTATTGGCCCGACTACCAAACCAGGAAGGGCTGTATTTTCCAGGAATCTGGCTGGCATCGCAATGGAAATGGATTCCGAACTGTTCGCAGATGGAACCCACTTCTTCTACTGGCTGTACAGCACCGATTTCGCCGCTGGCATACATCATACTTACCAGCACCGTATCTGTGCCAGCATTATCCCGGATAAAGTCTACATCGGCTACACCGTTCGGATCACAGGGAATCAGAAGTACATCATAGCCAAGATTTCGAAGATACTTTGCCTGCTCGTAGATGCTGCTGTGTTCCAGTGCAAAGATCAGAACCTTGTTTCTCAGGAAGGATGCATCGGTAAGACCGGAACCCATGTAACGATGATATAGAAATTCAAGCGCAAGACGATTGGACTCTGTGGCACCTGAGGTAAAGGCAATCTGGTATTCCTCCAGTCCGGGGCCACCGGCAATAGTGGTCCTGGCACTTTCCAGCCAGGCCGGAGAAGCACCCACCCTGGCTCCTGATAGAAGAGCCGGATCTGCATCAACCCATTCAAGGATTCTATCCCGCATTCGGGGCTCCAGAGGAGCGGAGGAGTTGTAATTAAAGTAGCCTCGCATTCAAGTGGTGATCACAATCGGAAAGGTATTTACATTACTTTCCAACTGCTTCTTTGCCTCCCGGAGCTATTCTTGATTGTTTGCTCCATTCTGCTCGGATTCCATGGACCAGTTTCCAGTCAAAACCATTTGCATTTAGAAAAGAACATTATTTAGAGTTCAAAGTTTCTCTATAGACGTTGAATGCCCGATGATCGTAACAACAAAAAATGACTTTTTCCAGAGTGCTCGCTTTGTTTATCGCATTGCGTACAGTACGCACAGCGACTGCTGCAGCCTCCTCCAGCGGATAGCCATAGACCCCGGTTGAAATAGAGGGAAAAGCAATGGAGCGCAAACCATGAGTCTCTGCCAGCTGGATGCTGGCTCGATAGCAACTGGCCAGAAGCTCCGGTTCCCCGGACTGGCCTCCTCTCCATATCGGTCCCACGGTATGGATAACATTCGCCGAAGGAAGCTTGAACCCGGGAGTAATCACGGCCTCGCCGGTGGGACAACCACCAATGGATCTACAGGCCTGTAGCAATTCTGGTCCGGCCGCACTATGTATGGCTCCATCCACTCCGCCTCCACCTGCCAGCGCTTCATTGGCCGCGTTTACAATTGCATCCACTTTCAAAGTGGTAATATCCCCTTCAAAGACTTCCAGTTCCGTCATCTGCAGCCCCCCGATTCCTCATAAGCATCCGTATCTTTCGTTGACCCATTCTACAGGCCTGAAGAATAGATCTCTATGGAAAATAATGGTTCATTTCCGCCTCAGGTAGTCAACACTGTGCGACTGATTTTTCTGGCTCTAATCGCCGGTTGCATAATGTTTGCTGCGGTCACTCTGATGACGGATGCAAATCGCGAAATGCAGGATCCGACAACCTACCTTGTGGTGGGTCTAACGATTGCACTGATTGGGATCTTCGGGGTATATTTCTTCACTTTGAAGAAAACTCCATCGCCTGCGCAATGGACTACAAATCATATCATGGGATATGCCATGGTGGAAGGAGCCACCATGGTGAATCTGGTTTTCTTCTTTATGGGCGGAAACAGTCAATTTCTCTATGTAGCCGGAGCATCCCTTCTGGCTCTCATCTCTCGCTATCCACGGAACCCGGGCAGCTCCGGAGAGGGGCAGGACCTGCGCTCACCTGGATCGTTCGAATCGTGAAAGGATCGAATACACAGCCGGCACTACGACCAGCGTAAGGGCTGTAGACACAGTCATTCCGCCGATTACGGCAATGGACATGGGAATCCTGGATTCTGCTCCGGGGCCAATGGCCAGAGCTGGTGGAATGGCGGCCGCAATGGCAGACAGAGAAGTCATCAGGATTGGACGAAGGCGAACCATACCGGCCTCCAGCAGTGCCTCCTTCACCGGCATGAATTCCTTCCGACGTAGCTCGTTGGCAAATTCCACCAGCAGAATGGAGTTCTTTTTGGAAATCCCCATGAGAAGTATGAGTCCGATCATACTATAGAGATTCAAACTCTGGCCGGTAATGTACAGTGCCAGAAAGGCGCCTGAAACAGAAAAAGGCAATGCCATCAATACCGAGATCGGATGAAGAAAGCTATTGAACTGAGCTCCCAGTACCATGTAAGCCACAAGAATGCCCAGCCACAGAGCCACACTCAGACTGGTAAAGGCTTCTTCGAATTCACGGCTACCGCCTCCAGGATAATACCCGTAATCGTCCCTTAGAAGTTTTCGGGCAATATCCTCGGCTTTTCGGGTAGCTTCGGACTGCCCCACCCCTTCCTTGAGATTCGCAGAAATCTGTATGGCCCTCTGGCGATCGATCCTGGTTAGATTCAGAACCGTAGGCTGGGTTTGAATTTTTGCTACTTCGGGCACAGGGACCAGTTCGCCGTAGCCATTTCGCACGTTCAGATCTCGAATGTCATCTGGATGGCTCCATTGATCCTTGAGTAACCTCAGACGAATATCGTACCTTCGCCCGTCTCCAGTGAATCGACCTTCGCGCACTCCTCCCATGGCAATCCCCACCGTATCAACCAGGTTCTGCATGGTAACTCCCCTGAGGGCAGCCTCCTGACGATCGGGAATTACCTGGACTTCAGGCATCCCCTCGCGATAGTCCATACTGGCATCTTCGTAGAGCCCGGTGGATTCCATTTCTGCAAGTATTGCATCGGCTGCCTTCTTCAATTCATCCCAGTTTCCGCCTCGAATGCTGAATTCCACTGGCTGACTTCTTCGCGCAGAAAGCCCTCTGCTGGAAAAATCGAAAAGGAAGGCCCGCATACCATCGATTCCGTTGATTTCCTTTCGCAGCACATCCATAAACTCATACTGGCCAATGTCCCTTTCCGATTTCCCTTTGAGACTGACGAAGTACACTCCTGTATTCGCCTCTCCACCGCCAAATCCCCCCACAATGGATAGAAAACTGGTCACTTCCGATCTGCCATTCAGAAACTTTTCAATGTTCTGACCCTTCTCGTCTGTATGATGGATGGAAGAGCCCATGGGCGTTTCAAATCGAACTCCAAATTGACTCTGGTCCTGGGGAGGAACAAATTCTCGATTAATCACCAGGAGTATACTGAGCGAAAGAGTAAACACAACGGCCGAAGCCAGAACGGTCAGATAGGGATGGTTCAGGACTCGAACCAGTATTCTCTGATAGAGGGTAGATATCGCCTCAAGTGTCTTGCGTACGGCCCGGACCAGTCGTGGTTCCCGTTCCTGATGCACCAGAGTCAGGGAAGCTCGCATGGGAGTTAGAGTAACAGCATCCAGAAGCGAAAGTGCCACCGCACCGGAAAGGGTGACTCCAAATTGAAAAAAGAACTTTCCAATGACTCCTTCCATAAAGGCCACCGGAAGGAAGATGGCTACAATGGCCACGCTGGCAGCCACGGCAGCGAATGTAATCTGTCTGGCTCCGTCTCTGGCCGCCTTCACTCTGTCTTTGCCCATTTCAAAATGACGGATGATATTTTCCAGAATCATGATGTTATCATCCACCACGATTCCGATGGCCAGAGATAGCGCCAGAAGCGTAAACAGATTCAGGGTAAAACCCATGAAATAGATGATGATGAATGTTCCTATGATGGAGGTAGGAATAGAGAGTATGACGTTTAGTGTGGAACTCCAGTTTCCCAGAAACAGCCAGCAAACCAGGGCGGTTAGTATGGCAGACAGAATGAGCGTAAACTGGGTTTCTTCAATGGCTTCCTTTGTAAAACGTGTTCCATCAAAGTTTACATTTACTCGAATCCCATCCGGCAAATTGTTATTTATCTTTTCAATCTCTGCCCGAACATTTTCAGCTACCTGAACCTCATTGGCTCCGGTTTGCTTTTTGATTCCGATGGTAATGGCTTCTCGCCCATTGACTCGATTGATTCTCTGCGCGTCGTTTAATCCATTTTCTACCGTGGCCACATCTGCCAGTGTGATTTTGGAAAGATAGATGGGACCGCCACCGCGCCGCGTGATGCGAATTCGCTCCATCTGCTCAATGCTCTGGGCTTCACCCATGGTTCGCAGATTATAACTGTTTTGCTGATTCTCCAGATACCCGCTGGCCCCTTCCGCATGGTCCTGCTGAATTGCATTTCGCACATCCAGGATGGTAAGTTCGTATTTGTTCAGCTTTCTGTTATCTACATAGACACGAAGATTTCGTTCCGCAGATCCGCCAACGAATACCTCCCCTACTCCGTCCACCAGCTGAATACGGTCCAGAACCAGTTGATCTGCCAGACGAAATAATTCAAACTGAGTCCTGTCTCCGCTAAGACCCAGCCAGAGAATGGGGCTTTCATCCGGGTTGTTCTTTCTAAGCACCGGCGGATCTACTCCGGTGGGCAGCCTCAGCTGGCTGAGCGCAGTCTGCACTTCCTGGACTGCCACGTCAATGTCTCGATCGATATCGAATTCCAGCTGAATGTTTGCATTGCCCTGGCGAATGGAGGAAATGACTTCTTTGAGCCCTTCCACAGCGATGATCTCTTTTTCCACCCGGTCCACGATTTCTGTTTCCATGTATTCCGGGGCCACGCCTTCCCAGTTTACTCGAATACTCAGAAGAGGAAAGTCCACATCCGGCATGTAGCTAATTCCGAGTCTACCAAGTGAGACGGTACCAAAGATGATTAGCCCGAACATGATCATCCATGCCAGCACAGGTCGCTTGATGGAAATATCCGACAGTCTCAACTTCTGAACTCCAATAGCCCTGAGCAAAATTGACCGCAGTTAAGCTTGCCGGACTCATGGCGGGATAGCATTAGAAGTATGGCCTCGTCGCCGGGGTGTTTTCTGGTGCTGCTTGCATCGGTTGCCGATTCTTCGCTGGAAGTTTCCTCGGTTCCAGGTTCTTCCCTCGGAGTATCCTCGGTTGCAGGCACTTCTTGAATTTCAGTATCATCTGAACCGGCAGGCGGATCCGGAATATGAGAATCCATACCGGCAGCCACATGCAGACGAATTTCATTCATTCGCACAAGCATTTCCATTCTGGTGAGTTCGCGTCTTGCAGCATGAAATCCGCGCAGAGCATTCAGGACTTCTAGATTTGTTACAATACCCAGGCGATAATCCCTGACCTGCACATAGTAAGTGGCCCGGCTGATCTGCACAGATTCTCGCAGCAGAGCCAGACGGCTCAATGAGTTGATATAATCAACGTAGGCGGACCGAATTTCGTAAGATGCGGATCTCTTCAAGGCCTCCAACTGCAGTTCGCTTTTTCGCACCTGAGCCCTGGACTCTTTCACGGAATAGTAGGTATTACCGCCCTGGAAAATGGGAATTTCAATACTGAGCGTAATGCCCCAGTCCCGGCCATAGTCCGGCTTCTGGCTGGCATAGTAGCTACCCTCTACGTTCGCCTGAGGATAATGGCCGCCTTCCTCTACCTGCATCCTGGATCGCTCCGCCTCCAGGGATTTCATAGCAGCACGAAGATCCTTTCGATCTTCAACTTTTTCAAGATAGGCAGTGAGGGAATCCTGGGATGGCAATTCTCCGGGGTCGGCCAGCACGATCTCTTCTGCCGGGACAGCCATCAGAAAAGCCAGCAATTCCAGCGAAGTGGCCTCAAGACCCTTGATTCTTTCCAGCTCAATCCTGGAACTGCTGTATTCGCTTTGAGCAGCCAGTAATTCCCCCTGCGAAGAACGACCTATGTTTACTCTACGTGCCAATTCACCGATTCTTCCTCTCAGAGCAGCCTGCTCTTCCTGCAAAATCTGGATGGTTTTTCTATATTCAAGAACCTGAAAATATACCTCGCCCACGTCGCGAAATAGAAGCTCTCGAAACCGCTGACGATTGTATCTGGATGAGATTCTTTCGGCATCCCTGGCTCTGGATTCATGATAGGTCTGAAAACCGCTAAAGATGGGCCAGCGAAACCCGGCTCCCACCTGGTAGGGGTCATTTACCCTGGCGGTGGTACCTGTGGTCGTTGTGGAAGAGGTAGTACTGTTCTGATTTTGTTGCTGCCTTATGAGAGCCTGAAGCTGCTCGTTGTCCTGGTCATCGTAACGATCATTGTAGGTCTTTCGCCCAAAAAGAAATATTTCCGGATAGTACGAGCTGAGGCTCTGTTTGTATCTGGCTTCTGCGATAGCCAGATCTTGCTGCTGAATCTGATCCTGTTCGCTTCTTTTCAGGACTTTCAAATAGATATCGTTTAGAGTAAGTCCCGAAGGTTGCTCCGCCCTCACGGCCGCAGGAAGCAGGATGGCCAATGCGAAAAGAATGATTGCAAACAGTGAACCATGGGAACGTTTCCCCCGGTAGTTCTTATTGCTAAAGGCGCTCCGGAGATGGTGGTGGATTTCGCCCAGAGACAGGTCCGAGCTCACCTCCGCATTTCTGAATTGCGATAGAAAGCTGGAATCTCTGGTGTTGTAAATTTTTCCCGGGTTCAGTGCAATCTTCCTGGCTTTATCTTCTCAGGCATTAACAGTTATGAAAAAATAGTACCAGCATATCGCCGACATTTTTTCTGTGCAGGGCCCTTGCCCGGAAACGCATGGATCAATCCCCACCCACCTTGCTTTCGTTTCCAGTAGCATCCTTCTTTAATATCTCCTGCACTTTTTGCTCCAGCGCCGGGAAATTCTTGTTTTTGAGTCTGGGATCTACCGTAGAATCCTCCGGATTACCCTCGGTTGTAGCCTGGCCTTCGGTTTTGTTTTCAGGCTTTTTTTCTGGCTGAGCAAACTCAATTTCTGAAAACGGCTTTCCATCTACTGTTTTCTCCACCGTAAGCAGAGTCAGCGATCCATTCTGGTATATGTAATCTCTGGCAACATCTGACAATCTTACTTCAATCACTCTACCCGGATCCAGCACCACTTTACTCTCCATGGGTAGCGGCTTTCCGTCGACATAGACAAATCGGGCCTGGCTGATTAAAGAAGAACGCGTATCATTTCTAAAATTCAGGACCACAAGAAGGTCTTCAATTTCCGGCTTCTGGAAGAAAGCCTCCGACATTTCATCCTGCATTCGTCTAAAGCTTCCCTGATCCATGGCAACCCGAATCTGAATACCAGCCTTATCCTGCTCCAGAAGAATCGAAGTAATACTGCTATCTCGCACCAGGCCTTTGCGATTTACTACAAGAGAAACTGTTGCCTCCAGATAGGTACCGATTCCTTCTTCCAGACATCTGGATGATTCCGGTTTTCCATAGTATCTGGAAAGTATTTCAGTCATCTTTCCTTTCTTTTCTTCGCAAGCTTCCTTGCCTGCCATCTCCATGCGAATTACCGCCCGGGCCGGGATGCCGTCGCTTCCCCGAGACTGGAGCACCTTCATTATATGGGAAAAGCTAAGATCAATGGTGGCCTGAAAATCACAGGCGAAGAGTAAAAAGGCCGGGAGAAATGTAATTAATCTGAATGCTTTCATGAGCCTACCGATGACTACCGGTATTTCAGCTTTCTGGACAGATGGTCTACTACTTTTAAGACATCCTTTTCCAGGGATTGATTCAATTCCAGCTCCAATCCTATGTATTTGTCTTCTACGAACAGATTCCGCAGATGAGTGGTATGCCCGTCTGCAATGCCGCGATAGGGATAGTTGCGGCGTACTTTCCAGCCCGATTCACGGAGTTGCCGCTGAAACCATCGAGCGTATTGTACCTCCCCCTTGCGGGAAGGATCGTAAAGCCAACCAATGTCGCAGTTACGGCTCTGACCCTTCAATACAGGGGTAAAGCTATGTACCGATATATGCAATACCTGACTTCGTATTGATGCTTTTCGAATGGCAGCCTCTGCCCTGGCACGGTATTCCATGTGGTACTTTATCCAGGATTCTCTTTCAGCTTTGGTCATCTGCGAAGCAATCCTGGACCACACAGATGGATTGCTTAAGGAACGGTTCAAGTCAATGCACAGTCGACTCCATCGGCCTTCCAGTAACGGCGCTCCCAGGTTGCGGGCCAGCCTTCTGGCGGCCAGAGCAGAAAATAGATCATAGGCAACATGGGACTCCAGGATAGAGGAAGAATACTGACGATGCATGCGATGGCGAAGGGCTGCCGGAACCCGGTTGCTGGCATGTTCGCAGGTAATTACGATTTCCATTGCGCCTGATTGGCCCCTTTTTGCATGTTAGTTCCTTTTTCAATACCGGTCAGGGAAGAAATGGTTGCTGCAGAGGAGAATCCATCCTTTCGTAAAGGGGCAATAAGTGGTTCTCAACGGAGACCGGCACTGACGTTAAAATTGTATTTGCTTTCGTTTCCAGAAAAGTCTTAATTCTTCTGGAAAGGCTACCCCTGGCTAGAAGAAACTCCACCGAACGATCCAGATTCTGCTCGGATGAAAAATGCAATCTTTCGCACATTTCTTTCCAGGCAGATTCCACCGTCTGCTGATTCTTGAGTCCCAGAACACGTCGGTACCTATCATCCAGCTCAACCGTGCCTCCATTTCGAATCACCGATAAAAATGTATCAACCAGGATCTCCTGGTCCATGGCCATTTGTGAACTATGATCGGACCATCGCTCCTCCACCAGGCCTTTCAATGCCTCATTGACAATGCAGGCTATGGCCATGTCCATGCTCAAACATTCCTGAGTATCGATTACGCGAATCTCTATTGCATTTCTATCAAATCGAGCAATGGCTCCTCTGGCATTTACCCATTCCTCTCTCAGGATTCCTTCTGGATCCAGTGGTTTAAGATCTTCGTAAATCCGGCCCAGCACCCGTTGTTCGTACTCGGCAGGGTCAAAGATCGGTTCAGGCACAACCCGACCGGAAACCGAAGGAACTCGCGCAGCATTCTTTCTATACACTTCCAGACGATAATCATGAAATCCTGTCCAGCTACCTTCGCATATCGGAGAGCTGGCAGAAAGGGCCGGCAAAAGAGGAATAATCAAACGGATAGCGGCCATTAACCTTTCGAATTCATAGTCATCCTTGAACGGGAAGTTAAGATGCATACTCTGTAGATTGGACCATCCATGACCGGAGCAATCAAAGATGCGATCGAAGGCCTGGTATATAGGTCCGTTTTCGCCTGGCCATAGCACAGTCTCCTGTGGCCTCATAAAGGGATGCATTCCAGTGCCCAGCAAAGTGTATCCATCGCTCCGTAAGCCTGGAATCACGTTCTCCAGATCCCTGCGAAGAAGAGTAAAGGCTGAAGCAACGTCTTTTACAGGAGGCTCCGTTTTGAGCTCCAGAACATGCGAAACCAGTTCATTGGACCAGGCGGTGCCCTGAAACGTCAGCTCATCTACCGGGGAACCATCCCGCTGCAGGATTCGTCCTACATCGGGACGAATGCCCAGGGTTTCCCGGTCCACCAGCATGTACTCCACTTCTATACCCAGGACCTCAAAAAGCCCGTACCTCTGCATGGCCTGATCTTGCTCTGCTCCATACACTGCCAAGTCGAAATAATAATTTCCAGTTTTATCGAAACCTGTCCAGGACCAAGTGCTTGACTCAATGGGGAATCGCCGTTTAAATCTGCAGACCAAAATCCAACAGGGAGAGAAATATGAACAAGTGGTTACTTGTACTCCTGCTTTCCATGGGCACCGTCATGGTGAACAGTCCGCTGCTGGCCGATTCGGAAGAAGAAACCGAAGAGGTTGAGTCAGAGGAGGAAGTAGAGGAGCAAATAGAAGAAACTGAAGAGAAGCTTGAAAAGGCCACCGGTCTGGAAAGAAAGATCCAGCGACTGAATGAGATCGCTGATGACCTGGAAGCTAAAGGAAAGACCGAGCAGGCCAATAGACTGCGCGAAAAGATCAAGAAGGCAGAAGAAAAGCTGGCCGTTAAGAAAGAGAAAATTGAAGCCAGACAGGAAAAGCTAAAAGAGAAAAAGAACAAAGAGAAGGGAAAACCGGATGATGCCGGCCCAAAAGATGGAAAGGGCAAGCCCGATGACAAAGGAAAGCCTGATCATGCAGGCCCAAAAGACGGAAAGGGCAAGCCCGATGACAAAGGAAAGCCTGATCATGCAGGCCCAAAAGGCGATAAAGGTAAGCCGGATAATGCCGGACCCAAAGGAAAATAACTGAAATCAGGAGAAAGCTATGTATAGAAAACTTACGTTATTGATGCTTCTTAGCTTTGCACCTCTCTATCTGCACTGCCCGGAAGAGAAGGCTCCCAAAGAGGATGTGAAAATCACTCCGGAAAATGCGGAAGAGCAGGCTGATCAGCTACTCAAGGATATTGAAAAACTATGATCCGTTGCCCCGACGCCCCGCGTCGGGGCATAGCTTTTCCGCCCCTGAATAGCAGCATCATAGAGGTTCCACGTTGTAGGAACGCTTCCCTTCTGTTCTCTGTTGCACCCGGCGAAGAAAATCATCCATAATGATGCGATAGAGTTCCAGACCGAGAATTTCGTCTTCGCAATCTCCGTCAATACTGGGGTTATCGTTTACCTCGATAACGTAGGCTTTACCGGCCGAGTACTTTAGATCTACACCGTACAATCCATCGCCTATCAGGTTTGCAGCCCGTAGAGCTGTGCGAACCACTTCCTGGGGGGCATCCTCTACAGCCATGCATTCTACATCACCATAATCCTGCTCGCCGGCTTCATCTTTGTTCATGACCTGCCAGTGGCCCCGGGCCATAAAATATTTGCAAACATACAGTGGCGTTCTATTCAAGATGCCCACGCGCCAATCATATTCCGTAGGCAGAAATTCCTGTGCGATGAAAAGATCCGACTTGTTCAAAATGGCCTCGGCCTTGCTTTTGAGACTTTCTGGGTCCGAAGCCTTTACAACCCCCTGGGAAAATGAACTGTCCGGCTCCTTCAGAATTATCGGAAATCCAAGATGGGATTCCAGGGTATCCAGATTCCCGCGATGGGCGATCAGTGTTCTGGGTGTGCGAATGCGATATCTTGTGAGCAATTCTGCCAGGTACACCTTGTTCGTGCAGCGAAGAATGCTGAGCGGATCGTCGATTACTACCAGGCCTTCGCCCAGGGCTTTCCTGGCGAAGCGATAGGTATGATGATTCACGGCAGTCGTTTCTCGAATAAACAGTGCATCGAACTCTGAAAGCCGGCCATAGTCTTCTTTGGTCAGAAATTCCGCATAAAAGCCCTTCTCTTCTGCAGCTTTTTGAAATCGACTCAGGGCAGTACTATCCGAAGGAGGCTGCTCCTCCTCCGGATTATGCAGGATGGCCATGTCATATCTGGGCACAGCCCTGCGACTCTGAAACCTCTTACGGGAAAAGAACTCTATGGCCTTCCGACGCGCGAATTCTCTATGATCCTCGCTCACCTCTCCTGCGGGAATCGGGTTTATACTCTTGATAAGCCAGCGCTGGCTTTTTTTCCAGAACTGAAGCCTCAGGAATGGAGATGGAAATAGACGAAAAAGCTGCCCTGCCAGCTTTTCGTATTTCGAAGCCATGTTATGTCCAAAGTAGATGCTTAGTGTATACTCATCGGACTGGAGCCCTTTAAGACTCTTCTGGATCAGTTGATCCAGTTCTTCCGTATAGTTTCGAATGATGGATTGATCTTTCAGATCTTGAATTGTAGATACAGCGGGCAGCGGTTTCTGGCCTCTGGCAGCAGCAAGCAACGATACGTAGTAGCCCGTGGTCTGGTAGCGATAAGACCGACAGAGGTTGAATACTCGAATACCTCGAAGCTCGCTATATTTCGCATCTGTCAGGTAGGATCTGGCTTCTACGACCTCAATTCCGGGTATGGAATGCAACCATTCAGTCTTTCGGCTTACTACAGCGATAGCCTGCATTATTTGCTACCATCCTTTCGTTCCAGAATAAGCAGGTTCGCATCGTAGGTCAGGATACCCAGTAGTATGGAGTTAATCAGACGATCCATGTGCACTGGATAAAGGTGCCCATGGGACAATGGAGATGGCTTGTAGGGATCCGCTACCAGAACCTTGCGATCCTCTTTGTTGTAGCCGCAGAGAACCACAAAGTGCCCGGAAGGCACGCCTCGTACATCGTCATAATCATAATCCAGTTCGTTTCCAAATTCTCTGGGAGATCTGTACAGATAGGTGGAGCTCAGACCTGTAAGGATAGGAATTCGCTTCTTTAATTGCCTGCGAATCAGAGAAGGGCTCAAATCTTCCAGAAGCAGTCTGCCGCCTCGATCCAGAAATTCCAGATATGCCCTGGTAGCAAAATCCAGTTTGGGATCCTTTTTGAGTCTGGCCTGCTCCTCCAGTTTGGCCCTCAAGACATCCACTGGTAATGAAAACCAGGTAGGATCAAAAACCTGGAGGTTGTAGGAATAGATGGTGGCGGAGAATCCGTTTCTAAGTGCATGGCAGCCCAGCTGCACAGCCAGTGTGCCTCCTTCGCGAAGATAATCCACTTCCGAAATGACTTCCTGTAAATCCTTGTTCCAGCCCAGGTAGCGGTATACTGCATGCAAACAGGTAGGGCCACAGGTATAATCGTCCGGCTGCTGCTGAATCTCCAGCCGCAGCAATTCATCCATGGGAGGAAGATCCGTATTCATTCTTCGCGAATGACCGGTACCGTCCTCTGTACTGTCAACTTATAATAGTGAAGTCCGCCGCCCCCTTTCTGGCTGACTCGATAGATTCTGCAGGGAACCGGTTTACGAAGCGCCCTGTTCTCATCAAATTGCCCCCATGGTACTGGATTTTCGACGGATCAAGGAAAGAGGTTGGTCCTTCCGACTTACTTGGGATCTTTTCATGATCTTTGTAGCTGTCGTAAACCTGATCATGATTCTGTTTGACCTTACCTACTTTATTTTCAGACCTCAGTATAGATCCGCGGTTCCAGAACTGGTACAGTTCTATGATCCATACAAGGGAGTGGAGTCCAATCCTGAATTCGAAGCCTATATTTCTCTGGGCTCAAATTATTTTGAAGAGGAAGACGGCCAGCAGACTCGCTATCGGAATGAACTCACCGACCTTTCCCGGGAGCTGGGAAATACGTATCGGGAATTCTTTGAAGAAACCGGACAATGGCAGTCCATTCGCTCCATGACTTCGAGAATGCACGATTCTCTACCAGAATCCAGTCAGGTATTTTCCACCCGACAATATAGATTGCAGGACGTTGGTCCTTTGTTCTGGCAGGAACTGGAGCCGTCCGAGCAGAAACCAATCTTTGATAGTACCATTCGCCCAACTTTTGACAGGATATACTACCGACATCGGGAAATCGACGGCAGCTTTGTGGACCGGTTTATTCTGTTCGATGCGCCCTTTCTTATTCTGTTTCTCCTGGAGTTTCTGGGTCGCTGGATATTTGCCGTTCGTCGCAGAGAGCTGGAACGCTGGTGGTTATTTCCTGTGTATAACTGGTACGATATACTCGGATTGATTCCTTTCGCCTATTTTCGAATCTTTCGACTGGTCCGCATCCTCTCCATTTATATCCGATTACATAGAAGCGAGCTGACCACGGTAGGTCAGGATTTGTTCAGCCGCACCTTTCGTCGATACTCCAACATTATTACAGAGGAGCTGTCTGATCGCGTAGCCGTACGCATTCTGGCAGAGATGCAGGCCGAAATCCGTGTTGGAGCGTCCCTGGAAATCATTCTCCAGGCATTGCGTGAAAAAAGGGAGCCGTTGAAGCAAATACTCATAGAAACATTACAGAATTTCAGTTCAGATTCTCCGGCACTGGATGAGACCAGAAGGCTGCTTTCAGCCAGCCTGGATCGTGCAGCCGGCAATGTGCCTTCCCTCAAGTTCGTTCCAGACTTTATCAAGACCAGACTGACTCGCGAGATTGGTCTGGCTGTATTTGATGCCATGAATGAAAGTCTTATCGAGGCCTGGCAGACAGATACAGGAGCCCAGCTTATTTCCGAAGCTGTGGATTTTGCCCTGGAAGAAATGAGCCATCCAACCACAGGACAGAAGGCAGATCTGCTTTACCGCGAGATCGCAATCGAAGTCATCGAGAACCTGAAGGAAGCTGTGGCTGTAAAACAATGGGCCCAGGATAATGCAGGGGCAAAAGATGGCCGGACGCTTGACTCATCAGAGGAAGGGAACAATCTCTGACCATGCGTGTAGTAAAGATGAAAGACGGTAAAAATTTCGGAATCGCCGATCTCTCCTTCAAAGATCTGAAGGTAATCAAAGATGCCTGCGCACTTTACGGAACCCAGGGCTCGGTCCACGGCAAGAAAATCGCCGAAGACATAGAAAAGGCCATGGAAAAAATCGAGATCTGAACGCCGGCAAACCTACAAATATTCCAGCCCTGAGATGAACGCTGGCTGGATTCCGGGCGTCTAATTGTCTGTATGGTGACTTCAACCGCATCCGGAAGAAAGCTACTGATGGTAGCCTGCCTCCTAATGACATTTCAGTTTACTGCTGCCCGGGCTGAATCCCCGGAAGATGGACAGGCTGAAAACCCGGACGGGCAGGCTGAGCCGGCCCCGGCTCGCGATACCTCCAGCGGCAATTCCAATGCGGGGGAGCCGGGAAATGCAGATACAGTTCTACCGGCCAAACCTCCGGCCAATCCGGGATTTCATTCCGACCGTGTAAGCATCAGCCTCCTATTTGGCGCTCCCATATCCGCTCCCACCGGGAGTTTCATCAGCCATGAAAAGAGCTACGACAACTATCTACTCTACCAGATTCAGACAAATGAAATAACCACGGACCTTCTGGGCCAGCAGGCAAGGTTTTATAACCCTGTATACGAATCTGGAGCAATGTTCATCTGGGATCTGGAGGCAGCTTTATCTGATCATTTTGGCGCCGGAGCGACGTTGCTGTTTTCCAGCGTATCCAGCCGCAGGCAGGATGTGCTACCCTGGCGGGATTCCAGTAATCGCTACATCATGAATTATCCGGACGAACGAGTGCTGTATTCAGAAGGCGCTCTTCTGGGATTTGTGAGCTATCATCCTTTTAGCTCCAGTCGATTTGATCCCTACGTCAAACTAAGAGCTGGTATAACATTCGCGCATGGATACTCACACCAGTACACTATTCCTGATCCCTACATTTTCGAATCCGACCTGAACAACGGACGTGGTTCCATTTATGGGGCTTCCCTGGGGCTGAATGTTTATCTAAACGCTTATTCTGCAATGACCCTGGAATTCAGCTCCATTGGTCGTAGCATATCTGCAGATCAATTCTCGAATCGCACGTTGAACAATGATTACCTGAGTATAGGATTTACCCTGGGTTACGCTGGCTTCTGAAATCTTCGGCCATCCTTATGTTTGATTTCCTTACCGACAAAAATGATAGTAACCTGAAGAATAGATCCCCGCGATTAAAGGTTAGCGGCTAGAGATTAGCGAACAGAAAAAGGCATTAGCGATAAGAGAAAGACTAGATCCCGCGTTTCAGTTTGTCGCCAAATTTTTCGTTTATGCTATCCATGGTAGATTCCAGCTTCTGATCCCGGGCCAGGCGACGACTGTCTTCCAGAACGGAATCGTCTTGCTTTTCCTTTAGAATTCCGGAACGGTCCGTGGTAAACCTCTGATCCGATTCTGCCTCGCCAGATGAATATAAACTGGAAAACAAATCCGGCTGAGCCGTGGAATCTGCATGCGAAACCTGAATACCCAGGAGTCGAATGCTTCGGTCATTTCGCTCATGTAAATCTATTTGCTGCCAGAGCTTCAGTGCAATCGCTCTTAGAGATGTTTCCGTGACCACAGCCATGGGCTGGGTCTGACTTCTGGTATGCGTTTCGAAACCGGTGTAACGAAACTTGATCGTTACGGTCTTGCCCTGAAAGCCTGTTTTCCTGATTCTATACGCCAATTCCCGGCACAGTCTCAGAAGGGCTACTCTCAGCTCTTCGGGATCGGTTAAATCCTGGAAAAAGGTTCGCTCCTCACCAATGGATTTTCTAGCTCTGGATGATTCTACATTCCGGGGATCCTGAGCCCTGGAAAGTGCGATTAGATGCTCCCAGTGTTTTCCTTTCCCTCCACCGGGCAGACTGGCCGGATCCCGGGCCGCCAGATCTCCGATGGTGAATATGCCTGCATCCTTCAGTTGCTTGCAGGTCCTGGGACCTGCCCCCCATAGACGTTCAATCTCCAGCGGTGCCAGAAATTGCTTTTCGGTTCCCTCGGGAACCACAACCAGCCCATCTGGCTTACGCAGATCCGAGGCAATCTTCGCTACAAACTTCACTGCCGATACACCAATGGAAACAGTGAGCCCGGTTGCTTCTGTGACATCGTTCTTAATTCTTCGGGCCAGCGTAGCATCGTCCCCGAACAGGCGCTCCGTTCCAGAGCAATCCAGAAACGCTTCGTCCAGACTCAAAGGCTCAATGGCCGGGGAATACTGACGAAAGATGGCCATGATCTGCTCTGAATACTCCATGTATCTTTCCATCCTGGGAGGGACAAAGATAGCCTGGGGGCACAGAGCGTAGGCTCTGGAAACGGGCATCGCCGAGCGGATGCCAAACTTTCTGGCCACATAGTTACAGGTGGATACGACTCCGCGCCCCTGCCCTTTCCGCGGATCGGCACCTACCACCAGGGGAAGGGTCCTCCATTCCGGATGATCCAGCTCCTCCACTGCAGCATAGAATGCATCCATATCGGCATGTAGAATTCTGCGATCCATAGATCCTCGACGATTCTCATTACCACGCTACTTGCCACCGATGCAGGGCCAACAACTAAACAGAGGACGGGCATATCTTATGAAAAAAAATCCTGAGAAATCAGAACAGGCCGGCGGGAACCTTCCGGCCTGTGAGAGAAGTATGCACGGATCCATAAAAGGATCGAGGTCAGGATCTACATAAATACGGTGATGGCCAATCCGGCATGAAAGGCTGATCCGCCATAATCATAGATAGGATTCTGGGCCGTTGGATTCGCTTTGAGTTCTGTTCTGGATTTGATTCGCTGGCTTTGCAGAGAAAAGTCAATCAGGATAGGTGATTTCAGATTGGATCCCGAATCTGGAATGAAGGCGTAGCTCAGACCGGCCATGTAGCTTACCTGACTGGAATCCATCCAGTTCACTTCTTCAGGCATATCCACAGGCAGGGGACTGGGTCTTCGCATGAATCCCAGACGAAAGGACCATGCTTGATTCCAGCGATATTCCACACCCACCTTGGGCACAGAAATGTCTTCCAGATAGTAGGGAGTATAAAATCTTTCTTTCGTTCTGCTGAGACCGTATTTGCTCCACAACTCACGAGACACATCCAGACTGAATAGAAGGTTCTCCGTAGCCTGGTAGGCCAGACCATAGGTGAAGGTTCTGGGATGATACAGATCCAGCACAGCCAGGTCAAAATCAAACTGAATTCCCAGTAGAGTTGTTTGAGCTCTTGCAGTGAGCGGATCTACGAACAGAAAGGTTTCCCTGCGAAAAGAAACACCCAGGCGAAATTTCCCCCAGTGAAACATCATACCCAGGGTTTCATTTGCCTGTGGCTTCAATTCCAGAATAACCTGTTGATTGGGAGTTACCGGATCCGGCGAAATAGGGACGTCTTTTAATAGAATGGCGCCCTGCCCTTTGATCAATGCAGTAAAGCCCACGCCCAGATAGAGATGATCCTTCCACAACTCCGCACCGATGCCACCAAAAATGAGAGGCCTGTCGTTGGATACTCCCCTCTGAAGATACCGATGCACCGTGGGATTCAGGTCATTGACTGTAGCCAGATTCCCTGATCCAGGTAGAATCATATTCAAACCAAAGCGAAGCCCTCGATCCAGGTCATATACGCTGTTCAAGTCCAGGGAAAGGCCAAGTCCTGCATAGTGGTCCTGAATATTACTTATATCACCATTGTTGGGCGCATTGGTCTGGATGGCTGGCTTCGCATAATTGTACTGCAGCGCCACTTCATGTCTGTTTGACTGCGATCGCTTTTTGGGAACATTGGTAATGCTGTTGGAAAAGATGTTTACTGTATCGTTCCAGATATTGGAGAATCTGCCGGAGTCCCAGGCATCCGGCTCCTGGTTCTCCTTGCGATTTTCCATGTAATGAAAGAGCAGATTCCCCCTGGAAGGAAGACCCAGTCCGGCTACGTTATAGTAGGTAGCCGAGCTATCGTTTACGAATGATGAGACCGCATTTCCCATTCCTGTAGCATAAGGATGGGCTCCATAGACATCGGCGAAATTACCTGCGAAAAGGTTCGAGCATAGCAATAGCAGGCCCAGGGCGGGCCACAGATTCATATTTGTTCGGGTCATCTGACCTTCCTGCTAAAAATATAATTCAAAGAGTCAAAGACTGTATTTCCCTGCTCTGTAACGTTCCAGTGATCTTCAAACCAGTAGCCACCTACTCCGGTTTTGCGCCCCTGGGCCTTAATATCTGCAATGGCCTTCGAAAGTGTACCCGCCGAATATAGAATATTGTTCGGGTCCGGTCCGGTGGACTGGATCACAGGAGCAGCCAGGAATTGCTCCAGTTCTATCAGAACCTGGTCTATGCTATGATCGCTTTTCATTCGTAACAGAAAATAGTCCCCGAAAGTATCCGGGGCTGCAAGTCCGGCCATCACTCCAATCAAACCTCTGGCATGGGGCGCCGATGATCGCAATAGATTCGGAACATCGCTGGAGAGAATATCGGAGATTAGATAGCTCTGAGTAACTCCATCGGACTCGGTAAGCATTACTCCAACCAGGTCCAGCAATGAAGAGACTTCTGCCTGCGTGGGCTGAGAGACGATGAGTACTTCCAGAAGTCCGTCCGCATTGGGAACGATGCTGTATACGGAATCGTTTGCCAGGACATCAAAAAGGAAGGAAACCGCATCGGTGACATCATCCCATTCCGTAGCTTCCAGATCCGAAGGTCGATTATCAGGATAATCCGCCAGGTCATCGCGAAGATCGGTAATCACCGTCTCTATGTTGAATTGAGCGGCCGTCGGGGCTTCAGAATTCACCTTTACTTCATCCAGAATCTGAAGCATTCCGTTTAGCAACTTTTCGCGGCCCGCTGCCCGTTCGCTGCCTCCAAACTCGGCCAGCATGCCGGTAACATCAGAAAGGAGATTGGTTTTACTGACCAGGTTCAGCAGTCCGTCTTGATATCGTCTCTGGTCCTCTATGAGCAAACTTAGAATACTGCGAAGGCCGGAATCTGGATAATAATCTGAATCATCCATGGAAGGGCTTCGGATTCCAAAGGTAGCACCGCTTCCATAGATCTGTAGATTGTAGACGTTGGATGCTCCGGAAACCGGGTCATTTCCCCGGCTCAGGTACGGCCGCACCATTACTCTTGCAAGATTGGTCAGTAACTTGTAGGCATTCTTGCTGGTGCCGCTATCTGTCTGATCATCCAGAGCGGCCACCAGGGATACCACCAGAGGAAGCAGTTTATTTCGATCGGACCAGTAGGTATCTGTCTGCGAAGATGATACGCTGACGGAATTCAGAAATCCCATTCTTTCGAGAGCAGGCGCATTCTTGCTCAGGGCGGGTGGGATCAATCCAGAGAACAGAGTGGGAGGCTGGGGATACAGAATGGAATCATACAGAGCACCATAGAGTACTTCATCGGCGAAGCCAAAATTCTGCTGACCATCCAGTCCATAGCCCCAGGCTTCTACATAGACTACAGAATCCCCCGGAGTATTGGACAAAACCAGATTGGTATCCGCTATTTGTTTTACATCCGGCTTGATGAAGAATCCTGCTTTTTGCCATCGGCCGTTGTCATCACGATCGCAGGTATTTAGATTGTAGTTACAGTAGGGCTTCGCATTCATAAGCCCCATAACGCCGTTCGCGACGACAGTAATGTAGGTCGCATGCTGAATTTGACTGGCTCCCAGTCTCGCATGTACGGGGATTACCAGGACAAATCTCTTTTCATAGAGCAGCCACTGAAAATTCTTATAGAAAGCCTCCTCCCGGCTGCCTACTTCGCGGCCCGCGATGGGAATTTCATTAATGGTATAGGAAGTGCCGTTTCCGCCTGGATCTTCCACACCGCCTATTCCAACCTGATGTGTGCCGGCGCTGCTGCCCAGACGATCCACTGAAATTCGATACTCATCGGTGCTCCAGGATGTACTGTAGTTCACTCCCGGGCCCATATCGCTGGAATAATACGGCCCATACCCTTCGTAGATGACCCTTTTGATCCAGTTAAGCATGAAGGGTAGAGTCTGGGAGTAGATCGGATCCGCGTTGGACTGATTATTTATATTGTTCATCGAACCGCGACTGTTTCCCTGAAGAAACATTAATGCAGGAGCATTGATATCGAACTGATAGACAGAACCATTCTTGTAAACTTTGCTGTCGGCACGACTGTCGTACAGAAAGCGAATGAGGCTAAGTGTATCATCGCCGCGAATCTTGGACTGCAAAGCGAATACGCTGTCGCCAAGGGTCAGAACTCCACCGTTGCCGGAATTGCTATGACCGGTAATCGTAGGTGTACTGGAAGAAAAGGGAGGTGTATTGGCCCACTGATAGCCGTATACATCACCCAGCACAATCATAAATAGCAGGTTTTCCAGGGCAGATACACTGTAGCTTGAGTTATCGCTGTCCCGATCCAGACCCTTTAGATCCAGCTCCAGCATCTTGCCCAGGGATTCATCCACGCCGTCGATATCATTTGCAAAGCCCAGCTCATTCATGCGAATGGAAAGTGTTTCCAGAATGGGAGTAGAGGAATCCACAACGTAGCTGGATGGAGGCTGTAGAAGGTCCCGCACCCCCTGATACAGATCCACCAGGACATTCTTCAGTTCTGCATTCTTTCCAGCACCCAGGGTAGTCTGGGAATAGGCCCATTGAGAATCATAGATGTTGGCGGACTCCGGACCTGTGGCGGCTGTGTTATAGTTTTCCAGATTAACAATGAGCTGCTTTACTGCATAGTCCGGGCTGCGATAGTTCGAAAATCCGGCACGCCGACCCAGCATATCGCCCAGTCCACCCAGCATCGCCACAAGCTTTCGCTTCAAATATCGGTCTCCGTTTAAGCTGGAATCTCCCAGAGCTTCCACCACTTTTTCCAGACCGGATCTGGCATTTACATTCTGAATCGTAGATTTATAGAGAAAATCCTCTACATCATGCAGCAGATCGATGGTGTCTGCGCTTTCCAGATCATCCGCCACTTCGTTGAAATCATTTCGCAGATCGGCTTCCGTTTTATCGTTGTAGAGCTTGTTCAGTCCAGCATGACTCAGAGGAATCGCCACAGATAGAAAGGGTGCATTGCCACTGCGAATTCGCTCCATCAAATTCAGAGACGATTCATAGGCAGTCTGGTCCTGGGTGCGCAATCGATTGATCAGAGTAGAGGCACGAAGCAGTACAGGTCGCAACGCAGAATTGGGATCCAGAGACATCTTTTCCACAGTGCGAAGAGCGCCGATGGCTGCATTGTCATGATAGGCCATGGATGCATCCAGTTTGATATTAAACTCTTCAGGATCGGCCTGGAGAAAAACGCTTTTGAGTGCAGGATAATCGTTTAGAAGCGTAAAAAGGGTTACATCAGGCTGCGAAAGTCCATCCTGAAACAGCGTCCCGTCCCAATCCTTGGATGTATTGGAGCAGCCAGGAAACGTCAGAGTAATAAGAAGAGCGCAAAGAGATATAGTCCGTGCCGGTAAAAGCCTCCCTGGCGCAGTCGCGCTGCGCTTGATCGTAATAGATTTGCGATTCCGCAGGGTTGCGTTGCTGATTCGCCTGGCTCCCGGGGCTGGTCGACAGGGGCCCATCAAGTCCCCCGTTTTATTTCCTTTCCACAAATTCATGGACAACCGATGACATCACCCTTGTCTGAAGTCATGGCTTCCAGCCTTGCAAACAGATAGGGATTGGTTTCGTTGGATGGAATGGGAAGAGTTTCGATGCGAATGACATTTCGGTCCAGATTCAGCCAGCAAGCACCGGAACCTGTTCTCAGTCCATTGGCCACAGATGTAGAAAGAGGAATCTGTTTTGAAAGAGGCACTTCGTAGAGAATATTGTTGAGCAATGGTACCACCAGGCTCTTAACCAGAGGATCCACCACGCGATAGATTTTTTCAGGATCCAGTCCATAAGGGTTGTTGGCTGGCCCTTCCAATACCTCAACAATGTAGTACATATTGTTTGGATCGATCTGTACCTGCAAGGCTGTTGTGTTGGCAAAGCTTGGATTTCCGGTGGGATTGGAAAACTCCAGCAGATCCGCAGATCCAGAGGCAGTGAGACTTGTGCGAATCTTCGTAATGGTATAGGTGGTTCCGTTACCTTTCTTACCTTTGATGATTAGCTCCATATCCCCGAAGTCCACTGTAAGACCGGGCTTCTCTGTTCCTGCTCCTCCGGACAGAGGGGCAAATCGCAGTACTGGAGCCAGCACCGGGTTCACCTGAATGATTACATCATCGCTGGAATCGATTACGAATGGATTGTTACTTCCGTCCAGTCCCGTAATTGTATCTTTTCCTGGAGCCAGCACAGTAACCAGAGTACCGACTTTTAGTAGATCGTCCGTTAACTGTCGCAGAGGATCCGTGCCCGCATACGTATTGATCTGGTTAATGAAGGCTGCATCGATGGAAAGGCTGAGTGCACCAACCTGCCAGAGAGAAAACATGGCCTGATTCAAAGCATCGCTATGCAGGGCGAGTAGGAGCCCCGGTTTTGCAGCACTCTGGGAGAATGGGTAGCTCCAGGAAGGGGCTGCGGTTCGATACACGTTAAAGCTATTTGTGCCCAGCATGGACTGCGGAGCATCTGGATTCGCCGGAGACATGGTGGCCGTGATACCGGTACCTGCATTGGCCACCAGTCCACTGTTCCCTCCGCTGGCCTTTGGTTCCAGCCCTTGCTGGACCTTGAGCTTCATTCGAAGCTGGGTGTTGCTGAGGGGCGCAGGAAGATGGGATGGCAATGGAATGGGCAGTCCCGGATCCTGCAAATTATCCAGAATGGCATTGATTACATTGGGAGCGATCTGCTCGATAACGTCCTGTAAAATGGACTGCACAATCTGCGGCTGAATAATGGGGGTAATATTGTTTGCAATTCCAGTGGCAATGGATGCAATTAGATCGCCAATAAATCCCCAGCTAAATATGCCTGCGGTACTGGCTTTAGCATCCAGGTTGATGACATCTATGTCGTTTGTCCACGGCGACATATGGAAACGTCTGGGATCTCCAGCCACCTCATCCGGATCGTTTAAATTGAAATATGGATCGTCCGTTTGAAAGGGTGTTTTGATATTAAAGGCCATCTGACCATTTGTGTCGGTGGTAGGAATAACCCGTGCTCTGGAAATCTTTCGATTACCCGGGGAACCATCATAGTCCATAACTGCCTGGGCGGTAAAAGCGATCTTATCGTTATCACCCAGAACTACAGCCAGTAGACAGAAACCGCAGACATCCGAAAGCTTGGAAACCAGGAGCAGGTCCAGGGCCACCTGATGGCCATTGATGTCTGCCCCCAGGCCCGGGGATCCGTTATCGTAAGCTGCGAGATTCGCATCCACATTGGGAACCCCACTACCTACAGTAGGATTAACTGTCATGGAGCGAACATAGACATCGATGGTGAAGTCAGCAGAACCCAGTCCCGTGCCATAGTTATTAATGAAGAATCCACAGTAGCCATACCCCTCTGAATAAGCTCCGGTTCCGTTACCATAGCTTCGAATATATTCAAAGTTATGATAGGAAGAGGGGTTATCGCCGGAGTCAATGTTAGTAGTATCAATACAGCCAGGACGTCTGGTAGTAGTAGTCCTTTCGCTGGCAAAGTCGTTGAAGGTTTTGTTGGTAACCTTGAAATCAGCATGGGCAAAACGCTCGAAAATCCTGGAAAGAACTTCCATCATGTGCGCATTGTCCAGAACCGCTGCACCGATGTCGGCCTGGATACCGGCCGGGTTGCCGGAGAAACTGCCATAGTTAAACGTTAACTGCTTGTAATAGCGACGTCCGTTCGGAAGCTCAATTTCATAGTAGTATGGGTTTCCCCCATTGGAAGGCGCCAGAGCACCGGAAGAAAGATTGGTAGTGAATGTATCTGTGCTGCATCCTCCTGAGCAAAGGGTAACGCTATCTCCATCCAGGGTGGAAAGTTTCAGGCTCTCCACCTTTTCATGGTTACCAAGAACAGATACGAGTGTAACCGTAGGATTGGAAGACTGGGCCAGAGAAACCCCTCTTCCGCCCAGCGGAATACCATTTACGGTATGTGACATGGTAAAGCTGGGTTCCGTCTGAATGGTAAAGGTTCTGGAATCCACAACCAGGGACTCTCCTTCCTCGGTAGTGGCACCGGTACCAAATAAGATTTGATATCCTTCATCTTCATCCAGCTCCTTGTAAGGATCAAAGATTACTTTTCTGGGAGATACCCAGCGAAAGGTACCGCCAGCACCGGGCCCTGGAATTGGATTTCCTCCGCTATCCACCACCTGCATGGAACCTTCCACGGAAGCCAGGTCCATCCTTTCGGAGAAGCTGAACTCAAGGTTCGCATAGCGATTCACGGAAGCCGGGTCGGTCATCAGAAATGCTTCCGGTCCGTCAGAGCCAAAATCACCCGGTAACGTTACTACAGGTTCCGGATCGTTGGGAACCACGGGAGTCTGTACATTGTTCGCAGACGAATCGCCGGCCACAGGAAGAATGGGAATAGATTCCCCGTCCGTGTTTTTCTTACACAGTGTCAGAAAAAGGCACGATAAAATGAGGTGCCCCAGAATAAAATAACGCATGAACTCGCTCCAAACGGGGGAGGCTGTGAATTTTCTATATTTTTGGGCCCGAACCTGATAACTGATTCAGGAATCACAGCTTATACCTGAGAATCGGACCCCGAGGGCAGCCTGTCAATAAAGTACATTACCTTTTTTAAGGGCCCTGGGCTTCCATTTACCCGGCAATCTGCCTGATCCTGGCACTAACTGGCCGGCCAGTCAATACTTTTTCTTTCTAGAGAGCATGCATGGCCAGGATTTTTGTCGCAGCTTGAGGCCCCTGAGGCTCAGGTTGGCAGGGGTTTCCTGCAGGTATGGATCAGAGAATAGAGAGAGAGATTATTCAGCCCGTGGATTTATGCCAGAGCAATGGCAAGCTGAACCCCGAGTCTGTAGGCTTTAGCCGTCATCCATTGCAGAACTGCAAAATCCCGGGCCATTGGCCTCGAAAGAAGCGCTGGAATTACTGGTGCATATTCGATTCCAAATTCCTGGTTAGCCTCACTGTTTCCAACCTGGATTACGCCGGTGTATGCTTTGTTTACTGGCTGGAGCGATCCAGGGATCGATTTGAAGAATACACAGATATTGGACTGCTGGGACGGGGTGTGCAGCAAGGAGATACGGTAGAGGATCCGGCTGCCTTTCAATCTTCGGCCATGGAACTGATTTTTCAGCAGGAACCGGGAGCAGAAGACTGGCAGCTACAGGGCCAGGTAAGAAAGAAGGGAAAGGCTGTTGTTAAAACGGATCTCACGATTTTCAATCCGGATGCATCGGAAAGTCTGAATGTAGTGGTTCCCTGGAATTTGTCCGAATTTCAATTCACTTCCAAGCGAATCGGCCTTCGAGCCTCTGGAACACTGGAATGCTCCGCAGGCACTCATACATTTGATCCGGAAACCAGCGTGGCAGTTCTGGATTTTGGGCGTGGAGTCTGGCCCTACAGCAGTGTATGGAACTGGGCCTGCGGAACCATGCGAAAAGGAAAACATGATATTTCCTGGAACCTGGGAGCTGGCTGGACTGATGGAACCCCATCCACGGAAAATGGCATACTCCTGGACGGCGTTCTGTACAAGATCGGTGAAGATATTCGGTTTGAATTCGATTCAACGAATTATCGCAGACCCTGGAGAATCTTTACCGAACACAGCTCCATGGTAGATTTAACCCTTACAACGGAATATGAGCGTGTGGCACGCTCCAATCTTCTGGTGGTAAACTCTGAAGTGCATCAGTTAATCGGCAAATTCTCAGGAACCATTCGCGTGGGCGGTGAAACTATCCGAATTTCTCGAGCCAGCGGATGGGCCGAAGATCATAAGGCTCGCTGGTAAGTTTTTCACGACCCGGACATTTCGCGGACTGACAATTACTGCCGGGCCTTCGAGTTTTTCTCCGGGATATCACTGAACTCCTTTCCAAAGTCTACCAGAAATACCTTTACTCGCCCATCCAGCATGACTCTGGCAGTGCTTTGATCCAGCTGCCTGAAGTATTTGCGAACGTGGAAATGAAATCTGTCTTCCACGGTTCGATCAATCATCTGTAGCGAGCTTGCAATTAACCTCAGCGGACCAAACTTAACAAATCGTCCGGCAAAGAATAAATAGTGAGGTGCCGAAGGGTCCGGCAGAAGAGTGGCCAGATTGGCCGGAGCCGATTCGCCTTTCAGAGAAATATTCAACGAATCTTCACCAATCCCTATGGTGCCCAGCTTTCCATGTACGGCCGGCGGAGGAAAAAATTTCTCCAGACGAATTCGAATCTGATTTCCTTTTACAGTAACGCCTGAGCTTTGATCTGGCACGATCAAGGAATCCAGCTGCATCCCCACTGTGCCCATCAGCCCTTTTACAAATGGCAAACCCAGGGATGTGATCTTTAGTGCATTTACTTCAATAATGCCTGGCTCCTCCGAGACCTTCACCTGGGCCAGCATTTCAAAATCCAACCAGGCTACCAGCTCCAGCTCGCCGCGAATCCTCAGAAGCCGCTTTCCTTCGGATTCCACAGAATCGATGACCATGTTACGGACGTGCGAATTGGAATGACCAAAAACACGGTCATTCATGATTGTTTCCATCACAGAAAAATTAACTGAAACAGAGGCGGATTCCATGAAGATTTCCAGCTGGTCCGGCGCATCAAAATCCACAAGGCCATCGGTACGCAATGATTTCAGTAGTGCGGTTGCACGGCTCACATCGGCGTATATGGAATCGGTCCAGTACAACCGAATGTCCTTTAGATACAGATTGGCATAACCTGCAGGAGGCAGTTCGCCTACAGCCGATGGAGCCAGCTCGCTGTCGTCTGATTTCCCTTCCTGCTGTATCTGCTCTGACCGGGACTTCTCCAGCTTTCGCAGCGCTTCGTTGCTGGCCTGACTGCTCAGAGACTGCTGAAACAATGCGGTGCGAATGCCCAGATAGATATTCGCACCGATGGACAGTGCCAGTATACTTATGTAGATGTATCTGGACAAACCGGACACAGCTCTCTTATTCGGGATTATTTGTCCTGGCCGTCAATTCCACAACACTGCGAAACCAGGCCTCAAAACTTTCAAACTTTCTGTAGGGAGGCTCTCCTTTCAATAGCACAAAGACTCCATCGTCGGAGCCGTCGGATTTGAATCCAAATTCATCGTCATTCCACTTTGCAAAAACCGAATACCCGGGATGCTCGGGTATTTCCTTCAGTGGATGAAAATAGAAATTGGCGATCTCGTATGTGCCGGCTGTGAGGATTTCGCGAAAGGCCGGAGACAGTTTGATGCTATGGTCTTTCTCCCATTGATCGAGATCCCCGGAAGTAAACGTAGGCCGGGGATTGAATCGCCCGGCAGATTTCATCTTGTTGATAATCTCTTCAAAAGCCATGGGTCTTACAAAGGATGCGGGAAGCAGATGTCCAGCGAAAATGATTCTAGGAGAAAAACACCAGGAATGCCTGGAGCAGACCAACCAGCCCTCCCAGGAAAGCTCCCAGTGCGATCAAAGTCAGTTCATCCTCTTTGAAAACAGAATGAAGCAATTCTTCGAACTCGGAAGGAGGCAGAAAAGATAGCCTGCGCGCCACGGTTTGCTTGATATCCAGGGCATCCACGATGTAGGTTTCCACGCGATCCGCCACCTGCGGAACGGCCCCAACCAGCATGTTGGCGGTCTGTTCTTTCATAAGCTGCCGCTGATCATCGTTGATCATCATAGGAATTACTGGCGTGTTCTTAACGGCTTTATCCACTCCTTCCGCCGCTTTGTCCCTTACCAGCTGAATCAGTAGATCGCCTCCGCGACCTTCGAAAATCATTCGAATGAGATTTTCTGAATGAAAGACTCGCTTCTCCAGGACATCTGCAAACTCATAAGAAACCTCCGGCTGACGTTTAAGAAACAATCCCTGGTAATAGATGAAGCCAAAGAACTTCCGGGGCTCCAGGGGGCGAAAAATCATCTGCAACGCCAGCCAGTTTGTAACGTATCCCACGATCAGGCCCATGATAGGCATGACCCACCACTGGTTGAGCCAGTGAATAAATGCCAACTGAAGAAGGCCAATTCCCAGACCGAACCATAATCCAGATTTTACGATAAAACTGAATTCCGGTCCTCCACATCTGCGAAACATTTCGATCAAATAGCTGGTATTCTTGCCGCTCAGTGACGTTGAAACGACGGATTCAAGATCAAAAGCCTGATCCAGATCTTTACCGAATTCATGGTAAATATCCCGGATCTGGTTGGGTATCTGCTTTCGCACTTCGTCGATGATATTGCTCTTTACGAAATCCGGAATAACGTTCCAGAGCATGGGGTTCTGAGCCTTGATAAGTTTTTCTACAAGCTCTCTGGCTTTGAAATCCACCAGACCGGAGATCAACTCGGTGATCTTTTCTGGATCGATTCGCTTGTAGAGTTCCTCTGGCTCTATGAGTCGTTCGGTGAGAATCCGGGTAATGAGCCCGCTCATTTTCACCGAATGATGTGGAATGATGCCCTGCCAGCCCAGTTTCCAGATGCCCTTGAACTCCCGGGGAGCGAAAATCATCTGAACGGCCAGCCAGTTAGTAAACCAGCCTATGATTCCAGTAGTGATTGGAATCGAAATGTAAACGATCAAGTCTTGATATGGTATTCCCGCGATCACATGAACCTCCGGCTACCGGAGCAAATGCGAATCGCCAAACGAATGAATTACAGACGATAATGCGAAACGATACCGGTCAGCCCTGCTTAAATTGCTGAAAGTCAGGTCGCCGGCCTTCCATTACCGATCGGAACCCTTCTTGAGCTTCTTTTGTTTCGATTGTTCGTATGGTCCAATCCCGATCCGTCAATTCCATTTTAGAAAACATTTCATCAAATGGTAATCTAAGGGCCTTTTTTAATCCTACGAGAGCCGGTCTGGGCGTTTTCACCAGTTTCGTAGCAAAGGCCATTGACTGGTCGAACAGTTCACTGGCCGGATAAACTTCATCGATCAGACCGATTTCTTTCGCCTGATCGGGCTTTATGAGCTTTCCCTGCATCAAAAGATCGCGAGCCTGGTTCATTCCTACGGTTTCTACCAGCATGCGTGCGCCACTGGCCGGAAAATTCATTCCTATGTTTGCTTCAGGAAATCCAATTCGCCCTTTCTGCGAATTCATGAACCGATAATCCGAAAATAGAGCGAAAATCGCTCCGGCACCAACACAGTTTCCATTGATTACAGAGATCACAGGAATAGGAATATGGAAAAGAACCTGGGTGGAGCGAATCAGAATATCTACAATTCGATGGATATCCTTGTGCTGCTTATCCACCATTATTTGCGGGTCCAGACCATTGCAAAAAAAGCTCGTCGAAGCGCTGGTAAGAAGCATGGCGCTATAAGATTTATTCTTGCGGATCTCTTCCAGAGTGTTGGCGAACTCAAGAAAGGATTCCCCGTCCAGGGCATTGGATTCATTGAAATCCATACAGAGTTCAACAATTTCTCCATGCTCTTTAATAATTGCTCCGCTCATAGCTTTGTCCTTTTATCCATTTGGCTTCATGGCGTTCTTTCAGGGTGCTTCCCCTGGTATCAATTTCAATCACGTTTCAGAATCGTTACTGAATTCCGGGTCTGATAATCAGTGCATCTTCCGCTAACGAACGACTTTCGCATGAATCGTTTTGCTGTGAAAAGCGAAAACCTTAGCAGCCTATTTAATGGCGGCCATGACTCCCTGCATTCTCTTCAGCAGCGTTTCTTTTCCAAGCAGAGAAAACAGAATAGGAAGCTCCAGGCCATGCATTTTTCCGGTGGTGGCCACTCGAATAGGCATAAAGAGGCCCCTTCCTTTGGCTCCTGCTGTTTTGCCCGCAGCTTTCATAAGAGCTACAAAATCATCTGGATGTTCGGGGCTACCCTGCTCCAGTTCTTTTTGAAAAGCCTCCACTACATCGCTGGCTCCGTCAGCGGTGAGCACAGCCGCAGCCTCTTCGCTTTCCGGCTCCACAGACTTGCGAAAAATTTCGAGAATGTACGGGCCGGCATCATCCAGAGTAGTCATGTACTCCCGGATGGAGCCCAGAGCTTTAATCAGCAATTCCTCATCATTCTGGATAAGCCCGGTTACTTCCGCATCCTTTTCCAGGAAAGGTCGTGCGAAGGCATATAGCTCGGGAAGGGCGTAGTGCCGAATATATTTCTGGTTGAGCCAGTTCAGTTTACTTTTGCCATTAATCCATTTGTTGAGCTCAGATCGCTCCATAGAAAGAGGATCAAATTCTGCTTCGGACTTATCATTTTCGAAGAAGTCAAACATGGCCGGACTTTTGGAACAACGGGCAATGTCGAATTTGGAGGCAAGACCGCCATCCGGAAGAAATTCCACCGCATCTTCTGGATACCATCCCAGAAGAGCCATATAGTTCACCAGCGCTTCGGATAGATAGCCCAGATCGCGAAACAGCAATACAGATGTAGCCCCTCGACGCTTCGAAAGCTTCTTTCGATCCGTACCTACGATTTCCGAAATGTGAGCGTATACAGGAAGATCGAATCCCAGGGCTTTATGAATCAGGATCTGCCTGGGAGTGTTGGAAAGATGCCCTACCCCGCGAATCACATGGCTGATTTTCATTTCATGATCATCAATGACAACTGCGTAGTTGTAAGAAGGAAATCCATCCGACTTTACAATAATGAAATCTCCAATCAATCGAGCATCAAACTTTACACGCCCCTGAACAACGTCATCCACCACAACTTCGGAAGGTTCTACTTTGAAGCGAATTGCATAGGGCTCGCCAGCATCCTTTTTCGCCTGAACTTCTTCTTTAGAAAGGTTGCGACATTTTCCATCGTAGACGTGCGGTACTCCCAGCATTTTGGAGCGGCTCTGCTTTTGCTCCAGCTCTTCGCTGGTGCAGAAACAGGGATAGGCAATTCCCTTTTCGATCAGGCTATCGGTGTATCCATTGTATCGATCCAGACGATCCGACTGACGGTATGGTCCGTGTGGTCCTCCTTCACGAACACCTTCATCCGCTTTAATACCCAGCCAGTCCAGAGAATCCAGAATGATGTCCTCGGACTCCCTGGTTGATCTTTCCTGGTCGGTATCTTCCACGCGAAGGACAAAGGAACCACCGCAAGCCTTCGCATAGAGATAATTGAATAATGCAGTTCTCGCTCCACCAATGTGCAGGAAACCACTGGGAGAAGGCGCAAACCTGGTTCTAACTTCAGACATGTAAACCTACCAAATACGTTTAAACTCTTCGCGCAGTCCTATTTTATGAACCTGGAACACAACGCCCCAGTATTCATCGTTGATGGGATCCACTCGGACCACTCGACCATAGTTATTGATAATGGCTTCCAGCTTTACCTTTCCCTGATACGTAGGGTAACGGGGCAGAAAAGGCTCTCTGGTAATCAGTTCCATAGCTCGCAGACGACCTTTCTTGAGACCGTTCACCTGCGCTTCCTGTCTGGTGGTAGCAAAGATCTGCATGTAAACCTGGTATGTATTGCTGGAAATCATACCGGATTGCTTGAATTCAGGAGGAATCTCCTGCAGCTCTCTCAGTGTATCCTCGGTGGAACTACACTGGACTGCCAGAGCGCAGAGTAGGAAGAAAATGGATGTCTTAAATGATTTCATGGAAACATAGGGGAGACAGTGGATTGTCCGTCTTTGCTGGTTTCGTTTCTGTTTTCCCAGGTCCGGTCATAGCTTTCTGGTTGAAAGCTCAAATCCACGGACTTGATTTCATCGATCAAATTCGGGTCGCGAATTCGAAAGACCACGGTGCAAACATTGCCATCGCTGGTATCCTGTAAAGCAATGTAGCCCTTTTGTAGAATAGCTGCATAATCGATGGTGGCCAGAAAAAGATCCCGGTCCGAAAACTGCACCGGATAGTCCTGATCAAAACTGGCGCGATTGCCGGTAACTGGAACCGGTGGGATACTCAGCCGGGTATGCAGAAAAATGCGCGCCATCCGGAACTGCGCTTTTTCCAGGGCTTTCTGGGCACAAATGCGGTCTCTTTGAACCTTCCCTGAATCGGCTGTGGAATTTGCCTTTCCACGGGTCTGAATGATATCGCTGGCCAGATAGCCCTCTTCTTCCAGATTATACAATGCGTATCGCTTATAGATAACGTCGGAAGGCTCCCAGAAGCGGCAACCGGCAAAGGAAATTAAGCCCAGAAGCATCAGGACGGCGGCACGCAAAACAGAAGTCTTGAACCCGCGATAATGCTGATTCAAGTCAGAATGCATGAAGGGGAAAAAGCATTCTGTCCCTGCATCTCTGTGGTTGCACTCCTGCACCCGGAAAGGCTGCAACCGGACCCCTGGGAAGCAAGCGAATTATGCACGTTCCAGCAGGGTAACCAGTTCACTGTGAGGCGTACCCGGAAAAAAGTCAAACCAGTGCAATTCCTTCATTTGAAAGCCACCTCGCTCCAGAATTCCCAGATCCCGGTTCAGAGTCTGTGGATTGCAGGAAGAATAAACCAGTACGGTGGACTTGCTCTGCACAATCCATTGGGCTAGATTTTCTTTCAGGCCTGCCCGGGGAGGGTTGGCTACAATTAAGGAATTCTGATCCGGGGCAGGTAGCTGCCGATTCAGATGCTGAGCAATATTTCCGCGATAAAGATCCGCATTAATGAGCCTGGCTTTGATTCCTGCCGCGCGAAAGTTGGATTTGCCTTTTTCCAGAGAAGGGCCGGAAGATTCAGCCCCGAAGTATTGGATACTTTTTCCATCTACTCGTTGGCCCGATCTCAAAATCAAATGGCCTCCAATAAGGCCGGAACCACAGAATAACTCATAAACTGAACTTACCTTCTCGCCGCTGGTCGCCAGAAAAGGTTGACTCATTAAATAAATGGAATCCAGCCAATCCGGAATCAAAAATCGATTCGCCTGGGAAAAACCGGTAGCAGCCATTCGCCAGCTAAAATCCAGCCCTGGAAGCGGAATTGCATCCGCTTCCTTGCGCTTCGCAGCCTGTTCCGTAAGATAATCGCGAAACTCCAGTTCTTTCTCAGAGGCAATGCGAAAATTTAGCGATTTAGAAAGATTGAGGCAGCCAGCTGACGGCAGAGGTACGACATCATTCGTATGCAATGCGAAAAAACCCGGGCCGGCCTCCGAGGCATGAAGCCTTACCTGATTACGATAATGATTCCTGGGTCCGGTATGAACCTTTAGATCTCCCAGAGCAGGAGCAATAAACTTATGCTCATGTAGCAAATCCAGTTTCAGCTGTAATTCCTCATCGTAAGATATATGACGAAAGCTACAGCCCCCACACTGAGGAAACACAGGACAATCCGGGGACACTCGATTACTGGCCGGCTCTATCACCTCTTCGCAGATTCCGAATTTATGCTGAGAGCGTTCTTTTACGATTCTAATGCGAACTGTTTCACCGGGCAAGGCTCCATGAACGAACACTGTCTGTCCATCTACATGCGTCAGAGTCAGGCCATTCTGCACCCACTTTTCAATCCTTACGGAATAAGCCGATGGCTCGGATTCACCGGCATTCATGATCTGGTCCTTCGCAAAAAATTTCCATGATGGAACTGAGCGGATAAATATTCATTGAAAGTAGTCTGAGAGAGATTCAAATCTCTAAATTCATATTCGCGCAAAGTCTGATCCAGACAGGCCTAATCTCAGAAAGCCCTGGAACGGCGTCGCGCCGTGGGAGCTGCTTCAATATCGATCCTATTGGTGCTGGATCCGAAAGGGAAGCCTTTTCTAGAACAGTGCGTCCTGTTCTTTTTCGGGGATGGGCTCAACAGAAACCGATCCATCTTCCTGTTTTTTAATATATTCCAGCTTCTTTTCAGCTGTCTCGAGAATAGAAGTGCAAATCTTTTTCAGTTCCATGCCCTTTTCGTAAGCCTGAATGGAATCATCCAGCGTTAGCTCGCCGCTTTCCAGACTTCGCGTGATTTCCTCCAGTTGCTCAAGGGCCTCTTCAAAGGAAATATTTTCTTTCTTCTTAGCCATTATTCCTGTCCATCACCTCTAGAGTTCTTCGGTTCCGGGATTGTTATCTGATGTCGGTACCTGTAAGTAAAGGCACCTTAACGCTTGCATTATATTCCATCGCCCAGAAAATCCATGTTTTCCGGATGCTTCCCGGATACCAATCGGTGCACCAGAGTGGGCATCTCCTTATCCGGACTCTGACCTCTGCGAGCAAATATCTTTTCACAATCCGCCAGGAATCGCTCGGTCTGATATCTTCGGCCGGTAAGCCCCCAGGAAAGGGGATACAGATACTTGGGCGGATGTCCGCCAAAAACGTTGCTTCCAGCATCCAGCACTGTGCCGGTGTTAATCATGGTTCCGATGGCCGTTTTTACACAATCACCCAGAATGGAGCCAAATTTGATACGACCGGTGGATACCTCTACAATTTCGCTATCGTAGTCCGGAAACTGATCCACCGGTAGCTTGAGCCGAATTTCGCCATAGTTATTTTTTAAATCAGAAGTTGTGGTCAGGGCTCCCAGGTTCACCCAGCTTCCGATAACGCTATGACCTATGAATCCTTCATGATGCTTGTTGGTATAGTCCCCCAGAATGGAGTTTTCTACTTCTCCGCCCAGCCTGCATCCGGCCCCCAGCAGGTTGCCACCGGTAAGTCGTAGATTGTCCAGTCTACATCCCGGGCCAGCATACAACGGCCCTTCCAGAAAAGAAAAGGCGCTAATCCTTACATCTTCGTCCAGAATGATGGGACCTTCCCGGGCATCCAGCACCACCCCTGGACCGATTTCGCAGGATGGATGAACCATTAGATTTCCCGGATTTCCCAGAACGGAAACTCCGGATAGTGCATGATAGGGTCCGGTAAGCCATTGCCATCGGGCCAGTTCAATATCGGCTACCGCTTCCGTATCCCGTGCCCGACCAATTAGATCCAGGTCTTGCTGGATGGATCCATCTAAATCATCCAGGATGCGAAAGAGAGATAGCCGGGAGGAAGTACGGATTTCGATGCCCGGTTTCTGGGATAGAATCTGAATTTCTTTTTCTGGCCGCCCTCGATCGTCTGCTGCCAGATGCAGTGGCTCATCGGAAGCCAGACTCTGTAGCGCCGTTGCCCCCAGGCTGCGAGCGAAGATGCCCTCCAGCTCTGGATCGGGATGATAGTAGAGCAATCTGCTGGAAGGGAATTCCAGGCGAATGCGTTCCCATTCACTAAAAAGACCGCTGCGAAATCTGAAAATGCTCTGGAATCTGCTAAGCGGACGATGCTCCAGCAGGCCACGCTCAATTAATAGGATGTCCGGTTTTCGGGATGACATACGGAATCAAATGATCCCGGTTACTCCACTGTTACGGACTTGGCCAGATTTCTGGGCTGATCCGGTTCGCATCCCCTTTCCAGGGCCACATAATAGGCCAGCAACTGCAACGGAATAACCGAGAGGATAGGAGTAAGATAATCCGGGCAGTTCGGTATGGTAAAGCAGAAATCCGACATGGCAGGCACTGTCTCATCGCCTTCGGTGACGATGGAGAGGATTTTACCTTTTCTAGACCGGACTTCTTCGATGTTGGATACCATTTTTTCGTAGATCTCGGTTTTGGGAGCCAGGCAAACCACAGGCACTTCATCAGTGATCAGTGCAATGGGCCCATGCTTGAATTCGCCACCGGCGTATCCGGAGGCATGGATATAGGAAACCTCTTTCAGTTTAAGAGCTCCCTCCAGGGCAGTAGGATGATTGAAATGGCGACCCAGGAACACAAAATCCTTGGTAGTCTTGAATTGCTTCGCCATTTCCTTGATCTCATCCGCTTTTTCCAGGATGGCTTCGATCTTTGCAGGAATCATTCGAATTTCCTGAAACATTTCTTCTCGATCTTCTTTTTCTGTGAGCCAGCGAACGCCCGACATCATCAAAGAGAAGAATAGCAGGTGCATTATCTGCGCTGTGTATGCCTTGGTGGAAGCCACACCAATTTCAGGACCGGCCATAAGATCTATGTGTGCATCCGATTCATGTGCGATGGTAGACTCGGTGCGATTCACCAGGGATAGAACGCGGCAGAATTTCGCTTTCGCTTCATGAACACCAGCCAGGGTATCGGCGGTTTCTCCGCTCTGAGAAATGGCCATCACCAGGGTATCCCCTTCTGCGATGGGATTTCTATAGCGAAACTCCGAGGATATATCTACTTCGGTGGCTACCCGTGCGAAGCGCTCCAGATAGATTTTACCTACCATACCTGCATGCCAGGATGTTCCGGCGCTGGTAACAAGGATTCGACCCACCCGTCCAAAGAAGTCGTTGGACATCTCCATTTCATCGAATCGAATCTTGCCTTTTTCGTCCATTCGACGCTCGATGATTCGTCGTAGCATGTCCGGTTGCTCATAGATCTCTTTGAGCATAAAATGCTCATAGCCACCTTTGTCCAGCTCACTGACCTGCATGGTGATCTTCGTCGTTTCGAATGTTACTTCGGTGCCATCCGCATCGAATAGATGCATTCCGTCTTTGTTGATCCAGCCCCACTGACCGTTTTCGATTATAAATTGCTCTTTGGCCTGCGGAATAACAGCAAGAATGTCGCTTGCCAGAAACGTCTCTCCAGCGCCCTGTCCGAATACCAGTGGCGATCCATCCCGGGCAAAGAATACAGTATCCGGGAATTCATCGTGAACCAGGCAGAAGGAGTAGCGGCCCTCCAGTCTTACCACGGAGGTACGAATCGCTTCCTTTAGATCTCCAGTTTTCTTCCATTCCTCTTCAATTAGATGAGGGATTACTTCCGTATCTGTATCAGTGTGAAATAGATGACCTTTGGCTGTTAGCTCATTTCGCAGGATATGATGGTTTTCGATAATTCCGTTGTGAACCAGTGCCATCCGATTCTTGCAATCGGTATGCGGATGCGCATTTCCCTTACTTGGCTGTCCATGGGTGGCCCAGCGGGTATGACCGATGCCTGCCGGCCCTTCAATGGGATAGAGCTTGAGAAGATCTTCCAGCTCCTTGATCTTTCCTTTCTCTTTTCTTACTTCCAGTTCACCTTTATCGATGGTAGCTATGCCGGCCGAGTCATAGCCTCTGTATTCCAGGCGGGTCAATCCCACCAGAAGAACCGAATGTACCGATTTTGGACCTGCGTAGGCCACGATTCCACACATGCCTGGCAGATTTTGACCATTGGATTTTGGAGCAAGTAGGAAAGAGCGCTAAATCCGGCTACTTTTGGCTTAACATTATTTGTGTAAGCCAGGAGGTACACTGTGGCGTTTTGGATACAGCATGTACCGGGCCAGGATCTTATCCATGCCGCTCGAAGATAGATAAGCCAGCTTCCGCGCATTTCATGACGAAAACAATTCCTTGACCTCACAGGATGGCTATTTAGTAACATGGTCATGAAAATTTCATACAAAATAACGAACTATATATCATATATACTACTATGTTTTCTCTTATCAGCATGCGCCTCCAGGATTCACATCCAGAATCCTCTACCACCCCGCTCATTCAATACATTTAGCCGTCTTTCCATCGAGCATATCGAACTATCGAAAAGCGCGGGAGCAGAGGCCGCGCCCTACCTGAACGATGTTGAGTTTATGGTAAAAGAGATGGGTTTTGAAGTAGTAGATAGATCTAAGGCAAGTTTGCATTTGCTGATCGAGTCCAGGACTGAGCCTCTAGGGGCCCGCTATACATCTCTGGAGGGAAACAAGAACTCTTATTGGTACACGGGGGCCGAATCCAGCGGAACCATAACGGTACAGATACCGGATTCTTCGCCGATGAAGGTAATGTTCGACGGTATCGAAAGACCTGGTCGCTTTTCGCTCAGGAGTGCAACCAGCAATAATGAAGATCCCGCTTCGGCCCCATTCAGAGAAGCATTTCGTGGGACTGGAGGCTTTTATCGTGCGTTTTACAGCATCTTTTACACTAGAATTCCTGATGAACGATTTACCCGGATTTCGAACTACCCGCTGAGTGAGGCCAGAGAGGCATTCTTTCGCTTCTGTGCGCAAAATGACATTCGAAGCGCGGCCCCTTCATTGATGGAAATCATGCGAGCGGGACATTTCTATCAAAATGAAATTGTTTTAACTCTTGCTCGATGGAGGTACGAACCGGTGCTGGATTATGCCCTGATGATGACAGAGCATCCTCCCATTTTTGTATCCTTCGAGGAACTTCTAGTTGTTCACGAAACATTTCAGGACAAGCGATCCATTCCCGCCATAGCAGAATACATGAAGAAGAAGGACGGTGGATATCCCAACGCTCCTTACGAGGGACGAGATAGTGGACTAAAGGTTTTAAGGTCTCTGGTGGGCCAGGACCTGGGCAATGACCCCAGGGACTACGAACAATGGTATTCTGAAAATCAATAGAACCGGGCTATCTCAGCAGGCAAACATCGATAGAAGTGCATTGAGCCGGCCTTGTCGGCTCAATCAGACCCGGGCTGCCTATTCCGGAACAGCATTTCATTGTCGACCAATCCTTTAACCTGCCGTGGTAATCCGATACACCGGAAGCTTTCCGCGGATTGTTGGTGCAGGATTAGTTTCGCATTCCCAGGGACTTTCGCGCCGCCTGATGCAAAGTTTCAAGATCTGTAGCATTTCGCCCCTCAACTATAAGGCGAACTACTGGCTCGGTATTGCTTGCGCGAAGATGAACCCAGCCTTCAGGAAAGCCAAGCCATAAGCCATCCCTTTCATCCACATTAGCTCGAGCACCCATTGACTTCTTTAATTTCTTGAAAGCTTCAGGGATCCGAGGCCTTTTCATCTCAATCTTCTCTTTTCGCATATGAATGGCCGGCAGATTCTGAAGCATGCCATCCAGCGAGGTAATATTGAACTGAGCCATGGCCGATAGAATCCAGGCAGCCCCGGCCAGGGAATCTCGACCATAGGATGGCAGAGCCGGATCAATAACTCCACCGTTGCCTTCTCCTCCGAAGACAGCACTGGTTTTGAGCATGGACTCTACAACGTTAGCCTCTCCTACCGGCGATCGGGAAAATGGCAATCCTGCCTCCTGGGCAACCAGAGATGTAAGCAAGGAAGATGAAAGATTTACTACTACCCCCTGCTTTACACCACTGCCCTTCTTTTTCCCCGTTCCGCTTCGCAAACTCTGAACAAATCCCATAAGAGCCAGAGGCAGGGTGTATTCTTCGTTGATGGCTCCTGCAATGGCGGTTCCAGGAACAAGCCTGTCTGCATCTGGATCCAGAGCGAAACCTGCCGCCACTTTGTCCTTTTGACACAGTTTGCCAAATTCCTTAAGGGCGGCGGGTGTGGGTTCCGGCGGTCTTGCGAATCCGGCTGATGGTTCGCAATTCAATCGAACAACCTTGCAGCCCAGGGCCTCCAGCAATGCTGGCAAAGCTTCCCGTCCTGCTCCGTTAACTGCATCTACCACAACTTTATACTTCTTTTTGCGAATCTGATTGATATTGGGAATGCGCTTCAGGATGGAATTGATGTGCAGAGAAATGCCATCTACTTTTTCTGTATTTCCCAGTTTGGCCGGAGGGACGGTAACGTCCGTGGCCAGAGCCAGAGATTCCTTCCAGGATTCTAGTTCCGATGAGCCAAAGAAGAAACCGCCCTTTTTCAAAAATTTCAATCCATTCCATTGAATGGGATTATGAGAAGCGGTAACAATGATACCGGCAGAGGCCTTTTTCTGATTCACTACAGCCTTCACTGTAGGCGTAGGCGCCAGGCCTGTATCCAGCACTGATTTTCCGGATAGCTTCAGAATACCCTGAATCAATTCTCGGATGGCCGGCCCGGATGGTCGGGCATCGTTTCCCAGCACAATGGAATTTCCCGTTATAGAGGCAAAGGCCTGAATGAATTGAGCCAGGTGGTCCGGTCGAAAACCTCCTGGAAGAGTTCCTCGAATTCCAGAAACCGACACCATGAGGTTTCCTGAATCCACCGACTTCTGGACATCGGCCCGGAGAGAATAATTCTTCTTTCTGGAGTTCGCCATGATGCATGCCTGCAAGTCCGTCCAGAATGTCCAGCCGTTCCGATGTTTCCGGGAGCTATGGCAGGGCTTCCGGGGGATTTTACTCGACCGCAGGGTAGTAGAAAAAATTCTATGCTCACGCTCGGGTGGTGGAATTGGTAGACACGCAAGCTTGAGGTGCTTGTGGGAGCAATCCTGTGGGGGTTCAAGTCCCCCCTCGAGCAATTCCCTTCCTCCTCTATAATCCCCATGGATCCATTGCTGGACGAAAAGATCGTCATCACACTGGCGCGAGGCTTTACCGAGTATATTCAGCAGAACCTGCAAATCCATGCCGTAAGAGAAGCCTACGGGCCATCCAGAAATGAAGGACTTTGCTACGAAGCTGCATCCGGCATTGGCTTTGGCGGTGACGTAGAGGGAAAACTCTACTTCTGCATGGATGGCTATACCAAACTCAAAATGCTTCCGGTGATATTCGAAAAGTACGGCGTAAACCTGGGCGAAAAGGGAATGGCCGATTCTGTATTGCTGGAATTCTCCAATCAAATTGCCAGTGCAATCATACAGGAGCTGCGCGATGCCGGTTACAATATTACCCTGGAACCGCCGGAGAACCTGAACCATAAACTGGTGCCCATCGACCTGAGCACCAATCGTCAGTACATCCTGATATTCTTTCTTCAGGATCGCAGAGGCCGAAAGTACATGGGTCGATGCTACCTGGTGCTGACTTTGAAGAAATTCTAATCGAAGCGCCGCCCGCTCATCTCCTCACGATCCATAAACCCATCCCTCATAGACGACCCCCGCTGAAGGCTCCTATGCTCAAATGTTCAATGAGATCTAATTGACCATTTGAGGTCATGCGAAAACAATTCTGGCTAAGCGAATTCAGAGTCTGTGCCCCATAGGTCCATTGCCTCTGAGTCATGCGGCCACCAATAAATTGCGGAGTGTAAAATGGAGTCCTCTCAAAAGCTTGAAAAGAATCCAATTCATCTGGGCCTGGCCGGTAGCGCCATTTCCGAAAGCCCCATCACCGGCATGGAATGGTATGCCGATTACGTAAGCCGCCATTCTGCGGACGGCGCAGAAAGCAGACTGGTAAGCGAATACACCTTCACTGAATCCTGGAATGTCTGGGAGATGCATCCACTGGGAAGCGAAGTTGTATATTGCATAAAAGGAGAAATGGATCTAATCCAGAAACGCGATGGAGTTGTCCAGACCATCCAATTAAAACCTGGTGAATATGCCATCAATGAACCGGGAGTCTGGCATACGGCGGATGTTTCCAGTTCCTGCACGGCGCTTTTCATTACGGCCGGATGGAACACCGAGCATAGAGAACGAAAATGAATGCTGGTTCAGCCCATGGAATAGGGGTCGCCGCCAGCCCCGGATTTCATTTCCAGAAGTTTGTGGCGCGTTTCCGCGATGGCATCTTCAACCTCTGCGGTTCTTTCCAGAATGAGCTTCAGTAGAGAAAAAGGAAATACAGGATCGTTTCTGGAGATTCGCAGAAACATTGGTTCGTCTATGTATCCCAGCTTGGCATGCTTTGTCTGTACGCGAATTGTAGCCGAGCGAGGATTGCGGTTGAGTATGGCCATTTCGCCGAAGAAAGCCCCCGGGCCCAGCGTGGCGATAGTGTAATCGGCACCATCGATCTGTCGCGATACGCTCATCTCCCCTTCTGAAACAAAGTACATCCGTCCGTCCGATTCCTGGCCCTGTTCAAAGATCACTTCGCCCTGCTTGTAGTAGGCGGTGGCCAGGTTGTTGACGTACTCAAAGATGTTGAGGGACATTAGCTGATTCCCCTCCTGGCTTTTTCCTGATCCAGCTCTTCAGTGAGCTTCTGTAAGGTATCCTCGGACTTAATCAACCGATCCACCGCATGTCTCAACAGATAGAACAGGAATTGAGGACTGGAGCCGGAAAGCTTGTACAGAATGGACTTATTGATCACTCCCAGCTTGGCTTCCGGACTTACAATTTTGGCTGTGGCCATCCTGGGCTGAGAACGGATTAGAGCCATCTCACCAAAGAATTTCCCTGGGCCAATAGAATTGATCTGTCTTTCTTCGTTTCCTTCCCCTCGGAAGATCCCGATGATTCCCTCGAATACGAAGTACATGCTGTCCCCGGCTGTTTCCCCTTCCTTGAAAACAACATGATTCTGAGGGTATTTCTCCAGGGTTACCCGCTTTAGCTGGTCCAGCACAGACATGATTCCCATCTCAGCAGATCGGGAGCTATCCTGCAAGTCAATCCCTGCAACTGGCTCCAATTTACACACGTTCCATAGAAAAAAATGGTCCGTGTACCCGGGCTGCGGCCCTGTGACCAGATGAGCCAGAAGTCCGAGAAAAGCCTCTTTAATAGTATGAACCGACAGGTTGGGCGCGCCATTCAAGAGTATGAATTGATTGCGGATGGAGACCGGATCCTGGTGGCCATGAGCGGTGGAAAAGACAGCTCCTTTTTGCTTCATATATTGAGCGAATTTCAAAAGAAAGCTCCGGTTTCCTTTGAGCTTTTTCCTGTGCATCTGGACCAGGGACAGCCCGGCCATGACTCGGCACCCATGAAGGCACTGGTGGAGTCCATGGGCTACGAACTTCATGTAGAATATCAGGATACTTATTCCACCGTTCTGGATTTGACTCCGGAAGGAAAGACCTACTGCGCTGTTTGCAGTCGATTACGAAGAGGGATTCTCTATAGACTGGCCAGAGAGAACGGATGTAATCGCATTGCCCTGGGTCATCATAGAGAGGATCTTCTGAGCACATTTCTGATGAATGCATTCTTCAATGGAAAGCTGGGTAGTATGCCTCCCATCTATCGGATTGAAGAAGGGGATCTGCACGTCATTCGGCCGCTGGCCCAGGTTTCTGAAGATGACATTCGCTCCTACGTTGAGCTCCAGGGATGGACCGTGCTGCCCTGCAATCTGTGTGGATCCCAGGAAGGAGCCAGACGAAAGCAGATGGAAACGATGCTCGCTGATATGGAAAAGTCCAGTCCGCAAATCAAGAATTCCCTTCTGGCCGCCCTGGGCAATATCCACAGAGATGAGCTTCTGGATCAATCCCTGTGGACCGGCTCTCGCAGGCCCATGGCCGATGCCCTGGGCATCTTGTAAGGACTACCTTCTTCAAAGCCCGGAAAGGGTGAGGGAGGCAGGACTATCTGCAGTCTGGATAGGTTCCGAGAAAGTGTATCCGCTACCTGTATCCGTAATGGTATACTCCTTGCCACGGATTAATGATAACTTCGACGAACAGGTAGATCCATTACGTCCAATGGCCGCCCTATGGGAAGTGGTAACGGACTGGTAGCTGCTCGTCTGTCCGTTGGCCACAGTAAAAGTCAGCATTGCCGAATCGCCACATCCAGAAGCAACGTGCATTGTGTAGGTAGCCGTAGATCCGCTGTTATTCGTAAAGCGAATGGATGCCGGTGGAGTAACCAGAAAGAGCAATAACAATGTATCGCCAAAATCTTCTTCGCCGGCTGGCTCGCAGCTACTTATGAGCAGGATCGCCCCTGCCAGGAGTGATAGTAAACGAATTCTAGTTTTCATGGCCGGAGTACGACCAGAATTCCAGGGCAGTCAATGCGAAAGAGTCCATCTGCGAGGCGAAGAAGTTCGAATGGGCCCAGATGGACTATTAAGCACGCTGTGGATGGAGCGTTACAGAATTGCACTGGCCAGGTAGCAACCTCAGAAAGGTCCGCTATGGCTGGCCAGGGTACGACTCATAATCCGCCCGCCTTCGAGAAAAATGTCACTACCGGTCAGGCGATTTACTCAGCCGCTCGCACACCGGAGCGATAGCGAATTACAGTTCCTGTGGCTTTCCAGCGAAACTCGTTATAGACGAAAAACAATATTCCAAATACTTCTAGATCGGTCTGAACGTTAATTACGTCATCCCCTCCCTTCTGTAGAGCTTTTTCTCGCAGAGCCGAAAATCCCTGGCCACCATAATTAAACAGTCCCAGAATGCTGTAGATCGTTCCTTCGGCTTCTACAGTTCCGAGAATTTGATAGTCATCCGAATCCAGCTGGAATGTAGTAAATCCATTGGTGGGCCCGGGACCGCGAACGTTGTTATAGCAGGACGGCAACAGGGCGAAAAGAACCAGAACTGCCGCCATTGTTATTATCCTTTTCAATCTTAGATACTCTTCCATGGCCTGGATTGTAGCGTCCGTGAAGAAGACGTAAACCCGAAAATGGTTGTCGCATGGCCTTTTTCGGAGAATCTTGAAGTGTGCAGGCAAATGTAATTGAATTGGATAATGCCACCGTTACCTCATTTCCGGTCTGGCCTCTGGGATGTAATTGTTCCATTATCGAGTGCAAAGGCAGCAAGGAAGCCATTGTAGTGGATCCTGGCGGAGAAGAGGAAAAAATACTATCGGTGCTCAATGAACGAGGGTTGCAGGTTTCGCAGATCATCCATACACATGCACATTTCGATCATTGTCTGGGCACCCATGGAGTGGCAGAAGCCCTACGAGAGGCGGATCCGGAAAAAATCGTGCAGGTAGGCCTTCATAAGGGAGACAGCTTCTTATATCGTAATCTTGCCATGCAATGCGGATGGTTTGGACTTCCTCCCATGGAAGCTCAAGAATCCATCAACCTGGATCTGGAAGATGGGATGATCATGCATTTCGGAGACCAGAAACTGGAAGTGCTCCACACTCCAGGTCATACCCCCGGCTCCTGCTGCTTCAGCGTCGAAGGCCTGGTATTTTCCGGGGATACCCTGTTTGCAGGTGGCATAGGAAGAACCGATCTTCCGGGTGGAGATTCGGATGAAATCTTAAAGAGCATTCGTAGCAGGCTCTTTTCTCTGGACGATGGCACCGCAGTCATTCCCGGGCATGGGGGTTTCACAAGAATCTATAACGAGAAAACAACCAATCCTTTCTTCTAATTCCGGGGACCTTTCCTTTTGTTGCTCATCCTTTGAAATGCCGATAGGTCCAATATGCAGGTTCAATCCAGCTCCTGGAGAGCCATTGGAGGCTTATCCGCCCACCATCTTCGGAAGGCAGGAACCATACTTCTTTTGATTGCTGCCGGCTGGTATCCAGCCCGGGCCGAGGCACCCACGGCCTTTCCCAGGGAAATTGACTTTGGCCTGGAAAAGCACATGGGTCAGTTCATTTCCGGTCGGGAACTGGAAATCTGGGCTTCCCAGAGAGGTCTGGAAATCGCGCCGGACTGTCCTTTAAGAGACCTGGCAGACTCGGAAGCGGAAGTTATATCCTCCCGCGGCTCCTCATTTGAACTCTTTGCCCCCGGACAGGGAAGAGTCTATCTTTACCTGGATTTCGTATCGTTTAGAAAGCAGGGAACCAGAAACAGACCTCTGGAGCCACATTGCTATCCCTCCAGCAATGAGATTCGGCTTCCGGAAAGCACAGAGCTACCGGTCCAATTCCTGGAGATCTTTGTGAATGGCCAGCGAATCAGCACCCAGGTCTTTGGAGCCGGAGCACAGCCAGCGTCTCCCCTGGTACTGCCCATCACCAGAGAACTGATGCCGGATCGAAGATTGGAAATTGAGCTAAGGCCAGGGCCGGGCAACCAGCTTTTGGCCGTCTGGGACGCCTTCCTGAGCGAAGTGCCTCCCGAAACAGACTGAGCCTTACTACAGGTTGGACGCCAGCGTCCGATATCTTGCCGGAACAAGTCGGCTGGCTAGAAGGAATAGCGGGACTTGAACTCATCGCCAGAAAGGATTTCAAAGTAGGAGGTAAGACCGCTAACTTTGAATACCTTTTCGATGGCAGGCTTCAGATTGGCCACGCAGAGCTTGCCATTCAATCCCTGGATGTAGTTCAGAGCTTTGATCAGGATACCAATGCCGCTGGAATCAATGTAAGTTAGCTTATCCAGATCGATTACAACGTCCGGATTGTTTTCCTTTACGTTTTCTTCCAGGGAAGATTTGAGATCCAGGGAGGTATAGATGTCCAGACTTCCCTCCAGTTCGAACAGAATCTGATTCTCGTTTTTCTTTACACTGATTTCCATATACAGAGTCCAGGGCAACAGCCTACAGAGGGCCACAAAGAATTCAATGAAAAATTGGAAAAAAGACCGATATTAAGAGACAGGGTGACTTTCGCAATTATGTTAACATCGATGGGGAACAGGAAACTTATTCCAATGGCGGTGCTGGCCTTCTTTCTCTTTGCGCCGCAGTATGAAAATCGTGCAGAGCAGAATTCCACCAACGGGGCCCCCTCTCTCACAGAGCTTGAAGTTCCAAATAAGGCCCAGAAAAAACAGATTCAGGATCTAATCCAGCAGATTGCCGAGGTAGAAACCTCCATCGCGGCTATGAAAAACGACCTGGATGTTCTGGGAAAGGTTCAGGATGGCAAAACTGTAATTAATGTCACAGCTACCTATATGGGAAATCCGGGTAACATCGAAAATAGATTCTTTATAAATGAAATTGCCACCATTCACTGGGACGGGGAGCGGATTGGAAAGTTTGAATTCTTCCGCCGCCAGGCAAGAGTGCGAGGCATCTATATAATTAGAAAAACCATGACTGCTGATTCCATGGCCCAGGCCGCTAAAAGTGGTGCTCTGGAAGTTCCCATAGCTATTCTAGTAGAAGAGACCCTGGATTCAGGCCGGGGCATCGTTACTCAGTTCAAGCTACCCGGGCCCGGACAGGATAGCATCAAGGATTACAAAGAGCTGGTCGAGTCCGGTCAGGGAAAGAAAGAAGTGGCAACTGTGTACCTTCGGCAGGTCCAGGACCGGCTGGACATCCTGCGTCGGTATTTGCAGTCCATGCGAGATACAGAACGAATCATTCGATATCTAATCCGGAACAAAATCAAGTCGGACCATTACCGCTACGAAAGGACGAAAAGCATTAAATGATATGCCCACCGTATTCGTGGATCATTACCGGTTGCTGGGCATAAGCCCGGTAGCCTCCGCCGACGAAGTCCAGCGGGCCTTTAGAAAGCTGGCAAAAATCCATCATCCAGATAAAAAGGGCGGCGACCCACTTCGCTTTCATTCCATTTACACCGCCTACCGAATTCTGTCTCAGGAAGACTCCCGCAGAAGATTCGATGAAGTGTTTTTCAGGCACAGACTGAAGCAGGCAGGAATGAATGGATCTACGGAAGTAGCCCGAAAGGTTTTTCGCGTAGGAGCAGAACGATTCGTTTATCCTACTTCGGTGGCCTCCCTGGCCAGGAGAGGATTGCTGCGAAAAAAGTTCCGCAGCCGGGATCGAAGAAGGTATCTGCAAATAAACTATGATCTGGAACTACCATTGCTGGAAAGAGAGATGCCTGGACCTCTGCGAATCTATGTTCCTGTGGTTGCCAGAATTCTCTGTCCTGACTGCCATGGCTCGGACACAGATTGCTACGCCTGCAACGGAAAAGGCTCCTACAAAGCCAGCAGGACTGTAAGACTGGATCTGGAGGGCGGACTGAGCGAAGGTCAGGTACTACAACTGGATTTAAGCGGTTTACGTCCTGATGGCCCTCTGAGCTACTTCAAAAAAAAGAATATTCGGATCAAGATTACATGCATAAAAACCAGATAAGCCGTGCCTTTCTATTTTTCGCTGCACTAACTGTGGCCATCGCAAGCTGCGTAGATGCAGATGCAGAAGCAGAGCAATCCCTTCAGGAAATGACCAATCGCATTGTGTCTTCCATGACACTGGAAGAGAAGGTGGGTCAGCTCATTCACATCGGAATAAGCGGCAAAGATATGCGAGCCGGAATCGAATCTGAAATTCGCAAGTATCATCCGGGTGGAGTGATCCTTTTTGGTATCAACCTGGGAACCGCAAATCAGGTGAAGAATCTAAATCAGAGTCTTCAAAAGGCTTCACTGGAGCATACCGGCATCCCACTGCTAATCAGCATTGATCAGGAAGGCGGACGAGTAGTTCGACTGACTCACATTACTCAATTTCCCGGGGCCATGGCCATGGGTCAGGCGGGCGATGCGCAGATGGCTCGCTCCGTTGGTTTCGTAACGGCCAGTGAGCTTCTGGATTTTGGATTCAATCTGGTACTGGCACCGGTGCTGGATATTAACAACAATCCTAAAAATCCAGTGATCAACACTCGCTCTTATGGTAGCAACAAATCTACTGTAACACAGATGGGTTTGGCCTACATGGAAGGCGTGCAAATGGCAGGCTCAATACCTGTAATCAAGCATTTCCCCGGCCATGGTGATACTACTGTAGATAGCCATCATGATCTGCCTACGATTTCCAAAACTCTTGATCAGCTGAAGTCGCAGGAACTGATTCCGTTCAAGGAGGCCATCGATCAGAATGCCCCTGCCCTGATGACAGCCCATATTCTCTTTCCAGCGCTGGACCAGAAATACCCGGCCACTCTGAGTTCGCAGATTCTGCAGCAATTGCTTCGTAAGGAACTGAATTTCAAAGGACTGATCTTTACGGATGCCATGGAAATGAAGGCCATAGCCGATCGATACGAAACCGGCGAATCGGCCATTCTGGCTCTGCAAGCAGGAGTGGATGTTCTACTGCTGACCGCAGAAGGCCCCAATACAAGAAGAATGTTCGAAGCCATTGTTAAGGCTGTAAAGGACGGTCGTATCTCTGAACAGCGAATCGAAGAATCTGCCAGAAGACAGGTTTACTGGAAGCTTCGAACAGGAGCATTTCGAAAACATCCATCCGGCCGATACTCCTTTGCCAATCAGAATGAGAAGATCAACCAATACCTCACTGGCCAGGAGAAGGTTCGACAGGAACAATTACAGGAAGTGAAGAAAAATTACCAGGGCAACCTTAATGAAGCAGTTTCCCGAAAGAGCATCGTCTCTCTACGGAAGGAGTTCGCAGGCCTGGACAAAGACTCGCTACAATCCAGCTATGTCTTCTATAGAACAGCGGCCATGCGCGAACAGGCGTTAAAGCTGGGCATCCCGAAAAGCAACCTGGTCTTCTATCGCACCGGTCATACCTGGTTATTTCGCATCTATGATAAAAAATGGGCGGGCCCCTGGTTCATAGAACTGGAGGAAACGGATCTTCCCCTCTGGAATCTGCTGGTAAGCAGATGGAATACCAGAAGAGAGGATGCTCTGATCGGTCTCTACTCCGGCAATCCTTTCCATACAATCTCGGTGCCCGAAAAGGGTGCCTTTCTTTGTTCCTTTTCGCCCACGTCCGAGTCCAGAAAAGCCCTTCTATACAGAGGCTTTCACGGCCCCATCGGCCAGGCAGATTTGATTCTCCCCTAACTTACCATTTTGGTAGAGATTCGGTGCACCCATTCTACGCGAAGGGTGCACTCTCCCTTTCGCAGCCACCTGGAGCCATGAGACTGAGTCTCAGTTGAATGTTAGGGATTTTTTAATAGATAGGGCTTTACACGCTGCTTTCAGGAAGTGTTCCTAGCCGCATGGATAAGTATTCACGCAAGGACTTTTTGAAAAGAGGACTCGTCGCTGGCGCTGCAATCGCAGGCGCTGGAACTTTTCTGTCGTATTGCCGTAAACCTGCTGATGAAGGATCCGAAGGCGCTGTAAGCTGCAATGATACAAGCGGTCTTTCCGAAGCAGATCTTGCTACAAGAACTCAGAATGGATATGTAGATGTTAGCAGCAAAGCAGGCCAGAGCTGTAGCAATTGTGCACTGTACACCCAGCCTACTGGTGGCTCTTCCTGTGGAGGATGCCAGGCTGTGAAAGGCCCCATCAATCCTGCGGGTTGGTGTAACCTCTGGGTAGCTCAAGGCTAATCCCCGCTAGTATAAGTTAGCGCTTCGCCTGAAAAAGACGAACGCGCCAATGCGAAGACCCGGCTCGAAGAGGCGGGTCTTTCTTTGTACATCATCATTACAGGATTTTCTGCTCCGATAATTGGGCTGGCATCGATGCTCGCTCGAAATGGATGAGCCAGATGCGGGCACTGGATCCAGGCTTTAGATTCACGCTTTGTCCAGACCGAAAAACCTCTTGAAAGTTGCCGAAAGGCAGATAGAATCTTACAGCAGGTAAACTATGTATGCCTGATTCCATTTACCAGACCGTGAATCGATTACTGAAAATCTGTTTGATCCTGAATTCTGCACTTCTTCCCGCAGCCTTATGCGGAGAACCGCATTGGTCAGTCGAGGTGCAGGCGGATGCCAGGGTCGGGGCAGATGCCCGCAAAACGGAAGTCTGGTCACTGACAGATGACACTATTGCGATTTGTGAGCCGCATCGTGTGCGAACCTTTCAACGAGCCAGTGGGGAACTCATAGAGAACTTCACGATGCGGGAAGGTTACCGATTGATCGGGCATTTTGCCGGGTCTCCCATCCTCCGCGGGAAGATCAGTGTCTACGACCCGGACTCAGATAAATGGAAAGAGGTCCAAAGAGTGGCCGGGTACCATTTCACAGATTTACTCACTGGCAACACTTTCGATTACCTGGCACCGGAAGGCTGGCAGATTGATCTGGATCCGTGGAAATTTGTTCCAGCCCCTCATAGTAACTATTTTTACATCGCACTGTCTCGCCATCGCAGGCCATCCAAACAGGAGCAGGACAATGGACTGCAGATGATAGCTCATAGCAAGGCCCTTATTATAAATCCAGGCACAGGTACTACTGTTCGCGAAATCAAATCGAATTCTTACAGCATAGGTCCTGATAAACATCTGAAACGACACTGGACTCCTATTGTATATCCATTACAGGATGATGCGGCTTTCTCGGAAGGGCTGGTGTGCAGGGGCGGCCCTGACTGGAGTTGTAATTCAGAATCGGACTGGTTTTCGGGACTGGTAAATATAGAATCCGGAGAAAGGGCAGGTAGCTTTCCCGGCTCCGAGGAGCTCTACGAAGTAACGGTGATGCCGCGGGATGGTCTGCTGGATCAGATCATGAATCAGCGCAAAGGTATTTATACGCCGTCTGGCAATATGATTATGCTTCCCTTTGAGGGGCCCCTGGTCCTGGTCAAAGGCCCGCTGAATCCAGGTTCAAAATCCTTCCAGGTTAATCTTCCTGGTTCGCCGGACTTCCTAATGGAAGGACAGGGCTTTTTGGCTCTACTTATGGCAGACGACTCGGTCTGGACGATCGATACCTCCAATGGAAAGTTAACCCGGTTCCTGCCTTCCGGCAGTGAATCAATCCTGGGACGAGCTCTATTATCCGGCGAGCACAACAGAAGCTACATCGTAGAACAGAGAGCCGCGCAAGGCGGAGGCATTGATTATAAGATATATGATATTCCCGCTTCACCGCGCTTCCCACGTACAATTCAGAATAAGCAAGACCTCAAAGGTCAGAATTACGATATTTGTCTTGGCTTCTGTGCGGGAGTCCACATTGATAGTCGATTGCCCGTCGCCGTGTTTAGCGACCCTGGTTCCAGGTTTAGTAAGAAGCAACAAAAGCTATTAGTATTCTTTGATAGCTGGGAGGCTCTATTGGAACGACTTGAAGAGAAGGAACCTTCGCAGACACTCAGGCACTGACGTATCAATTCTTCGATGAAAATCGATTCAGGAAAACAATGTTCCATTCTCGTCACGAGATTGGAAACAAATCCACCCCAACGGCCGCCGTTCCAGCCTTTCGCCTGGCTGTGGCGCTGTAGAGCTCTAGCGGCCGGCGAACCACATCTCGGTGATATCCAGAGAATAATCCAGAAAGGCGTTCATGGTCTTTTCATAGATCGTATTTCCCAGGGATTCGCCTTGAGCATCCAGGTTCTTTTCTGTTTCATGCGATTCCAGGAGCCTGGGCGAAACGATGGCGCGACCATCGGTAAAGCTGATCATCTTATTTACCAGGGTCTGCATTTCGATGGCCGGTCGGCGACCGCCACGACCTGTTGAAACCCCTACCATCGCAAACGTTCGATTATGAAAAACATCTTTCAAATCTTTATTTCCGATTTGATGAATGGCATTGATGATTTCGCCGCTGGTAATCCAGTTATACTCGGGGACTACAAAAATTACCAGCGAGCTCGCTCGCATGGAATCGATGAGCTCCTTTTGAAAGCTACTGAGACTGGTCGGATCCAGTGATCCCCTACCCACCAGAGGGATGTCCGCGTTATGAAAATCTATGGGAGAAGGGCAATTATGCCCTCGTTCAGTGAGATTTTTCGCCAGAGCTCTGGATACTCGTAAAGAATTACTGTCTTTTCGGGGGGAGCCGGAGATGACAGAAATGTGCATTACTGACGGTTCGTCGGATTTGGGCAGAGGGTCAAGCAGCTTTGAATCGGAATTGACACTAAAAGCGGTCCTCAAATTCCTGCAACGTGGTTATTGTGCAGAGCATCATTAAGGTCTGGAGCTATATTCTAGACAGACTGGTCCTTTTCTCCCTCAAGCCCCCGGTTCGATCGCTGGCAACCCTGGGTATCCTGTTTATCACTGCAGGATCTCTCATACTGGTGCAGCAATGGAAACCCGTAGATTTCAGTCAGTTCAGTGCCCTGAGCCAGTTTGGCCAGTTGCCTGATTTCCTGACCGGGAATTCTGAACCTGAAGAGAAGCCAGATCCCCTGGTAGTGCAGTTCCTGGAAGGTTTACCCGAACAGGCCGTAGTGGAAGGCGATAAGATTCTCCACCGTTGCGATAGGCCCCTGAGTGCAGCCTATCTGGCCCGTGAGTACTATTCGTTTAGCAGGGTTTTTCATCGAGGGGATCTGGAAGATGCCCTGATTCGTGAGAATCCGGAAGCCTTTGGAAAGAAATACTGTAAAGAAGGTAGCACGGTCGCCATCCCGGAACCTCTAACCAGCCCGCTACAAAACAGCCCCCTGGGATGGGAAAAAGAACGTCCGGTTCGAGCCATCTATTTGCGAGGGGATAATACGGTTCCTGGCCGACTGATGCGCGAAGTTAAGCATCTCAAAGAGTCAGGCGCCAATGCTATTGTGTTTGATGTTAAGGATATCCTGGGCGTCGTAAACTATGCTTCTAAAGTCCCGGAAGTAGAACAATACCGACGTCATCGACCTCCAATTCGAGATCTGTCAAAAGTAATCCGCTTTCTTCACGACAACGAAGTCTATGTAATTGCCAGAATGGCTCTGTTTCAGGACCAGAATCTATCTGAAGTCCGACCGGACCTTGCAATTAAGGATAGAAACTCAGCGGACGGCATTCTGAAGGTAAAAGGCCGGAATCTGTGGGTGGATGCAGGCAAGGATGAGGTACAGGCGTACAACCTGAAGATTGTCCATGAACTGCTAACTACCGGAGTGGACGAGATTCAATTCGACTATGTACGTTATCCAGCGGAAGGCGATCTTTCCGGCGTGCATTTCCATAATGTCAAAGATGTACATGATAAGACCGAGAATCTGAAACGATTCCTGGCGGCTGCCTTTACCATGAGTCGAGGCACTGGAGTTCATATTGCCATCGATGTATTTGGAGTGGTGGCCTGGGGCGAGGAAGTGGATATTCGCACCACAGGACAGAGGCTAAATGAGCTTTCTCTTTTCGTAGACATAATGTCCCCTATGCTGTATCCTTCGCATTTTTCCAGAGGCTACGGGGGTTACGACAACCCTGCCGATGAGCCCTATCACTTCTACAAAGAAGGAGTGGAACGGGTACTGTCCCTTTCTCCCAGAGGCACAGTTGTAAGGCCCTGGCTACAGGCATTTGCCTGGAGGGTTACAAACTACAATGAAGATTATATCATTCAGCAAATTCGGGGCAATCACTCCGGAGGCGGCGTAGGCTGGATGATGTGGAATGCTGGAAATACCTACGAAATGGTATATCGAGCCATTCGAAACTCTCCGAATCTGGTGCATTCAGAGCAGGTAGAAGAAGAGAAAGCCCCTTCACTTTAGTATTTCGTTTACTGCCGCTATCAGCAGAAATGGGCCCGGAGGCAAATCCGGGCCTTTTTTCTGTCCAGACTTGCTTGCATGGATGATCTGGATTCATTCAGGCAAAACAACTTTCATTGACAGGAAGGCGGCCCGTAGAAATCCATTTGTGTCCCTTTTTTTTTGCCCATATAAGGAATAGAAACATGCAAAAACGCTATATCTCAGAAACTTCCTCCTTTGCGAAGTCCTTCCGCTGCGATCATCTAAACATTCTGATCGTATGTAGAGGTCCAATTCGAATGGAAGCCATGGAGGTCTTTGAATCCCTGGGTGCAGGCTACGGAATTTTACTTTCTGAAAAAGATTCGGTGACCTATCCTCATACCCTGGCGCCAGAACTCCGACTTTTGACCGATCCCAATCGAGTGCATCGAATTCCAGACTATACAGGGGCCAACAGGGAAGAGAGACAGGAGCGAATCGGAGACATCATCGACATTTGCAATACTTACAACTACAGCCACATTTTCGCAGGCTACGGTTTCATGGCAGAGGATGCTGACTTCGTAGAAGCCATCGAGAATGCAGGCATTGGCTTTATTGGTCCGCGCAGCAACGTTCATCGATTTGCCGGGGCCAAAGACCAGGCCAAGAAGCTTTCGCGCAAGATTGGAGTTACTGTTACTCCCGGTCTGGACAATATCACATCCGTGGCTCTTATAGAAAAGGTGGGTGGAAGATCCGGTCTGGAGAAACTCACCAAAGAGCATGGTTTCACTGTAGATAGCTCGCTGGATGACGAAGATTACGCAGAAACCATTCTCTACGAAAGTTACAAAAAGGGAGTATCTTTAATCTCCGTAGAGGACCTTCAGAACGCCGCGAAAAAAGAAGTAGCGTCCATTCTCAAGGAAAACCCTGGAAAGCGCATTCGACTTAAGTACATCGGCGGTGGTGGCGGTAAAGGCCAGCGAATCGTCACCGGACCGGACCAGGTTCCGGACGCTGTAATGGAAGTTCTTTCCGAGTCCAAAGCCCTGGGGCCTCTGGACAACAAGAACTTTCTCATAGAGATGAACATCGAAAGCACTCGTCACAATGAGATTCAGCTTATTGGTAATGGATCCTGGGCTATTGCTCTGGGTGGGCGCGATTGCTCCTTGCAGATGCATGAGCAAAAGCTTGTTGAGATATCCATCACAGATGAACTGTTCGCAGAAGAAATCGATAAAGCGAAGAAAGAAGGAAGCGAAAAAATTGCTGCCCGACTGGAAAAGGATCGGACCACATTAAAGGAAATGGAAGACCAGGCCGAGCGATTCGCAGAAGCCGTGGGCCTGAACTCTGCATCTACGTTTGAATGTATTGTATCCGATGAATCTCACTATTTCATGGAAATGAACACCCGGATTCAGGTGGAGCACCGAGTTACAGAAATGGCTTACAGCCTTCGATTTCGCAATCCAGAAAATAAAGATGAATCCTTCGATGTAGAATCCCTGGTAGAGTGCATGGTTCTATGTTCCGCTCATGCCGACAAACTTCCGCGACCGGAACGAGTGCTTCGACATAGCGCAGGCGGCGAAATCCGACTGAATGCCATGAACGATGCGCTGGCACCCCATGCAGGTAGCCTTATCGAGTCCTGGACTCCTCCTGTAGAGCATGAAATCCGGGATGACCAGGGCATTGGAATCCGAAATCCAGATACCAACTCCTTTATTCACTATCACCTGGCCGGCGCGTACGATTCCAACATCGCATTGATCGTAACATATGCAGACAGCAGAAAAGCGATGCTTGCCAGACTGGCCGATATTCTGCGTCAGATGGAAATCCGGGGCAATGAGCTCAGTACCAACAAAGAATTCCATTATGGTATTTTGAACTTCCTTCTGGGAATGCATCCCATGCTCAAGCCGGATACCCGTTTCACGGTACCCTACCTTTCTCTGGTGGGTACTCTGGCCGGGGAAATGGAAGGCGTGGATATAGATTATGCTTTCAAGAAGCTTTCCGGATCTCTGGAGGCAGAAGAAGCCCAGGTGCTCTCTGAGAAGCATACACTGATCGTGCGTCCTTTGAAGATGCTTTTCGACAATCCTCATGTAATGAACGGATGGATCTTTCGCAATCGCGACGTAACCTTTCGCTTTGAGGGCGATAAGATTGCCTGGTTACAGAACCCTGTGTTTGTGCTGAAGGATCTCTATGATTACGTTCGACTGGAAGGAAGAGAAGCACCTCCTTCCCAGAAGATCTGGGATCATGATGAAACCTTGCTGGATACAGCCGTGCAATTCTACGAAGACCTGGCCAGATACACCGGTAAGGATGCCAGATCCAACTTTGCCGAACTGGATCAGCTCATTCGCAACGGATCTGGTTTGCCGGATATGGATAAAGACCTCTTTGAAAGATGCAAGGCGGCCCACATTGCCTGGCAGGCAGGTCTGGCACTTCTGGGAATCCCCTTCTCTCTGGGCAAGAAGGTAGGATGTCTGGATTTCCATCATGATGACGATCTAAAGGTTATATTCCCGGATAAATTCAACGATCCAGATTACCAGAAGACTTCTATTCGAAATCTGGCTCCTCCACCTGTGGCCAGCGCGGACCTCATTGTTGCAGCCAGCGGGGGTATGTTCTACAGCCGTGAGACTCCTACCAGCGATCCATACGTTGGCCCGGGGGACCATTTCGATGCAGGCCAGCCTCTTTACATCATCGAAGTGATGAAAATGTTCAACAAAGTCATGGCCGAATTCTCCGGCACCATTACCGAATGCCTGGTGCCAGACGACGGAGTGGTGGTGAAGAAAGGCCAGCCCATCTTTCGCGTAAAGCCAGACGAAGAACGAAAAATCGAAACTCCGGAAGAGGCAGAAAAAAGGCGAAAGGAGTACACAGACTCCTTGCTCGCTGAACTGTAATCCATTAGATTCTACCTATGAGCAAGGAAGGCGGACGGCCGGTCTGTAGCTGCTTTCGGGTGGGGGTTCATGAAATTGGCGAAGCCGTTTCCCGGGGTGCGCGCATTCCTTCCCTGGAAACGGTCCTTCGGCGCACTGGAGCCGGTGGCCAGTGCGGCGCCTGCCTGGGAGATGTGCATCTAATCTATCTTTCCCGAGTACAGCTAAGAAAAATCCAGGAAAGAAATCAAATCCCATTACCCTTTCAGGAACTGAACTGGAACCAGGCCTGAATCTGGCACTGACCACTGCAATATACTCCTTCTGAATCACTATCGCCGGTATCCTGCGAACTCCGCAAAGGCCTGGCGGCGAAAAAATATTGCAGGACAATCCTGTGGCAGGGTGCTACGGTGGAGGTAGATTCCAGCAAGCTGGAAGACCGAGGATTATTTTATGACGGAATCTCTTTTAGATTACGATACCTGGGCCTACAACCGGGTAAAGGATCATACCATTCAACTTAACGAGGAGCAATTCAATCGAGACCTGGGAGACGGAATCGGTTCCATCAAGGAAAAGCTCAAACATCTGAACTGGGCTGAGGAAATCTGGGCTCGAAGGATTCAAGGAGAAGATCCAGGATCCGATGTCCCTGTGGCGGACTCCAGTGAGCCGGGTTCTTTCTTCGAATTCTGGGATTCCAGTCGAAGTAAGAATTTTGCCCGACTGCGAAGCGAACTACAGGCTGAACCAGGCCGAATAGTCCGATACCAGAACACTCGCGGCGATAGGTTCGAACAGCCTCTGTGGCAGATCGCTCTCCATGTAGTAAATCACGGCACATTCCATCGAGGTCAGCTTTCCAGTATGCATCGTCGACTCACCGGAAACCCTATGCCGCTGGATATGATCCTGTATCATAGAAGCTAGGGCAAGAGCACAACTTACCTGGCATGATTTCGTATCGGGTCCTGGCCTCCGGTGCTGTGTGCTGCCTGACAGGAGCGCCCGAATGTAACTGACCTCCGGTATATACGAAACTGTACCGGAGGTCTTTATGTCAGGAGAACACTACGCAAACATTCGCAAGGTGGAAGGACCATTCAAGGTAGAGTACGGAGACCAGGTGCTGGCAGAGTCCAATTACGCTATGGAGCTTCAGGAGTATCATCCATCCTATGAGTTCCAGCCAGTGTACTATATTCCAGAAGGCTCGATAAATATGCAGTTGTTTCGCCCCAACCAGCATCAGACCAGTTGCCCCATAAAAGGAAAGGCAGCCTATGTGGATCTGGATAGCGGCTCGAATAAAGCGGAAGATATTGCCTGGACCTATCCCAGTCCCCTGGAAGGGGCCACCGAACTCAAAGGAACCTATGCCTTTGATGTTTCAAAAGGAGCTCGTGTACTGCGAGCAGGGGAACCGGTAAAGTCGGGAATCCGCAAAAAATGATTCCTTTCGCACCAGACCTCTGTAACCCTTAGCATCTCTGAGCTTTCTCTGCCCCTAAAGTCCTCTGGACCTTTGAAGAGTAGCCAGAGGAGAATTTGAGCCTCTGGAGAGATTCATTGGAAACCGCAGAAGGAAAACCCAATACCGCCATGCCCCGATGGCCATACATATTGCTGGTGGTGCCACCACTGCTGTTTCTCCTGGGGTATTTTCTTCATCGCTCAGAGGCACAGGTGCTGGATCGGATGCAGGCCGCACCGGCCACGGTGGAAAAATCCGAAGTATATTCCAGCGGCCATGGAGAGAGCACAACCTATCACCTAGATCTTGAATACGAATACTCTGTGGCCGACCGAAGATACATTGGTCGCAAAATCGGTATGGCCAATATCATGTATGACTCAAAAGAAAAAGCTATGGAGATCTTGAAGCAGTATCCCGTGGGCAAGGAGATTCAGATCTTTTACGATCCAGAGGAACCGGAACTGGCGGTCATTACCAGGGAGGAACCTGGTAATGGATTGATGACTATGACTCTGGCAGGCCTGCTACTGGTGATTCTATGGCCGGTGGCTTTTATCGTTCTGCGATATGCCAGAAAACGCATCTCCGGCTAACCCTGATTCAGAAACTACGCAGCAACGTCAGAGTCTTCAGCGGCCCAATGGCTTGCTTGCCGGGCTGGAGCCAAATACCGGGCTATGGCACTGCCTTCGTGCCAGCGGGGCTTACACTTCGCCTGCTTTCGCCTGCTACGTCCTGGCTTTCTTGAGTTGTTCCTGAAGCTTCAATGCTTTCTCATTGTCCGGCTCTGCTTCCAGAACCTGTTCCAGAAATCCAGCAGACCTTTTATGATTTCCCATGGCAGCGTAGATGCGAGCCAGGTTAAGCAGATACCTGGTATTGTGGGGTTCTCGCAGGCGAATTCTCTCCCCGTAGTCTGCAGCCTTTTCCAGTTTGCCCACGCGAGCGGCGCTATAACTTACTGCATAGAGCATCTCTGTATCTGCAGGCTTCAGAAAGGAGTAGTCCTCGGCAACCGAAAGCGCCCGCTGGTATTCCTTTCTTCGAAGATAGGATTGAGCGAGTAGTCGAATGAGCGGAGTTTCCCTGGTATCCTCAATTCCAGCATCTTCCAGAAGATTGGAAACCTTTACGAAATCCCCTGCTTTATAGGCATTCATGGCCTGCTCATGAAGGGAACGATAGTCTGCTGAAATATCGGAAGCGGGTTGCATCAAATCCTCTCTGTAGCCAATGCGAAGCAGAGACAGATCATCCGTTAGATCACCTTCAGAAAGAAGAGAATCCACGATTTCCTCAAGCTTCCCATCCGAAGACTCTACATGCCTTAGAAATACATTCTCATCATGCTGCAGTGTTTCTGTGCCATCTGCATTGTGCAGCATTAGATCGTCCCTTCCATCGGAACCGGCAATCAGCACATCGCCGGGTTCCAGCTGGATGGTTTTTACAAAAATGGTGCTGTCCACCCCCAGAGTTCCCAACTTACGAAAATCCAGATCAGCCTCAACAAAGTCCGCCTTTTTGTTCCTGTATAAAACAGACCAGGGGTGTTCGGCATTGATCAGATATACCAGACCATTATCATCGTCCACCAGTCCAAAAACCAGGGAAATAAGCATACTACCATCGAAGGTTTCAAAGACTTTGTGCAACTCAATAAATGCATTCTTCAGCCACCGTTCCGGATGATGACTGGATGCTTCTCCTGAAAGCATAGTGCGATCTACAATCGCTTCCAGAACCGCTCCCAGCACAAGAGCGCCACCTGCTCCCTGCATCGATTTACCCATGGCATCCGCATTCATAAAGAGAGTATACGGACGTCCCTTCAGTTTTATGGATTCTGCCATGCAAAGATCGCCGCCGATTTCATCCGACCATTTGCGAAACTGAAAGCTTTTCTTCTGCCGAATCACAAAATCCACATTCACTGTTTCGCTTCGCGCCCGATTCGCCTGGAGCGGCCTCAAAAGCAATGACGTAAGAAAATAGTCCCCATCCTGCTGATCCTTGAGTTCCTGAACCCGGCTCAGAGTCTTTTGCAGCTCCGCCGTTCGTTCCTGAACTTTCTCTTCCAGACGATCTGCATAGTCTTTCAGTTTTGCCTGGGCGTCGCGAATGGAAACTACCATGCCGTTGAAGTAATGCCCCAGCTGACCGATTTCATCTTCTACTCGCACACGGACATTGGCGCTTAAATCCCCTTCATCTACTTTCTTTACGGCTCCCAGAAGATCCAGCAAGGGACGAATTAGAGCACCGCTAAAGAATAGAGGAAATCCAGCCAGAATAACTACGATGACACTTAAGAGCAGGATAGCCAGTGTAGAGGCTCCCTGGTGAACATAATGGCGATAGGACAGATAGGAAAAGCCTACCTCGAATTCATCCGGCAGCTTTCCTGGATCCGGCTGATCTTCCAGTACGTAACTTACATATCGAACGGCACGATGATCCTCCCCTTCTGTGAGGCCAGCTTTCTGAAATGAACCAAGTTGAAGATCAGATTTGCTCTGCCTGGGTGTAGTAGAATGACCATCTTCAGGTTCCTGATAATCATCCAGAAAGGGAAGCTCAGGCAGTTGGGCATCCTGTATGGAAATCCCACCGGAAAAATATTGCACATCGCCGGAAGAACGCCGCAAAAATAGTGGAGAGACAAGAGGATTCTTCAGTCTTCCTTCGTAGGCTGCCCTGGCCTCCTTCTCCCTTAGCTGATCGTACGCCCTGGTTCGCTCACCCAGTACGGAAAAGCTGATGGCCTGCATTACCAGCAACATGGTTACCATACTGATTCCAATAATCTTCGCCAGAAATGTGGTACGATCTCTGGTATTGTTCATGTAAATAACAGTAACTGCGAAGAGCCCCAGAACTACAGTGAGCGAAAAGGTAGTCTGAAAAACGTCTCGACCAATTGCTCCATCACGACTCATAGAGTTGGTCAGCCCCTGGGCGAATCCGCAGGAAAAAAGCACCAGAACCATGCCAAGAAGGGCCCATCGCTCCCGTCCCCGGGTTACGACAAGTTTGGCGGCGCCAATGGCAAGCTGAAGTACCGAGTTAAACAGGATGACCACGGCCACTACGGCAGTTCCGCTCTTGATAATAAAGTCCCAGTAGTGACCGTCGAAATGATAGATTACAGGAGCGTTGACGGATGAATAGAAAAAGAATCCTGCTGCCCCCACAATGAGAATCAACTGAAGAATAAGCAGGCCCATGGTAAAGCGCGGCCAGCGATTGGTCGGATACCTGAGATATAGATGCGAAGGGAAGACCGACATTGCAAGGCCAAATGGAACAGTAATCCATCGATGATAAGCGGCCAGAGGATCCAGAAACGACGATGAGATGAAGTAGGCCACATTCATCATTCCGGCGCAGATTAAGAGGCCGGCCATGTAACGGGTGGTGGTGGATGCTCCCCTCAGGAAAAGAAAATACAACCCCATAGTGAGGCCCATTGCCAGGCCTATAATGGAACTAACAGAATAATAGGTGAGAAAGAAAGAGTCCATTGTCCTGAATCATGAGGACTCCCGGGCTCAGGTCAAGCGGGCTTTTCAATATGAGCATCAATCTGTGATAGTTCAGAATCTTCTGAACCAGGAATCACAAATAGATACTACTGAAAGCTTAGTTCCAATGCTATAGTTGTAACGATGACTCGGCCAGCATCGGAAAGGAAATCAAGGGCACAGCAATGCCCTGAAATCGAAACCGGGCGCAGTTTGCTTGCATTCTGCACTAACGCCAGGTGATTCCTGCTCCGCCCTGCCGACAAACAGGCAATGGGATCAGAACAGGAATCGCGCTATTACTCGGTATATGTTAGCGAATCACTGGTATCGTTAGTTCCGATTGCGCGGAAGAAGGAAGATCCAGACTGACGCGAAATGAAGCCCTGTCCGGCGAAGCATACTGCGCATCGAACGTATCCACTACCAGAGCCAGCCGGCTTCCCGGCGAAAGGTTGTAAGATACCGCGTTAAGATCTACCAGAACTTCCGTGGCCGCTCCCGGGGTCAGTCCATGCAATGTGACTACTCCATGAGTGATCAGAGTTCCCCAGTCCAGAAGATCCCGTTCGTAAAGATATACTACAAATTGCGCCGAGGTTTTATCGCTTCGCACCCTGAGTTTGGCTTCCGGCACTCCTCGGATCTTGAGACCGGACCAGTAGGTCCCACTCCTGAAGACCTCTCCATGAAGATCGGAAACAGATGGCAGATAGAGTTTTACCGGTGCGCTAACATGGCTTTCCAGGATGGGTGAAAGCAGTGGAATGCCTGTAGAAGCCCAGGTGTCCATGCCGTTGTAGAATCTCTCTTCGCCGCTACTTCGATTCGGGTCATCGTCCAGCGAAGGAGCACGAAACCAGCCAGACGGACGCAGATACAAAGTCTCCGTTTCCAGATCTTCGGGTGGCCAGCTGGAGTATTCGTCCCGGTCCTTCGAAAATTTTCGTTGAATTGTAACCGGATTCTTATCCATGATTCCATTGTCCTCACCTTTGAGCCAGTAATCGAACCAAGCATAGGCATTATCCCAGACAAAGTTAGAGATTCCAAGGAGCCCGGCAATCTCTGCCGTAGCATGAATGCCCTGATTGATGTCCAGTCTTCTGGGCCCTTCCAAATTCTGATAGAACTCCAGAATTCCATTGGGAGCGAACAGATTATCCTGCATGTTGTTGCTGATGTACAGAGGCTTTCGATTTTCATTGATTGCATCGATGTAGGTTTTTGCAGATCGCTCCGCGGCCCATTGTCTTACATAATCCACTTCTCGATGATCCAGAAGCCGATTAAAGTTTTCACGAATTACAGGATCCATTCGCCCGGTGAGTCCGCCGGAAAGGAGCAAGAGTTCTCCCCATACCATTCTGGGGCTTTCATTTCCGTAAAGAGAACGCTCAAGATCGGTCCAGCCACTCATGGCCACCGCAGTCTTCACACGATTCTCTCGCGCCAGACCCAGCATGCTTATTCCCGCTCCATAGGAGATTCCTGCCATACCAATATTGTTCACATCTACGGGGGTATGCTCCTCCAGCCAGTCCAGTGCTGCACTGAGATCCTGCATGTCTGCCGGGCCCGCAACGTTAATGAGGCCTTCGGATTTTCCGAATCCCCGGGTGCTGTAGCTGAGAACTATGTAACCTTTCTTCGCGAGGATGGCTGCAGGTACAATGTATTCGAATTCGTTTAGAGCCCAGCTATTTACGAATACGATGGCCGGGTATTTCTGTCCGCTCTGCATTCCCGCTGGCAGAAATACGTTAGCAGATATGCGAGTCCCATCTGCGCTTTCAATCCACAGATCTTTCTCAAATTCGAAGCTACCATCATTTTGCTCATCGAAAGCCAGCTGAATTGTTTCTCGATTCACTCGAGGTTCTGGCGATGGCTGAGTAAGCAACATCGCCGCAGCAACGTCATCGGGACTCTGCTCCGGCGCACAATAATTCAGGGATAACAATCCCAGGACCAGGGCCAATGCCCGGGTTTTCCGTTTCATAAACACTCTCCTGCAGTAGGCCTGTGACTAAAAGCCCGCCGGCCCATTTTTCTTTTTTTACCGGCCTATATGGGCCAATGCAGAGAGATTATGCCAGATTCATTAGAATTGCGACCGGGATCATAATTCCGTAGTCTGAAATCAGAATCCTGGACGTTTTTTAGACAGAGTGGCCGGGTGAAGGAAATCCGAGCCGCATAAAGGAAGCAATTTCAGCTATCCAGATCGGGTTTCAGGCTCTTCAAGTAATCCCGGGGCGAAAGGCCGGTTTCGGTCTTGAATGCCAGGTTAAAGTTAGCTTTGCTGCTGAATCCGCATTGGTAGGCAATGGATAGAATGCTTGCTTCCGAATCGCTGGCCAGCAGACGCCGGGCCTCCTGCACCCGGTGCGAATTGACATATCGAGCGAAATTGGTGCCCATAACTCGATTCAGAAATTCCGAAAGCTGATAGTGCTTGATGCCGGCATAATCAGCAAGCTCCGCCACAGAAAGGGTTTCATCAAGAAAGACCTTCTCTTCCATTAACTTTTCCAGGCGTAACTTTAATTGATCCAGGTCTACACCTTCCAGGCGGCTGCTTCGAGCATGCTGAATGGCTTTTTCGTACTTTTCTCCCAGATGCGGATGACGAGCCGAGAAAACCCAGATCCACATAGTATAAACGGCCAGAGCTGTTGCTCCTCCATAAATGCCATCCATATATCTAAACAGATAGGCCATCAGGAAAAATACGGTGCCAAGAAATCCGCCCACTACGATTCCAATCAATACCCTCAATGCGCCCTGCTCTTTTAATTTCTGGAAATCCAGGTTATGGCCGATGAAGTGCCAGATCATTCCATACATTACAAGTCCGTACATTAACCCGGCAATCATGAGCGAATCCAGCCAGTGTAGCTGTCCGGTCTGAAAGTATCTTACTGGAAGATGGGCGAATTGATCCGGTAGAAACAATGCAATCGCAGCATAGGCAACAATCAATGCAATGCCAGGGCCATAGGGAAGCCACTGGCTTAATGTAAATTCCCGCTCAGGCTCTATGTAGCAAACCGCCAGCCAGTACATGCTGGGAGCCAGAAACCAGCTGGCCGGAACATACAGATGGTTTAACCATGGGTAGAAAGAGTACAGACCCTGATGGTTTAAATATATAAAGAGAAATATGACAGCACCTGCAAATCGCAGGATGGCGATCCAGAGCACAACAGGCGTAAATGCCCTCTCCACCAGACCCCGCAGCGTAGCCAGTAATGTAAAAATGGCGGCAAAGGAAATGGTAAGACCCATGAAATGCGAAAGCATAGATTTCTCCGCTAGCCTGCCAGTTCTGCCACTCCCGCTCTTTGCATCCTTTCGAGATAGAAATGCGCGGCCGAATCCATGGGATTTGCCTGAAGCACCTCTTCGAATGCTCGGGCAGCTTCCGGATACTGACCGCTGAGAGCCATGTTCACCGCTTCTTCGAATCTGGATCGAGTCGAAAGATATAGAGCCCGAACATCCTCGGAGTAACCGGACAGAACATGAAAAACCTGCAGAGCGGTGGAACGCCCTTTAACTTTCACCCGACCGAGTAAGCGAATCTCAAAATCATCCGGATCCTGAAGCGCTGCAAGAGCCGCATCGCTTATTACGATCATCACTCCATATTTTCTGGTCAGTCTTTCGATTCTGGAGGCAGTATTCACTGTATCCGAAATCACTGTTCCTTCCATGCGATTCTCATGCCCGATGATCCCCAGCATGATATCCCCGGTATGAACCCCCACTCCAATGGAGATGGGCTGATAGCCTTTCAATGCACGATGCCGATTATAGACTCTAATTTCTCGTTGCATTTCAATGGCGGCTCGCAATCCGTCATCCGGCTTGCCCGGAAACAGGGCCATCACGGCATCTCCAATGTATTTATCTACGAATCCACCTTGATTGTTTACCAGAGGAGTCATCCTGCGAAGATACGAATTCAGAAAATTGAAATTCTCTTCGGGGCTCATCTTTTCAGAAAGAGTCGTAAATGAGCGGATATCAGTAAACATTACTGTCATGGACTCCTGAACCTGATCCCCCAGATTTACCTGAGTTATATCGGATCGGCCAAGCATTCGCAGTAATTCGCTGGGAACGAACCGAGCCAGAGATGCATTCGTATTTTTCAGGTTCTCGGAGAGCTTTCGCACGGCTTCGTAGGCCATGGCAAACATTCGAGCCAGCAGGTAAGATTGCGCCAGAATGAAGATCAAAAGCCCGTAATGGAATAAAGGTCCCACAGGGCTCTGTCCGCGATAGAATAGAACATCGTTTACCGCCATCAGGCAGGCTACGACTCCGCCTGCCAGAGAAGGAATGGCCCCGCTCTTTTTTGAGATTACAGATACGATCCAGATATAGATCGAACAGATAACCGAAATCAGAATCAATATATGAAATACCCAGAGATAATCGGCGTAGATCAAAACCGGGGTCACCAAGATGAAGAGAGAGGCAAGACCGCCAAGACCCAGGTTGATCCTGGCCAACCATTGGCTACCTTTCACAGGAAACGTTGCCGAGAGAAATGCAACGAACAGTGGTCCTGCCAGAATGAAAGAGATATATTCAATAGATGTCTGTAGGCCATAGCCCAGCGGCCAGATGGTTCGGACCATTACTTCATCGGTAAACAGCATTCGAATGCTCCAGGAAAGACAGACCAATCCAAAAAGCAGAGATGCGCGGTCACTTCTACGGTTGAGAAATAATCCAAAGTGATAGAATGCCATTCCCAGAATGACCCCGAGAGACAGAACATTTCTTAGAATGGATCTTTCTCTAAAGTTTAGAACCATGGATGCAGGCCCAAGCAGGGGGGCCTTTCGCAGACCACCTCTGGGATGACTGAAGTTGGAAAACCTGACCTCAATGGTAAGCGTTTCCCCTGACCAGAACTGATATATGGCAGGAATAGAGTCTGGAATTTCAGCACCGGATTCTGTGGCTTCCTGGCCTTTCCCTCCCAGGTCTACTCCATCTACATAGAGTGAATAAGCCGTGCCCACATCATAGAGCTGCAATGCCAGGGATCGATTCTTCCAATCATCCGGCAGTTCAAGATGCATAACATAGGTACCGTATCGAGGCGGATTTACCTCCGTTAGAAGCAAAGGCGCATTCTCTCTGGGATCTCCGGTACACTCTACCTTTGCACAGAGCTGATTTTCATAGAGTGCCCAGGGCCCGGTAAGTTGCATTAGCTGTGCTGTTCCGGGAAGCCCGCTCTGATTGGCAATGTCTCCGGGCCGGGAACATGAAATGAACAATCCAGCAATTAGCGCAGAAAGTATATAGAAAGACCTGAGTCTGGATTTCCACATGAGTTTCGTAGAGGAACCTGCAGGAGGAAAACCGCAACCAGAAATTGCTCCCCCACCAAAAAGAGAAGACTAAATCCAATCCGATGATCCTGCCATGTAGGGAACCCTGCCCTCGAAACCCCATCCCGGTACCCCGGTGAGCTATTTTCCAAAGCTACCGAGAAAAGCTCGAACTCCAGCAGTCCTTTCCTTCATCCAATTCATGCAGATCAGAAATTAGTAGCCCGAAGCGGTGTCTCCTGGAGTGACCTGCACAGATACCGCAGGAAGCCATGTTTTATCGCGACAGGTCAGCTCTTCTGTTCCGAAATGATCTTCATTCGTTTCAGCTTTTGGAAGTCAGCAAAAGAAGTTGGCAAAAAATTGTCGCAAACAGAAGAGAAAGGGAAGAGACTGTTGGAAACCGTAAGATCTTTGATCCGCGTCGCTTCCCCGGGAGATAACGAAGCTTAGCAATGCACACAGGCAACAGCCAAAAACTGGAACATCTGGTAGACGATCTGGAATCCTGTCTGGAGAACGCACCGGCATCGGCCTTGAACTGGAAACGGGCGGACGTGCCCGCAGCGCTTCTGCGAAAATCTACATTAAACGAGCTTCTTCGCATTGCGATCACTGACTGGCTCTGGATTGCAACTTTTCTTATTCTGATGTGGAATGTGCCACAGAACTGGATGCCTGTATTTATGATACTGGTTGCAGGTCGCATTCATGGCCTGGGTGTTGTTCTGCACGATGCCACTCATTTGCCGCTTCGGGGAAAGAATGGCCGGGTGAGGCTACTGGAGCTTCTCAGTGGTTTTCCGGTGGGCAGCACTTTGAATGCCATGCGATATCATCATATTCGCCATCATCGAGATTCTGGCATGATGAGCGATCCATACTTCATTGCCGGCCTTCGCGGCAGACCCTGGATGTATGCTCTGGTCTGGCTTCGCCATATCATGCTGGCTCCCTTCTGGATTTTCCGATCCTTTTATGGAATCCTTGCAAGTGTCGCTTCACCGTTGAGGAATTCTTATGCGAAATTGTTTCTCATGGATGGCACAGAAAATCCAGGTGAGTCCAGAGAAGTAAGGGAATGCGCCAGAGAAGAAAAGTATCAGGCCGCCTTTTTCTCCATTGTATTTTTCCTTACCTGGATGTGGCCCACCGAGCTTCTTCTTTCTTACTGGATTCCGCTTACCGTAGCCGGACTCTTTGCCGGGTACCGCCTCCTGGCAGAACATAACTATCTCAGAAGGAACGACCGAAGTGTATCAAGCATAGTGAGCACCACCAGAGACCATAGCCTGGGCCCCGTGTCGAAGCTGTTTCTGGCACCCCACAATGTGGGCTATCATCTAATCCATCACATCCATCCTCAGGTAGGAATCCTGCACCTTCCGGCTCTGCGCAAATGGTACCGCGAACGATATCCAGACGAATATCCTGAGCCCCTGGGCGGCAGTCTGGGCACCATCTAGCCTTGCCTGAAATTTCTGCATCGTATGAATCTAAGCTACAATTTTCTGACCAGGGACTCTCTGAAGAATTCGGATATAGACGAAATGTTCGATTTGATGAAACATTCCTATGAGAATGTAGAATACAGCGATTTTCTCAAAGACCTGGGAAAGAAGCAGTATGTGGGTCTACTGACTACAGACGATCGCAGAATTGCCGGGTTCACTACCTTTGTGGTCCGGGAATTCAACGGTTCGGAGCATTTCGATGTACTTTTCTCTGGAGATACCATTATTGGAAACTCCTTTCGGGGAACCCAGGAATTGATCCGCGGCGTTGGCCGGAGTTTTGGTAGCTTCCTGGCGAAAAGCGAATCGAACAATAAAGAGCTATTCTGGCTTCTCACCACCAAGGGTCATCGAACCTATATGTATCTTCCTCTTTTCTTTCGCACGTACTATCCAGATCAGACAGAAGAATACGCATCGTATTACCGTGAGCGATTGAATGCTGTTTGCAGTCAGCTCTTTCCGGATTCCTGGGCTCCTGATCAGGGGTTGTTGATTCATGATGCAGCGGCCTCCAAACTCAATTCGCAAGAAGCCCTGGCCACACACCAGAGAAACAGAAATCCTCACGTAGAATATTTCCTCCGTCGCAATCCCGATTTTCAGGCTGGCACAGAACTGGCATGCATCGCACAGATTTCAGTGGATAATATCATTTCCTTTGGAAAAAAATATGTTCTGGATGGGCTGGAGAATCCTCTGTGCTAGACTGGATTCGCACAGGAATAGCCAATCATATATGGATTCTAAGCTCCTTTTTAACTTTCCGCCGATTCATTCACAACTGCAGGGATCCACAGAAAGCACAGCTTCGAATTCTCAAAAAAATACTTGTACGCAACGCCTCTTCGCAATACGGACTGAATTACGAATTTAGCAGCATATCTGACTACCCGGAATTCGCCCGTAAGGTACCCATCATAGATTATTCAGACATCGAGAATCTGATCGAGGCAACAGCAGGCGGTGAGAAAGATGTACTGACCTGCGAATCCATTCTAAGATTCGAAGAAACCTCCGGTAGCAGTGGTTTTGCACGATTGATACCATACACGGCCGGGCTCATCCGGCAGTTCAATGAAGGCATTGGGCCATGGATTCATGCATTATGGAAAAATCATCCCGGGGCACTCCGAGGAAGATCCTACTGGTCGCTTTCCCCGGCCACAAAGGAAAGAAGGATGAGCGGGGGTGGCATTCCCATCGGATCTGCAGATGACACCGAGTACTTCTCCTGGTTCACTCGCTGGATCCTTGGAGGCATCATGGCCATCGCACCGGATACGGCCAGAATCAAAGATCCGGACCAATTCTATGAGGAAACACTACTGCAATTGTTGGGACGCAGGAATCTAAGTCTAATCTCAGTATGGAGCCCATCGTTCTTTCTCAAGCTAGATGAAAGATTGAGAGTGAATTATCGCGAACTCTTAAAGAAGCTTTCAAGCAGCATTTCCAGCAGTCGATTGCAACATCTGGCTTCCATGGATGAAGAGACACTTACCTGGAAGGATATTTGGCCTAAACTTTGGCTCTGCAGCTGCTGGACGCATGCCTCCGCCGCTGGATTCATTCCGGAACTTCGCAACAGACTGGGAGAAATTCCGGTTCAGGGAAAAGGACTGATTTCGACCGAGGGAATTGTAAGTATTCCGATAGCCGGATCCGAAAGCCCTGTAGCTGCCATTCAATCCCACTTTCTAGAAGGAATGGACCTGGAAACAGAAAGAATACTCCCTGTCTACGACTGGAAACTGGACAGGCGATACGAAGTGCTCCTCACCACAGCAGGAGGCCTGTACAGATATAGAACCGGCGATGTAGTACAGGTCACTGACTTCTACCGGAGCACGCCCTGCCTTAGATTTCTGGGTCGCTCCAATCGCAGCTCGGATCTGACCGGTGAAAAGCTCAGCGAGTATCAAGCAATTCGCATGATACAGGAGCTACATCTCCAGGGATTTTCTGGAAAATTTCTGCTCTTTCCTCGCCCGCATATAAATGGCGCCGGCTACATTTTGCTTGTTGAACCGCTAAATGAGCATAATGCCACTGAATGGCGGTATCGGTTGAAAAACATTGTAGATATCGCCGAGGGGGAGCTTCGAAAAAATCCCTACTACCACCAGGCCCGTAGCTTAGATCAGCTGGATCGCATCCATGTGCAGATCTTAACAGGCGGCTCCTATGAAAAGATCATGAGCTCATTTCAGAAGAAAAAAGGCACCAGCGATGGGGATTTTAAGAATCCTGTATTATTGAGAGATTCAGAGATCCGCTACGAAGAACTGGAGCTGTATTTCATTCCGGAAGACTGAAACACCGGGATTACAATTTGCCTCGTCTTTCAAACATTGGGTCTCGAAAACGCAAAGCGCGGTTTAGATTGCCAGAGTACCATTACGTATGCTAGCCTTAAGTTTCTTGCCATTGGCAAGATCGAAGATTTCCTTTCCAATTACGTCCGTGCGATGGAAAACAAAGGATGCATGATTCGCATTCTTTATGTCCTCCGTTTGTTCTCGAATCACTTTCACATCCTGATCCAGAATCCGATTGGCCATTGGCTCAAAAATCAGTCTTACCAGAGGAGCTATTGGATCGAACCGAAAAGCCATCCAGGTAAATACACGAGTGCGATGTTCATTTATGGGAACGCAGTGACTCTGGATAATGAACTGTCTCTTCTCTGTGAAATAATAATCCACCCTCGTTGTATAGGGCTTAAAGTACTGATCCGTATGCTTCATGACGGTATTGGCAGGAATCAAGATTTTTCCCAGAAGAGTATCAAATTGAGCTTCGTTGAAAAACTCGGCGCAGACATGATCGCGACCTGCCGTTACCTTGAATTCGATCTCTTTTCGGCTTTCGTTTCGAAACCATTTGCTATGGACATAAATAGTATGAGGTATATCCAGAAAATTCTCAATACAATGCAGCGCATTTCCTTCAAAGATTCGCTCCATAACCCAAGTATTCGCTTTCGCATCGTCATGGAGAGGAAACATGGGAACACCTTTTGAGCCAGGATCCTTCTGCCCCATGTACACCCAGACAAATCCCTGGGACTCTACCACCGGCCATGATTTCGTTCGCATCTCTTTTCGGTCCGCATCTGTCTGTGCAGGAATGCGACTGACACGTCCGTCCACATCATAGGTCCATCCATGATAGGAGCATTGCAATCCAGAATCACAAACCCTGGCCCGGGCAAGAGAAAGATTTCGATGGATGCACTGCTCCCTGATGGCTCCGGGAGTACCATCCTTCTTGCGAAACAACACCATTTTGTTTCCCTGGATTTCCCTCGGTAGCGGCTTTCTTTTCAGCTGACTACTCTTACAGGCGATAAACCAGTATTCAGTCATCCACTCAGGATGCATTTTCGCTAATAGTCCGTTACTCATTATTTTTGTTCCAGGCGAATACGATTTTTATTATGGCCTTGATTATGGCCGTGAATTTAAACTTGATTTTAGTCTTGTCTATAACCTTGCGGCTTCAAGATAGAAATTCGATTCCGTCTTCTGAAGCACATCAGGCTTTCCAAAACTGATCAAATAGTGACCGGCTCTATACAATCTCTTTTTCAGCTTTCTCACCGCATCATTGAGTGGATCTCTGGCCGCCAGTCCCAGAAGGAAATAGTCGTATCCGGAGGATTCCAGGCCAACTTGATTGATGAGAGCACGAAGGATCTCTGGATCATCGTTCTGTATAAGCAATGTATGCAGTATAAAATACTTGAGGAGACTCCCCTCCGGAGGAAGTTGAAATCCATTATTGATGAATGCAAGTCTATTAAAGATCTTTCGCATCCAGCGAAGAGATGTACTATAGGATACCACCCGGGATTGCTTGCAGAATTCCACATCCCAGCAGCCCAGGATTCCAACAAGTCTGGAGTCCTGAAAAGCCAGAAAATAGTCTTCCAGACGCTGGTTTTCATAGTAGGGATGGCTTCCTATCTCGTTGAAGTCATAGACCGGGTAGAATAACTTTCTGGGAGCCTCCAGATCCATAAACTTCTGCATGGCGCTTCGATCATCGGCACCGGCCCTACGAATCTGTACACCGGATGATGAGCTCTTGAATTTCTGCCTGGTGCTGATGGCCCAGGTATTATAGTCCCCGGTATGATAAAAACCAGGTAGACCAGCGCGTCCGGAGGTCAGTACGTCCAGTGCCTTTAGATTGTCAGAGACTATCAAGCATTGCGCATAGTCATCTCCCTGCAGTAAATGGTCTCGCAGAAAGCGAAATCCTCGGGCCATGAGAGTCCGGCTACGATACTCGGGCAGGATTCGCAAGTCGCAATAATAGGGAACGTTTCGCATTTCGCCGTCAACATAGACCGGTCGACTGCCAACATTGGTCACTGCTACTGCTTTTCGGGCTTTTTTGTCCCAGCCTATGTAGACTCTCTGTTCCAGGTTCTGAATGCGAGAGCCCACGAAATAGTCCGGTTCCCGTTCGAAGCGAATGGATATCTGACCTTCCATGGGGGTGCTTCTGAATATTTCACAGATGTCGGAATTATGCTCGGGAAGTGCAATCCTGGGTTCAAATGAACTCATTATCAAAACCTATAATTGAGTTGTCATTTAGCAATTGTTTCATAACCTGCATTCAGCCATTCATGATGAAAAATCTGGTCTACATTCAGAAGTATCCATGGCTCACCTGGCTCCTTTACACAATGGTTACGGGGATTTTCTATTTCTCTGCAGCCCATTGGCCGCTCTATTCCCCGTTCGTTGTCCGTCCATCGGGCATCGACAGTTTCATTCCTCTCTGGCCTCCATCGGCCTATATCTATATAACCTACTTTCTTTTGCTGCCGGTATTGATCCTTCTGGCGCACAAACAATCGCTCTTCGTTCATGTGTATTCCACAGCCTTGATATGTGGAATACTGAACGCTGCCATTTTTCTCGTTCTACCCAGTTCTCTGGATTTTCGTACCGCTGCACCAGAATCGTCCCTGCTTCACTTGATCCAGACCCTGGACTCGGCAAACTCGGTGATCCCCAGCGGACATGTAGCTCTTCCCTTCAGCATTGCGCTGGCCTGTTTCATTGCACTCCAGCAAAGCGAGTCAAGGAACGCGCGCGGCTTCTGGAAAAGAATGTCTTTTTTCTATCTTGCATGGGCGCTCTTGATATCGGCCTCCACATTACTCACCAGGCAACACTATATGGTGGATGTTCTGGCAGGTATTTTATTTGCCGCGCTGGTTTCCCTGTTTGCTCCTTTTCCCGCTGCGAAGCGTTCAGGTCTGCAAAACTCCATCGCTTTGCCCACTGTAGTTGCACTGGCCATTGAATGGGTTTTCATTTTTCTCATCTTGCTTGTTACCATCCGCTGGTGGTCCTGGTATACTGTAATTCCAGGGATGCTTCTCCTCGCCTCTCGTCAGCATGCTTTGCTGGTACTGTATCACGATGCTGTGCACTTCCTGATCGCCTCCAACAAACGCTTGAACGATTTTATTATCAATGCAAGTGCGGGTGTGCCTCTTCAACTACCGGTGCACATGTACAGAGCTTTGCATCTAAGTCATCATAAGGACCTGGGCACAGATGCAGACCCAGAAAAGGTGCTCTTATACCGCGATCAGCCCTGGGATTACCGGCCACTGAACACAAGCGCTCTGCTGCATCAATTGGCCGGGGATTTATTTGTAATCAATTCGCTTCGCATGGTCTGGAGATACCTTGGAGAACTGCGAAGCCAGCATAGATTGAAATTGACAGAAATGCGATTCTATCCTGAACTCCTGTTGATGTTACTGCTATTCTGGATCTCTGTTGCCATAGCCTGGTATTTCGCACCAGAAACTACTTTAAAGGTTCTTGTAATCTGGTTTGGCTCTTATTTTACTTTCACTCAACTCCTACAAAAGATTCGCAGCTTTGCAGAGCACACCAGCGCTGAGGATGACCCGGAACTGGCCTGTAGCTGGTCTGCCGGATGGTTGGGGCGAATCTTTATCTGGCCTTATAATATAAACTATCACCGAGAGCATCATAAATATGCAGGAATTCCCTGGTACAGACTGCCGGAAGTGTTTGCCGGCACCGAGCAACGAAAAGGGAATCAACTAATCGAACATCTCTGGAAAGGAAACCGGGCATGAGAGTAGAAGAAAAAATTGCAGGCCAGGATATGGTGCCTGCACTGGAACCAATTTCAGAAAGGCGAGTACGATATGGAGCCATGAATCTAATGGTGGTGCTGGCTCAGCTGGCCGGATGGGTACTGCTACTCTCAATCATTGATCATTCAGAGATTCATATTGCACTTCGTATAACAGCCGTGCTTCTGTTCTGTCTTCTATTGCAGGGTGTTTTCTCTATGATGCATGAGTACTGTCATTACAATGCACATCAGAATCGAAAGCTCAACTACTTGATTGGCTGGGTATCCTCCACTCTGTTTGGAACCATTCCCACACTGGTGCGAGTTCAGCACTGGGGCCATCATCGCAGAAATCGCACGGAGCCAGAACGAGGAGAATTTATCCATGCGGGAGAGCGAGCCTGGGTAAAATTTATTCGCTACTACTCCGCCATTCTTGGAGGGCTCTGGCTGGTTACATTTCTATTCCCAATCATCGTAGTATTCCTTCCGTACTCGGTTGCGAAATGGATGACTTCCGATGAGGAATTTAATACCTATTCTGCTGCATTCAACGATTTTAAACCCCGGGACTGGTTGCACATGCGACTGGAGAGCCTTTTTTTCTATGTATTCTGGATTTCGTTGGGCATCTGGGGCCCGTGGCACTGGCAAACTCTGGTCATCGCTTACGCATCTTTCGCATTTACCTGGTCCAATCTGCAATGGGTGTTTCACATCAATACACCTATCCATGTAATAGAAGGGGCATACAATTTACGAGCTCCATGGCTGGTACGGGTTGGCATGCTGAACTTTAATTACAATCTCACTCATCATCGAAAGCCTCACATCCCCTGGCAGGAGCTGTATCGACGAAGCGATCAAAAAGAAACCCAGCCCCTGTGGTATCGATATGCTCTAGTATTTCGTCCGCCGGTACGATTCCCGGAAGACACCAGCGTACTGGAAAAGCATTATTTCTAATGAGGGAACCGGGCCAGTGGCATCCGGCAGGATTCCAGGATTACAAGCATTACTTTCCGGCCACTCCGGAACTGAACATATCGGCAGATCGGATCCTCAACGAGAGATTCATAGGTACCTGGGATAGATCCAGCCAGGAGATCCAGGATGATCTTCGCTCCTGGAGCAGTGAAACTACTATTGTCTTTGTTCGCGGATTCCTGGGATCGTTCATGCCAGGAAACCTGGTCAAACCATGCAGGCGAATGCAGGATCTGGGTTTCGATGCTATTATCGCACGGACTGATTCCGGCGGAAGCTCTCTCAAGAACGCCGTCAAAATTCGCAAACAGCTTTTGAGTCGTGGCAATCGCAGACATATTCTATTCTGCGGTCATAGCCGTGGCGCCCTGGAATGCCTGTTGGCCCTCAAGGATTCCCCGGACCTGTCAACTCGGTGTCAGGGGGTAATCATGTCGCAGACTGCGTACGGCCCATCTGCCATTATTGATAGCATGCTTTTTGGGATGCATTCAGGAAAAGACCAGAGCATCGGACGAAAACTCAAAGATAAGATTCAAGCTCTGGGACTTTTCATCCTGGGCGCATCTACCGGTGGCAAAGAACTGGGATCTGCGAAATGGAGCTCCCTGACCTCGCAGGTAGATTCCATGGACTGGCCCTTTTCTGTCATCCAGTGCGCTTCCTGGTCCACCAGGCCCACTACCTGGCTGGACTCCTGGCATGAAAGACTGGGAAAGATCTGTCCCGGTCGCGCCCACGATGGACAGTTCTATCTGGACGATCTAATATGGCCGCAAATACCTCACGTTCTGCTTCCTCAGATCGATCATGCGCAACCGGCCGTAGGCGGATTTGGATTTGATCCAGTAAAATACTGGCAAACCATGATTCATATGACCTTGAGTGCCGATGCATCGAAGCTTTATGGATCTTGAATGAATGCAGTAATGGATGGCTCTAGTAGTCGATTGAGTCCAGAAGCGATGGCAAATCCTTATGATCTTTAGCCTTCCACAGAGGAGGGTTGGAACAGGTGGCAGCCAGCAATGTTTGAATCCAGGAGGCTCTCCAGCCCTGCTTTAAGCTCATCCAGCGATAACCCACGGCAATGGATGCAGTTTTGTTATGGACCTGGTGCCATGCGAAAGAAGGAACAAAAAGGACATCTCCCGGACCCAAATCAGCATACCATCCAGGGGCAGCCTCTGCGATAGGCCAGGTTTTGGGATCGTTAACGTCTACGTAACTGTAGAAATAGGGAGATCCTTTGACCTCGGGTTTAAAGAATGGTGCCGTGGATGCGGGATAGATATACCATCGTTTCTTCCCGCGAATCTGATAAAATAGATTGGGAGCGATGCTGGAATGCAGTCCGGTAGCGGTCCCCTTGCCTCCCATAAAAAAACCCCAGGTCTCATTACCGTGACCACTCATACTGCGAAACCAGTCCAGATCCAGATCTTCGATCAATTCAGGCCGCTGATGCAGAAGTCCGGAGAATCGAGCGTATAGATCTCCTCCTTCCTTCATGCTTTTTGCAATCTGCTGATAGTCCACATTTCGGCCCTCTCCGGGTTTTCCTTTCGCTTCCCCGGGAGCCACAGCCAGCAATCTTACCGTTTCTTTACTTGCAACCTTTGCCAGATAGGCAGCTGTCCATTTCGAAGATTTCCATCCAGAGGCTCGACCTTTGAAGACTACCGGTGTATCGGTGGCCACAAAGCGAGCATGGAATTCCGGAGGAGTAAGATCATCCACTACCGGAACATGAATGCGCTTTCCTCCCTGTGCGATGGCCCGGCCACCAAGCTCCTGAAACAGAGCCAGTCTCTTGCTCTGTGTGGACTCCACCGACATACCAATAGTGCGAAGAATATGCTCTTTGAGCCATAAGCGATTATAGCGGCTGCGTAACTTCTTCGTCTGCGCAAACACTGCTTTTTGTACCGGTGATCTGGTTAGCTGGTTACTGGATTCTGTAAGCATAAATAGTTAATAAATCACAATAGATGGGATTGATATTCAGTGCAATCACTATCCGGGGATTCTCATTCATCATTCTGCCTCAGCCCGGGCAACAAAAACCTCTTCCCTGCGTTTCATTACACCGACCACGACCCACGGATTTACTGATTTGGGATTTGTTGGGGCGCTGTTTGGGCTTTGTTAGAAGGCTGGCTTAAACGGGGAAAGTTCGGATGGATCCTCGAACACCTGGAAACGAACATCAGGTGGTATTCGCAGGTTTCTATATCGAAGGGCATGGGCATCCTCTCCAGTGACATTTCTGATCAGGATAGCTTGAATCTGATCGGGAAACCTGGTGGCCGCATAAGAATAGACTTCCGGATCCTGCTCCCCGGAATCTCCTACAAGGATGAACTTTCTTCCCGGAAATTGAAGCAGTAATGACTCCAGGGATGTTACCTTGTAGTGCCGGGAAACATTGTCTTCATTATGGTTTATGAACTTCCAGAAGCTTCCATCGCTTAGATGAAAATTGCGCAGATGGTAGCTCCCTTCCGGGAAGCCGGATTCAACTAAAAAAGTCTTTAGCGAAGGAAATAACTGCCAGGGAGATCCGGAAATGTAGTGAAACATGGCGCCCTGCTGATGCCAGACTTCATAAAGATCGGACATGCCCTTCACGGCTCGGAAATGGTGAAAAAAGGTGTTATCGATTAGTCGCTCACGGTTGCGAACTTCCGAAACCTTGATGGTATCGTCGATATCGGATACTATACTCAAGCCGCTGTTATCCACCAGAAATAGTCTGGCACTGGCCAGTTCTATTCCGTTCAGAGAACCATGCATGGTAAGTACAGAAGTGCCGGGACCGTCATCGGTAATTGTCACCGGAAAGCTGATTCGACTATGACCACTGGATTCGGATGCAGGCATTGAGTAGCTTTTACCATCAATGCTGACCTGCATATTGCGGTCCTCTTCGCTATCCAGAAGAAACCAGGAAATCCGCTCTTGAAAAAGATCGCTCTGCCACTTCGGCATTTCCTCTTCTTCCAGTTCTTCTCGCTCCAGTACTTCTTTTAGAAGCTTCTGTAGTAAAACGTGGCTTCGATCGCTTTGCTCAAGTTCAAAGAAGTAGGAATGCAGTTGAATCATCCACTGCCCATTTTCCATTCGGTATCCGTAGGCAGGATAGAGAATGGCTCTATCTTCAGTTAGATGCTTTCGCATCGGTTTGCCACATCCAGAACTAGTAAAAGGGATCAGAAGGGAAAACACCAACGCAAGTATCGCATAAGCAATCCATCGGATCTGCAAATGGGAAACTAATGTTAAGAAGAATCGGAATGCATTTAGAAACATGGCAGAAGAAAAAACCGATGCGAAACTGTGCTATAGTTGTTCTGTAAGTATGGAGACACCTTTACCTTCCAGAATACCGCTTAAAGTGACCAGGATTCATGCCACAATCGCATCACTTCCTGAATTCCTCGCCGCACCAGATCCTCATTAAACTCAGTGCGCTTTCGCAATTGCTGCTCTACCTTGCCCACCACTCCACGAAGAAATACCGTTTGCTCCGCTTTACTACTGATCATTACAGCATCGAGCTTTGTGCTACGATCCTCCAGCTCAGCCACCACGGCTCTGGTAATGATCTCCAGAGCGTCATCCCGTTCCATGGCAAGCATTCTCTGCATGGCACGAGCGCCGGTATCGATCATCTTGATTTGGCGGTCCATACTCACGGTAGTAGTGAGACGCCTATGCTGCTGAAGTCAGCCATTTTTCGGCGCCATTGGAGGGCTGCCATACAAGCTGAATAAGAAGGGAAAAGGGAGCCAGGCCCTTGTGGTTCCACGCCATGTTCTTTGCCAGGATGTAGTCCAGTTCTCTAAATCGGGAAATCTGAACCGAATAGAGATGTATGGATGGACGAATTCACGGGTTACTGAGTCATCTGCATAATGAGCCAGATGACACGTGACGTATTGCAAATCGTCCGTTCTATTCCAGAAGGACGAGTCACTACCTATGGTAGCATCGCACGTTTTCTCCACATCTCCCCCAGGAATGTGGCCTTCGTACTGGCTGGCAGCAAAGGAAAGGACATACCCTGGCATCGCGTGGTTTCGGCCCAGGGATGGCTGAACAGGGATCGAAAGATAGGGGATCGAAAACAGGAAAGGCGATTAAAGAAGGAAGGTATTTTCGTAGAGAATCAGAAAGTGGATCTGGATCGCTATGGCGTTGAAGCCAAAACTTTGAACTCCGGCGTCAATGGCGGTCAAATATATAAAAAACCGCAGTAGCCTTAACCTAAGGAGATTCGCCTGACAATTACTGCTCCAGATCAGCGGTCCGGCAAATGTTGCTCCAGGCAAGCCGCCCGGCAAATGCTGCTCCAGGCAAGCCGGCCGGAAAATGCTGTCTCTGACAAGATCTCGGGCAAAATGCTCCTGGACTGAGTTAGTTTTCTCATTCCAGGCTGGCAGCGAACTCCGGATTCCTAACTTGCACGTTCCAGACGAACTATGCTAAAGTTTTTTCAAACTGGATGTCAGAACCGGCGTCTAATGGCATACAGGAGAATTCATGGTGGAAATCATATTTCTGGTATATCTCGTATTTTCCAGCGGCAACCTGGACCAGGCTCATTACTATGCCTGGCATACCTATGACGCTGGTCCCAAATTTCTGGTGAATCGTCCTTGCGAAGAAACGATTCAAGATCCTGCCTTTCAATTGCATCTGCGAAAATCGCTGAAGCCCGGTCAGCGGGGAAAGATCCTGTGTCGGAGCGCATCCGAAATGGACTCCCTTCAGAAACTGGCAGAAAGCCCCGCGCTGGAATTATTGCCCTTAAAAGAAGACACCCTGGCCGAACAAAAAATTGTGATGCTGGAGGGGAAACTGGTGCATCGTCCGTACGATTCCGGAAGAAAAAGCCAGCAATCCTATATGGGTCAGGAATTCTTCCTGGTGAAGGACAATGGAAAGGAGGTAGCTCTCTATCCTACGGCAAAGGTCAGCCGCGATATGCTATTGAAGCAAAAGAATAAAAAAATTCGCATCCAGGCTAGATTTGTGGATCGCACGCCCGGCGAAGATAGCCCCATTTCTTCCTTTCCTGTGGGCCCGGATGGAGGCCCAATGAAAAGGACTGGCTATGAAGTCTTGAAACTTCAACCCTGAGCAGCAGACGGATTGACTAAAACGATTTTGCCTTTCGCATGGCCCTCTTCGGACTTCCGGTGAGCTTCTTTCGCCTGATCCATTGGAAAAGTAGAATCAATATGTGTCCTCACTTCTCCGGAGGCAAGCCATGCCATTAGTTTTCGCATATCCTCCGGTCTGGACTCAACCATCGCTCCGCGATAGTGAATCCCCCTGAGAGCAGCTTCTGCAAAATGGACTGGATTCGGAAGCGTACTTAAGAAGGCACCTCGCCGTTCAATCCTTCCAGAAAGCTCTGCAGGATTGCTACGGGCTACGGCATCCAGCACGATATCGTAGTTCTTCAACTGACCGGGGTAATCTGAGTCATCGTAGGCAAACCCTTCGCTGGCACCCAGATCTGCCAGGAATTGCAAATTCCTGGAACTGGCCACTGCCGTTACCCGAGCACCCATGGCCCGGGCAATCTGAATTCCAAAATGACCCACACCTCCGGAGCCTCCCAGCACCAGGACTCGGCTATCCTCTTTGACCAGTCCTTTCATTAGCTGGTAGGCAGTAAGGGCCGCAAGCGGTGCCCCGGCTCCTTCCTCGAAACTAACGTTGGAAGGCCTGGGCTGACAGCAGGAGGCTTTCATAAGAATACGCTCGGCATAGCCGCCTCCTTCCAGGGCGCTATGATACCCGATTACCTCGTCTCCTGGTTTGAAGCTGGTTACGTTCTTGCCAGTCTCGGCTACGATTCCGGATACCTCGGCCCCCGGAACAAAGGGCAATTTGAGCCGAAATAGAAATGAAAACGGTATGGAGCCACTGCGTAGCTTCCAGTCCACCGGGTTCACTCCTGCAGCTTTAACACGAATAGCTACCTGATCGGGACCGGGAGTAGATTCCTTCAATTCGGTCCATTGAAGCACATCGGGACCGCCGAATTTTGAGTACTGGATAGCCTTCATTGCATCAATGAAATGCAGCCGGTCGATTCTGACAAGAAGGCTTTAGTTCTTGCCATTCCTGTTTATATTCCGATTCAGGCACCCGGTCAGTCTCCGTCGCCCAGAGCTGCGTAGGGAATTGTTGCCAATTCAAGCCCATCGCTCTCAAAAGATTCCAGTATGGAAACATTAACCTCGCCCACAACCCTGTGATATTCCTTATAGTGAGTTACCCAGAAACGGTACTTGATTCGATGTCCCCAGGGTAAAATTTCTTTAAGATAGACTTTCCATTTATCAATGTCCGGATGCTCTTCGCAAATCCTCTCGATGGAGCTCATTGCATGGCTAACTCGCTCCGCAGAGTTCGATGAGGCCAGATGTAGACTGGTGGAGTGTCTTCGTCTCTCTCCGTAGGCACTAATGTTTACCAGTGGCTGGTTCGTAACAATTGCATTGGGTAGAAACAAAAGGGTATCGAATCGGGTTCGAATTCTGGTACTTCGCAGCCCTATAGCGTCCACCACCCCCTCGTATTCCTTATCTGCATCTATAATAACATAGTCTCCCATGCGAAAGGGCCTGTCGGTAAAGATAGTAACTCCCCCGAAGGCATGGGCCAGGGTTTCTCGAGCGGCCATGGCCAGTGCAAAGCCACCAACACCCAGTCCAGCCAGCAAAGAGTAGATGTTATATCCGGCATTGGACAGCGCAATAATCGCTCCCAGGACAATAATGGTATATTTCCCTCCGCGAATGATAATGGGAAATACCTGGTCATCCAGCTTGGTTTCGGATTTTTCCGCTATGGGAGTTAGCCAGTGATCCAGAAGCTTCTCATATAGATTCGCAAGAGCTATACTAATAATCAAGGTGAAGACAACGGTAAAGACGCTATTGGCTCCTTCCTGTACCGCCGGTGATAGAGTAAGAACATCCAGGCCCAGGTAAGTAGTAAGCACAAATATTGCGGCGATGGATGGCCGAGCGATTACTGTAACGAGAATATCATCTACTTCGGATTCTGTCTTCTCTGCCAGTCTTCGCACCGCCGAATTCAACACCCAACGAAAGAGCGATGCCAGCAACACAGCCAGAATCACTATACCCAGAAAGAAAAGAATCTGCCAGATGTCATTTCCCAGAAATTCAATATCCAGGAATTGACGAATATTCTTAAGCACTTCTTTCATGGGCTACTCCAACCTGCGCCAGTTAGCATATCTGCGAAAAACGCAAGATATCATGGAAACAGACTCCCAGCGTTGTACTGCGCCTGCGGAACCTTGCAAGAGGTTTTTGACTCAACTATTGAGGATGCTCCAGAAATTCCCTGTCCGCACGGTGCGACAGCCATGTTTCCAGCAAACTAATACCCAGAACTATGGTTCCTCCCAGAGCAGTTACCGGACCGGGTATTTCTCCCAGCAGAACGGCAGCCAGGATAATCCCATAAATAGGCTCAAGACTAACAATTGTTCCTACAACTCTGGCATCCAGATGTCGAATGCTGTAGGTCACCAGAAGGTACGGAAGTCCGGAGAAGAACAGAGCAATGTAGGCCAGTCTTAACCAGTCGGAATACCCCAGAGTCATCGTTCCAGGAGCGAAGAAAATAAAGAGCATTGCCGTGATAACGGATTCGTAAAAATTAATGGTAACGCTGGAAATGCGCTGTACACTTTTTCTGGTTACAAGCATCACAACCGCCACCAGAAAACCCGAAGCAGTAGCAGACAGAAGACCGGACCATCCTCCTGCACGAATTCCATCCGGCGCAAGCAAAGCCAGTCCCAGTAATATGCCGAAGCCTGAAAGCAGGTTGCGAAAGCGAAATCGAACAGGAAAGAATACAGGTTCAAACAGGGAAAGCCATACAGGGAATGTGAAAGTGGCAATCAGAGCTACCGCCACGCTGGTCATCTGAACCGCAAAAATGAATGTCCACCATTGTAGAGCCTGAAGAGAACCAAGCAGCATTACTGACCGGATGTCTCGCGCATTACGAAGAGCCAGGGTTCGTCCGGTAAAATACATCAGGATTCCCAGGGCAATACACTGAATCAATGAGCGGCCAAATACCACTGCGGATGCAGATGCGGGAATAACCTTCAATGCCGGTGCCAGAAACCCCAGAAGCAGGGCCGAAACATGTACCAACAACAGACTCTGTTTCCCGGGATCTGTACTCAATGGCTTACTGCCTCCATTCTGGCGCGAAAGACAGTCTCGCATTGAACGACCTGTCCTCGTTTTTTCAGAAACTCTGGTGCGAGATGCCATCCATTGCAAGATATTCTTGTTTTCCAGAGAGCCTCTTACAGAACTGCAAATCGTCGTGCCATGGATATAAGGGAATTAAAGAACCAGGGAATATCTCTTGTTGCAGTTCTTCAACAGACTCCGCTATTTGAACAGACCTCCATAGAGACTATCAAGGACATCCTTCGAGAAGCGGACTCGGTGAGCTTCGGTCCGGATCAGGTTGTGATGATGCAGGGAGAGCCCGGAGATGCAATGTATGTTGTACTCAGCGGCAAACTCCGAGCCCGACAGTCCGGCAACCTGGTGGGAGAAATCAATGCCGGCGAATTTTTCGGTGAAGCAGCATTGCTTACAGATGAAAAGCGTCAGGCCACCATTCAAACGGTTACAAGCTGCGATTTGATTCGCATTTCCAAGGAACTGTTTCAAAAGATTCTGGAGAAACATCCGGAACAAATGCAGGACGTGGCTTCCATCATTACACGCAGAGTCCAGAGCATCAAGGAGGCCAGATACAGACCTCCTTCCACGGAAGTGATTTCCTTTTTGTCCAAACTGCCGATATTCGCAGATATTCCAGCAGCGCTACTGAAGAAGTTGGAGCCCATCGTGCAATGGGAAGACTTCCCGGACAGAGAAATGGTAGTGGAGCAGGGAAAACCTGGAGACGGAATGTATCTGGTTTTCAATGGACGGCTTCGCTGGACTACCAGGGACTCGGATGGTGAAATAGTAAGGGAAGGCATTTTTAGGCCAGGGGACGTATTCGGCGAGCTATCGGTGCTCACAGGAGAGGCCAGGTCGGCCACAGTGTTTGCAATCCGCGACTGCGAACTAATTCATCTGTCCGGAAAAAGCTTCGAGCGACTTGTCCATAGAGAACCCAGACTTCTACTGGCATTATCCAGAACTCTGGCGCGAAGGCTCACAGCTCCCACTGCTCAGGAAAAGAATCCAGCCAGAATATTCTGTATTCTACCGTTGCATCCCACTATCAATGTTTTCGATTTCTGTCACAAGCTAGCCCGGGTACTGCCGGGGCAGACCGGCGTCATGACTTCCACAGATATTCCTGGAGGCACCGGCGAAGATTCAGCAGAGAGTGTCGAGTTAAACAGTCGATTGGTGTCCATGGAACACAAAAACGACTACACCATCCTGGGCGCTTCCTATGAAGACACCGCCTGGACGCGAAAATGCTTGAGACACTGCGATTACATTATTCTTGTGGCCGACGCAGCAGGAGCTCCTCAGTTCAGCCCTGTAGAGTTAAAGAGACTGAGCGGAGGTAGCACCCATGCGTTGGATCCCAGGGAGCTGGTTCTACTTCAATCAGGCAAAGAGACCTCGGCCGATGCTGCACCCTTCCTTGCCATTCGCAAAGTTCCTCATAAGCATATTAGAAAAAATCAAACCTCTGACTTTCAGCGACTTGCGCGATCCCTTACGGGAACCTCTGTGAACCTGGTGCTTGGCGGAGGTGGAGCCCGAGGGCTTGCTCATATCGGACTCTATCGCGCACTGCTGGAATCCAAGGTACCCATCGATGCAGTGGGAGGCACCAGCTTTGGAGCCATAATTGCCGCTGTAATTGCCCTGGGAAAAACTCCGGACGAAATCCTGGAACTGGTTCAGAAGTATCTAATCGAAGCTGATCCAATGACCGAATATTCATTTCCTTTCGTATCGCTAATCAAAGGCCGTAGATACACCAACGCGATCAAGGGTGTGAGCGGAGAAGGCCACATCGAAAACCTGCAAATCCCCTATTTCGCCATCGCTGCAGACCTGACCTCCGGTGCTCCCAGGATTCTGGATCGAGGTCCACTGTGGATGGCCACGCGAGCATCCAGCTCCATTCCAGGACTGGCCCCCCCTTTACTTATGGACGATCATCTCCTGGTAGATGGCGGCATAGTAAACAATGTTCCCGCAGATGTAATGCGAGATCGAAGCGGAGGTAGGATTCTTGCGGTCCGAGTAGGTGAGGCCGGAGAGGTACCGGGGGATGCAGATATTGGACAACTAATAGCCGAGATGGGCGAATCACCTGCACTTACAAGGTTGCTTCGCAATCGGTTACGGGGCAAGAAAACTAGAATCAGGTACCCCGGATTTGGACAACTTTTATTGCGTTCCGCCATACTGGGTGGCGATGATCATGAAAGGATTTCCAAACAGGCCGCAACCATCTGGACGGAACTTCCTGTGCAGGAATACGGATTGCTGGACTGGGAATCGGCGGACGAGCTTATCGAAATCGGCTACAGCCATGCAATGAAGCATATGGAAAGCTGGAAGCATCGATTGCTCAAACCTGCCAGGTAATACTCGAACACCGTACTGGAATACAGGCAGGTTTCCGTTCGCGATCCAATTGCCTCAGTGTATTTAGCGACCTTCCTGAGTGCACGTACCTGGCCCTTTCACGTAATTGTCCGGATCACAGGTCCACAGATCGCACCTGAATTCTGCGTATTGAGTCGACAGCCAGAACAGGGCAGTTGAAATCTGGCTTCCTGCACGGAGATCAATCATGCGAAAATCCATCCTGGTCCTGATAATACTTTTTCTGACTTTTGCCTGCGATACTCAGAAGAGCAATCCAGGCACAGAAACTGACTCTATGGATCGGAGCGAATTGGAAACGGACAGTACGGATGCCCCTGATAGCACTACCCTCCATATTCAGAGCATACGAAACCTGTACGCAGAGGCTATGAAAGTGCCAAAAACCAGCTTTGAGAAGAACTGCGGTGATGGCGCTCTGGTGTCGATAGTAGACGTACGAGAAAAAGACGGAAAACTACTGTGGATCCGTCATACGGGCGGCTACGATCACGGTTCCGTTTCTCATGAAGTCTTGCTATCAGGAAGCGAAGTCGTATTTGTTATGAAGGAAGAAAGAACCTGGAACTTCGATCCGGATCACCCGCCCACTGATACAGGCGAAAGCCAGACCATAGATGAAGCGAAGCAAAATCGATATTACTTTATGGACGGCGAATTGATTCGAGCACTGTTTAAGTCCGTTGTAGCTCGCTCCGTAAAAGGCGAATCGTTAGAAAAGAAACTCCAGGCTGCTCCCAATAAAGCTCATCCGACACCGGATGCAGGACAGGCCCTGGAAAAGGCGAAAAGCATAGTTTCTGGTTACAGGGGCTCCGGGCGAAATGCCTACTGGTGCAGTTACTAATTTCGATTTTTACCAGAGCAGAGCTGCCTGTCCGGACACGCTGATGCTTTCCGGTGGGGAATAAGCCGGTTGATTTCAGGGCCGCAGGATTCATAATCTGTCAGAAATCCTTTCAGGAATCACTGAGCCCCATGAAGCCTCTGCAGACCATTGCCTACGTATCGAATCATCGCTTTTTCTTTTCCGACTCCTCTTCCATCAAGAACTGGGATGGACAATATGAAAATGAACCAGGGGAAGAAGGCCTGGGACTTGCTCCTGGAATCGTATCCATTCTCTGTTCTCGCAGCGAAGGTCCGGTTCCGGTATTTCTTGAAATTCATTCCCGGGCGCCGGAATTGGGGCCCGTTCGATTTTGTAAGATAGTAGAAGCACCTATTGAAATCGAATCGGGTGATATTCGCATACTGGGAGAACAGAATACAGAGGGAGAGCCGGGCCTGGAATTTAACGTTGAGCCCGGTTCATTCATCTTACGAATAAGCTTTGCGGATCTGGATACGGTACGTTCTGGAAGCGATCATGGAGCCGAGCACTACTGGCTGGAACTCTATCCCATGACAGAACTGTGGCAGGGTCTTTCGTTTGAAGTCCTTCGTCCCTACGAAACTCTGGAACAGGCTATCACCGAGGACCATTCCTTCCAGGATGTGGAAGCGCTACACTGGTTGGCTCAGGATCCATCCCCTTCGATACGATGCTCATGTATCGTTGCTCTGGCCAGACAAAAACAGTTCAAAGCAGTACAGCATCTGGCATTGACGGATTCCTCCAGGTGTGTTCGAATGGTGGCCGTAGGAGCCCTGGCTTTGATGGGTGCCAGGGATTACCTGGAAATGGTGTCCGATCGGGAAACCGGCCTGATTGGCAGAACCGCTCAGAAACATCTGAATAGCCTGGACTTCCAATAAGACCTGCAGATGTTTCCCATCCGAGCCGAAAATAAAAGAACAGATTTAACGCTCAGTGCAATTCCAGCTTGAATGCCGGCCATTCGGACAGGGATATTTGCTTGCATTGAAAAAGTCGTTAGTTTGCACTTTGAAGATCAACTGGCCGCACACTCTGCAATCAGGCCAGCTACTATCTGTCTCTGGAAGCAATCATGGATGATAAATTTCTAACTCAAAGAATCGTAAAAGCATTTCGCCACATCCCCCCTCTGGAGCTACCGGATGCGCCGGTTCATGCAATCAAGGGATTGAGCGAACACGATGCTGAACTACTCTATGATTCCTTCTGGGTAAAAACCGTCCGCGACCTGGCGGATCTAAAATTCGTGCACTGGGCTCAGGAAATCTGCGCACTAAGAGATGTGCCCCAGGAAAAAATCGATATGTACGGATTTCAGGACAAGCTGAACAAAGCATACGAACAGACTTCCATTCGTACACTCATGAAGTCTCCGGTGCATGTGCTCCAGGGCTTGAGTGAGGGAGATGCTACAAGATTGGAAGAAGCCTTTCGAGTACGCTCTGTAAAGGATCTGGCGAATTTGAAGTTTGCGCGGTATGCTCAAGAGATTTGCCGGGAGGCTTACAAAGATTTAAGCGCTCCCATTAGAAGCGATGGACCGCAACCTTTGCAGAAATCAGAGGAACCCGGAAGATGGTGGGCACCCTTTATAGCTCTCATACTTACTATGATAGCGCTACTTCTACTGGCGTATTTCGCTCCGATTTGTTTTCCCGGGGATGGCCCTCCGGCCCTTGAAACTTCCAGCGAAGGAAATACTGAAGTTGCGCGAGACGATGCAAACACTGATATGGCGGATAGCACCGCAGATGCTTCTGAAAATGAACGGGCACCTACCATAGAAAAAGAAGATTCCGCGGCCAACAGTAACCCATCTGCAGATGAATCAGCCAGGAATAGTACCGAATCAGAAAGTCAGCCGACCCCAGATGACAGTTCCAGGCCCACTACCGATTCAGACCACAGACCCGGCGGCACCTACTATGTACAGCAGGGTGACACCCTTACCGACATCAGTCGCCGAATCTATGGAACCACGGGCCGCTGGAAAGAGATCTACGATGCGAATCGAGACAAGATCAAAGATCCTGACAACATCTTTCCCGGTGAAGTGCTCAGTCTTCCGTAAACATAGGATTGTTTCCGGTGCAATGGCTGAGACCCGGAACGGCTGCTATCAATAGTCATAAGCGGTCTTCTTAAGGCTACACCAGCGAAACCGACGCGGATGGTTACTGAATTAAATAGGCCAGCACGTCTTTCTCTTTGCCTTTCAATCGCACCAGTGCCTGCATTCTCAGGGATTCGTTGGAGGGACTATCGGGAGCAATCATCGTCGCACATAATTGATTTTTATTCAAAATTGACAACTCATTCCGCCGCACGGAGAAGCGAAGACTGCACCCTGCTACAGTCAGGTCCGAGAAACTCCGATGCATTCTGTCATAGCTTTCCTCTCGGTGACAACTGCCATTCCTGAATTACTGATTCCGCATTAGTCTTTTTCGCTCCTGACTCGGGGAGTACTCCATAAGAAATGCATCATTACATCCAGGAGACTAGACGCTAAATTTTTTTTACTATGCTATATTCTCGGAAATTAGGTACACTGTATCTATGGAGGTTGCTTATGCTCTCTCAATGGAATGGATTTCGCGGCGCGAAGAAGGAACATGCAGACAAGCTACAGCACGGTCTGCTGGGCGAAGAGCCTGTGGATCTGCTTGTGGATGTACGTCCGGCTGAAGGTTCCAGCCAGGAGCATGCTGTAATAGAGATTCCCGCCGAGAATGCTGCTTTCGTGCTCCGGCATTTTTCCAGACTGGATGCTACGGAGGCAAGTTCCCGTATTCGCAGTCAGCTGGAAGAAGTAAGGAATTCAAGACAGCAAAAGCGACTGGCAAAAGGCGGCGATTGGTGGTAATCCCGAACGCAATACGGATGAATCCTGAATCAGGCTAAGACAAATTCTAGGTTCATCCATTTAGAGGCCAAATACCGGATGCCGGATTCTCTGGGCCTTGAATAGTCGCCTGCCACGTGTCCGTTTCGGCGCCTGGAAAACCTCCGCACCGGCATCGCTGCCAGAAGATAAGCTTCATCATCTGGCAACGGCCGGGACAACATCCAGCGTTCAGGAAATTCCATCAATAATGGAATTCAAAGTCTTACTGGGACGCATGGATGCTTCCGCTTTACTGAATTCCGGATGGAAATACCCGCCAATATCTACCTTGCTACCCTGTGCTCCATTCAACTCATCCATGATTTTCGCTTCGTTGTCTGTGAGTGCTTTCGCTACAGGTTCAAACTTTTCTTTTAAAGTAGCGCTGCCGGACTGAGCAGCCAGAGCCTGAGCCCAGTAAAGCGCCAGATAGAAGTGGCTACCGCGGTTATCGATTTCGTTCACTTTTCTGGATGGAGTTCTGCCATTTTCCAGATACTGTCCAATGGCCTGATCCAGGGTATCCGCCAGGACCTGAGCTTCCTGGTTTTTATAATTGGCTGCGACATGTTCGAAAGAAGCGGCCATGGCACAGAATTCCCCCAGGGAATCCCAGCGTAAATGTCCTTCCGATAGAAACTGATCCACATGCTTGGGAGCGGATCCACCGGCTCCTGTTTCGAACAAACCGCCTCCATTGAGCAGAGGCACGATGGATAGCATGCGAGCGCTGGTTCCCAGCTCCAGAATCGGGAACAGGTCTGTTAAATAATCTCTAAGAACATTTCCCGTAACAGAAATTACATCTTTTCCCTGGCGGATTCTCTCACAGGTAAACTCCATAGCTTTCGCAGGGCTTTTGATCAGAATCTCCAATCCCTTCGTATCATGGTCTTTTAGATATTCGTTAACTTTCGTTATTAGCTGAGCATCGTGTGCGCGGCTATCATCCAGCCAGAATACGGCAGCACTTCCTGTGGCCCTGGCCCGATTAACGGCCAGTTTCACCCAGTCCTTGATGGGTTCATCCTTTACCTGGCACATGCGAAAGATATCTCCCGATGATACCTTCTGTTCCAGAAGCGTCGTGCCATCATCATCCAGCACACGTACGGTGCCCGCGGATTTAATCTCAAAGGTCTTATCGTGAGATCCGTACTCCTCAGCTTTTTGAGCCATCAGACCTACGTTCGCAACACTGCCCATGGTGGCAGGATCAAACTGACCGTTTTTCTGACAGTCTTCGATCACCGCCTGATACATAGTTGCATAGCTGCGATCCGGAATAACGGCAATGCACTCCTGAAGTGCATCGTCCTTATTCCACATCTTGCCCCCATCCCGGACTACATTGGGCATCGAAGCGTCGATAATTACGTTGTTGGGCACATGAAGATTCGTAATCCCTTTGCGAGAATCCACCATGGCCAGATCGGCACTTTTTTCATAGACCGCCTGGATATCTTTTTTGATCTCTTCCTGTTTCGCTGAATCCAGCTTTTCAATGCGATAATAAACATCCGCAAGCCCATTGTTTACGTTTACGCCAATCTCGCTGAAGGTTTTCGCATGCTTTTCAAAAACTTCGCGATAGAAGACCTTCACTGCATGACCAAAAATGATCGGGTCGGAAACCTTCATCATCGTAGCTTTCAAATGGAGCGAAAACAACACTCCTTCCTTCTTCGCAGCTTCAATTTCTCTGGCAAAGAACTCCTGTAGAGCCGATGCTTTCATACAGGCGCTATCAATCACTTCTCCATCCTGAAGCTTGATTCCGTCTTTAAGAACCTCCGTTTTTCCTGATTCATCCGAGAACTCTATACGAGCGGTGCCCGCTTTCTTCATGGTTATTGAAGTTTCAGTACCGAAGAAATCGTCGGAAGACATATGAGCTACACGACACCTGGATTTTTCCGGCCAGGGTTTCATCATCTTATGGGGGTACTTTTGACTGTGCTTCTTTACAGAAACCGGAGCTCGTCGATCCGAATTCCCTTCCCGGAGTACCGGGTTAACAGCACTTCCCAGTACTTTAGCATATCGCTCTTTTAACTTCTCGTCTTCCGGTGACTTGATTTCCTCCGGATAGTCGGGCAGGTCATAACCCTGGGATTGCAGTTCGCGGATGGCTGCCTGCAACTGAGGAATGGATGCACTGATATTGGGAAGTTTGATGATATTCGCTTCCGGCTTCTTCACCAGTTCACCCAGGATGGCCAGATCATCCGGCTGTTTTTGATTCTCTTTTAGTTTTTCGGGGAAATTGGCAAGGATTCGGCCGGCCAGGGAAATATCTCTGGTCTCGAATTCGATACCGGTTCCTTTTACAAATGACTGCAGGATAGGCAGAAATGAATAGGTCGCAAGGGCAGGTGCTTCATCGATTTTGGTCCATACAATCTTGGCTTCGTTTGACATATTAACTCCCGGGAGATGCAGATTAGATGCCACCAGAGAACCGGCTACACCCGGCGCGGTCAAGAAATATGGCCGGGGCTTCCTCGCAGCTTATACGATTCCAGGATTCAGATCGGCACTGATTTCAATCTAAATGCTGAAGGTGTAAGTATAGAGGAATGAAGCAATAGCGGAATGGCAGCCAGAGCAGGATCAATCCGAAAGGAAGGCAGAAGGCTAAAAGGGAGAAAAATATTTGCGGGACTCGGCTCGATCCATGGCTCAACCGATTCCCGCCACCAGTTATTAGCCAACGGCCACCAGGGATTCGCTCAGTCGTTCCAGGATGGAAGTCCAGCCATCTCGGTGTCCGTTGCGTCCTTTTTCTGTGTCCAGTCCGCTATGGATAAGAGTTAACTCAGTTCCATCGTTGACTGCCTTGAACTCAATACGAACTACTGTATCGCTGGCATTGGGACTGTTCCAGGTGAATTCCAGAAGTTCATGCGGATCAATTGTTTTGTAGATACCCCAGTGAGGTACGGTGTCACCGTCCGGGGCAATCATATCAATCTTGAACTGCCCGCCTACCGATGCATCGCACTGCACCTCGCTACGGCCCCCCGGGATCGGGCAAAACCATTTAGCCATGCTGGCCGTATCAAGCCAGGCCTGAAAGACCTGTTCTCTGTTCATCTCTATGGTTTTTCGAACCACTACATCGTTTTCGTTCATTGTCCTTTCCTCCTATTTTTCTTTAGTTTCTTTTTACCATGATTGCTATAGGCTGGTGCATTGAGCGGACCGCCTGATTCCCGGGAGCTCCGGGAATCCTTTTGGTTCCAGCTCTCTGGATCATCTTCCAGTGAGGATTCCTTTCGTTTTCTGCTTTTTTTGGCCCCGGATTGAGGTTGCCGGGTAGTGGGGTCCAGGGATTGAGCCGGCTCAGAAACACTGCCAAGAAGGAACTCCTCCAGAGAGTCCAGGCTTCGTTTCCAGAAAGTGGAGTAATACTGCAGAAGATCGATGGCTGGCTTGAGCTCTTCCGGCCTTGCTGTAACTATGATCCGTCTTCCCTGCCGGGTACGACTCACCAATCCGGCTTGCTCCAGCACCACCACATGTTTGGACACGGCGGCCAGAGACATCTCATACGGTTCGGCCAGATCACCCACCGTGGATGGCCCATTCAGGACGGTTTCAAGAATGGATCTTCGGGTTCCATCCGCCAGTGCATGAAATACTTCGTCCAGGGCAGGGTTTCGTTCCTCAACCATATGGTTGAATATAAACAGAACCCGAGCATAGTCAACCATTTAGTTGAATATTTTTCATAGGGATGATGAATTCAGGGCCTGGAGCGTTTTGTTTGTAGCGCTAGTAAAGAGGTGTACCGGCAATCTGCCTGCCGGAGACAAACGTGGCCAACACCTGGATCTTCCTGACGAGTGACCGTTCAGTGAGCATAGGATTGGTATCCAGAATCACCAGGTCTGCATCCTTACCCGTCTCTATACTTCCCAATCTATCTTCCAGCCCCAGCTGCCAGGCACCATGGATGGTCACTGCTTCCAGAGCCTCGCGTATATCAATAGACTCGGATTCCCCGATTATTGTGCCTTCCCGACTGCTGCGATCCACGGCGGTCTGCACCAGGGATAGCGGATCTTCCGGATACATTGGCTGATCTGCATGAAGAGTAACGATAATTCCGTTTGAGATAGCGCTTCGCGTGGGCAACATTGATTCAGCACGGTCTCCAATAATATCCTTTCGAAGGGCCTCTCCATAATAATACAGATGGTTGATATGGAAGCCTACAGTGATCCCGTTTTGGGCCAGCTTCGAAAGTAGATCCTGAGGCAATAGCAGTGCATGCTCCAGGCGATGCCGATGATCCTTTCTCGGATTTTCCTTCAACACTTTCTCCAGTGTCTCCATCACCTCGTAGCTGGACTGGTCTCCCTGACTGTGTATTGCCAGTTGCCAGCCCTGATTATGAAACTCGGCAACCAGGGATTCAAACTCATCCCTGGCAACAACGGGGCTTCCACTGTTGCCCGGAGGCAGGCCCAGCCCATTCTGCATCAAGTCGCTTTCCAGATATGGCTCTTTTAGATACATGGAACCGGTATAGGGCGAACCGTCGTACCATAGTTTAATACCTATGATCTGAAAGGAAGGATCATCGCGCTGCGGCTCGGATGGAATATCGAAGGGGCTGTCTGCCTTTAGATATACGAAGTTTCGCACTGTGGGTTTTCTCTCGGGAAGTATGCCAAAGAATCCTAGCAGATTTAAAAACATCCCCGGCTCTTCTGCGGAAAGCCATCGCATTAGCATAAGGGACCTATCGTTTTCGCCAAACACACCGGCTGTACCAATGCTGGTAATTCCGTTGTCTGCATAGCCATCCAGAACTTCCTGAAAATTCTCTTTTATATCGATGGTTGGCAGTGCAGCCTTCATGAATGGCTGCATGGCAGCAACCTCGACGATAAAGCCTGTAAGATTTCCGTCAGCATCCACTTCATAATAGGAGCCCTGCTCGGGAGGCTTCGTATTGGCTGTGATCCCCAGCTCTGCGAAAGCGCGAGAATTGGCCCAGGCCGAATGCATGCTCTGCGCAAGTATTACTACTGGATTATCTGGTGCCATCGCATCCAGCTGGGATATATCTGGCTTTTCAAGACCTGGAACCAGAATGGGATCAAAACCTTTACAATAGATCCATTCGCCGGGCTCTGCATCTTCCACAGCCCTCTTCAGAGCGTTCATCACTTCTTCCGGTGAGGAATGACGAAATCCACTCAGATCCACAAATGTATGCAAATAGGCCGACAGCTCCGGATGAGTATGGGGAGCCACAAATCCGGGAAGCAATGTGGCCCCCTGTAAATCGATGGATTTTGCATTGCCTCTGGCCTGGGCGAAAGCTTCCTTCTGGCTTCCCACGTAGTGAATTTTTCCGTTTCGAACAAGAATTGCCTCCGTAGAGCCTGCTTCGTCTTTCGATGACATTGTAACAATCGTGCCGTTGTAGAAAATTAGATCATGGGTAGGCCTTTCGCCGCAGCAAATCAGTAGGCACAAAACGGGAAGGAGCAGAGTACGAACCATGACCATTAAAGCAACGTACGTATTTTTCAGGTCAAGGGTATTAATCTGTGGCGCTCGCCAATGCGATTACGAACGATCAAGGACAGCGGCGCCCAGGAAAAATTCAGTGCCCGGAACCAACGTTCGCATCCCGCATATTTGAATTCCGGGATGCATAATCTTGAGGCCCGGACTAGCCGTTCTGGCTCATGGAATCCCTTCGAAGTGCGAAGAAGAAAGGGCTATCCATATGCTTGAAATCCATATAGCCCATTACTGTATTTGCATCCACTTTGCGGAACACATCATGGATGGGCAGAGCATCATAGCACATGGTGGCCGATACTTTTCCCCTGAGTTCGGTCATCCGAAGCCTGGCTTTGGTTTTTCTGGTGGTGAGCAAGAATCGAAAGGTGCGAAAGAAAAACCTGATAATCGGGGCCTTCAGCCATTGCTGAGTGAGTGCCAATCCCATGGGCATCAGCGCCGGATTTACGATAAAGAGCTTTCCGCTGCCGGTCTGAAACAAAAGAGGATGCACATTGTCTTCATCGATGAACCGCTTTCCGTACCAGGCATAGTTTTCGAGAAGCCCATCCATAGGATGATCGGTATTGATGCCGGAGCCCTTCCACTGACCCCACATAAAATCCAGATCCGCAACAGGGAGAGCATCAAAGACCTCTAAGGCTTCCGCCCTGGTTCCTCGCTCCGAAGCAATCATCTCCAACGCCCGATTGGCTACTGACTGCGGAGAATTCGCTCCGCGCCCATTGCTGGAAACGGCTCCGGATGATCGTTTTGCAGTTTTCTTGCGAGTGGTGGTTGCCATGCCTGATTGGCCACTTAGATGACGCCGGTGTCAAGTTTATTTGCGAGCCCTGCACTCTCAAATCAGCTCTTCGATTCCAGCTTTTTGGCGGCGGAAAAGCTTGCCAGACCCCTCCGTTGATTGCGATGAACCAGGCTGCAAAGAACGCTCATTCACAAATGCGCTTTAGGGATGGACTAACTGGAGCTATTGCTGGACTATATATCAGGTAAGGGAATTGTACTCCGAAGAGTGCCTGGAATGAAAGACTCCATTGTTACCTTACTGACCCTGAGCTTTGTAGCTGCCGTTCTGGCCGGCTTTTTCTCGTTGGTGCTCTGGGTGGGCTCGCTGTGGGACAGTGTCATCGACAGTGCCTACGAAAATGAGCTGACAGTGCATTCAGAAATTACTGCGATACCGACCTCAGAAATCGAAGTGCAATGGTTCGAAAGGGATCGCTTCGTGTGGCTCACCAGGAATGGTCAATTCCTGAAAAACCTACCTGAGAAAGCCGGACCCAATCGGTTTCGCATATTCGTTCGAAAACGTCCAATACACACATTTACTATTTCCAGAACCACAGCCACGCAGAAGGTGAAGTATGATTTTCTGATTCGAAAAAGAGGAGAGGAGCTGGAAGTTCAGGCTCGCTGGGAACCTCACTTCTACAGCGATGATGCCGTTCGGTCCGCACCCTTCTATCAACGGGCCCATTATCCACTTTCCGTACTGGAATAATCGCTCATACATTTGTTGCGGTCGCACTGGCGAGGCAAACATCGGAAGCGTTGTTCGATCAGGTTGTCTGGATGATCTCAATCTAAAGAAGCAAGTCGTTTGTCCCCGTTTGCCGATGCTACACTTCTGGTTATGGTTCAAAGGTAAGTCTGAGGCTTGCGAAGAGAAGCAGAGTTTTGTAGTAGAGTCTCTCCCAGGGAGAGGCCCTAACCTTGACTCATGAAAACCTGGAAAAGAGCAATACGAATAGTTTTACAAGGGTTGGTCGTCTGGCTGGTACCTTTTACCATTTCCCTTCCCTTTTTTGAGCGAGGTGCACTGAAGGTCGACATATTCGCTTTCAAAACCCTGATGATGCTTGTGTCCTCCACTGTGGGACTCTGGCTACTAAGCCGGTCCGTTGCAGAGAGTGACCGGAGGCCTCATATCGCGGGGCTGTTCATTGGCATGGTCTGGCTGGCGATCAACTGGGCTCTAGATTTTGCAATTCTACTTCCCATCAGCGACATGAGCGTGCTGGATTACTTGTTTTCCACGGGGCTACGTTATCTGCATATGCCCGTAGCTGGATTCTTCATGGGGATAGCAGTTGTCCGCTACCAGCAGGAGGCCAGCCAGAATCTGAATTCTTGCACGGAAAGAAGGGAAGTCAATGTATAGTATAGGTCAATTCTCTCTAATCTCACGACTCTCAGTTCGAACCCTGCGAAAGTACCATGAAATCGGTCTTCTGGTTCCGGACTATGTCGATGAAGATTCTGGCTACAGGTACTATAAGCCTGCTGCCATCGAACGAGCTCAGGTCATCGTCGGTCTTCGCGATCTGGACTTTTCATTGAAGGATATAAATACAATCCTGGCTGAATGTGGCGAAGATGAGGACATTCTGGATCGACTAATTGAACAGAAGAAATCCATAAACCAGGAGTTACAGAGAATACAAAGCATTGAGGCTGGCCTCGAGCGGACGATTGCCCTTGTCCGAGAAAGACAGAAACTACCGGAAGAAAGTGGAGAAATTGAGATCAAAGAGATTCCGCAGATTCCCGTGGCTTTACTCTATGAAACCGGAGCGTGGGCCGATATCGGGGCAGTCTTCTCCCGAGTAGGTCGCAAAGCGGGCCGCTATATTGGAGGGCCAGCACTCAGTCTGTGCTTTGATGGCGAGTACAGGGATGAGGCCAGTTATGCAGCGGGTTTCATCCTGAAGTCTGCTCGCGAAATAAAGGGCCTGAAATGTGAAACATTACCACGCATTCGCTGCCTTTCTGTAATTCATACAGGCCCCTACGACACGATTGGAATCAGCTACGAAAGGATCCTGTCCAGGATTCAGGAGCAAAAGTTAAGCTGGAAGACACCTACGAGAGAAATCTACCTTCGTGGACCCGGAATGATTTTTCGTGGAAACCCGAAAAAGTATCGAACGGAGATCCAGATTCCCCTGGACTCATAGGGTTGTTGGCTCGCATCCCATTCGGTAGCAACCGGTGGTTCGGTGGCGTAATGAGTGTTTTGATACTGCCAGGATCCAGATCGCATGATCACCGAACTGCAGCGAATAAGCAAAAAAGGGGGCCAGGATGGCCCCCGGGTTTGAGGAATGTAATTGCTCCGGCGTCCCGATTCAATGGGTCCGGACAAAGCACCGCAGCTATGATGGCTGCGATGCCCTGAATTCTTTATAAACTGTTACTGACCGGCCTTCATGTTTTTTGCCATTTTCAAGAAATAGCCCTCAACATCGAACCAGGATTCGCCCAGATACAGTGTATTGGCACATTGCAGGTGATCCACTCCAGTTGAATACCACGGAGTGCTGGGACCGCCTTTCCATTCGCCCCATTTCATAGAGGAAAGAGGCACAAATCCATCATTCGCATAGCCGTGCACTGCAGCTGATTCCTGACCGGTGAAATGATACAGCAGACTTCCCACAGGATGCTGAATCAGATTCACTCCATTAATTACGGAGCCGTAAGAATAGTATCTTACTCCCGGCGCATTCGGTGTATTCGCATTAAAGATTGCCATGCCCTCTGTGGACAGAGAATCTATCACTGCCTGAGCATCGCTATCGCTTACCGCATACAGCAGGTCGATGAATGTTTCCAGAATACCGCTAACAGTTCCATTGGCAATCAGAGGCGCCAGACCGTCCGCCAGTCCGGTTCCTTTGTTTACTCCGTTCAAAGAAGTAACTGACGCTACTTTGGATGATAGCCCTAGATTGGATACTGCATATCTCAGTCCCAGAGGTCCCTGGGAATGTCCAAGAGTATGAACCTTGGAGTAGCCATTGGCGGCCATCCAGTAACGGATCTTTTCATTCAACACCTGCCCTCGATGAGCATTGGAGCTTCCAGGAGGCTGTGCCGGAGCATAAACATCCACACCTTCGGAACGCAGGTATTCATCCATGCCTCCCCAGTAATTGATAATTGAAGTAAGTCCGGTAGACTCCTCCCCCCATCCTAATAGGCCGTGAGCCAGCACAATAGGATATGTTCCTTCCAGAGGCTTCTGTTGACCGCCCCCTGCCCAGGCTGGCGTGACAACGGCCATCACAGCTGCCAGAACAACAATTCGCTTAATCATGGTACTCTCCCTAATACAGCTCCAAGTTCCTATTGAGACACTATCGAATCCCCTGGATCCGCTCTTACCGGTCTCAGATATACAAGCTGCACTTTTGATTTAACACAGAGATTACACCGGATGGTATATTAAATCGACCTGGATACGGATCCTGGACAAAGTACAGGGTCTAGAATCTAGATTCTTGACTCTGTGCACTGAGCTACGGATACCCAGGCGGGCGAAATGCCCTGGCAGGACCGCTCATCGCTAATGCGAAGGGAGTAGCTTACAAAAAACAAACTGCAGCTTTCGCATTCGCACGATTATGCCGAACGGTAGTTACAGGCTCCAGGCGAAAATCAGAAGAAGAGATACGGAGATAAGTTCAAGTCAGAGTCAAAGTCCGAGTTGCGATCAGGTGAAACTGGACCTAACCAGGATTCAGGAGAGATTCAAACCGGAATCCCCTTCCAGATATTTCCTGGGAGACATACCCTTGATGCTCTTAAAGGCCAGATTGAAGTTCGCTTTGGAATTGAAACCTACCTGGTAGGCTACGGACAATATATTTGCTTCTGGCTCGTCACGCAGGATTCGAATAGCCTCTTCCACTCTAAAATGATTCACGTATCTTGCGAAATTCATCTTTAGCCGGGTGTTCAAAAACTCGGTGAGCTGGTAGGGCTTTACATTCGCCTGAAGGGCCAGCTCCTTTAGTGTAAGATCCTCGTCTAAAAACATTCTCTCCTTTCGCATCAGGCGATCCAGGGCCAGTTGTAATTCCTTTAGATCCACGCCTTCCAGACGAGAAATCTTATACTGCTCTCCTTCCGGCTTATGCCGGGCTTCCTCAATGACCATCTCCAGATCTGCGAACAGCTCCGGTGTTCTGGATTTCAATATGAAATTGATCGGAAGAAACAGAGCTCCAGAAAGAGAAACACCAAAATAAACAAATTCGGATCGCAGGGCCAGACCGATGGTAGCCACCATGGTGAGGATAGCCGCGGTGATAAGGATGCTCAACAGGGTTCTGGCAGATTTTTCGTTTTTGAGCGCCTCCAGAGAGAAAATCTCAGGAAGGCTCTTTGCAATTAGACCGCAGTACACTACAGAAGAAAACAGTCCCAGAACGTTCAAATAATCGATCCATGTAGCCTCCCTGCTCTGAAAATAATCCAGCTGACGATATGCAAATTGTGAGGGACTGAATACCCAGACGAGGCAAAATATTAGCAGGATCGTGACGGCCGGCGCGAAAGCAAGATATCTGGCCGGCTGAATTCTGTAATCCTCATTCAATGCGTCCAAAAAGGAAAAGAAAATGCAGGGGCCTACAAGATAAACAAAGGGCACATAGAGATGATTCAACAGAGTAATTTCAAAGTATCTTCCTTCCACATTAATCCAGGAATATAGAAGACAGATTGCTGCACTTAAATACAGCAGCGAAAGCATTCTGGTTCCCACCGATGGACGCGGTACAAGAAGATAGTAGAAAATCAAGACGGCTGAAAAAAGCGCACCAAACCAGATTCCTTCAGAAATAAACTCCATACTCGAGACCTGCGCAACTCGTAGTCAGGATGATTGCAATTGCCGCCTGATCGCAAGCACAAAAGAAATCACTAATCGTCACGTATGAAACCTACTACCAATTCAGATATCATGGCCCCCGCTCTTTCGTTCAGGTGTAGACAATCTGTCACCAGGTAAAAATCGTTCTTCTTCGAGATTTCGCTGTAGTCCATCCCGAGCAAATAGCGCCGGGCCACCGCCTTCTCTATTAGCAGATGCGGCTCATTGCATTGATTGTTTGAAGTTTCCTTTCCCTGCAGATAGGACCTCTGCATTTCATTCAGAGGAAGATATGCGACTCCCTGCTCCAATGCGATCTTCTTGATGGCCCGGGAATACTCCATGGCCCTCTGGTTTGCAACGGAGTTCAGGTCTTCCCCGATAACAGGAAGGGAAATCAATGCGATTTGCATATGTGGATCGGATTGTTTGAATCCATCCACGATTTGTGTCAGGTTTTCTCGATAGGACTGCAGATCTGGAGTTCCCTCTATGCCCATGGTCTTACGATAATTGCTCAGAAATACAGGATGAAGTGTAGAATTAACGTCATTTGTGCCAATGAGGATAGTAACAACATCTGCTCTGCACTCAATCAGTTCTGGCATGCGAAGCAATACATTATGGGTCAGATTACGATTTATACCCGCATTTATTACCCGATAATCATCGCCCAGGTGGCTCGCCACACTATCCGCATAGTTAAAACTCACGGTTCCATGAGTAATACTGTCTCCCACAAGAAGCACTCGACTGCCACTCTCCAGCGCGTTGCATCTGGAAGGATCGTTTTCTGGAAGGGAGTTTACCTGACCCAGAACCATATAATACAGCGCCACCGGAGGAACAATCAGTAGAACAAGTAATACCACAGCAATGATCAGGGCTTTTTTCATGCAAACAGGATGCACTTGATTCCAGAAATCTGTCAGTAAATAAAACCGATCCCAATCCCGAGTCGCGACGAGAATTGACAGAATATAGATTCAATGCGATTCTGGGCAAAAAGGAAAGTGTCGGCGACACTGGATCGGAATATGGCAAAGAGCAGAACTGCGAAGAAAACAAATCAGAGTGTAAAAACGAAAAGAAAGAAGAGTACCCCCAGAGTGAAATCGGCTTCAGCCAGAGTACGCCCTGTATCTATTGAATCCGAAGTTCTGGATGTCATTATCATTGGAGCCGGTATATCTGGAATCGGAGCCGCCTATCATCTTCAGGACAAACTTCCCGATAAAACCTATCTGATTCTCGAAGGTCGCAAAGACCTGGGAGGAACCTGGGACCTCTTCAAATATCCAGGAATTCGCTCCGACTCCGATCTGTTCACATTCGGTTTTGATTTCAGACCCTGGGAAAGTAGCAAAGGAATAGCAGATGGCCCCTCCATAAAAAGCTATATCGCTCAAACAGCTCGCGAATTTGGAATCGATCGTCGAATTGCCTATCAGCACCGCGTTATATCAGTAAACTGGAATACCGATGAAGGGCTCTGGCATATCAAAGCCAAACGAACAGACAATCGCAAGACCGTGGAATATCGAGCACGATGGATTTTCTCAGGAACTGGCTACTATAGATACGATGAAGGATACACTCCTGAATTCAAAGGGCGAAAGCAATTCAAGGGACAGATCATTCATCCGCAGCACTGGCCCGAAGACCTGGACTATGACAATAAGAGAATTCTGATCATCGGAAGCGGGGCCACCGCCGTAACGCTGCTTCCTGCTCTTACCGACCGGGCGGCCCACGTTACAATGTTGCAGCGAACCCCTACCTATATTATGCCTCTACCGGAAGTTGAAAAACTATCAAAAATTTTAAGACCGCTCCTGGGTAAGAATCTTGCTTTCAAAATCACAAGAAAGAAAAACATTCTTCGCCAGCGATGGTTCTATCTCTATTGCCAGAAATTTCCGGAGCGGGCGCGAAAGTTCATAAGAAAAGAGAACGCGAAGCGTTTACCGGCTGGTTATCCGGTGGATGAACATTTCAATCCACCATACAACCCATGGGATCAACGACTATGCGCGGTGCCGGATAGCGATTTGTTTCAAGTTCTAGGCGAAGGGAAAGCTTCCATTGTTACAGACAGGATTAAGACATTCACCCGAAAAGGAGTGCAGCTCGAATCCGGTAAGGAACTGGAAGCCGATATCATCATTACGGCCACCGGCCTGAATCTTCTACCATTCGGTGGAATTCAGATCAAAGTAGACGGGAAGAAAGTTAAGCTTCCGGAGCATGTAGCCTTCAAAGGGATGATGCTCAGTGGTATACCCAATCTGGCTTTCGCCGTGGGATATACCACTTCATCATGGACACTGAAAGTAGGTCTGCTTTGCGAGCATTTCTGCAGGTTGCTACAGTATATGGAAGAAAAAGGCTATAGAACCTGTGTTCCGGAAGCTGAATCCAACATGGAGACCCGACCTCTTCTGGACTTTGGTGCAGGTTATGTCCAGAGATCGCTGGACGAATTGCCCAGAAGAGGTACCGAATTTCCGTGGCTTATGTCCTGGGATTATGCAGAGGATGTAAAGCTTCTCAGGAAAGGACCGGTAGAGGACGAGCATTTAAAATTCATGGCTTAGAGAATAATCTTCTCGTGTTGCGACGTTGGTACCCGATGCCAGTTCCTGAAATCCTGAGTGTGAATGCGTCTCAGCCCCATAGAGTGTCATAGTTTATAGAAGAAACCCACATCGGCGCCGCCTGTTCGAGAAGGCTAAGGCTTATGCGCTGCCAATCAAGTTTCTGGTCCCTTTCTCTTGACGTTTTTTTCATCAGAAGCCAGGTTTGGACATGGTCGGCTTGAAAGAGATGGGGAAGAACTTTGTGCAGGGAGGCGCGCTCTTGCTTGGCGGAGCCGGGTTCTTCCTGTATCAATCGGTTTTTACTGTGAGGGATGGTATTATGAGCAATTCCTGGCCTTCCACTCCAGGAACAGTAATTGAGGCAAGAATTGAACAATATCGCACCACCGGCGGTACTACCAGCGAAAAGACGATTGGTCATTTCTTCTACCAGTACAACGTAAATGGTGAAGACTATGTCTCAAGCAGACTGAACTTTTTTAGTATTAGTGGCGATCCGGTGACGGCTGCGAAAGCGCATGAACCGGGCCAGCAAGTTCAGGTGTACTATGACCCGGACGATCCGGAAAGAGCTGTTCTGGAACCCGGGCTCCCGGGCTTTTTCGTCTGGTTATCTCTTGGCTTTGGAGTGCTACTTTTTGTGGGATTTGTATCTCTCACGTTCTTTGGCGACTTTGGCGCGATTTTTGCGCGAATGCGGGGTTGATTCAGGAGACAGGTGTTTCCGCCGGGTAATCGTTCCGTATTTTGAAGGCCAAGCATCACCTTTTGTAACAGCACTGGTGTTTTCGCAAGGGAATAGCATTCCGCCATCACTTTGTGCTGCATGAGTAAAAAAAAGGGGCTTTCGCCCCCTGGAGTGCTTCCTGAAGATTGCTTCGCCCGGACCGGCCTCATTCGATCCCGGCGATCTTTATTTGAATGGGAGAGAATACTAATTGAATCGTGCCTGAAACTCGATTCCAATATTGCTCATTTTATCTTTTTGGGTGTAAAACGGCCCTGTGGCCTGACTCTCGATCGAGATCAGTCCGCCGGCTTTCACGGAACCGCTGGTGGGGGTGTAATATCGATTGGTCACTGAATAGTAGGTATTGATAGTCAGCACTTCAGTGAATCGATAGGCCACTCCCAGATGCAGTCTGCTGGTTCGTAGATCTCCATCGCTGGAATATTCTGAATTGCTTTCCAGAGGGAACGTAGACGAGCCCAGCGTTACCAGGGATTGAGTTTTAATGATCGCGTTGCTCTGTCCAATGCCCATCCCAAATTTCGCGCCGGCTTCCAGTTCCAGATTTTCTGCCAGATCCATTCTATAGATCAGACCTAACTGCAGATCTCCCGTGGTAATATTGTGCTCCGTAGTACCGAATGAACTGAGAGAGCTGATGCTGGAAGACGTGATGCTGCCGCTGGTTCCGGAGTCAGTCTGTGCCTGTCCGGTGTTAAATGTGCTACCCTGGAACTCATCTCGAGCGAATTGTATACCCAGGATAAATCCCAGATCTTTCAGAAACCCTTTTTCTCCTCGAAAGGGATAGAGTTCATGGTCATAGCCCAGAGTGTAATGCTTCAAATCGCTACTCTGGAAGATGTTGTACTGATTGGATGTAACCCTGGATACGATGTTAAAGGTCTGGGAGTCTGTGTAACTCAAACCGGTATTGTTTAAACCAGAAGGGCTCGTTGCTCCGTAGCCCAGCACCAGATTTCCGCGATTGAATTCACCACCTATACTCAGGATCAATTCGGCAAAGGGCATGGATTGACGATTCGTTCCATAACTGAAGTAGTCAGCCGGTGTGGCCAGCAATCCTCCACCGAATATGGCTGAGCTCTGGAGATTGATCTGCCTTAGCTTATCGATTTCATTGAATGCGGCAGGCTCCCATGTAGATTGACTAACCCGCAAGCTAAACCAGGAAGGCTTGCGTTCGGCAGCCACAGGACTGATTCCGAAGACAAGCAGTAATAGAAATCCAAAGATTTGAATCCGTTTCATTGATCACCTCAGCAGGGAAAAATACCCTGATAGATGAATGGATTGTAATCGAGGATCTATTGATGGTCGTCCAACTGGGCCCAGTTGGACGGAATTTCGCATTTTTTGTTGCGGCGTTGGACCGTTTGGAGCATTACCATCGTCAAAACTGTTAGTTTCGGAAGCTCAATGCGCCTTGCAGAAAGGAAGAGTCCCTGGTTACTCCATCTACAAATCCGATGATCTCGCTGGCAAAAGCTCTGTTCAGCCTCGCCTTGCTGTGCCTGCTTACAGAAAAAGCCGGCGCAGAAGAATCCTGCATTCTGAATGCCTCAACATCAACGGCCGTGCTGCAGTGCGCTGAATTCAGTCTTCTACCTGCGAACGCCAGAATTCCTGAAGATGCTGAATCCTTTCAGAGGGTGTTCGATGCCCCTGGGTGGAACAGGAGATCCGGCACTCAGTGGCGATTTCCTGGGGGTGCAGATGTACTCTGGCTAAGGTTTAAGATCGAGAACAGATCAGAGGAAACGGTGACCAGATTGCTGATCAATGAATTTGCATTTGCAGATTCGTTGAAGCTATTCTGGATCCAGGATGGGAGCGTCCGAACTGATGAACAGGGGCTCCAGCAATCCTGGATTGAGAAGCATATCGATTACAGACTTCCAGCTTATTCGCTGCGATTGGAGCCCGGAGAAAATCGATTCCTGATGCGACTGGAGGCCCGGTCCGGTAAAATTCTTTCCCTTAAGTTAGAGGAGCCGGGCTCGTCCGGCCAGAGAGAGAATTTTCCAGGCTATCTTTTCCCGGTATTTCTCACAGGCGCAATCACCGCCTTTGTGCTCAGCCTCTTCATATTTCTTTCCCTACAGGAGCGGATCGGGCTGCTATACTGCATTTACGTCGCTTCCATGGTGGCCTACATGTTTAGCTGGGAAGGGTATGCAAGGCAGTATCTGTTTCCCGATCATGGAACCTGGTCCATTGCTGCACTCTCCAGCTCCGGTGCACTGGCTGGCTGGGCTGTAATAGCCTTATGGAGAGAACTGCTCATCCTTTCCGTGCATGCGCCATTGATCAATCGGATCATGCGATGGATTGGAGGAGGCTACATTATAGCGGCTGTTTACAGTCTAATTCCTGGTGCTGATTTTCGACTGGTGGACGTGGCCGTTTATATTCTTCCCGCTCTATTTATTCCTCTCGCCCTTTTCTCCGGTGTACATGTAGTTCGCATTGGTTTTAGACCAGCACTGTTTTCCTTGATTGGATTTACCGGCTTTCTAATTTGCATACCCTTTTTCTTCTATGCAGGCATGGGCTGGATTCAGGGAAGCGATTGGACAAGAAACCCGTTATACGTTGGATACCTATTCGAATTCGCCATGTTCCTGATTTCCGTGGGTTTGAGGATACACTTCCTGCGAAACGTACAACAGTCGACGATGGCGCCTGGCACTGTCACACGGGTAGCCTCTTCCGACGATCCGGCGACCGCGAATCGAATAGACAATTCGGCTGAGTCAGACAAGAAATCAAAATCAGCAACAAAGCTCAATCAATCCACAGGGCCTTTAAAGACAAAACCCACGACCAGACTGAGCAAGTTAAATGTTGGGGAATTGTCCAGAATGCTGGATTCATTGATGACCGAAGAACAACTGTATTGTGACGAAGATTTAACTCAAGAGCGTCTGGCATCACTCCTGGAAATCAAGAGACACCAGCTCACCGAACTTTTACGAGTTGTCCACAATACGAATTTCTACTCATTCATAAATCGACATCGCATTGCCTGTGCCCGGGAACTTCTGATAGAGCAGCCTGACCGCTCGGTGCTGTCCATTGCACTGGCCTCCGGCTTCAACTCGAAGTCTACTTTTAACTCCGAGTTCAAGAAGCAAACCGGCATGACGCCGGTGGAATTTCGGAAAAGTGGCGCTCTCCCATCTCTATCATAGCCGAAAAGGGGCGCGACACCCTTTTTTGGGTATCCAGAATATTTCGTATTCCAGAGAGATAAGGACTGGGCATCCTGTAACAAACGCCACATCGAAGAAAAAGTAGATAAATATACCTTAATATATAGTCACAATCTATTGAATCTGAAAGATTGGCAATATGAGCTTTATTTTGTTTTCCAGTAAGATCATACGAAATCTTGCATTCGCACTTCCGCTCATATCGCTGACGCTGGTTCACTGCTCCCTATTCTCGAAGAATCAGGATTCGAACAGGGAAACTCTCCTCGCATTTCTTGGCTTAACTCAATCCACCGACAATGGTTCCTTTTCTGTGGACGAAAAAGGAGGCACTTTCAGGAGCTCCGACGGCCTGTTCAAAGTCACTATCCCGGAGGGAGCCATGGATAGAGCCCAGACTTTCAGTATTAAGAGACATAATACTTCGCTTGAAGCGTTTCCGTCGGGCTTACCAACCAGTTTTGCTTATGAGGTGGAACCATCTTACAGCTTCAAGAGACCTGTATTTATTGAGATTACTCTGGATACAGATGCCCTGGCTCACCTGGGGCTTTCGAGTGAGCATTCAACGGTTTATTCACATTCAGAGTCCGGGCTGCGCGAAGAAACCGATGACAGCTTTTCCACGGAGTCTAGACGGCTTCCTGGCTGGTCCGCCCTGAACACGGAGGTCATGGGCGATAAGGTGATAGCGACCACCATGACATTTTCAATTTTTGGTAACGCTACTGCTTCGGGAAATAATGAAGCCCCTCAAATTGGAGCGGGTTACTATTACTTTAAGCCGGGTTGCTCGAGATTGCCCTATAGACTTCGCGCACTCGTCACAGATCCGGATAATGATTCCCTGGAGGTATATCTGGTGACTGGCGAAAGCGGTAAAGGGTCGGTGCTTGTGCCAATGACCAGACAATCCGGGGATTGGTACGAAGCGAAATTGCCTTATGAAGTAATGGGAGCTGATGGACTCCAGATGCAGATCCTGGCCATCGATGCAAACGGAGCCAACGCCACATTACCCCAATCAGGTACCTTTGACTTTCCTGAGGATGGCACTCACCCCCTGGATCCCAATTACGATCCTGTAGATGGAAACACAGGTCTCAACTGTGCATGGGTCAAAGATAACCCAGATGGTAATCCCACAGATTCGGATGGCGATGGGATTCCAGACAGTCATGACAGTACACCCGGTGGAGCTTCCACACCGAATCTAACCGAGTATAGAATCATACCGAAAACCGTAACCATGGAACCTGGAGAATCGGTAACCTTTGGCACTCTGGCCCTGGACTCTGGCATTCCTCGCGTAGTCACACCAGGTTATGAGGCCTCCAATCAAATTGGGGAATTAGAAGGCAGCAAGTTCACAGCAGTGACCCCGGGCTCCGGTTCTGTAATCAGTACCGCGGGGCCTTACACGAATACAGCCTCAATTATAGTACTGGATACAATAGCGCCCGGAGACATTACGGACTTAGCGGCCATTCCTGTAGACCACAATCGCATCGAACTGGTATGGACAGCAACTGGGGACAATGGAGATCAGGGACAGGCTCAAAATTATGAAGTGCGCTACTCTACAGCACCTATTACCGATAATGCAAGCTGCGATACCGCAACGGGTTTCTCCCATGCCCTAAATCCAAAAGCTGCGGGATTAAGCGAATCTCTTGTTATCACCGGCCTCTTACCCGAAACAGTTTATTCCTTTTGTATTCGTGCAATCGATGGAGAAGGTAACCGTTCCCAATGGATGGGCTCGGTATCTGCCCAGACATCCCCGGCTCCAGACTTAACAGCGCCAGCATCTATCGAAAGCCCCGCGGCCTTGGCCCTCAGCCCCTATGCAATCCGGCTGGATTGGATGGCAGTGGGGGACGACGGTCTCACTGGTGTTGCCAGTAGCTACGACATCCGTCGTTCCACTTCCTCCATTGATTCAGACAGTGAATGCGATTCTGCAACTTCCGTAACCAATTCCATGATGCCGCTAGCCCCCGGGGCGGCGGAATCCTTAACTGTAACGAACCTCTCGGACGATACGACGTATTACTTCTGCATAAGAGCCGTAGATGAGTCTGGCAACAAATCCCCATGGAATAGAACCCTTTCTGCCAGGACACTAGATGCGAATGATGCTCCATTGGTGGACGCAGGTCCGGGAAGTATTGTCGGTCCTGGACACAGTGCTCAACTTCAGGGTGAGCTGACAGATCCGGATGAAGTGGCATGTAGCGCCAATGCTGCGAATTACGTTGTGGGCTGGTCATTCGTTTCAGTACCATTGAATTCTGAATTGATCAATAGTGACATTCAGAACCGGACTACCCTCAATGCTCATTTTTATCCGGATGTTTCCGGGGATTATGTTCTGGAACTGGAAGTTACCGATGATCCGGGCAGCTGCCTGGGAAATCCTCGGTCCGATTCAGATACAGTGACGATTACGGTAAATTGGGACGGATTGTCTTTTGGAACACCTGTAGCGGGAACCACGGATAGCCATCAATTCGGTCGCTTTTTCTGGGAAGCCGATGCTACAGATGGAATCTATCTGTTATGGAATTTAAGCAATGCCAATTCAGCTGCCATGGGCCGGTATGATTCCGAAACGGGTTGGACTGCTGGCGACTCTTTGAGCTTCGGGCTGAACTACACGGCCGATTTAACTATCGCAGGATCCCAGAACCTGATCCTGGCCATTTCCGAGGAGGTAAACAATGTATTTTCGCTAAAAACGATTCAGCATATTCCGGGATCAGGCTGGCAAACAACTGTTGAACATGCCATAGATTCTGGAAGCCAGATCAGAAGTCTTTCCGTGCTGGGATTCGAAAGCGGAAAAATCAGATTGTTTTATGTTGAGGCACCTGCAGACGCGCAGGAGCCGCAGCAATTGAAGGAAATTATCTATCAACCCGGTATTGGCTGGTCCAGTCCCAATGTCCTGGATAGCACAGATACTTACATGGTAATCATGGCCGCTGACCGGGACTCTGCATCCGGTGATGCGGTACTGGTCTATTATTCTGGCAACACAGATCTGACTGCGAAAAGGCTGGTCGACGATTCCTGGCTGCCCTCAGAAAGTATTGGAACATGGACCGGTGCCCTGCACGCAGTTGAGGTGAGGATTGACTCTGGCTCCAATATCGCTGCGATCTGGACGTACACCACAGGGGAATACCCAGAATGGGAGAGCACAGTCCGCTTCTCTTACTTCAACAGGAGCCTCAACGACTGGACCAACGATATCCTGTTAGACGAAACCGGCACTGCCCACGGCCGGCACTATCTTTCGCTATCTATTGCAGACGGTGTGGCCTTTGGGTCCTGGCAGAAACTGGGCACCAACGGAGCTCCCAATTACTGTGACTTTGCCAGAGTTTCGCTTCTCAATGGTGTAGAGACCATTGAGCATATACCCCTGTGCCGGGAGGCCTGCGTCGGATCGGCCCCCGGAGGATTCGGAGTGGTTGCGTATACGTTGCAGGTTGCTCCCTCCTATAATAAGGACTTCCGGGTAAAACGTTTTTCAACAACCACAGGATGGGGTTCGGCTATCGAAGATTTTGATCAGAGTACAAATTCTGATGTTTCGCTTCAGACCTGCACTGAGCTTCCCAATGACTCTGCTGGCCGAATATTGGTGCCCTGGAGTCTCAATAATTTTAGCGGTGGTGATACTGAATTATGGATGCGTTATCTGGAATAGGTGCCAGTGATACGGATCGACAAATGGTATTGTGTCTATGGTAACTTCGGCTACTTGAGCCCGTATCCGTTAAGGTCTATTGTCCTGAACGTTCAGGACAATTACTCTGAACTCCGGAGCAACAGCTCATACCATATGCTCAATACAAAACTGAATGCCATAGTCTACAGAAAACCTGGCATTTTCGGCGCTTCCTCCAGGCAATCTTCATAATCTTCCACCAGCAGAAAAAAGGAGTAATTCGTTTCAATCCGAGCGGAGTTTCGCTGCGAACCTGCTAAATCGGGATTGGTCCGGATGTCTTCATATCGAAGGAAGAGGAAGCCGGTATAGAGAGTCAGTAACTCTTCGCAATCCTCACGAGTTCTGGTTTCTGTATTGCATGAAATCCCGGGCAGCAGAACCAGCAAGCTAAATGAAATCATGATGAGGATCCTTTTCCCAATTAGCATCCGGTGCCTCCCAGGGCCTTTGCGAGCATGGGGAGCATCGTATGTTTTGAAAGTTTTTTGTTCAATTGCTTTTATCAATAGATTATTCAGACCGTTACGCACGAACAGCCTGGTATTTCTGATGCACTGCCTACGCGGAAGGAGTTCTTTTCTATTGGACTTTTCACTGGATTATTCAAGAAGCTGAGTGCAGACTGGTCAGGGAAACAGTTGAGGGAAGGCACCACACAGAAAGTTCTTTCGAAGAGGTAGAACTATGAACATCGCAGAATGGGAAAAAGCCGGGCAATATGTTGAGGTTGCAGGTCACCGAGTCTTTGTCATGGACACGGGGGCGAATGAACCCAGAGAAACGATCGTCATCCTTCATGGATACCCTACTTCATCCTATGACTACAAGGATGTTCTGCCTCGACTTTCACCTGAGTATCGAGTTATTATCCACGATCACCTGGGATTCGGCCTGTCCCAGAAACCGGATGATTACTCCTACTCCCTCTTTGAGCAGGCCGATCATGCTTTACTGGTGTGGCGTGTCCAGGGAGTGGAAAAGGCTCACCTGGTAGCCCATGATTATGGCACAAGCGTTGCTACTGAACTTGTGGCCCGTAGAAATATGGGATTCGAGCCTGTAAAGCTGCAATCTCTTACACTGTGCAATGGGTCGGTGCACATAGAACTGGCCAGGCTTCGTATCATTCAAAAGCTTCTACGCAATCAGACAGTTGGGCCTCTGGTAGCCAGATTCAGTAGCAAACGAATCTTTCGCAGGAATATGCGGAAACTCTGGCATGATCCATCATTACTTCCAGAGGAGGAAATCACTACGATGTGGGAACTTCTGACTATGAATGAGGGAAAAAAGGCACTGCCCCGCATCACTCAGTATCTGCGAGAACGGGAAAGGTTCTGGCATCGCTGGGTGGGCGCTCTGAGGGAAACGGATCTCAAGTCGAATATCCTCTGGGGTAATGAAGATCCGATTACAGGAGGCAATATTGCACGGGTCCATCATGAGGAAATGCCTGGAAGCAAATTACATATCCTGAAAGATCTGGGACATTATCCCATGATCGAAGATCCTGAACGCTGGGCAGATGCTCTTAAAGAAGGTTTGAGTGATTGAGGGGTTGTAGGCCAGACTTTTTCTGTGACCCGTCGAAAGTTGAATGGTTGCCTGAAGCAGCTGGCGTGGAAAAAAGCACTAACTCCCTGAAACAATGTTTGAACTGCTCCCAAATTATTTTTTTGTAAGCACCCTTATTGTGGCGCTGTTTTTAGCCCACCTGACTGTATATATGCTTCGAATTCCAGAACGGAGTAGTGCAGGCCTGCATTTTGGAATGGCTCTACTGTGGACCACGATCCTTAGCGTGAGCTACGGTATTTCTGCAGGATTTTACGCCCCCCCGATGATGCTTCCACGCTGGCTTTCCATAATGGCCGCTCCACTGTCTCTTTTACATGGAATCGCATTCTATTTTCACTTCCCCATGCCGCTGTACCGAACCTGGGTTCGCAGATTTCTCATCGCAGGGTACATACTGGTCCTTCTGGCTTCCATAGCGGTTGCTCTGGCAATGCTGAAATCCGGGAGCCGATTCGTTTTCAATGCCCATTTCTGGGACTCCAGAACGCCAGTGGCCCAGCGCTGGTTTTCCTACCTGACTCTGTCTTTTATATTTCTGTTGGTTCTTGCAGGAATCTGGCGCAGTGTAATGGAAACAGGAAGATCCAGGATATTGCTCTCAGTAATGACCCTGGGCTTCGCCACAGTAACTGTGGTGCCGGGAACCCTTCATGTTTTAAATCTGAATGGAGTGATCGAACGAAGCACATATTTGACCGCATATTCTTTTCTATATCTCATTGGCTTCTTCATCTCTGTTGTGGCCTATATCAACCTTTCCCGAGATCGAAGTACCATCCAGATGCGAATCGTCACAGTGACTCTGGTCACCATCCTGAGTTTGCTTCAGACTGTTTCGTATTTCTGGCTGGAGCAACGAGAACAGATCTACAACCTTGCTGCGCAGAATGGAGTTCTTGAGCCCGAATATGAACTTCCAACGACACAATCCGCCGAAGTTTCCCCGGGTTCGGTACAGAGAAGCTACGCTACTCGAAGGGATCCTGCCGGAAAGGACCACCACTATGTGACTTTCATTCAAATGATAGATGGCTCTGCGATAGAGCGAGGCTTTGATTATTTACAGTATCGTCGGTTTATTGCGGATAGCGGATTCGTCCTGCTGGCCATCACGCTGGTTTCCTATTTATTCGTTTTAATTGGATTTCGCTATTTCTTTCAGGGAGCCCTGCTGCAGCCTATCGCGAACATTACTAATGCCCTGAAGGCAATGCGAAAGCACGAATATGCCACCAGGGTACCAGTGCAGACTCTGGATGAAATAGGGTTTATTGCCCATTACTTTAACCGCATGGCGCGGTCCATCCAGGCCAGTCGCCGACGATTGGCTCGGTACTCGGATTCCCTGGAAGAAAAGATCCAGGAGCGTACCCATGAACTGGAAACAACCCTGGCAGAATATCAGGCCTTGCATGAAACGAAGCAAGAATTGCAGCAATATGCCACCAGCCTGGAAAAGCAAATTGGTGACCGGGATGATTCCATAGGCGAACGCCATGAACTGCAACTTACCGGGGGCTCTAAACTAATCTACGGTAGCCGATCCATGCAGGCTATTGTAGAGCGAGTGGAGAATATCGCTCACCGGGAGGAGCCTGTCTTGATTACAGGCGAAACGGGGACTGGAAAGGAGCTCATTGCGTCTCTAATTCATAAGCTGGGAAGACATGACCATCCCTTTGTTCCTGTAAACTGCGCCGCCATTCCTGCCAGCCTCTGGGAGAGCCAGATTTTTGGACACACCAGAGGGGCTTTTACCGATGCGAAATCAGATCAACCAGGAGTGATCGCAGAGGCAGGAGAAGGAACTCTGTTTTTCGATGAAATCGGCGAAATGCCACTGGAAATTCAGCCCAAGATACTTCGCTTCATTCAGGAAAGAAAATACAAGCCCATCGGAGGCAGGAACGAATTGCCTGTGCGATGTCGATTGCTATTCGCCACGCATCGAAATCTTTCGGAAATGGTAGAGTCCGGGAGTTTTAGAGAAGATCTGTTTTATCGGGTCAACGTATTTGAAGTGCGGATTCCCCCGTTGCGAGAACGGAGATCCGATATTCGCTTCCTGATAGAAGATATGCTTTCCAATTTTCAGTCCAACAATCGCACAGTGGTAGAATCAATCGATCCAGAAGTATTGGCTACGTTGCTTGCTGCTCCGTGGCGCGGAAATGCCCGTGAGCTCGAAAACTTCATGATTCGTATTCTAGCAGAGTCCAGAAAAGATGTCATCACTCAGGAAGATCTTCCCACAGACTTTCAGAGTAATCTGGAACCGCACCATGAACCATTGGCACAGGAAGATGAAGACACGGTGATGGACTATGATGTTGCGGTAACCGAATTCAGCAGAAGAATCATTACCCGGGCATTGAATCAATGCTCGGGTAACAAATCCGAAGCGGCTCGCCTTCTGGGAATATCCAGAGGGAAATTGCAGTCCCAGATGCGAACCCTGAAAATGGACGATTAGGTCAAAACACAGTCTCTGGATGTAAAATTACGAACGACCTTCTCGCATGGCACGGGCATCCGATACAAAATACCTCATTGCAAGAAACATGAAAAGAGCAGTTGCCAGAACCGTTATGGGCACCGTGAAAAGTGCATCATGGAGGCCAATGCCTCGTGAGAATTCCATAGAACCGGTGCTGCCGGGCCCTTCAAAATGTTTCAGTGCGATGGTATCCGATATCCAGCCAACAATGACAGGTCCCACAGCGGCACCCAGCAAATACATGGCAGCGAAATAAAGGGCCATCGCAGAAGCACGCAATCTGGGGACGATTACATCCTGAACTGCTGGATACACAGTGGTATAGTAATTATAACACAGGAACCATCCAGCGCTGTACAATCCAATAAACAGTGCGCCCTGAGTAGCATCCAGTCTGAGTGCCAGTAAAACCAGAACCGAACCTACAAGGAGCGAAATCGTTCCAAAAGCAAGTCGGCCATTGGGAAATTTTTCATGGAGTCGATCTGCGACCCAGCCGCCAAGAGTAAGAGCCAATAATCCGGTGATCCCCACTATGACTCCCGTAGCCAGAGCAGCATCCAGGAGCTCAAAATGGAAGAATCGCTGCATCATGGGAACCATAAAGGCATTGGTGGCGTAAGCGGCGAAATTAAAAGTAAGGCCAGAAAGGATAATCCACCACATCGTTTTAACTTTCATTATTCTTCTGAACGGCTTATCTACACCTTCGGAATGGGCAACGGTGTCCATACCTCCTCGCTCCGGCTCGCGAATAAAGAAGAATATGATGGCCAGAATGAGACCTGGTATAGCAGCAACGTAAAAAGCCGCTCGCCAGCTTTCAAAGGCCTCTATTATGAAACCTACACTGAAAAAGGCCAGCATCAGCCCCAGCGGTAGCCCCAGCATAAAAATCCCTATAGCACGGGCTCGCTTCTCCGATTTGAACATATCCCCGATCATTGAATTCGCCGCCGGCGCATAGCTGGCTTCGCCGATCCCCACTCCTGCGCGAATTAATAGAAAGGACATGTAATTCCACGCAATTCCATTGAGCGCAGTAAAAGCGCTCCATACACCCAGGCCCCAGCCAATGATCTTCTTTCGGGAAAGTCGATCCGCAAGGCGACCCAGTGGTATACCTGCGATGGCGTAGACTATTGTAAAAACTGCACTGATCACTCCAAGTTGAGTATCTGTTAAGCTCCACTCTTTTCGAACCGGCTCCACAATTATGGCAGGTATGGTTCGGTCAAAGAAGTTAAACAGATTCGCCAGGAACAGAAGGAATAAAACTCCCCATGCTCCTCTTTTGTTTATTTTTTCAGTCTCCATTTTTTCTCCTGATTGATTTCCCGTGCTCACTGCTAGCCCATCTGCGCATGGATGCCCATCGAATCCCAGTGTGCAAATTCCGATGAGCGCATTCCAATGAGACCCTGTGTCCCTGGCAGCATAGCCGCATTATGATTCTCTGTTCCCGGAACCGAATTTATGCAATCCCTCGGACAGAACGGATACATCAATAGGCCATAAGTTTGCAATTCATGTGCCAGGGACAAAGAGTAAGCATTTATTCCTGCCGACTCCTTGTGCGACGCCAGCTTCCGATGGAAGTGAAAGCCAAATCCGCTCCAGGTTCCCGCATACTGCATAACTCATTCTCATTTGCCTGATAGTGGCCCTGTATTGCCTCGAATCCTTGGTCGCTATTGTTCAACGGCATGGGGCCCTGAACAAGAGCAAGCCACGGAAAAGCGCATCTGGGTGCGGAAATACTTCCAGTCCTTTCCCGAAGCCATTTAATCCTTTTGAATTCTCTCACCAGGAACAGGTGATTCGGTAGCGTTGCTTCGATCGAAGCAGGTGATTCGATCGAAGCAGAAAATCACGTTAAAACGGCCGGCACGCCGCGACCAGGGGACATTCTCAGTGGTACGTCGATTGCACTAGGCTGGACACCGACTTCGGCCGGTTACTAAAACAAAGAGGATAAATTCATGCGAAACAAAGTATTAAGCGGGGCGTTGATATTGGCCCTGCTTCCAACAGCCAGCGTATTTGCTGGCGGTGAAGGCCCCAAGCCACTGGACGGATCCTATCCGATAGTTCTGAATCATGGTCTGTTCGGATGGGGGAACGACGGAGATGCAGGGGCCATCGGTATTCTGGATGCCTGGGGAGGCCTGGATGAATATCTGCGCGAAGAAGGCGCACCGGTTTTTGCTCCCTCAGTTACTGCGGTGCAATCCAGTGCAGTTCGAGCGCAAGTGTTGAAGGAAAAGCTCAACTACTGGATGGCTGCCCGCGGGTTTACAAAAGTCAATCTAATCGGTCATAGCCAGGGAGGGCTGGATGGCCGATACATGGTAAGCAATCTTGGAATGTCCGATAAGGTCGCCGTACTGACTACCGTGGCCACTCCGCATCGTGGAAGCCCATCCTCAAATGCACTCAAAGACGATGTTCCTGACTGGGCCGAGCCATACATCGCGGACCTTATCAATATGCTCGTTCCTCTTATCTGGGGAGGAAGCACGCAGCAGGACGTGCTGGCCGTTCTGGAGCAGCTTTCTACAGATGGGATGGCTGCATTCAATCAGTATACCCCGGACAGCTCCAATACTCGCTACTACTCCTACGGGACTAGAATGAAGTACGTGGATTATATTCAGCATCCATTGATGGCGGGAAGCCTGGAAAGCATCTGCGCAGGAGGCGAAGAATACGGCCTTGGCTGCGCGAATGATGGAACGATTCCGCTTCAGACAACGAAATGGGGCACATTTATGGGAGAACCGAATTATCCCTGGTACAGCAGTGGTGTAGATCATTTACAGAGCGCCAATGGTGCAGGTCTGGGCTACCTCTCTTACGATCCGGAAGGCTTCTATTTGCAGATCGCAACGAATGCGATGAACAATCAATAGCGGCAGCATTGGAACTCACTCCTCTGGACGGCCGAAGCAATTCGGCCGTCCTTATTTTTTATTCGGATTTTGGAGTCCTATCGTTCGCTGAAGGGAATAAACCTTGCACTCCCTTTCACCCGGAATCAAAATCAGCCCGCGGATTGAAAATATGATATCAAAAAAGATGAAAGCAATTTATCCTGAGGCGCTCCCAGGTAGAGTTGCCCCTGGAGGCTTTAGCTTCTCTGTAAAAACACTCATTCCGGTATTTCTTGGAGTTCTTTCACTTGCGCCCGTCACGGCAATCTTCGCCGTGCCCATCACTTCCGATGCCGATGAGGTTACTCTTAACAATTATGTCCAGTATATCGAAGATGAAGCGGGCAATCTGGATTTGGATTCAGTACGTGCAATTCCAAACAGTGAATGGAAATCTACTGAGAAAACGATCCCCTCGTTCGGTTACAAAGATCATCCCTACTGGTTTCGTGTCACACTCGAGAATCCAGGCAAAGTGCCGTTACATCGAGTCATCGATATCAATTATAGTAGACTTGATGTCCTGAATGTCTTTCGTCCTTCTCCGGACGGCGATAAGTATTTCGAGAGCTCTTTTGGAGACAAGAAGCCCTACGAGAAACGTGAGATTGACCATAGAACGTTTGCCTACCGGGTAACGCTCGAACCAGAGAGCCAGACTACTATCTACATGCAGGTTAGTGGAGTGCATTCCACCATTGCACTTCCCATCACACTATATCGTCAGGATGTTTTTCAGCGAATTCAGCTCATCCAAATGATAGGCCTGGGCCTCTTCTGTGGAGCTGTCCTGGTAATGATGGCATACAACCTGTTCGTCTATCTATCGGTTCGAGACATCACCTATGCGATATACGTCGTGTTCGTTTTACTGCTTTCGCTAAATGCGATCGCGCTCAATGGCCTGGGCTTCCAGATGCTCTATCCCAACAATACCTGGTGGCAGAACCGAGAGGTGCTTTTACTAACCCCGGCTGCTCTGGCTCTGGCCAGTTTTTTTACTATCATTTATCTGGACCTGAAAACCACAGCTCCTACCTGGAACCGTGTTTTCCAGGTAATGGCCGGAATATATATCTTTCAGGCCATTGCCGGCACGTTTATTCTTGAGCCCATTCATCCTCAGCTTGCAGTGCAGCTGAATTCCATCGGTGCTCTCCTAAATCCCGTATTGGTGGGCACCTGCGCGTTGATACTGGCATTTCGCAGATACCGGCCTGCCTACTTCTATCTGGCCGCCTGGCCGATCCTGCTGGCAGCCTCCGTAACCAAAGGACTGCAGTTTAACGGCGTGATTACTCCTTACTGGTTCGTTGAATGGAGCCTGGAGATCGGAACCTGCGCACAGGCAGTCCTGCTCGCCCTCGGTCTGGGAGATAGAATCAACGTAATGAAGAATCGCCTGGCTGTTATGAATGAATCCCTGGAAGAACAGGTGGCGGAACGAACCAGAAACCTGGAAGAAGCCCTGGGCGAAATCGAAAACAAGAATGCGGCACTCAATGACTCACTGGAGCAGATCCAGGAGCTCAAGGTTCAACAGGATGGCGATTACTTTCTCACATCGCTTCTACTAAATCCGCTTAGCACGAACACTGTGAAGGATCCTTCTTACTCGGTAGACTTTGCAATTCAGGGAAAGAAGCAGTTTGAGTTCAAAAACAAGCAACATCGCATAGGGGGAGACACCTGCGTGGCTGCAGAAATACAATTAAGGGACGGAGAGTATATTGCGGTGGCCAACAGCGATGCCATGGGCAAATCGCTCCAGGGTGCCGGTGGGGCACTGGTTTTTAATACTGTATTTCAATCCATACTGAAGCGAACCCAGGCCGCCACTTTCATGCAGAGCTATTACCCGGAACGATTGCTCAAAGCGGCCGTGCAGGATCTAAACCAGGTCTTCGAAAGCTTTGATGGAATGATGGCGGTTTCTGTCCTTCTTGCAGTAATCCACAAGCAAAGCGGACAGATGTACTTTGTGAATGCAGAACATCCCTGGCCCGTCCTCTACCGCAACGGCAAGGCCACTTTTCTGGGCGAAGACATTTTCATTCGAAAAATCGGCTTTGAAAGCGAACGATCATTTCAAGTGCTTACAGAAAGACTTCGTCCCGGAGATACTGTTTTTATGGGTTCTGACGGAAGGGATGACATACTGCTGGGTTTCAAAGAGGACGGAACTCGAATCATCAATCATGACGAACATGCATTCTTGCGAAAGATCGAAGAGCATAACGGCGACTGGGACTCATTAATCAAAAGCTATCTAAATGAAGAGCAATCCCTCACCGATGATTTCAGTCTCGTTCGCATATCCTGTTCCGGCATCCCGGGATTGAGCCCGGATGCAGCCGACCAGATACAGGAAATTATTCGTCAGGCAATGCTCAAAAGAAATCAGGAAGACTTTCCGGGCGCCCTGCAAATACTACGCAAATCGCCCCGGGAAAACCGTAGAGCCAGAGAAGTAATGCTACTGATCGGCGATACACTGTGCCGCCAGAGAATGTACAAACGAGCCATCCCCTTCTTGCTCCGGTACCTGGACATTTCTCCCTGGGAAGAGCGAGTCCTTGCCCGCACGGCCCGAGTATTGATGGCCGCAGGTGAAAACGAAATGGCCATCGACATGGCGAATCGTCTCGTTCTTCGCAATCCTGCAGATGCAGATTCACGTGTACTGCTTGCGGAATGCTTCCGGGCCGCACGCAAAACAGAAAGGGCTCTGAAGCTCCTGGAATCAGTGCTGGCCGAGCCCGGACAGCACGAAAAGGCCAGGAAGCTACATAAAGAGCTGGCTCACACGTAGGAACGAGGCCGTTTCTGGCGGCTCATTTTACTTCTGTCGCGGGACTTCCAGGTATGCAATCATCATGGCTCCTTGATTTCGCGATGCGAACGTTTGCCAATCCCAAAGAGCCATAATTCGCCGGACTTGAATAGCGGGACTCTTTCCACTGACTGGAAACCCGGCAATTCAATGCCGGGCCAGACCACCATCTACGACGATAGTTGAACCGGTAACGTAGGTGGATGCATCTGATGCCAGGAAGACCGCAGCACCCAGCATTTCATCGGGTTTGCCAATGCGTCGCATGGGGATGATTTCCTTGATTTTAGATGCATATTCATCATTCTTTCGAATGCTGGCGGTCATATCCGTCTCTGTAAAGCCCGGGCAAATGGCGTTAATGCGAAAACCGCTGGAAGCCCATTCAACAGCCAGGGAGTTTCCCATCTGAATGATGGCCGCCTTGGTTCCTGCATACACAGACATCAAAAAAGCGCCATTCAGTCCTGCGATGGAAGCAATGTTTATGATGTTTCCGCCTTTCTTTCTCTGCATCTTGTAGTAAGCCTGACAGGAGCGAAAGACTCCTTTGAAATTGGTATCCACAAGGTTTTCCAGATCCGCTTCTTTTATTGCGGATGCCGGTACATCCAGAGTGGTAGCGCCATTGTTGATCAGACAATCCAACCTGCCGTGTTCTTTTCCTATGTCATTGATCAAGTCTTTCATTTCGCTTTCGGAGCGAAGATCGGCCGCTATTCCTTTAATGGAGGTGCCTTCGGTCCATGCGATAGATTCCGGCCGAGAGCCAGTACCGTATACTGTGGCTCCGGCGCTGGCAAAGCCTTCTGCCATGGCGCGACCAATCCCTCGGGAAGCTCCTGTAATCAAAATTGTTTTATCTTTAACTGAGAATAGATCCATTTCAGGACCTCCTTACTATTTGAGACTTTTCAAGCGTTTCGTGGACATTCTATACATACATAGATGGAAAATCTGTATAGCAGGCATCAATCACAAAGGTCACGGGCTACATTCCAATTGACTGCCATCAATCTTGGTGAAACTCGCAGCCAGCCGGGCTTCAGCCGCCTCACCTTTCGCACCTTTTTCAGGATCGGTCGTTACCCGATCCATGCTGCCAACTATCCAGGAATCCATGCTGGCCAGGATTTTAATCCTGTAGCGAAAAGCGCGGATTGGAAATTTCCAGCTTCCGCTTGAGGGATTCTCTGGCATATTGCCAGTAAGGGGAATCCGGACTGCCGGCTTTATTCTTGCGAATCTCCGTTGATAGCTCTTCTTTCATTTTCCTGGCCTGCTCCACTGCCCCGGGATAATCCAGAGACGGTTCAGGTGGTGTACGATTCAAAAGAGCAGCCAGCTCGTTGATATCCACCGCAAGGCTCCTGCCGCCGACCTTTACTTCCCTGGCAAGGATTCCAAGCATATTCCAGCTCACCAACGTTTTATAGGAAAGCAAATCATCGTTTCGCACAGCCGGTAATATATCTTTCTTCAAAAAATCTCCAACTGCTTCCAGCAGATCTGCTGCATCTGGTCTATCCTGCATTAGAGTTCCCCCTTTTCGATTAATCGCATAGCTTCATATTCCATTTCGCATCCTCTACGTCCAATGGATGCAAGCTCAATCCCCCGACTCTGGCCGGATAAATGCCTTTCCGCCTGTTGATGTGCTCCTGCAGCCCAGCGCGCATTACCCATGACTTCCCAATAAAGAGCTTTCGCCCGGTCCACCGGTACACCGGAAGCCTTTTCGTACGCTTCGTAGAAAGGTTCCCGGGCAGATATGCCCCCTACGGGCAGATTGATCTTTCCAAATCGCCAGTCTCGCATGGAAATCCATGTAAGATCCTCATGACGATCTCCCCAGTGTGCAAATTCCCAATCAAGCAGCGCCTCCAGGCCTCGCTCTGTTGCCAGATAGTTGCCTGTGCGAAAATCCCCATGAACCAGAACCGGATCAATGGTCTCTGGCATATTTGCCTCCAGCCAATTGAGGCATAGCTCCAGCGCAGGATAATATTCAGGAAGGTCATCTAGTAGTCGACGCAGTGCCCCGACGGCATCTCTTGCTGGCGCCACCGAATCCTGCAAATCCAGCTCGTTAAGAAAACCCAACCCACTGTCCGTAGTGTAACTTACTGAATGCAACCGCGCCAGGGCGTCTGCAAGCTGCCCTGTTATCTTCTTTCGAACATCCGTCAGGCTTCGATCCTTTACTATATAGCGGCTATCGGCTCGCCCTGGAGCCCTTCGCATGAAATAAAAAGGGGCGCCGATGACATCTGAATCCTGTTCCAACCACATTGCTTCGGGAGTAGGAACTCCGGCTCCAAAGGCAGCTTGAATCACTTCGAATTCCTGAGGCCGGCTTACCGAACCGTCCAGTGCGCCCCCACGATCGGTACGCATTACCAATCTGTACTCGGTAGCCTCTTCGCCAGGCATCAATCCGGCACAGAACAGATCCAGAGAATAATTCTCCTGGCAGGCTCCCCCGGAAATGGAGCGAAAATTTTGGATCTGTACCGAAACTCCCAATCGCGCAGTCAGGTACGCTTCCAGCCTGCCCTGCAGGTGCTCAACAGCCATATTCTTTTCCCTTATTCCTTATTATGATTTCAGTTCAGATACTTTCCCCGAAGCATTCGCAAATATACAGACTCCGGCGGCTCACATTCCATCAACTTTGCAGCTCTCAATAGTCGAAATCCGAAGGACCGCTCTGACGAAGACTCCGAGTGGCCGCGACGAAGCCAGAAAAGAAAAGCCGATGGGAAAATAAGCTCCCCATCGGCGTTCCATGTCTGAGATCCCAGTATGCAACTGGCCGCCGCCGGAATCAAGAAAAAAACCGAGCGGGCGTTCGCTATTTTATTGACACCCCGGGCTATTCAATGATGGGATCGGTTTGAATCAGCGAATAGCTGGGAATCTGGAGGTTATAATGAGTCATTCCCTGGAAAATGCCATAGCAGTGGTTACCGGTGGCGCAGCCGGCATCGGCCGCGAGACCTGTCTTAAATTGGGCCGAATGGGGGCGCGGGTCATCGTTTCCGACATTGATACCCATAGCGGTGAAGAAACCGCAGCATTGCTTCGAACTACCGGTGTAGAAGCTCACTTTGTGGCTGCAGATGTTGGTCTGGAAGAGGATGTAAAGAAATTGGCGGGCGCTGCAGCTGAACACAATGGTGGCATCGATGTATGGGTTAGCAATGCAGGTATTGGGGGAACTCCCAAAAAGCTGCACAAGATTACTACTGAAGAATGGAATCATATGATGCTTCTTGATCTTACCAGCGTTTTCTGGAGTCACAAGTATGCTGTTCCTCATATGGGAAAACGAGGTCGGGACGGTTCCATTATTAATGTGGCTTCTATTGCCGGACTCGGAGGCTCACCAGGACTGGGGCCCTATGCGGTGGCCAAAGCAGGAGTGGTTTCCCTTACTCAAACGGCTGCTCTGGAAATGGCCAAGAAGAACGTTCGCATCAATGCCATCTGCCCAGGCTGGGTGGAGACAAAGATCATAGATTTTGCCGGCGAAAGCGTCCAGGCAGAGATGCGAAAGCAGATTCCAATAGGTCGCTTTGGGACTCCTGCTGAGGTAGCATCCCTCATAGGTTACCTTGCCTCCCCGGAATCCTCATTTATTACAGGCTCCATCTTTCGTGCAGATGGAGGAATCAAGACCTGAGACCCGGACTAATTCATCCTCGACGTCGAAAACAACGAAAGAAGTCGAAGCAGCGGACCGGGAGAAACGATAGATACACTCGCACTCAGGAATGAATTCAGACCTATCGTATCAATGGAATGATGAATCGTGTTAGCACTAGAAACGAATAGCAAGGAAGGAAGAGAATGGATTTTCAAATATCAGATCAAATGAAAGAAACGCTGAACCTGATCGAAGAGTTCATGCATAAAGAAGTGTTTCCGGCGGAGCCAGATTTCTTTCGCACGGACTTCAAAGAAATGATTCCTTTACTCAATGAAAAACGAGCGAAGGTTAAGCAGATGGGACTCTGGGCTCCCAATCTCCCCACGGAGCTCGGTGGAATGGGACTCGGGCTGCTGGACCACGGACTGGTATCGGAATCCCTGGGGAGGTCTCCTCTGGGGCACTACATTTTTGGAACCCAGGCCCCGGATGCAGGAAACATTGAAATTCTCCATATGTTTGGCACACCGGAGCAGAAAGAAAATTATTTGAAACCCCTGGCCAATGGTGATATTCGCAGTTGCTTCGCGATGACCGAAGTAAATACAGCTGGTTCCAATCCACTATTAATGGAAGCTACGGCCGAAAAAGACGGTAATGATTACGTAATTAATGGTCATAAATGGTACACAACCGGTGCCGATGGGGCCGCATTTACTATCGTCATGGCCGTTACCAATCCGGAAGCTGGCCCGGCTATGCGATCCAGCATGATCATCGTGCCCACGGATAATCCGGGATTTAACCTTGTGGGCAACATTTCTGTTATGGGAGAAAAAGGCAGCGACTACAACAGCCACGGCGAAGTAATGTTCCAGTCCTGTCGAGTTCCTCAAAGTAACCTTCTGGGAAAGGAAGGCCAGGGGTTTCTGATCGCACAGGAGCGCCTGGGTCCTGGGCGAATTCACCATTGTATGCGTTGGCTGGGAATCTGCCAGAGAGCCCTGGATCTACTCTGCGAAAGGGCCAACAATCGGGTCATTGATACCGACGGTCGCACTCTGGCAGACAAAGAAATTATCCAGAACTGGGTGGCCGAATCCACCGCGGAAATCGAAGCCGCCCGACTGATGACTCTTTCCGCTGCCTGGTCCATCGATAACCTGGGAATGAAAAAATCCAGGGAGAAGGTTTCTATGATCAAGTTCGTAGTGGCCAATACTATGCTACGAGTGATTGATCGGGCCCTGCAGGTTCATGGAGGACTTGGTATGAGCGATGATACCATCCTTGCCTTTTTCTATCGACATGAACGAGCAGCACGTATCTATGACGGTGCGGATGAAGTCCACAAAGCATCCCTGGGAAAACGCGTACTGCGTAACCATCAAAAGAGCAAAAACCAGAAAAGTCACTTACAGCCCCTTCGATGAATGAACTAGCCCTGACTTATAGAGACTTTGCTTCCAGAGAGGCCACCTCTATTGAATCTATTTGCAGGGCGCTGGTGCTTCACAATCGAGATAAGATCCAGATCAAAAAAGAAGACCGGGCCGTTCAGAATATGGTCCGGATCGTCCGCGCTGTAATATCACTGAGTCAGAAGAAGGGATTTCAGGGGATGAGTCTACGAGACCTGAGCCAGGAGACTGACCTCAGCATGGGTGCGCTCTATAACTATTTCAACAGCAAAGAAGAGCTGTTCGAAATGATCTACAACGAAGGAAAGACTACGATTCTTCAGATTCTAGAAACCCATGCGACGGATGAAAATCCTGCAATTCGCCTGCAGCAGGCCATTTGCGCTCACCTCTATCTGAGCGAAACACTGCCCAGAATCTTTTCTTTCTTCTTTATGGAAGCCAAGAATCTTTCACCAAAAAACCAGAAGAACGTTATCACAATGGAGCAATCCTCGGAAAGGTATTTTGAAAAGATTCTTCTGGACGGCATCAAAAAGGGAATTTTTCAAATAGAAAGCCATCAGCTTATGGCCGGTGCCCTGAAAGCACTTTTGCAGGATTGGTATTTGAAGAGGTACAAGTTTTCCAGCCGAAAGATTTCAGTGGAACAGTACGCGCAATTTGTCATCCAATTTGTAGAGACCAATCTTTACGCACCCGGGAATCGATAAAAGGCACTCGAAAATCCAAAAGTCAATTTTCCTTTCACAATCTAACGGCCCTGTCCTCTCATCGCGCCATAGTGCGGCAGCATGAGGTTGACGTAATGTCAGCGCAGGCGTAACAATGGCAAAGCAATAGTATTCATTGACGATATTTCGCATTACTTAAATCTGGATTTCCAGCCTGTTTTCCATAGCCGCCGCGAAAATAGCCTTCCTTCGCACAAATCATCCATAGGTTGAAATGCGCTACAGTTCAGGCCCCAGAGAAGGAATATGAAAGCTGTTGTTTATGAGAAGTATGGGCCCCCGGAGGTTTTATCTGTGCAGAATGTCCAGAAACCAGAAATCCAGGAGAGCGAAGTACTGATCCGAATCTTTGCCACAACCGTCACCGCGGAAGAACCGAAGCAGCGGTCTCTGAGCTTTCCCTGGCTAATTCGTATCCCTTACAGGATCATGTTTGGCTTTTTTCGCCCAAAGAACAGGATTCTCGGGATGGAGTTCGCGGGTAAAATCGAGGAAGTGGGTGCGGAAGTCACTCGTTGGAAAGTGGGGGATCGAGTTTATGGCTACACGGGACTGAGCTTCGGTGCCTATGCCGAGTACAAGGCTATGCCAGAGTCGGGGATTCTTGCACAAATTCCAGCTTCTAAATCCTACGAAGAGATTGTGGGAATTACCAATGGCGCTTTATCTTCGCTGGTTTTCTTGAAGAAGAAAGGCCACATCAAATCCGGGGAAAAGGTGCTTATCTATGGTTCATCTGGCTCGGTAGGAACGGCTGCAGTTCAACTGGCAAAACACTTTGGCGCTTCCGTCACTGCGGTCTGTAGCACCAGGAATGTGGAGCTTGTCCGTTCCCTGGGGGCAGATAGAGTCATTGATTATACCGCAGAGAGTTTCCTGGACTCTACTGACAAATATGACCTGATTTTCGATACCATCGGCGCGATCAGTATATCGCAACTGATGCGAAAGTTAAACAAGAACGGGCGATTGCTTCTTACTGATTTCGGTGTCTCTGAAATGTTTCGCGCACTGTGGCATTCCATTTTTGGAAGTAAAAGGGTTGTCATCGGTGCCTCCAATTTTCACTGGGAAGCCCGGGATCTGGATTTTTTCAATGATCTCATCGCATCCGGGGAGCTTTCAGCAATAGTGGATCGAATCTATCCCATAGAAGAGATTGTGGATGCTCATCGATTTGTAGAAACCGGACGAAAAGTAGGAAACGTTATCGTTACAATCTAGATTCAAATGCAGCTCCGCCTTTACCAACATGCCAGCACCGGAGGAGATATTTAAGGAATTGAGAGGGAATCTCCTTGACCCGGGCGCGAAAAAGACTAGATTACTGCATGCCTTGTAGCGCCAGTGTTCACCTTTGCCGCGCAGGAACGTTACTTTTCGCAGGAGTCCTCTTTACACAGGGATGTAAGCCAATCCCGAATTGCCGTTTCGAAGATGGTCTTTGCGATACTGAAGCCGGCATTGCTTTGCTGAGCACCATAGAAGGGCCGCCAGGGCAGTTCGTAGCTGTGGGCAACAATGGCTCGGCCGCCTATTCGATTGACGAAGGTTTGACCTGGACTACAGCATCTACGCCAGGTAGCGAAAACTATCAAGGCGTATCTGCAGATAACTCGGGTCGGTGGATCGCAACAGCACTTAATAGTGAAATACTGATCGGTACGAATCAAGGACAAAATTGGGTGCTCAGTTCTTCACCCATTACTGCATCTATGAGCGATGTTGCAGCTGATACGAGCGGTCGGTGGATTGCTGTCGGAAGCTCCGGTGCCGCGGAAAGGGTTGCTTATTCCACGGATTCCGGAGATATCTGGACACAGGTCAATGCAGGAACCGGTGGTGGACTTCGCGGGCTTTCTTTCGATGGGACCAACCGCTTTGTGGCCATTGGAGGCACTGGCGTGGCGCTCTGCGCTTACACGGATGATGGTGGGGCCAACTGGACCCTTTGCACCATTTCAACTGGCGTCTCTATGTATGACGCTGCCACAGACGGTTCGGGAAACTGGGTAGCTGTAGGCGTATCCGATGCAGTGGCGTATTCCACAGACAATGGCGCCACCTGGACTGCCACTACATCGGGCACTGGAGCAAGCTTTCGCGATGTCGCCTATGCAGGAAACGGACGCTGGATCGCATTGGGTGGCGGAGGAATCGGAGCTTATACGGATGACGGGGGCATCTCCTGGTTCCCGCTGGATACGGGGGCCGGAACCAACTTATCAGCCATTGCCTGCAGCAGGAAAGTCTGTATAGCGGTGGGTGATGGCGATGTGCTCGTCTGGAGTGGCGACCGCGGAATAACCTGGAAAGTAAGCAGTACCGGCACCGGGCAAATTATGAACGGTATAGGCGTCTATCTTCCATAAATCCAATTTAAGATCTACGTTACCTTTTCTCAGGTAAAATGCATGTTCCTGAAATGCTGGTGATCCGTTGAAGCCTGAAATATTGGAGCCACCTGTGTATCCCCGAAGTCTTTCGAACAGGCTACGTAAAGGCAAGACTCGAAATGATTTGCCCGGCACTCACCGAAACATTGTGTTTCTTTCCGCCAATGTCTCTCGGGGCTGGATTCTTATAGCCCCATCGTGCAATCGCCAGGCTCCGGGCCCGTAGCTTTCAATCTGGATAGGCGAATCTAGCGAATCGAAATCTCCAGAATCTCCGAAATCTTCAGAGAATAAAGCCCCCTCGAATCCTTTTTAAAAGATGGAAGATAAACCCGATCCCCATGGGGGACGGCTACGGAAATGTCTCGAATCCTGGAACCGTCATGCATGGAGTAATGTAACACTTCCCGTCCCGAGGCATCGAATACCATAAGCCCGGTATCTTTGCTTACCGGAAGAATGGCTTGGGGAAGCCCCAGTAACAGGGGTTTAATCCATGGGTTTCCGTGTACGAAGTTTATCAAACCAGAACGCTTCTTGATCAGACCTGTCCATATTCTTCCCTGGTTATCTCGTTCCAGACCATCGGCCAGCCCTGGAAGATTCTCCTGAAGAACTTCGGATTCCCCGGCTCTTTCGCCACCAATGAAAGCCCGAATCATTCTAAATTTTGTAGTTTCGGTAAATACGATGGATATCACCGAACCGTTCTTTTCCTCCAGGAGAATTCCATCCGCAAATGTGAATCCTTCAATAACCGACTGCACAGTCTTTTCGGATCGATTGTAGATCCAGATGCGTCCGTGAGGATATAGACCTATAGCCTCAGGAACGGCACCGGAGCCCATGGCTGCATCCGCCCGCGAAAATGGTTCCGTAAGATAAACCTGCTTTCCATCACGGGAAACGGCCAGGTCATTGCAAAGCGAAAAGGGACGGGAGTTGGAATCATCAAGCTCGGCGACTTTCACAGGCTCCGAAGCATCGACTGAATAGATGGTTTCCTGCGAAACGTCCGCTGCGCGCGGCACATTGAGCAAGAGTGGAATCACTTTCTTTGAAGATATATCGATATCGTAAAGCCCGACTCGCGCATCTTCAGAATACTGTTCGCCTCCCAACCTGGAGGCACAGGCGAGTAAACTCCTGTTTTCGGGACCTGCGATTTGTAATCCGGCCGGATTCACCGGAAGTTTTACCCAACGCCGCGCCTGGCCAGACAGAAGATCCAATTTCCATATCCAGCCATCCATTCCAGAAGCGAATGCGGTGTTGCGATTCAGAAAAACAATGTCATCGTGACCTGGAAGATCATCCATCTCGATTAGAAGAGAGGTCATGGGATCCGGTCGCTTCGCCTGCAAGATATGATTGGGCACAGGGCCGAGCTCATAGGCTGGCCCTATTCGCGTATTGTCCATTAGGCCGCAACCATAGACACCAGAAAGGATTAGAGAAATCGAAGAAATTCCAATGATTGTCTTTTTCATCCAACTACCACCAGCTCGGCAGGAAATACGGAAATACAGATCCTGCAACTATCCTCCGAATCAACCTCGGGAAAATATGATAAGAAGATAGAGTTTTCCAGCCAAAAAGAACCCGACAGTAAGAGCTGTTGGCTTAAATTGCCAGATTTTGTGCCAGTATTCTCCTTATTTAGAAACCGGGCCACGGCAAATTAATCTCTCGAGAGCATTTCTCCCTTTTTTCCTCGGCCAGAAAGCAAAAGGTGGAAGCCGGTCCTATCAATCGGGCTGCAGATTCGTCTCGCCCCGCTCCCTTCAAGGCCCAGTAGGTGAGAAGCATCTCTGATATAGCAGTAACCTGCGATTCTTGAATGCGGACACCGAGTGCAATATTTTCGGATCCAGGCCGGGAATATTTCTGGCCGTTGCGGAGTTTAAGAAAGATTACTTGATATTCGGCGTAGACGATCGGGCTACATCCCTCCTTGCTTCTAAATGTCTTCGTTCCAGTTCATTCTCTGTTAGTCTTAGAGCCTGCTCAAAGGCAGAGCTGGCCTGGTCATAGCGACCAAGATCCAGCAGGATTTCCCCGTATGTAGAATGATAGTAGCGGTATTCTCGGAGCGCTTCAGCAAGATCGGCTTCTTCGAGACAGGCCAGGGCCTCTTCAGCGCCCAGAGCCATCTTTATTGCAACGGCGCGGTTCAGTCTCACCACCGGAGTTGGATGAATAGTCTGCAGCCTGTCATAATGCTCCAGGATAGCGTTCCAGTCTGTTTTGTCGGCGTTTTCGCATCGAGCATGGACCGCGGCGATCTCTGCCTGTATCAAGTAAGGACCTGCAGGACTGCGACCCCGTGCCGATGAAAGAAGCTCATTCGCCTCTCGAATGTTCTCTCTGTCCCATTGGCTTCGATCTTGATCCTTCAAGAGAATCAGGGAGCCATCGCTCTTTTCCCGGGCGAACCTACGCGAATGCTGCAGCAGAAACAATGCCAGAAGTCCTTCTATCTCTGAATGATTCGGTAACAGTCCTACGAGCATTCGAGCCAAGAATATTCCTTCATCGCATAGATTCTTTTTTAAAAGAGTCCCACCACTGCGGGCAAGATAGCCTGCATTAAAGATCAAATAGATCACGGAAAGAACTGCATTCAGTCGCTCCGGCCATTGATCGGTATCTGGTATGGAAAAGGGGATTGAAGCCGATTTGATTTTACGCTTTGCTCGAACAATTCTTTGAGATATAGTGGATTCCTTTACCAGAAATGCTGATGCGATCTCTGATGTATTAAGTCCAGAAAGGGTCTGCAGGGTCAACGCCACCTGAGCGCTCTGGTTGATTCCCGGATGACAACAGGCGAAAATCAAGCTGAGTCTTTCATCCGGTGGCTCGTTTATCCCGTACATGCCGGCCATGGGAGCAACGGCTGGAGTAGCCGGTGTATTAGATCCCTCCCTTTGCTCGTTGATAGCACGCTTTCTCTGTCTGGCTAGCTTTCTCAGAGAATCAATGGCCTTTCGCCTGGCCACAACATAGAGCCAGCCGGCGGCGTTGTCAGGAATGCCCGCATCCGGCCATCGACGGGCCGCTGCAGCCAGTGCTTCCTGAAGAGCGTCCTCTGCCAGCTCCAGATCCCGGAACTCCTTCGCGAGAACAGACGTAATACGACCGTAGGATTCGCGAAAGAGCCCGGCAAATGCTCTGTCAAAATCGAAATCGGACAAATGGGACCTTCAGGAATCAAACTTCATGATGGGTCTAATTTCCACAGAGCCACCTTTGGGAACATGGGGCATCTTCTGGGCCCAGGAAATCGCTTCGTCAAGATCCTTCGCTTCGATAACGTAGAATCCACCCAGCTGTTCTTTGGTTTCTGCAAATGGGCCGTCGGTGGTAATAACCTTGTTGCCGTTCATACGAACCGTGGTGGCCGAAGCTGTAGGCTGCAGGGCTTCCCCGGACACCATCTTGCCAGCGGAATCCATTTCATTGGTCACGGAAAACCATTTCTCCATTTCTTCGTCGCCGTAACCTTCGGCTCGCTTTTCATCATCGTAAAGTAACAGTAGATACTGCATATTTGTCTCCTATTCTCGCCTTCCGGAGATGGCGAAGTGTATTTTGCAGGTAGACGCTCGAAGGACAGGCAATTTCGACAGAGGGAGGAAAAAAATGAAAAATCTTTGGCAGCACCTTCCATCCATTTTTCCGGGCACCAATTCTGATTTCTTCCTATTGCAACTCTCAGTTCAGTTTGCGGCCGGCATTCAGAGAAAAGTCCCAGACCGGCGTAGCCTGTCTATGTCATAGACACCCGGCAGGATCAGTCCCAATGAGTACACGATTTCAAGATCGATACCGCACCATCCCCCGACCCGGCATTCGGAATAGGTTCAGATCATCAACGGGGGCAGACCCGATTCGGAAACAACTGTTAACTTGCTTTCAGACTCACTCTGAATGTTCAAGGGAAGACCTTTGCGCTACCAGATCCAGGGCCACACGGCATGCTTGAAACCCTTTTGCTCTTAATCTCATCACGGCCTCCCTGGAAAGAACACAGTAAGGCCCTCGACAATAGGCCATTATTCTTTTTCCGGACGGTAAAGATGTAAGCTTCGCATCTAGTTCTTCCATAGGAAGATTCAAGGCTCCGGGCACATGCCAGGTGTCATACTCTTCTTGAGGCCGAACGTCGATAACGATTATCTCTCCTTTCCTGGCTTTCTTACTGAGTTCCTGAATTGAAATTTCCTCGGATGTTTCGATGTCAAAGAAGAAATCGTGAACCGCCAGTCGAAGCTCGGGCAGAGATTCTTCGCCGGTTTGCGCCAGAGAAGCCCAGCATTTCATGCCGGACGATGTAGCTGAATAAAAGATATATTTTCCTGCCCGTCGGCTTTCAACGAGGCCGGCTCCTTTCAAGGTTTGTAGATGATGCGAGACGTTTGCCACGCTGGAATTTGTCAGAGCGGCAAGTACTTCCCCGGTACGCTCACTCTGGCAAAGTAGATCGAGAAGCTCCAGGCGAACCGGGGCAGAAAGGGCTCCGGCAAATCGAGCCAGGTTCTGATACACAAGGTCTTTGAATTGGCGACTTGAAATTCTTTTTGCTTTAGAGCGCATATCCCCTCCAGAGCCTGTTCTAGATCACGCATTGAATCTTCGCGGTCTTCCAGGCCGATGAGTAACTTGAGCAGGGAAACCGTAATCCCGCCGCGAAATCTGTCTTCTGGTCTTTAACTATGATGGGTAGCAGTAATGAATTGGGTCAGAAAGCTTTCAGTCCTTTCCGGACTGCTCCCAATTAGCAGGAGCTGCAACCGGTTCATAGATCGAGAGGGTTGACCTCCGAAAGCAGCCAGCTCCACGAACGCTTCGCGTACAAATAGCTGCCTGGGTCTCCAGGCAATTCATATTGTTCTTCCTTGTCCATTATACAATCTCAATGAAACGAATTTGATCACGGTTTATATCCGAGAATGCCATAGTGGTAAGGAGGCAAATCCAGAGGGCTTTCCGCAGAAATCCGAAAACCCGCCGCTTCCATTTGATGGAGAAGTTCTTCTGGCCTGGGACGCACAGCCATGGAAGGGCCTCTTGGTGTCTCCGGATCGTACCGCCAATGTATGACACCCACGCGACCGCCTGGGCGCAACCATCCAAAGGCCAGGTCCAGGAGTTCCGCCGGACGTTCTCCGTGAAGAATATTAAATAGCATAACGTAGTCTACAGAACGAGGTGCTACCAGCTCCTGTCCTGATCGGCTGCTCTGCTCAATTGTAATTTTCTCTAGATCTTCGCGGCGGGCACGATCGCGAGTAATTCGCACCATATCTGCGTCAATATCGAACGTTAGCAATGCATCATCCGCCGATTGCAGACGCCGCGCCAGGGGAATACTAAAACTACCATAGCCACATCCGAATTCCACCACTCTCCCGACCCCCTGAACCAGCTCCATGCGGTCCAGGACTTCGGCAATGTCAAATAGGCTCTCCCAGTAACCGACATCTGGCATTCCACTTTCTCGGATCTTCATGTTTCAGGAAAGCTACAGGAGCTGGTCCGTCAATCTAATGCTTGCTTGATTGTTATATTTGTCTGGAAAAATGATGGGATACCGTGAATGCTGCCGGAGACCCAGAAAACATTCGCTCTGGCCAGGAGTTACCAGGACAGACTACCTTTACCCTACGGCCTGACGAAAACAGCAATTGTTTCCTGTTTACCCCTGAGCTGTAGCTGACCTCGCCCCACCAAATTGAATTGTTCGGGACTCCCTACCATCGGAAAAATCTGATCCGAACAAACAAGTCTGCTTCCCAGATCCCGACTGGATTCGAGCAACCGGGCTGTAGTGTTGAGCACATCCCCCAGGTAGGCGATTTCTTTCTTCAATAATCCTATCTCACCGCTGACTACCTCACCCGCATGGAGCGCAATGCGAAACTCCGGCACCAAACCGTATCGCTGCAGGTAGTAGGACTCTCTTTCTTTTAGCTCCTCATTTGCAAAATCTACGAAGTGCAATCACCGAGCTGAAGCAGTGGATCGAGTCCATGTGAGAATGATTTCGTCCCCGACATACTTGTAAATCTCTGCCCTGCTCCTCAATATCGCCTCGGTCAGATCCCGATAAAAATCATCCAGAAGATTTAGAAATGAAAGTGATCCTATACGTTCTGCAATACTGGTCGAAGACACCAAATCTAGAAATAGAAATACTCTGAACTCTGTTTTGGGACGATGGTATCGTCCTGTAACAAAGCGGCGCAGTTCTCCTGAACCGATAAGCTCGGAAGCCTGGAAGACAGCGTTTACCAGAAGCGAAGCGAGTAGAACGAGCACAGTAGTTTCCAGCAGCAGGGGATCTTCAAAAGCAGCCATTGGATTCGCGTATTCCAGTGTTAGCAGACGCCCCAGAGTGCGAGAAAATATGATCAATGCTGTGTAGGATATTGAGTTGACCATCAATGAAAGAGAAAAATTCAGCTTCCTGAAAAATTGAGTGCGCCCGCCATCGTAGAAAAACAAATGATAGGCCGCAAGCGTGGAACCAATCAGCAGTCCATCAACGATACCATTCAATGTGGAGAGCGGATTCAATTTGCCCATCTGAACATTGGCCAGCACTATGCCTACGGCTGCTCCGGAAATACCAACAGTTAACAGGGTTCTCAGTTTTTGTCTTGTTCTGTACTTCATTGCTACTTCCTCCCTTATGACGGAATAACACATGAGCAGCCTGTTCTGGGCAAATCCACAGGTTTCTGGAATTGGCTCCGAGAATCAGGATAATCTCAAGAACCAGCCACCGGCCCTCAGTCTTCGCTCTTACTCGGCGAATCCACCGGATTTTTCGCTCCTGCACGAACCATGGCCGCCGTCTTGCCAGTAATCAGGCGAAAGTTTCTATAAAATGAAGCCCTGGAATTGAAACCCACTGCCTCGGCAATGCTGTCAACCTTGCGATCTGGCTCATCCATGAGCATCTGGTAGGCTTCCCGGACGCGAAAGCCATTCACGTAGGAGCGAAAATCCACGCCCATGACATTGTTTAAAAGTTCGGAAAGCTGCCCCGCGGAAATGCCGGTCCAATCTGCCAGGCGCTCCAGCGAGAGATCTCCATCTACAAAGACCCGGTCCTCTTCCATCAAGCGTTGCAGCCGATCCTGGATTTGTTGCACATCCAGACTCTGCAAACTGGATCGACTGTATTTTTCCAGCTTCTGTCTTTTTCGAATCTCACGGTCCACCCTTCGAAAAAAACCAGGGTAGCGAAAATCCAGAAGATACAGCCACAGTACGCCCACTGCGACGCCAGCAATGCCCAGACGCTTTAGAGGGACCGTGTCAAAGAACTGGATTGGTATGGCCACTGTATTGATGAATGCAATCCACACCGGGAGCGCCCGTAGATGCCATAGACCCGGAACCTTGCTGTCCGCATGCAACAGCGCAAAAACGTTGATGCGAAGGAGGGTTCGCACCATGGAAAAGATCCCATGAGCTAGACCCAGATAGACAATCCATCTCAGGACCTGATCGTATGCCTGAACCCAGACCGCCTCTTCCGATGGATATAGTACGGCTCGCTTCCCTTCGCCGGACATTAAGAAGAAAGGTATATAAGCAACCGATGCAAGAAAGAAAGGAACCAGAGCAGCCATTCCGGGAAAGGAGAGATCGAACTCCTCGTCGTGATCCGATTCCCGCTCTTTCAGGAGACCCAGTAGATAAGATGAGAGCAATGGACCTACCAGGTAATAGAAGGGAGCGTGCAGTGCATAGAGATACGGTAGATGGTCTAGAATAATCTCCCTTCCCAGTCCCAGGTTGGCCATGATCACCGCCAGCCACAGTAGCAGAAGAAAGCCGATTCCGTTCACTGACTTGAACGGCCGAATGAGAAGCTGGCCCACTGCCTGTAATGCAGAGAAGGCCCCGGTAAAAAGGGCCAGTCCCATACAAATGCGATCCAGAATATTTAGGAATTCGGCCATGCGCTTTGCCGCTTGCGAGCCTGTTAACTGTGGCTGCCTGCCCAGCCTGATCCGGGCGGTCAAAAAATCAAAGCAGAATTACCCTCCGGAGGCGCGAGAATCTTGCTTCACCAAGCGGCCGAAGGCCCGGACCCACCCTGGTCAAAAATACAAGTATATGTGGGAGCCATTGCCCGTGGCCTGGCAGGTCCATGCGATCGGATCATAGCGGATGATACAATGCATCGATTCTCCCCTGGTTCGTGCAAGCCCTAAAGAGCAGAACAGAGAACATAATGGCTTTCGGTCTTTGCAGCAGCATCGTTGAAGGCTCGACCACTTGTCGAAAAATATCGCAGCACTCCATCATCGGCACTCTGCACTCTGGTCCAGAATTTGTTTTCCGATCCGGCAGGCATTTCGGGCATATGCTCCAGGACGTTGCCGCTATTGACACAGAATAGACACTCAGGATACTGAACGGCCGAATCAACGTTCACGTAGTTGTACCGAAGGGTAACTACCAGATGCCAGGATCGACCGGCCAGAGTTTCCCCTCTACAGGATTGCTCCGCTGGACTGGAGGAATTGGCCACTCCGTCCCCATCCTGACAGGAAGTATCATCGGTGTTGCAAAATTGAAACTTTGTGGCTCCCCACTGATCAGCATAGCTACCGGTCCCGCGACAATCGTTTTCAGCACTTCGATAGACCTGGCCCTGCAAACATTTCTTTAGATATACCGGGGCCTGCGGAATCTGTTCGCAAAAAGGACCATCGCATAAAAGGCGGGGCTGATCGTACCTGAGCGTTCCATCGCCCTGATCCGTCCACTCACCCGGTCCATCCGTGCGATAATCATTGTAGGCGATGGTCCATATAGTCATTAATTCACCGTTAGAAAGTCCGTCGTCACGGCAGCTCGCCATCGATAGCGCAATAACCGGCGCCAACAGACAGGCTCTGGCAACCAGCCTGGCCACTGCTTTTGATATAGAACCCATTCCAAACCAGAAAACTCATCCCTATTGGCTTTTAAACATTTTTTTATATATTTTATTACTATTACGATTAAAGAGCCCTGCCAGCATGACATGGGAATCTCTTTGTGAACCACCGCCGGATGAGATCCGCCATTACTAAATATGCGATCCGGTATGCACCGCGGCAGGACCAATGTTTTTGATCAACTGGAGAATGGTTTGAGGTAAGGTTTAGACAGGCCAAACGTCCATTCAAAGATGTCGGCCTGGAAAATCTCAATAGCCGTAGAATTTCATATTCCAGGAGGTGAAGGTTCCGTTGGCTGTGGCACGAACACCCTGATCTCGGATGTTAATAGTCCAGGTTCCATCGGCCGATTCCCCCATGGTACGCAGGACTCCAAAGCGAAGTGTTCCGTTGAACAGACAATTCCCGTTAGGCTCAATAGAACTCGTACCAACGTGGACACAGATTCCATCGCTTCCCCTGGACAGAAGGCGGCTTTGCGTGCCAGAAGGAGATGTTAATGTAATATCCAGGTCTCGCAGATAATTGATATTCACAGTGACTCGCACTTCCACAAATTCCAGACTCCGAATGCACGTTCCCGATACCACAATGGAATTCGTAACGCCTGTAGCTGATCCGTCTCATTCGACGCATGATGGACTAAAAGTTACTCTGTGCAGGATTAATACAGGCTCGCTGAGATGCAGTACCCATGAATCGGTAACCGATGTCGAATTTGAATCAGGAGTATCTGGTTTTCTGATGATTTTGTACAATTCTGAAGTCGATTTCTATATATAGAAGTGTAAAAAGAAAATGGCCTGATGCGGAGCCTTGGTGCGAGATTCGGGACCCGCTCGCTGCTCAGGAAGAGTCAAGCGAGCGCAAATGATTCACATTGAAGGTCTTCTCCATTTCAAATAGGCGAATTCGCCGGAGAAGACTGCAATCATCCCTATAACTGAAACAATGACTACAGTCATATCTACACTCGCCTTCACCCAGATCAGCGCCCCCAGAACAATTGCGTCCAGTACGAGGGCAGTTACAAGGATCGCCGCGCTGGCTTTCACTTCCGCTCGCAATTTTCTCAGTACACCCCAGTGAACCATCATATCCATCACAAGATAGAAGATGGCCCCCATAGAAGCGATGCGTGATAAATCAAAGAATATAGTCAAGATAAAAGCCACTACCAGCGCGTATACTAACATATGCTTCTGAATGCTACCTGGCATACCAAAGTGACTATGGGGTATCAACTTCATTTCAGTAAGCATAGCGGTCATACGAGATACAGCGAAGATACTGGCAATAACCCCTGAGACTGTGGCAATAATGGCTATGGCAACGGTAAAGTACAGACCGTTGGATCCAAATGCCGGTCGGGCCGCCTCCGCCAAGGAATAGTTTTTTGCTGCGACGATCTGTGGTACAGGCAAATTGGCAGCCACAGAAAAAGCGACCAATAGATAGACAACAGTACAGATCAATAGCGAAATCACGATAGCCCGGCCCACGTTCCGGTGAGGGTGAGTAATTTCACCGCCACTGTTCGTTATAGTGGTAAAACCTTTATAGGCCAGAATGGAAAGAGCTATTGCCCCAACGTATCCAGCGGGGGAATAATCCTGCAGGGACTGAACAGGCCAGATATCATCTGCTGTAAGATGAGAAACCGCAAGGCCACCCAGGGCAAAGATAACAATGCCTCCAACTTTGAGTATAGCCATAAGCTGTGAGGACTTACCGATTACTTTGTTTCCGGAAATATTGACAATAAAGGCCACGGCCAGGAGCGCCACACCCAGGAAAGGCACCCAGAACTCACGGTCGGTAACGTCAAACAGCTGCATAGTGTAAGAACCAAAAGTCCGGGCCACGAGACTTTCGTTGATAACCATCGACAAAGCCATCAGTACGGCAGCGGCAGCGGCTACGGTGGTCTCCCCATAAGCCCGCGTCAGGATCATAGCAATACCACCGGCGGATGGATGTGCATTGGAAACTTTGATATACGAATAGGCGCTAAAGGCAGAAATCACTGCACCGATCAGAAATATATAGGGAAACCAGGCACCGGCAAGCTCCGCTACCTGGCCCAGCAAGGCAAAAATACCGGCTCCGATCATTACGCCAGTGCCCAGGGCCACGGCCCCTGCAAGCGAAAGACTGTCTTTCCTGTATTGAGTTTTGCGATTAAGCACTTTCGGCCCCATTAATCCCCCGAACAATTTGTTTCGTCCTCTCCTACAAGGTCCTTTATCCTCCAATAAATTGAAGATACCCTGGCTGACATTTACCCCCACTCCCTTGGGCGGCACGAAGCTCAAGGGCTCGCTGCGCAGTTGCCGAAGTGGATACCCAATCGAACGATCCCTCTAATACTGGACCATCCATTCACGTTGCAGACAAGTCCCAGGTACAATTCCCGTCGCAGCTGATCTTGGCAGAAACACGCAAGAAGGCGAATGCTACTTCCTTGACCACTTGAACTCCCGTTCCAGCTTATCAGGAACGTTACTTACGATCAACTCGAAGTCATTGAAACTTCTTTCGATGCGAAAGACAATCGTACCACCGCTGTGATGGCCGGAAAGCTCTGGCACTTCGCTGGGTTCCAGAACTGCATCCCCGATCTTTAGCCTCACTTGCCGTTTCAAGTCGACGGATGCAAGCGAACCTGAGTGGGTGTTCAAACTAATATTGAAACTGATTTGATCCGCAGTCACTACCGTAGGCTGTACAGATATGCTTATAACTCCTGAACTCTCTTGCTCCTCATAAGGTGAGTTCTCGCCACAGTTGAACGCAAACAAGACCAGAAGCAAGATCAGGATTGAAATGATAATCTTTTTCATACATTCCCCCCCCCGAGGAAATCAAATTCTTCAACAAGACACCTAGAAATAATAGCAGACCCAGAACGATGGACCCAATCAATGCAATTTTCATATTCAAAAACCGCATTTTTGATAAAAAACTTCCCTCCCCATACAACTCATGTTCGGAGATCGTCTTCAACATCATTGTGATTCCGATGATATTTGAAGCCAGTCCGAGAGCGAGAAAAGTTTGCTGAAACTCGGTTACGAAGAGGGACAAAGCCGAAATTCCAAGGAACGGCACTACGTCGGTGAGATGGTGCGCGCAGCAAGCCACCATGGACATCGCTGACATACCTCCGGCAGTCGAAACCGAAGCTGTAGTGGCCCCGGAAGCAAGTTCGGCCTTCCTCTTTGCCAGAACCAGTTTCATATAGGCAAACAAACCAACCTGAATGCCAAACCCCAGGATAAGAGGTACCACCCAGCCTGCGAGCTGATTGAAAACGGCCCAGCCCTCTTTCCAGGATGCCGCCAAAGCCATAATGAAGAAGAAGACAGAAGCGATTGCGAAAGCGCCAAAAACCCCCCAGAGGATTGCAATTATGATGATACGATTCATCGTTTTTCCTGGATTTGGTTCTAATTCTTGATTCATAGTTTTATCCGGTTGTCGATGCCCCCAATAGGGATCGAATCGACGGCAGGTTTCCTTTAATCATTGAATAGCCAGCATCAACGCATTCCTTGACGAGGGAAAAATCGAGTGTGTCAATGAAGCGAGTAAAGCTCGGTCGCAATAACAAATCTGCCTCTAGAAAACGAAGGCGCGCATGCTGCATGTGACAGATATCCACCGCACGCATCAAGGCCTGAAAAGCATTGCGAATTTCCGGCAACGCCATTGATTGCGAGGCATCGATGGCAATAACCCTTGCATTGGTAATTCGAGCCACGTCGATGGGTGCAAGATCGGTATATGCTCCATCTGCCAACAGGCTGTCCTTTTCTTTCAGTGGTGGAAATACGCCCGCCAGAGCAGCGCTGGCATAAATCGCCCGGGCTGCATTCCCGGTCCGGATCACGACCCGGTTACCTGAAAGCAGGTCTGTAGCCGAAATAGCTATCGGTATCCGTGCGTCCTCCAGCTTCTTGCCACGAGTCAGTTGCTCGATTACCTGAAGTGCCTGCTTCTGGCGAATCGGTGTAAGACCCCAGCCGAAGAAAAAGCCCCAGATTGCCCTGGGCAAATGCCTTAGAAAACGAAGAAGGGAATACAGATTGGTCCAGCCGTCGAAATTCAGCTGATCGTCCGCCAGGGTTTTCGCGAGATTCGACGAGCGCAGGACATTGTACCAATCTTCGTGCAAAGCATATACTGCACCCACCAGACTGCCCATAGAAACACCCACGATCATAGAAGGCCGTAGACCCTCCTCTTCCAGGGCCTTTAGTGCACCCATGTGTGCGAAACCACGGGCACCACCACCTGATAGTACCAGAGAGAAATTTTGGAAATCTGCGCTCATGTAACTTTATTATTAAGGCCCGTATCTTTTGGGCATCTCTTCAACCCTTTTTCCGATCCATCCAGGCCAATAACGTGGCAAGCCGTCACAGGGGCCATACAAAGATTGAACCAGGCCGTTTGCCCCTCATTTCTTGAGGGAGCTAAAATTGTAAATGGATGCAATGCAGGCGCCGATCAACCAACCCACAACGAACGTTTCCACTATACCCATCAATGCTTGCCAGGTAGGCACGTTCGGCTCAATAATCGTGGAAACATCGATACCGTGGAGAAGACTATTAAACAGGAAAACTAATTGGTCCTTGCCCGCAATGGCCATCACAATAATGCAGGCTCCGTACAGAAGAGCGCCGGTCAGACCAAAAGCTAAGCCGAACTTTCTTATATCGATATGTTCCATACTCCTATCCTCCACTCTTAATTCTCTGTAGTCCAGTCCTCATCAGTGCCAGTCATTTCGGTTACCCTTTCCTTTTTCGCCGTGGCCATGACTTCTAAACATCATTAAATGGCAAATAAATATCAGGATAACAAAGGCAAAATAGGCAGTTTCGCTATTCATACCAAAGGATGGGTAAATAAGGATAAGAATAAGAGGTAGAACACAACCGATGATCATCCAGAGCATATGTCTATTCATTGAAACCTTCTCTTCATTGGCAGCGGGCAAATGATCGGACTTCACGCGACGCCATTTCTACCTGTCAATGTTAATTATTGACTGTATAATCGTTACAAGCGATATAATCTCGTTAGCTTCGTATTTCCTGGCTCATCCGGGGGTTCCCAATACTCATAGCACACTACTCCGGTACCGCTCTTACAGACGATCTTCGGGAATCGGAGCGCACCATGACCAACCGTCTAATCGGAAGCGACCCTGCAAGGACAGTCCCTAAAAAATAGGGAGCAATCATTCAGATGCCATAATTATTCTGAAATACATCGGAAACTCCGGTTAAACAAACCGTTGCTTCATACCGAGCGAACGATTCGTCTTGTCGATCGATTTCTCAGGGTCAGATTCAATACCAGTAAGCGCCCTTATGGCATCGATTACCTCAGGAATTACAATTGATTGATTATCGACCAGGTAGGCGTAGTACAACTCATCATCTTCCACTTTGAGCATATCTTCCCAGATTGCTACCTCGTACATATCGCCATGCGGACGACCCAGGTCCAACATCAGTTCTTTTACTGCATTGTTAGCAGAAAGTTCGTCACTCATGTTGATGAAAGCTGTTCGAGTCGAGCCGGAAAACGCAGCCAGGACTTCTTCCTTTGTGACCGGTTTATTCAATTGAACAGTCCAATAGTGCAGATGACTCAAGGTTTCCGGTACTTTGACGGCTGCCGTCACGACGTCCAGATCCGGATCGACGCTTCGGGCATCCGGGCCTTGATGGCTGGGAATCTCAGGTTCCGGTACCAGTGTATTCATAATGCCGTTCTTATGGCTTTCCCACGGATCAGTAGCCCGGCGAAGCAGAGTTCCACGGGCCTTTTTTAGCAAGCCCGCACGCTTTAGTGCACCGAGTGATCGAACAATGGAAGTAGTATTGCAGGAGACTACACGCGTTGATTCCCTTCCGAGAGCCGATTCGTAGTTGCTTTCCGCGCTAAACGAATGTCCGGTGGTTTCGTGTTTCTCGCCGCCCTGCACAATGAACTTTACTCCCGCTTTCCTGTATTTTTCCGCGTTCTGGGCACCGAATTTCTTTGGGGCGCAATCCACGACCACAGCCGCAGCATCTAACAAATCGTTAAGGTCGCCCGCAACTTTGATCCCCTGCTTTATCATTGCCGCACGGCCTTCTTCAGTGTTGGCAAATACTTCGTACGTATTGGCGGCTGCCTTAATCCTCCAATCCGACGCTACATCACCGATTCCCACCAGTTCCATATCATCCTGCAGGGATATCGCTTCAGCTACCCGCTTCCCAATAACGCCAAATCCATTTACGGCTATTTTGATTTTTCCCATTTTTGCGGTCCTTTATGTCTGTAAGATTTACTCGCGGTCGTTCAGATAGCCCATTCTTGCCGAAAGCTCAAGGACTTTCCTCCAGTATTCGGCAGGGACAATCAATGTATGTCAAGCTTTCTCCCACATATTCGCCCTGACTGTTCTTTCATCATAGACAGGAAATCGCCGGCCATACCTGGTCACGGTCCCCGCTATTGGCTTTTTATATTTACTACCCACTCAAAGAGAACCTTGTCGGGTCTCGATGCATCGCGTAAGATCCAGACCGGTCCCGGGTCTCTAAGTTTCCTTCCGGGACCTCGGCGATCAACCCTCCTCTGGCTCGATCAACTGGAGACCTCGCAATGCCAGACTGTCCGTAAGCCGGTCCAGGCGATTTCGCACATCTCGATAGTCAGAGTGGACCCGTGCAAAGCCCCGCTGCATTTCTTCTCGTAGCTCCGTTCGCAGGCTATCGATTTTTGCATCAAGCCTATTGCCTTGCTCCTCGATCTTTGCATCAAGCCGGTTTTCCTGCTCCTCGATCTTTGCGTCAAGCCGGTTTCCCTGCTCTTCGATCTTTGCATCAAGCCGGTTTCCCTGCTCTTCGATCTTTGCATCAAGCCGGTTTCCCTGCTCTTCGATCTTTGCATCAAGCCG
>PBUB01000015.1:0-32500 GCA_002729885.1 Spirochaetaceae bacterium
ATTTGCCGGTCCTGGATTTGCCGGTCCTGGATTTGCCGGTCCTGGATTTGCCGGTCCTGGATTTGCCGGTCCTGGATTTGCCTGGTATTGATTGACCGGAGCCGGCCCCGTTCCACCCTTTCCCTGCTTTGGAAAACATCCGACCTGTACATCTTGTCCTGTCGGCCCTGGGGCTGGTAATTGTTTCCTTTCTGGCTGGAGGGGCAGCCATTGCGCTGGCTTTTGGTCTGCTGGCCCTGATCCTGGTATACCCCCTATTTCGCCTGGTCTGGAACCGTCTTTACGGAGCCGAAGACATTGCCGATGCGCTTTTCTTTGCCAGAACAGAAGATGGCTGGAATATACCTCTGCACTTCCATCGTCCGGATTATCCACGACCTGGCGCTTTTCCGGTGATTTTCTGCCATGGCATCGCGGTAAATAAATTCGGCGTGGATATGGATCGCAGACATAGCCTGGCCTTCTTTCTCAAGCAAAGAGGGTATCCGGTTTTTGTCATGGGCATGCGAGGCACCGGAAAAGCCCATCGACCTGGAGCCCAGAAACCTCCTCGATTTACATTCGATGATATAGTAGAATACGATGTTCCTGCAGCCATCCGCCGCGTAAGGGAACTTACCGGCGCCCCCAAAGTAAGCTGGGTGGGGCACAGTATGGGAGCCATGGTGGCCAGCGGATTTCTGGGGCGAAAACTTCCGGAAAGCGAGAATGTAGCCTGCCTGGTATCCATAGGAAGTCCCGGCCGATTGGACCATGTAAATGGTAGATTCTGGAATACTCTTGCCAAATATCCCTGGCTTCAGGGCGCTCTGGATCTAAAGCTGGGAGCCAATGTTATCGCTCCTGTAAGCGGTCGAGTCACTACTCCGGTGGAACGATTCATCTATTCTCCGGAAAACGTTTCCAGTCAGACCATTCGCAAGCTTTTAAACAATGCTATAGAAAATATTAACCCGGGTCTTGCTTCGCAGATGCTGGAGTGGATTCAAAAAGGTACCGAAACCACAGAAGATGGCTCCTATAGCTACCGAAATGGATTTTCCAATATTCGCATACCCACGCTTTATATAGCCGGGGAAGGCGATCTGGTAGCTCCCCCGCGCACTGTAATCCATTCCTATAGACTGAATTCCTCCAGAAACAAGGACATCATCATCCTCAGCCGGGAAGATTACAGCTCGGATTATTGCCACATCGGTCTTGTTCTGGGCGAAGAGGCACCCGAGGAAATATTTCCAGAAGTACATGAATGGCTGAATCGATTCGGAAACAAGAAGCGCAAAGGCCGGGTAGCAGGAACCCTTCGCAAAATGCGGGAGTTTCTGAAGTCCTCTCCCAAGCAAAAGCAGGCCGCGCTGCATCTTCGCCGCTCCGAAAGAGAAAAGAAACGCAAACACAAGAAAAAGAAGATCTATAGGGATCAGGATAGCCAGGAATCCGTAATACAGAGCTAGAGCCCGCTGCACGTAGCGGAATCTGCGATTAAATATTTCGCCGGACATCACCGGTCCTTCCCTGTATTGTTACTTTCAGAAGTCAGCAGTAACCCTCTTACGTGAAAGACTATTCCCTGGACCCGGGTATAGACAGATTCCGGCCTCCAGTGAAGCAGCGGTACTCGACTGACTCGTATGCATCGATTTCGATGTATACGCGCATCGATTTACAATTCGATTCAAATTGATTCCGATTAAGGGTTGCATATTATTTCGATGCGCTAAGAATCCCACCATGCGCAGACTTCTACCGGTACTTCTGATCCTTGCCGCTGTTCATTGTAGCACTGGCACGGTCATGGATCCTGCCTACGGCACGAATTATTTCGATGATCAATTCGAATGCACCACTGGCCCGGTAGAACAGGAAAAGGACGAGAAATACCATGTCCGTCGTCTGGCCTATATCCAGCATATGAAAACCCTGCCGGAGCCCCCTCCACGCTCCCGGATACTTCTTGCAGGCGAATCCACAGCCGCTCTGTTTTCCGAAGAAATGCTCAAGGAATACTTACCACAGTATAACACAATGAATCGGGCCATTCCCGGAGAAACCACTGTAGTCTTTCTGGCCAATCTGGATGAACTGGTCATTCGACATAAACCTAAAGTAATTGTGCTGGCTATTGGAGGTAACGATATCCTGGGAGGTAGATGCCTTTCTACCATCCTGCGAAATACAGAAATTATCCTGGATCAGATCCATCGCAAGCTTCCAGGAACAAAAGTGCTTCTGGTCAGTATTCCTCCGGTAGTTAGTTGGAAGGTATCCAGTATTGCAGGACATCTGAACATGGGATTTCAGCAGCTTACGAATCGAAAATCCTTTGCCGAATTCGTAGATCTATGGCCCTTACTGGCGGACGAAAAGCGCCCGGTGCTGGATGAGAAATATCAGCTCTACCTGGAAGACAAAGATAAGATGGATCAGGTGCACTTCAACAAAGAAGGATATCGACGTTTCGCCGAGGCTCTTAAGCCGTATCTATAGATTCTCTGATTGAGGCTCGCTTTATCTGGCCTGGGGGCCCAGCAGCTCCGGTCGTTCTTCATGGAGCCACAGCCGAATTTCTTCCAGCCCCTGGGTAAGTGAGACAGTAGGTCTGTAACCCAGCCTTTCCATAGCGCGGGTAGAATCCACCGGATAGGGTCTCATTACAAATCGTAGAGCCTGGCGATTGAGCTGCGCCTCCCGGCCAAGCATGGAATTGCCTACTTCCATAAGCCAGGCGCCGACCTTTGCCACAGACGATGGAATGGATGGAGGTTCTGGATAGCCTGCCATAGAAGCCAGGGCCCCGAAGTATTCCCTGCAGCTACTGCTGATGCCATCCGTAACATTAAAGATCTGGCCTCCGGAAGCCTTCAGGGATAGCACCACAGCCTGAACAATATGATCAATATGCACATGATTGATGGTATACTTTCCTCCATCCAGGAGTAAGAACTGCTTCTGTTTCATCATGCGAAGAGGTCGTACCACCCAGGGTTCGCTACCGGGCCCATATACATCCCCGGGGCGCAGAACCACAACATCCATGGAACTTCCCTGAAGAGCCAGCAGCGCATGTTCGCTTTCAATCTTTGTAATGCAGTAAGGGTTGTCATCGCCCCGAAGTGGTCCTGTTTCGTTTACGTTCGATGGATAGTTGAATCCGTATACCATGACGCTGGAAAACTGGATCCATTTCTTCACACCGCTTTCCATAGATTTTCTGGCCAGGTCCAGAGTGGCTTCCACATTCACTGCGCGAAACTCCTCCAGAGGGCCCTTTTCTTTTACTGGAGCAGCAGTATGGATCACTGCTTTGCATTCCTGCAAATACCTTTCCAGCCTGGAAGGCAGGGAGCTATCCCCCAGTTCTCCCTTTACATACTCTACACCGGTTCGCTTCAATTGATTGTAGCGCTTCTGCAGCGGATGCTCCGGAGGCAGCGAAGATAGATCTATTCGATCCAGCCCGATCACGGGACCGGATTGGGCCAGTTTCAACGCGATGTTGGAGCCAATAAAACCCAACACTCCCGTGACAAAAATAGCTTTCGAAGAGCTGGCAATATTGCGTCTGGAATTTCTGGAACTCGTGGCTCCAGCGTTCGCATATGTATTTCGCTTTGCAGATAAATTCTTCTTCGCCGTTCCTGCTCTGGAGGCCTTTTTCCCGGTACCTGTTTTAACTGACTTCTTTTGCTTACTATTCGAGCTACTTTTCTTTATAGCGCTTCGCTTCTTCGCAGGTTTCTTTTTACGAATAGCCATATATGTATTGCCTTACAGGGTTGCTCGCAGGCCAACATTTGCCGAGTAAACATTTTCATTTCCCCGGGCTTCCACGTATAGCTTCCAGAAATAGAAGTTAAATTCGACACCCACCAGGCCGTAGGAGAATCGCGCCGGGGGTGCCCCGGTTCCATTTACAGAAAGAATCAAACTGGAGGCTGGAATGGATATTCCCAGTAAAGCTGCGAGATCCGATTCCAGATAGGCCGGTCCGGCTCTTGAGGCTGTGAAATCTGCATAACCTTTGGTCCAGGCAGATCCAAACCCCACGGACAAATTCAAGAAATGAAAGAACTGCACACCTGTGCGAATATCGATTGGATAGGATTCGATAAAAGATCTGTATTCAATGGTGTCGTTCGCATCCCAGCTAACCGCTTCTCCGGTGGACAGGCTGATCCTGGTACCTGTATTCTGTTTTGAGTACCGGATGTCCTGTTCAAATCGATTGTAGCCCAGTCCCAGAGAAACCCCCAGAAATTGCATCATTGGACCGGTAATTTCCCTTCGGTCAGCCAGATGATAACGAATCTCCAGACCGCGGCTTCGAGCATCTACATTCCAGTCTTCGCCTTCGGAACGTCCGGTTCCAGAAGGCTGATCCATATCAAAGGTAACGTAGCTCAAATACAGATCAAAACGAGACAGAGAGTACCAGGGCGGGGTCTTGGTTACCAGATGGGTACCTCCCATCACTTCTCCCAGATTCATTCCCAGATACAGTCTGGGCTGGGCGGCAACGCCTGTGGAAGGAAGATTCTCTACAGTGCCTACCTCGGCCACATGCACATCCACCTCTTCAAGGGAACGATAGCTTACTGCAGCGCTGAGACCAAAGGTAAAGCTGTCCAGATTGATATCTCCCATGGGAGCGCCGCTCAAACTGGCCAGAGCAGCTGCTTCTGCCATATCCTCAAATACCTGATCGAAATACTGATACTGAATATCGTTATAGATACGATCCAGCTGGGCCTGGCTCAATGGAATGGAGGAACAGGCGGCACCGGAGCATACAAACTGGGCCCTGATCTGGACCGGGGCCAATAAAGTCAGCCCCATTACTATGGTTAGAAGCCATTTCATTCATGTTCTCCGGATTACCCATTGGACGCAGGATTTAAGACCTTTCCAATCATAGGGCTGGAGTCGTTTCATCGGCAGATGCGCCAGTGCTCTAATCCCGGATATCGAGCTATGAAACAAATCCGCCGATTCGGCAGTATGCTTTCAAGCGCCGGCCAAAATCATCCATTCAGTCTTTCTATTATAACAATTTCCCTGGACTCAATTGCACACCAGATTCAAGAGCTTGTCCACCGGAATCCAGGGGCATTATCAGGAATCAGATTTCAGCCTTCGGAATCCTATTTCCCACTCACCACAAGCTGCATGGAGCCACATCCCCGGAGGGAATCCGTGAGACTCACAAACCGCTGTAGTGGCAGCTCTGCTGGTGCCCTGACTTTAAAGATCGGTTGCGATCCACATCGATCTTGAAGGCTGCCTCGTAGATCCTGCAGACTGGTTTCAATATTCAAGGAAGGAATTCGAACTCGATCCGCCTCCAGATAGAGATTCAGGGTGTTTTCCTTTTTCTGTGCATCACCGGTGCTGGATTCCGGGAGTTCCACCGGTAAAACATACTCGGAAACCATTTGAGTGGAAACCAGAACGAAGATCAGCAGAATAAAGATTATGTCCAGGAAGGAAGCCAGGGGCAGATCTCCGGACTCTTCCTTTCTGTAGCTGGAGAATGGACTCATGAATCCTGACCTTTCATCTTACTTAAAAGATCCAGTTGTCGCACCGCCAGGGCATCTTTGAGCAGATGATGGGCCAGCAAAAACGGCAATGCCAGAATCAGCCCGGCAATGGTGGTATGAAGGGCCTGATAGATCCCGGCTGCAAAAACATCCGGGCCTGCCTGGCCCTGCACCTGCATATCTGCAAAGGCCTGACTGATCCCCAGAACAGTGCCCAGAAGTCCCAGCAAAGTAGCCATGCTGGCCAGCCGCGAAAGCCATAGAATGGCGCTGTGAGTGGTAAAGCAGATTCGCTCAATGGCCTGCACCGCAGCCCCCTCCCCTCCGCCCAGTTCCTGCACGGAAGTTCGAATCCTTGAGATCCAGTTCCCTGAATCCTTCCTCATACTTCGCAGAGCCTTTGCAGAGTATAGAATCAAAGACACTGCAATTACAGAAAGCAGAGTCAGAACATACATTACCGGACCGCCGGCCAGATAGGCTTGCATCTCACTGAAAGGAAAGCCCCCGTCCCATCAGTAAACGACATTTCCGTGGACAGCCAGCCCCGCCAGGGCAATGTGAACCGGTGCGGCCATTTGCTTTTGCATTGATCTTCGTAGTTTTTGGAGCGCTTTGCTTTTTCTTCTTTGGCTCTGTCCTGGAAAGCATTCGTCCAGGAATTGTATTTCCCGAAGGTCAACCCGGTCCCGGGGATATGAGCCGGCTCACTGTATTTTCCATGTTTGTGCTGATTCTATCCTACGCATGCTCCGAGGCCATGATTCGACCTTTTTTCGGTCCTCCTCCAGAAAGAATCAGTCGCAGAAAAAGAAGAAGGGATGCAGAGGCCATGGATCGTGACGATGACAATGGCCGGCGAAGCGGACGGTCCGGTTCAAGGCGGCCGGATGAACGAAGCAGAGTGCTGCATGGATCCGAATTCGGATCAGATGAACCAGGCCGAAGGCGAAGAGCAGGAAATGGGCGACGCTAGACTCCAGGGGCCTGGTCAGTATGCGAATCTGCCTGAAAAAGACCTGGGCACTGTAGCAGCCGGGCTGGTTCATTACTGTAAAAAATCCAATCCACAGGGTGCTGTCTGGTTGATGGAAGGAGACCTGGGCGCAGGAAAAACCACATTTGTTGCCTGCGCAGCAAAAGCTCTGGGAATCCAGGATATTGTAAACAGCCCAACCTTTAATCTTCATAACTACTACTCTGGAAGCGAAGGTGACTTGAATCACTTCGACCTCTATAGACTGGGTAATGCAGCTATGATGGAGCTGGAATTCGCTGAAATCTGGGAAAGCCCCGGGCCTCGATTCACCATACATGCCATCGAATGGTGGAACCGACTTCCCGTAATCTATTCCCGGCTGAGCTTCTATCGCATAAACATCCTTCGCACCGATGAATTGCATCGGAGTCTTTCTATAATTGAACTGAACGAAAAAGAGGTAAGGCCCTGATCGATTCCGCAGCCAGGGGTACCGACCATATGAGAAATCTGCCACTTCGAAAGATCCGGAGGCTTACATGAATTGGCTTTGCATAGATACATGTGGACCGTACCTTTGCGTTACTCTGGGCTCGGCTGATCGGTTCGAAAGTGTAGTACAGCCGGGCCAGAATCGATCTTCCATAGATCTTGTACCTGCGATTAAGAAGCTTCTGGAAGATGCAGGATTGAAAAAACCAGATTCCATTGCTGTTACAGTGGGCCCTGGCTCTTTCACCGGAACTCGGATAGGCGTCAGTACTGCCAGAAACCTGGGTATGCTGTGGAACATTCCAGTGCAGCCATTCTATTCTCTGCAATTCTATGCCGAGCCACTGAGCAGACTTGCGACCTCCGCACTGAGCTTTATGGTTTCTCTGGATGGAAAACAGAATAAATTCTATTCGCTGATTGTAACCGATAGCTCCAGAATCTACGACACCACGGAAGATCATTTGATGGATTTGAATCCAGAGCAACTGGTGACCCAAACATCGCCGGAAATGCCCATCTACTGCGATGCGCCGGATCTCCTCAAAGAAAGGTTGCCAGAACCGAGGCAGGTCCTATCCTTGCCTCAGCCAGAGCCGGAATCTTTTTTTCGCCTTCTGGACCGATCCGCAGGCCACCCGCTTCCCTACAGAAACATTGTTCCCGTTTATGTGCGAAGCGATCCCGCCACGGCCAAATACCCGGAGGGCTTCCAGCACAGGCCCGAATCCTGAGCCAGCAGCCTCCCTCTACCCGGGCTCGGGAACTGGAATCCCCGAACAAATCGCATCCTTCAGGGAAAAATACAGAATGGATGCCACAGCCAAATACAATAAGAAATAAAGAAACGTAATGAAAAATAATACATCAACAGCCAGAATCCTGGACTTCCTGCGAAAACGAGCAGGACAGAAGATCACAATAAAGCAGCTCATCAAAGAGGTGAACTCTGCAGCAGAAAAAAATCGAAAGCAGAAAACACGCGAAAAGAGTAAGAACAAGCGAAAGCAGAAAAGTAGATTCAGTGGAGTAAAGTTTGAGGAAGATCCGTCTATAGTGCTTGCGGATCTGGAGCTTCTGGGATTACTTCAAAAGCACGGATCGTCCTTTCTCGTCAAAAAGCCATTTTCTCTGGAAGCGAAGATATCCTTCAGTCCCAGCGGATTATATTTTGGAATGCCTTTCGGTGCCGATCCAGAAGCCAGGGATCTATTTATTCCACCATCCATGAGCGGTCATGCACTGCCCGGGGATCGTGTGAGGCTGAACCTGCTGGATCGCAAGAGAGCACGCTTTGAAGCGGAAGTTACCCAGATCCTCCATAGAGATAGAAAATTCTATCGAATGAAAATACTTTCCAGACCGGTAAAGGACATTGTTCCTGGAGTTCTTCTGGATACCCAGGGACAACCCGGAGGATGCTTCCCGGTGCGAGGCATAGCAAACGATACAAAAGTCCGCTTCAAGCCAGATCGAGTGGTGATTGTTGAGCTTTCCGGAAAGAGCGTAAAACACCAGAGTGCTCATTTTTTCGATGCACGTTTTATTCGATTCGAAGACGATACAGACTTTGATATAGATTTCCAGAGGATATTGCTCAAGTATGATCTGGATCCGGTGTATCCTGAACTGCCTGTGCCCATGGAAGGTATGGAGCTGGAACCGTCCACAGTCAGTGACTGGAATCAGCGAAAAGACCTGCGGGAACTATATACAATTACCATCGATGGCGCAGACTCGAAAGACTTTGACGATGCATTGAGCCTGGAAATGCCAGATGGCAGAAGAAAGCCCTATAGACTGTACGTTCATATTGCCGATGTTTCCCATTTCGTAGAAAAGAATTCTCCTCTGGATGAAGAAGCGAAAGCCCGGGCCACATCCTATTATCTGGGGAATCGTGTGGTGCCCATGCTCCCCCCTTCCCTGTCCGAAGAGTTGTGCTCTCTGGTAGCAGGAAAGAATCGTCTGGCCTTTACAGCCTGCATGGAAATCGATCCGGCGAAAGGCACCATCCAGAAGTCCGAATTCTATACATCCATCATTAAAGTGGATAAACGATACACCTACACCCAGGCAGAAGAGCTTTTGGCCGGAAGCAAAGATCCGATTCTTCCGGATCTATGGAAGTTAACAGAGAATCAGAGAAAGCAACGCATGAAAAGCGGACGCATCGATTTGACCATTCCAGAACCTAAATTTGTATTTGGCGAAGATGACCAGGTTACGGAGATTCAAATGAAGCCCCGGCTAAAATCCAGCATGCTTATTGAAGAATGTATGCTTTCCGCCAATATCGCTGTTGCATCCTTTCTCAGAAAGAAAAAAGCCAATACGCTCTACCGGGTGCATGAGCCAATGAATGAGGAAAAACTGGAAACACTGAATGCTTTCTTCGACATTTACAAGATTCCCTACAAATTGAAAAGCACCGATCAAAAAGATGTGCAGAAGGCTCTCCAGGCGGTGGAAAAGAAAGGAAGCCTGGAATCCAGAATCTTTAACATGCTACTTCTGCGCTCTTTTATGCAGGCTGCCTACAGGCCAGAGCCGGCAGGACACTGGGGTCTGGGATTTGAAGATTACGCCCATTTTACCTCCCCCATTCGAAGATACCCGGACCTGATTGTGCATCGATCCTTGAAAGCAGCGCTGAAGCGAAAGAAGCAACCATACCAGGAAGATGAAGTGGAGCTTCTGGGCAGTCATACCAGCGATCAGGAACGAAGAGCCATGGATGCAGAACGCGATGTATGGAAGCTCAAGCTTGTACGATATATTGAAAGCACCGGAAAAGAGGAGTTCACGGGATTTCTAACTGGATTTCGACCGGATCGAGTTTTTCTTGAAATCGAGGAATGCCCGGTGGAAGGCATTGTAGAGGCAAGGCATCTTACCAACGATACGGAGCTGGTATTGCCCGATCCATTCTCGGTCTATATCAAGAAGCTATCCAGGCCAGCCTTTCTGGGTGAGAGATGGCATCTAAAATTGGAACGAGTGGATATCGAGCAACTACGACTTCTATTTGTTCCGGTATGGGGCAAAGAAAAACGCGCCTTTGGCAAAACCTGAGCCATGGGCCCCGGGGGCTACGAAGTTGCCAGACATTTGGCCGGCAAGGCGAAAGCCGGCCAAGTCGTAATCGAATTAATGAAGCATCGCATAGGAGATGATCATTACGAGACCATTTGTAACCATATGCGCAAATACGGCAGGAATCATACTGCGATTATATTCCCGCATTAGACAGAGACCTGTTCCCAGCATAAAAAGGTAGGGAAGGGCTACGTATCCCTGTGGATGCAGAATGGCAAAAATAAATCCGGTGATGGGCGCTGCCGAAAGAATGGAAAAATAACGCCTCAGATATCCGTAAAGAAATCCTCTAAAAACAATCTCTTCCATTATCGGGGCCAGCACCACTGCCAGAATAAATGCTAGAACAAAGTGATCCTGCAAAATGAATGCGATGGGATGCGCCTGCTCCACTGGATCGCCTGCCGCTGATTGCATCATAGCCATTGTAGCAATGATGCCAACCGGTACTATTGCACACCATCCCAGAAATCCAATGAACAGTTGATGCGCTGGACGATAATGCCAATCTCCTATGATCTTTTGCAGAGTATCTGGAGAGCTCTGTCTCACAACGTAGTATAAAATCCCCAGCAGCAAGAGGAAGTGTCCTCCAACCATTCCATGGATGCGAAAATCGGAAGGAATCAAACCACCCAGCACAGGAAGCAATGCAGTAATACCGAAGAATGCCAGAATGGTACCTTCCAGAAGCACTCTGTAGTCCCCCGGATGCAGACTCATAAGAGCAATTCCGTATTGCTGCACCGGCTTTTTTCGCACGGCTGCAACTACAAAAACAAGACCCATGGTAAGTATACCCAGCACCGCCAGCACAACTGCGATCTGCGATCCATAGGATTCTCTTGCATGTTGTCTCAATCTCTCTCGAAGTTCCTGGGCCCGCTCCGTTTTCCCCTGAAGCTCATACTGCCTTAACCGCACCAGATCTCCCACCGCGGTCTGAAAGAGCTCGGCCTCCGGATTCAGAGGTTTCTTTTCAACATAGAGTGATTGGAATTGATCTTGAAGCGGTCCGCTGCCTCTAATGTACTTCTCATAATCTGCATCCAGATAGGCCGTAAGGACGGCACATTGAATCCCTGCCCTGGCGTTCCCGTTTGGGTCCAGATCACAGATTTGCTTCAGGGAATCCAGAGCCTGTTGCCTGGCCTCCTCTGGATCCTGCATATATTCATCTGCAATTTCCGGCAGAACAACCAGGCTTACCTGAATCTTGAGAAAAAACTCCATTTGCTGCGTTCGAAATCTGTTCTGAGCTTCTTCTGGAGGTTGATGCTCGGCTTTCTGCCAGAGCGACAATGCACCGGCCAGAAATAGAACAGCAAAGGATAGATTTCTAAGTATGGGGCTTTCGGACTGCTTTTCTTTCTCGTCCATCTGTGGATGTCATGTTCAGGGCCGGTTCTATTTTGACAATTCGAACCTGAGCAGCTTATGATTTCCAAATCATTCCCGGACAGGGCTTCTATTTGCTGAGGCCCTGAACAGGCCTCTCAATGCTGACCCCAGGCAGAGGCCGCCGCGACTCAGGGAGCCCGGTTGAAGAGTCCATCCTTCGGTTCCGGCCAGCCATTGCTGCAGATCCTCACGAATGACGGAAATACCGGAGAGATGCGATTGCTTCCCTTTTCGGGGATCCAGCACCGGCGCGCCGCTCTGCATGGCCCAGGAATGGATTAGTTCATCATGGTATGCATGCCCGGTGGCAAACCCCCAGACCCTGCATCCCGAGGCAGCCGCCTGATACAGACTGAGTCCATAATAGCCAATAAATATCCGGCAGGATGCAAGAGTCCTGAAGAATTCCGGTAGCTCCATCCGCTTCCGGTACCGGATGTCCACCTCCGGCTCAGTACCACCGATTCGCATATAGCCTGAAGAAGCGCCTTGCAATGTCGCATCCATTCGCTTCAGCAAATCCTTCGACAGAAATCCAGGACTACCTGCATAAACCAGGACATCAGTTGTAGAAGGGATATCCAGAGAAGAGCCAGCATTGCCAGGACCAGGAAACGAATCGGAATTTCCTGGAGCGTCCACTGGCCGTGGTCCCAGATATCTTCGCACGGAGGTTTCCAGATCGCATCCAGGAAGCAACAGATTGTAGTACAGACAGGGAAACGTTCTATCCATGGAAATACTGTTTCGCCTTTTCGCTAAATCCGCGGAATCAATTGAGCCTGCTTTGCTTGCTTTATCGCTTCTGGCTGTTCTGTGGCTATTGTCCAGAGCCAGTACAGGAGCCAGACTTTGCAGTGGAGACGGATCTATATCGCGAGCATCTAGAATGATGATTCCCGGCGATGTTTGCATGCTATCGACAATAGATGCCAGAATCGTCCGGCCTTCCCCCTCCCAGAATTCTTCAGGACGAGAAACGATAGAGTGGAAATGAAAGGAATACTCGCTTAGAGCACTTTGAATGTGTTCGGCCCTTGAAGTATGACCGGTCCCATAATACTCAGGCGCTGTGCCGGTTAGTAAATAGATGTGCCGGAAATTTTCTTTGCTGAATGCCTGCATTGATTTCGAAAAGCTCCGGAGATCTTTTTTGAAGTTCCAGAACATCAGCGACCTGGAAATCACTGCCGAGCTTCTGGAATATGGATTGAACCAGAAGAAAATCCGCTTCTTCGTCCACAGTCAATCGCAATCGAGGCTTTTCCGGAAGGCCGGATGGTTCGATGACAACGTTATATAGATCCGGATGATGTTTGATGTGCAAGCTTACATGCTCTCGATACTCGGAAGGATCCATTTCTTCCGGCCCCTGACGACAATCCAGACTCTCTGCGCTAAACACTTCCACGGCACAGCCCAGGGGCAACCCACTGAAAGCAAATAGATCGGCGCCCAGCTCATGAATCCGTTCCACGCTCTTTCGCGCAAATCCTGGATCTACACAGGGATTGTCCGCAGTAGCTCTTACTATGTAGCGCGCACCTGTTACCTGAGCTGCCAGAGCAAACCTGGCTCGCACATCATCCAGGGGCCCTGCTATAAACGATATGGAACGCTGCTCGAGATAAGCCTGCATGGGCTGATCATCATGAGGAATGAGAGCATAGACAGGCCCAACCCGGGCCTTCTCCAACCGGCGAATACAGTGCTCCAGAATAGAGAGTTCCTGTCCAGATCGGCGCTGCCATTCAGATAGATTGGCCGAGCCGGCAGACTCAGTCCCGGTGGATGCCTGATTCGGCCCGGTCTCTTCTGCGCCGTGCGGTTTTTGCTCCATGGATTCCGGTTCCAGAGGCAGAGTGCGAAATACCTTTCCGGGTAGCCGAAGAGAGCCGGATCTGGCCTGAATGAGGCAAACTGTATCCATACGTTTCATAACTATCCGGATTACCGGATGTACCCTTTATCGATCAAATTCGGGGATTGGATAAGCCTCAGCCCTGAAATAAATACCACTCATCGCATTTCAGGCAGGGTGCCGGTATCTTGCCATGCTGGCCTCGAATGGACTGAATATAGTGCTTCTGGTTGGCCTGAAATGCTTTTTCCAGGTCCAGACCCTCCGTGGCGGCGTCCATACTACCTTCAGAATGGCCTTTCGGTTCACCTTCCGGAATCTGCCTGCATACGGGGATTATCCCTTCAGAATTGATATACAGATCCCGGGCCAGATGCCAGCAAAAACCGCGAATGGGAGGGGTCAAATCCGCCACTTTCCGATCCTCAAGAGCGCCGGCATAAGTATTCTGCTTTCGAAGAATGGGAGTAAAAACCGTAGGATCGTACTTCTGGAAGAAATCATGAATCTCGTCTTCCACTTCTTTGATCTTTTGCATTTCCAGATAAACAGAAAAGGCAGGTCCCCTACCGGACTTAAGATATTCCGAAACCAGATCCAGCTGTGACAGCATTCGTTTTAAGTCACCACCAGAATAGAAATACTCGTATCGATCCGGACGAAGACTACATAGACGAACAATGAAACTCAGCCGGGACGAAGTGTTAAGCGGCTCCCACCGGGCCCCCTGCTCCTGCAGATGTTTCAGCCAGTAGTCCATGTTGTAACCGTAGGTTTCTACAATGACCTGCTTTATAGCGGGATGTTCGAGAAGAGACAATGCGAATTGCGGCGCGCCAGCATCGCTACCGGAATCACCCAGGCCGCCCAGGCAAACGGTGACATCCCCCGGTAGAAAGGCATCCAATTGCTTCAAAAAGGACTTTCTGTTGGAATCGGAAAGGGTGCCTCCCGTGGCGGGTAGTTGAAGCCTATCTTTTACCGGGGACTGCGAAGAAAGCTCCAGTTCCAGATAGGAAGGGGAAAGGCGAATTACCTCGGGCTCCTGCTCCAGCAGATTGTGCAATTCCTGCAGAGTCGATTTCACTTCCTTTCGCTTGAATGCATCGGACACTCTTTTGCATAGATTAATGGAGCGATGATCCAGTGCCTGAAAATTTAAACGATGAATTCGCAAATCCGGCTCATAGAAAGAAACCTCTGCATCCAGCTCATGAAAATTTTTGAATACAAAGCTGCGAAGATCTCCTTCCGGCCTTTTATCCAGTTCAAATAGTTCCGGAGTAACAAAATCAGGAGTCATCCCGGCCGGGACATTTTCCGCATAAGTATAGCTACTCAAGAATTCCCGATGTCGCCGGAGCAAATCCAACGAAAGCCCCACATCCAGCAATGGAAATAATCCATAGAAATAGGCAAAGGTTTCTGATCTGGCATTAAGATCATCCACGGGCAATTCGCCACGGCCCAATATGCTCTTCAACGCCTGGTAGGGATCATCCGGGCATTCCAGGATTTCGAATCCGGATTTTTGGAAGGAAGCCAGGGCGCTGTGCTTTCGCACAATCAGTCCTGGTGTGGAATGCAGCCATGAAGGGTTCTCGGACTTGATACGTTCCTGGAACTCCTTTAATTTCTCCAGACCTGAATCCAGAGCTTCCATTGCCGATTCTGGCATGGAATCCGGCAAATGGATGTAGAAGCCGGTGAGTTCTCCGATCATCTTACAATCTCTGAATGGTCAGCTGTTCTTTTTGCTTTTTCATCCATTCATCAAAGGCTTTCTCAGCCTGGTCCATGTACAGTCGACGTTCAATCAGTGCTCGCACTTCGTCCAGAGGGATGGGTCTTTTAGCCTGAAGAAAAACGATTCTGTATCGTCCTGCCTGATCTCTAAAGATCTGCGAAAGCTGGCCCGGGCTCATATTGTAGAGTACACCGGCCAGAATACGATCCTCTTCTGCAATGGATTGAATCTCTTCCCAGTTTCTCAGTCCTCCTGCAAACTTATAAGGAGATACGTTTTCGGGTAGAGTGCGAGCTACCTGGGGAAAACTCGAAGGATTCCCGGAAAGCTGTTGATGGATGTCTTTGGCCTTTTTTGAAATCTTTCTCTCCTGTGCGATGTTAGGAGTAAAAGGAAATACAATCTCTCTGTAGAGAAACTCCATTCCAATCTGCCTTTGATTCTTTCTATAAAAATCTTCTATTTCTTTGGGTGATGGTTGAGGTACAGATACCATAATCTGTAGTATCTGCTGTCGAATAAGGCTGATTCGCATGGTATCTTTCCATACATCGAATGGCATACCCGTTTCTTTTTTGATCATCTCCTGAAACTCTTCTTCCGTTTCGATGGATCTGGCCCGCATCTGGTTATTGATTTCCGTCTGGATCCTTGCATCGCTTACGATGATGGATTCTCTTCGAGCCACCCTCTCAATGATGGCTCGCTCGATCAGCTCCTCGATGGCAGCTTCCCTTTTGGAAATTCTCAGATTCTTTCGCAAATACTGGATGTTTTTCTCCATCTGGATAATGTCCAGATCGGTAATAGGCTCATCACCCACGATCAATCGAATCCCGTTGATGGTTTCACCGGGGGCGGTTTCTGCGCTGGCAGGGGCCTCTGCAGCCACCGGGCTTACCAGACCCAGGATAAATAGTATTGCTATGTATCTAATCTTATTCATAATTTCAGTGCTCTTTGCTCCTGGAGCTGTTCCAGAGCTCGAAACAAGGTATCTGGCTCCGTTTCGGTAAGGTACCTGCGACGCTCCTCCGGGGCAAGAAAATCAAGATAGCGAGAAAGATGTTTTCTGAAGATATACAGACCCTGCCTACCGTGGAAGGAAAGACTCAGATCCAGATGAACCCTGGCCGCTTCCAGTTTCTGGTCTGGACCTACATCGCATCCCGGAGAAAAGACGAATGGATTTCCAATGCTGGCCCGACCGATGAGGACTCCGGCCAGCCCCTGGCTCTTGCGAAAAGCATCTGCCTGCTCATAGCTGGCTATATCGCCGTTTCCGAAAACAGGAATGGAAAGTTCACCGGCCAGAAGGCTGGCGGGTTCATGATTGGCCAGCCCTCGATATCCCTGAGCAGCCGTTCGGCCATGCACCGAAAGTGCACAGGCTCCACTTTCTTCCAGAATTCGACCCACTTCCAGAAAATTCAGCGCATCCGAATCCCACCCTATGCGAATCTTGGCACTAACAGGAAGATTGCTTTCCTTTCGCATGATTTCCAGCAGTACACCGGCCTTCTCCGGGTTCCGCAATAATCCGGCACCGGCTCCTTTCATGGCAACCCGATTCACAGAGCATCCCATGTTAAGATCCAGTTGATCTGGTTCCAGAGGCAGCAGAATCTGTACGGCTTTGCGAATTGAGTCCGGGTCGCTGCCAAAGATTTGAAAGATGATTGGTCGCTCTTCCGGAGTAAACTCATAGAGCTTCAGGGTATCCTGATTGCCGGCTGCCAGATAATCGGCACCGCCAAACTCCGTAAAAGAAAAATGAGCCCCATAGCGGCGGCTCATGATTCGTCCAGGACTGTCGGAGACTCCGGCCATGGGAGACATGGCCAGCCAGCCGATGTTAGCTCGCTCGCTCATGCTTCTGGTAATATTGATCCACCAGCGTAAAGAAATCGGAAAACATATGGGCTGAATCGTTGGGGCCAGGGCTTGCTTCCGGATGATGCTGAACGGTAATCAGGTAAGAGTCATCGTTATAGAAACCTTCGATTGTGCGATCGTTCAGGTTTAGATGCGAGATATTTAGATTCTTTTCGCTTTCGTTCGCCTCCACAGCGAATCCATGATTCTGAGCTGTGATTTCCACTTTCCCGCTTTTCATCTCTTTTACAGGCTGATTCCCACCGCGATGGCCGAACTTCAATTTGAATGTTTTCCAGCCCCGGGCCAGGCCAATAATCTGATGCCCCAGACAGATCCCGAAAACAGGTTTGCCGGTGCCCAGGATTTCTCTGGCGGTTTCGATTCCATAGGAAACTGGCTCCGGATCTCCCGGACCGTTGGAAAGAAAATAAGCATCGAAAGATTTCAGATCGTCTATCTTCGTATTCGCAGGGAACACATGAACTTCGAAACCGCTTTCATTTAGATAGCGGAGAATATTGGTCTTAACTCCAAAGTCCATGACTGCGATTTTGTATTTTCCGCCTTTCTCGCCGTAAACATAAGGCTTGTCTGTGCTAACTCTAGAAACAAGATCCAGCCCCAGCATGCCAGGAATGGAACGAACCTTTTCCAGTAAATCTGCAGAATAGGTTTTTCCGGGAAACAATCCGCCTCGCATGGCTCCCTGGTTTCGCAGTGTGAGCACCAGCTTTCGAGTATCGATTCTTTCGATGGCTGGCGTATTTTCATCGATCAAGTATTGCTCCAGAGTTCTTTCTGCCATGTGATTGGAAGGATGGTTCACGTATCGCTTTACGATAAGAGCCTCTGCCTGAATTTTTTTGGACTGACTGTAGTCCGGATGCACACCGTAGTTTCCAATCATTGGATAGGTAAGAGTTACCAGCTGTCCGCTGTAGGAAGGGTCTGTGAGAATCTCCTGATACCCCGCCATGGAAGTATTAAAGCACACTTCTCCCAGAGATTCCCTGGAAGCACCAAAGGAATAGCCTTCGAAGTAGTCTCCATTTTCCAGAACCAGTACAGCGGGGGTTTTTGAACTCATGCTGTCAGAGTACCGTTTTTTCTCCTGGTGTCAAGGTTCGTTTTGTGCGGTGCAAATGACCTTTAAATCAATGCAGATCGTCAACAGGGCCGTCCACGTTTGGCTCCCCCGGATAGTAATATTCCGGGAGCGGCGTAAAATCAGGATAGAATTGCGAATCATCGAATAGTTTATCTGGAAAATGAAAGAAATCGGATTCATTCAGTGCAGGAGGAGTCTCTCGCAAGAGCACCAGGGATGAGGTGTACTTACTTGTACAGGTTTCGGGCTTAACATTCAGTAGCTCGGCAGGCACTCCATAGATCTTCTGTATTTCGCAACGAGTGATTTCTGGAAGTGCAAGAATCTCTTTCCAGGCCTTCTGACCATCTTCAAATTTTTCTCCCTGCGGATCTCTTAATAGAAAGTACAGCTCGGGCTGAAATGCATCCTCATCCGGGCCCCCTCGTCCCAGATAAAGTCGAAACGGATAGTATCCCTGGACCAGTCGTGTTAATCGGGCAACATCGCATCGACCAGCATAGGACTGACGTCTGGCCTGGTAATCTTCATTTTCAATTTCTACTGCGCGAATATCATCCCCGGAAACGTTTCTTGCTCCATTCAAACATTGAAGGGTCATTCTAAGGATTTGCACTTCGGGCATAAAATACCGGTCTTCGCCGATTCTCGTTACGGCAATGCTTTCGCTTGCTCTTTGAACCAGTCCCATATCCAGATAGAGCGTAAACAGGCGCCCCAGAACCTTGAAGTCGAAGCTACGACTCAGGGATTTTTCCATCATTGTAAGTCCGGTAACGGCAGTGAGTCTTCGCAGACTCAGCAGAACGCCAATGCCGGCCTGCCCCTGAGGCGAATCGGAAATTCTTGACGCTGTTTCAAACCGTTCCATGGCCCGGTCCACATCCCCGGCCGCAAGGAAATCCTCTCCTTCCTGCACCAGGTCCTGCTGCCTGGAACACTGCATCATAAGCGAAAGCATCGCTGGTGCAATAAGCAGCAATGCAGTGCGAAACAGAACTGAATCTCTGGATCTGAACCCTGATCGGGATTCCTTACTTTTTCGAAACTCTAACATGTTAGTTTACTGATGGGACGCTTCCGGTGAATGTTTCTGATACACAGACCACATGCTTTTGACCAGAGTATTGGCATCTGAATGCTCCGCTTTCCAGCCCAGTAGCTCATGGGCCTTTCGTGCACTGGCAATCAAAGAGGCAGGATCCCCGGGTCTTCTGGGTGCATCCTCTACCTTGATTTGGACGCCGGTTACTTTGCGAGCTTCATCGATAATTTCCTGCACGGTAAGTCCTTCTTCCGAGCCCAGGTTAACTGTTAGACTCCTGGCTTCTTTTTTGAGATATTCCATGGCAAGAATGTGCGCTCTGGATAAATCGTTGGTATGAATATAGTCCCGAATACAGGTTCCATCCCTGGTTTCATAATCTCGACCGAATAACTGCATGGAAGGACGCATTCCACAAGCCACCTCCATCACCACTGGAAGCAGGTTCTGAGGTTTGTTTTCGAGCCCCTGCACTCGGCCCCGAACATCGTATCCGGCGGCGTTGAAGTATCTCAAGGAAGCGAACCTTAGTCCAGCCAGCTCTGCCATCCATTCCAGATTCTGCTCCATCATTAGCTTGGTAAACCCGTAGTAATTTATGGGCTTTCGGGGATGATCTTCGTCGATGGGGATGTACTCCGGAGTACCATAGACGGCTGCACTGGAGCTAAAAACCAGGTTTTTCACACCGGCCTGCACCATGGTTTCCACCAGGTGAAATGTTCCCCGGACATTATTTGCGCTATATTTTACGGGATCGGTCATGGACTCCCCGGCCGCCTTCAGGGCCGCGAAGTGAAATACTGTGTCCATGGGATGCGAAAAAAATGAATTCAGGGCAGCCTCGGAGCCCACATCTCCTTCAATAAATGTTACTGCAGTAGAATTGGGCAAATTTTCCGGATTTCCAGTGACAAAGTTGTCCAGAAGCACCAGTTCATGGCCGTATTCCAGGAGATCCTGCACTATGTGGGAGGCGATATATCCGGCGCCGCCGGTAATCCCGATTTTCATGCTTCTGACTAACCTCGAATTTCTCTTGAAATCGGCCCGACGGCAGGAAACCCTGTTCGCAGGGAGCTACGGCACTGGATGCCGGCAGTGGTCTACCCTGTAAACGAAAAAGGAGAACCTCATGTCTGAAGAAAAAGAACAGTTGGTTGTGGCCAGCAAAACCCGCGCCTATATCAAATCTCAAGGCTGCATGGTTTCGGCAGATGCTGTGGAAGAATTGAACAAGAAGGTATATGCCATTATCGATGCAGCAGTCCAGAGAACCAAGGACAACAAGAGATCCACTCTGCGTCCCCACGACTTCTAAGATTTCAAAGGCAAGCCAATATGCCAGCTGAAGTTAAAGTTTACAAGTGGCCCCATAAAGAAGCTCCCACGGAAGAATCGGTTTCCAGGGAGCTGGAGGGCTTCGGATTTCAGGTCTACGATTTGCAGACCTGTGAGCCATGGTTTGAGCGCAGCATGCACAGCCATGACTACGATGAAATCCGAGGTGCCGTGGATGGAGTGATCACTTTTCACTTTGAAGATGGCCCGGTTACTATCGAAGCCGGGGACATTCTGATCGTCCCCGCCGGTATCCCCCACGAAGTTCGCTCCCATAATCCGCGGCCATTCACAGCCTACAAAGGCTCCAGGGATGGCAAACGAAGCGTTACCGAGCATGGCAATGCACAGGGAAGCGTGGAGCAACTAAAGACTGCCGGTCAATACAAGGGGAATGCCTGAAGCTGAGATAATGGAATTTTCAGGTCTGGTATTTCTGGACCTGGACGGAACGATTGAGGATAGCCGGCTGGATATGGCCGGCTCCGCCAATGCCGTTCGCAAAACACTGGGTCTCCCGGAAAAAGAAACAGAATCCCTTTTCCCCTTTGTAATGAAGGGGATGGATTACCTCTACCGGCAGTGTATACCCGAAGCTCTGGAGCGGCCGGACATCACAGGACTGCCGCAAGCGGATGAATCTTCGATCCTGGATCATCTGGCGGATCTCTACTTTCAGGAATACAGTCAGCGAATCGTGGAAAATACCAGGTGCTACCCCGGTATGGACAATGCCCTTCTGGAGCTGTCCAGACGCTACGTGCTGGGACTTTACACCAACAAACCTGAGACATTGTCCAGACTGCTTCTGGAGAAATTGCAAATCCTGGATCTGTTTACTCTAATTTATGGTGGCGATACACTTCCAGAAAGCAAGCCCTCCGCTCTACCCTTAAAAACTGGCATGCAAGAAATTGCTATTCGCTCTGGACTTCCTCTAGAAAAGATTCAGAGTCGATGTGTTATGGTTGGAGATTCAGGCGGCGATATAAAAGCTGCGGCATCGGCCGGTATTCGTTCCATCTGGGCGGCCTACGGCTACTATAGCGAGGAGCCAGGGGATAAGCCAGATTTCGTTGCAAACGAACCTTCGGATCTGCCGGACCTGATTCTCCGAATACTCAATCCATGAGTTAAGCCTTTTCCCGTCTTGAGACACTTTCCCGTCTGTAGACATTTGCCCGCCTGCCTGCTTTCCTTCCGGCTAATTTCCAGGATGTGGAATCTGGAGATTTTAGATTGAAAGATGTTTCGTCCTGAATAGAATCGGGCTGTGGATGCCTCGGACCGAAGAAGTGAGCGAAGAGCTCCAAAAGACCTTGCCCAGTTCACTGTAGAACTGGATGGAGATGTAACGGGATATCTTCAGAATATTTCCGAGCATGGTTTGTGTGTAGTATTACCGGTGGATCAACCGGCCATGCAGGCCAAACAGATGGTGAGCGGAAAAGTAATGGGCAAAGGTATCCGCCTGGAATTTCCGTTTCAGGGAAAAACCGTATGGTTTTCTCTTCGAAAGATCGAGCAAACGCCCTATGTTTTCACCGGAATTGAATTTAACGTTCCTATGGAGATCCCGGAAAGCCTCATTTCCCTGAGCCTGGCCCGGGAGTCCGGGGACTGATCTTTCAGAAAGCCCACAGTCCTGAACGATTCAAATCCCCGAATTTGTTTCAGGCAGATTTGATATCGTAACCCTGCTCCTCAATGGCTGCCTGAATGGCCGTTCTTTGAGAGTCATCGGCGTTCTCTATTCGCACGAGACCGGAATCCAGGTTGATATCAACACTGGCATCGCTCTTCACTGATTGCACAGCCTCGGTAACACTTTTTACGCAGTGCTGACAGCTCATACCTTCTACTTGAATATCCATATTGTTAATTTCTGGATGCCGGGCTCATTCGTCAATTCCAGAACCCCCGCCCGGTATACTCGGCTCCTGCAATCATAACAGGGGGACATCAACGGAAGCCTGCCTGGCATTGTATTGAGGCTCAGACTTTGTAGGAGCCCGGAACAGATTTTAAAGACTGGAATAGATGTAGGCAAGCTCTGTGAGAATCAGAAGGTTCTTTGCCAGGTGCATGCCTTCCGAAAGCCTGGAATCGCGATCCTTTTCTTCCCAGAATCGATGCACCATCACCGAAGCCAGAATCAAAAAGATCGCCAGACCGGCCAGGCCCCACACCATCCATTGACGCAACACCAGGCTGGCTCCGCCGAAAATCAGCACAACGGCACTGCTTCGCACCATAAAGGCAGGATGCATCAGTCCTCGTTTTGCGGCATATCTCTTATAGACCTGGGTGTTGATCAGATGGTTCAGGCCGTTCAGGATAAAGAATATTCCCAGCACCAGAAGCAGCACATCTTTCATGGTAACATCTGGCATGGATTCTCTCTCCTGTAATCTGGCTCGTTCCGTCCGCGAGGTTTGATTGTTAACTAAAATTCGTCCGCATTTGGAGCGAATCGCACAGATGGGAATCGTTCCCTGCGAATTGTCGATAATGAAATAATCTGGTCATGGAGGCCGGCTCATTGCTCCAGTAGCTCTTTCCCACGATTCGATCAATTACGCTTTGCGCAAATCGATGTAAAGCGTATGCAAATTACCCGGAGAAATCTGCATGTTCAATACCGCCTGGTAGCGATATCACTCCATGAAGATTTCCCGGGCAAAAAAGGAAAAGCGCTTCGATCAGCCTGCGGCCGCTCGGCGGGCTGCTACCTCGGTTACCAGCCTTGCTCCCAGAAAAGTCCAGACCGGCAAAAGATCCGCTCCGGTAGCAACAGCGCCTGTAGCAGAATCGGCAACGTTCGCTGCAGCCGGCAAATAGGACTTAACCTTGTCTGCGATTGTTCCTGCATGGTCCTTGGCCACTCCGATGTAGGAGTCCAGAGGTCCGGCCAGGGAGTTCAGCATTTCCGATGCCTGAGCAGCACCGCCTCCGGCCAGAGAACCAAATTTATCTGTAATACCGCTATTGGAATTCATTAGCTTTTGAATCAATCCGGCGCCGCCTTCTACAGCGTTATCCAGGAATGGAAGGGCTACCTCAATGGAGGCGAAATAGATGGCCATTTCTTTGCCCGCATCCAGGTTTTTGAACTCAGATACCTTTTCGGAAATGCCGCCAGGGATAAGCTTGTACACAGCGTAGGCGATAGCCAGAGCCTTGACGCCCGCATCCAGGGCCTGCTGAGGGTCGGATTCAAACGTACGCTTCTTCGCTCCGCCGCCTCCGCCAAAAAGGCTCAGCACATTCTTGATTCCTGCATAGCCAGCTATCACTTTGTCGCTGGTATCGATATAGCCCATAACTTTCAGGGCATCCTGGATTTCCTCGGACTCTGCAATTTCCCGAGCCTTTGCAATCACTTCAGGACTGGCATCCGGCACGTAGGCCTTCACGCCGTCTTCGAAACTATTATAGAACTTAAAACCCGGAGAGCCCGGCACAATGTTGTCCAGGCTGGACAGTAGCTTTACTGTAAAATCATCCTGGCTGTAATCGGAAAGCATTTCATTCGCTCTTTGTGACATCATATCCTCCTGTGATTTGGCCTGCAGGCCCATGGGAACGGATAGTATGAAATTCGTATCCGGAGAATTTCAATCCTTTTTCGTGCAGACAGAACCATCGTACCTGTGTATAATCCTTAGCAGAGGCAGGGTTAGCTAAAATGGATGCGAATTTTGAAGGCTTTACAGAGGAGCAGAAAGATGAGTACAAAAGGTGCGCTCGTCTGGTGCATGGAGCATTCGATACAGTGGAGCCAATCAGCGGTGGGTATCGTCTGAACCTGGACACTTCGAAGAACCGGGTTACCACAAATGACATCAGTAGCTTTGTTCGACTGGAACAGAAGGCCTGCCCCTTTCTTACTCTGAAGTTTCAAGCATCCAGAAACAATCCCCTGCTCATTCAACTGGATATGATCGAGTCACCGGAAGCCAGAGGCTTTCTTGAAGATCAGCTACGTTCCTATGGATATCTTTAGCGGCCGGGTCCCTGAACAGCCCGGTGCTACGGCTACCGATTACGGATATGGCTCAAAACAGCGCGGCGAAAACCGCGGTGCGATCCCGGAGCGGCTGAATATCAACGTTCTTAAAATCGAAGCAGGCTGAGCCCGAGCCCGAGCCCGATATCCCGCTCCTACAGATCACTCCTAACAGTCCTTTCCGGATATTCAGCCAATGGCAACTGAGGGAACTATCAGGAATCCTCCTGTTTCTGATGAACCGTCTGCCATAGGAAATAGATTATCGCTCCCACGCCAATCGCCCCGAGCGCGATAAGAGCGTTCAACCATTCATCCACAGCACTGGCGATCATAATCAGTAGCGTTACAGCCAGGAAAAATAGAGGAGTAATGGGAAAGAATGGAACCTTGTAAGGTGCATTGGGTGCATTCTTACGGAGCTTCCACAGACCTATAACGGTCAGAAAGGGAAAAATGGAAAGACTGAATCCCATGTAGGTCATGACATCATAGTAACTACCGGTCAGGATGTAGGCTATAGACAGCGCCCCTTGAACGAGAATGGAATACAGTGGAGTTTCAAATTTTGGATGAACTTTACTTGCGAATTTGAAAAATAATCCGTCCCGAGCCATGGCATAGTACACCCTGGGCCCAATCATTACCTGAGCCGAAAGCGTCGACAGGAGTATCAAGCAAAAGCAAACATTAAAGAAAACGGCAATGCCTGTTCCAAATAGCCTGGTGGAAATAATGGAAGCCACCGTGAGTTGACCGGAGAATTCGCTGGCCGGTGCTGCCAGATAATACATCAGATTTATTAGAACGTAGAGGATTGCGGTTAGAAGAGTTCCCCACATCATAGCTCGGGGTACATTTCTCTCTGGATTCTCGATTTCGCCGGCCAGATAGGATGCTCCGTTCCAGCCGCTGTATGCGAATAGAACCCAGAGCAGTCCAACGCCAACTCCGCCCCATTGAATCCCATCAGAACGGAAGGGATCATGGACCGGGCCATCGGCGGTGAAAGCGGCCACGAGACCGGCCACCAGGAACAGTAGCACAATGCCCAGCTTCATCACAGTAAGAGCATTCTGGATCCATCCACCTTTCTTGACTCCCACACCATGAAACACGCTAAAGATCAAGATCAAGAAGATTGCATAAATCTGCTTCGCAGAGATCGCCAGCTCCCAGCTGAATAGTGTGACTGTAAATTTCCAGGAAACGAAAAACACGGTGAAGCCGGATTCAGGAGCAAGGCTTTGAAGCAGTGAAGAAAGATATCCCGCCGAAAGAAAGGCTGCAATGGCTGCCGGTGCGGAGAAACCGGCAATGAGCGAAACCCAGCCAGATAAAAATCCCCACATAGGACCAAAGGTCTTTTTCAGATAGACGTATTCCCCGCCCGCTTCCGGCATTCTTGCTGCCAGCTCGGAGTAGGTCAGCGCACCTGCAATGGCCACCAGTCCGTAGAAAAACCAGAGAAACATGACCATCAGAGGATCACCGACCTTGGCCTGCACTTCTCCGGTATTTCCAAAAATACCGGAGCCAATCATGCTGGCAAAGACCGCAAAGGTGGCGGTCCAGATTCCTAGTTTTCTTTTGAGGGAGTCAGACATTGTTCTGGATGTTTGTGTAGCTTTTCCTGGGCAACCGATTTTTCAGATGCATCCAGTGCAGGCCAGGCTGCTGGTAGTGTTCTTTTGGGGAAAAGCAATCGGCCCTACCACAGAGTTGCGGCAAAACCCGCTGACCGAACGGCAACCTTCAGCCTCGAGAACTCACTTACTGCGAGTGTAGCGCCGACTGAACCATTTCATCCACCAGATCCTCAAAACTCATGACAGGTTGCCAGCCCAGATCCTCTTTTATGCGGGAGGCATCGCCTATTCGGGGAAAGGCTTCCGGTGGACGCACCAACTCAGGATCGATGATGAGCCAGTCCTGCAAGTTCAGGCCCAGTTTTGTAAAAACCAGTTCTGCGAAATCCTGTACCGTATGACCGTGTCCGGTAGCAATAACATAGTCCCTGGGCTCCGACCCCTGGAGCATCCTCCACATCGCTTCCACATAATCTCCGGCATAGCCCCAGTCTCGCACTGCATCCATGCTTCCCAGACGAATCTCGCTGGCTTTTCCCTGCTGGATGGCAATGGCAGTCTTGACGATTTTTTGAGTTACAAATTGACCTGATCTTCGACTGGATTCATGATTGAACAAGGTTGCGGTGCAGGCGAAATAACCCTGTTGGCGATACACTCCCATAAGATGCTGGCACGCAGCTTTGGTAACACCATAGACGGTGACCGGCCGTATCGCACTGCTTTCAGACTGAGGGGAATGATCTGGGTTACCAAAGACTTCTGCGGAGCCGGCAAAGCAGAATCTGCTGGAGGGAAGAAGCTCCCGGCTGGCGCTCAGCAGACTGTGGGTGGCTTCCAGATTATTTTTGAGTACCGACTTTTCCTGGTCGGCGGATGTTAATACAAAACTGAAAGCAGCCAGGTGATAGATCTCATCAGGAGAGACCTGAGACAGAAGTTCGCGAAGTGCTCCATCATCCAGCAGGGAAGCATTCCATCGGCGAGCTGGCTCGATGGACTCCATACGATCTTCCGCTCCCGGTCGGTCCAGACCGTGCACTTCATATCCTTTGCTCTTGAGCAATCGAGACAGAAAATAACCGTCCTGCCCTGCAGCGCCTGTAATTAAAGCCCGAGCCATCCGCCCAACAAAACCCACCGGGTTCACAGACACAACCGAAGATTCTATGGAATATGTGTCAGAAAGTCCGGTACCAATAGTCCGGCATCTTTAGAACAACTCCGGCCTGCGATCCGCTCTGCTGGTTCCGCGGTCTCGGTCCGCAAAGCATCCTGTCCTTGTTCGCGCGATATTCGTAGAGGATCTATGGGCAGTCTCAACTTCCTATCCTCCCGGGCATGGTGAAATAGGCAGGCTGCCCGGTGTGAGAGCCCGGGTGCCTGCAGTGCTCGCTGGGCCTCGCTACCCCTCCGGAAACGGTGGAATCCTGTTGTCTCCTTACACAGTCGAATAACACTGACTACTATGTCTGCTGCCCGCTCCGCCGAAGAACAAGCCAATCCGTATCTCGTGCTTCTGGCCGTAGCCTCCGGTCTGTTCATGGTAGTTATCGATGTTACAATCTTGAACATTGCGCTGCCCAGCATCAGCCGGGACATGGGAGCTTCCATGGCCCAGGTGGAATGGAGCGTCATAGCCTATACACTTACACTGACTGGATTGGTGCCCATCTTCGGAAGGATCTCGGACATCCTGGGTAGAAAGAAGCTCTTTCTTTCCGGGGTATCCATTTTTGCACTGGCAAGCCTGTTCTGCGCCTACTCCCAGTCCATGGAAGGTCTGATCCTGGGACGAATCTTTCAGGGTGTAGGCGGCTCCATGATTACATCCAATACCCTGGCCATAATCACAGATACTTTTCCCGAAGGTAAACGCGGACTGGCCATGGGCCTGCAGGCAATCCTGGTAAGCGGCGGAGCGGCCATTGGCCCCAGCCTGGGAGGATTTCTGGTAACGAACTATGAATGGCATTCTGTATTTCTTATCAATGTTCCCATCGGATTTGTTTCCGTAATCTTTGCTGCATTCGTTTTGCCTCCATTAAAGACGCATCGTCGACAGGAGCCTGTAGACTGGGCCGGAGCGGGAACTCTACTGGTTGGCTCTGGATTTCTGTTACTGGGAATGACCCTGGGACCCCAGGTCGGCTGGACCGAGCCAGAAGTTCTGGCCTGCCTTCTCGGAGGAGTTCTGTTGTATGCGATTCTCTATCAGATGGAAATCCGTCATTCGCATCCGCTTATCGACATGAGCTTGTTTCGCATTCGAGGTTTCGTTTTTGGACAGATCGCAGGCGTCTGCGCTACAATTTCTCTGGCGGCCATGACCTTTATTTTTCCCTGGTACTGGCAGGGGCTTCGCGGGCTCTCCGCACAGGAAGCGGGTATTCTGATCCTGCCCTTGCCATTGACTTTAATGGTTCTTTCGCCGCTTTCCGGTCGACTGTCCGATCGATTCGGTCCCAGAGGTGTAGCCAGTGCCGGATTGATACTTTTGATGCTTGGCGAATGGGCTATCGCAGGCATACATCTTGATATGGTTTACATCGATGTAATCTGGAGAATTGTACTTTTTGGAGCAGGTCTGGGTCTCTTTCTGGCTCCCAACAACAATGCAATCATGTCCAGTGTGTCGGCTCATCGTCGCGGAGTAGCAGCCGGGCTTCTGGGTCTGTTCCGCTACACAGGTCAGAGCATGGGTGTGGCATTCTCTGGAGTACTATTTCATGCATTTTCCGGACACAGTCACCTGCCGGATGGATCCCTTCTAACCAGGCACCAGGCAGAATTGTTCATGCTCGGTATGCAGGGAGTTGCCCTGGCGATTATTCCACTGGGATTGCTGGGTCTCATTTTCAGCTGGCGCAGGGTTCAGGCCAGAAGCCTGGGTCATGGGCACGCATAGGCGCCAGCACTTCAAATGTCAGATACTCGAAATCTGTAGAATCGCTCCGTTCCTGACTCGGTTTCCGGAATTGATTCCAATTTGATCTTTCGCTCTTTCTCAAGGTGCTGAATAAGCGAATCATACCGATTTTTTTCTTTCTCTCGGTACATCGCTGAATCTCGAATCACAATGTAGTTGATGTTCGAGTCTTTTGCCCGCTCAATAAAATAGTCCAGGTCCGATGCCACCGAACTATCTTCACGAAGTTGAAACAGGGGTTGCTTGAAATATTCCAGACCGGCCCAGTAATACAGGTCTGCAGTGGAGATAACCGGAGCATTCTCTGTTTCCGGTAATGAGCGAACCCTGCGAAGATCGCTTTGAATCTCTGCGGTGTAATTAAGTGTCTGTCTCTCCAGCTTCCAGCCAAACGATGCCAGCCAGAAAGCTCCTGCCACCAGGAAACTCACAGAAATCAAAGCTAGCGAGCGAAGCAATCTCCTGGATTTTCCGGTCTGAAGTTTCTGCAGAATTGCCAGAAAGCCCAGAATCAGGGGGCCATGGACAATCATAGTGAATCTCTGTCCCCAGCCTCCCCAGGAATCGTTTGGCGAAATCAATGCCACCGAGATCGCGGTAATAATACCCAGAAGTCCCAGAAATCGAGCTTCCCGCGAAAGGCTGCCATAAAGAAAGGGCATCGCAATGTATAGCATCAGAAATGGCATCTGGGCGAGCAGCCCCAGAACCGGTCTGGCCGGATCAAAATTTCCCACTAGAATTGATCTGAATATGTGCCATCTTGCAGCGATACCCGAGCTGCCATCCTTTACGGCTTCATAGCGACTGCCCAGGGCTTCGCCGTACAGAGCCGTGTTGTAGGCAAGATAGATGGCAAATCCAATGAGAAAAGTCACACCAAATACAAATACCAGATCATTTCGCTTTATTAGTCCACCGATAAGTCCGGTAAAACCGGATCGCGACCGGGCCTGCCGGGAATTGTCTCCTTTCCAGAAACGCCATTCATTGCCGGCGAACACCAGAATGCACAGTAGCAATGCTGCAATTACTACTTCCTGTCGCACTGAGAATGCGATGGAAGCCAGAGCCCCGGAAATGGCTGCTCCGGCATTATTCTCTTGCTTCAGGAACAATGCAATGGCAACCAGAAGCAAGCTGCTGGCCACCACCACTTCCTGTAGCTGCAGGCTAAAGATATAATGGGGCGTACAGAACAGAAATAGCAGCCCGCCAAGAAGAGTGATGGGTAGACTCAGTTCCAACGCACTTCGTGCCAGCCAGAGAAAGGCCGCCAGTTCCACCAGGAAGAACAGGATGGATATCCATGCAAGACTGGAAGATGGAAGCATGGCCTGCCATATTCCAACGAAGATTGCAAAGGACTCGGGATAGGTAATGACTCTTTTATTTTCGTAAGTAGTCAGATGAGGCATGGCCCCGGAAAGATGATAGGCAATACCCCGTTCCTCAGGATCCAGCTCCTTCTGAGGATATTCATAGTAAAAGCTACCTCTCTCATACCATTGAATGGCTTTTTCCAGTTTAATGGTACCATCGGCTCGAATGGCTACACCAGAAGAATACTGCGAAAACACAGAGGCAAACCAGCCCAGTGCTACGATAAAAAGGGTTACAGGTACAGCCAGATTCCTCCAGGACATAGTAGGACACTTCCCCCGGGACCGGCAGAGTCAACCTGTAATACCGAGCCCGGGTGATTCAAACTAAGGACCGAATTAGCGATCCTTGTAGAGATTAAATGTTGCATGGGCCTGTCCTTGATGGTGGGCCTCATGAAACGATAGAATCTTGATAATTGTACCGTAATCGAAAGGTGCATCCGCCGCCGGCTTTTCGCCAATCCTGGACAGATCAAAACTCTCCAGAGCCTGGATCAAGGACGCCCTGGTGTCATCCAGATACTTCTTCACGGCGCTGGCTGACGGTACATCACGGGCTGCATCTTTTCCACTGCTGAATTTGGTAGAATAACTTTCTGACACAAGGCCAGGTGCTCCCAGCATCACAGCGAATCGATCTTCGGAAGCGGCCAGATGCATCAGATGCCAGCCAATGGGAGCATGTTCGCCAGCAGACCATCGGAGTACCTGGTCGGCTTTGCCGGTTTTCTGAATTTCACCCAGGAGCCTGAAGGTCACGGAGCGATTGAACTCCATCTGAGAAATGACCGTATCGATCTGCGGAGGTCGCTCCGGAGATAGCAAACTACAACTGGTAAATATGAACAGAGTAGCAGGGATAATGAAAAGGAACTTTCGCATGCGGTCAGAAGTCGTCGTTGCCCATTCACTGTCGAGTGGAAGACATCAAGTCACTGACGGCTCGCCGGTCCACCCTGCCGGGCCGCCTCACCCATGCTTGGTCCTTTTGTCCACACTTGCGCATATTTTTTCGTATTACAATATTCGTTTTTCTCTTTTCGTTGCTTTCGGATTCAGGGGGAACAATTTGGCACTGGTCCGGGATGCCCCTCGCGGCACCGGTCCATGAAGTCGGAGAGAACCCACCAGGCGGGAAACAATGAACGATGCACTGAAAGACAGGACTATCCTGATCACAGGAATCACAGATGCTGGATCCCTGGCACTTTCCATTGCAAGACAGGCCAGGGAAGAAGGAGCTAATATTGTTTGCTCTGGACTGGGTAGAACAGAATATCATGCCAGTATCTCCGACCGAGCAGCGGATTTCCTGGATAAGACCTACGCTGCATTCGAAGCAACAGTTAAGGCAGAACTGGGGGAAGACACGCCGATGTTTCCCCTGGATGTCACGCTGGATGGTAGTATTGAGGATTTTTGCCAGGCATTAAGCCAACAAAATATTCAGTTAGATGGATTTCTGCATTCCATCGCCATGGACAAAACCATCAAAGCGGGCGTGGTTATCAAATCGATCCTGGATGTAACGAAGGATGAATTCTTCAGCGCCATGGATGTGTCTGCCTACAGTCTGGTTTCCCTAACCCGAGGATTAATCCAGAACAATCTTCTGAAAAAGGATTCCTCCATTCTGGCTCTTAGTTACCTGGGCGCTGAGAAGGTGGCCTATCATCCGTACAAGAATATTGGTGTGGCCAAAGCAGCACTGGAAAGGATCGTCGTGGAACTGGCCTACGAGCTGGGCGTATCGCATAACATCAAGGTGAATGCGATACGATTCTCTCCATATACCGGTAGTAAAGCAGGTAGTGCAATCCAGGGACTGGCCGAAGCCGTGGAATTCTGTGAAAAACACAGCCCGCTGGGAAATGCCAGGCCGGAGGATCTGGCATGGGAATCCACCTATTTGCTGAGGCCATACGGAAGGGTTACCGGCGAGATTCGCAATGTAGACGGTGGATATCACATTCGTGGATGATACCTGACTCAGGACTCCATTGACTTCAAAAACGGGTATGTTGTGCTACCACAATGAAATGCAAAGCCTACAAGAGCTGTATCTCAGTGGATGCAGGCCCAATCTGGGTCATCACC